>NZ_CP029335.1:3550000-4572548 GCF_003711185.1 Sphingobium sp. LF-16 | reverse complement strand
TGAATGCTGCCCCCAAAATACCAACAAAAATGCCCCTGAGGGCACGACTATCGGACGCAACAAGATGGTTCGGAAAAGCGCCCCCGCCTTTCCGAGTCTGATACATCGACTGACATTATGACGACCGCCAGGAAGTGATTCGATCAGCGGCCGGAGGATCAAAATAGACAGGGCCGCTTCGCCGGATCAAGGGCGGGTCGCTTCAAAAAACTGAAATAAAGACGTTGACTCGGGAATCCCGCGGAAAACTGCAGATTCACAAATTATGGCTATTTTTCAGTGAATTACTTGGCAGCGATTCTGACGATCCGGCTCGAATCGTGAGAAATTCGCGGGTCAGGGAAATGACTATTCCGTGACTCCAGCAGAAAAAGCCCGCTCCGGCGATCCGGAGCGGGCTTTTCAGATAAGCGGGTAGCTTAACGTAAGGCTTAGGCGATCGCGCCGACGGCCTTGGTCAGGCGACCGAACTTACGAGCGGCGGTGTTCTTGTGCAAAACGCCACGGGCAACGCCGCGGGCCAGTTCGGGCTGGACAGTCTGAAGCGCGGTCGCAGCAGCATCCTTGTCACCGGCGAGGATGGCGGCTTCCACCTTCTTCACCAGGGTGCGGATCCGGCTGATGCGGGCGCCATTGATCGCGGCGCGACGCTCATTGCGACGGATGCGCTTCTTGGCTTGCGGCGTATTGGCCATTCTATTCCTCGGTTCTCATCAAATCTCGGGAAGAGGCCCGTCGGATTCGCCAACCAGCCTCGTGAAGGTGCGCCCCTTACAGCTGTTCCGGGGTGTCGTCAACCAGCGAGCCCCCCGCTATTTCTGGCATTTGGGGCAATGGAAGGTCGATCGCCCCCCATCGACTCGGCGTTGCACGGTGCCGCCACAGGGACAAATCTGCCCTTCGCGCCCATAGACTCGCCATTGATTGGAGAAATAGCCCAATTCGCCATCCGGCCGCGCATAATCGCGCAGGGTGGAACCGCCGGCGACGATGGCGGCGGACAGAACGGTACGAATCGCTTCTACCAGCAAAGTGAGTCGGGGCTTCGATATGCGCCCTGCCGCTCGAGTCGGGGCGATGCCCGCCATGTTCAGCGCTTCGCATACATAGATATTGCCCAGCCCCGCGACGATGCGCTGGTCGAGCAGCGCCGCCTTGATCGACGTCGCCTTGCCATCCAGCACCTTCGCCAGATAGGCCGCGTCGAAATCCGGCCCCAATGGCTCCGGCCCCATGCGGGTGAAGGGGGCATAGCCCTGCCAGGCGTCACTGCGCACCAGATCCAGCGAGCCGAAGCGGCGCGGGTCGTTGAGCGAGAGAAGATGCCCGTTGCCCGTCTCCAGCAACAGATGGTCATGCGCCCCGATTTCCGCCGGATCGATTCGCCATCGCCCCGACATGCCGAGGTGGAAAATCATCATGTCGCCGCGATCGGTTTCGATGAGGCCATATTTGGCCCGGCGCGACAGTCCCGTGACGGTGGCGCCGGTCATACGCTGACGCAGGTCCACCGGAATCGGGAAGCGCAGATCGGCGCGGCGTGGCTCGACCCGTGTGAGGGTCGCGCCCTGCAGGACGGATCGCAGGCCGGAAACGGTGGTTTCGACTTCGGGAAGCTCTGGCATGGTCCCTATGTAGGATGCCGGATAGCGGAGCGACAGGGGCGTTTACGCCCAACTCCCAACCCATGCCTTCGCGCCGGATTGGCGCTGAAACTGCGCAATCATACAAGAGCGGGATTCGCCGCATCGCGTAAGCGCGCATAGCGCTTCCATCTGGCACGATCAGGCTCTAGAGCGAACCGCATGAGCGAAACAGCATCCTTCGGCTATCGCGACGTCGATGCCGCCGAGAAGGCCGGCATGGTCCGCGCCGTATTTTCCAATGTCGCCGCCAAATATGACCTGATGAACGACGCCATGTCGGGCGGCGCCCATCGGTTGTGGAAGGATCAGTTCGTCAAGCGCGTGAAGCCGCAGCCGGGCGAACAGATATTGGACATGGCCGGCGGCACCGGTGACATCGCCTTTCGCATGCACAAGCTGGGCGCGCATATCACCGTGTCCGACATCAACCCCGAGATGCTGGCCGTGGGCGTCGAACGGGCACAGAAGAAGGGCTATGAGGGCCTGATCTGGTCGGAGCAGAATGCCGAAACGCTGACCTTTGGCGACCGGGAGTTCGACGCCTATACGATCGCCTTCGGCATCCGGAACGTCACCCATATCGACATGGCGCTGCGTGAGGCGCACCGCGTGCTGAAGTTTGGCGGCCGTTTCTTCTGCCTGGAATTTTCGACCACCACCTGGCCGGGCTTTTCCGATGTCTATGACAGCTATTCGCACAAGCTGGTGCCGCAGTTGGGCAAGCTGTTCGCCAATGATGCCGACAGCTATCGCTATCTGATCGAATCGATCCGCCGCTTCCCGCCCATGCCCAAGTTCGAGGGCATGATCCGCGATGCCGGCTTCGTGAACACCAAGGTCGAGCCGATCCTGGGCGGACTGGTGGCGATTCATTCGGGCTGGAAGATCTGACGCCCGCATGACCACCCACGCGACTCATATCTGGCGGCTCCTGAAATGGGGCCGGACACTTGCACGCCATGGCGCCCTCACTGGCATAGAACGCGATCCGCTGACGCCGACGCCGGTGCGCCGGCTGGTCCGCCTGGCCCGCTTCGGCGCGCGCGTGCCCAAGCAGCCACGCTATGCCGACGCGTTCCAGTCGATCGGCCCGGCCGCGATCAAGCTGGGCCAGACGCTGGCGACCCGCCCCGACCTGGTCGGCGAGGAGGCGGCGAACGACCTGCTGCGCTTACAGGACGCCCTGCCCCCGGTGCCGTTCGAGACGATCCGCGCCCAGATCGAGCAGAGCTTCGGCCGGCCGCTGGAGCAGGTCTATGCCCACTTCGACGAGACACCGGTCGGCGCCGCATCGATCGCACAGGTGCATCGCGCCGTCACCACCGATGGCCGCGACGTGGCGGTCAAGGTGATCCGCCCCGGCGTGATCGATCAGTTCAACCGCGACATCCAGACCTATGAATGGGCCGCCGCCCATGTCGAGATGCTGGGCGGCGAAGTGGCCCGCCTGCGTCCGCGTCTGGTGATCGCCAATATGAAGCGCTGGACCGCGCGGGAGCTGGACCTGCGGCGCGAGGCGGCATCGGCATCGGAACTGGCCGAGGCGATGGAAGCGATGCCGGGCTATCGCATTCCCGCCATCGACTGGGATCGCACGACCGGCAAGGTCATGACGATGGAGTGGATCGACGGCATCAAGATCTCCGATCGCGATGCGCTGATCGCCGCCGGCCATGACCTCAAGGACATCGCCGCGCGGCTGGTCAACGCCTTCCTGCGCCAGGCGATCGCCGAGGGTTTCTTCCACGCGGACATGCATCAGGGCAATTTGTTCGTGAAGGGCAATGGCGACATCGTCGCGATCGATTTCGGCATCATGGGGCGGATCGATCGGCGCGCGCGCATGTGGCTGGCCGAGATTCTCTATGGCCTGATCACCGGCAACTACAAACGCGTCGCCGAAATCCATTTCGAGGCGCAATATGTGCCCGGCCATCATAATGTCGACGAGTTCGCCACCGCCTTGCGCGCCGTGGGCGAGCCGATGCGCGGCAAGCCGGCCAGCGAACTGTCGGTCGGCGGCATGCTGGACGGCCTGTTCGCCATCACCCGCGATTTCGACATGCAGACCCAGCCGCATCTGCTGCTGCTGCAGAAGACGATGGTGATGGTCGAGGGCGTCGCGCATCAGCTCGATCCCGAAATCAACATGTGGGAGACGAGCGGCCCCTATGTGAAGGAATGGCTGCGCACCGAATTGGGGCCGGAAGCCAAGGCGGCCGATGCGCTGATCGAGAATTGGCGCCTGATCCAGCGGCTGCCAGCACTGGTCCGCCGGATCGAGGATGCCTTCCCCGAAAAGGGCGGTGCCCCGCCACCGCTCCCGCTGGGCGACGTAAAGTTGATCCAGGTGGGCGGCGGCTGGCGCTATGGGCTGATCGCGCTGCTGGCCGCGGCGATCGGCGCCGGGGCGATGGCCGCGGCCACGACTTTCCTATGAAGTCACAGGGTTAAGAGCCGGACGGATCATTCTTGTCGTCGTCCGGCCTCTTGCCAAAGCCGCGCATACGCCACACCACCAGCGAAGCCGCAACAATGACGCCTGCTAGCGCCAACAGCCATCCGCGCAGGCTTTCGAGCAGGCCAGTCGTATCCTTGATATCGTCCTTGGCGGTCTGAATCTTCTCGGCCCGGACTTCCCGGTCGGTGACATGGACGCTGACTGCGATCGGCGCGCTCTGATAGAGTTTGAGCCGGGTCGCATGGCCCTCCCCATCCTGGGCGAAAGTCTCGATCCGAACCTGCAATGTCTGATCGCCCGCGCGGGTCGGGGTGACATCCCATTCCCATTGTTCGCTGCCGCTCATCCCCAGATCGCGCTGAGGATCGCCGATCGGCACGATATCAAAGGCGCTGCCGCTAAGCGCGGCGCGCATGTAGCGACCGATACGGATCGGGGACACCTGAACATCGGCCGGACGGCCGCCGGCAGCGCGTATCGTCTCGCTCCGTTCAGCCTGCGCGCCTATGGCCAGCACGACTCGGGTGGCAGCACCGCGCATCATCATGCGCGGTGGATTGAAGGCGGCAACCCCTTGCTCCAACGAATCACGCTGGGCGGCGAGTGCCGCGCAGCGCGCGGCTGGCATGGCTGCGCGCGCGGCGGGGCACCAGGGATCATCCGCCGTACCACCAGCCGCATTGCCCGGCTCAACCGATCCGCCGCCATAAACGGGGCCGCCAGTATCCGGACTGACGGCATTGCCGGGCATGATGTCGGCCGCGTTCATCGCATTGTCGAGCGCATCTTCGGGGATCGCTCCGGGCATGGGGGCCGCCGCATTTTCGACATCGGACGATGCGCTCTCGCCCTGCATCGGCGCGCTGTTGCAACCCGCCAGCCCCAGCATCACCGCCATCGTCAACAGCCGTCCGCCCATCATCCCAGCCCCCAGAGACGAAAATGGAAGACGCATCCTATCATGAATGCCGGCCGGTGCGACGATTGATTCATGCGCGGCCAACGGGCAAGGAAGACATATGACCCAGCGTGTCCTTCTCATCGTCTCCGGCGGCATTGCGGCCTATAAGTCGCTGGAACTGGTGCGCCAGTTGCGCCGGCGCGGCATCGCCGTGCGGGCGGTGCTGACCGAAAGCGCGCAGCAGTTCGTCACGCCGCTGAGCCTGGGCGTGCTGACCGAGGATCATGTCTATGGCGACATGTTCGACCTCAAGGAAGAGCGCGAGATCGGCCATATCCAGCTGTCGCGGCAGGCAGACCTGATCGTCGTCGCACCGGCCACCGCCAATATCCTCGCCAAGATGGCGGCGGGCATCGCCGATGATCTGGCCACCACCATCCTGCTTGCCACCGACAAGCCGGTGCTGGCAGTGCCGGCGATGAATGTGCGCATGTGGCACCACAAGGCGACGCAGCGGAACTTGGCGCAGCTCCATGCCGATGGCGTCCGCATCATGACGCCCGACGATGGCGAGATGGCCTGCGGCGAATATGGCAAGGGCCGGCTGCCCGAGCCCGAAGCGATCGCAGCGGAGATCGGGCGCCTTCTGGCCGCCGCCCCCCTGCCCGATCCGCTGGCGGGCCAACCTGATTTCGCGGGCGCGGATGAGCCGCTGGCCGGGCGCCATATATTGGTGACTGCCGGGCCGACGCATGAGCCGATCGATCCGGTGCGCTACATCGCCAATCGGTCTTCGGGCAAGCAGGGCTTTGCCATCGCCGCCGCTGCCGCCCGCGCTGGGGCGAAGGTGACTTTGGTGGCCGGCCCAGTCCATCTGCCAACACCTGCCAGGGTCACCCGCATCGATGTCGAGACCGCGCGCGAGATGCTGGCGGCGGTCGAGGGCGCGCTGCCCGCCGATGCCGCGATCATGGTCGCGGCCGTTGCCGACTGGCGCACCGCCGACGCGGCCGAGCAGAAACTGAAGAAGGATGGCTCCGGCCAGCCCGCGCCGCTCGCCCTGGTCGAGAATCCCGACATATTGGCGACGCTGGGCCATCATGCCCGCCGCCCCCGCCTGCTGATCGGCTTTGCCGCCGAGACGCAGAAGATCGCCGAACATGCGCAGGCCAAGCTGGCCCGCAAGGGCGCCGACTGGATCGTCGCCAATGATGTGTCGGGCGACGTCATGGGCGGCGACAGCAACAGCGTCCAGATCGTCACATCCACCGGCATCGAAAGCTGGGCCGCCATGGCCAAGAGCGATGTCGCCACCAAACTCATCGAAAAGGTTGCCAATGCCCTCTCCGCTGCCGCCGATTGATATTCAACTCATGCGCCTGCCCAATGGCGAGGGCCTGCCCGTCCCCGCCTATGCGACCGCACATGCCGCCGGCATGGACGTGGTGTCGGCCGAGGAGATCACCCTCAACCCCGGCGATCGCCATCCGGTCGCGACCGGTTTCGCGCTGGCGATTCCCGAAGGCTATGAGATTCAGGTGCGGCCGCGGTCCGGCCTGGCGCTCAAGCATGGCATCACCCTGCCCAACGCTCCCGGCACGATCGACGCCGATTATCGCGGTGAACTCAAGGTGCTGCTGATCAACCATGGCGCCGATCCCTTCCCGATCAAGCGGGGCGATCGCATCGCACAACTGGTGGTTGCGCCGGTTCAGCTTGCGAGCTTCGTCGAGGTCGATATGCTCGACGATACCGTCCGCGGAATGGGCGGCTTCGGTTCTACGGGAGTATGACCATCATGATGACCCCGCTGCTTTCGCTGATGCTTGCCGCCGCCACACCGCAGGCGCTGCCCGCCATGCCCCAGGATCTGAGCGAAGTGCCGGTGATCGAGGGCTGGCAGGGTCGCAAGGTGTCGCCCAAATGGTCGGAGAATGTTCACACTCTCTACCGCAAGGCATCGTGCAGCGGCGCGGTCAATTATGAAGGCTCGCAACTGCTGGAACTGGATGTGCTGTTCCTGCTCGACGGTCAGGGCCGGCCGCTGAAGATCGCGCCGGTCAATGTCCGCTGCCCGGATGTCGAAACATTCGTGAGCAAGCGCATCCTCGGCACGCTCAAGGGCAGCTTCCCCAAGACCGGCACCGACGAACCGGTCTGGATGCGCTCGCAGGTGCGCTTCCTCTGGTCGGACGCCTCGTGACGCTGACCGACGATCAACTGGAGCGCTATGCGCGCCATATCGTGCTGAAGGAAATTGGCGGCGCCGGCCAGGCGCGGCTGCTGTCGGCCGATGTGGCGGTGATCGGCGCGGGCGGCATCGGTAGCCCGGCCATTCTTTATCTGGCGGCCGCCGGCGTCGGCACGATCCGGGTGATCGACGATGACGCCGTCGCCCTGTCCAATCTGCAGCGGCAGGTGCTGTTCGGCACCGCCGAGATCGGCACGCCCAAGGCGGAAGCGGCGATGGCGGCGGTCGCCCGGATCAATCCCGACATCAAGCTGATCCCGATCAATGCGCGGATCGACGCGGACAATGCCGCCATGCTGCTGCGCGAGGCCGATGTCGTGCTGGACGGGTGCGACAGTTTCGCCACCCGGCTGGTGGTCGCCGATGCCGCGCAAGCGCTGCGCATGCCGCTGGTGTCGGCGGCGGTCGGCCCGTTCGAGGGGCAGCTCGCCACCTATCGCGGCTGGGAGACGGACAAGCCCTGTTATCGCTGCCTGGTCGGCAGCCCGGTCGATGCGCCCGAGCGCAATTGTTCGGAAACCGGTGTGATCGGCGCGCTGACCGGGGTGATGGGCAGTCTGGCCGCGCTGGAGGTGATCCGGGCGCTGGTGCCGTTCGGCACCGACATGGCGGGGCAGTTGCTGATCGCGGACCTGCTGGCGATGCGTTTCCGCACGCTGGGCGTGCCCAAGGATCCGGCCTGCCCCGGCTGTGCGGCGGAACTGTGCGCGCCCTGAGGATCGTCGTCATGACGGCCGATGCGGAGCGGCTGCGTGGCGCATTGGTGCTGGCCACGGCGCAGGCGGCATTGGGCGGCGAGGCCAGCCTGTTCCTGCAACTGGATGCCGTGGGCCTATTAGCACGTCCAATGGCTGCACCACAGGATGATGCGCACCACGCGGCAGGCTTGCCTACGCTCTCCGAATTGGTGAACGAAGCGCTGGACATGGACGTCGCCATGATCGCCTGCCAGAGCGGCCTTGCACTATCTGGGCTGTCCGCCGACAGCCTGCCCAAAGGTGTAGAGGTCGGCGGCCCACTCTCCTTCCTGCAACAGATGGACTCAGAAGCCCGGCTGCTGATCGCCTGAATCAGTCGCGCAGGAAGATATCCTCGATCTTCAAACCGAACAGGTCGGCGATGCGGAAGGCGAGCGGGAGCGAGGGGTCATATTTGCCCGTCTCGATCGCGTTGACGCTCTGGCGCGAGATGCCGAGCTGGGCGGCGAGATCGCTCTGGTTCCAGTCGCGCTCCGCCCGCAATATCTTGAGCCGGTTCTTCATGCGCGGCCGCCGGGCAGGATCGGCGCCAGCAACAGGCCCAAATTCCACAGGATGAAGGCGGCATAGGCGGGCGCATGGGGGGCAAGGCCGGAACCTTCGAGCAGGCCCCAGACAGTGGTGATCACCAGCATGAAACCGGCCGCGATCAGCGCGCGCCGGGCATGGACCATACGCAGATATTCGTCGCTCTCCTCCACCAGAAGGCGTCCCATCGCCCAGATGAAGCCGATCAGCGGCGGCGCCGGCAGCAAGGCGACGAGCACGGCCAGGACGCCCGCCGGATGCCATTCGCGCTGGATGGTGATGGCCGCGACCACGGTGACGATATTGGCGATCATCAGCGGCACGACCCGGCCGATATAGCGGGCGATCGCCGATCCGGGCACGCCGCGCGCCAGCCGCATCGCTTCCCAGATCAGCCAGCCCAGCGCCAGCAGGCCCGGCACCATCAGCGGCAATTTGCCGTTGCCGCTGATGGTGAAGATGTTGGCGGCGACGGCAGCGGCCACCATCAGCACCGTGAACAGCGCGGCGGCAGCGCAGATGCGCCAGGGAAAGGGGTGAATGGGTTCCGGGGCGATCATGACTCGTGCCTCCTGCTCTGAAAGGGTCAAGCGTCCTTTACAGAAACAGGAAGCAACGAGTCAACTTACCTTTACATTTTATCGCGTATCCTTGTCAGAACTGGCCATAGCGCTCATTGCCGACAAAGCCGAGCTTGGTGACGCCGGAACGGCGGATGTCGGCCAGGGTCTGGTCGACCACCAGATAGCGGGCGGCGGCGTCGGGCTGGAATTGCAGTTCCGGTTCGACCGGCATGGCGAGCGTCTGAGCGAGATAGCGGCGCAGCGTCAGGGCATCGACCGCATTGCCGTTCCAGCGGACCACGCCCGATGCGTCGATCGTCACCTTGTTCTTGATCGGATCGGGTTGGGGCAGGCTGGTATCGACCGGCGCCTGGGGCAGGTTGATACCCACGCTGTGGGTCTGGATCGGGATGGTGATGATGAACATGATCAGCAGCACGAGCATGACGTCGATCAGCGGCGTCGTGTTCATCTCGCCCATCGGCGCGTCATCCTGCGCGCCACGGGATTTTGCAAAGCTCAAAGCCATAAGTCCCTCCTGCGCTGATAATGATATATCAGCACATAAAACATGCGCCCATGGGTGACTCTTGGCAAGAGGGCTTCTATTGACAGGGCAGACCGCCCATTTATGGGGAAGGCGCGGCTTTTTGGGCCGTGCAACCTGAACATTTCACAGAAAGACCCCCCGTGTCCGCCATGCTCAAGATCACCCTGCCCGATGGTTCCGTGCGTGAAGTCGCGCCCGGCACTACCCCGGCGGATATTGCAGCGGCGATCGGGCCGGGCCTGGCCAAGGCGGCGATCGCTGCGAAGGTCGACGGCGAGTTGCGCGACATCATGCGCCCGCTGGAACAGGATTCGCAGCTGGCGCTGGTGACGGCGAAGGACGAGGCCGACGCGCTGGAACTGGCGCGCCACGATTTCGCCCATGTGCTGGCCGAAGCGGTGCAGGCGCTGTTCCCCGGCACGCAGATCACCTTCGGCCCGGCGACCGACGATGGTTTCTATTATGACTTCGCGCCCAAGGATCGCCCCTTTGCCGAGGAAGACCTGCCCGCGATCGAGGCGGAGATGCGCAAGATCATCGCCGCCAACAAGCCGCTGCGCCGCGAAGTCATCGCCCGCGACACGCTGATCGCCCAGTGGGAAGCGGCCGGCGAGACGTTCAAGGCGCAATGGGCCGCCGAGCTGCCGCAGGGCGAGGAACTGACCGTCTATCATAGTGGTGACGGCTGGTACGACATGTGCCGCGGCCCGCATCTGGCCTCCACCGGCAAGCTGGACCCGGCCGCGTTCAAGCTGACCCGCGTGTCGGGCGCTTACTGGCGCGGCGACCAGAAGAACGCGATGCTGAGCCGCATCTATGGCACCGGCTGGCTCAACAAGAAGCAGCTCAACGAGCATCTGACGCGGCTGGAAGAGGCCGGCAAGCGCGACCATCGCAAGCTGGGCGCGGAGATGGACCTGTTCCACCTGCAGCAGGAAGCGCATGGCAGCGTCTTCTGGCACCCCAAGGGCTATCTGATCTGGCGCGAGCTGGAAGCCTATATGCGCCGCGCGATCGACGATGCGGGCTATCGCGAGGTGAAGACCCCGCAGGTGATGGACGCGCGCCAGTGGGAGCAGTCCGGCCATTGGGGCAAATATCGCGAGAATATGTTCGTCATCCCCGACGAAGTGCCGAATGTGGCGGACGAAGGCCCGCTGGTGTCGGACGATGTCGACTGGATGGCCCTGAAGCCGATGAACTGCCCGGCGCACATCCTGATCTTCAAGCAGGGGATCAAGAGCTATCGCGACCTGCCCTTGCGCTTCTACGAAAATGGCTGCTGCCACCGCAACGAGCCGCATGGCGCGCTGCATGGCCTGATGCGGGTACGCCAGTTCACCCAGGACGACGCCCATATCTTCTGCCGCGAGGACCAGATCGTCGAGGAAGTGCGCGCCTTCTGTGCGCTGGCCGACCGGATCTACCGGGATTTCGGCTTCACCTACTCGATCAAGCTGGCGCTGCGCCCGGAAAAGCGCTTCGGCACCGAGGAAATGTGGGACAAGGCGGAAGAGGAACTGCGCAACGCGGTCGCCGCCGCCGGCCTCAACACGCCCGAATATGGCTGGGAAGAACTGCCCGGCGAAGGCGCCTTCTATGCGCCCAAGCTGGAATGGCACCTGACCGACGCGATCGGCCGCACCTGGCAGGTCGGCACGATCCAGTCGGACCGCGTGCTGCCCGAGCGGCTGGACGCTTCCTACATTGCCGAGGATGGCGAGCGTCATCGGCCGGTGATGCTGCACCGCGCGATCTTCGGCAGCTATGAGCGGTTCATCGGCATCCTGATCGAACATTATGCCGGCAAGTTCCCGCTGTGGCTGGCGCCGGTGCAGGCGGTGGTCGCGACGATCGTGTCGGATGCGGATACGTATGCACTGGACGTGGTCGAGAAGCTGCGCGCCGCTGGCATTCGCGCGGAAGCCGACGTGCGCAACGAGAAGATCAACTATAAGGTACGCGAACATTCGCTGGGCAAGGTGCCCAACCTGCTGGTCGTCGGCCGGCGCGAGGCGGAAGAAGGCACGGTCGCGCTGCGCGAACTGGGCAAGGATGGCCAGACCATGCTTTCGCTGAGCGAAGTGATTGCGCGCCTTGAAAAAGAAGGTCGCGCACCCGATATGGGTTGAGGCAGCAATGCCACAGGGTGCGTGATTCCGTTACGACGGAGGCACGCACCCCTTTCGGTTTTGTAGAAAAGCCGCTAAGAGCCACTCGGTTTTAATAGACTCAGGAGAAGCTGCTATACGTCCCCCGATGATGCGCCGCCCACTGGCGCCGCCGCCGAAGTCCGGCCCCCGGTATAACGAATTCATCACCGTGCCCAAGGTGCGCGTGATCGATGACGAAGGCGAAAATTTGGGCGTGATGTTTACGCAGGAGGCGATTGAGCAGGCCGCCGACGTTGGCCTGGACCTGGTCGAAGTGTCGCCCAACGCCGATCCGCCAGTCTGTAAGTTCCTGGACATCGGCAAGTTCAAGTACGAAGCCCAGAAGAAGGCGAACATCGCCCGCAAGACCCAGAAGACGCAGGAACTCAAAGAGATCAAGATGCGTCCGAACATCGACGATCATGATTATGATACGAAGATGAAGAAGGTCCATGATTTCATCGGCGATGGCGACAAGGTGAAGATCACCCTGCGCTTCCGCGGCCGCGAACTCAGCCACCAGCAGCTCGGCATGAACCTGCTGCAGCGCGTGGCGGAAAATGTCGCCGAGATCGCCAAGGTCGAAGCCTATCCGCGCATGGAAGGCCGCCAGATGCTGATGGTTCTTTCGCCGAAATAAATGGCGCCGCGACATTGAAGAACATGCGTATCGGGCGGGGTCTGGCGACAGACTCCGCCCGATACGCATTTGAGCGCGACTTAGTCGATCAACGACGTGTCGGGCGTGGCGCGTGCATCCAACGCCAGTTGCAGGAAGGCCAGGTCAAGCCACCGGCCAAATTTCATGCCGACCTGCGGCAGCAGGCCGACCTGGGTGAAGCCCAGTTGCTCGTGCAACCGGATCGACCCGATATTGCCGGCCTCGATGCCGGCGACCATGACATGCTTGCCGATCGCGCGGGCGCGATCGATCAGGGCGAGCATCAGCGCCTTGCCGATTCCCGCCCCGCGCTGATCGGCGCGGACATAGACCGAATGTTCGACCGTGTTGCGATAGCCATCCCAGGCGCGCCAGTCGCCAAAGGAGGCATAGCCAAACACGTCGCCCAGCGCATCGACCGCGACCAGCACCGGATAGCCCTGCCCCTGCCGCTCCGCCAGCCAGGCGCGGCGATTGGCAGCGTCGACCTGATGATCGTTCCAGATCGCCGTCGTGTTGACGACCGCGTCATTATAGATGGCCGCGATGGCCGGCGCATCGGCCGGGCCGGCATCCCGAATGGTCATTGGCGCAGGTCACTCCTTGATGGGTTCATATAAGGGCTCAGGCGGCGTTCGGCACGATCAGATATTTCTCGCCGGTGCGGCGGGCATTATAGGCCAGCACCGCGTCGCGCGTCAGCGCCTCGCGGAGCGACAGGCGCGCCTTATAGTGGCTGGCGAAGAGGCCGGTGAGATTGGCGCGGACGCGGGCGCGCATCCGCTCCCCCGTGTCCGCCCCCGCCTGCGCCAGGAAAGGCGTCAGCAGCCAGCCGCCGACCCGCCAGCTGAAGCCGAAGCTGCGCGTCAGCAGGGTTGGCGACAGGTCTAGGGCGCCATAGATATAGGCCTGCTTCATGGTGGCGGAGCCATAGCGGCTATAGGCAGCGCCCGCACTCGCCACCTGTTCCATCGCGCCCAATATCCGGCTGACCAGCGATCCGCCGCCAATCGCGTCAAAGGCGATGGTCGCCCCCGTTTCGCTCAGAGCGGCGACCAGCAGTTCGGCAAAATCATCGGCCGTGCTGTCGAGCACATGGCGCGCGCCCAGATCGCGCAGCAGCGCAACCTGCGCCGGGCTGCGGACGATATTGACCAGCGGGATGTCGTCCGCCTGGCAGATTTTGACGAGCATCTGGCCAAGGTTGGAGGCCGCCGCAGTATGGACCAGCGCCTTGTGCCCCTCTGCCCGCATGGTTTCGACAAAGCCGAGCGCAGTCATCGGATTGACGAAGGCCGATGCCCCCTGCTCCGCCGTGGCGCCATCCGGCAAGACCATGCAGGCGCGCGCATCGACCAGCCGATATTGGGCATACATGCCGCCCGGCACACAGGTGACGCGCTTGCCGAGCAGCGCTTGCGCCTCCGGCGCTTCGCCCGCTGCGATCACCGTGCCCGCCCCTTCATTGCCGACCGGCATCGCTTCGCCCAGGCGCGAGGCCATGGCGCGCATCGCTGCCTCGGGCATCTGCGCCACCAGATAGCCATCGCCATATTCGGCATGGTCGACATCGGCCGACCCCAGCAGAAACCCGAGATCGGATGGATTGATCGGCGCCGCCTCGACCCGCAGCACGACCTGAGATCCGGTCGGCGCTGGCAGGGTCTGCTCTGCCAGCGATACGGTCAGTCGGCCATCGGGCGCGAGGGTCGAAAGAATTTGCAGACCGGTGATGTCGGACATGAGGAGGCTCCCTTGGCGGCGATGACATTGCGGCGATGAAAGGGGCTTAGCCTGCCACGCCGCCATCGGCCAGCATCGGCGCGATCAGGCGGCGGGGACCGCGCGGTAGAGCGTGGGATACATGGCGCGGAATGCCTTGAGCTTGGGCATGTCCCAGCGCTGGATATAGGGATGATAGGGATAGCGGGCCATGAAGTCCTGATGATCGGCTCCGGCATCCTGGAAGCCGGTGAAGGGCTCCACCTTGGTCACGATCGGGTCGCGCCACAGCTCGGCCTTCTGCAACTGTATGAGATAGGCGCTCGCTGCCTTGTCCTGCTCTGGATTGAGCGGGAAGAGCGCGCTGCGATATTGGGTGCCGCTGTCGGGCCGCTGATAATTGAGCGTGGTGGGATCGGTGATGACCGAGAAGAAGATGCGCAGCAGCGTGCCGTAGCTGACGATCTTCGGATCATAGGTGACCCGGACCGACTCGGCGAAGCCGGTATCGCCGCCGCTGACCATGTCATAATCGACCTTGCGGTCGCGCGGGCCGCCGGCGAACCCCGCCACGACGAGCCTGACGCCCTTCACATGGGAAAAGACGCCCTCGACACCCCAATAGCAGCCGCCCGCGAAGATCGCGGTTTCCAGCGACCGGGTCGGCTGCGCATCCAGCGCCGGAATCGGCGCGGGGACGGCAGGTTCGGCATGCAATGGGGAAGACGCGGCGGCGAGCGCCGCAAGGGGGAGTAGGAAAAGGCCCTTAGAACGCCGCACTGCCGACAGGGGTCGCGGTCGACGCGATCGCGGTCGAGGTCAGCGCCGGCGGCTCATTATTGGGCTGAAGCGCGAACATTGCGACCGCCCCGATGGCAAAGCCACCCAGGAAGCGGAAGAACAGTTCGGATTTCAAAAACGCCAACATGGCCAAGCCTTTCTGTCGCGATATCTTCGCGATCGTCGCCCGGTAGGACATTGCGCCTTGCCCCTGTCTGAACATGATCGCGCCGGACAGCGGCTTTCGACCAAGGACGGGAGCGGAGCGACGAAATGCCACCGCACATAAGTTTCTTTACGCAACGGGCATATAGCGCCTGCGGCGTCAATCACAAGACGCTGCAGTGCGAAAAAGACCGTTTCATTTTTTGAGACAATGGAAAAATCCGGCCGCGATAGACAGTATCGCGACCGGATTTTCAAGAGCTTATTGCAGGCCGACGATCATCGGCCGGCGCTTATTTCAGCGCTGCGCAGGCTTCCTGGATGCGCACGCAGGCGGTCTTGAGCACCTCTTCCGAGGTCGCATAGCTGATGCGGAAGGCCGGCGAGAGGCCGAAGGCAGCGCCATGGACGGCCGCGACCTTCGCTTCGTCGAGGAAATAGCCGATCAGCGCTTCGTCGCTGTCGATCAGTTGGCCCTTGGGCGTCACCTTGCCGATCACGCCGCTGGCGTCGGGATAGACATAGAAGGCGCCTTCAGGCGTCGGGCAGTCGAGGCCCGGCGCGTCGTTCAGCATGGCGACGACCATGTCGCGGCGCTTCTTGAAGGCGGCATTGCGCTCTTCCAGGAAATCCTGCGGGCCGGTCAGCGCGGCCACGGCGGCGGCCTGGCTGATCGAGCAGGGGTTGCTGGTCGACTGCGACTGCAGCTTGCCCATGGCCTTGATGATCCATTCAGGGCCACCGGCGAAACCGATGCGCCAGCCGGTCATCGAGAAGGCCTTGGAGCAGCCATTGACCGTCAGGGTGCGGTCATAAAGGTCCGGGCACACCTGGGCGATGGTGGCGAAGGGGGTCGGCGCGTACCAGACATGCTCATACATGTCGTCGGTCATCACCAGCACATGCGGGTGACGCAGCAGCACCTCGCCCAGCGCCTTGAGTTCGGTCGCCGAATAGGCGGCGCCCGACGGGTTGGACGGCGAATTGAGCATCACCCACTTGGTGCGCGGGGTGATCGCGGCGTCGAGCTGGGCCGGGGTGATCTTGTAGCCCTGGCTGGCCGGGCCTTCGATGAACACCGGCGTGCCGCCGGCAAAGTTCACGATGTCGGGATAGCTGACCCAATAGGGTGCCGGGATGATGACTTCATCGCCCACGTCGACGGTGGCGACCAGCGCGTTGAACAGGGTGTGCTTGCCGCCCGAGTTCACGCTGATCTGGCTGCGCTTGTAGATCAGGCCATTGTCGCGCTTGAACTTGAAGGCCACGGCTTCCTTGACGTCGGCAGTGCCGTCGACATCGGTATAGCGGGTCAGATTCTTGCGAATGGCCTCGATCCCCGCCTCTTTCACGAAATCGGGCGTGTCGAAATCAGGTTCGCCGGCCGAAAGACCAATGACGTCCACGCCTTCGGCTTTAAGGGCATTCACGCGCGCGCTCATCGCCAGGGTGGCGGAGGGCTGGATGCGACCGAGGGCTGCGGAAGTCTGGCTCATGGCAATGATCTTTCTCCAGAGCGATGCCCAGACGGACAAAAGCGTCCGCGTTCGACGGCATCGCGACAAAAAATAATATTATCTCCTTGCCTGCCGCGCAGGCAGACGCGGCGGTCCTTAGTGCGCAAAGGACGCCGGAGCAACCGCCAGTTGCCGGTTATTGGCTTGTGCGCGTCCTAGGAAAACTATCGGACCAGCGAGGCCGCGACCATCCCGCGCGACGCATTGCCGATGAAGAAGCCGCGTTCCAGATCATGGATGCGCAGATCCCCCTCCACCGCCTCGCCCATGTCGAGCAGGCTCTGGCGCAGGATTCCGCGCAGCAGCCCGCGCGAGGCCGGCGGCGTCACCAGCTTGTCGCCCCGCTCGACGAAGATGGAGGAGAAGCAGCCTTCGGTCAGATAGCCCTGCTCATCGGTCATCAGCACCTCATAGGTGCCGCCGCGCTGCAGCGCGTCGCGATAGAGGGAGCGGTCGGTGGTCTTGTGCTCCAGCCGGGGATCCGTGGCGGCGGCGAGCCGGGGCACGACCTTCACCTGCATGATCGCCTTGGGCCAGGTGCGATGTTCGCGCACCTCGATCGACACCGAGCCCTGGCGCGACACCAGCAACCGCACGCGGCTGAGTTCGCGCAGGCGGAAGGTTGCGGCCTGAAGCTCGTTGCGCACGCTGTGGCGGTCGAAGGCGAAACCCAGCGCCTGCGCGCTGTCCTTCAGCCGGCCAAGATGCAGTTCCAGCAGACGCACGCCTTCATGCGGATCGAAGGCCATGGTCTCGAGCAGATCATATCGTCCGTCAGCCACCGACATCGAACCTATTCACGCCCCACTGCAATCATCTTTCATCCCAGCGACAGGAAGCGCCCCTTGGCCAGGCATTCCGCCCATTCGGCCGACGCATCCGAATCCGCAACGATGCCGGAACCCAGGCCCAGGCGACCGATACCGCTTCCTTCTTCGACGCAAATGGTGCGAATGGCAACATTGAAAGCCGCGTCCCCCGCAGGATCCATCCAGCCCATGGCGCCAGTGTAGACGCCGCGGGCGAAAGGCTCGACCATATCGATGATCTCCATCGCCCGCACCTTCGGCGCGCCGGTGATCGATCCGCAGGGGAAAAGCACCCGCAGCACGTCGACCGGCGCCAGCCCCGGCAGCACCCGGCCGCGAATGGTGGACACCATCTGATGGACGGTCGGATAGGTTTCGACCTTGAACAGGTCGGGGACCGTGACCGATCCGGCCCGCGCCACCCGCGACAAATCATTGCGCAACAGGTCGACGATCATCAGATTTTCGGCGCGCTGCTTGGCATCGCGCGCCAGCTCGGTCGCCAGGGCGGCATCGCGATCCGGATCATGATCGCGCACGGCGGTGCCCTTCATCGGCCGCGCAGTCAGTTGCCCGCGCACCTGGGTGAAGAAGAGTTCGGGCGAGAAGGACAATATCTGATGCCCGCCAATGTTGATGACGCCGCCATAGCCGGCCTGCGCGCGCGGACGCAGCGCCGCATAGAGCGCCATCGGATCGCCGGCGAAGCGCAATTCGCACGGGAAGGTCAGGTTGACCTGATAGATGTCGCCGGCACGGATCAGTTCCTGCACCTGGTCGAACTGCGCGCGATAGTCGGCTTCGCTGACCAAGGGCCAAGGCGCATCGACGCTGACAGCCGCAGGATCGGGCAGCAGGTCCGCGACGCCATCGGCCGGGATGAAGCGACAGCCCTCGAACAGGCCGAACCAGAGCAAGGGCATGGCCTGCGGCCCGCCCTTGGGCGGGCGGTGCGCGATCGGCGCCAGCCGCTCCTCCAGCGCCAGCCCGGCTTCATAGCTGATATAGCCGGCGGCATGCAGGCCGGCCTCGCGTGCTTCGGCGATGCGGTCGAGCGCGGGCTGTACCTCCTCCATCCGCCAGGCGGCGATGACCGACACCGGATCGCGATACAGCCGTGCGGGCGCTGCCCCCTGGACGCGCGCATCGTCGAACAGGGCAAAGGCTTCGGTGGGACCAGGCAGGCGCATGGCGTCCTCTTAACAGGCTTTGGCGCGCACGAAAGAGCGATGCAGGCAGCAGCATGATTGCCCGGCGGGGCAAAGCTGGCTTAGACAGGAGCCATGTCCGACCAGCCCCCTGCCTCGACCAGCGAACCGCGTCCGTTCAAACCGGCCTTGCTGCTGGGCCTGCGCAGCCGCTGCCCGGCCTGTGGCGAGGGCAAGCTGTTCGCGCGCTTCCTGAAACCGGTCGCCGCGTGCAGCCATTGCGGCCAGCGCTGGGACGGGCATCAGGCCGATGATTTCCCGGCCTATATCGTCATCCTGCTGCTCGGCCATCTGCTGGTGCCGCTGATGATCGAGGTCAATGCCGCGCTGGCCATCCCGATCGGCTGGCAGGCGGTGCTATGGCCGACGCTGGCGGCGATATTGGGGCTGGCGATGATCCAGCCCGCCAAGGGGGCGGTGCTGGCCTTCCAATGGTCGCGCCGGATGCACGGCTTCGCCTGACGGCGCGCCGGGCCTTATTCTGCCGGCTTGCGGATGAAGTTGAGTTCCATCGCTTCGCGCAGCGTGTCGTCGATCGAGCGACGCCCCTCCGCCCCATGGGTGACGACGGTGGTGTCGCAGGTGGCGACGCATACGCCCTTCTGGAAACCGGCCGAGCTGATCGTCCAGCTGGTGCGACCGATATGGCCGATCGCGCAATGGACCTCGAACGGATAGGGGAAATGCGATTCCTCGATGAAGTTGAGGTTCACATTCGCCACCAGCCAGCGCACGCCCTGTTCCTGCGGGTGGCGGCCCATATGGTGATGAAAGCGGATACGGGCCGTTTCGAAGATACCGGAAATGGCCACATTGTTGATGTGACCCATGGTATCGAGATCCTGGAAACGCGTATCGATGCTCGTGATGAAGCGATATGCGTCGGGACTGAACCGCCAGGATTCGGGTTTGGCCATGTCCTGCTTTCCTTGAAATTGTTTTTTTCGCTCTTAGCCCAGCGATCTTGCGATGCAATGTTCGCGGCGAAAATGCCGCGACTGCGACCTTTATGACACAGACAAAATCATAACGATATTGTCACGAAACTGACGCCGCAGCGTCGCGATAGTCACATTGCAGTGCAACATGCCCAGCCTAGAGCGCCCGCCAATCACATCCGATTGGGGGATTTCACCATGCGCCACGCACTCAGCCTGCTGCTCGCTTCGACCGCCTGCATCGCCGCACCCGCCTTTGCCCAGGACATGGCGCCCGCCGCCGATGCCGCGGCCGATGCGGACAGCGCCGGCATCATCGTCTTTGGCCGGGGCGAAACCCGCCAGGTCCAGGAAATCACCACCCGCGACCTCGTCACCCTGACGCCCGGCACCAATGCGCTCAAAGCCATCGAGAAGCTGCCCAGCGTCAATTTCCAGTCGTCCGATCCGTTCGGCAGCTATGAATGGTCGCAGCGCGTCAGCATCCGCAGCTTCAACCAGAACCAGCTTGGCTTCACCTTCGACGGCATTCCGCTTGGCGACATGAGCTATGGCAATCATAACGGCCTGCACATCACCCGCGCCATCAGCAGCGAGAATATCGGCACCGTCCGCGTGTCGCAGGGCTCTGGCTCGCTCGGCACCCAGTCGACCGGCAATCTGGGCGGCACGATCGAGACCTTTTCGATCGACCCGGCCGATGCGCTGGGCGCACAGGGCAACCTCACCTATGGCAGCGACGAGACCTGGCGCGCCTTCGCCCGGCTAAACATGGGCAGCGCCGACGGCATTCGCGGCTATGTCTCCTACGCTTACGGCTCGACCGACAAGTGGAAGGGCCAGGGCACGCAGGACCAGCATATGGTCAATGCCAAGGTCGTGATCCCGGTCGGCGACGGCAAGCTGGATGGCTGGCTCAGCTATTCCGACCGCCGCGAACAGGACTATCAGGACATGTCGATGGACATGATCAACCGCCTGGGCTGGAAATGGGACAATACCTCGCCCGACTATGCCAAGGCGGTCCTCTATGCCGACATCGGCAATAATCGCGGCGAAACCGGCGCGCCGGTCAGCAACGCCGCCGCCGGCACCGTCTATCCCGACAATGTGACGTCGGTCTGGGACGCCTATTATGACGCCGCCGGCCTGCGCGAGGACTGGCTGGGCGCGATCGGCTACAGCACGCCGCTGGGCGATCATGCCAATTTCAAGATCAAGGGCTATTACCACAATAACAGCGGCATGGGCCTGTGGGCGACGCCGTCCGTCCCCAGCCCCACCGGTGGTTCGCCGCTGTCGATCCGCACCACCGAATATGACATGGACCGGATCGGCGCGTTCGGCAGCGTCGATGCGACGATCGGCGTCCAGACGCTGGAAGCGGGCGCCTGGTACGAGAATAACAAGTTCAACCAGGCCCGCCGTTTCTATGCGTTCAAGAGCCGCACCGAAGCCGGCCTGTCCTTCCGCGACTATCCCAAGAACCCGTTCGCGACCCAGTGGGAGTTCGATTTCACCACCGACACGATCCAATATTATGTCCGCGACAAGATCGACCTCGGCATGCTGACGATCAACCTGGGCTGGAAGGGCTTCAAGGTCACCAACGAGGCCGAGGCGGTCGTGTCCAGCAGCTTCCCCGAGGGCAAGATCAAGGCCGAGGACTGGTTCCAGCCCCATGCCGGCTTCGCCGTCGAACTGAGCCCCGAAGCGGAAATCTTCGGCGGCTTCACCCAGGTGACCAAGGCCTTTGCCAGCGCCACCACCACCGGCCCCTTCTCCACCAACCAGGCCGGCTTCGACCAGATCCGCGACGACCTGAAGCCGGAAAGCTCGGACACGTACGAACTGGGCCTGCGCTACAACACGTCGCGCTTCAACGGCACGCTGGGCGCCTATCTGGTCAATTTCCGCAACCGCCTGCTGGCGGTGCAGGTCGGCAGCCCGATCCTGGGCCTCGCCTCCGCGCTGCAGAATGTCGGCAATGTCCGCGCCGTCGGTATCGAGGCGGCCGGCGACCTGAAGCTGGGCCAGGGCTTCGGCCTCTATGCCAGCTACAGCTACACCGACGCCACCTATCGCGACGATGTGCTCAACAGCTCGGACGGCACGCTGGTCGCGGCGATCAAGGGCAAGACCGTGGTCGACAGCCCCAAGCATATGCTGCGCGGCGAGCTCAATTATGACCAGGGGCCGCTGTTCGGCCGGATCGGCGCCAACTATATGTCGAAGCGCTATTACAGCTATACCAACGACGCGTCGGTCGATGGCCGGGTGATCGTGGACGCCTCGATCGGCTATCGCATCACCGACCAGATCGAAGTGCAGCTCAACGCCAGCAACCTGTTCGACAAGAAATATATCAGCACGATCGGATCGGGCGGCTTTGGCAATAGCGGCGACGCGCAGACGCTGCTGATCGGCGCGCCGCAGCAATTCTTCGTCACCCTCAAGGCGGGTTTCTAAGATGAACAAGGCCGCGCTGCTTGCCTCCGCCCTGCTCGCCGTCACGCCGCTCCCGGCGCTGGCCGAGCCGGTGCTGCTGATCTCGATCGACGGGCTGCGCCCCGGCGACGTGCTGGAGGCGGACAAGCGCGGCCTTGCCTTGCCCAATCTGCGCCGGTTCCTGACCGATGGCGCCCATGCATCGGGTGTCACCGGCGTGCTGCCGACGCTGACCTATCCCAGCCACACCACGCTGATGACCGGCGTGTCGCCGGGCAAGCATGGCATCGTCAGCAACAACAGCTTCGACCCGATGCAGATCAACCAGGGCGGCTGGTATTGGTATGCGCAGGATGTGAAGGTGCCGATGCTGTGGGATGCGGCCGCAAAAGCCGGGCTGTCCACCGGCAATATCCACTGGCCGGTCAGCGTCGCCGCCAAGGGCATAAGCTGGAACCTGCCGCAAATCTGGCGCACCGGCCATGCCGACGACGCGCAACTGCTGGATGCGCTGGCGACGCCGGGCCTGAAGGCGGAACTGGAACGGGCGGTCGGCCAGCCCTATGCCATGGGTATCGATGAAAGCCTGTCCGGTGACCAGAACAGGGGCCGGTTCGCCACCGCCCTGATCGCCGCGCACCAGCCCAACTTCCTGACCGTCTACCTCACCGCGCTCGACCATGAGCAGCATGGCAGCGGTCCCGACACGCCGGCCGCCAAGGCCGTGCTGGAAAAGATCGACGCGATCGTCGGCGATCTGGTCGCCGCCGAGCGCAAGGCCCATCCCGACGCGCTGATCGCGCTGGTCAGCGACCATGGGTTCGAGGCGACTCATAGCGGCCTCAACCTGTTCCGCCCCTTCATCGATGCAGGCCTGATCACCCTCAGCGCCGACGGCAAGGTCGCGTCGTGGCAGGCCATGCCGTGGATCGGCGGCGGATCGGCCGCGATCATGCTGGCCCGCCCGGACGACCAGATGCTGGCCGACAAGGTGAAGGGCCTGCTCGACAGGCTGGCCGCCAACCCCGCCAACGGCATCGACCGCATCGTCGACCGGGCGGAAATGACAAAGCTCGGCGGCAATCCGCAGGCTGCCTTCACGATCAACCTCAAGCCCGGCTTCGTCACCGACATCTTCCGCGGCGCCAATGTGCCGCTGGTCGCGCCGACACCGGTCAAGGGCATGCACGGCTATTTCCCCGGCCCGGCCAATTTGCGCGCCACCTTCATGGCGATGGGACCGGGGGTGAAGCCGGGCAAGGATCTGGGCCTGATCGACATGCGCGCGATCGCGCCCACCCTGGCCAAGGCGTTGGGCGCCAAGCTGGCCGGCGCGGAGGCGGCGGCGATCGACCTGCGCTGATTCACCCGGCAACGGATCGTTTCCTGCTGCGACGATGGACTTCATTACCCCCGCGACATAATTTTGCGCCCAATCCAACAGGGTCATTTTCGGGGTAGTCCATATGCCGCAGCGTTACAGCCTGGCCGCCATCATCTTGCACTGGGCGATCGCCGCCCTGCTCGCCTTCCAGATCGCCGTCGGCTTGGCGCTGGGCAGTCTGGGCGCGCGCGGCTTTGCGCTGTTCCAGTTGCACAAGTCGATCGGCATCACCGTGCTGCTGCTGACGCTGCTGCGCATCGGCGTGCGCTGGTGGAAGCCGCGCCCGGCCAAGCTGGAGGGCGGCTGGCAGGGCGCGCTGGCCTCCGGCGTCCATGTCGGCCTCTATGCCTTCATGCTGGGCGCGCCGCTGACCGGATGGGCGCTGGTATCGACCGCCAAGGTCAAGGTGCCGACGCTGTTCTTCGGCGTCATTCCCCTGCCCCATCTGCCGCTGCCGATGGCAAGCCATGGCCTAGCCGAAGGCGGCCACAGCCTGCTCGCCTGGATCGGCATCGCGCTGGTCGCGCTGCATGTCGCGGGCGCGCTGCGCCATCATGTGCTGATGCGCGACGGGCTGATCTGGCGGATGGTGCCGGGCCGTTCGACCGCCTTGCTGCTGGGATTGCCCGCGCTGATCCTCGTCGGATTCCTGCTAGGCCGGGCGATCCTGCCGGGCGCCGCGCCTGAAGCGCCCGCGGCCCCCGCCACCAATGCGGTCGAAGCGGAAGACGTGCCTGCCGAAGACAATGCCGTCGAAGCCGCCGGCAATGCGAGCGACAATGCCGCCGCCCCGGCTGCGAACGAGACCGCGGCTGTTGCCGAGGAACCCGCCGGCCCGCCGCCGGCCTGGGCCGTACAACCCGGCGGCAAGATCGGCTTTTCGGTCGGCAACAGCGGCGAGACGATCAGCGGCAGCTTCTCCAAATGGACCGCGAAGATCGTGATGGACCCCGACCATCCCGAAAGCGCCGACATCAAGGTGACGATCGACATGGCATCGGCCAGCGTCGGCGACGCCTATAAGGATAGCATGCTGCCGGGCGACGAATTTTTCGGCAGCGCCGCCCACCCGACCGCAACCTTCGTCGCCAAGGGTGCGGAAAAGACCGGCGCCGACGCCTATCGCGCCAATGGCACGCTGACGCTGAAGGGCGTGGCCAAGCCGCAGGCGATCCGCTTCACCCTGTCGGGCAGCGGCACAAGCCGCAAGGTCAGCGGATCGGCCAGCGTCGCCCGCCTGCCCTTTGGCGTGGGCAATGGCGACAGCAGCACCGGCCTTGATCCCAAAGTGATGGTGACCTTCAACTTTGACGCCAAGGCGCAATAAGACCATGCGATGCATGGATTAACGTAACGGTTTCTGCCAAGAAGCGGACATGGAACGACAGAGCCGGCATCGCCGAACGCAGATTGAGGATGGGGTGTTCGTCGCCCTGGTGGTGCTGGTTTCCATCGCCTTCGCACTGGTGGTCGAGCCCTTTTTCGGGGCGATCCTCTGGGGCGTGATCGTCGCCATCCTGTTCATTCCGGTGAACCAGGGGCTGCTCAAGCTGATCCCCGGCCATCGCAACAGTGCCGCGCTGCTGACGCTGCTGCTGATCATCGCGATCGTCATCGTGCCGGCCATCATCCTGTCGATCGCGCTGGTGCAGGAAGCGACCGCGCTCTACGCCCAGATCAATGTGGGGAAGATCAACATTCCCCACATGTTCGCGCAGTTCCAGGCGGCGTTGCCCGACTGGGCATCGATCGGCCTGCGGCGGCTGGGCATATCCAATTTCGCGGCGGTCCAGCGGCTGCTGACCGATGGCCTGACCGCCAGTTTCCGCACCGTCGCGGCCCAGGCCTTCCTGATCGGCCAGGGCGCCTTCAGCTTCATCATCGCGCTGACGGTGATGCTCTATCTCACCTTCTTCCTGCTGCGCGACGGGCTCGACCTGACGCGCAAGCTGGACCGGGCCGCGCCGCTGCGGGTGCTGCATCGCCGCGCGCTGATGCGGCAATTCGTCATCGTCATCCGCGCCACCATCAAGGGCAGCATCGTCGTCGCCATCCTGCAGGGGCTGATCGGCGGGCTGGTGTTCGGCGCACTGGGCATTTCCGGCGCGCTGCTGTGGGGCGTGATGATGGGCTTCTTCTCGCTGCTGCCGGCCGTCGGCACTGGCCTCATCTGGGCGCCGGTGGCGATCTATCTGCTGGCGACCGGCGCGATCTGGAAGGGGCTGATCCTGATCTTCTGTGGCATGTTCGTGATCGGCATGGTCGACAATCTGCTGCGCCCGATCCTGGTCGGCCGCGACACCCGCATCCCCGACTATGTGGTGCTGATCACCACGCTCGGCGGGCTGCAATTGTTCGGCTTCAACGGCATCGTCATCGGGCCGGTGATCGCCGCCCTGTTCATCGCCACCTGGCAGATCGTGATCCGCACCCGCTCCAACGAAGCGGGCGCGCCACCGCTGACATTCTAGACCCTGATCGTCTGAGGTGAACGCGCTCCGCGCTTTCACCGATGGCGTGAATCAGGGTCTAAAGCCGGAGAATCAGCCGGCTTCCAGCGCCGCGCCGGCTTCCATCCAGACTTCCTCGGCCGCTTCGAGCTTCTTCTCGACTGCGGCGCGCTTCACCATCAGTTCGCTGGTGGTCATCTTCGCCTCGGCCCCGGTCGCGCTCTTGGGATCGGACAGCACGGCGTCGATCCGCTTGCGCTCGGCGATCAGCGTGGACATTTCGCGCTCGGCCTTGTTGACGGCATTCTTGAGCGTCTTCTGCTTCTCGCGCCATTCGGCAGCGGCCTTCTTGTCCGCCTTGCGATCGACCTTGGGCGCGTCGCCGCCCGACGGGTTGCCGTCCGCCTTGCGCAGGATGATGTCGGTATAATCGTCGAGCGATCCGTCGAACGGTTGGGCGGTGCCATTGTCGACCAGCACCAGCCGGTCGGCGACCAGTTCGATCATGTGGCGGTCGTGCGAGACGATGACGACGGCGCCCGAATATTCGTTGAGCGCCTGCACCAGCGCCTCGCGGCTGTCGACGTCCAGATGGTTGGTCGGTTCGTCGAGGATCAGCAGATGCGGCGCATCGCGGGTGATGAGCGCCAGCGCCAGCCGCGCACGCTCGCCGCCCGACATGGAGCCGACCTTCTGCGTCGCGCGCTCGCCGGAAAAGCCGAAGCGGCCAAGCTGGGCACGCACCGCGCCGGGCGTCGCGCCCTTCATGACGCGGGTCATATGCTCCAGCGGCGTGTCGGTGACGTCCAGTTCCTCCACCTGATATTGGGTGAAATAGCCGACATTCATCTTGGCCGAACTGTTGATGGCGCCTTCCATCGGCGCCAGCTGCGCGGCGATCAGGCGGGCCAGCGTGGTCTTGCCATTACCGTTGCGGCCGAGCAGCGCCAGACGATCGTCGGGATCGATGCGCAGATTGACGCGGCGCAGGATCGGCGTGTCGTCATAGCCGACCGAGGCCATGTCCATGGTGATGAGCGGCGGGCGCAGTTCGGCGGGGCTGGGGAAACCGAAATGCAGGCTGGGGTCTTCGATCGCAGCGGCAATGGGCTGCATCTTGGCCAGCGCCTTGGCGCGCGACTGGGCCTGCTTGGCGGTCGAGGCGCGGGCGGAGTTGCGGGCGACATAATCCTGCAATTTCTCGCGCTCGGCCTGCTGCTTGGCGCGTGCCGCCTCCTGCTGGGCCAGGCGCTCGGCGCGCTGGCGCTCGAACGCGTCATAACCGCCGGGATAGAGGGTCACCTTCCCGCCTTCGAGATGCAGGATATAGTCGACCACATTGTTGAGCAGGTCGCGCTCATGGCTGATGATGACCACGGTGCCGCGATAGGCCTTGAGGAAATTCTCCAGCCACAAGGTCGCTTCGAGATCGAGATGGTTCGACGGTTCGTCGAGCAGCAGCAGGTCCGGGTTGGAGAAGAGCAACGCCGCCAAGGCCACGCGCATCTTCCAGCCGCCCGAATAGCTGTCAAGCGGACGGCCCTGCATTTCCTCGTCAAAGCCCAGGCCGACGAGGATGCGGGCGGCGCGCGCGGGCGCGGTGTAGGCATCGATCGTGGTTAGCCGCTCATAGATATGGCCGAGGCGGTCGGGATCTTCGGTATGCTCCGCCTCCGCCATCAATTCGGCGCGTTCCTTGTCGGCGGCGAGCACGGTGTCGAATGGGGTGGCGGTGCCCGAGGGGGCTTCCTGCGCGATATAACCAAGGCGGGTGTCGCGCGGCATGTCGCAACTGCCCTCGTCGGGGTCGAGTTGGCCGATCATCACCTTCATCAGGGTCGACTTGCCCGCGCCATTGCGGCCGATGAGGCCGACGCGGCTGCGCGGCGGCAGCGCGGCGCCGGCGCGGTCGAGGATGGTGCGGCCGCCCAGGCGCACGGTGATACCGTTCAAGTTAAGCATGGCCGCGCCTGTAGCAGAGCTGCGGCGGGGGGTGAAGCGGCTTGGCACGCTTGCGAAAGCTGCAAAATATATAGTGTCGCAGAGGACGCATTTGCGCCGCTGCCGGTCCGCAGTCACGACTTCGCAATAGGAGATTTTTGCGAAGTCGTGCGGTCGACACGCAAAAAATGGGGGTGGGCAAGGGCCCACCCCGCAGGTGTCAGAGGCCGTCGACGGCCTTGCTGACAAGGATATTGACCGCGACGCGGCGATTCTGCGCCTTGCCCTCGATCGTGTCGTTGCTGGCCACCGGATCGGCCTCGGCCATGCCGGTCGGGGTCAGCATGCGATAGGGCTTCCAGCCGCACGCCTGCTGCAGATAATTGACCACGCGCGAGGCACGCTTTTCACTGAGTTCCTGATTCAGCTCCTCGCCACCGGTGGAGTCGGTATAACCCACGACCAGCAGCAGCGCGTTGCTCATGCCATTGGCCGAGGTCGCCGCGGCGCAGAGGTCATTCTTCGCCTGATCCGACAGCACCGCCTTACCGGTGTCGAAATTGACGTTGGTCGTACCCTTCACATTATACTGGTCGATCTCGCCCATGCGGCCACGCAGCGCCTCGGTCGCGGCGGTCTGTTCATCGAACCGCTGGGCCGTGCCGTTGTTGATCATCGACGCGGTCTTGAGATCCTTGTTCTGCAGGGCGATCTTGCTGGCAAGCAGCCCTTCGCCGGCCTGCAGGGTCTTCACTGTCACCGGCAGACCGTTCAGCAGCGACGTCGCGGCCAGATGGTCGCGGCCAAGGCCGAACAGCCCCTTGCTGGCGCTGATCTTGGTATCGTCATTGATGGTGATGACGCTCTTGCTGCCGTCGGCGGCGGTCACCTGCATCCGGTCGCCGCTGCGCGCGGAGATGATGCCCTTGATCTCGGGCCCCTCCGTCAGTTCGGCGGCCGGCATGGCGACGCTGGCCGACACATCGGCCGGCGGCGCGTCCTGGGCCTGGTCCTGCGCCACGACGGCGGCCGGGGCGGCCCCGGCCAGCAGGGCAAGCATCACAAGATATTTTTGGTTTTTGGACATGATAGGCATCACGCTGCTCCTTCACTTCTCGATCGGTCGGGCCTGCAGCATTGCAGCTTGTCGTCCGACGGCGGCCGCCTGGTGGCGTTTCCGGCCGTCAGAACCCCCTTCTTCTGACCTTCATAAATTTTGACGTCTTGGCGCCGTGGGATGCGCCAGACACATTGCCTGTTCGTGTCCGGCTTTCTGCTGCATGAACAGCCCGTGTTCCGGCCGTGTTGCGCAGGCCAGATGAGCGGATGATGCGACGAAACGAAGGTGGAGACGGAAAGTGTTAACGCGATCCACTTGAGTCATAACAGCTATAGATTGCCACCACACTTCGCCATGAAGGACCCTGTTGTTGTGAAACAAAAATCAGCGTCCGCGTGGAACAAATTCCGAATTTCTATTTTTGCGCTTTCATAACATTGACTTGAAACATTATTTGACGATCCGGCGTGCGGAGCAGGCCGAGGGACGCCTTGACCGGCCGCAGCCGCAACGCGCATCACCCGCCAGTCGACGGCACTGGTTGTGGCAATATGGTCACAGAGGGAAATATTCGCATATTTTGCGCAAAATAGCATTGCGACGCATTCGCATTATTGTTGCGATCACCTCGCAATACCGCTTAGGACGACGCCCAATTTCCTACCAGAAAACAGGGGTCTTCATGCTGTCCAAATATCACTGGCTTGCCGGCGTCGCACTATGCGTCGTCGCCCTTCCCGCCGCCGCCCAGACCAGCGCCGCACCGGCCGATGAGAATCGCGACGACCAGATCGTCGTCACCGGCACCTATACCCTGCCCGACAAGATCGACACCGCGACCGGCCTGGGCCTGACGGTGCAGGAAACGCCGCAGTCGGTCAGCATCATGACCGCGCAGCGCATCCTCGACCAGAATCTGATCAGCGTGAAGGATGTCATCACCAATGCGGTGGGCGTATCCGCCAACGAAGTCGACGATGTGCGCAACAGCTTCTTCGCGCGCGGCTTCGAGATCCGCAACACCCAGGTCGACGGCGTGCCCGCGGCCTGGACGCTGGCCGGTGGCAATGGCGAGACCAGCATCGACGTCTCCATCTATGAACGGATCGAGGTCGTGCGCGGCGCGACCGGCCTGCTGTCGGGCGCGGGCGATCCGTCCGCATCGGTCAACCTGGTGCGCAAGCATGCCGACGCCACCGACCTGACCGGCTATGTCAATGCCAGCATCGGCAGCTGGAACACCTGGCGCCTGTCGGCCGACATTGGCGGCGCGCTGACCGCTGATGGCCGCATCCGCGCCCGGCTGGTCGGTCGCTATGAAAAGGGCGACTATTTCATCGACATTCAGGACCGCAAGAAGTGGGTCCTCTATGGCGTGGTCGAAGCTGACGTCACCGATAGCACGCTGGTCCGCGTCGGCATGAGCCACCAGGACAGCAAGCCCAAGGGCGCAACCTGGGGCGCGCTGCCCACCTTCTACACCGACGGCACGCTGACCGACCTGCCCCGGTCGCAGACCACGGCGGCGGACTGGACCTACTGGAACACCACCAACCAGAATATCTATGCCACGGTGCGCCAGGAATTTGGCGATCGCTGGAACCTGACCGCCAATTACAACCGGCTAAAGACCACCGGCGATACGCAGCTCCTGTATCTCTATGGCGGCGTCGACAAGGCGACCGGCACGATGGACGGGACCAACCCCTACAAGTCCAAGGGCGAAAGCATCCAGAACAGCATCGACGCCCAGTTGAAGGGCCAGGTGGCGCTGTTCGGCCGCGATCATGAGGTCGTGCTGGGCGCGCTGCACAGCGTGCTGAAGCGGCACACCGACAATTATGTGGCGCCCTCGCCCTGGCTGACGGACGTGCCGGTGATCGGCCAGGAAGGCGTGCCCTATCCCGAGCCGGTCTGGGGCACCGACGCGGTGCGCAACGAACAGGAACGGATCGAGCAGACCGGCTATTATGGCGCGTTCCGCCTGAACGTGGCCGATCCGTTCAAAGTCATCCTGGGCGGCCGCATCGCCAGCTGGAACCAGCGCGGCTTCGCCTGGAGCGGGCCGAGCGACTATGGCGACGACAATGTGTTCATCCCCTATGTCGGCGCATTGTATGACATCACGGCGAACCATCGCGTCTATGCCAGCTATACCAAGATCTTCCAGCCGCAGAACCTGTATGACCGCGAACAGCGCCTGCTCGATCCGCTGAACGGCGCGGCCTATGAAATCGGCCTCAAGAGCAGCTTCTTCGGCGACGCGCTGCAGACCTCGATCGCGCTGTTCCGCATCGAGCAGGATAATGTCGGCGAGATGGACGGGCCGGAAATCATCCTGAACGGCCAGACCTTCCAGCCCTATCGCGCGGTCGAGGGCGTCACCAGCAAGGGCTTCGAACTGGAAGCCACCGGCCAGCCGCTGCCGGGCTGGAACGTCAACGCCAGCTACAGCCAGTTCAAGATCGAGGATCCGGACGGCAATGACGTGAACACCGCCCAGCCGCGCAAGCTGCTCAAGATCTTCACCACCTATGACCTGCCCGGCGTGCTGACCGGCCTGACCATCGGTGGCGGCGTCAATTATCGCAGCAAGGCCTATTCGGACGGCACCATCCCCGGCACCACGCCGGCCGTGCCCTTCCGCTTCCAGCAGGACGGCTATACGCTGGTCAGCCTGATGGCGCGCTATGCCGTGACCGAGCAGCTGCAGCTCCAGGCCAATGTCGAAAATCTGTTCGACAAGAAATATTACAGCCAGGCCGGTTCGTTCAGCCAATATCGCTACGGCGCCCCGCGCAATTTCACGATCAGCGCGAACTACAAGTTCTGATAAAAGAAGGGCGCCGTGGGAGACCAGGGCGCCCTTTTTGTTGGGGGGCGGATGGATGCTGACGCAGGTCCAGCATCAGGAATGACGCAACGTTGTTTTGGGGTGGCGCCCGGCCATTCCCCTCCCGCCGGCGGGAGGGGGAGCGAGACTTGCGCGCGCAGCGCGTTAGTCGCAGCGGGGTGGGCTTTCGCGATGTCCAGCCCACCCCCTAACCCCCTCCCGCTTGCGGGAGGGGGAACAGGTCCGAACTTGGTCGCTTCCGGTCAATCTGATACCAAGAACCCGGCGTCGCCCTGCGCCGCCGGGTTCTTCATTCTTCAGAAGCGGTCCGCGTTCATGACCTTGGTCCAGGCGGCGGCGAAGTCGGTGACGAACTTCTCCTTCGCGTCGTCCTCAGCATAGACTTCGGCCACGGCGCGCAGTTCCGAATTGGAGCCGAAGATCAGGTCGACCGGGGTCGCCGTCCACTTCGCCGTGCCGCTGGCCCGGTCCTTGCCGTCATAGAGGCCCGGCGTCGCCGACTTGCTCCACACCGTGTCCATCGTCAGCAGGTTGACGAAGAAGTCGTTGCTGAGCGTGCCCGGACGGGTGGTCAGCACGCCATTCTTCGATCCGCCGCTGTTGGCGCCCAGCGCCCGCATGCCGCCGACCAGCACGGTCATTTCCGGCACGGTGAGGTCGAGGGCGTCGGCCTTGTCCACCAGCGCGTCGGCCGGACTGACCTCCGCCCTGGGGCCATACCAGTTGCGGAAGCCGTCCGCCTTGGGCTCCAGATAGGCGAAGGAGGCGACATCAGTCTGCGCCTGCGCCGCGTCGACCCGGCCCGGCGTGAAGGGCACGGTGATGCTGTAGCCGCCCTTCTGCGCCGCCTGCTCGACCGCGGCGTTGCCGCCAAGCACGATGAGGTCGGCCATCGACACCTGATTGCCGGACTTGGCGAAATCCTTCTGGATCGCGGTCAGCTTGGCCAGCACCTTGTTCAGCTCCGCCGGGTCGTTGACCGCCCAGCCGCGCTGCGGGTCGAGCCGCAGGCGCGCGCCATTGGCGCCACCGCGCATGTCGGTGCTGCGGAAGGTCGCGGCCGAGGCCCAGGCGGTGCGCACCAATTCCGGCCCGGTCAGACCCGACGCCAGCACAGCGGCCTTCAGCTTGGCCTGATCGGCGGCGCTGACGGGGGCGAAGCTCGCCTTGGGCAGCGGGTCCTGCCAGCTATAGGTTTCGGACGGGATGTCCTTGCCGAGATAGCGGGCCTGCGGCCCCAGGTCGCGATGGGTCAGCTTGAACCAGGCGCGGGCGAAGGCCTTGCTGAACAGCTCGGGATTCTTCTGCCAGCTTTCCAGCACCTTGCGGAAACCGGGATCTTCCTTGAGCGCGATGTCGGTGGTGAACATGATCGGCGCGTGCCGCTTGTCCTTCACATGCGCGTCGGGGACCATCTGCGCGGCGGCGGGATCGGTCGGGATCCATTGCGTCGCGCCCGCCGGGCTCTTGGTCTTGACCCAGTCGAAGTTCAGCAGATTGTCGATATATTGGGTGGTGAACTGGGTCGGCGTGGCGGACCAGGCGCCTTCCAGGCCCGAGGTCAGCGTATCCTCGGCATTGCCCTTGCCGCACTTGTTCTTCCAGCCGAAGCCCTGATCCTCGATGCCGGCGGCGGCGGGTTCCGCGCCCAGGCATTCCTCCGGCTTCTTGGCGCCATGCGCCTTGCCGAACGTATGGCCACCCGCGATCAGCGCCAGCGTTTCCTCGTCATCCATCGCCATATTGCCGAAGGCGCGGCGGATGTCGGCGGCGGCGCCCTTGGGATCATGATTGGCGCCGGGGCCTTCGGGGTTCACATAGATGAGGCCCATGGTGGTCGCGGCAAGCGAGCGCTTGAGCGAACCGTCGGGATTGGATCGCTCGGTGCCCATCATCTTGGTTTCCGGGCCCCAATAGACGACGTCGGGCTGCCAGGCGTCGATGCGGCCGCCGGCAAAGCCCACGGTCTTGAAGCCCATATCCTCCAGCGCGACATTGCCGGACAGGACCATCAGGTCGCCCCAGCTCAATTTGCGGCCATATTTCTGCTTGATCGGCCAGACCAGGCGGCGGGCCTTGTCGAGGCTGACATTGTCGGGCCAGCTGTTGAGCGGATCGAACCGCTGTTCGCCGCCATCCGAGCCACCGCGGCCGTCACCGACGCGATAGGTGCCGGCGCTGTGCCAGGCCATGCGGATGAAGAAGGGGCCATAATGGCCATAGTCGGCCGGCCACCAGGGCTGCGACGTGGTCAGCACCTTGCGGATGTCGGCCTTGACCGCTTCGAGGTCGAGGCTGTTGAATTCCTTCACATAATCATAGTCGGCACCATAGGGATTGGCGCGGGTCGCCTCATGCTGGCGCAGCGCGGTGAGGTCGAGGCGCTTGGGCCACCAGTCCTTGTTGGTCATGCCGCCGGGCTTTTCGGTGACGGCGGGCGCAGCGGCGGCGGGCTTGGTTTCTGCGGCGAGCGCCGGGCTGGCGAGCAGCGCGCACGCCAAAGCGAATGTGGAAATGCGGGTCGTGGACATGTTTCTCTCCCCTGTCCTGTTCTGCCTGTTCAAGGCGCGAAAAGGGGTAGTCCCGTGCGGCAGCGGATCGAAACGAATCGATTCCGTCACAGTGATCGGATTTTCCTATGAGAGAGGGTGGATCGGAGCGGTCAGCCTTTTGGTGGCGGAGAAGTCGGCGCCGCCGCGTAGAGGGTGAACTGGCCGTGCAGGCCGCCGGTCGAGGACTGGCCGACCCACAGATCGAACAGGCCCGGTTCGGCGATGCGGCGGTTGCCGGCGCCGACAAATTCGAGGTCGGTGCGCGACAGGGTGAAGCGGACCTGGGTGGAATCGCCCGGCGACAGGGTGACGCGCTGGATGCGCTTCAGTTCGCGGATCGGGCGGGTGCGGCTGGCGACGCGGTCGCGGATATAGAGCTGCACCACCTCGCTGCCCTTGCGCTTGCCCTTGTTGGTGAGGCGCGCGGTGATCTCGACCGCGCCGTCCCAGCGCAGCGCGGTGTCGGAGAGCTTCAGGTCGCTGAGGGCGAAATCGGTGTAGCTGAGGCCATGGCCGAAGGGAAAGCGCGCGCTATTGTCGGTGGTGGCGTAGCGCGCCTTATATTCGGTGCTGCCATTGTCCACGGTCGGCCGGCCGGTCGACTTGCGATCGTAGAAGAAAGGCTCCTGCCCGCTTTCCCAGGGGAAGCTGACCGGCAGCTTGGCCGATGGATCGACCTTGCCGAACAATATGTCGGCCAGCGCATGGCCGGTTTCCGACCCCAGAAACCAGGTCGCCAGCAACGCCTGGGCATTGGCGACGCCGTCATGCAGGGCCAGCGCGCGGCCATGGCGCAGCAGCACGATGACCGGCTTGCCAGTGGCGGCGATCGCATCGGCCAGCGCCTGTTGCGAGGACGGCAGCTCGATCATCGTGCGCGATTGCGCCTCGCCCGACATCGCCTGGGATTCGCCGACCGCCAGGATCACCACGTCCGCCGCCTTCGCCGCCGCGACGGCACGGACGATCCCGTCCTTGATCGGGCCGTTGACCGCGCAACCCAGCTCGACCGTCAGCTTCGCCGGATCGGGCATCGCCGCGCGCAGGCCGGTGGCGATGTCGACGCCCTTGTCGGGATCGCCGTAAAAGGCCCAGGGGCCGTAGAGATTGGCCTTGTCCTCGCCGAACGGACCAATCAGCGCGATCCTTTGCCCGGCGGCGGGATCGAGCGGCAGCACCCCGTCATTCTTGAGCAGCACGACCGATCGCGCCGCCGCCTCACGCGCCAGTGCATGATGGGCGGGCGTGCCGATGCGCGCCTTTTCAACCTCTTCGTCAAGCGAGCGATAAGGATTGTCGAACAGCCCCATCGCGGTCTTCACGTAAAGGATGCGGCGCACCGCGACATCGACCGTCGCCATCGGCACCGCGCCGCTCTTCACCAGATCGGGGATGTGGCGGATATAGAGGCCGCTCTGCATCGACATGTCGACCCCGGCCAGCACAGCGAGGCGGGCGGCGTCGCGCTCATCCTCGGCAAAGCCATGGGCGACCAGTTCTTCGTCGGCGGTGTAATCGGAGAAGACGAAGCCGCGAAACTGCATCTCACCGCGCAATATGTCGGTCAGCAATTCCCGGTCGGCGGTGGCGGGCACGCCGTTAATCTCGTTGAAGGCGGCCATGGTGGTGAGCGCCCCAGCGGCAAAGGCCTTGCCGAAGGGCGGCAGATGGGTTTCGCGCAGCGTTTCGTCACTGATGTCGACGCTGCCATATTCGAGGCCCGCCGCGACCGCGCCATAGGCGGCGAAATGCTTGGGACAGGCGAGCAGCGAATCGTCGCGGCGCAGGTCACGCCCCTGGAAACCGCGAATGCGCGCCGCCGACAACAGGCCGGTCAGATAGACATCCTCGCCCGCGCCCTCGACCACCCGGCCCCAGCGCTGGTCGCGCGCGACATCAACCATCGGCGCGAAGGTGAGGTGCAGGCCGGCTGCCGTCGCCTCCACCGCCATGACCCGCGCGGTCTTTTCCACCAGCATGGGATCGAAGCAGGAAGCCTCCCCCAGCGGAACGGGAAAGATGGTCTTGAGTCCGTGAATCACGTCGCCGGCCAGCAGCAGCGGGATGCCCAGGCGGCTGTTCTTGACCGCCATTTCCTGCGCGCGGCGCCCGCCGGCAACGCCGATGCCATTGAACAGGCAGCCGACCCGGCCCTTGCGAATCTCGTCCGCCAGGCGCTTCTCGTCCTGGATGCCGGCCGCCGGGTTGGGTGGGTTGAAGGGACGGAAGCTGTCGGCCAGGCAGGTCATCTGCCCAGCCTTTTCCTCCAGCGTCATCTTCGCGATCAGCGCGTCGACGCGAGCAACGTCAGCCTGCGCCAGTGCGCGGCGAGGGATGCCAAGGGCGAGGACACCGCCCAGAGTGCGGATCAGAAGGTCGCGGCGATCAAGAGTCATGCGGGAGAGAGCGTAACCGGGGAAGAATGAACGGGGCTTGTCCGAAGACAAACGGACTTGCGCCGATTTTGTTGCGCTGCGGCAATAAGCCTGCGGCGCGACGCCCCGATCCCGCGATCAGGCCATGCGCCGAATCATGTCGCGCGAATCAGGAGTAGCAATCACGCCTGGGCCGACAATTTGGTGCCGACCACGCCGATCACGATCATCGCCATGAAGCCGATCTGGGCCATGTTGACCCGATCGCCATAGAGAATCATGCCGCCGATGATGACGCCCACGGCGCCCAGGCCCGTCCAGATCGCATAGGCGGTGCCCGCCGGCAGATCCCGCATCGCCAGCGCCAAAAGGCCCATGTTGAGGAAGCTGAGGCCGATCGGCACGGCCGATGCCTGCCAGCTGCCGACGGTGGCGGCCCATTTCAGGCTCAATGCCCAGATGATTTCGGTGAATACGGCAATGCCGAGAATGACCCAGGCCAAGCGGCGTTCCTCTTGCGGTAACGGGCTCGGCTGGAGCGGCGCGCGGACCGGAAACCCGAAAGAGGCGGCGCGCCGATGAGGGCAGTGGTGGACAGGGCTGGATTCGAACCAGCGTACGGAAACCCGGGCAGATTTACAGTCTGCTGCCTTTAACCACTCGGCCACCTGTCCAGTGCCCTACGCGGTGGAAATTTGCTGTCCCGCCGCGCTGGAGGCGGCTCAATGGCGAATGGAGGCTTGCCTGTCAATGGGGTGATGTGAAAAGAGCGAAAACATGAAAAGAGGACATCGTACCGGCAAGCCGAAAGGCGCCTTCCCCCGCTTCTACGGACGCCATGCCATCACGGCTGCGCTCGCCAATCCGAACCGCGTCGTGCGCAAGATATGGGGCACGCGCGAAGCGATCGGCGCGCTCGACCTGCCGCCCGTGCTGCCGATCGTCTATTCCGACGTCGCCGACATGGGCCGGATGGTGCCGTCGGATGCGCCGCATCAGGGCATCGTCGCCGAAGTCGAGCCGCTGGACGATGTCTGGCTGGGCGACGTGCTGGAACAGGGGCGGGACGACCAGCGCCCGATCCTGGTGCTCGACCAGGTGACCGACCCGCATAATGTCGGCGCGATCCTGCGGTCGGCCGCCGCCTTCGACGCGCTGTGCATCGTGACGCAAGACCGGCATGCGCCGCCCGAATCGGGCGTGCTGGCCCGCGCCGCGTCGGGCGCGCTGGAAACCGTGCCCTGGGTGCGGGTGGTGAACCTGGCCCGCGCGCTCGAAGAGATTGCCGAAGCCGGTTACTGGCGCATCGGCCTGGACGGCGATTGCGACACCGTGCTGGCCGACGCGATCGGCGAATCGCGCGTCGCGCTGGTGCTGGGCGCCGAGGGCGAAGGGCTGCGCCACAACACCATGGCGCATTGCGACATTATCGCTAAGCTGCCGATCAGCCCGCGCATGGAGAGCCTGAACGTCTCCAATGCGGCAGCGATCGCCCTGTACGCCGCCACCAGCCGGTAAGCGGCCGCCGGGCACCATCTTGCGGCGATGTGGGTAGGGCGCCCTGCCCCGCCCATATCGTCGCGCAGACGAACGGGGGTTCGCCATGGTCCTATTGTCCCGCGCGGCGGGCGCGCTGGCGGCGCTGCTGATGCTGCCCGGATGCCTGGTGACCCCCGGCAGCTTCACCTCCACGCTCGACATCCGCGCCGACCGCAGCTTCGCCTTTGCCTATAAGGGCGAGATATTGGCGTCGGACATGGACAAGGCGCTGGGCGGCCTCAACAGTGATGCGGAGGAGGATCCGCTGGAAGGCGTCGCCCCGCCCGAGGGCGAGGAGGCCGTGCTGCAGAAGGTGGCGCAGAGCCAGAGCAAGACACCCGCCCCGCCCGCCGAACCCCAGTTCGACAAGGCCGGCGGCGACGATGCGCAGATGCAGGCGATGGCGAGCGCGCTCACCAAGGAGAAGGGCTTCCGGTCGGTCCAGTATCTGGGCGATCACAAATTCGCGATCGACTATGCGATCAGCGGAAGGCTGGACCATGCCTTCCTCTTCCCCTTCAACATCGACGCGCAGATCGTCCTGCCCTTCGTCGCGGTGGAAATGCGCGGGGCGGACCGGGTGCGGGTGAAGGCACCGGGCTTTTCCAACGGTTTCGACAAGAGCCAGGGGCCGGCCGGCATGGGCGGCGGATCGGGCGACGCCGCCGCCAAGGCGCTGAACGGCACGTTCACGCTGACCACCGATGCAGAGATCGTGAGCCAGAATCAGGAAGATGGCGCAACCACAGTGCCGGAGGGCAAGCGCATCACATGGACCATCACGCCGCTGACCGGCGATGCGCCGGCCGCGACGTTGCGGGTCAGGCCCTGAAAAACGGGGCCGTAGGAAGAAATCAGTCTTCCGGCGCGATGGTGACGCGCAGGCCGTCAAGCGCATCGCTCAGCACGACCTGACAGGACAGGCGGCTGGTCTCGTTGCGATGATCGCTGCTGTCGAGCAGGTCATTCTCGTCCTCGCTCATCGCCGGCAGGGCGTCGGCAAAGGCCGGGTCGACATAGACATGGCAGGTCGCGCAGGAGCAGCAGCCGCCGCACAGCGCGAGCAGCTCGTCAAAGCCATGGTCGCGAATGACTTCCATCACCGAGAGACCCTTGTCCCCCTCAACAGTCTGTTCGGCACCATCACGGTTGACCACGATCAGCTTCGGCATCTACCCATTCCTTTTGGACTTATCCCCGCCGCTCTGACCGACAGCGACGGCGAAATCAAGGGCTGGACAGGCGGACATGGTAAGCACGGCGGAAGAATTGCGCGTCAGCCTGGACTTCATCGCTGCGGCGGAGCCGGCATTCGGCGCGGCGATCGCCAGCGTCGGCTATCCGGTGCCGCGCGTGCGCGAGCCGGGCTATGAGACGCTGCTGCGCACCATCGTCGGCCAGCAGGTCAGCGTCGCCTCCGCCGCGGCGGTCTGGCGCAAGCTGGAGGCGGAGCTGGGCGTGGGCTGCACAGCCGAAGCGCTGCTGGCGCGCGATTTCGATGCGTTGCGCGCCTGTGGCCTGTCGCGGCAGAAGCAGGGCTATGCCCGCAGCCTGGCCGAACTGGTCGTGGACGGCACATTGGACCTCCACGCCCTGCCCGCCGACGATGAAGTCGCGATCGCGCAACTGGTGCAGATCAAGGGGATCGGCCGCTGGTCGGCGGAAATCTATCTGCTGTTCGCCGAAGGCCGCCCCGACATCTGGCCGGCCGGCGACCTGGCGGTGCAGATCGCGGTCGGGCGGATATTGGGCTTGGGCGAGCGGCCGAGCGAGAAGCTGACCCGCGACCTTGCCGAAGCCTGGCGGCCGCATCGCGGCGCCGCCGCGATCATGGCCTGGCACCATTATAATAAAGGGCAGGACATGCTGCAGAGCTGAGACGCGGCGGGGCACAGCCCCCGCCCGCCTGCCCGCGCTTCAGCCCAGCAGGGCGATGTTGAAGACGATGCCCAGCACCGCCGCCAGCGCCAGCGCCAGCAGACACAGCGCAATCACCAGCGTCACCGAGATCGGGAAGCGGCTGTCGGAGTGAATCAGCCCATCCTCCGTCATGATCTTGCGCCGATCCCGCAATTCGGTCGCGAACTGGACATGGCGCACGATCCCGCCGGCCAGCAGCACGATGCCGAACACCAGCAGCGCCACGCCGAAATTGCGCGGCGCGTTGACATTCTGGATGCTGCCCGCGTCCTGCATCTTCTGGAATGCCTGGTTGATGGTAAAGCCAAAGCCGATCAGCGACAGCGCCGTACGCATTTCCGACATCAGGGTCCGGTCCGCGCTCATCCGGGTGCGCTGGAACGACATGCCGGTCCGGCGCATCGACATTTCGGTGCGATGCCCGGACAGGTCGGTGCGATATTCGGAAAGGTCGGTGCGATGTTCCGACAGGCCCGTGCGATGGCGCGACAGGCCGGTTCGGAAATGCGAATAGGCGGTCGATGCCCCTTCGGGATCGCTCGCATCGACCGGCGGAATGGGCGGCACGGGCTCGCCCACATTGCGGGCCGGGCGGATGGGCACGCCCCTGGGTTCCTGCGTTTCGGCCATATGCCCCCTCCTGTCAGTTCGGCTTGATCGGCGGCGGGAAATTGGCGAGCACGGCGGTCACCGCCTTGTCGATTGTCGCCTGGTCGGGTCTCTTGCGGCTGACCTCCTGCGTGGCCGTGCCATGCCAGACCGGCTGTTTCGTCCCGGTGTCATAGATATCGACCGTCAGCGTGCCGTCGGTCACGTTGCGCACATCGACATTGCGATAGCCGCCCCAGCCGGCCCACCCGCCCCAGGGACGATAATAAGTGGCATAGGGACCGAAATCGGTCACCTCGACCCGGTCGCGCGCGCCCAGGGTAAAGCCGATGGCAAATTCGCCGGGTTCAGCCTGGCTATAGCCGCGCGCCGCGAGGGCGGTGTCGATCGACGCCTTCACCCGCTGGAACAGCAATGGGTTCATGCCCTGCGGCACATTGATCGACGCCCAGCTATAGCTGCGATAGCTGGCGAAATTGGCCGCGGGATCGGCATCATAATTGACCCGTGGCGTGGTGGCACAGCCTGCCAGCGCCAGCAGCAGACCCGTGACGAATATGCGCCTGATCATATCGCGACCTCCCTTTGAATATCCCTGGGCATAGCCAAGCGGACGCCGGGCCAGCCATCGGGATTCTCCCCTAGGGAGCGCCCCGGATATCCCTATCCCATGGCGTGAAGCGGCGCCCGAAAGCCGCGGTCGGACCAAAGCGGGACGATCGCCCGACCCCCGGAAAATCCGCTATGGCGCGATGCCCGCGAATGCGCGATCATCCCTTATTCCAGCGGTCGGACGGGTGAGTCGCGGCGTCAATCGCGAAACTGTTCCTGCCGATCGCAGCCCAGCAGAGGGAGCTGTGTGCGATGGTAAGAGACTGGCCTGCAATGGTCGCAGCGGGCGCCGGCATTTGTGTGGCACTGGCCACGGCAAGCAGCATGGGCACGCCGCAGGATGCAACCCCCACCGTCAGGCTGGCGCCACCGGCCCTGCCCTGGCTTGACGATCTGACCGCGGACAAGCCGGCGGTGCGCGCCGGACAGCAACTCGCCAGCAACCGCTAGCGCGGCCATCATCCGAGCTGGACGGGCCTGCGTTGAACGGGCTGACGGATTCACGCTCAATCGGTCCAACTGAACCGGCCCAACTGAACCGGGAAACATTCGGCCGGGGCAGCACCAACGCCTGAACGGCTCGGCGGCAAGACCCTGCCCCGGCGGCGGGATACCAGCCTTCCTCATGATCGGGAGCATCAATGGATTTCCTACGCCTGTTCCAGTCGCTGGAAGAATTTCTCTATGAGGCGATGAGCTGGCTGGTCTTCTATCCCCGCACCCTATGGCGGACCATCCGCCACCCGATCCAGATGCTGCGCTATTCCGACAAGGAACTGGAGGATGCGCCGGACCAGCAATTCACCGACATGCTGAGCCCGCCCCTGTTCCTGATGCTGACCATATTGCTGTCGCACCTGATCGAGGTGGCGTCGCACCAGAAGATGCCGGAGGTCGCGACCACCGGCATCGGCAAGGAAATCACCGCGTCGGAGATGAACCTGCTGGTGCTGCGCGCCTTCCTCTTCGCCATCTATCCGCTGATGTTCGCGGTGCGGCGGCTGAAGGCGCAGCGCATGGCGCTCAATCGCGACACGCTGCGCCGCCCCTTCTACGCCCAATGCTATATTGCCGGGCCGGCCGCGCTGGTGCTGGGCATCGCGTCGATCCTGGCGCGCCTCGGCGACGTCGCCTGGGCGATCGCCGCACTGGTCATCATGCTGGTGACGATCAGCTGGTATCTGCGGATCGAGACGATCTGGCTGCGCAGCCGCACCCGGAAATCGACCGGCAAGGCGTTCCGATCGGCGTTGGGCACCTGGCTGCTCGCCTCGCTGATCAACAGCGGGGCGAGCTTCCTGATCCTGGGCGGCTGACCCGGCTATTTGCCGTCCGGCGTCATCGCCAACACGTCGACGAAGCGACGCTGCGCATCGAAGCGGCAACGGAAGCGCTTGATCCCCTCGCTGCCCTTGTCGACCGTGCCGTCGATGAAGAAGCCACCGGGCGCCTTGGCGATCGCGCCGGTCTTCACATAGGCCGGGCGAGTGCCATATTGGCCGGACACTTCCCCCCGGCAATAAGCGGGCATGTTGCCCGACGTCAGCGCCGGCCCGGTCGCCGCCGGCATCACCTGCGCCGCGGTCGCCGCCAGCGCTTGCACGCTGACGGTCAGCGTATAATTGGCGACTTCGTTGCGGCGGGCGGCATTGCGCATCAGATAGACGCGGATGCGATAATCGCCATTGGCGGGCAGGCGGCCGGCAAAGCTGTTGCCGGCGGACGAACCGACGAACATGGCGCTATCCCCGGCACCGGGCGCGATCACGTTGAAATAGCTGGAGGCGTTGCTGGTCTGAAGCCGGACATTCATGGTCTGGCCGGCCCGCGCGCCGACCAGATAATCGACCATGTCATAGCCCTTGAGCGACGCCTTGATGACCTTGGAGGCGGTCCCCCTGGCGAATTGCACCCGCTCGCTGCGCACCGGGGCCTGGGCGATGGCCGGCATGGCCAGTGCCGACAGCGCGACGGTCGCAATCATGGCATTCCTCATGATGCATCCTTTCGATCAGTAGGGGTCCATCGACATCACATTGCCATTGCCCGTAACGCTACAACGCGAGCGATAATGGCCGGACGCGACGATGATCTCGTAGCGATCCCCACCTTGGGGATAGACGCTGACCGGCACGGAACTGCCCGCCGGCACATTCTGGAACTCGTCGCCGCGCCGGGCACAGGCCCGCTGCGCCGCCGCCGGCGCGCCCCGCACGATCTGGCTGTTGGCGGCAAGGCGATTGCTCCGCTCCGCATTGCCCGCCGAAAAGCCCGAATGATAGGCTTCGCTGTCGTTGCGATCATAGTCACCGCCATAAAGGCCGTCATGATAGCCGCGCTCATATTCGCTGTCATGCTGGGCCGAACTGTCGCCATGGCTCTTCTTGTGGCTGGCAAGCGCCGCGATCAGGCCGATCGCCGCAACGCCGGCTACGGCCGCGGCGGCCGTGTTGCCACCGTCATGGCCGCAATCACCGTCTGACGCGCTGTCGATCGCGTCATAGCGACCATTATAGGTGACGACCCGGATGCACTGGTCCTTCGCGCTGTTCCACCAATAGTTGGTGAGGCCATTCTGCTTGGCGACACGATAGCCGCGCGACTGGAGCGCATTTTCCCCCGAAGAGCCTCGCGCACCGACCAGATCATCGACATCGCGCGGCGCCGCCGCATGGGCCGGTGAGATCGGAAGGGCAGCCGCCAGCAAGGCGGTCACCGACAAGAATGTCGAAAAACGCGTCATCCTCTTTTCCCCTGTTCCTGCGACGCCGGAAAGCGGAGTCGCAGACGGCCGCATGCTACAGCAACGCTGGCGCCGCGCATTCGGCAAAGCCGTGGATAGAGCTCAGGGAAAATACCGAGAAATAAAGTCCGGGAGCGATGCAAGCATCGCTCCCGGACGGCCATGGTGCCCACCGCGAAAGGGGTTAAGCGGCGGCACGGACCCGCGCGCCGATTGGGGCGACGCGCTTATGGCAGAATTCAGACGACCAGCTTGGCCGCGTAGATCAGGCTGCCCCGGCCCAACTGGGCCATGACCTGCGACCGGACGCTGTCGCCGACCGCGAAACAGCCCTGGCTGCGCCCCAGCTTGCCGCGCGCACCGGCCAGCGTGGGTTCGGCATACCAGGCACCATGCAGCACGATCGCCCGGCTCATCGCATTGTCGTTGGTCGGATCGAGCCCCTGCAAGCGCTGCGACGGGCCATGTTTCCCGACATAGGGATCGGCCGTCAGGAATGCGCCCGAACAGGAGGCGTTGGAACCGGGCGCATTGGAAAAGCGCTCCAGCCAGCCGCTATGATCCGGGTCCGATCCGCTGCCATGCGCCACCAGATAGGAGGTGGTGGTGCCATCCAGCAGGTTGACGATGTGCAGCCGCGGCTCCGACGAGGGCGCGGCAAAATCGACCAGCGCCATGCGGTGCCGGTTGACGATCTGCGGATGCCGTTCCAGCGCCGCGCGGGCCTGCGCGAACAGCGCGGGCTTCACCAGCGCCGGCGGGGTGGGCGTGGCAAGCGGCGCGATCGGCTGGGCCGGCACCATGGGTTTCAGCGCGCGCATCGGCCCCGGCGCGGAGGCACGCGCGGTGCCAACAGCGCCCGCGACCAGAACGGAAGCGGAAAGGAGAAAACGGCGACGATCGGGGTTCATGGATGGTGCGACTAGGGTGCAGGCCCCGCCAAGGTCTTTGCCGAAATCGGGCGCCGCGCACAAAGTCTTGCGCACATCCGTCCGGCCCGGCATTTTTGTCGGGCGGGGCACGTCGAAGCGGGAGAAGCGGGACATGGCCGGAACGCGGCTATCGAACGGCATCTATCGGGAAGCGGTCGCCACCATCGTGCGGCGCATCCAGAAGGCCCATGGCCTGTCCGACAGCCAGCTGGCGGAACGGATCGGCTGTTCGGCCGGCACGGTCAAGAATGCCCGCAACGAGGCGAGCAACCTGGACGCCGTGACCCTTGCCAATATCGAGCAGGTCTTCGGCCCCGGCGCGATCGACCCCTATCTGGCGCTGGCCGATGTTCGCGCCGTGCCGCTGACCCCGCCAGTGCCGGTCGAGCGACTGCACCCGACGCTGGCGATCGTCGAGGCGTTGCACCGGATCATCGAGAAGCAGATGCCCGACAGCGAAGGGGGCACGCGCATCACGTCCCACGAGCTGCTGACGATCCTGAGCGAATTGCGCGAGGCGCGCGGCGTGTTCGACGCCCTCATCATGATCGCCGATCCCGCGATCGACAGCGGCGAGATCAGCTTCCGCGACAAGGGCCGCAAGCGGCTGGCCGTGGTCCACAGCCAGGGCGGCACCATCACCCGCGCCGACATCATGCACAGCGAGGACGATGCCGACTGAACCGGCATCGTCCCGCGCCGATCAGCCCGCCGTCTTGGCAATCTCCGCCGCGTAGATTTGCGGCGCGCCATCCATGTTGGAGCGGAAGATCATCCATTTGCCGTCGGGCGTGAAGGTGATGTTGGGCTCCAGCCGATAGTCATGCTTGCGCATGTCGACGATCTTCTCGACGCCGAAGGTGCCCGGCGCGATCAGGTCGGCGGCATTGTCGGCATGGATGCCGGCAACGTCGGGAATAGCCTGGGGCGTGAAGAGATAGAGATATTTGCCGTCGGGCGCATGGGCGACCATTTCGCTGTCGCCGCCGTCGCCGGAGAAATGCTTCAAGTCGGGCGCCTGGTTGTAATGGACCGACCATTGGTTGCGGTCGACCTTGAACCATTGGCGATGCCCGGTCGCCAGCTCATAGCCTGCGAGCCAGAACACCTCGCCACGCGGGGTCTGCAGATCATACCAGATCCACTTGCCGTCGGGCGAGAAGAACTCGTGGCCGGCGATTTCCATGTTCATGCTGCGCTTGTGGACCAGTTGCTGGCCGCTGCCGTCGGTGCGGATCGTCCAGATCCGGTCGACCTTGTGCCAGGGGCCTTCATGACAATACATGATGAGGCCGGGGTCGGTCGGCGAGAACTGGATATGGTTGAGCCAGTCGGTCGAGGCGACCACCACCTTGCGCTCCCCGGTGCGGATGTCGATGGTGAAGATCTCCATCGGGATGCGCGCTTCCAGCCGTTCATTGAGGCGCACTTCCTTCGCCTCGGCAAAGCTGAGCGGCTTTCCGTCCGGGCCGTTGGCGGCATAATTGGCCTGGCCGAACTGCTGCTTGATCTCGGGCGCGGCGCGCTTCTGGGTGCCGTCGGGCTGGAGCGGCTTGTCGCTCGCCGCCCATTGGCCGAGCAGCAGCGTCTCGTCCGCATTGATCGAGCCGATCGAACCACGATCGACGGTCGCGATCTTGCGCACCTTGCCGCTGTCGATGTCGGCGGCATAAAGCGTCGTCGCGCCCGCGCCGTCGTCGCGCCTGTGGCTGGCATAATAGGCCGTGCGCGTCTTGCGCCCGGTGAAGAGCAGCTGGATATCCTTGCCCTTGACCAGCGGCCTGATGCTCCAGTCCGCCAGCGTCAGCACCGAAATGCCGTCGGGGGTGGAGATCACCATCTTGTCGCCCTGCGGCGTATAGCTGTTCTGGTGGAAATAGAGGCTGGCGCTGCCCGGCGTGTCGGTCAGCCGCAGCACGCGGTGGCCGGTAGTCTGGTCGACCCATTCGGCCACGGGCTTGGCCAGCGCCGGGGTCGCCGCGCTCACCGTCAGCGCCGCCATCAGGCCCATCATCATCGTCTTCATCTTATGGCCCTTCATCAGTTGGCAGCGTCAGCGAGCGCGTCGGGAATGAGCGCCAGATTCTCGATCGCGGCAAGGCCCCATTGCGACGCCGCATTGGTGGAGACGTCCGGCCATTCGACGATCGGGCGGACATAGGCCGGCCCCTTCAGCGCCACGCGCGGATCGCCGTTCGACAGGCCGAGGCCCGCGTCGCCGCCGAGAAATTCCTTCCAGGCGCGCACCGCCAATTCCTTGTCGCCGGTCTCGCGCGCGACATAGGCGGTCAGGCGCGAATGGCCTTCCTTGAGGTTACGGCGACCGAAGGGCTGGTCGAATTTCGCCTTCCACTCCTGCGGCGAGGCATTGAACCAGCGGCAATAATCGAGCCAGGCGGTGCGATAGCGCGGCACGTCGAGCAGGTCGAGAAGCTCGGCATTCACCTCCAGCGCGCCAAACACGGCATTGAGGTGCGAGATGGAAATCTTGTCCCCCGCGCCCATGAAGCGCCCGGTCTTGAGATCATAGGGCGCGCTGCCCGCCAGCCAGCCATATTTCAGGCGACCGATGCTATCCATGCCGTTCAGCAGTCGTTCGCGCCACTTCTTGTCGCCGGTCCGCTCCCATTCGGTGAGCCAGGCCGAGGCGACCGAGCACCACATGGTGCCGAAGCTGAGGTCAATGACCCCCGCCGGCAGCGGCGTGCGCTCGGCCCCCGGCACCTTGCGGCCGATCTCGACATGCTCCAGCGCCAGGTCGGACGTGACCAGATCGCGCATCAGGTCGCCGGCGCGCTCGTCGGCGGTCAGATAATAGAAGATGCGGCGATACATGGCATTGCTGACGCGCGGCTGCTTGCTGCTGTCGCTCCAGTGCTGGACGCCATGGCGGGTGCCCAGCCCCTTGAACCGGCCGAGATGATAGACGTCGACCTCGCCGGTGTGCCGGGTCAGCGCCTCGGCAAAGCGGAAGGCGGCGGCATTGCCGGTGCGCAGCACGCTGGTCCAGAACCACAGGTCGGGCGAAAGCTCGCTATTGTCCCAGGCGAAGCCGCCAATGTCGTAGCGCCAGACATGCCGGTCGAAATCATAGGTGTGCATGATGTCGCCATGGTTCCAGAAACCATACCAGCGGCGGCGATCGACCTCACCAACATAGAAGTCGACGAGATTTGTATTCTGGTCCTCGATCCGCGCCTTCATGGGCGTCGAGCGGTCCGGCAGGCTCCAGATGCCAAACACCCCGGCTTCATGGATGCGGTCGGGCGTCACCATCAGCTGCGGCGGCACGGCGTTCGCCTGTGCCATGGCGGCCAGCGCATCGGCCGAGGGGGTGGCGGCGCAGGCCCAGAGGGTCAGCTCGCTGGTGCGGGCAACGCCGGTCGCGGCATCCCAGCCGGGCTCATAATCCTCATAGGTGATGTCGAGCCCTTCATTCTGGGCGTCATAACCCTCCATCCCCAGGACGCCGCGATAGGAGCGCATGTCCATCGGCTTGGCATCGGGCGACCAGAGCCAGGCGGTCAGCGTCGCCATGTCGCTTTCGGCGTCCCGAATGCTGATCTGGGACGGGTGGCGCTGCCAGAAATAGCGGGTGGCGATCGCCGCGCCGCCTTGGGGCGAGCCGATATAGCCCAGGCCCTGCGACCGGCTGCCAGCGACGGAATCGACCCAGGCATGGCCGTCCTGGGTGCGCTTGGCGATGGAGAAACCGTCGGCCGACAATTGGGTCAGGTCGAAATCGCCCCAGGTCGGGATGCGATCGAGCAGCTTGGCGACGCCCGGCGCCATCGCGTCCATCGGCACCGCCTTGCCGGCGATCTGCGCGGCACGCACCGCCTTGCCCGGATCGCGGCGCAGGCCGGTGAGCGGCCGCACCGCTTCGCTGAACAGGCCATCATCGGCGGTGGCGAGGCGGACATGACGGTCATGCGCGGCGCCCGCCATCGGCACGGCGGCGGTGAGGCCGATGCCGCTGATGAAATCCTTCGCCGGATCGCCATCGAAGATGAAGCTGTGGACGATGCGCAGATGGTCGCCGCCGGCATGGGCGTAGAGGCGCAGGGTGAAGGGCAATATCTGTCGCCCCTGCCCCTCATGCACGCCAGTCAGCTTGACCTCGGCGCGGACCGGCCCCTTCTGCTCGACCGTGGCGCTGGTGATGCGGCCGGTGAAGGGCGTGCGGGTGCCGCCCTCCGGCGCGCTGTCGACGCTGGCGACCAGCGTCAGGGGACCAACGACAGTGCGGCCGCCCTGCTGCGCCGACTGGATGATGGCATTGCCCGAGCGGCCGATGCTCCAGCGCAGCGCCCCGACCTGAATCTCGATCCGGTCGGCCAGTTCGCGCACCAGCACCGGTGCCTGCGGCGCGGCCGGCTTGCCCGGTACCACGCGCAGCGCGCCGGGCTGGCCGGTGCCGGCGGGCAGCGCATGGGCGGTCCATTTGATCGAACCGTCGGGCCAGGTGGCCAGCGTCCAGTGCTGCGAGGGCAGAGCGGTGCCATCGGCGCCCTGTACCGACAGCGGCTTGCCCGCGCGCAGCACGCCGCGCGGCCATGGCACGCCGAACGTCTGGCCGAGCGAGAGCGGCGGGGCGGCATCGTCGATCCAGCGCACCGGGGTTTCCGGCATCGCGCCGCTGCGCGCACTGGTCGCCGCCTGCGCCGCGCCCGGCAGCAGCGCGGTCGCGCTCGCCATCAATCCCGCCTTCAGGCTGTCGCGCCGGCTGATCCCCGCCCTGATATCCACTTTGCTCTCCCTTTTATGTTGTTCAGATCTTGGTGATGGTGAAGTTGCGGACCTGGAGATGGCTCTGCGTCGTGCGCAGGCCGAAATGGCCGCTGCGATAGGGATCGGGATCGTCGAGCGTGAACAGGGTCGCCCCGTCCCGCTCCACCACGATATGAGATCCGTTGGCGATCAGGCCGATCGAAAACCACTGATTGGGCACCAGCATCGCCGCCTTGTCGGTGCGGTCATGTTCCGGCAGCAGCGGGCGATGGCCCGGCTCCCCCACATAGCGGCGCATCCGCGTGGTGCTGTTCCGGTTGCCGCCAATGCCGACATAATAGGTCTGGAGGCTGTCATAATCCTCGAACGTGCCGCTGCGCGTGCGGCCGAGCGCGGATCCGCCGGGCGCCGCCGGGTCGCACGCCATCCAGAAAGCGTTGACGTCGCTGACCTCGTCATAGGGGCCGCCGTCCGACACGGCGCGCACATCATAGCGGATCGCGACCGGGCCCTTGAGCGCCTGACGGAACCAGAGCGTCAGCCCCCTGGGCGCGACGATGTCGAGCAGCCCGTCCTGCGCGGTCACGCGCGCGTCGCCCACCGCCTCGAGCTGCCATTGCTTGAGGCCATGACGGAAATCGTCGCGCCAGAGCGGCTCCCGCGCCGCAGCGTTCAAGGGGCCGGCGATCGGCGCGAGGGCCAGCGATGCAAGAAGGGTGCGGCGAGAGAACATGGCGACCTGTCCCGCTTGATCTTGAAAACATGATGCTGCGGGTCGGGCATGTCCCGACCCGCAGCCTGTCTCATGACCTGGGGGAGGCCAGGCCATGAGCGCCAATCAGAGCTTGAATCGGATACCGCCATAGACGCGGCGGCCGACCGTCTCGATGATGGTGCGGCGTTCGACGCTGTTGGCATTTTCCTTGCGCGTCGCGTCGAGCAGGTTGACGCCTTCCAGGAACATCGAGATGCCCGGCATCAGCGTGACGTTGAGCGACGCGTCGAGCTGGCCATAGGCTTCGCCAAACTCGGGATTGTTACCGCGGCCCTGCGCCGTGATCAGATATTTGGACCGCCAGTTATAGGCGCCCCGCAGGCTGACGACGTCATCTTCATAATAGGCCGAGATATTGTAGGCATGGCGCGACAGGCCCTGGAAGGGCAGGGAATCGCCAGTGAAATAATCCTTCCCTTCGTAGCCGCTATCCTTGGAATAGGTATAGTTGGCGACCACGCCCATCTGCTTGAGCACCGGCACGTCGATGAAGTCGAACGCGATCTGCGCGCCGGCCTCCACGCCGTTGATCGTCACCTTCTGCGTGCCGTTGGTGGGCACGGTGATGGTGTAGGTCACGCCGCTGGCATCGGTGTAGGGTTCGGTCGTGTTCTGGATGAACGAGCTGATTTCCTTGCGGAAATAGGTGACCGACGCGAAGCTGGTGCGGTTGATATAATATTCCAGGCCCGCATCATATTGGCGAGCGCGGAACGGCTGCAGATTCGGGTTGCCGCGCGAACCCGACAGGCCAACGACGTCGATGGTGAAGCGCGGTGCCAGCTGCTGCGGCAGCGGACGGGCCATCACTTCGGTCGCGGTCGCACGCGCCATCAGCTTGTTGGGGATGAGTTCCGCCTTCATGTTGATCGAGGGCAGGAATTCGGTGCTGTTGCTGTCATAGGATACGGGCGAGATCACGCCGCCGGTGCTGAGATAGCCCGAGGTGTTGACCTTGGTATTGACGACGCGGGCGCCGATCACGCCGCTGACGGGCACGGCCCCGACGTCGAAGGCGAAGCTGGCCTGGCCATAGCCGGCCAGATTGCGTTCGCCGACCTTCCAGGTGTCGGTATAGACCTGGCAGGTGCCGTCGGCATTGGCCGGGCAGCCGCCTTCCGCGAACGGATCGGGAATGCCGACCGCATCGGCCACGCCCTGGGTCATGTTGAGCCAGCCGCTATAATCGCCGGTGAAGCCCAGATTGCCGGTGTGGAAGAAGGGCGAGGTGCCGAGCGCCGCATTGCCGCTGACGATGCTGTCGATCTGTGCCTGCACCGCCGGATCGCTGAAGCCATTGAGCGTCGTGGTGCGGGTGTAGAAGCGGCTCTTGACCGTCAGGTCGCGATACTGGCCACCGATCTTGAACGAGGTGAACAGGCCGCCGTCGGTCTTATATTCCGCGTCCAGCTTGGCCATCTTCTCGGTCTGGTCGTCATAGCGCGGACGACGCAGCACGGTCAGCTGGTTGATGCCGGCCGTGGTGGTCGGATCATTGGGCAGGATGATGTTCGGCGCATTCTGGCCGTTGCTATAGTCGACGATCAGGCTGGACATGCCGGTGACGGCTGCGGTCGCGTTGATCTCGTTATTATAGGCCTTGGCCTTGGACAGCGAGATTTTCGGCGTCAGCGTCAGGTTGCCGGTCGTCCAGTCGGCGCCCAGCGCGACATTATAGGTGGTACGCTTGATGTCGCCCAGAATGTTGCGATAGGACACGCCCAGCTGGCTGGTCTGCGCCTTCGACGTATTGTTGGTCATCACCAGATATTCGACCGTATTGTCCGGGCCGATGATGGTGTTTTCCGTGTCGACGATGCCGCCGCTGGTGCCGGTCTGCAGATATTGCGAGGTCACCGACTGGATCGACTTGGTCCAGTTGCTTTCGACATAGGCCTTGAAATCGTCGCTCGGGCGCCATTCCAGGATGCCGTTCAGCGCATAGCGGCGGGTTTCCAGGCGGTTGATGACATAGCGCGGAATGTCGGGGAAGAAATCGCCGACGCCGTCATTGTTGAGGTCATAGGCCTGCATGCCGGCCGTATTGGGATCGCTGTCCAGCTGGACCCAGCCGGTGGTGCGCGCCTGATGGCTTTCGACATTGCGGTTCTCGAACGTGCCCGACACCAACACGCCGATCGTGCCATTGGCGAAGGTGTCGCTGCCGATCAGCGCCAGGCGCGGGTCCATATGGTCGCCGATATCGGCATAGATGGCCTGGGCGGAACCGGCCAGATAGGGCTTGCCGCCATTGTCGAACGGCCGGCGGGTGATGACGCGCACGGTGCCGCCGACGCCGCCTTCGGTCATGTCGGCGGTGGCCGACTTCACCACTTCCAGGCGGTTGACGAATTCGGAGGGCAGATCGCGGAAATCGACGTCGCGGCCGCCGCCCACGGTGGTGGACAGGGCGGTGACGCCGTTGATCTCAACGCGGTTCAGTGACGGATCGGCACCACGGATGGTGATGCCGGAGCCTTCGCCGTCGGAACGGGTCAGCTGGACGCCGGTCACGCGCTGCAGCGCTTCACCGACATTCTTGTCCGGGAACTTGCCGATATCCTCGGCCGAGATGGCGTCCAGAACCTGGGCTGCATTGCGCTTGGCGTTGAGCGCGCCCTGAAGGCTGGAACGGATACCAGTGACGACGATATCCTCGCTGCTCGCTTCGGGCGCCTGCTGGGGCTGTTCGGACTGCTGCTGGTCTTGTGCCGCGGCCGGCATGGCGCCCAGCAGGACGGCGGCGACGGCCGACGTCGACAACAAGGCGCGATAATTGGAAAACCTCACTTAAACATCCTCCCTATGCGTGCCCCCCCGTTTGGGCACGGGTTTGAGGTCGACCGCGACCAGACCCCGCCGCGACAACCCTTTGATATCCCATATATTGGGTCTTTATATCTATATATGGACACGTAGAGATGGCGCTCTCTTTGCGACAAAGCGAGCTATATCATCGATGAACCGTTGCCATAACGGACCATGGTTCCATCATGTGGATCATTATACGTCACCAGACGCTTCACCGCGAATCCGGGCGCGCCGGTCGCGTTAAGCCGTCCGGCGGATCGAGCGCCAATGCGTTCCAGATTGTGGAATGGGTGCGCCGTTCAGGCGACGGGTCGCGCCAGTAGGGCGTGCAACCGGTGTTCGACCGCGATGTCCGCCTGATCTTCGATCAGCCAGCACTCGCCCGCCATCCAGGGCTGACCGTCGATCAGCCCACTCCCCTGCAACGGGATGAACCAGAACGGCCCCTGATCCTGCAGAACCCTTTCGCCAGCCTCATGCACCAGATTTTCGAGCGTGAAGGGGGCGCCGGTTTCCTCCACCAGCATAGCGGCGCTGTCGTTGGTCACATGCTGTGCCAGCCGGTCATAGGGTACGGGCTCACTAACAGCCATGCCGGCATCCAGATGCAGTTCGCGGGGGCGCCCATAATCAAACAGGCGATAGGTCACGTCGTTATTCTGCTGCACTTCGACGAGGGTGATCCCGCCGCCGATGGCGTGGATCGTACCTGCCGGAATATAATAGAAATCGCCCGGCTTTACCGGCTTCCAGTCGATCAATTCCTCAATCGATCCATCCAGTGCGGCAGCCTTCAGCGCATCGGCATCGACCGTCCGGGTCAGGCCGATGCCCAGCCGAGCGTCCCCTTCGGTTGCCAGCACATACCAGCATTCCGACTTGCCGCCAGCCAGCCCCATGGCCTGCGCCTGGGCATCGTCGGGATGGACCTGCACCGACAATTTCTCGCTGGTGAAGAGATATTTGACCAACAGCGGCTGAGGCAGGTCCGCGTCCGCCGTGAACCAGATCTCGCCCACGCGACGATCGGCATTCAACCCAAAGCGCGCAGGCAAATCCCTGCGTCCCCAAGGCTTTTCGACGGCGCTCGGAATCAGGCGATAGGACGACATATCCAAAGCCATAGCAGAATGGCAATCGCTGTCATGTCATCATCCGTGCCAAGCCGATATTGTCTTGCGTCATCTAGTAATTCCCGACCGGGCGCATGTATCAGCCCGCCAGCCCCTTGATATCGGCAGTCAGATCCAGCACCTGCGCCGCCTCGAAACTGGCGACCGGATAGGCGCAATAATCGGCGGCATAATAGGCGCTGGGGCGGTGGTTGCCCGATGCACCCAGACCGCCGAACGGCATCGCCCCGCTGGCACCGGTGGTCGGCCGGTTGCGGTTGACGACGCCCGCGCGGCTTTCCAGCAGGAACCGGTCCCACAGCGCATCATCGGCGGACACCAACCCAGCCGCCAGGCCATAGCGGGTCGCGTTGGCGGCGGCGATCGCGGCGTCGAAATCGGCGACGCGGGTCACCTGCAACAGCGGCGCGAAAATCTCCTCGTCGGGGGCGCTCACCCCGGTCATGTCGATGATGCCCGGCGTCAGGAAGGCCGCGCCGAGGTCTGCCGGCTGCTCCAGCGGCAACAATTCGCCCCCGCCCAGCGCCAGCAGCGCGGCATGGCGCGCCCTGGCATGAGCTGCCGCCTCAGCCGAGATCAGCGCGCCCATATAAGGCTCAGGCTGGCTGTCCCAGGCACCGATCGTCAGCCGCCGGGCGAGCGCCACCGTCGCGTCGAGGATCGCGTCGCCCGCCGCGCCCTGCGGCACGATCAGCCGGCGCGCGCAGGAACAGCGCTGGCCCGCGGTGATGAAGGCCGACTGGACGATGATCGAGGCGACCGCCTGCGCATCGCCGTCCCAGGCGACCAGCGGATTATTGCCGCCCAGCTCCAGCGCCAGGATGACGCCCGGCCGGTCGGCCATCACGCGCGCGAAATGCGCGCCCGCGCCCGCCGATCCGGTGAACAACAGACCGTCGATATCCTGCGCGATCAATGCCGCGCCGGTGTCCCGCCCACCCTGCAACAAGGTGAAGACGCCATCGGGCAGGCCCGCGTCGCGAAACGCCTGCGCCATCAGTTCGCCGACCAGCGGGGTAAGTTCCGATGGCTTGAAGATAACCACATCGCCCGCCAGCAGCGCCGGCACGATATGGCCGTTGGGCAGATGGCCGGGGAAATTATAGGGGCCAAGCACCGCCATCACGCCATGCGGCTTGTGGCGCAGCACCGCCCGGCCGAACGGGGTCGCCTGCTCGCGCGATCCGGCGCGCTCCGCCTGCGCCGCGATCGAAATGTCGACCTTGCCGATCATCGAGGCGATTTCGGTCTTCGCCTCCCATAGCGGCTTGCCGGTCTCGCGCGCAATCGCCTTGGCAAAGGCATCGCTGCGGTCCGACAGCAGCGCCTTGTAGCGCCGCACATGATCCTCGCGCGCGGATTGCGGCAGCCCGGCCCAGGCCGGAAAGGCGGCGCGGGCGCGCGTCACGGCCGCCGCACAGGTCGCGGCATCGGCCGCCTCCCCTTCCCACAGGAGCGTGTCGCTGGCCGGGTCGATCGAACGGAAAATCATATGGCCTCCAGAAAGTGGGACAAGGATAGCGCACCCTTTTCCAGCCTCCTAGCGCCTTGCGGGCGCGGCGGGATAATGAATCCCGCCGCGCCCTTCATGCCGATCTGGAATAAGCGATACTTATTCCAGATAGGTGGTGCGCAGCGCGGCAATGTCCACCGGCGTCAGGCCGATTTCCTGGGCCAGATAGGCATCGACCGAACCCCATTTCTGGTCGATTTCGGCGAAGGCATAGGTCAGGAAGGGCGTGCCGTCGGGCAGCACCAGCGGATTGGCCTTGGCCATCGCTCCGCCCTTCTGCATCTGTGCGAACATGCCGGCGATCGGGCTGCTCTGCGCGACGGCATCGCTCATCGGCGGCACTTCATATTCCGGGCGGCGCGACGGCGTCGAGAGCACATAGTCGCGATAGATGACATCGCGCGGCACGCCGAGCGCCGACAGGATCATCGCGCTGACAAAGCCGGTGCGGTCCTGCCCGGCCGAGCAATTGTACAGCAGCGGCCCGTCCTTCGACAGCAGGCGGGCAAAGACGATACGCAGTTGCGGCTTCAACTGGGTCGCCATGCCGCGATAAGTGCCGGCATAGGCTTCGGCCTGCTTGGCCATGTCCATATTCTTGGGGTCGAACTTCATGCCCTGCATCATTGCGGCCATCGAATAGCCGACAGCATTATAGGCAATGCCGTCCAGCTTGGTCGGCGCGAACAGCCGTTCCTCGTCGGAGCGCAGGTCGACCAGATTGGCGACGCCCAGCGCCTTCACCTGCGCCACGTCGGCCGGGGTCAGCATCGCCTGCCCACCCGAGCGGTAGATCCGGCCCCAGCGGACATGCTTGCCGCCAGCCGCCGGATAGCCGCCCAGATCGCGGAAGTTGGAGGATTGTTCCATCACCAGCACACGCTCGGCCACGCGCGTCACCGCGCCGCTCTTGCTGTCGCGCAACAGGAAATAGGGGCGGGTGCCCGGCGCCACCTGCACCTCCTGCACGCCGTCCTTGTCCCTGGCCGCCACCAGCGTGGCGCTGGCAATGGGGGCATCGGGGCGATCGGCCTGCAACAGATCGACCGGATCGGCATCCTGCCAGCGGATCGCCAGCTTGTCGGGCGCCACCCGTTCCACCACCGGATCGGCGATGGTGCCGGCGAAGGCTGCGGCCGGCATCGTCAGGGGCAGCGCCGCCAGCGCGGCGCGGATCATCATCTTGCGCATGATCTTTTCTCTCTCCCTCTATTTTAGAAGCGCACCGTGGCTTCCAGGCCATAGGTGCGCGGTTCGTTGAAAATGCCCATTTGCAGCGACGAGGAGCCGGTCTGGAAGAATGTGTGCTGTTCGTTGAACAGGTTGCGCGACCAGGCCGAAATCTGGAGCTTGGCGTCGCCCTTGAGCGTGATGTCGGCGAGCGACAGGCGGGCATTCACCAGGAAGGAAGAGTCGGTCAGCGCCGCGTCGCTGGACTGGGAATGATAGCCATCGCCGCCATTGGCATCGACATGGGCGCGCAGCGTCGCCCAGTCGAGCGGCAGGCTATAGTCGATCGCGCCGCTGAAGGCGTTCTTGGGCGTGTAGACCACGAACACGGTCTGCAGCGCATTGCCGGCAAAGGGGTTGGCCGCCTGTGCCAGATCGCCCTTGGTATAGGCATAGGCGGCGGTCAGCGTCAGCCCCTCGACCGGCATGACCACCAGATCCGCCTCGAAGCCCTTGATCGTGCCATGGCCGTCGACATTGACGGTCTCGATCGTGGTGCGGGTCGGGCCGCCCGGCACTTCGGACAGCACCGCGTTGAAGTCGATCTGCTGATTCTTGTAGATCGTCTTGTAGGCGGCGAGGTTCAGCCGGACATGACGGTCGAGAAACTCGCCCTTGAAGCCGATTTCGGAGGTTTCGACCTCTTCGGGCTTATAGGCGCGATAGGTGACGGAGCGGGAATTGGCGCCGCCGGCGCGATAGGCTGTCCCCCATTTGCCATAGAGATGGATATTGTCGGTCGCGTCGAACGCCAGAGTGACGGTCGGGTCGATCCGGCTGCTGGAAATGTCGAAACGGAAATCCTTGTCGACGCCATTGACCTTGAACAGGTCGCCGCTCTTCTTGTCGCGGGTATAGCGCGCGCCGCCGGTCAGGTGCAGCGCATCGTCGAGGATCGCCGGGGTCCAGGTCGCCTGGCCATAGAGGGCGAAGCTGTCCGCCTTGGCGTCGCTGGCACGGTCGGGATAGGGCGTGACCTGGCCGGCTTCCAGCGTCGGCAGGCGGGTCGGCGCGTCGGCCGCAGTTGCGCCCCACTGCATGGTGTAGGGCGCCCAGGCCCAATCCTCGCCCTTTTCATGATAATAATAGGCGCCGGCGACGAAATCGACGCGCGAGAGCGAGCCCACCAACTGCACTTCCTGGCTGAACTGATTCTGTTCGAGACCCGCGAGGCTGTAGCGCGCAAACTTGGCATAGGGGGCGAAGGCCCCCTGATGCGCGCCGCCATTGTCATATTGGCTCTGGCTCAGTTCGCGATAGGAAGTGATGGAGCGCAGGTTGATGCCATCGGCGACCTGCCAGTCCATATGCAGCGCATGACCATGGGTCTTGCCGATGCTCTTCTGGATCGGCACGCCGATATCGGCGGTCCTGGCGCGATCGGGCTGGACCTCGACCATGTCCGCGACCGGCAGACGGTCCGACTTGCCCAGCATCTGGAAATAATAGGGCGTGCTGGCGTCGTAGGAGGTGTCGAAATCATATTGGGCGGAGAAGCGGCTGCTCGGTTCCCAGAGGATCGCGCCGTGCATGCCGCGCTGGTCGAGCTGGTTATAATCCTCCTCGCCCGTCATCGGATTGTCGGTGGTGCCGCCGCGCTTGGTGACCAGCGCGTCCAGCTTGACGCTGAGATTGGCGAAGCTGGGCAGGTCGAGATGGGTTTCGACCTTGTAGCCGTCATAGTTCATGACGCCCATGGCCTGGCTGAGGTGAAACTCGCCGCTCGGCTTCCTGCTGACGATGCTGAGCGCGCCGCCGGTCGAGTTGCGGCCGAACAACGTGCCCTGCGGCCCCTTCAGCACCTCGATCCGTTCGATGTCGAACAAAGCCGTGCCCAGCCCCTGCGACCGGCCGAGATAGACGCCGTCAATATAGATGCCGACGCCCGCGTCGCGGCTGGGCTGGTTGGCGTCGAACGGCACGATGCCGCGAATGCCGACGGTCAGCGCGGAATTGCGCGAGGCGAAGGGGGCGATGCGCAGCGAGGGCACAGCGCCGTCGCCCAGATCCTTCAGGCTCACCACGCTGCGCGCCTTGAGATCATCGCTGCCCAGCACCGAAATGGCGATCGGCGTCTTCTGCAGATTGGTCTCGGTCTTCTGCGCGGTGACGACAATCGAACCAAGGCCGGCATCCCCTTCGTCAAGCGGCGCGTCCTCCGCATGGGCCGGGGCCGCGAAGCCCGCCCCCATCAGCCCCGCCCCCATCAGCATGGTGCCGGCCAGAATGAGTGCGCGACGGCGCAGGACAGACGAACATTTCATGATGCGTATCCCCCGAATGATGTTGAATTCGGAGGGGCAGTTAGAACGTCTGTATGCATCCGCAGTTACATATGTATCTCAGTTCGATGACAGGAACAGCGGCAATATGACAGCGGCGAGACACGGATATCGCCCCGACGCAGCCTTTGCCAGTTCGGCGGGATATGGCATAAAGGACGTTATGGCGACGGCTGCAAATTCGAAAAAAACATCGGAAATCTGCGCGATGGAGCGGCTTATCGAGGCCGTTCTCGACATATGGGAACGCGATGGCGCGAGCGGCACATCGGCCCGCGCGATCAGCCGCCTGGCCCAGACCCCCGTATCCGGAATCTATCACCACTTCGGATCACTGAAACATTTGTTTCTATCCAGTCACGAACAGGCCCAGCGCGATTCGGAACGCTGGTGCGCGGCGCGGCTGGCGGAACTGGAGGGGGTCGCGCCCCTGTCGCGTAACGCCTTCGGGCCGTTGCTCGCCGCCCTGATCGACCAATGGTGCGAGGAGGAACGCCGCCTGGCCTTCGTCTGGCGCGAATGCCAGCTGATCGCTGCGCGCGAGGATCGCTATGGCCCGGTCGCCCAACGCTGGACGGCGATGTGGCGCAATTTCTGGGAAGAGGTCTGCGCGCGCTGCGACCATCCGGGCCGAGGCGCCTTCACCGCCTATCTGTTCGATGGCGAAGCGACGCTGCACCTGATGCGCTGGCGCCGGCCGGTCGACCGCGCCGGGCTGGAAGAGCTGTGCGCCGGCTGGAACGACTGGCTGTGCGGGCGCCCGGTGCGTGCCGGCCATTGGCGTCAGTTTGCCCGCGAACAGGCCGACCTTGCCCTGCCCGAACAGACGATCAGCAGCGGCACGATGGAACAGATTGCCGAGGCGGCGGCCGATGTGCTGGCGCAGGAGGGCATGGCGGCCCTGACCCATCGCGCCGTCGCCGCGCGGGCCGGCCTGACGCTGGGCGTCGTTTCCTATAATTTCCGGTCCAGCGCCGAACTGGTCCGCGCGGCGTTCGAGATGATCTATCGCAAGGCGGTGGAATCGGGCGGCGGCACCGTGCCGGAGGCAGTGACATTGACCGACGAGCAGTTGCTCGCGCGCTATTCCAATCCCCCGCCCCGCAACGACCGCATCCTGCCGGCGATCGACGAACTGATGCTGGCCGCCGCACGCGATGGTGACCTGCGCGATTTCGCCCCCCAGTTGCGCTATCGGCGCGGCCGCACCAGCGGCGGTCTGCTCCGCGCGATCCTGGGCCGGGATGTCGCGCCGCTGGAGGCCGCGCTCTTTTCCGGCGTCATATCGGGTCATCGCAAGACCTGTTTCGGCCTGACGCCGGCCGAAGCCGCCAGAGCCGGCGCACAGGCCATGCTGGACCTGCGCACGATGGTGCGCACCGCTGTGGATATGGCTCAGTCGGAAAGTGCCTGAGCATCATGCGCCTCAATCCCGCCGCGTGCAACGGATCGATGGCCAGCGATGCCAGCCATCACCCGTGGCGCGCCGTTGCTCGGCGAGCATAACATCTGGTCTATGGCGATATATTGGGCTTGAGTGACAGCTAAATTGACGACCTGATCGCCTGTCGCGTCATCTGGTAATCAGCCGCTCTTGCAAGTTGATCGCCAGCCATTAGATTTTTGCGAACGATTCGCAAAAGGGAAAGAAGATGGCGCAGCCCAATGTCTATCAGGTGTCGGACTGGAACGGATCGAGCGGCGAACGCTGGGTCACGCATCGGCAGCGGCTCGACGCCATGCTCGCCCCCTTTGGCGATGCGGCGATCGCGGCGGCGGCGGTCCAGCCGGGCGAGCGCGTGCTGGACGTGGGATGCGGCGCGGGCACCAGCAGCATCGCCCTTGCCCGCCAGGTCGGCGCAACCGGTGAAGTGCTGGGCCTCGACATTTCCGGGCCGCTTATCGCGCTCGCCCGATCGCAGCAGCCCGCCGACCTGCCGATCCGCTACGCCCTGGCCGATGCCGGCAGCGCGACATTGACCACCCACGGCTTCAACCTGCTCTTCTCCCGCTTCGGCGTGATGTTCTTCGACGATCCCGTGGTCAGCTTTGCGCATATGCGGCGCTGGCTGCGGCCGGGCGGACGGATCGCCTTCGTCTGCTGGCGGGCGGCGGCGGACAATGATTGGGTGCGCCTGCCGATGGGCGCGATCCGCGACATCGTGCCGCCGCTGGCGCCGCCCGACCCCGAAGCGCCCGGCCCCTTCTCCTTTGGCGATCAGGCACGGGTAACGCGCATCCTGACCGACGCCGGCTTTGCCGAAATCGACCTAGCCCCGATCGATGGCGTCATCCCCTTCGGCCAGGGCGCAAATCGCGAGGCGGCGCTGGACGATGCCCTCGCCATGGCGTTCGAGGTCGGCCCGCTCTCCCGCGCGCTCGCCGATCAGCCTGCCGATGTGCGGGATCGCGCCGCCCAGGCGGTACGCCAGGCCTTCGCCGCGCGGCCCGGCGAGACCGCGATCCTGATCGACGGCGCCGCCTGGATCGTGACCGCCACCAATCCGGGCTAGAGTAGCCGCACCGGCCGGGATATAGGCGCGCCATGACCGAGCATCCCGCCTATCGCCAGATCGGCCTCATCGGCACCGGCCGGGTCGCGCGCGCGCTGGGGCTGGCACTGGCGCCGCACAGCGCTGCGCCGATCCTGGTGCAGGGTCGCAATCCGGATCATGCCGCCGCTGCGCTCGAGGCGATTGGCCGTGCGCAGGCCGTTGCCCTGTCAACTTCGCTGTCATCCAATTGCGACCTGATCCTGCTGGCGGTGGCGGACGACGCCCTGCCGGCGGTGATCGCGGATCTGGCCACTATGCCGCTGTCTGCCACCATCTGCCATGTCAGCGGGCGCAGCGGCGCGGCGCTGCTTGCCCCGCTGCGAGCGCAGGGCGCGATCACCGCCGCCGTCCATCCGGCGATGACCTTCACCGGCGATCCGGCCGCCGAAGTCGCGCGGATGCAGGGCGCCCGCTTCGCCATCACCGGGGCCGATGCGCCTTCTATCGCGGCGGCGCGCAAGCTGGTCGCGCTGCTGGGCGGCGTGGCGGTCGAGGTCGCGGAAGCGCATCGCGCCCTCTATCATGCCGCCCTCTGCCATGCAGCCAATCATCTGGTAACGCTGATCGCCGGCGCGTCCGACGCGCTGGTTGCGGCCGGCGTGGTGGAGCCCGGCGCGCTGCTGGCGCCGCTGGTCCGGGCCGCGCTCGACAACAGCCTGGATCGCGGGATCGATGCCCTGTCCGGCCCGCTGCTGCGCGGCGACCGACAGACGATCGGCAATCATCTGACGGCGTTGACCTCGCACGCGCCCGAACTGCTGCCGGCCTATCGCGCCATGGCGCTGGCGACTCTCGACGCGCTGGACCGGGACGAGAGCGCGCTGCGCGACGATCTCAGCCGGCAAAGCGGCTGTTGATCATCCGGGTGGTCGACCAGCCGCCGTCCACCGCGCCCGAGCGGTCGATGCGCCGCCAAATTGATGTCCCTTCTGCACAACAAGGACCGACAGGCCCAGATGGACCGCATGCACACCTATATCTGGAAACCGGCCACGCGATGACCCCGCCGGCCAAGGCGCCGATGAATGTCTACGAGGTGCGGGTTGTGGACGATCGGATCGAGATCGCCCGCTAGCCTGCCCGCGGCCGCATCAGGGCCAGGAAATCGGCCAGTGCCAGCCGCGCATCGAGTTGGGTGAAGAGGCGGATCGAGCGGCCGGGGATTTCCGCGCCATAGCGGGAATCGTCCAGCAGGCGCCGTCCGGCGACGACCGAGGAGGCGCTGCTCTCCGCAGACACGGACGTCAGCAATACCATCGGACTGTCGCCCAGGGTGATGGCGCCGCCCAGTTGGACGAAAGGCGGCAGATCGGCATAGCGGCCATAGAGCCATGCGGTCGTGGGCGACATCGGCCGCAAGGTTGCCGTCATTTCCGCCACCGACATCTGCAACTGGCGATAGGCGCCGGCGGCTATCTGCCAGATCGGCATGCGACTCCGCTCGATCACGACACGCGCCGCTTCCAGATCGGTAGACAGATTATATTCGCTGCCGCCCTGCGGATAGTCGGCGCCGCCGATCCAGACCAGGGTCATGCGATCGGCGATGGCCGGCTCCAGCAGCATCGCCTGGGCGAGATTGGTGAGTGGCCCGCCACAGGTGAAGAAGAGCGGCAGCGGATCGTCCCGCATCGCCTCCGCCACGATCGCCCGTGCCGCCGCCGATGCCTGTGCCCCGGCGACGCCGAACTGCTCGCTGCCTGCGATCACCGGGCAAGGGTTCGTCACCCCCATGATCTTCATCAGGTCGATCGCCGCCTGTTTGCCCGCCGCGGCGGTTGCGCCGGCCGGCTGTCCGCCGAGCGCCGCCAGCTTCGCGTCGAGCGCCGATGTCGTGACCAGCACCGGCCGCGCCGCCTTCGTCGCCAGTTGATGCGCGAGCGCGATCAGACCGTCGGGATCGCCGGCGAAATCATTGTCGATGATGATGCGCGCCTTGGGCGACTGCCGGATCACCGGCAGGGCGGATCGGGCGGCCGTGCCGATCATCAGGCTGGCGCCCGCTGCGATGAACCCGCGCCGATCGATCTCTGTCCGCATGCCTCTCCCCTGTCTGGACCGAGGGCTGGCATGGGGCCGCTAAAGGGTCAAATAGCGATTTGCAGGTAGGCCATAGGCCAGCGCTATGGATGGCTGAGCAGCCCGCGCTGGCCCAATTTTCGGCGACCTGGAAGCACGTCCATTGGTGCGGCCGGCCGGTGAGGAATGTCGAGCGCCACGGCGGAGCGGCTGGGCTATGCCGAACAGACCAGTTTTGGTCGCGCGTTCAAGCGCTGGACCGGACTAACGCCACGGCAGTTTCGCAACGGCTAGCGCAGCAGCCGCCCCCAGGCATCGGACAGCGCGTCCAGACCGAAATGATCGATCCGGTCACCGGGGCGGATCGCGGTGGCGAGATCGAGCTGACGCTCCAGCGCATCTGCCAGCGCTGTCGCATCGGCCGGGTCGACCAGCAGGCCGCACCGTCCATCATCGAGCAGGTCGACGGCGTTGCCGGCGCTGCGCGACGCGACGATCGGCACGTCCACGGCCATCGCCTCCAGCAGGACATTGGGTGATCCTTCCCACCAGCTCGGCAGGATAAAGGCATCGGCATGGGCCAGCCAGGGAAAGACATTGTCGACCGTGCCGGGCAGGTCGAGATCATCAGCTATACCGAGCGCCTTCGCCTGCGCCCGCAGGCTGTCACAGGCGCGGTCGCGACTTTCGCCCAGGATGATGAGGCGCGCGGGTCGCTCCCGCCGCAGGATCGCGAAGGCGGCAAGCAGAGTGACGAAATTCTTCTGCGGCGCCAGCCGGCCGATCGCCAGGATCACCGGCGGCGTGCGCCCCATCCAGCGATGCGGCACTGGCCCGTCGGCCAGGAAGCGGGCGGCATCGGCGTCGATGCCATTGGGGATCACCGCCACCTTGCCTGCCCGCGCCGCGCCGGCAAAAGCAGGCGTATCCGCCAAGGTCGGCGACACCAGCACCAGATGATCGGCGTCGCGCGCCAGCAGCCGCGCCATCGCGGTGCGGCCGATGCGTCCGAGCCCACCTGATGGTGCGCCGGCCGCATTGCGCATGATGTCGTTGCTGATGCGATAGATGCGCCGCACGTCGCGCAGCCCCTGGCTCGCCGCCCAGGCGGTGCCATGGCCATGATTGCCCGCCGAAATCAGCGTCGCTTGCCCCCGCGATCGCAGATGCCGCCGCAACGCCGCGATCGCCTGCACCTTCTCGCGCGGGCGCGACGGGTTTGGCCCGGCCAGCAGCGCATGATGCGGCACGCCGGTCACGCCCTCGCCGCCCGGCAGCGCCGTCACCAGTTCGACATCCAGCCCGCGCGCCGCCAGTTCGGCGGCCAGGATACGGACATTGCGCACCACGCCGGTCGCGGCCAGCGCATGGACATAGAGGATGATCACGCCCGACGCGGGTCGCGCTCGATCGCGCCGGCCGCCTGCCAGCGCTGCGGCGGCAGATGGCGCAGATGATGGCAGTAAAGCGCGCCCAGCCGGCTGTCGGCCAGCCCCCGGCCGCTCACCAGTTGCATGATGTCGGTGCCGGGGTTCCAGTTGCCTTCGACCAGCACCGGGCCGTCCGGCGTCAGGCCAACATCCCAGCCGATCACGGTAAAGCCCGATCGGAAAGCGAGATGCGCCCGCAGCGCCAGCGCCACGGCGGCATCCAGATCAGGCACCGGCCGGCCGCTGATAAGTGCGCCGGTCAGCGGATGCCGGTCGCAGCGGATCGGCGCGCCGTCCGGTCCCGCCTGCCACACCGGCCCACAGCGTCCGTCGGCATCGACCGACAGCACAAGATTCCCGGCGTTGAAATTATCCACAGGGCGCCCGCCGCCGGCAGACAGGCGCAGCGCCAGCGCGCAGGCCTCGGGCGTGCCAACCTCGTCCAGGCAGGTGACCACGCGCAAGGTCGGCAGCGCGCCCGGCGACATGTCCGCCAGCGCTTCATGGGTAGCCAGGCAGCGCTGGATCACCCCGCCGGCCGCCCAGAGCGCCAGCAGGCGTGCGCGCAGCGTATCGTCGGCGATCGGCCCTTCCGCCCCTTCCCAGCGCCCGCCCTTCTTTGCGAAGCGCACAACCCCCTGCCCCTTGGAACGATAGCTGGGCTTGGCGATGATGACGCTCTGGCCGTGCAGCCAAGTGGCGATATCACCTGTCTCCAGCGCGAAACTGTCGGGCACCGGCAATCCCGCCGCAGCGGCATGGCGGGCGAAAAGCTGCTTGTTCTTGAGCGGATTGGTCTCGGCCGGGAAAGCGCCGGGATTGAGCAGCCGATGCAGCCCCTTGCGATCGCGCATGCTGAGCCCCTGCGCCCGCACCGTTTCGCACAGCAGGCGCCGTTCCGACGCCGCCCAGCCGCTGCGCCCGCTCGCCGCGATCAGCCGCGCAACCGTTCGCCGGCCCAGCGGCCAGTGGCGACGCAATCCGTCATGATAGGCCGCCAGCAGGACATTGCCGTCGGCCGGGGGCAACGCACGCAACGTGAACAAGGGTCAGGCCGCCTCGACCCGCGCCAGCCGCCGCTCCAGCAATTCGCTTGCCACGCCATGGCTGCGCGCATTGTCGACGTCGATCGCGACCGCGCCGTCGCTCAGGATCACCGGCGCGATCACCATGCGGAAGCGGCGGGAGAAACGCGCAAAGGCCTGGCCCAGTGTGCCGATGCCGAAGCGGAAACGGATCAGGTTGAGGAGGCCGAAGGCGCCGATGATCCGCATCGGATGCTTCACGAACTGCCCGCCCGAGCGGAAGGTCTCGGCCGCTGCCAGCGCCTTTGCATTCTTCAGCCAATAGGTGTTGCAGTTGGAAAATTCGTCGTCGGCGAAGCGATAGAATTTGCGCTGTCCCTGCGGATGCGCCGTCAGCACGGACGCGCGGCGGGTGAAGGCGACGGCGGCGTTCGCGCCCTGCGCGGCGCAACCGTCCAACATCTCGGCCAGTGCATCGGGCGTCAGCAGCACATTGTCGGCAGTGGTGATGAGCAACGGGAAGCGCGCACCATCGGCCGCCGCCAGTACGGAATCGACCAGATTGGGCCGGGCCGAAATAGCGACCAGCCGTCCGGTATTCCGTAGTCCGCGCAGTTGCGGCAGGGCGTCGAGCACCGCCACATCCTCGATCGCGACCCGGATTTCGCCGATGCGCGGGCTGGCCGCCAGCGCCTCGATCACATGGACCAGCATCGGCTGGCCGACCACCGGGACCAGGCATTTATGGGTGACGCCCGCAGCCTGTGCGAGTGGGTCTGTCGCGCCGTCGCGCTTGCCGGCGAGCACCAGCGCCGTTGCCATGCCGGGCATCAGGCGGCCTCCAGCACCGGCATTTCGGTCAGCAGGCCATGCCGGGCCAGGCTTTGCGCGACGATCGTTTCGACCAGGCTCTGATGATCGACGCCGATCGACGCGGCTGAGCGCGAGATCGTCTTCTTCGACCAGAGATTGCAGGACAGGTTCACTTCCATGAACAGCAGCTCGCCCGACGCCGGATCGTAGCGATACTCGAACCGGCCATAGTCGAACGGCCAGAGTTCGGGCAGCAGGCGGCGGGTCATATCCTCTAGCCGCGTCCGCAGGTCATGGTCCTCCACCAGGATCAGCGGATCATCGCCCGCATCGATCAGGCCGCGCTTCTCCTCATAGCTGCGTTCGCGATGCGGATCGGCCGGCACATACATCATCGGCGGGAGAATCCAGGGCTGGCCACCGCTGCCGCCGACGACCGGCACGGCCACGTCGAGCAAGGGCGCCCAGGCCTCGACCAGCACGTCATGGCCCAGGCCATGGAGATGATCGGCATGGGCATGGGCCTCCGTCCAGTTGTCGACCATCGCGAGGCCCCAGGAGGCCGACGAGGCGTTGGGCTTCACCACCAGCCGCTCGGCCTGGAATTCCGGGCCGGCCGGCATGGCGCCCCGACGCAGGATGCGCGCCGGCATGGTCGGCACGCCATGGGCGCGAGCGATCAGCTTGGAGAGATATTTATCGTCGGACACGCCACGGACGATCGGGCTTGCACCCAGGAAGGGCACGCCGCGCCAGGACAGCAGGAGCGGCGCCAGCATCTCGCTATTCTGAAATCCGCCGCGATTGAGCAGGGTGACGACGAAGTCGACATCGGGCTTGTCGAACAGCGCATCATAACTGTCGGCAACCGCGACATGGAGGCCAATCGCCTCCAGCGTCGATCGCATCTCATGATGATAGACGGCATGATTGCCATCCACGCTGTCGGCGCCGCCGCCCTTGCAGGCATGCTTGGCCAAGAACAGGAGGCGCAGCCGGGCCTTGTCGGCCGGGGAGATGCGCATGCAACGGTCGATCGGGTTCAGCATGGCGCCGCAATAACGCGCGCCCGTTACGCTGGATTGACGGTGCGATGACGCCGAAGGGACGAAGACGGGTCAGGGCCGTGACGGCTTCATGACCGGGCGATGTCAAACCCGTCGCAGATCAGGACTGGACCATCTGAACCGCCACCGCCTCGGCCACCTTGATGCCGTCGATCGCCGCCGAGAGGATACCCCCGGCATAGCCCGCGCCCTCACCCGCCGGGTAGAGGCCGGCAACGTTGAGGCTCTGAAAATCCTTGCCGCGCGTGATGCGGATCGGCGAGGAGGTGCGGGTTTCCACGCCGGTCATCACCGCGTCGGGATCGTCATAGCGGGCGATCTGGCGACCAAAGGCCGGCAGCGCCTCATGAAACGCCTCGATCACATAGTCGGGCAGGCAGAGCGACAGGTCGGTCGGCGTCACGCCCGGCTTGTAGGAGGGCACGACCGACCCCAGCTGGGTCGAAGGCCGACGCGCGAGGAAGTCGCCGACCGTCTGCCCCGGCGCCCAGTAGGAGGAACCGCCTGCGACATAAGCCAGGCTCTCCCAATGGCGCTGCAGTTCGATCCCCGCCAGCGGTCCATCGGGAAAGTCGCGCGCCGGATCGATGCCGACGACCAGCCCCGAATTGGCGTTGAACTCGGCGCGGCTATACTGGCTCATGCCATTGGTGACGACGCGCCCTTCCTCCGAAGTGGCGGCGACCACCCGGCCACCCGGACACATGCAGAAGCTGTAGACGGTGCGGCCATTGGCGCAATGATGGGCGAGGCTATAGGCCGCCGCACCCAAATCGGGATGGCCGGCGCAATTGCCATAGCGCGCCTTGTCGACCCAGCTTTGCGGATGCTCGATCCGCACGCCGATCGAGAAGGGCTTGGGTTCGATATGCACGCCCTTGCCGTGCAGCATCTCGAAGGTCGGGCGGGCGCTGTGGCCCACCGCCATCACCACATGATCCGCCTCGATCACGCTGCCGTCATGCAACACCAGCCCGCGCAATTTCTGCGTGCCGTCGCCCTGCCGTTCCAGCACCAGATCGTCGACGCGGTGCTGCCAGCGATATTCGCCGCCGAGCGACTCGATCTGCTTGCGCATGGCTTCGACCATCGAGACCAGGCGGAAAGTGCCGATATGGGGGTGCGCTTCCCACAAGATATCGTCGGGTGCGCCGGCGGCGACAAATTCCTCCAGCACCTTGTGACCCAGGAAGCGGGGATCCTTCACCCGGCAATAGAGCTTGCCGTCGGAGAAGGTGCCTGCGCCGCCCTCGCCGAACTGGACGTTGGAATCGGGGTTGAGTTCGGCCCGGCGCCACAGGCCCCAGGTGTCCTTGGTCCGCTCGCGCACCACCTTGCCGCGATCCAGGATGATCGGCTTGAACCCCATCTGCGCCAGGATCAGGCCGGCAAACAGGCCGCACGGCCCCGCCCCGATCACCACCGGGCGCTTGCCCTGCCAGCCGTCGGGCACATGGGCGACGAACTTGTAGCTGGTGTCGGGCGTCGGCCGGACGTCATGGTCCTTGGCAAAGCGCTCCAGCACCGCGGCCTCGTCGGCCACGTCGATGTCGAGCGTGTAGACCAGTTGGATCGCGCTGCGGCGGCGTGCATCATTGCCGCGCCGCACGACGCTGTGGCCAAGCAGTTGCTGCGGCTCCAGCCCCAAGCGTTCGCAGATGGCGACGGGCATCGCCTCGGCCGGGTGGTCGAGGGGCAATTTCAAACCGGAAAGACGGATCATGGCGCCGCCCATAGTCGCAAATCGCCCGAAATGCTATTCCCCGAGGCCGTGGCACGGCCGATCGTCCTGCGCATCTTCTAACCTTGACGTAAACGTAAAGCCGTCATAGTCTTTGCTCATGAACACGCGCACCAGCATTGCCGGCATCGAGCTTCCCGATGACCGTGACCAGCAGAGCTACAGCATCACCGACCTCAGCGAGGAGTTCGGCGTCACCGCCCGTGCCCTGCGCTTCTATGAGGATGAAGGACTGATCGCACCGGAGCGCCAGGGCCTGGCCCGCGTCTATTCGCGCCGCGACCGCGCCCGCCTTGCCTGGATCCTGCGCGGCAAGCGCGTGGGCTTCAGCCTCAACGATATTCGCGAGATGATCGACCTCTATGACGCCGACGAGGGTCATGAGGAACAGCGCCGTGTGACGATCGACAAGTGCCGCGCGCGCATCGACCTTTTGACCCGCCAGAAGGACGATATCGATGCCGCCATCGCCGAACTGGCGAGCTTCATCGGAACGATCGAGAAATAAGCCGGAGCCGCATCGTCGGCTCCCCCGCAGCAGAACAAAAACGCCTGGAGAAGATTCATGCCCAGCTACAACGCCCCTGTCCGCGACACCCGCTTCGTGCTCGACCATGTCGTCGGGCTGGAGCGCTACGCCAATCTGCCCGGTTTCGAGAATGCGACCCCCGACCTGGTCGAAGCGATCCTGACCGAAGGCGGCAAGATCGCGTCGGAAGTGCTGTTCCCCATCAACGCCGTGGGCGACAAGGAAGGCTGTACCCGTCATGCCGACGGCAGCGTCACCACGCCGACCGGTTTCAAGGCTGCCTATGACCAGTTTGTCGAGGGCGGCTGGACCACGCTGCACGCGCCAACCGAATTTGGCGGCCAGGGCCTGCCCAATGTCGTCGCCACTGCCGTCACCGAATATGTGCTGTCGGCCAACCAGGCGTTCGAAATGTATCATGGCCTGACCGCCGGCGCGATCGCCGCGCTGATCGCCAAGGGCAGCGACGAACAGAAGGCCACCTATCTGCCCAACATGGTGTCGGGCGTCTGGACCGGCACGATGAACCTGACCGAGCCCCATTCCGGCACGGACTTGGGCCTCATCAAGACCAAGGCCGTGCCGAACGGCGATGGCAGCTTCGCGATCAGCGGCACCAAGATCTTCATCTCGGCCGGCGAACATGATCTGGCGGAGAATATCATCCACCTCGTCCTCGCCAAGACGCCGGGCGCCCCCGACAGCAGCAAGGGCATCTCGCTGTTCGTCGTGCCCAAGTTCATAGTCAATGAAGACGGCTCGCTGGGCGACCGCAATGCCGTGTCCTGCGGCTCGCTCGAACATAAGATGGGCATCCACGGCAACGCCACCTGCGTCATGAACTATGACGGCGCCAAGGGCTGGCTGGTCGGCGAGGAGAATAAGGGCCTGGCCGCCATGTTCATCATGATGAACGCCGCGCGCCTGGGCGTTGGTCTGCAGGGCCTGGGCCAGGGCGAGATCGCGTTCCAGAACGCCGTCCATTACGCCAAGGACCGTCGCCAGGGCCGCGCACTCACCGGCCCCAAGGAGCCGGAGGAAAAGGCCGACACGCTGTTCGTCCACCCCGATGTCCGCCGCATGCTGATGGAAGGCAAGGCGCTGACCGAAGGCCTGCGCGCGCTGATCCTGTGGGGCGCATTGCAGCATGACCTGTCGCACAGCGCCGCGACCGAGGAAGAGCGCCAGGCGGCCGACGATCTGCTGCAGCTGCTGACCCCGGTGATCAAGGGCTATGGCACCGACAAGGGCTTCGACGTTGCGGTGTCGAGCCAGCAGGTGTTCGGCGGCCATGGCTATATCTGGGAAAATGGCGTGGAACAGTATGTTCGCGACGCCCGCATCGCCCAGATCTACGAAGGCACCAATGGCGTGCAGGCGATGGACCTGGTCGGTCGCAAGCTGCCGATGAATGGCGGCCGCGCGCTCCAGGCCTTCCTCAAGATCCTGGCCACCGAAATCGCCGAGGCCAAGACCAACGAGAAGCTGGCGAGCTTCGCCGATGCGCTCGAAAAGGCCAAGGGCCAGCTCGAAGCGGCGACCATGTGGTTGATGCAGAACGCGATGAAGAACCCCGATAATGCCGGGGCCGGCGCGCATCATTACATGCACATCCTGGGCATCGTCGCCACCGGCCTGATGTGGCTGCGCATGGCGAAGGCCGCCACCGGCCTGCTCGATGCGGGCGAAGGCGATGCCGGCTTCCTGGAAGCCAAGCTGGTCACCGCGCGCTTCTTTGCCGAGCGCATCATGCCCGACGCCGGTTCGCTCCGTCGCAAGATCGAGGGCGGCGCCGACACGCTGATGGCGCTCGACCCGGACATGTTCCTGGCGGCCTAATCAGCCTTAATCCCGCCCTGCCGTGCCTTCGGGCCGGGAGGGCGGGCATTCGCCGATGCGCCGGCCGTTGAGCAGATATCGGTCCTCGGTTTGAAAACGCCCGGTGTCGGTGTTGGCGAGCATCAACCCTTCAATCCGCTCGGCCGTCAACTGCGCGCTCAATCGCATATCGATCGTGCCATAACGTGAAGGACAGGAGCGGGTGACACTCAGCCGCCCCTCCTCCACCTCCATGCGCGCCATCATGCAGCCCTGGTGTCCCTCGCGCTCGAAATGATCGTCGACAAATTGCCGCAATGTCTCCGCATCACTGCGGCTGAGGCATAGCTGATAGCGATAGCCCGGTGGCGGCGGCGGCGGCGCCCGTGACGGGCGGGGGCCAGTCGTTGGAAGACCCCGCGTCTGGCTGAACATCCGCCCCTTCTCGATCTCCCACAGACCCGGCCTGATCCGGTAGCGCGATCCGGTCACGAGGATGTCCGTATCCCGCTCGGCCGGCGGCAGGCTGATCTGCGGACCGGGCAGCGCGACCGAAGCGACCGGTTGCCGCGCCTGTTCCAGCGCTGCGGGACGAACGAGGACCACATCCTCCGCCTCCATATCCGCATCGACCAGCGCCGCGATCCGGTCGCTGACGCAGGCCTGCGCCTCGCGCCGTCGGCCATGGCCATCGGCCACGCACTGGCGCACGAACTCGCACATCGCCTGATCGACCCGATCCTCGCCGCTGCTGCGCGTGATCGTGCAGCGGACAAGGTCGCGGCCGCGCACATCATAGTCGATACCGACCTTGCGCAGCTTGGCGGCAGTGACGACGATCGGATCGTCCGCATCGGCTGCGACGAGCGACGCGGACAGAAGCATCAACACGCCTGTCGCGATCGGTCGCATGTCCCGCCTCTCCTGCTCTGTCCTTGGCCAAGGATCACCCGAAGCGCGCCGCCATGCAAGTCCGAACGAAGGCGCAACGATCCGCTCTGGCCCTGCCCCCTTTTCACCGATAGACAGGGATGATGGACAGCCCGCCGCCGGCACAGGATGTGATCCCCCACCGCCCGGTGCGGACGCTGGGGCTGGCCGCCTGCATCGCGCTGGTCATGGGCAACATGATCGGATCGGGCGTGTTCCTGCTGCCCGCTGCGCTCGCCCCCTTCGGCTGGGATGCGGTCGCCGCCTGGGTGTTCACCATCGCCGGCTCCTTGATCCTGGCCTTCGTGATCGCCCGACTGACCGTCGCCATGCCCGATGCCAATGCCGCGCAGATGAGCGCGCGCGCCTATGGCCCGCTGGCCGGCTTCGCGATCGGCTGGATCTACTGGCTGTCGATCATTATCACCAATGTGACGATCGCGGTCGCCGCCACCGCCAACCTGTCCAGCCTGTTGCCGGCGTTGAACCGGCCGGGCATGGGCGCGCTCTGTTCGATCGGCTTCATCTGGCTGACCACCGCGATCAACCTGCGCGGCGCCCATGCCGCCGGCACGGCGCAACTGGTGACGACGATCATCAAGGTCGTGCCCATCCTGGTCGTGCTGGTGCTGCTGGCGCTGACGATCGGGCGCGGCACGGCGGAAATCGTGCCCTTCCCGGCCCAGGGCTTTACCGGCAGCGGCATCACGGCAGCGGCGGCACTGACGCTGTGGGCCCTGCTCGGTTTCGAATCCGCCTCGGTCGCGGCCGACAAGGTCAAGGATCCCGCCCGCACCGTGCCGCGCGCGACGATGATCGGCACGGCGGTCACCGGCCTTCTCTACCTGTTCGTCTGTTCCGGTATCGCCCTCACCCTGCCCGGAGCCGAAAGCCAGACCGGGTCGCCCTTCGGCGCCTATGTCACCCATTATTGGTCGGCCGGGCCCGCCAGCCTGATCGCGACCTTCGTCGTCATCAGTTGCCTTGGCGCGCTCAATGGCTGGACCCTGTTGCAGGGCGAGGTGCCGCTGGCGATGGCGCGCGCAGGCGAGCTGCCGGCCTGGCTGGCGGGCACGGATGCGCGCGGCACGCCGGTGCGCGGATTGATATTGTCGAGCATCCTTGCCAGCCTGCTGCTGGTCGCCAACAGCCTGCAGGGGCTGGTGGCCTTGTTCACCGCCATGGCGCTGCTCGCGACATCGGCGACGCTGTGGCTCTATGTGGGTTGTGCGCTGGCTGCGCTGCGCTTGCGGATTGCCGTACCCGCCGCAGCGGTCGGCCTCGCCTATGCCTGCTGGACTTTATGGGGCGCGGGCCTCGTTCCCAGCGGCGCCAGCTTCCTGCTGATGGCGGGCGGCCTGCCCTTCTACTGGTGGGCGCGGCGCACCAGCGCCACGCCCTGACCAGTCCTGTGGGGAGGATCAGTCCCCCCACAATTCCTTGAGCTTGCCGAAGAAGCCGCTCGATTGCGGGCATTCCTCGCCGGTCTCGGTCTCGCGGAAGGCTTCGAGCAACTCGCGCTGCTTGGCCGTCAGCTTGGTCGGCGTTTCGACATCGACCTGGACGACCAGGTCGCCCTGACCGCGGCCGTTCAGCACCGGCATGCCGGCGCCACGCTGCTTGATCTGCTTGCCCGACTGGATACCGCTCGGGATCTTGATCTCGTGCCGCTGGCCATCGAGGCCCGGCACTTCGATCATTCCGCCCAGCGCCGCCGTCGTGATGCTGACCGGCACGCGACAGAATAGCGTGGTGCCATCCCGTTCGAAGATGCTGTGCCGCTTCACATGCAGGAAGATGTAGAGATCGCCCGCTGGCGCGCCACGCGCACCGGCCTCGCCCTCGCCCGACAGGCGAATGCGGGTGCCTTCGTCAACGCCCGCCGGGATATTGACCGACAGCGTCTTGGGCCGATCGACCCGGCCTTCGCCGCGACAGGATTTGCAGGGGCTTTCGATCACCTGGCCCGCGCCATGGCAGCTGGGGCAGGTCCGCTCGACCACGAAGAAGCCCTGCTGTGCCCGCACCTGGCCGTGGCCATGGCAGGTGCCGCAGGTCTTGACCCCGGTGCCCGGCTGGGCGCCCGAACCGTCGCAGCTATCGCAGGCGGCCGACACCTCGATCTGGATCTCGGTCTTCTTGCCATGATAGGCTTCGTCCAGCGTGATTTCGAGATCATAGCGCAGGTCCGCGCCGCGGCGCTGCTGCTGGCGTCCGCCACCACCGCCGCCAAAGCCGGCCTGGCCAAAGATCGTCTCGAAAATATCGCCAAGGTCGGAGAAACCACCGGCACCGCCGTGGAATCCGCCGCCGCCACCCTGTTGCTGCTGCTTGAACGCGGTATGACCGAACCGGTCATAGGCCGCCCGCTTCTGCGGATCCTTCAGGCAGTCATAGGCTTCGGAAACGGCCTTGAACTTGGCCTCGCTGTCGGTGCAGCCCCCGGTCTTGTCCGGGTGATATTTCATCGCCAGCTTGCGATAGGCGCTCTTGATCGCGGCCCCGTCGGCTGTGCGTTCTACTTCGAGCAGTTCGTAATAGTCGATTTCGGTCGTCATCTCGCCCTCGGCGCGCACGGTCCCCGGCCTCGCTCCGAACGGATGCACTGGTCAGAAACCAGCCTGTCCGCCCGAAGCGAAGCCGAGGAGCGTTTCATGGGGCTTACGCCTTGTTGTCGTCCACTTCGGAGAATTCGGCGTCGACGACGCCGTCATCGGCCTTCGGCGCTTCGGCCTCCGGCGAGGCTGCAGCAGCCTGCTCCTTCTCGTAGATCGCCTGGCCCAGCTTCATCGCGACGGTCGCGAGTTCCTGCGCCTTGGCCTTCATGGCTTCGGCGTCGCCACCTTCGATCGCCGACTTGGTTTCGGCAATCGCGGCTTCGATCTCGCCCTTCAGCGAGGCGTCGACCTTGTCGCCATGTTCGGCCAGCTGTGCCTCGGTCGTGTGGACCAGGCTTTCGGCGTTGTTCTTGGCTTCGGCGGCTTCACGACGCTTCTTGTCCTCTTCGGCGAAGCGCTCGGCATCCTTGACCATCTGGTCGATGTCGGAGTCGCTGAGGCCGCCCGAGGCCTGGATGCGGATCTGCTGTTCCTTGCCGGTGCCCTTGTCCTTGGCGGACACGTTGACCAGGCCGTTGGCGTCGATGTCGAAGGTGACTTCGATCTGCGGCACGCCGCGCGGTGCCGGCGGGATGCCGACCAGGTCGAACTGGCCGAGCAGCTTGTTGTCCGCCGCCATTTCACGCTCGCCCTGGAACACGCGGATGGTCACCGCCTGCTGATTGTCGTCGGCGGTCGAATAGACCTGCGACTTCTTGGCAGGGATGGTGGTGTTACGGTCGATCATGCGGGTGAACACGCCACCCAGCGTCTCGATGCCGAGGCTCAGCGGGGTCACGTCGAGCAGCAGCACGTCCTTGACGTCGCCCTGCAGCACGCCGGCCTGAATGGCGGCGCCCATGGCGACGACTTCGTCCGGGTTCACGCCGGTGTGCGGTTCCTTGCCGAAGAATTCCTTCACGGCTTCGCGCACCTTGGGCATGCGGGTCATGCCGCCGACCAGAACGACTTCGCTGATTTCGCTGGCGGTCACGCCGGCGTCGGCCAGAGCCTTCTTGCAGGGCTCCATCGTGCGCTTGATGAGGTCGGCGACCAGACGCTCCAGATCGGCGCGGGTGATCGTCTTCACCAGATGCTTGGGACCATTCTGATCGGCGGTGATGAAGGGCAGGTTGACTTCGGTCGACTGGGCCGAGGACAGCTCGATCTTCGCCTTTTCAGCGGCTTCCTTCAGACGCTGGAGGGCCAGCTTGTCCTTGGTGAGGTCGATGCTCTCGGCCTTCTTGAAGTCGGCAGCCAGATATTCGACCAGCTTGGCGTCGAAATCCTCGCCGCCCAGGAAGGTGTCGCCGTTGGTCGACTTCACTTCGAACACGCCATCGCCGATCTCCAGGATCGAGATGTCGAAGGTGCCGCCGCCAAGGTCATAGACGGCGATGGTCTTGCCGTCCTGCTTGTCGAGGCCATAGGCGAGCGCGGCCGCAGTCGGCTCGTTGATGATGCGCAGCACTTCGAGGCCCGCGATCTGGCCGGCGTCCTTGGTCGCCTGACGCTGGGCGTCGTTGAAGTAGGCGGGAACGGTGATGACCGCCTGCGTCACGGTTTCGCCCAGATAGCTCTCGGCGGTTTCCTTCATCTTCTGCAGGATGAAGGCGCTGATCTGCGACGGACTATATTCCTCGCCACCGGCCTTGACCCAGGCGTCGCCATTCGGGCCCTTCGCGATGTCATAGGGGACGAGTTCCATGTCCTTCTTGGTCATGGGATCGTCGAAGCGGCGGCCGATCAGGCGCTTCACCGCGAAAATCGTATTGTCCGGATTGGTGACAGCCTGGCGCTTGGCCGGCTGGCCGATCAGACGTTCGCCATCCTTGGCGAAGGCGACGATCGACGGCGTGGTGCGCGCACCTTCCGCATTCTCGATCACCTTGGGCTTGCCGCCGTCCATCACAGCGATACAGCTGTTGGTCGTGCCAAGGTCGATACCGATAACTTTTGCCATTTGTGTCCTCTTTGAACCCCAAAATAAATTCAGCGGTTGACGGCCCAATACCTCACGTAAGCGCCAAGGCAAGGCCGGTTTGCGCAAGGGATATAGGCGCGCTTTCGCTTGGCACAAGGATCAGGCGCGATTAGTCAGGCATTGACCGGAAACGAGACAGTCACGGAGCCCTGATCCATGCGTGCGCCCCTTGCCCTTATCGCCCTCGCCGCGCCGCTGGCCCTTGCCGGCTGCGGCGACCCTGCGCCCAGCTATGTCGACCAGGCCTGGGTCCGGCTGTCGCCCAACAAGGATACGCCCTCGGCCGGCTATTTCGTGGCGCATGGCGGCGATGCCGGGGTGCAGTTGCGCGGGGTGATGACCGACTATGCGCTCAAGGTCGAGATGCATGAGAGCGTCGGCAAGGACGGCATGATGTCGATGCAGCCGATCGAGAGCGTCGACGTGCCGGCCAAGGGCACGGTGGCCTTCGCGCCGGGCGGCAAGCACCTGATGATCTGGGGCGTCAACGATACCGCGATCAGCCGGGGCAAGATGCAGCTCACCTTCCTGATGTCGAACGGCGACCGGTTGCTGGTCGATGCGGTGATCCGCAAGCCCGACGGCAGCGCAGCACCGGCGCCTGCCGCGGGCAATGCGACGGAAGAGCATAAGGCGCATTGACCAGCCGCCCGCTGACACTTGAGGAGGCCGCGCTCGCCCGGACGATGTTCGGCGACGCGATCGCCTATGACCGGGTGCGCGTCCACAACCGCAAATGGTGGCCCTTCCAGCCGCGCGCCGTGACCATGGCGCCCGACGGCGACCTTTGGTTTCATCCCGAAGGCGGATTGTTCTGCGACGATTTCTGCGCCAGCCCGCTCAGCCTGCAGGGCCTGTTCATCCATGAAATGACCCATGTCTGGCAGGCGCAGCGGTCGGGCAAATATTGGCTGCCGCTGATGCGACACCCCTTCTGCCGTTATGATTATGCGATCGAGCCGGGCAAGCCCTTCGCCCGATATGGCATCGAGCAGCAGGCCGAGATCGTCCGCCATGCCTTCATCCTGCGCCAGGGTGGCCGAGTGGAAGGCAAGCCGGGGATCGCGGTTTATGAGGCGCTGTTACCGTTTGCCGTGACCTAATCGCTCCCCTCATCCCCCATGGCCGCTGCGGCAACCGTCGGGGACGACGCTGCGGCTGAGCGAGGCGGTGGAGAAGATATCGGCTTCGGGCAGGCTGTGGCTGTAGGTGAGGACCGCGCTGGTCAGCCGCTCCGTCGCGTCGCCATTGGCGTCATGGATCGTCGCCGCGATGATCGCGCCGTCGTCGAGCACATCATAGGTGCGCAGATTGCCGTCATCGGCCACCGCGATGCGGGATACGGGGCCATAGCGACCGCCGGTCTCCCGCCCCAGAAACTCCTTGGCGACCAGTTTGCGGTTGGCATCGACGCCACAGGCGGCGGCCGCGAGTGACGGCGAAGTTGACACTTCACCAGTGCGCACGTCGAGATGCTGCGCCTCCCCCGTGGCGCAATTGGCGACGATCCGGTCGCGCGGGGTTTCGACCCGGTGACGGTCGCCCTGATGATATTCGGCCGCCCATTCCTTGAGCTGCACTTCCTCACTGGGCGTCACCACATTCCAGGTGCAGACCGCATATGTCGCTTTCGTTGTCCGCGTCAGCGCGAGCACCGCGTCCACATCCTGGGGCGGGGCCGCAGCCGTCAGCAACAAGGGCAGCAGGATTATCCCCTGACGTCCAACAGGTTTCCGCATCGCCGGCACCTCCTTGATCGATCGGCACCCAAGCTAGAGCCTGATCGCGCGCTGGCAATGGGCAAAGAAAAAGGGCGGACCAGATGGCCCGCCCTCTTCGGATTTCCGGCATGATGCCAGAGGCTTAGTATACGCGCGCCTTCGGCTTGATATACTCGGCCTCGTCGGTCATCGTATAATCGTGGACCGGACGATAATCGAGGGTCACCTTGCCGCTCGAACCACCCCAGCCTTCGAACCAGCTGATGGTGTGCTTCATCCAGTTTTCGTCGTCGCGGTTCGGGAAATCCTCATGCGCATGGGCGCCGCGCGATTCCTTGCGGGCCTCGGCGCCTTCCATCGTGCAGATGGCCTGGCTCATGAGATTGTCCAGTTCCAGCGTCTCGATCAGGTCGGTGTTCCAGATCAGCGAACGGTCGGCGATCTTGACGTCCTGAAGGCGCTTGTTGACCGCCTGCATCTTGACGACGCCATCGGCCAGCAATTCGCTGTCGCGGAACACGGCAGCATGCTTCTGCATGGTGCGCTGCATGTCCATGCGGATGTCCGCCGTCGAGGTGGTGCCATTGGCATTGCGGTAGTGATCGAGGCGCGACAGCGCCAGATCGGCCGCATTGGCCGGCAGCGGCTTGTGCGGGGTGTTGGGCTTGAGATTGTCCTTGAGGAACAGGCCGGTTGCGCGGCCGAACACGACAAGGTCGATCAGCGAATTGGAGCCCAGGCGGTTAGCGCCATGGACCGACACGCAAGCCGCTTCGCCGACCGCGAACAGGCCCGGCACCACGACTTCCGGATCGTCGCCGACCTTCGTCACCACCTGGCCATGATAGTTACAGGGGATGCCGCCCATATTGTAATGGACCGTCGGGGTCACCGGCAGCGGCTGGCGGGTCAGATCGACACCGGCAAAGATCTTGCCGCTTTCGGTGATGCCCGGCAGGCGCTCGGCCAGAACCTTGGGGTCGATATGGTCGAGGTGCAGGAAGATATGATCCTTGTGCTCGCCGACGCCACGACCCTCGCGCATTTCCATCGCCATCGAGCGCGACACGACGTCACGCGACGCCAGATCCTTCGCCGAGGGGGCATAGCGTTCCATGAAACGCTCGCCTTCGGAATTGGTGAGGTAGCCGCCTTCGCCGCGCGCGCCTTCGGTGATCAGCACGCCCGCGCCATAGATGCCGGTCGGGTGGAACTGGACGAATTCCAGATCCTGCAGCGGCAGGCCGGCGCGCAGCACCATGCCGCCACCGTCGCCGGTGCAGCTATGGGCCGAGGTGGCCGAGAAATAGGCGCGGCCATAGCCACCGGTCGCCAGCACGACGGCATGGCTGCGGAAGCGGTGGATGCTGCCATCTTCCATGCAGATGGCGATGACGCCGCGGCATTCCTTGCCGTTCGGGCCATCTTCCATGATCAGGTCGATGGCGAAATATTCGATGTAGAAGTCGGCGTCATACTTCAGGCTCTGCTGATAGAGAGCGTGCAGCATGGCGTGGCCGGTGCGGTCGGCGGCGGCGCAAGTGCGCTGCACCGGCGGGCCGGCGCCCATATTCTGCATGTGGCCGCCGAACGGACGCTGATAGATGGTGCCGTCCTGGTTGCGGCTGAACGGCACGCCGGCATGTTCCAGCTCGATCACCGCCGCCGGCGCTTCGCGCACCATATATTCGATCGCGTCCTGGTCGCCCAGCCAGTCCGACCCCTTGACGGTGTCGTACATGTGCCAGGTCCAGTGATCGGGGCTGTTGTTGCCGAGCGAGGCGGCGATGCCGCCCTGCGCCGCCACGGTGTGGCTGCGGGTCGGGAACAGCTTGGTGATGCAGGCGGTCTTGAGACCCGCTTCGGCGCTGCCCATGGTGGCGCGCAGGCCCGAGCCGCCGGCACCCACGACGACGGTGTCGTAGGTATGGTCGATGATCTTGTAAGCTTCGCTCATTACTTGACGACCCCGATGAAGGCGATCTTGGCGATCGCGAAGACGCCCGCGGCAGCGCCGGCATAGGCATAGAAGTTCAGCAGCAGCATCGAGAAGAAGGCCAGGCCCTTGTCGTGGACATAGTCCTCCAGCATGACCTGCATGCCCAGACGCAGATGCATGAAGATGCTGACGACCATCAGCATCAGCGGCACGGCGACCAGCGGATTGTGGATCCAGTTGACCACGCTCTCATAATCGAGACCGGGCAGCGCGATCAGGCTGAAGAGCAGCCACAGCACCAGCAGCAGATTGCCGATGGCGGTGTAGCGCTGTGCCAGCCAGTGGTGCGCGCCATGCTTGGCCGAGCCAAGACCGCGGACGCGGCCGATTCCGGTTCCGGTTCCCATCAGAATTTCCCCAGGCAGATCGCGGCCCAGAAGGCGGCGGTGGCGATCGTCGACAGCACGAAGGTCAGGATCGACCAGGTCTTGCTGGTCTTCAGGTCATAACCCGCACCCATGTCGAGCACGAAGTGACGCAGACCCGAGAAGAGGTGCTGGAAGAAGAACCAGGACAGGCCCGCCATGACCAGATAGCCGATCGGCGAGGTCGCGCAGATGACGAAGGTGGCATAGGCTTCCGGGCCGGTCGCGGCGGCCATCAGCCACCAGATGAGGCCAAGAGCACCAGCGGTGGCCAGGCCATTGCCCGTCACGCGGTGAATGATGGAGACGGCCATTGCCGGCCCCCATTTCCAGATCGTCAAATGCGGCGAGAGCGGCCGGCTTGTGGTTCGCGCCATGTCTACCCAGGTCCCTGCTATGTCCTTTGAGTCCGCTCCCCTTAGGAGCGAAGACGCCGAAGGGCAAGCCGCGCGGACCATGTCGATGCGCGCGCCCAAATAAGAAGTGATTAACCAAATGGCGCTATCACCGCCTGGTTCGTCCTGACACCTATTTGGGGTTCTGCAATCCATGACTTCCGCCACCACGCCCAGGAACGCCATCGCCCAGATGCTGGCCGAAGTGGACCCCCGCGGTGATCTGGCCCGTGGCATGGCCGAAATCGAGCAGCTGGTTGCCGACGATGCGGTGATTGCCGCGCGCACCTTCTTCTCTACCTATATGGACAGTTCGGGCCTGCGAAACCGGTTGCAGCCCACGACGCTGGCGAAGATCGAGACCGCCGCGCATGAATATGTCCGCCAGAAGCTGCGCCATTACAGCGCCGGCGACTGGGCGCTGTCCTCCACCGCCTGCGTCCGCCACGCCCGCAAGCACGGCATTTCGGTGCGCGGCGTGCTGCTGCCCGTCGCCGCGGCCAACGAGAAACTGACCGATATCATCTGGGAACGCGCAGCCGACGACGCCACCCGGCGCCGGCTGGTCGACATCATGGCGCAGGTCGGCATGGTCGATGCCGGGCTGATGGCCAATGTGATCGCGATCGACGATGCCGAAAGCCAGCGCAATGCGCGCCAGCAGTTCGGCGTCCTGTTCGAACAGCGCATCATGGGCGAGATCGACGGCGCGTCGCAGCTGGGCGAATCGCTGCGCGAGCAGGCCAAGGATGCCTCTGCCGCGACCCGCGGTATGCTGGGCAAGGCGTCGGAAGTCGCCGCAGCCGCCGAACAATCCGCCCTTGCGATGCGCGAGGCTGCCCGCACCTCGGCCGGCCTGATCCGCGCCATCGAGGACGCGCGCACCGAAGTGGAAAGCGCCGCCGAAGTGGCACAGCGCGCCGCGTCGCAATCGGGCGACGCCGTTTCCATGTCGGCCACCCTGTCGGACCATGCCAAGTCGATCGAATCGATCCTGGGCCTGATCCGCGACATTGCCGGCCAGACCAACCTGCTGGCGCTCAACGCCACGATCGAGGCCGCCCGTGCCGGTGACGCCGGTCGCGGCTTTGCCGTGGTGGCGCAGGAAGTGAAGAGCCTGGCCAACCAGACCGCCCGTGCCACCGACGAGATTGCCGGCAAGATCGCCGCCATCCAGGCATCGACCCGCCAGTCGGTGGAGACCAACGAGCGCATCCGCGATACCGTGGGCGAAGTGCAGGCCAGTGCCCAGCGCATCCGCCACGCCATGGACGCCCAGGCCCAGACCGTGACGATGATCACCGCCGCCGTCGACGAGACCGCGCTGGCGGCCGACTCGATGTCGACCACCATTTCGGCGATCCGCCAGGACACCGAAGTGGTCGCATCGGAAATCGACCAGTTGGAACGCGGCTTCATGAGCGTCGAGGGCAAGCTGTCCAGCCTGCGGCATGCCTCCAGCGACTTCGGCCGCCAGGTCGCCTGAGACTGGGCTGAGGCCGGGCTGCAAATAGCGCCTTTCTGCGCTTCCGGTGCTCACGTGCTTCAAGCACGTTCCGTCGGACCGAGGCACGTGACTCGGTCCGAGGTTCTCGAAAGTCACTATTTTCGCTCCGGCCTGAGCCCAATCTGACAATTGCCAGATGCTTCCCCTCTTCCCTCTGCTGGTCTAAAGGCGGCGGCATGAATGATGTCGCTGCGCCAGCCGCCCAGAGCTGGAAAGTCACCCTGCCCTGCACCCGCGCCGAAGCGGAGGCGCTGGACGGGGACATCGCCGCCTTCGCCCTGATGGAGCATCCGCCGGTGCTGATGACCAGCGAGGCGGAGCCGGACGACGAGAATAAGTGGCAGCTCGACGCCTATTTCGAGGGCAAGCCGAGCCCGGCGGCGATCAAGCTGCTCAAGACCCTGGTGCCCAGCGCATCGGGCATCAAGCCGCAGGTGGAAGCGCTGCCCGACGAGGATTGGGTGACGATGAGCCAGCAGGGGCTGGAACCCGTCACCGCCGGTCGATTCCATGTGCGCAATGTCGCCAGCGATCCCGAACAGCCCGGCCATGTCAATTTCCTGATCGAGGCGAGTCGCGCCTTTGGCACCGGCCAGCATGAGACCACCGCCGGCTGCCTGGCGATGATCGACCGGATGCGCGGCGTCGGCATGCGCTTCCGCAATGTCGCCGATATCGGCACCGGCACCGGCCTGCTCGCCTTTGCCGCGATGACATTGTGGCCGCGCGCCCATGCGATTGCTTCCGACATCGATCCGGTGGCGGTCGACATCAGCCGCGAGAACGCCGTGGCGAACGGCATTGCCCTGGGCGGGGGCGCCGGCCAGTTGGCGCTCTGCACCGCTGCCGGCGTGGATCATCCCGCGCTGGTCGGGCGCGCGCCCTATGACCTGCTGATCGCCAATATCCTGGCCGGGCCGCTGATCGAACTGGCGCCATCGCTCTGCGCATTGGTGGAGGATGGCGGCACGATCGTGCTCGCCGGCCTGCTCAATGAACAGGCCGATGCGGTAATCGCCGCCTATCGCGCGCAGGGCATGCGCCTCGCCGAACGCAGCGATCGCGGCCATTGGCCGACGCTGCGCCTGCGCAAGCGGCCGCAGATCGGCTGGAAGCGGCCCCGCCGCATCAATGCCGCCGCGCGTGGCGAAGCCCCCGGCTTCGGCAGCATCTGACTTTTCGACTTATCCACAGGAGACGCTTTCATGGTCCTCACCCGTCAGACGATCATCCATGACGGTCCAGGCGGCACGTTCGAAAGCGTCGCCGTGGTCGACAATGCCGCCGCCGGCCCGGTGCCGGGCATCCTGCTGGTGCCCAATGTCCTGGGCACCAAGGAAGCCGACTTTGCCTATGCGGAAAAGGTTGCGGCGCTGGGCTATGCGGTGCTGGTCGCCGACGTCTTTGGCCAGGGCAAGCGCACCACCCGCGAAGATCCCGATGCCGGGCGCTACATGAACGAGCTCAACGCCGACCGCGCGCTGCTGCGTGACCGGATGCTGGGCGCCCACGCGCTGCTCAAGGATATGTCGGCGGTCGATGCCGCCCGCACGGCCGCGATCGGCTTCTGCTTCGGCGGCAAATGCGTGCTCGACCTGGCCCGCGCGGGCACCGACATTGCCGGCGGCGTCAGCTTCCACGGGGTCTATGAGGCACCGCCCTTCCCCAACGCCACGATTACCGCCAAGCTGCTGGTCTGCCATGGCTGGGAAGACCCGATCGCCCCGCCCGAAGCGACCGTCGGCCTGGCGAAGGAACTGACCGAGGCGGGCTGCGACTGGCAGATTCATGCCTATGGCCACACCGGCCACGCCTTCACCGACGAAAGCGTCCATATGCCCGAAAAGGGGCTGGCCTATAGCGCCGACGCCGACCGGCGCAGTTTCCGCGCGATGGTGAATTTCCTCGACGAGCTGTTCGGCTAAACCGCGAGCAGCTTCTCCACCGCTGCCGCGATCGCGAACAGGCGCCGGTCCTGCCCGGCCCGCGCCATCAGCATCAGGCCGACCGGCAGGCCGCCCTCGCGCGGCAGCGGCAGGGAAATGGCGCACAGGTCGAAGCTGTTGCCGAGGCCGGTGTTGCGCAGCAGCAGCCGGTTGCGGGCGACGAAGGCGTCGGCATTCGCCACTTCGGCCTGAGTCGGCGCGACGATCGGCGTGGTCGGCAACACCAATATGTCCAGTCCGGCCAGGCGCGCGTCCATCGACCGCACCAGCGCAGCGCGCTCCACCAGCATCTGCTTATGGCGTTCGCGCGTCACGTCACGGCCCGCCTGCATCCGCGCCAGCACGATCGGATCGAAATCCTGCGCACGGGTCGCGATTCGATCGCGATGGATGGCATAGGCCTCGACCGAGGCGATCGGCACCGGCGACTGGAGCGCCTGCATCGCATCGAATTGCGGGAAGACCTCGTCACTGAGCGTCACACCCGCCTTGCCCAGCCGCGCCAGCGCATCGGCAAAACGCGCCGCGACGGTCGCGTCCAGATCGGCCAGCGGCAGGCCCTGGGAAATGCCGGCGCGCAGCCCCTTGAGCGGTGCGAGGTCGAGCCGGCGGGGCGCCTCGCCCGCCAAGATCGCATCGGTGCGGAAACAGGCGTCGACGCTGGTTGCGATCGGCCCGATCGAATCGAGCGTGGGCGAGAGCGGAAAGGCGCCGTCGGTCGGCACCCGCGCCTTGGTCGGCTTGTAACCGACGACACCGCACAGCGCAGCGGGGATGCGGCAGGAACCGCCGGTATCGGTGCCGATGGCGATCTCGCACATCTGATCGGCCACCGCGACGCCGCCGCCGCTGGTCGATCCGCCCGGCACGCGGCCCCGGTCGGCCGGATTGCCCGGCGTGCCATAATGGGGATTCACGCCGACGCCGGAAAAGGCGAATTCGACCATGTTGGTCTTGCCGACGATCACCGCGCCGGCCTGCTTCAGCCGGGCAACGACCGGCGCATCGACGGTGGCGGGCGGGGCATCGGCCAGGATCAGCGAACCGGCGCGGGTCGGCTCGCCCGCGACATCGAACAGATCCTTGATGCTGACGATCGCGCCGTCGATCGGCGAGAGCGGCGAAGCGGCGCGGGCATCGGCCGCATCCGCCGCCGCCCGCGCGCTGTCCGCATAGAGGGTGAGGTAGGTGCGCCTGCCCTCCCCCGCCGGGTCGGCGATGCGCGCGAGCGCGGCTTCCAGACGCTCGCGCGACGGGCGGGATTTGGCGATGGCCGGCGCGCCGACGGTGCCGAGCGCCATGGCGCCACCGGCGCCGTGCAGGATCGTCCGTCGCGTCACGCCGCCATGCTCCATTATTGCCCCCCGACCAGCCTCGTCAGATATCCTCGATCATCTCCGCCAGCACGGCCAGGCAATCCTTGCCCAGTTGCGCCGAACGGGCCGGCGACCAGCCGAAATCGGCGTCGGGCAGATCGTCATTATCCTTGAACGGCATTTCCAGCGTCATCGCGACCGCGCCGAAGCGTTCGGCCAGCTGGTTGGTCGACATGGCGAGATTGGCCTTGCCGCCGCCCGCCACCGGATAGCCGAGGCGCGTCTGGAAATCGGGCGTGCGGGCCGCCAGCGTGTCGCGATAGCGATGATAGAGCGAGAGTTGCCGGTCGGTGATCGAGGGAATGCCCTCAAAGCCGGCCAGGAAGACCGCCGGAATCGCCTCGTCGCCATGCACGTCCATGGCGAAATCGACGCCGGTTTCATCCATCGCGGCACGGACCAGATAGACTTCCGGGCTCTTCTCCATCGACGGCTCATGCCATTCGCGGTTGAGATTGATGCCCGCCGCATTGGTGCGCAGATGACCGCGCCGGCTGCCGTCGGGATTCATGTTGGGGACGATGTGGAAGGTCGCCTTCTGGCGCAGATAGCGCGCCACCGCATCCTCGTCGTCGGTCAGGCGCTCCAGCGCGCCTTCCATCCACCACTCGGCCATGCTCTCGCCGGGATGCTGGCGGGCATAGAGCCAGACATTCTTGGGGCCTTCGCCGACGCTCAGCATGTCGAGCGGCTGGCCGTCCAAGGTCAGGCCGAGTTCGCGATGCTCGACGCCCGGCTGGCAGGCGGCCCAGGCGACCAGGTCATGATGGCGCTCCATCGAATAGGGCGCGAAATAGGCGAGCCAGACGGCATTGCTGTCGGGCGAGAGGCGGATGGTCAGCGTGCCGTCGGCATAGTCGGTATCGGCTTGCAGCCAATTCTCGCGATCCTCGCTCATCCGCGCCTTGTAGCCCGGCCAGCCGTCGGGATAGGCCGAGCCCGCGCAGTTCACGATCGCCAGTTCCACTTCGCGTCCGGCGGCACCCGCCAGACGGAAATGGAACCATTGATAGAAGTCGCTGTCCTTGTCCTTGACGATTTCCAGCTCGGCGCGGACGCCTTCTGGACTGTCGGTGATGGAAAGAACGCGGATGTTGCCGCTGTCGAAGGCGCTCGAAATGGAGATGGTCATTTGACCGTTATAGTGCGCCCGGATTCGCCCGGATAGCCCCCGAGGAGGGCGGCAGCGAGCTTTTGCGCGACGGCGCGCGGCTGCGATTCGGGCGTGCCTTCACGCGATTCGGTCGAGGCGCGGCCTTCCCAGATGGCGGCCTGATCGCTGCGACGGCGAATCTGGATCTGCAATTCGGTGGAGACGATATCCTTGGGCTTGCCCGACAGGTTGATGCCGACGCCCAGCCCCAGGCCGGAATAGCCGCCACTGCCCAGCGCGCCGCCGACGCCGACGCTGACCGGCTTGTCATTGCGCGCGGTGCCGGTCGGGCGGAAGCTGCGGCGGAAGCCGACCAGCGCGACATAGTCGCTGCCCGCATCGCCCGCATTGGTGAAGCCGACGCGCTGCAGTTCCTGGCTCACTGCGCCTGCATAGGTGCGGAATTCCAGGCCAACGTCCGGATTGCCGGGGATTTCCTGTACCGCGATCGATCCGGTCTGTGCCGGGCTGCCATTGTGGAATCGCGTCACCTCCACCGACGGCACCGTCGCGCAGGCGGCGAGCGACAGGGCAAGACAGGAGGAGAGGATGATCTGTTTCAACATGCGATTGCACTCCAACGGGACTATGTCCAACACGCCGCCGACATAGCATTCCCTTCCAACGGGTGAAGCCATGACTTGGCTGCATGCAGGATGAACGGTGGCAAAAGGCGGTGGCCTGCGCTTGACTTTCGGCCGCCTCCCCCATAGGGGCTGCGCTTCGATTTTTCCAATCAGACATGATTCCAGAAGGCTGACAATGAAGATCCGCAACTCGCTCAAGTCGCTCAAGGGCCGCCACCGGGACAACCGCGTGATCCGTCGTCGTGGCCGGACCTACGTCATCAACAAGACCAACCGTCGCTTCAAGGCCCGCCAGGGCTAAAAGCGCGGACGGATCGGCTCGCCGATCCTCCGGACCTTCCAAAGGTCTTATTGAGCGCCCGATCCCATGGATCGGGCGCTCAACGTGTTGGCGCGGCATTTTCACGCGAATCGATTCGCGGCCATAAAAAAAAGCGCGGCCGCCCGAATGGGGCGGCCGCGCCGAATCGATCATGCCAAAGCCGTCAGGCCGGCAGGCTGGGTGTCTCGTCGCGCCCCTTCAGCTCGTCGCCGCGCACGGTCGCCACATGCAGCACATTGGTCGAACCGGGCGTGCCGAAGGGCACGCCGGCCAGCACCACGATCTTGCCGCCCTTGGCGCTCATGTCGTGGCGCAACGCCATGCGGCGCGCCTTGCCGATCATTTCCTCGAAATTGCCGATATCCTTGGTGCGGATCGCATGGACGCCCCAGGTCAGGCCCAGCTTGCGCGCCGTGTCCGACCGCGGCGTCAATGCCAGGATCGGCGCGGACGGCCGCTCGCGCGCCACGCGGCGCACGGTGCTGCCCGATGAGGTGAAGCAGGTGATGACGCTGGCGCCGACGACCGGCACGATGCCGGCGGCAGCCTCCGCCAGGGCGTCGGCGGTGGTCGGGTCGGGCCGCGTTTCGGTGAAGTGCAGACGGGCGAAATAGCCCGGATCGCGCTCCACGCTATGGGCGATGCTGTCCATCATCGACACTGCCTCGACCGGCCAGTCGCCCGCAGCCGTTTCGGCCGACAACATGATCGCGTCAGCGCCGTCATAGACCGCGGTGGCCACGTCCGACACTTCGGCGCGGGTCGGGGTCGGCGCCTTGATCATCGATTCGAGCATCTGGGTCGCAACCACCACCGGACGGCCCATGCGGCGCGCGGTGGCAACGATCTGCTTCTGCAGCGGCGGCACCGCCTGCGGCGGCAGTTCCACGCCCAGATCGCCACGCGCGACCATCACGCCGTCGGCCATCTCGATAATCTCCTCCAGCCGCTGCACGGCCGAGGGCTTCTCGATCTTGGCCATCAGCGCGCCATGGCCGCCCATCAGCTTGCGCGCTTCGGCCAGATCCTCGGGCCGCTGGACGAAGCTCAAGGCGATCCAGTCGCAGCCCTGATCGACCGCGAAGCTGAGGTCTCGGCGATCCTTGTCGGTCAGCGCCGGCACCGGCACGACCACGTCAGGCACATTCACGCCCTTGCGGTTCGACAGGGTGCCGCCGATTTCGACGATGGTGTCGATTCGCGTGTCCGTGACTGCCTTCACCCGCAGCACCAGCTTGCCGTCATCCAGCAGCAGCCGGGTCTCGGGGACCAGCGCGGCGTAGATTTCGGGGTGTGGCAGGTTCACGCGCTCGACGGTGCCCGGCGTGTCGTCCCGATCGAGGACGAAGGGCGCGCCGGTTTCCAGCACCACCAGCCCCTTCTCGAACGTGCCCACGCGCAGCTTGGGTCCCTGAAGGTCGGCCAGAATCGTGGTCGGCCGGGAAAATTCCTTTTCCAGCTCGCGGATCGTGGCGATGCGGGCGGCATGATCCTCATGCGCGCCATGGCTCATATTGACTCGAAAGGCGTCGGCACCCGCGACAAACAAGGCGCGGATCATCTCTGCGCTCTCGCTGGCGGGACCCAGGGTCGCGAGAATGCGAACCTTGCGCGAGCGGGGCGATAGTCGTGTCATGTCTTCTCCTGGCCGTATTGATCGCCTCTGGCTTGCCAGGGCGTCGTTATCGATTATCCGTGCTGCACGACAGGATGATGTAGATTAAGCGAAAGGTTCCGCCTGTGTCCGCTACCATACTCAGTGACGCCGTCGCTGCAACCGCCTTCCGTCGGCTGATCGCGCATTTGCAGCATCGGACCGACGTACAGAATATCGACCTGATGGGCACGGCCGGCTTCTGCCGCAACTGTCTGGCCGACTGGATTGCCGAGGCGGACGGCAATCTGAACCGTGACGAAGCCCGCGCAATCGTCCACGGCATGCCCTTTGCCGAATGGAAGGCCCGCCACCAGGGCGAGGCGACGCCGCAGCAGATCGCAAAGATGCAGGAGAGTGTGGCGAAGAACGCGGACAACCATTAAGCTTTGGCATCAGGCTTCGGGCGACCCTGCCGGATCAGCCTGGAGTGCATTTCGCAACCCGGCATTTCTCAATTAGAGCCTGATTCACGGTATCGGCGGAAGCGCAAAGCGCTTCCACCTCAACCGATCAGGCTCTAGGAGCATCCGCCAACCGATTCACACTGACACGGAGATTCCCATGAGCGAGGGCAATATCGCAGCCGACCAGCTGCGCCTTCTGATCGAGCGCATCGAGCGCCTGGAAGAAGAAAAGAAGGGCATCGGCGACGACATCAAGGACGTCTATCTGGAAGCCAAGGCGACCGGTTACGACCCCAAGATCATGCGCCAGATCATCCGCCTGCGTAAGATGCAGCCGCATGACCGCCAGGAAATGGAAGCGATCCTGCAGACCTACCTGTCCGCGCTGGGCATGGAATAAGGCGGTCCACACCTTATTCCCGACCGGTGCAAGCCACCGGACCTTGCCGAGGGGTGCTGTCGACCTACATCTGGTCCAGCCCCCTCGCGCCAGGGGCGCCACCAAAATGAGAGGACGCCCCTTATGACCGACATCATCGTCAGCACCACCAGCCGCCTGGAAGGCCGTCCCGCCCAGGATTATCTGGGCATCGTCACCGGCGAAGTGATCGTCGGCGCCAACCTCTTTCGCGACCTGTTCGCCAGTGTGCGCGACATCGTCGGCGGCCGATCGGGCGCCTATGAGGATGTGCTGCAACGCGCCCGCAGCGAAGCGATCGAGGAGATGCAGGGCAATGCCCGCAAGCTCGGCGCCAATGCCGTCGTCGGCGTCGACCTCGACTATGAAGTGATCGGCGCCAATGGATCGATGCTGATGGTCTCCGCCTCGGGCACCGCGATCCGCTACTGATCGCGCCACCCCCGCTATCCTCTAGCGTTGCAGGATGGCGACGCGCTCGCTAGAGAGCGCGCTTCGGTTTCACAGAAAATGTCAGGAGAAGGCCGTGGCCGGCCATTCCAAATTCAAGAACATCATGCATCGCAAGGGTGCGCAGGACAAGAAGCGCTCGTCGATGTTCTCCAAGCTGTCGCGCGAAATCACCGTCGCGGCCAAGATGGGCATGCCCGATCCGGACATGAACCCGCGCCTGCGCCTGGCGGTCAACGCCGCCAAGGCCCAGTCGATGCCCAAGGACAATATCCAGCGCGCAATCGACAAGGCGATCGGCGGCGACATGGAGAATTACGAGGAAATCCGCTATGAGGGCTATGGCCCCGGCGGCGTCGCCATCATCGTCGAGGCACTGACCGACAATCGCAATCGCACCGCGACCAATGTCCGCACCGCCTTCGCCAAGAATGGCGGCAACCTGGGCGCATCGGGCGCGGTGAGCCATGGCTTCGACCGCCTGGGCCTGATCACCTATCCCGCCAGCGCCGGCGATGCCGACGCCGTCTTCGAAGCCGCGCTAGAAGCGGGTGCGGACGATGTCTCGTCGAACGAAGACGAGCATGAGATCTGGACCGCGATGGACGCGCTGCACGAAGTCGCCAAGGCGCTGGAAGCCAAGCTGGGCCCGGCAGAGGGCGCCAAGCTCGCCTGGAAGCCGCAGACCACGCTGGAAGTCGACGAAGCCAATGCCGCAACGCTGCTGAAGCTGGTCGACACGCTGGAAGATGATGACGACGTCCAGACCGTCTGGGGCAATTATGAAGTCTCCGACGCGGTGATGGAGAAGCTGGGCTAAGATGCCCGGCTCCCGTTCGCTTCGGGCGAGATCGCGCAGCGCCGATGCGCGCCGGTCTTGCCCGATGCGGACGATCCTGCACTCATGATCATACTTGGCCTCGACCCCGGCCTCGGCACCACCGGCTGGGGCCTGATTGCCGCCGATGGCAATCGCCTGACCCATGTCGGCAACGGCCAGATCAAGACCGACAGCGCGATGTCGCTGGCGACGCGACTGATGGCGCTCGATCTGGCGCTGACCGACCTGATCCTCGAACATCGGCCCGATGGCGCCGCGGTCGAGGAGGTGTTCGTCAACGTAAACCCGCAATCGACGCTGAAGCTGGGCCAGGCGCGCGGCGTCATCCTGCTGAATGCCGCGCGGTCCGGCATGGAAGTGGGCGAATATGCCGCCCGGCTGGTCAAGAAATCGGTCGTCGGCGTCGGCAATGCGTCGAAGGACCAGGTCCATGCCATGGTCCAGCGGCTGCTGCCCGGCGCCAAGATCGTCGGGTCGGACGCGGCCGATGCCCTTGCGGTGGCGATCACCCATGCCCATCATCTGGCGAGCGCCCGGCGGATGCCCGCGCGCTGACCTGCCATCGGAGACCATCGCGACCATGACCGACCTGCCCCACGCCCGCTACATCATCGTCCCGCATGACGGCGCGTGGAAGATCAACCTCAACAACAGCTATTACGGACCCTTCGCGACGCAGCAGGCGGCCATCGACAGCGCTACCGAAACGGCGAAGAAGGCGGCCGCAGGCGGCTATCCCGCATCGGTCCTGCTGATGAACGGCACCGCGTTCGATACGGCCTGGACCAGTATCGAAAACGACGACACCTGATTTTTACATATTTCGGGAACTCTTCGTCCCTTTCCGCATTTATCGACACCAGCATAAGCGGGCGCAGGGATGAGCAAGAAGATTCTGATCGTCGAGGACGAGATTTTCGTCGCATTGGAAATCGAACAGATCGTGCAGGATGCCGGCTTCGATGTCGGCGGCATCGCGGCCGACCGCGAGGCGGCGATGGCCGCCGCCGAATCCTGCGACATCGCCCTGGTCGACCTCAACCTGCGGGATGGCCCCACTGGTCCTGCCATCGGCATGGAACTGGCCAGCCGCTTCGGCATCAAGGTCATCTATGTGACCGCCAATCCGGCGCAGATCGGCACGGCTTCCGTTGCCGCGCTGGGCGTCGTCACCAAGCCCTTCCGCGCACAGAGCATTGCCCAGACCGTGCGCCTGGCCGCCACCGAAGCAGCCGACCTCGCCACGGCGGAAATTGCCGGCTTTACGCCCTTCCCGCCGCAGCGCGGTGCATCGAGCGTCGCGGTATCCGCAGGCTGAGCCGAAGTCCTTCGGGGCACCATTGCCGTTCGAGTTGACCACCCAGCTGACGCTCGACGCTGAGCGCGATCAGGCGACTGCCAAAGCCTTCGCTGGCGATCGGCGCCACACTCGGCCCGCCCTCTTCGCGCCAGTCGAGCCGGATATGCTCATCCTGCGTCACCACATGCAGCGCGATAAAGCCATCGGGCGTCGATAGCGCGCCATATTTGGCGGCATTGGTCGCCAGTTCATGAAACAGCAGCGCCAGCGGCGTCGCCGAGCGATCATCGATCGGCGGATTCTCGCCCGACAATTGCAACCGCTCGCGACCGCCATAGGGCGCGAAAATCTCCTCCAGCACGCCATGAAGCGATGCCTGTTCCTCCGCCATGCTGACGCCGCCGCCATGGGTCCGGACGAAGTCATGCGCCCGTCCCAGCGCCAGGATGCGGTCGCGCAGGTCGTCCGCCCCTTCCTGCATGCCCGGACGCTCGCGCGCCGACAGGCCGATAAGGCCGGCGATGACGGAAAAGATATTCTTGATCCGGTGCGACAGTTCATGCGCGATCATCTCGCGCTCTTCGAGCATCAGCTTCTGTTCGTGAATCTCGGTGCAGGTGCCGATCCAGCGGATGATCTGCCCCTGCGCGTCGCGGATCGGCAGGGCGCGCCCCAGCGTCCAGCGATAGAGGCCGTCGCGATGCCGCAGTCGATATTCGATTTCATAGGGATCGCCGCTCGCCAGCGAATGGCGCCATTTCTCCCAGGCCTTGGGCTGGTCATCGACATGGAACATGCCGTTCCAGGCATCGCCATCGGTCGATCCGGCCGGCACGCCGGTATATTCATACCAGCGCGCATTATAATAATCATGATAGCCGTCGGGCAGGGTCGACCAGACCATTTGCGGCATGGTGTCGGCCAGGGTACGGAACATGCGATCGCTGTCCGCCACCGCTGCCGCGTCGAGCCGCTGCTGGGCGATCACGTCGCGATCGCGGCGGCGTCCTTCCAGTTCCACCATCACCTGCCGCGCCAGCAGCGACAGCCCCTGGCGCTGCAGCGGGGTCAGGTCATCGCGCGGCACCGTATCGATGACGCAGAGCGCACCCAGCGGCTCGCCATCGCCGCCGACCAGCGGCGCCCCGGCATAGAAACGGATATGCGGCGCACCGGTGACCAGCGCATTGTCGATGAAGCGCGCATCCTGGGTCGCGTCGGGCACGACGAAGATATTGTCGCCCAGCATGGCAAGGGCGCAGAAGGAGACGTCACGCGGCGTCTCCTCCGCATCCAGCCCGACCCGCGCCAGAAAGCGCTGCCTTACATCCTCGACAATGCTGACGAGCGCGATCGGCGCCCCGCATAGTTGCGCCGCGAAGCTGGTGATATCGTCAAGGGTACGGAAACCGCCGGCGTCGAGATCATAAAGCGCCAGCAGCGCCGCCCGATCCGTTGCCAGGCCGCGTCCGTCAGCCATCGCTGACCCGCTCGATGTCGGCGCCGACGGCCGAGAGCTTTTCCTCCAGCCGCTCATAACCGCGATCGAGATGATAGACGCGGCTGACGATGGTCTCGCCTTCGGCGGCAAGGCCGGCCAGGATCAGGCTCATCGAGGCGCGCAGATCGGTCGCCATCACCGGCGCACCGACCAGCTTGTCGACGCCGCGTACGACCGCAGTGCGGCCGTTGACGCTGATGTCGGCACCCATGCGCGCCAGTTCAGGCACATGCATGTAGCGATTTTCAAAGATCGTCTCGGTCAGGACCGATGCGCCCTCCGCCTTGGTCAGCATCGCCATGAACTGCGCCTGCATGTCGGTCGGGAAGGCCGGGAAAGGCGCGGTCGACAGGGTCAGCGGCTTGAGCTTGCCGTCGGACGAAACGCGGATGCCGTCGCGATGCTCGTCGACCTGCACGCCCGCGTCGCGCAGCGCGGCCAGGATGGCGTGCATGTCGTCGGCATTGGCGCCGATCAGGTCGAGCGAACCGCCGGTGATCGCCGCAGCACAGGCATAGCTGCCCGCCTCGATACGGTCGGGCATGACACTGTAGGTCGCGCCGTGGAGACGATCGCGGCCATGGATCACCAGCTTGTCGGTGCCCACACCCTCGATATCGGCGCCCATTGCGATCAGCAGCTTGCAGAGATCGACGATCTCCGGCTCGCGCGCGGCATTTTCCAGGATGCAGGTGCCCTTGGCGAGCGAGGCCGCCATCAGCGCATTTTCAGTCGCACCGACCGACACCACCGGGAAGGTATAGATGCCACCGGGCAGGCCGCCATCGGGCAGGCTGGCGCGGACATAGCCGGCCGCGATCTCGATGATCGCGCCGAAGGCTTCCAATGCCTTGAGGTGCAGGTCGATCGGGCGGTTGCCGATCGCGCAGCCGCCGGGCAGCGACACCCGTGCCTCGCCGGCGCGGGCGAGCAGCGGCCCGAGCACCAGGATCGACGCGCGCATCTTGCGCACGATGTCATAGGGCGCCTCGGTCGAGGTCACGCGGCCGGCACGCATCGTCATGACGCGGCCGAAATCCTCCGGACGGGCGCCCTCGATCATGGTCGACACGCCAAGCTGGTTGAGCAGATGGCCGAAGCTGTCGACGTCGGCCAGGCGCGGCAGATTGCGCAGCGCGACGGGCTCGTCGGTCAGCAACGCGCAGGGCAGCAGCGTCAGGGCAGCGTTCTTAGCGCCGGAGATGGGAAGGCGGCCATTGAGTTGCTTGCCGCCGCGAATGTGAATGCGGTCCATTGGCTAGGTTTCATAGCGTCTATTGCGCGCCGTGCAAGGCGCGCGCGCGGTCGTTCGGCGTGAAAAACGGGCAGGGACGGGCGCGGCGGAAGACTATTTTCGCGGATCGCCGCAACCTTGATCGAGTTTAGTGCGCCTTGCCGAAATGCAGCCAAAAGGAGGTTGGGGCGTTCTGCCATCGTAACAACAATTTCAAGAAGAAGGTGTATTGGTGGCGACGAGCTGTTTCGCGGAAAGACTGGCCAAGACGGTTCCCCTGTCCGACGCAGAAAAAGCAGCATTGGCTCGGCTGGAAGAAAATCCCCGCAAGATCAAACGCGGGGCCATGATCCAGCGCGTCAACGAGACGATCACTGAGTTGTTCGTGCTGCGCGAAGGTCGGGTCATGAGCTATGTCATCCTGCCCGATGGCAGCCGCCAGATATTGCGCGTCTACTTCCCCGGCGATTTCATCGGTTCGGCCAGCACCATCTATAGCAAGGCCCCGGAATCACTGGTCGCCCTGTCGGACGCCATCGTCTGCCCGTTCGACAAGCATGCGCTACGCCGGCTGCTGGAGGAATATCCGCGCGTCGCCGCCCTGCTGTTCCTGCTGTCCAATGCGGAGCGGGTGGCGATGACCGATCGGCTTGCCTCGCTGGGCCGCACATCGGCCAGGGCGCGGGTCGCCTCCTTCCTGCTCGACATGTTCGATCGGCTGCGCGTGACGGACGACAGCATCACCGACAGTTTCGACCTGAAGCTGACGCAGGAAGAGATTGGCGACGCGATCGGCCTGACGTCTGTTCATGTGAACCGGATGATCCGGCAGATGGAGCAGGAAAAGCTGATCAGCCGCGCCAATGGCCGGATCACGCTGGTCGACATGGCCCGGCTGGAAGAGATCGGCCATTATACCAACCGGCACAAGCATATGGACCTGGACTGGCTGCCCGCGATGAGCTGACGCGCCGCTCGTCAGGCCAGCAGTTCGACATCCCAATAGAGCCAGTCGTGCCAGCTTTCGTGGAGATAGCCGGGCGGGAAGGCGCGGCCATGCTCCTGCAACTGCCAACTGGTCGGCCGGATCGGCTGGACATGCAACTGCATGCCCGCTTCGCGCGGGGTGCGCCCGCCCTTCTTGAGATTGCAGGGCGAACAGGCGGTCGCGACATTCTCCCAGGTGGTGCGGCCACCCGCGCGCCGCGGCACGACATGGTCGAAGGTCAGATCCTGCGTCGTGCCGCAATATTGGCAACTGAAACGATCGCGCAGGAACAGGTTGAACCGGGTGAAGGCCGGATGCTCCGAGGGCCGCACATATTGCTTGAGCGCGATGACCGAGGGGATGCGCATCTGCAGGCTGGGGCTGTGGACTTCCCGCTCATAGGAAGAGACGATATCCACCCGCTCCAGAAAAATCGCCTTGATGGCGGTCTGCCAGGGCCACAGGCTCAGGGGATAATAGCTGAGCGGGGTATAGTCCGCATTCAAAACCAGCGCCGGGCAGTTTTCCGGATGCCGTATCAGGTCGGGATGGTACATAGTCGCCTCTACCCCCTTGCCGACGCCGCTGATCGACCAACAACGTGACAAGAGCATGACAGCATTAACGAATATCCGCCGTCAAGAGCCTGTATGACTCAATCCACCGCACCACAGCATCTTGTGAGTCGTTTCGCGCCAAGCCCCACCGGTCGATTGCATGTCGGCCATGGCTGGTCGGCGCTGATGGCGATGGACCTGGCACGGGCCGCGGGTGGCGCCTTTCGCCTGCGGATCGAGGATATCGACGGCACCCGCAGCCGGCCCGAACATGTCGACGGTATTGTCGAGGATCTGCGCTGGCTGGGCGTGGCATGGGATGGGGAGATCATCTTCCAGTCGCAGCACCTGGCCGACTATGACGCAGCGCTCGACCAGTTGCGCGCGATGGACCTTCTCTATCCCTGCTTTTGCACGCGCGCCGATATCCAGGCGAGCCTGACCGCGCCGCATGGCCCGGAAGGCCCGGTCTATCCCGGCACCTGTCGCGCCCTGCCGAACGCCGAGCGCACACAACGTATCGCGGCGGGCATGCCCCATGCCTGGCGGATCGACATGCAGGCGGCGGTCGCACGGGCGGGAACGCTCCACTGGGCCGCCCTGCCCTATCCGCCCGATCCCCACGCGGCGCCGTGCGAGATTGCCGCCGATCCAGCGGCGGCGGGCGACGTCGTGCTGGCGCGCAAGGATGCGCCGGCCAGCTATCATCTATCCTGCACGCTGGACGATGCGGCGATGGGCGTCACCCATGTGCTGCGCGGCAATGACCTGCGCGCCGCGACCGACATCCATCGCCTGCTGCAGGCGCTGCTCGACCTGCCAAGCCCCGCCTATATCCACCACCCGCTGCTGCTGGGCGCCGATGGCAAGCGGCTGGCGAAGCGGGACGGGGCGATTGCGCTGGCGGAACTGCGTGGCGCCGGCATGGACCCGCAGCGCCTGGCCGATGATCTGCGCGCCGGGCGCTTTCCGGTTGGCATCACCGCCGGAGCGGCCTAGCATCCCCCCATGACCACCGTGCTCGTCATCGCCCTGATCCTTGCCATGGCCGCGACCCTGTTCGCGCTGGTCCGCGGCATCATCGCCTTCCTCCAGGCGACGAAGGAGGAACTGAACCTGCCGGAGGGGGCGCCGCGCCCGTCCAGCCTGAAGCAGAACCGGATGATGATGAACCGCATCCTGTTCCAGGCCGGCGCCGTCATCATCATCGCCCTGTTGCTGATGATGAAGGGCAATGGCTAAGGCCTGATGGTCAAGCTCAACAAGATCTACACCCGCACCGGGGACGCGGGCACCACCGGTCTGGTCGATGGATCGCGCCTGCCCAAACATGCGCCGCGCATGCAGGCGGTGGGCGACGTGGACGAGGCGAACAGCGCGATCGGCCTGGCCATATTGGCGATCGGCGACAGGCCCGAGGGGGGCTGGCTGACCACCATCCAGAACGACCTGTTCGATCTGGGCGCGGACCTCGCCACGCCGATCCCGGACGGCGCGGACGAACCCTGGGCGCTGCGCATCATTGCCGGGCAGGTCGCGCGACTGGAACAGCAGATCGACGACATGAACGCCGATTTGGCTCCACTCGACAGCTTCATCCTGCCCGGCGGCAGTCCGGCCGCAGCCGCCGTCCACCTCGCCCGTGCGATCACCCGCCGGGCCGAGCGCAGCGCGACGGCCGCAGCCGCCGATGTCGCGCTGAACCCGCAGGCGCTGGCCTATCTCAACCGCCTGTCCGACCTGCTGTTCGTGCTTGCCCGCCGGCTGAACGACAATGGTGCCCGCGACGTCAAATGGGTGCCGGGCGCGTCAAGACAGGTCTGATTTCAACGGCCTGGCTACCATCGGCCACGCTTTGCCTTGCAGCGCAACATTAACCCTATTCATTCAGAGCGCGTTTAGCCAATTCTCCAAATTTGCGGGTTATTCGCAATTAGTGAGAGGGCCAAGATGCAATTCTATCTGGCAACATCCTTCATCTTTCCGCGCAGCCTGCGCCTGCGCCTGTTCGCACTCTGTTTCGTCGCCACCCATCTGCCGCTGATCGGCTATATCAGCTGGGGCATGGCCACCGGCCGGATCGCACTGGCCGAGTTCCTGCTGCTGCTTGGCGCCACGCTGGTCGGCACGATCATGGCGCTGATGGGGATCGGCGCGCTGCTGAGTCCGATCCATGCGCTGGCCGATACGCTGCGCCCCGATAGCCCGGAGGCGCCGGTCCTGCCTGAAGTCGGCGACGTGATCCGCACCCTCTATGCCGGCGTCCACCGCGCCGCGACATCGACCCGCGCGCAGATGGACGAATTGCAGGTGGCGGCGCATGAAGATCCGCTGACCGGCATCGCCAACCGGCGCGGCCTGCTGGCGCAGATCGACGAGCTGCCGGTCGAAAAGCGCCAGGGCTGCATCGCGATCATCGACATCGATCATTTCAAGCAGGTCAATGACCGGCTGGGCCATGACGAGGGCGACCGGGTGCTGCGCGATTTCGCCACCCGCCTGTCGGCCCAGATCCGGCGCATCGACATGGTCGCGCGCTGGGGCGGCGAGGAATTTGCCGTCTTCTTCCAACATTGCATCGAGGATGAGGCGAGCTGGTCGCTGGCCCGCCTGGCCGAACAGATTCGCGAGCATCCGCTGGGCGATGTCGATGGCCGCCCGATCACCTTTTCCGCCGGCATCTGTCGCTGGAAGGGCGAGGAGATGGACGAGGTGCTGCGCCTTGCCGACCAGGCGCTGTACGAAGCCAAGGCCAATGGTCGCAACCAGCTGCGCCGTGCCCGGCCGGAGCGCACCGCCGCCTGATTCTGAACCACGGCGGGCCGGCAAGGAACCGACCTGCCCGGTCATGCGCTTACCCCTTGCGAGAGCGGTGCAACCGTATCGAAAGGGGCGTGCATGGCCAAAATCTGGATCCAGCCCGGACAGGACGCGCTGGCGGAACACTATCGCGCCGTCCGCGCCCTGACGCAGGCGCTGGCGACGCCCCTGTCCGACGCGGATGCCACGGTGCAGTCGATGCCCGACGCATCGCCCGCCAAATGGCATCTGGCTCATGTCAGCTGGTTCTTCGAGACCTTCGTCCTGCGCGATCATGTCGAGGGCTATCGCCCCTTCGACGACCGTTTCGCCTATCTGTTCAACAGCTATTATGAGGCCGAAGGGCCGCGCCATGCCCGGCCGATGCGGGGCATGCTGACCCGGCCGAGCCTGAACGAGGTGCGCGCCTATCGCGCCCATGTCGATGCAGCACTGCTGGCCGCCATGCCGCATCTGCCGGAGGCCGCCTGCACGCTGGTGACACTGGGACTGCAGCATGAGCAGCAGCATCAGGAATTGCTGCTGACCGACCTGCAGCATCTTTTTTCGCTCAATCCCATCGCCCCTGCCCTGTTCGATGCGCCCAGGGCAATGCCCGCGCCGGTGCCCGGACCGCTGCACTGGATCGAGGGACGCGAGGGGCTGGTCGAGATCGGCGACGACGGCAAGACCGGTTTCGCCTTCGATTGCGAGGGGCCGCGCCACAAGGTCTTCCTGCGCCCCCATGCTTTGGCCCACCGGCCGATCACCAATGGCGAATGGATCAGCTTCATCGAGGATGGCGGCTATCGCGATCCGGCGCTGTGGCTGTCGGATGGCTGGGCATGGGTCCAGGCGGAAGGGATCGAGGCGCCGCTCTACTGGCAGCGCGGCGAGAAGGGCTGGACCCGTTTCGGCCTGGACGGACGCCAGCCGGTCAATCCCGCCGCTCCGGCCTGCCATATCAGCCTGTATGAGGCAGACGCCTATGCCAGTTGGGCGGGCGCGCGCCTGCCGACCGAGGCGGAGTGGGAAAGCGCGGCGCTCAACATCGCGCCGACCAGTGGCGAGCAACTGGACGGCGCCGCCTGCCCCCGCCCCCGCGCCGCCGAAGACGGCACCAGCCTGACCCAGATGTTCGGCGATGTGTGGGAATGGACCGGCAGCGCCTATCGCCCCTATCCCGGCTTTCGCACCGCCCCCGGTGCGGTCGGCGAATATAATGGCAAGTTCATGTCCGGGCAGTTCGTGCTGAAGGGCGGCAGTTGTGCCACTCCGCGCGGCCATGTCCGCGCCAGTTATCGCAATTTCTTCCACCCCCATCAACGCTGGCAGTTCACGGGACTGCGGCTGGCCAAGGATCTGTAAGCCCCATGCTGCTGACGCACGACATGCCCGCCGCCCGCACCATCGACCCGGCATTCCGCCGCGACATATTGGCCGGCCTTGCCCGATCGCCCAAGGCGACCCCGCCCATCTGGTTCTACGACCGGCGCGGGTCGGAATTGTTCGAGGATATTACCGACCTGCCCGAATATTATCCGACCCGCACCGAAACCGCGCTGCTGGCCGGCCATGGCGGTGATTTCGCTGCCGCCATCGGCTCCGGCCGGGCGGTGGTCGAATTCGGCGCCGGCAGCGCGCGCAAGACGCCGCATCTGCTGCGGGCAATCGATCCCGCCGCCTATGTGCCGATCGACATCAGCGGCGATTTCCTGCGCACGAGCAGCGCCGAACTGGCGAGCGCCTTTCCCGGTCTGCCGGTGCTGCCACTGGTCGGCGACTTCACCGGCACATTGGCCCTGCCCGATGCGATCGACGGCCTGCCGCGGCTCGGCTTCTTCCCCGGCTCCACCATCGGCAACAGCGAACCGGACACCGCCGTCGACCTGCTGCGCGCGATGCGCCGGCTGCTGGGCGACGCGGCGATGCTGCTGATCGGCATGGACCGGATCAAGGATCGCGATAGGCTGATCGCCGCCTATGACGATGAGGCCGGTGTCACCGCCGCCTTCAACCGCAACCTGCTGGTGCGGATCAACCGCGAGCTGGAGGGTGACCTGCCGGTCGATGCCTTCGCCCATCGCGCCATCTGGAATGACGAGAAGGCGCGGATCGAGATGCATCTGGAAGCGACCGAACCGCTGCATTTCCATGTCGCGGGCCAATGTTTTCACATGAAGGCCGGCGAGACGATTCACACCGAGAGCAGCCATAAATATGGTGCGCGCGACGAACGGCTGCTGCTGCGCGCGGGCGGGTGGGAACCCACGGCCGAATGGATGGACCCGGACGGCCTGTTCGCGCTGGTGCTGGCGAAGGCGGGGTAGAATCGGCCGGGGAATTTCACGCGACAGTCGAAGTTCACAGTGTCGTGGGGCTGATTCCGGCCAAATGCGCCGGCCATGCGCCTGCCCCGCGCCGGTGAAGCGACAGTCGCGCGACAATCGGGTCATGGCGACGCGCCTTCGACGCGACACGGACGCGACAGCGAGGCGACAGTGAAGCGACACTGGGCGGCTGAAACGCCACGGTGCAGGGCGGGGATAGAGCGCGCCTTCCATCCTCCAGGATAGATCAGAGAAAGGCCGAGTAGGAAAGCAAGCGTAAGGGTCTTGCCGCCGCCCGGCAACTGGCATCGGAGCCGAAGATGCGATATGATAAAATCATATCGGAATGGAGGCAGGCATGGCCGCGAAAGCAATCACCGTGACGCTGGGCGAAATGACATCCCATGCCGAGCGCCATCTGGCATCCGGCCGCTATGCATCCATGAGTGAAGTCATGCGCGCCGGTCTGCGCGCGCTGGATCGCGAAGAGGCTGTGCTGGACGAACTGGTGCGCGTCCGCGTGGCAGAAGCGCTGGCCGACCCTCGCCCCCCGATGCCGCTCGACAAGGCATTTGCGCAGGTCAGGGCCGCGATCGACAAGGCATGAGCCATCATGTCCGATTGTCGGCATTGGCGATCGAGGATCTGATTGTGATCCACCATTGGGTGCGTGCGGAAGCCGACCTTGCCACGGCCGATCGCTATCTGGCCCGGATCGAAGAGCGCGTTGCCGCACTGTCCGACTTCCCCGATCGCGGATATCCGCGCGATGATCTAATCGCGGGCCTGAGGACGTTGACCTTCGAGCGCCGGCTATTGATCGCCTATCATGTGGACGGAGAGATGGTCACCGTTCAGCGCGTCATCCATGCGGTGCGCGATCTGGGGCCGATGCTTCAGACACCCTGAAGCCACCCCCAGCCTATTCCGTCGCGAGCAGCAGGTCGCGCAGGTCGTGCAGGCTGGGCAGGACGGCGCTGGCCGCCAGGACCAGTTCCTCGGTCGGCGGCAGGAGGTCGGGAACCATCACCGTCGCCATGCCCGCTGCCACGCCGGCGCGGACGCCGGCATGGCTGTCCTCCACCGCGACGCAATCGGCCGGATCGACGCCCAGCCGCTCAGCCGCCAGCAGATAGGGCTGCGGGTCGGGCTTGGGCCGGTCGACGTCATTGCGGGTGACGACGGTCTGGAAATAGGGAAGCAGCCCGGCCTTCTCCAGCCGCTGCTGGGCATAGGGCGCCATGGTCGAGGTCGCGATCGCCATCGGAATACCGGCCCTGGCCAGATGATCCAATATGACCTCCGCGCCCGGCCGCAGCGGAATGCCGGCCTCCAGCGCGGCGACGAACAGCGCGTCGCTGTCGGCATAGAATTGATCGACCGGAAAGTCCGGCCCCATGCGGTCGGCCAGCATCCGCAGATTTTCGTCGCGATGGATACCGACCATCGACAGCAGCATCTCGTCCGACATCGGCCAGCCCATCGCCGCACCGGTGCGGGCGAAGGCGTCGCGATGCGCGGCCTCCGTATCCAGCAGCGTGCCGTCCATGTCGAAGATGACGGCGCGGATCGGGTTAGGCAGCGCAGCGGCGGCTTGCGGCGGCGCGTCGGAAAGGGATGCGGTGCTTGCCATGCCCATCATATGGTGGGTGCGCTGCAATATTTCCATTGCAAAGCGCGCCATCGGGGCTGCAATTTTCCTATTGCAGCCGCGTCCTATTCGACGACCTGCGCGGTCCAGACGGGGATCCAGCGCCAGGCGCCACGGCATTCGCCCATGCTGGTCGCTTCGGTCAGGCGGAAGCGGCTGCCATCCCAGACATAGGTCTGGCTGGTGCCACAATCGCCGATGCCGCGCCCCTTGGCAAAGCTTTGCAGCAGCGACTTTTCAGGCGCCCAGCCGGCATTGACCAGGGTGGGATGGCCGATCTCCTCCGTGCCCCAGCCGGGTGCATAGTCGAACGGCGCGAAGCGGAAGCTGCGACGGCCCGGAATGCCGCTGGCGATTACCGGCACGGTGGTGAAATTATAGGCGCCAGAGCCACAGGGAACCAGGATCAGCGTGTCATTCTTCGACAGGCGATGCAGTTCGGACTGGCCATTGGCCATCTCGTCGGTGCAGCCGGTGAACTTGCCGAGCGCGGTCCGCTCCTCGCGCCACAGTGCGGCCGGGGCATCGCCGGTCGCGATGACCGCGCGATGGATCGCCGGCGTCGGCGGCGCGACGCGCACCGCCAGCGGACCGAGCGGCCCGGTCGCGACCAGCGCGGTTGTGGTGCCGGCCCGGCCCTGGCGCGCATCCATGTAGCGGATTGCCGCGCCCGCCCCCGCGAGCGAGGGACGACCGAGCGACCGGTTGCCGGTGCGCACTTCCATCGTGCTGCCGCGCGCCATCGCGATCGCCAGCGCCGACGCCTGCGGCCCGCGCAGGGTGGCGTCGCCATCGCGCGCGGTCACCGTCGCGACCTTGCGGCCATCGACCAGGAAGCTGACGTCGGAGGAACCCTTGGCATCGCGGCTGACCCAGACTTCGGCCGCGGCATCGGGACCGGCCGAACGGGCGACGCCGACCATCACCGGATTGTCGGGCCAGTCGCTGCCGGGCAGCAGCGACACCGCCTCGCACCGGTTGCGATTGTCGCAACCGATGGTCCAGTCCTTGTAGGTTTCAAGCGTGCCAGGCTTGGGCGCAGGCGCGTTGGTCTGCGCCGTTGCCATGCCAATGGTGCCGATGGCCGTTAAGACGGCCGCGAAAAATCTAAGTTCCCCCATCGGTTAACCATAACCGATTTGTTAAGCCGGGGGTAGGGCCTCTGTTAAGTAATCGAAATGATTTGGTTAAAGGCTTAACATCAACCCGGCCAGCGCGGCGCTCATCAGATTGGCCAGGCTGCCGGCGACCAGCGCCTTCAGCCCCAGCTTGGCGATCATCGGCCGCTGATTGGGGGCAAGGTTGCCGGTCACCGCCATCTGGATCGCGATCGAGCTGAAATTGGCGAAACCACATAGGGCAAAGGTGATGATGGCGATGGTCGAGGGCGAGAGGCCGTCCTGCACCTGGCCAAGGTTGATGTAGGCGACGAATTCGTTGAGCACGACCTTGGTGCCGAACAGGCCACCGGCCACCTGCGCCTCGTTCCAGGGGATGTTGAGCAGATACATGACCGGCGAGAAGACATAGCCGAGCAGCTGCTGGAAGCTGAGTTCGGGATAGCCGAAGATGCCGCCGATACCGCCGAGGATGCCGTTGGCGAGTGCCACCAGCGCGACGAAGGCCAGCACCATGGCGCCGACGGCGACGGCCAGCTTGACGCCGGTCTGGGCGCCCTGCGCCGCCGCCATGATGATGTTGGCGGGCTTTTCCTCGTCATGGGTGGCGACGGGCATGGGTTCGCCCGGCGTGGTTTCCGCATTCAGCACCGCCGCGACCGCAGCCGCACGGCGCGTTTCGGGCAGGTGGATATCATCCTCCAGCGGCAGTTCCGGTTCGCATTCCGGTTCGTCGGGCATCATGATCTTGGCCATCAGCAGGCCGCCGGGCGCCGCCATGAAGCTGGCCGCGAGCAGATAGTCGATCTTGATCCCCATCGAGGCATAAGCGGCGAGGATGGTGCCGGCGACGCCCGCCATGCCGCTGGTCATCACCGCGAACAGCTGCGGCCCGTTGAGGCCGGCGAGATAGGGACGGATCACCAGCGGGCTTTCGCTCTGGCCGACGAAGATGTTGGCGGCGGCGCACAGGCTTTCCACCTTCGACACGCCCGTCACCTTCTCGATCGCGCCGCCGACCCAGCGGACGATGAACTGCATGATGCCCAGATAATAGAGGATCGACACCAGGCTGGCGAAGAAGATGATCACCGGCAGCGCCGCGATGGCGAAGCTGGCGCCGCCGATTTCGGGCTTCGCCAGCGGGCCGAAGATGAAATTGGTCCCCGCCTGCGCATAGCCCAGCAGATTGGCGACGCCATGCGACATGCCCGCGATGATGGCGCGTCCGGCCGGCACATAGAGCACCAGCAGCGCGATCCCCGCCTGCAGCAGGAAGGCCGCGCCGACCACGCGCAGCCGGATCGCGCGGCGGTTGGAAGAGAGGGCAAAGGCAATGGCAAGAATCAGCAATATGCCGGCGAGGCCGATAAGAAGATGCATGAAGCGCTTTCGCGGGAATGGGCAAACCGCGCGACTATACAGGGCCAGCGCGCGGAAACCAGCAGGGAATCCCGCCCCGCGATATAAATGAGATAGCCTCGCTTTTTGTCGGCAAATCGATCAGAACCATGACGACACAGAAGATGCGATGGGGAGAGGCGATGCTGATGGAAACTGACAAGCCCGGTGCCGCTACGGAATGGCGGCGTCATTATATGCTGCCGATCGCGGCCGCGCTCGGCTATGCCACCAGCGTCATCCATATCTATGGGCTTGGCCCCTATATCCAGCCGATCAGCGACCAGTTCGGCTGGACGCGGACGCAGGTGACGGTGGGCCTGACCCTGTCCACCCTGGTCCAGGCAGTCTTTTCCGTGCCGATCGGCCTGATGGTCGACCGGCTGGGGCCACGCATCTTCGGGCTGGTCGGCGTGCTGCTGACCTGTGGCGCCTTTGCCCTGCTGGGCACGGCGACCGGCAGCCCCGGCCAATGGTATCTGCTCTGGGCGCTGCTGGCGCTCGCGACCCTGCCGGTGCAGGCGACGATCTGGACCAGTGCCGTCGCCACCCGTTTCGAGGCGTCACGCGGCCTGGCCTTTGCCATCACCCTGTGCGGCGCATCGATCGCGGTCGCCATCTTTCCGCTGATGGGCAGCTGGCTGATCGGCCAATATGGCTGGCAACGCGCCGCGCCGATCCAGGCGGCGATCTGGGCGGCGTGCAGCTTCCCGCTGATCTTCCTCTTCTTCCGCGGCGCGCGAGATCGGCGGCGCGGCGAGGCCGAGACGGCCACCGCTGCGGCACCCGCAGTCGGCGCCACACTGGCCGAAGGGGTGCGATCCTCCATCTATCATCGCCTGCTGCTCGCCAGCCTGCTCTTCACCTTCACCATCATCGCGCTGGTCGTGCATTTCGTGCCGATCCTGACCGATCGCGGCGCGGACCCGATGCGGGCGGCCGGCATAGCCTCGGTCGTGGGCCTCTGTTCGATCATCGGCCGGCTGGCGACCGGGCTGCTGCTCGACCGGTTCCGCGGAGCGCTGGTCGGTGCCGGCGTCTTCCTGCTGCCGGCGGCCGCCAGCCTGCTATTGCTGGGCGCCGGAAACAATGTCGCACTGCTGATCGCGGCGGCCGCGCTGATCGGCCTGACACTGGGCGCGGAGGTCGACGTGATCGTCTATCTCACCACCCAGCATTTCGGCCTCAAGACCTTTGGCGGCCTTTATGGCGGACTGCTGATGGCACTATCGGTTGGCACCGCCACCGGGCCATTGGGCGCGTCGGCGATTTTCGACCGATTCGGCAATTATGCGCCCTTCCTTTGGATAACGCTTGCCCTGATGGTCGGCAGCAGCCTGGCGCTTGCCAGCCTGCCGCGCCCGGCCTTTGCCCGGCTGCGCGGCCATTGAACGGGCATTGACATAAAGCGCTACAAAGCCGCCACGTCGAGACATCGCGGGGATATATGGCGCGCCTAGTCCTGCCCTTCTGACAGTCCACAGACGACAGAAGGGTAGAGCGAGATGATGCAGGATGGTGCGCATGACGACCATGGCCATGGCCTGGCCGACGACCTGGCGCAGATGCGCAAGCTGGCCGGCGAGGCGATGGGTCGCCGCCGCACGTTGCGCCTGCTCTTTTCGGCCGGCAGCGCCGCGCTGATCACCGCCTGTGGTGGTGGCGGCAGTGACAGCGACACTGACACGTCGACCGCCACGCCGACGCCCACCCCTACCCCGACGCCAACACCCACGCCGACCCCGACGTCGAGCAGCTGCATCGCCGATCCGGAAGAGACCAACGGCCCCTATCCGGCCGACGGGTCCAACAGCAGCAATGGCAGTGTCGTCAATGTGCTGGACGACACCGGCATCGTGCGCACCGACATCCGGTCGAGCTTCGGATCGTCGAGCGGCACGGCCGAGGGCATCTATATGCAGCTGACCATCACGGTGGTGAACGTCAATGGCAGCTGCGCGCCGCTGGAAGGCTATGCCGTCTATATCTGGCATTGCACCCGCGACGGCCTCTATTCGCTCTACACCGTGCCGGGCGAAAATTACCTGCGCGGCGTGGGCGTGACCGACGCCAATGGCCAGGTGACCTTCACCAGCATCTTCCCCGGCTGCTATGACGGGCGCTACCCGCATATCCATTTCGAGGTCTATCCCAGCCTGGCCAAGGCGACCAGCTATGCCAATCGCGTGCTGACGTCGCAGTTCGCGATGCCGACGGATGCCTGCAACACGGTCTATGCGACCAGCGGCTATTCCAGCAGCAAGACCAACTTCGCCAAGATCACGACTAGCAGCGACAATGTGTTCGGCGACAACACGTCGGCCCAGGTCGCGGCGATGACGCCCACCATGACCGGCGATACGACCAATGGCTTCACCGGCACGGTGATGGTCGGCATCGCCATCTGACAGGAATTATGCGGATGACTTTGCAGGGATCGCCTTCAATCGATATGCTGACCGCCAATATGGACGGATCGCGCATATTGGTGGTCGACGATGATGCGGACATCCGCATCCTGTTGTCGGATTTTCTGGAGCAGCATGGCTTTGCCGTGACCGCGGTCGCGGACGGCGTGGCGATGGATCAGGCGCTGGCGGCGCAGACATTCGACATCGCGGTGCTGGACGTGATGATGCCCGGCGAAGACGGGCTGTCGATCCTGCGCCGGCTGGCCGCGAGCGGCGACCTGCCGATCATCATGCTGTCGGCGATCGGCGGCGATATCGACCGGATCGTCGGGCTGGAAATGGGGGCGGAGGATTATCTGCCCAAGCCGTGCAATCCGCGCGAACTGCTCGCCCGCGTCCGCACCGTGCTGCGCCGCAATCGCCGCCAGACATCGGAACCGCAGGTGCCCGCCGGGCAGCGGCTGCGCTTTGCCGGCTGGCAGGTCGACATGGGCGTGCGCCTGCTAACCGACCCTGACAATGTCGTCGTCACCTTGACCGATGGCGAGTTCCGCCTGCTGCGCGCCTTCATCGAGCATCCGCGCCGGGTGCTGAGCCGCGACCAGTTGCTCGACTATTCGGCCGGCAGCGACGCGGAAAGCTATGACCGGGCGATCGATGTCCAGGTCAGCCGTCTGCGCCGCAAGCTGGAACGTGGCGAGATGGGCGACGAACTGGTCCGCACGATCCGCAACGAAGGCTATATGTTCACCGCCGAGGTCCGCCCGGCGTGAGCCCGGCAATGCTGCCGGGCGCCGGCGAGCGGGGGCGCTACAATCCCTCGATCCTGACGCGGATCGTCTTTCTGGTCGCCGCCACCCTGTTGCTGGCGCTGGGCGCGATGATGCTGGTCGCCTTTCGCGGCCCCCCGCCCCATGCCCGGCCGATGATGCTGGTGGAGGCGACCGGGCTGCTGCGCGGCGGCACCCAGCCGCCCGGAAGCTGGCAGATCAGCCGCTATCAATCGGATCGCGCCCCCGCGCCCGACGCGGGGCAGGAAAGCAACCGTGCGGGGGCCGAGCGCATTGCCGGCCTGCTGGGCGTGCCGGCCAATGCGGTGGCGCTGATCCAGGAACGGCCGCCGATCGGCATGCCGCGCCCCGGACCGGAGATCGGGCCCCGACCCGACATGGGGATGGAGTTCGACCCCGGCCGGATGATGCTGCGCGGCAGCTTTGCCCTGGCCGTGCGCGAGGATGGCAGGAACTGGTCGGTGCTGCTGGGTCGGCAGGGGCCGAACTGGCGCTGGTATGCGATCACCCTGTCGCTGATGGCGGGCATCTTCATCCTGCTGCTGCTGCCGGCCTATTGGGTGGCGCGGCGCATTACCCAGCCGATCCGCCTGCTGGCCGAAGGGGCCGCGCGCGAGCGGCCGGAACGGGCCGAGCCGCTGCCGATCGGCGGCCCGCCCGAAGTGCGCGCCATGGGCATCGCCTATAATCACATGCGCGCGCGGATCGCCGATTATGTGTCGGAACGCACCGCCATGCTGGTGGCGATCGCCCATGACCTGCGCACGCCGATGACGCGCCTGTCCTTCCGCCTGGAACAATTGCCCGACGGCCCGCGCGCCAAGGCGCAGGCGGATGTGCAGGAAATGCGGGCGATGGTCACCGACCTGCTCGATTTCATGCGCGAAGGGACCGAAGGGCGCCAGCGCGCGCGCATCGACCTGTCGGCCATTGTCGAGACGCTGGCCGACGATCTGGCCGACATGGGCCATGATGTCGTCGTCACCGCCAGCCAGCGCGCGGTGATAGAGGGCGACGCGCTCGCGCTGCGCCGCTGCATCGGCAACATGGTCGAGAATGCGGTGCGCTATGGCGGATCGGCGCGGGTCAGCCTGCGCATCCAGGGCGCACGGGCGATCGTCGATGTCGAGGATTCCGGCCCCGGCGTTCCGCCCGAGATTCTCGACCGGCTGTGCGAGCCCTTCTATCGCGGCGAAGCGTCGCGCAATCGCGAGACCGGCGGCGTGGGCCTGGGCCTGTCGATCGCCCGCACCATTGCCGAGGGACATGAGGGCAGCATCGGCTTTGCCAACCGGGCCGAGGGCGGATTGCGCGCCACGGTGATCCTGCCGCTCGACCGCTAAAGCATCATCCCCTTCAGTTCCTGCAGCACCATCGCAGTCGGCATCGACAGGAACATCGCCACCAGAAAAGGTGCCAGCGTCGCCGCGACCAGGATCAGCAGGCTGCGCAGGTCGACCGGCAGGAAGCGCATGGCATAGACGTTGGAGACCACGCCATAGAGGTCAGCCGCCGCCGAAAAATCCGGCGCGGAGAGAAGATCGGGCTGTTCCTTCGCGCTGCCATCGAACCAGCGACCCTCGAACGACCGGCCCAGCGCCACCGCCAGCGCGCCATAATGCATCGCGTTGCGCCGCCAGGCCCGCGCCATGACCGGGCGGAACACGCCGAGCGGCGCAACGCACAGCAGCAGCACCAGCGCCACCGTGCCACCGATCAGGAAGCCGCCGGTCATCGGCGTCGCAGCGCCCTGGAGATGGACGTTGGCGAAACGGCCCGCGGTGATGCAGCCGATCCCCAGCGCAAAGGTGCCGAAGGCCCGGACCGACTGGGCCAGAAAGCCCAGGCCGCCGGCATTGTCGGGATGGGCGACGACCAGCCGCAGGTCCATGGCCGCGACCTTGTGCAGCAGCCGCGTCCACACGAGGATGCGCCAGAGCCAGCCCATGAGCAACGTCAGCAACAGCGGCAGGCTGACCAGCATATGCCACCAGCCGGCCGCCGATAGCCGCCCCGGCCCGGCGATGGTCCAGGCCGGCAGGCCATGGTTCGAAATGCCGGTCGCGAACAACCACAGGATGATCGCATAGGCGGCGAGCAGCACCAGCAGTTCGGCGACCGGCGCACGCACCGCCGCGCGCGCCCTGGCCAGTTCAGCCTTCAATCCGTCCCCGGCATCAGGCGGGATCAGCCCGGAAATGGCGAAATGGCGCACCACCGCGCCCAGCCGCCGCGCGGTTTCGACATGGGCGACCAGCAGGAGCGGCACGGCAAAGGCGAAGCGGGCATGTGCCCCGATGTCGCGCAGGAAATGGCGCAGGTCGCCGGCCCGGTCATGGCCCGGCAGGAAGAGGATCAGCAGCAGGAGCGGCAACCAGCCGACCGCCAGCGCAAGCAGGGCGCGGGCGCGGACCGTGGGCAGGGCCGGCACCGACAGGCGGACAAGGCCGGGCAGCCCGCGTGGCGGCCCCCATTCGAACAGGTCGTGCCCCTCCGCGTCCGCTTCGTTGGTCACTCGCACGCCCTTCCGCTTCGCCTCGGCTCATGAGAACCGCGACGATAGGAAGCATGCCCTTCCCGCCTATCGGGATTTATGCTGAGCCGACCGGAAAATAGCGGCCGTCACGGGTTGGCGGACTTGCCGTCCTTCTTGGCCTTGTGCGCCTTGAGCAGCGCGTCGATCTCGACGATCCGCTCGCGTTCCGGCGTGCCCTTGGGCAGGCCCTTGAGGCGGCATTCGGCCCATAATTTGCGCCGCTCGGATTCCAGCGCCTTGAGATAGAGATCGGCCATTGCAGCCTCCTGGATAAAGGAAAAGGGCCGGCGCCTCGCGACACCGGCCCTTTTCGAAACCTACTTACCTGAAAATCAGGCGGCCTGCATATGAGCCGCCCTGATAAATCAAGCGGCCTTCGAGCGGCTCATGCGCTTGCGCTCGTTCGGATCGAGGTAGCGCTTGCGCAGACGGATGGTCTTGGGCGTGACTTCGACCATTTCATCGTCGTCGATGTAAGCGATCGCCTGTTCCAGCGTCATCTTCTTCGGCGGGGTCAGGCGGACGGCGTCGTCCTTGCCGCTGGCGCGGAAGTTGGTCAGCGCCTTCGACTTCATCGGGTTGACTTCGAGGTCTTCCGGCTTGGCATTCTCGCCGATGATCATGCCCTCATAGAGGGCTTCGCCCACGCCGACGAACAGGATGCCACGATCTTCCAGCGGACCCAGCGCATAGGCATTGGCTTCGCCGGCACCGTTCGAGATCAGGACGCCGTTCTTGCGGCCTTCGATCTTGCCCTTGTGGGGGCCGTACTTCTCGAACAGGCGGTTCATGATGCCGGTGCCGCGCGTGTCGGACAGGAATTCGCCATGATAGCCGATCAGGCCGCGCGAGGGCGCGGAGAAGGTGATGCGGGTCTTGCCGCCGCCCGAGGGACGCATGTCGGTCATCTCGGCCTTGCGGATGTTCATCTTGTCGACGACCGTGCCCGAGAACTCATCGTCCACGTCGATGACGACGGTTTCGTAAGGCTCGGTCTTGCCGCCATTTTCGTCTTCGCCGAACAGCACGCGCGGACGCGAGATGCCCAGTTCAAAGCCTTCGCGGCGCATGGTTTCGATGAGCACGCCCAGCTGAAGCTCGCCACGGCCGGCGACTTCGAAGCTGTCCTTGTCGTCCGATTCCGTCACCTTGATGGCGACGTTGGATTCGGCTTCGCGGGCCAGACGATCGCGGATCATGCGGCTCGTCACCTTGCTGCCTTCGCGGCCGGCCATCGGCGAGTCGTTCACGGCAAAGCGCATCGACAGGGTCGGCGGATCGATCGGCTGCGCCTTGATCGGGGTGCTGACCTGCGGATCGGAAATGGTGTTGGCCACAGTCGCGACGGTGAGGCCGGCGAGCGAGATGATGTCGCCTGCCTTGGCTTCCTCGACCGGCACGCGGTCCAGGCCCTGGAACGACATGATCTTCGACGCGCGGCCGGTTTCGATCACATTGCCTTCAGCGTCGAGCGCGTGGATCGGCTGGTTGACCTTGACCGTGCCCGACTGGACGCGGCCGGTCAGGATACGACCCAGGAAGTTGTCGCGGTCGAGCAGCGTCACGAGGAAGCTGAACGGCGCGTCCTGGTCCAGCGACGGCGGCGGGACATGGTCGACGATCTTCTGGAACAGCGGCTCCAGCGTGCCTTCACGGCGCTGCGAATCCTCGCTGGCGTAACCGTTGCGGCCCGATGCGTAGAGGACGGGGAAGTCGAGCTGTTCGTCGGTGGCGTCGAGCGTCACGAACAGGTCGAACACTTCGTCCAGCACTTCCTGGATGCGCTCGTCGGGACGGTCGACCTTGTTGACGACGACGATGGGCTTGAGGCCGAGCGCCAGCGCCTTGCCGGTCACGAACTTGGTCTGCGGCATCGCGCCTTCCGACGAGTCGACCAGCAGGATCACGCCGTCGACCATCGAGAGGATGCGCTCCACTTCGCCGCCGAAGTCGGCGTGGCCGGGCGTATCGACGATGTTGATGCGGGTGCCGTTCCATTCGACCGAGGTGGGCTTCGCCAGAATGGTGATGCCGCGTTCCTTTTCCAGGTCGTTCGAGTCCATGGCGCGCTCTTCGACGCGCTGGTTGTCGCGGAAGGTGCCGGACTGGCGGAAAAGCTGGTCGACGAGCGTGGTCTTGCCATGGTCGACGTGCGCGATGATCGCGATATTACGCAGGGACATGTCTTGCCTTTGGGATATGGGGCTCCCCTGGCCGACACAAGGCCGCGCAGAGGCTTCGGGCGCGCCCCTACAGGAAATGACGCGATGCGGCAAGGGCAGCGGAAGGATCGGCCGAAGCGCAGATGAATATCCTGTCATGTTATGATGTTTCCCTTGCCCCGCTGTGGCAGCCGCCTATGACACCGCGTCAGGTTCGCACCCTGAAAAGAAAAGGACACCCCATGCGGCTGACCGCCACCCTTGGCTTTGCTTCCCTCCTCGCCCTTTCCCTGTCCCACCCTGCCCTCGCCCAGAAGGATGGCGCGCCCGACGCCGCCAAGCAGCATGCCGAGCAGACGGCGGACGAGATCGCCAAGAACTGGGCCAGCGCCCCGGTCGAGGAAGTGACCAAGACCAGCAAGGGCACGGCGAGCGTCGACGGCAAGTCGATCGCCTACAGCGCGACCGCCGGCACGCTGACCATCCGCGACGCCCAGGGCAAGCCGACCGCCAGCGTCTTCTACACCGCCTATACCGCGCCCGGTAAGCATCGCCCGCTGACCTTTTTCTACAATGGCGGTCCCGGATCGGCCTCGCTGTGGCTGCGCATGGGCAGCTTTGCGCCCGACCATGTGCGCACCGGCAATCCTGAAGCGGTCGCGCCCGCGCCCTTCGATGTCGGCCCCAATCCCGACAGCCTGATCGGCAGCACCGACATGGTGTTCCTGGATGCGGTGGGATCGGGCTATTCGCGGCCGCTGGGCGATGCCAAGGGCGCCGACTTCTATGGCGTCGACCAGGATGTCGATGCCTTTGCCAAGGCGATCCTGCGCTACACCACCAAGAATGGCCGCTGGGGCGACCCCAAATATATTTTCGGCGAAAGCTATGGCACCACCCGATCGGGCGCGCTCGCCTATCAGCTGGAAGACCGCGGCATGGCGCTGAACGGCGTGATCCTGCTGTCCTCGATCATGAATTACGGCATCCGCCAGTCGGGCTTCGACACCATCCATATCGGCTATCTGCCCAGCTATGCGGCGACCGCCTGGTATCATAATCGCGTCCCCGGCGGCCGCCCGGCCAGCCTGGAAGCCTTTGTCGAGGAAGCGCGCCAGTTCGCCAACGGCCCCTATGCCGCCGCGCTGCTGAAGGGCCAGGACATCAGCGCCCAGGAAGAGGACGCCGTCGCCCAGCAGATGAGCCGCTTCACCGGCCTGTCAGTCGATTATTTGAAGCGCGCCAATCTGCGCGTCAGCCTCAGCCGCTTCCGCAAGGAATTGCTGCGCGACGGGCGCGAAACGCTGGGTCGGTTCGACAGCCGCTACAAGGGGATTGACGAGGATGCGGCGGGCGAGGATCCCGAATATGATCCGTCAGATACCGCGATCAGCGGCCTCTATGTCGGCAGCTTCCTGGATCAGCTGACCAACAAGCTCGGCTATCAGACCGACCTCAGCTATCGGCTGAGCGCGCGGGAAGGCGGCGCCTTCAACTGGGACTGGAGCCATGAGCCTCCGTCGGGCCGCAAGCAGAATGTCGCGGACGTCACCGCCGACCTCAGCACCGCGATGCGCATCAACCCGCATCTGCGCGTGCTGTCCTTGAACGGCTATTATGACATGGCGACGCCCTTCTTCTCGACCGAGCGCGACCTGAAGCACATGATGCTGGAGCCGGCGCTGCGGCCGAACCTGCAGTTCAAATATTATCCGGCAGGCCACATGGTTTATCTGAACCCGGAAGCGCTGCACCAGATGCGCCTCGACATGGAGCGCTACTACGCCGAGGGCGCGCGCTGACGCATGAGGGGGGGCGGTGGCGACACCGCCCCTTTTCAGTAGCGCAATTTGGGATACCAGTCGGCCGGCCGGCCCTGCGGCGTCAGGTCGAGGATCGACCAGAGCGCGGCGATGTCGGGCGCGTCGCGGGGATCCTGGCCCGGATCGGCCATTTCGCGTCCCATCTCGCTCATCCAGAAGAGCCGCACCTGATCGCCGTCGCGGCGATAGACGACCAGCGCAGGATATTCGCCGTCCGGCTGGAGCAGGTCGAGATCACGGGCATAATCGTCGCCGATCGTCTGGATGAAGTCGGTGTTGCGCCAGCCCCGCTCCTGCGCGAAGGCGAATTGCCGTTCGACCGGGCTGCGGCTCAGTATCTTGTAGGCGACGCGCTGCTTGATATCGCTGGCATTGCCGTCGACCGCCCCGATCCAGTTGGTACACATCGGGCAGGGCCGTTCACGTTCCGGCCCATACATCCAATAGTAACTGACCAGCACATCCTTGTCGCCGAACAGGTCGATCAGGCCGATCTCGAAGCCCTGCTCGTCCTTGAAGCGATAATCCTTCGTGATCAGCGGGCCGGGCGGCAGCGCCTGGCGCTGGGCGGTCAGGCGCGTCATGTGGCGGCGAAATTCGATCTCCGCCGCCAGCAGGTCCTGCCGCGCCTTGGCATAGTCCGCGCTTTCGCCGGGAAATGCCGGCCGGCGATGCGCCGCCATGTCGGCGGCCGCTGTCAATTGTTCGTCCATGGCTTCTCTCCTCCCGCGCCGAACGCGGCGCGGGAGGAGAAGGTTCAATGGTCGCTGGCGGCGAAGGCGCCGATGCCGGTTTCCGCCCGCACCCGCTGCGCCGGATAGCCGGCCTTGTCGACGGCCGCGCGGGGCGAGCGGTCGAGCCGGGAGATCAGCCAGATGGCGATGAAGCCGGCCGGGACCGAGAAGATCGCCGCCGAGCTATAGGGGAAAGGTGCCGGGCCGAGGCCGAAGGTGGTGGTCCACACAGCCGGCGACAGGAGCGTCAGGACGAAGGCCGTCAGCAGTCCGATCGTGCCGCCCCAGGCCGCGCCACGGGTGGTGCAGCCACTCCACAGCAGCGACAGGATCAGCACCGGGAAATTGCCCGATGCCGCCAGCGCGAAGGCGAGGCTGACCATGAAGGCGACATTCTGCTTCTCGAAAACCAGCCCCAGCAGCACCGCCAGCGCGCCCAGCGCCAGGGTGGTGATCCGCGAGACGCGCAGCTCGTCGGCGGAGTTGGCCCGTCCCTGTTTCAGCACCGTGGCATAAAGGTCATGGCTGACCGCCGAGGCGGCCGACAAAGTGAGCCCCGCCACCACCGCCAGGATCGTCGCGAAGGCAACCGCCGAGATGAAGCCGAGGAACGCGTTGCCGCCGACCGCATGGGCGAGATGGATCGCCGCCATATTGCCGCCGCCGCGCAGCGTGCCGTCGGCCATCTTGTAGCCGGCATCGGTGCCGACCAGGATGATCGCGCCGAAGCCGATGATGAAGGTGAGGATATAGAAATAGCCGATCCAGCCGGTGGCCCACAGCACCGACTTGCGCGCTTCCTTGGCATCGGGGACGGTGAAGAAGCGCATCAATATGTGCGGCAGGCCGGCCGTGCCCAGCATCAGTGCAAGGCCGAAGGAGATGGCCGAGACCGGATCCTTGATGAAGCCGCCCGGCGCCATGATCGCGCGGCCCTTCGCCGCGGCTTCAGCGGGAGTGGCACCGGCGGCCTGTGCCGCCGCGCTCTTCACCGCGACCGCGCGGGCGAACAGGGCTTCGAGCGAGAAGCCGAACTGGGCCAGCACCATCAGCGCCATGAAGCTCGCGCCGCCCAGCAGCAGCACCGCCTTGATGATCTGCACCCAGGTGGTCGCGCGCATGCCGCCGAACAGCACATAGAGCATCATCAGCGCGCCCACGATCACCACGGCCACCGCATAGGGCAGGCCGAACAGCAATTTGATGAGCTGCCCCGCGCCCACCATCTGGGCGATCAGGTAGAAGCTGACGACCAGCAGGGTGGAGACCGCCGCGAAGCTGCGCACCGGCGGCTGGGCGAAACGGTAGGAAGCGACATCGGCAAAGGTGAAGCGACCAAGGTTGCGCAGCCGCTCCGCCATCAGGAACAGCAGGATCGGCCAGCCGACGAGGAAGCCGGTGGAATAGATGAGGCCATCATAGCCGTCGGTGAATATCTGCGCCGATATGCCGAGGAAGGAGGCGGCGGACATATAGTCGCCCGCCATGGCGAGCCCGTTCTGGAAGCCGCTGATGCCGCCGCCGGCGGTGTAGAAGTCCGACGCGGTGCGGGTGCGCGCGGCCGCCGCCTTGGTTATCCACAGGGTCAGGCCGACAAAGGCGACGAACATCGCGATCGCCACCCAGTTGATCGGCTGACGCTGCGCCTCCCCCTCCAGCGCGGCGGCGAAGGCGGGAGCAGGAAGCAGAGCAAGGGCGAGCGCGCCGGCAAGCCGCGCCCTCATGCGCCATGATCCTTGAGGATGGCGGCCATCTGTGCGTCATGATGGCGATTGGCATAAGCGACATAGAGGCCGGTCAGCGCGATCGCGAGCAGGATGAGGCCAAGGCCGATCGGGATGCCGATCGAGGTGACGCCATCGCCGATCGGCATGCCGAGCAGCGCCTTGTCGAAGGCGATCAGCGCGAGATAGCCGACAAAGGCGGTGAAGATGATCGCCGACAGCCACCAGCCCAGCCGCGCCCGCCGTGCCACCAGCTCGCCATAACGGGGATCGGCCGCCACCGCCGCGATCATCGCGGCCTGTGGATCGGCCGGGGCATGCCCTTCCTGCTGCGTCATTCACTCTCCTCTGGTCTTTGCGCCATGCTAACCAGACGTCCCCCGATTGCAATGGCATGGCCCGAGCGCCTATATCTGCACGCAGAGAGACTTGCGGCCTTACTGTTTTATGCACATATGACAGTCAGGCCGATCTGGCCCCTGGGAGATGACATGGCTTCGACCGCGCCGACCGCGACCGCTGATACGCTGAACCTCACGCCGCCCGATCCGGTGCCGGTGGTCGCGCCCGAAAAGGCGGCGGGGCTGGTGCCGATCGACGAGGAAAAGCGATCCAAGCTGGACGAGAAGGTCGATGCCTTCATCGACGATCTGGTGGCGCAGGATGCCAATTCGCCCGCCTTCGGCCAGCGCGTCGACCAGTTGACCAATATGGGCCGCAAGGAAATCGCCGAGGCCGCCGGGCACAGCAACCGCTTCCTCGATCGGCCGGTGCGCGCGATGGACAGCGACAACAAGGTCGGGGCCGATCTGGCCGAACTGCGCCGTACGGTCGAGGATCTGGACCCCGGCAAGCGCGGCAGCCTGACCGCGCCCAAGAAGCTGTTCGGCATCATCCCGTTCGGCAACAAGATGCGCGACTATTTCGACAGCTACAAGTCGAGCCAGACGCATATCAACTCGATCCTGGGCAGCCTTGCCAGCGGCAAGGACGTGCTGATCAAGGACAATGCCGCGATCGACGTGGAACGCCAGAATATGTGGCAGACCATGGGCAAGCTGGAACAGATGATCCACATCAGCAAGACCATGGACGCGCGCCTCGAGTCCAAGGCGCTGGAGCTGGATTCGACCGATCCGACCAAGGCGAAGGCGATCCGCGAGAGCGCGCTCTTCTACATCCGCCAGCGCACCCAGGATCTGCTGACCCAGATGGCGGTCACGGTGCAGGGCTATCTGGCGCTGGACCTGGTGAAGAAGAATAATGTCGAGCTGGTGAAGGGCGTGGACCGCGCCAGCACCACCACCGTCGCCGCGCTGCGCACCGCCGTGACTGTGGCACAGGCGCTGGTCGGCCAGCGGCTGGTGCTGGAACAGATCACCGCGCTCAACACCACGACCGCCAATATCATCGATTCGACCGGCGAACTGCTCAAGAGCCAGACCGCGCAGATTCACGAGCAGGCCGCCAGCAGCACGATCCCGATCGAGACGCTGCAGCGCGCCTTCCAGAATATCTACGACACGATGGACAATATCGACACGTTCAAGCTCAAGGCGCTCGAAAACATGAAGACGACGGTCACCGTGCTGTCGAGCGAGGTGGAAAAGTCTAAGGGCTATATCGCCCGGTCCGAAGGCCAGGCCCAGGCCGCCAAGGAAGCGCGGGCGGAAAACCCGCTGCTGAGCGCGATCGAGGGATAAGGATGCGCCCCACCCTGCCCCTTTTCCCGGAGTTGATGGCATGAGCCGGTCCGACCGCGTGCTGGCCGATGCCGAGGCGGTGCTGCGCCGCCATAGCGAGCGCGGCAAGAGCCTGACCAGCCGCGCGCGCGAACGGCGCAACGCATCGATCATGCGGCGGCTGGGCCGGATCGCCGGCACCGCCTTCGCGATCATCATCGCGGCCATGGTCGCGGGCTGGTTCATGCCGCTGGGCACCAGTGGCGTGATGATCGTGCTGGGCCTGCTGCTGGTTACCACGCTGTTCTTCGCGCTGCTGCCGGGCGAGCGCGCGGTCAGTCCTGACAAGCTGGCGGACACGGCGCTGACCGCCCTGCCGCTCAAGACCGAAATCTGGCTGGAAAATCAGCGCAAGGCCTTGCCCGCGCCCGCGGTCAGCCTGGTCGACAGCATCGGCGTCAAGCTGGAGACGCTGGCGCCGCAGCTCGAACGACTGGGCGAGCAGGATCCCGCCGCGCACGAGATTCGCAAGCTGCTGGCCGATCATCTGCCCGAACTGGTCACCGGCTATCAGTCGATCCCCGCGCCACTGCGCCGCGAGGAACGTAATGGCCGCGTGCCCGAAAAGCAGCTGATCGAGGGCCTGTCGGTGATCGACGCCGAGATCGGCCGGATGAGCGAGCAACTGGCGAGCGGCGATCTCGACAAGCTGGCGACGCAGAATCGTTTTCTGGAGCTGAAATATCAGGAGGCGAAGGAACTTGGCGCCTAGCGCCGTCTTCCTTCCTGCATGATCCACCTCACCCTCATCATCGTCGATTTCCTGACGGGCCTGCTGGCCGCCGGGGCCTGGGCGCTGGCCTCGGCTGGCGGCGCGATCGCGGCCGTGGTGGGCGGCGGGGTGCTGGGGCTATCGCTGTTCCGGCGCTGGCGACGGCGGGGCTGACAGCCGCTGCCTGTGCCGGAGGAGACCGGCGATCCCGCCTGCCTCCGGCACATCCACACTGCCTGATCTAGAAGCGGAAGGTCAGGTAGGTGGCGGCATAATAGAGGTCGCGGCCGGGTTTGAACTTTTCCGAGACGTCGCCATAGATGGTGTAGAAGCCCAGCGTCATGAACGGGTTGAGCGCATATTGGCCGGCCGCTGTCGCGCGCTTGCCGAAGAAGCGGCTGTCGCTTTCGTCGCCGCGCCGAAGCACCTGGCCACCGAGCGAATAGACGCCATCTTTGGTGGAGGTGCGCCACAGGCCCGCCGCCGAAAAATCGAGCTTCAGCTTCGCCGTCGGCTGGATCGACAGCTGCGGCTGGATGATCGTCAGATTATGCGGGCCAAGGTCGCCATTATAGGTGAGCGGCTTGGGGAAGAGCGGCGCATAGGTGCCGATCTTGCCGTCATTGGGGTTCTTGTCGCCCGAGCCGACATCGACGCGCAGGGCCAGCTTGGGCTTCCATCCGCCCTGCCAGCCATAGGCGGCGGTGCCGGTGACATAATAGGCGTCGATGTCGAGATCGCCGAACGAGCCCCATTGGCGGATGCCCTCGACATCGATGCTCCAGGCGTCGCGCTTGCCGGCATAGCGCAGCGACAGGGTGCGGCGCTGGTCGCGGGCGGCGGCTTCGCTGTCGAAGGCGAGGCTGGCGCGGTCGGAAGAGACGAACAGCGCCTCGGCGCGACCGGTGCGGGCGCCGGCGCCGAAGCTGCGGCCGGCATGAAAGCCGGTCAGGTCATAATCATGATTGGTTTCGTCATCGAATGTGCCGAGCTTCTCCAGCACGGCATGACCGGTGAGGAAGCCGCCATCCCATGGTCCCTGGGTCGCCATGACGCGCAGCAGGTCGAGCGAGCGGCGGGTATTGGCGCCTTCGCGCATGTCGAACACGGTCTGGTTGCCGATACCGATTTCCTGTCGGCCGAGGCGCGCGGTGATTTTCGCTTTGCCGATCGGTACATGCGCTTCGATGAAGGCCTGGTTGAAGTCGAGCCGGCCTTCCTCGATCGGCGCAACGACGGAATCGAGGCCGGTGCTGGTCGCATGTTCGAGATCGACGAAGGCGCGGAAAAGCCCTTCGACCTGGAGGTCACCCCAGATACGGCTGCGCTGCTGGAAATTGCCGTCATCATCCTGGGGGCCGCGGCCCCAGCGTTCGCCCAACCGCAGTTCGGGGCGCAGCCGCAGTTCACCGCCGAGCGTGGCATAGGTGTTGCCGACGATCGGCAGATATTTGAGGCGGGTCCACAGATTGGCGTCGCGCACATCGCGGAAGCCGGAATAATCCTCGTCATGGTTGATCGGGCGGAAGGCGGGCTTGGGTGCCTTGGGCCGATCGCTGGTCTGTGATGGCGGCAGTTGGGCTTCGGCCGGCGCCGCCTCCTTCTGCGCGACGTCGACAGGAGCGGGCGGCGGGGCGGGGGCGGCTTGTGCTGCGGAGGCGGCCAGGACGGGCGCCAGAAGATCGAACATGCATACTCTCCGGTATATGGGTTTTTCTGGTTATGCGGTGGCCTGGTCGGGCCGTTTTGCGACGAGGCTCTGGAGCAGGTGGACGGCGAGGCCGAAGATCAGGCCCCAGAAGGCGGAGCCGAGTCCGGCCAGCGTCATGCCCGATGCGCTGACGGCGAAAGTGACAAGGGCGGCGTCGCGTCCCTGCTCGGCGCGCAGTGCGGTGCTGAGCGAATTGGCGACGACCGGAAACAAGGCGAGGCCCGCCAGCGCGGCGATCAGCGTCTTGGGCAGGGTGGCGAACAGCGCGAGCACGGTGGCGGCAAAGGCGCCGAAGACGAGATAGGTGACGCCGCCCGCGATGCCGGCCATGTAGCGGCGGGCGGGATCGGGATGGGCGTCTGGGCCAAGGCAGATGGCGGCGGTGAAGGCGGCGAGATTGAGGCCGTGGCAGCCGAACGGCGCGAGCGCGATCGAGGCGATGGCGCTGGTCGAGACGATCGGCCGGGCGGCGGGCTGGTCGTAACCGGCGGCGCGCAGCACGGCGATGCCGGGCAGGAACTGGCCGGTCAGCGCGACCACGGCCAGCGGCACCGCGATGCTGGCGGTCGCGGCCCAGTCGAAGCGCGGCGTCGTCCAGACCGGCATGGTGAGGTGCGGCGTGCCGATCGATCCGGACAGGCCGCCGCTGAGCGCGGTGATGGCGACGCCGGTTATCAGCACCGCGACCACGGCATAGCGCGGCGCCAGCACGCGACCGGCGAAGAAGGCGGCGATCATCGCGATCAGCATCAGCGGCGCGGACGGCACGGCGCCAATCATATCGATAACGAAACGAAAAAGGATGCCGGCTAGCATCGCGGCGGTGATCGCGGCGGGCAGCCGCTGCATCAGCCGGTCGAAGGCGCCCGACAGGCCGACCAGCAGGACCGCGAGATTGGCGACGATATAGGCGCCGATCGCGGTCGCGAAATCAGTCTGCGGCAGCATCGTCACCAGCAGCGCCGATCCCGGCGCTGACCAGGCGATGACGATCGGCACGCGCCAGCGCCAGCTTAGCAATATGCCCAACAGGCCGCTGCCGATCGAGATCGCCCAGATCCAGGAGGCGACGAGGGCGGGTTCAAGGCCCTGTGCCGCCTGGAAGATGATCACCAGCGGGCCGGCATAGGATATGGTGGTGGCGATGATCCCGGCGATGATCGCCGGGATCCAGCCCGTCTGGCTTGCAGTCATGATGGTCCGATCACACCGCCAGGGCGTAGTTTTCTCGGGCAACCTGCTGGCGACGGCTCAGCATGAAGACCAGGGTGGCCAGCACCGAGACGAGGCCCGGAATGGCGAAGGCGACGAAATTGAGCGTCATCGGCAGTTGCGCCGCAAGCAGCACGCCGCCCAGCATCGGCCCGACGATCGCGCCGACCCGGCCCATGCCCGATGCCCAACCAAGTCCAGTCGAGCGGACCGAGAGGTCATAGAAGTCGGCGACGCTGGCATAGAGCAATATCTGCGTGCCGGTGGTGCCGGCGCCGGCAACGAAGATCAGCAGATAGAGGATCGGCATCGGCCCGTTGAGGCCGAGCAGGCTGATGCAGATCGCGCCGAGCAAGAAATAGGCGATGACCACCTGGGGCAGGCCGAACCGGTCGGCGAGGCGTCCGCCCGCGATCGCGCCGAACATGCCGCCGAAATTGAGCGCCAGCAGGAAGGACAGGCTGGAACCCAGACTGTATCCGGCACTGCGCATCAGCTGCGGCAGCCAGGAGCCGAGCGCATAGACCATGAGCAGGCAGCAGAAGAAGCAGAGCCACATCGACAGCGTGCCGAGCGTGCGATTGTGCTGGAAAAGGGCGGCGATGCTGGTCTTGGCGGCAGCGCCCTGCGGCTGGATCAGCGGGCCGTCGAGGCGCTGGCCAGGCGACAGCCGCTGAAGGATGGCGCGGGCCTGTTCCTGGCGCCCCTGACGGACCAGGAAGCCGGCCGATTCCGGCAGGCCGCGCAGGACGAGCGGCAGGAAGACGAGCGGCACGGCGGCGGCGAAGAACATCGCCTGCCAGCCGAATAGCGGCAGCAGCCAGATGCCGAGGCCCGCAGCCGCCATGCCGCCCACGGCATAGCCGCTGAACATCAGCGCGACGAGCGTGCTGCGCATCCGCTTGGGCGCATATTCATTGGTCAGCGCCACCGCATTGGGCATCAGCCCGCCACAGCCGAGGCCGGCGAGAAAGCGCAGCGCGCCGAACATGGTCGGCGTCGTGGCGAAGCCGTTGACGAAGGTGGCGGCGCTGAACAGTGCGAAGCAGATGGTGATGCAGGTCTTGCGGCCGATTCGGTCACCCAGAGGACCGAAGAAGAGGGCGCCGGACATCATGCCGAACAAGGCCCAGCTGGCGAGCGACCCGGCCTGTGGGGCGCTAAGTCCCCATTGATCCATCAACTGTGGAAGGACGACTCCGTAAATGAAGACGTCATAGCCATCGACTATAAGCAGGATGGCACAAGCAATGATGATCTTGAGATGTAGGTTTCCGAATCTGGCTTCGTCGATGTGACGATTTATATCGATACCCTGCATATCGATTCCTCTCCCTTATTGATGGGTATGATTTGCCGGGAAAGTGAAGGACATGCAGGGCAGCGCCAAATACCAATTAAGTCCCGTTGAAATACGCTACGGGTATGGCGGGCGCTTCGGTGGCTTCAAAGCTCCTCGGTCAGGGCGGCTGGCACCTCATAGCCCCATTGCGCATATTGGCGCGCGATCACCGACGCCATCAGCGCCAGTTCGGGCGAACGGTCGCCGGGGCGGTGGCTCATGATGATGGGAGAGGTGGCCGGCTCGATCAGGTCGCGAAAGGCGACATCGTGGCTGCGGGCGCGATGGACCGATTCGGGGACGATCGCCATCCCCTCCTGCGCCGCGACCAGGCCGATGGCGATCTGCAGTTCGCGCGCCTCATGGACGATGCGCGGTTCGATCGCATGGTCGCGGAACAGTGATATGACCTGGTCGGCATAGCTGGGGCGTGGCGCGCGCGGATAGATGATCTGCGGTTCTTCGGCCAGGTCGCGGATCGAGATCGGTCCTTCGCCGCGGGCCAGCGGGTGGTCCATCGGGAAGGCGGCGACCATCTTCTCGTTGCGCAGGATGATACGACGGACGGCAGGATCCTCGAACCGGATGCGGCCGAAGCCGACATCGATGCGTCCGTCCTTCAATGCTGCAATCTGTTCCAGCGTGGTGCTTTCCACCATGACCAGCTCGACATTGTCGGCGACCTTGCGAAATTCGCGGATCAGTTCGGGCAGGCGGGCATAGATGGTCGAGGCGACGAAGCCGATCACCAGCCGGCGGCGCTGGCTGGCGGCGGCGGTCTTCACCATTGTCTCGACATCCTCCATCCGCGCCAGCAACTGCAGCGCCTGGGCATGGAGCAGGCGCCCGGCATCGGTCAGCCGCAGCGGGCGGCTGGCGCGGTCGAGCAATGGCGCGCCGACATGCGCCTCCAACTGCTGGATCGCACGCGACAAAGGCGGCTGGGCAATATGCAGCCGGTCGGCGGCGCGGTTGAAATTGCCTTCGTCGGCCACCGCCACGAAATAGCGCAAGAGGCGCAGGTCCATCACTGACTTATACCTCCAGAGTATGGTCCCTTGACCGCATTGATCTTTGAAACCGGCGCGGACGAGGCATAGCTATCCCATGAAACGTAAGCATTTGGGAGAGTCGCCGCAATGGCTGGATTGAGCCACGCCGATACCTTCATCGTCGATGTGCCGACGATCCGCCCGCATGTTCTGGCGATGGCGACCATGCACGCCCAATCGATGGTGATCGTCCGCCTGACCGATGCCGACGGTATCGAGGGGGTTGGCGAAGGCACCACGATCGGCGGCCTCAGCTATGGCGAGGAAAGCCCCGAAAGCATCAAGTCGGCGATCGACACCTATATCGTCCCGGTTCTGGAAACCTGCGACCTGGCGCAGGTCGGCGCCACCATGGCCAAGGTCGCCCGCTGCGTGCGCGGCAATCATTTCGCCAAATGCGCGGTCGAAACCGCGCTGCTCGACATGGCCGGCAAGCGGCTGGGCATCGCCGTGTCCGAACTGATCGGCGGTGGCCGGGTGCGCGACAGCCTGCCCGTGGCCTGGACGCTGGCCAGCGGCGATACCGCGCGCGACATTGCCGAGGGCGAGGAGATGCTCGACCGCCGGCGCCATCGCATCTTCAAGCTGAAGATCGGCAAGCGCGAAGTGCGCGACGATGTCGCCCATGTCGGCGCCATCTGCAAGGCGCTGGGCGACCGCGCCAGCGTGCGCGTCGACGTCAACCAGAACTGGTCGGAGGCGCAGGCCAAGATCGGGATGGCCATGCTGCATGATGTCGGCTGCGACCTGGTCGAACAGCCGATCGCTGGCGACGCGATCGCCGCGATGGCGCGCCTGTCGAAGAACCAGCCAGTGCCGCTGATGGCGGACGAGGCATTGAATGGTCCGCGCAGCGCGATGCGGATCGCTTCGGCCCATGCCGCCAGCGTCTTCGCGCTCAAGATTGCCCAGTCGGGCGGCCTGTTCGCCGCGGCCGACGTCGCCGCGATCGGCGCGGCGGCCGGCATCGGCCTTTATGGCGGCACGATGCTGGAGGGCGGTGTCGGCACGGTCGCGTCGGCCCATGTCTTCGCCACCCTGCCGGACCTCGCCTGGGGCACCGAATTGTTCGGTCCGTTGCTCCAGACCGAGGATATTTTGCGCGATCCGCTCGGCTATGCCGACTTCTCGCTCGCCGTGCCGACCGGGCCGGGCCTGGGCATCGCCTTTGACGAAGACAAGCTCGCCTTCTTCCGGCGCGATCGCACGTCGCCGATCCTTCACGCTGTTACCGCAGGAGCCTGAAACCCATGCTGTTCATGGTCGAAATGGACGTCAACATCCCGCTGGATTTCGATGCGGCGGAAGCCGCCCGGATCAAGGCGGCGGAAAAGGCCTATTTCCAGACGCTGCAGGCGGCCGGCACCTGGCGCCATATCTGGCGCAAGGTCGGCCTCTATTCCAACGTCTCGATCTTCGATGTGGAGAGCAACGCAGCCTTGCACGACACGCTGATGGCGCTGCCGCTCTACCCCTTCATGACGATGAAGATCACGCCGCTCTGCCGCCATCCGTCCTCGATCCATGAGGATGATCGCTGATCGTCCGACACAGACCGCAAAGCTTAGGAGAGAAAAATATGGGTACCAGCTTCGTAGAAACACCGGAAATCCAGAACCTGCTCGACCGTGTCGCGGGTCTGGATTGCGACGGTGGCAACGCCCGCATGAAGGGCATCGTTCGCGACCTGATCCAATCCTGCATGATCGTCATCGCCCGCTATGATGTCAGCGAGGATGAGGTGTGGAATGCCGTCAACTTCATGCAGGGCGCGGCGGGCGCGGGCGAACTGGGCCTGCTGATGCCGGGCGTCGGCCTGGAGCATTTCATCGATCTCTACATGGATGCCAAGGATGCCGAGGCCGGCAAGTCGGGCGGCACCCCGCGCACGATCGAAGGGCCGCTCTATGTCGAGGGCGCGCCGATCGTCGAGAGCGGCGCCTATCTGACCGACGATGCCGACGATACCGACACGCTCTACATGACCGGCCGCATCATCGGCCCCGATGGCGAGGCGGTGACGGACGGGTTGGTCCATGTCTGGCATGCGGACTCGCACGGCTTCTATTCGCATTTCGACCCGACCCATGAACAGACGCCGTTCAACAATCGCCGTCGCCTCAAGATCGCGGCCGATGGCACCTATGCCTTCTCGTCGAAGATGCCGAACGGCTATTCGGTGCCGCCGGGCGGCGCGTCCGACACGCTGATGAAAGCGCTCGGCCGGCACGGCAATCGCCCCGCCCATGTGCATTTCTTCATCGAGGCGCCGGGCTATCGCCGCCTGACCACGCAGATCAATTTTGGCGATGATCCGTTCGCTGCCGACGATTTCGCCTTCGGCACCCGTGAAGGGCTGCTGCCGGTGCCCAACCGGCAGGGCGACAGCGCGCATATCGCCTTCGATTTCCATCTGCAGCGCGCGGACGATGAGGGCGACGAGGCCTTCTCGACCCGCAAGCGCCTGGTGGTGGATGCCGACGAACCGGTCACAGAGCCGGCCTGAGAGGAGAGAGGATCATGACCAGCCCCATGGCTTTCCTGCGCGACCGTGTTGAAACCGCGGTCGTGGACGATCCGGAAACCGGCATCTTCCGCTGCCGCCGCGACGTCTTCACCGACCCGGAACTGTTCGATCTGGAGATGAAATATATCTTCGAGAGCAACTGGGTCTATCTGGCCCATGAGAGCCAGGTCGGGAAGAAGAACGATTACTTCACCACCTGGATCGGCCATACGCCGGTGATCCTGACGCGGGCCAAGGATGGCGGCCTCAATTGCGTGGTCAATGCCTGCGCTCATCGCGGCGCCAAGCTGTGCCGCCGCAAGCGTGGCAACCAGCCGCTCTTCGTCTGCCCCTTCCACGGATGGAGCTTCAAGACCGACGGCAAACTGCTGCGCGCCAAGGATGCCAGCACCGGCGCCTATCCCGACAGTTTCGACCATGAAGGGTCGCACGACCTGACCAAGGTGCGGGTCGAAAGCTATCGCGGCTTCATCTTCGGGTCGCTCAATCATGATGTCCTGCCGCTGGAGGATCATTTGGGCGAGGCCAAGGTCATCATCGACCAGATGGTCGACCAGGCGCCCGAGGGTCTGGAAGTGCTGACCGGCAATTCCACCTACACCTTCCATGGCAACTGGAAGATGCAGATGGAAAATGGCTGCGACGGCTATCATGTCAGCTCGGTCCATGAAAATTACCAGTCGACCATGGGCCGCCGCGCCGAGGGCGGGACCAAGGCGGTCGACGCCAATGGCTGGTCGAAGGCACCGGCAAGCGGCGTCTATGGCTTCGAGCATGGTCATATCCTGCTCTGGACCCAGGTGCTGAACCCCGAGGTCCGGCCGGTCTGGAACTATAAGGACCAACTGGTCGAGCGACTGGGCGAGGGCAAGGCCCGCTTCATCCTGGAGCAGACGCGCAATCTGGCGCTCTATCCCAATGTCTTCCTGATGGATCAGTTTTCGACCCAGATCCGCGTCGTCCGCCCGATCGACGTGCATACGACCGAAGTCACCATCTATTGCTACGCCCCCAAGGGCGAAAGCGCGGAAGACCGGGCGCATCGCATCCGCCAGTACGAAGACTTCTTCAACGTCACCGGCATGGGCACGCCCGACGATCTGGAGGAATTCCGCAGCTGCCAGTCGGCCTATGAAGGCGCGGGTGAATTGTGGAATGACTTGAGCCGTGGTGCGACCCGCTGGATCGCCGGGCCGGACAGCAATGCGACCGCCATGGGCATGAACCCGCTGCTGTCGAGCGAGCGCAGCGAGGATGAAGGGCTGTTCGTGCGCCAGCATGAATTCTGGGCGCAGATCATGCTCGACGGCATGGCTCGCGAAGCCGTCACGCCGATGATGGAGGCCGCAGAATGACACTGGTTCTCGACACGGAGCGCGCGGCGCTCTCCTATCAGGATATCTGCGCCTTTCTCTATCGCGAGGCACGGCTGCTCGACGATCGCGAACTGGACGCATGGCTCGAATGCTATTCGGAACAGTGCGAATATTGGATGCCGGCCTGGACCGATGATGATGCGCTGACCACTGATCCGCACAGCGAAATCTCGCTCATCTATTATGGCAACCGCAAGGGGCTGGAGGATCGCGTCTATCGCTTGAAGACCGAACGGTCGTCGGCGAGCACGCCGGAGGCGCGCACCTCGCACTTCCTGGCGAATATCGAGGTGATCGATACGCGGAGCGATGCGATCGACCTGCGCTACAACTGGCACACGATGAGCCATCGCTACCAGAAGACGCAGCAGTTTTTCGGAACCAGCTTCGTCACGCTGGACATCAGCGGCGCGGCGCCGAAGATCCTGAAGAAGAAAATCGTCCTCAAGGACGACTATATTCATCAGGTCATCGACGTCTATCATATCTGAGGGGCCAGGCGATGATCTTCCAGGGACGCTTCGCCGGCAAGGTGATGGTCGTGACCGGCGCGGCGCAGGGTATCGGTGCCGGCGTCGCCACCCGTGCCGCGGCCGAGGGCGCCAGCCTCGTGCTGGTCGACCGGGCGGACTTCGTGACCGATGTCGAGCAGGCGATCGTCGCGGCCGGTGGCAAGGCGATTTCGGTCACCTGCGACCTTGAAACCTATGCAGGCGCGGCGCAGGCGATGGCGGCGGCGATCGCGGCGTTCGGGCGCATCGATATCCTCATCAACAATGTCGGCGGCGCAATCCGCATGCGGCCCTATGCGCAGTTCGAGCCGGATCAGATCGACGCGGAAATCCGCCGCTCGCTGATGCCGACTCTCTATTGCTGCCATGCGGTTCTGCCCGCGATGCTGGAGCAGGGCGCGGGGACGATCGTCAACCTGTCGTCCAATGCCACGCGCGGCATCCGCCGCGTGCCCTATTCGGCGGCGAAGGGCGGGATCAATGGCCTGACCCAGGCACTGGCGATGGAATATGCGGAGGCGGGCATCCGTGTCGTCGCGACCGCGCCGGGCGGCACCAGCGCGCCGCCGCGCCGCGTGCCGCGCAATGCCGAGGGCGACAACCGCCAAGAACAGGCCTGGATGGCCGAGGCGGTGGAACAGGTGACATCGTCGGCCTTCATGAAGCGCTACGGCACGCTGGACGAGCAGATCGCCCCCATCCTTTTCCTCGCCTCCGACGAGGCCAGCTATGTGACCGGATCGGTCCTGCCCGTTGCGGGCGGCGATATCGGCTGAAGGGACTGAAGACATGCAGAAAATCTATGACAGCCCGGCGCAGGCCCTTGATGGCCTGTTGTTCGACGGGATGACGATCATGTCGGGCGGCTTCGGCCTGTCGGGCAACCCCGAAAGCCTGATCCCGGAAATCCGCGCGAGCGGCGTGAAGGATCTGACCGTTATTTCCAACAATGCCGGCGCCGACGGCTTTGGCCTGTGGATGCTGCTGGAAAGCCGGCAGGTCCGCAAGATGATCTCGTCCTATGTGGGCGAGAACAAGCTGTTCGAAAGCCAGTATCTCTCCGGCGAACTGGAGCTGGAGCTGAACCCGCAGGGCACGCTGGCCGAGCGTATCCGCGCCGGTGGCGCGGGCATCCCGGCCTTCTATACCAAGACCGGCGTCGGCACGGTGGTAGCCGAGGGCAAGCCGGTCGAGAATTTCGAGGGCGAGGATTATGTCCGCGAAACCTGGCTGCGCGCTGATCTGTCGATCATCAAGGCGTGGCGGGCCGACCCGGCCGGGAACCTGATGTTCCGCAAGACCGCGCGCAACTTCAACCCGAATATGGCGACCGCCGGCAAGGTGACAGTGGTGGAGGTCGAGGAAATCGTGCCTGAGGGCAGCTTCGACCCCGACTGCATCCATACGCCGGGGATCTATGTCGACCGCATCGTCCTTTCCACCATCAACGAGAAGCGGATCGAGAAGCTGACCGTCTGCGAAAGGGAGAGTGCATAATGGGCTGGACCCGCGACGAGATGGCGGCGCGCGCCGCGAAGGAACTGCGCGACGGCTATTATGTGAACCTCGGCATCGGTATCCCGACCCTGGTGGCGAACCATGTGCCCGAAGGCGTCAATGTCACGCTGCAAAGCGAGAATGGGATGCTCGGCATCGGCCCCTTCCCGTTTGCGGGCGAGGCGGACCCTGACCTCATCAACGCCGGCAAGCAGACGATCACCGCGCTGCCGACCAGCAGCTTTTTCTCCTCGGCGGACAGTTTTGCGATGATCCGGGGTGGCCATATCGACATGGCGGTGCTGGGCGCGATGGAAGTGGCCGCCAATGGCGATCTCGCCAACTGGACCATCCCCGGCAAGATGGTGAAGGGCATGGGCGGGGCGATGGACCTGGTCGCGGGCGTGAAGCGCGTGGTCGTGGTGATGGACCATGTGTCGAAAAATGGTAGCCCCAAGATCCTACCGACCTGCTCGCTGCCGCTCACCGGCAAGGCGGTGGTCGACCTCATCATCACCGACCTCGCCGTGATTGCCGTCGATCGGGCGAAGGGCGGCCTCACCCTTGTCGAACTGGCGCCGGGCGTCACCGAAGCCGAAGTCGTCGAGAAGACCGGCGCGCCGCTGGCGATCCTCGAAAACGCATAAGACTGGAATTTACCGTGCCCAATCTGATCGTCGTCAACCATGCGGGGGACGAAACGAGCATCGATGCCCGTGAAGGCGTGTCCGTGATGGAGGCCATTCGCGACAATGGCTTTGATGAACTGCTCGCTTTGTGTGGCGGCTGCTGCTCCTGTGCCACCTGCCATGTCTTCGTGGATGATGCATGGAGTGATGCGGTCGGCGCGGCCAGCGGCGACGAGGATGATCTGCTCGATTCCTCCGACCATCGCGGGGATCGGTCGCGCCTGTCCTGCCAGATCATGATGACGGCAGCCCTCGACGGGCTGCGCGTCGCCATCGCGCCGGAGGATTGAACATGGCCTTCACCCAGCGTGTCGGCGCCAGTCTCTATTGGAAGCGCGATGGACGGGATGACGCCCCCGCACTGCTACTGCTGAACAGCATCGGCACTGACATGGATTTGTGGGACGGCGTGCTGCCGCATTTGCGCGATCACTTTGCGCTGCTGCGGATGGACGCACGCGGCCATGGTGCATCGATCGCCGAACCGGGCGACTATTCGCTGGCCATGCTGGCGGATGATGTGCTGGCGGTGGCCGATGCGGCCGGGTTGGATCGTTTCTGCGTCGCGGGCGTGTCGCAGGGCGGCATGATCGGCATGGAACTGGCGCTGCGCGCGCCGGGGCGGATAGAAAAGCTGATGCCCATCTGCACCTCCGCGACGATGGACAGTGCCTCCTGGAATGACCGCATCGCCAAGGTGCGGGGGGAAGGGATGGCGGCGATCGCCGATCTTGCCATGGGGCGTTTCCTGTCCGACGCTGCCGAACCGGCCCTCTATGAAGCGGTGCGCCGTCAGTTGCTGGCGATGGATGCGCAGGGCTATGCCGGCTGCGGCGCGGCGATCCGGGACATGGATTTGATCGACCGGATCGGGGGCATTGCCTGTCCGACCCTGGTCATCACCGGCACGCGCGACACGTCGACGCCCTTTGAGGGGCATGGCGAGCATCTGATTGCCCGCATCCCCGGCGCGGCGCATGTGGCGCTGGAAGCCGCGCATCTTGCCCCGCTCGAAGCGCCCGAAGCGCTGGCGGGTGCTATCACCTCTTTCCTGGAAAGCTGAGACATATGGCACAGGCCTTCATCTGCGATGCCGTCCGCACCCCGATCGGCAAGCTCAACGGATCGCTCGCGACCATTCGCGCCGACGATCTGGCGGCGCTGCCGCTCAAGGCGCTGATGGCGCGCAACGGAAAGGCCGACTGGTCGGCGCTGGACGATGTGGTCCTGGGCTGCGCCAACCAGGCGGGCGAGGATAATCGCAACGTCGCGCGCATGGCGGTGCTGCTGGCGGGTATGGGTGAGGGTGTGCCGGGCGTGACCGTCAATCGGCTTTGCAGTTCGGGCCTCAATGCGCTCGGCATGGTGGCGCAAGCGATTCGCAGTGGCGATGCCGACTTCATGATCGCCGGTGGTGCAGAAAGCATGACCCGTGCCCCCTATGTGCTGGGCAAGGCTGGTAGCGCCTTTGGTCGCGATCAGAAGATCGAGGACACGACGCTCGGCTGGCGCTTCATCAACCCGGCGATGCAGGCCGCCTATGGCGTCGATACCATGCCCAAGACCGGCGAGAATGTCGCTGAGCAATGGGACGTCAGCCGCGAGGAGCAGGATCGCTTTGCCCTCGCCAGCCAGGAAAAGGCCGCGCGTGCGCAGGCGAGCGGGCGCTTCGCTGCCGAGATCGTGCCCGTTGCGATCCCGCAGAAGAAGGGCGATCCCCTGCTGTTCGAGGCGGACGAGCATCTGCGCGCCACCAGCCTTGAGGCGCTGGCCAAGCTGAAGCCGGTGGTGAAGGCTGACGGCACGGTGACGGCGGGCAATGCGTCGGGCCTGAATGACGGTGCGGCGGCGATGCTGGTCGCGTCGGAAGCGGCTGCGGTGACGCACGGCCTGACGCCGCGTGCTCGGGTGATCGGCATGGCAGCGGCCGGCATCGCGCCCCGCATCATGGGCGCCGGCCCCATCGAGGCGGCGCGCAAGCTGCTCGCCCGCAACGGCATGACTGTCGATCAACTGGATGTGATCGAACTTAATGAAGCCTTTGCCAGCCAGGCGATCGCGACGCTGCGCGACTTGGCCGTCGATCCGTTCGACCCGCGCGTCAATCCCAATGGCGGGGCGATCGCGCTCGGCCATCCGCTCGGCATGTCGGGCGCGCGCATTGCGCTGTCGGCGGTCGAGGAACTGCATCGGACCGGCGGGCGCCATGCGCTGGCCTTCATGTGCATCGGCGTCGGCCAGGGCCTCGCCGTGCTGCTGGAGCGGGTGTGATGGACCGCGCAGATATCGTCATCGTCGGGGCCGGCCATGGCGGGGCGCAATGCGCGATCGCGCTGCGCCAGAACGGCTTTGCCGGGACCATCATGGTGGTCGGCCGCGAGCCGGAATATCCCTATGAACGGCCGCCGCTGTCCAAGGATTATTTCGCGCGTGAAAAGGCGTTCGAGCGGCTGCTGATCCGTCCGCCGGCCTTTTGGGCGGAAAAGGATGTAAACTTCCTGCTCGGCACCGAAGTGACGGCGGTCGATCCGGCGGGCAAGCAACTGACGCTCTCCGACGGACGCAGCCTTGGCTATGGCAAGCTTATTTGGGCGACCGGCGGCGATCCGCGCCGGCTGACCTGCGCTGGCGCGGATCTGGCCGGCGTGCATGCGGTGCGGACCCGCGCCGACTGCGACGCGCTGATGGCGGAAATCGATGCCGGCAAGCGCGAGATCGTGGTCATTGGCGGCGGCTATATCGGGCTTGAGGCGGCCGCAGTGCTGAGCAAGATGAGCCTCAAGGTCACTTTGCTGGAAGCGCTACCCAGGGTGCTGGCGCGGGTGGCGGGCGAAGAATTGTCCGCCTTCTACCAACAGGTCCATCGCGACCATGGCGTCGACCTGCGCCTGGATGCCAGGGTCGATTGCCTGGAGGGGGCGGACGGTCAGGTGACGGCGGTGCGGCTGGCGGATGGCGAGCGCATTCCCGCGCAGGCGGTGATCGTGGGCATTGGCATCATCCCGGCGGTCGAGCCGCTGATCCGTGCCGGGGCCAAGGGCGGCAATGGCGTCGATGTCGATGCCGGGTGCCGCACCTCGCTGCCCGACATCTATGCCATCGGCGACTGCGCCGCCTTTGCCTGCGACTTTGCCGGCGGGCAGGTGATGCGGGTGGAATCCGTCCAGAATGCCAATGACATGGCGACCTGCGTGGCGAAGGCGATCTGCGGCGACGAACGGCCCTATCGCGCCTTCCCCTGGTTCTGGTCGAACCAATATGATCTCAAGCTCCAGACCGCCGGGATCAACGCGGGTTTCGACCAGACAGTGATGCGCGGCACGCCCGCCGACGGCGCCTTCTCGATCGTCTATCTCAGGGACGGCAAGGTCATCGCGCTCGACTGCGTGAACAGCGTGAAGGACTATGTGCAGGGCCGCAAGCTGGTCGAGAATGACGTGCAGATCGATATCGACCGGCTTTCGGATAGCAGTGTCGCGCTCAAGGACACCGTCCGCGCGACACCGGCTGCCGTCGACTAAGTGCAGGCGATCGCCGTGCTCCCATGGCGGCGGCGGTCGCTCACGGGCCGATCATGACCATGCCAAGGGCGTGGCCACGGCACCCGATGCGGCTGTGGCCACGCCCTTATCAATCCACGACATAGGGCGAGCCTGACCTGGTTCCGAAGCCAGTTGCAGGTCTCCGCTCGCCCCTATGCGGGCACCGGATTGGTTGCTTCAATCACCTCGCATTCGGTTTGTGCGCCCGATAATATCGGCCCGGCCACAACTTCGCTTTGCAGAAGGTCCGGCAGCTCGTCTAAAGGCAGGCCGTCAGGATCTGAAACACAATGAATTATCGCCATTCCTTCCATGCGGGCAACAGCGCCGATGTGGTCAAGCACAGCCTGTTGATCGCCCTGATACGGGCCTTGCAGCACAAGCCGGGCGCGCTCACGCTGATCGACACCCATGCCGGTTGCGGCCTGTACGACCTTGGCGGCGATGCCGCTCAACGCACCGGCGAGGCGACGCAGGGCGTGCTGCGGGCCTTTGCCGACCAAAACCCCTTGCTGGACGACTATCGCGCCGCCGTGCGGGCGGTGAATGTGGGGGACGAGCCGCAGCTTTACCCCGGCTCGCCGCGGTTTCTGGCACAGCTTTTGCGCCCGCAGGATGTCCTGATCCTCAACGAGAAGCACCCGGAAGACGCTTACACCCTGCGCGGCGTGATGCGCGGGACCAGCGCTGCCGTGCATGAACGCGACGCCTACGAATTGTGGCTGGCCATGGTGCCGCCCCGCACCGCGCGCGGCGTGGTGGTGGTCGACCCGCCCTATGAGCAGACGGACGAACGCGCCCGCATCACCGCCACCCTCGCCGCCGCGCAGCGTAAATGGGCGCATGGCGTGACGGTAATCTGGTTTCCGCTGAAAGACTACGCCACGCATGCGCGGTGGAAGGCGCAGTTGCGCAAGCTCGGCATCCCGAAATTTCTGTGCGTGGAGCATTGGCTATATGATAGCGAGCAACCCGGCATCTATAACGGTGCGGGCCTTTTCATCGTCAATCCGCCCTACGCTTTCACGCAGGCATTACCGCCCATGTTGGAGGCCTTTCGCACGGCGTTGGCCCCCGAAGGGCATCGGGGCGAGATTCTCGCCGATTGGTTGAGCGACTAGGATAAGCCCAAGCCCACTCTTCCTCCAGAGCGAGCATTGCCGCGCTCCAGATTGCAGGCAGACTGGATCGGGCTGATCGCTTCAACACGAAGTTCGCCGATCATATCGCCAAAGCCGCAGCCCGCAGGCATAAGGAGGCGGCAGAGATGATGCGCCTCCAACAGCCCATCCCTTCCCGGAATTGTGCAGCGCACAACCGCGCTTGGTTGAGCATTCCGACACCTCATCCGCTCCGCATTCCGCTAATGGAGCCGGCATGGGTGCTGCCGCGATCGCCAAGACCATGGGGATCGGTCGGGCATCGGTCTATCCGGCACTGGCTGACTGATCGGCATCCTCCGGACCCCCGTCTTCACCGCCGACGGTCGTTACCAGCATCAGGCCGGGATCATCTCGCCCGATCGTCGACCCGACATCGTCAGGCCACATCGTCATCCGCCGACCATCACCGCCCATGCTCTGGGCGACCGTCAGCGACATCATGGAGATCAGCATATGGCATCACGTTCGAAGCCGAAGGCAACGTCGGCCACCCATGCTGCTGCCCATGATCAGGGGGAGAGCGTCGCCGGGATCATCGAACATATCGATAGCGACGCCGGGGACGATGGCGAGGAAATGATGGCCGAGGACGCTGGTTCACCGCAGCCCTCCAGAACCACCCGACGGACCCCCGCCACCCGCTCCACCTGCCTCGCATCGCCTTGATCTCCATCATGACGCTCGATCCTCCGGCGTGATGATATCCCGCGCGATCACGGCAGGGACGATCGGTGGAGAACGGTTCGAATCCCGTTGCAGAAGTCGAACTACTGCTCCACTTCAACGCTACAGCCTGCTACGTTCAACCCTCGAAAAAACACGCAATATCAGCATGTTTGACGCGAAGAACGGCTTCCATCCCTCTCCGCCACGATTTTCCTAAGTGATTGCCTTTACTAAACTTTATGAAATAGTGTCGCCTTTCACCGTCCGTGGCTACAAAACGGTCAATTCTCGTAGGAAATATCCATCGAAAGCTCTGTATTATATTACATATAAGCATAATTGCCATCTGAAGGGGAAAAATTTTCAGAATTTTTGCCCGACTACGGAGTCTACCATAGACACTTAGGTTTCGGTTTTACCACCAACTTGCTCAATTTCAGCTCGACCGTGCGATCTATAATACACGACAGCAGATGGATGGTCACCCACCACTTCACATTCTCATCGACAATACTATCCTCGATTTGGCAATCACGCACGCTTCCGGATCGATCCCAGCACGACGAGCTATCGTCTTGAACAAATGTCGCCACCCATGGTTTGGCTGAACGTGGGTATCATCAACGCCGAGGTCGCACACCCACATAGCCAAGCGCTCGCCTACCTTTTTGTAATGGGCGTTGCCAGCAGACCCGCCTCGACCACGCGCAGGGTCATAGAAGATCGGTCCGTCGCCAGCTTGTTCCGCTCCCCTCAGCAATCCCTGCTCAACCAGATGTGGGTGAAGCGGCACAATCCGCGCTTGCCCGCTCTTGGTCGAACCGGCCTCCGGCGTGATCCGCATCGCCCAGATGCCCTCCACCTCAATGATGCCCCGGCCTCGCATCTGCGCAATCTCGCCGACGCGCGCGCCGCTGTAAGCGCACATCCATGGTATCCACCGTCGAGCCAAAGCTTGCTCACGGCTGATCTTGCTCTGATCCCTTGAGAGCGATGCCGACGGGATCGTGCGCGCCTCGGCTGAGGTGAAGCTCGGCCCACGCGGGCGGTGCCGCTTTGGCACCCGCACGGAGACGCCAGCGGCGGGGTTAGCGTCCAGCTTCCGATTCTCGACGCCCCATGCGAACACCACCTTGGCGGCAGCTAGGTAGACTTCGCGGATCGTCCGCCCACTCGCGCTCTGACGGGCCAGCGCTTCCTTCCAGCCAATGATGTCATCGGCGCTGATGCTGCGCGGCTCGTCATGCCCGAGATGATCGACGAGATGGGTGATCACCGGACGCCACCGTTTGATCGTCGCAGGCGACGACTGCCGTTCGCGCAGATACCCGTCAAAGATTGCCATCAGCTTCGGCGAGGAAGCCTGCCGGGGAGAAGGCTTCGAAGGTGGGGCCAAGGTTGCGACGGAAACAGGCGCAGGAGATGGATCGTCGAGCGGCCCCGCTTTCGCTCTCTCGATGAGATCATGAAACTGCTGGATGACCGGCGCGGCCAGACGATTGGCGCCCGATTTCGAAAGCCGCCCGAGGCGTCGGGTCAGGTTCGTTTTACCGATCGTGGATCGAAGGTCAGCGGGGACCACGATGCGGACTTCGAATCCGCCATCACTCGACCTCCGAACATGCGTCATCAACCGCATTTTGTAGCACCTGGACGGTGAAAAGCGACGCCATTTCAGAAAGTTGAGTAACGACAATCACTTAGGAAAGTCGTGGCGGAGAGGGAGGGATTCGAACCCTCGGTACCCTCACGGGCACGCCGCATTTCGAGTGCGGTGCATTCGACCACTCTGCCACCTCTCCGCAGAAGACCGGAAGCATTGAACCACAAGGAAAAATGCCGCCCCGATCGGGTCGAGGGGCGCCCATTAGCGAATGATTCCATCCTTGCCAAGCACCCTTTTCGGTATTTTTCTTGTCTCCCTGCGCGGGCACCCTAAATTGGTCATATGAAAGTCACGATTCAGAATATCGGTACCGGCATCACCGCCCCGCCGGTCGTCCATGCCCGCTTCAGCATCGGCGATGTCCTCAAGCATCGCAGCTTCGGCTTTCGCGGCGTGGTGTTCGACATCGACCCGGTCTTCGCCAACAGCGAGGAATGGTATGAATCGATCCCCGAACATGCCCGCCCCGACAAGCAGCAGCCCTTCTACCACCTGCTCGCCGAAAATGGCGAGAACAGCTATGTCGCCTATGTCAGCCAGCAGAATCTGGTGGCCGACGACAGCGAGGAGCCGGTCGATCACCCCGCGATCACCGGCCTGTTCGGCGATTATGCGGATGGCAAATATCAGCTGCGCCCGCGCCACCGGCACTGAGCCGCACCGGCGGGCGGCGCTGGGCCTTGCCCTGCTGCTCGCCGCGGCCGGGCCGTTGCAGGCTGCCCCGTTGCCGACGCAGGCCCCGGCGCCGGACAAGGTCGCGGTTCCCAATGCCGACCCGACCTTCCCCTTCTCCAACGAGATCGCCGCCTTTGCGAAAGCGGAAGCGGCCGGCCCGCCAGTCGCCGACGCCACGCTGTTCCTGGGCAGTTCCAGCATCCGCCTGTGGGACATCAAGGGCAGCTTCACCGATATCGGTACGGTCAATCGCGGCTTTGGCGGCGCGACCACGCCCGACGTGCTGCATTATTACAAGCGGCTGCTGCCCAAGGCCAAGCCACGCTCGATCATCGTCTATGTCGGCGAGAATGACCTGGCCGCCGGCGCCACGCCGGACAAGGTCGCTACCGACGTGCTGACCCTGCTGCGCCAGCTTCGCGCCGACTATCCCAGGGCGCATATCGCCTATCTCTCGCTCAAGCCCAGCCCGATCCGCTGGACGCTCTGGCCCCAGATGGCGGCGGTCAACATGACCGTTTCGGCGCGCAGCAAGGCGATGAAGTTCGATTATCTCGATGTCGGCCGCCCCTTGCTCGCCACGGACGGCCTGCCCGATGCATCGCTGTTCCGTGCCGATGGTTTGCACATGAATCCGCGCGGTTACGAGCGCTGGACCAGGCTGGTCGACGCCTATCTGGACCATGCAGTGCTGGCGGATGCGGGCGCCGGCCGCGATTCCTGACCGCCCTGCCGGCCAGTTTAAGATTGATCCAAGCGCCAGCAACATTATTACCAGCCGCTTGATCGATCGACTGGCGAAGGGAAAAGAGCAGTGACAACCGATTCGGCCAAGGCCGTGCCGATGGCGGAGCTGACGCTACGCGGCGTCATATTGGGCGCGCTCATCACCCTGCTGTTCACCGCCGCGAACGTCTATCTGGGCCTCAAGATCGGCCTGACCTTCGCCACGTCTATCCCCGCCGCCGTCATTTCCATGGCGGTGCTGCGCCTGTTCGCGACCGGCACGATCCTGGAAAACAACATCGTCCAGACCATCGCATCGGCCGCCGGCACGCTCTCGGCGATCATCTTCGTGCTGCCGGGCCTGGTCATCATCGGCTGGTGGCAGGGCTTCCCCTATTGGCTGTCGGCCTGCACCATCGCGCTGGGCGGCATATTGGGCGTCATGTATTCAGTGCCGCTGCGCCGCGCGCTCGTCACCGGATCGGACCTGCCCTATCCCGAGGGTGTCGCCGCCGCTGAAGTACTCAAGGTCGGCGCCGGTTCGCGCGAGGGCCTGGAAGAGAATAAGCGCGGTCTGGCCGCCATCGTGATGAGTTCGATCGCCGCCGCCGGCTTCTCGATCATCGCCAAGACCAAGATCCTGGCCGAGGAAGCCGCCACCTTCTTCAAGCTGGGCGCAGGCGCCAGCTCGGTCTCGACCAGCTTCTCGATGGCGCTGATCGGCGTCGGCCATCTGGTCGGCATTTCCGTCGGCGCCGCCATGTTCGTCGGCCTGCTCATCAGCTGGGTCGGCATCGTCCCCTATCTCACCAGCCCGCTGCCCGTCGGCGCGGACCTGGCCGACCTGGTCGGCACCACCTTTCGCATGAAGGCCCGCTTCATCGGCGCCGGCACGATCGGCATCGCCGCGATCTGGACCCTGCTCAAGATCCTCAGCCCGATCATCAGCGGCATCCGCTCCGCCCTCAACGCCGCCAAGGTCCGCAAGTCGGGCGACGCCGGCACGCTGGACATCACCGAGCGCGACCTGCCGATCGGCATCGTCTTCGGCACCATCCTCGCCTCGCTTGTGCCGATCGCCGTCTTGCTGTGGATCTTTGCCCAGGGCGGGCCGATCGCCGCCAATCCGGTGCCGATCATCGGCCTGACGCTGGCCTATATCCTGGTCGCCGGCATCGTCATTGCCTCGGTCTGCGGCTATATGGCCGGCCTGATCGGCGCGTCGAACAGCCCGATCTCGGGCGTCGGGATTCTTGCCGTGCTCGGCGCGTCGCTGATCCTCGCCGCCATCTATGGCTCGGGCCATCCCGAACAGAGCCAGGCGCTGATCGCCTATGCCCTGTTCACCACCGCGATCGTGTTCGGCGTTGCCACCATTTCCAACGATAACCTCCAGGACCTGAAGACCGGCCAGCTGGTCGGCGCGACGCCGTGGAAGCAGCAGATCGCGCTGGTGCTGGGCGTGCTGTTCGGCGCGCTGGTGATCCCGCCGGTGCTCGACCTCCTGAACAGCGCCTTCGGCTTTGCCGGCGCGCCCGGTGCCAAGGCGACCGCCCTGCCCGCGCCGCAGGCTGCGCTCATTTCCGCGCTCGCCAAGGGCGTGCTGGGCGGCGATCTCGACTGGGGCCTGATCGGCTTTGGCGCTGGCATCGGCGTGGTCGTGGTCGCGCTGGACGAACTGCTCGGCAAGACCGGCAAGATGCGCCTGCCCCCGCTCGCGGTCGGCATGGGCATCTATCTGCCAATGGCACTGACCTTGCTGATCCCGGTCGGCGCGGTGATCGGCCATTTCTACAATCGCTGGTCGCTGCGCCAGGCGAACCCAGAATTTGCCGAGCGCATGGGCGTGCTGATGGCGACCGGTTTCATCGTCGGCGAAAGCCTGTTCGGCGTCGCCTTTGCCGGCATCGTCGCCTCGACCGACAGCGACGCGCCGCTGGCGCTGGTCGGCGAAAGCCATTGGGCGGTGCCGCTGTCGGTGCTGATCTTCGCCGGCGTGATCGCCGCCCTTTATGCGCGCCTGCGCCACTGGGCGACCGCGCCGCTCGCCTGACGGGATGAGATGGGGCGACCGACGCCAGGTCGCCCCATTCTCACGAAATCCTACGACAATAGAATGGATATGGGCCGGCCTACGGCTCGAAACCCTATGCCCGGCGGTTTAATTCTCCAGCATCACCCAAAGGCTGGAGAGACTCTGATGCCCGCCGAATTTCTGATCGCCATTGCCCTTTGTATCGGCGCCGTCTTGTTCATCGACCATATGGCTCGGCTCGAAAAAGGCGGCCGGCTGCACCATCGTGGCGGCCTGTCCCGGCGCAGCGGCCCGCGTCGCGACTGAGCCTTCACAATGTGGCCCCTGCGTCACGTCACATAAGTTACATTTTTCAGACTTTTAACTGCAATCATATTGCCATGAAGCCGTAAGGACTCATCGCCAATGGCCTCCCCAACCGAAGGGGAGCATTCACCATGAAGACCTTGTTCCGTGGCGCGAGCCGCGCCGCGATCATCCTTGCCACCGCCATGCCCGTCGCCGCCCTGGCCGGCACCATCAGCGGCACCGTGTCCGACGGCACCGGCACCCGCGCGCTGCAGTCGACCCAGCTGCGCATCGTCGAAAATGGGCGCATCGCCGAAGCCGGCCGTGACGGTTCCTACCGCTTCCCCGACGTTGCACCGGGCACCTACACGATCGAAGCCCGCTACACCGGTGCCGATCCGGTGCGCACCACCGTCGTCGTGCCCGCCACTGGTGACGTCGATGCCGACATCCGCATCGGCTCGAACGTCGATGCGTCGATCATCGTCGTCGGCCAGGTCGCCAACCAGGCATCGGCCCTGTCGCGCCAGCGCGCGGCCGACGGTGTCGAAAGCGTCCTGACCCGCGACGCGATCGGCCAGTTCCCCGACCAGAATGTCGCCGAATCGCTGCGCCGCCTGCCCGGCGTCAACATCATGAACGACCAGGGTGAAGGCCGCTTCGTCTCGGTTCGCGGCCTCGACCCGGAACTCAACGCCGCATCGGTCAACGGTGCCCGCCTGCCCGCCCCGGAAAGCGATGTTCGCTCGGTCGCGCTGGACGTCGTGCCTTCGGAACTGATCGAATCGATCGAAGTGAAGAAGTCGCTGACCCCGGACATGGACGCCGACACCATCGGCGCCTCGATCGAGATCAACACCACCAGCGCCTTCGACCGCAAGAAGGATCTCTATTCGGTCAAGCTGGAAGGCAGCTATAACGACTATGCCGACACCGCGACGCCCAAGGGCAGCGTCGACTTCGCCACCCGCCTCAGCGACAATTTCGGCATCTCGGGCGGCTTCAGCTATTACAAACGCCAGTTCGAAACCGACAACATCGAAACCGGTGGCTGGAAGACGGCGGAAAATGGCGTCGTCTATACCGACGAGCCGGAATATCGCGACTATGACGTGACCCGCAAGCGGATCGGCGCGACGCTGAACATGGACTGGCGTCCGTCCGATACGACCAAGCTCTATGCCCGCGGCATCTACAACCAGTTCGACGATCATGAATATCGTCGCCGCCTGGCCTTCGTCTTTGACGAAGAACCGGCATCGGGCGATGCCGACAGCGCCAACTTCACCGATGAGGATGGCCGCATCGAAGTACGCCGCGATCTCAAGGATCGTTTCGAGCGTCAGCGCATCAAGTCGTTGGTGCTGGGCGGCACCACCGAAACCGGCCCGTGGAAGCTGACTTATTCGGGCAGCTGGTCGGAATCGACCGAAAAGGAAAAAGGATCGATCGACCCGATCCGCTGGCGTGCCCGCTTCGACGGCGACGGCGTCGATGTCGGTTTCAATTATTCCGATCCGCGCGTCCCGACGTTCGAGGTGACCAGCGGCAACGACCTGTTCACCGATCCGTCGGAATATGGCTTCAATCGCGTCGAACAGACCGCCCTGTCGGACTCGCGCGACCGTGAATATGCATTGAAGGGCGACATTTCGCGCGCCTTCGCCATGGATGGCGGCACCTTCACCGTGCAGGCCGGCATGAAGGCTCGTTTCCGCAAGAAGAGCTATAATTTCAACATGAACTATTATGGCGACGGCGATCTCAGCCTCGCCGATGTTCTGGGCGATTCCACCTATCGCCTGATCGGCATCGATCCGGTGCCGGGCAAGGGCCAAGCGACCGATTATTTCTACAACAATATCGGTGAGTTTGAACTCGACCCCATTGCCTCCGCCTATGAATCGGCCACGGCCGACTACAGCGCCAAGGAAGACATTCTTGCCACCTACATGATGGGTCGCTGGGACAGCGCAACCGTTCGTCTGATTGGTGGCGTTCGCATGGAACAGACCCGGAATGTGCTGCGCGGTAGCCGGACCGAATATCTGTTGGATGAGGAAGAGGAGATCACCGGCGTCAGCGTCACCCCCAACGTCTTCACCAAAAATTATACCAACTGGTTGCCCAGCCTGACCGCACGGTTCGAGCCAAGCCAGGGCTTGGTCTTCCGCGCCGCCGGCTACAAGAGCCTGGTGCGGCCGAAGCTGTCGCAGATGGCGCCGCGCTTCTATGTCGATGAAGATGGTGGCGCGACGTTCGGCAACCCCGATCTCAAGCCGTTCCTCGCCTGGAACCTGGATGCGTCGGCAGAATGGTATTTCAGCAGCAACGGCGCGCTAACCGCCGGCGTTTTCTGGAAGTCGATCAAGGACTATTCGGTCACGCTGCACGACTTTGACGGCGGCGTTTATCAGGGCATTCCCTACAACGAAGCCACCATCTATCAGAATGGTGATACCGCGAAGGTGAAGGGCGTCGAACTGTCGTTCAGCCAGGTTCTGAACTTCCTGCCCGCACCGCTCGATGGTTTCCTGGTGAACCTCAACTACACCTACACCGACGCCAGCGGCAAAATCACCAGCTATGATGATGACGACAATGCCTATCTCCGCGGGATCAGCCTGCCCAACGCATCCAAACACACGCTGAACGCGGTGCTGGGTTATGAGAAGGGGCCGATCTCTTTCCGCGCGGCCGGCACCTATCGCAGCAAATATCTGGACGAGATCGGCGATGCGGCTGACAGCGACCGCTATGTCGACAATCACTTCCAGCTCGACCTGAGCGCGAAGTACAAGATCCTGCCCGGCGTCCGCCTGTTCGCCGACTGGGTCAACGTCAACAACGCCAAATATTTCGCCTATCAGAATTTCGAGGGCAGCAAGCGCCTGCTCCAATATGAGGAATATAACTGGACCGCGAAGTTCGGTATTTCCGCCAGCTTCTGATCCCGTTCGATGTCCCCTGCTTGCCGGTCGCGCCCTTGCGCGGCCGGCAAGTCCCGTTTTCCCCGGAAAGGACGCCCATGTCCCGACTGTTCCTGTCCATGCTGCTGATGGCGAGCCCCGCGCCGCTCTCCGCCCAGCCGACCGCCAGCCCGCCCGTGCCCCGCTCGGCCGGCACGCCCTATGCGGCACGCACCCTGCCCGACCGGATCATGCTGACGCCTGCTGCCGATCCGTCGCGCGGCATGGCCGTCGCCTGGCGTACCGATGCCACCCAGATCGCCAGCGAAGCGCAGATCGCCATCTCCGTCGACGGCCCGACGCTGGAGGAAAAGGCCAGGACCGTGACCGGTCCCGTCGGCACCGCGAAGGACAGCGCCAATGGCCCGGCGCTCTATCACCAGATCCGGTTCGACAATCTGACGCCCGATACCGTCTATGCCTATCGGCTGAAGGGCAGCGCGGGCTGGAGCGAATGGCTACAATTCCGCACGGCGGCGGCCGTGGCAAAACCCTTCCGCTTCCTCTATCTGGGCGACATCCAGAACGGCATCCTGACCTATGCCAGCCGCGTCATCCGCCAGGCCTTCCACGCCAATGGCGGGATCGAGCTGGTCGCCCATGCCGGCGATCTGGCCGCGCAGCGCGACGATCTGGATCATGATGACGAATGGGGCGAGTTCAACCAGGCTGGCAGCTACAACTGGTCGATCGTCCCGCAACTGCCCGCGACCGGCAATCATGAATATGTCGATGTGGTGAAGCCCGACGGCAGCGAGAGCCGCACGCTCGGCCCCTATTTCCCGCTGCAATTCGCGCTGCCCGACAATGGCGTGCCGGGCCTCAGGACCACCTATTATGTCGATTATCAGGGGGTGCGCTTCATCATCCTCGACGGCACGTCGGCGATCGACCTTGGCACCATGGCGCAGCAGACGCAGTGGCTGGACGCCACTCTCGCGTCCAGCAAGGCGAAATGGAATGTCGTGCTGTTCCATCAGCCCGTCTTCACCTGCGCCCGGCCCCAAGATACGTCCGAGGTGAAGGCCGCGTGGAAGCCGGTGTTCGACAAGCGCAAGGTCGATCTGGTGCTGCAGGGCCATGACCATTGCTACAGCCGCCTGACCTCCGAAGCCGGGCGCGAGGCTTCGGCGCAGGCGCGGGCCAATGGCACAATCCAGGGGCCGGTCTATCTCGTCTCGGTCACCGGCTCCAAAATGTACGGCCTCAACGATCGGGCCCGCACCCAGCCGGACAAGACCGCCGAGGCAACCGAGCTTTATCAGGTCGTGGACGTGGATGGCGATCGCCTGAAATTCCGCACCTATACCGCGTCGGGCAAGCTCTATGACGGTTTCGACCTCACAAAGGGCGCGGATGGCAATCACCTGACCGACACCAGCGAGCCCACCATTGCCGTGCGCACCTGCACCGGAAACATTGGTCCCGACGGCGGCAAATGCGTCGCGCGCGGCAAATGAGGAATATCGTGATGAAGCCCTTCTTCCTGTCGCTCACCAGCCTTCTCACGCTGGCCGCCTGCACCACCGCCGAGACGGAAGTGCCGGTCGCCGTCCGCATCGCCAATGCGACCCCGGCCGTAACCGTCACCGCGCGCGGCGAAACCACTCCGGTCGGCACACCCAATGCCGACGCGGCGGATGATCCGGCGATCTGGCGCAATGCCGCCAATCCGGCCGCGAGCCTGATCGTCGGCACCGACAAGAAGGCCGGCCTCTATGTCTATGGCCTGGACGGCAAGACCCGCGATTTCCTGGATGCCGGCCGGGTCAACAATGTCGATCTGCGCGATGGCGTGGCGGTGAACGGCCAGACCGGTATCCTGGTGGTCGCGTCGGACCGCAATGATGTGGTAAACGCCAAGCTGGCGCTGTTCCGGCTCGACAGCGTGACAGCGAAACTGACAGCCCTCGGCAAGGTCGATGCCGGCAAGGGCGAGGCCTATGGCATCTGTCTGTACAAGGCGCCGGAGGCGACCTACGCCTTCATCGTGCTGATGGATGGGACGATCCACCAGGTCGCGCTCGATGCGTCGGGCGCGACGCCCACCGGCAGGATCGTCCGCAGCATGAAGCTTGGCACCCAGTCGGAAGGCTGCGCCGTGGATGACCGCACCGGCATCCTCTATGTCGCGGAGGAAGATGTCGGCCTGTGGCGCTTCGACGCGCGCGCATCTGGCGCCACCACGCCCACGAAAATCGCGGCGGCCGACGGCAAGAATCTGGTCATGGATGCCGAAGGCGTCGCCATCGCCCAAATCGGCGCGAAGGACGGCTATGTCCTCGTCTCCAGCCAGGGCGACAATGCCTATGTCGCCTATCGCCTGTCCGACGACGCCTATGTCGGTCGCTTCCGCGTCGTCGACGGCGCGATTGGCGGGTCGGAGGAAACCGACGGCATCGAACTGATGCTGGGCGATTTCGGCCCGGCCTATCCCGGCGGCCTGTTCATTGCGCAGGATGGCCATAACGCGGCGGCGGCGCAGAATTTCAAGCTGGTCGCCTGGGATGACATTGCCAAGGCATTGGGCCTGCCGAACTGATCGAAACACCGGCAAGGGCGGCCGCGATGCCGCCCTTCCTCATTCTATCGCGCCTGCAAGGCGGCCAGCGCCGCCCGTGTCGACAGGGTCAGCGGCTGCGGCAGCGCATCCAGCGCAAACCAGCCGCATGCCGCCAGCGCCTCCGGCTCCATCACCACCGGATCGCCCTGCGCGTCCTCGACCAGATAGACTGGCGCGACCCAATGGGTGCCGCGCGCTTCATCGATCTGGTCCGTCAGGCACAGCAATTCACGCGCCCTGATCGTCAGGCCCAGCTCCTCGAAAATCTCGCGCTCGGCCGCGGCGGCCATCGTCTCGAACAGGTCGACCTTGCCGCCCGGCAGGCCCCAATGCCCCGCCTCCGGCTCGCGCCGCCGCTGCACCAGCAGCAACCTGCCATCGCGCAGGATCGCCGCGCCGCATCCGACCCGCGGTTCCGTCTGATTCATGCTCTTCCCATTTGGAAAGGGCGGCGGATCGCTCCGCCGCCCGATGCCGTTACTTCTTCGCCGCGAACCAGGCCGCGGTCGGCGCCTTCAGGCGGCTGCGCGTCTCGATCCGGGTCTTGATCGCGGCGATCGAGCGGTCGACCACCTTGCGCGATTCCGGCGTCAGATACTGGGTCGCATAGGCGTCCAGCTTGGTCACCATCGCCGGGTCGGCCGATCCACCACCCAGACGGGCCAGCGCTTGGCTGCGCGCCGACACGTCGATCAGCGCCTCATATTGCGCCTTGTGCGCCAGCACATAGTCGACCGCCAGCATCGGATGGGCGACGCCCACCTGGCCGATGATCGCGGCGCTGGTGGTCTTGCCCGGCTCGTCGGTCAAGGCGAGATCTAGGGCCTGCTGGCCCAGTTTCTCATCCTTCGCCTTGCCGAGCAGCGCGTAGAGCGTGCTCTTTTCGAGGTCGCTCTGCGCACCCTTGGCCATCACGCGCAGCTTGTCCCAGGTCGCCTGGTCGGCATTCTGGGCGATGATGCCCAGCCAGACATTGCGCAGCGGCCCGTCGAGCGCGGCCGGGTTGGTCGCCAGCGCGGCGAAGCGGCGGTTGGCCTCGGCCACCACGCCCTTGTCGCCCATGCTGCCCAGCGTCGCGACCAGGCTGGTGCGCAGCACCGGCACCTGCGGCCCTTCGCCGGCCTTGGCATCATAGCCAATAGCTGTCAGCGCCGGGGTCAGCTTGGCCGATGCATAGGCCGCGACCTTCGCCTGGGCGGCGGCATCGCCCTCCAGCATGTCATAGCTGCTCTTCAAATAGCCGGGCACTTCGGCCAGCACCGACGGACTGCCATTGACCGGCACCGCGTCGACCAGGTCGAGCGCCAGACCGATCGGCTGATAGCCACCCAGCGCCAGCTGGAAATTGTCCGCCATCAGGCCCGTCTGGTCCATGCTGGACAGCTGGCTGAAGCCCTTGGCCAGTGCCTGGATATTGGCGGCGGGATAGAGCGCACGATAATAGCCGGTCTGGCCCGCATTGATCACATAGGCGCCGCAGCCCGGCAGCGTGATCTGGCCATTGCCCTGCAGGATCAGGCGCTGCGCCTCGCCGCCCTGTACCTGCGCCTTCACCGGCACATTCCACTTGAGCGGGGTCTTGTCCTTGGCGTCGCGGCTATATTCGCCCTGGCTCAGCGTCAGGATGGTGTTGCCGCCCTGGCACTGGGCGCTCTCCACCTTGACCAGCGGGATGCCTGGCTGGCTGGTGAAATCATGCGCGATGCTGACCAGGCCCTTGGCGCCCGCGCCCTCGACCGCCTTCCACAGATCGTCGGTGACGGTGTTCCCATAGGCATGTTGCTTCATGTAGGACTGGATGCCCGCCTTCCACGCATCCTCGCCGGCATAGCCTTCAAGCATGGTGATGACGGCTTCACCCTTCTGATAGGTGATGGCGTCGAACGCCTGGTTCACCTGATCGACGGTGGTGATCTTCTGCACGACCGGGTGGGTGGTCTTGAGCGCGTCTAGGCTCATCGCCCGCTCGCGGCCATCGACGCGCGACAGCAGCGCTTCCCATTCCGGGTTCAGCTTGTCAGTGACCTTGGTCGCCATCCAGCTCGCAAAACCTTCGTTCAGCCAGAGATCGTCCCACCAGGCCATGGTGACGAGATCGCCGAACCACTGGTGCGCCATTTCATGCGCGGCCACTTCATAGATGGCGCGCTTGGTCTCTTCGGAGGTGAAGCGCGGATCGACCAGCAGGGTACGTTCGAAGGTGAAGATCGCGCCCCAATTCTCCATCGCGCTGAAGAACTGGCTCTGGCCCGGACCCGCGACATTGTCGAGCTTGGGCAGCGGGAAGGGCACGCCGAAATAATCGTTATAATAAGGCAGGATCGCCGCCGATGCGTCGAGCGCCAACTGCGCCTTGCCGGTATTGCCCCGGCCGGTGATGACGCCGACTTCGGTATTGCCCGCCATCTTGGTCGCGCGGTCCAGTTCGCCGAGGCCAAAGAAGAGCAGGTAGGAGGACATTTTGGGGCTGGTGCCGAAGGTCACCAGCTTCTTGGCCCCGCCCAGATCCTTGGTCGCCTTGACCGGCATGTTGCCGACCGCCAGCTGGTCCGCCGGCACCACGGCGCTGAGGTCGAACGTCGCCTTGTAGCTCGGCTCGTCGAAGCTCGGCACGAAACGGCGGGCGTCGGGTGCCTCGAACTGGGTGAAGAGCGCGCGCTTCGCGGCGCCTTCATTGTCGGTATAGTCGAGCGCGAACAGGCCGTTCGCCTGCTGGTTGATGATGCCGGCATAGACCATGGTCAGCTTGTAGCTGCCCGGTTGGACCGGCTTGCCGAAGTCGAGGCTGACGGTCTGGGCATCGGCATCCACCTTGGCCGTGCCGGTGATCGCCTTGCCCTTGGCCGGGGTCAGCGTGACGCTGGAAACGGTCAGGTCGGCCGCGTTGAGCACCAGCGCCGGCATGGCGGCGGCGACAGTAACGTCGATCGTCACCTTGCCGGTGAATTTGAGGTTCGCCGCATCGGGCGTCACTTCGATCGCATAATGGCTGGGCGCAGCGCCACGGGGCAGCTGGGTGGTGACGCCGGCGGCGGGGCCGGCAGGCGCGGTCTGGGCCAACGCGGGCGCGGCGATCGCCAGCGGCGCGGCCGCCATCAGGAACGGCAGGATTTTCGACAAGGGCATGGGGGAAGCAACTCCGATACGGCTTGGATGGCGCAATGAGACATAGTCACGCGCAACATGCAAACCGGATCGGCCCTTTCCCGCGGGGGGTCAAGTGAACTATCCGCAAGAGAATGTCGTTGGTCGAAGCCTGTTGCGCGTTCGTCCAACAAGGGCAGAGTGGCTATCGGACGAAAAGCCTTCCGTCCCGCTGGACGATGAGCGAGCGATCGCCGTTATCGCGCATGTGCCGCAATGCGGCCTTCCGGCAGGTAGGATCGCTATTGATCTGGCGCTCGAACCAACGCCGCCAAATGGGATCAGTCAATGCGATGGCATAGGCTTCTTCTATGCCGCATGCTTCGCGCAGGCGAATTTCCTTGATCAGCAAATGCCAGCGCGAACCGTCGGACGGGTCCAGTTCCGCCCGACGATTACGATAGAAAGCCATGAGGCTTGCGGCATCCTACATGATCGGCGCAGCCTATGGATCAGATATTCAGCCGCGGCCGCGATAGCCCGGCACGTCCTGCGGCGGCAGCCACAGGCCGGCGGGCGGCTCGCCCGACTGCCAGAAGACGTCGATCGGGATGCCGCCGCGCGGATACCAATAGCCGCCGATGCGCAGCCAGATCGGCTGCATTTCGGTGAACAGCCGCTCACCGATGCCGACGGTGCAATCCTCGTGGAAGCCGGCATGGTTGCGGAAGCTGCCCAGGAACAGCTTGAGCGCCTTGGATTCGACGATCGTCGCGCCGGGCGCATAGTCGATCACCAGATGGGCGAAGTCGGGCTGGCCGGTCACCGGGCAGAGCGAGGTGAATTCCGGCGCCGTGAAGCGCACCAGATAGGGCTTGCCCGGACGGGGATTGGGGACATAGTCGAGGACGGCGTCCTCGGGCCGCTGCGGCAGGGTGCTGGCGCGGCCGAGATGGAGCGGGGTATCGGTCATGAGGGCGCATGTAGTCGATTACACGCAATTTGTCATCGGTCCGGCGCGCAAGGCCACCCGTTCATCTGGCGTTCAGCAAAATTTCTGCCTTGGCAGGGCCATGGGGTCTATGCGTCTGTTCCTTTCCGCCCTGCCGCTGCTGGCAGTCACACCCGCGCTGGCACAGCAAGCCACCGGCAGCGATCCGGTCGTCAATCTGCAGCGCGCCGCGCCGCCGCCGCCGGCCGATGACCCGCGCCGTCAAGGCCCGGAACTCGACGTGTTCCGGGGCACGGCAACGCCGACCCCGACACCCACGCCGTCGTTGCCGCCGATCGTCGCCCCCACGGTGACGCCAGCACCGACCCAGCGCACGCCCGCGACCACCCCTGCCCCCGCACCGCAGCGCCCGACACCGACGCAAGCGCCGACGCGCACCGAAACACCGCGCACGACGCCCGCCCCTACCCCGGCCGAACGCCCGGTCGCGCGCGACGCCACACCGGCGCAGCCCCGCCCGGCGCCCGCTGTGGCGGAGCCGGACAATGCCGCCAACGCGGTGGAAACGCCGCCGCCAGCCGCGCTGCCCGCGCCCGAGCCGGTCACGGCCGACAACAGCGTCACCGCTGCCGAACCCGCGCCGGAAACCGAAGCGCAGGGGCTGAGCTGGCCCTGGATCGCCGCCGCCATCGCCGCGCTGGCGGTAATCGCCGGCTTCCTGCTGATGCGGCGCCGTCGTGCGGCTTCGGACGTCGACGCCGTGCCGGCGAGCGCGCCACCCCCGGCAGCACCCCGGCCAGCCCCGGCCCCCGTTGCGCCGCCCCCGCCTGCTCCGGCTCCGGCCCCTGCTCCCGCGCCCATTCCGGCGCCCACGCCAGCCCCTGCCCCCGAACCCGTGGCAGCTGCGCCGGCCAGCGACGCCGGCGATCGCCCCTGGATCGACCTCGGCCTCGACATCAGCCTCGCCCGCTCCTCGCTGATCGGTGTGACCATCGGCTACACGCTGCTGCTCCACAATCGCGGCGATCGCCCGGCCCGCGACATCATGGTGCGCGGCATATTGGGCAATGCGGGCGCGCAGCAGGATGCGTTGCTGCGCCATTTCTTCGGTGGCGAGACCGGCATGCCGCTGCATTCGATCGTCTCGATCGCGCCGGGCGAAACCGTGCGCATGACCAATGAACTGCGCCTAGCCCAGGACGAGATCGTGCCGGTGACGATGGGCGAACGGTCGCTACTGGTGCCGATAGCCGCCTTCGACGCCCATTATCGCTGGGGCGAGGATGAGGAAGCGCCCGAAGGCACCGGCCGCACCGGTCGCGCCTTCATCGTCGGCCAGGAACAGGATCCGCCCGCCGAACGCCTGTCGCCTTTCCGCCTCGACCAGGGGCCGCGCCAATATCGCCGGCCGGCCGCCCGCGCCGCCGCCGAAGTGCCGCCGGCCTGAGCATTTCCCTTTCCTGTCCGGCCAGGCGCTCCTAAAGTGCCTGCCGGACAAGGCAAAAGGGGCCGCATGGACATTATCGTTTCCACCGACTGGCTGGCCGGCGAAATCGGCAAGCCCGATCTCGTCATTCTCGACGCCAGCCTGTTCCTGCCCGGCACGCCGCGCGACCCGCGCGCCGAATTCGACGCGGCCCATATCCCCGGCGCCGCCTATATGGACCTGCCGAGCCTCAGCGATCCCGCCGATCCGGTACCGGGCCAGTTGCCGCCCGACGCGCTGATGACGCAGCGCATGCAGGCGCTGGGCGTCAACGCCGACAGCCGCATCGTCGTCTATGACAATAGCCCGACCCACAGCGCGGCGCGCGGCTGGTGGATGATGCGCGTCTATGGCCTGGGCGCATCGGCTGCGATCCTGGACGGCGGCCTGCCCAAATGGGTCGCCGAAGGCCGCCAGGTCGACAGCGGCATGCCCGCCATCGAGCCGGGCAACGCCGTCGCCCGGCTCGACCGCACACAGGTCCGTAGCAAGGCGGACATCCTCGCCAATCTCGCCAGCGGCACGGCGCAACTGCTCGATGCACGCGGCGCAGGGCGCTTCACCGGCGCCGAGGCCGAACCCCGCCCCGGCATGGCGTCGGGCCATATCCCCGGCAGCCGCAACATCCCCTCCTCCGCCTTCTTCGCCGCCGACAACAGCCTGAAGCAGGGCGAGGAGCTGCGCCGCCTGCTGATCGACGCCGGCACCGATCTCGACCGGCCGATCATCACCACCTGCGGCAGCGGCGTGACCGCGGCGATCATCCTCGCGGCGCTCGAAACGCTCGGGAAGCGCGACGTCAGCCTCTATGACGGCAGTTGGTCGGAATGGGGGTTCGATCCCGCCACGCCCAAGGCGACCGGGCCGGCCGCATGAGCGAGGACAGCAGAAGGCCGCTAACCCGACTGGCGCAGGCCGGCCGCCGCGCCGACTGGACCGGCATGCCGGGGCAACCCGGCGCGATCGTCAGTCCGGGCGTGTGGCGCGCTTCCACCATCCTCTATGACGATGTCGCCCATCTGCGGAAGGCGGCTGGCAGCAGCACGCATGAACGGCTGTTCTACGGGCGCAAGGGCACGCCGACCAGCTGGAGCCTGGCCGATGCGCTGACCGAGATGGAGCCGGGCGCGGAGGGCACGATGCTCTTCCCCTCGGGCGTGGCGGCGATCGCCTGCGCGCTGATGGCGGTGCTGCGGCCGGGCGACCAGTTGCTGATGGTCGACAGCGCCTATGATCCGACCCGCAATTTCTGCGAACAGGTGCTGAAACCCTTCGGCGTCGAGACGCTCTATTATGATCCGACCATCGGCGCCGGCATCGCCGAGCTGCTGACCGATCGCACCCGCGCCATCTTTCTGGAATGCCCCGGCAGCCTGACCTTCGAGGTGCAGGACGTGCCGGCGATCACCGCGATCGCGCGCGATCGCGGCATCACCACCCTGCTCGACAATACCTGGGCGACGCCGCTTTTCTTCCCGGCGCTGGCCCATGGCGTCGATATTTCGATCCTCGCCTGCACCAAATATATTGTCGGCCATAGCGACGTGATGATGGGGTCGGTCACTGCCACACCGGCGCTGTTCCCGAAAGTCCGCCAGTCTGCCTATCTGTTCGGCCAGATGACCAGCCCCGACGATGCCTGGCTTGCCAGCCGGGGCCTGCGCACGCTGGGCGTCCGCCTGGCCCAGCATCAGGCGAGCGCACTGCAGATCGCGCAGTGGTTGAAGGACCAGCCCGACGTTGCCCGCGTGCTGCATCCCGCTCTGCCCGATTGCCCCGGCCATGAATTGTGGGCGCGCGATTTCAGCGGCTCGACCGGCCTGTTCAGCTTCGTGCTGCAGGGCGGGGACGAGGCGGCCCGCGCCGCGCTGATCGACGGGCTCGCTCATTTCGGCATCGGCTATAGCTGGGGCGGGTTCGAGAGCCTGGCCCTGCCGGTCGATCCGGCCCGCTATCGCACCGCGACCGCCTGGCAGGCGGAAGTGCCGGTCATCCGGCTGCAGATCGGGCTGGAGGATCCCACCGACCTGATCGCCGACCTTGACGCCGGTCTCGCCCGCTTCCGGGCAGCGCGCGGATGACGCAGCTGTCCGCATGGCTGGCCCGACTGCCGGGCAATGCGGACATCACCCAGCCGCTGATCGCGGTCGGCATCGCGCTGCTGCTCTATGCCATTGCCCATAGCGCGGCGCGCCTGCTGGCGCCGCGGGTGAAGGACAGGCTGCCCGCGCTCAGCGAACTGGTCTCCACCCATATTCGCCCGATGCTGCGTCATGCGATCAGCGTGCCGCTGTTCGCGACGGCACTGGCGCTGTGGCCGGCGGACAGCATCGCCCATCTGATCCTGGGCGCCGCGCTCGCCCTCGCCGTCGCCCTGTTCGCGCTGCATCTGCTGCAGGCGCTCAGCTTCCCGCGCTGGGCGATTACCCCGCTCGCCCTGCTGCTGTTCGTCATGGTGATATCGGGCAGCAGCGGCGGCATCGCGCCGGTCGGGTCGATGCTCGATGATGTCGCGCTGACGCTGGGCAAGCGGCGGATCAGCCTGCTCGACCTATTGTCGGTTGCGGCGACATTGGTCGCGCTGCTTGCCGGTATCCGCCTTGCCAACCGGCTGATCCGGCGCAGCATCCAGAAGGCGCCCGATCTCGACCCGACCCAGAAGTTGCTGGGCCAGAAGCTGGCCGGGATCGCCGTCATCATCGCCGCCTTCTTCATCGGCATCGACATATTGGGCATCGACCTCACCGCCTTCACCGTCTTTTCCGGGGCGCTGGGCCTGGCGGTCGGCTTCGGCCTGCAGAAGACGGTCGGCAATCTGATCGCCGGCATCATCCTGCTGATGGACCGGTCGATCAAGCCGGGTGACGTGATCGCGGTCGGCGACAGTTTCGGCTGGGTCAGCAAGATCGGCGTGCGCGCCGTGTCGATCATCACCCGCGACGGCAAGAAGCATCTCATCCCCAACGAAAATCTGATGACGCAGGAGGTGGAGAACTGGTCCTATTCCGACCGCAATATCCGCGTCCGCATCCCGGTGGGGATCAGCAACGACAGCGACATCGCGCTGGCCCAGCAACTGATGCTGGAAGCGGCCAAGGAAAGCCCGCGCGCGCTCAAGCATCCCGAGCCCAAGGTATGGCTGACCGCGCTCGGCCAATATCGGCTGGAGCATGAGATTCGCGTCTGGATCAACGATCCGGAAAATGGCGTGGGCGGGGTGACATCCGACGTGCTGATGCGGGTGCTGGACAAGTTCAAGGCACATGGCATCATCGTCCCCTATCCGCGCCAGATCATCGAATTGCGGCAGCCGCAGGACAGACATGATCCAGCAATGAATGAGCCCGACATTTCGGACCATTCCCCGTCCTGAGCGACCGCGACAGCGTTCGAATATCCAATAAATTATGCCTTATCATGCAGATACGCCGGACATCCGGCGATCGCAGCCGCGCACCTTGTTGCGTCGTAGCAACAATAAAAGACGCAAAAGACATGAAACAGCAATAATATCTTGTGCGCCGCAGCGCGCGCAGGCATGGCCAAACTTGTTGAGGCAAGCTGGCCCACTTCCCCTGGGGGAAGCATAGAGGCAGGCGCCTGAACGCAGGCGGGACGATCGCAGAACCATCAAGGGGATTATCATGCGTAAGTCCATTCTCGGCCTCTCGGCCTTCGCTCTTGTTGCGCTGTCGGCACCCGCCATGGCCCAGGATGAGCCCGCTCCCGCGGTGACCGTCACCGGCAATGCCGCCGTCGTCAGCGATTATCGCTTCCGCGGCATTTCGCAGACCAACAAGAAGTTCGCGCTGCAGGGCGGCATCACCGTCACCCATGAATCGGGCTTCTATGTCTCGACCTGGGGCAGTTCGATCGACGAATATGTCGCCAACGGCTCGGACCAGGAACTCGACCTGATCGGCGGCTATTCGACCACGGTCGGCGGCGCGACGATCGACGTCGGCGTTCTCTATTATTACTATCCGGGCAATGCCGGTGCGAACACCGACTTCGTCGAGCCCTATGCCTCGATCAAGGGCACGTTCGGCCCCGCCACCGCCAAGCTGACCGCCAACTACGCCCCCAAGGCGAAGGCGCTGACCGTCGGCAATGGCAAGGAAGACAATCTCTACCTCGCTGGCGACGTCTCGGCCTCGATCCCCAACACCGCGCTGGGCGTGTCGGCGCATCTGGGTCACAGCTTTGGCCCGAGCTACCTGACCATCGGCAAGGAATATACCGACTGGAATATCGGCGCGACCTACACCTGGGGTCACCTGACCTTCGGCGTATCCTATGTCGACACCGACAAGTCGCTCTATTCGTCGGCAGGCCACAATATCAGCAAGGCCGGCGTGCTCGGTTCGCTCACCGCCTCCTTCTGATCCGCCTTCCCTTCGGGGATGAACAGGGCCACGCTCTCCAGGGGGGATCGCGGCCCTTTCCTATATGCGGTGTTTACGGGTCGCCTTGGCCCGCGCCGCTGCCTATAAGGCGCCGATGCCTCCGATCGCCCTCCTGCTGCTCTTCGTCGTCACGATCGCGCTGATGGAGGGCTTTGCCTATGTGATGCACCGCTGGGTGATGCATGGGCCGGGCTGGTTCCTCCACGCCAGCCACCACCGCCCCCGCACCGGCTTCTTCGAGGCCAATGACCTCTATTTCGTGATCTTCGCCATGCCCTCCATCCTGCTGCTGCTGGGCGGGGTGCAATGGGGCTGGGGCAATTGGGCGACGGCCGTTGGCGCCGGCGTCGCCGCCTATGGCGCGATCTACCTGGGCTTCCACGACATCATCGTCCATCAGCGGGTGCGCCACCGCTATGTTGCCCGCTCGCGCTACATGAAGCGGATCGTCCAAGCGCATCGGCTGCACCATGCGGTCGAGACCAAGGACGGTACGGTCAGCTTCGGCTTCCTGATCGCGCCCCACCCCGCGGACCTCAAACGCGAACTAGCGCGGCGCGGCCGGGCCGGCGTGCGCGCCGCCAGGCATTGGCAGCCCGGCACGCGGGACTAGATCCGCGCGACATCGGTGGGAAGCGGACATTCTACCCCTCTCCCTTGAGGGAGAGGGCTGCGCAGACTTGGCAGCTTGCTGCCTAGTCGTAGCTGGGTGAGGGGGATGCCGCCCTTTCCTATTCGGTCATTCTCTGCTCCACCCTTGTCCATGGACGAGAGTGCCCGGCAATCCATGCGCGACATCCCGCCAATGGCTGGCCGGCGCCTGACTGGCGCACCCTTGTCGCGTCACTGTCGCTTCGGGCGCGCGTCAGCGACGCGTCGCGTTCTGCCCGGCTGTCGCGTTACAGGCGCGCCACCGGCGCGCGGCAGGCGCATATCTGGCGCAAATAGGGTGAATCACCCCGATAACGGTGTGAACTTCGGCGGACATGAAACTGTCGCGTCGCGAACCGGACTGGGCAGGCCCCTAGCCGCGCAGCGCGCAGGGGACGATGCTGGACGGATCGGGGCGGGCGGTGCTGCGGCGGAAGCGGGCCATATAGCCACCGGCGGTCGGCTTGGCGATCATCTCCTCCAGCCGGAAGCCCATTGCCGCCAGTTCGCAGGTGAGCAGGCGCCGGGGCGTGCCATGCTGGTCGGTCGGCCGATCGGCATCGACCACGATCAGTTCGCCATCGGCTTTCAGCGCGGGGCTGAGATGCCAGAGGAACGCATAGGGCTCGGCGATCTCATGATACATATGGACCATGAAGATGCGGTCGAAGCTGTTTTCGGGCAGCTTGGGATCTTCCGGCGCGCCCAGCTTCACGCTGACATTGGTCCAGTTTTCGTGGGTGATGCGACGGCTGAGCGCATCGATCACCTCGGGCAGGATGTCCTCGGCCAGAACCCGGCCCTTGGCGCCGACGCGCTTGGCCAGGCGCACGGTATAATAGCCCTCGCCAGCACCAATGTCGGCAATGGTCATGCCCGGCCGGATGCCGGCCCGGTCCATGATGTCCTCGGCCTCATTGACCCGGTCGCGCGCCTCCTCGCTCGACCAGCGGGTCGACACGATCGGCGCCACCGGCCGGTCGGCGCGGGGGAAGGACGCGGCGCCGGCCGCGCGTTCCGACTGATTGCCGCCTGCCAGCGGCCCGCAGGCTGCCAGCAGGAGCAACGGCCCCGCCAGCGCCATGCGGATCATCAGTCGACATCCTCCACGTCGACCTTCTCGCCCGTGACCTTCTGGCTGAGCGCAGCGGCCATGAACGGATCGAGCGCGCCATCGAGCACATCGTCCGGAGCGGTCGAGGTGACGCCGGTGCGCAGATCCTTCACCAGCTGATAGGGCTGGAGCACATAGGAGCGAATCTGGTGACCCCAGCCAATTTCGGTCTTGGCAGCATAGTCGGTCGACGCTGCTTCCTCGCGCTTGCGCAGTTCCGCTTCATACAGGCGCGCCTTCAGCATGTTCATGGCCGTCGCGCGGTTCTTGTGCTGCGAGCGGTCATTCTGCGACGCGACGATGATGCCCGAGGGGACGTGGGTGATGCGGACCGCGGAGTCGGTGGTGTTGACGTGCTGGCCGCCCGCACCCGAGGCGCGATAGGTATCGATCTTGAGGTCGCTCTCCTTGACCTCGATATCGATATTGTCGTCGATCACCGGATAGACCCAGACCGACGAGAAGCTGGTGTGGCGGCGCGCGGCGCTGTCATAGGGGCTGATGCGGACCAGGCGGTGGACGCCGCTTTCGGTCTTGGCATAGCCATAGGCATTTTCGCCCTTGATGAGGAAGGTAGCCGACTTGATGCCGGCGGTTTCGCCCGCCTGATAATCGACCAGTTCCACCTTGAAGCCGCGCCGTTCGGCCCAGCGGCGATACATGCGCGACAGGATTTCGGCCCAGTCCTGGCTTTCGGTGCCGCCGGCGCCGGCGTGGATTTCCAGATAGGTGTCGCTGGCATCGGCTTCGCCCGCCAGCAGCGCCTTGATCTTGTCCTCGTCGGCGCGCTCGGCCAGCGCCTTCAGCGCGGCGATCGCTTCGGAGACCATATCCTCATCGCCTTCGGCCTCGGCCATTTCGATCAGTTCGGCATTGTCGGTCTTTTCCGCCTCGATCGCGCGGGTGGCGCCGATCGCGCTGTCGAGACGGGTGCGCTCGCGCATCACCTCCTGCGCCAGCTTGGCATTATCCCACAGGGTCGGATCCTCGACGCGGGCATTCAGCTCGTCCAGCCGGCGTAGCGCACGGTCCCAGTCGAGGAAGCGGCGCAGCAGGTCCAGCGCGGCGTCGATACGGTCGATATATTGCTGCGCTTCGGCGCGCATGGGAGGTCTCCAGAATCTCGTGGCGTCCAGCGTCAGCTACCCGAACGCATCAAACGCCTGCCCCTATCCCAGGCCGGGCTTTTTGGGAAGATCAATCCGCCGGAGGGGCGGCGCGGCAAAGGTCCGAAATCTGCCGGACATAATGGCATCTTAGCCCGATGGCGCAGACCGCCCCGCGCGAGGGCGGCGCATCAAGGGGGAAAACCTTTTTCCATGAAAGGCGATCCCATGAACCCGACCACGCCCATGCCGGCGACGCACAGCCCGGCCACCCTCTATATCCTGCTCGACGCCGTGCGTTGCTGGGCGGCAGCGCGACGCCGACGCCGGCCGGCGATGGCCCAGTTGCACCTGCGGCTGCGACGCTATGGCTGCGAACAGCTATCCCCGGCGCTCGACAGCCTGTTGCGCCTGGGCGAGCAGGTGACCGGCCATGGGCTGCGCACCGGCCGGGGGCCGCGCCTGAGCGAGGACGAGAATCTGCTGATCGACCTGTTGCAGGCGCGCTGGACCGGCCCCGTTCCCTATGCCTGCAGCGACGCGATCGCCTGCGCCTTCTGCTATGCGGTGCGATCGACCCAGATATTGCTGGCGCAGGCGCTGGAGGGCCGGCGCGGCGCCACCAGCCTGTCGATCCGCGACGCCAATCCGCGCCACTGCTGAGGATAAGAGGGCGGGCGCCGACGCGCCCGCCCCTCAATAGATGCCGCCCTGGTCCTGCAGGAAGTCGGCGTCGTTGCGCTGCCGGGTGCGGACCGCGTCGGCCTTGGCCGCGACCTTGGCCTGCGCCTCCGCCTCTTCCTTGCGGATGGTGCGGCGCGGTTCGGATTCGGGCTTGAACGCTTCCCAGATGACCGCGGGCTTGGGCTCGTCGGTCGGCCAGGCGCCATAGACGCGCTTGCCCGAACGGCGGTCGATCGCGACCATGCGAATGCCGGCCGGGGCGATGAACGGCGTCTTGGGCATGGTCTCCAGGATCGGGGCCATCGCTTCCTTCCAGATCGGCGCGGCGATGCGGCCACCCTGTGCCCAGCCGCCCAGGCTGCGGGGCTGGTCATAGCCGATATAGACGCCGGCAACGAGGTCGGGCGAGCCGCCGACGAACCAGACATTGGTCGGGCCGTTGGTGGTGCCGGTCTTGCCGAACAGCGGGCGCTTGAGGTCAGCCAGCACGGTCGCGGTGCCGCGCTGGATCACGCCTTCAGTGATATGGACGACCTGATAGGCGGTCATCGGGTTCATAACCTGACGCCCCTCGAACCCGAAGCGCGGCATCGGCTTGCCGTCCCAATTGGCCATGTTGCAATTGTCGCAGGGATGCCAGCGTTCCGGCCAGATCACCTTGCCGCGCCGATCCTGGACATAGTCCATCAGCTTGGGCGCGAATTGGCGACCCTGATTGGCGAGCGTGGCATAGGCGTTGACCATCCGTTCCACCGTCGTCTCGCCCGCGCCCAGCGCGAAGGAGAGATAGGGCTGATAGTCGCCGATGCCCATATTCTTGATGGTGCGCACGACCCGGTCCATGCCGGTCTGGCTGGCGGCGCGCACGGTCATCAGGTTGCGCGACTGTTCCACGCCCCAGCGCATCGTCTGCGGCCCGGCACTGCCGCCCGAGAAGTTGCGGAAGCATTTCTGGCCAAGGCCGGCGCCCTGATAGACGCACAACGGGCCATCAACGATGATCGAGGCCGGCGTCATGCCATTGTCGAGCGCGGCGGCATAGACGAAGGGCTTGATCGTCGAGCCGGGCTGACGCTGCGCCTGGGTCGCGCGGTTGTAGGAGGAAAGGCGATAGTCGAAGCCGCCCTGCATCGCGCGGATGCGGCCCGAATGCACTTCCTCCACCACCATGCCGCCCGACACTTCGGGAATGTTGCGCAGCGCCCAGCTGGCACCGTCGCGGGCGACGATGATCAGGTCGCCCGGCTTCATCGCCGAGATGGCGGGACCACCGGTGCGGCGATAGGGCAGCTGCGCCAGGCTGGCGGGCAGCGTGCCGGTGGTGCCGTCGGCAAAGCCGATCTGCGCGCCACTGCTGTCGCGGCTGATGACGGCGGCGACGCGCCAGCCGGCATAATCGACGCTGATGAAGCTGGCGGCGAGTTCGCGTTCCCAGCCCTTGTCGGGGTCGATATGACCGACCGGGCCGGACCAGCCGCGCCCGGCGCCGAAACGCAGCAGGCCGTTGCGCAGCGCGGTCTGGGTATGATCCTGCACCACCGGATCATAGGGGCTGCGCACCCACAGGCCGCCGGCATAGACGCTGTTGGGGCCATCCTCCGCCTTTTCGCCGAACTGCTGGATCAGGCGGCGACGCACCTCCTCCATATAATAGCCGCCGGCATTGGCGTCGAAGCTGGAGCCATGGGCGGCAACGGTGCCGAGCGGCAGGGCGATGGCGGCGTCGCGCTGGGCCGCGCTGATCCAGCCATTCTTCTCCATCTCGCCCAGCGCCCAGTTGCGACGATCGATCGCGCGGGCATGGCCGGTGGTGCTTTCCGGGCGATAATTGGCCGGCCCCTTGGGCAGGATCGCCAGATAGGCCATTTCATGCAACTGGAGATCGGCGACGTCCTTGTCGAAATAGGCGCGGGCCGCCGCCTGCACGCCATAGGCGTTCCGGCCGAGGAATATCTGGTTGAGATAGAGTTCGAGGATCTGCTGCTTGGTGAGGACATTTTCCATACGCCAGGCGAGAATCATTTCCTTCACCTTGCGCGTGGGCGAATATTCGTCGCCGATCAGCAGATTCTTCGCCACCTGCTGGGTGATGGTGGAGCCACCGCGGGCGCGCTGCCCCGAGCCGAGCTTGCTGGCATAGTCGAACACCGCACCGGCAAAACCGGGAATGTCGACGCCATGATGTTCGAAGAAGGTCTTGTCCTCCGCCGCCAGATAGGCGTGGATCAGCTGCTGGGGATAATCGCTATATTGCAGCTGGACGCGGCGTTCGCGGGCATAGCTGTGGACCGGCTGGCCATTGATGTCGCGCACCATGGTCGGCAGCGGCGGCTCATATTCCAGCAGCGAGGTCGCGTCGGGCAGGCCGCGCGCGAAGATCAGCCAGAACAGGAAGATGGCGAGCAGGAAGCCGCCCAGCAGGATCGCGGCCCAGCGGAACAGGCGGCGCTGCCACAAGGGCTTCAACCGGTCGGCAATGCCCCCGGCGCCACGGCGCAGGCGATAGGCGAAGGACGATGCGGGCGGATTGGAACGGGCCTCTTCCATGGTGGAAGAGGCTCTAGAGCCTGATCGCCTGAGATGGAAGCGCTTTGCGTTTCCATCGATGGCGTGAATCAGGCTCTACATCCTGACTCCCGGTCAAAAGTCCTTCAATACCAGCACCGATGCGCGGATAGACGCGTCAGCCGCCCGACCGGCCGCTGCCCATGGCAAGCTTGCGGGCGAAATGGACGTCGATGGCGCGGGCGACGCCGCGCGCGATTGCCTGCTGCCCCTCGTGCGAGGAGAGGAAAACGGCATCATCCGCATTGCTGATATAGCCGGTCTCGAACAGGACCGAGGGGGTGTCCGGGGCCTTCAGCACCATCAGCGAGGCGAAGCGGTGATAGGCGCTGCGGAACGGCACATAGGGTGCCGCCTCGCGCTGCAGCAGCCGCGCGAAATTGGCCGAAATGTTCATCGATTCCCGCTGCGTCAGATCGATGAGGATCGAGGAGACATCGCCCGACTGGTTGCCGAGATTGACGCCGTTCAGCACATCGGCCTTGTTCTCGCGCGCGGCGAGCCGGGCCGCCTCCCGGTCCGATGCGGTTTCGGAGAGGGTGTAGACGGTGGCGCCATGGGCATCGGCATTGTCCGCCGAATCGGCATGGACCGAGATGAAGAGATCGGCACCCAGCTTGCGGGCGATGCCATAGCGCTCCTGCAGCACGAGGAAGCGGTCATCGTCGCGGGTCAGCGCCACGCGCACCCGGCCGGACTTGACCAGCTGGTCCCGGATCGCCTGCGCGATCGCCAGCGTCACATCCTTTTCGCGCTTGCCATTATCCTTGTTGATGGCGCCCGGATCATGACCGCCATGACCCGCATCAATCACCACCAGCGGGCGCGATCCGTCGCGCACGCCCTCGATCGCGGGCAGATCGACGCCGCGTGCGACCGGCGGGATCGGCACGGTGATCGAATGAATGCGCTTTTGCGGCCGGGCGCTCATATTGGCGGGCGCGTCGAAGCGCAGCCGCCCCTGCCCCACGGCGGTGCGGAACCGGCCGTCGGTCACATTCTGGAGCGAGAAGCTGAGCGACTTGCCGTCGGCCGCGATCTGCGGATCGCCGAGCGTTGCCGGCGTCGTCAGGTCTAGCACGATGCGCGCCATGGTGTCGCTGAGCTGGCCCTGGCGAATGCCACTGACCGCAGCATTGGAACCGGCATAGCGGCTGGCACCGGCCTGCGCGCCGGCAACATCCAGCGCGATGCGGCGCGGCCCGTCGAGCAGGAAGGCGGACGCGCCCTCGACCCGATCGTCGAACCGAACGGTGACGCGGTCGCCCTGCACGTCCACAGCCGCGATGCCGCCGGCATCGCCGGGGGTCGCGGCCAGCATCGTCGTTGCCAGCGCAATTATGTTGAGCATGCGCTGCTTGTGCAACGCGCGCCCATCGGCCGTCCAGCCCATTTTCATGACGTCTATCCGTCCAGCGTCCCCACGCTGAATTTCGGATTAAGCATCGCCCGTTGTGACGGGGTAAAATGAGACGGTTAATATCGGTTTCAGCATGAATCGCCGACCGGCCAATCAAGGTCATCATAAAGACATAATCTTTTCACGGACCGTTGCTCCCCGCGCCCATGACTGCTACCCCTTCACATTCCGGGAGGACCGACCATATCAATAAGGTCCTTTGCGGATCTTGATTATTTGCATCGGCGCGCGCCTGTCGCTCGAGCCGATGCGCAACAGGTTGACGCTGCATGAGGCATGACTTTCCTTCCACGCTGGCCCCGATACCGGGTGCTGTGGCGTGGATGGTCCGGCCCGGCGCACTGTCCGGCCCTGCCGACGCAGCAGACACGCAATTCTTCCTTCAAACCTGGACGATGCCGCCTCGCGCGCCGAACCCGGCGCGCGCACGGCCGTCCCTTCACTATCGCGTGGCGGCCCGGCTCCATGCCTGCGGCCGCCGTCGCCGGAGACACATAAATGACAATGCGTATGCTGATCGATGCGCGCCACCGGGAAGAAACCCGGGTCGCGGTCGTCAAGGGAAACCGGATCGAGGAATTTGACTTCGAATCCGCTGAGCACAAGCAGCTCAAGGGCAATATCTATCTCGCCAAGGTCACCCGCGTAGAGCCTTCGCTCCAGGCGGCCTTCGTCGATTATGGTGGCAATCGCCACGGCTTCCTCGCTTTCAGCGAAATCCATCCCGACTATTACCAGATTCCGCGCGAAGACCGCGAGGCACTGCTGCGCGAGGAACGCGCGCATGCCGAGGAAGAGGCCGCGCTGCGCGCCGATTATGACGAGGATGAGGACGCCGCCGGCGACGATGGCGTCGAGGTCGTGGAAGCGACCCATCATGACGATGAGGAAGGCGCCCACGAAGCCGAAGCCAGCGAAGGCGAAAGCAACGAAGGCGGCCGCCCGAACCGGCGCAAGCGCGAAAAGGGCGACGACGCAGCCGACGAGCTGCGCCGCAAGCGCATGGCGCTGCGCCGTCGCTACAAGATCCAGGACGTCATCAAGCGCCGCCAGGTGCTGCTGGTGCAGGTCGTCAAGGAAGAGCGCGGCAACAAGGGTGCGGCGCTGACCACCTATTTGTCGCTGGCCGGTCGCTATTGCGTGCTGATGCCCAACACCAGCCATGGTGGCGGCATTTCGCGCAAGATCAGCAATGCGGCCGACCGCAAGCGGCTGAAGTCGATCATCGCCGAAATGGCGCTGCCTTCGTCGATGGGCTGCATCGTGCGCACCGCCGGCCTGCAGCGCACCAAGCCCGAGATCAAGCGCGACTTCGACTATCTTGCCCGGCTGTGGGACGAGATTCGCGAAAAGACGCTGCGCGCCGCCGCGCCCGAGCTGATCCATAACGACAGCGACCTCATCAAGCGGGCGATCCGCGATATCTACAACAAGGATATCGAGGAAGTGATCGTCGAGGGCGAGCATGGCTACAAGGCCGCCAAGGACTTCATGAAGCTGCTGATGCCGAGCCATGCCCGGCGCGTGAAGCAATATGCCGACGCGGTGTCGCTGTTCCAGCGCGCCAGCGTCGAGGACCAGCTGGCGGCGATGTACAATCCCGTCGTTCAGCTGAAGTCCGGCGGCTATCTGGTCATCAACCCGACCGAGGCGCTGGTGTCGATCGACATCAACTCGGGCCGGTCGACCCGCGAGCATGGCATCGAGCAGACCGCCGTCGCCACCAACCTGGAGGCGGCGCGCGAGATCGCCCGCCAGCTGCGCCTGCGCGACATGGCAGGCCTGGTCGTCATCGACTTCATCGACATGGAGATGAACTCCAACATCCGTAAGGTCGAGAAGGCGATGAAGGAGGCGCTGAAGGACGATCGCGCCCGTATTCAGGTCGGCCGCATTTCGGGCTTTGGCCTGATGGAAATGAGCCGTCAGCGCCTGCGCACCGGCGTGCTGGAAGCATCGACCCGCCAGTGCCCGCATTGCGAAGGCACGGGCCTGGTCCGCACCGCATCGTCGGCGGGCCTTGGCGCGCTGCGGATGCTGGAGGAAGAGGCCGCCCGTGGTCGCGGCAGCGTCATCACCCTGCGCGCCAGCCAGGAAGCCGCCTTCTACGTCCTCAACAACAAGCGTCGCGAACTGGACGAGATCGAACAGCGCTATGGCGTGCGTATCGTCGTCCTGCCCGATGGCGAGATCGAGGGTGCCCGCATGTCGGTCGAGCCCAGCGGTCCGCGTCCCGAACGCGTCGTCACCTATGCCCCGCTCGCGGAGGAAGAGGATGACCTCGACGTGATCGAGGACGAGGAAGAAGAGGAAGAGATCGAGGAAGAAGCCGCCCCCGAACGCCAGGAGCGTGGCGAGCGTGGTGACCGGGGCGAGGAACGCGAAGGCGGCCGTCGCCGTCGCCGTCGTCGCCGCCGTCGCGGTGGCCAGCGCGAGGACGCGCAGGGCGAAGCCGGCGAAGACAATGGCGCCGAAGACGGTGAAGAAGGCGAGGAATCGGGCGACGTCGAGACCGATGCCGAGGCTGTTGCCGCCGAACCGGCCGCCGAAGGCGAGGATGAAGGTGGCAGCCGTCGTCGTGGTCGCCGCGGTCGCCGTGGCGGTCGTCGCCGTCGCGAAGGTGGCGAAGCGGGTGCCGAAGCCGGTGAGACCGCTGGCGAGGACGGCGCTGAAACAGTGATCGGAGCCGATGCGGCCGCGCCCGCCGAAGAGGCTCCGGTTGCCGAAGCGGCCCCGGAAGAAGCCCCGGCCGAAGAAGCGCCCAAGACGCGCCGTCGCCCCCGTGCCCGCAAGGCGAAGGACGCGGCGGCCGAACCGGCTGCCGTCGAAGCGACCGAAGCCCCGGCCGAGGTTGTGGCCGAAGCGCCCGCCGCCGAGCCGGTTGCCGAGGAAGCGGCCGAAAAGCCCAAGCCCAAGCGCACCCGCAAGAAGAAGGCGGATGTCGAGGCCGAAGCCGCTGCGGCAGCCGAAGCGCCCGCCGTCGAAGCGGTTGCCGAGGAAGTGGCCGAAAAGCCCAAGCCCAAGCGCACCCGCAAGAAGAAGGTCGAACCGGTCGCCGAGGAAGCCGCCGTCGAGGCCGCGCCGGCCGTGACCGAGGTCGCTGCCGCACCCGCCGAGACGCCGGCTGCGGCTGCACCGGCCAGCGAAGCCGTCACGGCCGACCCCGCCGCCGAGGCGGAGAGCGACGAGAATGGCGAGCCGCGCCGTGGCTGGTGGCAGCGCACCTTCGGCCAGTAAGGCCAGGGCACAGGCCTGAATGAAACACGCCGCCATCCAGCCCCAAGGGTCGGATGGCGGCGTTTTTCGTGGCTTCACTTGATGTTCAGGGCGAGAAGGGCATAAATCGGGCCAATGCCTGTTCCCCTTCCCCATCAAGGCTTTGCATGATGACGCGGTGGCTGCGCCTTGCCGCGCTCCTGCTGGGGTCGCTGATGCTGATGGCGCGGCCGGCACTGGCCCAGAGCATCCTGCGCGATGCTGAGACCGAAGCCTTCATGGCGGACATGTCGGGCGATCTGGTGAAGGCGGCGGGCATGCAGCCGCGCAATGTCCAGGTGATGGTGATCAACGATCCGGAGATCAACGCCTTCGTCGCCGGCGGCCAATATGTCTGGGTGCATAGCGGGCTGATTGCGCAGGCCGACAATGTGAACCAGTTGCAGGGCGTGGTCGCGCATGAACTGGGCCATATCGAGGGCGGCCATGTGATCCGCACCGACGGCATCAAGGAAGCGACCAGCATCACATTGCTGAGCCTGGTGCTGGGTGCAGCGGCGATCGCGGCGGGCGGCGCAGAGGCCGGCATGGGCATCATGGGCCTGGGCCAGCAGGTCGGCATGTCCAAATATCTGGCTTTCTCGCGCGCGCAGGAAAGCTCCGCCGACCTTGCCGGCGCGCGCTATCTGAGCGGCGCGCATCTGAGCGGCAAGGGCAGCCTGGAATTCTTCAAGAAGCTGCAGAATCAGGAATATCGCCTCGCGATTCCGCAGGACAACAGCTATGGCCGCACCCACCCGCTGTCGGGCGAGCGCATCAATGTGCTGCGCGAGGTCTATACGGTCGATCCGGCCTGGGACAATCCACCCAATCCGCAGCTGGAAGCGCGGTTCGAGCGGATCAAGGCGAAGCTGATCGGCTTCGTGTCGGAACCGCAGCAGACGCTGCTCAAATATCCCGAGAGCGACCGGTCGATCCCGGCCCATTATGCGCGCGCCTATGCCTGGCATAAAAGCGCCTATCCCGAGAAGGCGCTGAGCGAAGCGGACGCGCTGCTGACAGCGGCGCCGCATGATCCCTATTTCCTGGAGCTGAAGGGCCAGATCCTGCTGGAGAGCGGGCGACCGGGCGAGGCGATCCCACCGCTGCGCGAGGCCGTCGCCAAGACGCAGCAGCCGCTGATCGCAGTGCTGCTGGGCCATGCCCTGATCGCGACCGAGGATGAGAAAAATTACGCCGAGGCCGAAACCGTGCTGCGCAATGCGATCGCGCGGGACCGCGAAAATCCCTTCGCCTGGTATCAACTGGGCGTCGTCTACGAGCATCGCGGCGACACGCCGCGCGCCGCGCTGGCCAGTGCCGAGCGCTTTTCGATGATCGGGCAGGACAGTATGGCGCTGCGCAGTGCGGACGCGGCGATGCAGGGTTTGAAGCCCGGAACGGTTGACTATCTGCGGGCGCAGGATATCGCGATGGTCTCGCGGGCTGCCGTCGAGCAGAAGCGGAAGAGAAGATGACAGATCAGACCCGGCCCAGCTTTCGTGCGGCCCTATCCAACAGGAAAATGCAGATGACCCTGGGCGCCCTCGCCTTGATCGCTGGCGCCGCCGGCACCGCCCTTGCCGTGCAGGCGCCCGGCAGCGTCTCCACCGGCGACAAGGCCGCGATCGAAAAGATCGTCCACGACTATATCCTGGAGCATCCCGAGATCATCCCGCAGGCGATCGAGAAGCTGCAGGCCAAGCGGATGGAAGGCACGATCGATGCGAATCGCCAGACGATCGAGACGCCCTATGCCGGGGCATGGGAAGGCGCCGCCAATGCCGATGTCACCGTGGTCGAGTTTTTCGACTATGCCTGCGGCTATTGTCGCGCCTCGCTGCCTGACCTTGCCAAGCTGGTCGGCGCCGATGCCAAGGTGAAGATCGTCTATCGCGAACTGCCGATCCTGTCGGAGGAAAGCTCCGACGCGGCCAAGGTGTCGCTGCTGGCAGCCGAGCGCAATCGCTACATGGCCTATCACAAGGCGCTCTATGGCGCTGGCAAGGTGACTCGCGAATCGATCATCGGCGCCGCCACCCAGGCCGGCATCACCAAGGCCGATGCCGAAGCGGCGATGGCGTCGAGCAAATATGATGCCGAGCTGCAGTCGAACATCGCCCTCGCCCAGAAGCTGCAGGCGAGCGGCACCCCGACCTTCGTCATCGGCAATCAGGTGCTGAACGGTGCGGTCGGCTATGATTCGCTCAAGGACGCCGTGACGAGCGCCCGCGGGAAGTAAGCCCGAGAGCGGTTCGGGCGGGACAAGCAGGAGTTTGCGGGGAAGCGCGGCGCAGCGCCATTGACTTCCCCGCCCCATTTCCCTATCGGACGGCCCCTGACTTGCGGCCGCCCCGTGTGGCGGCCCTTTTTTGTCATACCTGATTCTCTAGTTTGTTTGAGGAATGAACGATGAAGCGCACTTTTCAGCCGAGCAATCTGGTTCGGAAGCGCCGTCACGGTTTTCGCGCTCGCATGGCGACCCCCGGTGGCCGCAACATCATGCGCGCCCGTCGTGCCCGCGGCCGCAAGAGCCTGAGCGCCTGAGCGACCTGACGCCGCCGGCCGCGCCTGCCATCATGGGCAAGCGCGCGGATTTCCTGGCGGCGAATCGGGGCCGACGCGCGCCCATGCCGGGATTCGTCCTGCTGGTGCGTGAGCGCGGCGACGGCGATCCGGCGATGCGTATCGGCATCACGGTGACCAAGAAGATAGGCGGCGCTGTCATCCGCAATCGGATGAAGCGCCGTTTTCGCGTCCTGGCACGCGAACTGCTGCCTGTGCATGGTGTGGCTGGTGCCGACCATGTGCTGATCGGCCGTGCCGAAGGCGTGGAGCGCGACTTCGCGCTGCTGCGCGGCGAACTGGAAAAGGCGCTGGGCAAGATATTGACCCGCCCCGAAGGCCAGGGCCGCCCGCCCCGCCGCAAGGGCGATTCCCGACCCGCGCCCCCAGCCGCGAAGACCGGCCAGCCGGCATGATTGCCCGGCTGCTGATCCTGATCGCGCGCGCCTGGCAGCTGGGCCCGTCCCGCATTCTCCCCCCCACCTGTCGCTATGCCCCCTCCTGTTCGGAATATGCGATCCAGGCGGTCGGCAAATATGGTGCGATCAAGGGTAGCTGGCTGGGGTTCAAGCGGCTAATGCGTTGCCACCCATGGGGTGGTTCGGGCTATGACCCGGTCCCCTGAGACATTGACGAGTATAGACGGCGGAGCCGAATAGCGTGGACGACAAGAAGAATATCATTCTGGCGGTGCTGCTGACCGCCGCGATCCTGTTCGGCTGGCCCTATATCTCCGAACATTTCTTCCCGGCGGCCAATTCGCCCGCGACGAAGATCGAGGGCGGCAAGACCACCCCGCTGACCCCGGCGGGCGAGGCGCCGGCGCAGGATGCATCGACCGCGATCCGCGATCGCGCCCTGGTGCTTAAGGAAACGCCGCGCGTCGCCATCCGCACGCCCAAGATCATAGGCTCGATCAACCTGAAGGGCGCGCGCATCGATGATATCGTGCTGCCGACCTACAAGGAAACGATCGCCAAGGATTCGCCGGCGATCCGCCTCTATAGCCCGAGCGGCACCAAGGACGCCTATTTCGCCGGCTTCGGCTGGCAGGGCGAGGGCATCAAGACCCCCGATGCCAGCACCGTCTGGACCGCCAGCGGCACCGAACTGACCCCCACCAGCCCGGTTACGCTGAGCTGGAACAATGGCGCGGGCCAGAATTTCGAGATCCGCTATTCGATCGACGAAAATTACATGATTTCCGCCGCGCAGAAGGTGTCGAACAGCGGCACCGGCGCGATCGCGGTCAAATCCTATGGCTATGTCAGCCGCGCGGCTCCGTCGGCCGATCCCGACACCTGGACCATCCATGTCGGCCCGATGGGCGTGTTCAACGGCGCGGCCAATTATGACGTGAACTACAAGGATCTGGAAAAGGGTCCGGCCAGCCAGAGCTTCCAGTCGACCGGCGGCTGGATCGGCTTCACCGACAAATATTGGCTGTCGGCGCTCATCCCCGACCAGAAGGACGCCTTCACCGGCCAGATGCGCAAGGGTGCTGGCACCCAGTTCCAGACCGACATCGCACTGGCTCCGGTCATGCTGCCCCCCGGCAAGGCGATGACCCAGACCAACCGCCTCTTCGTGGGCGCCAAGGAAGTGAAGACGCTGCAGGCCTATGAGCGCGCCGGCGTGCCGCTGTTCGACCGCGCGATCGACTGGGGCTGGTTCTACTGGTTCGAGCAGCCGATCTTCGCGCTGCTGCACTGGCTGTTCGAGACGCTCGGCAATTTCGGCGTCGCCATCATCTGCCTGACCTTCTGCGTCCGCGCCCTGATGTTCCCGGTCGCCCAGCGCCAGTTCGCCAGCATGGCGGCGATGCGCGCGGTGCAGCCCAAGATGAAGGCGCTGCAGGAGAAATATAAGGACGACAAGCAGCAGCTGCAGCAGAAGATGATGGAGCTGTACAAGCAGGAGAAGGTCAATCCGCTGGCCGGCTGCCTGCCCATCTTCATCCAGATCCCGATCTTCTTCGCGCTGTACAAGGTGCTGCAGCTGACGATCGAAATGCGCCACCAGCCCTTCGTGCTGTGGATCAAGGATCTGTCCGCGCCCGACCCGCTGCATATCCTGAACCTGTTCGGCTTGCTGCCATTTACCCCGCCCTCCTTCCTGGCGATCGGTGTGCTGGCGCTGCTGCTGGGCATTTCAATGTGGCTGCAGTTCAAGCTGAACCCGGCCCAGATGGACCCGATGCAGCAGCAGGTGTTCGCGATCATGCCGTGGATGATGATGTTCATCATGGCGCCGTTCGCCGCCGGCCTGCTGGTCTACTGGATCACCAACAACTGCCTGTCGATGGCGCAGCAATGGTGGCTGTACAAGCGCCACCCCGTGCTGAACACCGCGACGGCCACCAAGTAAGGAAAAGGAAATCCTCCCCGAAAGGGGGGGATTTTTTCGATATGACAGAAGACGACAACACCGCCCTGATCGAGGAAGCCCGCAAGCTCTTTTCCGGGCCGATCAGCTTCCTCAGATCCGCGCCGACGCTCGACTATCTGCCCGACATGGCGGTGAACGAGGTCGCCTTTGCCGGCCGTTCCAATGTCGGCAAATCGTCGCTGCTGAACGCGCTGACCAATCGCAATGGCCTGGCCCGCACGTCGAACACGCCGGGCCGCACGCAGGAACTCAACTTCTTCGACGTTGGCGATCCGCTGCGCTTCCGCCTGGTCGACATGCCGGGCTATGGCTATGCCAAGGCGCCCAAGGACCTGGTCAAGAAATGGCGGTTCCTGGTGAACGACTATCTGCGCGGTCGCGCGGCGCTCAAGCGGGCGCTGGTGCTGATCGACAGCCGCCATGGCATCAAGGATGTCGACACCGACATGCTGGACATGCTGGACGGCGCGGCGGTCAGCTATCGCATCGTCCTGACCAAGAGCGACAAGATCAAGGCGAGCGAACTGGTCGCCGTGACGCAGCGCACCGCCGATGCGATCCGCAAGCGGCCGGCCGCGCATCCCGAGATCATCGCCACGTCGAGCGAAAAGGGCATGGGCATCCCCGAACTGCGCGCCGCCGTGCTCGAATCCGTAAGCCAGGGATAAGCCGATGGCCGACGACGATTATGTCTATGACGAGGCGAGCGGCGAATGGATCAGCGCGGCCGATGCCGCCGCCAGGGCCGACGCCGGCGATGCTGTGGAAGTCCGCGATTCGGTCGGCAATCTGCTGGCCGATGGCGACCAGGTGACCCTGATCAAGGATCTGGTGGTCAAGGGCGCCGGCCAGACGCTGAAACGCGGCACGCTGATCAAGTCGATCCGCCTGACCGGCGACGCGCAGGAAATCGACTGCCGCTATGACGGCATCAAGGGGCTGGTGCTGCGCGCGGAATTCGTGCGCAAGCGCTGAGCGCCATCAGAACAGGCTATATTGGCCGCTGCCGCGCAGCGGCCATCGCCCCAGCAGCTCATGATGGGTGCGGCCGACATGGCTGCATAGCAGCACGAAATCCTCCACCCGCCAGTGAAAGCCGCTGATCCGCTGGGTGGCCGGGGTACCGTCGCGATAATAGAGCGTCTGGTGCGGGTTGAAGCTCCAGCCCGGACGGGCGCCCACCCCTGCCCGCTTCATCGCCAACGCCACCTTGCGCTGCAATTCCCGGAGCGGCGGCAGTGCATGCGCCGGCCGCAGCGCGGCCGATCGGCCACCCTCGCTCAACTGATCCAGCGACAGATCGAATGGATCGGCCAGGATGCCGGTGAAGCTGCGGTGCATCGCCTTCACCAGCGCATAGGGATAGTCCGGCCAGTCGCCGGTGATCCCCAGCGTGATATGCTGGTGCGCCGGCAGGATGCGCTGGGCATCGGGCGCCAGCGTCTCGGCGAAATGGTCGATCTGCCGCGTGATGCGGGTCGGCGGCTTCAGCGCCACGATCAGGCGATAGAGCGACGGCGTGCGGGCAAGCATGGCGAACATCCTCCGAATCGGATTTATGTTCACTATATGTTCTCTTCATCCTCCTGACGAATCCGACGCATCCGAATCCGCTCTGTCAGCGTTGAACCGGGCAGAAGAGGAGAGCGACCATGGCCCAGCAGACCATCGCCATTCTGGCAGACAAGATGCAGCAGATCGATTTCGCGATGCTGTCGACCCATACCGAAGACGGCCAGATCGGCGCCCGGCCGATGAGCAACAATCAGGACGTCGCCTATGGCGGCGACAGCTATTATTTCACGACCGAAGACACGCTGATGGTGAAGGATATCGAGCGCGATCCGCGGGTCGGCCTGTCCTTCCATGGCAAGGGCGGCCTGCTGGGGCAGCGCCCCCTGTTTATCGCGGTCGAGGGCCGCGCCGATCTGATCCGCGATCGCAGCGCCTTTGAAGCGCATTGGAATCCGGATCTGGAGCGCTGGTTCGCGCAAGGCGCCGATACGCCCGGCCTGGTGATGATCAAGGTTCATGCCGAACGCGCCCATTATTGGGACGGCGAGGATGAAGGCGAACTGGAGCTGTAGCCGTTACCGCGCGCGCCATCGCCCGTACCGTCCTGGCGCTTGCCTATGCGATTGCGGGCGCCGCGCATCTGATGCGGCCGGTCGGTTTCGTGGCGATCACGCCGCATTGGGTGCCGGAGCCGCAGATCGTCGTCGCGCTGACCGGTATCGCCGAACTGGCCGGTTCCGTCGGGCTGATGTTGCCGGCCACGCGCCGCGCCGCCGCGATAGGCCTCGCTCTCTATGCGCTGTGCGTCTGGCCGGCCAATTTCAACCATGCCCTGCATGACATCCCGCTGGGCGGCGTGCATCTGAACTGGTGGTATCATGGCCCCCGATTGGCGCTGCAGCCGGTAATCATCTGGTGGGCGCTATGGGCCGGCGCGGTGATCGACTGGCCATTCCGCCGACGATAGCGATCAGGCCTTCGCCAGCAGGTCCGCGATCAGGGCGATCTCGTCGGCGCTGTTGTAGATATGGGGGGAGAAGCGGATAGTCGGCTTGCCGTCCGCCTTGGACGGGGCGACCACCACCCTGCCCTGGGTCCACAGATAGTCGCGGATCGCCAGCACATCCTTGCCGGCGAAGGTCGGGGTGATGACCGGGCCGGTCAGGCCCTTGGTGGTCGTGCCGACCAGCTTCACGCCGGGCAGGCGCAGCACCATGTCGCGCATCTGGTCGCCGATCGCGAAGGCGCGGCGCTCTACCTCGGCCTCGCCGATGGCGTCGAGTGCATCGAGCGTCGCATCGATCGCGATCAGCTTGGGATCGTCGCGCTGGCCGAGAATTTCATATTTCTGCGCAGTATCGAGATTCTTCTCGTCGGTCAGCCAATAGCCATGGCTGAGCATGATCGGCTGGAGCTGTGCCTGGCCTTCGCGCCGGACATAGAGGACGCCGCCCTCCAGCGGACCCATCATCCATTTATGGGTGCTGCCCGAATAGGAATCGACGCCGAGCGCCGGCAGGTCGAGCCGCAGCCAGCCGAAGGTCTGGGCACCGTCACCATGCAGCCAGATGCCCTTTGGTCGGGTCAGCGCAGCAATCTGCGCCAGCGGGAAGATCATGCCGGTGACGTTCGACATGTGCGACAGGAAGATGGCGCGGGTGCGCGGCGTAATGGCGGCAGCGAACAGATCGACCACCGCCTGGGCAGACGTCGCATAGACCGGCACCGGCAAAATCTTGAGCACCAGCCCCTCGCGCGCGGCGCGCAGCTTCCATGTCTCCAAGGTCGAGGGATGGTTGTGGTCGGTCAGGATCACCTCGTCCCCGGCCTTGAGCGCCAGGCCGCGGACCGCGACCGTGTTCGCCTCGCTGCTGTTGCGGACCAGCGCGATTTCCTGCGCGCTGACGTTCATCCGCTTGCCCAGCCGCGCGCGCAGGGCATCGGCGGTGGCCGGATATCTGGTGCGATATTGGGGTGAGGGATTGGCCTGGAACGCCTGCGTCTCGCGCTCATGCGCGACGATCGCGCTGCGGAAGGCCGGGCCGATATTGGCGGCGTTGAAATAATGGATGTCGGGCGCCAGCAGCAACTGGTCGCGCGCGCTATTGCCCGATGGGGCCGCGCGCGCCGCCAGCGGCAGCGCCGCCCCCACGACGGCAGCCGCCTGCAACAAGCCCCTGCGCGAAACGTCCTTGCTCCGGTCGGTCATGCGATGCCTCCTGCCCTGTTCACCCGATGGACGAACGAACGCGTCCGAATCCCCTAACCCCGACAAGCGCCTAACCCAGACTGGCGGTTGTCTTTCGGGGGGAGCGGCCTAGTGTGGCGCCCAATCCCTATCCCGAACCGTTGAGAGAGCGATGACCCGGCATATTCCATGGATACTGACTGCGCTGGTGGGCGCGGTGTCGCTGGCGGTCGTCGCGGTCTCGCGCGGCGAAACGGTCAATGCGCTGTGGATCGTAGTCGCATCGGTCAGCTGTTTCCTGGTCGCCTATCGTTACTATGCGCTGTTCATCGCGCGCGAGGTGATGCGGCTCGATCCGGCGCGGCCGACCCCGGCGATCCGCCGCGCCGACGGGCTCGACTATGTCGCGACCGATCGCACCGTGCTGTTCGGCCATCATTTCGCCGCGATCGCCGGCGCGGGGCCGCTGGTCGGGCCGGTGCTGGCGGCGCAGATGGGCTATCTGCCCGGCACCTTGTGGATCATCGCGGGCGTCGTGCTGGCCGGCGCGGTGCAGGACTTCATGGTCCTGTTCATCTCCATGCGCCGCGACGGCAAGTCGCTGGGCGAACTCATCCGCATGGAAATGGGCCAGGTGGCGGGCACCATCGCTTTGTTCGGCGCCTTCATGATCATGGTGATCATCCTCGCCGTGCTGGCGCTGATCGTGGTGAAGGCACTAGCGGAGAGTCCCTGGGGCATGTTCACCGTCGCCGCCACCGTGCCGCTGGCCATGGCGATGGGCGCCTATACCCGCTGGATCCGCCCCGGCCGCATCGGCGAAGTGTCGATCCTGGGCCTGATCGGCCTGCTCGCCGCCATCGTCTATGGCCAGGCGATTGCGCAATCGCCGGTCTGGGGGCCGATCTTCACCTTCACGCCGGTGCAGCTCTGCTGGATATTGATCGGCTATGGCGCGGTAGCATCGGTGCTGCCGGTGTGGCTGCTGCTGGCGCCGCGCGATTATCTGTCGACCTTCCTCAAGATCGGGGCGATTGCGGCGCTGGCGATCGGCATCGTCATCATGGCGCCGCCGCTCAAGATGCACGCTGTCACCCAGTTCGCGGCCGGCGGCGGGCCGGTCTGGTCGGGCGGCCTCTTCCCCTTCCTGTTCATCACCATTGCCTGCGGTGCCGTGTCCGGCTTCCACGCGCTGATCGCCAGCGGCACCACGCCCAAGCTGATCGCGACCGAGAGCGACGCGCCGCTGATCGGCTATGGCGCGATGCTGATGGAGGCATTCGTGGCGATCATGGCGCTGGTCGGCGCATCGATCCTGGACCCCGGCATCTATTTCACGATGAACAGCCCGGCCGCCGTGATCGGCACCGATCCTGCCGCCGTGTCCGCCGCCGTCACCGCCATGGGCTTCCCGATCAGCCCGGACCTGATCGTCCAGACGGCCAAGGATGTCGGCGAACATACGATCATCAGCCGCGCGGGCGGCGCGCCGACGCTGGCCGTGGCGATGGCGGAAATCTTCAGCCATGTGTTCGGCGGGCCGGCGATGAAGGCCTTCTGGTATCATTTCGCCATCCTGTTCGAGGCGCTGTTCATCCTGACTGCGGTCGATGCCGGCACCCGCGCCGGCCGCTTCATGCTGCAGGATCTGATTGCGCTCGCCGTGCCGAGCTTCAAGGACAGCAAGAGCCAGCTGCCCGGCTTCATCGCCACGGGCCTGTGCGTCGCGGCCTGGGGCTTCTTCCTCTATCAGGGCGTGACCGATCCGCTGGGCGGGGTGAACACGCTATGGCCGGTGTTCGGCATCTCCAACCAGATGCTGGCGGCAATCGCGCTGATGCTGGGGACCGCCGTGCTGTTCCGGATGAAGCGCGACCGCTTCGCCTGGGTGACGATGGTGCCGGCCGCCTGGCTGCTGATCTGCACGCTGTCGGCGGGCTTCCTGAAGCTGTTCTCGACCGATGCGAAGGTCGGCTTCCTGGCCCATGCCGCCAAATATAGCGCGGCGCTGGACAAGGGCGAGGTTCTGGCGCCGGCCAAGTCGATGGCGGAAATGCGCCAGATCCTGTTCAACGATTATGTCGATGCCGGGCTGGTGGCGATCTTCCTGGCCGTGGTGCTGTCATTGCTGGTCTTCACCATCCGCACCTGCCTGGCCGCACGCGGTTTCACCACGCCGACCGCGCGCGAGATTCCGGCTCAACTGGTCACGAAGCCATGAGCCAATTTCTCCAGACGCTGCGGCGCATGGCGCATCTGATGGTCGGCCAGCCCGACTATGACGCCTATCTGCGCCATATGCGCGACCATCATCCCGGCCATGCGCCGATGGACCGCACCGCCTTTTTCCGGAACCGGCAGGAGGCGCGCTATGGCGGCAAGAATGGCGGAAAATGCTGCTGATCAGCAGCGTTTGATCAGCGGCGGGCGTTGAAGCCGGCGACCATCCCGGCGGTGATCGACAGGGCGATTTCCGCTGCGCCAATCGCGCCGATGTCGAGCCCCGCCGGCCCGTCGATCCGGGCGAGATCGTCCGTGCCGAAACCCTGCGCCGCGAGCCGTTCGAGCCGCGCGGCATGGCTGCGCCGCGATCCCAGCGCCGCGACATAGCCGGTCGGGGCGGCCAGCGCCGCAATCAGCGCGGGATCGTCGATCTTGATGTCATGGCTCAAGGTCACGACGGCGGTGGATTCGCCGGGATGGCGCGCGGCGATCGCCGCGTCGGGCCAGCGATCGTCCAGCTCGATGCCGGGAAAACGCTCCGCCGTCAGGAAGCGGCCGCGCGGGTCGATCACCACCGGCGTGACGTCGATCGCCTGCGCCAGCGCGGCAAGCGACTGGGCGATCTGCACCGCGCCGACGATCAGCAGCCGGCGAGGCGGATCATAGCGGTTGAGAAACTGCCCCTCGACCGCGCCCTCGCGGGTGATGCCTTCGTCCAGATCGGTCGAGAGCGTGAGCGCCCGGCCGCGCGCGCTTTCCGCCGCGATCCGATCGAAAAGGTCGGGGGCGAAGCCACCCTCCCCCACGGGCTGCACCAGCACGCTGATCTCGCCGCCGCAGGGCAGGCCGACCTCCCACGCATCACCATCAGCCACCCCATAGCGCGCGACATGGCCGGGCCGGCCGGCAATCACCTCGGCCGCGCGCTGCAACACATCGGTCTCGACGCAGCCGCCCGATATGCTGCCCTCCAGCCGGCCATCCTGATGCACGATCATGTGGCTGCCGCGCGGGCGCGGCGCCGATCCCCAGGTCGACACGACCGTCGCCAGCGCGATCGGCGCACCGCGCCACTCGATCGCCTTGCGGATCACCGCGCCATTATCGTTCATGATCCAGCCTTCCCCTGTTTTCCTGGACATAGGAAAGGCACGGCGCCTTTCAAAGACGGACCAGGCTTCTCAGACCAGCCGCCTGCCTGTCCAGACGACCCGGCCGACGATCGCCACCATCGCCGGATCGATATCGGTCCAGTCGGGATAATGGGGATTGTCGCTCAATACGCTGAACCGGCCGCGCAATGGCCCCATCGCCACCCGCTTGACCATCAGCACGCCGTCGAGCCGCAGCACATAGACGCCGTCACGCAGGCGATCGGCATCATCCTCATGATCGACCATGATGTCGTCGCCATCGTTGAGCGTGGGCGCCATCGATTCGCCATCGACCCGGATGATCGACACACGCTGCGGCCGCACGCCCAGATGCCGTAGCCATTGCGCGTCGAACGCCATCACGCCGGCCGTGCGCTCATCCTCATCCAGCGAGCCCGCGCCGGCCGAAGCGCCGAGCGACAGGCGTGGCACGGCAACCACCGCAGGCAGGCCGCGCACGCGCGGGATCGGTGCGCCGGCTGGCAGCGGACTGCCCAGCATCGTTTCCGCCACGCCGAAATAGCGCGCCAGGATGCGGCGATCCGCCTCGTCCAGCTTGCGCGGCGTGCCACGCTTGATGAACTGCTGAATATAGGCGGGATTGCGCCCGATCAGCCGCGACAGATCGGCATAATTTTCCCCGCGTTCGACGATCAGCCGATCGAGGGCAGTCCGGGCGTCCTGCGCTTCATCCATGTTGCATCCATAATGATAGGAATTTTCCTAGACAAGTAGGAAAATGAATATGAGATAGGAAATTGCCTATCGATTCGCAGGGGGCGAATCGGCTCGATAAAGGAGAGGTCCGTCCATGCTGCTGCGCACGATCGAGAAATTCCTGCGAGACTATCAGATCGCGCCGACCCGTTTCGGTCGCGACGCCGTGCGCGATCCGCGCCTGGTCTTCGACCTGCGCATGGGGCGCGATCCGGGCGATCGAGTAAAGAGACGCGTAGAACATTTCATGAACGAATATCGCAGGAGCGTGAGCCAATGACAAGCGCCGACATGCTGCGCACGAGCGCGAATCTGGTCCGTAATCGAGCAGAAGAACGGCGCGAGGCCGATCCGCTGGCCCAGTTGCTGGTCCAGTTGATCGCCCGGATCGGCGAGCCGGCGACGGTCGAGCGTGCTGTCAGTCGTCCCTGGGCCAGCGCCCTGTTCGAGGGGCGTCGCCATGCCATCCTGTTGCGGGTGGCGGGCGGCAGCCTGCGCGCGCGCCGGGAGGCACTGGCCAACGAATTGCAGGAAGCGGAATGGACTTTGCCGGGCCATTTCGTCGCCGACATCGTGATCGACGACCTGCGCGGCGATGCGGAGGGCGAATGGATCGAGCTGTCCGCCCTCACCATCCGCGACTGGTAGCCTGGTCGTTTAGCGCGGGCGCCCGGTCATGGTGCGCAGCGTGCCGAGTGCGGCACGCAGCGCATCCTCGACATCCTCCGATACCGCCTCGCGCACCGGCACCGCCGAGGCGATCGGCATGTCGGCGATGACGCGCGGCGCGGTCGCCGGTCGGCCACGCTGGACCAGCGCCCGCTCCAGCCGCTCGGTCAGTTCGGTAATCGACAGGCTGTCGATGCTGCGCGCGCTCGGGACGGGCGATGCCTCCGCCCTCAGAACGAAAGGTGCGGGTTCGGGCGCAGGATCGAACGCCTGGATCGGTTCTTCGATCACCGGTTCCGGGACGAAGGCAGGGGCCTGCTCGACGACCGGCTCTTCGTCAAAGGCGGCACATTCCGCCACTGCCTCTTCTTCCCAAGGCTCGAATATAGCGTCTTCCGGCGGCGCGAACGGCGCGCGGCCGAGCGGGATCGGATTGGTCGACAGGGCCGGCATGGCGTCGAACGGACGCGAGAAGGCGGGCGCGGGCGCGATCGCCATATCCTCGACCGGCGCCTCTTCATGCGGGGTCGGCATGGCAAAGGCGGCCGGCGTCTCCATGCGCACCACCGTCGCCGCCACCGGCTCCACCGGATCGCTATCGACCACCAGACGACGACGCCCCGATTCCGGGCGCGCGAAGATATCGGCGCCGCCAAAATCGCGGCTGGCAAAGATCGGAGGACGGGGCGGCGCATCAGGATGTGCGTCGGCGCGGCGCTGCGCGGGTGCAGCCTCTTCGGCAGCGGGCACATTGCGTCCGCGGGCAAGCGCGGTCAGCTTGGCAAATGCGAAACCCATTTTTCTTGCTCCTTGGGCGTCTGGATGACGCCTTCCGCTTATTCTCAAGCGCCTGTGCGGCGCATCCGATCCATTTCGCCGCACCGCGGCCACAATTCCTACACTCATCAGCGCGGCAAAACCGGCCAGCAGCAATCTTGCCTTCATGCCCAGCGGCGGACCGGCCGCCGGGATCGTCTCGCTCAGACCGCTCGACGCGACCAGCATTTCCATCCAGCCGACCGGCAGGGTCAGCACCACCAGGGCACCGCAGCCTGCCGCGGCCAATGCCATGATGGCCAGTCTCCGCATGGACGGTGTGAACTTCGGCATCGCCGCCGTTCCTCAGGCCGCCTTTGCGGTCGAGTCGCGTCCCAGAAGTCGCTGGTAAACAGGCTCATAACGCAAAATGTTTGACGACCAGTTACGCTCCCTCTCGACGAAATCGCGCGCCACGATGCGGCGTTCATCCCAGAAGCCGCGATCCGCGAACATGCCTGCCAGCGCCTGCGCGATCGCGGCCGGGTCGTCCGGCGCGAACAGGGTGCCGGTCACGCCATCCTCGATCAGTTCGCGATGGCCGCCGACGCTCGACGCAGCAACGAGTCGGCCCTGCGCCATCGCCTCCAGCGGCTTCAATGGCGTCACCAGATCGGTAAGGCGCATCGCCTTGCGCGGATAGGCGAGGACATCGACCTGGGCATAATAATGTTCGACCTGGTCGTGTGGCACCCGGCCGACAAAGACGATATGGTCGGTGAAGGGCGAGGCCAGCGCCTGATCGCGCAGCGCCTGTTCCATCGGCCCGCCGCCGACCAGCAGCAGCTTCGCCCTGGGCCGCGCCCGCACGAGTCGCGGCATGGCGGCAATCAGATCGTCCAGCCCTTCATAATCATAGAAGCTGCCGATGAAGCCGACGACATCCGCCCCTTCGAGCCCCAGCTTCGCGGTCAGAGCCGGATCACGCGGCACCGGCGCGCCGAACTGATCAAGATCGACGCCATTGGGCGAGACGGTGATCTTGGCCGAGTCGATTCCGCGCGCAACCAGATCGGACCGCAGCCCTTCGCAGATGACGGCAACCGCATCGGCGGCACGGACCGCATGGGTTTCAAGCTGGCGGGTCAGCCAGTAGCGCGGGCTGCCTTCGGTCCCGGTGCCGTTGCCGACCGCCGCATCCTCCCAGAAGGCACGAATCTCGTAGATCAGCGGAATCCCGTGCCGGCGCGCGACTCGCTGCGCGGCCATGGCGTTGAGCACCGGCGAATGGGCATGGATGATGTCCGGCCGCCACTGGCGCACCAGCGACTCGATCGCATCGGCATGGGCGGAAATGTCGCGCCATTCGCGCAGCAGCGCATTGCCGCCGGCCGCTTCGCCCGGCGTGCGGTGGAAATGCAGGCCGTCGACCAGTTCCTCCTGCGGTCCCGCAGAGACATGGCGCCGGCCGGTCAGCCCGCGCACGTCCCAGCCCTTTGCCAGTTGCGCGCGCAGGATCGCCCGCGTGCGGAACGTATAGCCGCTGTGCATCGGCAGGCTGTGATCGAGAACGTGAAGGATACGAGTCATAGCGGTAACTTTTTGCCGAAAAAGGTTTAACGCCCCGTCAACTCTGTCACGCTAGGGATTTTACGGGGCAAGAGTCCAGAACCGGCAGATCAAAACACGCAATGATTGATACCCTATCCCTGCTGATCAGCCATGGCGTCATCCTGCTGGCCGCCTGGCGGCTGCTGTCGCGCCCGGACCTGGATCGCGACATCGACACCCCGCCGGCATCGCCGGACGGAGACGCCGCCGATGCGTGACCTGTTCTTCATCGCCTTCCTGGGCGCCTTCTTCCTGATGGGATTCAAGCGGCCGTTCCTTCTGGTCATCATCTACGCCTATATCGACATCGTTTCGCCCCAGCGGCTCTGCTATTATCTGCTCAATTCGATCCCGATCTCGCTGATCGCCTTCGTCTGTGCGGTCGGTGCCTGGATAGTGGTCGACGACAAGAAGGATTGCCGTTTTTCCGCGCGGCAGGTGCTGCTGCTCGTCCTGCTGGCCTGGTGCGGTTATACGACCGCCACCGCCGATTTCCCGATCAACGCCGCGACCAAATGGGCCTGGGTGTGGAAGGCGATCGTCTTTGCCGTGTTCCTGCCGCTGGTGCTGCGCACGCGGCTGCGGATCGAGGCGCTGGCGCTGTTCATGGTGCTGTGCGCGAGCACGATCATCATCAATGGCGGCATGAAGACCGCGCTGTCGGGCGGCGGCTATGGCGTGCTCAATCTGATGGTCGACAATAATAGCGGCCTGTATGAGGGTAGCATCATTTCCTGCGTGGCGATCGCGCTGATCCCGATCATCCTGTGGCTCACTCAGCATGGCACCATCTTTCCGCCCGACTGGAAGGTGAAGGCCTTTGCCTATGCCTTGTGCCTGGCCTGCATGCTGATGCCGGTCGGCACGGAGGCACGCACGGGCCTGGTCTGCCTGGTGATCCTGGCCGGCATGATGCTGATGCGGTCGAAGCGCAAGTTCGTCTATGGCCCGCTGCTGGCCTTTGCCGCGCTGGCCGCCATCCCCTTCCTGCCCGCCAGCTTCACCAAGCGGATGCAGACAATCGAAAATCATCAGGGCGACGAAAGCGCGTCCACCCGCGTCGCGGTGTGGATGTGGACGCTCGACTATGTGAAGACCCATCCGGGCGGCGGCGGCTTCGACAATTATCTCCAGAACAGCTTCACCTATTTCGCCCAGAGCGAGGTCGGCGATGGCGACGAGAAGCGGATCGAGCGCCGCCTGGTCACCGACAAGGGCCGTGCCTATCACAGTGCCTATTTCGAGATGCTGGGCGAGCAGGGCTATTTCGGCTTCTTCCTGTGGGCGCTGCTGCACCTGAGTTGCTTCATCCGCACCGAATCGATCCGGCGCATGTATCGCAAGCGCGACGGACCGGATGAGGCCTGGATCGCGCCCTTCGCCGTGGCGCTGCAGCAGGGCCATGTCGTCTACATGATCGGGTCGCTGTTCGTGGGCATCGCCTATCAGCCTTTCATCTTCATGATGCTCTCGCTCCAGATCGGCCTCGACACTTATTTGACCCGCAAGCGCAAGGACGCCGGACGCGTGCCGTTCTTCGAACAGCCTGGCGCACAGGCGGGAGTGACGGCATGACCATGGAATTGCGGATTTTGGGCTGGCTTCAGGGACTGATGCTGGGATTGATCCTGGCTGCCCCGCTGCTGTCCCCCGCCTATATGCCATGGGGCGTGCAGATGCTGTTTGCCCTGTCCGCCTTCCAGTTGCGGCAGGCCGACCGGCGCTGGGCATTGCGGCCGGGCATGACCGGCTGGATCAGCCATATCCGCATGGCGCCGTCGCGGATGCTGCCCTGGGCGGCGAGTGCCGTCGTCGCCTTCATCGCGGACGGTGCGGGCGCGGCGGCCCCCGGCGCGATCCTGCTGGCGGCGCTGACCTGCGAATTGCTGCTCTATCCGCTGCTCACCCGCCTGATCGGCGGCTGGCAGTGGCGCCGTGCCGCGCTGGCGATGATCGGGCTGATTGCCGCCTGCGCCATCGTGCCGGCCGGCGCGATGCAGAATATCGCCATGTTCGCGCTGGGCGTCACGGGCTGCCTGTTCTGGCTGCGCGGCCCCGACGGCGACCTGCGGGCGACGCTCGCGGCCTTTGGCGGCGGGTTCTCGGCGATCATCCTCGCCTTTGCCATGCCCGCCACCATGATGCTGGCCTTCCCGCTGGCGGTCATCAGCCTGATCGTCGGCTGCGCCCAGGCGACGACGGTGCGCCGCCAATTGCTGCCCTGGACCGGCCATTATGGCGCGGGCACCGGCTGGCTGCAGCGGCTGCGATCGCGCCCGTCCTGACAGCGCCGGGCAGGCTGCACGCGGAACGAAGCCGATCATCACGGGTTGGACCGGGAGAAAGAAGGTCGCCCGGTTCCCATGTCGTCCCCCGCCATCATCCATAGCCATGACGGCATGCCCGGCATCAGCCGGCGCGCGCTGAAGCAGGGATGGGCCTATCGCGCGGCGGACGGCAGCCGCATCACCGACCGGGACGAGATCGACCGGCTGAACGCGATCGCCATGCCGCCCGCCTATCGCGACTGCTGGTTCTGCCCTTCGCCCCACGGCCATATCCAGGCGACCGGCTATGACGAGCGGGGGCGCAAGCAATATCGCTATCACCCCGATTTCCGGGCCGCGCGCGAGGCGGAGAAATATGCCGGCTGCCCCGCCTTCGGCCGCGCCCTGCCGCAGCTGCGGGCGCAGATGGAGGAGGATCTGTCGCGGCGCGGCCTGCGCAAGGCGCGGACGACCGCGGCGGTGGTGCGGCTGCTGGACCTCGCCAAGCTACGGGTCGGCAACGAACATTATGCCACCACCAACAAGAGCTTCGGCGCGACCACGCTGCGGCGGCGGCATGTCGACCTGAATGGCCGCAGCCTCACCCTGCGCTACCGCGCCAAGTCCGGCAAGGAACAGCAATTGAGCATCACCGACAGCCGCCTGCTGCGATTCGTGCGGGCGGTGCAGGATCTGCCGGGCCAGCATCTGTTCCAATATCTGGACGAGGATGGCGAGGCGCATCCGATCAGTTCGAGCGACGTCAACGCCTATATCGCGCAGGCCATGGGCGGCGACTTCACCGCCAAGCATTTCCGCACCTGGGGCGCATCGACCATCGCCTTCGAGACGCTGGCGGCGGGCCATGTCTCGCTCAAGGAGATGATCGAGCCGGTCGCGGCGGCGCTGGGCAACACGCCGGCGATCAGCCGCAAATCCTATATCCACCCCGCCCTGATCGACCTGTGCAAGGACGGACAGGATGAATGGCGGCAGGGGCTTCGCCTGCCGCGCCGGACGCGCTATCTGTCGCGTCACGAACGCGGGCTGATCGCGTTCCTCGACGATCTGGCCAACGCGCCCCCGCTGGCAGCGGCAGCCTGATCGAGCCCACGGACCATCAATCAAGGATCAGCATGGCCAACAAGAACGACCCCGGCATCGACATCAGTGTGCGTGCGCCCAACCTCACGGAAATGTGGCATTCGACCATCGCCTGGTTCCAGCTTCATTATATCCAGATCCTGATCGCCATCGGCGCGGCCACGATCATCTATCTGGCGCTCGCGACGCTGCGCCGGATCGGCACCAAGCATCGTGGCCGGCGTGGCGACCCGCTGGGCCTTGGCAATGTGCTGAGCCGCGCGGCGGCGCGCACGACGCAATATTTCATGATCATGGTCGCGGCCCGGCTGGTCGTGGTGTTCGCCGACGCGCCCACGTCGCTGGACAAGACCGTCACCTTCTTCTTCACCATCGCCGTGGTGGTGCAGGCCGCGATCTGGGCACGGGAGATCATCCTGGGCCTGATCGAGCGCAAGACGCTGGCCGAGGATGGCCAGGGCGAGACGTTGGCCAATGCCATGGGCCTGATCCGCATCCTGGTGACATTTGCCCTGTTCGCGATCGCCGCGATCGTCGTGCTCGACAATCTGGGCGTCAACGTGACCGGCCTGGTCGCGGGTCTGGGTATCGGCGGCATCGCGATCGGCCTTGCCGCGCAGGGCATCTTCTCCGATCTGTTCGCGGCGCTGTCGATCATCTTCGACAAGCCGTTCCGCCAGGGCGAGATCATCACCTATGACCAGACCACGGCGCGGGTCGAGAAGATCGGCCTGAAATCCACCCGGCTGCGGGCGATGAGCGGCGAGAAGAAGGTGATTTCCAACGCGAACCTGCTGCAGAAGGAAATCACCAGCCTGCAGACGCTGATCCAGCGCCGCGTCACCTATGCCATCGGCATCATCTACCAGACGTCGGAGGAACAGGCCGAGGCGATCCCCACCATATTGAAGGAGATCGTCGAGGCGGAAGGCATGATCTTCGTCAATGCCGGGATCATAGCCTTTGGTGCCAGCAGCCTGGACTATCAGCTCAATTTCGATGTGCCCGATCCCGACCATCATGACTATTTCCAGATGCGCCATCGCATCGGCCTGGCCATCTGGAAGCGGTTCAATGCCGAGGGCATCGAGTTCGCCTATCCGACGCAGACCAGCTTCACCGCAGCCCCCGACGGCAAGGCGATCATGCCCTATGCCGAGGTGCAGCCGGTGCGCCGCGTCGACGGATAGAACGAAACACCTCGCTTCACCGCAGGACGGATTCGGCTGGTCCCCTTTCCGCTTGCCGGCGGGGACCAGCCGCGCCCTTACCCATCCATCACCAATGACTGATATGGATTTGCCATGAAAATGAACCAGATGGCGGCCCTTGGCCTGCTGATCGCTGCCCCCCTTATGGCGCCTGCAGCCCATGCCGAGGGACTGGGCGCCGAAGTCAATTATGGCCGCGCCGACGGCCATTGGGGCACCGAGATCGGCGCCGGCTATGCGCTCGACATGGCGGGCTTCAGCCTGACGCCGGGCGGCGGCGTCTATCTGCGCGATGGCGATACCAAGCTCTATGGCCGGGTCGAGGCGGCCTATACGATCCCGATGTCGGTCTCGATCGGTGCGGGCGTGCGCTTCAGCGGCGACAATACCCGCCCCTATGCGACGCTGGCGATGCCGCTGATCCCCAAGCTGCGCGCCAAGGCCAATGTCGGCCCGAAATATTATAGCGTCGGCCTGACGCTGGGTTACTGAGCCGAGACAATCTGTCGCGATCGGCGGGCCTGGCAGGGTCACGCCGACGCGACAGCCCCGAAGTTCACAGTGTCGTCGAGCAAAATGGGCCGTTTGCACCGGATATGCACCACCCACGCCCCTGTCACGCGACGCCGGCGCGACACCTGGGTCACAGTTGCCTGTCGATCGGGTCACGACCAGGCGACGATGACGCGCCATCGAGGCGACACTTGGGTCACGCCTCCCATGGGCGACGGGCGATGACGCGGATTGCATCGCCGAGGATAGACCAGAGAATGGCCGAGTAGGAAAGCGGTGGCCGGTTGGGGGCCTGCTTCAGGCGGCCTGCCCCCTCCATCATCCTGCGGATGGCCCCTCCCCGCACGCGGGGAGGAATGGTTTCAGCCCTGGCCCCAGAGGGTGCCGGGGTGGAGCAGGCCATCGCGCAGCGGCAGGGCACCGTCGCGATCCTTCGCCAGCAACAGCGCGCCGTCGAGATCGATCCAGTCGGCACCCTGTGCCACCAAGGCGGCAGGCGCGATGCCGAGCGAGGTGCCGAGCATGCAGCCGACCATGATGCGAAAGCCGCGCGCGCGTGCTGCCTGCGCCAATGCCAGCGCTTCAGTCAGACCACCGGCCTTGTCGAGCTTGATATTCACCGCGTCGAAATCGCCCAGCCGGTCGAGATCGGCGCGGGTGTGGCAGCTTTCGTCGGCGCAGAGCGGCAACGGCGCGCGCAGACTGGCCAGCCTGTCCTCCCGCCCGTGCAGGATCGGCTGTTCCACCATTTCCACGCCCAGTTCGGCGAGCGCCGCCGCCTCCGCCACGATGTCGCGGTCATGCCAGCTTTCATTGGCGTCGACGATCAGCCGGACGCCGGGCGCACCGGCGCGCACGGCGGCAATACGGGCATGATCGCCCTCCCCCGTCAGCTTGCATTTGAGCAGGCCAAAGCCGCGCGCGACGGCAGCGCGGGCATCGGCCTCCATCCGCTCCGGCTCGCCCAGGCTGATGGTGAAGGCGGTGGGCAACGGCGTCGGTGCGGCAAGGCCGGCCAGTTGCCAGACCGGGACGCCGGCCCGTTTCGCCTCCAGATCCCACAGCGCGCAGTCGAGCGCGTTGCGCGCGGCGCCGCGCGGCATCGCCTGCAACAGCGCTTCGCGATCGAGCGGCCCGGCATAGGCGTTGATCGCCGCCGCACAGCCCTGTGCGGTCTCCCCCTCATAATAGATGGCCGTGCCCTCGCCCCGCCCGACATGATCGCCGTCGCCCACGGTGCAGACGACGACATCCACCTCCGTCTTGGCGCCGCGGCTGATGATGAAGGCGCCCGCCACCGGCCAGCGTTCGACCGTCGCGGAAATTATACGGGTCATCGGCGTTTCCTGCGTCATGATTTGACCAATTGGATGGGCGTCATATGCGTGAAACAGGACTGCTGGCATAGTCCCCGCCTTTGCGACAGGAGCGTATTTCCCCGTGACTTCCCGTGAATTGACCGGCTTCCTCTCGCTGCATGAATCCGCCCCCGTGACCGATGACCTGTCCCGCCGCACCTCCGACATGGCATGGCGCCTGGCCTTTGGCGCGATCGGCTGGCCCTGGCTGCTGGCCAGCCTGTCGGGCGGGCGCAAGGCGGACAAGCGCGCGCTGCTGGACGAACTCAAACTGCCCCATGATGCGCTGCCCCATCTGGGAAGCTGGAAGGCCGATGTCGGCTTCCTGCGCCATATCGTGCGCGAGATTGCGCGGCTGCGGCCGGCGCATGTCGTCGAACTGGGCGCGGGCGCATCCTCGCTGATCGCGGCGCGGGCGCTGCAATTGCATGGTGGCGGACAGCTGCACAGTTTCGACCAGCATGGCGGCTTTGTCGACGCGACCCGGCAATGGCTGGCCGACCATGCGCTGGACGTGGATATCCGCCATGCGCCGCTGACGCACGAAAGCGCCGACTGGCCGGGCCGCTGGTATGCGATCGACCGGCTGCCCGAGCAGATCGACCTGATCATCATCGATGGCCCGCCCTGGAGCGTGCATCCGCTGGTGCGGGGCGCGGCCGACAGCCTGTTCGCGCGCCTATCCCCCCATGGCGTGGTGCTGCTGGACGATGCCGCGCGGCCGGGCGAACGGCTGGTCGCGCGCCGCTGGCGCAAGCGCTGGCCGCATATCGATTTCCGCCTGATGCATGACGGCACCAAGGGGACGCTGGTCGGCCGGCGCCGCGACATGTCGCAACCGGTGGCCAATGACAATGAGGCCGGGCGCGGCTGGCGCCATGTCGGCCGGGCGGCGGCGATCGCCGCGCTGCTGGCGACGGGGTGGATCGGCCGGGGCGCGCTGGGCGAATTTCCCCAGGCGGCACAGGCCAGCACCTTCCTGGACGAGGCCGCCGCATCGCGCCGCGCCGGCCTGCTGCGCCAGCAGATGGCGTCGCAGGTCGAGAGCGCCAAGCTGGACGATGCCGAAATCCGGCGGTCGACCGGTATCGTGCTGCCGCGCCTGCCGGCCAATTGGCAGGTGCGGGACGTGCAACTGTTCCCGACCGCCGACAGCCCGGCGATCGCGATCGCGCTGACCACCGAAAAGGGCGAGCAATTGTCGCTGTTCGCCGACCGGGCGGAAACGCCGGCGGAAGGGCAGCCGCTGATCGCGGAACGGCGCGACGGCACGGTCGCCTATTGGGAGGCCGGCGACATGGCCTATGCGCTGACCGGCAAGGCGGATACGCCGCGCCTGATGGCGCTGGCCGAACGGATCGCACCGGCGGCCTGAGCGGCGGGATCACGCCCGCCCATTGAGGCGGGCGCGCCGCGCTGCTAACGCCCCGACATGGAGGATGCCACCGCACCCGCGCCGCGCCGCGCCGATCGCCCTGCCCTGTCGAGTCTGGCCATGCTGTGGCGCTTTGCGACGCGCTATCCGGCGCGGATCGCCGGGGCGCTGACCGCGCTGATCGTCTCTTCGGCCGCGACGCTGGCGATCCCAAGTGGCTTTCGCCTGGTGATCGACAAGGGCTTTACCGGCGGGGGCGATATCAGCCGCTGGTTCGAATATCTGTTCCTGCTGGTGGTGATCCTGGCGCTGGCAAGCGCGCTGCGCTTCTATTTCGTGTCCTGGCTGGGCGAACGGGTGGTCGCCGACATTCGCAGCGCGACCCAGGCCAATCTGCTGCGCCAGGCGCCGGCCTTCTTCGAGGAGAACCGGCCGTCGGAGATCGCATCGCGCATGACGGCGGACACCGCGATCATCGACCAGGTGGTGGGATCGACCGTGTCGGTCGCGCTGCGCAACCTGGTCACCGGCATTGGCGGCCTCATCTATCTGTTCATATTGGCGCCCAAGCTGGCGGGGCTGCTGATCCTGGGCATACCGGTGATCGTGCTGACGTTAGTGACGCTGGGCCGGCGAGTGCGCAAATTGTCGCGCGCCAGCCAGGATCGGCTGGCCGAGGTCGGCAGCGTCACCACCGAAGTGCTGGGCGCGATGAAGATCGTCCAGGGCTTTGGCCAGGAAGGACGCGAGGCGGCCCGGTTCGACGCGACCGTCGCGAGCGGCTTTGCCACCGCCCGGCAGCGCATATTGCTCCGCGCGGTGATGACCGCGATCGCCTTTGCGCTGGTGTTCGGGTCGATCACCGGGGTGCTGTGGCTGGGCGCGATCGACGTCGCGGCCGGGCGGCTGTCGGGTGGCAGCATCGCCGCCTTCGTGCTGACCGGCGGGCTGGTGGCCGGCGCGTTCGGATCCTTGTCGGAAAGCTGGGGCGACCTGTTGCGCGGCGCCGGGGCGGCGAGCCGGCTTGACGAGCTGATGGTGGCCGAGCCGGCGATCGCCGCGCCAGCGGCGCCGGTCGCGATCCCCACGCTGCCGCAAGGCGCGCGGCTGCGCTTCGACAATGTCCATTTCCATTATCCCACCCGCCCCGACCAGGCAGCGCTGAACGGCGTCACGATCGACATTGCGCCGGGCGAGACGGTGGCTGTCGTCGGCCCTTCGGGGGCGGGCAAGTCAACGCTGATCCAACTGGCGCTGCGCTTCTATGATCCCGACCAGGGCGAAGTGCGGCTGAACGATGTGCCACTGCCGGCCGCCGATCCAGCCGCGCTGCGCGCCACGATGGCGATGGTGCCGCAGGACAGCGTGATCTTCGCCGCCTCCGCCCGCGACAATCTGCGCTACGGCAAATGGGATGCGAGCGACGAGGAAATATGGGCAGCGGCGCGGGCGGCCAATGCCGAAGCCTTTCTGCGCGCGCTGCCCCAGGGGCTGGACAGCCATCTGGGCGAAGGCGGCGCACGGCTGTCAGGCGGACAGCGCCAGCGTGTGTCGATCGCCCGCGCGCTGCTGCGCGATGCGCCGATCCTGCTGCTGGACGAGGCGACGTCGGCGCTCGACGCGGAATCCGAGCAGCTGGTCAAGGATGCGCTCGACCGGCTGATGCAGGGGCGCACGACGATCGTCATCGCCCATCGGCTGGCGACCGTGCGGGCCGCCGACCGGATCATCGTGCTGGATCGGGGACGGATCGTGGAACAGGGCGACCATGCGACGCTGGTGGCGCTGGGCGGCCTTTATGCGCGACTGGCCAGTCTGCAATTCCAGGACCAGCTGAACGGCTGAACCGCCGTCCCGCCGGACGCGCGGTCAGCGACCCGCGAGGCAGCGCTGGACGATATAATCGAAGATGGCGGGATGGAGCGGGCGCTCGAAGGTGCAGCCCGATTCATGCGCGCGCACCCATTGGACGCGGGCGCGGCGCCCCTCGAAACCCGGCAGCATGATCCACAATTCGCTGCCGACGGTGAGCTTCATGAAACTGTGCAGGCGAAAGCCGGTAAGCGACATGTCGGCGATATTGCTGGTGAACCAGGTTTCACCCGTACGCCGCACCTTGACGCTGATCACAACGTCGCGCCGTTCGGCAAGCCGGCCCCTGCGTTCCAATTCGGTCAGTCGTTCAGCGCCCATGGTCCACATCCACCCATTCCCCTTCAGCATCGCGCAGGAAGGTAAGGGAAATGTTAAGCGGGAGACGGACGGGCACAAAAAAGGGGCTGCCGAAGCAGCCCCTGGTCTGTGGTCCGATTGATCGTCCGACGGGTCGGAGACGGGAAGTCTGAGACCGACGGGCCCCGGACGATCAGGGATCAGAACGAGCTATACTGCTCGTTGCCGACGAAACCCAGCTTGGTCACGCCCGCGCGCTTGATCTCCGCCAGCACCTCGTCAACGACGACGTAGCGGGTCTGCGCGTTCGGCTGGAACTGCAGTTCCGGCTCGACGGGCAGACGCAGCGACTGCTGCAGATACTGACGCAGGGTCAGCAGGTCGATCGGCGCGCCGTTCCAGCTGATCACACCGCCGGCATCGATCGCGACCTTGTTCTTGACAGGGTCGACCACATTGTCGCTCGGAGGCGCGCTCTGCGGCAGATCGATCTTAACCGCGTGGGTCTGGATCGGAATGGTGATGATGAACATGATGAGGAGAACGAGCATGACGTCGATCAACGGCGTCGTGTTCATTTCCACCATCGGCTCACCATCATCGGAGCCCATGCTCATGGCCATAACGAATTCTCCTTATGCGGCCGATCAGAGGCGGGTCGTCGTCGAACCGGGTTCCGGTTCGGAGATGAAGCCCACCTTCGGGAAACCGGCGCGCTGCATCGTGTAGATGGTGCCGCCGATGCAACGATAGGGGGTATTGATGTCGCCGCGGATATGCACTTCGGGCAGATCCTCGGGCGTCAGATTTTCAACACCACCAGCCTTCTTGATGTCCGCTTCCAGCTTGGCGACGGCGCGATCGAGCAGTTCGTCGGAGCTGACCTTGGTCAGGTTCCAGTAAACCGCACAGCTGCCGTCGGGCGCCGAGGTGACCGACAAGGAAACATTTTCGGGTTTCGTCGTGGTCGGCTCGAACGCCACCTTGGGAAGTTGCAGATCGACCGTCTGGACGACGACCGGGACCGCGATGAGAAAGATGATGAGCAACACCAGCATGACGTCGACGAGCGGCGTCGTGTTGATGTCGGACATCGGCTTGTCGTCACCGCCGTCGGAGCCAACACTCATTGCCATTGATACAATCCTAACCTTGGTGTCGTAGGTGCCCCGTTAACCGGGGCCCCTGTCCGGCAGGGGCCGGGTGGTCGCAGCCGCCACCCGGCGCCCGAACCGGCGTCTTAAGGCGATTAGGCCTTGGTCGGCGCAGCAGCCGGCTTGGCAGCAGCAGCGGCCGGAGCGGCAGCAACGGTCGGCTTCACGGCGCCGTCCGAAACCAGGTAGGCCAGCAGGTCGACGGTGAAGCCGTTCAGCTGTTCCGAGATCGCCTTGTTGCGGCGCTGCAGGAAGTTGTAGGCCAGAACGGCGGGAACGGCCACGGCCAGACCCAGCGCGGTCATGATCAGAGCTTCACCGACCGGGCCGGCAACGGCGTCGATCGAGGCCTGACCGGCAGCACCGATCTTGATCAGAGCGCGGTAGATGCCGATAACGGTACCGAACAGACCGATGAACGGCGAGGTCGAACCGACGGTGGCGAGGAACGCCAGGCCGCCACCGAGCGACGAGTTGATCGCGGCTTCCGAGCGAGCCAGCGAGCCGTGCAGCCAGTCATGTGCTTCGACCGGATCCTTCAGCTTGCCATGCTCTTCCTGAGCCTTGATGCCGTCATCGACGATCTGCTTGTAGGCCGAGTTCTTTTCGAGCTTGGCCGAAGCTTCCTTCAGCGAAGCGGCGCGCCAGAAGGTCGCACGGATCTTCTTGCCCTGGCTGATCACCTTCTGCTGTTCGATCAGCTTGGTGAACAGGATGTAGAAAGTGCCGACCGACATGGCGCACAGGATGATGAAGACGGTCCAGGCAATGGTGCCGCCCTGCTCCAGGGCTTCCATCAGGCCGTACGGGTTTTCCGGCTTGGGCGCCGCGGCTGCGAGATACATCAACATGTTCAAGACTTCCCTCTCAAAAGGATCGTGAAAGGGGAGAGCGGCGCCGGGCGCCTGCCCTCCCGTTTAAATTACTGCGGGATCCGCCACTGAATGCGGTTCGCGTAGGTCGACGGGATCTTGTTACCCTGGTCATCTTCCGCGGGGCTAAAGCGCGCGCGGCGGGAAACCAGCTTACAAGTTGCGTCGTCCAGTTCAGGCGAGCCACTCGACTGCGTAACGGTGCAGCTCGTGACACGGCCATCGGCGCCCACTTCAAGACGGAAACCAGTGGTCCCCTGCTTTTCTTCACGCAGAGCGCGCGAAGGATAGTCTTCCGTGGTTGCCCAGGAACCCGGATTGCCACGCGGCGACACGCCCTTTGCAGCCTGCTTTGCAGCGGGCGGCGGCGGCGGGGCCGGCGGCGGTGCGGGCACCGGAACCTCATTGAACACCGGCGGCGGCGTCCGAACCGTCTGGATCGGCGGCGCTGGGGCCGGGGTCTGGACGATCGGCGGCGGCGCGACGACCGGCGGAGGCTCAATCGGCTTGTCCGGCGGCGGCGGCGGCGGCTCCTCGTCAGGTGGCGGGGGCTCCTCCTTCACGTCGATCACGTTCAGCTGTTCCGCCGCCTTTTTGACATATTTCATGCCAAGACCGGTGACGAAGGCATAGCCGAGAACAGCGTGAATCAGGGCGACGATGACGATCGATATCGTGCGACTCGATCCTTGCGAGTGGTCAGCATAGGCCATTCGGCAACGACACTCCTTAACTCATCTTACCAGTGGGTTGTACAAATCAGCCAAAAACGGGCCGAGCTGCCCGGGGGTATCCCCGACCACCTTTGGCCCTTATCCGTCCATTTGCTACCGTGCGAACTCCTATCGCGGCGCATCGTGGCACGCAAACGCTTTATCGAACTACCGGCTTGCGTTTACCATTACACACCGGAATGACTTGCCTGTGACATCCCTGCCACGGGCTGATAGCATAGGACGAAGATGCAGAAGAAATCCACCACGGCCATGAAGACGCTCGCCTCGTTGTGCCTCATTTCGGCCTCATATACCGCCGTTTTCCCGGCATTTTCTCAGACAAATTCGATGACAGCGCAATCATCGACGGTTGCCGCCGGATTGACCTATGCCGACATTGCCGACCTTTCCGATGCGGCACCGCTGGTTGCCAACGTGCGCATTAGCAACATCGTCCCATTGAAGCCCGAACAGGCTCCGGACGTCCCGGCAGGCTATCGCAGGGTCTATGTCGAGGCCGAAGTGACCGCACTGATTCGCGGCGAAGGGGGCATAAGCCCGACCGTCGGCTATCTTTATGACGCCCGCCTCGATTCGAAGGGCAAGATGCCCAAGCTGAAAAAGGCGCAGGTGCTGCTGTTTGCCCGTCCGGGCGGGCGGCCGGGCCAGATTCAACTGATTGCGCGCGATGCGCAGATCGCCGCCACCCCTGCTGAAGTAGAACGGGTGAAGACCGTTCTGTCGGCACTGGTTGCGCCGGACGCACCGCCGCGAATCATTGGCCTGGGCGACGCTTTCCATGTGGCAGGCACGATCGCCGGCGAGGGCGAGACGCAGATTTTCCTGCGCACCGAAAATGGCGACCCGGTATCGCTGTCGATCATCCGCCGCCCCGGACAACAGCCCAGCTGGGCCGTGGCGCTGGGCGAAATCGTCGACGAAGCCGCCCGCGCCCCTGCCCCCGGCAGCCTGCTCTGGTATCGGTTGAGCTGCAGCCTGCCGGCCACTCTTCCGGCCCGGTCGGTCCGCACCCTGGCAGTGCAGGACGCCGAAGCCGCCCGCGCCGATTACCAGTTCGTCCTGAACGCACTCGGTCGCTGCGCACGCAATCGAAAGCCGAGCTGACCCCCTACGCACTTATCTTTCAATCGGGCGCCGCTGTGCTTTTCCTTGGACAGCGGCGCTCGGGCCGCTATCAGCGCGGCTCTTACAGTGCGAAGGACCAGGAAACGCCATGACCAATCTCCACCGCCATGCCCCGCTGCGCGTCGCGCTCGTTGGCCTCGGAACGGTGGGTGGCGGCGTCATTCGCCTGCTCAACACCAATGGCGACCTGATTGCCCGCCGCGCCGGCTGCCCGGTGCAGGTGGTCGCCATCTCCGCGCGCGACCGCAACAAGGATCGCGGCGTCGACCTGTCGCCCTATGAATGGGTCGACGACATGACGACGCTGGCGACCCGCGACGATATCGACGTGGTGGTCGAACTGATCGGCGGCGCCGACGGCCCGGCCCTCACCCTCGCCCGCCAGTGCCTGGCCGCCGGCAAGCCGTTCGTCACCGCCAACAAGGCGATGCTGGCCCATCATGGCCTGGACCTTGCCAGCCGCGCCGAGAAGGCCGGCGTGGCGCTCAAATATGAAGCGGCGGTCGCCGGCGGCATCCCGGTCATCAAGGGCATGCGCGAAGGCGCGGCCGCCAACGAGATCAGCCGCGTCTATGGCATCCTCAACGGCACCTGCAATTACATCCTGACCACCATGGAGAAGGAAGGCCGGGGCTTTGACGAGGTGCTGAAGGAAGCCCAGGAGCTGGGCTATGCCGAGGCCGATCCGAGCTTCGACATTGACGGCGTCGATGCCGCGCACAAGCTGACCATCCTCGCCAGCCTCGCCTTTGGCACCGAACTGGACTTCGACCATGTCGCCACCACCGGCATCCGCCATGTGATCGCCGCCGACATTGCCGAGGCGGCGGCCCTGGGCTTCCGTATCCGCCTGGTCGGCATGGCGGAGAATGGGCCAGAAGGCCTGTTCCAGCGCGTCCATCCGATGCTGGTGCCGCTCGACCATCCGCTTGCCCATGTCGACGGTTCGCTCAATGCCGTCGTGGCCGAGGGTAATTTCGTCGGTCGTCTCTTCTTCCAGGGGCGTGGCGCGGGCGACGGCCCGACCGCATCGGCGGTGGTCGCCGACCTGATCGACGTGGCGCGGGACGAATATGGCGATGCGCTCGCGATGCCGGTCGCCGCCCTGACCCCGCAGCAGCCGGCAGACGCCGGCCAGCGGATCGGCCGCGCCTATCTGCGCTTCAAGGTGCAGGATCGTCCCGGCGTGCTGGCCGAGATTGCCGCCGCGACCCGCGATGCCGGCGTCTCGATCGAGAGCATGATCCAGCGCGGCGCCAACCAGGCCGATGGCGTGCTCGTGGCGATCGTCACCCATGCCGGCGAGGAACGCTGCGTGCGCGAGACGCTGGAGCGGCTGGCCGGCTCCGACAGCCTGCTCGACACGCCGATGGTCATGCATATTCTGGATTGATCGCGCCGGGACCGGTTGGATCAGTGCTGGCCGGCGCCCTTGACCGAAACCGGCAGGGGCGGCGGTGGCGCCATGTCGGCGTCGGGGTCGAACAAATGGGTGATGGCCTTGCCGGCCAGCATGGCAGCGCCCAGGATCGGCACGCCGCCACCGACGCAGCCCGTCCCCTGCCCGCCGACGACGCCACAGGCGCCCTGCCTGGGTGCGGCAGCGGACGCGCGCGGCGTATCGCCGGCAAGCGGGCGCCCCTCGACCGGCTCGCGCGGTAGCGGCAGCCTTTCCTTCGCATTGCGCTCCGCCCGGCTGCCGCAGACGACGATGCCGCCGCCGCTGCGATCGCAGGGGCGCACGACAGCGGTGCGCGCCTGATATTCCTCCATCGTGGTGCGCTGGGCGAGCGGCGCTTCATCCACCGGCACGATCTCCTGCGCGGCTGCCAGCGGCAGGCCGATCAGCAAAAGAGGGAAAGACAAGACCCACCGCATGACGACATCTGAACAGTCGAACATGGCGGGATGATGGCAGCGGCTGGACGCTGCGGAATGCCATATAAGGCAAAGGCGCGTCCATCCGTGGCATCACGACTATGAAAAGCTTTGCGAGCCGGGCAAGTTGGGTCGACAAGCAGAGGCGGACATCCTATCGCCCTGCTCTATCAGTTACAGCAGAGGAGTGGCTATGGTGCAGGCTAGTTCGATTCTCGATCGCGTCTTGGTACTCGAAATGGTGCGCGTCACCGAAGCGGCTGCAATCGCCGCATCCAAGCTGGTCGGTCGGGGCGACGAGAAGGCCGCCGACGCCGCTGCGGTCGAGGCGATGCGCCTGGCCTTCAACGACCTCTACATGGACGGCACCGTCGTGATCGGCGAGGGCGAACGCGACGAGGCGCCGATGCTCTATATCGGCGAGAAGGTCGGCAACGCGATCGGCAAGGGCCCCAAGATCGACATCGCGCTCGATCCGCTGGAAGGCACCACCATCACCGCCAAGGCCGGCCCGAACGCGCTGGCCGTGCTCGCCATTTCGGAAGAAGGCGGCCTGCTCAACGCGCCCGACGTCTATATGGACAAGATCGCCGTCGGTCCGGGCTATCCCGACAATATCATCGACCTCAACAAGTCGGTGAAGGAGAATGTCGAGGCGGTGGCCAAGGCCAAGGGCGTCGATCCGCACGAGATCATCGTCTGCGTGCTGGATCGTCCGCGCCACGAGAAGCTGATCGCCGAACTGCGCGCGATCGGCTGCGGCATCATGCTGATCCCGGACGGCGACGTTGCCGGCGTGATCGCGACCACCAATCCCGAAACCACGATCGACATCTATATGGGTTCGGGCGGCGCGCCCGAGGGCGTGCTGGCCTGTGCCGCGCTGCGCTGCGTGGGTGGCCAGTTCAAGGGCCGCCTGCTGTTCCGCAACGATGACGAGAAGCAGCGCGCCTACAAGTGGGGCATCACCGACCTGGACAAGGTCTATGACCTCAAGGAACTGGCCAAGGGCGACTGCATCTTTGCCGCGACCGGCGTGACCGACGGGTCGCTGCTGGCGGGCGTGAAGCATCTGCCGGGCGACAAGCTGACCACCGAGAGCGTGGTGATGCGCGCCAGCACCGGCACCGTGCGCTGGGTCAAGGGCGAGCATCGCGTGGAGCGCAAGGACGCCTGATCGGGCGGACAGGACGGAAAGACGAAGGGGGCCGAGAGGCCCCCTTTTTCGTGGTCATCGATGCGGGATGATCGCCCCCCGATAATCGCCGGCGATCAGTGGCTGGCGCGGTGGTTGAGATCGTGGCCGAGGGCGAGAATGGCGACGCCAAGCAGCGTATAGGCGCTTTCCTGCCAGCCATGGTCCATGGTCAGCGCGCCGGCCATGATGCCAAGGCCCAGCGAACCGATCGCGGCGGGCATCATGAAACGATGGACCAGCGCGCCATGGCCGAGCGCGATCGCGCCCATCAGGATGGCGAGCGCCAGCCCCGCTTCATGGAAGATCGGACTGTCGAAAATGCCGCCGGCCGATGCCAGCAGGCCCAGCACCACTGCGGTCAGGAAACAATGCGCGACGCACAGGCCCGAAAGCGCCATCGCAAGGCGATCGAGGCGTCCGGATTCCAGGGCGTGACGGAAGCTGAGCAGCATGGTGCGTGCTACATAGTCGAGACCGGCATAAGTTACAACATAACATCACCGATTTTTCCGGCGGGAAAGACGCTCCCGTTCCGCCGGACCGTCAGGCGGCGAAGCGCAGACAGTTGCGGCCGCTGCCCTTGGCGGCATAGAGCGCCTTGTCCGCCGCCTCCATCAGGGTCGCGGCGCTGGCGCTGCCGTCCAGTTCGACAAGGCCAGCGCTGAAGGTGATGGCGATATCCTCGCCATTGCCGAGCGGGAAAGACCGCACCCCGACGCGGGTGCGCAGATGCTCGCAGATGCGCTCGGCCCGTTCCAGATCGACATCGGGCAGCAGCACGGCAAATTCCTCGCCGCCCAGGCGCCCGATGCTGCCGGTGCCACGCAGCGCCTGGCGCAGCCGCTCGACAAAGCCCACCAGCACCCGGTCGCCAGCGGCATGGCCATGGCGGTCATTGACCGACTTAAAATGGTCGATGTCGATCAGCAGCAGGCAGGCCTGTCCGCCGGCCGCGACGCGGGCGATCTGGTCGTCCAGCTTTTCCTGCAATGCGCGGCGGCTGTCGGCACCGGTCAGGGCATCCTGCGCCGCGGCCTGGTGCAGCGCTCGCTGGCGCGCCTTGTGGCGGGAAATGTCGCGCACCGTGCTGATGACCCCGATCGCCCGCCCCTGCTCGTCCAGCACGGCGCGGACCAGCATCTCGTACCAGTCGAAATCATTGTCCGGCCGGTTGGGGCGAAATTCGACCGCATGCGCCTCCCCCGGATGGGCGAGCGCGCGGCGATGGGTGACGATTGCGAAGGGCCGATATTCCGGGTCGATCAGGTCGACGGCCGGCTGGCCCAGCAGTCGGTCTGCATCGATGCCGATCTGGTCGACGGCCGAAGGCGAGACATATTGGATGATGCCGTCGATGCTGAGATTGACCACGCCGTCGCCGCTATGTTCGGCAAAGGCGCGATAGCGCGCCTCGCTGTCGCGCAGCATGCGGATCAGGCGGCGACGGCTGTTGAGTTCGGCCGCCACGGGGACGGACAGCAGGAAGCTGAGCGCGAGATAGAATTGGAAGAACTGGATGCGTTCGGGAATGCTGGCCGCGACCAGACGGAGCGGTCCATGGCCGGTCATGGTCGCCGTGCCGCCGATCAGGGCGAGGATGACGATCGCCGCCGCCGACCCTGCATAGCCGGTGCGGAAGGCGATCAGCACCAGCGGCAGGAGCGAGGCGAACAGCATGGGATAATCGACGCGATAGAAGATCCACCAGGCGCACAGGGCAAAGGCGGACAGCAGGCCGAACGCCTCCAGCCGCTCGATCGGCCGGGCCTGGCGCGCCCAGCGGCTCACCTCGCCCTGCAGCAGGATCAGCAGCAGCGGCGTGCAGATGAGGCCGCCCAGCACATGGCCGCTATACCATTGCAGCCAGATATGGGGAAAATCACCACCCAGCAAAATGGAGACCACCAGCCCGGCACCGATAGCGGCAAGCACATTGGCGACGCCCGCCAGCGCGAAGATGAAGATGGACAATTCGCGCATCGATGCGGCGATCTGTCGCCCGACGCCAAGCCGGCGGCAGATATAGGCGACCACCAGCGCCTCCCCGACATTGAGGATAGCCATCGGCGCCGCCGCCAATGCGCCAATGCCGAGCAGCGCCGTCGCCATCGTGCTGGCGACCATGCAGGAGAGGATGAGGCGCGGCCAGGCGCGCATACGCGCGGTCATCATTTCCGCCATCAGCAGGGCATTGGCGCCCCAGATGAAGGCCAAACCACCTTCGAATCGCGAGGTCAGCAAAGCAAGCGACGCGACCGCGAAGTAAAGCAGGCCGGTAAATACCGACATTTTCAGGGAAATATGGCGAAGGGCGGGCCGCGTCATGTTCCCATCCGGGTTAAGCGGACAATGTTAATATATATTCCTATGCCGCCGACTATTTCACAGCGAATAGATGAAAACAGGCCCCGGTGACCATCATCGGGGCCTGTTTTTACAATATTACAAGTCTATTCAACTGGATGCGTCAGCCAACAGCGCATCGGTCGGAGCCGAAATCGACGGATTGCGATCCTTGATCGTGGCCCGTGCCTGACGCACGCCCGCGCCATAGTCGGGATGAACCTGATCGAAGAGCTTGCACTGGCGTTCCTCGATCTCATCCGGGATATCGCCCATGGCGGCGGCGATATTGGCGAAGAGACGCGCCTTCTGCGCATCGTCGAACAGGTTGAACAGCGCGCGCGGCTGGCCGAAATCATCATTGCCTTCGCGATGATTATAGCGGTCGGCATCGCCCGAAATCTTCAGCGGCGGCTCCATGAAGCGCTGATCCTCGACCGGGCCGCCAAAGCTGTTGGGCTCATAATAGGCGGCCGGGTTCGGATTGTTCGGGAAGAAGCGCATCGCCCCGTCCTTATGATAATGATGCACCGGGCATTTGGGGGCGTTGACCGGCAGCGCCTCATAATGGGTGCCGATCCGATGCCGGTGCGCGTCGGCATAGGAGAAGATGCGCGCCTGGAGCATCTTGTCGGGCGAGAAGCCGATGCCCGGCACGATGTTGGACGGCGAGAAGGCTGCCTGCTCGATCTCCGCGAAATAATTGTCGGCGTTGCGGTTCAGCTCCAGCACGCCGACGTCGACGGGCGGATAATCGGCATGCGGCCAGACCTTGGTGAGGTCGAACGGATTATAGGGCGTCTTGTCCGCATCCAGTTCCGGCATGATCTGGACCTGCATCTTCCATTTGGGGAAGTCGCCCTTCTCGATCGCCTCGAACAGATCCTCCTGCGTGGATTCGCGGGTGCGGCCGACGACATCCGCCGCTTCCTCGTTGGTCCAGTGGCGATGGCCCTGCATCGTCTTGAAGTGGAACTTCACCCAGAAGCGCTCGCCGGCGTCGTTGATGAAGCTGAAAGTGTGGCTGCCATAGCCGTTGATGTGGCGCACATCGGTCGGCAGGCCGCGATCCGACATCAGGATCGTCACCTGGTGCAGCGATTCCGGCGACAACGACCAGAAGTCCCACATCGCCGTGGGCGAGCGCAAATTGGTGCGCGGATGGCGCTTCTGCGTGTGGATGAAATCAGGGAATTTCAGCGGATCGCGCACGAAGAAGACCGGCGTGTTGTTGCCGACCAGATCCCAATTGCCTTCGGGCGTATAGAATTTCATCGCAAAGCCGCGCACGTCGCGCTCGGCATCGGCCGCGCCCAATTCGCCGGCCACGGTTGAGAAGCGCAGGATCATCGGCGTCTGCGCACCCGGCTGGAGCGCCTTCGCCTTGGTATATTTGGAAATATCGCCAGTGATCGTCAGCGTGCCATAGGCGCCCCAGCCCTTGGCATGGACGACACGTTCGGGGATGCGTTCGCGATTCTGGTGCGCCAGCTTTTCGAGCAGCTGATAATCCTGGAGCAGCAGCGGCCCGCGCGGGCCTGCGCTCAGGCTGTTCTGGTTATCGGCAATCGGCGCACCCGCGCTCGTCGTCATCACTGGCTTATCGACCATATCGTCCTCCTCAACTTTGGATGAGAACAGGCTAAGGCCCCGCGAAGTTTCAGAAAAACTGATTAAATCGGATTGGGTGATCGATTTTTACGGTCAATCTGAAGATCGCCCGAGTCAGGCGGTCAGCGCCCGATCGCGCAGGCGGTGCCATGCCGACAGTCGCGCATCGCGCGGCTGCGGCAGCATTGCCGGATCAAATCGAGTCGTCTTCCCTGCCATCGTCGCGGCCTCGTCCAGGGAGCGGAACAATCCAGCCCCCAGCCCTGCCAGCATGGCCGCACCCAGCGCCGTGGTTTCCACATCCGCCGGACGGTCCACACTGACATCGAGCATATCAGCGATATCCTGGGCGATCCAGTCATTGACGCTCATGCCGCCATCGATCCGCAGCTGGCGCCAGGGCGCGCCGTCAGCGGCGAAGGCGGTGGCGAGATCGGACAATTGGTGCGAAAGGGATTCGAGCGCGGCGCGGACGATGTGCGCGCGGGTCGATCCCTGGGTGAGGCCGGCGATGACGCCGTTCACATCGGGCCGCCAGTGCGGCGCACCCAGCCCCGCCAGCGCCGGCAGCATCAGCACGCCGCCGCTGTCGGGCACGGAGCGAGCCAGTGCCTCCGTCTCCGCCGCCGATCCGATCAGGCCGAGCTGATCGCGCAGCCATTTGATGAGATTGCCGGCGATGAAGATCGATCCTTCGAGCGCATAGATGCGTTGGCCGCCGATCCGGTAGAGCAGGGTGCCGAGCAGGCGATGGCGCGAGGCCGGCATCTGCGCGCCCATATTGGCGAGGATGAAGGCGCCGGTGCCCAGGGTCGCCTTGGCATCGCCGGGCGTCAGGCAGGCCTGACCGATGCTGGCCGCCTGCTGATCGCCGGCCAGTCCGCGGATCGGGATGGCGCCGCCGAACAGCTCTGCCAGCGTGTCGCCAAAGGTGCCGGCATTGTCGACGATTTCGGGCAGCGCCGCGCGGGGCACGCCGAACAGGTCGCACAAGGCCGGATCCCAATCGGTGCCGTCGAGCGCCACCAGCTGGGTGCGGCTGGCATTGCTGGCGTCGCTGACATGCAGGCCAGCGGTCAGTTTCCATACCAGCCAGCTTTCGATCGTGCCGAGCGCCAGCCTATCCCCCGCCTGCGCCACGGCCGGCACATGATCGATCAGCCAGCGCATCTTGCTGGCAGAAAAATAGGGATCGACGACGAGACCGGTGCGCTGTTGCAGCATCGCTTCATGGCCGGCCTCACGCAGCGCCGTGCATTGCGCCGCCGTGCGCCGATCCTGCCAGACGATGGCGGGCGCCAGCGGTTCGCCGGTGCGCCGGTCCCAGGCGACCACAGTCTCGCGCTGGTTGGTGATGCCGATGGCCGCGATCCGGTCGGCGCCACCCGCCCGATCCACCATCTGACGGGTGCAATCGCGCGTGCGGGTCCAGATTTCGGCGGCGTCATGCTCGACCCAGCCGGGCTGTGGATAATATTGGGTCAGTTCCGCCTGCGCCATCGCGATGCGGCAGCCGTCGGGGGCATAGAGCATCGCGCGGGTCGAGGTGGTCCCCTCGTCCAGCACCAGCAGATAGCGGTCGGTCATGCCCTCTCCTCAAGCCAAGCATCGAGCGCGGCCAGTTGCGCGGCGTCGAAGCGCAGGCCCAATTTGGTCCGGCGCCAGAGAATATCCTCACTGGTCTGTGCCCATTCGCGCGCGAGCAGGTAGCAGAGTTCCGCTTCGGTCAGGCCATGGCCGAAATCCCGGCCCAGGTCCGACCAGTCGCGCGCCGCGCCCAGCCAGTCGCGGGCACGGGTGCCATAGGCGCAGCCGATCCGTTCGGCCGTGTCGAGATCGAGAAAGGGGTAGTCGCCGGCCAGCGCGGCGACGAGATCGGCCAGGCCGGTCATCGGGAAATCGCCGCCGGGGAGCGGCGCGTCCGCCGTCCAGTCATCACCCGCCAGCGCAGGCACGAGCGGCTTCAGCAGGGCGATCGCATCGGCCGCGAGATGGCGATAGGTGGTGATCTTGCCGCCATAGATGCTGAGCAGTGGCGGCGCGCCCTCCTCCCGATCAAGATCGAGATGATAGCCGCGCGTCGCCGATTCCGGCCGGGCCGATCCATCGTCGATCAGCGGCCGGACGCCGGCAAAGGCCCAGACGACATCGGCGGGGCTGATCGACCGGGCGAAATAGCGGTTCGCGCCCTCGCACAGATAGGCGATTTCCTCGGCACTGGCCTCGATCGGATCGACGCCATCCTGATGATCGCGGTCGGTGGTGCCGATCAGCGTATAGAGATGCTGATAGGGGATGGCGAAGAAGATGCGGCCGTCGGGCAGCTGGAAGAAATAGGCCATGCCATGGTCGAACAGGCGCGGCACGACGATATGCGATCCGCGCACCAGCCGGATGAGCCGATCGGCGCGGCGATCAGCCCGATCCAGCAGGTCGAGCACGGCGGGACCAGTGGCATTGACCACGACCCGCGCATGGAAGGTCTGCGCCTGCCCGGCCGCATCGCGCGCATGGATGCGCCAATGATCGCCGGCCTGCTCCAGCCGCAGCACCTGCATGCGGGGGCGGATATCCGCGCCATGATCGGCGGCGTCGCGGGCATTGAGGATGACCAGGCGGGCGTCGTCGACCCAGCCGTCCGAATAGACATAGGCAGGGCCGAACCCCGCCCGCAGCGGCGCGCCGGCGACATGCTGGCGCAGGTCGATCGCCTCCGTCGCCAGCAGGGCGCGGCGACCACCAATATGATCGTAGAGGAAGAGGCCGAAGCGCAGCAGCCAGCGCGGGCGCAGCCCCTCGACCCAGGGCAGGACGAAACGCATCGGCTGGATGATGTGCGGCGCGATGCGCCACAGCCTTTCCCGTTCAGCCAGGGATTCGCGGACCAGGCCGAAGGCCCGATGTTCCAGATAGCGCAGCCCGCCATGGATGAGCTTGGTCGAGGCCGAGGAGGTGCCCTGTGCCAGGTCGCCCCGTTCGAGCAGCAACACGCTGGCCCCCCGCCCCGCCGCATCGCGCGCGATGCCGCACCCGTTCACCCCGCCGCCGATCACGGCAAGGTCGTGGATGAAAGGGGCCGTCTCCTGCGTCACGCCGCCGTTCTAGCGGCAAAATGCTGCCCCCGATATTAACGAAGGCAAGATCGTGAAAATTCATCCGGCCAGCCCCATGCGCGATAGCCCATGGTGCCGGCCGGATGTCTGCGAGCCCCCGCGCTCGTCAGAAGGGCGCGCCGTCAGGCGAGGCTGTCGACCACCAGACCGCTATTGCTGCTGCTCGTGGCGCTGCTGGTCGATCCGTAGAGCGACTGGCTGAGGCTGGAGCGGAGATTTTCGAGGAAGGCGATGATCGAATCCAACTGATCGGTGGCGCTGGTCGCGCTCGTCTCGCTGGTCGTGCTGTCGTCATCGCTGCTGTCCTCGACCGGGCGCGGCGGCGGTGGGCCGCGCATGCCCTGCGGCCCCTGCATCCCGTCCATGGCGGCCAGGCCGTCGATGCTCATACTGTCTTCGCCATCGGACGACGCCCCCGCGCCGCCCGGTCCCTGGGCAAAGAGGCTCTGCAACTGCGCCGCCTGATCCTCGGTCAGGGTGCCGGCCGATACCTGATCATCGATCAGGGAATCGATCCGATCCTTCATCGAAGACGGATCGAGCCGTGAACTGCCCGAACTGGCGGAGCTGCTGAGCGCGGAATCGATGGAATCGAGCGCGGTTTCGAGCGCGTCGCCATCCGTCTCCGAGATGGAGCCGGTCTCCACCGCGGCGTCGATGCGATTGGTCATCGACATGCGCGGCGATGGCGGCATGGTCATGTTGTTGTAACTGCTGATAGTCGTCATGCTGGAAGTCCCCACTTCGTTTAGCGGGACCATTCATGCCGAATAAGTCTGAAAAAACATTGTATTTCAATCATGTAATCGATTGAAATAGAGGCGCTACACTGGCCAAGAAAAGGTTAAGGGCGCGCGCCCTCCCGACAATGTCAGGCCTTTTCCAGCGTGCATTGCAGCGGATGCTGGTTTTGCCGGGCGAAATCCATCACCTGGTTCACCTTGGTCTCGGCCACTTCATAGCTGAAGATGCCGCACACGCCGACGCCGCGCTGATGGACGTGCAGCATCACCCGCGTCGCTTCCTCCATGTCCATGCGGAAGAAATGCTGAAGGACATGCACGACGAACTCCATCGGGGTGTAATCGTCATTCAGCATCAGCACCTTGTAGAGCGACGGCTTCTTGGTGCGGGTGCGGGTACGCGTGGCGACGCCGATGTTCGGGTCATTGTCGCCCGTATCGTCCTGATCCGGACCGGCCCTGAAGGGCGCGCCTGCCGATGCGTTGAAGAGATGGTTCATGATGCAGAAGAATATGGCGATTTGTCCTGCCAAGGCAAGGGGGCCGACCGCATGCCATCGCTGCGTAACCACGTTTCCCCGGCGAGAAAAAGGGCGATGCTCCGACCGGAGCACCGCCCTCGTTCGTCATCCCGGCCGGATATCGGCCCGGAAATTCGGCTGTAAAATCAGCCCGCCTCAGGCGGCGAGCGACTTCACCTTGTCGGTGACCAGGGTCACGCGCGCGGTCAGCGGCTGGCTGATGTCGCCGGCCAGCTTCATGAAGGCTTCGCTGCTCTTGGCCGCTTCCTTGGTGAACTCGTCGAAGCTGCTCGACAGGAACTGGCTCTGCAGCTGGAAGAATTCGGTCGGGGTCTTGGCGGTCGAGAAGCTCTTGATCGAGGCAGTCGCCTTCTCGAAGCTCTTGCGGCTGTAGTCGACGGCTTCCTGGCCCAGCGTCTCGAAGCCCTTGGCCGCGATCTTGCCCGATTCCACCAGCGCTTCGACATTGCCCTTGGCGATGTCGCTCAGCTCTTCCATCGCCTTGGTCGACTTTTCGACACCGGCCTTCGCCTTCTCGTTCAGGTCGGCATAGGCCGTTTCCATCTTGGCCTTGGTATCTTCGGCGAACTTCTTACCGGTTTCGAGGATATCGTTCATGATCAATGTTCCTTCCGTGGCAGGCAGCGTCTTCGCTTTGGTCTTCGGGGCGGACACAGGCTCCGGAGCCACTACCGCCTCAACATCTTCAACAATCGGTTCGGGTGCGGCATCCACCGCCGTCGTCGCCGCGACCACCGCCACCGGATCGGCAACGGGTGCCGGTTCCGCAGCAGGGGCTTTAGCAGCAGCAGCGACCGACGCCGGCTTCTTTGCTATCGGCTTGGGCGCGGACGCCTTTGCCGGAGCAGCCTTGGCGACGGGTTTGCGCGGGACAGGCTTTTTGGGCGCGGGCTTTTCACCCAGGGCGGACTCAGCCGCCTTGAGTGCCTCACTGGCAGACAAGGTTGCGGAACCGCTTTTCGCGACCGGCTTGGCACGCGCAGACTTAGGGGTAACGGCCATCGACCATCCTCCGTTTGTTGCACTGCACAATAAGCCTTATCCCAAAGGATTACAAGCCCATTGTGCAGTGCAACAAATCAGACATATTGATGTTTCGGCACTGATCGGCGGCCAATGGGGAATGGCTGAAATCCGCGCCTCTACCGGGCTTTTACGTAACGTCCGGGCGCATCTTCTATTGCCCGAAGCTTGCCGCCGCCCGGCCTGCGCGCGCCGCGGACAGCCACTTCGCGCGAATCGATGCCGCGCAGCCATTCGGCCCAGTCCGGCCACCAGCTGCCCTTGGTCTCGCGCGCAGCCGCAACAAAATCATCCAGCGTCGGCTGCGGCGCGTCAGCGGTCCAATATTGATATTTCTGCGCGACCGGCGGGTTGATGACGCCGGCGATATGGCCCGAGCCTGCCAGCAGGAAGCGCACCGGCCCGGCGAGATGCTCGGTCAGTTTCCACACGCTTTCAAGCGGGGCGATATGATCCTCCCTGCCGGCCTGGACATAGGCCGGGGTGTGGATCTGCGTCAGGTCGATCGGCGTGCCCGCGACGCTGATCGCGCCGGGCACCACCAGCATATTGTCGCGATAGAGCTGGGTCAGATAGTCGCGATGCCAGCGCGCCGGCAGGTTGGTGGTGTCGCCATTCCAGTAGAGCAGGTCGAAGGGCGGATAGTCCATGCCGAGCAGGTAGTTGTTGACGACATAGTTCCAGATGAGGTCGCGCCCGCGCAGCAGGTTGAAGGTCGCCGCCATGTAGCGCCCGTCGAGGAAGCCGCTGGAGGAGAGACGGTCGACCAGTTTCATCTGCTCGTCATCGACGAACAGGGTGAGGTCGCCGGCCGCGCTGAAATCGACCTGCGCCGTGAAGAAGGTCGCGCTCGCCACCTTGTCGGCTTCGCCCCGCGCCGCCAGCAACGCCAGCGTGGCGGCCAGCGTCGTGCCCGCCACACAATAGCCGATGGTGTGGACGCTGGGCACGTTGAGCAGGTCGCGCACCGTGTCGATCGCGTCGACCTGGCCATTGAGGATATAGTCGTCCCAGACCATGTCCTTCATCGAGGCGTCGGCCGATTTCCACGAGACGAGGAAGACGCTGATCCCCTGATCCACCGCCCATTTGACGAAGCTTTTTTCGGGCGAGAGATCGAGAATGTAGAAGCGGTTGATCCAGGGCGGGAAGATGATGAGCGGCGTCGCCAGCACCCTGGGCGTCGAGGGCGCATAATGGATGAGCTGGTAGAGCGGGGTTTCGTGAACCACCTTGCCCGGCGTCGCGGCGATGTTGCGCCCTAGTTCGAACTGGGTGCCGTCGGTATGGGTAAGCTGGCCCTTCTCCATATCGGCCAGCATATGCTGGAGGCCCTTCACCAGATTCTCGCCGCCGCTCTGGATCGTCTTTTCAACGACCGTCGGATTCATCAGCGGAAAGTTGGACGGCGCCATCGCGTCGAGCATGCCGGTGGTGGCAAAGCGCAGCTTGGCCTTCGCCTTGGGATCGACGCCGTCGACCGCATCGGCCAGGTTCATCAGATAATCGGAGATCAGCAAATAGCTTTGCCGGATCAGGTCGTAGAAGGGATGGGTCGTCCAGGCGGGATCGGCAAAGCGCCGGTCCTTGCGCGCAGCCGGGCTGTCGGCCGGCGGCGGATCGGGCTGGTCGCGCAGCAGGCCGCCAGAATCAAGAAAGCGCTGCCATAGCGCCAGCCCTTCATCGGCAAAGCTGGTCTGGATGCGGGCGACGGTCTCGGGATCGAAGGGCAGCACCCGGCCGGTCGCACCCGCCGCCTGTTCCAGCATCAATTGCTGCGCGCGGCCCAGCACCTGGGTCCATTTCTGCATCTCCGCCAGGGTCGGGAGATGGGGCTCCAGGACATCCTGCGTTTCCATGGCCACCTTCCTCCTCCTGGCATTGCCGATATCAGCCGCTTTCACTGGCGCGCCGCAGCCTGGCGGGTTATAGCCAGATTGTGACACGCCGAATGCGTGCCACGCACTATTCCTTACCGAGAGCTTTCAGGAAAGCCCCTATAATGTCCGAAGAATTCTACCGCATGAAGCGCCTGCCGCCCTATGTCATCGCCGAAGTGAACGCGATGCGAGCCGCAGCCCGCGCCGCGGGAGAGGATATTATCGACCTGGGCATGGGCAATCCCGACCTGCCGCCGCCCGATCATGTCATCGCCAAGCTGGTCGAAGTCGCCAGCAAGCCGGACGCCCATGGCTATTCCCAGTCCAAGGGGATTCCGGGCCTCCGCAAGGCGCAGGCCAATTATTATGGCCGCCGTTTCGGCGTCGACGTCGACCCGGAAACCGAAGTCGTCGTGACCATGGGGTCGAAGGAAGGCCTCGCCAGCCTCGCCACCGCGATCACCGCGCCGGGCGACGTGGTGCTGGCGCCCAACCCCAGCTACCCGATCCACATGTTCGGCTTCATCATTGCGGGCGCCACCATCCGGTCGGTGCCGACGACGCCGGACGAGAATTATTTCCGCGCGCTCGACCGCGCCATGGCCTTCACCGTGCCGCGCCCGTCGATCCTGGTGGTCAATTATCCGTCCAACCCGACGGCGGAGACGGTGGACCTGGCCTTCTATGAACGGCTCGTCGCCTGGGCGAAGGAGAACAAGGTCTGGGTGCTGAGCGACCTCGCTTATTCCGAGCTTTATTATGACGGCAATCCGACGCCTTCCATCCTGCAGGTGCCGGGCGCCAAGGATGTCGCGATCGAGTTCACGTCCCTGTCCAAGACCTATTCGATGGCCGGCTGGCGCATCGGCTTTGCGGTCGGCAACAAGCAGCTGATCGCGGCGATGAGCCGGGTGAAATCCTATCTCGACTATGGCGCCTTCACGCCGATCCAGGCGGCCGCCTGCGCCGCGCTCAACGGCCCGCAGGACATCGTCGCCAAGAATCGCGAACTCTATCACAAGCGCCGCGACGTGATGGTCGAGAGCTTTTCCCGCGCTGGTTGGGACATTCCCGCGCCGCGCGCGTCGATGTTCGCCTGGGCGCCGCTGCCCCCCGCGCTCAAGGACATGGGGAGCCTGGAATTTTCCAAGCAGTTGCTGACCCATGCCAAGGTCGCGGTGGCGCCGGGCGTGGGCTATGGCGAGGATGGCGAAGGCTATGTCCGCATCGCCATGGTCGAGAATGAGCAGCGGCTCCGCCAGGCGGCGCGCAACATCAAGCAGTATCTTAAGTCGATGGGCGTCAACACGCCCTCGTCGAAGGGCGCTGCCTGACCTTCACGCGCGTTGCGCGCCCGAAACATGACCATGATCGCCGTCGGACATTGGTTTGTCCGGCGGCGTTTGCTTTAGGCCCCCTTGCCCCTTGGCCCGCGATCAAGGATAGAAGCGAGGGATGAGAGGACCAAGTCGATGATCCCCCTTCCGCAGGTCAGCCAGGTCGCCCAGACGATCCAGCTGGCGCTTGCCCCCGTCTTCCTGCTCGCCGGTATCGGCGCGTTCCTGAATGTCTGCGTCAGCCGCTTGGCCCGCATCATCGATCGCGCCCGTGCGGTCGAGGAATGGGTGCTGAGCACGCGCGGCAAGGAGCATGACCGGATGGTGAGCGAGATCCGCGTGCTCGACCGGCGCATGAGCGTGGTCAATGGCGCGATCTTCCTGTCGGTGGCATCGGCCTGCGCGGTCTGTCTGGTCGTCATCCTGCTGTTCGCGGGCAATCTGTTCAACGCCCATCTGGGCACGCCGGTGGCGATCCTGTTCAGCCTGGCGATGGTGCTGCAGGCCGCCGCCTTCGGCACCTTCATCCAGGAAATCCGCCTGGCGTCACGCACCATCCATATCCGCAACGAGGTGCTCTACCACAAGGTGGAGGAGGAAGAGGCGGCATGACGCGCTTCACCGTCAACGACCGGCCGGTGCAATATCGGATGGATCCCGAAACGCCCCTGCTGTGGGCGCTGCGCGACGCGTCGAACCTGACGGGGACCAAATATGGCTGCGGCACCGGCGATTGCGGCGCCTGCACCGTGGATATCGACGGCGAGGCGGTGCGGTCCTGCCAGGTGACGATCGGCAAGACCGAGGGCCGGTTCGTCACGACGATCGAGGCGCTGTCGCCCGATCGCGGCCATCCCCTGCAACAGGCGTTCGCGGCCGAGAATGTCTCCCAATGCGGTTACTGCATGTCCGGCATCATCATGGCGGCATCGGTATTGCTGCGGCGGACCAACGACCCGACCGATGCGGAGATCGATGCGGCGATCACCAATATCTGTCGCTGTGGCGTCTATCCCCGGCTGCGCGGTGCGATCAAGCGCGCCGGCCGGATCATGCGCGGCGAGGACCAGGCCGGGGATGGCCCGATCCAGGCCGCGCCCCCGCCCGGCATCGCGCCGGACGAGGCGGTGCGCACCGTGCCGGCGCTGCGCAAGCCGTAAATATCGGCCTTAACCGAAACGATAGCCCGAAACCGTCCAGCCCAGCACCGTGCTGCGATGGGCACAGATGGCGGCGTCCTCGCCGCCGGCCCCCAGCGCCACCATCAGCGGCAGCAGATGCTCCTCGCGCGGATGGGCGAAGCGGGCATGGGGCAGATGATCCCAGGCGGCGACGCGCGCCGCCCGGCGAGCCGGATCGGGATCGGTCACCGCATCGCGCAGCGCATCGTCCCATTCGCGCGAGGGCGCCGTCGCCATCGCGCCGCGCACGCGCAGATTGTGGAAGCTCATGCCCGATCCGACAATCAGCACGCCTTCGTCGCGCAGCGGCGCCAGTGCGCGACCGGCGGCGATATGAGCGGCGGGATCAAGATCACGGCGCAGCGACAATTGGGCGACCGGAATATCGGCATCGGGCAGCGCGACCTTCATCGGGATGAAGACACCATGGTCCCAGCCTCGTTCGGATTCGCGCGCTGTGGGAAAGCCGGCCTGTTCCAGCAGTTCGGCCGCACGATCGGCAAGCGCGGGTGCGCCCGGCGCGTCCCAGCGGAGCTGATAGGTATGCGGCGGGAAGCCGAAATAGTCGAACAGCAAGGGCGGCTGGCTACCGTCATGGACGGTGAAACCGGGCGTTTCCCAATGGCCCGACACCAGCAGGATTGCGCGCGGCCGTTCCGGCAGGTCGGCGATCAGGCCGGCGAGATAATCCTGCATCGGCTGCCACATGGCGTCACTGTGCGGGTGCTGGGGATCGGCGGGGTCCATGAAGAAGCAGGGACCACCGCCATGGGGGATGAACAAGGCAGGCTGTTTCATGCCCGCCTAGATCGGATGTCGGCGCCGCCCGCGCAACGCGCCAGGCGGAAACCGATTGTTTCCTGTCAGCCCCTGGCCAGCATCGGGGCGATCGCCTGGGCCAGGGTCGCGCCAGAATAGGGTTTCTTGAGCAGGATGACGTCGCTGAAGCGATCCGGCAGGTCGAGCCCGTCGCCATAGCCGGTGGCGAACAGGAAGGGCACGCCGCGTTCCGCCAGCATGTCGGCTATCGGCAGGCTGGTTTCATTGCCCAGATTGAAGTCCAGCACGGCGAGGTCGACCGGATGGAGCGCGATCGCCTCATGCGCGCGGCCGATGCTGGCGGCAGTCACCACCTGCGCGCCGAGGTCGCGCAGCGCATCCTCGCCATCCATGGCGATGATCATATTATCCTCGACCAGCAAAATCTGTCGCCCCTTGAGCAGATGCGGCGAGGGAGCGGGCGCCGGCTTGGCGCGATCGGTGCCGGCCACGTCGGGCAGGATCGAGGCGACATGGGCGGAGGGAATGCAGAAGCGCGCCTCCAGCCCCGCCAGTCGATAATTGACCTCCGCCCGGCCATCCAGATCATAGGGAATGGAACGCTCGATCACGGTCGAGCCAAAGCCCCGGCGCGAGGGCGCGACGACCGCCGGGCCGCCGCTTTCCAGCCAGTGGAGCAGCAGGCTGCCCTCGGCGTCGACATGCCAGTCGATCGCGACCGATCCATTGTCCGACAGCGCGCCATATTTGGCGGCATTGGTCAGCAGTTCGTGGATGACGAGCGCCAGCACGGTGAAGGCGGCGGGGGTCAGCAGCACATTGGGACCGGTCAGCTTCACCCGGTCACGCCGGTCGCCGAGATAGGCGCCAGCCTCCACCTCGATCAGGTCATAGAGGCGCGCGGGCGCCCAGCGATCGGCGGTGATCTGGTCATGGGCGCGGGCCAGCGCATGGACGCGGCTTTCCAGCGTGCCTATGAACTGGTCGACCGACATGGCGCTGTCGCGAGTCTGGGAAATCAGGCCACGGATCAGCGCGAGGATGTTGCGGACGCGATGGTTGAGTTCCGCGATCAGCAATTCCTGCTTCTCATGCGCGCGTTGCCGTTCCTCGTCAGCGGAATCGGACAGGCGCAGGATGACTTCCAGCAGCGCCGTGCGCAGCGCTTCGGCGACGCGCAGTTCGGCTGGCATGAAAGCGACGGCCGTGCCCTTCACCAGTTCCGACCATTCCTCGAAACTCTTGCGCGGGGTCAGGCGCGGGCCGTTGGGGCCATATTCGATATGCTTGTCCTGCTTGCCGGCCCAACGGACCGAGCGCAGCTGTTCGGCGCGGAACAGCACGACATAGTCGCGCGGCCGGCGCGAGATCGGAATGGCGAGCAAGCCGGCGGCGCGATCGGCATGGGCCAGCGCTTCCGGCATGATGCGGGCGATGCTGTCGGTGGTATAGACCTGGCTGGCGGCCGTCCGATTGAGCATCGACACGATCGCGGCGAAGGACGGCTCGTCCGGGGTCAGGCCCGACAGCGTCATCTGCCCGTCGATATAGATGCCCACGCCATCGGCGGGAATCGTGTCGAAGATGATGTCGCCCAGCCAGCGGGCGTTGGACATCAGGTCATGATCCTGCGCCACCGCGGAGAGCAGCCGGTCGGCGACCTGGCGGGCCTTGCCCTCATAGCTCGCCGTTTCCGCCCGCTCGCGGCCTTCCAGCATCATCGAGAAGATCTGGCCGAACAGTTCGGCGGCACTGCGCTGCGCGAAGCTGGGCAGGCGCGGCGCATAATGGTGGCAGGCGAACAGGCCCCACAGCTTGCCATCAACGATGATCGAGATGGAGAGCGAAGCCCCCACCCCCATGTTGCGCAGATATTCGATATGGATCGGCGACACCGCGCGGGTGACGCAGAGCGACATGTCGAGCGCGGCGCCGGCGGGATCGAGCGCCGGGATAACCGGCACCGGCGGCGCGTTGATGTCGGCGATCACCCGGAAGATGTTGCGCATGTAGAGCGCGCGCGCCTGCGTCGGGATGTCGGAGGCCGGATAATGCAGGCCGAAGAAACTGTCGATGCCGGGACGCAGCGCCTCCGCCACCACCTCGCCATCGCCATTGTCGGCAAAGCGATAGACCATCACCCGGTCGAAACCGGTGAGCGCCCGCACCTGGCGCGCACCATCGCGCAGGAAGGCGGTCATGCCATCCGCCTGCGCCAGCCGCGCGACCATCGAGCGGACCATGGAACTGGCCTCCATCTCGTCGGGCACGGCAGGCTCTGCCTCGATCACCACCAGTTGGCCGGAGAAATGGACGGCCACGTCGAACGGCGCACCGCCCTCCACCAGCGGCAGCGAGAAGACCCGCTCCACCGAATCGGGGCCACGCAGCAGGGTAATGCGGTTGCGCAGCGTGTGGATCGCATCGGCGGTGAAGAGCGCGCTGATCGGCTGGCCCAGCATCTGGTCGGGCGCCAGGCCGATATGGTCGGCACTGTTGGTCGAGACGCGCGACACCAGCCAGTCGGCCGTCAGGGCGACAAGAAAGCCGAAGGGCTGGACCGTGCCGAGCACATGGATCGGCTCGCGATCGCAATTATTGATGTCGACGGTAAAGCCCTGGGCTTCCGGGCTGGTCACATCAGTCACAGGCGACCTCCCGCTCGGCGCGCGCGCCCGCCTCGAACAGAGTGAAGGCCGTCCGGGCGCCAGCGATCGCATCGTCCAGCCAGTCCTGATCGCCCTTAGCCGCTGCGTCATCGAGTTGCTGCTGGAAGGCGACCCAGCCGCCCTTGCCATGAACGGCGGAAAGATAGGCACGGGGCAGATCCTGGGCGACCTGGCGCGCAAGCATCGCGCCGCCCAGACGCGATCCTTCGAGCGCATAGAGCAGGCCCCAGCGGAAGCCGTCGCCGCCCGTGGACGGCATCGACAGCGGCGCAGGCATGGCCTCCCCCAAGGCCGCCAGATCCTGCGCCATCAGCGCAAGGCGCGGCGAATCGGGCTGGGCGACCGGCTCCAGCGCGGCGATCGCGCGGGCATGGGCACGCAGGAACGCCCGGTAATCGGGCGCGGAAGCGAGCGAAAAATGGGAAAACAGGTCATCGACCCGTTGATGGCTCTCCATCGTCGCGGCGCGCAGGGCCTGTCTTATGCGGCCGGCATCGGCGGTTCTTATCACCCGTTGGTCCTAAAGGTTGTTTGTCGGCACTGCACTGATCTGGATCAGCTTTGCGCCGAACAGCCCATTTACCGGGCTTTTCCGATGCAAGATGGTGGGATGGATGGAATGATCGAGATTGTCCATTGTTCCGGGACAGAATCTTTCAAATCGCTGACAGAAGAGTTCAGCATCGCGACATCGCCATCCGCGTAAAGATGCGGCATGAAGGGAACAGATGGTTCCCGCACGAGGAATCGGAACGATGCTGAGGAAATGGATGCTGGCCGGCCTGATGGGTGCGACGCTGCTGGGCGGCGTGGCACCGGCCTATGCCCAGCGCAACGACAATGGCGGCGGCCCGCGCGGCGAGCGTGGTGCCGGCAATCCCGGAAACCGGGGCGGCGACATGCGCGGCGCGCAGGGCAGCACGCGCTGGCAGGGCAACAGTGATCGCGGTGGCGATCGCGGCGGACGTCCGCAAATGGCGGCGCCCGCGCAGCGCTGGCAGGGCGGCCCGGAACGGGTTGCTCGCCCGGATCAGCGCCCCGACCAGCGCCCCGATCGCCCCAATGGCAATTGGCAGCGTCTCGGCAATCCCGGCCCCGCCAATCCGGGGTCTGGCATGCAGCCGATCGCCCGACCCGACCGCCCGGACGGACGCGGTGATGGGCGCGGCGATGGACGCCGGCCCGACGCCCGCCCGGATTCCCGCCCCGATTGGAACCGGCAGGTCTGGGACCGCGATCGCAACGGTCGTGACTGGAATGACCGCAATCGCGACGGCCGCCCCGACGATCGGCGCTGGAGCGACAATGACCGGCGCGACGATCGCCCCGGCTATCCCGGCAACTGGAACAATGATGGCCGCCGCTATGACGATCGCACCCGTTGGGCCGACCAGCGCCGCTGGGACAATGGCTGGCGCCAGGACCGGCGCTATGACTGGTATGGCTATCGCAGCCGCTATGGCGACCGTTACCGCATGGGCCGCTATTATGCGCCGTCGGGCTGGAATTATGGCTATCGCAGCTTCTCGATCGGCGTGTTCCTGTCGGGGCCGCTCTATGGCAGCAATTACTGGCTGAACGATCCCTATTATTACCGCCTGCCGCCCGCCTACGGCACGATGCGCTGGATCCGCTATTATGACGACGCACTGCTGGTCGATATCCGCGACGGCTATGTCGTCGACGTGATCCGCAACTTCTTCTGGTGACAGCCTCCTGAACTGGCCTTCAGGACACTGGGCCCGGTGCGACACCGCACCGGGCCCTTTTTCATTGCGCGGCGCCGGCCGGAAATGGCAGGGAGGCGGCATGAACGAGATAGTGGATAATGGCGGCACCGCGTCGCCCGCCCGCGCCGCGATCGGCGATCGGGTGCGCGAGAAACTGCACCGCAACCCGCTGGTCAGCCGCATCGACAGCCCCCATCTGGAAATCTATGGGCGGCAGGATTTCCTGGGCGACGAAGAATGCGCGGTGATGCGCGCGATCATCGACGCTGGTGCCCAGCCCTCTACCCTGTTCACCGGCCGGGAAAATGCCGATTATCGCACTAGCCATAGCTGCAATCTCGACCGGGAAGACCCGCTGGTCCATGCGATCAGCGCCCGCATCTGTGCGATGACCGGGCTGGAGCCCGACCATGGCGAGACATTGCAGGGGCAGCGTTACACCCAGGGCCAGGAATATAAGGTCCATTGCGACTATTTCCCGGTCAATGCCAGCTATTGGCCCGAGATGCGCAAGACCGGCGGCCAGCGTAACTGGACGGCGATGATCTATCTCTCGCCGGTCGAGGGCGGGGGCGAGACCCATTTTCCGCGCTGCGAATTCATGGTGCCGCCGATCGAGGGGATGATCCTGATCTGGAACAACCTGAAGCCCGACGGTGCGCCCAACCCCTATAGCCTGCACGCCGCCCGGCCGGTGGCTCAGGGCACCAAATATGTCGTGACCAAATGGTTTCGCGAACGCCCCTGGGTTCGCTGACCCAGAACGTCGCGCGCCATTACACTTTGCGACATAAATGACTGGTTCCTGACAGCGCCGTTCCCGGACGGTTCAGCGAATCCACTCCATATTCAACATGTTGGTAAGGGAACCTGCCCCGCTTGAAGCGGTTGGAAGCGTCCCCGAGCCTCCAGATTGATGGGAGTAGAATTATGCGCAAGATCATCATCCTTGGCCTTCTTGCGGCCACCGTCGTCCCCAGCGTCGCTTCCGCCCAGTCCTATGGCGAAGCCCGCCGCAGCGAGCAGCGACTGCGCGAAGACCAGCGCGACCTGCGCGCGGCCCAGCGCTATGGCGATCGCCGCGATGTCCGCGAAGCCCGTCGCGATGTTCGCGACTCCCGCCAGGAAGCGCGCGAAGACTGGCAGGATTATCGCCGCAGCCACCGCGACGTCTATCGCGCCGGCAACTGGAATGCGCCCTTCCGCTATTCGCGCTGGAATGCCGGCGCCCAGCTTCGCCCGGCCTATTATAGCTCGCGCTATTATATCGCCGATCCCTATCGCTATCGCCTGCCCCGTCCGGCCGTCAATCAGCGTTGGGTCCGCCACTATAATGACGTGATGCTGGTGAATGTGCGCACCGGCCGGGTGATGACCGTCCATCGCGGCTTCTTCTGGTAAGCCGAACGACGAAACAGAAAAGGCCCCGGACAGCGATGTCCGGGGCCTTTCTTTACCCCCTTGGCCGCGCCCCCCGTTTCCGGGCGGGCGCGGCCGATGCCGTGCCAGGCACGCCATCAGTCCGAAAGGGGGGTGGACCGTTCGCGAAACGCCCCTCGCGCGCGATGGTTCCCCCGCTTCTTTCCGATCAGGCGGCGAGCGCCTGCGCAATCAGCTTGCGGCTGTTGTCGATGCCATAGAGCGCGATGAAGCTGCCCATGCGCGGCCCCTGATCGGCGCCCAGCAGCGTCTGGTAGAGCGCCTTGAACCAGTCGCGCAGCTCGGCGAAGCCAAAGGCTTCATCCTTGCCGATGGCATAGACGATATTCTGGATATCCTCCGCGCTGGCATCGGCCGGCAAGGCGGCCAGTTCTTCGTCCAGCTGGCGCAGTGCGGCGGCTTCGTTGGCGTGCGGCGCCCGGCGCTGGAGCGTCGGCGCGACGAAATCGCGATGATAGGCCAGTGCATGGCCGATCAGCGCGTCCAGTTCGGGATAGGTTTCCGCGCTGGCGCCGGGGACATAATTCTGGAGATAGCTCCACACCTGTTCCCGGCTGGCATCGCCCATCACGCCGACCAGATTGAGCAGCAGGCCGAAGGTCACCGGCAGCTCGCCCTGCGGCAGCTTGCCATCATGGATATGATGGACTGGATTGCCGAGCTGCTGCTCGATCGCCTGCTTGGGATAATTGCCGCGGAACTGCCAATATTCGTCGACCGCACGCGGGATCACGCCCATGTGCAGCTGCTTGGCCTTCTTGGGCTCGCGATAGGCGTAGAAGGCCAGGCTTTCCTGCGGGCCATAGGTCAGCCATTGTTCGAGGCTGAGGCCATTGCCCTTGGACTTGGAGATCTTCTCGCCCTTTTCGTCGAGGAACATCTCGTAGTTGAAGCCCTCGGGCGGGCGGCCACCGAGCGCGCGGCAGATCTTCGATGACTGGGTGACCGAATCTATCAGATCCTTGCCCGCCATTTCATAGTCGACGCCCAGCGCATACCAGCGCATCGCCCAGTCGACCTTCCATTGCAGCTTGGCACCGCCGCCCAGGATCGACTGTTCGATCGTCTCGCCCCCAGGAACGGAAGTGTCCACGAAGCGAACGATACCAGCCTCGGCATCGACCACCTCGACCGGAACCTGCAGCACGATGCCGCTCTTGGGGCTGATCGGCAGCACCGGCGAATAGGTTGCCTGCCGCTCCTTGCGCAGGGTCGGCAGCATGATGTCCATGATCGCCTGATAACGGCGCAGCACCTGGCGCAGCGCTTCGTCGAAGGCGCCGGCCTGATAGCGTTCGGTCGCGGACACGAATTCATAGTCGAAGCCGAAGCTGTCGAGAAATTCGCGCAGCATCGCATTATTGTGATGCGCGAAGCTTCCATATTTCTCGAACGGATCAGGCACCTGCGTCAGCGGCTTGCCCAGATAGTCGGCCAGCATCGCCTGGTTCGGCACATTGTCCGGCACCTTGCGGAAGCCGTCCAGATCGTCGCTGAACGCCACCAGCCGGGTCGGGATGTCCGACAGCGCGTGGAAGGCATTGCGGACCATGGTGGTGCGCAGCACTTCGTTGAAGGTGCCGATATGCGGCAGGCCCGACGGGCCATAACCGGTCTCGAACAGGATATGGCCTTTCTCCGGCGCGCCATTGGGGTAACGCTTGAGAAGCTTGCGCGCCTCCTCATAGGGCCAGGCCTTGGACGCGTTCGCGGCGGTGCGGAGAATGTCGGATATGGTCATGATGCCAAAGCCCCTACCGCCGCAAGGGGCGAAAGGGAACGGCTTTTGGAGGCAAAAACGCGTTAAACCGGGCTTCATATTTAGATTTTGTTCACCCTGTTCCTCCATGGTCTGGTCATATGGAGGCTCCCATGCAGACACCCCGCAGCCGCGAACGGATTCCCGTCGACATCGCGATCACCATCACGACCGTGCTCGACAGCCTGGAAGGGACGATCGTCGATCTGAGCGCGGGCGGCGCGCAGGTCGTCGGCTGTTCGCTGCCGACCGGAAGCCAGTGTCAGCTGGATATTGATGGCTATAGCGTGTTCGGCACGGTGCGCTGGTCGGAAGAGGACCGGATGGGCATCCGTTTCCCCTATATCCTGACCGAAGGGCCGTTGTTCGAACAGCTGGAAATGGCGCGCCTGGCCCGCCGCGCGCCGGTGGCGTTCCAGCCCCGACCGGCTGCGCCCGCCTTCACCTATTCCGGCCCCATGGGTTTTGGCCGCCGGACCAATTGATCGGCGCATTTCGGTTTCCCTTTTGTTCGCCTTGCCCTAAGCCGGGCGGGTGATCGATCCTGCTGCCCTGCCCGCCCTCCATGCCAGCCATGGCGGCATCTGGCTGCGCGAAGGCAGCCGCACCATGGGCGTTGCCAAGGGGCAGGCCATTGCCCGCACCGCCGAGACGCCGACGCTGCTGCTCAATGCACCGTTGACCGGCCAGCGGCTGGGCTATCCCGATCTCAATGGCCTCGACCTGCTGGAACTCTGGGCCTTCGTCCATCCCGCGCGCTTCCTGGTGCCCACGCCCAAGGGGCTGGCCGAGGCGCTGGACCTGCCGCAGCCGGGACAGGAAGGCGATATCCCGGCCCTGTTGCAAATGGCGGCGCGCGCGCTGCTCGACCGGCTCGATTCCCCGGAATGGAAAGAAAGAGAAGGCGGCTGGACCGCGGCGCAGGCGCTGCACCGGCTGCGCTGGCCCTGGTCGCCGCTGGTCGCGCCGCGCATCAGCCGCCCGGCTGAGGCGGAACGCTGGCTCTTTTCCAAGCTGCCCGAATGGGAGGAGGCCGCGCCCCGCCCTGCCCCGCGCACCGTCGCGATGGAGGAGGAGGCCGTGCTGGCGCGGCTCGACAGCCTGACCGGACCGGGCGCCGAACCCCGCCCCGGCCAGCGCGCCTATGCCGCCGCCGCAATGGAGGCCTTTCGCCCGCGCAGCCATCGCGACCAGCCCAATATGCTGCTGGCGGAAGCCGGCACCGGCATCGGCAAGACGCTGGGCTATCTCGCCCCCGCCTCGCTCTGGGCCGCGCAGGCGCAGGGCACGGTGTGGATATCCACCTATACCAAGGCGCTGCAACGCCAGCTCGACCGGGAATCGCTGCGCCTCTTCCCCGATCCGGCGACCGCCGCGCGACGCGTGGTGGTGCGCAAGGGGCGGGAAAATTATCTCTGCCTGCTCAATCTGGAAGATGCGTTGCAGGGCGGCTTTGCCGGCCGCGCCGCCATATTGGCGCAACTGGTCGCGCGCTGGGCCGCCTTCTCCAAGGATGGCGACATGGTGGGCGGCGACCTGCCCGGCTGGCTGCCCATCCTGTTCCGCCGCAACGGATCGACCGCGCTGACCGACCGGCGCGGCGAGTGCATCTATGCCGGTTGCCCGCATTATCGGAAATGCTTCATCGAGCGGTCGGCGCGGGCATCGGCCGAGGCGGACATCGTCATCGCCAATCATGCGCTGGTGATGATCAACGCCGCGCGCGGCCGCGAGACAGGGCAGCGCCCCCAACGCATCGTCTTCGACGAGGGCCATCATCTGTTCGACGCGGCCGACTCGACCTTCTCGGTCGCGCTGTCGGGGCAGGAGGCAATCGAGCTGCGGCGCTGGGTGATGGGACCGGAAGGCGGATCGCGCGGCCGCCGCCGGGGCCTGGCCGCGCGCCTGTCCGACCTTGCCAGCTATGACGAGGAAGGCGGCGAGGCGATCCGCACCGCGGTCGAAGCTGCGCGCGCCCTGCCGGCCGACGACTGGCTGAAGCGAATCGTGGCAGGTGAGCCTTTCGGTCCGCTGGAGGAATTGCTTGCCACGGTGCGCGGCACCGTCTTCGCGCGCGCCGCCGACAGCGGCGAGGCGGATGCCGGCTATGGGCTGGAGACCGAACTGGCCGAGCCCGATGGCCCGCTGGTCGAGGCGGCACAGGAAGCGGCGATCGCGCTCGATACGCTGCTGAAGCCGCTGGTTCGACTATCCAAGCGGCTGGAGGCAGTGCTGGAGGATGCGCCCGACTGGCTCGACGGCGCGGCGCGGGCGCGGATCGAAGGGGCGATCGGATCGCTCGGTTGGCGCCGCGACCTGATCAGCGCCTGGCTGGCGCTGCTGGCGCGGATCGGCGGCCCGGCCGACCCCGATTTCGTCGACTGGATGACCGTCGATCGTGTGGAAGGGCGCGAATATGATATCGGGCTGCACCGCCACTGGCTCGACCCGACCCGGCCGCTGGCCGAGGCGGTGTTGCAACCCGCGCAGGGGGTGATCGTCACCTCCGCCACGTTGAAGGGCGGCGGCGACTGGTCCAATGCCGAGGCGCGCAGCGGCGTCACCCACCTGCCCCACAGCGCCGAACGGTTCGAGGCGGCGAGTCCGTTTGACTATCCCGATCGCGCCGAAGTGCTGATCGTCACCGACATCAAGCGCGGCGACATCGCCGCCATGTCGGGTGCCTATGCCCGGCTGATCGAGGCATCGGGCGGCGGCACGCTGGGCCTGTTCACCGCGATCCGGCGGCTGCGGGCCGTGCATGCGCGCATCGCCGACCGGCTCGCCCGCGCCGGCCTGCCGCTCTATGCCCAGCATGTCGATCCGATGGATACCGGCACATTGGTCGATATCTTCCGCGACGATCCGCGTGCTTCGCTGCTGGGCACCGACGCGCTGCGCGATGGCGTCGACGTGCCCGGTCATTCGCTGCGGCTGGTGGTGATGGAGGGCGTGCCCTGGTCCAAGCCGACCGTGCTGCATGCCGCCCGGCGCTTGGCGGGGGGTGGCAGCGCCTATGACGACCGGCTGATCCGCGCGCGTCTGGCGCAGGCGTTCGGTCGGCTGATCCGACGCGCCGAGGACAAGGGCAGTTTCGTGATCCTGTCCGCCGCCATGCCGAGCCGACTGCTGAGCGCCTTCCCGCCGGGCACGCCGATCCGCCGGCTGACGCTGGACGAGGCGATCATCGCCGTCAGCGCAAAGATGCAGGCGCGGGACATGCAGGACGCTGGTCTTGGCGACCGAACAACGTTAGGGCATCAGGGAAGCGAACCCGGCATGCGGTGACCCGACAGGGCACGGCGCCTTTGTTTTCTGCGTTTTTGCGAGTCGGCAGGAGATATTCCGCCGCGACAAGGCGCGAGGAGCTGGAGCGAGAATGAAGCGGTTGACCCTGTTGCGCCATGCCAAGTCCGATTGGGACGATCCGGTCGCGCGGGATTTTGATCGGCCGCTCAACCGCCGGGGAGAAAAGGCCGCGCTGCTGATGGGCCAGTTCGCCGCGCGCAAGGATATGCGGTTCGACCTGCTGGTCGCCTCCCCCGCTGCCCGCGTCGTCCAGACGCTCGACACCTTCTTCACTGGTTATGGCGAAACGCTGGACGCGCGCTGGGACCGGCGCATCTATCTGGCCTCCGCCCCGACCCTGATCGACGTGCTGCGCGATTTGCCGGATGAGGCGGACAGCGTGCTGATGGCAGGCCATAATCCCGGCTTCGAGGAACTGATCCTGAGCCTGGTCCCCGATGATGGCGCCAATCCGCTGCGCGAGGATGTGGAGATCAAATTCCCGACCGCCAGCATCGCGGTGATGGATCTCGCCATCGACCAGTGGGACGCGACGACGGACAAGTGCGGCACATTGCTGAGCTTCACCCGCCCCCGCGACCTGGACCCGGCTCTGGGGCCGGGATCGCGCTGAGCTTGACCACGCCGATTCACTGGCGCCCGGCCGTCGCCTCCGATACCTCCGCATTGTCGATATTGGGCGGCGCCACCTTCCTGGCCAGCTTTGCCCATGACCATCCCGGCGAGGCGCTGGTCGCCCATATCCGCAAGGCGCATGGCGAGGACTATTATCGTGCAGCCCTCGCCGATCCGGCCCAGACGATCCTGATCGGCGAGACGCCATTGGGCGCGCCGGTGGGCTATGCACTGATCACGCCGCCCGACCTGCCGGTACCGACCGACGACCGGGCGGATGTCGAACTCAAGCGCATCTATCTGCTGAGCGGATGGCAGGGCGGCGGCAATGGCGATGCGCTGATGGCGCTGGTGCTGGCGGAGGCCCGGCGACGCGGCGCTCGCCGGCTGCTGCTGGCCGTCTATCCACAGAATGATCGGGCGCGGCGCTTCTATGCCCGGCATGACTTTGTCGAGATCGGCGAACTGACCTTCATGGTCGGGGACGTGCCGTTCCGCGACCTTGTCTATGCCCGGACGCTCTGAGCGGGATCAGCGACCCAAGGCGCGCGCCAGATCGGCCCGGATGGCTTCGAGCCGGGCGATCAGGTCCGGCTCCGGCGTCGCGGCGGGCAGCGGATCGACCGCTATGTCGTCCGTGCCATCGGCCAGCGCCTTCTGCGCGCCCTTGACCGTGAAGCCCTCGACATTGAGCAACTGGTTGATGCGCCGTGCCAGCGCCACATCGGCAGGACGATAGTAGCGCCGGTTGCCCGATCGCTGGAGCGGACGCAATTGCGGAAAGCGGGTTTCCCAATAGCGCAAAATATGTTGGGCAAGACCCAGCTCTGTCGCCAGTTCGCTGATGGTCAGAAATGCGCCCTCGGCCTTTTCCATGGGCGCAATGTTGCACCCATAGTCCCGTAAAGGTCAACTACGGTAAATATACGCCAATATTACAAAAGCTGACCGAATTGCCTCAGGTCGAGGCAACCCGGTCCCGCATCGTCTGGCTCGCGCGGAATGTGAGCACCCGGCGCGGCTCGATCGGCACCTCGATCCCGGTCTTCGGGTTGCGCCCCATGCGCTCATTCTTGTCGCGCAGGACGAAGGTACCGAAACTCGAAATTTTCACATTTTCGCCGCGCTCCAGCGCAGTCGACATATGCTCCAGGATCGATTCGACCAGTGCCGCCGCTTCCGCGCGGGACAAGCCAATGTGACGATTGACGCTCTCCGCCAGATCAGCGCGGGTCAGTGTGCCAGTGCCGGTCATCGCAAATCCCCAATGTGCCCCCCTGCATCATCTGCCAGGGCAAATGATTGCGACACAAATGTGATGCATGTTGGGTGATTCGGCAAGCAGGTCAGATACGTAGGGGCGATCGTTTCGCCGCCGTATCAGACCCGCAGGACGCAGGCGCCCCAGGTGAAGCCACCGCCCATCGCTTCCAGCACGATCAGATCGCCGGCCTTGATCCGACCATCGCGGGTCGCCGCATCCAGCGCCAGCGGCACCGAGGCGGCCGAGGTGTTGGCATGCTGGTCGACGGTGACGACGACCTTGTCCGGGGACAGTTTGAGCTTGCGCGCGGTCGCGTCGAGAATCCGGGCATTGGCCTGGTGCGGCACCAGCCAGTCGATGTCGGCGGGCGTCATCTCCGCCATCGCCATCACTTCCTTGAGCACGGTGGCGAGATTCACCACCGCATGGCGGAAGACTTCCTGCCCCTTCATGCGGACCTTGCCCACCGTCTGGGTGGTCGAGGGACCGCCATCGACATAGAGAAGCTGGTTGTGGCGGCCATCGGCATGCAGCTTGGCAGCGAGGATGCCACGCTGGCCGTCCGCGCTTTCCTCCGCGCCGAGCACGACGGCGCCGGCACCATCGCCGAACAGCACGCAGGTCGCGCGGTCTTCCCAATCGAGAATACGGCTGAAGGTTTCCGCGCCGATCACCAGCGCGCGCTGCGCCGCGCCCGAGCGGATCATCGAATCGGCGACCGTCATCGCATAGAGGAAGCCCGAGCAGACGGCCGCGACGTCGAAGGCGACGCAGTCATCGATGCCGAGCGCAGCCTGCACCAGCGTGGCGCTGGCCGGGAAAGTCTGGTCAGGGGTGGCGGTCGCCAGGATGATGAGGTCGATATCCTGCGCGGCGAGGCCAGCGGCCTCCAGCGCGCGCTTCGCGGCGTCAGTCGCCAGCGTGGTCGTGGTCTCCCCCTCGCCGGCAATATAGCGGGTGCGGATGCCGGTCCGTTCGACGATCCATTCGTCGCTGGTGTCGACGGTCTGCGCCAGTTCCGCATTGGTGACGACGCGTGCGGGCAGGGCCGAGCCCGTGCCCAGGAGAACGGATCGACGCATCACTTGACGGGCAGCTCCAATTTGGACGCGACGGCGGACAGATCCTGCACCCCGGCCATATCGGCGGCGATGCGTCGCGTGATATCCTCTTCCAGCAGGCGGGCGGCGACATGCACCGCATTGGCCACGCCCTTGGCATCGGCGCTGCCATGGCTCTTCACCACGACCCCGTTGAGGCCAAGGAAGACGGCGCCATTATGGTTATTGGGATCGAGATGATGCTTGAGCAGGTGCATCGCCGGCTTCGAGATCAGGAAGCCGATCTTCGACCGCAGCGAACTGGAGAAGGCGCGGCGCAGCAGGTCGGCGACGAAGCGGGCGGTGCCCTCGGCCGTCTTGAGCGCGACATTGCCCGAAAAGCCGTCGCACACGATCACGTCGGTTTCGCCGCGGCCGATCTTGTCGCCTTCGGTAAAGCCGTCGAACGAGAATGGCAGGGTGTCGGCCGCGCGCAGCACGGCGGCGGCATCACGGATCTCGTCCGTGCCCTTGAGCTCTTCGGTGCCGATGTTGAGCAGCCGAACGCGCGGCCGCTCCAGATCGAGGGCGATGCGGGCATAGGCCGCGCCCATCACCGCGAACTGGACGAGATTGCGCGCATCGCACTCGGTATTGGCACCAAGGTCGAGCATGACGACATCATTGTCGCCAAGGGTGGGCAGCATCGCTGCCAGCGCAGGTCGATCGACGCCGGGCATGGTACGCAGCGCCAGCTTCGCCATCGCCATGAGCGCACCGGTATTGCCGGCGGAAACCGCCGCACCGGCATCACCCGATTTCACGGCGTTGATCGCCATGCTCATCGAGCTGCTCTTCTTGCGAATCGCGACGCTGGGCTTGTCCGTGCCCTCGACGATCGTGTCGGAATGCACGACTTCCGACGCCGCTCGCAAATTGGGGTGGTTGTCGAGAGCCGCCTTGATCCGGGTCTCGTCGCCGAAAAGGGTGAAGCGGAGTCCTTCGTGCCGGCGACGGGCAAGCGCAACGCCTGCCATCATCACCCGCACGCCTTCATCCCCGCCCATCGCGTCAATTGCGATTCGCGGTTGGCTGGACACTGAGATCACCCCTTTGCGGAGATCGAAAAAGTCTTACGCCCCGACGGCGATGACTTCGCGGCCGTTATAATGGCCGCACGCGTCGCACAGATTGTGGGGACGCTTCAGTTCACCGCAGTTCGAGCATTCCTGGAATGCTTCGACGCGCAGCGAATCGTGGCTACGACGCATGCCACGCTTGGACGGGGAAGTTTTCCTTTTGGGGACAGCCATGTCGGCACCTGTTTCCGTAATTAAATCTGGTTATGCGACTGGCCGGTTTCCAAATGAGACGCCGACGGCACGGGTGCCGCAGACCATGCGGCCCGGTTGATCGCGAAGCCCTGCGCCTATAGCCGTTTTTGCAGATGGTGCAAGTCCTTCCTTGCCCGCCGGCCCGCCGCGCCTATGGTGACGGCCCGTCGAATAGGGGGATGCCCATGTTGTTGCCGATCACGCTTACACTGGCCGCGGCCTGTGCGCTCATCAATTTCTGGCTGGCGGTGCGCTGTGCGCGAATCCGCGTGGGCGCGAAGCTTTTGCACGGCGACTCGGGGAATATGTTGCTGGCCCGACGAATGCGGGCGCACGCCAATTTCATCGAATATACGCCGATCGTGCTGATTCTCTTTGGCCTGATTGAAATGGCGATCGGCGCGCCGCTGTGGCTGTGGATCGGGGCGATGATCTATGCGCTGGCGCGAATCGCCCATGGCTTTGGCATGGACGCGGACAAGCCGACGGTTTGGCGCGCGGGCGGCGCGCTGCTCACCTGGATCGTGATGCTCGGCCTGGCGGTCGCGGCGCTCTATGTCGCCTATGGCGCGACTCGCGCCGTGCCTGCCCCGCCGGCGATGGCGCGCGTTTAACCGAGAACGGAATCGGCCACATAGGGATTGGTCCGCCGTTCATAGGCGAAATTGCTCATCTCGCCATGACCGGGGACGAAAGCGGTCTGGCCGCCCAGCGGCCAGAGTTTGCCAGTGATCGCGTCGATCAAGTCCTGATGATTGCCGCGCGGAAAGTCCGTGCGGCCGATCGATCCCTTGAACAGCACGTCGCCCACGATCGCGAGTTGGCTCGGCGCATGGTGGAAGACGACATGGCCGGGCGTGTGGCCGGGGCAATGATAGACGTCGAAAGTCAGATTGCCGACCGTCACCTGGTCGCCGTCGACCAGCCAGCGGCTGGGCTCGAAACTCTCACCGGGGATACCCCAGCGCTCGCCATCCTGCGGCAGCCGATCGATCCAGAAGCGATCATCCTCATGCGGCCCCTCGATCGGGACATTGAGGTCGCGGGCCAGCACGCCGGCCTGGCCGCAATGGTCGATATGGCCATGGGTGACGAGGATCTTTTCGATCGTGACGCCATGCTGCTCAGCAGCGCGCTTGAGCACCGGCAGGTCGCCGCCCGGATCGACAAAGGCGCCGCGCATCGTTTCCGTACACCAGAACAACGTGCAATTCTGCTGCAGCGGGGTGACGGGGATCAGGGCGGCTTTGAGCGGCGGCGTGGTCATCGCGCTGATGTGGCGAAGCGGCATGGCGAGCGCAAGGGCGTCAACACTCCGGCGTCGCTGCCCCTTATGCCAGCCCTTCAGCGGCGAAAGGTTCAGCCAAGCTGATGCTGTCTAGAACCTTGGCGGTTTCATCGCGGACGCGCAGCATCACCCGGTGCAGGCGACATTCGCTTTCGGGCAGGCAGTTGGTACATGTTTCATGCGCGAAACGGCTGGCGCAGGGGGTCAGAGCCAGTGATCCCCGCGTCAGGCGGACGATATCGCCATAGCTGATGTCGACCGGTGCCAGCGCCAGCCAATAGCCGCCGTCGCGGCCCCGCTGGGTCGCCACCAGCCCTTCGCGCGACAGTTCGGACAGGATCACCGTCAGGAATTTCGCCGGGATATTCTGGCGCGTCGCAATCTCGTTTAGAGGCACGGGCCCCTGGCGATAGCGGTCGGCAAGATGCTGGAGCGCGCGGATGGCGTAACGGGTCTTCTGGGACAACATGGTCTGTTCGTTATTCGCCTGCGGCCCGGCTTTGGCAAGTCGAGCCGCAGAGTAGAGAAGGGAAAATGCGCTTTAATTTGCGCGATATCGCCGATCAGGGCGTCGTACCGCCCAGCGCGTCGCGGGCCTGTCTGGGAAAGTCGCTGAAAATGCCATCGACACCGGTCGCCGCGATCGCCTGAACATAGCCGGCGAAATCGCCCCGGCCCTGCGGATCATCCGGGCGCTTATACTGGTCGGGCAGGAAGTTGTTTTCCATCCGGAGCGTCCAGATATGCACCTGAAGCCCGGCATCATGGGCGCGGCCCACCAGCGCCGTGGGCCCTTCAGGCGCCAGCACCATGGCGGCGGACGGACCAAGACCGGTGGCATAGCCGGCAATGGCCTCCAGCCCCGATACGGTCATCATGTCGGCATAGGTGGTACCCGGCTCGTCGGCGGGCCCGCCCTCTGCATCGACCAGCTGGATCAGGCGCAGCCGGGTCGCTTCATGCAGCGCCTTCAAATTGCCGACCTCGAACGACTGGATGAAGACCGGATCGTCGGCATTGGTGTAGCCATATTTGCCGAGCAGATCGAGCAGCACCTGCTGATGCGGCAGACCGATGCCGGCGAAATAGCTGGGATGCTTGGTTTCGGGATAGAGGCCGATGCGACGATGCTGCTCCGCCTCCTTGGCCCGGACCAGCTTCAATATCTCCTCGAAGGTCGGGATGAGATAAAGGTCGTTGAAGCGGACATTGGCCGGACGCAGATCAGGCAGGCGCTCACGCGCCCGCAAGGTGCGCAATTCGGCGAGGGTGAAATCCTCCGTGAACCAGCCGGTCATGGCCACGCCGTCGATCGTCTTGGTCGTCCTGCGATCGGCAAATTCGGGATGGTCGGCGACGTCGGTGGTGCCACCAATCTCATTCTCATGCCGGGCGACCAGCACGCCATCCTTGGTCAGGACCAGATCAGGCTCGATATAGTCGGCACCCTGGTCGATCGCCCGCTCATAGCTGGCGAGCGTATGTTCAGGCCGCTCCCCGCTGGCACCGCGATGCGCGATGATCAGCGGGTCGGCGGCCCGGACGGCAGAGAGGGGGAGCAGGCCCATCATCAGCAATGCCCCGATGCCCAGCAGCCCCCGTCCGATCACGCCATCACGCCTTTCAGCGCATTTTCATAAGTCGTCGCCTTGAAGCCGACGATCGTGCCCTTGCCGGTGTCGAGGATCGGGCGCTTGATCATCGACGGGTTGGTGATCATCAGCAGGATCGCCTTGTCCGCATCGATATGCGCCTTGTCACCCGCGTCGAGCGCCTTGAAGGTGGTGCCGGAGCGGTTGAGGATGGTTTCCCAGCCATGCTCCATCACCCATTCCTCCAGCTTGGCCTTGTCGACGCCCGCGACCTTATAATCGTGGAAGCTGTAGGCGACGCGCTCATTATCCAGCCAGTTGCGGGCCTTCTTGATCGTGTCGCAATTCTTGATGCCGTACATGGTAATCATGATGCTGTATCCCTGTTACCCTTTGAAGGCAGTGACTTCGATTTCGATCTTCATCTCCGGCTTGATGAGGCCAGCGACGACGCAGCTGGCGGCCGGGCGGATTTCGCCAAAGATGGGCGCTGTGGCCTTGCCCAGATCGTCCCAATAGGCAGGGTCGGTGATATAATAGGTGACGCGCACGACATCGGCAAAGGAGAAGCCGGCGTCTTCGAGCGCCTTGCCGATCACCTTGAGCGCGTTGACGCCCTGATCGACCACGCTTTCGGGCATGATCTTGGTTTCGGGATCGGTGCCGGTGGTGCCGGCGACGAAGCACCAGTCGCCCTGGACGACGGCGCGCGAATAGCCGACCTGCGCCTCGAAGGGCGAGCCGGAGGAAATGAGCTGGCGGGACATGGAGGGATTCCTGTTGCGATGCGAAAAGGATCGGGGCGAAAAGGATCGCGACGGCCTTTGCCCCCTTGGTTCCGCGCTGTCCAGTGCGTTTCCGGGCGCGCTTGCACGGAACGGGAAAATGGGGTGATCGTTGGAGGGGGACATGCCCCTGCAAGGAGACGCGCCATGACGATGTCCGACAATCGCCCTTTCCCCGACGAGAGTGAGGAGAATAGCGAACAGGCCGATGCCGGCACCCAGGCGAACGACGTCGCCGACGATGCGCTGGGCCGGAGCAGCGACCTGAGCGAAGAGAGCGAGCATGGCGGGCGGAGCAACCCGGCGCAGATCATCCCCGACGATGTCCCCGACCTGGTCGACAAGATGAACGAGATGGACCGGTCCGGCTGGATCGACGAGGGCGCGTTCGACGGCGAGCCGCGCATGGACGACGAGGATGATGGCGAGGAAGACGAAATCCTCAATGAGGATGACGACTAGCCGCTAGCGGGGGTGCGCCTGTGCCGGCGCGAGGCCGAAATTGATCATGCCGCGCGCCATATGGCCGAGCGCTTCCGCCATGGCGTCGGCGATGTCGGTGTCGAGATCTTCCTGCAGGGCGATGGCGCAGGCGGCCGCCGTCGCCCATTGATCGGCCAGTTGCGGCGTGATCGGAAAGGCGCGGTGCAGCGACATGATGCAGGTGCCGCGCTGAAACCAGTCGCGTGGGCCGCCCAGCCAGCCGCACAGGAAGCGGGTGAGGCCGTGGCGCACCACGGAGAGGTCGGCGGCATGAATGGCGCGCAGCTCGACATAGGCCGGGTCGCTTTCCAGCAGGTCATAGAAGCGGTTTGCGATAGCGCGGACGACCGGTTCGCCGCCGATGCGGACATAGGGGCTGGGCGGCGCGGCGGCGTTCATGCGGCAATCTCCATGGGCTGAGGCCGGCGCACCCTGCGCATCCCCTGCGCTTCCCACATTGATCCCGATCAAACGCCGGTTCGCCCCGAAATGGCGACAAGCCGGATCAGATTTAACCCTCTGTTTTTCTTGAACCTGCTAGGGGCGCGCCATGTCCAGACGCCCCGACCGATTCACCCCCGACCGCATCGACACATTCTGGCGCCGGGAGGCGGCGCGGCGCAGCGGCTTCAGCGGCAAGACACTGGGATTGGTGCTGGCGCTGGGGATGATGATCGGCTGGCAGGCGCCCGACTGGTGGGCGCGGCTGGCACCCGAGATCGCGATGCCGACGGCGTCGACCGGCACCGCTCCGTCAAGCGCCAGCGCCGACCAGCTATCGGCCGATTTCGGCTATTGCCATAGCGGCGGCGGGACCAATTGCGTCGTCGATGGCGACACTTTCTGGTTCCGGGGCGAGAAATATCGGATCGCCGACATCGACACGCCCGAAACCCATGGGCCGCGCTGCTCGGAGGAAGGCGCGCTGGGCGCGCGGGCAACCAGCCGGTTGCAGCAATTGATGAATGCCGGCCCCTTCTCGCTGGAGATCGACGGACGGGCGACCGACAAATATGGCCGGGCGCTGCGGATCGTGACGCGTGATGGTCAGTCGATCGGCCAGCAGCTGGTGGACGAAGGGCTGGCCCGGACCTGGGACGGACGCCGCCACCCCTGGTGCTGAAAAAAGGGGGCGTCCTAGCCCCCTTTTTCCGATCAGCGGCAGCTGAGGCTGCCGCGGTCGATCTCGCGGCCGAGCAGCGCGCCGGCGCCGCCGCCGATCAATATGCCCGCCGTGTTGGAATAGCCGCGATCGAGCTGGCCGCCGATCAGTGCGCCGATCGCGCCGCCGATGATGAGGCCGGTGGTCCCATCCGAACGGCGGCAATAATAGCGGTCGTCATAACCGCGATAGATGCGCATGCTGCGGTCGACCCGGATCGGCGCATAGCCGCCGCGATAATAGCGGTCGGGGCGATAGCGGCCGCCATAGCGCGGATCGGGCCGGTTCCAGTCATAGGCGTAGACCGGCGGGCCGGGCCGGCGATAATTGCCACGGGGCGGCGGCGGGCGATGGTTGCCGGGACGGCCATATTGGGGCGGACGACCATTGCCGGGCCGGCCCGGCTGGGGCGGGCGGCCTGCCCCCGGCCGGCCGGGCTGGGGCGGACGCTGGGCACCGGGGCGACCACCCTGGGGCGGTCGCTGGGCATGATTGCCGCCATGGCTGGGCGGCCGATGCGCGTTGGAACCGCCGGGACGGCCATGCTGGCTGCCACCGGGGCGATGATCGTTCGGCCGATGCTGGGCAGCAGCAGGCAGAGTGGAAATGGCCATCGCCCCAAGGGCGAGCGTGGCGATCATGGCCTTCAGGGCATTGGGCATCGCATCGGTCCTCCACTTTCCGCATCGACGGGATGCGGGTCAGAACTGTTTGCCGGGAACAATGTTGCATGATCGAAACAGAATGACGAGACCAAGCGCAGCCCCCCTCTCCCGAAATAGGAAATGCTGCGCTTAACTTCGCATATTTCCCGCACATTCTGACATTTAATTTCCAACATTTGTCACTTTGGAACAAGTGAGCGTCAAAGACAGGCCCGACGCCAGACGGCAATATAGGCCTGCGGGAAGGAATAGGACAGCGCGTCCGCGACGCCCGCCCTGCGCCTTTCAGAGCGTGTTGGCGATGATGGCGCGCTGGCTGTTGTCGAGACCGTCCAGCGCCGCGGTCGCGGTCTGATCCGCGCCGGCCTGATCACCGCCATCGCTGCCCACGAACTGGATCGCGCTCAGCAGCACCAATATCGCCCAGAGCAGGGCCATCCAGCGGCTGGTGAAGAGGGAGCGGAGTCGGACGCCGAACATGGCGACCGGTCTGGCATGGCGGCGGTTAAGGAAGCGTCACGCCCGCCGCGCCGATCAGCCCGGCGCCGGCGGGAAGGCCGGGGTGCGGGACGGCAAGCCGGATGGCGGGCTGGTCAGCAGCAGCCGGTCGAGCTGCGCATAGCCCAGGCAGCGATGGCAATAGGCAAAGTCGAAGGCCGTGTTGAGGATCCAGGCCTGGGTCGCGACGTCCCAGGCCGCCCAGGCTTCGCGCGTAACCTGATCGCTGCCGCAGACATTGCAGACGAAGACGTAAAATGGCGGAGATGGGGGATCGACGGCGCTGCTCATGACCGGACCATAGCCCAGGACATCGCCATTCCGGCGCGAGACTGGTCCGTTATGGACGCGATGCGGGGCGCTCCAGCAGCGCACAAAAAAGGGGAGGCGCTCCCCGCGCCTCCCCTCCCCTCGAACAGGTCGAAAGCCCTTTGCAAGCTGCCGTGATGCTGGCTGATCAGCAGCCTTAAACGCGTCAGCGCCGCGCGGGCTTGATCACAGCGCGACGCGCATGGCGCGTCGCGCTGTGATCTTATTCCGCCGCGATGCCGGCGGCCTTGAACATGTCCGGATCGCTTTCGTCGACATTGGCCGCTTCGGCGCCCTTGAGCTTCTTGCGGCGGTCGAACGCGTCCCAGACGTCGTTCCACTGGCCACGGGTCGCGCCCTTCGAATATTCGGTCGCGCGGGTTTCGAAGAAATTGGCATGCTCCACGCCGTTGAGCAGCGGGGTCAACCAGGGCAGCGGATGCTCGTCGATCATGTAGATGGGCTTGAGGCCCAGCTGCCCCAGGCGCCAGTCGGCGATGTAGCGGACATATTTCTTGATGTCCTTGGGCGTCATGCCGGGGACCGGGCCCATTTCGAAGACCAGGTCTACGAACGCGTCCTCGATGCGGACGGTCTTCTGGCACATGTCCATGATGTCGTCCTTGACCGATGCGGTCAGGCAGTCGCGTTCCTTCACGAAGCTGTGGAACAGCTTGATGATGCCTTCGCAATGCAGGGTTTCGTCGCGGACCGACCAGGTGACGATCTGGCCCATGCCCTTCATCTTGTTGAAGCGCGGGAAGTTCATCAGCATCGCGAAGGAGGCGAAGAGCTGGAGGCCTTCGGTGAAGCCGCCGAACATCGCCAGCGTCTTGGCAATATCCTCGTCCGTGTCGACGCCGAACTGGGCGAGATAGTCATGCTTGTCCTTCATCTCCTTATATTGGAGGAAGGCCGAATATTCGCTTTCGGGCATGCCGATCGTGTCGAGCAGATGCGAGTAGGCGGCGATATGGACCGTTTCCATGTTGCTGAACGCGGTCAGCATCATCTTGATCTCGGTCGGCTTGAACACGCGACCGTACTTCTCGTGGTAGCAATCCTGCACTTCCACGTCGGCCTGGGTGAAGAAGCGGAAAATCTGGGTCAGCAGGTTGCGCTCATGGTCACTGAGCTTCTGCGCCCAGTCACGGCAATCCTCGCCCAGAGGCACTTCCTCGGGCAGCCAGTGGAGCTGCTGCTGGCGCTTCCAAAATTCATAGGCCCAGGGATATTCGAAGGGCTTGTAGACCTTGGAGGCTTGAAGAAGGGGCATCGTCGAACTCCTCAGTTCGCAAAATAAGTAAAAAGTGCAGCGACGATCAGTCCGATCGCACCAATGATAATTTCTCGGCGCCCCCTCTTGCGAACGGCCGCCATGTCATCCGGCGGGGTTGTGCCATAGGCCTGCCAACTCCGTCGTTGTTCAAAATAGGTCTCTTCACCGCTGGCGATGAAGGCGGCATTTTGTTCCGCAATTCGCCCCGAGCAGATCATGGCATAGACACCATAACCGATCGAGAAGAGCGAGATAGCTACCAGGAATGCCATGGTTAGATGCTCTTGCTCAACGTGGCGCGGGCCCAGCGTTGGGTGAACAGCGCCCCGCGCTGTTCAGGCCATGCCGGGGGCATGGCCGACCCAACACTCTCTCCCACAAGGGGAGAGGAAATTAAGGCGTCACTGGCAGGCGAGGCACTCGTCATAGTCGGTGGTCTCGCCGATCTCGAACTTGGGGGCGTCGATCGTGTTGTCCGCTTCCACGCCACCGGCGAAGCCGGCGCGCTGCACCGACTTGGAGCGCAGATAATAGAGCGACTTGATGCCCAGTTCCCAGGCGCGGAAGTGGAGCATCAGCAGATCCCACTTCTCGACATCGGCCGGGATGAACAGGTTCAGCGACTGGGCCTGGTCGATATAGGGGGTACGATCGGCCGCCAGTTCGAGCAGCCAGCGCTGGTCGATCTCGAAGCTGGTCTTGTACACATCCTTTTCTTCCTGGGTCAGGAAGTCGAGATGCTGGACCGAGCCGCCGCGTTCCAGGATCGAGTTCCACACGGCGCTCGAATCCTTAGCCTTTTCGACCAGCAGCTTTTCCAGATAGGGGTTCTTCACCGCAAAGCTGCCCGAGAGCGTCTTGTGGGTGTAGATGTTCGCCGGGATCGGCTCGATACAGGCCGAGGTGCCGCCGCAGATGATCGAGATCGACGCGGTCGGCGCGATCGCCATCTTGCAGGAGAAGCGCTCCATCACGCCCTGATCGGCGGCGTCGGGGCACGGCCCGCGCTCCTGCGCCAGCATCATCGACGCCTCGTTCACCTTGGCATTGATATGCTTGAAGATGCGCAGGTTCCACGACTTGGCCATGGCGCCTTCGAACGGGATGCCCCGTGCCTGCAGGAAGCTGTGGAAGCCCATGACGCCCAGGCCGACCGAGCGTTCGCGGCTGGCGCTATATTTGGCGCGGGCCATTTCCGGCGGGGCGCGGTCGATATAGTCCTGCAGCACATTGTCGAGGAAGCGCATGATGTCTTCCGCGAAGGTCGGATGATCCTTCCACTGATCCCAGGTTTCCAGGTTCATTGAGGAGAGGCAGCAGACCGCCGTGCGATCCTGGCCGAGATGGTCGCGACCCGTCGGCAGGGTGATTTCCGAACAGAGGTTCGACGTCGAGACCTTGAGCCCCAGGTCGCGGTGATGCTTGGGCATCATCCGGTTCACCGTGTCGGAGAAGACGATATAGGGTTCGCCGGTGGCGAGACGAACCTCGACCAGCTTCTGGAACAGCGCGCGAGCATTGACGGTGCCGCGCACCGACTGGTCCTTGGGGCTGCGCAGGTTGAAATCACTGCCGTCGCGCACCGCTTCCATGAACTCGTCGGTCAGCAGCACGCCATGGTGCAGGTTGAGCGCCTTGCGGTTGAAATCGCCGCTCGTCTTGCGGATTTCGAGGAACTCCTCGATCTCCGGGTGGGAGACGTCGAGATAGCAGGCGGCCGAGCCGCGACGCAGCGAGCCCTGGCTGATCGCCAAGGTCAGCGAATCCATCACGCGGACGAAGGGGATGATGCCGCTGGTCTTGCCGTTGAGGCCGACCGGCTCACCGATGCCGCGCACGCTGCCCCAATAGGTGCCGATGCCGCCGCCGCGCGAGGCGAGCCAGACATTCTCGTTCCAGGTGTTGACGATGCCTTCCAGGCTGTCGTCGACCGAGTTCAGATAGCAGCTGATCGGCAGGCCGCGGCCGGTGCCGCCGTTCGACAGCACGGGCGTTGCCGGCATGAACCAGAGCTTGGAGATATAGTCATAGACGCGCTGCGCATGGTCGGCATCGTCCGAATAGGCGGCGGCGACGCGGGCAAACAGATCCTGATAGCTCTCGCCGGGCAGCAGATAGCGATCGTTCAGCGTGTCCTTGCCGAATTCGGTCAGCAGCGCATCGCGCGACGAATCCGTCACGACATGAAAGCGACGCTCATGAATCTTGGACGACGCGGACTCGGTCGCCTTGCCCTTGGCAGCCTTGGGCTCGGCCTTGTCCACCAGATCCTCGATACGCTCGTCCATTACCGTCGCCACGTCGCCGTTTCCACCTTGTTCACTATCTCGAAAGTCCATGCGAGCCCCCGATTGTTCCTGTTCCGTTCGATTCGGTCCAGCAATGCCGGGGCGCACCCAGGCATCATAGCATGAACCCGATCGGGCCGGGACAGAAATGGGGTCAACCGATCCGATCGCAAGGACAAAAGCCCCATATCGCCGGAAGCAGGTCCGACAATGCAATCACAATCTATTGGGTGACCCCCTTGGTCCCGATACCACAGATAGTGCCACAGCCCCGCCGACACGCAAGAGGGTAAATGACAGTTCGGGGACTCGGTTCATCGACGCCGGGATTCGTTTCGTCGCTGACACGCCACCCCATAGCGCAACGACGCGCGGACTTCCAAGGGCCTTAGAAAAGACAAGGGGGGCCTATGAAATTAAAAAATAAATTTGCCTTGCCACGCAAATGCGCGCGTCGCGCGATTGGCGACAAAATCATGACATGGGGGCAGAGGCACGGACGCGACCACAATCTGTTGAATCGCTGCCTTTATCGTCCCCCTGCATATCGTCGCGCGATACGCTATGATGATGGGAAGGCAGGCGAATCCATCCGCAGCGATCGGGAGGCAGGCATGATCCTCTATTACCATCCCCTCTCCTCCTATTGCTGGAAGGTGCTGATCGCCTTCTACGAAAATGGCACGCCTTTCACCCCGCGCATCCTGGAGGATGAAGCGGCCCTGGCCGAATGGCAGGCGCTCTGGCCGCTCGGCAAATTCCCCGTGTTGCATGACCCGGTGCGCGGCGCGACGATCGCGGAGGCGAGCATCATCGTCGAATATCTGGGCCGGCACGAACCCGGCACCTTTCGCCCGATCCCGGTCGATGGCGATGCGGCGATCGAGGTGCGGCTGATGGACCGGTTGTTCGACAATTATGTGATGGGGCCGATGCAGGCGCTGGTGGCCGACCGGCTGCGGCCCGCGGATGCGCGCGATCCCCATGGCGTGGCCGCCAATGTGGCGGCGCTGCGCAGCATCTATGCGGTACTGGAGGATCGACTGGCGGGGCGGACCTGGGCAGCGGGCGATCATCTGTCGCTGGCCGACTGCGCGGCGGCGCCCTCGCTTTATTATGCCGACAGGATCGTGCCGCTGCGCGCCGGCCATCCGGTGCTGGGCGCCTATCTGAACCGGCTGGAGGCGCGGCCGAGCTTTGCGCGGGTGCTGCGCGAAATGCAGCCCTGGTGGCAGAATTTTCCCTTTGCCGACGGGCCGCTTGCGTCCTGAACCGCAACCCTCTTCTGGACTCATCGCCTCAAAGGCCTATAGCCCCGCCTTGCAGGGACCTGCCGTGCAGAGGCGGGCCGCAAGAATAGGGACCAGGGTAGATGACCGTCATCAAGACCGCCGACCTCATCGAGAGCGTCGCCGACGCACTCCAGTTCATTTCCTACTATCACCCGATGGATTATATCCGGGCACTGGGTAAGGCCTATGAGGCCGAAGCCAATCCGGCGGCGAAGGACGCCATCGCCCAGATCCTGACCAACAGCCGCATGTGCGCCGAAGGGCATCGCCCGATCTGCCAGGACACCGGCATCGTCAATGTCTTCGTGAAGTGGGGCATGGAGTGCCGGCTGGACGACAATAGCCGGTCGATGCAGGAGGTGATCGATGAGGGCGTGCGCAAGGCGTACCTCAACCCCGAGAACCGCCTGCGCGCGTCGATCCTGAAGGATCCCGCTTTCAGCCGCCAGAACACCAAGGACAACACGCCCTGCGTGCTCAACGTGGAAATGGTGCCGGGTAACAAGGTGATCATCGACGTCGCGGCCAAGGGCGGCGGCAGCGAGAACAAGACCAAGTTCAAGATGATGAACCCCAGCGATTCGATCGTCGACTGGGTGCTGGAAATGGTGCCGCAGATGGGCGCGGGCTGGTGCCCGCCGGGCATGCTGGGCATCGGCATCGGTGGCACGGCGGAAAAGGCGGTGGCGCTGGCCAAGGAAAGCCTGATGGACCCGATCGACATGGGCGAGCTCAAGGCGCGCGGCCCGCAGAACAAGATCGAGGAACTGCGCATCGAGCTGTTCGACAAGGTCAATGCGCTGGGCATCGGCGCGCAGGGCCTGGGCGGCCTTGCCACCGTGCTCGACATCAAGATCCACGACTATCCCTGCCATGCGGCGGGCAAGCCGGTGGCGATGATCCCGAACTGCGCCGCGACCCGCCACGCGCATTTCACCCTCGACGGGTCCGGCCCGGCCTATCTGGAAGCGCCCAAGCTCAGTGAATGGCCGCAGGTCGACTGGAAGCCGAGCAAGGAAGCGATCCGCGTCGACCTCGACACGCTGACGCCGGAACAGGTGCAGGGCTGGAAGCATGGCGACCGCCTGCTGCTGAACGGCAAGATGCTGACCGGCCGCGACGCCGCGCACAAGCGGATCGCCGACATGCTGGAGAAGGGCGAGACCCTGCCGGTCGATTTCAAGGGCCGCGTGATTTACTATGTCGGCCCGGTCGATCCGGTGCGCGACGAAGTGGTCGGCCCGGCCGGCCCCACCACCGCGACGCGCATGGACAAGTTCATGGACATGATGCTGGAACAGGGCCTGGCCGCCTGCGTCGGCAAGGCCGAGCGCGGCCCGGCCGCCACCGACAGCATCGCCAAGCACAAGAGCGCCTATCTGATGGCGGTCGGCGGCGCGGCCTATCTGGTCGCCCGCGCGATCAAGGAAGCCAAGGTCGTGGGCTTCGAGGATCTGGGCATGGAAGCGATCTACGAGTTCACGGTGGAGGACATGCCCGTCACCGTCGCCGTCGATAGCGAAGGCCAGAATGTCCACCGCCTCGCCCCGCTGGTGTGGCAGGAAAAGATCAGGAAAGAGAAGCTGCTGGAGAAGGCATGAGCTTTCGGCCTTTTGGCACGAAGATAGACTTCTATTCTCCTCTGCCGCCGGACGAGTGCCGGCGGCGGTTGGAGGCAAAATTCGTACCCCGGTGGGAACGCCCTGCGGACCTGAGAGCACGAGGTAAATTTATAGGCCACATATTGGTGATGTGGCTTGGCGCATTCGACTGGATTAATCGCTCCTCAGAGCCAAAGCTCGTAGCAAAATTGCGACCGGAGATGGCTGGCACACGCATTGTGGGGCGATTGATACCGGGTATCCAATTTGTGCTATTCCTAGTTCCCATGACGGTCGGAGCGCTTTGGGGCAGCGTAGCGTTGATCATTTACCGACCAGATCATCCACCGGCTGACCCAATTATCTATACGGCCGTAAAGGCCATCACGGCCCTCATCCCCATAGGCATAGCTCTCGGCATTTGGTGGTTTGCGAGCAATGAGGGCAAATCTGGCCGACCGCTAATCTCTTTTCTCAAGCGCACATTATGCGTCGATGGCGGGACATCTAAGAAAACGATCTAGTCGACGAAGGCGCGCTATCATGTAGATGGCGCGCCTTCTCTGGTACCGATGATGTTTCTCGACTTCGCTCGAAACGAACGGAGAAAGGGCGCAGCCCCCTCCCCATGCTGCGCATGGGGAGGAATAGGACTTACTCTTACAGCTTGCCGCTCAAGGACACGCCGATGATGCGGGGTTCGTTGAACACCGGCGCCATATAGTTTTCGATCACGCCCTTCATATTCTTCTCGCCCGTGATGTTGCGGGCGAAGGCGGCGATCTCGTACTTGCCGTCCGGCGCGGTGTAGCCGATCTTCAGGCCGCCTTCGAAGTCGCCCTTCGAGTAGAACTCCTTCGTCTTGTAGAGGACGAAGTTGGTGTAGCCCTGGATGTTCCAGTCGGTCGCCGCGAAGATCTTGCCGCCATTGCCCAGCGGCATGTCATAACGAGCCGCGATGTTGGCAGTGTATTTCGGCGCGTTGGGCAGCGGGTTGCCGTCGATCTGGGCAAAGACGCCGCGCGCGTTGGTGACGGTCGGGTCTTCCACGGTGCAGACGACCACGCCGTTCAGCGTGCAGACCTGGGCATAGACATTCTTGTCGTTGATCTCGCTGTGCAGCAGGCTGAGGCCGGCCGACAAAGTGAGATTGTCGAACGGACGCGCTTCCAGATCGGCTTCCAGACCATAGGCCTTGGCGGCGTCGGCGTTGAACAACACGCCATTGCCGTTCACGTCATTGCCGTTGAGCTGGATGTCCTTCACCTTCCAGGCGAAGCCCGACAGGTTGAAGCGCAGGCGGTTGCCCAGCAGGTTGGTCTTGATGCCGCCTTCGTACGACATGATCGTTTCCGAATCCGCCGTGGTGAAGTCGCTGTTGAACACCGCCGAGCGGCCCTGGATGGTCGGGCCACGGAAGCCGCGCGCGACGCGGGCATAGAGGCTGACCTCGGGGCTGACTTCATACAGCGCGCTGACGTCCCAGCTCGGTTCCTTGCCGGTCAGCTTCACATAGCGACGGCCGGCATAGGTCGAGACGCCCGCCGCATTGGCGGTGGCGCGGACCAGACGGGTTTCCTTCGTGTCCTTGGTGTAGCGGCCGCCGGCGGTGATGGTCAGGCCCGGTACCACTTCGTAGCTCGCCTGGCCAAACAGGCCCCAGCTTTCATTCTTGTTGCGCAGACGCACCCAGTTGTTGGGATTGTTGGCGGTGCCGGTCAGGAAATAGGCGCGCTGGTAGAAATCGGTGGTGTCGCGGCTGTCGAAATACATGCCGCCAACCTGCCACTTGAAGGCGCTGTCGCCATTGCTGGCGAGGCGGACTTCCTGGGTCAGCTGGTCGAGATCGCGGACATTGCCCTGGCTCTGGCCGAAGCCGTTGGCCACGCCGTTCACCGGATAGTCCGCGCCCGCGCCGCCATCGGTGTCGCCACGGCTGTAGCCCGAGGTGGTTTCATAGGCGGTGATCGAGGTCAGGGTAACGGGGCCCATGTCGATCGCGATATTTTCCGACGCGCCATAGGTCTTGTAGGCCTGCGGGTTGTTCATCGCTTCATCGAGCGCGATCTTCGAGCGGGGTTCGCCCGACACGCTGTTGCTGCCCTTGGTGAGGCCGGCGCGGTGGAAGATGGTCGAGGTACCGTCATAGTCGCGGGCATGGACGCTGGTCAGCATCGAGACATTTTCGGTCGGCGTCATCAGCAGCTGAAGGCGCACGTCCTTCTCATTATAGCCGCCCATCGCGTCCTTCTTGGGGGACACGGTGCCGTCGGCGCTGGGGCCGGTGTAGGTGTTGTCGACCCAGTCGTCGCGATGCTGGTAGAGGGCCGAGACGCGGAAGGCGAGCTTATCCGCGACGATCGGGCCGCCGATGCCGCCGTCGAAGGTGACGGTGTTATAGCTGCCATAGCTGGCCTGGGCGCGACCTTCCCAATCCATCGACGGACGGATGGTGTCGAACTTGATGATGCCGGCCGTGGTGTTGCGGCCGAACAGCGAACCCTGCGGGCCGCGCAGCACTTCCACCTGGTTGACGTCGAACACCGGGTTCGACTTCAGCACGACATGTTCCAGCACGACATCGTCCTGGATGATCGACACCGGCTGCGATGCGCCGAGATAGAAGTCGATATTGCCCAGGCCGCGGATGTAGAAGCGCGGGAAGATGCGGCCGGTGGTGGTTTCGGCATAGAGGCCGGGCACGCGGGCGGCGAGTTCGAGAATGTCGCCGCCGCCGGCGGTCAGGTTGCGCAGCGCATCGCCCTGCACGACGCCAACCGAGACGGGCACCTTCTGCAGATTTTCCGAGCGGCGCTCGGCGGTCACGACGATCTCGTCGAGCTGGCCGGCGTCAGCGCCCGCTTCCTGCGCATGGGCGGCGCCACCAAGGGCGAGCGCACCGAAGGCCGAGGTCAGCAGCAGCGCCGACCGTGCGAAAGTGAATTTCGACAAGGTTATTCCCCGATAATATTGCTTTTGCGTCCGGGAAAGCGGCGCCCCTGCGCCTGCCGTCCGGGATGCCATCGCCGCTAGGCGCGATTTGTGGCGGGACGGTGACGCTCGCCCTGCCCAACATGGGAACATGTCGGAATATTGCCGAGCGTTGTAACAATGCAACACAATGCGATCCGCGCGCCAAGGTGACTGGCAAGCGTCATACACGCTTGTTATCGTCCCCGCTCATGACAGGGGAAATCGAAGCAGCGGGTGACGCGATCACCGGGGGCATGCTGGCACGGGCGGTCGAGCCAGGCCATGGGGAAGCCCATGAGGCCGGCCATGGCGCCTGCCTTAATTGCGGCACGGCGGTGACGGGCAATTATTGTCCCGAATGCGGCCAGGCCGCGCATCTGCATCGCAGCTTTGCCGCGATCGGCCATGACCTGGCCCATGGCGTGCTGCATTTCGAGGGCAAGATCTTCACCACCCTGCCCGAGCTGGCGCTGCGCCCCGGACAGCTGACGCGCCGCTATATCCATGGCGAGCGGGCCAAGTTCGTATCGCCCTTTGCCCTGTTCCTGTTCAGCGCCTTCCTGATGTACGCGATCTTCTCGCTGACCAGCCATCATGGGCCGGAAGGCGCGCGCAACCAGGTGAAGATGAACAGCGAGGCAATCGCCGAGCTGAAGAAGGAAGAGGAAAAGGCCGATGCCCGCATCGCCAAGGTGCAGGCGCAACTGGCCGAGCCGGGGATCAGCGCGAGCCGGCGCGAGACATTGCAGGAAAAACTGAAGGACGCGCAGGACGAGCGGAAGGGCCTGTCGCTGGCGAGCGGCCTGACCGACTCGCTGACCGGCGAAGGCGTCAACAAGAACGTCGCCGATACGGTCGGCAAGGCGATCAGCGCGGCGGCCAAGGATCCCGAATTCGCCTATTACAAGCTCAAGGCCAATGCCTATAAATTCTCCTGGCTGCTGATCGTCATATCGCTGCCTTTCCTGTGGCTGCTGTTCCCGTTCAGCCGCCGGTTCAAGATTTATGACCATGCGATCTATGTGACCTATTCGATCGCCTTCATGTCGCTGCTCTTCTCGCTGTCGATGATCCTGACGGCGGTCGGCATCACCCATGGGCTGGTGACGCTGGTGCTGCTGCTGTTCGCGGCCTGGCACATGTATCGCCAGTTCAAGGATGCCTATCAGCTTTCGCGCAGCGGCACCTTGCTGCGGCTGCCGCTGCTGTACGGCTTTGCCTGTGCGTCGCTGTCGCTGTTCTTCGCCTTCCTGATGATGATGGGGTGACGGGTCGCGTCCCTATTGTATAGGGCGCGCATGATTACGTCCCCGATCTGGTTGCCCGCCACCCTGATGGCCGGGGCCACGCAGGCCTGGCGCACCGCGGTGCAGCGGCGCGTGGGCAAGACGCTGTCGATCAATGCGGCGGGCCTGGTCCGCTATCTTTACGGCATTCCCTTCGCGCTGATCCTGCTTGGCGGCTATCAGCTGCTCTTCCCCGCGCCCTTCCCCGTGCTGGGCCGGCTGTTCCTACCCTTCTGCCTGGCCGGCGGGCTGGCCCAGATCATCGCCACCAATTTGCTGATCATGGCCTTTGGCCATCGCAATTTCGTCGTCGGCACCGCTTATTCCAAGACCGAGGCGGTGCAGGGGGCGATCCTGTCCTTCCTGCTGATGGGCGAGCGGCTGAGCGCGCTGACCTGCGCCGGCATCGGCTGCGGCGTCGCCGGCGTCATGCTGCTGTCGACCGGGGGCAAGCGGATGGGGCCGATGGATTTCCTGCGTGCGCTGGGCCAGCCGGCGGCGATCACCGGCATTGCATCGGGATTCTTCTTCGCACTGACCGCGATCGGCATCCGCCGCGCGACGCAGCAGGTGGGCGGGGGCGATCCGATCCATGCCGCGCTGATCGTGCTGAGCGTCACGGTGCTGCTGCAGACGCTGCTCCAGGGCGGCTATCTGGCGCTGCGCGAGCCGGGCGAGATGCGCAAGGTGTTCACCAGCTGGCGCGTGTCGGGCCAGGTCGGCTTCCTGTCGGCGATGGGATCGGCCTGCTGGTTCACCGGCTTTGCCACCGCGCCGGTCGCGCTGGTGCGGATCGTCGGCCAGATCGAGGTCGCCTTCACCATGGCGTTCGGCCATTTCTACCTGGGCGAACGGATGGCGCGCAGCGAGGCGATGGGGCTGATGCTGGTCGCCTGCGGTGTGGTTCTCGCGCTGCTGGGGGCGCTGTAGGGGGTGTGGGCCGGTGCGGAGGCATCATTCTGACGAAGCTGACATCCGTGTCAGTATGATAACCGATATTTTACCATCCATGGCTAGCCAGTTGCCGTGGGCACAGAAACGCAATCGGGAACCGTCGCACGAGCGGTAATGAAGGTCGCCAAATTATCCGGCGACCTGGGTATCCGTACGCTCGACCTTCAGGCAGACATCAGCGAACTCGCGGACCGGGTGACGCAGCAGGCGCGCACGATCGAGGCGATCAGCGGCGCCGCGTCGCAATTGTCGCGCGACGGCGAAAGCGTGTCGCTGGTCGGCCAGGACGCGCGCGAGAAGGCGGTCGCCGCCCGCGCGATCATCGATGATTCGGGACGGCAGCTGTCGACCGCGAACGGCAATTTCGTCGACCTGATCGAACAGGTGAGCCGCATCCATGCGCGCCTTGACGGCTTTGGCGAGGCGCTCAAGACCGTCGCCCATGTCACCAGCGTGATCAGCGGCATCGCCAGCCAGACCAATCTGCTCGCGCTCAACGCGACGATCGAGGCGGCACGGGCCGGCGACGCGGGGCGCGGCTTTGCCGTGGTCGCGGCCGAAGTGAAGAAGCTGGCGCAGGAAACGGCGAGCGCGACCCAGACGATCGAGCGGTCGATCGGCGCGCTGACCAGCGAGGCCGGCGGCATGCTGGACAGCATCACCCATGGCGCGCAGACCGCGCGCACGGCGCTGTCCGACACCAAGAATATCGAGGCGCTGGTCGACCGGCTGGGATCGCTGATGCAGGGCCTGTCGAGCAACAGCGAGGCGGTGGCCGAGCGGATCGCCTCCATGGTCGGTTCCGCCAGCGAGATCCGCACCGGCCTGTCTGCGCTGTCGAGCACGTCGGGCGACAATGCCGACGGCCTGCAACGGCTGTCTGGCCGGGTGTCGATCGCCAGCGACGATACCAACATGCTGCTGCAATATCTGGCGGAGAGCGGCGTCGACATTCCCGATTCGCCCTATATCCGGTTCAGCCTGACCGCCGCGCAGGCGGTGGGCCATGCAATCGAGCAGGCGCTGGATGACGGCCGCATCGGCGAGGCCGATGTCTTCAGCGAATATTATGCGCCGATCCGCGGCACCAATCCGCCGCAATTCACCCATCCGATCCAGCCGATCATGCAGGCCGAGGCGCGCGCGCAGCAGGAAGTGGCGCGCGGCTACAAGGGCTTGTTCGGCATGACCTTCACCGATCGCAACAGCTTCGGCGCGATCGCCATGCCGGAACGCGCGCTGCCCCAGCGGCCGGGCGACGAGAAATGGAATGCGGAATTTTCGCGCCAGGGCGTGGTGTTCGATTTCCCCGACACGCGCGAGCAGTGCAAGATCACCGAACCCTTCTGCATCAAGGCCTATCGCCGCCTGACCGCCGAGGGCGAGGTCATCCTGCTGAAGCAGGTAATCGCCTCCATCCATGTGCGCGGGCGTCATTGGGGCATCTTGCAAATGGCCTATAAGGATCAGGGCTGATCCGCGCCGCCCCGCGCGTCCGTTTCCTCCTATAAAAGAGGCTGCCCCGCAGCGACCATGGCCGCCCGCCCGATAGAGCAGGGCGGCCATTTTCCTGCCGATGGGGAGGCACGGATGAAGCGCATCGTGGTCTGTTGCGACGGCACCTGGAACGAGCCCGACCATAATGAGCAGGGCAAGCCCTGCCCGACCAATGTGGTGAAGCTGGCAAGCCTGATCCCCGCGATGGCGGAGGACGGCACGGCGCAGCGCGTCTTCTATCATAATGGCATCGGGTCGATGGCGTCGCGGACCAAGCGGCTGATCGACGGGGCCACCGGCTATGGCATCAGCCGCATCCTGCTGTCCTGCTATGCCTGGCTGGTGCGCACCTATCAGCCGGGCGACCAGCTCTATTTCTTCGGCTTCAGCCGGGGCGCCTATACCGCCCGGTCGCTGGCCGGTTTCGTGCGCAATTCCGGCATATTACGGCCCGAGCATGAAAGCCTGATCCCCGATGCCTTCGCGCTCTATCGTTCGCGCGACGGAACCCGCGCGCCACGATCGGAGGCGTCGCGCCTGTTCCGGCAAAGCTATGCCTGGTCCGACGGCACGCCGATCCGGTGCGTCGGCGTGTGGGACACGGTCGGGTCGCTGGGCGTGCCCAACACCTTGTTCCAGGGGATATTGAAGCATCTGTTCCGGGTGAACCGGGAATTTCACGACACCGACCTGTCATCGAGCGTCGCCTTCGCCTTTCATGCGGTGGCGATCGACGAGCATCGCAAGCCGTTCCTGCCGACATTGTGGACGATCCCCGAGGGGCAGGGCGCAGGCCAGCATGTCGAGCAATGCTGGTTCCCCGGCTGCCATGCCGATGTCGGCGGCGGCAATCCCGATTCCGCCCTGTCGGATATCGCACTGGAATGGATGGTGGCGCGCGCGCGGCTCGCGGGACTGGCGGTGGATGATCCGTTCGGGCTGGTGCCGCCCGGTTTCCCGCCGCACCATCCCGATCCGCTGGGCCCGGTCAGCGAATCCCAGACCTTCTTCTATCGCCTGTTCGGATCGGGCGAGCGTGCGATCGACGTGCCGCATGACGCCGGGCGGACCAATGAAGCCCTGTCCGATGCGGCGATCGAACGCTGGCACAAGCTGCCCGAATGGCGGCCGGCGGCGCTGGTCGACCTGGCGAAGCGCAAGCCCGACATGCTGCAGCCATAACACGCAAAAAGGGGCGGATCAGGGCCGGCCGGCGCCTGATCCGCCACCCCGTCGCATCAAGGGACGACGGGAAGCGATCCGGGCACGACGCCATATTGCTGCAGGCCCGACATGATCGCGTGGATCGCCAGCGCCGCCTGCAGCACCGCGATCATCCAGCCGAACGCCATCAGCGTTCCGGCGTGGATGAAGCCCAGCAACTGGCGGGCAAAGATCATCGCCAGAAAATCGGCCACCATCATGCCCAGGAAAATCCCGAACACGCCGGTCAGGAAGGTCCGGGTATCGCCAGCCACGGCCGCGAACAGCAGCAGCGCCACGATACCATAGGGCGTGATGATGATCGGGAAGGTCACCGGCGACATGGCCAGCCCCTTGGCCGAGGTCGGCGGCGCATCGGGCGCAGGGGCGTGCTGCGCATTCTTGACCGCCTCCAGCGCGCCGATCAGCAGCAGCACGCCGCCGGTCAGCAACAGATCGGGCGATGCGATCTGCCAATTCTGGCGCAGATTGTCGCCGATGAACAGGATGAGGAAGCCGACGGCCGTGGCGATCAGGGTCGACCGGAGCGCCAGCGCGCGCCGCTCCCCATCGGGCAACTGGCTGGTCAACTGGGCAAAGGCGGCGATCACCTTGATCGGTCCTAATGTGACGAAGAAGATGACCAGGACGAAACTCAGATCATTCATGGCACGCACCCCTATCTGCCGAACCATCGGATGCCGCAGTTCGGGCCCCTGCGGCATCCGCGTCATGCCTGTCGCGATCAGCGCGCTTGCGAGGCCGATGCGTCCGCCACCATCGCATCCAGATCGAAATCTAGGCTCTTGATGCGCGGCGGATATTCCTGAAGCGACTTCATGAATTTTGCGATCTGCGCGGTGGCCGGCGCCAGCGTCCAGGATCGGTTTTCCTGCCACTCGTCGAAGCCGCGCGCTTCATGGAAACGCTCGAACGGATCGAGCTTCAAATTGGTGATGAGCGGCGTGTTCAGATTTTCCTGAATGCCGTTGAACCATTTGTCCTGCGTCTTGAACAGGAACTTCCAGTCGCCATAGCGCAGGCCGTGCAGCGTGGTTTCCGTGAAATAGTAGAAATCCTTGCGCTTCGACTTGCCCTTGCCGCTGAGCAATTCGGTCTGGTCATAGCCGTCGAGATGGACCTTGTAGGTCACGCTGCCGATGGTCTTGCCCTTGAGCAGTTCATCCTTGAGCTCCGGCTCGCCCAGCGCGGACAGGATGGTGGGCATCCAGTCCTCCATCGCCATGAACTCGCCAGTGGCGACATTTTCCTGCACATGGCCGGGCCAGCTGACGACGCAGGGCACGCGGAAGCCGCCTTCATAGCCGCCGACGCCCTTTTCGCCGCGGAAGGGCTGGTTGCCGCCATCGGGCCACGAATTGGAGGCCGCGCCATTGTCGGTCGAGAACATGACGAACGTGTCGTCGGCCACGCCCAGTTCTTCGAGCAGGTCGAGCAGTTCGCCGACATGATCGTCCATCTGCTTCACGCCGTCGGCATAGAGACCATAGCCGGTGACGCCGTCATATTCGGGCGGCAGGTGGGTCTGGTAATGCATGCGCGTCGTGTTGTGCCAGACGAAGAAGGGCTTGTCGGCCTTCACCGCGTCGGTGATGAAGCGCTTGGATTCGACCATGAATTCATTGTCGAGCGTCTTCTGCCGCTCGGAACCGAAAGGCCCCTTGTCCTCGATCGACTGGCCCCCCTTGCCGTCGGCCTTGCTGTGGATCACGCCGCGCCAGGCGAAGGCCTTCGCCACTTCGGGATCCTTGGGATAATCATATTCTTCCGAATATTGGCCGGCATTGAGGTGATAGAGGATGCCGAAAAATTCGTCGAAGCCATGCGCGGTCGGCAGATGCTCGTCCCGGTCGCCCAGATGGTTCTTGCCGAACTGGCCGGTGGCATAGCCATGGGGCTTGAGCAGTTCTGCGATCGTGGGATCTTCCTTCTGCATGCCCTGCGGCGCGCCGGCGAGGCCGACGGTGCTGAGGCCGACGCGGATCGGATATTGGCCGGTGATGAAGGCGGCGCGGCCGGCGGTGCAGGAGGCCTGGGCATAATGATCCATGAAGATCATGCCCTTCTTCGCGATGCGATCGATATTGGGGGTCGAGCCGCCCATCATGCCGCGATGATAGCAGCTGAGATTCCACATCCCGACGTCATCGCCCCAAATGATGAGAATATTCGGCTTTTTGCTCATGCGATGCTCCTGCGAGTCAGACCGGGGAAGACGAACGGCGCAAGGCTAGGTCGGCGATGGGCCGGTTGGTATCGGGGTTATCCTTGAGCCCGAGGCCGGGAATGGCGCACTCGCCAACATGGGTCAGGGTCAATAGGGAGGCCTTGCCCTGCCCCGCCGGTCCGCTATGGCGGCGCGATGACGGGCATGGGAGCAGGCATGGCGCGCGCGGTTGCAATGATGAAGGCTGTCGGTGTCGCGCTGCTGTTCCTGCTGATCGCCGCCTGTCTGGCGACGGTGATTGTGCCGCCCTTCCTCGACCGCATCTATTATGAGGGACCGGCGAGCCGCCATTATGACGGCGCCCGCTTCTTCAACCCCGATGGCGCGATCGACATGCCCGCCCCGCCCGGCACCAGTCGCCAGGGCTTCATCGCCCGCTGGCTGCTGGGCAATGACGATCGCCCCGACTGGCCCGATGCGGTGGCGGTGAAACCGGCGCGCCCCGCCCCCTTTGCCGCGCCGCGCGGCATGGTCGCCACCTGGGTCGGCCATGCGACCGTGCTGGTGCAGGCGGCGGGCATCAACATATTGACCGATCCGATCTGGTCCGACCATGCCAGCCCCTTTCCGCCGCTGGGCCCCAAACGGGTCGCGGAGCCGGGCATTAGGATGAAGGATCTGCCCAGGATCGACCTGATCGTCATCAGCCATAATCATTATGACCATCTGGATATCCCGACGCTGAAGGCATTGTGGCAGCGCGACCGGCCCAGGATCGTCACGGCGCTGGGCAATGACACGATATTGAAGGCGAACGGCATCGCGTCGGTAGCGCTCGACTGGGGTCAGTCGGTGACCGGCGCGCAGTTGAACGGACTGGTGCCCGAAGCGGTGATCCAGTGCGAGAATTACGAGCATTGCCCGGACTATCGGGTCCATGCGACGCGCAACCATCATTGGAGCAGCCGCTGGTTCACCGACCGCAACCGGGCGCTCTGGTCGAGCTTCCTGATCGAGACGCGGGCGGGCAATATCTATTTTGCCGGTGACACCGGCGCGGGCGACATGGGCTGGACCGGCGATGCGACGCGGTTCGGGCCGATACGTCTGGCGCTGATCCCGATCGGCGCTTTCCGCTTCTGGCCGGGGCAGATGGAATCGGACGCGCATATCGGCCCGCGCCGCGCGGTCGAACTGTTCGAGCGGCTGGGCGCTTCGACCGCGATCCCGATCCACTGGGGCACCTTCCGCCTCTCCTACGAGAAGCGCGACACGCCGCCGCGGATGCTGGAGCAATATCTGCGCTGCGAAGGGATAGAGCGAAAGCGCTTCGCCCCGGTGCGGATCGGCCAGGCGCTGCTGGTGCCCAATGTCAGCCCGGTGCCGCGCGGCGCCAGGCATTGCGACCAGCGGGCGATCGACGCGCTGGAATAAGCGGCCCTCGGGCGACTCCGGGCGATATTGGGGCCAAGAAAAACTGGGGTGGCCTTTTCGCCCGTGGCGGCGCATGGGGCTGCACCAAAGGAATATCCGCAATGAATCTTTTCAAGCCGCTGCTGGCCGGTGCCCGCCCGATCGACCGGATGATCGCGGGCCTGGGCGCGGCGATCGGCATCAGCCTGACCATATTGGTGTGCAGCCAGTTGCCGCTGCATGCCGGCGACCTGCCGATCATCGTCGCGCCGCTGGGCGCGTCGGCGGTGCTGATCTTCGCCGTGCCGGCGAGCCCGCTGGCCCAGCCCTGGTCGGTGGTGGGCGGCAATATCCTGTCCAGCCTGATCGGCGTCGCCGCCTATCAGCTGATCCCCGACATGATGGTCGCGGCCGGCGTGGCGGTGGGCCTGGCGATAATATTGATGAGCCTGCTGCGCTGCCTGCATCCGCCCGGCGGCGCCGCCGCGCTGACCGCGGTGATCGGCAGCCAGGGCATTCATGATGCCGGCTATGCCTTCGCCTTTGCGCCGGTCGGGATCAATTCGATCGCTCTGGTGTCCCTCGGCCTCTTCTTCCACCGCCTGTCGGGCCACAGCTATCCGCACCAGCCGGTCGCGCCGCCAGTGATCGCCGAAAAGATACGCGCGGAGGCGGGCTTTCATCTGGAGGATATCGACCAGGCGCTGGCCGAACTGCCCGACAATTTCGACATCAGCCGCGCCGATTTGGACCTGCTGCTGTCGCGGGCGGAAATCCACGCCCAGGCCCGCCGGGCGGACTGAGGCCCACCCGGATCGGCGCCGCCGGTCAGGCCGGGCAGTCGCCGTCGCGCTTGCCGGACAGGTCGTGGGTGGTGCGCAGCACCGGCTTGCCGCCCTGCGTCTTGGTCATGGTGGTGCCGAAGGTCAGCGTATCCTCGGTAAAATTGCCCTCGACCACGATTTCGGAGGTGCCGGCGCCGGCCTTGCAGGCAAGGGTCGCGATCAACCGGCCCTTGCGCACCATCTTGTCCTTGTAGCTGCAGTCGCTGCCTTCCGCCCCGGCTAGCGCATCGGCGTCGGGCACGCCGGCGGCATCGACCTTGATGCAGATCTTGTCCTCGCTCACCTGCTTGAGCGCGGCCTGATATTCCTCCGCCGTGACGGTGGGGGTGTTGTAGCCGGTGGTCTTGCGGCTGAGCGTCCATTGCCCGCTCTTCATCATCGCCGGCGCGGCCTCCTCCTCCTGCGCGGGCGGAGCGGCCGGTTCGCTGCCGCAGGCGGCAAGGGTCAGGCTGGTGGCCAGCAAGCCGCCCAGCGTCAGAATGTCACGCATATCCTCTCCCCGTTCGTTCCACGGCGGCACGCTCTACCGATGCGCGCGCGGGCGCAAGTAGAAATGTTGCGCCCGTCCCTTCATCGCCGTCGGCGTCCGGCCGACAGGGTGGGCGCATGGAAATCGGCCGGCTTGTCGGCGATCCAGGCGAGGAAACGGGCGATGGCGGGATGGCTCCGCAAGGCCATGGCGTCGGCATAGGCACGCGCCAACTCCGCGTTGGACAGGGTGGCATGGATGGTGCGGTGGCAGATCGGATGCACCGGCACCATCTGTCGCCCGCCCCGGCTCTTGGGCACGGGATGATGCCATTCGATCCGCGCGCCGAGCGGCCGGGCGCAGAGCCAGCAGGGTGTCCAGTCAGCCAGGATTAGGGCTCGACCGGCCCGGTTGCGCCTTCCTCGACATCCTCGCCCTCAGCCTCACCGATCGCCCGGACCAGATAGCCCCGATGCACTCGCCCCCACCGGTTGAGCGGCAGATCATAAAGCTGGTCGAGAAACTGGTTGTCCCAGAAGGTCAGGTCGCCAGCCTGCGCCCCGTCGCCAAAGATATTGAGGATCGACGACACCGGCGGTGCCGCCCGTCCCTTCACCTCGGCAAGGCCGACAAAGGCTGCATAGGCGGCGGCGGCCGTCAGCGAAATGCCTTCGGCGCGATTGACGTCGATCAGGATCGTCGCGGTATCGATCGAGCGAATTCCTATCGGCCGGATCAGGCTGGAGGAAAAGCCGTTGACGGTAGGAACACCGTCAGGGAGGGCGGAACCACCCCCCTCACTATTGCCGACACTGGCAGAGGGCGCCACGGAATCCGCCTTGCCGCCGGTGCTGCTGCCCGTAGCGATCGTGTACCACCAGCGGATCGGGGCATCGCCATTTTCGACGTCGCGCCGTTCGGCCCCATGCAATTGGGACATGCTGTTGGATTTACGCGCCGATACCTGCCTGGCCATTTCGCGTCCGTCATCGACGAAGACGATCAGAAAATTGGTTTCACATTCGCCCTTGGCCAGGGGCGCGCCGATGCTGGTCGCAATCTTGCGGACCTTGGTTTCGACCAGGCCGGCGATATCCGACGCGACCCCCCGGACCTGGGGGCAGACCGGCTCTATCCAGCGGGCGATGCCCCGATCACCCTGAACCACGCCCAGGGTGCGAACGAAGCCGGATGCCCTCTCTCGCACCTCCTGACGGGTCAGGCGCTGACCGTCGACCACGATTGTGTCGCCGCCGCCGTCATCGACCGGCTGTTGTGCCTGAAGTGGGAGCGGCAGCAGCGCCAGCAATGCCGACAAGACTTGCATTGTTCGCATCGTCATTGACCCTCCGAACAGTCCGGGCCGATCCAGCGGCCCTCCGACCTTGCCTTCATCGCCATCTCGACGCCATTGGGCAAGTCGGTCTGCCGCATGTCCATCTGTACCGCATAGCTGTCGGGCGCATAGATGCCGGCCATCGTCATGCTGCTGGTGCCGCTATCGCGACGGCAGGTGACATTGCCCTTCACCGTGCCGCCGCGCACGGCGAAGTCGCTGTAGCGGCAATCCTTGCCCGGATCGCCGGAAAAGGCGCGGCCATCGGGATGGGCGGCCTGCTCGGGCGTGACGCAATAGCGCAGGGTGCGGTTCATCGCCTGCTGCATCTGCTGGCGCGCCGCCGCGGGCATCGCCTCCCCGCCGCTCATGTCGATCCGCTCCATCACGAAGCGGCCTTCCCACTGGCCAGGCTTGAGCTGCACCTTCTCGATCTGCGTGACGGCGGCGTCATGGCTCATCGCGTCGGTCGCGGCGATCTGTGTGTCCTGGCTGGCGGGCGGCTTGTTGCATCCGGCCAGCGCCGCGAGCGCGCAGGCCAGCAGGCCGTTGGTCAAGGCTTTGGTCATCACCGGCTTCCCCTGGCATGTCTTGGCAGAAGCGACCCTTTATCTGGCCCAGACTTAGCAAGCGGCGGCGGGTCTGGATATCGGGATTATTGCGATCCGGGGTGGCGGGGCGTTGATGAACGTCCATCCGTTCTTTTTTTGTTCTCAAATTGATGCTAGATGTTACGTTCATGACTGCGCGGCGTGCCGATGACCAAAGAAAGGGCCGGCTTCATGAGCGATAAACTCGACACCCTGGGACCGCTCATGAACGAGATCGGTCAAGAATTGGCCAGCTTGGTCGGAGGCGATCCAGATGGCGTGTTTCTGTATGTGGAAATCGGAGACGGTTGGGTAAGCCCCAGCGTTTTCAAAGATGAAGGCGACGTCGTTCGTTATTATAATCCGCGCGACACAAATCTCAGCGATATGCTTTGGGAAGCCTGGTATCTGGAACCCGACGACCCCAACATGCGCTGGTCAGTGTTGGAATATGAGGTCAGAGACAGGAAATTTCATGTCAGCCTGAAATATCCTGAAGAAGTGAATGTCGAGATTGTCGATGACGAGCGCCGCGAGACTGTCCTGCGCGCGCGGTTCGGTGACAAGCCGGTGATCTATCCGCCGCCGCCCAAGAGCGCGTTCGAATTGCAGCCCTGACTTGCCAGGGCGCGGATTGCGCCCTTGCCCAAAGGCCCCATATTACGCCCATGTCGATTCAGATCCGCACCAGCCTTGACGAACCCGAAACCGGCCAGGACTTCGTGCCGCACCGGCCCGCGCGCCCGGAGAAGAGCGAGGGTGGACGCCCCTTCACCCTGGTCAGCGACTATGAACCATCGGGCGACCAGCCGACCGCGATCGCCGAACTGGTGGCGGCGGCCAAGCAGGGCGAGAAGGACCAAGTGCTGCTGGGCGTCACCGGGTCCGGCAAAACCTTCACCATGGCCAAGACGATCGAGGCGCTGCAGCGGCCAGCGCTGATCCTGGCGCCCAACAAGATATTGGCGGCGCAGCTCTATGGCGAGTTCAAGAGCTTCTTCCCCGACAATGCCGTCGAATATTTCGTCAGCTATTACGACTATTATCAGCCCGAAGCCTATGTCGCGCGGTCGGACACCTATATCGAGAAGGAAAGCTCGGTAAACGAAAGCATCGACCGGATGCGCCATTCGGCCACCCGTGCGCTGCTGGAGCGGGACGATGTCATCATCGTCGCGTCCGTCTCCTGCCTGTACGGCATCGGGTCGGTCGAAACCTATTCGGCCATGACCTTCTCCATGAAGAAGGGCGGGATCGAGGACCAGCGCGAGATCATCCGCAAGCTGGTGGCGCTGCAGTATAAGCGCAACGATGCCGGTTTCGCGCGCGGCAATTTCCGCGTGAAGGGCGACAATCTGGAGATTTTCCCGTCCCATTATGAGGACACGGCCTGGCGCATCAGCTTCTTCGGCGACGAGATCGAGGAGATTGTCGAGTTTGATCCGCTGTCCGGCAGGAAGGTCGCCAGCCTCGATTATGTGAAGGTCTTTCCCAACAGCCACCATGTGACCCCCGGCCCGACCTTGAAGCAGGCGATGGAGGCGATCCGTTTCGAGCTGACCGAGCGGCTGAAGGAACTGGAGGCCGAGGGCAAGCTGCTGGAGGCGCAGCGGCTGGAACAGCGCACCAATTTCGATCTGGAGATGATCGCGGCGACCGGCAGCTGCGCGGGGATCGAGAATTACAGCCGCTTCCTGACCGGCCGCCTGCCCGGCGAACCGCCGCCGACGCTGTTTGAATATCTGCCCGAAAATGCCGTGCTGTTCGTGGATGAAAGCCACCAGACCGTGCCGCAGATCGGCGCGATGGCGCGGGGCGACCACCGGCGCAAGATCACGCTGGCCGAATATGGCTTCCGTTTGCCGAGTTGCATCGACAACCGGCCGCTGCGCTTCAACGAATGGGATGCGATGCGCCCGCAAACGGTGAGCGTGTCGGCGACGCCCGGCCCGTGGGAGATGGAGCAGACCGGCGGCGTGTTCAGCGAGCAGGTGATCCGCCCCACCGGCCTCATCGACCCGCCGGTCGAGATCAAGCCGGTCGAGGACCAGGTCGACGACCTGATCAACGAATGCCGCAAGGTCGCGGCCCAGGGATATCGCACGCTCGTCACCACGCTCACCAAGCGGATGGCCGAGGATCTGACCGAATTCATGCATGAGGCGGGGATCAAGGTCCGCTACATGCACAGCGACGTCGAGACGCTGGAGCGTATCGAGCTGATCCGCGATCTTCGCCTGGGCGTCTATGACGTGCTGATCGGCATCAACCTGCTGCGCGAGGGGCTGGACATTCCCGAATGCGGGCTGGTGGCGATCCTCGACGCGGACAAGGAAGGCTTTTTGCGTAGCGAGACATCGCTGATCCAGACGATCGGCCGCGCCGCCCGCAATGTCGACGGCCGCGTCATCCTCTATGCCGACCGGGTGACGGGCAGCATGGAGCGCGCGCTCAACGAGACGTCACGCCGCCGCGAAAAGCAGCAGGCCTATAATGATGCGCATGGCATCACGCCCTTCACCGTGAAGAAGAATATCGGCGACATCATCGCCCATGTGGCGTCCAAGGATCAGGTCACGGTCGAGACCGGGCTGGAGGATCGCCCGCATCTCGTCGGCCATAATCTGCGCGCCTATATCGAGGATCTGGAGAAGAAGATGCGCGCGGCGGCGGCAGACCTGGAGTTCGAGGAAGCCGGCCGCATCCGTGACGAGATCCGCAAGCTGGAGGCGGAAGAACTGGGCCTGCCAGCGGACCAGCAGGTGGCCGCCCCGCGCGGCCGCGCGACCGAGGGCAAGCCGGGGACGCGGAAAGGCCGGTTCGGGAAGACGACGCGGAAGTTCGGGCGTTAGAGGAAAACCCCCAAGAGGACGGGCGCCCTGAGGGGTATAAACGTCGATTCAAATCTGCTGCAGGTTGCGCCAGATTAGATTGTCGTCCTGTGGGGATATACCGCCATGATCCGCTTCTTCGCCGATCCCGAGACCGAAAAAATCTGGCTTGGCCAACGTAGCCGACGCCTGCCGCCGGACATTCAACAGACGGCTCGGCGTAAGCTGCGGCAGATTCATCGGACACTCAATCTCTACGATCTGCGGGTTCCGACGGGAAATCGGTTCGAGCAGTTGAAAGGCTTTACCCCTTCACGATATAGTCTGCGGATCAACGACCAGTGGCGCATCACCTTCAACTGGTCCGACGGAGGCGCGGAGAATGTCCGAATCGAGGACTATCATTGAGGATGAGGACCGGCTGGACAATATCCATCCCGGCGCGATCCTGCGCGAGGATTTCCTGATCGGCAGCGATGTACCGATGAATGAAGTGGTCGATGGCGCTGGCATTGCAGTGCAGCGGCTGGAAGCGATCCTGGCAGAAAAGGCGCCGATCGATGCCAATATCGACCTGCGCCTGGCGCGGTATTTCGGCGTGAGCGAGGGCTTCTTCCTTGGCCTCCAGATCGATTTCGATCTGGAGGAAGAGCGCCGCGTTCATGGTAGCGAGTTGGCGCGGATCAGTCGCCGCGCAGCCTAAACTAATGTTCAATGCGTCCGGCTGGTCACCTTCGCGGTGCCATCGGGCAGGATTTCGATCAGGTGCGCGGTCTGGTTGTCGCACTGGGCCTTCCAGCCCTTGACGCCCGGCCGGATTTCGGCGCGTTCCGAGCCGGTGACCGAGGGGCAGGCGACGCCCGATGCCTTGATCGCCTTTTCCAGCACGCCGTTGCGCAGGTCGGGGTCGAGCTTGGCGACTTCAGCCGCTGCGCCGGTTTCGGGCATGTTCCGGTTCTCGACCGCCGCCCCCTCATCGCCGCCGCCACAGGAGGCGAGAAACAGCGCCGTCGCCAGCAACATCATAGTCCGCACGTCTTTTCCTTCCATCATGCAGCAAATCCGTCGGTCGCGCGGATCAGCGCGTCCAATATGCCCGGTTCGTTGAACGCATGACCGGCGCCTTCGATCATTTCGAAGCGCGCCTGCGGCCAGGCGCGGTGCAGTGCCCAGGCGGTTTCGGCCGGGCAGGCCATGTCATAGCGGCCCTGAACGATGACGCCGGGGATGCCGGCCAGCTTGCTCGCCTCGCGGATCAACTGGCCATCTTCCAGCCAGCCGCGATGGACGAAATAATGATTTTCGATCCGGGCAAAGGCGAGCGCGAAATCATCGCCCTCATGGGTGGCGGACAGCGCCTCGTCGGGCAGCAGGCGGATGGTCTCGCCCTCCCAGACGCTCCAGGCCTTGGCGGCGGCGACCTGCGCGGCGCGATCATCACCGGTCAGGATGCGGCGATAGGCGCCGACCATGTCGTCGCGCTCGCCTTCGGGAATCGGCGCGACAAAGCGTTCCCACTTGTCGGGATAGATGCGGCTGGCGCCCTGTTGATAATACCAGTCGATCTCTGACTGGCGGATGGTGAAGATGCCGCGCAGCACCAGCTCCGACACGCGCGCGACATGCGCCTGCGCATAGGCGAGCGCCAAGGTCGATCCCCAGCTGCCGCCGAAGACCAGCCACTGGTCGACGCCCATCATCGCGCGCAAGCGCTCGATATCGGCGACCAGATGCCAGGTGGTGTTGGCGTCGAGATGGGCATGCGGGGTCGATCGACCGCAGCCGCGCTGGTCGAACAGCAGCACGTCATAACGGGTGGGGTCGAACAGGCGGCGATGATCGGGCGATATGCCGCCGCCCGGCCCGCCATGCAGGAAGACTGCGGGCTTGGCGCCGGGCGTGCCGGACCGTTCCCAATAGAGGCTGTGGCCATCGCCTACGTCAAGATGACCAGTGGCGTAGGGTTCAATCGGCGGATAGAGGCTGCGCATGACACCGTCCTAACAGGCGGCGGGACGAAGCGAAATGGGGGTTTGACGCAATGCGGACGATGAAGATCATGCTGGGCGCGCTGGCGCTGATGCTGGGCGTGCAGGGCGCGAATGCGAAGCCCGCCGCGCCGGCAAGCCCCAAGCGGCTGGTGATCGTCGACGACGACATGATCGGCCTCAACGGCGTGCCGCTGCTGTTGCTGCAAAGCCCAGATGTCGAGGTGCTGGGCATCACCACCACCAGCGGATCGGTGTGGCGCGACACGGCGACCGCCTATGCGCTGCGCACGCTGGAGATATTGGGCCGGACCGACGTGCCGGTGGTGCCCGGCGCGACCTTCCCGCTGCTCAACAGCGCCGAGGCGACCAAGCGCTGGGAAGGCCAATATGGCCGGCTGGTGTTCAAGGGGCCATGGACCGATTACTGGCCGGGCGACACGATCCAGGAGCATCCCGGATCGACCGATCCGACCAAGGTGCCCGACCTGCCGATCGGCAACCCCAGGACGAAGCCCAGCGCCGAGATTGCCGCCGCCTTCCTGGTGCGGATGGTGAAGGCGCATCCGGGCGAGATCACCCTGTTCGCGACCGGGCCGATGACCAATATCGCCATCGCCCAGAGCCTGGACCCCAGCTTCGCCGCCAATGTGAAGGAAATCCTCTATATGGGCGGCAGCCTGGCGCCGCATCAGGTGCTGGAAGGGCCATCGGCCGAGCAGTTTGCCCGCGAATTCGTCAACTCGCCGCGCCGCGAATTCAACATTCGCTGGGATCCCGAAGCGGCCAAGATCTTTGCCCATGCGCCGTGGAAGAAGATCATGATGATCCCGGTCGATCCGTCCACCGGCACACAGTGGACCCGCGCCTTCCTCGACGGGCTGAAGCCCGCCCACACGCCGCTGACCGATCTGTTCCAGACCGGGCTGGAGCCGGGCTATCCGATGTGGGACGAGATCGTCGCCATGGCCTGGCTCAATCCGGAGATCGTGACGAAGGACGAGACTTTGTGGGTCGATTTCGAGACCAGCCAGACCGCGGCCTATGGTGACACGCTGTCCTGGACGGAATCCTATCGCCCGCATCTGGGCGAGCAGGCGCAGCGCGTGATCCTGTCGGTCGACCGGGCGAAGATGGAGGCAGCGATGGCGCGCCTCTATATGCGGCCCATCGGCAAGGCCGCGAAATAAGCGCTATTTCCGCTTTTTCTTCACGCCAGACCTGGCCTTCGCCTTGGGGCAGGGCCAGGCCTGGCGCGTAGCGGTGAAGACCAGAGCGGAGGCGGACTGGCTGCGCTTGTCCGGATTGGCGCGCAGATAGTCGACGGTGGCGCCCTTCAGCTGGTTGAGCGTCACATCGGCGGGGATGCAGCTTTTGAGACCATTCACCTCGCGCGTGGTGTTGAACGCATCGACCGCGCCGGCGACATAGCCGACGCATTCATAGCTCTTCTCGAAAAAATCCTTGGCATTGCGGTCGGCGGTGCAGCTTTCCAGCAGCGCCTCGCCCGAATAAAAGCCAGCCTGTGCGCTGCCCGGCGACAGGCCCGCCGCCGCAACCAGTATCAGGCCGCTTGCCCTCCGGATCATCATGCGCATGGCTCCCGCCTTATGAGGATGCGTCCGCCTTCCGATAAGACTGGACATGCAGGGGAGGGAAAACCGCTTCGAGCGACTTTGTGTCCGGCAGCACATAGACATAGCCGCCCTTTTTCAGAAATTGCGGGCGCAGGCCGCGATTATAGAAGGCGATCGGCACGTTGATGCAGCCAAAGGTGATGCGATTATCGTCGATCGTGGGCGACAGCATGCGCTCGCGCCGCTTTTCCTTGGGATTGCCCTTGGGGATGGTGTGCATCGCGACCGAGGTCGCATAATCGACCCACAGCACGCGTTGCTTGCCCGCCGCAAGGCCGAATTTGGCGAGAAAACGCCCGGCCGGCGTGGTCTTTTCCGCCGGGCCGATCTCCGCCAGGCTCTTCTTGCCGACGCCGGGCGTGGCATCGTCTCCGGGCGCGATGCCGATCAGCACCGGCGCATCGGCCAGCGCCTTCCCCTTGGCATCGAACAGGAAGACATGGGCCGCCTGCTTGTCGACAATGGCATAGGGCAGGCCATGATTGTCGCCGGTCGCGGCGATCCAGTCGATCACCCGGCGCGCATCGGGCGATCGCGGCGTTTCAGGCGCTGGCTTCTCGGACGCGGCCGCTTCTGGCGCGGCCGCCCGCGCGGGAGAGGCACCGAACAGCGCCAGCATCGCCAGCGCCCATGGGAATTTGTGCATGGAGGAGCCTATCCGGGAATGGGGCCGGCGCCCCCCCATGAAGCGGGGGCGCCGGCACGGGATCGGGACCAGCCCGACCGGATCGGTAGCTTGATCGGCTACGTGATCAGTTGCGTGATCAGTTTCTGGCGCGCTTGGTCTTGGCTTCGCGCATCTGCTGCTCGACACCGTCGACGCGGGCGTTCAGCTGATCGAGGCGCTGGCCGTTATTCTGGGCCTGACCGGCTGCCGACTGGGCCTGGGCCAGAGCCTGCTGTGCCGTGCCGTCGGTGGTCTGCAGCTTGGCGTCGAGCGCATCGACGCGCTGGTTCACGGTCGCCACCTGTTCGCGCACGAAGGATTTCGTGGCACAGCCACCCAGCCCCAGCGAGCCCACCAACACCATGGCAATGGGGGCTAATTTCATCGGGTGCGACATCATTTTCTCCTTATCATCTGCCCCCGCGCCGTCCCAAGCCGAGCCCGTTAACCATGACAATATGATTGGGCCTGAACGTGCATGTGGAGAGCCGAGTGGACGCGGCAGGCCCGCCCCGCCCTTCGACCAACGACCGGAATCGATCGACCGGCATCGGCGCGGATCGTTGAACGGATGCGCGATCGGGCGCATGCTGGCCCGCCTTCCATGAGGGGAAAATCCATGCGCCTGATGCTTGCCCTGGCCCTGAGCGGCCTTGCCCTGTCCACGCCGATCATCGCCCTTGCCAAGACCGACTTGGCCGCCGCCGTGGCCGACCCAAAGCGTCCGGCCGACGCACGGGCGCTGGACGAGAGCCGCAAGCCGGCCGAGACGCTGGCCTTCCTGGGCCTCAAGCCCGGCATGAAGGCGGCCGACATCATGACCGGATCGGGCTATTGGGCGGAGATCATGGCCGATGCGGTCGGCGCCAAGGGTAAGGTGACCGGGTTCGAGCCCAGCCAATTCTATGCCAGCGAGGAAGAGAAGCCCAAATGGGCGGCACTGGTCGCGCGCCGGCCGGAGGTCGACTGGGTGCGCTATCCGTTCGAGGCCTTTGCGGCGGCGCCCGACAGTTTCGACTTCAGCATCATCAACCTGAGCTACCATGATCTCTACTGGCAATCGGACAAATATGGCATTCCGCGCACCGACCCCGATGCCTTCGTGAAGACGCTCTATGCTGCGACGAAACCGGGCGGGATCGTCGGTATCATCGACCATGTCGGCCCGGCGGGCGACACCCGCGCCGTCGTGGACAAGCTCCACCGGATCGACCCGGCGGTGGTGAAGGCCGACTTCCTGCGTGCCGGCTTCGTGCTGGAGGCGCAAAGCCCGCTGCTCGCCAACCCCGCCGACGATCACAGCAAGCTGGTGTTCGATCCCGCCATTCGCGGCAAGACGGATCGTTTCCTCTACCGTTTCCGCAAGCCGAAATGAGGCGGCGGATTTGAGCGCAAGGCACGGGATGACGCCGCGCCGCGCGCCGCCCATGCTGCGCGCCATGGACCTCACTGACCTCGACCTTCATGGCGCCGCGCGCCTGCCTGCCCTGCTTTCCCCGGACCGGTGCGACGCGATCGTCGCGCTATGGGACCAGCCCCATGCCTTCCGCAAGGAGGTGGTGATGGCGCGCCATGGCTATGGCCGGGGGCGCTATCGCTATTTCAACTACCCATTGCCCGAGCCGGTCGCCACGCTGCGCGAGGCACTCTATCCGCCGCTGGCGCAGGTCGCCAATCGCTGGGCGGCGATGCTGGGAAGCGATGCGCTCTACCCCGCCCGTCACGCCGATTTCCTGAACCAGTGCGCGCTCGGTGGCCAGGACAAGGCGACGCCCTTGCTGCTGCGCTATGAGGCGGGCGACTGGAATGCGCTGCATCAGGATGTCTATGGCGCGACCATCTTCCCGTTGCAGGCGGCGATCCTGCTGTCTGAGCCGGAGGCGGACTTCACCGGCGGCGCCTTCATCCTGACCGAACAGCGCCCGCGCATGCAGTCTCGCCCCGAAATGGTGCCGCTGCGCAAGGGCGATGCCGTGGTCTTCCCGGTGCGCGAGCGGCCGGTGAGGGGCACGCGCGGCGTTCACCGGGTGCAGATGCGCCATGGCGTCAGCCGGCTCTTGTCCGGCATGCGCCACACGCTGGGCATCATCTTCCACGACGCCCAGAGCTAGGCGGGGCGATCGAGGGATCGCCCCGCCCCTTTCCATCAATCCAGCGCCGGATCCTCATATTTGAACGGATCGCTGACCGCCGGCTGGGTCGGCAGCGGCATGCGCGGCAGGGTCTTGTCGCTGTTCGCGGCCTGCAGCAGCATGCCGGCGAGGACGACCGCGCCCTGGCGCATATCCTCCGCCTTCAGATGATCGAAGGTATCGATGCCGCTGTGATGGACCCGGCTTTCATAGTCGAGCGGATCCTGGATGAACTGATAGCCCGGCACGCCGATCGCCTGCATATATTCATGGTCGGTGCCGCCGGTCGGCTGCGACACGACATTGCCCGCGCCCATGCTGGCAAAGGGGCTGAGCCATTCGCGCAGCAGCGAGACGGCGGCGACATTGCGTTCGGCATAGAGGCCGCGCAGCTTGCCCGAGCCATTGTCGATGTTGAAATAGGCCTTGAGGTCCGCATAGCCGGGCTTGGGCGTGATCGGGAAACGGGTCTTGTAGCGGAAATACATTTCCTCCCGCCCCTCTTCTTCCTTCGGCCCCGGCGCGCGGGTGGCGAGATATTCGTCGACATAGGCCATGGAGCCGAACAGTCCCTGTTCCTCGCCCGACCAGAGGGCGAAGCGGATCGTGCGCTTGGGCTTGATGCCCAGCGACTTGAGGATACGCGCCGCCTCCATGATCATGGCGCTGCCCGCGCCATTGTCCGCCGCGCCGTCGCCCGCGACCCAGCTGTCGAGATGTGCGCCGGCCATGACATAACCGGCCTTGGGATCGCTGCCGGGGATATCGGCCAGGATGTTGTAGGCGTTGACGTCGCTGTCGTCGAAACGGACGTCGCTGTTGATTTCCAGCACCGGCGCCGGGCCGGTCTTGGCGAGGCGGGCGAGACGGCGATAATCCTCCGCCGCGATCTCGACGCCGGGCAGCGCGGGCGTGTCGCTGACGCCGAAATCATAGCCCTCGCCATGCAGCAGCTTGCCGTCGCGATAGGATTGCCGCGCCCAGCCGACCGCCCCCTCGGCCTTGAGGAAGGCCTCCAGCTTGCGGGTGAAGCTGAGGCGCTTCATCAGCCGCTCCAGCGACGCCGGATCATTTTTCGGCTGCTCGAACTTGTCGAGCTTCTCGATATCCTCACCCTTGAGCCGCTGGAAGGCGGCCTCGTTCGGCTCGTCGCCCGTGCCGGGCAGCGACACCAGTACGATCTTACCGGCGAGCTTGCCGCGCCAGGCGTCGAAATCGCGCGCCTTCTTCATCGGGGCAACGATGATCGGTGCGCTCAGCACGCCATTGGTCGGTGGCGTCCAGGCGATGGGGATGGCGATAAGCTGGATCGGGCGGGGGCTGATCATCTTCACCGAGGAGGCGGCAATCCACCAGCCGCGACCGAAGCGAAAGCCCTGCTTGCGGACATTGGACAGGCCCCATTGGCGAAACTGGTCGGCGGTCCAGGCCTCGGCCTGCCGCATCTGCGGCGAATTGGTCATGCGCCCGCCAATATCGTCGGTCAGATGCTGGGCGATCTGCATCACCTGGCTGTGGTTCAGCCCTTCGTCGATGACGCGGTTGAGATCGTCGGGCTGCTGCGCGGCGACCGGCGCGGCCAGGCACAGCAAGGGCAGCAGGATGATGGAATGGCGCATATAATCCCCCTTCGTCCGGCCGTCAGGCGCGGCCGCGAAAGCCCGTCTATGCCCGACTGACGCGGGATCGCAAGTGAAGCAGATCACGCCCGAACACGCATTTGTTGCACCATGTGACGCGTCGTTACACTTTGCGACAAAACTGTCTTTGCCTTGCCAGATTTTTGCGACAAGTGCGGCCTAAACGAGATCCTGCCAGGGTCCAGATTAGGGGTAAATTTCCGTGCGCCAGACGACGTCGCTGCTGCTGTTTTCACTGATGCTGGGCGCGGCGCCCGGCGCGCTGATGGCGCAGGAAGCCGAGCAGAAGGGGCCGCCGGCCCAAATGGACGAGGGCGACGAGATTGTCGTGACCGGCGCGGTCCAGCGCGGCGCGGTACCCGGCGACATCAAGCCCGAACAGCAATTGTCGCCCGCCGATGTCCGGGCGCTGGGCGTCACGTCGATTTCCGAAATCATCACCGAATTGTCGCCGCAGACCAACGGCACCCCGGTCATCCTGCTGAACGGCAAGCGCATTTCCAGCTTCTCGGAAATTTCCGACCTGCCATCCGAAGCGGTGTCGCGGGTCGACATCCTGCCCGAGGAAGTGGCCCTGTCCTATGGCTATGCGCCGACGCAGAAGGTGGTGAACATCGTCCTGCGCCAGCGTTTCCGCGCGACCACGGTCGACCTGCGCGGCGGCACGACCACCGATGGCGGACGCGAAAATGGTCAGGGCGAAGTGGGCGTGCTGCGCATCCGAGGCGACAATCGGCTGACGCTGAACGTCAAATATAGCCGGGCCGACAATCTGCTGGAGAGCGAGCGCGGCATCAATGCGGCGGCGCCCAGCATGCCCTATTCGCTGGCCGGCAATATCACCGCGATCGAGCGGGGGGCGGAGATCGACCCGGCCCTGTCGGCCGCCGCCGACCAGACCGTGACGGTCGCCAGCGTGCCCGGCAGCGCCGCCAATGGCGCCCCCGCCCTCAATGATTTCATCGCCGGCGCGAACCAGACCAGCGTCAGCAATCTCAGCAAATATCGCACGCTCAGCCCCGCGACCGAAAATTTTTCCGCCAACGCGACCCTGGCGCGCGCGCTGGGCGGCGTATCGGCGACGATCAACGGCCGGCTGGAACTGTCCGACAATGATTCGCTGCAGGGCCTGTCAGCGGCCGCCCTCACCCTGCCCGGCGGCAATCCCTTCTCCGCCTTTGGCGACGATGTCCGCCTCTATCGCTATCTGGAGCAGGCCGGCGCGCTGGGGCAGAAGATTCGCGGTACCACCGGGCACATCGGCGTCACGCTGAACGGTCGGCTGGGCGGCACCTGGCAATGGTCCTTCACCGGCAATGGCGACATTTCCGACACTCGCACCCGCACCGATCGCGGCGTCGACACGGGCGGCATCCAGGCCGCGCTCGATGCCGGATCGGCCAGCGTCAATCCCTATGGCGCCTTCACCGCCGACCTGCTGCAATCGCGCCTGACCGACCGCGCCCGGTCGCAATCGCGCGCGATCGGCGGCGACCTGCTGGTCAGCGGATCGCTGCTGACCCTGCCGGCCGGCAATATCATGACGTCGGTGCGGGTCGGTGGATCGGCCAATGGCTTTGAAAGCCATTCGGTGCGGTCAGGCGTGGAGCGCGGCCTCGACTATAATCGCGAGATTGCGAGCGGACAGGTCAGTTTCGACATACCGCTGACCAGCCGGTCCAAGGGGTTCCTGGGCGCGATCGGCGATGTCGGCGTCAACATGAACGCCGGGGCGCAGCATCTGTCGGATTTCGGCACGCTGTCGACGCTAGGCTATGGCCTGCGCTGGCGGCCTGTGCCGGCGGTGCAGTTGCTGGTGTCGGCCAATCAGGACAAGTCGGCGCCGACCGGCACGCAGATCAACGATCCGGTGATTTCGACGCCCAACGTGTCGGTGTTCGACTATGCCACCGGCCAGACCGTGTTCGTCACGCAATTTTCCGGCGGCAACCCGGACCTGCGATCCAGCACGCGGGACCAGTTCCGCATCAACGCCCGGATCAAGCCGTTCGAGAAGCCGAACCTGACGCTGACGGCCACCTATCTCAACAGCCGGACCAGCAACCCCATTTCCGCCTTCCCGACGCCGACGCCGGCGATCGAGAATGCCTTCCCGCAGCGCTTCATGCGCGACGAGGATGGCCAGTTGCTGAGCATTGACGGGCGGCCGATCAACTATCTGCGTTCGCAGAGCGAGCAACTGCGCTGGGGCTTCGACCTGTCCATCTCATTGAAGTCGCACATCCAGAAGGTGATCGAGGCGTGGCGCGCGGCCGGCGCCAAGCCCGAGGATCGGCCCAAGGAATTGCAGGACATGCGCGCAGCCTTCGGCAATCGCGGCCCGCGCGACGGCGCGGAGGGCAATCGCGAAGGCGGTCCGCCGCGCGGCGAAGGCAATGACGGCGCGCCCCGCGGCGACGGCGACAACAACCAGCGCGGCAATGATGGCCCCGGTGGCCAGAATGGCGGCCAGGGTGGCGGCGACAATGCGCCGGGCGGTGGCGATGGTCCGCGCGGGCCGGGCGGTCCGGGTGGTCCGGGCGGCGGCTTTGGTGGGCCGGGCGGTTTCCGTGGCCCCGGCGCCGGCCAGGCTGGCGGGCGGCTGACCTTCAGCCTCTATCATATCTGGCACCTGACCGAGAGCATCCTGATCGCGCCCGGCGTGCCCGAACTCAATCTGCTCAATGGCGATGCGGTCGGCTCGTCGGGCGGGCAGCCGCGCCACGAGCTGAAGGCGCGGGTCGGCTATGTGAACAATGGCATTGGCGGCCGTCTGGGCGTCGACTGGGAAAGCGGCACCCATGTCGATGGCGCCTTGGGCGGCAGTTCGCGGCTGGACTTTGCCAGCCTGGCGACCGCCAATCTGCGGCTGTTCGCCAATTTCGGCCAGATGCCCAGCCTGGTGAAGGCCCATCCCTTCCTGCGCGGCGCGCGCGTGTCGATCGGCATCGACAATATCTTCAACACCCGCCGCGACGTGACCGACGCGACCGGGGCAACCCCGGTCCGCTATCAGCCGGGCTATCTCGACCCGCTCGGCCGGACCGTGTCGGTCAGCTTCCGCAAGCTGTTCTTCTGAAAGGTCGGCCGGCCGGGCGATGTCCGGCCGGTCGCCTGTGTCGCTATCCGGCCAGCGCGCGCGCCTGCGGGCGAAGCAGGGCCAGATCGATCGGGGCGGCAAATTCAACCCCCATGCGGTCCTCGCGCGACCAGCGGGTGGTCGCGTCGACGCTCTGCCCCTCCGACAGGTCGATCGCGAACTGCGTGCCTTCCGGCACATTCCACAGCCCCTCGATCATCGCGCCGGTGGCGGAGATGTTGCGGATGCGACCATTATAGACATGGCCGTCATGATGGACGGCGACCGTGCGCAGCATCGCCTTGCGCTCCGGCCGGCTCGACTGGAAGCCTTCGGACCGGGCGGAGACGCCATTGGCGCGCTGCCCTTCCAGCACCTGGGCGGCGGGCATCGGCCGGCCATAGATATAGCCCTGGATATGGCTGCACCCCAGTTGCCGGATCAGGTCCAGCTCGTCGCGCGTCTCGGCCCCTTCCGCGGTCGTATCCATGCCCAGCGCCTCGGCCAGGCTGACGATCGCCTTGATGATCGCGCTGTTGCGGCTGCCCCGGATCGCGGCGCCGCGCACGAAGCTCTGGTCGATCTTGATCTTGTCGAACGGCGCCTTCTTGAGATAGCCGAGCGACGAATAGCCGGTGCCGAAATCGTCGAGCGCCAGCCGCACGCCCAGCCCCTTGAGCCGGGTGAACATGGCGTCGGTGCCGTCATTGTCGTTCAGGAACACGCTTTCGGTGATTTCCAGCTCCAGCCGTTCGGACGCCAGTTGCGCGCTCGCCAGGGCCTGCATGACGGTGGTCGGGAAACCGGGATTGGCGAATTGCATCGCCGAGACATTGACAGCAACGCGGATGCCCGCGTCCCACTGGGCCGCATCACGACAGGCGGTGCGCATCACCCATTCGCCGATTGGCGCGATCAGGCCGCTATCCTCCGCAATGGGGACGAACAATGCCGGCGAGATGGCGCCGCGCACCGGATGATCCCAGCGCAGCAGCGCCTCATAGCCGGTGATGCGCTCGGTCGTCGAACTGACGATCGGCTGATAAACGAGGTGCAGGCCGTCCGCCGTCAGCGCATGGCGCAGATCCTGTTCGAGCTGGCGGCGATCCTCCGCATCGGCGTGCATGTCCGCCGAATAGAAGCGATAGACGCCGCGCCCATCGCCCTTTGCCTTGTAGAGGGCGAGGTCGGCATTGCGGATCAGGGCATCGGCGGTGACGCCATCCTCGGGGCAGAAGGAAATGCCGATCGACACGCCGATCACCACGCCCGTGCCCTCGATCGAATAGGGTTGCGACAGGGCGCTGATGATCGCCTGCGCCAGCAGGCCCAGCCGGTTGCGGTCATGGCGGCCATGCACCAGCACCTTGAACTCGTCGCCGCCCTGGCGCCCGACCAGCCCCTGATTGCCGACCACGCGCTGGAGGCGCTGGCTGACCTGGCGCAGCAGCGCGTCGCCGGCCGGATGCCCGAGCGTGTCGTTGACGCTCTTGAACCGGTCGAGGTCGAGCATCATCAGCGCGCATTCGCCCTGCTTGCCGCGCGAACCCAGCACCGCCTGCTCCAGCGCCTGCAGCATCTGCACGCGGTTGGCGAGGCCGGTCAGCGAATCATATTGGGCCAGGCGCGTCACTTCCGCCTGGCTGCGGCGCATTTCGGTCAGGTCGGTGCCGGATCCGCGGAAACCGTGGAACTGGCCATATTCGTTGAACACCGGTTCGCCCGAGATCGACCACCAGCGTTCCTCGCGCGCAATCGCGGCCCGCACGGCGATGTCGGCAAAGCCGGTGCGGGCCGAGAGGTGGAAGCCCAGCGTTCGCTCGCCATCGCCCTGTTGCCGGTCACCCTGCTGGATGATGTCGGTCAGCGACCGGCCGATCAGGCTGCCCGCTTCCACGCCCAGCGGTTCGGCCAGGGTGGCGGAGATATAGGTGATGTGGCCGTGGCGATCGGTTTCCCAGAACCAGCCGCGGCCGGACTGTTCATATTCCTCCAGCAACCGGTCGGAACGCTGCGCCTTGAGATCCTGCCGATGCTGTTCGATCGCCCGTTCACGATCCGCCGCCGCCTGCCGCAGGGTGGCGATCGCCATCACCGCCAGGCAGCTGGCCAGCAGCCCCAGATGCACCATGCCCGCATGGGCGATGCCGGCCACCAGCAGCGCGCCCATGAAATAGCTGAGCCCCAGCAGGCGCCGGTCGCCGACGATGCAGACCGCCAGCAGCGCGATCGCCATTTCCGGCACAGCGGACGGCATCGCCACGCCATTACCCTGCGCCAGCCACAGGCTGAAGATCAGTCCCGAACAGAAGAGCGCGGGCAGCATCAGCCAGTTCTGGACATGGGGGCGCAGATTGCGGAACAGCGCCCAGCGCGGCACCAGCATCAGCAGGCCATCGATCAGCACCACGCCGCACAGCAGGGCGCCATGTTCCGGCCGGGTGAAGGAAAGCATGCCGAGCAGCGCCGCAACGCACAGCTTGGCCAGCAGCATCAGCGGCCACAGGGCGGCGACATGGGTGAAGCTGCGCGACAGCCAGTTGGCGGCGACTTCCGTGCCACTTTCGGCCAGACCTAGCGAAACCAGCAGGCTCGCGGTCCTGGCCGGCGCATCAGTATCTGTTTTGCGGACAATAGCCATGCCGATCGTCTAACCGACAAAGCTTGAGAAGCGATTACCCGCCGGGTCCGGGAGATTCCCTGATATTCAGCGATCTCCCGGCAAGACCGGTCAGACGCGCATCGGCATCAGCACATAGAGCGCCGGGCTGCGATCATTTTCGCGGATCAGCGTCGGAGCAGCCGCGTCGGCCAGGTGCAGTTCGACGATATCGGTGTCGATCTGGCCAAGGATGTCGAGCAGATAACGAGCGTTGAAGCCGATATCGAAGCCTTCGCCCTGGAACGCGCCGGGCACTTCTTCGGCCGCCGTGCCATTTTCCGGGCTGGTGACCGACAGGGTGATCTTGTCCTTGTCGAGGCTCATCTTGACCGCGCGGGTCTTTTCGGTGGCGATGGTCGCAACGCGATCCACGCCTTCCTCGAAGCTGCGCGGGTCGATCTTGAGCAGCTTGTCGTTCGCGGTCGGAATGACGCGGCTATAATCGGGGAAGGTGCCGTCGATCAGCTTGCTGGTCAGGATCGCGCTGCCCAGGCCAAAGCGGATCTTGCTGGCCGACAGGCTGACCTGAACCGAACCCTCGACCTCGTCCAGCAGCTTACGCAGTTCGGCGATGCACTTGCGGGGGATGATGATGCCCGGCATGCCATCGGCGCCGTCGGGACGCGGCACGGTGACGCGGGCCAGACGGTGGCCGTCGGTCGCGGCGGCCTTGAGCACCGGCGAACCTTCGTCCGAGACGTGGAAATAGATCCCGTTCAGATAATAGCGCGTCTCTTCGGTCGAGATGGCGAAGCGCGTCTTGTCGATGATCTGCTTGAGCGTTTCGGCCGGCAGTTCGAAGCTGGTCGGCAGGTCGCCCTCGGCAATCACCGGGAAATCGTCACGCGGCAGGGTCGACAGGTTGAAGCGGGCGCGGCCGGCCTGGATCAGCATCTTGCCGTCGGCCGCCTGCAGCGACACCTGGCTGCCTTCGGGCAGCTTGCGGGCGATGTCGAACAGCGTGTGGGCGGAAATGGTGGTGGCGCCGGCCTGTTCGACCTGGGCCGACACGCTTTCCACGACCTGCAGGTCGAGATCGGTCGCCATCAGCTTGATCGCGCCATCCGCCGATGCCTCGATCAGCACGTTGGACAGGATCGGAATCGTGTTGCGCCGCTCGACCACCGACTGGACGTGGCTGAGGCTCTTGAGGAGCGTTGCGCGTTCGATGGTGGCCTTCATGTCCCTGTTCTGTCCGTTCTTTTTGCGTCGATGGCGAGGATTCGGTCGAATCCCGGCGGCAATGATGGATGGTCCTTCATAACCGCTATGTCAGCGGCGGCAAGCACCTCGACGCGCTTTCGAAACGAAGCCGGGCTTGCAAATGGCGATGGCTTGCGCTTTGCCCGGACCATGCGCCGCCTGCCCGCCCTGCTGATCCCGCTCGTCCTGCTCGCCAGTCCGGCCATGGCGCGCGATTCGCTCGGCATTTTCGAAAGCTGGGGGGCGTTTCGCGATCCCGGCGCCGGCCAGAACGGCCCGCGCTGCTACGCCATCGCCATGCCGGTGCCGCGCCGCGCGGGCGATGCGCCCAAGGGTTTTGCCGCCGTCGGCACCTGGCCGCGCCAGCATGTCCGCGGCCAGGTCCATTTCCGCCTCAGCCGGCCGCGCGCCGCCAATGCGCGGGTCTCGCTCAGCGTCGGCGACCGCCGTTTCGCGCTGGTCGCGGGCCAGGCCGATGCCTGGGCCGCCAATCCGCAGGACGATGCCGCGATCATCGCCGCGATGCGCTCCGCCAGCAGCATGAGCGTGCAGTCGACATCGGCCAAGGGCGGCGCCTTTGCCGACAGCTATGCGCTGCGCGGCGCGGCCACGGCGATCGACGCGGCAGCGCTGGGGTGCGCCCGTTTACGCTGATTGCAACGCCACTTTAAAAATCCGGCAAAATCGACTATGTGCGCGACCATGCATTCCGCCGCCAATCCCATCATGCCGATTCCCGGCCTTATCGACCCTGTGCCCGTGCCCCGCGCGGTGACGCCCCGTGAGGACGGGCGCGTCGACATGCTGGGCCTGACCCGCGCCCAGATGAAGGGCGTGCTGGAAGAAGCTGGACTCGATCAGAAGGCCGCCAAGCTGCGTTCCAAGCAACTGTTCCATTGGCTCTATCATCGCGGCGAAACCGACTTCGAGAAGATGACCGACCTGGCCAAGCCGATGCGGCTGTGGATGGCGGAACGCTTCATCGTCGGCCGGCCGCAGGTGGTGGAAGCGCAGGTGTCGAACGACGGCACCCGCAAATGGCTGCTCCGTTCGGACGATGGCCAGGATTATGAAATGGTCTTCATCCCCGATGCGGACCGCGGCACCCTGTGCGTGTCGAGCCAGGTCGGCTGCACGCTCAATTGCAGCTTCTGCCACACCGGCACGATGCGACTGGTCCGCAACCTGACGCCGGGCGAGATTGTCGGCCAGGTCATGCTGGCACGCGATGCGCTGGGCGAATGGCCCAAGGGCAGCATGGCCAGCGCCAATGACGATGAGACGGACGAGGATTCGCAATATACGGCGGACGGCCGCATGCTCACCAACATCGTGATGATGGGCATGGGCGAGCCGCTCTATAATTTCGATCATGTCCGCGACGCGCTCAAGCTGGTGATGGACGGCGATGGTCTGGCCCTGTCGAAGCGGCGCATCACCCTGTCGACCAGCGGCGTCGTGCCGATGATGGCGCGCGCGGCGGAAGAGATTGGCGTGAACCTGGCGGTCTCGCTCCATGCCGTGACCAAGGAAGTGCGCGACGAGCTGGTCCCGCTCAACCGCAAATATGGCATCGAGGAACTGCTTCAGGCCTGTGCCGATTATCCCAAGGCGAACAATGCCCGTCGCATCACGTTCGAATATGTGATGATCAAGGACAAGAATGACAGCGATGCCGACGCGCATGAGCTGGTCCGCCTGATCCGCAAATATAAGCTGCCGGCCAAGGTCAACCTGATCCCGTTCAACCCCTGGCCGGGCACCGACTATGAATGTTCGAGCCCCGAACGGATCCGCGCGTTCAGCACGATCGTGTTCGAGGGCGGCATTTCCGCGCCGGTCCGCACGCCGCGCGGTCGCGACATCATGGCCGCCTGTGGCCAGCTCAAGTCGGCGAGCGAGAAGAAGAGCAAGGCGGAACTCAAGCGCCTGGCCGAAGAGAAGCAAGCTGCCCTGGGATAATCCGGGGACGACTGGCTGCGCGCATGCCGCGCGACGACAAGCCCCGCCCATACCGGCGGGGCTTTTCTTTTGGGGGAATGAGGATGACCGATGACGAGATCGAAGCGCTGGGCACCGGCTTTTGCGCCTGCACCTTGCCCAAGGCGAGCTGGACCCATGGCGCCCATTTCGCGACCGCGCTGTGGCTGATCCTGCGCCGGCCCGATATTGACGCCGAAATTGACATGCCCGGCATGATCCGCCGCTACAATGAAAGCGTCGGCGGGGTGAACAGCGACACGAGCGGCTATCATGAGACCATCACCCAGGCCTCGCTGCACATGGCCCGACAGTTACTGACCGGCCTGCCCGCCGATGTGACGCCGGCCGCAGCCTATGCGGCGCTGATGGCGTCGCCGCTGGGCGACAAGGACTGGCCCTTCACCTACTGGACGCGCGAGACGCTGATGAGCCCGGCCGCGCGCCGGGCATGGGTCGCGCCCGATCGGACGCCGCTGCCGACATAAAAAAAGGGCGGCCCGAACGGACCGCCCTTCCCCATATTCCGATCGAGAGGGATCAGAAACGGAAGCCGATGCCGACGACGCCAGCGTCACGGCCACCGAAATTATCTTCATACTCGGTGCGCTGATATTCGGCCGAGATGTAGGTGTTCGGGGTCACCGAATATTCCAGGCCACCGCCGTAACGCACGCCTTCCAGCGAGGTGTGGGCGCCAGCGGCTTCGATGCGGCTCGAAGCGTAGCCGACCTTGCCGAACGCCAGGATCTGCGGGGTCACGACATAGCCGAGACGGACCGAAGCGGCGAGGTCGCGGCTGGCGTCGAAGCCCTGGCCGTCGACGGTCGAGTCACCGAACGACACTTCCGGACCGAAGGTCACGCGGTTGGCAACGGCGAGGTCATAGCCGGCGGTCACGCCGTAGCTGAAACCGTCTTCGCCCTGCGCCTTGTCAAAGCCCATGGTGACGCCAGCGCGCGGACCGGTGAACGGCGCAGCATCCTGAGCGAAAGCGGGGGCCGAAACAGCGGCGGCAGCAGCAATCGCTGCGAAAATCACAGTCTTCATAAAGTCCTCGATATTTATTATGACGCTACGACTTAATTGTTCATCTAGCGTTCAGGTTTGATGCTAGGAAAATATGAAATAGAATCACACTTCCTCCTGCTTATTCTTCTCCGACACTTCGGAGAGGAACTGCCCCCTCTGCATCATGAGAGCGCAGTGGCCATCTAGGATCGCCAAACTCACTTGCAAAGGGGCAAGGCCTTTATTTCAATCAATTTCAGGGCTTGTGTTGCAAAAGTGTGACAACGCGCCTGCAGCACGACCGACCGCAAAAAGGGGACGGCCCGACAGCCGCCCCCTTCGCGAAAGCCCCGGTTTCCGGGCGATCAGAAGCGCAGGCCGATGCCCGTCACCAACTGGTGGCGCGACACGCCTGCCTCATAATCGGAATAGCGATATTCGCCCTTGAGGAAGAGCTTTTCGGCGATCCGATATTCCAGACCCGCGCCCAGCCGCAGCCCATCGCCATTGTCGCCGCCGCGGATCAGGCCGCCTTCGCCGTCACTGGCTTCATATTCCATCCGGGCATTGCTGTAGCCCGCCTTCACATAGGCGAGCGCCTTGCTGCCAAGCGGCACACCGATCCGCCCGCCGACATACAGGTCGCGATCGGTCTCGCTCTTGCCGCCGGCGACATGCAGACGGGTGGTGGAATCGGAAATTTCGCCCTCGATGCCCAGGATCAGGCCGCCCAGGGCAAAATCATAGCCGGCATTGAGGCCATAGAGCAGACCGTCGGCCGATTTGACGCCCTTGGCATCGACCACATCATAGCCGGTGATGATTTCGGCATGGGCACCCGTGAAAGGGGCATAATCCTGCGCAAAGGCAGGAGCCGAAACAAAACATAGAACAGCCGAAGCGATGAAAAACGTGATACTCTTCATATTACCCATCCAATATCTGCGTCGAAGCGCCGAAAATCGTGACAGGCGACCTTGTTTATACTCCCGTTTCGTGGAGGAATTTTATCAATTCAAATTTCTGTACGAAAATTCTTTGAAGTCGACTTCATCAGTCCCTTGCAGGGCCAGCCGTTGATCGCAATCGCACGGCGCGCACCATGGCCATTCGACCAACGACGGGCCTGGACATGCGAACGACCGCGATGCGGCTGGATATTTCGACGAAAGACAATAGGGTCATGGCCATGGAGCCGCCTTACGCCCCAGGGGACATGGTCCGCCGCCACCGCCTGGCCACCCGGCTGTGGCACTGGCTGAACGCGCTGCTGCTCTATATCCTCTTCACCTCCGGCCTTGGCATCTTCAACGCCCATCCCCGCCTCTATTGGGGGCAATATGGCGCCAATTTCGATCATGCCTGGCTGGAGCTGGACCGGTTCCCCGGCTGGATCACCCTGCCCGCCCTCTATAATCTGGCGCTGTCCCGCCACTGGCACCTGACCGCCGCGCCGATCTTCGCCTTCGCGCTACTCTTCTACATGCTCTGGAGTCTGGCGGGCGGCCATATCGCCCGTGACCTGGCCTTTCGCCGCGGCGAACTGGCGCCGCGCCATGTCTGGCAGGACATTTGTGACCATGCCCGACTGCGCTTGCCCACCGGCGCCGCGGCGCTGCGCTACAATGTGCTGCAGAAGGCGAGCTATATCGCCGTCCTCTTCATCGCCCTGCCGCTGCTGATCCTGACCGGGCTTACCATGTCGCCGGGCATGAACGCCGCCTGGCCCTGGCTGGTCGACCTGTTCGGCGGGCGCCAGGCGGCGCGGTCGATCCATTTCCTGACCGCTTTTGCGCTGGCCGCCTTCTTCCTGGTCCATATGCTGATGGTGCTGCTGGCCGGCCCGGTGAACGAGATAGGATCGATGATCACCGGCCGCTATCGCCTGCCTAAGGACCGGCCATGATCCTGACCCGCCGCACCCTGCTGCTGGGCGCGACCGCGACGCTGGCGGGATGCGACCGGATCGCGCGCCAGCCGCTGGCCCGCGACATCCTCTTTTCCGCCGACAATTTTCATCAATGGGCGCAGCGCACAATCATGGCGCGCGACGCACTGGCGCAGGAATTCCAGCCCGACCAGATTTCGCCCTTCTTCCGCGCGAACGGCACCGCCAATCCCAACACCCCGGCCTACAAGGCGCTGTGGCGCAGCGGCTTTGCCGACTGGCGGCTGCGCGTCGACGGACTGGTCGCCCGCCCCCTGTCGCTTTCGCTGTCGCAATTGTACGCCCTGCCCCATCGCGAGCAGATCACCCGCCATGACTGTGTCGAGGGGTGGAGCGCGATCGGCAAGTGGCGCGGCGTGCCCTTGAAGCTGCTGCTCGACGGCGCGGGCCTGCGCGATCGCGCGCGCTATATCGTGTTCCACTGCGCCGACGACATGGGCGGCGGCACCGCTTATTATGAGAGCATCGACCTGATCGATGCCTTCCATCCCCAGACCATCCTGGCCTTCGCGCTCAACGACCGGCCGCTGAGCGTCGCCAATGGCGCGCCGCTACGGCTGCGGGTGGAGCGGCAACTGGGCTATAAACAGGCCAAATATCTGATGCGGATCGAGGCGGTCGAGAGCCTATTGTCCATCGGTCGGGGCAAGGGTGGTTTTTGGGAAGACCGCGCCAATTATGATTGGTATGCAGGTATTTGACGGCCGCGTAACGAGAAGGACCAGCCTGCTCCATGAAGATTTTCGACCGCGTTCTGAGACGTCTTGTCACCAAGGGTCAGTTGACCGTTTTCTATGCCGATGGCCGTAGCGTTACCGTCGGTTCGCCCGATCCCGACCTGCCCCCGCTGGCGCTGCGCTTCCTCGACAAGCGCGTGCCCCTCGACATCGTCAAGGATCCGCGCCTGGGCATGGCCGAGGCCTATATCGATGGCCGGGTGGCGATCGAGGGCGGCGGCATCATGGAATTCGTGTCCATGATCCGTCAGAACAACGCCTGGGAAAATGGCAAGTCGATCGACGCCAAGGGGCCGGTGCAGCGCGCGCTGAAGACGGTGCGCCGCAAGCTGTGGAAGGCCAATCATCGCAGCCGGTCCAAGGCCAATGTCGCCCATCATTATGACCTGTCGGGCGCGCTCTACGCCCTCTTCCTCGACCGCGACCGCCAATATAGCTGCGCCTATTTCCCCGATGCGGAGAATGAGGCGGGGATCAGCCTGGAACAGGCGCAGGAAGACAAGAAGGCGCATATCGCCGCCAAGCTCTACCTGAAGCCGGGCATGAAGGTGCTGGACATTGGCTGCGGCTGGGGCGGCATGGCGCTGTACCTGCACAAGCATTTCGGTGTCGACGTCACCGGCATCACCCTGTCGGAAGAGCAGTTGAAGGTTGCGCGCCAGCGGGCGATCGACGCCGGCGTGGCCGACCATGTCCGGTTCGAACTGATCGATTATCGCGACATTGAAGGGCCGTTCGACCGGATCGTGTCGGTCGGCATGTTCGAACATGTCGGCACCGCCGACTATCGCGTCTTCTACAACAAGTGCCGCGACCTGCTGACGCCGGACGGCGTGATGCTGATCCACACGATCGGCCGGGTTGATGGCCCCGGCATCACCGATACCTTCACCACCAAATATATCTTCCCCGGCGGCTATATCCCCGCTTTGTCGGAAATGGTGGCGGGCAGCGAAGGCACGCGGCTGATGATCACCGACGTGGAAGTGCTGCGCATCCATTATGGCCTGACCATCCGCGACTGGTACAAACGGACCATGGCGCACAAGGCGGATATCGTCGCCCTCTATGACGAGCGCTTCTTCCGCCTGTGGACCTTCTATCTGGCGGGCGCGGCGACCGTGTTCGAACATGGGTCGATGGTCAATTTCCAGGTCCAATATGTGCGCGACCGCCGCGCGCTACCTATCACCCGCGACTATATGATCGAGGCAGAGACCGCGCTGCGCGGGCGCTGAAACACCATCGCGCACCGATGATGCGAGGCAGAATTGCGACCGTCCGGGCGGGCTGAACAAAGCCTGTCAGCCCCGTTCCCGGACGGTTCAGTGACCGGCCCCCATTCTCCTCCCCACGTCCCCGCGCTGCCCCGGCAGCCGGGCCGGACAGAGGAGAAGCAAGATGAAATTCCTGTGGAAAAGCGCCGCGATGCTGGGCCTGGCCATGGCCGGCATCGCCGCCACGAGCGCGCCTGCCCAGGCGCAGCATTATCGCAGCGACGGCTGGCGCGGCGATCGTGACGGCCGCTGGGATGGCCGGCGCCATTGGGACAATCGCCGCTGGGACGACCGCCGTCGCTGGCGCGGCGACCGGCGCTATTATGACGGACGACGCGGCTATTATCGCTCCGCCTATCGCCAGCGCTGCTGGGACGAATGGCGCTATAATTCCTATCGCGACCGTCGGGTCCGGGTGCGTGTCTGTCGCTGATCCCGCCTGAGCAAATCCATATCGCGGCCCGCCCCGATTGAACCCGAGGGCGGGTTGCGGCATTTCTGTGCCCATGAGCGATCCTACACCCGTCATCCAGAGCCTGTTGTCGGGCCTGCCGATCCTGCTTCTCCACCTCGCCTGCGCCACCCTGGTCTGGGCGGCCGCCATGGCGGTCTATATGTGGATAACCCCGCACGACGAGTTCAAGCTGATCCGCGCCGGCAATGAGGCGGCCGCCATTTCGCTGGGCGGCGCCTCCGTCGGCCTCGCCGTGCCGCTGGCCTTCTGCCTCGCCGGATCGGTCAATGTCTGGGACGTCGTCATCTGGGGCAGCGTCACGCTGGTGCTGCAACTCATCGCCTTTCGCCTGGTAGACCTGTTGCTGGGATCGCTGTCGGGCCGGATCGAGGCGAATGAGCGTTCCGCCGCGATCTTCCTGGCGATGATGAAGGCCGCGGTCGCCTGCCTGACGGCTGCGGCCGTGGCGGGCTGACGCGATGGGGCGTGGGGGCTGTGGCTGCCTGCCCTGGCTGCTGGGCCTGATCCTGCTGCTCGCCTGGCTGGGCGAGATGCAGGCACCGTCCTTGCAGGTCGAACAATATGATCCCCGTTCGCCCCGCCGCCCGCTGCCGCGCGGTAGCGAGGAACAATATATTATCGAGGATCGGCCCGGCGGCCCGGCCGACGCCATGGGCACGGCCTTTGCCGTCGATCGCAGCGGCGTGTGGATGACCGCCGAACATGTCACCCATGGCTGTTCGCGCGTCGGGCTGGAACAGCGCGGCCGCGCGCTGGAGGTGCCGCGCGTCATCGAAAGCCGGGAATCGGATGCCGCGATCATCCCGCGCGGCCCCCGCAGCCCCGCCGCCCTGCCGCTGCGCAGTGGTGCGCCCTCGCCCGGCTCCACCGGCTATCATATGGGCTTCCCCGCCGGCGAACCGACATTGGTCCTGTCCGAACTGATCGGCCGGGCCGAAGCGCGGCGCGGCAGCAGCGGCATCGACCAGCCGGTGCTGGTCTGGGCCGAGCGTGGCCGCCTGCCCGAGGGCGATGGCACCCTGTCGGGGATCAGCGGCGGCCCGGTCTTCTCCACCGATGGCCGGGTGGTCGGCATCAACAGCGCATCGACCGACCGGCGCGGCCGCATCCTGACCGTGGCGCCCGACGCGATGATGCGCCTGACCGCCGCCAGCCGTGCCGTTGGCGACCAGCCGGTGCCCTATCCCTTTGCCGGGCTGACCGACGCGCAGGAACGTTTCGCCAACTGGCTGGACGATGGCGTCATCCGCCGCATCTTCTGCGATGTCGATGACGGGCGCGGCGGTTGACGCCTGCGGGCAGGAAAGAGTAGGCGCTGCGCAGCATTTTCAGGGAAATTGAGATCATGAGCGACACGCCCCCCGACCATCTGTCCACCAACCCGCGCAGCCCCCATTTCGACATGGAGGTGCTGCAGCGCGGCATCGGCATCCGTTTCAAGGGCCGTGAACGCAAGGATGTGGAAGAATATTCGATTTCAGAGGGCTGGATTCGCGTTGCCGCCGGCAAGACCCGCGACCGTCACGGCAACCCGCTGACCATCAAGCTGTCGGGTGAAGTCGAGGCCTGGTTCGAAAACCCGGCCGAAGGCGCCGAGGGCGACAAGGCCGCCGACGCCGAATAAGCTTATAAGGCCGGTCCCCGCTTGATCGCGGGGGCCGGTCAGTTCATCAGGGATTCGCGCTTCACGTCGGCGATGACGTCGCCCAGCGAGCGATCCGACGGGCTGTTGTCCGCATATTCGATGATGAACGGGTCCGCCTCGATACGGGGCGCCGCCTTGCGCCGGGGCGCAGCAGGCTTGGGCGAAACCGCCGCCACCATCGCATGCGTCTGAACCGACGCCATCCGTGTCGCCGCCCTGGGCAGCGGCGCAAGCTCCGCACCGTCCTCACCATCGCCTGTCTCGGCCGCGACGCTGGCATAGCGAAGGCTGCTGCCCAGCGCCGGATCGGGCGTGAAGGGATGCAGCTTCGCCCTGGTCGGATAGATGAAGCCGAAGGTCGGGTTGATGCGGGCGCCCATCTGGCCGGTCGGGCTGTGCCAGACGCGCACCTGGCTCCAGTCGCCCGCATCCGACACGTCGATCGCCAGCACATCCTCCTCGATCGCGCCGGGCGACGACCAGTTGGCGTGGCGGATCAGCACGCGGCGATCATCCAATATCCGGCTGACCACGGCGACATGGCCCAGGGTCATCGGCCCGACGGGCCGGAAGGCGAGCACCGCCCCCTTTTTGGGGATGCTGCCGCGCTTGTAATGATCCTGTGCCTGGTCCCACCAGGTCAGCGCATCACCATAGATTTCCACGCCCGACACGATGCGCGCATAAGGAACGCACTGCAGCGCCGTGGCGCCCAGCACGGGCGCCGCCGTCAGGCCGGACAGCAAAGCCATCCAGCGGACATATCGAAACATTTAATGCGACCTCTAAGCGTCGAGTATCGCCCCACCGCGATCGACCCTAGAGCCCCATCCGTAAGGATTGGGTTAACGGCTCAGAAAGCACCCTTGGCGCTGTCGGTGCCGGCGGTGGCGCGATCGGCCAGGGCGATCTGGACCGGCTGATCGATTTCCGGCTTGTCGGCATAGATGAAGCCGTTGGTCGGGTTCGAACGCAGGCCAACGTCGCCGATCGGGCCATACCATACGCGCACGTCGGTCCAGTCATTGTTGGGCGACACGTCGATAGCGCGGACATTGCGCTCGACACCGCCACGATAGGACCAGTTGGCGTGGGTCAGCAGCACTTCGCGATCATTGACGATCTTGCTGACCATGGCGACATGGCCGACCGGCATGGCGCGGCTGGACGCGAAGGACAGGACGGCGCCGACGCGGGGCTCATGACCACGGTCGTAGCGACCGGCGGCCTGGTTCCACCAGGTGTTGGCATTGCCGAAAATCTCGATGCCCGAAACTTCGCGGGCGAAGGGCGCGCATTGCAGGACACCGGCGGTGGCGGGAACGGCAGAGAAGGCACCGAGCGCAAGCATGGCGGCTGCGAACAGCGCGCGAAAACCACCGATCATTCCTTGCGACCCCCGACTTGTAGGTAGGTATAATCCCCGATGACCTCCTTAGGGCAGACGCCGTTCGTCTTGAAAACCGCCGAGCGATGAGTCGTTGCTGCGATGCGTCATGCTGCGGAACGAAAAACATGCCCGGCCGTTACATGGAGCCGGGTTGCACCGTTCAACTCGTTGAAAAGACTATCTTCCGTGCCGGTCATCCAGACCTGGCCGCCGGTTTCGCGCAATCGGTCGAACAGCGCAGCTCGTCGCGACGGGTCGAGATGCGCCGCCACTTCGTCGAGCAGAAGCACCGGCGGCTGGCCGCGATCAGCCGATACCAGAGCCGCATGCGCCAGCAGGATCGAAAGCAGCAGCGCCTTCTGCTCGCCGGTCGAACAGAGCGCCGCCGCCTGATTCTTGGCGATGTGGATGACATCCAGATCATGACGATGCGGGCCAGAAAGGGTGCGGCCGGCCGCGGCATCGCGTCGCCGCTCGCGGGCAAGCCGCTGGCCGAGCGGTTCGTCACTGGCGCCGTCCTCCTGCGCGATTCGGATGAGGGGCCGGGCGAAGGGCTCGTCGGGCTGATCGACCAATTGCCGGTTGAGGCGCGCGACCAGATCGGCGCGGGCGGCCGCGAGCGCCGTGCCATGCTCTTCCATCTGCGCCTCCAGCGCGCCGATCCACGCCGGGTCCGCCCGGCGCAGATCGGTCAGCAGCCGGTTGCGCGCCCGCATCGCCGCTTCATAACGGGCGCTGTGCGCGGCATGGCCGGGATGGAGCGCCAGGGTGAGGCGATCGAGGAAGCGCCGGCGACCGCCGGGGCTGTCGAGGAACAGCCGGTCCATCGCCGGCGTCAGCCAGACGATCGAGAGATGGTCGGCCAGCGCATTGGCGGACGAGGCGACCCCGCCGATCCGCACCTGCCGCCGGTCGGGCGCATCCGCGCTGACGCCGGTGCCCAGCACCACGCCATCCACCTCCGCCGCGATGCCGAAGCTGCCGCCGCCATCCTGCCGCGCCATCGCCCGCAGCGCCGCGCCGCGCAGCCCCCGGCCGGGCGCCAGCATCGATACCGCTTCCAATATGTTGGTCTTGCCCGCCCCATTGTCGCCGGTCAGCAGGACGAATGGCTGGTCGGGCACGATCAGCGCGTCCGCATGGTTGCGGAAATCACTCAGGGTGAGGCGGCCGATCATCGCGCCGCTGTAGCGAGGACTGCGCGCCGGGGGAAGCGGTTCAGGCCGCCGGGGTGCAGCGCTTGCGCACGATCGCCGTGCCGTCATTGGTGATGGTAAGCTGCTGCCCATCGGTCGAGGGACGCAGCATCAGGGTCCGGGTCCAGCTTTCGCCCTCACCCGTGAAATTGGCGACGACCGCCAGCCGCCCCTCCCCCTCGCGCGTGACACGCTGAACTGTGCCGACGCTTTCGTGGAAGATCAGGCTGGCCGCGGTCAGTTCCAGCGCCTGGGCCGCCGCCCGGTCGCCGCAGCGTTCCTTGGTGCCGGTCCAGCGCCCCTGCAGCGCGATCGGGATCGCATTGGCGTGAAGCGCGTCGCCCCTGGCCACGGGCAGGTCGGGCGCGGGCTCTACCGGGGTGATGGCATTGGCGCCGGGCGGGACATCGCGCGTGCTCGGCAAGGCCTGGTCCAGGATGTTGGTGACCATGCCGGACTGATTCTGTTCCTTGCTGCCGCAACCGGCGAGCAGCAGCAGCGGAAGGGCGAGGAGGAAATGGTTACGCATGCGATGCCAACCCGGCAGGGCGGCATCGGGTTCCCCCAACCCTCGCGTGACCGGCCATCGCGGCCATGCTATCACCGCCGCGACAATCGAGGAGGGATGCCATGCCGGTCCTGGGAATGGGCGGACTTTTCTTTCGCGCGCGTGATCCGCAGGCCCTGTCCGCCTGGTATCGCACTCATCTGGGCGTCGGCGGCGGATGCAGCGCCGATCCCGACATTCCGGCGGTCAACGAATATGTCTGGCAGACGCTGGGCGGACCGATGGTCTTTTCGCCGTTCAAGCAGGACAGCGACTATTTCGCCGCCGACAAGAGCTTCATGATCAATCTGCGCGTGTCCGATCTCGACGGGCTGCTGGCGGACTTGCGCGCGGCGGACGTTGAGGCCATCACCAAGCCCGAATGGGATCATCCCGATGTCGGGCGCTTTGCCCGCATCCATGATCCCGAGGGCAATGCCATCGAATTGTGGGAACCGCCCACCCCCGCCGCCTGACCGACCCATGGGAGCTAGATTATGAAGAGCGCGAAGATCATCCTGGCCCTGGCGGCCGCAGCCCTGGGCACGCAGGGCAGCATGGCGGCACTGGCGGTCGGCGCCAAGGCGCCGGAATTCACCACGCGCGGCGCGCTGGCCGGCAAGACCTTCACCGTCACCCTGTCGCATCAGTTGAAGCGCGGGCCGGTGGTCCTCTATTTCTTCCCCAAGGCCTTCACGCCGGGCTGTTCCGCCGAAGCGCGCGAGTTCGCGGAGAATATCGACAAGTTCAAGGCGGCCGGCGCCACCGTGATCGGCATGTCGGCGGATCCGGTCGACGATCTGGTCGCCTTCTCCACCAAGGAATGCGCCGGCAAGTTCGCGGTCGCCTCGGCCGGGCCGAACATCGTGTCGGGCTATGATGTCGCGCTCAAGATGCGGCCGGGCATGACCGACCGCACCTCCTATGTCATCGCGCCGAGCGGCCGCATCGCCTTCGTCCATAGCGAGATGAGCTATGCCGGCCATGTGAAGAGCACACTGGCTGCGGTCGAGGCGATGAAGCAGAAATAAGGCGCAACGGCGAAGGGGTGCCGGTCACCCCTTCACATATTTGTCGAACCAGCCGATCGTTTCATTCCAGGCGGCCTTCGCCGCCGCCGCATTATAGCTGGGCCGATAATCGGCCATGAAACCATGGTCGGCGCCGGCATGGACCGTGATCGCATCGGGTGGCGACTTGCCCGCCGCCTTGAGCGCCGCGCGCATCGCTTCGACATCGGCCTGGGGTATGCCCTTGTCCAGTTCGCCATATTGGCCAAGCACCGGCGCCTTGAGCTGCCCCACCTCCTCGATCGCCGACAGGGTCTGGAGGTCGTTCTTCTGGGTCACGAGCCGACCATAGAAGGCGACGCCGGCGTCGAGCGCGGCACTGTGCGCGGCATAGAGCCAGACCACCCGGCCACCCCAGCAGAAACCGGTGATGCCGCGCCGTGACGCGTCGCCGCCATGGGCGCCGGCAAAGGCATAGGTGGCATCGATGTCGGACAGGACCTGCGCGTCGGGCGCCTTGCTCACGATCTCCGCCACCAACTGCTTGAAGTCGCTGACCTTGGTCGCGTCGCCATGGCGGGCGAACAGATCCGGCGCGACGGCATGATAGCCGGCTTTCGCGAAGCGCCGGCACATGTCGCGCACCCATTCATGGACGCCGAAAATCTCATGCACGACGACGATCACCGGCGCCTTCTTCTTGCCCGCCGGGCGGGCGACGAAGCCGGGCATGGCGAAACCGTCACTGGTCGGGATCGAGACGGCTTCCTCCACCAGCCCGTCGGGCGCGGTCTGGATGGTGCTGGCCGCGACCGGCTGGCAGGCGGCGGCAAAACCGGCGGCAAAGGCGCCGCCGGCCAGGATGTGACGCCGGCTGAGCCCGGTCGAGGCAATCCAGTTGCGATCCTCCGCCAGCCGCTCGACGGGGGACGGCACATCATCGCGATCGGTGGTCATCGGCGCTCTCCTGCTGTGGACGGGCGCAGACTAGCCCAAGCCCACGGTCGCGCAAGCCGACAGGACAATCCCATGACGCCATCGCCGCCATCGGCGTTCCGATCGATCCAATTTTGGGCGAGACGCAGGAAATATGGCAGCTTGTCCGCAGCTTGTGGCGGACTTGATTTCGATCAGCATGATTTTTCGGAACATCGCTGCGCCGGCCCAAGTTGAGCGCAGGCGGGTTACGATGCCCGTTAGGAGAGTGTGAGATGGCAAACCAGAACCAGAATCCCGGTCAGCAGGGCGGTCAGCCCGGCAAGCCCGACCAGCAGAACCAACAGGATGAACAGCGTCGCCAGCAAGGCGGCGGCCAGCAGGAACGCCGCGACGATCAGGATCGCGAGCAGCGCTGATCCCTTCATGCATCCCATAGCATGAGCTGGGGCCGTCCCGCCGGGGCGGCCCTTTTTTTGGGGTGCCAGACATGGTGAAACGGCGCCCCATGCCTGAACATCGCGCCATCGCGCTTGGCATCGCCATCCCGGCAGGATAGCGCCTGCGCCATGACCGCCCCCGCCCATCCGCGCCGCACCGCCGCCATCGCCTTCATCCTGGTGACGGCGCTGCTCGACGTCATGTCAATGGGCATCGTCATTCCGGTGCTGCCGCAGCTGATCGAGACATTGTCCGGCTCCAGCAGCAGCGCGGGCCTGTGGAATGGCCTGTTCGTCGCGCTCTGGGCGGCGATGCAGTTTCTCTGCTCGCCGGTGATCGGGTCGCTGTCGGACCGCTTCGGGCGCCGGCCGGTGATCCTGATCTCGGTCGCGGGGCTGGCGCTGGACTATGTGCTGATGGCGCTCGCGCCCAATCTCTGGTGGCTGGCGCTGGGCCGCATCCTTGCCGGCATCACCTCGTCCAGCTTCACCTCCACCTTCGCCTATATGGCCGACATCACCCCGCCCGAGGGGCGGGCGCGCGGCTATGGGCTGATCGGCGCAGCGTTCAGCGCGGGCTTCGTCGCCGGGCCGCTGCTGGGCGGGGTGCTGGGCGAGATTTCGCACCGTGCGCCCTTCTGGGCGGCGGCGGGCCTGTCCGGCCTCGCCTTTCTCTATGGCCTCATCGTGCTGCCCGAATCGCTCGCCCCGGAAAAGCGCATGGCGTTCAGCTGGCGCCGCGCCAATCCTTTCGGCGCGCTGCAATTGCTGCGCTCGCACCCCGAATTGTCCAGCCTCGCGATCGTCAATTTCCTCCTCTATTTCGCCCATCATCTCTTCTCGGCCGTGTTCGTCCTCTATGCCGGCGACCGCTATGGCTGGGGCGCCTGGCAGGTCGGCACCCTGCTGGCGATGGTCGGCCTGCTCGACATGGCGGTGCAGGGCCTGCTGGTCGGTCCGGTGGTGAAGCGACTGGGCGACCGAACGACGATGGTCGTGGGCCTCGGCTTCGGCGCGGTCGGCATCGCCGCCATGGGCCTGGCGCCCACAGGCTGGCTGTTCGTCGCCGCCATGTTCCCCAACGCGCTCTGGGGCCTCGCCATGCCGACCATCCAGTCGCTGATGACGCAGCGCGTCTCCGAAAGCGAACAGGGCCAGTTGCAGGGCGCCAACAACAGCGTCGGCGCGATCGCCGGCATCGTCTCCCCGCTCTTCTTCGGTGCGGTCTATTCCGCCTCGGTCGGCACCCGCCCGATCCTGCCCTTCATCGGCAGCGCCTTCCTGATCGCGGCGCTGGTGCTGGCCGGTGCCGCCTTGCTCGGCCACGCGGCAGGACGCAAACAGGATGGTCCTGCGCCGGCCTAGAGCATTCTGAAGTCGGCTGGAACAGCCGACGACTCGCAGAATGCGGCAAACAAAAGAAAATCAGAGCATCATCCGATTTACCCTAATCGGATGATGCTCTGAACCGGGAAAACTGGACATATCGGGGCGGTGCGACTAACCGGGCGCGAATCCCTTCCCACGCTCGATATAAAGGCGATTCGATGACGCTGCCCCTTCAGGATTCCATCCTTATCGTGGACTTCGGCAGCCAGGTGACTCAGCTCATCGCCCGGCGCGTACGCGAAGCCGGCGTCTATTCCGAGATCGCCCCCTTCACCCAGGCCCAGGCCGCGTTCGACCGCATGAAGCCCAAGGGCATCATCCTGTCCGGTTCGCCCGCCGGCGTGCCGGAGGAAGGCAGCCCGCGTGCGCCGCAGGCCCTGTTCGACGCCGGCGTGCCGATCCTGGGCATCTGCTACGGCCAGCAGGTGATGAGCCATCAGTTGGGCGGCGAAGTGCGCCCCGGTCACGAGACCGGCGAAGGCGGCGAATTTGGCCGCGCCTTCCTGACCGTGACCGAACCCTGCGCCCTGTTCGACGGACTGTGGGAAGTCGGCGAACGGCATCAGGTGTGGATGAGCCATGGTGACAAGGTCACGAAATTCGCGCCCGGCTTCAAGATCGTGGCCGTGTCGGACGGCGCGCCCTTCGCGGTGATCGCCGACGAGGAACGGAAATTCTACGGCACGCAGTTCCACCCCGAAGTCGTGCATACGCCCGACGGTGGCAAGCTGATCGCCAATTTCGTCCGCCATGTCTGCGGCCTGGCCGGTGACTGGACCATGGCCGAATTCCGCCAGGTCAAGATCGCCGAGATCCGCGAGCAGGTCGGCAATGGCCGGGTCATTTGCGGCCTGTCGGGCGGCGTCGACAGCGCGGTGGCCGCCGTGCTCATCCATGAAGCGATCGGCGACCAGCTCACCTGCGTGTTCGTCGATCATGGCCTGATGCGCCTGGGCGAAGCCGAGCAGGTGGTCAGCCTATTCCGCGAACATTATGGCATCAAGCTGGTCCATGTGAACGCCGAGGAGCGCTTCCTGGGCGGCCTTGCCGGCCTCACCGACCCGGAAAAGAAGCGCAAGTTCATCGGCGGCGAATTCATCGCCGTGTTCGAGGAGGAAGCCGCCAAGATCGGCGGCGCCGACTTCCTGGCGCAGGGCACCCTCTATCCCGACGTGATCGAATCGGTCAGCTTCACCGGCGGGCCCTCCGTGACGATCAAGTCGCACCATAATGTCGGCGGCCTGCCCGAACGCATGAACATGAAGCTGGTCGAACCGCTGCGCGAACTGTTCAAGGACGAAGTGCGCGTGCTGGGCAAGGAACTGGGCCTGCCCGACATCTTCGTCGGCCGCCATCCCTTCCCTGGCCCCGGCCTTGCCATCCGCATCCCCGGCGAAGTGACCAAGGAACGCTGCGACATCCTGCGCAAGGCCGACTTCATCTATCTGGAGGAAATCCGCAACGCGGGCCTCTACGACGCGATCTGGCAGGCCTTTGCCGTGCTGCTGCCGGTCCGCACCGTCGGCGTGATGGGCGATTACCGCACCTATGACAGCGTCTGCGCCGTGCGCGCGGTCACCTCGACCGACGGCATGACCGCCGACATCTACCCCTTCGACGCCGCTTTCCTCAGCCGCGTCGCGACCCGCATCATCAACGAGGTCAAGGGCATCAACCGCGTGGTGTATGATTACACCAGCAAGCCCCCCGGCACGATCGAGTGGGAGTAAAGCCGAAATAGCGAATGTCCGGGGGACATTCGCCGGCTTTACTCGGCCGCGCGAGCGGCCGTGGGTATCGAACTCAATCGCCGTCCGGGGGACGGCGATCCGGTTTATTCGGCACCGCAAGGTGCCGCACCGCTTAGACCCAGTTGCGGCCGCGCAAGCGGCCGCCGCCCTTACCGCGCCGCCAGCACCGCCGCCATCTGCGCGACCAGTTCGGCGGTCGGCCCGGTATCGTCCCAGGCATAGAGCGACACGCGCATTTCGGCCTCCGCCCCGAAGGGCGCATAGGGTCGCACCGCCCGCCCGGTCGCCGCGCGCATCGGCACCAGCGACAGGCCCATGCCCGCCTCCACCGCGGTCAGCACGCTGGTGAGGTCGCTGCCGGTGAAGGCGACATGGCAGCGCCGCCTCTCCCGCCCGATCCGGTCGAACATCGCGTCGCGATAGAGGCCGCCCGCCGGAAAGGCGACCAGCGGCAACGGATCGGGCCAGTCGCCCTGCCGGTCCGCGCTTTCATGCCAGCCGATCGGCTCGGCGAAACTGGCGCGGCAATCGGCGCTCGGCGTCGGTTCCTTGACAGCGATGATGTCAAACTCGCCCGCGCGGTATCGGCGCGTGAGATCGCGGCTGAGCCCGGTGGTGACGTCCAGCCGCACCGCCCGATATTGTTCGGAAAAGCGGGCGAACACCCGCATCATGGCGCGACTGGCGATGTCGTCGGGCAGGCCGATGCGGATCGACGCGCTGCCGGCCGGATCGGCAAGCAGGCTTTCCGCCTCCTGCTGCAGCGACAGGATGCGCCTTGCATGGCCCAGCAGCCGCTCGCCCGCCGCCGTCGGCCGCACCGGCCGCGCCGCCCGATCGACCAGCATATGCCCCACCGCCTGTTCCAGCCGGCCGAGCTGCTGGCTGATGGTCGACTGGGTCATGTGCAGCCGCTGCGCCGCAATGGTGAAGCTGCCGCTGTCGGCGATCGCGACAAAGGCACGGAGCAGGCGCGGATCGAGCATGGCATTCCATTTGGATCATGAATGATTGCCATTCATATATGTTGTTTGTCGATGATGCAGCCCCTGCCTATCCTGCGCGCCGCACAAGAACCGGGGATTTTCATGAAGACGCTTCTCGCCGCGCTGCTGGCCGCCACTGCCCTGTTGCCCCTGCCCACCGCAGCGAAGGCCGCGCCGGCCCGCGCCGACCTGTTGATCCGCCATGCGACGCTGGTCGATGTCGAGCATGGCCGGCTGGTCCCCAACCAGGCGGTCGCGACCAGGGGCGACCAGATCGTCGCGGTCGGCAACGACGGCACGATTGCCGCCGCCTGGCGCGCGGGCAAGAATGTCGAGGCCAAGGGCCGCTATCTGATCCCCGGCCTGTGGGACATGCATGTGCATTTCGGCGGCGGGCCGGAGCTCATCGAAGAGAATAAGGCGCTGCTGCCGCTCTATATCGCCAACGGCATCACCACCGTGCGCGATGCATCGGGCGACCTGCCCTATGATGTGCTGCGCTGGCGTAGCGAAATTGCCGACGGGCGGCTGTTCGGCCCGACCCTGCTGAGTTCCGGCCCGAAGATCGAGGGGATCAAGCCGGTGTGGAAGGGCACGCTGGAAACCGGGTCGCAGGCCGATGTCGACCAGGCGATCGCCAAGCTGAAAGAACTGAACGTCAATTTCGTCAAGATCACGGACAGCACCCTGAAACCCGAGCTGTTCCTCTATGCCGTGCGCCAGGCGCGCGGCGCCGGGCTGCGCGCGTCGGGGCATATTCCGATGGCACTCACCGTCGGCCAGGCGATCGCGGCCGGGATCAGCTCGATCGAGCATATCGACTATGCCCACAAGGCGGGCGTGAAGGACGAGGCGCGGATCACCGCCGATTTCGCCGCCGGCAAGATCGACCGGGCACAGGCCAGCGCGCAGCTGGATGCCGGCTTTGACGAAGCTACTGCCATGGCCGCCTATCGCGACATGGCGGCGCGCGGCGTGTTCGTGACGCCCACGCTCAGCATCTCGCGCACCGTCGCCTATCTTGACCAGAACGATCACAGCGCCGATCCCGAACTGGCCTATATCGGCCCGCGCCTGCGCAAGACCTATGACTGGCGGATCGAGCGCGCGGCCAAGGCGACGCCCGAGCAGATCGCCCAGCGCCACGCCATTTACGAGCATAATGCCGCGATCCTGCCGCTGTTGCAGCAGGCCGGTGTGACGATCATGGCCGGCACCGATGCGGGCTTCCTCAACAGCTTCGACTATCCCGGCTTTGCCCTGCACCAGGAACTGGCGCTCTATGTCGATCGCGGCCTGACCCCGGCCCAAGCGCTGGCCAGCGCCACCCGCGCCGGCCCGGCCTGGTTCGGCCTGCTCGACCGTTATGGCGCGGTGGCAGAAGGCAAGCAGGCGGATATGGTCCTGCTGACCGCCAATCCGCTGGAGGATATCCACGCCACAAAGGCGATCGACGCGGTGATCCTGCGCGGCACGCTGCAGGACCGCGCCCGGCTCGACGCGCTGCTGGCAGAGACGAAGGCGAAGGTCGCCGCCTGGAATGCGGCGGCAACCCGGCCCTGACGGATCAGCCGCGCATCAGCATGTCGGCCGGCACCGGCAGCATGTCGACCTTGCCGGTCGCCACGTCATAGACGGCGGCGACCACCTTCAGCGTGCCGGTCTTCACCTTCTCCTCGATCACCGGTGAGGCGTTGACCAGAGTCGCCGCCTGCACCAGTGCATTGGTACGGGTGACGATGGCCGCATCCTTGCTGCGGGCGAGATAGAGGGCGGGCAGGATCGCGGGGAAGAGCGCACTGATCTGGCCCGGTACCTCGGGATTGTCGATCGCCGCCTTCACCGCGCCGCAATTGCTGTGGCCCATGACGACCAGTGCCTTCAGCCCCAGCACCGCCACGCCATATTCCAGGCTGGCGACGATTTCGGGCGTGGTGATGTTGCCGGCGATGCGGGTGACGAACAGCCGGCCGATATATTCGTCGAATACCATCTCCACCGGCACACGCGAGTCGGCACAGGAGAGGACGCCGACCACGGGCCATTGTCCCTCGGCCGCGCGCGCCTTGATGATCGACAGGTCCTGCAGATGGGCGGTCGGCTTGCCGGCGACGAAACGGGCATTGCCGGCCATGATCTCGGCCAGAGCGGCGTCCGGCGTCATAGACGCATCCGGGCCGTCGACGGGGCGCGCCGCCATTGCGGGTGCGGCCGGCAAGGCGGCCATGGCCACCCCGCCCGCCATCGTCATCGCGGTCAGAAAGGCGCGGCGGGAGGACGCGGCGCCATCCTCCTCCTGCGTCCCGTACGGCTGGTCATGCATGCCATCGACGTCCGAACACATGGGTCTGTCTCCCTGTGATGAGGAGGCGCCATGATGCCGGACTGGTTTGCGCAGGGCAATGGAAAGACCTAGACCGCTGGCATCGCCGACGATCCGATGGAGCCCCGCTTGCCCGACACCCGACTTGGCCATCCCGTCTATCGCGATATGCCGACCACCATCTTCGAGCATATGTCGGCCCGCGCGCGGGAAACCGGCGCGATCAATCTGGGGCAGGGCTTTCCCGAAGGGCCGGGACCGCAGGATGTGCTGCAGGCCGCGGCGAATGCGCTGCTGACCCGGTCCAGCCAATATCCGCCGATGCCGGGCCTGATCGAACTGCGCACGGCGCTGGCCGATCATTATGCCCGGCGTCAGGACCTCGACCTCAGCCCGCAGGACATCATCGTCACATCGGGCGCGACCGAGGCGATTGCCGCCAGCCTGCTGGCGCTGGTGCGGCCGGGGGACGAGGTGCTGATGCTGGCACCGCTCTATGATGCCTATCTGCCGCTGGTGGAGCGGGCTGGCGGCGTGGCCAGGGTGGTGAAACTGACGCCGCCCGACTGGCGCGTCACCCGCGACGCGCTGGAGGCGGCGATCACGCCCAGGACCCGTATCCTGCTGATGAACAATCCGGTCAATCCGACCAGCATCGTGCTGCGTGAGGCGGAACTGGCGCTGCTGGCCGACCTCTGCATCAGCCATGACCTGATCGCGCTGTGCGACGAGGTATGGGAGGAGACCGTCTATGACGGGCTGCCGCATCGCCCGCTGATCGGCTTTCCCGGCATGCGCGAGCGCACGGTCAAGATCGGGTCGGCGGGCAAGATCTTCTCCGTCACCGGCTGGAAGGTCGGCTGGATGTGCGCCGCGCCGCCGATCGCCACCCTGCTCGCCCGCGCCCACCAGTTCCTGACCTTCACCACCCCGCCCAACCTGCAATGGGCGGTGGCGCAGGGGCTGGGCTGGCCCGAAGATTGGCTGAACGATCAGCGCGCCGCCTATCAGGCGTCGCGCGATCGGCTGGCGGCGGGATTGGAAGCCGCCGGCTATGTCGTGCTGCCCAGCGGCGCCACCTGGTTCCTGTCGATCGACCTGCCCGCGTCGGGCATCGCGATGGACGATGTGACCTTCTGCAACCGGATCATCGACGAAGCCGGGGTGGCGGCAATCCCGATCTCCGCCTTCTACCCCGATGATCCGGTCACCCATCTGGTCCGTCTCTGCTTCTCCAAGTCGGACGCGACGCTGGATCAGGCGATCGAGCGGCTCGCCGCCTTCCGCGCGAGCCTTGGCTGACGCAGGATCGCCGCGCCCAGGATCAGCATGACGATCAGCAGAAGACCTTGGGCGGCGAGGAAGGGCGGCTCCGTGCCGGTCGGCGCCAGCCGATTGAGCGCCGGCACCTTGAGGAAACCCTTCACGACCAGCACGAACAGGTTGAGCCACAAAGCGATGGTCGCGGTCACCGCATAAATGCCCCGCGCCCGGCCGCGCAGGCCAAGGCCGTAAAAGGCGGCGAAGGCGATGATCAGCACCAGCGTCGAGAGAATGCCGACGCCGATCGCCGGGGTGAAACCGCGAAAGGGAAAGAGGAAGCCGGTGAGGCTGGTGAGCAGGGTCGTCACCAGGAACAGGCCCTGCATTTTTGGCAGGACATGTCTCCTGGCCATGGCCGGCAGGGCGACAAGGCCGCTGACAATGCCGATCAGGCTGATCGCGACATGCAGGGCGATGAAGGCGGGAATGGAAAGACCGAGGATCATGATTTTTCTCCCTGATTTCCAATGATCCGTCGGGCTCGCATGATGAGCGAGCCGGACGGGAGCCATGTCAGGCGGTCACCCGATAACGGGGCGCCGCATCCTTGAGCGACAGGTTGGGCCGAAGCGCGGCCCGCGCGGCGAGATAGGCGTCGAGGTCAGCCCGGTCCGGCAGGGCCGGAATGGTGATGGCCTCGCCCATGTCGAGTCCGGCCAGTGCCGCGTCGACCATCACCTCGACATCCATCACCATGTGCGGCGGCAGGCCGGCAATCTGTTCCGCCGTCCAGATGGCGGTGCGGGTGATGCCGGGCAGCACCGCCTGCACCTTCACGCCCTTGCTGCCCAGTTCGACCTGCAGCGCCTCGCTAAAGGCCAGCACATAGGCCTTGCTTGCGGGATAGACGGCAGTGAAGCCGTCCGGCATCAGCGCCGTGACCGACGTGATGTTGATCAACGTGCCCGCGCCCTTCGCCGCCAGCCGCGGCGCAATGGCGCGGGACAGCCGCGTCACCGCCAATATGTTGAGGTCGATCAGGCCGGTGAGATAGGCCGGGTCGGTCTCGACAAAGGCCTGTTCCCCGGCAATGCCGGCATTGTTGACCAGGCCGGTGATCGCGTCATCGTCGCGCAGCCGCGCCTCGACCCGCGCCAGATCGTCAGCTTGTGACAAGTCGGCGGCGATCACTTCCACGCTGACGCCGCTGTCGGCGCGCAGGCGGGCGGCCAGCGCCTCCAACTTCTCGGCGCGGCGGGCGACCAGGATCAGATTGGCGCCGCGCCTGGCGAAGCGATCGGCATAGACGGCGCCGATACCGTCCGACGCGCCGGTGATGAGAATGGTGTCTTTGGTCATGGGATGTCTCCTTGGAGCCACCCCCGTCCGCTTCCGCACCTGTCGAAAACGAACGGGGGTCGGAATTGTCAGCCGTTGATAAAATCGAGCAGGTCGGCGTTGAACCGGTCCTGGTGAGTCTGCGTCAGCCCATGGTCGGCGCCTTCATACACGATCAGCACCGCATCCGTAACGATCTTCACCGTCGATAGGGCGGCTGCACCGATCGGCACGATCTGGTCGTCATCGCCATGCAGGACCAGGGTAGGCACATCGACCTTCGCCAGGTCGGCATGGAAATCGCTTTCGGAAAAGGCGCGGATCGAGTCGAGCTGCCCCTTGAGGCCGCCCATCATCCCCTGCCGCCAGAACTCCTCGCGAATGCCCTCGGAGATGACCGCGCCGTCCCGGTTATAGCCGTAGAAGGGGATGGTCAGATCCCTGAAGAACTGGCTGCGATTGTCGAACGTGCCCTTGCGGATGCCGTCGAACACGTCGATCGGCAGGCCGCCCGGATTGGCTTCGGTCTTGAGCATCAGCGGCGGCACCGCGCCGATCAGCGCCAGCTTGGCGACCCGGCTGGTGCCATGGCGGCCGATATAGCGGGTGACTTCGCCGCCGCCGGTCGAATGGCCGACTAGGATGATGTCCGACAGGTCCAGCGCCGCAATCAGGTCAGCCAGATCGTCGGCATATTGGTCCATATTATTATTGTCCCACACCTGGTCCGACCGGCCATGGCTGCGGCGGTCATGGGCGATGGTGCGGAAGCCCTGATTGGCGAAATAGACCATCTGCGCGTCCCAGGCGTCGGCGCTGAGCGGCCAGCCATGGGAGAAGATAATCGGCTGGCCGTCGCGCGGTCCCCAATCCTTGTAGAAGATGCGGGTGCCGTCCTTGGTGGTGACATAGTTGCTCATGTGAAATTCCCTTCTTCTGTTCCAGAAGGGCGTCCTTCACGCCCTGTGCTTGCACTATTAGGGGCGATGGCGGAGGATCGGGATTGGCGGTTCCGACATTAAGCGGGCCGATTCCGACAAAGGACCAGGACATGGCCGACAGCAGCCTTCCGCGTGCCGAAGTGGGCTTATTGCTCTATCGCAACTGCCAGCAGGCGATGGTCCATGGCATGACCGACCTGATCGACATTGCCGGACAATTCTCGGTCCAGCATGGCGGCCCGGTGGTGCGCGTCAGCCATTGGCAGATGCAGGCCGATAGCTGCTTCGCCCGCAGCCATGACACGCATGAAGGATTGGGCGGCACGCCCGACATCTGGCTGGTCCCCGGCCGCCTGACCGGCGTGCCCGAGGCGGAGGAAGCCGCGCCCTATGCCCGCTGGCTGCTCGATCGCCATGCCGCTGGCGCCACCCTCGCCTCCAATTGCGGCGGCGCCTTCCTGCTGGCGGCGACCGGCCTGCTCGACGGCCGCCCTGCCACCACCCACTGGTGGTTCGCCGACGCCTTCCGCACCCGCTTCCCCGCCGTGCAGCTCGATTGCGACCGCATCGTCATCGACGATGGCGATATCATCACCGCCGGCGGGCTGATGGCCTGGACCGACCTTGGCATGCGACTGGTCGACCGGCTGCTTGGCCCGACGGTGATGCTCGACACCGCCAAATTCTTGCTGATCGACACGGCCGGGCGGGAGCAGAAGCATTTCGCCCGCTTCCTGCCGCGCCTGACCCATGGCGACGAGCCGATCCTAAAGGTGCAGCACTGGCTCGCCGCGCGGGAGGCGAAGGCGGTCAGCGTCACCGAGATGGCGGCGCAGGCCGCGCTGGAGGAACGCACCTTCCAGCGCCGGTTCAAGGCGGCGACGGCCATGACCCCGATCGAATATGTCCAGCATCTGCGCGTGGCAAAGGCGCGCGAGCATCTGGAATTTACCCGGCGCACGATCGACCAGATCGCCTGGAGCGTCGGCTATGAGGATGCCGCCGCCTTCCGCAAGCTGTTCCACCGCCTGGTCGGCCTGTCGCCCGGCGACTATCGCGCCCGCTTCGCCGCACCCAGCGCACAGGCGGCATGATGGCAGGCATGAGGAAGGTTCTTGCGACCTTCGACGCGCCCCGCTAAGTTCCCGTTTCGTTCCCAAAAAGGATAGTTATGGACAGCCTTGCCGCCCTTCTCATTCCCGTCGCGCTGCTGATCGGCCTCGCCGTCGGCTGGCTGCTCAAGGGCAAGGCGCTGGCGCCGCTGACCGCCGAAAAGGCCGATCTGACCGGCAAGCTCGACATCGCCACCGCCCAGCGCAACGGCGCGATCGCCGAACTGGCGGTGGAGAAGGAACGGGTCGCGCAGGGCATGGCCCAGCTCGCCCGGCTCGAATCCGCGCAGGCCGCATCCGAACAGCGGATCGAGGCGCTACAGGCCGCCGCCAGCCAGCGCATCGAGGTGATCCAGACCGAGCGCGAAGCCGCGCTGCGTGACCTCGCCGCGCTCCAGTCCGACATCCATGCCCGCACCCAGGCGTTCGAGCAGCAGATCGCCGCGCTCAAGGACGCGAAGGAACAGCTTTCCGCCCAGTTCAGCGAAATCGGCGGCAAATTGCTCGAATCCGCCCAGACCCAGTTCCTGACCCGCGCCGACCAGCGCTTCGCCCAGGCGAGCGAGAAGAGCGAGGCGCAGTTGAAGACGCTGCTCAACCCGGTCGAAACCACGCTCAAGCGCTATGAGGAAGGCCTCGCCCGCGTCGAGAAGGACCGGGTCGGCAGCTATGCCGAACTGCGCGAGGCGGTGCAGCAGGTTCATCTGGGCCAGGGCCAGGTGCGCGAGGAAACCGCCAAGCTGGTCAACGCCCTGCGCGCCGCGCCCAAGACGCGCGGTCGCTGGGGCGAACAGCAGTTCAAGAATCTCATCGAAACCGCCGGCCTTTCCCCGTTCGTAGACTTCAAGGAGGAGGTGTCGGTCGCAGTCGAGGACGGCCGCCTGCGCCCGGACTTCGTCATCAACCTGCCCGGCGACCAGCAGATGGTGGTCGACGTCAAATGCTCGCTGGTCGCCTATCTGAACGCAGTCGACCAGGTCGACCCCGCACAGCGCGACGCCCATATGCTCGACCATGCCCGCGCCATGCGCACCCATGCCGACGCGCTGGGGCGCAAGGCCTATTGGGAACAGTTCGACAAGGCCCCCGACTTCGTCATCATGTATGTGCCCGGCGACAATTTCGTCACCGCCGCGCTGGAGGCGGACATGGAGCTGTGGGAACGCGCCGCCAAGAATCGCGTCATCATCTGCGGCCCGGCCACCTTCCTGCCGCTCGCCCGCACGCTGGCGGGCCATTGGCGCCAGGCCAAGATGCAGGAACAGGCGCAGCAGGTCGGCCAGCTCGGCAAGGAACTCTATGAGCGCCTGTCCGTCGCCGCGACCCACCTCAAGCGCCTCGGCTCCGGCCTCAACAGCGCAGTCTCCAACTATAACAGCTTCATCGGCAGCTTCGAAACCCGCGTCCTGTCCACCGGGCGCAAGTTCCGCGATCTCGACATCGAGACCGGCGGCAAGGAGATCGAGGCGATGGAACCGCTCGACGTCCTCGCCCGTGACGCGCAGGCCGACGAAGCGCGCGCGCTGCCGGCGGCGGAATAGGATCGTCTCGGGCTAGCTTGCCGCCACAGGCGCGGACGGAAGCGTCGCGGATCCCGGACGACGCGGCCGCGCCTGCATCCAGGCAATCAGCCCCGCAACCGCCAGGCTGGCGGCAACGCCGCCGGCCACGGGCACGCCCAGCATCAGCCCCGTCATGCAGACCGGGGCATGAACGGCATAAAGCGGAAAGGAAAGTGCCCCCGCCGCCGTCATCCACCGCGATTGTCGCTGCCAGCGCAGCCCGCCCGCCAGCATCAGCGGACAGACCAGCAGGATGAAGACCATGCCACTGATCCAGCCATCCGCGTCGATCACCGTGCCGATGCCAAAATAGAGCGGCATCGCGACCAGGGCCGCCAGCGGCGGAACGGCAATGGTCGGCCTGTCGCGCCACCAGCGCCACAATATGACCCCCATGCCATAGGCGCACATCACCCGCGGCAGGCCGAAGAAGAAGCTGGCAGGCTGCGCCCCCACGTCCATCCCCACACGACTGGCGACAACCGCGAACAGGGTCGCGCTCAGCAGCACGACATGCACCAATATCCTGGTCGACAAGCGGCGCAGGACAAGGCCGTGGGCCATGTTGGCGATCAGTTCCAGGAGGATCGACCAGGCCGGCCCGTTCAACGGATAGAGACGCCCGGTGAAGAGGCTGGGAATCAGCAGCAGATTGGCAAGGGCCACCGGCCAGAGCGACATCTCATTGGTGAGGAGGAAGCCGGGCAGCGCGATCAGCCCGGCTATGGCCATCACTGGCAGGAAGCGTCGATATCGCGCACGAACAAAGTAGATGGTCGACAGCCCCTGCCCCAATCGCGCTTCATAAGTGCGCGCCATCACATAGCCGCTCAGCATGAAGAAGAAGTCGACCGCCAGATAGCCGTTGCCCCGCGCGTCGCCCGTGGTCCAGGTCAGCGCATGGAACAGCAGGACGCTGAGTGCGGCAATCCCGCGCAATCCATCGAATCCGATCAGCCGCCCCTGCATGGCGCGGCTATAGCGGGCAAGCCTTAAGAATCTGCCCATTGCCGCCCCGCCCCGGCGCTGGCATGGCTGCCCCCATGAAAAAGATCGGCCTGCTTGGCGGCTCCTTCAATCCGGCGCATGGCGGGCATCGCGCCATTTCGCTGTTCGCCAGGGACGCCCTGGGTCTCGACGAAATCTGGTGGCTGGTATCGCCCGGCAATCCGTTGAAGCCCGCCAGGGGCATGGCGCCGCTGCCCGTCCGCCTTGCCCATGCGCAGAAAATCGCCCGCCGCGCGCCGATTCGCGCCACCGCGATCGAGCGCCAATTGGGCACGCGCTACACCGTCGACTCGCTGCGCGCGCTCCGCCAGCGCTACCCCCGCAACCACTTCGTCTGGCTGATGGGCGCCGACAATCTGGCGCAATTTGGCCAGTGGCGCGACTGGCGCGGCATAGCACGACAGATGCCCATTGCCGTCATCGCCCGTCCGGGCTATGATGACGCTGCCCGTGGCTCTACGGCCATGAGTTGGCTGCGGCGCTTCGTCCGGTCCGCGCGCCAGAGTGCAGACTGGACGAATTGGAGACCACCGGCGCTCGTGCTATTGCGCTTTCGCCCTGATCCAAGATCGGCAACCCTGCTACGGCAGGCGGACCCCCTCTGGCATCGCGAATATGAAGCAACGTGTGTGCGCGATCCGCTCACGCGCCGGATGATCGTCTAGATTGGAGTTTAATTGACTAACCTCGCCCCTGCCAACGATACGGCGCCTGCCGCCGATAGCGTGGCCGCCCTGCACGCCCTTGTCATGCAGTCGCTCGACGACGACCAGGCGCAGGAAACCATCTCCATCCCCCTCGAAGGCAAGAGCAGCATCGCCGATCATATGGTGATTGCGAGCGGCCGTTCGTCGCGTCAGGTCGCGGCGATCGCCCAGCATCTGGCCGAACGGATCAAGAAGGCCACCGGCCGCTCCGCGCGGGTCGAAGGCCTGCCGGTCGCCGACTGGGTGCTGATCGATGCCGGCGACGTGATCGTCCATCTGTTCAAGCCGGAAGTGCGCAGCTTCTACAATCTGGAACGGATGTGGGGCTTCGTCGACGCGCCGGTCGCGGGCAACGCCTGATCCTTGCCGTCGCGCCCTTCGACATGGGCGCGATGACAGGCTAGGGGGGAGCCATGCTCCTCCACATCATCGCGCGCGGCAAGATCGGGCGCTCGCCCGAAGCCGATCTGGTCGACCGCTATGTCAAGCGGCTGACCATGCCGCACAAGATCACCGAAATGCCCGACCGGGGCGGCAAGCTGCCGCCCGTCGGCCCCGGCACGGTGACGGTCATGCTCGATGAAAAGGGCAAGCAACTTTCCTCGATGGACTTTGCCCGGCGGATCGAGGGCTGGCGCGACACCGGCACGCGCGAGATCCGCTTCCTGATCGGCGCGGCCGACGGCTTCGACGATGCCGAACGGACCAATGCCGACCTGCTGATCGCCTTTGGCGCCATGACCTGGCCGCACATGATCGCCCGCGCCATGCTCGCCGAACAGCTGTGGCGCGCCTGCTCGATCCTCGCCAACCACCCCTATCACCGCGAAGGCTGAGGCTCGACATGCCCACGGCTTGCGCCTAGTCAAAGCCCTATCGGGCGGGACAAGCGGTTGAAGCGCAGCATCATCAGCAACAGCATCACGGGCATCGCACTGGCGGGCATCGTGGCCCTTGTCGCCACGCGCCTGCCCGCCGCGGACGATGCCGCGATCATCCTGCCCGGCACCGCCGGCACCACGCTGGCACAGGAACAAAAGGCGCTGCGCGACGCCCGCCGCCAGTCGGTGGAGGCTGCCGACCGATCGGTCCGGCTGGAGCGCCAGGCCGGCATGGCCCGTGACGAGGCCGAACAGGCCGGCCGCCGCGCCGCCGCCATGGCCGCCCGCATCCAGCAGGCCGAGGCCGATGTGCAGGCCGCCCAGGCCCGCATCGCCATCATTGCCCGGATGCAGCGCACCCAGGCCGCGCGCCTCGCCGCCAGGCAGGAACCGGTGGTGCGACTGACCGCCGCGCTGCAGATGATGAGCCGCCGCCCGCTCGCCCTTGCCCTCGTCCAGCCCGGATCGATCAGCGACGCCGTCCATATGCGCGCGGTGCTGGGACAGGTGCTGCCGGTGATCGAGCAGCGCACCGCTGGCCTGCGCGCCGAGCTGGACCGCAGCCGCGCGATCCGCGCCACCGCGCAGCAGGCCGCCGACGCCCTGACCAAGAGCCGCCGCGATCTTACCGATCGCCAGGCCGCCCTGCGCCAGCTCGAAACGCAAAAGCGCGTCGCCGCCCGCGACTATCGCGCCAATGCAGGCCTCGAAAGCGAACGCGCACTGGCGCTGGGCGAGAAGGCGCGCGACATTGTCGACCTGATGGACCAGCTGGAGGTGGCGAGCGACCTGCGCGATCGCCTGGCGCAACTGTCCGGCCCGGTGCTGCGCCCCGCCCGCCCCGACCAGGCCGGCGCCCCTGCCCCCGACCGCGAGGCGCTGGACAGCGGCCCGCCGCCCTACCGCCTGCCCGTCGTCGGCCAGCTCGTCACCGGCATGGGCGAGGTGAATGACGGCGGCGTGCGCTCGCGCGGCCTGACCCTGGTGACCCAGGCCGGCGCCCAGGCAGTCGCGCCGACCGCCGGCCGCATCGCCTTTGCCGGTCCCTATCGCGGCTATGGCCAGATTCTGATCATCGACCATGGCCAGGGCTGGACCACGCTCATCACCGGCCTGCACCGCGTCACCGCCCAGGTCGGCGAAAGTGTGCGCCAAGGCGACCCGGTCGGCCTCACCGCCGCCCAGGGCCGCCCCACCGTCACCATCGAACTGCGCCGCAACGGCCGCCCGGTGGACATCGTGCCGCTGGTGGGGCTGGGCTAACGCAATCGCAAGACTTGCCGCTTACGCCTGCTTGGGTGAACGCTCATACGCCTTTGCCCCTGCCCGCACATGAGATCTGGCCCGACCTGTGGCAGAGCGCCAGTGCTTGGCGGGGACGGATGATCGAAGAGTTTGCCCGCGCCGAGGCGGCCGTGACCGAGGCGTTGATCCAGCTTTCCAATGTCCCGACCAAGGGCAAGAACATCAATCTGCCCCATCTTGTGGGCCAGCGATTTGCCGCACTGGCCGAGGCCATCGGGACCGACGGCCCATTTGCCGTTGAAGGCAAGGCACTATCCAAGGCCCTGGAAGAGTTCATCGCCTTTGAAACGCTGCGCGCGACCTTGTGCCATGGCACACAGACCATCACCGTCGATCACAAAGGCCGATGGCACGTCACCTTGCGTTTGCAGGCATTACGGAACGGCAAAGTCGTGCGCGAGACGTTGGTGCTCGACGAAAACGAAGCCATCGAACGTTGCAAAATGATTCATGCGGCGCGGCAACGGCTCGAGTCCAAGATCAGCCTCATGATCAAGGCTCTCGCCGGATAAGGCAATAATCACCCCCATTAACCCCACGCTCATCGACGCCAGGCAACATTGGTCGAAGCGCGCTTTTGCGTTGGATAGCGAATCGACGTATATCGATCCCTTGATGCGGACTCCAAGGACAGCCATGAAATCCACCTTCCTGCAGGGCGCGGTCGCGCTCGGCGCGCTTGCGCTCATCCCCGCCACCACCGCGGCGCTCGCCGATGGCGAGGCATCGAGCTACAAGGCGCTCGACGAATTCATGGACGTCTTCCAGAAGGTCCGCAGCGATTATGTCGAGAAGGTCGACGACGAAAAGCTGATCAAGGGCGCGATCGACGGCATGCTTGCCAGCCTCGACCCCCATAGCAGCTTCCTCGACGCGCGCGATTTCCAGAATCTGCGCACCCAGACCGAGGGTAGCTATGGCGGCCTTGGCCTGTCGGTCACGCAGGAGGATGGCGCGGTCAAGGTGATCGCGCCGACCCAGGATACGCCAGCCTGGCGCGCCGGGATCAAGGCGGGCGACTATATCACCCATATTGACGGCCAGCTCATCTATGGCGGCACGCTGGATGAAGCAGTGGACAAGATGCGCGGCGCGCCCGGCACCAGCATCAAGCTGACCATCGTGCGCACCGGCCGCGACAAGCCGATCGACCTGACCCTCACCCGCGAGATCATCGAGATCAAGCCGGTGAAGTGGGAAGTGAAGAACAATATCGGCGTCATCAACATCGTCAGCTTCTCGGCCAATACGGGCGCCGATGTCCGTTCGGCGATCCGCAGCATCGACAAGAGCCTGGGCCACAAGCCGACCGGCTATATCCTCGACCTGCGCTCAAACCCCGGCGGCCTGCTGGACGAAGCGGTGTCGACCAGCGACGTCTTCCTGGAGCGCGGCGAGATCGTATCGCAGCGCGGCCGCAACAAGGGCGATGTCGAACGCTATTATGCCAAGCCCGGCGATGACGCGCAGGGGCTGCCGGTGATCGTGCTGGTCGATGCGGGCTCCGCATCGGCCTCCGAAATCGTCGCCGGCGCGCTGCAGGATCAGCATCGCGCGCTCATCATGGGCGAACGCAGTTTCGGCAAGGGCTCGGTTCAGACCATGCTGCCGCTGTCGAACACCACCGCGCTCAAGCTCACCACCGCGCGCTACTTCACGCCTTCGGGCCGCAGCGTGCAGGAAGGTGGCATCCAGCCGGACATCAAGGTGCCGCAGCTCAGCGACCCGGATTACAAGGATCGCCCCAAGTTCCGCGAAAGCGACCTGCGCCGCCACCTGATCAACGAGATCAAGACCGACGACGCCGCGCTGGAAGAGGACAGCAAGGAAGATCCGCGCTTCGCCCAGACCGCCGAGGAGCTGAAGAAGAAGGGGATCGAGGACTTCCAGCTCGATTATGCGCTCAAGACCATTTCCCGCCTCGCCGGCACGCCGGGCGCCACCATCGCCCAGGCGCAGCAGGCCGCTGCGCGCAAGCCCGGCGCGAAATGAGTCGTGCCCGTTCGGATGACCGGACGGGCAAGTTCAGCATGACGAAAGGCGGACAAGGGTTTAAGCGGGCGATATGAACAGCTTGTCCCCCGCCCTGGGCCGCGCCCGCCTGCTTGCCCTGCTCGTGCCCCTGATTGCGCTGGGCACGGCCTATGCCTCCCAATATCTGGGCGGCCTGCATCCGTGCGAAATGTGCTGGTGGCAGCGTTACCCCCATATGGCGGCGATCCCGCTGGCGCTGGTCGCCTACGCCCTGCGCGGCCGCGCCTGCATGAGCGGGCTGTTCGCCGGTTTCGCCGGCATCGCCATCGGCATCAGCGGCGCCATCGGCCTGTTCCATGCCGGGGTCGAATATGGCTGGTGGGAAGGGCTGACCGCCTGCTCGACCACGCCGACCGGCGGCAGCAGCGCCGATATTTTGAGCCAGATCATGGCAACGCCGATCACCCGCTGCGATGTCGCGCCCTGGAGCCTCTTCGGCATTTCGCTGGCAGGCTATAACGGCCTCTTGTCGGGCGCGGCCGCGCTCGCCATCTTGGCCCTGCTGCTGAAAGCGAGGAAGGCATGAGCGCCACCAAGGATTTCCCGCGTCCCGGACGTCGCACCAATGCAACTGATCGCGCCTCCATGGTGCGCGTCGACCAGGCCGGCGAATTCGGCGCGGTGCGCATCTATGCCGGGCAGCTTGCGGTGATGGGCGATCGCCATCCCTATGGCCGGCTGATCGCCGGCATGGCCGCGCAGGAGGAACGTCATCGGGCCGCCTTCGACGCGCTGATCGCCAAGCGCGGCGTGCGCCCGACCGCGATCCATCCGATCTGGAATGTTGCCGGTTTCGCCCTAGGCGCTATGACCGCCGCGATGGGGCCAAAGGCCGCCATGGCCTGCACCGCCGCGATCGAGACCGAGATCGACCTTCATTATGAAGAACAGTTGCAGCAACTGGGCGAGGATGATCCGGAACTCTCTGCCCTGATCAAGGATTTCCAGGCGGAGGAGGTCGAGCATCGCGACGCCGCCATCGCCCATGGCGCGGAACAGGCCCCGGCCTATCCGCTGCTGTCCGGCGCGATCCGCCTGGGTTGCCGCGCCGCCATCGCGCTGTCGAAGCGCATCTGAATAAGGGACGGACCGATGATGAAGACCCCGTTGATCGCTCTGGCCGCCGGCCTGATGCTGGGCACCGCCGCCCCCGCGCTCGCGCAGCAGGACAGCGCCCCCACGGCCGCCACCAGCACCGGCTCCGAAAAGGTCAATCTGGTCATCGTCTATGGCGATGATGCCTGTCCCCAGAGCCAGGGCGACGGCATCGTCGTGTGCGCCCGCAAGGGCGAGGAGGAACGTTACCGCATTCCCGAGCCGCTGCGCGGCGACCCCAACAAGCCCAGCAACCAGGCCTGGGGCGAGCGGGTGAAGTCGATGGAATATGTCGGTCGCGACGGCACCGAAAGCTGCTCGCCGGTCGGCGGTGGCGGCGCCACCGGCTGCTTCGCCAAGCTGTCGCGCCTCGCCAAGGCGGAACGGCAGCAGGCCGACAATGCCAGCTGGAAGGATCTGGTCGAAGCCGAGCGCGCCAGGCGCCTGTCGACCATCGACGCCGACAGCGAGGCGATCGAAAAGCGCGTTCTGGCCGAGGAAAAGGCCGACGCCGATGCCAAGAAGGCGCAGGAACAGGAAGTCCCGCCCCGGCCGTGACGGCATGGGGCGTCCTGCGGCGTCTGTTCATATCGATCCCGCGCCAGTGCAGCGCGGGACGAGCGGGGTGCAACCGGGGCGAATGAAGGAATTGATGATGCGTCTCCCCCGCCCCCTGCTGATCGCCGGCCTGGCCGCGCTGGCCCTGCCCGCCGCGCCGGCCGTCGCCCAGGATGATCCGCCGCAGAAGATCTTCAACCTCATCGTCTATGGCGATGATCCCTGCCCGACCGGCCAGGGCGAGGAAATCGTGGTCTGCGCCCGCAAGCCCGAATCCGAACGCTATCGCATCCCCAAGAAGCTGCGCGAAAAGCCCGAAGAAGTGGGAGGCCCCGGCTGGGGCAGCCAGGTCGCGACGATGGAACAGACCCAGCGCCAGATCCTGCCCAACAGCTGCTCGGCCATCGGCAGCAACGGCTTCACCGGCTGCACCGCCCAGATGCTGCAACAATGGTTCGCCGAACGGCGGATGCAGCAGAGCAGCAGCACGCCCTGAGCCGCTGCAGGCGAGCGGGCCTGAATAGCTAGAGCCATGCTGAACTTGTTTCAGCATTCATCAAACCCCAGCACCGGTGGACCTGTTGGGAAGGACAGGCCCTGAAACAAGTTCAGGGTGACGGTGATGGGTGACACAGGCGATGACCACCAACAGGGCCTAATGTATCAACACACGCCCTAGCGCGGATACAGCCCGTCCATATGCGCCAGGCTCTGCACGATCAGCGCCTCCAGCACGTCCATGTCGATATCCGCCAGCCGCTTGACATAGAGGCAGCCCTTGCCGCGCCGATGCTTGCCCAATGCCATGAAATCGGCGTCGTCGAGACCGGCGAGATAGAAGACCAGCTCCGCCTTGCGCGGCGCAAAGCCGATCCGGCACATGTCGCCCTCACGCCCGCTGTCATAGCGATAATGATAGCGGCCAAAGCCGATGATGCTCGGCCCCCACAGCCGTGGCGGCTCGCCCGACAGCCGCGCCATCAACGCCGCGACCATCCGACCATCCGCCTGTCGCTCGGCCGGTTCGACCGTGTCGAGATAGGCGGCGACATCCGCCATCGTCTCCGTGGTCTTGTTCTCACCCGTCGCCATCGGCTTGCCTTTCGCGGCCTGTCCGACTACAGGCTAGCGCGTCATCTGGGGAGTAGCCAGCCGTTCCGCTGAAAGGGACGGGCCATATGTCAACATATTTGGCCGAGAGGCCATGGCATATGGGATGCGGTATCAGCCGCATCGGGCGAGACCAATGGCATCGGCTTCCCAGTCCGGCCGGGCGGGGAAGACGGTGGCATTGTGTCTTTTGTCAGAGCCCGGCCCGGACGTTCTTCATGGAAGCCTTCCTCACCTCCACCGCCCTCGTCGCGCTCGCCGAAATGGGCGACAAGACGCAGTTGCTGGCCATGCTGCTCGCCACCCGCTTTCGCAAGCCGGTGCCGATCATCCTGGGCATCTTCGTCGCGACCATCGCCAATCATTTCCTCGCCGCGCTGGTCGGCCATTCGATTGCCGGGGTGCTGACCCAGCCCTGGTTCCGCTACGCTGTCGCCGCCAGCTTCATCGCCATGGCACTCTGGACGCTGGTGCCCGACAAGATCGACGAGGATGCGCCGCTCAAGGCCCCGTCCAAGGCCGGCGTGTTCGTGACCACGCTCGTTGCCTTCTTCCTGGTCGAAATGGGCGACAAGACGCAGGTGGCGACCGTGGCGCTGGGCGCCCAGTTCGACAATCTGCTCGCCGTCACCGCCGGCACCACCTGCGGCATGATGCTGGCCAATGTCCCGGCCGTGCTGTTCGGCGAAGCACTGGCGAAGCGCGTGCCGATGCGCGCGCTGCAGATCGGTGCGGCCCTGCTCTTCCTTCTCTTGGGCCTTTGGATGATCGCCGGACTGCAGGGCTGGATCGGCTGATTGGCTGGTCGCGTTTTCCGAGCCATCGGGTGATACCACCCGATTAGAAAACGCTCCAGAAAAGGGAACGCCGCCGCCGGCGGGCGGTTGTCAGCGGGCGGCGGAAGTTGCAAGGGAAACGGCACGAACTTTCCCCTTTTCGAACAGCATGGGACGCGCGTGATGAAGGACAATCTGGTAACCATCTTCGGCGGCGGCGGCTTTCTCGGGCGCCAGGTCGCCCAGGCGCTGATGGCACGCGGCGCGCGCGTCCGCATCGCCCAGCGCGACCTCGCCAATTCGGTCAAGGTGAAGGCGCTCGGCAATCTGGGCCAGACCCAATTCGTCGCGGCCAATATCCGCAAGCCCGACACCGTCGCCCGCGCCCTCCACGGCAGCGACATCGTCATCAACCTGGTCGGCATATTGAGCGGCGATTTCGACGCCATCCAGCATGAGGGCGCCGCCAATGTCGCTCAAGCGGCGGCCGCTGCCGGCGTCACCGCGCTGGTCCATGTCTCGGCGATCGGCGCCGACGCCAACAGCCCCTCGGCCTATGGCCGGTCCAAGGCTGCGGGCGAAGCCGCCGTGCTGGCCGCCTTCCCGACCGCGACCATCGTGCGCCCGTCGATCATCTTCGGCCAGGAGGACCAGTTCCTCAACCGCTTCGCCGGCGTCGCCAGCAGCGGCCCGGTCGTGCCGGTGATCGGCGCCGCCACCAAATTCCAGCCCGTCTATGTCGGCGACGTCGCCGAGGCGATCGCCAATGCGGCGCAGCAGCCCGGCGCCTTTGGCGGCAAGACCTTCGAACTCGCCGGCCCGCAGGTCATGAGCATGAAGGAAATCAACGCCTGGGTCGCCAAGGCGATCGGCCGGGGCGACAAGCCGCTGGTCGAGGTGCCCGGTGCCTTCGCCTCACTGCTGGCGATGCTGCCCGGCGGCCCGATCACCCGCGACCAGCTCGCCATGCTGGGCCAGGACAATGTCGCCGCGCCCGGCGCGCCGGGCCTTGAGGCGCTGGGCGTCGCCCCCACGCCGATGGCCGCCGTCGCCGAACGCTGGATGGTCCCCTATCGCAAGCATGGCCGCTTCGCCGGCCGCGTGAAGGCCTGATCCATTCCCGCCATCGGCTCGACGGGCCGATGATCGGCCACGACCGGCCGTGGCCATGCCGCTTTGCCTTTTCGCTGCACTGCGGCATGGTGCATCCCTGACATATAGGCATTGCCCGGCCCTCTCCCTTCGCGGGGGGAGGGCTTGGCTTATGCGCCCCCTGCTTGAGGATCCGACATCCCCATGGACATGCATTATCTGACGGTCATCCTGCTCGGCATCGTGGAGGGATTGACAGAATTTCTCCCCGTGTCCTCGACCGGCCACCTCATCCTGGCGAGCGAGTTGCTCGGCTATGATGCGTCGGTCTGGGCGATGTTCAACGTCATGATCCAGCTCGGTGCGATCCTCGCCGTCGTCGTCCTCTACTGGCGCACCTTCTGGGCGGTGGCCATGGGCCTGCTCCGCCTCGACCCGGTCAGCATCCGCTTCGTGCGCAACCTGCTGGTCGCCTTCATCCCCGCCGTCGTCATCGGCCTTGCCCTGCACGATTATATCGACACGCTGCTCGGCTCGCCCCGCGTCGTCGCCGTCGCGCTGGTGGTCGGCGGCGTCGCCATCCTGGTGATCGAACGCCTGATCAGGGAACAGCGCTTCCACGGCATCGCCGACATTCCGCTGGTCCGCGTCATCGGCATCGGCTTCATCCAGTGCCTCGCCATGGTGCCGGGCGTCAGCCGCTCGGGCGCGACCATCATGGGCGCGCTGACCTTGGGCGTCGAACGCCGCACCGCCGCCGAATTCAGCTTCTTCCTCGCCATCCCGACCATGCTCGGCGCCTCGACGCTGGAACTGCTCAAGAAGGGCGACCAGCTCACCAGCGCCCAGGTCGGCTGGGACAGCATCGCGCTCGGCTTCGTCGTCTCCTTCATCGTCGCGCTGCTGGTGATCAAATGGTTCGTCGGCCTGGTGTCGCGCCACGGCTTCGCACCCTTTGCCTGGTATCGAATCATTGCCGGCATCGGCGCGCTGGTCTGGCTCAGCCTGAGATAAGGCCGATACGGACCTAATATTTGAAAGATAATTACAGCGCCGCGACAGTCTTTTCCCAAACCGCCAGATAATAGGTCAGCTTAGCTGTCTTAAATGCCAGAATCCGCGTGACTCCGCGGGTTTTCCTGCTATGCGCACTGCAAACAATCGTTGCAGGGAAATGCCATGGCTGAAAATCCGATGCTGAAGTTCGTGGGCAAGGAACAGGCCTATCCGGAAAAGCGCGGCGCTGATGCGCGCGCCGAGGACTTTCTGGAAATCAGCAAGTCCTTCATTCTGGACAAGGCCGAGGAGCAGGCGTCGCGCTGCTCGCAATGCGGCGTGCCCTATTGCTCGACCCACTGCCCGCTGCACAATCATATCCCCGACTGGCTGCGCCTGACCGCCGAAGGGCGCCTGCGCGAAGCCTATGAGCTGTCGAACCTGACCAGCACCATGCCGGAAATCTGCGGCCGCATCTGCCCGCAGGACCGTCTGTGCGAGGGCAATTGCGTGATCGAATTTTCCGGCCACGGATCGGTCACCATCGGCTCGGTGGAAAAGTTCATCACTGACACCGCCTGGAAGGAAGGCTGGGTCGAACCGCTGGTCCCCGGCGCCGCGCGCGGCCAGTCGGTCGGCGTCATCGGTGCCGGCCCCGCCGGCCTCACCACCGCCGAATATCTGCGCGTCGCGGGCTATGAAGTGCATGTCTATGACCGGCACGACCGCGCCGGCGGCCTGCTGACCTATGGCATCCCCGGCTTCAAGCTGGAAAAGGATGTCGTCATGCGCCGCGTCCAGCGCCTCAAGGATGGCGGCATCATCTTCCACGAAGGGTTCGAAGTCGGCCGCGACGCCAGCATGGAACAGCTGCGTGCCAAGCATGACGCGATCCTGATCGCCACCGGCGTCTACAAAGCCCGCGACATCAAGGCGCCGGGCGTCGGCGCACCGGGCGTGGTCAAGGCGCTCGACTATCTCACCGCCTCCAACAAGGCGGGCTTCGGCGATGCCGTACCCGGCCATGAGGATGGCACCCTGCTCGCCACCGGCAAGAATGTCGTCGTGATCGGCGGCGGCGACACCGCGATGGACTGCGTCCGCACCGCCATCCGCCAGGGTGCCAAGTCGGTAAAGTGCCTCTATCGCCGCGACCGCGACAATATGCCCGGCTCGCAGCGCGAAGTCGCCAATGCCGAGGAGGAAGGCGTCGAGTTCGTCTGGCTGACCGCCCCGATCGCCTTCGAGGGTACGGAGCATGTCACCGGCGTCAAGGTCACCAAGATGCGCCTGGGTTCGCCCGACGCATCGGGCCGCCGCGCGCCCGAGCCCGATCCGGGCAGCGAACATACGCTGGAAGCCGATCTGGTCATCAAGGCGCTGGGCTATGATCCCGAAGACCTGCCTCGCCTGTTCGGCGCCGACGACCTGTCGGTCACCCGCTGGGGCACGCTGCGCGTCGATCACAAGACGATGATGACCAGCATGGACGGCGTCTTCGCCGCCGGCGACATCGTGCGCGGCGCATCGCTGGTGGTCTGGGCCATCCGCGATGGCCGCGACGTGACCGACCATATGCACAAATATCTCAAGGCCAAGGCCGTCGCCGCTGCCAGCGAGAAGGTTGCCGCGTGATGCGCCTCGCCTTCCTGTCCCTGTTTCTGCTGGCGGCCCCGGTCGCCGTGCAGGCGCAGACGCCGGCGGCGCCTGTAGCCGCCGAGCAGCCGGTCGATCCGGCGCTGCTCGCCAAGGCGCAGCCGATCGCGGCCCTCATCCTGCCCGACGGCACGATGGAAAAGATGATGGGCCCGATGATGCAGAAGATGATGGGCCCGATGATGGACAGCATGACCAAGATGCCCATCCGCGAGTTCCTGAAGGTCGGCGGCATCGACCCCGAACGGGCCGAAGGTCTGGGCGAAGGCACGATGGAGGAAATGATGGCGATCCTCGATCCCAATTTCCGCAAGCGGATGGACGTGATCGTCAACACCATGATGCCCGCCATGGGCCGCTTCATGGGCCGTTACGAACCGGACATGCGCGCCGGCATGGCGGAGGCTTTTGCCTATCGCTACAATGCGAACGAGCTGGATCAGATCGCCGCCTTCCTGAAGACGCCGACCGGCGCCAAGTTCGGCGAGGGCTTCATGCAGCTGGCAACCGACCCCCATTATATCGGCCGCATGCAGAAGATCATGCCCGACATGATGAAGGCCATGCCGGAGATCATGCAATCCTCCCAGGCCGAACTCGCCAAGCTGCCCAAGCCGCGCACCTATAAAGACCTGACCAAGGCCGAACGCGACCGCCTCACCGCATTGCTCGGGGCGGACACGCAAAAGGCAAACTGACGATCGACGCCGGCACGCCGGCACCAACAGAATGAAGGCGGCCGTGCCCCAAGAAAGGGACGGCCAGATGCAAGGGTAAGTCATCATGACCGACACCAATTTCATGGCCAGCCCCGAAGAGCGCGCACGCATCGCTGCCGAGGGCATGTATCATCCCGAGATGGAGGGCGATGCCTGCGGCGTCGGCCTGGTCGCCGCGACCGACGGCCGGCCCAGCCGCCGCGTCGTCTCCTCCGCGATCGATGCGCTGAAAGCCGTGTGGCACCGCGGCGCGGTCGATGCCGATGGCAAGACCGGCGATGGCGCCGGCATCCATGTCGACCTGCCGGTCCGCTTCTTCGACGATGCGATCGCCGATTCGGGCCACAAGCCGCTGCCCAACCGCCTCGCCGTCGGCATGATCTTCCTGCCGCGCACCGACCTCAGCGCGCAGGAAACCTGCCGCACCATCGTCGAAGCCGAGATCATCGACGCGGGCTACACCATCTATGGCTGGCGCCAGGTGCCGGTCGACGTCTCCGTCATCGGCGAGAAGGCGCAGCGCACCCGTCCCGAGATCGAGCAGATCATGATCGCCGGCCCGATGCCCGAAGAGCGCGACGTCGGCGAGTTCGAGAAGGATCTCTACCTGATCCGCCGCCGCATCGAGAAGAAGGTGATCGAAGCGCAGATCAGCGATTTCTACGTCTGCTCGCTGTCGTGCCGCTCGATCATCTACAAGGGCCTGTTCCTCGCCGAATCGCTGTCGGTCTTCTATCCGGACCTGCAGGACGAACGGTTCGAGAGCCGTGTCGCCATCTTCCACCAGCGCTATTCGACCAACACCTTCCCGCAATGGTGGCTGGCCCAGCCGTTCCGCACCCTCGCCCATAATGGCGAGATCAACACGATCCGCGGCAACAAGAACTGGATGAAGAGCCACGAGATCAAGATGGCGTCGCTGGCCTTCGGCGAGCAGTCGGAGGACATCAAGCCGGTGATCCCGGCCGGTGCGTCGGATACCGCCGCACTGGACGCCGTGTTCGAGGCGATCTGCCGTTCGGGCCGCGATGCGCCCACGGCCAAGCTGATGCTGGTGCCCGAGGCATGGCAGGCGGAAAGCGCCGAACTGCCCAAGGCGCATGCCGACATGTATGAATATCTCGCCTCCGTGATGGAGCCGTGGGATGGCCCGGCCGCGCTCGCGATGACCGACGGCCGCTGGGTCGTGGCCGGTGTCGACCGCAACGCGTTGCGCCCGCTGCGCTACACGCTGACCGGCGACAATCTGCTGATCGTGGGTTCGGAAACCGGCATGGTCGTCGTGCCCGAAACCACCATCGTCCAGAAGGGCCGCATGGGTCCGGGCCAGATGATCGCGATCGATCTGCAGGAAGGCGAAGTCTATGACGACCGCGCGATCAAGGATCGCATCGCGGGTGAGCGCCCCTATGGCGACCTGATCAAGGACTTCCTCGACATCACCGACCTGCCCGACGTCCCCAGCGCCCTGCCGGCATGGGACAAGGCGGAACTGACCCGTCGCCAGGTCGCGGCCAACATGACGCTGGAGGATATGGAACTGATCCTCGCGCCGATGGTGGAGGATGCCAAGGAAGCGATCGGCTCGATGGGCGACGACACGCCGCTGGCGGTCATCTCCGACAAGCCGCGCACCATCAGCCATTTCTTCCGCCAGAATTTCAGCCAGGTCACCAACCCGCCGATCGACCCGTTGCGCGAACGGCATGTGATGAGCCTCAAGACGCGCTTCTCCAACCTCCACAACATCCTGGAGGAAGATGCGCAGAACAGCCATGTGCTGGTGCTGGAATCGCCGGTGCTCAACAGCGCCGAATGGGCGCGGCTCAAGGCTTATTTCGGCCCGGCCGTGGCCGAAATCGACTGCACCTTCCCCTCGACCGGCGGCCAGGAACAGCTGCGCGCGGCGATCGCCCGCATCCGTGAGGAGGCCGAGCAGGCGGTGCGCGAAGGACGCAGCGAACTGTTCCTGACCGACGAGCGTGCCGGGCAGGACCGGGTCGCGATCCAGGGCGTGCTGGCGGCCGCGGCCGTCCACACCCATCTCGTCCGCAAGGGCCTGCGCAGCTATGCGTCGATCAACGTGCGGTCGGCCGAAGCGCTCGACACCCATTATTTCGCGGTGCTGATCGGCGTGGGCGCAACCACGGTGAACGCCTATCTGGCCGAAGCCAGCATCGCCGATCGCCACGCCCGAGGCCTGTTCGGCGACCTGACCCTCGACCAGTGTTTCGAGCGTCAGCGCACCGCGATCAACGAGGGTCTGCTCAAGATCATGTCCAAGATGGGCATCGCGGTCGTCAGCTCCTATCGTGGCGGCTATAATTTCGAAGCGGTCGGCCTGTCGCGCGCCCTGGTCAACGATCTCTTCCCCGGCATGCCGGCGAAGATTTCGGGCGAAGGCTATGCCTCGCTCCACTATTCGGCGATGCTGCGCCACGACAAGGCCTATGACAGCGCGGTCGTCCGCCTGCCGATCGGCGGCTTCTATCGCCAGCGCAACGGCGGCGAGGCCCATGCCTATTCCGCCCAGCTGATGCACCTGCTGCAGACCGCCGTTGGCACCGACAGCTATTCGACCTATCTGCAATTCTCGCGCGGCGTGCGCGACCTGCCGCCGGTCTATCTGCGCGACCTGATGGAGTTCAACTTCGCCCGCGAGGCGGTGCCGATCGACGAGGTGGAAGCCACCACCGAGATCCGCAAGCGCTTCGTGACGCCGGGCATGTCGCTGGGCGCACTCAGCCCCGAAGCGCATGAGACGCTGGCGATCGCCATGAACCGCATCGGCGCCAAGGCGGTGTCGGGCGAGGGTGGCGAGGATGCCGCGCGCTTCAAGCCCTATGAGAATGGCGACAACGCCAATTCGGTGATCAAGCAGATCGCGTCGGGCCGCTTCGGCGTTCATGCCGAATATCTGGGCAGCGCCGAAGAAATCGAGATCAAGGTCGCACAGGGCGCCAAGCCCGGCGAGGGCGGCCAGCTGCCCGGCTTCAAGGTGACCGAGTTCATCGCCCGCCTGCGTCACTCGACGCCCGGCGTGACGCTGATCTCGCCGCCGCCGCACCATGACATCTACTCGATCGAGGATCTCGCGCAGCTCATCTATGACTGCAAGATGATCAACCCGCGCGCGCGCGTCTGCGTCAAGCTGGTCAGCCAGGCCGGCATCGGCACGGTCGCGGCCGGCGTTGCCAAGGCGCATGCCGACGTGATCCTGGTCGCCGGCCATGTCGGCGGCACCGGCGCCAGCCCGCAGACCTCGATCAAATATGCCGGCACCCCCTGGGAAATGGGCCTGTCGGAAGCCAATCAGGTGCTGACCCTCAACGGCCTGCGCCACCGCGTGAAGCTGCGCACCGATGGCGGCCTCAAGACCGGGCGCGACATCGTCATCGCCGCGATCCTGGGCGCCGAGGAGTTCGGCATCGGCACGCTGTCGCTGGTCGCCATGGGCTGCATCATGGTGCGCCAGTGCCACAGCAACACCTGCCCCGTGGGCGTCTGCGTGCAGGATGAGAAGCTGCGCCAGAAGTTCACCGGCACCCCGGAAAAGGTCATCAACCTGATGACCTTCATCGCCGAGGAAGTGCGCGAGATCCTGGCCCGTCTGGGCTTCCGCAGCCTGGACGAAGTGATCGGCCGCACCGAACTGTTGAAGCAGGTCAATCGCGGCGCCGAGCATCTCGACGATCTCGACCTCAACCCGATCCTGGCCAAGGTCGACGCCCCCGACGAGCATCGCCGCTTCAGCCTGCCGCAGTGGCGCAATGAAGTGCCCGACAGCCTCGACGCGCAGATGATGAAGGATGCCCGCGCCGTGTTCGAGCGCGGCGAGAAGATGCAGCTGACCTACACGGTGCGCAACACGCACCGCGCCGTCGGCACCCGCCTCTCCTCGGCCGTGACCGAAAAGTTCGGCATGTCGACGCTGGCGGACGGCCATCTGACCGTGCGCCTGCGCGGTTCGGCCGGCCAGTCGCTCGGCGCCTTCCTCTGCAAGGGCATCACCCTGGAAGTGTTCGGCGACGCTAACGACTATGTCGGCAAGGGGCTTTCGGGCGGCATCATCAAGGTGCGCACCACCGTCTCCTCGCCGCTCTCGTCGAAGGACAATACCATCCTTGGCAACACCGTCCTCTACGGCGCGACCAGCGGCAAGCTGTTCGCGGCGGGCCAGGCCGGCGAGCGCTTCGCTGTCCGCAATTCGGGCGCGAAGGTGGTGGTCGAAGGATGCGGCGCCAATGGCTGCGAATATATGACCGGCGGCACCGCCGTGATCCTGGGCAAGACCGGCGCCAATTTCGGCGCGGGCATGACCGGCGGCATGGCCTTCATCCTCGACGAGGATGGCAGCTTCCCGAGCCGCGCCAACCCGGAAAGCATCGTCTGGCAGCGTCTGGACAGTGCCCATTGGGAAGGCGAGCTCAAGGCGCTGATCGCTGAACATGCGGTCGCGACCGACAGCAAATGGTCGAACACCATCCTGGAGGATTGGGATCGCTGGCGCCGCTACATCTGGCAGGTCTGCCCGAAGGAAATGGTCAATCGCCTGACCCATCCGCTGAGCGACGCATCGACCCCGGTCGCTGCCGAATAATTACTGCGGCAAGCCCGCCTCTGCCGGTTCTGCGGGGACAGGCGGGGACGGCGCCGTCGTCGCCGCGACCGGCCTCAGCGCCGGTCCCGGTTCCGCCTCGCCCGCCGCGAATCGCTCGATCCGCGGCGGCAGGCGATCGACCCGCACCGTCGGCTGCGGCAGCGGCGGATACCCCAACGCCGCCGATTCGACCGGCTGTTCCTCTTCCGCCAGATAGTCGCGCACCGCCGGATCGCGCGATTCGCCGATCATGCCATCGGCATCCAGCCCCGCCATGTCGGCCTGCATCCGCCGTTCCTCCAGCGTCGGCCCGCATCCGGTGCAGGTCACGAACGCCGGTCCGCGCTCGGCCTCCGGCAAATTCGGCACCGTCGCCATGTCGCCGTTATCCAGTTCCGCCTCCAGCGCAGGCCGCACCGGCTTTTGCGGGCTGGTGACATAGGCGCCCAGGCCAAGCCCCATCACCGCGGCAACCACCAACGCGCCGCCCGATCCCACCCAGAAATGCAACGACATGGGGCCAGCCCCCTTTCGCAACCGACTTTCTGCCAAACAAAGATAACGTTGATGCCGATCACTGGTTGCATGACCCAAAAGCCTTTGCTAAGGGCCGCCTCCTACCAAGGCACCGGCCCCGCCGGTTTCCCTGTTGATGTGCGGTCGTGGCGGAATTGGTAGACGCGCAACGTTGAGGTCGTTGTGGCCGAAAGGCCGTGGAAGTTCGAGTCTTCTCGACCGCACCATCACTTTCCCGATAGCTGCAGATGATGATGACAGCCCCCTGCGGGCACGCCCCATCCTGCCTGCCCGGCCTTGGTTCTCCAGCCGAATTTTCCTATATCCCACGCGGGGCACCGCGATGATGTGGGACAGACGACCATGGACAAATCCGCCGAAGACCTGATCCCCGACACGGTGGAAGGCGTCTCCAGCTATGACGGCCCGGCCGGCGGCTGGGGCGCCCTGCGTGCAGTGGCCAAGACGGTCGCCGAACAGATGCGCGCCAGCCCCGACACCCGCGCCCTGCTCCAGATGAACCAGCCCGACGGCTTCGACTGCCCCGGCTGCGCCTGGCCCGACCCCAAGCACACCTCTTCGTTCGAATTCTGCGAGAATGGCGCCAAGGCCGTCACCTGGGAAGCGACGGTCAAGCGCGTCGATCCCGATTTCTTCGCCCGCCACAGCGTCAGCGAATTGTGGAACTGGACCGACCACAAGCTCGAAGATGCCGGCCGCCTGACCGAGCCGCTGCGCTATGATGCCGCGACCGACCATTTCGTGCCGATCAGCTGGGACGAAGCCTTTGCCCGCGCCGGCGCCGCGCTCCAGGCGCTCGACCATGCCGACCAGGCCGAATTCTACTGCTCGGGCCGCGCCTCGAACGAATCCGCCTTTCTCTACCAGCTGTTCGCCCGCGAATTCGGCACCAACAATTTCCCCGACTGCTCGAACATGTGTCATGAGGCTACCAGCACCGGCCTCCCCAAGTCGATCGGCATCGGCAAAGGCACGGTGACGCTGGAGGATTTCGACCATGCCGACGCGATCTTCTGCATCGGCCATAATCCGGGCACCAACCATCCCCGCATGCTGAGCACGCTCGCCACCGCCTCCAAGCGCGGCGTGCCGATCATCGTCGCCAACCCGATGCGCGAACGCGGGCTGGAACGCTTCAAGTCGCCTCAGCATCCCACCGAAATGCTCTCGCCCGGCGCCACCCCGCTCGCGTCCGCCTATCATCAGGTGCGGATCGGCGGCGACATGGCGATGCTCAAGGGCATGATGAAGGCGCTGCTGGCGATCGAGGCACAGCAGCCCGGCACGCTCGACCACGGCTTCATCGCCCAGCATACAGAGGGCTTCGACGCCCTGCGCGCCGATATCGAGGCGACCCAATGGCCGTGGATCGAGCGCCTGTCCGGCCTCACCCGCGAAGCGATCGAGAGCATGACCCATGTCTATGCCAGGGCCGACCGGGTCATCATCTGCTATGGCATGGGCATCACCCAGCATCGCCACGGCACGCAGAATGTGCAGGCGCTCGCCAACCTGCTGCTGCTGCGCGGCAATTTCGGCAAGCCCGGCGCCGGCATCTGCCCGTTGCGCGGCCATAGCAATGTGCAGGGCGACCGCACCGTCGGCATCACCGAACTGCCGACCGAAGCGATGCTGCAACGGCTCGACACCGCCTTTTCCATCCAGTCGCCGCGCAAGCATGGCCATAATGCGGTCGAGGCGTTGGCCGCCATGCACGCTGGCGAATCAAAAGCGCTGATATCGCTCGGCGGCAATCTCGCCGTCGCCATGCCCGATCCCGACGCCTGTTTCGCCGCCGTGCGCCGGCTCGACCTGTCGGTCAACATCCTCACCAAGTTCAACCGCACCTGCCTGCTGACCGCGCGCGAGACACTGATCCTGCCCTGCCTTGGCCGCACCGAACTGGATCTTCAGGCCGCCGGCCCGCAATGGGTGACGGTGGAGGACAGCATGTCGATGGTCCACGCCTCGCGCGGCAAATTGAAGCCCCCCTCGCCCCATGTGCGCTCCGAACCGGCGATCGTTGCGGGCCTGGCCAGGGCCGCCATGCCCGCCAGCCGCACCGACTGGGACGGCATGGTCGCCGATTATGACCGCATCCGCGACGGGATCGAGGCGGTCTATCCCGATTTCCGCGACTTCAACATCCGGGTGCGTGAACCGGGCGGTTTCCGCCTGACCGTCGGCCCCAGCGACCGGATCTGGAACACGCCCAGCGGCAAGGCGCAGTTCATCACCCACCCGGCCGCGCCGGACGAGGGCGCGCTGCCGCTGCTGCTCACCACCATCCGCAGCCATGACCAGTATAATACCACCATCTATAGCTATGATGACCGCTATCGCGGCATCCATGGCCGGCGCGACATCATCTTCGCGAACGAGATCGATCTGGCGGAGATGGGCCTGGCCCATGGCGACAAGGTCGATGTGACGACGCCGGCCGGGCGCGAATTACGCGGCTTCACCATCGTCATGCACGCCATCGCGCGCGGATCGCTCGCCGCCTATTATCCCGAGGCGAACAATCTCGTCCCGCTCGACGATTATGATCCGGCCAGCGGCACCCCCGCCTACAAGTCGATTCCCGTCATGGTGCGCGCCGCCCGATGAGCGACGCCGACCGGCCTGCCCGCTTCACCCGGATCACCCCGGACGGCGGCCGCGCACCCGTCACCCGCGCGGTCGCGGTCGAATGCCCTGTCGCGCTCGAATATAATGGCATCGGCTATGCCGTGCTGATGGCGACCCCGGCCGATCTCGACGATCTCGCCACCGGCTTCGCCTTGTCCGAACGGCTGATCGATAGTGCCGCCGACATCATCGACATCGACATCCATGAAGCGCCCCAGGGCCTGCTACTGCGCATCCGCCTGATCGCCGATCGCCATGACCGCATCCTCGCCCGCGTCCGCCACCGCGTCGCCGAATCCTCCTGTGGCCTGTGCGGCATAGAGAATCTGGAGCAGGCGCTGCGCCCGCTGCCGCGCGTCACCGCCGTCACCCAGGCCAGCGACGATGCCCTGTTCCGCGCCCTCGATGCGCTCGACGCACGCCAGCCGGGCAATCAGCGCACCGGCGCGCTCCACGCCGCCGCCCTCGCCGCGCCCGACGGCACGCTCCGCCTCGCGCGCGAGGATGTCGGCCGCCACAACGCCTTCGACAAGCTGATCGGCGCTATGGCCCGCGCCGGCCTTGGCTGGGATGGCGGCTTCGCCCTCCTCTCCTCGCGCTGTTCCTATGAACTGGTGGAAAAGGCCGCGCTCGCGGCCTGCCCGCTGCTCGTCACCCTTTCCGCCCCGACCAGCCTGGCGCTCGATCGTGCCGCCGAATCGGGCCTGCGCCTCATCACCCTCGCCCGGCGCGACGCCATGCTCGAACGGGCGGACGGACCGGCACAGCGCAATTTGGGCACGGCCAAGCAAAACTTGGTTGAGCCAGACACTCTATCTTATAAGTAGAGATTGCCTCAAACGGAGCGGACTGGTCCCCGCCCGGATGACGACATCGGCATCGGACCCGCGGCTTTTGATCGGGATGCAGCTTGCTCCGCGTCACCAACAGCTAAAGCGCACGATGCTCGGGCGACGACGCCAGCTTCGTGTTCCCCCCAACGAAACGGGGAATGAAACGATGTGCCATCCATCTGAAATCTAGGGCCTGACGCCCGCCACGCAGCGCGCTGCTTGTCAGCGCGCCTCCATCCGCCCGTCCTCCGCCGATGCGTCGTGCGGGAAAGGGGGATCGCATGCCCGTGGAAGCTCGCGGCCGACGCGCGTCGCCGCACCCAGCCTATTCCGTGTCGCTGCTCCAGGCGGCCGCCGCGCTCTACGGCCTGAACGCCGTGCACGACGATGCCCTGCGTCCGCAGCCCACAAGCAGAACAGACAAGAAATTCAGGGAGTAAGCCTCTTCATGTCCCAAGTCCTCGCGCCCAGCCGACCCCGGCACGGCCTGTCCCTCCGTCGCCTGCTGCTCACCGGCGTCGCCATCGGCCTGTTGCCGAGCGCCGCTCATGCTGCCGACGAACCCGCCGCCGCGGCACCTGCGCCCGCGCCCGAAGCCGCTGTCGATGAAGGCGATTATGGTGCCCCCATCCTGGTCACCGCCCGCCGCCGCGCCGAAAAGGCGCAGGACGTGCCGGTCGCCCTCTCGGTCGTCGGCGGCGATCTGGTCGAACAGCGCGGCGACTATACGCTCGCCGCCGTGCAGCAGGTCGCGCCCAGCCTCCAGCTGTTCAGCTTCAACCCCCGCAACACCAACATCAACATCCGCGGCCTCGGCTCCAACGTCGCGCTGACCAATGACGGCCTCGAAAATGGCGTCGGCGTCTATATCGACGATGTCTATTATGGCCGCGTCGGCGCCAGCCAGTTCGACCTGGTCGACCTCGAACGGATCGAGGTGCTGCGCGGGCCGCAGGGCACCTTGTTCGGCAAGAACACCACCGCCGGCGCGATCAACATCACCACCCGCCAGCCGAGCTTCGATTTCGGCGGCCAGGTGGAAGCGACGCTGGGCGACTATGGCTTCCATCAGCTGCGCGGCTCGGTCACCGGCGGCCTCACCGACTGGGCGGCGGTGCGCATCAGCATTGCCGACACCCATCGCGATGGTTTCCTGACCAATGTCCATAACGGCAAGAAAATTCACGATTACGACAATTTCACCGCGCGCGGCCAGCTGCTGCTGACCCAGGGTGAGGGCTTCAGCCTGCGCCTGATCGGTGACTATGCCAAGCAGACGCTCAATTGCTGCGTCCGCCTGCCCAGCACCGTCTTCACCACCTATGATGACGGCAACATCATCGCGAACAATTTCGCGATCCGCGCCGCCCGCGCCGGCTACACGCCGCTGGCCACCGATCCCTTCGCCCGCAAGGTCGATGTCGATGGCCAGTTCCAGGCGAACATGAATCAATGGGGCATTTCGGGCAAGGCCGACTGGGATGTCGGCCCGGTCACGCTCAGCTCCATCACCGCCTATCGCGCCTGGAACTGGTATCCGCGCAACGACAGCGACGCCACCTCGCTCTCGGTCAACACGCTCAACCATCAGGAAAATAACCAGCGCCAGTTCAGCCAGGAATTTCGCGTCGCCTCCAATGGCGACACCCGCCTCTCCTATGTGCTGGGCGCTTATTATTTCTGGCAGATCATCAACGGGTCGGGCGCCGCCGGCTATGGCGTAGACGCGCCGCTCTGGCTCTTCCCCAATGCCGATCCGGTGGTCAGCAATGCGGCTGTCAACGGCTTCGTCGCCCGCTCCAGCTCCAATCCGGAAACCAAGAGCGCCGCGCTGTTCGGCCAGGCCAGCTACGCCATCATCCCCGACAGCCTCTCGCTGACGCTCGGCCTGCGCTACACGCACGAGAAGAAGCAGGGCAGCTACAGCCAATGGTGGGCGGAGGGGAATGATCTTTCCAGCCTGACCGCGGCCCAGCGCACCGCAGCGATCGCACTGCGCAACAGCCTCAACCCCGTCACCAGCTACTCGACCGGCTTCACCGACAACAGCCTCTCGGGTCTGGCCACCCTGTCCTACAAGGTGACGCCGGACGTGCTGGTCTATGCCACCTATTCGCGCGGCAACAAGTCGGGCGGCCTCAACCTCACCAACATCCCGGCCGGGGTCAGCCCCGATGTCGGCGGCGAGAAGGTCGACAATTACGAAGCGGGCGTGAAGAGCCAGTTCTGGGGCGGCAAGGCAACGCTCAACGCCGCCGCCTTCTGGACCAATATCTTCGACTATCAGACCGCGATCACCGAACAGATTGTCGGCACCAACAGCACCCGCAATTACATCACCAACATCCCCGAGGCGCGCGCGCGCGGCTTCGAACTGGACGGTGCGCTGGCGCTCAGCCGCTATGTCAACCTCAACGCCTCGCTCGCTTATACCGACGCCTATTATGTCGACTTCAAGAACGGCCCCACCCCGGTCGAGGCACTGAACCCGACCACCGGCGGCTCGGCCGTGACCGACCTGAGCGGCAAGCCGCTGTCGGGCGTGCCCGAATGGTCGTGGAGCGCGGGCGGCGACTTCGCCATTCCGCTCGGCACCACCAAATGGGGCGACGCCCAATTTTACGGCCGCGCCGACTATAGCTGGCGTTCCTCCTACTACACCGCCGTGTCGGACAGCCGCTACTCGCTGGTGCCCAGCTACGGCGTCGCCAATGCGCGCATCGGCGTGCGGCTGGACGATGGCCTGATCGACATGTCGCTCTGGGCCAAGAACCTGTTCGACAAGGATTATGTCGACACGCTCTCGGTCGCGAACACCGGCCTCGTCACCGCCACCGTCGGCGATCCCCGCACCATCGGCGTCACCCTGCGCAGCAAATTCTGACCCCCAATACGGAGGCAAGATCATGGCTACCCTTCCCTACGCAGACTATCTGGATGACCGGAGCATCATCCGGCCGGAACCCGCCCGCGTCGGGGAGGGGGAGCCCTCGCGCCTGCGCCTCACCGGCTTCGCCTCGATCGCGGTGCCGATCGCCGGCGCCGGCCTGCCGCTCGCCTTGTTCGTGCCGCAGCTTTACGCCACCCAGTTCGGCCTCTCGCTCGCGACCATCGGCTTCATCTTCCTGCTGGGCCGCATCTGGGATGTCAGCGCCGATCCGCTGGTCGGCGCGCTCAGCGACCGCACCCGCAGCCGCTTTGGCCGGCGCCGCCCGTGGATCGCGGCCGGCGGCCTGTTGTTCGGCCTGTCCTCCGCCCTGCTCTTCTTCCCGCCCGCCGCGCTGGTGACGCCCGCCTATCTCGGCGCCGCCCTCTTCTTCTTCTATCTCGGCTGGTCGATGATCGAGATACCGGCCTCCGCCTGGGCCGGCGAGCTGTCGCGCCATTATCATGGCCGCACCCGCGTCGTCAGCTATCAGGCGCTGCTGCGCGCCATCGGCCTGCTCGCCGTGCTGGTGCTGCCGACCATCCTCGACCAGGTCGAGCCGGGCAATGGCACGCTTAAGCTGCAATTGGTCGGCGGCTTCATCATCGCCACCCTGATCCCCAGCCTCGCCCTCACCCTCTTATCCGTGCCCGAACCGCCAGTGCCCGCCACCCCGCCGGTCCGCCAGAGCTTCTGGCGCGCCACCAGCGTCATCTTCTCCGACCGGCTGCTGCTGCGTGTCCTCGCCTCCGACGCGGTGGTCACCGCCGGCCAGTCGATCCGCGCCAGCCTGATCGTCTTCTTCGCCGTCTGGTATATGGGCCTGCCCGCCTGGGCGAGCGGCCTCTACCTGCTCCAGTTCATCTTCGGCGTCGCCGCCGCGCCGATCTGGCTGCGCATCGGCACCCGCATCGGCAAGCGTCAGGCCGCGATCAGCGGCGAAATCGCCCAGGCGGCGATCAATATCGGCCTGCTCTTCGTCTTCCCCGGCGGCCTGCCGCTGCTGCTCGCCCTCACCATTGCCCAGGGGCTGACCCAGGGCTCGGGCAACCTCATGCTGCGCGCCATGGTCGCCGATGTGGCCGACGCCCATCGGCTGCGCACCGGCCATGACCGCACCGGCCTCTTCTTCTCGGTCTTTGCCCTCTCGGCCAAGCTCGGCCCGGCGATCGGCATCGGCATTGCCCTGCCGCTCATCGCCTGGCTCGGCTTTGCCGCCGGCCCGCACAATGATGCCACCGCGCTCGAAGGATTGAAGACCGTCTTCGCCCTCGGCCCGGCCCTGGCCCACATCATCGCCACCCTCATCATCTGGCGCTTCCCGCTCGACGAAGCCGCCCATGCCGAAATCCGCCGCGCCCTCGACCAGCGCGACGCGATCCCCGCCTGACCGTCCACGCATAAACTCAAGGAGACCTGCCATGACCATCCTGACCCAGAGCTTCCTCAACGCCGCCGATGCCGACGGTCCGCTCGATGTCGTTCCCGTCGCCGGCCGCATCGGCGCGGAGATTCGCGGCGTTGCGCTGGGCGGCGACCTTGACGACGCCACCATCGCCGCGATCCGCGCCGCCCTCGTCCGCCACAAGGTGATCTTCTTCCGCGCCCAGCATCATCTCGACGATGCCGGCCAGGAAGCCTTTGCCGAACGGTTCGGCAAGCCCGTCGCCCACCCGACCGTCCCGGTCGTGCCCGGCTCCAAATATCTGCTGGAACTGGATTCGAAGGAGGGCCGCGCCGCGTCGAGCTGGCACACCGACGTCACCTTCGTCCCCGCTTACCCCGAATCCTCGATCCTGCGCGCCATCGTCATCCCGCAGGCGGGCGGTGACACGCTCTGGGCCAATACGGCAGCCGCCTATGAGGAACTGCCCGAACCATTGCGCCAGCTCGCCAACAGCCTGTGGGCGGTCCATTCCAACCTCTACGACTATGCCTCGGTCGTCACCAACGCGAACGAGGAAGCGGTGAAGCGCTATCGCGAAGTCTTCGCCTCGACCGTCTATGAAACCGAACATCCGCTGGTCCATGTCCATCCCGAAAGCGGCGAGCGCTCGCTGATCCTGGGCCATTTCTTCAAGCAGTTCGTCGGCCTCAGCCAGGCCGACAGCCAGCGCCTCTTCGCCACATTCCAGGATGCCGTGACCCGGCCGGAAAACACCGTGCGCTGGCGCTGGCAGCCGGGCGACGTCGCCATCTGGGACAATCGCGCCACCCAGCATCGCGCCATCGCCGATTTCGGCACCCAGCATCGCCAGCTGCGCCGCGCCACCATCGCCGGCACCGTCCCCGTCTCGATCGACGGCCGCAACAGCCGCATCATCAAGAAGGAAGATGGCAAGATTGCCGAAGCCGCCTGAGCAGGGCTTGCTCACCCCCCCAACCTGCCCCTGACCTTCGGCACACTGGGCCGCGTTCCTTCCGGACGCGGCCCCTTTTCACGGAAGACCCCATGAAGCTCCGCACTGTCCTTGCCAGCCTGGCGCTGGCCACCGCCCTCACCACGCCCGCGGCGGCGCAGGAAAAGCGTCCCAATTTCCTGGTGATCGTCGCCGACGACCTGGGCTATTCCGATCTCGGCGCCTTTGGCAGCGAGATATCCACACCCAATCTCGACCGGCTCGCTCTGTCGGGCGTGCGCCTGACCGGCTTCCACACCGCGCCCACCTGCTCGCCAACCCGGTCGATGCTGCTGTCGGGCACCGACAATCATCGCGCCGGCCTTGGCACCATGGCGGAAATGCAGGCCCCCAATCAGGTCGGCAAGCCCGGTCATGAAGGCTATCTGCGCACCGACATCGCCGCCCTGCCCGAAGTCCTGACCGCCGGCGGCTATCGCACCCTCTTCTCTGGCAAATGGCATCTCGGCCTCACGCCGCAGCAGGATCCCCATGCCCGCGGTTTCCAGCACAGCTTCGCGCTACTGCAGGGGGCGGGCAATCATTATGGCACCGACATTTCGGCCACGCCCAAGCCCGGCTTCACCACCTATCGCGAGGATGGCCGCACGCTCGAAAGCCTGCCCAGCGACTATTATTCCTCCGACGCCTTCGCCACCAAGCTGATCGACCAGATCAAGGCGACCAAGGACGACAAGCCCTTCTTCGCCTATCTCGCCTTCACCGCGCCGCACTGGCCGCTACAGGCCCCGGCCGAAACCATCGCCAAATATAAGGGCCGCTATGAGGCGGGCTATGAAGCGTTGCGCGCCGAGCGGCTGAAGAAGCAGGTCGCGCTCGGCCTGGTCCCGGCCAGCGCCGCGCAGCATCCCCTTGAAAACAGCAAGCCCTGGGCGCAGCTGACCCCGGACGAAAAGAAGACCGCGTCGCGGACGATGGAAATCTATGCCGCGATGGTCGACCGGCTCGACCAGAATGTCGGCCGGGTGATCGATGCGCTCAAGGCCAGCGGCGAATATGACAACACCGTCATCCTCTTCCTCGCCGACAATGGCGCCGAGGGGATGGACCTGGTCCATGCCAAGAATCCCCGCTTCCGCGCCCGCGCCGAGGCGGCCGACAACAGCTATGACAATCTCGGCAAGGACAGCAGCTATATCAGCTATGGCCCCGGCTGGGCGCAGGCGGCAACCACCCCCTCCTGGCTCTACAAGGCGTTCGCGACCGAGGGTGGCACCCGCACCACCGCCTTCCTCTCCGGACCAGCGGTGAAGAAGCCCGGCAGCATCGCCCATGATTATCTCAATGTCATGGACGTCGCCCCCACGCTGATCGACCTTGCCGGCATCGCCCCGCCCAAGGGGACGTTCCAGGGCCGCACCGTCCAGCCGATCCGTGGCACCAGCTGGGCGCCCTGGCTCGCCGGCACGGCGCAGACGGTGCATCCCGCCAGCGAGGCGATCGGCACCGAATTGTTCGGCTCGCGCGCATTGCGTCAGGGCGACTGGAAGATCACCGATGCCGGCGATGGCCAATGGCATCTGTTCAACATCGCCGCCGATCCGGGCGAGACCACGGACCTGTCCGCCCGCGAACCGGCGCGCCGGGCGGCGCTGGAAAAGGCGTGGGACGCCTATGCCAGCGATGTCGGCGTCGTCCTGCCCAACCCGCGCATCATGGTGGAATAACCCGCGCATCAGGGGGATGGCACGCCCATCCCCCTCTTCTCCATCGCATTTTCCCCTTGCCCCGGCGGCGATCCCATGCACAAAGCTTGCCAATTGCCGCAGGCGGACCCATGTCCGCCGCACCCCGATTTGGCGGCACAAGGATTGAAGTGATGGACGATGTGACGATCCAGGACAGGGCCGCTTCGGCGCGACCGCTCGCCCCGCAGGAAGTGGGCGAGGGCCTGTCCGTCATCTCGATCGCGAAAAGCTATGACAAGCGCGTCGTCCTGTCCGACGTGTCGCTGACCGTGGGCAAGGGCGAGGTCGTCGGCCTGCTCGGCCCCAATGGCGCGGGCAAGACGACCTGCTTCTATTCGGTCATGGGCCTCGTCCGTCCCGACCAGGGCCGCATCATCCTCGACGGCCAGGATATTACCGGCCTGCCCATGTATCGCCGCGCGATCCTGGGCCTGGGCTATCTCCCGCAGGAAACCTCGATCTTCCGGGGCCTGACGGTCGAACAGAATATCGGCGCCGTGCTGGAAATGGCCGAACCCAACAAGGCCGCCCGTGCCGAGAAGCTGGAACAGCTGCTCGACGAATTCGGCCTCACCCGTTTGCGCGATTCTGCCGCCATGGCGCTGTCGGGCGGTGAACGGCGTCGCTGCGAAATCGCCCGCGCGCTGGCCGCCGATCCTTCGATCGTGCTACTCGACGAGCCCTTCGCCGGCATCGATCCGCTGTCGATCGCCGACATTCGCGACCTGGTGAAGCAGCTCAAGACGCGCGGCATCGGTGTCCTCATCACCGACCATAATGTGCGCGAGACGCTGGAAATCGTAGACCGCGCCTGCATCATCTACAGCGGCCAGGTGCTGTTCGCCGGCAGCCCGACCGAACTGGTCGCCCATCCCGATGTTCGCCGCCTCTATCTGGGCGAGAATTTCCAGCTCTGACATGATCGGCCGGCGCCCCCTCGCTGATGCAGGACGGCCCGGCTGATGGCGCTTGGGCCACGCCTCGACATCCGCCAGAGCCAGTCTCTGGTGATGACGCCGCAGCTCCAGCAGGCGATCAAGCTGCTGGCGCTGTCCAATCTGGAGATCGAGGCGTTCGTCGCGGGCGAACTGGAAAAGAACCCGCTGCTCGAACAGGGTGCCGCCGATGACGGCGGCCGGGACGGCAGCGGCGTCGACCGCGAGGTGGAGGCGCCGACCCTGGCCGCTGAAACCGGCGCCAGCGACGATCTGATCGCCCAGGGGCTGGGCGGCGCCGACAGCCCGCTCGATGTCGATCATGGCGCGGAAACCTTCATCGACGATGGCCCGGCCGACCGCATGGCCGCGGGCAGCGGCTCAGGCTCGCTCGAAATGCTCGGCGGCGGCAGCGGTTCGGGCGAAGCGGTCGATTTCGACAGTTTCGCCAATGCCGCGCCCAGCCTGCAGGAACATCTGATGGACCAGGCCCGCAGCACGCTGTCGGGCATGGACCTGCTGATCGCCACCCAGTTGATCGGCCAGATCAGCGAAGCGGGCTATCTGGAGGCCAATCTGCTCCAGACCGCCCATGGCCTGGGCGTGCCACTCTTCACGGTCGAGGCCGTGCTCGAAGTTATCCACAGCTTCGATCCCACCGGCGTGGGCGCCCGCTCGCTCGCCGAATGCCTCGCCCTTCAGGCAAAGGAGGCGAACCGCTACGATCCCTGCATCCAGCGGCTGCTCGCCAATCTCGACCTGCTGGCCAAGGGCGCCCTGCCCCAGCTGCGCCGCATCTGCGGCGTGGATGAAGAAGATCTGGCCGACATGATCCGCGAACTGCGCGGCTATGATCCCAAGCCCGGCCTGCGCTTCGCCAGCGACAGCGCCACGCCGGTCACGCCCGACCTGTTCGTCAGCCGCACCCGCGAGGGCTGGGGCATAGAGGTCAACAGCGCCACCCTGCCCCGCGTGCTGGTCAACCGCACCTATTATGTCGAACTGGCCGGCGGCCCGCAGGACAAGGCGAGCAAGGCCTGGCTGGCCGACTGCCTCGCCAGCGCCAACTGGCTGGTGAAGGCGCTCGACCAGCGGCAGAAGACGATCATCAAGGTAGCGAGCGAGATCGTCCGCCAGCAGGAGGATTTCTTCCGCAATGGCGTCGCTTATCTCAAGCCGCTGACGCTGCGCGCGGTCGCCGACGCGATCGAGATGCATGAATCGACCGTCAGCCGCGTCACCTCGAACAAATATCTCTCCTGCCCGCGCGGCCTCTATGAACTCAAATATTTCTTCACCAGCGGCGTCGCGGCGGCGGATGGCGACGGCGCCGTCTCGGCCGAGGCGGTGAAGAGCCATATCAAGGCACTGATCGGCGCGGAGGAGGCCCATGCCATCCTCTCCGACGACACATTGGTCGACCTGCTGCGCGCCAAGGGCATGGACATCGCCCGCCGCACCGTCGCCAAATATCGCGAATCCATGGGCATCGGCTCCTCGGTCCAGCGCCGCCGGCAAAAGGCACTCAAGGGCAAGGCCGCCTGAGCCTGTCCTACAGCGGGCCTTTCCCCTATCATCGGCGCTGCCATCCCCTGACTTTCCGATAGGATCAGGCCAGCGCAAGATAATGTCACGATGTGCGGGAAATATGCGAAGTTAAGCGCCGCAAATCCTATTTCGCCGCCTTGACCCCGGCCGCCGCGGCGGCAAAAGCGGCGGCGTAAATCACCAGATCAAGGATCGCCCGCCGCCATGTCCGTCGCCTATCTCAACGGCCAGTTTCTGCCGCTCGAAGACGTCCGCATCTCCCCGCTCGATCGCGGCTTCCTGTTCGCCGACGGCATTTATGAAGTGGCGGCCGTGATCGATGGCCGGCTGGTCGACAGCGCCAGCCATCTCGCCCGGCTGGAACGTTCCTGCACCGAAATCGGCATCGCCCTGCCGCTGACCCTGGACGAGATCGAGGCGGCGCAGAAGGCGCTGGTCGCCCATAATGGCCTTGGCGAGGGCCTGGTCTATCTCCAGATCACCCGCGGCGCTGACGTCACCCGCGACTTCATCCCGCCGGCCGGGCTGCAGCCCACTCTGTTCATGTTCGTCCAGAACAAGACCTTCCTCGACGTGCCCGCCGCGAAGACCGGCGTCGCGGTCGCCACCATGGCCGACCTGCGCTGGGCGCGGCGCGACATCAAGAGCGTCGGCCTGCTCGCCCAGGCGATGGCCAAGATGGCGGCCAAGGAAGCCGGCGCGCAGGAAGCCTGGATGATCGAGGATGGCTTCATCACCGAAGGCGCCTCCTCCACCGCCTTCATCGTCACCGACGAAGGCATCGTCACCCGCCCCTACAGCCAGTCGGTGCTGGCCGGCTGCACCGGCGCGGCGCTGACGGCCCTTGCCGAGGAAAGCGGCATCGCCGTCATCCGCCGCTCCTTCACCCTCGCCGAAGCGCTCGCTGCCAAGGAAGCCTTCATGACCAGCGCCTCGACCTTCTGCCTCTCGATCGTCAGGATCGACGGCCAGCCGGTCGGTGACGGCACCCCCGGCCCGGTCGCGACCCGGCTGCGCGAACTCTATATCGACTTCGCCCGCCGCACCGCGGTCTGACCTGCGACGAAATGAGTCCATTTCGGATCGAATAGGCAGAAAAGGGCGCCCGCATCAACCGGCGCCCTTTTCGTTTCCGCATTCCCCCCGATATCGTGGGTGCGTGACGGCCATCACGACAGCCCCGTGCATTTGCGCCATTATGGAGTCAGCGCCGGCTGCGCCCGGTGGGCAAGCGGCTAAGCTGCGGAACATAACAGGCACGGGAGATTGCGTGGTGATGGCCGATCCCTTCTCGACCGATCATGATAGCCCCTATGCCGCGCCGGATGACCGGCGTGGGCTGCTGATCGTTGCCGATGACGAATGGTTCGACGATGCCGCCATGCTGGCCCATGCCGCCGGCCTGCGCCTGCTCGGCACCGTGCCGCTCGATCAGGCCGCCGTCCGGCTCGACATGCAGGTCGGGTGCGATGTCGTCCTGCTGCACTGCCACCAGCCTGATCCGCTGCTCGAACGGCTGATCGTTCAGGTCGAGACGATCGCGATCCAGAATCGCATGGCGGTCGTCCTGCTCGCCGGGATCGAGACACTCGACATGGCCTATGCCTGCATGCGCAGCCCGCAGACCCAGTTGCTGTGCAGTCCCGACAATAGCGACATCGCCGCCGCCCTGCTCGCCGCCGCGCACGGCGATGCTATGCCCCATAATCTGCATGACGCCACCCATGAAAGCGACGGCAACCGGCTGCAGCGGCTGAGCGAGGAAGTCAGCCGTCTTGCTCGCACGATCGAAGCCCTGACCGATCGGCCGCGCCCTACGCTGCCCGCGTTCGACATGCCCGCGCGCATTGCCGATCGCCAGGGCAGCTATACGGGCATGCCGGCCATCGCCACGATCGGTGCGGCCACCATGGCGGAAACCGCCTCCGTCACCGCCGCCCAGGTCTGCGACCTGCTCCGCGCCCGCCGGCTGCGCGCCGATTTCCTGCCCGGCGACCTGTTCGCCGATCCGGCCTGGGACATGATGCTCGACCTGCTCGCCGCCCGTCTGGAACAGGCCCATGTCTCTGTCTCCAGCCTGTGCATCGCGTCCGCCGTGCCGCCGACCACGGCGCTGCGCTGGATTCGCACATTGACGGACAAGGCCCTGGTCGAGCGTCGTGCCGATCCGCATGACGGCCGCCGCATCTTCATCGCGCTCGCCGACGACGCGGCCGAGAAGCTCATGCGCTGGTTCAGCGCCAGCCATCGCTATCGCGCGCACTGATCTACCCCATCGGATAAAGGCCGCTTGACCCGCGCCCAAAAAAATCTAGAAGCGCCCGCACCCCATGGGGGCGATTAGCTCAGTTGGTAGAGCGTCTCGTTTACACCGAGAATGTCGGCGGTTCGAGCCCGTCATCGCCCACCAGTTTCGCCGAATGAGAAGCCGTCAGGGGGACGGCTGCCAGCGAAACTCCCGAGCGACAGCGAGGGCTTAGCCTTCCAGGCAAAACCAGCCCCGATCCGCACCCGTAACATTCATCCTGCAGCAAGCATGGTTCCGGCATCTTCCCGCCCATGCCGATCAGCTTCTTCCTTGGCGGCTCCGTCGCGCCGATATTGCTGATGCTGTCGCCCTTCGCGGTGATGGCGGTCGGCAATTGCGCCGACTGGCAACCCAAGACCCCAAGCGCAAGGATCGCGGCAGAGCCCCCCGCCGACGCCGGCTGCACCCAGCCCCGCTATCCGCTGATGTAATCGCGCGCTGCCAGATATTGCGGCGCCGCGTTACCGCTGCTAATTCCGCCTCCCATGATCCAGCCGCCCGAAATCATCCGAGTCACCAAGTCCCGCGTCTCCTGCGACGGTTCGGGTGACATTCCCGCCGCCCTTGGCCATCCGCGCGTCTTCCTGGAAATCGACGAGCATGGCTATGTCGATTGCGGCTATTGCGATCGCCGCTTCGTGCTGGCCGGCGGCGTCGCCGACAATGCCGAGATCGGCAACGAGCCGGACATCGCCTCGGGCGCCAGCCTCTAAGGCACCCTCTAAAATTTCCATTGGGCATCCGTCATGCCGCGCCTATATCGGGCGGCATGACCGATCTCGCTTCGCAATTCACTGATGCCCGCGGCCTGCTCTATCGTCCGGGCCTGCTCGATCCCGATGGTGCGCGCCGCCTGACCGCGCAGGCGCTTGCGGCCTGCGACGATGGCGAGCTCTACCTCCAATATCGCGCCAGCGAGAGCTTCGGCTTCGACGACGGCCGGCTCAAGACCGCCGATTATTCGACCGATGCGGGCTTTGGCCTGCGCGGCGTTTCGGGCGAGATGACCGGCTTTGCCCATGCCAATGACCTCAGCGAAGCGGCCATCGCCAAGGCGGCGCAGACGCTGACCCTGCTCGATCCGGCCAAGGGCCAGCCCGCCCCGCCGCCCCAGCGCACCAATCGCCACCTCTATACCGACGCCAATCCGCTGGAGCTGGTGCCCTTCGCCGAGAAGGTGACCCTGTGCGCCGCGATCGACGCCGCCGCCCGCGCCCGCGACCCGCGCGTCGCCCAGGTTTCGGTGAGCCTAGCCGGCAGTTGGTCGGTGATCGAGATCGTCCGCGCCGACGGTTTCACCGCCAGCGACATCCGCCCGCTCGTCCGCCTCAACGTCTCGGTCATCCTGGAGGAAAATGGCCGGCGCGAAACCGGCGTGTTCGGTATCGGCGGCCGCTATCTCTATGATCAGGTGATGGACCCCAAGATCTGGAACCGCGCCATTGACGAGGCGCTGGCCCAGGCCGAGGTCAATCTCCGCTCGGTCGCCGCCCCCGCCGGCGAGATGACCGTGCTGCTCGGCCCCGGCTGGCCGGGCGTGCTGGTCCATGAAGCGATCGGCCATGGCCTGGAAGGCGATTTCAACCGCAAGGGCACCAGCGCCTTTTCCGGCCGCATCGGCCAGCGCGTCGCCGCGCCGGGCGTCACCGTGGTCGACGATGGCAGCATCCTCGATCGCCGCGGCTCGCTGTCGATCGACGACGAAGGCACGCCGACCCAGGAAAATATCCTGATCGAGGACGGCATCCTCAAGGGCTATATGCAGGATCGCCTCAACGCCCGGCTGATGGGCGTCGCGCCGACCGGCAATGGCCGCCGCGAATCCTACGCCCATGCGCCGATGCCGCGCATGACCAACACCTTCATCAAGGGTGGTCAGGACGATCCGGAAGAGCTGCTGTCGCGCGTCAAGTCGGGCATCTTCGCCAAGAGCTTTGGCGGCGGCCAGGTCGACATCGTCTCGGGCAAGTTCGTCTTCTCCTGCACCGAGGCCTATAAGGTCGAAAATGGCAAGATCGGCGATCCGATCAAGGGCGCGACCCTGATCGGCGACGGCCCGACCGCGCTGACCAAGGTGATCGGCATTGGCAATGACTGGGCGCTCGACGAAGGGATCGGCATGTGCGGCAAGGGTGGGCAGAGCGTGCCGGCCGGCGTCGGCCAACCGACCCTGCTGATGGATGGCCTGACCGTCGGCGGCACCGCCGCCTGACCCCATTCCTTCCATGGCGGCGCGGTCACCCGACCCGCCGCCGCCATGGGCCGAGGAACCGGGCGGCGATCGATACGTATTTTGCGTATGAACATGCTGACCGACAGCCATGACGCCGTGACCGCCGACTGGGCGGCGGCCCTGCTCGACTTCTGGTTCAACCAGGTGGGCGAGGAAGGCTGGTACAGCCATGATCCGGCGCTCGACCAGCATTGCATCGACCGCTTCGCCGTCCTGTGGAGCGAGAAGCGGACGCTTCCGCCCGAAAGCTTCCTCGACCGCGCCGACGATGCGCTGGCCGCGGTGCTGCTGTTCGACCAACTGCCCCGCAACATGTTCCGCGGCCAGGCCCAGGCCTTTGCCACCGACCCGATCGCCCGTGAGGTAGTGCGCGGCGCCATCGCGCTGGGCTATGACATCCAGATTGGCGGGGCGGGCCGGCTCTTCTTCTACATGCCGTTCCAGCATAGCGAGGATCTGGCCGATCAGGAGCTGTCGCTCTCCCTGTTCGAAGGGACCGGCGACACCCGGTCGCTCGATTTCGCCCGCCAGCATCATGCAACCATCGCGCGCTTCGGCCGTTTCCCCCATCGCAACGCTGCCCTTGGTCGCACCACCCTGCCCGCCGAAGCGGCAGCGGTCGCCGAAGGATCGCAATGGTAGGCGGGAACATGCCTATTTTTTAGGCATGGCTGTGCATCTGCACATTTTTTCGGCGGCGCAACAATCTCCCCTAGTGGAAATCCCGCGTTAATGCGTCATTAGCAAATTGGCACGCCTCTTGCTGGTATGTCGCCGCACACCAAATAAGGGGGCGACATGAAACTTGTCATGGCTATCATCAAGCCGTTCAAGCTTGACGATGTCCGCGAGGCTCTTTCCTCGCTTGGCATCGCCGGTATGACGGTCAGCGAAGTGAAAGGCTTTGGTCGCCAGAAGGGCCAGACCGAAATCTATCGCGGCGCCGAATATTCCACCAACATGGTTCCCAAGATCAAGATCGAGGTGGTCTGCGACGACGACCTCGCGCCGCGCGTGGTGGAAGCGACGCAGGCCGCCGCCAATTCGGGCGCGATCGGCGATGGCAAGATCTTCGTCCTCGATGTCGGCCAGGCCGTGCGCATCCGCACCGGCGAGACCGGCGAAACCGCGCTGTAAGAAGGGGGGAATGATGACCTTTTCGAAGAAGATTTGCGGCGCGCTGGGGGCCACCGGCCTTTCGCTGTTCGCCGCGCTACCCGCCTGGGCACAGGACGCGGCCGCGCCGGCCGCGACCGTGGACAAGGGCGACGTTGCCTGGATGATGACCTCCACCATCCTCGTCTTCCTGATGATCCTGCCGGGCCTCGCCCTGTTCTATGGCGGCCTTGCCCGCAGCAAGAACATGCTGTCGGTGATGACGCAGATCGGCGCCGCCGCCTGCCTCGCCATGCTGATCTGGGTCATGTACGGCTATTCGATGGCCTTTGGCCCCGATTATACCAGCGGCCTCTCCAACGTCGTCTCGACCTTCGACAAGGCCTTCCTGAAGGGCATCACGCCCGCTTCGCAGGCCGCGACCTTCACCGCCGGCGTCGAGATTCCGGAATATGTCTTCGTCTGCTTCCAGATGACCTTCGCCGCGATCACCGTAGCGCTGGTGCTGGGTTCGGTGGTCGAACGCATCAAATTCTCGGCCGTGATGGTGTTTGCCGCCGTCTGGCTGACGATCGTCTATTTCCCGATCGCGCACATGGTCTGGGCGGCTTCGGGCTATTTCTTCAAGGCCGGCGCGCTCGATTTCGCGGGCGGCACCGTGGTCCACATCAACGCCGGCGTCTCGGCGCTGGTCGCCGCGATCATCCTGGGCAAGCGTATCGGCTATCCCAAGGAACCGATGGCGCCACACAGCCTGACGCTGACTGCGGTCGGCACCGGCCTGCTGTGGGCCGGCTGGTTCGGCTTCAACGCCGGTTCGGCGCTGGAAGCCAATGGTTCGGCCGCGCTCGCCATGATCAACACCTTCGTCGCCACCGCATCGGGCGGCCTGTTCTGGATGCTGATCGAACGCGTCAATGGCCACAAGGCGTCGGCCCTGGGCTTCTGCTCGGGCGTCATCGCCGGCCTCGTCGCGGTCACCCCGGCCGCCGGCAACTCGGGTCCGTTCGGTGCGATCGTGCTGGGCGCTGTTGCCTCGATCGTCTGCTTCTATGCCGTCACCGTGCTCAAGCCCAAGCTTGGCTATGACGACAGCCTGGACGCCTTCGGCATCCACGGCATCGGCGGCATGATCGGCGCCATCGGTACCGCGATCGTCTACTCGCCGGCCCTCGGCGGCCCCGGCGCGGCGGACTATGAAATCGGCGCCAAGCTGCTCGTCCAGATCGAAGCGGTCGTCGTGACCATCATCTGGGCCTCGATCGGCACCGCCATCGCCATCTTCATCGCCAAGGCCATCACCGGCCTGCGGGTCAGCCAGGAGGTCGAATATGAAGGCCTCGACCTCGGCGAGCATGGCGAACGCGCCTACAACTACTGAGATTGGCAGGGCGGGCCGCCCGACCGGGATACGGCCCGCCCGCCTCACCTTGTTCCTCCTGCGAACATGCCTTGGGGTCGGTACGAAAGTACCGGCCCTATTTTTATCCACAGGGCAGGCAGTCGGAATTGGGGGGGCTGGCAGCGACCAGAAGCGGACATGTTCCCCCTCCCGCAGGCGGGAGGGGGTTAGGGGGTGGGCTGGGCATCGCGAAAGCCCACCCCGCTGCGACTAACGCGCTGCGCGCGCAAGTCTCGCTACCCCTCCCGCGTGCGGGAGGGGAATAGCGGAACCCACCCAAAGTCAGACAGTCGGTCGTGTCCACAACCCCACAGCCCGCGCTGCCCCTGCCGGCCAGCGCCGCGCCCGTCCCGGCACCTGCCGTCCCGCGCGGATCACCCAGCCCAGCTTCTCGCGCCCCGGCGTCACCACGCGATGGTCCCAGGCATGCTCGCCCCGCCGCGCGACTTCGCGCGCAATGTCGCCATAGATGCCCGCCGCCGCCAGCACTGCCCAGGCCGCCCGCGCCGGCAGCGCGCCGGTGCCATGCCGCGCACTATCCTCATAGGCCGCCGCCATATCGGCCAGCCGCTGCCCCAATATCGCCAGCTGCGGCCGCAGCCAGGGCTTCATATGCTCGCCGGGCGGCATGTCCATTTCCACCAGCCACTCGACCGGCAGGTAGCAGCGGTCGGCCAGTTCATCCTCGCTGATGTCGCGGGCGATATTGGCAAGCTGGAAGGCAATGCCCAGGTCGCAGGCCCGGTCCAGCGTCGCCTCATCCTCCGGGTCGACGCCCATCAGCACCGCCATCATGCAGCCCACGGCGCCGGCGACATGATAGCAATAGCGCAACATGTCGGCCTCGCTGCGCGGCCGCCAGTCGCGCGCATCGAGCGCAAACCCCTCCAGCAGATCATGGGCATAGCGGTGCGGGATCGCGCATTCGCGCATGACGACGCCAAAGCCGTCAAAGGCCGGGTCGCCGGTCGGCTCGCCGCGCAGCGCCGCATCGGTCAGCACCCGCAGGGTCGACAGCCGCGCCTGCCCGTCGGCGACGCCGCGCATCGTCCCGCCATGGTCCTGCCCATCGGCGATATCGTCGCATTTGCGGCACCAGGCGTAGAGCAGCCAGGCCCGCTCGCGCGTCACCCGGTCGAACAGCTTCGACGCCATGGCAAAGCTCCTGGAGCCCCGCGCAATGCTGTCGCGGGCATGGGCGACCAGGGCGGGGCGATTCCATTCTCCCGTCCCGCCTGCGGGAGGGGCCGGGGGAGGGCCTGTTAAGTCCATGAAGCGGACATGCCCTCCCCTAACCCCTCCCGCAAGCGGGAGGGGAATATTATTTCAGAGCCGCGCGGCCTTCATCGCAAAGATCGTCTCATGCGGCTGATAGGCGGCCATCTGCTCCAGCAGCCCCTCGATGCTGTCATCATGGATCATGATGCCGGCATGCTGCGGCCGGATGAAGCCGGCTTCCACCATCTGGCGGTTGAAGCCGATCAACTGGTCATAGAAGCCCGCGACATTGAGCAGGCCGACCGGCTTGTTATGATAGCCCAGCTGCGCCCAGCTGATCGCTTCCCACAGCTCGTCCATCGTGCCGACGCCACCCGGAATCGTGACGAAGCCGTCCGACAGGTCGGTGAAGAGCTGCTTGCGCTGGTGCATGGTCTCCACCACGTGCAATTCGGTGCAGCCGCGATGCGCGACTTCGGCGCCGACCAGCGCCTCGGGGATCACGCCGATCACCTCGCCGCCCGCCTCCAGCGCGGCATCCGCCACCGCGCCCATCAGGCCCAGCCGCCCGCCGCCATAGACGACGCCGATGCCGCGCTGTGCCAAAGTGCGGCCGACATGGCGCGCCGCGTCGATATAGGTGAGGTCGGCCGGCGTCGCCGAACCACAATAAACAGCCAGTCTTTTCATCATCTTCCAGTCCCGAAGCGCCGCGCGCTCCTCAAGCCATGTCCTGCAGCATCAGCGCCGCGGTCGCCTTGGCGCTGCCCACCACGCCGGGGATGCCCGCGCCGGGATGGGTGCCGGCCCCTACCAGATAAAGGTTGGGAATGACATCGTCGCGATTATGGGCGCGGAACCAGGCGCTCTGGGTCAACAGCGGCTCCAGGCTGAAACCGCTGCCCAGATGGGCATTGAGGTCGCGGCCGAAGTCGCTCGGCGCATAATGGAATTGTGTCACGATGCGCGACCGGATGTCGGGGATCAGCCGATGCTGAATCTCGTCCAGGATGCGCTCGGCATAGGCCGGACCGAATCGATCCCAGTCGATCGGCAGCTTGCCCATGTGCGGCACCGGGGCGAGCGCATAGAAGGTCGAATAGCCTTCCGGCGCCATCGACGGATCGGTGACGGTCGGGTGATGCAGATAGAGCGAGAAATCCGCCGGCAGCACGCCATGGCTGTAGATATCGGTCAGCAGCCCCTCATAGCGCGGGCCGAACAGGATCATATGGTGGGGAATGCCCGGCCAGCTGCCCTTGATGCCGAAATGCAGCACGAACAGGCTGGGCGACCATTTCTTGTGCTGCAGCTTTTCCGCCTGCTTCTGACCGCGCGGATGATGGCCCAGCAGATCGCGATAGCTGTGCATCAGGTCGCCATTGCTGGCGATCGCGTCCGCCTCCCCGCGCCAACCCGACGCAGTGCGCACCGCCACCGCCCGGTCGCCATGGGTCTCGATCTCGACCACCGCGTCGCCCAGCCGCATCACGCCGCCCAGCCGCTCGAAATGGGTCGCCATGCCCTGCACCAGCCGGTTGGTCCCGCCCTTGGCGAACCACACGCCGCCATCCTTCTCCAGCTTGTGGATCAGGGCATAGATGCCGCTGGTGGTCATCGGATTGCCGCCGACCAGCAGGCTGTGGAAGGAAAGCGCCTGGCGCAGCTTCTCGTCCTTCACATGGCTCGACACGATCGAATAGACCGATCGCCAGGCCTGATATTTGGCAAGGCTGGGCCCCGCCCGCACCATCGAGGCGAAGTCGAGGAAGGCGACCGAGCCGAGCTTGCGATAGCCCTCCTCATAGACGCCGTCGGCATAATCCAGGAACCGCTCATAGCCCGCGACATCTTCCGGATTGAGCTTGGCGATCTGCGCGCGCAGCGCCACTTCGTCGTTGGAATAGTCGAAATTGGTGCCGTCGCGCCAGTTGAGCCGGTAGAAGGGCGACACCGGCACCAGGCTGACATCCTGCGCCATGTCGTTCCCCGACAGGCGCCACAATTCGGCCAGGCAGGCCGGATCGGTGATGACCGTCGGCCCCGCGTCGAAGGTGAAGCCGTCCTTCTCCCACATATAGGCGCGGCCACCGGGGCGGTCGCGCGCCTCGATCAGGGTGGTGGCCACCCCGGCCGACTGCAGACGGATGGCCAGCGCCAGGCCGCCAAAGCCCGCGCCAATGACAATCGCTTTCCGCTCCATCAGGCGGGTGGGTTCAGCAATGCGTGCATGGCATCCCTTATGCGCACCGGGGGACGCCCGCACAAGATGCGGATGCGATCGGCGATGGTCGATCGCCCGGCATAGAAGCGCTGGATCAGTCCCGGCCGCAGCCGATAGAAGCGGGCAAAGATGCGCCAGCGCTGGTCCGGCACCGCAGCGCCGAAGAGCATCCGGCCAAGCAGCCGATAATAAAGTCCCTTCTTCCAGTGCGCCGCAGCATAGGTCCGCGTTGCCGCCGGCAGGCCCTTCAGCGGCTGCTCCACCAGCCAGGTCGCGAATCGCACCGCATCGGGCAGCGAATAGCCGGTCATCGGCTGGAACAGGCCGGCCTTCACCCCGGCCCGCGCGACCGGGTCATCGGCTGGCCAGTAGCGGTCGAAATCGCCGCCATGCACCACCGGCAGAACGCCGCTCTCGCTGTGGATAACTTCCTCCACCTGCCACCCCTGCGCCTGCGCATAGGCGGCGATCCGCTCCGCGATCCCTGCCGCGTCCAGCGCCGATCCGTCGCTATAATAAGTATCCTCGACAAAGATCGTCCGGGCGTCGCGCGGCAGCAGATAGACGAAGCGATAGCCGTCGATCTGCGCCACCGTCGCGTCCATGATCACCGGCCGGGCAATTCCATGCGGCTGCGCCAGCCGCAGCGTCTGCCCGACGAATTTCTGCCAGCCACAGCGCAGCGCCGACAGGTCGCCCGCGCCCCGCGCATCGATCATCGCAGGGGCGCTGATCCGGCGTCCGTCCTCCAGCACCAGAAATTGCCGGCCGATCGTCGCCACCTGCGCCCCGGTCAGCAGGTGATCGCCCATCGCCGCCCGCACATGCGCGTCGAAACGGGGGGAGGTGATGCTGTTATAGGGGGTGTCGAACTGCCCCCGATAGCCGGGAAAGCGCACTTCATGCCCTTGCGACCAGCGGCTGCTGACCAGCGGATCGACCAGCCAGCGGTCGCGCGCATCCACATCACCGTCGAAGAAGGACCAGATATGATTGCCGCCGACATGATCGGCCTGCTCGATCAACAGGATGCGCGTACCCGGCCGCCGCTCGGCAAAGGCAAGCGCGATCAGCCCCCCGGCAAGGCCCCCACCCATAATCGCAAGATCGCATTCCAGATCAGCCACCCACTCCTGTTAGCGGCGCCGACGCCAAAGGCAAAGCGGGACGGGCAGGCAGGGATGGGGGGAGAACAGGCGGTCCCCTATCCCGTCATGCCAGCGAAGGTTGTTGCGAGGCACGTGTCTCTCAACGACATCCCACTATTTCTTGCCCCCCATTCTCAAAGAAAATAGAAATCCCAGTCTACGCTGGGATGACTGATTTGGGTAGGTTGCGGCCATCCCACCGACGTCATGCTGAACTTGTTTCAGCATCCATCAGGCCCCACAAACTATTGGTCTTATGGGAGGAATGGACCCTGAAACAAGTTCAGGGTGACGATGATGGTGAGGGTGGCTTATGGTCATCAGTTGCCATCCCCCCGTCCGTCATGCCGGGCTTGACCCGGCATCCCGCTTTCCTACTCGGCCTTTCTCTGATCTACCGTGGACGATGGACACCCGCTCCTCTTTCCAGCCCTCGCCGCCAGACCGGTGTCGCCCGACCGGCGCGCCAGTGTCGCTTTCCTGTCGCCTCGTTGTCCTCTCCCTGTCGCGTCGAAGGCGCGTCATCCTGACCCGGTTGTCGCGCGCCTGTCGCTTCACCGGCGCGCGGCAGGCGCTTGGCCGGCGCATTGGCCCGAATTTACCCGCACGACACTGTGAACTTCGACTGTCGCGTCGATTCTCGGCTCCAACTGGCGCCCCCGCTCCATCCCCCAGCCTTGCTCAACTTATCCACATAGTATAGGGGGGTACCCTATGCACATCATCGCGGATCGGGACAAATTGCTGGCGCGGGTGCGCCGCATCGCCGGGCAGGTCAACGCCGTCGAGCGCCAGCTGGCGGGCGATGCCGGCTGCTCGGAAACATTGCAGCTGGTCGCCTCGGTGCGCGGCGCGGTCGGCAGCCTGATGGAGGAGCTGATCGAACAGCATATGCGCGAACATGTCGCCCGCCCCGGCCTGACCGACGAAGCGCGCACGGCCGCCACCGAAGAAATGCTGGCGCTGATCCGCCGCTACGGGAAATGACGATGCACGACGATCACGCCCATGGGCACCATCATCATGGCGCCGGCTGCAACCATGACCATGCGCATCATCCCGCCCCGGCCGCCCCGCCACCGACCGACAAGGATGGCGAGGAACGCCATTATTTCGACCATATCTATCTGAGCGCCGGGCATGACAAGAATGCCAGGCGCACTCTGTGGGTCGTCTGGCTGACCGCCGCGACGATGGTGGTGGAAATCGCCTTTGGCTGGATCACCGGGTCGATGGCGCTGCTGGCCGACGGTTTCCACATGGCCACCCATGCCGGCGCGCTGGCCGTGGCGGCCGCCGCCTACAGCTATGCCAAACGCCATGCCCGCAACCCGCGCTACACCTTCGGCACCGGCAAGGTCGGCGACCTGTCCGGCTTTGCCTCGGCGCTGCTGCTGCTGCTGACCGCGCTGTTCATCGCGATCGAATCCGGCATGCGCCTGTTCGAGCCAGTGAAGGTCGCCTTTGGCGAGGCGACCCTGGTTGCGATCGTCGGCCTAGTCATCAATCTGGTCAGCGCCCTGCTGCTCGGCCACGACCATAGCCATGATCATGGGCACGGCCACGCGCATGACGATCATGACCATGATCACGACCACAAGAGCGGCCATGCCGACAACAACCTGCGCGCCGCCTATGTCCATGTGCTGACCGATGCGCTGACGTCGGTGCTGGCGATCGCCGCACTGCTGGCCGGCCGTTATCTGGGCTGGTGGTGGCTCGATCCGGCGGTCGGCCTGCTCGGCGCCGTAGTCATCGCCCGCTGGGCCTGGGGCCTGATGAAGGACACCGCCGCCATCCTGCTCGACACCGCCGAACCTGCCCTGATGGCCAGGGTGCGCGGCCTGGTCGAAGCCGAAGGCGCCACCATCCGCGACCTCCATGTCTGGCGCATCGGCCCGCACGCCCATGCCGCGATCATCAGCCTCGCCCCCGGCGCCGACGGCGCCCGTGTCCGTGAACGGGTGCGCAGCCTGCCGCGCATGGAGCATGTCACCGTGGAGTGCGGCTGAACGTCCGCTTGAGAAAGCCGGTTCCGGCCCGCTCCCCCGCCCTGTCCTACAGAGCCGGGCCCATGTTAGGCTGCGCCCGGCTCTTTCCCATCGTCCGGCGTCCCCATCCCCTCGCAACATGATTTCCTACTTGCGTAAGGAAATGTCGAAATGTGCGGGAAATATGCGAAGTTAAGCGGACGAAATCCTATTTTCAGGCGGGCTTCAACGCATCCATGATCTGGCGCACCGGGCCAAGATCATAGCCCGCAGCCGTCGCCTGCGCCGACAGCGCATCGGCATCGTCGCCGGCCCGCGCGCGGGTCAGCGCCCACAGCAGGGTGCTGCGCGTGCCCGACCGGCAATAGGCCAGGATCTTGCCCTCGCCCGCCTGCTCCATCGCGGCGGCCATGCCGTCGAGCTGCCAGGGGGCAAAGCCGCCATGAGCGACCGGCACGGCGGCATAGGCGACACCGGCGTCGATCGCCGCTGCCTCGACCGCAGCACCGTTGGTCTGGCCCGGCTCCTCGTCATCGGGGCGGTTGTTGATGATCATGGTCACGCCCAGCGCCTTGGCGGTCTCCACCTGATCGACACTGATCTGGGGCGAGACATAGAGGCGGTCGGTCAGCTGGCGGAACATGGGCAAATCTCCTTCGCCCCCGCCATGCGCCCGCCCGCCACAGGATTCAAGCGTCTGCACGCCCAACCGGCATCGATGCCCCTTCATCCGTTCGTTTCGAGCCTGTCGAGAAACGGGGCCACACGCTCATCCGCTACAGATAGGGCCGGATCGCCGCCAGGAAGGCATCGCCATAGGCGTCCAGCTTCTTCTGCCCGACGCCGCTCACCATGCCCAGTTCATGGATGGTCGCCGGCCGTTGCTCCGCCATTTCGCGCAGCGTCGAATCATGGAAGATGACATAGGGCGGGACCCCGGCATCCTGCGCCAGTTCGCGGCGACAGGTGCGCAGCGCGTCGAACAGCGGATCGCCAACCGGATTGGCGTCGCTGCCATTGCGGGCGTTGCGCTTCTTCCGCTCGCGCCGCGGCGGCACCAGGATGCGCACTTCCTCCTCGCCGCGCAGGATCGGCCGGGCATTGGGGCCGAGCATCAGCCCGCCATGCTCGGTCGTCTCCAGCGCGTCCCGCACCAGCAGCGCCCGCGACACCGGCCGCAGCAGCGTCGTCTCATCGCCATCGACGATCGCATAGACGGAAATCTTGTCATGCCCGCGCTCGCGAATCTTGTCGGTGACGGCGCCACTCAGCACCGCCTCGATATGGCCCGCGCCAAAGCTCTGGCCGGTGCGATAGACGGCGGAGAGATATTTGCGCGCGGTCTCGGTCGCGTCGACACTGGCCGGCGGGGTCAGGCAATTGTCGCAATTGCCGCAGGTCGCGGGCGGATTCTCGCCGAAATGCCGCAGCAGGATCGCCCGGCGGCAGGTCGCCGTTTCCACCAGCGCCCCCAGCGCCGCGATCCGCGCCCGCTCGCCCTGCTGGCGCGCCGGCTCCAGCTCCATGATGCGCTGGCGGGCACGGGCGAAATCCTCCGCCCCCCAGAAGAGATGTGCGACCGCCGGTTCGCCGTCGCGGCCGGCGCGGCCCGATTCCTGATAATAGCCCTCGATCGACTTGGGCAGGCCGGCATGGGCGACGAAGCGCACGTCAGGCTTGTCGATCCCCATGCCGAAGGCGACGGTGGCGACCATCACCATATCCTCGCTGGCGATGAAGGCGGCCTGGTTGGCGGCGCGCTGGGCCGGGTCCATGCCGGCATGATAGGCGCGCACCGCCCGGCCACCGCGCCCCAGCGTCTCGGCCAGCTTCTCGGTCGCGGCGCGGGTCGGCGCATAGACCACGCCCGGCCCCGGATTGGCGGCGAGCAGATCGGCCAGTTGCCGGGTCAGTCCATCGCGCGGATGGACGGCATAGCGGATATTGGGCCGGTCGAAGCCCGAGATGATGAGGCCATCCTCGGGAATGCCGAGCTGGACGAGGATGTCCTTGCGGGTATGCGCGTCCGCCGTCGCCGTCAGCGCCAGCCGCGGAACATCGGGAAATTCATCGAGCAGCGGCCGCAGCAATCGATAGTCGGGGCGGAAATCATGCCCCCATTCGGACACGCAATGCGCTTCGTCGATCGCGAACAATGCGACCTTGGTCGAGCGCAGCAGATTGCGGAACCCCTCGCCGCTCGCCCGTTCCGGCGCGACATAGAGCAGGTCCAGCTCGCCATTGCGCAGCCGATCCTGCGTCTCGCGCCAGTCGGCATCGACGCTGGTCAGACTGGCGGCGCGGATGCCCACCGCGGTCGCGGCGCGCAGCTGGTCATGCATCAGCGCGATCAGCGGCGAGACCACGACGCAGCAGCCATCGAGTGCCACGGCCGGCAACTGGTAGCAGAGCGACTTGCCCGCGCCGGTCGGCATGATCGCCAGGGTCGGCTGCCCCGCCATGACCCGCCCGACCACCTGTTCCTGCACCCCGCGGAACGTCGTGAAGCCGAAAATATCGTGGAGCAGCGTGGGAATGTCGCGGGGCATGGACTGGCCTTAGCGAGTCAGGGCCACAGGTGCCAGTAGCGCGGAGTGTCTGTTTGAGATGCGCCAGATGGCGCATTCCGGCACCAGCCCGCTCCCCCACCCGGCCACCCATAGAATACTGCCGTTGGGTGGCCGGGTGGGGGAGCGGGCTGGTGCCGTATCAGAAATCGCTCTTTCGCGATTTCTCAAACATGCGCTTACCCTGCCGGATCGAGCAGACAGCCCCAGCCCGGCTTGAACCGCGCGGTGCGCGACGCCAGCAGCGGGACATGCGCCTCGACCGCCCGCTCCTCCGGCTTGTCGGTCAGCCGTACCATCGCCATGCCCGGCTCCTTGTCCCCCTGGCAGCTGCCCATGGCGCGGCCCTCGACATAGCGGCAGGAACAGGTCAGCCGCGCGCCATAGGCCGAGCCGAGCTGCGCGCGGGCCCGCAAGGTCGACCAGTTCCACGCCAGCGCCGCCAGCAGCACGACGACAATCACCGCAGCGACGATCCACCATTTACCACGAACCGCCATGGTCCTTCTTCCCGCCTCCATGCTAAGGGCGCCGGCTTATGCAGATCGAGAAGCGAATCGTAAAGCGCCTTGCCATGGGTGCCGGGCTGGTGGCGCTCGTCCTCGCCGGCACGCTGGTGGGGCGCGCGGCCCATGCGCCCGAGCCCGTCTATAGCGTGTCCACCGACGCGGTGGTCAGCGCGAGCGCGCTGCGCGGCGCGATCGATCCGCTGTTCGACGACAAGGACATGGGCGAAACCCGCGCCCTACTGGTCATGCGCGACGGCAAGGTGATTGCCGAACGCTATGCCCCCGGCATCACCCCCGAGACGAAATTGCTGTCCTGGTCGATGGCCAAGAGCGTGACCGCAGTGCTGGTCGGCCTGATGGTGTCGGACGGGCGGCTGGCGCTCGATTCGCCGGTGCCGGTCGCGGCCTGGAGCCAGCCGGGCGATCCGCGCGGCCGCATCACCCTGCGCCAGTTGCTGTCGATGACCTCGGGCCTCGACCATGCCGAGGATGGCGAACCGATCACTGACGGCGACACCGTGCGCATGCTGTTCATGGACGGCGCGCAGGACATGGCGGCCTATGCCGAATCCAAGCCGCTGGCCCACAATCCAGGCGAGGTCTTCTCCTACTCCACCGGCAGCACGATGATCCTGTCGGACCTGATGACGCGGATGCTGACCAACAGCCCCCATCCCGACGTGCGTCGCCGGGCGATGCAGATGTTCATCGACGGCCGGCTGAAGGCGCCGGGCAAGCTGTCCAGCCTGACCCCGGAATATGACGCCAATGGCACGCTGATCGGCGGGTCGATCATGCACATGACCGCGCGCGACTATGGCCGCTTCGGCGAATTGCTGCGCAACCATGGCCGCTCCCCCAACGGCCATCAGATCGTGCCGGAAAAATGGGTCGACTATATGCGCGCGCCCTCGCCCCGGAACGCGGCCTATGGCGCCCATCTCTGGCTCAACCGGGACAGCAGCGAGAGTGCGCTGATGCCCGGCCTCGCCTCGGCCAGCCTGTTCGGCTGCGTCGGCCATAATGGCCAATATATATTGGTCGCGCCCGGCCAGCGGCTGACGATCGTGCGGATCGGCATGTCGCCCAAGAAGGAGCAGCGCGCCGCCGTGAAGGCGCAACTGGCCCGGCTGATCGGCCTCTTCCCCGGTTAAAGGGTGAAGGTGCCCTCGATGACCGTGCGGCAAGCGCCGGTCATCACCACCCGGTCGCCCTCCAGCCGGCAGCCGAGCCGCCCGCCCCGCGCCGACGCCTGATAGGCACTGATTGCGCTCTTACCCAGACGCTCGGCCCAATAGGGCGTCAGCAGGCCATGGGCCGATCCGGTCACCGGATCTTCGTCGATACCGCCGCCCGGCACGAAGACGCGGCTGATGATGTCGCTGTCGTCGCCCGGCGCGGTCGCCATCAGCAGATTGTCGCCCAGCTTGCGCAAGGTCGCGAAGTCAGGCTCCAGCGCGCGGATCGCATCGGCATCGCGATAGACGAAGATCGCATAGCCACCATCGCGCCAGCGTGTCTCGACGATGTCCCCGCCCATCCCCGCCGCCAGTTCCGGCAGCGCCTTCGGCGCGCTGGTCCAGGCCGGCAGCGACAGTTCATAGCCCTCGCCCGCGCGGGTCACGGTCAGCACCCCGGCATGACGGGTGCGGAAGCGTATGGCATCGCCCTGCATCAGCACATGGCCGCTCGCCAGCGTGGCATGACCGCACAGCTTCACCTCGACCGCCGGGGTGAACCAGCGCAGCGCATAATCGGCCTCCGCATCGTCCGGCGTCGGCACGGTGAAGGCGGTTTCCGACAGGTTGTTTTCCGCCGCGATCGCCTGCAGCACCGCATCATCGAGCCAGGCATCGAGCGGCATCACCGCCGCCGGATTGCCGGTGAAGGGCGCGTCGGCAAAGGCGTCGACCTGGGTGAAGCGAAGACGGGTCATGGCGATACTCCTGATGGATCGCCGCCTTCATGCCGGCCCCGCATCCGTGCCGACAGGGCCGGATGCGGGCAATTGGTCCCTAGCCCAGAATCACGAGCGCCGCGCACACCGCAGTGCCGACGATCAGGTTGAGCGGCACGCCGATGCGCACGAAATCGGCGAAGCGATAATCGCCGGCGGCATAGACCAGCGCATTGGTCTGATAGCCGATCGGCGTCGCGAAACAGGCCGATGCGCCGATCATCAGCGCGATCACCAGCGGGCGCGGATCGGTTCCCAGCTGATGCGCCAGCGCGATGGTCAGCGGGGTCAGCAGCGCCGCGACCGCATTGTTGCTGAGTAGTTCGGACAGGATCAGCGCCGCGAAATAGACGATGAAGACCAGGCTCCATTGCGGCGCGACCTGCATCAGCGGCGTGATCCAGCCGACCATCAGCGCGACGCTGCCCGCCTGTTCCAGCGCCAGGCCGACCGCCAGCATGGCAAAGATCAGGATCAGCACATCGCCGTCGATCGCCGCCCACGCCTCCTCCGCATCGATGCAGCGGGTGACCAGGATCACGCCGACGGCGATGAAGGCGGCCAGGCCGATGCCGATCACGTCGAGCGCCGACAGGATCACCACTGCCGCCATCGCCAGGATCGCGATCCATGCCTTGCGCGGGCGGAAGGCGCGCGTCCGGCTGATGTCGACGCCGATCAGGTTGGGATTGTCTTTCAGCGACCGCATCGCGTCGTCGCTGCCCGCCACCAACAGCCGGTCGGCGCCGCGCACCCGCGTATCGGCCAGGTCCGGGCCGGGCAGATGGCGGGCGCGATGGATGCCGATCAGGCGGACGCGCAGGGCATGGAGGAAGGGAATGTCGATCAACCGCTCGCCGATCGAGGGGTGGCTGGGCGCAACCATGGCCTCGATCACCGTGCCCTCGCGCGCGGAGGTTTCGGAATCGGCGGCAATGCCCAGTTCGAAATCGCCCGATTCGCGCAGCGTCATGATCGCCGTGCCATCGGCGCGGACGATCAGCCGGTCGCCGACATGCAGTTCCTCCTGCTCCAGGTCGTGGCGCCGTATCTCGCCGGCCCGCTTGAGCCCGATCAGGGTGACCGAGCGGCCAAGGACGGACAATTCGCCAATCTCCCGCCCGACCACCTCGCTGTCCGGCGTCACGACCAGTTCGGTCAGATATTCCTGCACATTGCCGCCATTCTCGCCCGCGATCGAGGGCGGGTCGCTGGGCAGCAGGAAACTGAGGCAGGCCAGGCCGATGACGCCGGCAATGGTGCCGGCCAGGCCATAGGGGGTGATATCGAAAATGCCGAAGGGCTGCATGCCCTGTTCGGCGGCGATGCCCGCGACGATCAGGTTGGTCGATGTGCCGATCAGGGTAACGCAGCCGCCCATCACCGCCACCGCATTCATCGGGATCAGCAGCTTCTTGACCGGATAGGCGGTCGCCTGCGCCAGCCGGAACATGATCGGGATCAGCAGCACGACGACCGGCGTGTTGTTGAGGAAGGCCGACAGCAGCACCGTGCCCACCGCAACCTCGATCAGCGCCAGCCGCGGATGCTTCTGCGCCCGGACCATGACCAGATCGGCGATGCGGTTGATCGTGCCGGTGCGAATGAGCGCCCCCGACAGCACGAACATCGCGCCCACGGTCAGCGGCGCGCTGTTCGAAAAGACGGAGAAGAGCGATTTCTCGTCGAGCAGGCCGAGCAGCGCGAAGGCACAGGCACCCAGCACGGAAACGACGGTCGGGGAATAGCGTTCGCGCACGAAGGCGACGAACATGCAGGCGAGAATGACCAGACCGATTTCCGCGCGGTAAATGCCCAATAGCGCGGTGATGAAATGCATCTCGTCTTGCCCCCGTTCGATCGCGTCTCTAACGGAGGTGAAACGAAATGGGCCAGCCATGGTTGCATGGCTGGCCCGTGTCGCGGCGTCAGGGGACGTTTTGACCGTCAATCCACGCATAGCGTGCTGACGCTCCCCAGGCTTACGCTCTGCCGCTCACCCTCCCGCGGGTGACCATGTCATCCTAGCGTAACATGGGTGAGTCGTCTCGCATCTTTTGCACATTCGGCGCGCGATTGGCGCGGTTCGGCGCGTCAATCGGCCCCGCACTGGGCGCGGTGCAGCAGCTTCTGGTCGGCCAGCACCAGCGCCATCATCGCTTCGACCACCGGCACGCCGCGAATGCCGACGCACGGGTCATGACGGCCCTTGGTGATGATGTCCGACGCATCGCCTTCGCGCGTCACCGTCTCGACCGGAATCAGGATCGAACTGGTCGGCTTGAAGGCGATCCGCACCTTGACCGGCTGGCCGGTCGAAATGCCGCCCGCAATGCCGCCGGCATGATTGGCCAGGAAGACCGGGCCATCGGCGCCGGGGCGCATCGGATCGGCATTCTGCTCGCCGCGCAGCCGGGTGGCCGCAAAGCCATCGCCAATCTCCACGCCCTTGACCGCATTGATGCTCATCATCGCGCTCGCCAGTTCGCTGTCGAGCTTGGCATAGAGCGGCGCGCCCCAGCCGGCCGGCACGCCACTGGCCACGCATTCGACCACCGCGCCGAGCGACGAGCCATCCTTGCGCGCGCCATCGACCAGCGCTTCCCAGCGCACCGCGGCTTCGGCGTCAGGGCAGAAGAAGGGATTCTGACCGATCTGCGCCGCGTCGAAATTGCCATAGTCGATCGCGTCGCCGCCGATCTCGCTTACATAAGCGAAGATATCGACTTCCGGGATGACCAGCCGCGCCACCGCACCGGCCGCAACCCGGCTGGCGGTTTCGCGCGCCGAGGAGCGCCCACCGCCACGATAGTCGCGAAAGCCATATTTGGCGTCATAGGCATAGTCGGCATGGCCAGGGCGATAGGCCTTGGCGACTTCCGAATAATCCTTCGATCGCTGGTCGGTATTCTCGATCATCAGGCTGATCGGCGTGCCGGTGGTCTTGCCCTCGAACACGCCCGACAGGATGCGCACCTCATCGGGTTCGCGCCGCTGGGTCGTGAACTTCGACGTGCCCGGCTTGCGCAGGTCGAGCCAAGGCTGGATGTCGGCCTCGCTCAATGCCAGGCCCGGAGGGCAGCCATCGACCATCGCGCCGATCGCCGGGCCATGGCTCTCGCCCCAGGTCGAGAAGCGGAAGACGCGACCGAATGTGTTGCAGCTCATATCCGTTCCAATCCGGTCGCGTCGTTCTTACTTGTCCAGCGCGATGTCGGGCGCGTCTTCGGCCTTCATGCCTATGACATTATAGCCCGCGTCGACATGGTGGATCTCACCCGTCACGCCCGAAGCGAGGTCCGACAGCAGGTAAAGGCCGGCACCACCGACATCGTCGATCGTCACGTTGCGACGCAGCGGCGAGTTCAGCTCGTTCCACTTCATGATGTAGCGGAAATCACCGATGCCGCTGGCGGCCAGCGTCTTGATCGGTCCGGCCGAGATCGCGTTGACGCGGATATTTTCCGGGCCAAGGTCCATCGCCAGATATTTGACGCTGGTTTCCAGCGCCGCCTTGGCCACGCCCATGACGTTATAATGGGGGATGACCTTTTCCGCGCCATAATAGCTCAGCGTCAGCAGGCTGCCGCCTTCCTTCATCAGCTTGCGCGCGCGGGCCGCGACGGCGACGAAGCTGTAGACCGAGATGTTCATGGTCATCAGGAAATTGTCGAGGCTGGTGTCAGCATAGAGGCCGCGCAGCTCATTCTTGTCGGAAAAGCCGATCGCATGGACCACGAAGTCCAGCTTGCCCCAGCGCGCCTCGATCTCGGCAAAGGCCTCGTCCAGCTTCGCCATGTCGGACACGTCGCAGTCGATCAGGAAGTCCGAGCCCAGCTGTTCCGCCAGCGGCTTCACGCGCTTGGCCAGCGCCTCGCCCTGGTAGGAGAAGGCCAGTTCCGCGCCCTGCGCATGCAGTTGCTGCGAAATACCCCAAGCCAGCGACTTGTCGTTCGCCAGCCCCATGATGAGCCCGCGCTTTCCCGCCATCAAGCCTGTCATATCGTCGTTCCGTTCCCTTTGTCCTGCACGGTGCCGGCTGCTTCGTCTTCCGGAAATTCCGCCAGTGCCGCATTCAATTCGGCGCCAATTACCACGCCGAGCCCCACGAGAAAGAAAAAAATGAGGGTGATCATGACACCGGCCAGACTGCCATAGGTCCGGTCATAGCCGCCCAGCATCGACAATGTGACCGGCAATAGCAGAGTGACGGCATACCACCAGAGCGCGGTGGCGACGGCGCCAGGCCATTTGGGAAAGCGCTTGTCGCGGTAGAGCGACGGGGTCAGCGAGACATAGAGCGAGTGGAGCGCCACGCATAATATCGCCATCGGCACCAGCTTGGCCGAGGAAACCCAGGCGATCGCCTCATCCGCGAAGGGCAGCAGCCGGTGGAGCAACTGGTCCACCGCCGTTATCATCACCTGCATCGAAAAGGCGAACATCACCGCCAGCACGCTGACCAGCGTGATCCCGACCGACGCCAGCCGATAACGCCAGAAGGGCTTGGTGCTCTTCGTTCCATAGGCGCGGCGCAATATGTCGCGGATCGTCTCGATCAGGCTGCCCACGGTCCAGAGCCCCACCAGACCACCGAACCAGAGCAGATTGCCGGAACGCGCCTGCAACACATCGCTGATCGGCTGGCGCACGACATCGGCGACGCCGCGCGGCACGGTGGTGAGAAAGGCATTCACCGCCGACAGCCCGTCCGACGTGCGGCCGAAGACGCTGGCGACGGCGGCGGCAACGATGAAGAAGGGAAAGAGCGTCATCAGCGAGAGATAGGCCAGGTTCCCCGCATGGATGAACCCGTCGCTATAGACGCCCACCATTACCCGCTTGACGATCTCGAAGCTGCGCGATCCCGGTCGGACCCGATCGATCTGACGATGGAATTTTTCCTGCGCCTGCGCCGCCATATGGCGGCGCGACTCCGGACTATAGGGGGAAGGCAGCGGCACCCTTGCCGAACGTCCTAGACGCCCAGATGGGTCCGCACCGCGCGACCATCCTGCCAATCCTCGACCAGCTGGAGGATCACCGGATCATCGGCAGGCACGTCGATCAGCAGGGTCACAAGCTGGTCGCCGCGCTGGCCATCCTTGCCGGTAAAGCCCTTGCCGCGCAGGCGCAGCGTCTTGCCCGATGTGGTGCCGGCCGGCACGCCCAGCATCACCGGGCCATCGACGGTCGGCACCTTCACCTTGCCGCCCTTCACGGCCTCGTTGATGGTGATCGGCAGGTCGAGCAGCACATTGTCGCCGTCGCGCTTGAAGAAGGGGTGCGACTTCACCTCGATGGTGACGATCGCGTCGCCCGCACCGCCCGCGCCCGCCTGCCCCTTGCCGGTCAGGCGCATCTGCGTGCCGGTTTCGACCCCGGCGGGCAGCTTCAGGTCGATCGTCTTGCCATCCTGCAGGGTGATGCGCTGCGGCGCCAGCGTCGCGGCGTCAACGAACTGCACCGCCAGCCGATAGGCGACATTGGCCCCCTTGGCGGGCGGCGCGCCGCGACCAAAGCCGCCAAAGCCGCCGCCTCCCCCGGCGCGACGGCCCGCACCGCCGAACAGGCCTTCGAAAATATCGCCGAAATCGGCACCGCCCTCGTTGAACTCGAACCCGCCGGGACGGCCACGCCCGCCGCCACCGCCGCCAAAGCCGAAGGGGGCTGTCGGATTGCCATCGGCATCGATCTCGCCCCGGTCGAAGCGGGCCCGCTTGTCCTTGTCCGACAACAGGTCATAGGCGTTGGTCACGGCCGAGAATTTCTCCGCCGCCTTCGGATTGTCCTGATTCTTGTCGGGGTGATATTGCTTGGCCAGCTTGCGATAGGCGGACTTGATCTCCGCTTCGCTCGCGCTGCGCGCCACACCCAGAGTGGAATAGGGATCCGCCATCTATCATCCTGTTATGCTGAAACCGGTATTTGCCGCATCACGGCCATATCGCCCCTATGTGGCCGAAGGCCGGGCATCGTTCAAGCTGCGGCGCATCCGTATCGACAGTGCGGTGCCGGGAATCTAAGGCAGGGGCATGACCGATCCCTTCGCCCTTTTCGACGAGTGGTATGCGCAGGCGCGCGAGACCGAACTCAATGACAGCAACGCGATGGCGCTCGCCACGGCCGATGCACAGGGCCGCCCTTCGGTCCGCATGGTGCTGCTCAAGGGCCATGGCCCCGACGGCTTCATCTTCTACACCAATTTCGAAGGGCGCAAGGCGGGCGACCTCCTCGCCAATCCGCATGCCGCCCTGCTGTTCCACTGGAAGTCGGTGCGCCGCCAGATCCGGATCGAGGGCAGCGTCGGCCCGGTCGACGACGCCACCGCCGACGCCTATTTCGCCACCCGCAGCCGCGACAGCCAGCTGGGCGCCTGGGCCTCCGACCAGTCCCGCCCGCTGCCCTCGCGCGCCGTCTTCATGGATCGCTATGAAGAGGTGCGCGCCCGGTTCGAAGGTGGCCCGGTGCCGCGCCCACCCCACTGGTCGGGCTTCCGCCTGACCCCGGAACGGATCGAGTTCTGGCAGGATCGCGAGCATCGCCTGCATGAACGGCGCGTCTTCTCCCGCCAGGAAAATGCCTGGAACGAGGGGCTTCTCTACCCCTGAGCGAGCACCATGCCATTGTCCTGCCGTAAAACAGGGCGCGGAATATGGTGGCTCATTCGTCTATCCCCGCACAGTCCAAGCCTGCCCGATTGCGGGCTGGCCGGGCGCCTGTTAGGTGTCACCACCCAGCAGAACAGAATGAATGCGCGGGCGGACCGCTCGCTGGCTAGAGGAATATAATGCGAAATCGACTGACGGCCTACATCCTGACAGGCATGGTCCTGGGCGTGATCGTGGGCTTCGTGGCCAATCTCTGGGTCGGCGGGGATGAAGCGCTGGCCAAGGATGTGGCGGGCTATTTTCACCTTCTGGCCGACATCTTCCTTCATCTGATCAAGATGATCATCGCGCCGCTGGTCTTTTCCACGCTGGTCGCGGGCATCGCCCATATGGGCGACAGCGCGGCACTGGGGCGGATCGGCGGGCGCGCGCTCGCCTGGTTCATCATTGCCAGCCTCATTTCGCTGACCTTGGGCCTGATCTTCGTCAATTTCTTCGAGCCGGGTGCCGGCCTCAACCTCGTCCGGTCGGGCGCGGATGCGGGCGTCAACACCGAAGCGCTCAATTTCCGCGACTTCATCCTGCACGTCTTCCCGACGTCGATGATCGGCGCGATGGCGGACAACCAGATCCTGCAGATCGTCGTCTTCTCGCTGTTCGTCGGCGTGGCGCTGACCGCCATCGGCGAAAAGGGCAAGCCGATCATCACCGTGATCGAGGCGCTGGTGGAGCTGATGCTGCAGGTCACCGGCTATGTCATGCGGGTCGCGCCGCTCGCCGTGTTCGGCGCCCTCGCCTCGTCGGTGACGGTGCAGGGCCTGGGCGTGCTCAAAACCTACGGCGCGCTGGTCGGCGAATTCTACATCGCCCTCATCTGCCTGTGGGTGCTGCTGTTCGGCGCGGGTGCGATTTTCCTGGGCAAGCGGATGTTCAAGCTGATCCGCTATGTCCGCGAACCGATCCTGATCGCCTTCTCGACCGCCTCGTCGGAAGCCGCCTATCCCAAGATGCTGGAACAGCTCGACCGGTTCGGCGTGCCGCGCCGCATCTACAGCTTCGTGCTGCCGCTGGGCTACAGCTTCAACCTCGACGGCTCGATGATGTATGCGACCTTCGCGACCATCTTCATCGCCCAGGCTTATGGCATCGACCTGCCGATTGCGACCCAGATCACGATCCTGCTCGTCCTGATGGTCACCAGCAAGGGCATCGCCGCCGTACCGCGCGCCTCGCTGGTCGTGGTCGCCGCCACGCTCGGCCAGTTCGACCTGCCGGTCGAGGGCGTCGCCTTCATCCTGGCGGTCGACCATTTCATGGACATGGGCCGCACCGCGACCAACGTGCTGGGCAATGCCATCGCCACCTCGGTCATCACCAAGTGGGAAGGCATGCTGGAAGTGGAGGAGCCGGTCGACGTGCCCCATCCCAAGGCGCCGGCCCATACCCCGTCCCATGGCCGGGCCGGGCTGGAACTGGCCTCCGACATGGTCGACGAAGACCGCAAGGGCTAAGCGTCCTCAGCCTTACCCAAAGAAAATGCCCCGCCGGCATGATGCTGGCGGGGCTTTTTCTTACCACAGGACGCCGCGCACCGGCGTGACGGGGTCTGGCGCCGGATCGCCGATCGACTGGAGCAGATCGATCTCGATCGTCCGGCACATGGCGGTCAACGGTACGTCATGCACGCTGTCGGCAAAGGGATCGGTCAGATCATCGCCGATCCGCAGCACCGCCATGAACATCAGGCCCGCCACCGTCGAACCGAGCGGCGTGGCGAAACCCAGCGTCTCGACCAGCCCGATCGGCAGCAGGATGCAGAAGAGATGGGTGAACACGACCGGCAGCAGTCGATATTGGAAGGGCAGCGGCGTGTTCTTCAGCCGCTCCATCCCGCCCTGGGCATTGGCGATGTCGACCAGCACCTTCTCCATCTGGGTCTGCTGGATCGTGTCGATCCAGCCTTCCCGTCGCGCCATGTCGATCCGCCGGCCCGTGCTGTCGAGCAGGCCATTGGCCGGATTGGCGCGCGCCAGCGCCTTGCCCTTGTCCTCCTCGCGCAGGAATTTGGTCACATCCTCGCCGATCGTCTGGCGCCGCAACTGGCAGCGCAGCGCATTCACATAGGCGATCTGGCGCTTGACGATCTCGCGCTTGAGGTCGCGGGCCTCCGGATCGGGCAGGAAATTGCGCGCCGAACGCGCTAGGCTACGCGAGGCGTTGATCATCGCCCCCCACAATGTGCGCCCTTCCCACCAGCGCTGGTAACTGCTGTTCGACCGGAAGCCCAGGAACAGGGCGAGGGCCGAACCGAAGATGGTGAGCGGCAGCGAAGGCGCCTTGAACGGCAACAGATAATAAGCGGCCGTGACCGCACAGTCCCACACGAACAGCGCGGTCAGCGGTTTCCACACTTCCGATGCGATCCGGCGCATGCTGGGGACGGCATCAACGATCATGCAAGACTCCTTCTGGTGAACCGGCCCAACGCCCGAGCATGCGCCTATGCTCCGTCGATGCCCTAACGAAACGAAATATTGCCGGCCGCGCAACCCGCTTCCGCATGGCTCGTTGGTCGGGAGGAAGAGGAGAGGCCATGAGTGATCCGGGCACAGAGGAACAGGCGAGCCGGCGCGCGGCCTTCTCGCTGCAGTGGCAGATGCTGGCCGGCTTCCTGATCGGCCTCACCGCCGGGCTGATCGCCTATGCCGTAACCCCCGGCGCACCCTGGATCGATGCGGTCACCCGCTATCTCACCGGCCCGATCGGCCAGGTCTTCCTGCGCCTGCTGTTCATGCTGGTGATCCCGCTGCTGGTTTCCGCGCTGATCGTCGGCATCGCCGAAATGGGCGAGATGCGCTCGCTGCGCCGAGTAGGCCTGCGCACCCTCCTCTATACGCTGATCGTGTCCGGTATCGCCGTCGTCATCAGCCTGGCGCTGGTCAACCTGCTGCAACCGGGCAGCGGTGTCGATCCGGCGCAGGCGCGCGCACTGCTGGCCGATGCAGGCCAGGGGGCCAAGGCGATCCTCGACCGCGGCGCCGACACGCCGACCGGCATGCAGGCGCTGATCGCGATCGTCCCCGACAATGTGATCGCGGCGATGGCCGACAATGACATATTGGCGGTGATGGTCTTCGCCCTCTTCTTCGGCATCGGGCTGATGCTGGTGCAGACGAAGGAAACGAAGCTGCTGCTCGACGCGATGGAGGGGCTGTTCGCGGTGACGATGCGCCTCATCTCGATCGTCATCCGCCTGGCGCCGATCGCCATCGCCTGCTTCATGTTCAACCTCGCCGCCCAGTTCGGCTGGGACTTGCTGCTGCGCTTGTCCGCCTATGTTGGGGTCGTGCTGCTCGCGCTCGCGATCCAGATGTTCGGCATCTATTCGCTGCTGATCGCCTTGCTGGCGCGCCGGTCGCCGCTGCGCTTCTTCGCCGCCGTGCAGGAAGCGAGCGTCATGGCCTTCGCCACCGCCTCCTCCAACGCCACCCTGCCAACCGCCATCCGCGTTGCGGAGGAGAAGCTGCACCTGCCGCGTCGCATCGCCCGCTTCGTCCTCACCATCGGCGCCACCGCCAACCAGAATGGCACGGCGATGTTCGAGGGGATCACCGTCCTGTTCCTCGCCCAATTCTTCCATGTCGACCTCAGCCTTGGCCAGCAGCTGATGGTGATGCTGGTCTGCATATTGGGCGGGGTCGGCACGGCAGGCGTGCCCGCCGGGTCGCTGCCGGTGGTGGCGATGATCCTGGCGATGGTCGGCATCCCGCCCGAGGGGATCGGACTGGTGCTGGGCGTCGACCGGCTGCTCGACATGTGCCGCACCGCGCTCAACGTCACCGGCGACCTGGTGGCCGCGACGGTGATATCGGCGCGCGAGGAAATCAGCGCTGCGCCTTCGCCGCCAGCGCCCACCAGATGAGCGTGTCGGCGAACCCGGCAAAGCCACGGTCCAGCGCCGCGCCGCCGTCACCGTGAGGCTCGGCATTTTCATCCAGCGTCTGCCCGATCTGGCCGACGCTCAGCCGCTCGGGCATTACCGCCATGCCCATGGCGGACAGCGTCACCGTCCAGTCGGCATGGCTGTTGACCCCGGCGAAGCGGCCCATCGAGTAACTGGCGATCGCGGCGGGGCGGCGGTCGAACTCCTTGAGATAATGGTCGACCAGATTCTTGAGCCCCGGCTGCATGCCGCGATTATATTCGCCCGCGACGAAGACGAAGGCATCGGCGGCGGACAGGCGTTCGGCAAGCTGCGCCATGGCGGCGGGCGCCTCGCCGGCGGGATAGTCGCTATAGCGCAGGTCGAGCATCGGCAGGCCCACGGCCTTGGCATCGACCAGTTCCGCCCTGTGGCCCAGTCCCTCAAAGCTGCGGATCAGATAATCCGCCAGCCGTATACCAAGCCGGCCGCGTCGATAGGAGCCGTAGAGGACGAGGATGTCGAGTGCCATGCGGAGCCTCCTGTCTGGATGTCGACAGACTTGTCGCATCCTGTCCCGATCGGGTCCAGCCGGCCTTGCAATCTTTCAATATCTCACGATACGAAATTGCATTTCACATGACGGAACGCCATCATCGCATCAATGACCGACATGGGAGGATGCGGATGAAGAGGATGGCGCTGCTGGCCTGCATGGGCCTGCTGATGGCCAATGGCGATGTCGAGCCGGGCAAGCCGATCAGCCCCCGCTTTGCCGGCGATCCCTCGCCGCACTGGTTCGACGATCGCTGGTATCTCTATGCCACCGACGACGCCTCCAATTCCGGCCGCTACTGGGACAGCACAAGCTGGCGCCTCTACAGCTCGGTCGACATGAAAAGCTGGCAGGATGACGGCGCCTTTCTCGACGTCACCACCTTCACATGGGCACGCCCCGATGCAAAGGCCTGGGCCCCCGAAGTCGCCCGGCGCAACGGGCACTATTATTTCTACGCGCCGATCGGTGGTGACCGGATCGGCGTTGCCGTGGCCGACCAGCCCCAGGGCCCCTATCGCGACGCGCGCGGCGACGCGTTGATCGACAAGGCGCGCGACGCCAATGCCGGTGCCGAACCGATCGACCCCGCCGTCTTCATCGACAGTGACGGACAGGCCTATCTCTATTTCGGCACCCGCGTGCCCAAGGTTGTGCGGCTGAAGCCCGACATGATCCATGTCGACGGCCCGATCATGGATGTCGTCGTCACCGGACTACCGGCCAGCGATCCGAAGAAGAAATATGGCGAGGCACCCTATCTCCACGCCCACAAGGGCCGCTATTATTTCAGCTTCTCGACCGGCTGGCCCGGCCAGATCATCTATGGCACCGCCGCCTCGCCGCTCGGCCCCTTCGCCTATGGCGGGGTGATCCTCGACTATCTGCCGATCTCGACCAATCATCAGGCGATCGTCGAGCGGGGCGGCAATAGCTGGCTCTTCTATCATGACAAGCTGTTGCCGGGTGGCGGCGATCACCGGCGCTCGATCACCATCGCACCGCTGACCTATGCCAAGGACGGGGCCATCCAGCCGGTCCAGCGCCACGTCCCGGAATGAGGAAAGGCCGGACGTTTCCGCCCGGCCTTCTCATCTCTCAGCGCAGCTTGGCGATCGACAACCCGTCCTGCTTGGCGCGGGTCTTGACCGATTCCTCGCTGCGGGTCAGCGCCTTGGCGATCGCCTTCAGCGCCATGCCCTTCTTGGCGAGCGTGTGCAGCTTCTGGACCTCATCCTGGGTCCAGGGCTGCTTGTGCCGCTCGAAGCGTTCGCCGGCCATGCCCCTTAATCCGCGAAGGGATCGCGGACGAGGATGGTGTCGTCGCGTTCCGGGCTGGTCGACACGAGCGTGACCGGGCAGCCGATCAGTTCCTCGATACGGCGGATATATTTGATCGCCTGTGCCGGAAGCTCCGCCCAGCTGCGCGCGCCCGCGGTGGTTTCGCTCCAGCCGGCAATGCTTTCGTAGATCGGCTCGGCCTTGGCCTGGTCCTGCGCATGGGCGGGCAGATAGTCGAAGCTCTGGTCGCCAATCTTATAGCCGACGCAGATCTTCAGTTCCTCAAAGCCATCGAGCACGTCCAGCTTGGTCAGCGCAATGCCGGTCACGCCCGAAACCGCGACCGACTGGCGCACCAGCACCGCATCGAACCAGCCGCAGCGGCGCTTGCGGCCGGTGACCGTGCCGAATTCATGGCCCCGCTCGCCCAGGCGCTGGCCGACGTCATTTTCCTGCTCGGTCGGGAACGGGCCGGAACCGACGCGGGTGGTATAGGCCTTGACGATGCCCAGCACGAAGCCAGCGCCATTGGGACCAAGACCGGTGCCGCTGGCAGCCGTGCCGGCCACCGTGTTGGACGAGGTGACGAAGGGATAGGTGCCATGGTCGATATCGAGCAGCGTGCCCTGCGCGCCTTCGAACAGGATGCGCTTGCCTTCCGACTTCGCCTTGTTGAGCGTCAGCCAGACCGGCTTGACGAAGGGCAGGATGAAGGCGGCGATCTCGGTCAGGTCGGCCATCAACTGGGCGCGGTCGATCGGCGCTTCACCGAAACCGGCGCGCAGCGCATCATGATGCGCGGTCAGCCGATCAATCTGCAGGTCGAGATCGTCGAGATGGGCAAGGTCGCAGACGCGAATGGCGCGGCGGCCGACCTTGTCCTCATAGGCCGGGCCGATGCCGCGACGGGTGGTGCCGATCTTGCCGGCGCCCGATGCGTCTTCGCGCAGGCCATCGAGGTCGCGGTGGAAGGGCAGGATCAACGGGCAGGTCTCGGCGATCTGCAGATTTGCCGGGGTGATCTCGACGCCCTGGCCCTTGAGCTTCGCGACCTCGTCACGGAAGTGCCAGGGGTCCAGCACCACGCCATTGCCGATCACCGACAGCGTGCCGCGCACGATGCCCGACGGCAGCAGCGAGAGCTTGTAGACCTTTTCGCCGACGACCAGCGTGTGGCCGGCATTATGGCCGCCCTGGAAACGGGCGACGACATCGGCGCGCTCCGACAGCCAGTCGACGATCTTGCCCTTGCCTTCGTCACCCCATTGGGCGCCGATCACGGTAACATTTGCCATGGATACACTCCTCCGCCCGCCGCGCGGACCGGCCATGCCCTTCGACGGGACTCGGCATGCCGGTGGAATAGGATGGGCGGGGTACGCCCTGTGCGGGGCGCGCGTTAGCCGGGCAGGGCCGATGCGTCAAGGTTGGAGGCACATTACACTTTGATACCAGGTGCCGGCTTTACGGCAAGATGCGCCCTCGCGATCATGGCGACACAGGGGCAGCGAAGGACGATCCATATGCGCAGACGGCTGATTCCCATCCTGATTCTCTCCCTGCTCGCGGGCGCGCCGCTGGCCGCCCAGGCCCAGACGGCTACTGCGCCGCAGGCCATGGCCTATGGCCATGATCCATTGCAGGCGATCGATTTCTGGCCGGGCAAGGGCACCAAGGCACCGCTGGTCATCTTCGTCCATGGCGGCGGCTGGAAGCGCGGCAGCAAGGACAATGCCACCGGCGCGGCCAAGGCGCCCCATTATACCGGCCTTGGCTATGCCTTCGCCTCGATCAATTACCGGCTGGTGCCCGATGCGACGGTCGAGAGCCAAGCGCAGGACGTCACCGATGCGGTCGCCCATCTGCGCAGCCGGGCGGCGACGCTGGGCATCGACCCCAACCGCATCATCCTGATGGGCCACAGCGCCGGCGCGCATCTGGTCGCGCTGGTCGGCACCGACATGCGCTATTTCGCCAAGGCCGGGCTGAAGCCCGATGCCGTGCGCGGTATCATCGCGCTGGATGGCGCCGCCTATGATGTACCAACCCAGATGGCGCAGGGCGGCCGATTCATGGCAAAAACCTATGAACAGGCGTTCGGCACCGATCCGGCGCGGCAGAAGGCGCTATCGCCGACCTTGCAGGCGGCAAAGCCCAATGCCCCCGATTTCCTGCTGCTCCATGTCGATCGGGTCGACGGCACCGCCCAGTCCAATGCGCTCGCCGCAGCGCTGCGCAAGGCGGGAACCCCGGTAGAGATCCATGCACTGCCTGGACGCGGGCTGCGCGGCCATATGCAGATCAACCGAGAAATGGGCGATGCCGACTATGCCGGCACCGGCATCGTGGACGCCTGGCTGCGTCGCCTGTTCGGTCAGTAGGCGCGGGGCTCGCTGCCATCCAGCCAGTGCGAACAGCGCTGGGCCGCGCCATCTTCGCCGTCAGCCAGGGCCGCAACCGTGTGCCAGCCCTCGGCCCGCAGCGCGGCCGCGCGCACGGCATCATGGCCGACCGGCAGGAACAGGCGCCGGGGCCGTTCGTCGCCAAAGCCCGCGTCGATCAGCGGATCGGGATAGAGCGAAAAGCCCATGGCGGGCTCGTCCGTTTCGCCGGCACGGGCAATGGCATAGCTGCCTCCACGGCCGATCTCGCCGATGAAACCCTCGGCAAAGATGGAGAAGCCGAACCAGTTCTGGAACTCGAAACCGTGCCGTTCGGTCGGGTCGAGGGTCAGGGTGATGTCCCAGCCGATCGGCTTGGCGATCGCGCGCAGGCCCGCGATGCGGCTGTCGATCGCGCCGCCCAGGCTGGCGCTGAACGCCTCCAGCCGTTCCATCGCGGCGTGGAAGGGGCCGGTCGCCTCAATGAGCGGCAGATAGGCGGCGGCGGCCGGGCTGATCGCCACCAGCGCGCCGGCATCCTTGGCGTCCAGTTCGGCGCGCACGGCTTCCAATTCTTCGGCGCCCAGCGGCAACGGGCCAGCGGCCAGCGCGTCGATCAGGTCAGGCAAGGTGAAATCGATGGTGATGCCGGTGACGCCGGCAGCGGTCAGCGCCTCGATCGCGATATTGACGATCTCGACCGCGGCGGCGGCGCTGTCGCTGCCGATCAGCTCGGCGCCCAGCTGCATCTTCTCGCGCTCCGGACGCAACTGGCTCGCCTTCTGGCGGATCACCGGCCCGGCATAGGACAGGCGCAAAGGCCGCGGCGCGCTGCGCAGGCGGGTGGCCGCGATGCGACCGACCTGCGCGGTCATGTCGGGGCGGAAGGCCAGGGTACGCTGGGACACCGGGTCGACGGCGCGGACCAGATCCTGCGCGCGCATCGACTTGAGGCGCTGGGTCAGCGTATCCTCGAACTCCGCCAGCGGCGGCATGACCCGTTCATAACCATGGGTCGCGACCGTATCGAGCACGCGGCGCGCCAGGCGCGCGGAGGCTTCGGCCTGCGGTGGCAGGCGATCGGATAGCCCCTCCGGGAGCAAGCTTGGCGGGATCATGGTCATGAGACAGGCCCTTTAGCGGAATTTTGGGGTTAGGCCATCCCCTACCCCCGTTCGGTTCGAGCTTGTCGAGAACTGTTCTCGACGAAGCTTCTCGACAAGCTCGAAGCCTGTCCTGAGCGCCTGCCTTGCAGGCAGTCGAAGGGCTGCTCGAACCGAACGGCAGATATTTAGGTCAGCTTAGGCGAAGCGCAGCAACTTCACCTGCTTCACGCCGGCGAGGTTACAGATCGCCCAGCGCAGCGGTTCGGTGACGGTGCCGTCGACCGACAGCAGCAGCACGGCTTCACCGCCCTGGTTGCGACGGCCCAGGTGGAAGGTGCCGATATTGACGTCCGACTCGCCCAGCTTCGAGCCCAGGCGACCGATGAAGCCCGGCGCGTCCTGGTTGACGATGTAGAGCATGTGGCCGTCGAGATCGGCTTCGACCTTGATGCCGAACAGTTCGACCAGGCGCGGCTGGGCATGGCCGAACAGCGTGCCGGCCACCGACTTGTCGCCCGCTTCGGTCGAAACGGTGACGCGCACCAGCGTCTGATAGTCGCCCTCGCGGTCATGGCGCACTTCACGCACGTCCAGACCACGCTCCTTCGCCAGGAAGGGCGCGTTGACCATGTTCACCGTGTCCGAATAGACACGCATCAGGCCGGCCAGCACCGCCGCCGTGATCGGCTTCTGGTTCAGCTCGGCGGCATGGCCCTCGACCTCGACCGCGACGCCGGTGATGGCATCGCCTTCCAGCTGGCCGATCAGGCTGCCCAGCTTTTCCGCCAGCGCCATATAGGGCTTGAGCTTGGGCGCTTCCTCGGCCGACAGGCTCGGCACGTTCAGCGCATTGGTGATGCCACCGTCGAGCAGATAGTCGCTGAGCTGTTCGGCCACCTGCAGCGCGACATTGACCTGCGCTTCGTCAGTCGATGCGCCCAGATGCGGGGTGCAGATGAAGTTGGGCGTGCCGAACAGCGGCGATTCCTTGGCCGGTTCGGTCTGGAACACGTCGAGCGCGGCGCCGGCGACATGGCCCGAATCCAGCGCCTCCTTCAGCGCCGCTTCGTCGATCAGGCCGCCACGGGCACAGTTGACGATGCGCACGCCCTTCTTGGTCTTGGCCAGATTTTCCTTCGACAGGATGTTGCGGGTCTGGTCGGTCAGCGGCGTGTGCAGCGTGATGAAGTCGGCCTTCGCCAGCAGCGTGTCGAGATCGGCCTTTTCCACGCCCATTTCCACGGCGCGCTCGGGCGTCAGGAACGGATCGAAGGCAACGACCTTCATCTTGAGGCCGAGCGCGCGGCTGGCGACGATCGAGCCGATATTGCCGGCGCCGATCAGGCCCAGCGTCTTGCCGGTCACTTCCACGCCCATGAAGCCGTTCTTGGGCCACAGGCCCTGCTGCGTCTGGGCATTGGCTTCGGGGATCTGGCGGGCCAGCGCGAACATCAGCGCGATGGCATGTTCGGCGGTGGTGATCGAGTTGCCGAACGGCGTGTTCATCACGATCACGCCCTGGGCCGATGCGGCCGGGATATCGACATTGTCGACGCCGATACCGGCGCGGCCGATGACCTTGAGGTTGGTCGCCGCGTCGAGAATCGCCTTGGTGACCTTGGTCGAGCTGCGGATCGCGAGGCCATCATAGGCGCCGATCATCGCGGCCAGTTCTTCGGGCGTCTGGCCGGTGATGACGTCAACCTCGACACCACGCTCGCGGAAGATCGCGGCGGCGCGGGGGTCCATCTTGTCGGAAATGAGAACCTTGGGCATGGCGAATTGCCTTTCTTGCAATTCGTCATCCTGACGAAGGTCAGGATCTCAGGCGGCGAACTCGTACCTAGAGGCCTGAGATCCCAGCTTTCGCTGGGATGACGGGAATATAAAGGGAGAGGTTAGTTAAGCAGCCTTCACGGTCGCATAGGCCCAGTCGAGCCAGGGACCGAGCGCCTCGATATCGGCGGTCTCGACCGTGGCACCGCACCAGATGCGCAAGCCCGCCGGGGCGTCGCGATAGCCCGCCACGTCATAGGCGGCGCCTTCCTTTTCGAGCAGGCCAGCGAAGGCCTTGATGAAGGCTTCGTCGGCGCCCTCGACGGTCAGGCAAACGCTGGTGGTCGAGCGCGAGGCTTCGTCGACGGCGAGATGGCCGAGCCAGTCGCGTTCGGCGACGATCTTGCCCAGCGCCGCCGCATTGGCGTTGCTGCGCGCGATCAGGCCCTGGAGGCCGCCCAGCGACTTGCCCCATTCGAGCGCGAAGATCGCGTCCTCGACAGCCAGCATCGACGGGGTGTTGATGGTTTCGCCCTTGAACACGCCTTCGGCGAGCTTGCCCTTCGCCATCAGGCGGAACACCTTGGGCAGCGGCCAAGCGGGCGTGTGGTTTTCCAGGCGCTCGACGGCGCGGGGGCCCAGGATCAGCACGCCATGGCCGCCCTCGCCGCCCAGCACCTTCTGCCAGGAGAAGGTGGCGACGTCGATCTTGGTCCAGTCGATCTCATAGGCGAAGACCGCGCTGGTGGCGTCGGCGAAGGTCAGGCCTTCACGATCGGCCGGGATCCAGTCGGCGTTCGGCACGCGCACGCCCGATGTGGTGCCGTTCCAGGTGAAGAGCACATCGTTCGAGAAGTCGACGGTGGAAAGGTCGGGCAACTGGCCATAGTCGGCGCGGATCACGGTGGGATCGAGCTTCAGCTGCTTGGCGGCGTCCGTCACCCAGCCTTCGCCGAAGCTTTCCCAGGCCAGCGTCGTCACCGGGCGGGCGCCCAGCATCGTCCACATCGCCATTTCGAAGGCGCCGGTGTCGCTACCCGGCACGATGCCGATGCGGTGGGTGCCGGGCAGGTTCAGCAGCTCGCGCATCAGGTCGATGCTGTAGGCGAGGCGGGTCTTGCCGATCTTGGCGCGGTGCGAACGGCCGAGCGACTCGGTAGCCAACTTGGCGGCATCCCAGCCCGGAGGCTTGGCGCAGGGACCGGAAGAGAAAAAGGGGCGAGCCGGACGGGTTGCGGGCTTTGCGGCAGGCGCAATGGTGGCGTCAACGGCAGTCAGATCAGTCATGTAATGCGTCTCCTTACAGAGAGCACGCGCGGCGTTGGGACCGCGTGGCCCGTCGGCCGCCCTAAAGATTTCGGAAAAAGAGTCAAGCCGCAGCAAAATGCGACGAAATGACAGCGCCGTTAACCCATCAGCTCGGAAAGCCGTGGTAAATGCGGGATTGATGGTAGAGCGGGCGACGAAAAATTCGGTATGGCGCAGCGCGGCCCTGGCCGCGACGATGGCGAGCATGCTGGCCGCCTGCAGCGGCGACCTGGTGCCCAAAGGTCGAGTCGCGCGTGCATCCAAGCCGGTGAAGAGCGCGCGCCCGGCCACCCCGCCCGCGCCGCCGCCACTCGAAACCCGGCAATGTTTCGCCAAGCTGCAATCCCAGTCGGTCGCCTTCACCCCCCTGCCCGACCAGAATTTCGGCGGCGGATGCAGCGCGATCGGTAGCGTCAAGTTGCTCGACATCGGTGTGCCGACCTCAGGCCTGGGCGCCATGACCTGCAACCTAGCCGCCAATTTCGCGGCCTGGTCGCGCTATGCCGTGCAGCCCGCCGCCCGGCTGATCCTGGGCGCGGAGATCGAGAAGATCGAGACATTCGGCACCTATAATTGCCGGCCGATCGCGGGCAGCGGCAAGCTTAGTGAACATGCCCACAGCAATGCGATCGACGTATCCACCTTCGTCCTGAGCGACGGGCGGCGGATCAGCGTCGAGAAGGACTGGAATGGTGACAAGCGCACCCGCCAGTTTCTGGAAGTGGTCCATGCCAGCGCCTGCAAGCGGTTCAACACGGTGCTGTCGCCCGACTATAACGCCGCCCATCATGACCATTTCCATTTCGACATGGGTGGCCGCGGCGGCTTTTGCCGCTAAGCCGAAATAGCCAACTTGGCGGATTTTCCCGCTAACGGTCTTGGCATTGTCACCTGCCGCGCCTAGCTTGTTGGGAATGACCAAGAAAGAAATTGAAGAACGCAAATTCCGCCCCGCACGCCAGGAAGCGGACGACGCCAGGAAGGCGATCGAAACCCCCCAGACCAGCAGCGCCGCCTACAAGCTCGCCTTCCAGGACAATGAGTTCCTGCTGCGCGAGGATCTGCGCCCGGTGCGCTTCCAGCTCGAATTGCTCAAACCCCAGCTGCTGATGGACGAGGCGCGGATCGAATCCACCTTCGTCTTTTACGGCTCCGCCCGAATTCCCGAACCCGATCAGGTCCAGGCGCGCATCGACGCGGCCACCACGCCCGAACAGAAGAAGATTGCCGAAAATCTGGGCAAGAAGGCCCGCTATTATGAGGAAGCGCGCAAGCTGGCGCGGATCGCGGCGCAATATCCGGTGAACGCCGCCGGTTGCCGTCATTTCGTCGTCTGCTCGGGCGGCGGTCCCTCGATCATGGAAGCGGCCAATCGCGGCGCAGTCGATGTCGGCCAGACCACGATCGGCATGAACATCGTCCTGCCGCATGAACAGGCGCCCAACCTGTTCGTCACGCCGGAGCTGAGCTTCCAGTTTCACTATTTCGCGCTGCGCAAGATGCATTTCCTGCTGCGCGCCCGCGCGCTCGCGGTCTTCCCCGGCGGCTTCGGCACGTTCGACGAGATGTTCGAGCTGCTGACCCTGATCCAGACCGGCAAGATGAAGCCGATCCCGATCCTGCTGTTCGGCAAGGATTTCTGGAACAAGGTCGTCGATTTCGAGGCGCTGGCCGATGAGGGCGTGATTTCGCACAATGACCTCAACCTGCTGACCTGGGTCGAGACGGCCGAGGATGCCTGGGCCGCGGTGCAGGACTTCTATCACGACAGCGAAGCGCCCGGCTGCGGCTGATGCGTCCGATCCATGGGGCCTTTGCGCCCTTGCCCTAATCCCCGGCGGGGATTAGGGCCCGGCCATGCGCGCGGACCTGGCCCATGTCGACACCTGGATCTTCGATCTGGACAATACGCTCTATCCGGCGAAGGCGAACCTGTTCGCGCTGATCGACGTGAAGATGGGCGAATATATCCAGGGCCTGCTGGGCTGCGACCCGGCCGAGGCGCGGATCGTCCAGAAACGCTATTTTCTGGAACATGGCACAACCCTGTCGGGACTGATGCACCATCATGGCATCGAGCCGCGCGAATTTCTCGACTATGTCCATGACATATCGATGGAGCGGCTGGCGGTCGATGCCGATCTCAACGCCCATATCGCCGCCCTGCCCGGCCGCCGCCTGATCTTCACCAATGGCGACGCCACCTATGCGGGCCGCGTGCTCGACCGACTGGGCCTCGCCGGCGCGTTCGAGCTGATCCACGACATCCATGCCTGCCGCTATGTGCCCAAGCCCGATCCGTCAGGCTATGCCGAGCTGTGCAGCGTCCACGCCGTCGACCCGACCCGCGCTGCCTTCTTCGAGGACATGGCCCGTAATCTGAAGCCCGCCAAGGCGATCGGCATGACCACCATCTGGGTCAATAACGGGTCGGAAGCGGGCAATCACGACCATCATCCCGATTTCATCGATTATGAAACCGACCATCTGACGCCGTTCCTGGCGGATATTTTTGGGGAAAGACCATGAGCCAAGACCTGATCGCGATCATCGACGCCGCCTGGGAGGACCGGGCCAACATCAACCTGTCGACCCAGGGCGACGTCCGGCAGGCAGTCGACAAGGCGCTGGCCCTGCTCGACAAGGGCGAACTGCGCGTCGCCGAGCCGACCGAAGCCGGCTGGCAGGTCAACCAGTGGGCGAAGAAGGCCGTGCTGCTCTCCTTCCGCCTCAACGACAATGTCATGATCGACAATGGTCCGGGCGCCGGCCACTGGTGGGACAAGGTGCCCAGCAAGTTCGCCGGCTGGGACGAGGCCGCCTTCCGCGCCGCCGGTTTCCGCGCCGTGCCGGGCAGCTTCGCCCGCGCCGGATCGCACATCGCCAAGAATGTCATCCTGATGCCCAGCTTCGTCAACATCGGCGCCTTCGTCGATGAAGGCACGATGGTCGACACCTGGGTGACGGTCGGCAGCTGCGCCCAGATCGGCAAGAATGTCCATCTATCGGGCGGCGTGGGCATTGGCGGCGTGCTGGAACCGCTGCAGGCCGACCCGGTCATCATCGAGGATGACTGCTTCATCGGCGCCCGTTCGGAAGTGGTCGAGGGCGTGCGCATCGGCAAGGGGTCTGTGCTGTCGATGGGCGTGTTCATCGGCATGTCGACCAAGATCGTCGATCGCGCCACCGGCGAAGTCTTCATCGGCGAAGTGCCGCCCTACTCGGTCGTCGTCCCCGGCTCGCTGCCCGGCAAGCCGCTGCCCGACGGCACGCCCGGCCCCAGCCTCTATTGCGCCGTGATCGTCAAGCGCGTCGACGCGCAGACCCGGTCGAAGACCGGCATCAACGAACTGCTGCGCGACTAATCGAGCGAGGGGGCGGTCCGCCGCCCCTTCACCCCTTCAGGGCTAGCGGCAGGCCCGCCGCAACGAAAACGACCCGATCCGCCACCGCCGCGACCCGCTGGTTCAACGTGCCGGCCAGATCGCGAAAGCGCCGCGCCAGCGCATTGTCGGGCACGATGCCCAGCCCCACTTCATTGGCGACCAGGATGATCGCCCCGTCATGGGCCAGGATCGCGGCACAGAGCGCGTCGGCCGCCGCCTCCCCATCCCGATCCGCCAGCAGCAGGTTGCTGGCCCACAAGGTCAGGCAGTCGACCAGCACGGCCTTGCCCCGCGCCGCCGCGATCGCGCCGGGCAGGTCGATCGGCGCCTCGACCGTTTCCCATTCCGGCCCGCGATCGGCCCGGTGCCGGGCGATCCGGTCAGCCATTTCCGCGTCCCAAATCTCGGCCGTGGCGATGAAGACGTGCGCGCCGGGCAGCGCTTCGGCCGCCGCCTGGGCATGGCGGCTCTTGCCCGATCGCGCGCCGCCCAGCACCAGCAGGCTGCTTGTCATATCATGTCTCCCGCAAACAGCGCCTGCAGCCCGGCCACCAGCCAGAGCAGCAGGCAGGCCTGAACATAAATGGCGAGCGCCCACCGCAGGTCGAGAGGATCGGCCTCCATCCGCCCGCTGCCGACCCAGGGCTTGTCATGGCGCACGCCATCATAGCGGATCGGTCCGGCCAGCCGCAGGTCGAGCGCGCCCGCCATCGCCGCTTCGGGCCAGCCGGCATTTGGTGAGGCATGGTTGCGCGCATCGCGCCACATCACCCGCCAGCCGCCACCCCCGGCCAGACAGAGCAGGCAACCGGCCAACCGCGCCGGGATCAGGTTCATGAGGTCATCGGTGCGCGCCGCCGCCCAGCCGAACGGCCCCCAGGGTGCCTCACGATGGCCGATCATGCTGTCGGCCGTGTTGACCGCCTTATAGGCCCACACACCGGGCAGGCCCAGCAACAGCAGCCAGAAGAAGGGTGCGACGACGCCGTCGCAGAAGCTTTCCGCCAGGCTCTCGATCGCGGCGCGGGTCACGCCGCTTTCATCGAGCGATTGCGTATCGCGGCCGACGATCATGCCGACCGCCTCGCGCGCGGCCGACAGATCATTGGCCGCCAGCGCGCGATGGACGGCGCGGACATGGCTATAGAGGCTGCGCAGCGCCAGCGCCGGATAGGCCAGCAGGCCGATCAGCAGCCAACTCCATGGTTCGGGCAGCCAGAAGCGGAGCAGATACTGGACCAGCCATCCGCCACCGCCCGCCACCGACAGCAAAAGCAACAACGTTGCAATCCCGCCCATTTTCCGGGCGAGAGCGCTACGCGCCGGATCATTCCAGCGCGCGGCACAATGATCGATGAGCCGCGCAAAGCTGCCGACCGGATGGCCGACCCGGCGATAGAGTGCCGCTGGCCAGCCGACCGCTGCATCGAGCGCGAGCGCCAGCAACGCAACCGGATCAGCCACGACGCAGCGCCCGTTCCAGTCGGGTCAGGCCCATCGCGTCGGCCGGCAGGCCGATGCGCAGCCAATGCGGCTGACTATCGAAGGGCCGGGTCAAAATCGCCTGCCCCGCCAGTCGCTCAAAAAGCGCCATGGCATGGGGCGTTTCGATCAGGCGGAAGAGCGGGCTTTGGCCGATCGGCTGATAACCGCAGCGCAACAGTAGCGCGTCGAGCGCCCGCGCCTCCCGCTGGAGCTGGTCGCGCATCGCTTCTATCCAAGCTCTATCGCGATAGCCGGCCGTGCCGACGGCAATGGCGGCGGCCGACACCGGCCAGGCACCCAGCCTGTCCCGCACCCGCGCAACGATCGCGCGCGGCGCCACCAGAAAACCGAGGCGCAGGCCGGCAAGCCCGAAAAACTTGCCGAAGGACCGCAGCAGCATGAGGGGGCGATCGTCGGCCACGAAGGGCGCCAAGCTGATATCCGGATGGCCATCGGCAAAGGCCTCATCCACCACCAGCCAGCCATCCGACCCGCGCCGGTCGAGCAGGGCCAGCAGATCGGCCACGCCATGGATGCGCCCGTCGGGATTATTGGGATTGGCAAGGATCAGCGTCTGCCCATCGGCCTCGTCCAGACGGTCGAGATCGACCGGCGCGGCGCCGGACACCATCGCGCCATGGGTGCGATAGGCCGGGCTGGCATGGCGGACCGAACCGTCAAGCAATGCGCCAACGAGGCGCAGGCCAACCTCCGTCCCCGGCAGTGCGCAGACATGATCGGCCGCGACGCCAAAATGGTCGGCCGCCGCCTGTTCGAGCGCGCGCAGCCCCTGCTCGTCGGGCAAGGCGCGCCAGTCGATCACCTGCTCGGCAGCGCCGGGCCAGGCATGGGGATTGATGCCTGTGGATAAGTCCAGCCAGCTTTCGGGCGCGCCGCCGAAATGCGCGCTCGCCGCCGCCACGCCGCCGCCATGCCAGGTCCAGCGCGTCGTCATGTTGTGCCGCTCGCGATCAGGACGACGAAAAGCAGCCCGCTTTCAACCAGTTCAATGCCCGCGCCATGGCCATCGCCGGAAATGCCGCCCAGCCTGCGCCTCAGCCACAGGCCCCAGACCAGCATCAGCAGTGGCGCTGCGAGCAGGGCTGGCAGCCACCAGGCGGCGATTATCAACAGACTTATCCACAGGGCGATGTGGATCGTTTTGACGGCATCGGCAAAACGCGCGCCCAGCCCGGCATGCAGGGGCGGCATCATGCGCGCCCACAGCAACGGCCCGATCCGCGCGGCAAAGGGAATGAGCAGCAGCGGCAACATCATGCCCCGCTCGACCAGCGCATGGAGCAGCAGCAGCTTGGCGATCAGTTGCAGGCCAATCGCCACCACGCCGAAACTGCCGACATGCGGGTCGGCCAGCACCGCCAGCAGCCGGTCGTGCCCCTTATGCACCGCGCCGCACGCGTCGGCGATGTCGCCGAGCCCATCGAGATGCAGCGCCCCGGTCACGCCGACCCAGCAGAGCAGCCCGGCCAGCGCCCCGACCCAGGGATCGATGCGAACGCCAAGATTGACAGCGAACATGACAGATAGACCGACAATCGCGCCGACCGCCGGAAACCATCGGAACGACCGTGCGAAGTGTGTCTCGTTCGCTGTCACCTTCGGCATCGGCAGGCGGGTCAGAAACTGGATGGCAAGGACCAGCCCCTTCATGGGCGCAGGCCCGTGATGCGGGCGAGCGGCGGTTCACCGGTCCAGCGTTCCAGCGACAGCAAGGCGGCATAGGGCAGGCCGAAGCTCCAGCTCTGCTGCACGCTGAACCCGCACAGATGGGCCAGCGCCGCGCGCATCGCCCCGCCATGGGTCAGCACCAATGTGGGCACGCGCGGCAGATCCTCGACAGCATCGGCGATCCGCCCCAGCAATGCCGTCCAGCCCTCGCTGCCCGGCGGCGCGAAGCCATCGGGATCCTGCCAGAAACGGGCGAGCGCCTCGGGATCGACATCGGCCGGGGCCAGACCATCCCAGATGCCGAAATCCAGTTCCCGCCAGCGCGGATCGACCCATACCGGCAAGCCGGCGCGCTCGCCGATCGCGGTCGCCGCCTGCCGGGCGCGCTGCAGGTCGGACGTCACGATCATCTCGATCTCCAGCCCCTCCGCCTGCGCCAGGCAGGCATCGATGCCCGCGCGCGTCGGCACGCTGTCGGTCCGCCCCAGCAACAGGCCGGGCGTCTCGGGCGCGCCATGCCGCAGCAGGTGGAGCGGCATGCCCATCATGTCGCGGTCGACACCGCCGCCTCGGCAAAGGTCGCCATGCCGCTATGCGCGGCTACGGCCGCACGGACGATATTGGCCGCCACCGCCGCGCCGCTGCCTTCGCCCAATCGCATGTCGAGGCTCAGCAGCGGTTCAAGGCCCATCCGCTCCAGCAGCAGGCCATGGCCCGGCTCGGCCGAGCAATGGCCGGCCAGGCAATGGTCGGCAAAGACCGGCACCTGCGCCACCAGCGGCGCGATCGCGGCGCAACTGATGAAACCGTCGAGCAGCACCGGCACGCCCAGCTGGCGGGCGCGCAGCACCGCGCCGGCAATCGCCGCCAGTTCGCGCCCGCCCAGCCGGCGCAGTGTTTCAAAGGCTCTGTCCGGCGCATCGGCATGGAAGGCGAGCGCGCGATCGATCGTCGCGATCTTGCGCGCAATCCCCTCGCCATCGACGCCCGTACCGGGACCAACCCAGTCACTGACCTTTCCGCCGAAGCTGCGGGCGCTCAGGGCTGCTGCGGCGGTCGAATTGCCGATCCCCATCTCGCCCACGACCAGCAGGTCCAGATCCTCTTCGGCCGCCGCCGCGCCGATCGACAGCGCGGTCAGGCACTCCTCCTCGGTCATGGCCGGGGCGATGGTGAAGTCCGCCGTTGGCCGGTCCAGATCGATCGATCGCACCGCCAGTTCCAGCCCGGCCACACCGGCCAGCGCGTTAATCGCCGCGCCGCCGGCGGCGAAATTGGCGACCATCTGCGCGGTCACGGCGGCGGGATAGGCGCTGACGCCATGGACGGTGAAGCCATGATTGCCGGCAAAGATCGCGGCACGCGCCCGTTCCAGGCGCGGCACCGCGCGCCCCTGCCAGCTTGCCATGAAGATCGCGACATCCTCCAGCCGGCCGAGCGCCCCCAATGGCTTGGTCAGCTCGGCCTGCCGCGCGCGTGCCGCCGCGCTCGCCAGTTCCTCGGCCGGTGGCAGGTTGGCCAGGGCATTCTCAAAATCGGTGATCGAGGCGAAGCTCATTCGACGACAAATCCTTCCGGCGGGGTACGGGTGATGAAATGGCCCTTCACGCCTTCGGGCCACTCACGAAAGGCGACGCGGCCATGATCGCTGGCGGCATAGGCAATGGCGTAATCGAGGATCGCGCGTGCCGCATCGGCATCCGGGGTGAACCGCCCCATGACATAGCCGACCTTGCCGGGCGCGCGCAGATGGACGGTGCAATGATCCTGGCAGGCGAACAGGCAGGGCATGTCCTGCACCGCGACGGTGGCATAGCACGGGTCGGAGGCCTGCACCGTGCGCAGCGCCTCCGCCAGCCGTGCCCCGCCGCGCACGCCCTCCCCGTCCTCCCGCGCTTCGGCCGAATGACGGCAGGTATTGCAGGCGACGATGGCGGGGCCGGGTTCGACGGGACGCAGCATCAGAAGCGCCCCCGGAAGCCGGCATAGATGCTGCGGCCGAGCGTGCCATAGCGATAGGCCGTCATGTAGTTCTCGTCGAAGAGATTCTCGACGCGGGCGAACAGGCGCAACGCCGGGGTGAACGCATATTCGGCGCGCAGGTCGACCAGCGTATAATCGTCCAGCCGCGTCGTGTTGGCCGCATTGTCATAGCTGTGGCCGGACCAGCGCACCGCCGCGCCGGTGGTGAGGCCGAAGGGCCAGGCATAGCTGATCGACCCATTGGCGCTGTTGCGCGGCCGGCGCGGCAGCCAATTGCCTTCGTTCGCAGTGTCCTCCGAACGATCCTCCGCCACGGTCCAGCTATAATTGCCGTCAATGGTCAGCCCCTTGACCGGCTCGACCGCCACCTGCGCCTCTATCCCATGCGCCTTGGCGCGCGCGACATTGAGATAATAGCCATAGCGGCGGGTGGTGGTGCCGGGCGTGAAGCAGCGCGGATCGGTCGAGCTGGTGGAACAGCTATTATAGATGATCTGGTCGGTCGTGGTCCGGTCGAACCAGGTCGCGCCCAGCCGCAGCTTCTCGCCAAGGAAGCGCTGCTCCGCGCCCGCTTCCCAGCCATGGGCGCGTTCGGGGTCGAGCGCCTGATTCCCATATTCGGAAAAGAGCTGATAGAGGGTCGGCGCCTTGAACCCCTCGCCATAGCTGGCGCGCAGCACCGTCCCGGTCGGCAGCGCCCAGACGCCCCCGGCGGAAAAGAGGGTACGGCCGCCATAGCGATCATGATCGTCATAGCGCAGCCCGCCAGTCAGGGTCAGGCCCGTAATCGGCTGGGCATTAAGCTGGCCATAGACGCTGGTGATCTCCGCCTTGCCGCGGGCCGGGTCGGGAATCGGCACCGAAAGCGAGGCCGAAGGCGACACGCTGCGGAAGCGGCTATTCTCATTCTCCACCCCGAACAGCGCGGTCCAGCCGTCGGCGATCGCGAAGCTGCCCTGATATTCGAGCCGCTGGTTGCGCCCGGCGGCGTCGAAGCTCTGCTTGCGCGGGTTGCGCGGGTCATAATTGTCGCGATCGGTGTCGGTATAGCCATAGCCGAAACGGTTGCGGAAGCGGCCGTCGAGCAGTGCGACGTTAAGGCCGGCATAGCCGACAAATTCGCGATTGGTGCCATAGGCGGGGCTGTCCGCGCTGGTCGCGTCGAAATCGACATGGCCATCGGAATAATAGCCGCGCAGGTCCGCGCTGATTCCGTCCGCCAGCGCCACCTCGACCCGGCCGGTGACGCTGCGGTTGGTATAGCCGTCCTTCTCCTTGCCGCCAAAGGCCGGGCTGATCGCCGAAATGCCGTCGGTGGTGAAGCTCTGGCCACCGATCCTCCAACTGACCGGGCCGGTCTTGCCGCCCAATGCCGCGCGGGCGCTGACCGTGTCGCGCGACCCCGCCTCTATGTCGAAGCTCCCCTCCAGCGCCTTTTCGGGCATGGCGGTGACGACATTGACGACGCCACCGATTGCCTGACTGCCCCACAGGGTCGACTGGGGACCGCGCAGCACTTCTATGCGCGAGGCGTCGCCGACCAGCAGATTGGCGAAATTATAGCCGCCGCCGGCCGAGGACGGATCGTTGAGCTTCACCCCGTCGATCACGACCACGGTCTGGTCGGATTCCGCGCCGCGGATGCGCAGCGACGTCGCCGTGCCATAGCCGCCATTGCGCGAGATGCTGACGCCGGGCGTGCGCAGCAGCAATTCGGTGACGCCCAGATCCTGCGCCCGGTCGATCGCCGCCTTGTCGAGCACGGTGACGGAGGCCGGCACCTGATCGGCCGGCGTGGCGAGGCGGGTCGCGGTGACGAGGATCGAGGATGCCCCGGCATCGGCGGCGGCATCGGGCGGTGGCGCCTGCTGCGCCTCTTCGGCGAAAGCGGTGGTGGAGAGAAGGAAAGAACAGAAAGTCAGATATTTGAACACATGAGCCCCCGGACGAGGGACCGCATCCCAGGGACGATATCGGTGCCCGGCCGGGCGCGACATGGTCCCCGCACCTATGCGGTCCACCTGTCGCCACGCGGGTTCACCCCCGTCCGCTCGGCACACCCTGTCCGCGCGAAGGACGACCGCGACGGGCAGGTCTCCTGGCTCGCGGGTCATCGCTGATTCATGCCGCCTTCTCAGAACCTTGCGGTCCCAATGGCATATGGCACAAAGGCTCGCCGCTCACAGTTGCAGGGGCAGCCGGGGTCTTGAACCCCATTCCCTTTTCATCCCCGCTGCCGGGGAACCTGTCGCAGTCCGGGCGATAGGCGAGCCCGACTGGAGCGTCAATCTTCCTTGCCTGGCGGAGCGCGCCGGCTAAGGGAGGTGGCCATGCGGATATTTGCGCCCATCGGCCCCGGCAAGGGGATGATCGCCCTGATGATCGCCCTGATCGGCGGTGCCACATTATGGGCGGCCACCGCGCGCCAGCCTGCCAATGCAGGCAAACGTCCGCAACGGATCGTGTCGCTCAACCTGTGCGCCGACCAGTTGCTGGTGGCGCTGGCCGATCGCGACCAGATTGCCGGCCTGACCCATAATGCCGGCGATCGGCAGATGTCGGCGGTGGCTGCCGCGACCCGCGGCCTGCCCATCCTCGACGGATCGGCCGAGCAGATTTTGGCGACCAATCCAGACTTGGTGATCGGCATGCCGGCGCGGCGCAATCCGGCGATCGCGATCCTCAAGGCCCAGCATTATCCCGCCGTCGACCTGAAAAGCGCGGACAGCTATGCCGATATCGTCGCGTCGATCCGCACGGTGGCGCAGGCGATCGGCCATGCCGACCGGGGCGAAGCGATGATCGCGCGGATGGACCGGGAGCTTGCCGCCCTGCCCCGTGCGCCGAAGCCGAAGGTCGCCGCCTATTATCAGCGGCGCGGCTACATGACCGGCACCGGCACGTTGGTCGACGACCTGATGACGCGGGCAGGGCTGCGCAACCTGGCCGCCGACCTTGGCAAGCCGGCGATCGCGCAGGTCAGCCTGGAGGAGATGGTCGCCGCCCGGCCCGATTATCTGATCGTCGAGAGCGCCACCGACCGGATCACCGACCAGGGCACCGAAATGCTGCACCATCCGGTGCTACGCGACATAGCGCGCATCAGCCTGCCCCAGGCCTGGACCGTGTGCGGTGGTCCTGCCTATGTGCAGGCGGCACGCGCCCTCTCCCAAGCCGTCAGCGCCCGCTGAAGCTGGGCCGGCTCAGCCCTCGATGAAGTTTGCGGCGACTTCGGCCGGCACCCGCATCAATCGGCCGCTCTCCTTGTCGATCATCGCCCAGGTGGATTTGGCAGACACCTTCACCTTGCCGTCCGGCCCGGTGAACTCGATCAGCCGGTCGAACCGCGCGCCGCGCGGTCCTTCCGGAATCCAGGTGCGGCCCGACACGACATCGCCCTCGGTCACGTTACCGCGATAATCGACCTCATGCCGGGTCACGACCCAGATATAGGCGTCGACATGGGCCGGATCGGCATCGGTCATCCAATGTTCGACCGACAATTGCTCCATCCACTGCACCCACACCGCGTTGTTCACATGGCCCAGCACATCGATATGCTCGGGCCTTGCGGTGAATTGCTTGGTGAAGCTCGACGCCATCAGCCTTCCACTCCCAGCTGCCACAGGATGAACGCAAATTCCTCGGCGGTCTCGTGCAGGCTCTCGAACCGCCCGGACTTGCCACCATGTCCCGCGCCCATATTGGTCTTGAGCAGCAGGATATTGCTGTCGGTCTTGGTCGCGCGCAGCTTCGCGACCCATTTGGCCGGCTCCCAATAGGTAACGCGCGGGTCGTTCAGCCCGGCGGTAACCATCAGCGGCGGATAATGTTGCGCGCTGACATGGGTGTAGGGGTCATAGGACTGGATGGTGCGGAATGCGGCCTCATCCTCGATCGGATTGCCCCATTCGGGCCATTCGCCCGGCGTCAGTGGCAGCGTCTCGTCCAGCATGGTGTTGAGCACATCGACAAACGGCACATGCGCCACCACCGCGCCCCACAGGTCGGGATCGGAGTTGATGACCGCGCCCATCAGCTCGCCGCCGGCCGATCCGCCCGAAATGCTGATCCTGCCCTTGGCCGAATAGCCAAGATCGATCAGCCCCTTCGCGACATCGACGAAATCGGTGAAGGTGTTGGTGCGCTTGTCGAGCTTGCCATCCAGATACCATTGCTGGCCCATATCGTCGCCGCCGCGAATATGGGCGATGGCAAAGGCAAAGCCGCGATCGAGCAGCGACAGGCGGCTGGTCGAGAAACCCGGCTCCATCGCCAGACCATAGGCGCCATAGCCATAAAGGTGCAGCGGCGCGCTGCCGTCACGGGGGAAGTCGGCGGGATAGACGATCGACACCGGAATCTGCGTGCCGTCGCGCGCCGGGATCATCAGCCGCTCGGTGGCATAGCGGCTGGCGTCATAGCCCGAGGGAATTTCCTGGACCTTGAGTATCTCCAACTCACCCGTTGCCAGATGATAATCATAGATGGTGTCGGGCGTGACCATCGATTCATAGCCGATGCGCAGCTTCGTCACCTCATATTCGGGATTGTCGTCGAGACTCGCCGAATAGCTGGCTTCCGGGAACGGAATGCGCTTTGCCGCATGGGTCGCATAATCGCGCAGCTCGATCTGGTCGAGCCCGTCCTGCCGCCCTTCGGTGACGTAGAAGGTCTTGAATAGGGTGAAATCGGTCAGGTAGAAATGGGCGTCGGCGCCGATCACTTCCTCCCACTGGTCGGGCGCGTCGAGCGATGCCTTCACCAGCCGGAAATTGGGATGGGTGTCGTTGGTCTTGATATAGAGCGTGCCCTCATGCTCATCGACATCATATTCGCGGCCGGCCTTGCGCGCGGAGACGAGCAGCGGCGTCGCGGTCGGATTGTCGGCCGGGATCAGCCAGGCTTCGCTGGTGACATGGTCGCCGGTCGCGATGACGATCCATTTTTCCGATGAGGTGAGGCCGATCGAGACGCGGAAGCCCTCATCATCCTCATGGAACAGCTCGACATCGCTATCGACGCTCTGGCCCAGCCAGTGCAGCCGCGCATTGTCGGTCCGCCAATTTTCATTGGCGAGGCCGTAGAGCAGCCCCTTTGAATCGCTGGTCCACACCAGCGACGACAATGTGTCGGGAATGACTTCGGGCAGGATTTCACCCGAAAAGAGATCCTTGATCCGCGCCTCGAACCGTTCGGAGCCATTGGTGTCGATGGCATAGGCCAGATAGCGGCCGTCCGGGCTGACCGACATGGCGCCGAGACGAAAATAGTCATGGCCCTGCGCCAGCGCCGGTTCGTCCAGGATCAGCTGGTCGTCACCGCCTGCTGCGGGCTTGCGATACCATTTGCGATATTGCGCCCCGGTCTCGAAGGCGCGCCAGTAGATATAGTCGCCATCCTTTTGCGGAACCGACTGGTCATCTTCCTTGATGCGCCCCTTCATCTCGTGGAACAGCGTGTCGAGCAGGGGCTTGTGCGGCGCCATCGCGCCCTCGAACCAAGCGTTTTCGGCCTCCAGATAGGCCAGCACATCCTTGTCCTTGACGTCGGGATAGCCGGGGTCGCGCAGCCATGCGTAAGGATCGTCCACCGTGATGCCATGATGCGCGAAACTGTGCGGGCGACGTTCGGCGATCGGCGGGGACAGGGGCGGCTGCATTTGATCGGTCATTAACTATCCATGGTCCAGACGGGGGCTGCGCTGGAATAAGCGCGCCGGCCCCTCTATGTTGTCGGCATTATGGCCAACGCAAGAGGCCGGAATGATCCAAGGGAAGTTCGATGTCCAGTTATGAAGATCGCCTGAAGGCCCTGCGCGCCCAGCTGGTACGCCAGAAGCTCGATGGTTTCGTGGTCCCCCTGACCGACGAGCATATGAGCGAATATGTCGGCGCCTATGCCCAGCGGCTCGCCTGGCTGACCGGTTTTCAGGGTTCGGCCGGCAGCGCCGTGGTCCTGCCGGAGGAGGCCGCGATCTTCGTCGACGGTCGCTACACGCTGCAGGTGCGCGAGCAGGTGGACGGCGCCCATTGGCAATATGAAAGCGTGCCGCAGACCTCGATCGCCGCCTGGTTGAAGGATCATGCGATCGAAGGCGCGCGCATCGGCTATGATTCCTGGCTGCACACCCGCGCCTGGGTGAAGCAGGCCACCGAAGCGCTGGCCCACAAGGGCGCGGAGCTGGTTGCGGTCGACACCAATCCGGTCGATGCCGTCTGGCCCGATCGCCCGGCGCCCAGCGACGCCAAGCTGGTGGTCCATGAGGATCGCTATGCCGGCAAGAATGCAGCCGAGAAGCGCGCCGACATCGCCGACTGGCTGGTGTCGAAGAAGGCGGACGCCGCCGTCCTCTCCGCGCTCGATTCGATCGCCTGGGCCTTCAACATCCGCGGCAAGGATGTCGAGCGCACCCCGGTCGCGCTGGCCTATGCCATCGTCCATGCCGATGCGACCGCCGACCTCTATGTCGCGCCGGAAAAGATGGACGAGGCGGTCTCCAAGCATCTGGGCAACGCCGTGCGCATCCATGACCGCGCCGCCTTTGCCGATGCGCTTGCCGACCTCAAGGGCAAGACCGTCGTCGCCGATCCCGAGCGGGCCGTTGCCGCCATCTTCGAGGCGCTCGACGCCGGCGGCGCCCAGATACTCAGCCTGCGCGATCCGGCCGTGCTGCCCAAGGCGATCAAGAACGACACCGAGATTGCCGGCCACAAGGCCGCGCAGGAGCGCGATGGCGCCGCCTTGAGCCGTTTCCTCCACTGGATCGCGGTCGAAGCGCCCAAGGGCGGCCTGACCGAACTCTCCGCCTCGGACCGGCTGGAGGCATTCCGCAAGGATACCGGCCTGCTGGAGGATCTGTCCTTCGACACGATCAGCGGCGCCGGTCCCAATGGCGCGGTCGTCCATTATCGCGTCGAGGAAAAGACCAACCGGCCGATCGAGACCGGCAGCTTTTACCTGGTCGATTCGGGTGGCCAGTATCGCGACGGCACCACCGACGTCACCCGCACCATCGCCATCGGCAGCCCTAGCGAAGAGATGAAGCAGCGCTTCACCCTGGTGCTGAAGGGGCATATCGCGCTGGCCCGCGCCGTCTTCCCGGTCGGCACGCGCGGCGGCCAGCTCGACGTGCTGGCGCGCCAGTATCTCTGGGCGCAGGGTCTGGATTATGCCCATGGCACCGGCCACGGCGTTGGCAGCTTCCTGTCGGTGCATGAAGGGCCGCAACGGATCGCGACCTTCGGCGGCGGCGACGAGCCGCTGGTGGCGGGCATGATCCTCTCGAACGAGCCGGGCTATTACAAGACCGGCGAATATGGCATCCGGATCGAGAATCTGGTGCTGGTCGAGGAACGGGCGATCGCCGGCGGCGAAAAGCCGATGTTGGGTTTCGAAACCCTGACCTTCGCGCCGATCGACCGCAACGCCATCGCCACCGATCTGCTGGACGCGGGCGAGCGCGCCTGGGTCGACGCCTATCATGCGCAGGTGCTGGCCGTGGTCGGCCCGCAGCTCGACGGCGAAGCGCTGGCCTGGCTCCAGGCGGCCTGCGCGGCCCTGTAACGCGAATCAGTCTTTCGACGGTTCCGGCGCGGGGGTGGGTTCAGCCCCTTCCCGCGCCACATCGCGGCTCTGGGCCTTGCGCCGCCGCAGATTGTCGCGCAGCGCCTGCGCCAGCCTTGCTTTCTTTTCGTCCGGGGTCTCGCTCATGACGAAGCGCATAAGCAAAATGCATTATCTGCCGCAACCCGCCTTGACAGGAGGCAATGGGGCGGCCATAGGCGCGACCTCCGAAGCGCACGGCGCGACGGAGACGAAATAGAGTGCTGCCGTAGCTCAGTGGTAGAGCGCATCCTTGGTAAGGCTGAGGTCGCGAGTTCAATCCTCGCCGGCAGCACCATTTCTCCCCGACAAATGAAAAATCAGATCATCGCCCATCCGGCGAGGACCAGCCCCTGCGCCGCGGCGATCAGCCATAGCCACCGGGTGAAAGGCTGTTTGCGCGTCTTGTGACGAAAGAGGTGGCGCGCGGCAAATGCACCCGGCACCCCGCCTGCAAGCGCCCAGAGCAGCAAGGTCCGCTCGCGGATTCGCGCCATCCCCCGCACGGCCCGGCGCTTGTCGAACCCGAACAGCATGAAGGCCATCAGGTTCGCCAGCAGCAACCAGGCGAAGGCGAGGAACTGCGCGGCGGGAATCGGCTCAACCGCGCACGGTGACGCCGATCCAGAGCGTCCTGGGTGTGCCCAGGTCGATCGATCCGCCGGCATTGCGGGTGACGACATCCTCGTCGAACAGATTTTCCCCACGCGCGATCAGGCTGATGCCATGGCCGATCGGCAGTCGGGCGAGGGCGTCGAGCGTCAGCGCATCGGGCAGCACATCGCTCTGCAGGTCATCCTCATATTGCTTGGCCGTGTAGCGCAGCGTCACCGACAGCTCGGGCCCGGCCTTCGGTGCCCAGGCCAGCGTCGCACTGGCGGAATGGCGCGGCACCTGCGCCGGGGCGAAGCCGTCGAACGCCATGCCCGGCGCATCGACCTTGGAGCGGCTATAGGCATAGGAAGCGAGCAGCGAGAAATCGGCCGGCAGTTGCGCGCTGGCGGTCAGTTCCACGCCCTTGGCCACGATCGCGTTCACATTCTGCCGCTGGCGGGTGACACTGTCGATGGTGACATTGGCGATCGCATCGTCGAGCCGGTTGTAGAAGAGCGTGGCGGAGAGCTGCACGCCCGGCGCCGGGGTCAGGTCGATGCCCCCTTCCACGCCCTTGAGCTTCTCTGGCTTGAGTGCCGCATTGGCCTGGGTGGTGATCGGGAAGACGACGAAGGGTCGATACAGCTCGTTAAGCGTCGGCAAACGGAAGCCGCTATAGGCCGCCCCGCGCAGCGCTACCGCATCGCTGAGATGGTAGAGCGCGCCGGCCCGACCGGAAAACTCCCAGTCGGACCGATTGGCATAGCTGCTGTCCTGCGTCACCGCGCCCGCCGCATTGACCGCCTTGTAGAAGCCGTTGCGGATCGACCAGCGATCCGCCCGCACCCCGCCGGTCAGGACAAGATTGCCAATCGTCCAGTCATCCTCGGCAAAGATGCCGCTGGTGATCTGGTCGCCACCGGCATGGCGGCGCGCTGTCAGCGGGTTGCTGGCGAGGCCCGCATTATAGGCATCCTCAAACATGTCGCCGGTGGCAAAGCGGGTATCCACGCCGATGCGCAGCACATGATCCGCGCCCACCGGCGGGCGCAGCTCGATCTTGCCGCCGATCCCGGTCGATGGCGTGTTGCGCTGGTCGAGCGACTTGCGGAAGCTGGTGGAGGAGATGACGATGTTCGAGAAGTTGCGCGCCTGGAGATAGGCGAGCGCATCAACCTGCCAGCGCCCCCGGCTGATATAGCGGATGCTGGCATCCTGGCCCTGGCTCATGCTGTCGGCACCGGCAAAGCGCAGCGTGCGATTGTCCTGGAACAGGGTGCCGCGAAACTGGATTTCCGAGGTCGCATTGATCGGCGCGACGGCGCGCAAATTGGTCGACCAGCTGTCATAGGCGGCGGGCACGGTGGCGGCGACGCGCTGGTCCTTCGGCGTGGTCTGGAAACCGTCGCCCCGATCCCAGCGGCCGGACAGCGACACGTAACCGCTGCCCAGATCCGGCGCGATGCTGGCCGACAGCTCGGTCGCATCCCTGCTGCCGTAGAAGGCGCTGGCGCCGAAGTGCGGCATCTGGTCGCGGGTGGCGCTGGCCAGTTCGATCGTGCCGGCGACCGCGCCCGCGCCGAACGCGCCACTGCCCCCGCCGCGCGTCACCCGCACCAGTGCCAGCCGGTCGGGCACCAAAGCCGAGAAGGGGATATAGCCGAAGAAGGGATCAGCCACCGGCACGCCATCGAGCAGCACCAGGGTCCGGCTCGACGCATTGCCACCCAGCGCGCGCAGCGTGGCGCCCTGGTTCGAGGGATTGGAGGCGCGGCTGTCGGAGCGGCGGAACTGCTGGAAGCCCGCGACATCGGCCAGCACGCTTTCGATCCGCCCCGACGCCGCATCCTCAAGCCGATCCCGGTCGATTACCACCGACCCATAGGCCGGCGTCCCCGGCGGCAGGCTCAGCCCCGTGCCGGTCACCACGATCGACGCGGCCTCATCCGCCGTCACATCGGGCGCCTGGGCAGCGGCGACGCCGGGCAGCGCGCACAGCATCAACGGCAGCGGCAGGATTTTCATGAAGCGCGTCCCCTTGGTCCGATTTTGCATCGGGGACTAGGAAGTCGCGCCCGCCACTGTCAAGCCGCGACCACCGGCAGCGCTGCCATCACCAATATCGCGCAGATACATGCACACCATGGCCAAAGGCGGCATGATTCGACGATTCGCCATGGGCCGATCCGCAGCCGCGCTCGCCCCGGCGCCACCCGCCAATTTAATCACACTGCCAAAACCCCCGGAAAACGGGGGATTTTTTCCTTTTTCAAAAAGTTTTTCATTTTTCTGCAATTCAACCCTTGCCGACTTTGGAAACCACTGCTAGTTCGCCGCCACCCGCCGAGAGGGACACACTCTCCCGGCCGCCAAGAGCGGGCGTAGCTCAGGGGTAGAGCACAACCTTGCCAAGGTTGGGGTCGAGGGTTCGAATCCCTTCGCCCGCTCCAGAATTCTTCAATAAAATCAAAGAATTCTGGCCCGCCGGGGCCGATCGAAACCGCTTATTTTTCCTTCGAAAATCGCAAAGTAAGCGCATGGTAAGCATGTTTGGGGCTAGGTTCCGCTGTGCTTTTTCCATCACAGTTTACCAGCCTCTGATCGCACCGGCTGCCTTGCGCAATCGATTACATGCCGCCATCATCGTGACGTGAGGAAATCCGAAGAGTGCCTCGCAAGCATACCTGCCAAGCATAATTTACGTCGGTCCACGAAGGACGGGCGGCCGCCTAGAGATGACAGTGGCATGTCGAACCGCGGCATAGCGCAGGGGAAAGCAAACAGTCGGGCGGCTGCCCGATGGCAGTTGCTGTCGCCTGGATTTGACTTGTGCCCTCTCAATTCCCTTTCCCGTGCCATCGTCCGCCTAGGTCCGTATCCTCTGGATGCCACAATAGTCCCGCCGATGGGACGCCGGCATCCGACGCCGTTTCTCCGCCGGCCGAAAGCCTTGCGCAAACTTTCCAGACCGAGCGAGCCGGGCTTCTGCGTTATTTGGGCAAACGCGCCGGATGGGATGCCGCACCTGATCTTGTCCAAGAAGTCTTCGTGCGCGCCGCAAGCAGCGAGCAGGCGGGACGACTCATAAATCCTGCCGCGTTCGTCAGACGAATCGCCCGCAATTTGCTGATCGATCGAGCCCGAAAGATAGGACGTGATAATGTCGTCATCTTTCCGCTCGACGAGCAGCGAGATGTCGTCGCGCAGCCAGAGCAATGCCTCAATTTGGAGGCGTCCGATCTACTACGCCTCTACGAGAATGCCGTCGATACGCTTCCCGAAAAGACCCGCCGTGTATTCCTGATGCACCGGGTGGATGAAATGAGCTATCGCCAAATCCATGAGCGATTGGAAATCAGCGTCGCGACGGTGGAATATCACATGGTGAAGGCGCTCGCGCATATCAGCCGCCACGTGGACGCGGCGCGATGAGCGACCTGGATGGCGACGATGGCGTCGACCGCGATGCCATCGAAGAGCAAGCTATCGCCTGGTTCCTGAATCTGCGCGCTCGTGAACCGAGGGCGGATACCTCGGATCTCGACGCATGGCTGGATCAGTCTGCCGATCATCGACGGGCCTATGAGCGGGCTCGATATCATTTTGAGGCTTCAGAGATACTGAAGTCATCTGTCCTCCATGGCAAAAAGAAGCCGTTACATTCCCGCACATTTTTCCTCGGCCTGGGAATTGCAGCAGCACTTGCGCTGGCAATAGCTCTAGGCGCGACCTTCACGTCGAACCAGCATCTGCGGACCGCTATCAACGAGGAAGCTGCGCCGGCGCGCATGCGTGCGCCGCGGCATCAGATCCGCACCGTGGCGCTCGCCGACGGTTCCGATCTCACGCTCGACGCCGCCAGCCAGATCGAAGTTGCAATGACGAGCAGAGAACGTCGAATCCGGCTCCTCGAAGGGAAGGCTCGTATAGCCGTGAGCGCAGACCCTCGCCCCTTCATCGTCGAGGCTGGTTCAGGCGAACTTATGGCCAATGCCGCAAGCTTTGATGTGGATATGGCGGCCGATGGTCAAATCGAGGTTGCCGTGCTGTCGGGTGAGGTCGAATTACGAAGGTTGCTGCGCCCCGCGGTGTTGGAGAGGGTAGCCCCAAAGATGCAGGCCGGGCAAAGCTATGGCTATCTTGCAAGCGACTTCACACCAATTGCGGTCGGACAGGACGACACCGATCGGCGTGACTGGCCTAATGGCTGGACCGAATATCATTCCGCGCCCCTGTCGGAGGTGATTGCGGATGCCAATCGATATGCAAGGCAGCCGATCGAGCTCGATGAGCCACCCCTGGGCAATCTGCTGGTTTCGGGACGGTTCCATATTACGGATAGCGACCGCTTTGCCGAGAGGATCGCCTCTCTTTTCGGACTTGCTGCAGTGCACCGCCACGGCGCCATTCACCTGCGCAAGAGATAAAATATTTTGATCGACGACTAAGGTCGTACCATTTGCAGCGTCAATCCCCCCCCAGACGCGCCGATGTGGCGGGTCGGCAAACGCATTGGGGGGAACAATGTCCGTCACGAAGGTTCAAACGATTGCATTGCTCATGGCTGGCGCGGCAGGGGTTATTTCAATCCCAGCAACATGGGCCAAAGACGATCCGGCTATCGTCATCGACTTGCCTGCGCAGACGCTCGACCAATCTCTGCGCGCCGTTGCCTCGAGCGCTGGCTGGGAAATTTACATGTCTGCCAGCGATATCGAGGGCATTGCCGCTGCCCCGCTCAAAGGCAATCTGACCCCGAGTGAAGCTATTGGTCGGCTCCTCAAAACCACCGACCTCGAAGCTAAGATCGTGGATGGAGCCGTGATCATCCGCTCGAAGTCGATCAGCGATGAAAATTCGAGGGACATCATCACCGTCACCGGCAGCCGGATTACCGGGGCGCCGCCGTCGGCCCCCGTTCGCGTCATAACGGCCGAAGACATGCGCCGCGGCGGACAAGCGGACCTCGGTGAGGTCATCCGAAGTTCGCCGGTGAATTTTGGCGGAGGGCAGAATCCCGGTGTCGGCACCAGCCAGGGCAACAGCGACGTCAACGTCAACGGATCTTCGTCCCCCAACCTGCTTGGCTTGGGTCCAAATGCCACTTTGACGCTGTTGAATGGCAACCGCCTCAGCTACACCGGTCTTAATTCTGCCGTCGACATCAGCGCCATTCCCGCAACCGCAGTGGATCGTGTCGAAATCATCACGGACGGCGCTTCGGCGATTTACGGCGCCGATGCCGTAGCCGGCGTCGTCAATGTCATTCTGAAGCGCGACTATGAAGGCGTTAGCGCGCTGGCGAGAGTCGGGGGTTCGACCGATGGCGGCAATTTCCAGCAGCAATATAATCTGACGGGTGGCGCCAAGTGGGCCGGAGGCGGAATTCTCGCCGTTCTGGACCATTCGTCCAACTCCGACATTCCAGCATCGAGCCGTTCCTACGCAAAAAGCATGGCGACGGATTCATCGCTTTACCCCAGGCTCGGGCGCGATAGCGCGCTGATAAGCCTCTTCCAGGACATTGGCAGTCGGCTGAAGACCAATGTCGACCTCATGTACAAGGACGGAAGGCAAGATGTGATCGCCGGCTTCCTTGAGGGACAGCCGCACACCGCCAGCGGCGCGGCGGTCCGGGCAGACACCCGGTCCTGGCTTGTCGCCCCGTCGCTTACGGCCAGCCTTGGCGCATCCTGGAATGTGCATCTCCTGTCGTCGTTCGGTGCCGACAAATCCCAGACTCATTCGGACATCTTCGCGGGAGGCTCGGTCTATGGGGCAAGTTATCGGCAATATGATAATGATGCTCAGTCGATCGAATTGAACGCCGACGGCCCGCTTTTCAGCCTACCGGCCGGCGAGGTTCGCGTTGCATTGGGCGGCGGCTATCGCCGTACCGGCATCGAACTGACCACCACCACATTGGGCGTCACGAGCAACGCGTTCAAGCAGCACAGTGAAAACGGATTTGGTTTCGCCGAACTGCTGGTCCCGATCCTTTCGCCAGCACAGAATTCCCGGCTGGGGCGTGCGCTTCGGCTGACGGGGGCATTCCGCTACGAGGCGAACTCTGGCACGGATTCCGTCGCGCTTCCGAAATTGGGGATCGTCTATGAGCCATTTGATGGCTTGGCGATAAAGGGGAGTTGGGGCCGCTCATTCCGCCTCCCGACCCTGTATCAGCGATATGGAAGCTATTCCGCCGTCCTATATCAGACCGCCAGATATGCCACGGGCTTTCCAGCCGACTCGACAATGATAATCTTGGGGGGCGCGAACGCCGACCTGAAACCCGAGAAATCGGAAAGCTGGACCTTCTCGGCGGAATTCCGTCCAGTCGAACATCCCGAATTCACCGGCAGCATCAGCTTTTTCCATTTTGATTACACCGATCGTGTTGCAACGCCACTGACGTCTGCGATCGGCGTACTCAACAATCCGATCTATAACAGCCTCGTAACGCTCGCCCCGTCCACCTCCTTGCAACAGTCGCTGATCAGCGGTGCAGCGATCGGTCTGCAGAATGGCACGACCGGCACTTATGATCCCAGCCGGGTCGTCGCAATTCTGGATGGCCGTGACCGAAACATGGCACGCGAGATCTACAAAGGCATCAGCCTTTCCATGCGCTACCTGATCGGAGACCCGGATCGCGAGGCGCTCGATCTCAGCTTCGATGGCAATTGGATCGATAGCAGCAGGCAATTGTTCGACGGCCTGCCGACGGTCGATCTTTCCGGCACCATATTCAACCCGCCCAAGCTCAAGGGCCGAGTTGGTGCCAGCTATGTCACACCGCGGCTCACCCTCTCTGCATTCACCAATTTGAGTTCAAGCATTCTCGATAACCGGAGGCTGCCAGCTTACCGCCTGCGCGCGCTCGCGACCCTCGATCTTTCCGCCATAGCCAAGATGGGAGGCGGATTCGAATTGGGCGCCAATATGCAGAATGTCTTCAACGCCAAGCCCCCGTTGATCGTCACAGGCTCTGGTTATGACACGCCCTTCGATACGACCAATTACTCCCCGATTGGACGCTTTCTCTCCATCCAGATTCGCCGGTCGTGGTGATGTTGATGCGCGTGGGAACATGCCTGGCCATCTTGCTGACACTCGCGGCGGCACAGCCGATGGTGGGCCGTGCGGTCGCGGCTCAAGGCCACTTCTGGACCATGGACGACATATTGGCGATCCCTGCAGTGGCCGGCACCGCGCTGGCCGATGACGGACGAACGCTTGCCTACATCCTTCGGGTCGCAAACCGAAAGGAGAACCGCACGGAGTTCGAACTCCATGTGACCAACTTCCAGCCGGATGGAGACAGGATCCTTGCCCGTTCCATCTGGATGGAAAGGCTCCAGGCCGTTCCCGGCAAAATGGCCTGGAGCCTATTGATCGATCAGGGACAAGGCGTTCAGCTCTATCAGTTCGGGGCCGACGGCGCCATGCAAGCCCTTGTCGTCAATCCCGATCCAGTCCTGGTCGGGTCAGCCGATGGTGCACAATTCGGCTATGGCTTCACCGGGCCAGTACGCTTTGGCCTTGCCTATTATGACTGGTCACCCGACGGGCGTCGACTCTTCTACTCACTGCTGCGCGGTGAGGACGAAAAAGGAGAAATCCGGCATGATGAAGACGTCACGCGGCTGACCATCTATCGGCGACGAGGCCCGAGGGTCACGACACATTTCTTTATGAAGGAGGATGGTGGTCCGCCGCTCTGGATCGCTGACGTTGTCGGCCCCGACCGGGTTGGGCGCTATCTGGGCGGCATGCCGATCTGGCACGATGATGCGCTTGACTATGCACTTCAGGCAGACAACCTCAATGTGCCCCATATCCAGCGTTACCGCTGGCGGTTCGAGGATCGCAAAAGCCGCCCTCTTGACGAAGGGCCCGCGCTGTTCGCCGATCGCATCGCGGGACCTCATGACGGAACGGTCGCGATCGAGCGCGTCGCCCAGCAGCGTCGCTTGAGAGAGCGAACAATCGATGGCCGCTTGATCGACTATGGGGTGCTTGATGCCACATTGTCGGACCCTCGATCCCCTGGACATTGGCGATCTCCAGACGGGAGTGTGGCACTCATAGCAGTCCGCTTCACGAGCGCGGGCCGCTATGGCCTGATCCGCCTAGATACTGCTGGCAGAGTGGCGCGGATCGAGGTTCCTGAAAGCCTGACCCATTGCAGTTTTACGCCCAGACTGTCCGAAGGCGTGTGCGTGCGCGAAGGGGTAACGCGAGCGCCATCCTTCGTACGGGTCACCGTCGGCACGGGCAGGATCGAAGCGCTTCAGCCCCTGTCGCCGCGACATGATGCGATTACGCCGCTTCGCGTGGAGACCCGCATCCTGACAAACGCCTATGGATACCGCGCGCGAAATCTGATCATTTACCCCCGGACGTATAAATCCGGGCAACGCTATCCCGCTGTGCTCGTCACGCATGGTTCTGACGCCGACGAACGGTTCGGGTCGAAGGATATACAATGGGATTATCCGATCCAGCTCTTCGCTGAACGCGGATATATGGTCATACTGGCCAATGAGCCCGACGTCTCGCAAAGTGACGAGCTGGAAAAGGCTTCGGCAGATCGCAACATGTGCGGCGGGGCAACGCCGCCTGCGGAGATACAGCGTCTGGGTTGGCTCAATCAGATTGAGAGCTTCCGTGTAATATTGCATGCGCTTGACACCGCAGGCCTGATCGATCCCAGGCATGTCGGCATTGCAGGGTATAGTTACGGATCCCAGATCGCGAATGTCGCCGTCACCCAGGCTGATCTGTTTTCAGCTGCATCCAGCGGCGATGGGGGTTTCCTCGAACCAACCAGCTATCGCACGCACCAATGCGTCTACCGGGCAATCTATGGCGGGGCTCCCGGCGAGCCTGTTGCGCAGCCAAATTATGCCGCTTTGGCCCCTTCCTATCGAGCGCGCTTCGCTCAGGCGCCGGTGCTGCAGCAGATCGCCGAACCACATGAGTCCGCGATCGATTTCCATCAGGCATTGCGCGCTGCGCAGATCCCCTCGGAAATATCACTTTATCCCGGAGAGAGCTGGGCGTCGGACGAGACGCATTTTTTCCATCTGCCCTCAAATCAGGTGGGCGCCATGGCGGAGAATCTGGAGTGGTTTGATTATTGGCTACGGGATCTTCCACCCTCAACTGGACCGGATGGCGCGCGACGCGCGCGATGGGAGGCCATGCGGCTTGCGCGGCCCAAGTCAGGCGATCGATGATCGCCGAGCTAGCCGGCCCACTGGCGAGCCCAGCTTTCCACCCCGGCAAGACCGAGCAGGCGGCGGGCATCCGCTCGGTCATAGTCCGGTCTGCCTGACGGCGCATCCGGCGGGGGCACAGCGCATATGAGGTCATGCTCAGCGAGGAAGCCGGACTTGAGGAAGGACAATATCTTGCGCTCATTGTCCCAATAATATCGGTCGAGAAAGCCCGCCGGCCCGCCTTTGGTCCGGCGGGCGGTAATGGCAGGCGGCAGATCGGACGCAAAGGCGCGGCGCGCCATGGAGCGATCGATCCCGCCTTCCACCCATTGCCAGCTGGGTATGCCCAGGCAGACCTCCATGACCGACTGGGCCAGTAACGGCGCTATTGTCGGTGGCTGGACGTGCCGGTCATGAAAGCCTTCATAGCCTACAGCTCGGGATAATGCGCGAATGTGCGCGGCTGCGCCGGGTGCGAGGCCCTCGGGCGGTGTCAGCCAAGGATGGATAGCGATCCTCTCCTTCGCCGCATTCAATCTTTCGATGTTGAGAAAGCCAGGAGTGCCTTGCGCTGCTTTGCGCGGACCACGTGCGAGATGCCGCAAGATATGAAGCAGAATGGTGGCATAGGAAGCGTCGTGCAATCTCGAAACATCCTGCATCGAGGCGATAACAGCCTTGGCGCCCGCTGCGTCCAGATAGCGATCGAGGATCGGCACAATCGAATGTGTCATTCCAAAGACATTATCCCCGCCATGGCCCGTGAAGAACGCCGCAATATTATGTTGTGCTGCAACCATGGCCTGGGCCTTGGCAGTGCTTTGGGCATAATGGGCCATCAGCGGACGCGCAGCATGTGCGACAATGGGCTGCTCAACATCGATGGCATCCAGGTCATAAGGAAAGATGTCGAGCGGCATGTCGAGCGCTTGAGCAACAAGCTGCGCATAGGACGTCTCATCACCCTCGCGGTCGGTCCATCTCATGTGGAAGCCCCGAGGCAAAGAAGTCGCCCCAGCGAGTCCTGCGCAGACGATCGAAGAATCCAGTCCACCCGACAGGCCCGACGAGATCGAGGCGAACTCACCAGCCCAAGTTTTGATCGCGTCAAGAACGGTGGCGCGCAGATGTTCGATCGAGGCAGGGCCAAGGCGCGCACGACCGGCTATATAGTCCCAAGGTTGCCAGAGAAGGTCCGAGCGCTGCTTTGACGGCCCGATGTGTAGCCGCCCGCCCGGCACAATTTCCCGCACTCCGCAGAGGCATGTTTGTTCGCCAGCGTGGAACGGATGCCACATGTGGACAAGCAGCGCGTCCAGGTCGACAGATATTCCATCTGATGCCGCGAAGGGAGATGTGCCTACCTGAGGCGCAATTACGATGCCCTCGTCAATCTCTCTCCAAAAAGCCGGCAGACCACCGGAGGGATCGCGGATTATGACGATGTCGCCGCCAGCAATCTGGAAGATGGCGACATAACTACCCCAATAATCGCGTATCAGACTTTGCCCATGGGTTATGATGGCCGCATTGGTCTCGGCCGCGTTGAGCTCTTTGATCCGCCGACTGGGTAGTGCCTTCGTAAAGAGATGCCCGATTATCGCGCCCTGCGTGCCGATCATCACGACAGGGTCGGACGTCCAAAGATTGATAGGCACCGCGAGCGGCACCTTTGACATCTGGTCTGTCGCTGCACCTTCAGATCCGGCAGTCGCGCAGCGGACATAAGCCAGATAGCGCGACGCACTCATCTCGCCAGGATGGGTTCGAAAGCAGCGATCCGATCGACTCTGTCGGCCATCAGCCTGTCTTCGCACTGAACCCAACAATGCGCCGCGATCGGCAACTGTACGCCAATCACCAGGGTCGCCTGGTGTCCGAAGCGTCGCAACATCCGCGAAATCGCGATGCTGCGCGCAAGGCAGTGATTATCGAGCGGCAGAAACTGCCGCACGAGCTGAAATGCAGCGGCGACCATGGCTTCGCTGAAGATTGGCAGTGTCAACCGCGGCTTTCCTGCCCCCTCCTCGACGCGATCCAAGATGGTCCGCAGCACGTCGCGACGGACCTGAATCACAGCAATGGACAATGCAACAAGTGCCACTGGTGCCAAGAGCCAACCATGCCTGAACTTGATCAGATCCAGATGACTGGATGTCGGAGCTACGGGTGCCGCTGCGCATTCTGCGTCCCTCGTGGCTGGATCGAGCAGTCCTGCTCGGACCAGGGCCGCAATGTCCTCAGCGCCTGGCTTCATTGCGAGGAGGGCGGTCAGATGGTCTCTGGTTGGTCCGCGGACAAGCTGATATCGCCCGCTCGCAATATTGAGAATTACGGGCGTCTGTCCGATCAGGCAGGCATGTAAATCTCGTCCTATCTGTCGCATTGCCGTTTCCTTCCGCAAATCAAAAGGGCGCGCCGCTTTGAATGAGCGGCGCGCCCTTTCGACCTTCAGTCTTCGTCGGAAATGCCGGACGCCTTGTACAGCGTGCCGTTGCCATCATCCTGGCCGATCAGCAGTACGCCGCGGGTGAGTTCGACTGCATCTCCCAGATCGACGATATCCTGCGAATGTGCGTCACGTTCCATGGTCATTCTCCTTCAAGTCAGCGACTCCAGGTCGCAATTCGAAAGATTTCACAGGAACCATTCACCATCCATTTTATAATTACATTATAATCGATGAACAATTATCCCGAGGTCACGGGAGGAGGGCTAATAGTGACCGAGCAGTGAGGGCGTGCGTTGGGCACACGCACTGACCCCTTTAGCCTTTCAGCCTGGACATGCGGGCCAGTCACCCGGTCACCATCCACAATTGACTTTGTGGAAGAAGGAGACTGTTGCGACATATCTTGTTGCACAAGATAAATTGCCCCCACTTTGATACCTATCTGGCCCTTCGGCCAGTGATTGCATATTTGTCTGAGGTCTCGATCAAAGCGGCAGACCTGCATTCTCCTCGCAACCCAAGGGGATTATCCCTTCGCTGCCATGCACCCATTCCGACGCTCGTCGACTGCTCTGCCGTGTCGTCAAACGGACATGCGAAATTGCAGCAAATCTTCGATAAAGTCCCATATTGGCCATGCTCAAGAATGAGAGCGGCAACAGATTCAGTGGGGAATGCGGTTTCTTCAGAACCATTTTGGAGACACATCCATGGTGCCTGAAATATAATTAGAAACGTCCGTAGCGATAATTATAATAATCATTATTGCTCGATAGCAATGAAATTTATATCGGAAATTCCTGATTTCAAACAATATTAAATTGTTGGTTTGACATTTCCCAAATATAATGTATTTTCAATAGTGCTTAACGTCGCCTGCGACGAAATTTGCATCCTATTTGGGTGTCGTTTCCTTACTTGCGCTATCAGCTTCACCTGCAATTCCGCGGGTGGATTCTCTGTTTTCGTGAAGGGAACGCCCATGCCTATCGGCACCGTAAAATTCTTTAATTCTGACAAGGGGTACGGCTTCCTCGCCCCCGAGGACGGCGGTCCGGACAGTTTTGTCCATATTTCCGCCGTCGAGCGTGCGGGAATGATAACGCTCCATAAGGATCAGCGCCTGAGCTACGAAGTCGAAGCAGATCGACGGGGCAAGCAGTCGGCGGTGAACCTGGAAGCCGCGTAAATTACGAAGTCGAGTTTCTATTTTACACTGCCAGCGCGGCATTGCGTCGCGCTGGCTTGCCGTCTTGTCTTTGCTTAAACATCGTGACGTGTTCCCCTGAAATGTGACCGATTTTGAGTAGAGTCCGACGTAAAGGAGTCGGACGAAGATGAAGCGCAGCAGGTTCAGCGAAGAGCAGATCATCGCGATCTTGAAGGAGCAGGAGGCTGGGATGGCGACGGCGGATGTTTGCCGCCGCCACGGAATCAGCTCGGCGACGTTCTACAAATGGAAGTCGAAGTATGGCGGTCTGGAGGTGTCCGAGGCCCGGCGTCTGCGCACGCTGGAGGAAGAGAACAGCCGGCTGAAGAAGCTGCTGGCCGAGGCAATGCTCGACAACGTGGTGCTGAAGGATCTGGCATCAAAAAAATGGTGACGCCCGGCGCTAAGCGGGATGCCGTCGCCCATGCCCGTGAGCATCACGGGCTGAGCGAGCGTCGGGCGTGCAACCTGGTCGGCGTGAGCCGGCGGGTGATCCGGTATCGATCGTCGCGTCCGGACGATGGTCCGCTGCGACAGCGTCTGCGCGAGTTGGCGGCCGAGCGTCGCCGCTTCGGCTATCGGCGTCTCGGGTATCTTCTGGCTCGCGAGGGCATGACGCCCAACCACAAGAAGCTGCTGCGGGTCTATCGCGAGGAGAACCTGCGGGTCCGTCGCCGTGGTGGCCGCAAGCGCGCCCTGGGCACGCGGGCGCCGATGGTGCTGCCGGACGGGCCGAACCAGCGTTGGTCGCTCGACTTCGTCTCCGACACCCTGACGTGCAGCCGGCGGTTCCGCATCCTGTGCGTGGTCGACGACTACACGCGGGAATGCCTGGCGCTGGTGGCCGACACGTCGCTGTCGGGTGTGCGGGTCGCGCGGGAGCTGACGCGGCTGATTGGGATGCGCGGCAAGCCGCATACGGTGGTCAGCGACAACGGCACCGAGCTGACCTCGTCGGCCATCCTGCGCTGGTCGCAGGAACGGCGGGTCGAGTGGCATTACATCGCACCCGGCAAGCCGATGCAAAACGGCTTCGTCGAGAGCTTCAACGGGCGTCTGCGCGACGAATGCCTCAACGAGACCCTGTTCACGTCGCTGCCGCATGCTCGCTTCGTGCTCGATGCCTGGCGGCACGATTACAACTACGTCAGGCCACACTCGAAACTGGGCGGGAGAACCCCCGCCGAGAAAGCCGGCCAACCTGTCCGGGGGCATGCCCCCGGACAGGTTGCCATCACCTCAACCAACCATCATGAAGGAGCCGGACTCTACCTCTGACTGGTGACAATCAGGGGAGCATGTCAATCGGATAGCGGTTAAGTACCACATAATTGCCCGAAATATGGGCAATTGCCCCCGGCCAAGCGACAGCGGCCTAATGCTCCGGCTTTTTTCTTTTGCGTTATGTGCCGGCAAAAGACGTCGTTGAGCGAGACTTTTTCATTACATCACACGCCGATATGCGTGTTCTAGGAATATCATGAATCACAATATCCGTTCGAATATGGCTCATGCCAAATTAGTGCTAGCGACCGGCAAAACGCCGCGTTCATTTTACCAAAACGTCCCTTTGGGCACTCTGCCCGTGCGAGAATTGCGCAGGGCTGTCGCTGAAATGATCGATTGACGTCCGTCGCAACGACATCCAACTCGCAGGAGATCGACATGCCCGCCACGATCGACTTCTACCTGGCCCGCGTCGCACAATGTGACAAAGAGGCGCAGGAAACCAATCTGGCGAATGTGAAAGAGCGCTGCCTGCGGTCAAAAGCTGCATGGCAGATCATGTCTGATCGCGCTTTGCTGGTCCAGATCGACCGCAAAAGACAAGCGCTCGACAAGATGCGAAAAAAGGATGAGCATCTTGATTAAGCGGGCTGGAAGGCGGTTCGACGGTCCATATTTATCTTCGGATCAGATCGAGCGCCAAGGGCATATTCTTGAACTTGCCATAGCCCGATTAGGCTCTCAGGGCGCCATCGCATTTCTGAACGGCGAAGAGTCCAGCCTCGGCGGCCGACCACTAGATATCGCGGTAAAAAGCTCTTCGGGGCTTGAGGCGGTAAAGCGATTTCTCGAAAAACTCTGATAGATATTGTCAGATTTATCATTGATGTCTTTGCGCTTAAGCATCCGCGCATCGTTGCCCGATAGCCAAGGGCTGGGTCACGAACAGCGCAAGGTCGCGCTGATGAATATGCGGAACCCCGACCATAAGCCAACAAGCTTGGGATGCAGTCCAGCACCGTCATCTCCACTGTCAGGGCGATGGGTATGAAGGCAGTTCCATTCGGCCGGCGGCAAAACAGGCGTGGATGGGCAGGGAAGGCAGCCCGCCAGGCAATCCATGGTCATGGGCGGGTACTGCATTCGCTGTCAGCGGTTAGGGAGCGAGCACATTTTCTGACCACCAATTGTGCCGAATTCTCAAACAGGGAGGAGGAGCGGCATATTGAATGGCTCTAACGATTTAATGATCGGTGAATGATAATTCATAAATCATCTTATGTTATATAATTCTCACCGAAGAAATCATGTTGCAATGTCGCTTTTTTGACAAAATATCTTTTGGATTTTTACCAATTTCATTCCGAGTATCATGAATTATATTCCATGAGATATCATTGTCATATCGACACAATAATTACAAAGATTTTGCGTTTGATTTCGGATTTAGCCATAGACTTTAATAATATTATTTGATAAACACAATCATTGCGCGAAATTTGCTGCAAGCATTCGCCGTGACAGAGAGACCAACGTGCTCCCGCTTGCCAGCTGAGGGAGCCCATCCGTGGAAGATCTAAATTATTTACTCAAGCGCGAGCAGGAAGAGTTGCTGCGTGCCCAAAGCGCGCATTGCCGCGCAGCCTCCCATGCGCATCAGCGTTTGGCCAACCGTTATGCGCAGCGCATTCGAGAGCATGTGCACCCCTATCGATCGGAGCGTCCCGATGGTTCAGCCCCTTTCGCTTTGAATGACCAGCGGGATGGTCGGATATGAGCAGGGCCATAAACATCATGGAGTCAGCCGACGCCGTGCGGCTGGTCTGCCAAAAAAACGGCTTCAGGATTTCGGTTCTCGAAGTGCTCGACTCTGGCGGCGTGCGGATCGTTCTCCTTGACCCACGGGATGCCGATGCACTTCGCGTTTTGATGAAGGGTAAGCTGATTGAAGGTTCTGTCACACGCTCCCGATCGCATGTGGCCCGCCACCATCCGCCGTCAGCACGATGAATATGGCCATGGGTCGGTTCGACTATCTTAACCGCCGGAGATTGGCCGAGTTGAAGCATGCTGAGCTTGCGGAGAATCCTGCGATCAGAGCAAGGCACGAGGATTTGGCTCGTGCCTATGCGAAGATCATTTCCGTGTTGCAACGCGAAGAGGCTTCATCGCCTCTACAGCAGTGGCAATTCTGAACTAACCCGGCCAAGTGCCATCACGACAAATCAAATGGGATTCTCCGGTTTACTGACCTGAGAACGACGATGCCTGCCAAGCCCGGTCGCGCGCTGTAGCGAATGGAAGCCTGGCAGGCTTGGTCTCATGCTTGCAAGGCTGGTACGGACTGGCAGGCCCCGGCCTTGGCTGCGAACCAGATATTGTGCCAGCGTTCGGCGCTGCCGCTAAAGGCTGGCAGCAAAATCTCATCCAGACAGAATCCGGCCTGCTCCAGCCTTTCGGCAAATGCGTCATCGCTGTAGGCTGACCATATCGACAGTAGGCCGCCCGGTTTCAGTGCCGCATAGGCCATTTCCAAGCCGTCGGTCGAATAAAGCCTGTCGTTGCTTTTCCTGATGAAACCGTCTGGACCATTATCGACGTCGAGCAGAATGGCATCGAAGCGATCCTTCTCATGGGTAATGACATCAAACACGTCGGCCAATTGAATTCTGACTCGCGGATCTGTCAGATTGGTACCGAACAAGTGCATTAAAGGTCCGTTCGCCCAGCTTATGATTTTGGGCACGAGCTCGGCAACCGTGATGGTCGCGCTTTGTGACCAGGCGTCGAGCGCAGCCCCGAGCGTGAAGCCCATGCCGAGGCCGCCAATCAAAATATCGACATCGCGCTGAGCAAGACGCTCTTGGGTCAGCCTTGCGAGAGCCTTTTCGGATTCATGATCCCGGCTGCCCATCAACTCATCATCGCCAAACTGGATCGAGAACTCTGTCCCACACTGGAGGAGGTGAAGCTGGCCACCGCCGGGAATATCGGCAATATCGACCGTAATTATCGGGAGGCTTTTGTCCGATCCTGCCCCGTTTTCCTGTACTCCTTTCCTTTCTGGGGATGCGCCTCTGCCATTGCAGGCAGGGGGCGACGACCGCGCAATGCGCGTTCCGCTATAGTTCATGGAATTCCTGTCGCGTTCTGGATCAAGCGCGCCGTAAACCGAAGTGGCGTCGATTACGCGGTGACACGGAACCATGCCTGCCTTTTGGAGGCATGGCAAGGAAGGCTATACCGCACGGTGTAGCCTTGGAGACTGCGATTTGGCGGGGAATAGCCAATGCGTCTCGACCAACAATATAGGGGCACCACGATTAGTCGCTGAAATATAAAATGAATTTCGGAACTTAATCCATATCAATCCGCTTACAGCCTATCGGTGACATGTTCGGCGCATCATCGACTGAGAGACATTGTGCTCCCGCTGCAAGGGGAGAACATATGCTATCAGGATTCTGCGTGCTGATCGTCGAGGATGATCCGCTTATTGCAATGGCGCTTTGCGAAAATGTAGAAGCCGTAGGCGGTACAGTTGTCGGGCCGTTTTCAGCCGTCAGTGAAGCCGTCAATTTCCTTACCCAGGCCAAGATTGACGCTGCCATCGTTGATGCAAATCTTCGGGATCGCGATGTGACGCCTCTAGCACTTTTGCTGATAGAAAGCGCAATACCGTTCCTAGTGTACAGTGCTGCCGGACTTCCTCCAGAACTGCAAGCGCGGCATCCTCACTTGCCGCTTGTTATGAAGCCTGGCCAACCGGTCGAAAGGCTCAGGTCACTGCTTGGAGGCAGTGCAAATGGCGCATCCTGATGCTCACACCTCCCATCATCGGTTGCGGCAGGGAAAAAGTGAGAGTCTGATTGCTGGAGAGTAACCTGCTGCACCAGACTCATTTCTTGGGATTATTTTATCACGCAAAAGTTTGTCGGAGGCCGTTTGGGCATCATCCTCTTCTGAAACCCCGATCGCTGGCCATGAAACGCTCCAGCATCGGGCCGATCAATCGCTCAATTGCCATGGGATGGGTCAGTCCGGTGTCGCTGGCATGGATGCGCGCATAAGCCATCAGATCCCGATGTACCGCGGCGGAAAGTTCGACCGAGATTTTGACTGGCTTATCATCCTCGATCGGTCCTAGCTTGAGTTTGCCCATCACTTTTGCCCTTCCCATGGTTCCAGTATGATGTCTCGCTTCACCATCACGCGCAGAGGATGGCCAGGTCTGATGGTGAGTGTCGGGGGAATCGTCAGTTGCCGCCCGATGGTCTGTCGGCCTGCCTGACTGATGCTGTCCTGCGTGCCATATCGCAGCGCTCGCACGAGACTTCCGTCATCGTCGGCCATGACCTCGGTCCCCACGTTCAATAGGGTCGAGATGAATGCTGCGCCGAGCAAGCCGGCCCAATGATTGTCCACACCATCCTGCAGGCCCGACCTGCCGGACTGATCGGCGCCCTGAAGTCGGTCGAGCAGAATCGAACGGCTGTCGGGAAAAATCAGGCGGTCCCAGGCGATCAATATCCTCTGCTGTCCCGCTGCGGTCGCACTGTCATATTCGCCGATCAGCCGAGACCCTTGCGGGATGAGCAGGATCTGGCCCGACGGGCTATCATAAACATTTTCCGTCACCTGCGCGGTGATAAGGCCGGGAAGATCGGATCGGATGCCTGTGATCAGCGCAGCGGGAATGACATTGCCCGCCTGCACGACATAGGGCGATGCCGAATTCGCAACGCGCTGTGTGCTTGCCTCGGCGATAGCGACCGGCGCCAGAAACGTGCGCCTATTCGTATCGGTGGTTCGGGACTGGAGGGGCTGGCTTTCAGCTTCTACCCTCGGGTCCTGGGGCGCTCTGGCCTCCGCTGGCAGCACGCCGTCCGGTTCCTTCGCCCTTGCAACCGTCGGCGCTGAGGCAAGAAACAATCTGCTCGATAGCGCGGCCTCACGCATGCTCCTCTGGCGCTCCCGCTCATGCTGGCGCGCCGTCAGGCGCTCATCGCTGGGTGGCGAGCGGCCGGGGTTCGTCAGACTTGGCTGTTGTTGCGCTTCAAGCAGCGGCTGTCCCGGGGCGTCGGTCAATGGCACCCCCAATTTGGGAATTTTAGAATAGTCGTCTGGTGCTGAGACAATGGTTTCGGCTTTGATGCGGCCGTGCGAGACCGGTATGTTTTCGACGCCGTCGATCGTCTTTGGCCGCAGGGCATAGATCAATGTTCCGGCAATGCAGATGCAACTGACGGCCGCCAGAAGCCCGATCGCTTTCCGGGACAGACGCATGGCCGGCGGCGAGGCCGCCCGCAACGCAAGCGCCTCAGAATTTTTGCCTTTTGATACATTGGAGGGCGCGATGTCGTCGTGTTTATCGATCGCGACTTGGTCCTCGACCTTGTCGCCCGGCTTGCTGCTATTCTCCACGCTGCTCATCATCGGCTTGCCCGATGAACTGGCTTCGGATCGATCCGTTCGATGCGCACCAGTTTGCTGGTTTTCTTGTCCCCAAGCCTCAGTTCCGCTGCGCTGAAAAGGCGATCGACGATCATGAAGTGCCCCTGCACACGGTAATTAACAAGCTCGGCTGATCCTGACGAACCCGTAACAAAAAGCGGTGGCATTTCTCCGGTCGCGATGTCCGAGGGAAACTCGATCAAGACCTGACGGCCATCGTCAAACGCACGCAGCGGGCGCCAGGCAGGCAGATCCCCTTTTATCTGGTAATGGAAGTTCAGGGATGCCAGATCCAACCCCGTCGCGACCGGCGCATTGCGGCTTTCCTGCGCCGCTGCAGCTTTCAATGCGAACAGCGCATCCTGTGGATAAGTCCAGGACACCGATGACATGTAGGTCGATGGCGTCCCGTTCAGTTCGAGATGGTAGGTGCGTCTGTTCGTGTTGATGATGAGGTTGGTGGCGATATCGCCTCTCGTCGGCTTCACCAGCACATGAACGCGCAGCGAGGAGCCACTCCCGCTCACCGTATCCCCGATGATCCAGCGTACAGTGTCGCCGGCGGCGATCGGACCGGCGCCTACAAGTTCCTCGCCTTCCTGTAGCATGATGTCGGTAACTTGCCCGGGCGCAGCATAGACCTGATAGAGCGCTCCATCTGCGAATGCATAGCGCTGCATAGCATTCACATAATCGCCCTGGCTGGGCTGGATACGAGCCGCTGTGTTGGCTGATTTCACATCCCGCTGAGGCGCAGCCGGAAGCGTCCGGACGACATGCGGCACAGGCTTGAGCTGCCCCGGCAGTGGCATGGGCACCGGAAGTGGCACGACTTTGATTGTGGCGTTGCTGGAGGAGCGCTTTGCCGCTGCCATTTCTCCGCTGTCCTGCGCATATGCGGGCGCCATCGACAGAGGCGCGACCATGAACGCGACCAGCAAGGGGACGGCACCGCCGGCAACCAGGGAGGGGCGAGGCTTTGTCACTGTCCGAACTCCTTTGACCAGTTGAGGGCATCGACGAAGATTCCGAGCGGGTTTCTGGTGAGGACGTCCTCGGATTGAGGAGGCTGGAGTGCCACGGTCAGGATTGCCGACCATCGGCTGGTGTCGCTCAATATGCCCTGCTCATAGCGTCGTTCGACCCAGGCGATCCTGAAGCTGTCATCCGAGGCGCGGATGACGCTCGATATCTCGACTGCCACCTGAATTCGCCCGACCTTGGTGAAAGGATCATCGCGCCGCACATATTCGCTCAGTGCTGCCGCCCCCCTGTCGGTCGTGAAGTCATAGGCGCGCAGCCAGTTCTGACGCAGGATGATGGGATCCGTCGGCAGGCTCCTGACCTGCTCGACAAAGCGGGCGAGATGAAAGGCGATCTGGGGATCCGTCGGGCGATAGTCGCGCGTTGCGGGTGCCACCGCCTGCGCTTGGCCAAGCTTGTCGACCTCGACGATCCAGGGCGTCACGGTTCCGCGCGCCATTTGCCACAGCAGCCCGATGCTCATCGTCGTGGAGAGAGCCAGGCTGGCGAAGAATGCCAGGCGCCAGTTGCGCGCCTGCACGCGTGACGACCCAATCCGGTCATCCCAGACTTGAGCGGCCCGCTGATATGGGGTCACTGCTGCGGGCGACTTTCCATAATGGACCGATGTTCGCTGGAACATGATGTCAGTTCCTTTCGCTGATATCCGGGCCGGCGCCGCCACCATGGCTGTCGCCGCTTTTGAGCGTCTGGCTGGCGACGGTGGCGCCATGGCTGATCATCTGGCGTCGCTTCATAGCCATCGCCCAATGCGGCACATGGCCAGCGCCATCCTGGGCGATCGCGCCTGAAGACTGTCCTGTGGCGCCTGAACGCCCTTGTGCAAAACCATCCTTGAGACCAGCGGCGCTGTTGCGCAGCGGCGAGGCAAGCGATGCCGCAGCGCTCTTTGCGACCTCTGCCCGACCACCGCCCACCGCGGACGCACCGGATTTCCCACTGGCGCCAGCTGAATAGGCCCGTGTTGCAGCGCCAGCGATCCGGGCGCCGCTCGCTGCCGCGCTGCCTGCCGCGCTTCCGATGGCGCCGGCTGCCAGCCTTCCACCCGCGCCGCCAGCTGCCAGGGTCGCCGCCGCTGCGACCGCCGTACCCGCTGCGCTCCCGGCGCCAAGCTGCGGACCGCCCGAGACGATCCCATTGGCTATGCCGGGACCGAAAATGCCCAGCCCCAAGAGCGTCAGTGCAGCAAGGGCTATCGACATCACCTGTGCCAGGTCCGGTTCGGCGGGGATGCCAGCGGTCGTAAAGCGTGCGAACAAGCTCGTTCCGATCCCGGTTATCACCGCAAGGACAAGCAGTTTGATCCCGGACGAGATCACATGCGCGAGCACGCGCTCGGCCATGAACGCAGTTCGACCAAAAAAGGCGAAGGGGAGCAGGACAAAGCCCGCGAGCGTCACCAGCTTGAACTCCACGATCGTCACGAAAATCTGGATCGCGAGGATGAAGAAGGCGAGCACGACGATCAGCCAGGCAAGGAGCAGGATCATGATCTGGACGAAGTTGGTGAAGAGACCGACCGGACCCAACAGGTCGGCCGTCGCATCGAGCAGCGGCGCGCCGGCATCGAGGCCAGTGGCGGCAACCGTACCGGGTCTCAGAAAATCGCCGATAGCCAGTCCGCTTCCCGAAGCCTTGAGCCCTAATCCCGCAAAACTCTGGAACAGGATTGTCGCAAGCGTTGAGAAATTGCCGATGATGAAGGCGAACAGACCGATATAGAGCGTCTTTCGGACAAGACGCTGGAGGATATCCTCGTCGGCGCCCCAAGCCCAGAACAGGGCTGCAAGCGTCACATCGATGACGATGAGACTCGAGGAGAGGAAGCCGACCTCACCACCCAGCAAGCCGAAACCGCTATCGATATAGGTGGTGAAGACGAGGAGGAACTCGTCGATGACGTCTGTGTCAGTCATGGCTGACGATCCGACGCAAAGAAGCGGCGTCGCCTCTCTTCCCAGATCGCCAGGCATGCCGCGTCCGGCTGCGCGACCGTGCGGCACTGGGGCGGGATAGGCGCGGCAGGAGGATTGGCCTCCTGTGGACGGACCGTGGCTGATGGTTCGGCCGCTCGTTCGCGCGCCATGACCATTGTCAGCGCAACGATCATTCCCGCAGCAGCGCAGCATAATATGGCAATGCCCGGCCGCCGCATGTCAATTGCCTCGGAACCGACGGAAACGCTCGCGCGACTCCGCTTCGACCGCCGCCTGCTGCGCGGCCGCCAGCGCCTGAGCCCGGCCTTGTGCCGCAGATATTGCCGTCAGATCGGCAAGCTGCTGAGCCTGGAGCGCCAACATCTGGTTTCCCGCTTGTGCGACCTGCAAGGCGCCGGTTGCTGATTGGCTCGCTTCCATCAGGCGCTCCATGCTCGACTGCGCGCCCTCAAGATTGCCGACGACGCCGGCCTGTACGCGCATGGCATCCTGTAACGCGTCGACGCTATCGTGCCAGCGGGCGTCGGCATTCGCGACCATCTGGGCAGCATCGCCGCGCAGCACGGCGCCCGAGTAGCGGGTTGCAAAGACATTCTGGACGTCCTGCACATCATAGGCGATGCGCTGCGCACTCGCGAGCAGGCGACGGGTCTGGCCTATTTGTGCCTGGAGTGTCGACAATGTCGAAAGCGGAAGGCTCGTCAGATTCCTTGCCTCATTGAGAAGCGATGTGGCCTGGTTCTGGATCTGCTGAATCTGATTGTTGATCTGCTGGAGTGCCCGGGACGCCTGCAGGACGTTGGAGGCATAGTTGGTCGGATCATAGACCACCAGAGCATGCGCAGCCGGCGGGATCATGATTGCCATCGGCGCCATCAGAGCGATCAGGACAAAGCGCTTCTTCATTGCGCAGCCTCCTCGACATGGGCAGGGATCTGCGGCTCAGGATCCACCGGTGGCGCGATATCGATGTGCGCGAGAAGGTCTGCCGCCCAGTCCAGGCCCCTTTGTGTCAGCCATCTGGAGGCAAACTGCTCCCGTCCGACCAGATCGAGGATGTCGCTGATCGAGCGATGATCCTGCTTGGAAGAGACGGCGGTGAAGGCGAGCGCGACCTCACCCAGACCGAGCTCGAACAGACGATTGCCGTGCCGGGACTGGCAATAATAGTCGCGCTTGGGCGTCGCCCTGCTCAATATCTCGATCTGGCGATCATTGAGGCCGAAGCGAGAATATATCTGCGTGATCTGCGGCTCTAGGGCGCGCTCATTGGGCAGGAAGATACGGGTTGGGCAGCTTTCGATAATGGCCGGCGCAATCGCGGAGCCATCAATGTCCGAAAGACTCTGGGTGGCAAACACCACGCTCGCATTCTTCTTGCGCAAGGTCTTGAGCCATTCGCGCAGTTGCTCGGCAAATTGCGGATGATCGAGCACCAGCCAGCCTTCATCGATCAGGATGAGGGTCGGACGACCATCGAGATGTGCTTCGATCCTGTGAAAAAGATAGGCCAGCACGGGCGCTGCGGCAGAGGAGCCGACCAGACCTTCGATCTCGAAAGCCTGGACCGATGCCGATCCCAGATTTTCGCTTTCTCCATCGAGATAATTGCCCCAGGAGCCTCCCTCGCAATAGGGGATCAGAGCTTGTTTGAGGCGCTGTGTCTGCAGGAGCGCTGCCAGACCCGACAGCGTGCGCTCGGCGATCGGGGCCGATGCCAGCGAATTGAGCGCCGTCCAGAGATGATCCTTGTCGGCCGGATCGAGCGCAATGCCTTCCGTTCCAAGAAGAGCAGCAATCCATTGCGCAGCCCAGCTTCGTTCAGCCGGCTGGTCGATCCGAGCCAGTGGCTGAAGTGCAATCCTTGGGCTGGCGTCCTGACCTGCATCAATCTGGCCCCCTAGATCGCACCAGTCTCCGCCCATTGCTAAGATGGCGGCGCGGATCGACCCGCCAAAATCGAAGGCGAATATCTGGCTACCGGCATAGCGACGGAACTGCATGGCCATCATGGCGAGCAGTACCGATTTGCCTGCGCCGGTAGGGCCGATGACGAGGGTGTGCCCGACATCGCCAACATGAAGTGAGAGGCGGAAGGGTGTGGATCCCTCGGTCTTGCCGTAGAGAAGCGCCGGACCATCGAGATGTTCGTCGCGCGCGGCGCCTGCCCACACCGCGGACAGCGGAATGAGGTGCGCAAGGTTGAGCGTGGTTATGGGAGGCTTGCGGACATTGGCGTAAACCTGGCCAGGCAGGCCACCCAGCCATGCCTCGACGGCGTTGACGCGCTCGATCGAACAAGTGAAGTCACGCCCCTGGATCACCTTTTCCACCAGCCGCAGCTTGTGCGATGCCTCGGTCGGATCACGGTCCCATACCGTTACGCTCGCCGTTACATAGGCTATGCCAGCATGATCGGCGCCCAGCGCCTGGAGCGCCATGTCTGCGTCAGCGGCCTTGTTCGCAGCGTCGCTGTCGAGCAGGACAGACTGCTCGTTCGTCATCACCTCCTTGAGGATTGCGGCAAGAGACTTGCGCTTGGCAAACCATTGCCGCCGGATTCGGGTCAGCAATCTGGTCGCATCATTCTTGTCGAGCATGATCGCTCTGGTCGACCAGCGATAGGCAAAGGCCTGCGCGTTAAGCTCGTCCAGGAGACCGGGGAAGGTCGACGTCGGAAAACCGGTGATGGTGAGGGTGCGCAGATAATGGTCGCCAAGGCGCGGCTCGAAACCGCCGGACAGGCCCTCATCGGCAAGAAGCGCATCGATATAGGCCGGTGTTTCGGGAACGCGAACCCGCTGGTGCCGCGTCGAAATGCAGCTGTGGAGGAAAGTCAGCGTCTCGCCATCGTCGAGCCATCGCGCTTCAGGCATGAAGCCGTCGAGCAGATGGATCAGCCGATCTGTCCGGTCGGCAAAATTTCGCAGGTGGGTCAGTGGGTCGAGTGCGCCTTTCACTTGCCCTTCGTAAAGCCAGGATTCCGCCCTCGAGATTTCCTCGGCCGGCGGCAGCCAGAGCAGGGTCAGATAATAGAAGCTCTCGAAATGGACGCCGGCCTCGCGAAACTGCGCGCGGCGCTCCATGTCCACCAGAGCCGATGCCCGGTCGCAGAACAGGCCTTGGGGATAGGCTTGCGCGGGCAGACGCTGCGCTTCCACGAACACAGCCCAGCCTGATCCCAGACGTCGCAGCGCATTGTTGATGCGCGCCGCGACGGCAACAAGTTCTGCGGGCGTCGAGCTGTCGAGATCCGGGCCCCGGAACCTGGCCGTACGCTGGAACGACCCATCCTTGTTGAGGACGATGCCCGGTGCCGCCAGCACCGCCCAAGGCAGGAAGTCTGCCAGGCAGGCCGACGTCGATCGATATTCCCGCAATGACATCATGGCTGCATCCATCCGGGATATTTGAGATGGCGGCGGGTCACATCCACGAACTGTGCGTCGTTGCGCGTGGCCCAGACGGCGAGGAAATGGGCGATGGCCCACAGGGCGAGGCCCAATATCCAGAGCCGAAGACCAAGTCCGACCGCACCTGCCAGCGTACCATTGACGATCGCCAGCGAGCGCGGCGCCCCGCCCAGCAATATCGGTTCGCCCAGCGCCCGATAGACAGGCGCATGGAAGCCGGGCGTGGTGTCATGGTCCTGCATCAGATGAGCGCCCCGCCGCCGAAGCTGAAGAAGGACAGGAAGAAGCTCGATGCTGCAAAGGCGATCGAGAGGCCGAAGACGATCTGGATCAACCGCCTGAAGCCACCCGATGTGTCGCCAAAGGCAAGGCTGAGCCCCGTGACGATGATGACGATGACCGCGATGATCTTGGCAACCGGCCCTTCGATCGACTGGAGGATCGACTGGAGCGGTGCCTCCCATGGCATGGACGAGCCGCTGGCATTTGCTGGTGCCGCTATCAGCATCAAGGCGATGCAGGCTGCGGTGGGCATGGCACGCATCCGCGAGGCGCAGCGATTGAGGGAATGGGTCATGAATCTTCTCCTGAGCTGGAGGCATGGGAAATCAGGCGATAATTGCCGGTCGCGGAATCAAGGCCTGTCACCCAGGCCAGTTCGGTGAGGCGTCGGCCCTGGGCATTGCGATCAAGGACCGCGATGAGATTGACGGTTTCTGCGATGAGTGCGCTGGGCACCGTCGCGACCACTTCCTGGATCAACTGTTCGAGCCGGCGGAGCGCGCCGAGGGCGGAACCGGCATGAAGCGTCGCGATGCCGCCGGGATGGCCGGTTCCCCAGGCCTTGAGCAGATCGAGCGCCTCTGCCCCGCGTACTTCGCCAATCGGGATGCGGTCAGGGCGCAGACGCAAGGCCGAGCGCACCAGATCCTGCAGCGATGCTATGCCATCCCTCGTCCGCATGGCGACCAGATTGGGCGAGGCACATTGCAGCTCACGCATATCCTCGATGAGGACGACCCGATGCGGCGACTTGGCGATTTCGGCGAGAAGGGCATTGGCCAGCGTCGTCTTGCCCGACCCCGTGCCGCCCGCGATGATGATATTGGCACGGTCGGCAACAGCACGCCGCAGCACTGTCGCCTGTTCATGCGTGATCACCTGCGCTGCGACATAGTCGTCGATCGTGAAGATCGCGGTCGCTGGCTTGCGAATGGCGAAGGTCGGCGCCCTGACAATCGGTGGGAGCAGCCCCTCGAACCGCTCTCCCGTTATCGGCAACTCTGCCGACACGCGCGGCGATCCTGAATGTGCGTCCACGCCGACATGATGGGCGATGAGGCGAATGATGCGTTCTGCATCCTCTTGTGCCAGCCTGATGGCGCTGTCGTACATGCCCTCGCCCAGCCGATCTACCCAGAGGTGACCGTCCGGATTGAGCATGACCTCGATGACGGCCGGATCCTGGAGCCACCGCCCGATATGAGGCCCCAAGGCTGTCTGCAGCATGCGCGCGCTGCGCTGGGGCTTTCTGACAGCTATTGTCGCGGTCTCAGACATGCTTTTTCCCATCTGATGGCGATGCCGGACCGCCGATGGGATGATTAAGAGACGCAGAAAATGGCGGGTTTCAACAGATGTCTGCGATCATGAAGCTGTGGCGAAGAAAGACAGGCGCTGGCGTAGGACGCTGATCGCACACGGCCAATATCGTCGACGATTCTTCGTGCCGGAGCCATTGGCGGCAGTTGATACCGGTTCGGCGGCTGGCCCCAAATGCGGCCAATCATGTCATTGGATGGTGCCGCCAGCGGCAAGAGCGTCAAGGCAGTCTGCGATCGCAAGCCAGCGAAGCACGCCAGCCTCATCCCCCGCAATGGCAAGGGCTTTCACGCGCCCTGCGATGAACTCCGCTGCTCCGGTGCCATATTGGCGATCAATGGCGAGAGCGGCGGCCCACCGTTCCATCTCCCGGGTCATAGGAGTGACGGAGCCTCGGCCACCGCCTTCTTCTTCACCCAGAGCTCGCTGGTGCGCGTCATCTCGATCAACGCATCGGGAAAGCAGCGGTCCTGAAATGACACGGCGTCATCAAATGAGCCGTGAAGCCACCGCTCATAGTCTTCCGGCATGAGAAGCACCGGCATGCGATCATGCACAGGCCGGATGGCTTCGTTGCAATCGGTCATTACGCCCGAATAGACAGGGCCCCATTCATCGCTCACGCGCCATAGCCCCGCCCATGCAAAGATCGGCTGTCCCTTCACATTGAACCAGGTCCGCGTCTTGGCGCCCTTTTGACCCTCCGCTTCGGCAAAGGCCGTCAGCGGGATGAGGCAGCGCCATTGCGGCTTGGCCGCCAGGCCTTTCCACATCGGCTTGGCGAGATCGGCAATATTGTTGACAGGCTTGGGCTTTGCCGTCGGCGCCATGCCCTTGAGGCGCAACGGGAAGCCCCAGGTCATCGACTGCATGATGCGCTGCCCGGCTTCCTCCCGGATCACGAGGCCCGGCGTGCCGGGATAGACCTCGTCACCGGCATTGGACATGACCGGATTTGCCACGCCAAAATGGGCGGCCACCTCGGCAGCGCTCAGACGCTCGGTGTAGAGATTGCAGATGGCTGACCTCCTGTTCGAATGAAGCGGCTGGAGCAGTTGGCGATTCCAGCTTCATCCTATCATGGCGCGAAAGACGGGAAAGCCGCCTGTCTGGCAGGATAGCCGGCAAATTTCTCGCCCCGACTACAGCAAAAGCGCCTGCGCCTGCGTTCCGGGCGGCGGCGCCTTGCTGCGCCAGCTATCCTCGGTTTGCTGCACCTCCATCCGTTCTGCCGCAAAGGGCGAACGGAACTGGAACCGGATCACATCCTGGATGCCGCCATGCAGCCAGGCGTCATAGTCATGGGGATCAAGCAGCACCGGCATCCGGTCGTTGGTCGGCGGAATCGCGGCATTGGCTTCCATCGTCATGCCGGCATAGACCGGCCCCTCGCTCAGCAGGTTTCGGCAGAAGCCGGCCCAGGCAATGATCGGCTGGCGCTTCACCGAAAACCAGGTCCTGGTCTTGGCACCGGGCACGCCATCGGGATTGGCAAAATGGGTGAGCACGATGAGGCAGCGATAGCGCGGATCGACCACCATCTCTTCCCACATTGGGTTGGTGAGATCTGCGACAAGGCCGATACGCCCCGCTTCTTCGCCGCGCGCGCGCATATCCTTGGTCAGGCGCGGAAAACCCCATGTCATGGACCGCAAGAGGCGCCGGCCGCCCTTCTCGAAGACAACCAGCCCCGGCAGCCCTTCGACTGTCTCCTCGGGCACCGTGATCGAGGGCAAGGGATCGATCCCGAAATGCGTGGCAATCTCGGCGATGCTCGCTCGCGCGCAATGCAGCCGTGACATAACCTCATCTCCTTGAGGGACTCGAAGCCATCGTCTTAACATAGAACATATGAAGAACGAAATGCCATTGACTCTGGCGTAGGATTGGAGCGAACAAATGGGGAACATATTTTCGAGTCCCTGCCTCCATGTCAAAAACCGCCATCCTCGACGAGCTGCGTGCGCGTATCGCGCAGGTGGAAGCCGTGGGCGGTCGGCATCCGGTGCTTCCCTTCGGCATCGAGGCCATCGACCATCATCTGCCGGGCGGCGGCATAGCGACCGGCGCGCTCCATGAGGTTGCCGGCAGTCCGGACCTTGCCGACGATGCAGCCGCGACCATTTTCCTGGCCGGTATTCTCGCGCGGTCGCAGGGCCAGATCATCTGGTGCCTCCACTGGCGCGACCTGTTTTCGCCGGCCCTGCATCTCGCCGGGCTCCACCCCGATCGGGTCATCTTCGTGGAAGCGGGCAATGACACCAATGTCCTTATCGCCATGGAGGAATGCCTGCGTCACCCCGGCCTTGGCGGCGTCGTCGGGGAACTCAGGAAAATGTCGCTGACCGCTTCGCGCCGGCTGCAGCTGGCAGCCGAACAATCGGGCGTGCTGGCCATGGTCTTTCGCCGCGCCATGCCCCCTGAAAGCCAGGCCGAGGGCAGCGCCGCGCTGACCCGCTGGCGGGTGCGGGCCGTGCCCAGCCCGACGCTGGGCTTTCCCGGTCTCGCGCGTCCGCGCTGGTCGCTGGCGCTTGAGCGCGCGCGCGGCACCGAACCCCAAATCTGGACCGTAGAGGGAAGCGATGAGACGGGTTGTCTCGCTGTTCCTGCCGCGCTGGTCGACGGATCGTATCCGTCGCAAAGCCGGCAGGCCGCCTGAAGGCGGCGCACCGCCCCTCGTCACCGCCCATGTCGACCATGGCCGCCGCCTGATCGCGGCCGTGGACGAGGAGGCGCGCCGGCTTGGCATAGCCGGCGGCATGACGGTAACGCGTGCCCGGTCGCTGGCGCCGGAGCTGGACGTGGTGGATGCCGATCCCGAGGGCGATCTTGAGGGCCTGCGCCGGCTCGCTCTGTGGGCGGGAAAGCGCTATTCTCCGATCGTCGCGCCCGATCCACCTGATGGCCTGTGGATCGACATTACCGGCTGCGCCCATCTCTTCGAGGGCGAAGTGCCACTCCTCAAGGACATGATGCGCCGGGTCAGTGGCTCGGGCCTCGCCTGCCAGGTCGCGGTCGCCGACACGCCCGGTTGCGCCCATGCGGTGGCACGGTTTGTGCCATCAGGACGGCCGAACATCATCGAGCCCGGCGCCACGCGCGCCGCGCTCTCGATCATGCCGGTCACCGCGCTGCGCATCGAGCCGGGCGTCGCGAGCGAACTGCGCCGCATGGGGTTCGAGCGCATCGAGCAGCTGATCGCCGCGCCGCGTGCGCCGCTCGCCAAGCGATTCGGCCGCCAGCTCTACAAGCGCCTCGACCAGGCCTTGGGCCAGGTGCCCGAACCCATCGATCCGATCTACCGCGCCAGCTTGCCGCGCGTCCGGCGCAGCCTGCTCGAACCGATTGGCACTGCCGATGCCATCGCCCAGGTCATCGCCGACCTCTGCGCCGATCTTGCCCGCCTCCTGCTGCGCGCGGGCACAGGCGCGCGCCGGCTCGATCTTCATTTCGAGCGGGTCGATGGTGCCAGACAGGCCGTGCGGGTCGGGACTGCCTCCCCCTCGCGCGATGTACGCCATCTGGCGAAATTGCTCTCCCAGAAGATCGAGACGATCGATCCGGGCATGGGGATCGAGGCGATGGCGCTGATCGCGTCTCTCACCCAGCCCATGGCGGCCGCCCAGGTCGGGAGCGTCCTGGCTGGCGAGGAGCGCGGCCCGGATCTTACCGCGATCGTCGATACGCTCGCCAATCGCTTTGGCGCGCGTAGCCTCTATCGCTCCGCGCCGCGCGCGAGCAGCATGCCCGAGCGTGAAGTCGCGCATGTTGCGCCCTTGTCATCGGCCGGTGGCGCTGGCTGGGCCGATGATCTCCCCCGGCCCGCCCGCATGCTGGTTCCGCCAGAACCCGTCGACGTCATGGCAATGCTGCCCGATCATCCGCCCGCCATGTTCGTCTGGCGGGGTCGGCGTTACCGGATCGCCCAGGCCGATGGGCCCGAGCGCCTGCATGGCGAATGGTGGCGCGAGGGCGGTCATGAGGCGGATACGCCCTATGCCGTGCGGGATTATTTCCAGGTCGAGACGTCAAGCGGCGCGCGTTACTGGCTGTTCCGCATGGGCGATGGCGAACAGGCGTCCACCGGCCCGATGCGCTGGTTCATCCATGGTGCCTTTGCATGATGTCCGAGGATGATCTCGGGGACGAACAGGCGGATGATCTTGAGGGCGCCCGCTATGTCGAGCTGCAGGTTACCACCCATTTCTCCTTTCTGCGCGGTGCCTCCAGCCCCGCGGAGCTGTTCTCGGCCGCCGCGCTACTGGGACTGCCCGCGCTTGGTGTCACCGATCGCAACAGTCTTGCCGGCGCCGTGCGGGCCTGGGACGCGCAGAAGGTCACAGGCTGCCGGGCTATCATAGGCTGCCGGCTGGACCTTGTCTGCGGCACCTCGTTGCTCGTCTATCCCACCGACCGCGAGGCCTATTCGCGGCTCTGCCGACTTTTGAGCATCGGCAAGGCCCGTGGCGGCAAGGGCAGCTGCCATCTCGACTGGTCGGACGTGGCGGACTGGGGGGAAGGAGCGATCGGCATATTGGTGCCCGACCGCGCCGGTGCAGCGTGCGAGGAGGCGCTCGACCGGCTTGGCTCGATCTTCGGGGCCCGCGCTTATCTCGCCCTTTCGATCCGGCGCCGGCCCCGAGATGCGATCCGACTGCGCGATCTTGCCCGCCTCGCCGCGCGCGCCGGGGTCCAGACCGTCGCCACCGGCGACATTCTCTACCATGCGCCCGAGCGGCGGCTGCTGCAGGATGTGGTGAGCTGCATCCGCGAGAAATGCACGGTCGATACGCTAGGGCAGCGCCGCGAGCGTTTTGCCGATCGGCATCTCAAGTCCGTCGCGGAAATGGAGCGGCTTTTCACCCGCTATCTGGGCGACGTGACGCCGCTCCGCCGCAGTGTCGAGATTGCGCGGGCCTGCCGCTTCGACCTTGGTCAGCTCACCTATACCTATCCCGACGAGATCGGGGAAAGCGGCCTTACCCCGCAGCAGGAATTGGAGCGCCTCACCTGGACAAAGGCGCCAGGCCGCTATCCTCATGGGATTCCCGGCAATGTCCGCGAACAGCTTCTCCATGAGCTGAGGCTCATCGGCGATCTGGCCTATGCGCCCTATTTCCTCACCGTCCATTCGATCGTCCAGTTTGCGCGCTCGAAGGATATTTTATGCCAGGGGCGCGGCAGCGCCGCCAATTCGGCAGTCTGCTTCGTACTCGGCATCACCTCGATCGATCCGGTCAAATCCGAACTGCTCTTCGAGCGCTTCGTGTCGGCCGAGCGGCGCGAGCCACCGGATATCGACGTCGATTTCGAGCATGAGCGGCGTGAGGAAGTGATCCAGTGGATTTATGAAACCTATGGCCGCGAACGTTCGGCGCTGACCGCCGTCATTTCCCGCTTTCGCGCGCGCGGCGCCGTGCGCGAGGTGGGCAAGGCGCTGGGGCTCAGCGAAGACATGCTGTCGGGCCTTGCAAGCCAGGTCTGGGGCTGGGCGCGCGATGGCGTCGAGGCGAAACATGCGCAGGAGCTAAATCTCGACACGAGCGACAAGCGGCTGGCGCTGACGCTCGAGCTCGCCCGCACCCTCATCAATACGCCGCGGCACATGTCCCAGCATCCCGGCGGCTTCGTGCTGACCCTGGGACGGCTCGACGAACTGGTGCCGATCGAGCCCGCTGCCATGGCCGATCGCCAGATCATCGAATGGGACAAGGATGATATCGATGCGCTCGGCTTCATGAAGGTCGATGTGCTGGGCCTTGGCATGCTGGGCTGCATGCGCCGCGCCTTCGCTCTGCTCGAGGATGACAAGGGCATCGCAATGGACCTGGCCTCCATTCCCCATGATGATCCGGAAACCTTTGCGATGATCCGCAAGGCCGATACGCTGGGCGTCTTCCAGATCGAGAGCCGGGCGCAGATGGCGATGCTGCCGCGGATCAAGCCCACCAAATTCTATGACCTGGTGGTCGAGGTGGCGATTGTGCGGCCGGGCCCGATCCAGGGCGACATGGTCCATCCATACCTGCGTCGCCGCGAGGGAAAGGAAGCGATCAGCTATCCTACCGAAGAACTGCGCCGGGTGCTGGAAAAGACCCTGGGCGTGCCCCTTTTCCAGGAACAGGCGATGCGCGTCGCGATCGAATGCGCGGGCTTCACGCCGTCGGAGGCCGATCTGCTGCGCCGGGCGATGGCGACCTTCAAGCTGACCGGCGGGGTGTCCCATTTCCGCGACAAGCTCATCAACGGCATGATCGCGCGCGGCTATCAGCGCGACTTTGCCGAACAGACCTTCAAGCAGATCGAGGGCTTTGGCTCCTACGGTTTTCCCGAGAGCCACGCCGCATCCTTCGCGCTCATCGCCTATGCCTCTTCCTGGATGAAATGCCATCATCCCGACGTCTTCTGCGCAGCGCTCCTCAACGCCCAGCCCATGGGTTTCTATGCGCCCGCCCAGATCGTGCGGGACGCGCGCCAGCATGGGGTCGAGGTCCGCCCCATCGACGTCAATCACAGCCGCTGGGACTGCACGCTCGAGCCGACGCAAGGCCGCTATCATGCGTTAAGGATCGGGCTGCGTTATGCGCGCGAGCTCAAAAATGCCGACGGTGCCGCGATCGTCCTGGCACGGGGCAATGAACCCTATGCCAGTGTCGAGGAGATCCAGCGCCGCGCCGGCGTCAGCGGCCGCGCGCTCGACCGGATCGGCCATGCCGGTGGCTTTGGTTCGCTGGCGCTCTCGCGCCGCGCCGGCCTCTGGGAGGTGAAGGGTCTTGGCGAAGAGGTCTTGCCGCTCTTTGCCGCAGCGGACGCAAGGGCAGGCAAGCTCCGACCCGAAGCGATCGAGCCGGAGGTGGCGCTCCCGCAGATGGGCGAAGGCGAAGAGGTGGTGGAGGATTATCGCGCGATCGGACTTTCGCTGCGCGCCCATCCGCTCGCCTTTCTGCGCGACGAACTCGCCCGCCGGAAGATGGTGACCTGCGCCGCGCTCAAGGATATTCGCGACGGGCGATGGGTCAATCTCGCCGGTCTCGTTCTCCTGCGCCAGAAGCCGGGCTCCGCCAAAGGCACCATGTTCATCACGCTCGAGGATGAGACCGATGTCGCCAATCTCGTCGTCTGGCCCAATCTCTTCGAGAAGCATCGCCGCGTGGTGCTGGGCGCCTCGATGATGGGCGTGCGCGGTCAGGTCCAGAAGGAGGGCGAGGTCATCCATCTCATCGCCCAACGGCTCGACGATCTCTCGCCTCTCCTCGCCAGCGTCGGCCAGCGGGCGGATGTCGCCAGCATCTATCAGGTCAGCCGCGCCGATATCGTCAGAAGCGCCATGGCTCCCGATCCCCGCGATGCGGTGAACAGGCCGCTCGGGCGCGGGGCCCGCGATCTTTACGATCCTGATCTGCGCCTGGGCTCGGGCATCATTCCGGGCCAGCCGACAGAGGGCATCAAGGTCAAGACAAGGGATTTTCGCTGAAAGGCGGCCAGCCGCCGATACGGCTCAGGCCGGCTCGATCTGCTCGACATCGAGCATGTCGAAATCCGACCTCGTCCCTACGACCCGGACCATCTGGCCAATAAGATGCCGGCAGGATCTGGGGCAATCGAGTCGCCATTTCCCGCCATCAGCGACACGCAGCACGGGATAGGGATCGCCGCCAAGCAGGATGCCGATCAGTTCGTGCCGCGTGCCGCGTGGCATGTCATTTGTGCCTTGCGGGCTTGCGGGGAGTTTGAGCCTGGGACGGGTTCTGGTCCTGCGGATTCTCGAACACCCAGTTGAGATAGGCGGCGATGCGGATACCACCGCGCTTGAGCCGATCATCAAGCTCGACCCGGTGCTGATAGGCATAGTCCCAGGACAGGCTGGTATCGGTGGGATAGATGGTTTTGCGCAGCGCGATGCTCTCGCGGATCCAGGTGCCTGGATCGCGAACATTCCAGGCGATGATCTGCTGCGGCGTGATCGCGCGCGCCAGCCAGTCGGCGAGTTCGGAATAGGAGAGCGATCGCTGTTCGATCATCGCACTGTCCCAGACCGAATGGAGATTGGTCGAGCGACCGAACCAGCTCACCTTCACGTCATTGCCGCCCCGGTCATTGCCGCCGCCGGCATGAAGCGGCTGGTGGAGGTCACCGATGATGTGGACGACAAAGCGCAGGGCGAGGCGCTTGTCGTCCATTGAGGCTTTAGGATCACGCAGGGTTGCGGTGAAGCGAGCGAGCGCGCTCATCGCGTCGCCTTCGGGCGGCGCGTCGGCGCTCGTATAGGCGTCGCCCTCGCGCACGGTCACATAATGCCATGGGCTGGCCTGCTTCTGCCAGAAATCGGCAGGGTCGGATTTCATGTCGTCCGGCCAGGTCGCCGCCTGTGCCAGATCTTCGTCCCCCAGGAGAAGCTGGACATTGGCGCGGGCCAGGCCGCTCAGGTTCCGGTCGGCAATGGCACCGGTGACGCGGTGGCCGATGGGCCCCCAGGCAAAAGCCGGCGAGGTGATCGAGAGAAGGATTAGAGGTAGAATGAGTTTGCGCATGGACGCACCATTAGCGCGTCTCCACGCATGATCCAGCAATTCGATTCTGGATCCATTTGGAAGGCTACGGCTCTCAAGCTTAGGCAAGTCGGACACAAAGGTCTGAACCTATCCCGCTGGTCGGTCTGTCAACTATCGCCCTGAATTCCTGACGTGCCACCGCGCATTTCTGCTTCCAGAAAGGTGGCGCGATCATGTCGATCATCGCTTATGCGGGCGGTAGCTTCCAGCCTGTTTGCTGAGAGGCCGATCGGCAATCGCATCTGGAAAATGCTGTCGATGGGCCCGAAACCTCGATCCGCGCATTTCTACATCGTTTACGCACCCGACTTTGGGGAGTGATGGATGAGCATCCTTGTAAATGGCGCCTTGGCCGAGGGTCCTAAAGACCCTCGTGTTTCCCTCCTCGACTTTCTGCGGGAGCATCGGGGCCTCACCGGATCGAAGAAAGGCTGCAATCAAGGTGCATGTGGCGCCTGCACCGTGCTGGCGAATGGAGAGCGGATTCTTTCCTGTCTCGCGCTCGCCGTTCAATATGAGGGGCAGGAGATCGTCACGATCGAAGGCTTGGGAACGGCCGACAATCTGCACCCGCTTCAGCAGGCCTTTGTCGAGCATGACGGTTTCCAATGCGGCTATTGCACGCCGGGACAGATATGCTCTGCAGTCGGGATGGCCGCCGAACTGCAACGCGGCGTTCCCAGTCACGTAACGCACGCGCTCGACACCGACAACATAGGGATGACGCGCGACGAGGTTCGTGAGCGGATGAGCGGCAACCTGTGCCGCTGCGGCGCGCATAATGGCATCGTCGATGCGATCCTGGAGACCTTTGCGGAGGTCACCGAATGATCCCCTTTACCTATCATCGCGCCGCCAACGCCGACGAGGCGCTGCGACAGGCCGGTAACGGCGTCCGCTATCTTGGCGGAGGAACAAACCTCGTCGATCTCATGCGGGAAAATATCGAGCGTCCATCGACCTTGATCGATGTGACAGGTCTCGAAACGGGCATAGTCGAGCAATCCGATGGCGGCATGCTGATCGGCGCTGCGGCGCGCAACACTGCGGTGGCCGAACATCGCGCCATCCGCGAACGATATCCCCTTCTTTCCCGCGCGATCATCGCCGGAGCCAGCGCGCAGATCCGCAATATGGCTACCGTCGCCGGCAACATCCTGCAGCGCACCCGGTGCCTCTATTTCTACGACCAGGATGGCACGCAATGTAACAAGCGCATCCCGGGAAGCGGCTGCGATGCGATTGGCGGCTTCACCAGAAATCATGCGATTCTTGGCGCGTCCGATCATTGTATCGCCACCCATCCATCGGACATGTGCGTGGCCTTGGCTGCGCTTGACGCCGCTGTGCATGTGCGAGGACCCAATGGCGCAAGAAAGATCGCGTTTGCTGACTTTCATCGCTTGCCCGGCGAGCGACCCGATATCGACACCAATCTGCAGCAGGGCGAACTCATCACCGCAATCGAACTGCCAGCTGTGTCACCCACTGCGCGCTCGACCTACCGCAAGGTCCGTGATCGGGCGAGCTATGCGTTCGCGCTGGTGTCCGTCGCGGCTGTCCTCGATGTGGAACAGGGGCATGTTCGGGACGTCCGGCTGGCGCTCGGCGGCGTTGCCCATAAGCCGTGGCGTGCAGCCAGAGCGGAAGCGCTTTTGCGTGGATCACCCGCAACGGTGGATGCCTTCATCAAGGCAGCCGCGGAGGAACTGTCCTATGCCCGGCCGCTCCGGGACAATGGCTTCAAGGTCGCGCTCGCGCAGCGGACGATGGTCGCTGTACTCACGCAGTTGATGGAGGACATGGCATGAGCCTGATCGATAGCGGCAAGGCGTTGGCGCAAGGCCTGATGCAGGGCGCGATGGCGAAGGTAGTGGCGCTCGCGCCAGATAGCTGGATGCCGGGAGGCGAACCCGATCCGCTCATCCGTCACCAGCATGGTCATGTCGGCAAGCCCGTCTCGCGCATCGACGGGCCACTCAAGGTGACGGGGGCTGCTCCTTTTGCGGCGGAGTTTCCTCTGGAAAACATGGTCTACGCCGCCATCGTCTACAGCAGGATCGCGAAAGGTCGCATCACCTCGCTCAATGTCGAAACGGCTGAGAGCGCGCCCGGCGTCCTGCTCGTCATGACCTATCGTAACGCGCCAAGACTAAAGCCTGCCCCCCTGTTCATGAGTGATCCCAAGGCCGCTGCGGGCGACAGCATTCCCGTCCTGCAGGATGAGAAGATTTACTGGAACGGTCAGCCTATCGCCATCATACTTGCTGACACGCAGGAGCAAGCGGACCATGCCGCCGGCCTGATCGATGTGGCCTATGCGGCCGAGCCGGCGGAGACCGACTTCCATGCGGCGATCGCCAGGGGGACCACACAATCACAGTTCATGGGCCAGCCGCTGCATGACAAGGTTGGCGATGCGCAGGCAGCGTTCGAAAAGGCCGCCGTCAAGATCGACGCGGCCTATTCGACGCCGCGCCACAATCATAATCCCATCGAACTTCATGCCGTCACGCTCTCGTGGGAGGGCGACACACTCCGCATCCATGATGCGCAGCAAGCGGTCGCGCATTCGGCCTGGACGCTGGGGCAGGTGTTCGATCTACCCGCCGGCAAGGTCGTCATCACATCGCCTTATGTCGGCGGCGGTTTCGGCAGTAAAACACTGTGGCAGCATCAGATCATCGCGGCCGCAGCCGCGAAGCTTGCCCAGCGACCAGTCCGATTGATGCTGACCCGAGAAGGTGTCTACCGCACCGTTGGTGGTCGTTCGCCGACCGAGCAGCAGGTCGCTCTGGGCGCGACCGCCGAGGGGAAGCTCACCGCAGTCATCCATCGCGGTGTGACGGCAAAGACATCGCACAATGTCATGCCCGAACCATTCATCCTCCCAACGCGCAGCGCCTACGCCGCGGAGAATATCCTGCTGGACGTCCAGCATGTCGAGATCGACATGACCAGTAACACATTCATGCGCGCGCCAGGCGAGGCGGTGGGCACCTTCGCGCTTGAATGCGCGATGGACGAACTGGCCGAGAAGCTCGGTCTCGACCCCATCGAGCTCCGCTTGCGCAACGAGCCGGAGAAGGACCCGATATCCGGTCTGCCCTTTTCAGCGCGGCATATTGACCAGGCATGGCGCGACGGGGCCGAGCGCTTCGGGTGGAGCGGACGCAACCCTCTGCCGCGCATGCACCAGGAAGGCGAATGGCTGATCGGCATGGGATGCGCCACCGCTACCTATCCCTATTACCGGATGCCCGGCGGCGCAGCCCGCATCACCCTGTCTCGCGCCGGCCATGCGACGATCGACATCGCCGCGCACGAAATGGGCATGGGTACGGCTACGGCGCAGACACAGGTGGCAGCTGAACGACTGGGCCTGCCGATGTCACACATCCAATTCAACTATGGCGACTCAACCTTGCCTGGGCTGGTCCTTGCAGGCGGATCGCAGCAGACGGCATCGATCGGCGCCTCGGTGATTGCGGCTTACAATAAGCTGGTCGCGCAACTGCTGGCTCTGGCAGGGAATGACTCGCCTCTGGCTGGGCTGAAACAGGCAGAGGTGGGAAGTCGGGATGGCGGCCTAGCCAGCCTGGACGATCCATCGCGGTATGAAAGCTACACGTCGATCCTCTCGCGCGCCCAGCGCGACGCCGTCGTCATCGAAGCCGAGCCGCCCATGCCGCTCGAGACCATGCACTGGTCGATGCACAGCCACGGCGCCATGTTCTGCGAAGTGCGGGTCAACATGATTACGGGTGAACCGCGCATATCTCGCTTCCTGGGATCGTTCGACTGCGGCCGCATCCTCAATCCCAAGACGGCGGCGAGTCAGTTCAGGGGGGGCATCATCATGGGCCTGGGCCTCGCGCTGATGGAAGAAGCACAGTTCGACGAGCGGAGCGGACGGATCATGAACCCCAGCCTCGCTGAATATCATATGCCCGTGCATATGGACGTTCCCGAAATCGATGTCATCTGGACCGACATACCCGATCCCCACACACCCATGGGCGCGCGCGGCGTCGGCGAAATTGGCATCACCGGTACGGGGGCGGCGGTCGCCAACGCGATCTACAATGCGACTGGGAAACGCGTGCGTGATTTGCCGATCACGCTCGACAAATTGATTTAGGATATCAACTGATGGCAACGCCGGCTGTGATGACGGCAAATGGGACATTTGCGACGGTCGGCTTCGGGAGGTTGTCCGACGATTGCGGACATTCCCGACGACGCGCTCTGAGATCCGCTTCACCAAATTTCCAGACGGTCATGCCACCAAATGAATGCCTGACAGCAGCCACTTATTCACGCACCTCCACCCAGTTCAAACCGGAATTTTTCTGCCGATTGCGAAAGAGGCGTCAGTGCACTATAGAATGGTGGTGAACCCGGTGCGCAAGCAGGTCAGGAACGGGGTGCTGTCACCGCCCAGTTCGAACGGCAGCAAATTTCAAAACGCAAGGGTCTAGAAAACTAGGGGCTACTCACTCGCAGGCAATCTTGCGGAAATGCGTGCAGATTTAACCTCTCTATCAGTAATAGCTATCTACGTAGCAATGCCTTGGGGGTTAGCCTTTCCTTGTCGGCATATTGAGCTACACTCTGCTGCGAGAGATATTGCGGCACAAACGTGCTGAACTCACTCTTGGACTTTGTCTGCAGGACTTCATCCAGATTGATGGCCTGCATGAATTTTACGCCTGCTCTGCCATTTTCCGTCCAACGCACCACCGCTTCAAGAGGTGCGGGCATGCCTATTTCAAGCCAGACATGGTCATCGACCTGCAATTTGAGATCCGTTTCGACCATCGCGCCCGTGCGGGAGAGGTTTCGCATCCTTACGGCTTCATTTGCAGAATCGGTAATGATACGTCCCGCCCGAATGATCCTTCGCCGTTCCGCGCGGTCAACCATGTATCCGTCAGCAATTGCCGTTTCGCTTTTTGTTCTTTCCAAGGCGGCCGCCGCGTCCATCGGCCGTCCATAAATATATCCCTGAATGAGCGTGCAGCCCAACTCACGAATGAGCGCAAGCTGATCTTCCGTCTCTACGCCTTCTGCAGTCGTGACCATGCCAAGATCACCTGCAAGGCCAACTATAGCCTTGATGATATGGACATTATTGTTTCCAGGTACAGTGGCTCCTTTTACGAAGGATTGATCAATTTTAATTTTGTCGAATGGAATGCTTTTTAGATATCCTAAGCTCGAAAATCCGGTTCCAAAATCATCGAGAGAAATTTTAACGCCCAGCATTTTGAGAGACGTAATAGCAGATCTCGTCTTTGCCGTATCATTGAGCAATGCTCCCTCTGTGATTTCCAGCTCGAGCCTATTTGCTGATATTCCTGCATACGCAATGGCACTGGCAGCTAAAGAGGGAAGGGACTGACTTGAGAACTGGACTGGTGAAATGTTCACAGCGACTGAAATGTTCTCAGGCCATTTCGATGCCTCCAGGCAAGCATTTCGTAGAACCCATTCACCAAGTTCGGTGATAATTCCGGATTCCTCTGCAATTGGGATGAAGATTCCGGGAGAGATGATGCCTTGTGTTGGATGCGTCCAGCGAACCAGGGCCTCAAATCCAACAAGATGGCCCGTTACAGTGTGCACTACGGGTTGGTAGACAAGATGGAACTCACCTCGCTCTATTGCCCGGCGCATATCTTCTTCGATCTGCTGCCTTAAAAGCGCTTGCTCATGCATCTCCGTCGCGAAGAAGCGATAGGCGCCCCTGCCGGCAGCTTTAGCTGAATAGAGAGCCAAATCGGCATCTCGCACCATATCGATCGCTGATCGCTGATCGTAATCCGAAATAGCAATCCCTATCGACGTGCCAATTGTGACCAGATGCGATTGTATGAGGTATGGCTGGGATAGACTGTGGATTATATCGATGGCGATCGACGATAACCTGTCCTGTTCACAAATGTCGGCGAACACTATTTGGAATTCGTCGCCACCAAGGCGCCCGACCTGCCCCCTGCCGGCGATAATCTTGACCAGTCGCTCCGATACGCTTTTCAGGAGTTGATCGCCTACAAGATGGCCAAACGTGTCGTTGACGAATTTGAAGCGATCAAGGTCCAAGATCATCGTGGAGCAACGATGCTTACGATGCACCGACGACATGATGCTATTTTCAAGCGCCTGCCGCATCGTATCTCTGTTGGCGAGATTGGTTAGGGAATCAAAACGCGCCAGCTGCAGCAGTTTGATCTCTGAATTTTTCTGATCTGTCAGATCCAGCGCGAAACCTACGAAACCGCGAAATCGTCCAACTTCATCATGACTTGGTTCGCCGGTGATTGACCACCATACATCATGCTGGCCTTTGGACTTGAGCACCAATCCTTCAAAGGGCAAGCGCGACGTAAGGTAGAAACTCAGACTCCGCTCGGACGCCTCTTCTGCCAAGCTGGCTTCATTATCGACGAGGTCGGTTAGGCTCTTGGGCGAAATGCCACTTCCCGCCATGGCGCGCGAGACTTTCGAGCTAAGATAATTCAGTGAGCCATCAATGCCGGTTTCCCAGAACCAACCCGCGCCGCTTTCTTCATATTTTTCAAGCAGGCGCGAGGCTTGCCCATCGGTCAAAGCTGCTTGCGTGGCCATGAGAGGACGAGGTGAACGCAAAACCATATTCTTTGACCAGTTTGCTGCGCAGTTGAAATCATATGTGTGGAAGGGAAGGCACGTGGCCTAGCCGTCCGACTGAAACCTGTCCTGGATTACTCTGCCTCCCAGGTCTGCCGCTTCCGGTATGGGGTTTACGGGCTCGAGATATTCCTCATTCGCCACTGAAGGCACCGCATTGCCACTCGGCTTGGCAGGCAAAATCATTCGGCTCTGCTCGTGCATTGCCGCTGCCGGGGCAATGGTTGGCGAAGACTTGCCCGGCTGGCTCTCGCCATCCTGGTCACTTGCTGCCACTATGATGGCGCCAATGCCGAGTGCCAGGTAGATGAGCTTATCCATTTTCCGACTGCTCCTTCAGCATGTGGACGGCACCATATTTTCGTTGTTGTAGATGCCGTTGGTCCCCCCCCCATAATCCCGCTGGTCGCGGACGGTCATAGCGGCTGTCGCAGTGATTTGACTTAGCGGCACGAACAGGCGCGCAATGAGAGGCTGATAGTCATAGGCGATCTCGACAAACATGAGGGCGCCATCGTCGGGCGCGGTAGCGGTTTGCCCTCCCACCGTTACGCCAGAGAGGTTGCTGTCCCCTGCACGGCCCTGCGACGAGGGCCAGGTCTTTGCCCCACGGCACCGCTGCCATCTTATTCGATAGCGATTGGTAGGATTAGGATTCTCAATTGGCTCAATGCTGCTGAGTATGACGCGGCCATGGCCAAAGAGATCAAGCCGCCCACTTTGTAGCCCAGCACCGGTTAGCAGGTCATTGATCTGCGCCTCCGTGATCTGCTTGTTGGCCAAAACCGTGCCAGTACCCATGCGCGCGGCATTGTCCGCGACATGAAGCGCCAATTGACTGATGCGCATCTTGGTCGTCACGAAGTTGGTCAGTTCGGCTCCCGACAGCGCTATCGTCGACATCAACGGCAGAGCCAGACCGAATTCCACGGCTGCCACTGCCCGACTATTTTCTAGCAGCTTGATGACCAGCGACAGTAGCTTCATGGGCAGTGCCCGACTGTTGGCGAGCCATAGCTGCCCTGCTCACCAAATGGCTGATTTCCCAGGACCGTCCGCGCTTCGACGGTTGCCATCTCGGACATGCCTATGAGCCGCGCCATGGGGAACAGGCGTGAATACGTGATTTGGACAGTATATACGACATTGTCCTTGGCGCCGCCTTGTCCATTGTCACCGCCATCGCGGTCCCATATCGTATTGTGATTATTGTCCTGAAACGGTTCATCATCATCGCAGCGACCATTGTTGTTGATGTCCTGGAAGGGCTCTGCAGTGGCTTGGGCCGCTTTTGTGAAATCTCGGAAATATCGCCGCGAGAAAGTAACCGATGAGTTCGCGGCCAAATGCTCGACGCGTTCGCGTACCGTTGCATCAAGTTGAGACTGCCGTGCTTCCGACTTGCCACTTTCCAGCGTCGCGTCTCTAGCACTTTTCTGCACTGCGCCTTGCAGAACAGACTGCATGTAGAGGCTGTGTCCGAGGTCCAAAAAGCCTAGGAGCGTGGTAACAAAGACCGTCGATACCAAGCCAAACTCGACAATTGTGGCGCCGGATTGATCCGCCAGGATCCTGCATCTTGAAGTTTGTTGCCGACTCATTTTGTCAGTCGCAGCTGTGAGATTTCATCGGCGATCTGCTGAAAATTTGAGATCAGCGTGGCGCTATTGGCTGCCACATAATAGCGATTGGGCGAAGCACAGGACTGCAGCAGCGCCTGGGCGTTCGTGCTGACGCCATTACCAAATGAGACCACCCACAAGGTGATGTTCTTGGACTTGATTGCGGAACACAGAGCCTTCGTGCGCTCATTCACGACAGCTGTCAGGAGAGATGCGCCTGGCCCAGCATTGCTGCGGGTCTGGCGCCTGTCCCACCAAGCAATGCCATGAGCCGTATAGCCTTGGTTGCTCGTGACCGTGTCGCCGTCGGTCATGAAAACCAGATGCCGTTCGATTTCGCCCCCCGTGGGCGTGAAGGCATTCTCCGGTCCGAAGATTCCTGTGGGCGACATAAGTCGCGCGCCCCACAGCAAACCTATGTCATGATAGGTGTTGCCGTTGGGGTAGAGGGTATTTACATAAGACTCAAAGCTGCTCGCCGATGGATAGCTCTTGAGTTTGGAGGCAGCTGTCGGGCACGCATATGTATAGTTGCGACTGAGATCTGAGCTGGTCTTGACCTTCGAAACGGTCCAGTTGCCGTTGCTGTCGTAGCGCCCCCAGACCAGATCGGGCAGAAGTGGCCTCCATTTTGTGGCATCGGATCCATCAGGTATCATGTCGATGTTCATGTCGAACGCATTCGATGGGATTGGTGCGAATTCGCCTGCCGGGCTATCGTCGGTGTTCTGATAGGTCTGGCGCTCTTCGACGCAGCCATCCCAAGCCACGGTAGCTGCCTGCCCATAGGGGCCGACCGGAGCAACAATGCTGGCCTTCCAACCGTCCGCCCCAGCCTTCAGCCCCGAAACATCGAAGCTGAGTTGACCATATTCATATTCCTTGAAGCCGGTCGTATCGGTCCGCTGATAGTTCCGCTTCAAATAGCCGCTGATATAACGCCGTTGTATCTGGCATTTTCCGCCCACCATCACACCCTGATAATTGTAGTAGCGACCATCCTGGTTGGTTGACCAACTCACCACCCGGTTGGCACCGCTACCAGTCGTACTCTGGGCATAGGGAGCACTCTCGGGCCCCGTCATTTCGATTGAATTGGCAGGGATCCGGCCGTTGCAACTCGTGCCACCAGCCGTGCCGTGATTTTCCCACGCGCTCCAATTCATGCTGTAGGGGACTTGTTCTGTGGACGTGACCTCCGCCGTGCCCTCCTTGAATCCGTCAACGTCGGTATTGCCTGTCGTCTTAGCCTTGCGTGATTGGTAGAGTGCGGTGTCGACCATCCAGTCGTTGCGTAGCAATCGCCCGACATTTACATTCGAAGAATATGGGACGAAGCCGAAGCGTAACTGTACGTCATTGTTGCGATAGCCAGTCGGGTTGCTGCCGCACTGGGCGGATGTGTCAATTTTTGCGAGAGCCTCATAGAAGCATTTTACAGCCTGCTTAAGGCCATTGATCTTCGTATCACCATCGCCAGGATTGACCGAAGCCATCGAACCCGTGGTATCGAGGACGAACATGACATCGGTGTTGGGGATGCGCATTTCGGCGTCGCAATTGACCGAAATCGTCTTGGTCCCGTAACCGAAAATAACCATGACCGTCATGGGAATGATGACGGACGCCGAACCGGATACTTTCCCCTGACTTTCAGAAAAACGCTTGTTCAGCTCGCTTGAGCCGTAAGAGCCGGGCACATAATTAATGTTGAAAATGCCCTCAGCGGTGGTCCGGGCTTTTTCATTATTTGCCGCCCATGCTCCGCCTGCCATCTGTTTGCGACCAGCGAGCGCGCCTGCGTCGCAAGCATGCTGCAGGCGGGTCTTCACCAGATAGATTCTCGCCATATCGACGCCGCCACCGATAAAGCCCAGAAGTGGCAGAAATCCGGCTGCAACCATGACAAGCACATTGCCAGCTTCATTTTCGCGCAAGCGCCCCAGAAAACCCATGACCCATCCCTTCAGAGTGTGTGGTCATGGCGTATCGAGGTTTATAGCAAGTTAAGTAATCTCGACATTACCGTAACATAGATCAATAAATGCCAATTTTGCGTAATTTTCTCGCGTAAATTTTGCCATATTAGATGGCATTTGGTGTGTATCTGAGGAGCCGAATTCTGGCTCTGCGCGTATCATAAGAGGCGCCGCCGCCGAAAACTTTGGCCTGATCTCTCAGCCCGTCACGGAATCAGTCTATCAACGCCTAGTCGCTTGAACAGGGCGAAAAGCGCATCGGCGGTGGGTTGGTATCCGGCGAAACCAAGCCGCCGGCCTTGTTCCTCTGCGACGACCTCGGCCGGCTGCCCCAGATCAGCATCGGTATGCCAAGGTGATGCAAGCCGGATGAGATCCGGCTCCGCTAGTCCCTCGCGGATCGCGATCTCCCGCCACAGCGCAGCGTCGCCCGCCATCTGCGGCTCTAGGGGTCGAACCGTGCCATCGAACGGTACAACCTCGATGCCGAAGCGCAGACGGGCCAGCTCGTGACACGCCGCCCACGTGCTCTTGAACTGACGCCCGCAGGCCATGCGATTCTCGCCTAGCGGACGGACCGCACTTGGGCATCGGAAATTGGCAGCTGAAAGTCTTCAAAGGGTCGACAACGGAGGAAGGGCCCCATGCGGATCAGGCCGGAAGTACAAGCGCTGCTGCGTCGACTCAGCGATTACCGTCAAGGCCAGGTTCCGTCGAGGCTTACGTTGTTACGTCGAATGCCGGGGTTTGGGGCGCTACCCCGCCAAAGTCATTCCGCCGCCGCCCCGGCCCTTAGAAACCTCGGGCGGACTGAACTCGACCCGCACATTTAGACCATCACGGCCACGAAACTCGTAGACGCGGCTCTCTAGGATCTCTTGATCGTCGAACGATAAAGGCGCGCTTAATGATCGCCACTCATCCTTGACGACGCCAAGCAGCCAGTTCTTGGCCTCGAGCGTGAGCTGTCCGTTTCGCCAGAGGGTCACCCCCGGGTCGGGGCTGTGACAGGATGCAGTAATCTCTCCGCCCTTGATACGGATGACGGCGGACTGACCGTCCTCACATACGAGCTTTCCACCGGGTGGCTTCGGGAAATTCTTTTCGACGGTCACGGCGCCCTCCTGATTTCGATCGTCGTCTCGTGCTCAATCACATGATAGTCCGGAAACGGAACCTGCCCGACGACGAGTCCCCCAAGCGCGCCGGCAGCAATCAGGCTGCTGCGTGCCTCAAGTTCTTGCTTGCGCACCAACCGCGCTAATTCTTCAGGCGAGAAGTCCGGGAAGGATACCACTTTCTTTTCATGGGCCAACACGGTCCGCATGGCCATCTCGAACGTCTGTCCGTCGGCAATCCAGATACCGAAATGGTCCTCCAAGATCGGCGGGTCGTCTTGCTTCACGAATAGCCAAATGCCGAGCCCGATCAGAACTACGCCCAACAAGGGGGCGGCGATGGCTAGCGCAGTCGCTATTGCTTCTGGCGGCCGAGGAAATGCCACATCCGTAAACAGCGTCGCCAAGGCCAGCACGAGCGGTGGACCCGCTGCGAGAGTCGTGCCGCTGCGAACTAACAGTGATGCGAAACGAAGCTTGGGATTCCCGCGGAGAAGCTTCCAAAACGCTTCGAACAATCGATAGCCGGTCGGCAAAGGCGGGTCAGTCATCGGATTGCACCAATTCAGTAGAGCTTGCCCGACCATAAGCCAGTGTACCCCGTGTCGTAAGCGCAAACACTAAGTCGATTGGAATTAAACAAGCGGCAGGTTTCGGTCAGTCTCGGCATCTAGAATGGGAAAGCTGCCGGTCCGCACCTGGGAGCGTGAAATTGGATGCTGAGCGACTGATATGGGTCGAAACTGGCAGCATATCTAGATCGAACAAATGGTCGTTGTGAAAACGCACCTAGACAATGGTAGCGCTATCTAAAATTTGTTGCATTACAGCACTCTTCCACGCACAATCAGTCGATCAACGAGCAAAGCGCGCCTTTATAAAGCTTTGCCGATAGGAGGGATATGTGATGCCGCTTCAAAGCGGAATGCTGACAAGCCTGTTGTGTGCTGCCTCTCTGATCTGCGGGTCTGGCGCCGCGGCGAAGACGATTTCGTCCGCATCGACTTACGCCAACCCCATTCTCTACGCCGATTATTCCGACCCCGACGTCATCCGCGTCGGACAAGATTATTATATGGTGGCGTCGAGCTTTCATTTCTCGCCCGGCATCCCGATCCTCCATTCCCGCGACCTGGTCCACTGGTCGATCCTTCGCCATGTCTTGCCGCGCCTGCCGTTCGCGCCCGAATATGACATGCCCGGCCCCCACAGCCTGACCGACGCGATTTCCAAGCCGATCGGCGGCACCCGCTATGCCGGCGGCGTCTGGGCGCCTTCGATCCGCCATCATGCCGGCCTGTTCTACGTCTATTGGGCGACGCCGGACGAGGGCATCTTCATGGCCACCGCCAGCAAGGCGGAAGGCCCCTGGAGCGCGCCGGTCAAGGTGATCGACCAGCCGATGCTGGAAGACCCCTGCCCCTTCTGGGACGATGATGGCCAGGCCTGGCTGGTCCATTCCCGCCATGGCGCCGGGCCATTGATCCTCCATCGTATGAGCGCGGACGGCAAGAGCGTGCTCGATGGGGGAACGGTGATCGTCGAGGACAAGCAGAAGCTGCCGATCCTCGAAGGCCCCAAATTCTACAAACGCAACGGCTATTATTATATCTTCGCGCCCTATGGCGGCGTGGAGAAGGGCGCGCAGGTCGCCCTGCGCGCGCGCGATATTCGTGGCCCCTATGAAGCGAAAACCGTGCTGGCGCAGGGCAGCAGCGCGCTGCAGGGGCCGCATCAGGGCGGCTGGGTCGAAACGCCGTCGGGCCAGGGCTGGTTCATCCACTTCAACAGCAGCGGCGCCTTTGGCCGCATCACCTATCTGGAACCGCTCAAATGGGTCGATGACTGGCCGGTGATCGGCGACCTGCGCCCTGGCAGTGATGTCGGCCAGCCGGTCGAGCACCATGCCATGCCGGACACGGGATCGCCCGCACGCACGGATCGGCTCCAGGACACGGACGCATTCGGCAGCGCGCAACTGGGGCCACAATGGGAATGGAACCATAACCCGGACGACCGTGCCTGGAGCCTCACGGCACGCCCCGGTTTCCTCCGTCTCCACGCCCTGCCCGCCGACCATCTGGTAACCGCCCGCAACACGCTGACCCAGATATTGCAGGGGCCGAGCAGCCGGATCACGACCCGGATCGAGATCGGCCGGATGACCGATGGCCAGCGGGCGGGGCTTACTCTGTTCGGCGTGAAGCCTAGCTGGATCGGCATCGTCCGGCAGAGTGGAAGGATGCACCTGACCCTGGCGTCGGCCGGGGAGGAAACCACCGGCCCTGCCCTCACCGGCTCCTCCGTCGAATTGCGGGCGGAGGTCGGCGCAGACCAGACGGTCCGCTACAGTTACAGTCTCGACGGCCGCGCCTTCCTGCCGTTCGGCGATGCCATTGGCCTTGCCCGTTTCTCCTGGTGGAAAGGCTCACGGCCGGGCCTGTTCACCTTCAACCGCAGCGGCGCGGATGGATCGATCGACGTGGACTGGGTCCGGGTCGATCATCCCGCGCCGGTCGCGCCTTAAAGCCAGCTCTCAGGGGATATAAATGGATCGACGTTCCTTCCTGCTCACCGCCGCGAGCGGCCTTGCCAGCGCTGGCGCAAGTCGAATGGCCTATGCCGAACCGGCTGCCGATGCGCCGCGCTTCAACACCGCCAACCGGCTTTGGCAGGCGGCCTATGACAAGGCGCTGGCGGTATTGGCCGCCAATGTTCAGGTCATGCCCTATGTCAGCAAGCCGGTGCTGATCGAAGGCGCCGTCTATCAGGGCATCTGGCAGGAATGCGGGCCGCACGAGGCGTTGGTCTATCGCAAATTCCGGCCGGACGTGGCCCGTAACAGCCATATGACCTTTTTCGAATTGCAGCGGGCGGACGGCCAGTTGCCCGCCAACAACAAGATCGTCGAAACCGGCTTTGGCCAGATCCAGATGGTGGTGCCGATCGCTGCCACCGCCTGGGAACTGGCGCGAGCGACCGGCGACAGCGCGCTGCTGGAGGCCAGCTACCGCGCCTGTACGGCCTGGGATGGCTGGCTGATGCGCTATCGCAATACGCGCGGCACCGGACTGGTCGAAGGATTTTGCACCTATGATACCGGCCATGACAACAGCCCGCGCTGGGCCGGCATGCCCAACCAGTGTCCGAACAAGGACGCCCGCACCCATCACCCCATCGCTACCCTGCCCCGCCTGTGCCCGGACCTGTCCGCAACCGTTTATGGCGGGCGCAGGGCCTTGGTCGAAATGGCATCGGCTCTTGGCAAGACCAGCGAGGCCGACCGCTGGGCCGCGCAGGCCGATCATATTCGCGGCCTGATCCTCTCCAAACTCTATGTGCCGGAAGATGCGGCCTTCTACGATCTCGACGCGAAGGGCGATTTCGTGCGCGTTCGTTCCGATATTCTTTCGCGCGTCTGCGGCGAACATGTGCCCGATCAGGCGCTGTTCGACACGCTCTGGACCCGGCAACTGCATAATCCGGCCGCCTTCTGGGCGCCCTATCCGCTGACGTCGGTGGCGATGGATGACCCTGCCTTTGTCGGATCGATACCGGCCAATAGCTGGGGCGGCGCCACCCAGGCGCTGACGGCGCTGCGCGCAGGCCGCTGGTTCGACCATTATGGCCGCACCGCCGAGTTCAGCCAGATGATGACACCCTGGTGCGCAGCGCTGATCCGCGACATGACCTTCCGCCAGCAGATGGACCCGCGCACCGGTGCCTTCACCCATGCCGAGGCCGCCGGCTATTCCCCCGCCGCGCTGGTGATGGTCGATTATAGCTGGCGGCTCGTCGGCGTCTGCGAGGAAGCTGATGACCTGCACTGGAATGTCCGCCCTGGCCATGAGGCTGCGCAGGCCACCCATCTGTCGATGCCGACCGATGCGGGACGCAGCGCCACCATGGTCTATCTCGCCGGGGGCGCCGACCTCAGCCTTGCGGGCGCACCAATCGGCCGGATCGAGGGTGGGGCCGCGCGCCTCGTCACCGACAAGCAGGGCAAGCCACGCCATCTGATCGGTATCGAGCCGCAGGCCCAGACGGTCCGCCTGCGCCTGACGGGACAGCCCGTCCGCCAACTGACCCTGCACGCCAATGAACGGGTGACGCTGTGAACCGGGTGATCGACCGCCGCAGCCTGATCGCGGGCGCCGCGACCCTGGCCCTGCCGGTTCCTGCCTGGGCAAGATCAGTAAACTCCCTCGCCACGCTGGGCTCCGCCAAGGGCATCCGCTTCGGCAGCACGGTCGGCAAGGATAATTTCGCCGATCCCCGCTATCGCGCGCTCAATGCCGCACAATGCGCACTGGTCGTGCCGGAAAATGAAATGAAATGGTCGATCACGCGTCCCGATCCGCAGCACTTCGACTTTCGCGCGGCCGACCGGATCGTGGATTGGGCAGGAGCCAACGGCCTTGGCGTGCGCGGTCACACCTTGTTGTGGCACAGCGAGCGATGGGTGCCGCAATGGGTGGCGGAGCATGATTATGGGCCCAATCCCAGGGCGGAGGCGGAACGGCTGCTGACCGATCATGTCGCCACGGTCGCCGGCCGCTATGCCGACCGGATCGACAGTTTCGATGTCGTCAACGAAGCGATCGATTCCGAAACCGGGGCGCTGCGCGACACCGCTTTGTCCCGGCATATCGGGGCGTTCGAGACAATCGACATCGCCTTTCGCACCGCGCGCGCGGCAGCGCCAAAGGCCCAGTTGGTCTATAATGACTATATGGGCTGGCGCGCCGACGAGGGCGTGCATCGGGATGCGGTGCTGCGCCTGCTGGAACAGATGCGCAAGCGTGGCACGCCCATCGATGCCCTTGGCATACAGAGTCACCTCGGCAGCAAGTTCAGCGATACGCCGACAGGGCTGGGATCATTGGATGAACCCGCCTTCCGCCGCTTCCTGGATCAGGTCACCGGCATGGGCCTTGACCTGCTGGTCACGGAAATGGACGTGCATGACAATCCGCTACCCGGCGCCATCGGTCCGCGCGACGCGCAGGTCGCCGCCCATGCCAAGGCCTATCTCGACCTGATGCTATCCTATCCCCAAACGAAGACGGTGATGTGCTGGGGCCTGTCCGACCGCTATAGCTGGCTCAGCGGCATGCGGCTGCGGCCTGACGGCATGGCCAAGCGGCCCTGCCCCTTCGATGCCGATTTTCGCCCCAAACCCTTTCGCGATGCGATCGCGGCGGCCTTCGCCGCCGCACCAGACCGCAGGGGCTAAAAGTCACCGGACAGCGGGCCGTCGCTCCGGCGGTCCGCGATCCAGCGCGCCCCACTGCTGCGAAAGCCGGTGACCCGGTCAAGCGACCAGGTCGTGCCGCGTGGCGCGCGCAGGCCGACAAAGTCGGCGTCCTGCACATCCTCCAGCCGGAAGGCTGCACGCGGATCGGGCGCGGCCACCGCCACCTCGACATTGCTGAAGCGGATATTGCGCGCGTGGCGGACGAAGAAACCGGTGGCGGGCAGATCGCCAAACATCGTCGCCTCGGGATAAGCCAGTTCGGCCTCGGGCGGACGCACCTTGGCCATCGCCGTCGGCGCACCACCGACATGCTGGAAATGACAGTCGGCAATGGAGACATCCTCGATCGGATGATCGACCAGCCCCGCAATCACCGATGGCAGCATATTGGCGCCCGAACTCACCACATTCTGGATCAGGATGCGCTTCATCGTGCCGATCGGTACGCCCGCAGGCCCGCGCATCCGCTTGCCCAGCCGCAGGAACAGCGGCGCGTCGATAATGCCCCGCATGGTGATATTGCTGACCGTCACATCCTCGACCACTGCGCCATCGACCGTCTCGAACGCCAGCCCCCGGCTATCCTCGAAGATGCAGTTGCTGATGGTGATGTTGCGGAAGCCACCATTGGATTCGGTGCCGAACTTGATGCGTCCGTGGATCTTGGGCGCAAAGGACGGCGGCATCTTGCGCCAGCTACCATCCAGCACCGACCCGACTTCATAATTGCCGGTGACGAAACAGTCGGAAATAGTGAGATTTTCGGTGATGCGAGGATGGCCCAGCGCATAGCTGCTCTTGGGGCAGATGCCGTCGTCCCAGGGCGAATTGACGGTGCAATTGCTGATCCGCACATTGCGGCAGCAGTCAATGTCGAAGCCGTCGCGATTGGTGTCCACCAGCACATTGTCGATGGTAAGATTATCGACCCCGGTGGCGAGCAGTGCGAACCAGCCGCCCTCCAATATCCTGATGTCGCGCAACAGGACGTTGCGGCAATTTTTGAGCGCGATCGCCTTGTTGCCGGTGCCGGGACCGGTCGGATCCTTGAGCCAATTATCCTTGCCGTCGCCCCGGCCCAGCCCCTTGCCCCAGATCAGCCCCGGACCAAGGATGGCGATGTCGTTCAGCCCCTCGCCCCAGATCAGGCTGTTGCGCCAATGGCTATGCCCGAAATCTTGATAAGCACCCCACTCCCCGATCGGTTCGGCATGGTCATAGCCATGCGCGCCGGTTGGCGCGGCGGCCAGCAGGACAGCGCCATCCGCCAGGAACAGCGTGACCCGGCTCTTCATCCGGATCGTGTAGCTGGCATAGGAACCGGCCGGGAAATAGACGGTGCCGCCGCCCAGCCCGGCGACATGATCGATCGCCTTGTTGATCGCGCCGCTATCGATCGCCGTGCCGTCGCCCTTGGCGCCGAACCGGCGGACATCGACGATCCCGCCAACGGCCCCGGCAGCCGATCCCAGGCTCGCACCGGAGGCCGCAAAAGCCGGTTGCGCGATCCCGGCCATGCCTGCCCATGCACCGCCTTGCAGGAAGCTTCGCCGGTCAAAACCCATCATCCATCCCCTTGTCATGATGAAGGCGGGAACAGCCTAGCTGCCCCCGCCCTCCTGTCTCGTCCTCAGAATTTCAGCGATGCGCCGATGAAGAACTCGGTCCCCAGCACGTCATAGGTCGCCGAGAAGGTGTTGGCATTCGGCCCCTGGGTGGTGACCGGTGGCTTGTTGTTGAACATGTTGTTCGCACCGCCGAAAATCTCCATCCCCTCGCGCAGCTTGTAGTTGAACGACAGGTCGAAATAATTCTGATCGTTCAGCACCGGGTAGGCGAAGCTGTCGAGGCTGGGCGCGTTCGCCGCCCCCTGACGATGCGGCACGACATAGCGGTCGGTCGTGACCTTGCCGATATAGCGATGACGCAGGCTGAGGCTCAGATCCTCGACATTCCAGGTGATGCGCGACGTCGCCCGCCAGCGCGGCAGCGGCTGGCCGCAGGTCGGGCCATAGGCTCCGGCACATTCATTCTTGATGTCGGGCAACGCCGCGACCGGCGTGGACGTGAATTCGTCCAGATAGGTCAGGTTGCTGCTGATATCGAACGAGCTGGTGCTGCCCAGCCCTGGGAAGCCGAAACCGACGTCGAAGGAATAGCGCATCGCAAAGTCGATGCCCGAGGTCTTGAGCTTGCCGGTATTGGCGTTGCGGATCTGCGCCACATAGGGATCGTTGATCTCACCCGTATTGGGATTGCGCACGATCGCCCGGCAGAACTCGCTATTGGCGTCCTGAATGACGGTATAGCAGAGATTGAGCGTGTTCTGCAGGCCACCGCCCAGCGACGAGATCGCGCCGTCCAGCGAGATGTTGAAATAATCGACGCTGAAATAGAGCTTGGGCGCGAAGCTGGGCGTGAACACGGCGCCGACGGTGAACGTGTCGGACTTTTCCGCACCCAGATTGACGTTGCCGCCAAAGTCCGCCGGCATGATGTTGTTGGGCTGGACCGCATCGGTGAAGACCGCGCCGGCTGGAACGCCCGTCGCGATGCAGACCGCGCGGACGGCATCGGTCCGCTGCGCCGCCGAAGCGCGCGAGGAGCAAGGATCGGTCGCGACACCGACGACACGGGTCACACCGCCGTAAAGGTCGTTCACATTGGGTGCGCGAATCGCCCGCTGATACTGTCCACGGAAGGCAAGATCGCGGTTCACCCGCCAGTCGAGCCCGCCCAGATAGGTCCACTGGCCGCCAATGCCGGACAGGCTATAGTCGGAATAGCGGAAGCCGCCATTGGCAACCAGGCTCTCCATGAACGGTGTGTCGTGGATCAACGGCACGCGCAATTCGCCGAAAATCTCGTTGACCGAAACGTCGCCCTTGGTCGGCAGGCCGGGATTGAAACCGGCGACGTCGCCCGAGGCCAGGAAGGAGTCCGGCGTGAAGGTTGCGCTGGTCTTGCGCCACTCATAGCCGCTGGAGAAACCCACCGGACCGGCAGGCAGCTGGAACAGGGTGCCGGTGACGCTCGCCTGTGCGACCTGCTGGGTGGCGATGGTCGAGTTGGTGGCGTTGATGCGGATCGCGCTGGCGCAGGCTTCGGAGATATTCTGGCCAAAGATGTTGCAGACCGGTGCCGCGCCATTGACCGACAACAAGGCCGCCTGCAGCCGGCTACGCGAAATCGCGTTCTGCAGCAGCAACGTGTCTTCACTGCGGGCATAGGTGTAATAGGCGTCGAACTTGAGATCGGTCAGGACATTGTCCGACACGCTGCCCAGATTGCCTTTGAAGCCCCAGGCGCCACGGAAGACATTACGCCGTTCGCTGGCCAATCGCGGCCCCACTTCCCGATAGCGGCGTCCCGCGGTCAGAACCGCCAGCCCGTCCCCTGCGGTCGTCGTCCGCGTCGCGGTACCGCTGGTGACGGTGGTCGTCCCGGTTTCGGCCAGATCAAGCTGGCGGAGCACTTCCTGCAACTGCGGCGTCAGATAGGGATTATTGACATCGAACAAGGTGGGCGACCCGACATTGGTCGGCGCCAGTCGGGCATTCACCACATTGCTGCTATAGTGAAGCTCCATATAGCCGGTGATGTCATCGGTGAAATCATAATGGCCAAAGCTGTTGATCATCCAGCGCTTCTGCGGCTGGATCAGATAATTGTCGGGGCCCAGATTAAAATCATCCTGCGGCGTGATCTGTGGCCGGGCAACCGTGCCTTCATCGTTGAAGGTGAAGCCGCGCGACGTCATCGCCGACAGGCCGGCATTGGCATAGGCGGCATTGAGCGCCGCGTTGGAGCCGCCCGCCGCCGGAATACCGGAAAAGCGTCCATTGGGAATGTCACCGCTGCCACCGGCAACGAAGCCAAGCTCACCGCCACCCGCGACGCAGCCCAGGCCAGAGGCCGGCGTGAAGGGCGTGCCGGCCCGGTCATGGCCGCCGCTGCCCGGCACGATGCATCCGTCGTTGAGCGAGTCATAGGCAAAGCTGCCGCGCTGCCCGCGCGTGATCGAGTTGCGCTTGAGATAATTGCCCGACACGACCAGATTGCCACGACCGTCGGCAAAATTACCGCCCATCGTCAGGTCGACGGTATAGACGGGCGTCCCGGTGGGACGATCCATATTGAGCTGGGCGCGCGCTTCCACGCCTTCGAAATCGTCGCGCATGATGAAGTTGACGACGCCGGTGATGGCATCGGACCCGTAGACGGCCGACGAACCACCCGTCACGATTTCCGTGCGCGCAATCAGGCTCGACGGAATCGTGTTGAGATCGGTAACCTGCTCCGGACCATAAATGGCATAGCGCCGCCCATTGACCAGCACCAGGTTGCGGGTCGAACCAAAGCCGCGCAGGTTGACGTCGGCAAAGCCGCCGGGAACAGTATTCGAGGTCGCGCTACCCAATTGTGAACCGACCACCTGCGGCAGCTGCGCCAGCGTCTTTTCGACGTTCACATTGCCCGAGAGCTTGATGTCCTCGGAGCCGACCACGCTGACCGGGGTCGAGGCGTCGAAGCCATTGCGCGCGATGCGCGATCCGGTGACGACGATGTCTGCGGTTGCGCTATCCGAGCCGCCCTGCGCCTGCTCGGCAGCAGTGACAGCTGGCGTTTCGGTGGAAGTTTGGGCCTGTGCCAGCGCTGGCACGACCGGACAAAAAATAAGCGCGGCTCCCGTCAGGAAATGCACGCGCAACGATTGCATCTGCTTCATTCGATCCTCCCCTTCTTTCTTGCAATGACCAGTTGGAGCCTTGACCTGCTCCGCCGTAAATTGCTCGACACGCCTTAGTTAGCGCTATCATTGATGGCCGTGAATTATGCTTCTCCAACCCGCGCGTCAAGTCAAATAGATAGGCATGATGGTAGCGCGTGACAGAAGCGATCTGGCAGCATAGCGTCCGACCATGAATAGCAATGCTTCGTTCAACAATGGCCATGAGCCGACCATTTCTGACGTGGCGGATCGCGCCGGCGTTTCGATCCGCACGGTTTCGCGCGTCCTCAACAATTCGCCGCGCGTCAGCGACGACACCCGCGAGCGCATCGAGCAGGCTATTTCCGCCTTGAATTTCAGGCCAAGCCTGCGCGCAAGGGCGTTGGCCAAGGGTCGATCCTTCCTGATCGGCATCGTCCATAATGATCGCAACGCTCTGGTTCTCGACACCGTGCAACGGGGCGTTGGACGAGAAGCGACACGGCGCGGCTATGAGGTCATCTGCCATTCGACGCCACTGGAAGAAGAAGGCGCGATCGAGGATGTGCTTGCCTTTGCCCGCAGGTCTCGCATCGATGGCCTGATCGTGCTGCCCCCCGTGTCCGGGATCATCGGCTTGCCTCAGGCCCTGCAAGCCGAACAGGTTGCCGCCGTGGCGCTCTCGGCCGTGCCGATCGATGGCTATGGCAGCGTCATATTGTCCCGCGAAGCCGATGCGGCCGGTGCGGTCGCGGATTATCTGGTTGCACTCGGCCACCAGCGAATCGCGATGGTCACCGGCCCCCAGTCGATGATATCCGCCATCGAACGACGTCGTGGTTTTATCGAAGCGCTCGACCGGAACAGAGTTGCCTTGCTTCATGAAATCGAGGGGAATTACAGCCTCGCCTCCGGCGTCGCAGCCGCCGAGCAGCTTCTATCCCTTTCGCCGCTGCCCACAGCCATTTTTGCCGCCAACGACATCATGGCAGCGGGCGTGCTGAAGGTCGCTTCGGAACTTCGCATCGCCGTACCAAGCCCGCTTTCCGTCGTCGGGTTTGACGGCAGTCTGGTTGCCGAATTGCTAACCCCCGCGCTGACCACCGTAGCGCGACCATTTGGCGAAATGGCCGAGATCGCAACCCACCAACTGATCGATCTTGTCGAAGGTCTACCTTTGCCGCAGGTAGCACCGCCCCCACTCCGATTAGTGATCGCTCAGTCAACTACTGCCGCTCTAATAGGAGACCGTCAGCAGTTCGGAATGACAAATTAGAAGCAGAGCGTCCACAAAGGGTCGACAGCGGAGATGGCCGCTGCGCTCCCCAAGCTGCGAAGGCAATTATGCACCGTGGCTCGCTAAAAATCCGTTTCTGCAGCTGGTTGTTTTCGAGCCGGAAGCAAGGCCTTGTCGATGCGCGCTGCCACGCCGACACTTCGGCCCGCGAGGTTCGGGATTGAATAGCGCACCGCGCTGCCGAGCACCTTTGCCGCGTCGGACAGGCTCAACCCATAATCCTGCTGCAGCCATTGTATCAAACCTGTGGTTGCGGCCCTCGTGGCTTCGTCGAGCGAGCCGGCCTGCCCCAACGCCATGATCGCATCAGGCGATTCAATCCTGGGCATCATGATGGCGCTTCCCTTGATGATTTCGACCGAGAATTCGACGTCCATCGACGTTTCGAGCGCATATTGGGAGGTTTCGCCGTCCCCTTGGAGCGCGTGTGCGTCCCCCAGATACAGCAACGCGCCGGGTTGCTGGACTGGCAAAAAGACGGTGTTGCCCGCAACCACCTCGGGAAAGTCCATGTTGCCGCCTGCACGACCGGTATCCCCTGTCGATAGTGGAGGAGAAGCAAAGCCACTCGCCAGGCCGACGCCGCCGAGCATTGGTCGCAATGGGACGCGATAGTCTTTCAATCGATCTCCAGGCTCCTCGAGCGTTGCAAATCCGCTCTCCCGATCAAGGCGCCATCGCACTGGCCGGCCAAGATCGGACGCTTTTGCACTCAAGCCCGCCCCCAGTACGCGTGTCACGATCGTGTCGAGGCTATCTGCCCAATCTCGATTGGGCGTCAGCTTGCGGATGTGTATCGCGAGCGTGTCGCCTTGCTGTGCTCCCGCAACAAAGAAGGGGCCGGTCTGCGGATTGCCGAACAATGCGCGCGTGACGCCATTTGCATCAATGCCGCCGGAATCGATTGTCGAAGTTCGAACGATATCGCCAGGCCATATCGTCAGGACCGGATCGCGCTCAGCCGAGAAGCTGTTGGCGAAGGATTGAGGGGCATAGTCTATCACGCGCGGCTGAGCCGTCGGACGCTCGGGCACTGGTCGGGCGGAGAAGGCAAATGCCTGCCGCCTATCCGGGAAATTATTATCAGGGTAATTGGCGGTACCAGACAGCCGGCCTTTTTCGAGACGCGCCTCGAACCGATATTCGGCTCCGCGCTTGTCGGTCACCGAAAAATGCAAAGCCTCGCCAGCAATCGTCCCTGCTACACGATCGCCGTCCCAGTCGCCGGAAACCGCATCCTGCAGGATCGACAGGTTGAGTGTCGAATACTCCGGATTTCCCCATCGATCGACCACCAACACCCACTGGCCATTCATCTTGGGCGAGGCTGACGCCACCGACGTCAGCATGCACAACGCGCCAGCGGCTATCACGGTACGCAACATAGGCCCTCCTCATCAATTGACTACAGATGTAGTTAATTGATGAGCGCTGGCAATGCTGTTGGTCGAAAAGGTGGTTATGGAAAGGCGGTCGACGTCCATCTCCTTCTTGACGCTCACAATCCACATGGTCACCATCAGCCATATGATCGAGAACAACGCAAAAAAGCGGACCGACGGGAAATGATAGACGACAAATCGCGGCCGAATGGCCGCAAAGGGTCGATAGACTGCGCTTCCTTCTATTCTGAGCAGGTCAGGCCAGCTTGGCAAAGGCGAAGAACATGCCTGCGGCAAGATGTTTATGGTGCTGTCCATCGAATTGGGTAGATGTCGCTATTCATCTCGCAGCCCGAACCCTCTGGGAATGGAGGAAAGCTGGTAAGGGAAAAGCGGACAAGCGTCTTTGGCAGCATCCTTCTCGCGCTGACGGGGCAAGCGGCTATTGCTCAAGTCCCAACTAGTCTTTCTGACCTCGTTGGTTCCCGGGCTGCTAGCGGCGAAACTCAGATGAAAGCGCGGGGCTACGATTTCGTGAAGGTCGAGAAGGGCGATGACCGAAGCTACACGACATGGTGGAATCTCGACAAGCAGCGACTCCGGTGCATGTCAACCGCATGCTTCAGCGTATGCGAAAGGAGGGCCCCACCTGCCTTCCAGATGAAACTCCCTCATCTTCAATCATTTGCCATGATCTTTCGACAACCGCCGAATCAGCTCTCGCCTTTTTCAGAAATTAGCCGCCGTCGGCGCAGTTCGATAAGAGCACCTTGCTGGCGCGGGGTTGGAAAATCCCTGTCTGCCATGTTCTCGATTTCCAGAAAAAGCGCTTCATCACTGGCAAAAATGGCTTCCGCTTCCGCGAAAACATAATCCTGTGCGTAATATTTCCGTCTGCCGTTGTTTACCAATTTACCTTCTCTCTGCTTCTTAAAGCAGAGCGCGCATAGTTTGTTGGAGTTGGACCGTTCAATAACATTAGTTAGTCTGAAGCGTTTAATTGTGATTCATCTCAATAATGTGCATCAGGGGCGAACGCTTTGGCCTGCGGTTCCTGGCAGAAAAATCTCGATGAATACGGGCCGATCGTCACGCAATTGCTTTGGTGCCCCAAGACAGATTTGTGCGCCGATCGGCGCAACGGCGTTGCAGAAGGCTGTAAAGGCCAGCGGCCGACGATCCGATCATCATGGCTGCCAGAAGCGTGGCTTCAATCTTGAGGACCAGGGTCGATCCATCACGGTCATTTTTGACGTCAGGTTTCAATTATCTGCCTTAAAAATACCCCACCGACGCCGGCGGGGTGTCGTCCTGAATATCAGAGGAAAGAGAAGATCGAGGCCCCTCACGCATTTGTTCCGGATCTTATCGCATCAAACCCACGAGAGCGGCGAACAACGCCCCGCACAGGATGCCCAGCGCCAAGACGGACGCTTTGCCGCCATCGGTGAGATGAACGGCGCGATCACGGTGATTTTCGCTGTGCTGGACACCGAAGGCGTCTCGATCATCTCTGCCCGCCCGGCCAGCATTACGGAACGCAGGCTCCTGCCATGACCGACCCAAAACATGCCGCTCCCGGATACACCCAGGCCGATATGGATGCGGTCAGCAATAACCGTGAATGGACAGCCGATGACTTCGCGAGGGCAAAGCCTTTCGCTGAGGCCTTCCCGGACCTCGCAAAGACAATTCGCGTACGCGGTCCGCAGAGGACCCCGAAAAAGGTCAGCACGCTGTGCCTTTCGCCCGAGGTGATCGAGCATTTCAAATCGGGCGGTCCCGGTTGGCAGTCGCGGATCGATGCAGCCCTCAAAGATTGGGTGGCTGCGCACTGACGCCGATTGACCCCATCCTTTTGGCAGGGCGATGGCAAGCTGTCGATCCGCTGCTGGGGAGAAATCGGTTACTGAGCGACCGGCGGGGGGCGACTGCAGCACCCAACGAAAGAGAACGTAGACGAAACGATAGCGCAAGATCGGGTTGCATCAAACAAGCGCACAGCCAATGATCGAGTGGTGCAAACGAACGATGGCCCAACAGACCCCGAGCTGATCCGCTTCCTGCGCGAGGAACTGGGCGGGGACGTCTCACCCGACGAAACAGCTTGGGAGCATGCCGGTCCTATCTGGTTGTGGCGCGGGGAAGGCAAGGATGGCCAGCCGTCATCGATGTCGTGGCATTTTCTGACGATCGACGGCTACGTCGCGGAAGCCATCCGTGTAGCATCGTCTGGTCACTCAGCGGCTTGGGGATCAGTCTATGTAGAGGCTGCCATCGGCAAAACATGCTGGCGCACATCGGTTTTTCCGAGCAAGGCCCGCCAAGGCTACATGCTACCCATCAAGGCGAGCGTGAGAAAAGCAGAAAAGCTGGCCGAAGGCGACTTGATCACGGTACGCATTACCCTATCCAAGGGACCATCACGCTAGAAATGAGCGCTCGACCTGAGGGAAGTTGGTCGCGAGCCGCCGGAAAAACGGAAGATCTGCGCCTGAGGAGCCGAACTCTGTCTCTGAAAGTATGATTTGGGTCGGCGGTAGACGCCGATTTCAATCTTAGCTTCAGAATCAATGACGGAGAGCAGGGAAGAAAAATGCTCAGTCCGCCTGTGATTTTAGGAGATTGCAGCGAGTCTAAAGCGAATTTACCATCCAGAGCATGGCGGCCGTTCGAGGGCAATCGATTGGGCCCGCCTGGGAGAGTTCGTTACGATGATTGACCGCGCTAAGGTATTGGTGATCGACGATAGCATAGAGATGCGAAACGTCCTGTGCCGGCTTCTGCGGAAAGATTCCCGCTTCGAAGTTGTCGAAGAAGGAGTAGATTGCGTACATGGTGTTGCTATGGCGCGCGATTACGCCCCCGACATCGCTATTCTTGATTGCCCTCCCCCTTTGAAGAATGAGCTGCACTACGCAACGCAATTGAGACAGGTTACTCCCTCCATCTACATCGCGATGTTCACTCTGCAACGTAGCAAAACCACAATTGCCAGCGCCCTGAGTGCAGGCTGCAAAGCGTATTTCTCAAAAATTGAAGGGCCGTCGGTTTGGCAGCAGGCGATGGACCATGCCCTTAAAGGCGAACCCTTCTTTTCAGGAGAAGCGAGCGAGTTCCTGGTCGAGCACGTGCTGGACGAAAGCGTAATCCCGCTGCGGCGGCTTACCCCGCGACAGCGTCAGATTGTTCAGCAGATCGCTGAAGGGCGGCGAAACACGGAAATCGCTGAAGTTTTGGGCATGAGCGTCAAAACCGTGGAGGCACATCGCCTGGAAGCGATGAAACGCCTCGACTTACGAAATGTGGCAGACCTTGTTCGATATGCGATTCGCAATTCCATCATTGAACCATGATCAACGCTAGCTCACCGAAATTCCGTCCCTCAGGGCAGTAGAAAGCTGAGTGTAGAAGGCTTCCTGGACATGTAGCAGCTAAGGGATCAGCCGCCGTCGCTTCAGCTCCATTAAAGCGCCTTTTTGCCGTGGGGTTAGGCACTCCCAGCCAGTAACCCCAGTCAGCTCAAAAAACAAAACATCGGCGCTATACAAAATGGCTTCAGCTTCGGCGTAAATATAATCTCGAAGATCATATCTTCTGCGCTTTTCGCCGTGCACCATTATCTCCTTCATCGACTACAGGGAGAGGCTAAGCCGCTCGTCGACGCAATGAGATCGGGAATTATACTTAATTTGGATTAATTTTTCGCCGAGGCTCACGCCATTGACGTAATCGCGACGGCATGCCTTTTGCCTTCAATAGCTGACCTCCCTCTCTCGGAGACTCTCACCCGGCCGCCAATTGGCCGAAATGGGTCGACTTCGGAACTGGAAACCGGACCTGCAAACCGTAATGATACTGATCTGCAGTCGGCTGGTTTGGGCGTTAATGTTTGAATATTTAGGCTACCTGGCAGACAATATCAGGAAATTTGAAACGAACCGCCCGAATGTCGGGCAACTTCGAGAATCTCAGCCGTAGCGGACGATCGCATCGAGCAAGATCGACCGGAGGCGATGAACGATCCGCTGAAAGCTCGCGTCATCACCAAGCGCCCGCGCCAGGACGATTGCACCCTGTATACCCGATACTGCCTGTTCAGCGAGATCCACGGACATCGCTGGCGGAACCTTTGCCACTTCGAGGCAGTGGGCCAGGGCCGAGATCCATCTAGCGAAATAATCTTTCACCTTCACCGCGAAGGCTTCGCCAGAGGAATTAAGCCCAAGACAACCGACGACGCATACCCGCCTCCCAGAGCGGAAATAGGCGGTCACGTCGTCGAACATGGCCGTGACAGCCGCAGCTGGATCAGAAACACTCTCGAGCGGCGAGAAAATCGCGTCAGCGAACCAACCGTCGATGTTCTCAAGGACCGCCTCCATCATCTCTTCCTTGCCGCGGGGGAAGAAGTTGTAGAGGCTCCCTTTACCAAGGCCCGTTGCCTTCGACAAAGAGGCCAAGGTCGCGCCCTCGAAGCCATGCTCGCGGAATGCTTCTGCCAACGCCGGCAGCGCACTTTCACGATCAGTGAGGGCGCGCTTGGTACTCAAAGCCCGAGGTCGCTCAGCGAAGCGTGGTCATCGGGACGGCGGCCGAGGGGCCAGAAGAACAGCCGCTCCGATTCCTTGATCGGCATTTCGTTGATGCTGGCGTGGCGGTTCGACATGAGTCCGTCTTCGGCAAAGAGCCAGTTTTCGTTTCCGTAGGCGCGGAACCACTGCCCGGCGTCATCCCGATACTCGTAGGCATAGCGCACGGCAATACGGTTGCCGGTGAACGCCCACAGCTCCTTGATAAGCCGGTATTCGTGTTCCTTGTTCCACTTGCGCTCAAGGAAGGCCTGCGCCTCCTGACGACTGGTTGCGAACTCGACGCGATTACGCCAGCGGGTGTGGAGGGTGTAGGCCAGAGCCAACTTGGCGGCGTCGCGGGTGTTCCAGCCATCTTCGGCCAGACGGACCTTCTCGACAGCGCTTTCGTGGGTGAACGGGGGCAGAGGGGGACGGGACATTTGATTTCCTTTCGGGATGTGAATGGTCTTGCCAAGCGCCAGGGCCGCAATTGCCGCAGCAGGAAGGGCAGCTATGAAGTGTGGCGTTCACTCGACTCCCCTTTTGAAGTTTTGACTTGTACCTATCGGTACAATCTTTGACCTTTCGGTACAAGTCATTTTTCTCGCGGTAAATCGGCATCCGGTCCATCGCCCCGAAAACGCTGCATTTTCAGATTTTGCGGTGTGGAAAGCGTGCGCCGAATGTGGTCGACACCGGACGGCATACGCCGCGATTCAGGGCTCAAGCCTATGATCAGTGGGGACGATGACAGACCCTCAGTTGGGGCAATGGCCCCGCAAACGGGGCACATTCATTAGAAACCGGCCGGCCACAGTGATTTGCTACGCGCCACCAACGAACCCCTGCTCGTGAAAGGCTGCGCCATCATCCGTTAACTCAATATGACTCTTCGCCCTCGAGATCGAGCCGGCGAAAAAAGGCGGCCGCCTGCTCCAAGGTCGCATGCTGGTCCTGATCTGATTGCCGATCCCAGTTGCGGTACGGCATCGCCAGTCTTCGATTGCCGCCGAGTTTATCTCGATGGCGGATGAGGAAATCCCAATAGAGCGCGTTGAACGGGCATGCATCGTACCCGATCCGCTCCTTGACGTTATATCGACAGTTGCCGCAGTAATCTGACATTCGGTTGATGTACGCGCCCGACGAAATATAAGGTTTTGATCCGAGAAGCCCGCCATCGCCGAATTGGCTCATACCCAATGTATTAGGCAGCTCAACCCACTCATAGGCATCGATATAAACTTCAAGGTACCACAGGTGGACCTGCCGGGGATCGGCGCCGATCAGCAACGCGAAATTGCCCGTCACCATCAACCGCTGGATATGATGTGCATGCGCGGTCGCGAGCGTCTGTCCAATCGTTTCCGACAGGCAATGCATGTCGGTGTCGGCGTTCCAGTACCAGCTCGGAAGTGTCCGGCTGTGCTCCAGGAAATTGCGATCGACATAGCCAGGTCCTTCCCGCCAATAGATGCCGCGCATGTACTCACGCCATCCGATGATCTGGCGGATATAGCCCTCAACCGAATTTAGCGGTGCGGTGCCGCTGCGATGTGCTGCTTCGGCGCGTCGGCACAAGTCGAGAGGATCGAGCAGCCCCGAGTTGATATAGGGTGACAGAATAGAGTGCCAGAGGAACCGCTCACCGGTCAGCATCGCGTCTTCATAGTCGCCGAATTGCGGCAGCGCGTTCGCGAAAAAATTGTCGGCTTGTCGCTGCGCATCTGCGGCGGTCACAGCATAGTCGAAAGCTTGAAGATCGCCAGGATGGTCTGCGAACCGATCGTTCACCAGCCCGATGACGTCGCGGGTGATCTGGTCCGGCTTGAAACGGAGCGGGCGCGGCATCAGCAGGTCGGCCTGAGCAGGCTTGCGATTGTCCTTATCGAAATTCCAGCGCTCTCCAACCGGCTTGCCATCGTCCATCAACAGACCGGTCTTCCGGCGCATTTCTCGATAGAAAAATTCCATTTTAAGGTCGCGCCGGCCGGTCGCCCATGCATCGAACTCGCCGTGCGAGCATATGAAGCGTGTATCCGGACAAATATCGACTGGCAGACCGAACAGCGTCTGCCAGCTTTCTAGCATGGCGGCCACGCGCCATTCACCCGCTTCGGTGACGACGATCCGTTCAACCCGGTGCCGCTGGATCGCGCGCGCAATCTCACCGGTAAAATTGCCGCTGTTTTCAGGGTCGTCCAATCGCACATAGTCGACGCGCCAGCCAGCGGCCTCGAGCGCTAGAACATGATGCCGCATCGCGGACAAGATATAGGCGAGCTTAATTTTGTGGTGCCGGACATATGTCGTCTCTTCTACGACCTCCATCATAAGTATGACGGCATCGCCGGGCACTACCGCACGCAGCGAAGACAGATTGAGCGACAGTTGATCGCCCAACACGGGAATGAGCGTTGTCATAACCGCTACTTTTCCCCCAAGCAGCGGCAGCGCTGTGAACAGAATTTAACCTCATCCCAATCGCGGGCCCACTTCTTGCGCCACGCGAACGGACGCTGGCAGGAGATGCATATTTTGGTGGGCAAGGTCGACTTGTGATGGGGCATGTCACGCAAACGCACCACAAGCCGATCGGAGCCAATTCGCAATCGGGCGGTAACTTGCATTGGCGAGCGCCGGATTGGCAGCTTTCCGCCCCACACGGCGGGACAGTCGGAATTTTTCGGTCTCTTCATCTTAAGCGAAAATCGAGCGCTTTGCGACTGCCAAGGATTCTTGTTCGCCGATTTGGTCAAGCTGACTTATCTACTGCGCGAGATGCGCTTGACGGGCCGGTCTTCCATCCGCAAGTTGCACGGCGACAGGGGTGTCCGGCGGAGAGCAATTGAATGTCGATCAGCCCAGATGCCATCCTCGACATCTTCGAGACCGAGACCGGCCTCCCTCGCGACAAACTCCGCCCTGAAGCGACCTTGGCAGAACTCGACATTGCCTCGCTCGACCTTGTCAGCATTGCCTTCGAAGTCGAAGATAAATTGGGGGTCGAGATAAGAACGGACGACCTCAAGCCCGACATGACCGTCGGCGCGCTGATCGAGCAGATCCAGCTTCTGCGTTCGGCCTGATGGGAGAAGCTGTCGTCCTCACCGGCATGGGCTGTATCAGCGGCCTGGGTGTCGGAGTGGCGAGAAACTGGTCGCGAACGCTCGCCGGAGAGAGCGCGATCCGACCGATCGAACGGAATGGAATTACCGGCGTAGCTGCTTGGATCGCGACACAGGACAAGCCAGATCCAGCAGTCTGGCGCCGTTTCGGACGGCTCGATCCACTGTCGCTATTTGCGTTGGTTGCCGCAACGGAAGCCGTGGCACAGGCAGGCCTTGAAGGCCATTGTGTGCTGGAGGACCGAACGGCCATCCTGCTGGGCTGTGGCAGCGGCGGCAACGCAACGATCGACGAGGCATATGAGCGCCTCTATGCCCATCAGTCAAAGGTCCATCCCCAGACCATCCCGTCCTCAATGATCTCCGCGCCGGCGTCTCATGTGGCGATGGCGCTGGGCGTGCATGGCCCGACCTTCGTCCTGGGCAGTGCCTGCGCCTCATCCGCCCATGCCATTGGAGAAGCAATGCACATGATCCGTTCTGGTCGGGTGGACGTTGCCATAGCGGGGGGAACCGAAGCTTGTCTGACGCCAGGATCATGGACGGCATGGTCGGCGCTCGGCGTGCTGGCATCCGACACATGCCGCCCTTTCTCCCGCGATCGGCGCGGCATGGTGCTGGGAGAGGGAGCCGCAATATTGGTGCTGGAAAGCGAAGCGCATGCCCGGTCGCGAGGCGCAACGATCTTTGGCGAATTGGTCGGCTATGGCGCCAGCAGTGATGCCGCCCATATCACAGCACCCGACCGCGAGGGCATCATACGCGCTATCCGGGCTGCATATGCGGATGCAGATGTCGATCCCGCTTCGCCTGCGCTGATCTCTACCCATGGCACGGGAACGCTGCTCAACGATGCGTCAGAGGCACAAGCGTTGCACGCCTTCTATGGCGCTGGCCTCAAAGCGCATCGTGCCGTAGCGACCAAATCCAGTCATGGTCATATGATTGGAGCGACCGGCGCGATGGAATTCCTGCTTGGAATGGTGGCGCTTCGCGAGGGATGGGTTCCCCCTGTCCTCCATCATCTAGGCCCAGACGATAGCTGCGACATGGTGCCATTGGCATTGGAAGCGGAGAAGATCGGCCAGCGGCTGCTCGTGTCGAACAGTTTCGCCTTCGGCGGCCTCAACGCGGTGCTCATCGGACGATTGGCATGACGGCGGTTGCACACATCAACGCCATCGGCACTGCCAAGCCGCCGCACGAGGTCCATGACGCCTTCGTTCGTTTCGTTGCAGGTCGCATAGAAGCCCCCAAGACGCGACGGCTGTTCGAACGCATGGTGGAGCGTGCAGGCATAGAACAGCGTTTCTCCTATCTCGAGCCCGTCACGCTCGATGATGGAACGATCACGGATAGCGACGGCTTTTACGGTCCCGAGGAATGGCCCGGCACAGACGCGCGCATGGCTCGCTACGAGCGCGACGCTCCGCGTCTTGGCCTGGCCGCCATCAGCGCCTTGGGTGATGCGCTTGACCCTGGCTCGGTGACCCATCTGGTGGTCGCCTCCTGTACCGGCTTCATGGCCCCGGGCCTTGATCAGCGGATCGCTGCGGCGCTCGGTCTCCACCCTGGTGTGGAGCGGACCGTGGTGGGCTTCATGGGGTGCTATGCCGCCGTCAATTCGTTGCGGCTGGCACATCATATCGTTCGCTCGGAGCCGGCTGCGCGCGTACTCGTGCTGACGCTGGAATTGTGTACGCTACATTTCCAGAAGACACTCGATCTGGAGCGGCTTTTAGCGATGCTGCTGTTCGGCGATGGCGCAGCTGTCGCGCTCGTGAGTGCCAAGCCTCATGGCCTTGCGCTTGATGATTTTCGTGCAACTACCTTGCCCGGCTCAGCAGAAGCAATCCAGTGGACGATCCGCAATCAGGGTTTCGACATGCACCTGGGCGGCGAGGTCCCGGGGCATATCGGGAATGCGTTGCGGCAGGAGATGAAGCGGAACGACGCCGATGGGCTTCTAAGGGGACAAAAAGATTATGATCTCTGGGCCGTTCATGCCGGTGGCCGATCCATCCTCGATGCGGTGGAGCAGGCACTGGAACTGTCGCCCGATGCACTGGACGCCTCGCGCACGATTTTGCGGGAGCAGGGCAACATGTCTTCCGCCACATTGATGTTCGTGCTGGCGCGCATGCTGGCAGAGCAAGGGGACGCGCGCGGCATCGCCATGGCATTTGGACCAGGATTGGCCGCCGAGAGCTTCCGCTTCACGCGGCTTGGTTGATCCATGGTCGACCTCTCCGCGCGATCTGGTCAACTGGAGTGGATGGACGGTGATAATGTGCCGGCAGAGCAGTTCGCCGCTTGTCTCACCGATCTGGCCAGAGTCAACACTGTCACCCTCGCCCGGCCGCCGACGCTAGGTTTCGTGGCGCAGGCGCTGGAAAAGACGTCGCCGGGTCATGTCCTGACACTGGTGGATATAGGCTATGGCGCGGGAGACATGCTGCGCGCCATTCGCCGCCTGGCCGAGAGCAAGAGACGGGCGATCCGCCTGATCGGCATCGACATCAACCCGCGTAGCCTGCCCGCTGCCCGGACCGACACGCCAGCGGAAATGGCGATCGAATATCGAACCGGCGACGCGATGGCGATGGATGAGCCGATCGACCTCATCATCAGTTCGCTCGTCACGCACCATATGAGCAATGAGGAAATCATATGCTTCCTTCGCTGGATGGAAAATCGAGCGCGGGTCGGCTGGTTCGTGAACGACCTGCATCGCCATGCGCTGCCTTATCATGGCTTTCGCCTGCTTTCGGCGGCAATGCGCTGGCATGCCTTCGTACGACATGACGGGCCACTATCCATCGCCCGCTCTTTTCGTCACGAGGATTGGCTGGGGTTGCTGGAGCAGGCAGATCTTGCAGACAAGGCCACGCTCCGCTGGCATTTCCCTTTCCGGTATTGCGTGTCGCGCTGGCAGTGAAGGCAGATGCGCTGATCGTGGGCGGCGGACTGTCCGGGGCTGCAGCGGCAATCTGCATCGCTCGGGCGGGCCGATCCGTCCATCTACTGGAATCGCAGGAGGGCATTCACCACAAGGCGTGCGGCGAATTTCTGTCCATAGAGGCGCAACAGCATCTGCAGCATATCGGCCTCGACCTCGACGTTCTGGGCGCCTCCCAAGTGCGCTTCATGCGGCTGGTGACGAACGGCGGGATAGCCGAGGCCCGTCTTCCGTTCGTGGCGCGAGGCCTTAGCCGGTCGCGGTTGGACGAGGCGCTGATCGACATGGCTGCCAAGTCCGGGGCATATATAGAGCGGCCGGTCCGGGCGCTTGATCTTCTGCCGGGCGGCATACGCACGAATGTTGGCGAGCGGCACGGTCGTGCCATTTTGCTGGCGACCGGCAAGATCAGTCTGCGCACCTTGCCAAAGATGGTGCCCGAAAATGCGCATGTTGGTTTCAAGATGCACTGGCGCCTGCCTGGAGCCGCGCTCGCCCGACTTGAAGAGTTGATCGAATTGACACTCTTCCCCGATGGCTATGCAGGTCTCCAATTGGTGGAGGGTGGCATCGCGAACCTCTGCCTTGTCCTGCGGCGGGAACGACTGACGGCGCTGGGCGGAAGATGGGAGGATGTTCTGGCAATGATCGCGCCGCTTTCGCCAGGCCTTCGCGCGGTTGCCGATGGGGAGCCTTTACTCGCCCGACCTGTAACCATCGCCAATCTACCCTATGGCCGCATTCACGCATCAGACGATGCTGAAGACATTTATCGGGTGGGTGACCAGGCCGCAATGACGGCCTCGCTCACAGGTGATGGTATGGCCATCGCATTACGCAGCGGCTGGCTTGCGGCGCAATCCATTCTCGCAGGACAGCCCGCGCCAATCTATCATGAAAGGCTGCGGGCGATGGTCGGGCCGCAGATTCGGCGAGGTATGGTCTTGCAACGTCTTGCCGAAAAACACTGGTTATCTGGTGCGGCCGTTGGCGTGCTTCGTGCGTGCCCCGCCCTGTTACGCTGGATGGTCAAAGTGACCCGTTTGCCAGAAGCGAAGGCTGATGCGACGCTTCGGTCTCACCGTCAATTGTAAGAGGATGATTAAACCGTAAGAGGATGATTAAACCGTAAGAGGATGATTAAACCGGTAGTGAAGCCCTAATGTCGGCAGGACAATGCTACGTCTGCCGACGATCGCTTTCGGACATCCGGTTTTCACCCATCAGTCTGATCAAGCGGCTTTCGTAGCGCCCCGCCGTCGCGCCATCATTCATCACTCGAACAATCGACCTGTTCGCTGATAAAACCAATCCAGGATGACCGTACGCTTCGGCGGCTCGCCATGTATGGACGTGATCAAAGCGTACAGCGTATAGCCTCTGGGCGGCATCGCTCCGGCGACCCAGCTTCCCAGCGGCAAATAGCCTATCTGGTGACCTTCCTGGTTCCAGACCATGATCGCGCATGGATTAATCGGGTTACCCGGCTCAGTTATCAATGCGACGCTTTGACCGACCGAGCAGCGCGCGATCGCATCCTGAAAGTAGCTTTCGCCTACTATGGAAATCGGCTTTATATCGTGCGCACTGCGGACATTATGAGCGCTTTTCAATCCCGATCTCCGTTGTTTTCTCTCTCCACCGATGCCTCTCACGGCGGATCGCAGCGTTTTAATGGACATCCTACCTCCCGCCATCGATCGCGCTATTTGAAGGGGCGCGCGGTGATAGGCTCGTGGGGAGATGGCCGACATACTCGAAGATTTCTTGCGTGTCAGCGTGCAGGAAAGATCGCGATGGCGCTTGGGAATGTGGTTCGCCCGTCGCACCAGTCGGATATATAGCTGGCGGGCCTAGCGCGCACGCAGCCAGTCGCAAGAGCCCAGACCGGTGTAGGGTGTTCTTCGCCATTTTGGTCCTTGCCAACAGCGTCAAATCCAAGCGTCGCGCCAATTTGGTCTGCATCATGCCACCGGGAATAATCATCTTTGGCACGGCCCTAATGAATCATGCTTCCAGAGTGCGGCAATCGGGATATGTCCGATAGTTACCGCAATTTATCGGATTATCATCTCCCTTTGCAATTCATTGATCTCACATCAGCGCTTGGAACCTAAAATCCGCTGAAAGAAGCGAAAAAATCCCATCGGGTGGCAGCGAAGGATCGGGATAGTCAGTCAGTTTTTGCGGAGATTGTTCGAGTATGTGCACCTATCGGCGCGTATCCGTTTCTCCGCCACAAAATTGCTTTAACCGTGACGGAAATGCCTCTTCCATGGCTCTTGGCAACGAGAGAGGAGAGAAATTACGGAACGCGACGCGCTTGCCAGATGGGTAGCACGGGAAATTCTGCCCCATGAACGTGACCTGCGGAGCTGGTTGCGGCGGCGTGTGCTTGCGGCGGCCGATGTGGAGGATATTGTGCAGGAATGCTATTGCCGTCTGGCCCAACTGCCTGATGTTGCGCATGTTGCCGTGCCGCGCGCCTATCTTTTCACGGTGGCGCGACACATATTGCAACGACAGGTGGAGCGGGCGCGGGTGGTTCGCATCGAGACTGCGTCCGGCATTGATGGTTGGGAAGAGGAAGGTGATCCTCTGACGCCCGAGCGCTTCGTGCAGGGACGCCAGGAATTGGCCAGGGTACAGGCGGCGCTCGCACAGCTGTCCGATCGTGCCCGCCGTATCTTCATCATGCGCAGGGTCGAGGGCTTGAGCCAGAAGATGATTGCCCAGACGCTGGGCGTCAGCGAAACCATTGTCGAGAATGAGGCGAGCCGCGGCTTGAGAACCATTCTTCGCACATTGACCGAGCCCGAACAGGAACAGCCTTCGAGCAGCGGAGGTGTCCATGCGCGAAAGCATTGACGAGGCAGCTGCCAACTGGGCCATGCGCCATCCCTTGGATGCGCATCAGCAGGCCGCTCTTGACGCATGGCTCGCACAGGACCGGCTCCATGCCGGGGCGCTGCTGCGTGCGCAGGCTGCCCTGGCCCTGGTGGAGGAAGCGCTTGTTGCCGACGCCGGGCCGGAGCACGGCTCCCATTGGACGCGGCGTCGATGGATGGCGGCCGGGGTCGGTGGTGCCATGGCGGCGGCGATTGCAGGCATGGTCGGGTTTTCGCGCTGGACGGGGGAGCATATCGCGACCGAGCGCGGTGAAATTCGGCGTCTTCCGCTCGAGGATGGTTCGGTCGCAACGATCGACAGTGGTAGCGACCTGCGGGTTGCCCTCGACGAGGAAAGCCGGCGCGTCACGCTGGCAAAAGGCCAAGCCTGGTTTCAGGTTGCAAAGGACCGGCGGCGTCCCTTCATCGTCGATGCCGGCATCGCGCAGGCAAGGGCGATCGGCACGGCCTTTTCCGTCAGTCGGACCGAAAATGGCGTGCAGATTGCCGTGACCGAGGGGATCGTGGCAACCTGGGCCCGTAACGGGGCAGGGGCGATGACCATCCTCAAGGCCGGGGATTTTGCGACCTTCGAGCGGGGGGCGCTGGTTCCCGCCACTGGCAATTCACCGCAGGCGATAGAGAGGTCGCTCGCCTGGCGAGCAGGTGAAATCGCGCTCGAAGGGGACACATTGTCTGACGCCATTGCCCGGTTCAACCGCTACAACAAGCAGCAATTGGTGCTGTCCGACCCAAGCCTTGCCAATGAGAAGCTCGTCGGCCTGTTCCGGATCGACAATCCGGCAGGTTTTGCGCGAACCTTGGTCGTTTCCCTCGATATTTCGGTAACGACGACGGCAGAGGAAATTCGCCTTTCGCGAAAAAAGATCGCAGGCCGCTGACGGAAAACCGACCCGCCCGTCTCTTGATGATCGAGAGCGCACCAGAAAACAGGGCGCCAGACAGGGGAGGATGTATGAGAGCTTCGCGCGCCCATTTTCTTGCGGCTTCAGCCAGCCTGGCCTGGAGTATGGCTTCGCCTGCGGAGGCGGCGGCCCAGATCCGGCGATTCGATATCCCCGCGCAACCGGCGCGCACCGGCATCCCGCTCTTTGCCAGACAGGCGGGTATCGAAATATTGGTGTCGGCACCCACAGCTGAAAGCGTTACCATTTCCGGTGTCAAAGGGGCGATGGATGTGTCGCAGGCGCTTCAGCGCCTGCTTGCAGGCACGGATCTCGTCATGGTCAGGGTCGGCAGCGCCATCGTGCTCAAGCGAGGCAAGGCCGGTCCGACCCCGGCAGCCGCTTTCACCATGATGCCGGCAGGCGAGCCCGATCCACAGGAGCATGAAACGGCGGGCGTAGCACCAGATAATATTGGCTCTTCCGACAATCAGGCGGCGCAGGACATCATCGTCACCGGCATTCGCGGCTCGTTGCAGCAGTCGATCAATGTGAAGCGCCGCGCCAGCAACATCGTCGATGTCATCACGGCGCAGGATATCGGCAAGCTGCCTGACCAGAATGTCGCTGAATCCATGAGCCGCATCACCGGCGTCCAGATCACCCGGCGCGAAGGGGATGGTTCCAACTTCACCGTCCGCGGCATTTCCCAGAACCGTCTGGAAATCAACGGCCGCACCTTCCTGGGACCGGGTGCAGGGGGCAGTGCGTCGCTTGAATCGATCAGTCCGGAAATCATCGGCAGCATCGTCGTTTCGAAGTCTCCCACCGCCGACATGCCCGAAGGGGCGCTCGGCGCGACCGTGAACCTGAAGACCAAGCGTCCGCTCGACCTTGACGACCTTGTCATCAGCGGGCGGCTTCAGGGTGCCTATACCGACCAGGCCGATCATCTTGGTTACCGAGGCTCTGCCCTTGTCTCGAAGAATTTCGACGATCGCTTCGGCGTCCTTGCCAGCATCGCCTATTCCAACACCCATACCCAGGGACAGTCATTCGATTCCGGCGGCTGGACCCGTACCGATGCCATCGACGGCGATGGTGACGGCGTCGACGATCCCGGCCTCTTCCGGCCGAATCGTTTCATGGCGCGCATCTATGATCGGCGGGAGCAGCGCCTGACGCTCAACAGTTCGCTGCAGTTTCGTCCTGCCGACAATTGGGAGATCATTCTCGACGGCACTTATTCCCGGCTGAAACGGGAACGCAACAGCGCCAATTACCAGATTCTCTTCAATAATAATGACGTCGATGCCGTCGCTGACGAACATGGCACGGTTGTCAGCGGCACCTTCACCGGCGTGACGCTGCGGCCGCTCATCTATGACGAGCCGACCGAGTTCCGATCCACCAATCTTGGTTTCTCCACCAAATATGATGGTGATGTCGTGACGATGTCGGCGGACGCTTCCTACAGCAAGGGCAAGGGCACGGATGGTGGCCCTGGCGCATCCTTCACCTATGTGGTGGTCCCGCGTGCCGGCAATGTCACCAATGCGAGCTATGATTTCTCGAGTGGTGGCCCGGTACCCAACCTCTCGCTCGACACCAATTTCGACCGTAATGATCCGGCGCAATATCAGCTGGCATCGATCTTCGATGGTGACAATATCACCAACAACAGCGGCTATGACAGCCGTGTCGATTTCGACATCCGCACCGATTGGGGCTTGCTCAGCTCGATCCAGGTCGGCTCGCGCTACGAGAAGATCAAATTTTATTCGGAATCGCCACAGAGCGTCCCCTCCGCGGCAAGCCTGCTGGCCGTTGGTGACAAGAATGGCGATGGCATCATCACCGTCGATGAGATGCCGGGACTCAATTATGACAATAGCATGAGCAGCTTCTTTCCCGGAGCCTCGGGCGATTTTCCACGCGACTTGCTGACCGGGACCGTGGACAAGGATGTTGCACGCGATGCATTTGGCCTGCCGATCCCTCGTGCCGACACGATCCCGCTTGGTCGCGTGTCGATCCGCGACGTGGATCAGGACACGCTCGCCTTCTATGTCCGGGCCAATTTCAAGAGCGAGGTCGGATCAATGCCGATCACCGGCAATGCGGGAGTGCGCTATATTAGTATCGAGCGCATATCCTCGGGCTATCTGTCGGATACACAGGCAACCGCGTCGAAATCGCGCTTCGACTATTGGTTGCCGAGCGCCAACCTCTCGCTCGAGCTGTCTCCCAGCCTCATGTTCCGCGCTGCCGCTGCCAAGGTGGTCGCGCGTCCCAGCCTCAACGATGTCGGGGTGAGCTTCATTCCATTCATCGTCGCCCGCACGGGATCGCGTGGCAATCCCGCCCTGCGGCCGTTCCAGGCAACGCAATATGATGCCACACTGGAATGGTATTTTGCGCCGTCCAGTGCGCTGACGCTGGCGGGATTCTACAAGGACGTCAGTTCCTTCACCATCAACACGACCCGGCCCGAATTCGTGCCCGGCCTGTCGACGGGGCCGGACGACCTGTTCCAGATTACCCAGCCGGTCAATGGCAAGTCGGGTACCATCAAGGGATTCGAACTGGCCTATCAGCACGCGCTGCGTTTCCTGCCGGCGCCCTTCGACAATCTCGGCATCCAGGCCAATTATACCTTCGTCGACAGCAAGACGCCGCTGGTAGACGAGGCGACCCAACGCGGCCTGCCATTGCCGGGCCTGTCGAAGCATAGCTATAATCTCATCGGCTATTATGAGGACGAGCTGCTGTCCTTCCGGGTCGCCTATATCCACCGAAGCAAATATCTGCAGGGGCAGGGCAGCGCCGCATCGGGCGGCAGCTCCTATATGCAGGCCAGGGGGCAACTCGACGCTTCGGCCCAGATCAACCTCACCAAGACCGTCCGCCTGACGGCTGAGGCCATCAATCTCACCCGGTCCGTCGAACGGCAATATCTCCAGGATCCGGCGCGCCTGCTCAGTTCGCTGCGAGAGGACCGCCGTTTCTTCTTCGGCGTGGCGGCGACTTTCTGATGGCTGGCAGGATCAAGGCGCTTCGCCCCATGCTCGCCGCGGCGCTTCTGCTGGCCGGCGCGACCGACGCCAGCACGGTTGCCCAAACACCGGCGGATATCGTGATATATGGCTGCACCTCGGCCGGCGTCATTGCGGCGGTCGAGGCACGGCGGCTGGGCCGGTCGGTGCTTCTCGTCTGTCGCGACGCCTATGTCGGCGGCATGACGACCAATGGCCTGGGCTGGTCGGACACCGGCAATCATCGCGCCATTGGTGGCCTCTCGCTCGAATTTTATCGGCGGGTGAAGCGTCATTATGATGATCCGGCTGCCTGGACCTTTGCCAGGCGTCCGGAGAACGCCGAGAATTTCGTCAATGACGATGCGATGTGGCAATTCGAGCCCAAGGTGGCTGAGGAGATTTACGAGGCCTGGCTGAAGGAGGCCGGTGTTAATGTCGTTCGATCCCAGCCGATCGATCGGCGGGACGGGGCCGTGGAGGTGCGAGCCGGTCGGGTTGTCGCCTTCCGTTCCGGGACCGGTCGTCGTTTTGCCGGCCGTGTCTTCATTGATGCCAGCTATGAAGGCGATCTGATGGCAGGGGCAGGGGTGGGCTTTGCGGTCGGGCGCGAAGCCAATGCCACCTATGGCGAGACGCTGAACGGCGTCCAGATGGCCAACACGACCAACCATCAGTTTACCCTGGACGTCGATCCCTATGTCATCCCCGGCAAGCCGGGCAGCGGCCTGCTGCCGCGGGTGACGGCAGATCCGATCGCGCCGGACGGCACCGGCGACCATCGCATACAAGCCTATACATTCCGCATGTGCCTGACCGACGTGCCTGCCAACCGCACGCCTTTTCCCAGGCCGCGCCATTACGATCCGCGCCAATATGCGTTGCTCAAACGCTATATGGATGCGGGCTATCGCGACTTTTTCCGCAAATTCGATCGCATTCCCAACGGCAAGACCGACACCAACAATTTCGGTGCCTTCTCCTTCGATGATATCGGCATGAATTACCGCTATCCCGAGGGGACCGACACCGAACGGGCTGCCATCATCCAGGAGCATGTGGACTATCAGCAGGGACTGCTGTGGTTCATGGCAAACGATCCTGGCGTGCCGGCCGAGACGCGCACGGAGATGGCGCGCTGGGGCCTGTGCAAGGATGAATTCACGGCCAATGGCAACTGGCCGCGGGAAGTTTATGTGCGCGAAGCGCGGCGCATGGTTTCGGACTTTGTCATGGCCGAACCGCATCTGCGCGGCACGAAGGCGACGCCCCGGCCGGTCGGCATGGGATCATATAATATGGACTCGCACAATGTCCGGCGGATCGTCGATGCAAGAGGCTTTGCGCGCAACGAAGGGAATATCGAGGTCAGCCCGGAACGCGCCTATCCGATCAGCTATGATGCGATCATCCCGAAGCGCCAGGAAGCAACCAACCTGCTGGTCCCGGTCGCCTTGTCGGCATCGCACATTGCCTATGGCTCGATCCGAATGGAGCCTGTCTTCATGATCCTTGGCCAATCGGCCGCTGCTGCTGCATCCATCGCGATCCGGGAGGGCAGGAGCGTGCAGGATGTCGATTACGGGATGCTGAAACAGCAATTATTGTCCGAGCAGCAGATCTTGGCGCTGGACTGATAACGGATCATCCATAGAGCCTGAGCGATAGAGCTCTGTAGGCCTATAGAACAGCAATGTTCATACGGGCCTCAGGGCCTCCCGGTTTGCATCATGAGCCCTGCAGTCGCTTTGGCACTTCCGACAACGCCTGGGATGCCCGCGCCGGGATGGGTACCTGCTCCTACCAGGAAAAGATTTTCAAATCGGTCATCACGATTATGTGCTCGAAACCAGGCGCTCTGCGTCAGCACCGGTTCCAGACTGAACGCGCTACCAAGATGAGCGTCCAAATCCCTTTGGAAATCTTCCGGCGTATAGTGAAAGCAGATTTCGATCCGATCCTCGATATCGGGGATCAACAGGTCGCGAATGCGGCCTATGATGATTTGGCGATAGCGGTCGCCCTCCTCCGCCCAATTGACTGGCGCAGCGCCCAAATGCGGCACAGGGGCGAGCGCGTACAAGACCGATTTGCCGGCAGGAGCCACGCTTGCGTCACTGGCTCCGGGATTATGCAAATAGATTGACGGGTCCTTCGGCAAGCGGCCCCCCTTGTAAATGTCGTCCAATAAGGGACCGTAGCGATCGGAAAAAAGAATCGAGTGGTGCGCGATTTTTGGAAAATTTCCCTTAATTCCCATATGTAAAACAAAAAGACTGGGAGAAAATCGCTTAGCTTCGAGTGAATGCCTTTTCCTCAATGCGTGAGAAGACCCGACGATCATTTTATAGGTGCTGACAACATCCGCGTTGGAGGCGATCTGATCTGCATGAATGCGACGTCCAGCCTGCGTGATCACGCCAGTTACGCGACGCCCTTTATGTAAAATTTCCCGTACCGGTTCATTCAGCATGAGCGTTCCGCCCAATCGCTCAAAAAGCGCCACCATCCCATCGATGAGTGCGTTGGTGCCGCCAGTCGTCCACCATATTCCTCCCTCCCGCTCCAAGTGGTGGATGAGGGCGTAGATGCCACTCGTGCTCATCGGATTCCCCCCGACCAGCAAAGTGTGGAATGACAGGGCCTGGCGTAGCTTTTCGTTCCCCACGAAGCTCGATACGATTGCATAGACAGACCGCCATGCTTTGTGCCGGGCAAGGGCGGGTGCCGCTTTCAACATGCTCTTGAAATCAAGAAATGGGACAGCACCCAGCTTCACGTAGCCCTCCTGGTAAACTGACCGCGCATAGTCCAGAAACCGGCGGTAGCCTTCGATGTCTTTCGCATCCAGCTTGGCAATCTCTTTTTCCAACAGCGCGTCATCATTGGAATAATCGAACTGTGTGCCATCGTTCCAGACAAGCCTATAAAAGGGGCTCACCGGCTTGAGGGTCACATCCTCATCCATTCGATTGCCTGAAAGCATCCATAATTCTTCCAGGCAGGCCGGATCGGTAATCACGGTCGGACCGGCGTCGAATATGTAACCTTCTCTTTCCCAGCGATAGGCTCGCCCGCCTGGGCGATCGCGTGCCTCAATAAGCGTCGTGCCGATACCGGCACTTTGCAAGCGGATTGCAAGCGCAAGTCCCCCAAAGCCTGATCCGATGACGATTGCAGAAGGCTTTGATGACATCATGTATCGCCTTGGTTTGAGGAATGCTGGTTCAAGGCATCGCTATGGAATTGGTGGAGTGCCACAACCTGTCCAAAGGGGAGTATGGTATTCAAAGCCAAAAACTGAAAATATGTCAGATAGATAGGATGAGGCGATGATCAGCGCACCAGACGATAGAGAAGATCAGGCTTTTTCTCCTGGGCCCAGACGGGTGCTGTTGGCCAATCCGCGTGGCTTTTGCGCTGGCGTACGACGTGCGATTGCAGCCGTTGAGGACGCGCTGCATGTCCATGGTGCTCCTGTCTATGTGCGCCATGCGATCGTGCACAACCGAAGGGTGCTAAAGCAGCTTGAGGAATTAGGCGCCGTTTTTGTCGAGGATGTGAGCGAAATCCCTCAAGGCGCAGTCACGATATTGTCCGCGCATGGAAGTGCAGCCGCCGTGAAAGCGCAGGCGGATCAACGTGGTTTGCGCGTCGTGGATGCCATTTGCCCTTTGGTCGCAAAAATTCATTCCGAGGTCGCTCAATGGAATTCGCAAGGCCGCCACGTCTTGCTCATCGGCCATGCGGACCATCCCGAGATAATCGGAACCACTGGACAATTGCCCCGTGACGCCATTTCGATAGTAGCGGATCTGGCCAGTGTCAGCGCCCTCCCCCTGCCAGATGAAACGCCAGTAGCTTACGCCGTCCAGACGACCTTTTCAGTCGCCGATTCAGCACGATTGATCGAGGCGATAGAGGCTCGATTCTCCAATTGCGTCGGTCCGCGTTCAAGCGATATCTGCTATGCAACCACAAACCGGCAATCTGCTGTGACGCAAATAGCGCCGCGTTGCGATATCATGTTGATTGTTGGAGATCCCACATCTTCGAATGCGCGCCGACTGGTCGAAGCGGCGCTGGCGGCTGATTGTCCGCAGGCATTTCTGATCGAAGATGCTGAAGATTTGGCTCATATTCCTCTGGCGAAAGCCTCTACAATAGGGTTGAGCGCAGCCGCATCCGCCCCGGACGAGGCGATTGAAGAAATATGTTCCTGGCTCGATGGCCTTGGCTTCTTGCGCGAGGAAATGGCTGGACCGGAAGAATCAATCCGATTTCGACCCATTTCAGTGGTAACGACCGAGCAAGCCCCTCCGCATCTGCCCAAGATTCTGGCTGATGATCGTGCAGCAGTCGACACGGTGCTGATGGATGCGATCGGTGACTGTCCCACACGCAATATTCGTCTCGCCGACGCGATGCGCTACGCTGCTACGGCAGGAGGAAAGCGTTTTAGAGCCGCTCTTGCCCTGGCTGTGGCTGAAATGTTGGGGGGTGACCGGGGTTCGGCACTGCGTGTCGCTGCGGCAATTGAGTGCGTTCATGCTCAGTCCCTCGTCCACGACGATTTGCCCTGCATGGACGATGACGATCTTCGGCGAGGACGACCTACCGTTCATCGTCGGTTCGACGAGGCCACAGCGGTCCTGGCGGGCGATGCTCTGCTGGCGCTGGCCTTTGAAATTCTCTCTGATCCGCGCACCCATGCCGATGCGGCCGTGCGCAGCGAACTTGTTCTGGGCCTTGCGAAATGCATCGGTCAGGACGGACTTGCCGGCGGTCAGATGATGGATCTGTATACCGAAGCAGATCTTTCACGAGAAGGGCTCATCGATTGCCTCAATCGGAAAACTGGCGCACTTGTGCGGTTCGCAGTGGAAGCAGGCATGTTGCTGGGCCGAAGCAATGCGCAAACGCGCAGCGCGTTAAAGTCCTATGCTACTGACCTCGGCCTTCTTTTCCAGCTCAGGGACGACCTCCTCGATTCTGAGGGCGATGCAGCCATTGTCGGAAAGGCCGTAAACAAGGACAAAGATAAAAGCCGGGGGACCGGCGTCACGGTCCTGGGAGCAAAAACTACAGCTCTTGAAGTGGAAGCGCTCCTGCGCGCATGCGATAGCGCTCTGGAGCCGTTTGGCATAAGCGCTGCCCGATTGAGGACTTTGGCCCGGTTCGCTGCGCGGCGCGACCTCTAGAGGCCAGCTTCTATCGCAATCCGGATTGCCTCTGCCACCGACCGCACTTCCAAAGTTCGAAGAACGGCAGCGCGGTGCATCTTAACCGTCCGCTCGGTAACCCCCAGCTCGAACGCGATTTGTTTGTTGAGGCGCCCTTGGGCAAGCGCCTCGATTATTTGACGCTGACGGCCACTAAGATTTTCAATTCGCATGCGTGCCTGCTGATGGCGGCTGACCGGCCGATCGTCGATGGCCATCTGAGAACCCAGAAAGAATTCCAGTTCGCCTTCGTCATCGAAAAGCGGCGCAACCATTACAGCGTTGCGAAAAGGGGTGCCGTTTTTACGGTAATTAATCAGTTCGACCATGACAGGTCGCACCTGGGCTACAGCGTCGCGCAACATCTCCGTCTGCTCGGCCTCGGTTCCGGCACCGCGCAGGAACCGGCAGTTTCGGCCTATGACCTCTTCTTGGGAGTAGCCCGTCAACTCAACAAAGGCAGGATTGCAGGCCACGATAGGATTGTCGGCGCGCCGAGGATCGCTGACCACGGCCGCTACCTGGCTGTTGCAAATCAGAGAATTGGGATCCGATATTCTGGTCACTGCAACTCCTTCCCATTTGGTCATATCGCAGAGCCCTGTTCAGTTGACTAGCATGTCCTCTTCGCATCGCTTGCAAGGGGCAGGCGGCCAGTTATTCGAGAGCTGTCATGAATTTCGTTACTGCCGGGTTCGTCCCTATCGATGAGGATAGCTCGAAAAGCGGTCCAGAGCCTCTCTCAGCTCCCCAAGAAGTTCACGATGCTATCCGAACGCTTCTGCGATGGACGGGCGACGATCCTGATCGTGAAGGCCTTCGAGATACGCCTGCGCGCGTGACGCGTGCATGGAAAGAATATTGCAACGGATATGAGATCGATCCAGCCACCTATCTTTCTCGCACGTTCGATGAGGTAGGAGGATATGATGAAATAGTCCTCTTGCGTGACATTCCTTTCCAGTCCCACTGTGAGCATCATCTTGCGCCAATCACGGGAACCGCCTCGATAGCCTACCTTCCCAAGGACAGGGTCGTAGGCATATCCAAATTGGCCCGTGTTCTGAACGGATATGCCCGGCGCCTCCAGGTCCAGGAGCGCCTTACCGCTCAAATTGCGGACTGTATCTGGAACAATCTCAAGCCCCATGGGGTCGCTGTCATCATCAAGGCAAGTCATGGTTGCATGACCGGCCGCGGTGTACGTACCCATGGCGTAACGATGACGACGAGCAAGATGCTCGGCTGCTTCCGCGATGATCCCACAAGCCGTAGGGAGATCATGACACTCATGCAGTCTCAATAAAATGCCTCGCATTGGCATCATCGGGGCTGGCATTGCAGGATTGGCCTGCGCAGGACGGCTGCGTCATTGCGGTGAAATCATGCTCGTCGACAAGGGGCATCGTCCCGGTGGCAGGCTCACAACGGTCGCAATTGGATCATCATCATGGGATTTAGGAGCGCCTTGGTTCACGGCAAGGGATCCCCGATTCCGAACTGAAGTCGGGCGTTGGCGAAAGGCTGGCTGGGTTGCGCGTTGGAGCGACGGCCCAGGGAATGCGATGGTAGGCGTGCCTGCAATGGCCACCTTGGTTCGCGAGCAAAGCCGGCGTTTTGACGTCCATTTTGAGTTCCGGGTTCAATCTCTTGTCAGGGAAGATGCCGGTTGGATGATCCAGGCAGAGGGAGATTGCGTAGGTCCATTCGACACGGTGGTGATCGCCGTTCCGGCTGAGCAGGCGGCACCACTGCTGTCTCTTCACGATCTCGAAGCTGCGCGCGAGGCCGCGTCTGTTAGATCCTCACCTTGCTGGGCGGTTATGGTCGAATTTCCGCATCAACTGGATGTACCAACGCCGTTCGCTACCAACGTCGATATTTTCTCGATGGTTGCATGCAACAGGTCCAAACCTGAAAGGGGTGATGGTGAATGTTGGATATTGCACGCCAACAGCCACTGGTCCCAGGATCATCTGGAATGGTCGCCGCCTGAGGTTGCCGCGTATCTTCTCGACGCCTTTGCGCGACTTTTCCAGATCAGGCTCCCTGCCCCCACATTTTTGAAGGCCCATCGCTGGCGGTTCTCGCAGCCCTATGCGCAGTCGAGCAGGATCATCTGGAATCCAGGCATAGGCTTGGGCGCATGTGGAGACTGGTGTCATTCACCGACGGTCGAGGGCGCATGGCTTTCGGGCGTCCTGCTCGCTGACGCAATGCTGTCGCAACCGATCGATGCTAGCGTCAATGGAGCCGTCGAACGATGAGCGCTTTGCAAAATGAGACAGGCAAATATCTGGCCCGGCCCGCAACGGCGGCGATATTCGGCGCGAGTGGCGCGATCGGCCAGGCCGTTGCGCTCAGTCTCGCGCAAGGTGGTCGGTTCAGTTCGGTCCACACCGGCTCGCGAAAAGGTCGATCTGTTCCAGCCCCGAACTGCGTGCCCTTCAGCTTCGACCTGGAGAGTGAGGCGTCGATTGTGGCGGCAGCAGCAACTCTGCCAAGCTCGCTCGACCTGATATTTGTCTGCACCGGCATGTTGCACGATCAGGCGGCGGCAATCGCTCCGGAAAAGACGATGCGTGCCTTGGACGCCAAAGCACTCGCGCGAAGCTATTTGATAAATGCTATCGGCCCCGCTCTCATCGCCAAACATGTCCTGCCACGGCTTGCGAAAGATCGACGCGCCATCTTCGCTGTGCTTTCAGCAAAGGTCGGGTCGATCGGCGATAACCGGCTTGGCGGTTGGCATGCCTATCGGGCAAGCAAGGCAGCACTGAACATGATGATCCGAAATTTCGCGATCGAGATGGGTCGGACACATCCCCAGGCCATCGCCGCTGCCCTCCATCCCGGCACCGTAAGGAGCGCCCTTTCCGCTCCCTTCACCGCCCGCATTTCGACCGGAAAAATCTTCACGCCGGAATATGCTGCGGAGCGGCTGCTCGATGTGCTCGATGGGCTTACACCGCAAGACAGTGGCGGGCTGTTCGCGTGGAACGGAGTCCGGCTGCCAGACTAAAGTGGTACGAGCGGCGCGTCTCCCTCCTTCACGGAAACATCCAACATTCGGTGCGTATAGCAGGCAAATTCCAACATATCGTGAAAGCAAGATGCATAGAAAATTGATTATCGGCAGCCTGCTGGCTGCCACGACTCTACTAGGCGCATGCGCGCTCATCCAGCGGCCCGGACCAGTCGGTAACGTTAATGTACCCGCCCCCGCCAAAGCCGTCGACCTCGCACAGTATATGGGGCTCTGGTTCGAGCAATTCAGATATGAGGCACCTTTTCAGAAGGACATGGACGGCGTCACAGCCAACTATGTGATGAATCCGGACGGCACCGTCCGGGTCGTCAACCGTGGACGCCGGGGATCGAAATGGAAGGAATCGGTCGGCAAGGCCAAGCTGGTCGAGGGTAGCGGCAACGCCAAGCTCAAGGTATCATTCTTCGGCCCATTCTATGGCAACTATTGGGTGCTGGATCATGGCGATGACTATAGCTGGTCTATCGTCGGAGAACCCAGCGGCCGCTATCTGTGGGTACTGACCCGTGACCAACATCCTTCGGACCAGATGAAAACCGAGCTTGCCGAGCGCGTCAAACGGTTGGGATATGACTGGAATCTGGTACGCATCACCCGCCAATGATGGCGCGTTTCGGCATTTCTCATAGCGGGAACTGGACGCACTCAGCCCGCTTTGAGCATCGGGCGGGAGGACGTGAGCCAAATGGACGTATGTTGGAAAAGAGCATCGCTTTTCGGGGAGGTCACCATGAAACTAGCTACCTTGGCCGTATTCGCCTCAATCTATGGGTGCAGCGTCTTCCCGGCCACCGCCGCTGAAATTTCCACGCATGTGCTCGACCTTGCACGTGGCACCGGCGGCAAGGGCGTGCCTGTTGCACTGTCCAAGCGCTCGGCGGATGGCGTCTGGCAGCAAGTGGCCAAATCAACGACGGATGCCAATGGTCGTGTTCGTAGCTTCGACGATGGCGGCCTGTTCGACACGGGCGTCTACCGCCTTGAATTCGATATGTCGAAATATCCCGATGAGTCTGCAAATCCCTTCTTTCCTGAAATTGTCCTGACCTTCCGCGTTGCCGACAAAGAGGGCCATTATCATGTCCCGGTGGTAGTCAGCCCTTATGGATACTCGACTTACCGGGGCAACTAATGTGCAGGGAGCGAAGCTCTTGAGATCCGCGGTCGAAGCCAGTTGGCCAAACCGTCGATGATGTGCAGCTGAGGGTTTTAGAGCCAGTACCTATCGGCCTGCGCTTTCTCTCAGTCACCAGTCGGCTAGCGCAAAGGACAGCCAATCGGCGCATATTGAGTGCAATCTTCTTTCCGCTGCAGGGACATGACGTTGAGACATCGGGGATAGCAAAGGCAAGAAGCGCGGTATCCGTGTCCGGCGGCGGCCCAGTCACTATAGTGGATCATGTTTTTTGCACCCGCATCGCCGCGCCCCACGGATGTGTGAGACCGATGCGTTGCCTCGATAGCCAAGGCCCGGCATAGGCGCGCATATGAGTGAATTCGTACAGGCCGCCATTCTCGCCGTGATCAAACGCGCCCCGATCTGGATCCGGCAGGATCTGACATCGAAGGATTTAGGCGCCCGTGTCCGTGCGGAGGAGTCGCTCGCCATGATCATTGCCGACGCCATCCGCAAGCAAGGCGAACAGCCCAAATGATCAGGTCCTGGATGTTCAGGCGATAACGCCGGCAGTCCGTTTCAACTCGGCTATCCGTTCAGCGCAGACTTCATGCACCACACGGCCCAGATCCTCGACCTGTCTGCCAAGCCAGCTGAGTTCCGCTTCGCTGATCTTGTAATGCTTGGAATAGCGGGCCTTCACATAAGCCTCTTTGAGCTTTTCCCAGCGTGCCTGATCGATGCGCCGCTCGCGCGGCCAGACATCGACCAGCCGGCGATCCAGCCGCTCTGCCTGTGTGCGCAGGAATCCGATATTATGGACATGGGGCGTGTAGAAGGTCGTGACCAGAAGGATGCAGTGGTATAGCCGTTCTGTGGCTTGGTGAAGGTCAAAAGCAGCATCCTTGGTGTAGCCCTTTGTGATGTCGAACTTCGCGATCTCGAAGCGCTTCATCGCCGCCGGGAACCACTCCTCGAAATATTCCTGCGCCATGGCAAGCGCCTGGTCGGGCGTCTTTGGCTTGGGAACATGGAGCTCGCTGTCTTCGACCTGATAGAGCGCGATGCCGTCTTCGCGCACGTCCATGAAGAAATAGCGGCCATGGGCCAGACCGTCATTCACCTCCTGCAGCGTATGGACAATGAAATTGACCGGGGTACGGATCGCGTGGGTGATCGCCAGTTCGCGATTGAAGCGGTCCTCGAGCTTGAGCCAATAGTCGACCCGCTCGGTCAGCCGCTTGTCATTGACGATGATGAGAATGTCATAGTCGGACTGATAGCCCTTGGCAGTGTGCGGTTCGTCGACCCATCCGCCCCTGGCATAGCTGCCATAGAGAATGATCTTCTCGATCCGGCCGCGCTTCTTCCAGCCATGGTTGGCGAGCGCCAGCGCATCCTCGAATTCCTCGAAGATGATCCGCACGACCCGTTCGAGCTCGCGCTGTTTGTCGCCGGGCAAATGATCCAGATCGGTCCGCATCATCCTATCCTAGCTTAGTCGGCAGGGCGGCTGCAATGAGGGGCCGGCCGTTCGTCACGATGGCTCTTCACGACGTACGATCTGTTCCAAGATCGCGCGCGCTTCAGTTTGCCAATGGTGCATGGCCGCCAGCGCTGCCGGGGATAGTCTCACCAGCTTGCGGCGGCGATCACGGGGATCGGCAAGCCTTTCAATGACGCCGAGCGCTGCCAGCTTCTTGATCCATCTCTGCGCGGTTGCCGGCGCAATCCCTGCGGCAATTCCTACCGCCGTGACAGAGAGGTCGATCCGTTCAAGGGCGCAGGCATAGATGTCGAGCATGATATCCCATGCCGGTTCAGCCGATTGGACAAGCGCGGCATGATCAGCGCGGCGACGGCGCATCTCGCCGATCGATCGGATGAATCTTGCACCCTTCTCGTCCTCCAAAGGAGTAGGGGCTCGGGGCACGCGCCGCCGCTTGGTGCCGGCTAGCATCCTGGCAGGCTTTCCTGGCGCCGCCATGTTGCCAGGTCGGAGCGCCTTGCGCGGTTGATCGGTCATCTCGCCTTGTTTCCGGCATGACGCAGGTCTGACCTGTGGATAAGTCCGGCTCTTGGCCCGACATGCCGCTGCGCTGGGCTTGTGCCTTTTACCCGGCGTGGTCGGCGGCAGGCCGGCGCGACCAGGCCGGGTCGACGCCATGGCGGCGGAGCCGACTGCGATGCCGCGCGGCGGCAGCCGCCAGGAAAAGCATCTGCGGCACGGCCCAGAAGGCGGTGCTGATCCAGTAGAGGACAGGAACGATCTGCGGATCGAGCAACCGGATGACATGGCCCATCACCGCCAGCAGCTGACAGGCCGTGATCGCCATCGGCCAGTAGCGGCGCGCGAACAGCATGATCGCCCCCAGCGCGATCAGCATGGCGAGATCGACTAGGAAGATCGCCGATTGGAAGCCCTCTGGCGGGGGAGGCGCATGGATGGAAATCATGATCGAGGCGAAAGTGCCTGCAAGAAAAACTCCTGCCGTGAGCCGCTCGGGGCTGCCGCCCCGCACCAGGGCATAGCTGCAGCAGATTGCCGAAAGGATGAGGAAGGCCAGCAGGATCATGGTCGCTTGTCCACATTAAGGCTGGCCTTCCCTCATTTGCAAATCGGGCTCAGGCGGCGGCTGCAAGCGTGGTGACAGGCGCAGGGGGCGCTTTGGCCTGCTGGCAGGGCCAGGTCGGACCGAAGCTTTCGGGCGTGGCCCCGAAACGCCTGGTGATCCGGCCATATTCGGCATGGGCTTCCACGATCGCTCTCCGGCTCTCCATATGGGCATCGATCGCGCGCCGCAGCTGCGCGAGCGCCGGTTCGGCAATGCCCGGCGGAAGACCCTGATCTTCCTGAACCCTGATCGTTGCGATGATGAGCTCGGCGGTCGAGACGATGCCGCTATCGGCAGACTTCTCGGCCAGCTGGATTGCCGCAGCGACGGTCATGATGCCACCATGGAGCGGATGGTCGGTCGGCTTGGACATGCGCATTCTCCTCGCGCCAGTATCGTGGCGCACCTGCTGTGATGCCGGTGTGGGGAAGGCTCAGTGGGAGAGGCGGCGAAGAAAATCGGCAATGCTGAATAGCATGCCTAGGCCAGCGCTGATCGCGAAGAAGCAGAAGCCGATCGCGATCGCGACCGCTAGAGTGAGAAGCGACCGCGTAACCAGCGTCATCCCGTCCGGTCTCGTTCCATCGAGAATTTCCCGCACGAGCAGGCCGAGATTGACCTGCCCGCGAGGCGGGGTGACGGACCGCCTCTCGCCCTCAAGACCATCCTCCGGCCTGGACCGATCGATGGCGTTCTGGGCGTGTGGCACAGCTGCTGCAGGATCGGCCTGATCGGCTAGACCTATCAAATCGCCCCCTATTTTCTCGGGGGCGCTGGTGGTAGATGGCGGCACGATCCGGGCCAGATGCTCGGCATAGAGCAGGGCCGCATGCCGGCGGTCGCGCGCGCCCAGCTTGACGACCGCGTCGCGGATATAGGTGTTGACGGTGCCGGGCCTGATATTGAGGGCGCGGGCAATATCCTCCGAGCTTTTGAGATCGCGCACCATCAGCAGGCATTGGCACTCGCGAGGCGTCAGCCGATCAAATTGCGTCTCGGTCATGCGTGCGTCTGGAACCTCTCGGCCTTCGGGGTGGGGGCATCTTCCCTCAGGCGATATTGCGTTGCAATTCCAAACGCTTTTCCAGCGATGATCGGAGTCGGGATTGGAGACGCGAGGATGATCGTGCCGGCCTTGACCTTGGCCCCGTCGATTGCGCGATCAGCTGTCGCGAACCGCCTGGGCCAATTGCGACGCGATCGCGCGCCGGCGCTCATGATAATGCTCCAGGAGCGCCTTGAGCGCCTGCCATCTCCCGGCGCGCGCAAATTGGTCGATCCGCTCGATTTCGGCTGGGGCGTCGGCCAGCAATTCGGTTTCCATACGGCGATAGGGGCCATGCCGCGCCGCCGCATTGGCGACCGCCCGGTCCAGTTCGCCATTGCCGGCCGCCATGCCGATCGAACCGAACAGGATCGCGCTATGATCCGCGATGCCATTATGGCCATGGGGAATGGTCAGTGCGGCCTGGCTAGCTTCGAGCCGTTGCACCGCGATGCCGAGCAGTATCTGGTGCCAGTCGAGCAACTGGCTGATATCGGCGGCATCGAGACGGGGCACATGGAAGCCGATCCCTGCCGTGGCCTGGACCAGCCGCTCGCCCGAAAGGCGATTGAGACTGTCGCGCACAGGGGTGATGCTGACGCCCAGCTCCAGCGCCAGCTTGGTCGCCTCGAGGCGAAAGCCCGACGGCCAGGCTCCGGCGATAAGCCGCCGGCGCAGCGCATCATAGGTGGGCTCGAGCACGTGGGCCGGACTCATCTCCCTTCTCCACCGCTTTCCAAATACGCGGCCAGCAGCGCCTCCTGATCGGGCCGCAGCGCATCGATCGCACCGACATGGTCGGGCAGATTGTCACCGAGCAGGATCGACGGGCATTGACCTTCATAATTGCCCAGATTGGGGCGATGCTGGGCATAGCCGACCAGCGCCGCAAGTTCGGGACTGAAATGTCTGGCCACTGCAGGCGGATAGGCGAGCCACTGATTCTCATAGGGCTTGAGCCAACCAAGGCAGTATCCGACCACGATGGCACGCCTGGCGCTCTGGCTGATATTGGCGCCTGCACAATGGGCCGTCGAGCCAAGAAAGCAGATCGCGCTGCCCGCCGGGCATTGGGCGACAATGGGTTCCTCCTGTTCAGCCCTGGCCATGCCGGCTTCGCCATGGCTGCCGGGGTAGACAAGTGTCGCGCCATTTTCGCGGGTGAAGGCATCGAGCGGCCAGATCACATTGACAAGATATTCATGCGCCCCCTTGGCACCCTGCCACATGTCATGATCGCGATGCGGCAATTGCTGGGCTTGGCCGGGCAGTATCTCGATCGCCTGCATGACATTGAGCTGGATCCGGTCGCAGGCGGGCTTCAGCACGGCCTCGACCAGGTCCATGACGACCGGGTTGAGGACGAGCGCCTGCGCGTGGCGCGAGCGCTTGAGCAGGCCGCCAAAGCGCCTGGTCCTCTCGCCATAGAAGCGTCCCTGGCAGAGCGGGGTGGCGGCAAAACTGGGTTCAAGATCTGCATTGAGCGCATGGATGACGTCTGGCGGCAGCGCATCCTCGATGACGCAGTAGCCGTCTCGCAGCAGCGTCTCGCGCATGCTAATGTCGCAAGCCTGTAGGCGCATCATGCGCGCCTCCCATGGCGTGGGGCGCTCAGCTGATATTGAAGCGAGGCATGGATCCCCGCCCGTTCAAGCATGGACGGCGTGCTTGCATCGATATGGATGTGCAGGGCGACGAGTAATTGATCTCGATGCCGAACCGGCTGGCCCAGCGCTTCGCATCGCCAGCCGAATGTCGCGACCTGCGCGAACCAGGAGCGCTCGGCGACGCCGGTGTAGGAGCCGATGCCATTGGCCAGGGCATGATCGACAAGCGCGATCACGAGCTGGTTGCGCGCGTCAAGCCGCTCAGCGGCCCTGAGGTCGCGATCAAGGCAGAAACGGGTGATCTCCCGGACATGGTCGCCGGTCGGGACCGGACCAGCGCACAGATGCGGGAAGATGTCCGCGAGGATATGGGGCCGGTTTGTCTGCAGCAGCCGTGTCGAGGCGCGATGATGCAATTCCGTATCGGTCAGCACCAGATATTGCGCGTCTGGCGTGTCGAAATGGTCAACCTCATAGCGGTCGGCCAGGACCGGAAGATCCCATTTGAGCAGGTCGATGAAGACCCGCTTGCGCGCTTCGAACATGGCGCGGAGCACCATATCCTGGTCGATATGCGGGCCCTGGATGATCGGGGATGGCATGTGCTTTTCCTGTCATGATTGAACATGCACGCATGACATCATCGCAGCCCGACCCCGCCTATACCCAGAAAGGGGGATGGCACCGCCGCGCGCATCGCGCGGCGGTGCGGTCGATCAGACCCGCTCGCGCCAGCGGAATATGTCGGAAAAGCTGATCAGCCCGTCGAACAGGGCATAAAGGATGAGCGAGGCGCGGTTGCTCGTATCATAGCGGTCGCGCGCTTCCTTAAGATGCTGGATCACCGTCTCCTTGCTGATGCCCAATATCCGACCGATCTCCCAGTTGGTCTTGCCCCGCGCCGCCCAGAGCACGCAGTCGCGTTGCCGATCGGTGAGGCGCGGTTTCTTGATGGGGCGCCGCCACCCCGACAACCGGCTCGCCTGGGCGATGGCAATGGCGCCCAATATGTCAGCGATGATGAGCATCCTCTCAGGGAGCGGGCGTTCTGTGGCGGTGACGAACGTGCAACTGCCTGTGACCGTACCGGGCAGGTGACGCGGGACGGTGAAGCCGTCGACCATGCCATGTTTGCGCCCGGTCTCGAAGGTGACCCGCTCGATCGGCGTAATCGGTATGAGATGTTCGATTTCGCGCCATCGAAAGCCCGACAAACTGCTTTCGCCGGCTCTTCGGACCGGATCGGTCTGGGCGAGGTTGAAGCCGATATAGATATCCGCCCAGCTGGCCGGGTAGCTGTGCACAAGCATTGATGTGCCCGAATGTCCGCCAAGGCCGACGTCGACGCTGAGGGCAAAGCGGTCAAACCCCAGCGCTATGGCGATCCTGTCCATCGCCTCATGAAGGGCGTCTGCGGACAGGGCACGAAGAATGGTCTTGCTGAGCGACTCTATCTGTTCCTGATTCATGACTTGGGATCTGCGCCCATGCCGGCGGGCCCAACCCGTTACGTCATGAAGGCGCCCTTTTCCTGGCTCGGGCCGTTGGCGACGTCCCTCACGCCGCGCCGCGAGCGTTTCTGTCTGCCTTTGGCTGCAACCTCTGTTCCCGAAGCGGGAGGACTCTCCTGGTCCGTGGCGCAACTCTGCCCGAATGACCGCCGGTTTCAAGATGCTTTGTGACAATGATGTGACAGGCGATCGATGGCGGCTCGGCCATCGCCGGCCAAGCTTCATTTCGCTTTCCCGATCTCGAGCCAGATCTCATGCCTCGCGGTCACGATCCCGGTGGCAAGGAAAGGGGGCTGCGGACGCCGCGCCTGCGCGGCGGCGTAGGTCTGGCCGCTTCCTCTCAAAATCGGGAGTGGCCGGCGCTACCTGCTAGGCGCGTCGCGACCGGTGGCAACCTGCTGCGCAGCTGCTCCATTGCCATTGCGCCCTGACGGTGCCGACGCCCGCTCGAGCGCGCCTTTCCGCTCGCACCCTGCCGCCCCCCCTAATTCCCGCCCTGCCGGTGGTTTGGGCGGGATCAGCACGGCGCGTCACGGCGCCTGCAAGGTCGAGTCGCCTGCCGCTCGTCCAAGATCGACGGCCAGCACAGCCTGATCAAATGGCCATGGGCAGCAAAAACGCTGCCCATGGCTTGACGCGCCCAGAAAAAAATCGCGGCCGCCGCGCGCGGCGGCCTTCCCTCAAGCCATTCTGTTCCCGACCTGATCCCGCATATTTCGCCTTTCCCGACTCGGGCCAGCTATGGTGGCAAAGCACATCGCGGATAAATTTCGATTGCGTCATTATTTCGTGGAAACAATGATCGACCAAGCAGTTATCCCCCTGCAAGTCTCCGCGGCTTGCGCGACCCGACTGGCCCTGCATCAACCGGTGCAGGGTTTTTCGACCCTCTCGGTTGACCTCAGCCTGCCTGCAGTGGGTGGCCGGCTGAGGTTGACTCGATGGCCTCAGGCCATTGCAGATTTTATTCAGATTTTGCTGTTAACAGTCAAATCTATCCAACGGGGCGGCAAGGACTGCGCCAATCTGCTGGATGCCCCGCCTGCCTTTCAGAGCGAAGCGACCTGCCTCAAGGCTGGCGGGGCAAGACCTTATCCCGCTCCAGCCGGAACTGCCCTTGCCTCGCCTCTTGCGAGGTCCAACCTCATCCAGCGCGCGCTGGAACCAGCATTGCCAGCCTTTCGCCGGAAGTCCTATCAGTACGTGCCGATACAGGGCGCGCCGCGATCATCGATTACGGACGAAAACTGTCACGCCGCTTCAAAATGCCGGGGCGCCTGCTATCAGCTGTTGACCTTGTCCTTGAGCGCCTTGGCCGGTTGGAAACCGACCTTGCGCGATGCCGGGATCGTCATCGGCTCGCCCGTCCGGGGATTCTTGCCCTCTCGGGCCGCGCTCTGCTTCACCTTGAACTTGCCGAAGCCTGCAATCGAGACATCTTCGCCCTTGGCTGCTGCGTCCGCAATAACGGCCAAGGCTGCGTCGATAATCTTCTTCACCTCCGATTTGGTGACGCCCTGCTGGACAGCAACGGCTTCGATCAGTTCATTTCCGGTCATGGCATCCTCTTTCGCTGGGGGAGGGAGCGTTTTGCCAAACATGCCAGCGGTGGTCGAGCGCACTTCATACTGATTGCAAAAAATACCGCCGCACTCTCATTTTCTAGCCGGCCGCGCCAATCGCCGCCGATTCTTGCGAACCGCCTTGCGATAATGGGTAACTGATGCGCTCATCATCGCAGGGGCCGAGGCGCCAAGGCTACCGGTCATGAACTTCCACTGGAGCAGCGCTGCTGCCTCCATCTTCTCTCTGACCATCAACTGCGCTTCGGCCATGGCTGAAGCGTTTCCGGACATCAGGCGGGGAAGCCGCATGCCAATGACGGACCAAGCCTCAAGCCCAAGGCTCCAGCAATCAAATGTCAGGGACAGGGATGATGCGGTGCGCATGCCACTATAAGGTCGCCCGTCCGCTGGGGTTCCCGAAATCGAGTAGGATAATCTCTAAAATTCGGCGCCGCACCGGGCCGCCGGAGCTTACGCCACATCGCGCCGGCGGGGTTCTCGCAGCAGATCCGGCCATCAGCCCGGATAGAGGTCGACACGATCAGCCTGTGGCAGGACGGCATCGAGCAGCAAGGTCCGATGGCAGCCTGCCGGATCGCGCTCGAAGCAGAGCAAGGCGGTAGGACGCCCCTTTGCCAGTTCGACCAGTTGCGCTGCCTGGACAATTGCCTCGGGCAGTTCGAGCTGACCTGAATAGATTTCCGCCAGCCGCGCGTGCTGCCTCTTGCGCGCCGCTTCGCGACCTGCCGCAGGGGTCCCAAGTGCCTTGAAACCAACATAGTCGATGCCAGCCTCTCGCAGACCGGCCGCTAGGATATTCTTCGAAAATCCCGGGCGGCGCGACAGGGGTAGGGCCCGTACATCTGCCAGGACTTCAACGCCAGCCGCTCTCAGCGCGTCGATCAGTTGCTCCTGGGTCACCCCCTCATAGCCGATGGTGAAAATCTTCATGGTTGGGAAGCCTCAGCCTTGCCACTATTGAGCGCATCAATTGATCTTGGGACCGGCAAGTTCCTGGCGCATCGCTGGGAGCGCCGTTTTCCTGCAAGGCGGGCTGACGCATGAAAGACAAGCATTCCCTAACGGAAAGTATCCAAGACTTGTCGGATTCCTACAAGGCGACTCGCTTGCAAGCTTGTATCTGCTCATGAGCGACCCGAGGCTTTTAGCCTGCTACTGCCCGCCCGGCGCAAACCGGGCGGGCTTTTATTTTGTCGCGCCATTGAACATGGCATGATCTCTGCTTCGCCTCGGTCTCTTCGTCGGTGAAGCAGTGAGCAGATCGATTTTCCGGGATTTTCAGAACATGCTTTGAATCGCCCCCGTCAGCGGAACGGCGGTCGGCTATCGGACGTTCGAGCGACATCCAAAGAGGAGGATGTCATGAAAAATCATCTGTGGATGAGCGTCGCACCGATAGCGGCCCTCGCGCTTGGTGCTTGCAGCGCGAAAGTGGAAGAAAAGGCCGACAACGCATTGAACGATACCGGCGCCGCCGTTTCAGGGGCCGTCAATTCCACCGGCAACGCAATCGACAATGCCCAGCAGGCTCTCATGCCGACGCCGACGGGCCAGGAATTTGCGGACGCGGCCGCCAAGAGCGACGCCTTCGAGATCGAAGCCGCAAAGCTGGCGGCAACAAATGCCCAATCTCCTGAGGTGAAGGAATTTGCCAGGATGATGGTCGCCGCCCACTCGGATTCGACCGCCAAGATCAAGGCCGCAGCCAAGACGGCCAGTCCCGCGATAACGCCCAATGCCACGCTGACCAAAGATCAGTCGGAGGATCTCGCGGAGTTGAAGGCACTCAAGGGCACTGAGTTCGACAAGGAATATATTGATGGCCAAGTCGATGCCCATGAAGACGCTCTTGAGCTGATGCGCAAATATGCTGCGGACGGCACGATCGCCTCGCTCAAGCAGGCAGCTGGGGAAATAGCGCCTGTGGTCGAAAAGCATCTCTCGAGTGCCAAGGCGCTCGACAAGGACTGACGTGATGCCGCCTTCGCACGCCGTGCATATCTTTTCGGACAATGAAGAGATGGAGTAGCGACATCTCTCCATGGCCTGGGCCTCATGGCCCCTGCCAGCATGTCTGGCGGGGGCCTATTGACGGGGCACAGGACAGGCCCTCGGTAGCAGACATCTACACGGAAGAAATCGGGCGCTGCCGGCTTTGCGTCCAGGCTCTGACCGAGCTGCAGTTTTGTCGACTTTACCCGCCATCAATATCTTCGCCCGCACGGTCTTTATGATAACCGAGGCACAAGTGGATCGCGCCTGTCAGCCCGGACGCAAAGCTTGCCGTGCCCATTGGACAATTGCCTGTACCGGCATTGCGCCTGATTCTCGGGCAATCTCCTTGCCCTTTTTCAAAATCAGCATTGTCGGGATCGTCCGGATAGCATAGCGCGCCGCAATTGCCTGGTCGGCCTGCGTATCGAGCTTGCCGAGCCGCAACCAGGGCTCCAGTTGCGGAGCGGCCGCAGCAAAGGCTGGCGCCATCTGCCGGCAAGGTCCGCACCAGTCTGCCCAGAAATCCACCAGCAACGGGATATCGGATCGCAAGGCGTGCGCATCGAAATTACTGGTGCTTAGTGCGACCGGCGCCGCCGCGAAGAGATCGCCACCGCATTTGCCGCATTTCCCGCCGACACCCAATTTTGACGATGGCACGCGATTGAGCACCGCGCACATCGGGCAGGCAATGATCAGCGCCTGGTTGTCGTTACCGGCCAATGTCAGCCTTTCTTGGCGGGCAGCTTCTTGCGAGCTATGCTCGCAAATTCCTCGAGCTGCTTCTCGGTCATCGATTCTTCCATTTGCTTTGAAGCGCCGCGCAACTTCGATTTGGGTTGATCGCCGCGCTTGGCGGCAAGAGCGGCACCGGCCGCCTTTTGCTGCGCCTTGGAGGTTGCAGGCATATCCTCATCTCCCAACATCAGATAGCCCAGAAACGCATCATCCCTGCATTGGTGCCAGCATGCCGCCCTCCTGTCCCAACAGTCGAACCAGGTCCACTCGCGGGTTCTCAGGACTGCTGTGAGAGTGCCACAGGCTGTGGATCTTGGCTCGGAGCATGGTGAAGGCAGACCTGACGCCATCTGTCTGCCCAGCCCCATTCTCCCTCATCCTGGCCTTGGAGCAGCGTGATTACCTCATGCCGTCAACCCCGCGAGGAGGTTCCCGGATGCCATAGCCATCCGTGACGTCGGTAATCAGCTGCCCCCTGGGCTTGGACATCGGGAATGGTCCCGAGCAGACAAGGAGATCACATCATGGCTACCATCGTCGCGAACCTCATCGTCAAGGGCGATAGCCTTGAAGGCACGCTCGCCACCCTGACCATCAGTGCCCCCATCACCGTTGTGCCCAACGCCCGCAAATCGAAGGAGGCGGAGCCCGATTACCGGATCATCAGCCGCAGCAATGGTTTCGAGCTCGGTGCTGGCTGGAGGAAATTCGCCCAGTCGACCGGTGCCGAATATGTCTCGGTCGTTCTCTCGGCCCCGGAATTCGGGACCATCTACGGCAACATCGCCAATGCGCCGGGGAATGACCCGATGCGCAAGGTCATCATCTGGAATGCACCGGCCTGATCGATGCGTCCCGGTCCGCCATTGGTGGACCGGGGCGTGCCGACTGACAGCCCGGCAATGGATTGTGGTTCGCGGCGCCCTGCCGCCACGCTCTGGTCGTCGGGCAGATGTGCGCTGCGGTGGGAGAGAGCACCTTCCCTCATTGGATAAGGGGTGGCCCCTGACCATTTTGCTGCGCATGGTCGCGATCGCTGCACGTCTCCATACCGGTCGCCTGCTTGTTGCGCTATCATCCTTGCCCTGCCAGCGGTGAGCGCAATCCAGCAGGCAGCGCAAGCCTGCAGAATGATTTGGGGACGGGACAGAGCTGCCGATCCGGTCTGCCGAGATCCTCGTTGCCGGCATCGGCGACAGCTGGGCGCAAGGATTGATGTCCGCCTGATCGAGGACGAGCGCTTGTCAGTCATGGCTTCAGCCGTGCGCGCCGATCCCCGACCCATCCCACATTGCCGATCGTCAAACATGTCCGTTGCCCGTTCGTGCCGCGCCATGGGCCTCTTTCCCTGCGCATCTGCACCAACATCGCCTGCGGCTGGAAGGCTTGCCGCAATGGCGCCGCTCGCAGTTTCTTCCCCGCGGCGCTTCGCGTCGCTCCTCGCGAGCCAAGAAACGGCTGTGGCCCCGTCCTTCGCTTGCGCTGCGGGCCTGACAGCTGCGGCGCCTTCCTGTTGCTGCCCCTCATGCGCATCGAGGCCGCAATGGCGCGGCTCGAGCAACAGAAAAGGACTGGATCATGTCGAAGATCGGCAGCTTCAAGAAGGTCTCGGGCGAATATCGGGGCCAGATCATCACTCTCACACTGCTGGCCAAGTCGGTCCGCATCGTCGAACAGGTCACGACCAGCGAACATGCGCCCACCCACCGCATCTATGCCGGCGAAGCCGAGGTCGGTGCCGGCTGGGTCAAGACCCGCAACGAAGATCGCCCCTTTCTCTCCATCAAACTCGATGATCCCAGCTTCACTGCTCCGATCTTCGCGCAACTTTTCGAGGGCGAGAATGGCGAACATGATCTGGTCTGGAACCGCCCGCCCCGCCGTGGCGCGGACTGACTATGGAAAGGTTCGCTCCCCCAAGGGGGCGAACCGTCCCCATTTGCGGGGATAGCGCCCCCCTGATGATGGAATGGCTGGGCTTTTGCCGCCACGCCAACTTCCCGCCATGGCAGAGCAAACAGGCATGGGTGGCAATGAAGCGGCAGGGCGCCAGCAGCTCGATCTGCCTGGCTTTGCGCAGGAATTTCTCCGCCGCAACCCACGCTACCGCGCCGAATATCATGCGCTTGCCATCCTGCCAGCTGGACAAGCGCCATCGGCGCGGGAGGTGATGGCCCGGCGCTGGGGCCTGAGCTTTCCCCTGTGCCCCCGACATGTTTGCCGCAGCGCAGCCCGCGCTCTGGCATCCGCAGGCGGCGCCGGCGGTCCTCATCCTGGACACCGCGCCGTTTGAGGGCGCGGCTCCTGCTCTCTCCGATTTCGAGGGGCGGCCTGACATTCTGGTCGATCAACTGCTCGAAAACGGGCGTCACATCGTCCTGGCAGACGGCGGCGGTCTGCACCGCCTGTGGCTGCGCCCCGGGCCGGCCGACAGATCACTTGCCTATATGGTCATCAGAGACGACGCGATCGCGCTTCGTCAGGCCATGGTGCGCCGCTTCGAGCGGCGCACGGCGGGCGGCCGCGCCGACCGATCGCCGCCCGGCATTTGCCCCACGTCATTTCAGCGCCAGCGCCTATCCATGCTGCTCGACATACTCGATGCTGCCGGCGCGCGGGACGAAGCCCGGCTGACGACACACGAAATCGCGCGCAGCCATGTCTATGCCCACATGCAGGTGGGGCAGGGCAGCGAATGGAAATCCTCGTCCCAGCGCCGCCGCACCCAGCGCCTCATCGATGAGGCCCGGGCATTGATGGAGGGCGGCTATCGCAGGCTCCTACGCCCCTGAGCGCTACGCGGTGCGACAAAAACCCGGCGATCCAGATAGCCGCTCCACCATGCCGGACGCGCTTCGCCATCCTCCGCCGGACGGTCCGCTGATCTTCGATCCCCGGCCCACCTTCGATGGAGAATGATCATGAGCGCCAATCGCGCCCTGTCCTCGCCGCAATATCTCAGGACACCCGACGCCGCCCTGCATCTCGGCCTCAGCCCGCGTACGCTCGAAAAGCACCGCTGCTATGGCACCGGCCCGGCTTTTCACAAACTCGGTGGGCGCGTCGTCTATACGATCGACGCGCTCGACAGCTGGGCAGCGCTCGGCTTGCGGCGCTCGACCTCCGATCCGGGTTCAGGTGTCTGCCTGCCCGCCCGCCGGTTCGATGGCCCGGTACGGCGCTGAACCGATGGTACATCATAGCGCTCTCACCGTCCGGGACGAGCCGGACCGCGCGCAGCTCGAGCTGTTCCGTTCCATTCCCGGCAATATCCCGCCCCGCGATGCCCAGGATCTGATGGCATGGCCCTTCTTCAGCCTCGCCAAGTCGCCTCGGACCGTGCCGATCGCCTTTGAAATGGGCCAGACCTGGATATCGGTCGAGGCCGTGCATCAGCATGGCATGGCGACGATCTGGGATGCCGACATCCTGATCTGGGCAGCGAGCCAGCTGGTGGAGGCCCGCGACGCCGGCCGGCCGACCTCCCGGCTCATGGCGACCACGCCCTTCGAGATACTCACCTATATCGGACGCGGGACCAGCCGCGACAATTATGACCGATTGAAGGCGGCGCTCGATCGGCTGCAGGCGACCAGTGTCGCGACCTCGATCCGACAACAGCATGAGGGCCGCCGGCACCGCTTTTCCTGGATAAATGAATGGCAGGAGCGGCTCGACGGCAAGGGCCGCCCCCTCGGCATCGAGCTGATCCTGCCAGACTGGTTCTATGCAGCTGTGCTGGATCGTGCGCTCATCCTGACCATCGATCCCGCCTATTTTCGCCTTACAGGAGGTCTCGAGCGCTGGCTCTATCGAATCGTGCGCAAGCATGGCGGCCGACAAGTTGGTGGCTGGAGTTTCGACCTTTCCCATCTGCACGCAAAGTCTGGCGTACTGTCACCCTACAAACGTTTTGCCTTCGAACTGCGGGACATTGTCCGTCGTCAGCCGCTGCCCGGCTATCACCTCCTCATTGACCGGGACAGTGGACGCGAGCGGCTGAGTTTCGCACCGATCGCGCTCAGCGGCTATGAGCGCGCCCTGCGCCGAACCCGTGCGAGCCAGCAGCGATGAGCCGACTTCGCCTCGTCCTATCGGGAACCAGTGGGCTCGTCCTATCAGGAACCCGATCCTCGTCCTATCGGGAACCGGGACCAGCGATAAGCCGCTGGCATCGCGTCCGGAATCCCGCCCCCTCTAACCATGCTAATAGGAAGGAATCTTCCAGATTCCTTCTAACGCGGTGCGCCGCGCGCCTGGTGATCGCATCCCCATGCCGTGAGCGAGACGCAAGATGACGCCAGCACGGGACCGCGCCGGCCCCGGCACAGCCGTGGCGGACAAGAAGCTTCACACCGACATCGAACTTGTCTGGATCGAAAAGCGCATCGAACATTGGATCCGCTTCGGCAACGCAGTGGACGAGACGATCCACTCGCGCTGCACACGCATATTGCGCTTCCCTCCCAACAGTCCTGTCGCATTGGTTCGGTGGTCGGCGAGCGACTATGGCACGATCCGATCGCGCATCGACATCATGTGCACGGTGATACCGGGCGAGGCCTGTTCGACGCTGCCATTCGTCCGCCCGGGCGCGCAAATCTGGCTCAGCATCGAGGGCGGGCCCAAGGTCCAGCTGGTGCTCGAGACAATCGATGCCATCGAAGCGGCCGGCATCGATCCCTGCGCTGTCGTGCCCGAACATTGGAGCCATGTCGCCGACCGGATTGCAGCGGGCGAGCAGCCACGCGCCTACACTGCCGAGCGCCATGTGGCGTGGCGCAAACGCAAGGCGCTCGGACGATGAGCCGGGCTTTCTATCGTCTCGCAACGCTGCTCGCAGCGCCGGGCTTTGCCATCGCCTTTGCCATGATTGCAGTCAGCGGACCCGCGCCACGCCTGCTCTGGAACAGCAGCGCTAGTGCGCCCGTCGGGCTCTATCTCGTCCATGTCGGCGCACGGGCGCGGCGCGGTGCCTTCGTCGCCGTCATGCCGCCGCCACGGCTTGCCGCCTTCATGGTGCGGCGTCGCTATCTAGGCGAAAATGTGCCGCTACTAAAGCGGGTCGCAGCGACGGCCGGTGCCCGTGTCTGCAACGCCCAAGGCATTATCAGCATAAATGGGATCGCCCGCTCGATCGCCCGCGCGCGGGATCGGGAAGGCCGTGCACTTCCGGGCTGGGTTGGGTGCCGCACGCTCGAGAGGGGTGAACTCTTTCTCCTCAATGCGCCGGCCGACAGTTTCGACAGTCGCTATTTCGGTCCGCTTTCCAGCCGGACGGTGATCGGGATCGCGACGCCAATCCTCACGCGCGCCGCGCCCGATGCGCCCTGGCGGTGGCGCCGCGATGCGACAGCCCAGACCGACGAGGAGAAAATCGATGCGTATCGGTAAATTCCGCAAGGTAATCGGCGGCTATGCCGGCCGGCTCCAGACATTGAGCCTCGATCTCGACATCCGCGTCCTGCCCGCCGGGCAGAAGGCAAGCGCGACAGCGCCGGACTGGCATGTCGTCCTTGCACGCGGCGACGCGCGCATCGACGTTGGCTGCGGCTGGACGCGCACCAGCGACAAGGCCGGCCCCTTTATCGCCCTTCTGCTCGATTGCCCGTCTTTCTCTCGTCCACTCCGGGCAAACCTCATGCGCTCCGATCGCAATCCCGCTGACCATGCCTTGCTCTGGTCGCGCAGTCTGCCGCGCCCTAGGGAGGCGCAGCCATGACTGCCAGATCCGCAATCATGCGCCGTCGCCTGCCCTGTTTTCTGCTGGCCGGCCTCCTAGGCTGTGCCATCGCAGCGCCGTCACGCGCCCAAGAGCATGGCCTGATCATCGCCGAAGCCGCGTATCGCTTCGCGCTTCCCGAGGACCTGATCCGCAGCGTCATGGCGGCAGAGAGTGCAGGCGATCTGCGCGCAGCATCGCATGCTGGCGCCATGGGAGTGATGCAGATCATGCCTGCAACCTGGTCTTATCTGAGCAGACGCCACCATCTGGGTAGCTCTCCCTATGAGCCCAGGGCCAACATATTGGCAGGGGCTGCTTATCTGCGCGAAATGATCGACCGCTATGGGGATCTACGCCTTGCTCTGGCGGCCTATAATGCCGGGCCGGGGCGCGTCGACGCCTACCGCAAATATGCCCGTGCCCTGCCCGCCGAGACCATCACCTATGTCGCTCGTGTCACCGAAAGGCGCGAGGCTGATGCCCGCAATATGTTTGTCCCCATGCCGACCGACTGGCGCGCGTCGCGCCTCTTCTCTGGCGGGATCGCCGCGATGAAGCCGCCGGGCGATGGCGCTGCTGCTCGTTCGGCGCTCACCGCTCATTTGCCTGGTGAGGATGGCTTTGTGGATGTGCTGCCGACGATCTTCGTACGGCACTCTACTGGCTCGGCGCGATGAACCATCGTCCTACCGCCCATGTCGCAGTTGCCGGTCGGAGCGCCGCATGGTCGAAGCCGGTCATGCTGGCGAGCGTTGATTGGGGCGCCCATTGGGCAAGGTTCCAGGGCTGCGATGCTCCGCATCGAGCCAGCAATTTTGATACACACCTCACGCACGGGTGCATCGCCCATTTCTGCGGGGTTGACGGGATGCCGATAGCATCTCGCCAAAGGCAACGGCGCGGACATGGCGCAATTGCGCCATTTCTAGCGATGGCAAATAGCATCTCGTCACAGGTAGTGCGATGAGCGCTCGGGCGCAAACCGTGCGGCTCTCTCCAGCCCAGCATCGCATCCTTGCCGAATTCGCCCGGCAGCGCGGCTTGAGCGAATATGCCATGCTCGCTCGGGTCGTGGACCAGGGGCTGATCGCCCTCGTCCAGGGAACAGGCAGCGCGATCGACACCCGCGAGATCGTGACCGAACTTGCAGCGGTCGGCACGCATGTCATCGTCCTCGAGCATATGCTCGACCGCACGCTGTTCACCGCCTGCGCAGCCTATTGCTACGCCCGCAGCGCGGCGAGCGGCGCAGGCAAGAGCGACGAAGTCCTCACCCAGGAGATCCATGCCGCCTATGATCGGCAGCGGCGGCTCGCGCAGGAACATCGATCATGACCCGGCGAGACGATCGCCGCGACCATGCAGACGCCCTGCGCAAGCATCATCTCGGTATCGAGGGCGCGCGCCTCAAGCGGCAGGCCTTGGTGATGCTGGCCTCTATCGCCATCGGCGGACTGTCCTTGCCGACCATCCTGCTGAACAAGGACAGCATGCTGGCCACCGGCACCTATTATTGGGCCAGGACCAAACTCTTGGCCGTATCGGCCTGGAAGGCGGACACGGGAATCGATGTCCACTATCCCGACCATATCGAGGAAGGACGATCGGCCCGCCAGATCATCGCCCATCCCTATTTCCACCACCAAGTGGATCTTCTCTGGGCCTGCATCAAAGGCGGCAGCATGCTGGGCTTTGCTGGCTGGCTCATTGCGCTGATCGCCTTGCGTCATGCGATGGCCCGGCGACGTGAGCGCCTGCTGGCCGATCGCTGGATCGGCGGAACGCAGGTGGCGGACGAGAAGAAACTCGCCAGGCTGACCGGCAGGCAGGCCGATGCCCGCACCCTCTCGATTGGAAAGGTACCAATTCCCACCCGCCTCGAAACCCGTCACATGGCCATGATCGGCACAACCGGGAGCGGCAAGACCACAGCCTTGCGGCAATTGCTCGACGGTATCGAGGCGCGTGGCGAAGCTGCTTTGGTCTATGACACAAGCGGCGAGTTCATCGCACATTATTACGATCCGGCGCGCGGCGATATCATCCTCAATCCGTTCGATGCGCGCTGCGCCTTCTGGTCGCCGTTCGCCGAGATCGCCCATCCCGCCGATGCCGACCGCATCGCCCACCAGTTGATCACCGAAACCGGGAAACATGATAGCGACGTGTGGCTCGATACCAGCCGCATCCTTGTCGCCAACATGATCAGGGCTTTGTGGCGAGAGAAGAATGGCACTCTGTCAAACCTGCTTCATGCCCTGAAAAACCGGACCAGGGATGATCTCAAGCAATGGCTCGCCACCAGTTCATCGGCACGCACCTTTGCCGATGATGCCGACCGGGCAACGGGCAGCGTCCTTTTCATGCTCGCCAAGGCCGCGGACCTTATCCAGTTCCTGCGCGCCGAGGGCGCCAAGGACAATCCCTTTGCCTTTCGCACCTTCTTCAATGGGCTCGATCGGCATTCCGGCGCGCGGCCCTGGATATTCGTGCCGAGAAAGGAGGACTATTTCGAAGCGTCCAAACCCTTGCTCGCCTGTTGGCTGGAATGTGCGGCAAGCGCCGTGCTGGGCCTGCCCCCTTCCGATACACGGCGCATCTGGTTCGTGCTGGATGAACTGGCCGACCTGCCCCGCGTCGACAATCTGGCGCGGCTGCTGCCCGAGGGCCGCAAATTTGGTGCGGCGGTGATATTGACCTTCCAGGCGCTGGGGCAGATGCAGCACCGCTACGGGCCGCAGATCGCCGAGGCCATGCTGGGCTGCTGTAACAGCAAGCTGTTCCTGCAAAGCATCGACAGCGAAACGAGGAAATGGGCCAGCCAGACCATCGGCGAGTGCGAGATGGAAATGCGGACCAAGGCCGACATTCTGGTAGACGGTGATGAGGGCCACCAAATCAGCTTGGGCAAGCGGCGAGAAGTCCGCCCGGCCGTCTTCGAGAGCGAACTGCGCCTTGCGCGGCATGATGGCTATTTGCTGCTGCCCGACGGATTGCCAGTAGCCAAAATCCGGCTGACCGCCGATCATGTCGCGCGGCGCGGCCCCCCACGCCAGCCGCGGCTTATTGAAGCCGATCCGGCGACCATGCTCTGGGGCAAGGCTGCGCCAGCGTCCCCGATATCTCCGGCACCGCCATCTCCAGCAGCGTCGTCACCGCTTTCCACCCAGCCCGAGAGCCAAGGGCCAGTATGATGGTGGCATCGGTATCGGCATTGACCAGCTCGGCGCAGGCGAGCAGCTATTATGAGGCCGATGACTATTATGCCGAGGGCGGTTTGTCGCCCTCCCATTGGCAGGGCCAGGGCGCCGAAGCGCTGGGTCTGTGCGGGGAGGTGGACCGCGACCAGTTCCGTGCCTTGCTGGACGGCAGGATCGGCGATCTGCAGCTCGGCGCCTTTCGGGATGGCGCGCTTCACCACCGTCCCGGCTGGGACGTGACCTTGAGCGCCCCCAAGTCGGTGTCGATCATGGCCCAGGTGGCAGGCGACCGGCGCTTGATTGACGCCCATGGCCATGCCGTGAAAATCGCGATGGCGCATGTCGAACGGCATATGGCCGCGACCCGTGTACGCGACGGCGGCACCGTTGCGCGCGAGGCGACCGGCAATCTGGTCATTGCCAGCTTCCAGCATGGCACCAGCCGTGCCCAGGACCCGCAGCTTCATACCCACAATGTCATCATGAATGCCACGCAGGGTGAAGATGGTGGCTGGCGCAGCCTCGAACCGCGCGCGCTCTACCAGCTGCAAAAGCAGATTGGAGCCATCTATCGACAGGAACTGGCCTTGAAGGTGCGAGAGCTCGGCTATGAGATCGATGCCGGCAAGGAGTCCATGTTCGAGATCAGGGATGTGCCAGCCGGTGTCATTGACGCGTTCAGCACCCGAAGTGCCGAGATCGAGGCAGCGCTTGTCGAAAGGGGAACATCTCGTGATGCCGCCAGCGCTCTGGAGAAGCAGATTGCCGCGCTCGACACGCGCGAGGCCAAAGTCCTCGCCGACCAGACGGGACTTGTTGCGCAATGGCGGGAGAGGGCCGCCAAGACCGGCTTTGGGGCAGAAGTGAGGTCGATGATGGTAAGAGAGGCTCAGGCCAGAATGGCCGATCCTTCTCATCGCGCCAGGATGGCGTTTGAGGGCGAGAATGGCGCAGCCCGCGCTGTCGCCCATGCCGCCGCCAGTCTGGGAGAGCGGCAGTCGCTATTTTCCGAGGCCACGTTGAGACAGGAGGCTGGACGGATCGGGCTGGGCCGGATCGGCTACGAGCAGATCGGGGCCGCAATCGATTTGGCCACGAAGAAGGGGGATTTGCTGGAACGTGTCTATATCGACCGGCGCGGCGCCGAATTTTCCGGGTTCACCACCCGGCAGAATGTCGAGACCGAAACCAGGATGCTGCGGATCGAAGCGGACGGGCGTGGGGGACTTGCCCCAATCGCATCCCCACTTGCGGCCGCAAAGGCGGTTGCCAACGCTGCAGCGCAAGCCGAGCGCGCAGGTTTCGGCTGGAACCCCGATCAGCGCTCTGCCACCCAGAACCTCCTGAACAGTTGCAACCGGATCACGGCTCTGCAGGGCTATGCCGGCACGGCCAAAACCACGACTGTACTGGCGACCTTTGCCTGTGAGGCTGCGGCGCGAGGCGTGTCGATCACCGCACTTGCGCCCACCGCATCAGCGGCGATGGTGCTTGGGCAGGCGCTGGGCACAAATGGCGATACCGTGGCCCGACACCTGTTATCACCGCAGCGTGGCGATATTGGTCGACCTGCCGCGTGGATCGTGGATGAAGCATCCCTGTTGTCGGCTCACGATATGGCGCGACTGTTCGAGCTTGCAGCCAAGCATGATGCCCGCATCCTGCTTGTCGGGGATGTAAAGCAGTTGGGTTCAGTCGAGGCAGGCGCGGCCTTTGCCCAATTGCAGGACGCTGGCATGGAGACCGCCAGGCTGGCCGAGATTGTGCGACAGACCAATGGTGCCACCAAGGAAGCGGTGCTGGCGTCGATCGATGGGGATGCCAGAAAAGCCATGGCAGCGCTGGATCGAGGTGGCGGGCAGGTCATAGAAAACGCGGATCGGAATGAGCGCTTTGCTGCCATCGCCCAGCGATATGCCGCGCTCGACAAGACAGGACGTGCCCGCACCATCATCATCGAGCCGTCGCGCGAAGGGCGCGATGTGCTGACCGCAGACATTCGCACCGCCCTCGCTCGATCGGAGATATTGACCGGTCCCGCCGTTGCCGTGGAAAGCCTCACCAACAAGGGGCTCACCCGAGCCGATGCGCGCGCTCCGCTGAGTTACGACAAGGGCGACGTCGTCAGCTTCACTCGTGACTATGCCGATAAGGGGGTGGCGCGGGGAGAAGCCTATCGCGTCGAGAGCATAGATCCGGTCAAGGCTGCCATCACGCTCAGGGCCGAGGATGGGCGCGCGGTGGACTGGCGCCTGCGGCAATGGGGGGCAGGTCATGCTCAGGCTTTCTTGGCCCAGTCGATCGACCTCAAGGCCGGCGATACGATCCGGTTCACCCGCAATGACCGCGAGACGGGGCGGGTGAATGGCGCCCGTGCGCAAGTCCTTGCGGTTGATCAAGAGGCGCGCACCGCCACGGTCCAGACTGGACGAGGGAAGATCGAAACGCTCCATCTCGATTCCGCCCGCGACCGGCATATTGCCCATGCCTATGTCGATACCGCCTTTGCGGCGCAGGGCAGGACCGCCGACCACGTCATCATCCATGCCGACAGCAGAGCGACCAACCTGGTCGATCAGAAGTCCTTCTATGTAGGGATCTCCCGAGCAAAGCTGTCCGCCACCATATACACTAATGATCGCGACAGGCTCGTGGCTGCGATCGGTGAGCGGACCGGCCAAGTTCAGACGGCCATATTTCAGGCCAAGGCCCCGGCACTTGCAGCTGGCGCTAGGAAAGACGCTGGTCTGGGATGAGGCTGGGCCTTCATCCTGGCAGGGTAAAAAGTGGCGGCATCAAACAATTCGATTGGTTCGCGCCGGGCAGCGTTCCCGCCTAGAAGTGGACCAACCGCTGTAGGGGGCCGGCGCCGGGCGCCCCGGCAAACAGCGATCGACGGTCGGGAGCGGACGGTCGGAGATCAGTGTCGCCTCGATCGTGAAACCAATTGCGCGCGCGCTTTGTTTGTTTCGACGATGAGTCGAAAAAGGATATCGATGATGCCCACGACACCTAAAACTACCGACGGTCCAGAGGACACCGGCGCTGGCGAGCGCACCAACCGGAAGGCCGCCCAGAAGGTCTCGCCGGGAGATAGTAGCGCAACGATCGCTGGGGAAGGGCTCGGAAGCCCTGCCATACGTACCACAGACATCGACGAGCCCGACGCCCCGGCTCCGACTAGTGATCGTCCAGATAGAGGTCCGAGCGGTGCCGCGACAGCAGGAAGATTCCCAGATAATTTGCCCAAAAAGTCGCGAAGCTAAACCCGAGCGTGATTGCAGTGACGGGTAGATAGCGGACTGTTTCCAATTCTCCCTAAGCAAACTTGAAGAGGCGCTGGGAACAACGGAATCGGTCGCAAGCTGCCATCAGGCATATGCCTTGGAAGTGACGGGAGGTATCGCCATTCTCACATTGCCCAGTGAGGCTCATGGCTTCATAAGGGACTATGACAATTCCCCTAAAGAATTTAGCAGCCCTTTCCCGCATCCAAGAGAATTGGCTTGCCGCGAAAGAGCGGAAATTGCTGAACTGGTTATGCGCTCAAATGCCGCAGTACGTCACCCCCGATCGCCTGACGGCCTTGGGCATGTTCGGTGCATGTTTGATTTTCATAGGCTATGTGGCAAGCAATCTACACACATCGTGGCTGTCGCTCGCCATTGTTGGTTATGTCGTCCAATGGTTTGGGGATTCAATGGACGGGAGCATCGCTCGCTTTCGCCGCATTGAGCGTCCTTCCTATGGCTATTTCATCGATCATAGTTGCGATGGGCTTGCGACCCTACTCATCCTTGCCGGCATCGGCCTCAGTCCGTTCGTCACCATGGACATCGCGATGGTGGCGCTTGCTGGATATTTGCTGCTCTCGATCCACGCCTATCTTGCTGCGCGCGTGCTAGGAGAGTTCAAGCTGTCATATCTCGCAGCGGGCCCGACCGAATTGAGATTGATGCTTATCGCGCTCACGCTGATGATGATGGTTTTGGGTTCTGGTCCAGGATATTTTGGGCGCCTGTCGGGCTTCGACCTGTTTGTCGGGGCAGCAGGCTTTATTCTTATTCTTCTTTTCGTCATTCAGACCTTGACCACGGGCCGGCGGCTGGCGCGCTCCGAGCGCTGGGAAGGGTGAAAAGCAGCGTCTCAGGGGCGATGGCGGATTGCAGATTTAGAAACCGTAGCATGAACGACGCAAATGGTCGCTTCCCTTCCAGCTGGTTTCCGGCAACGCCCAAGGCAATACATTCCATGAAGGCACGTTCCCGGATATTCACTGCCATAACGGCCCCACAGTGATGCGGGGCCGTTATTTGCATCACGCGATACCGGCACCTCCCGTCACACCATAGACTTCGCCCGTGATATAACTGCCCTCCTGCGAGGCAAGCAGCACATAAACGGGCGCAATCTCGACTGGCTGGCCAGGACGACCGAACTGGCTCTGCTCGCCGAACTGTCTGACCTTTTCCTGCGGCTGCCCCCCGCTGGGCTGCAGCACGGTCCAGAATGGACCGGGCGCCACCACATTGGCGCGGATGCCCTTCTCGATCAACTGCTTTGCCAGCGCCTTGGTATAGGCGACGATGCCGGCTTTGGTCGTGGCATAGTCCAGGAGAATGGCCGACGGCTCATAGGCTTGCACCGAGGCGGTGGTGATCACGGATGCGCCAGCAGGTAGATGAGGAACCGCCGCCTGCGTGATCCAATGCATGGCATAGAGATTGGTCTTGAGCGTACGGTCGAAATCTTCCGAGCTCACGGCTGTCACATCATCGCGATATTGTTGATGACCAGCATTGATGACGAGGATGTCGAGGCCGCCTAGGCCAGAGAGCGTTTCATCGACAAGTTTGCGGCACCAGCTCTCATCGGTGATGTCGCCCGGTAGCGCCACGGCCGTGCGCCCTTCAGCCTCGATGAGGGCGACCACTGCCTTTGCGTCAGCTTCTTCACTTGGAAGATAGGAGATGGCGACATCGGCGCCTTCTCGCGCAAAGGCAATGGCTGCAGCCCGGCCGATGCCGCTATCGCCACCGGTAACGAGCGCCTTGCGGCCCTTGAGCTTTCCTGAACCGACATAGCTGTCCTCGCCATGATCAGGCTTTGGATCCATGTTTGCTGCGATGCCGGGGACCGGTTGCGGCTGCTCTGGAAATGGCGGCTTGGGATATTGCGCGCGCGGGTCCTGCATGGTGAGACGCTCTGCCATGTTCGCTCCTTGCTGAGTGGAATGATGGACATTGTCCGGGTTGCCTCCTGAGGCGACAGGGCAATTTACGAGCCGCAAGGGCATCTGGTTCCAGTGAATGAGCTGCGTAGACCGATCGGCGGGAGCAGTTGCGATGGCGGCGGCGCGCGCCTTTAAACGATGGTAGAGTTCATATCGGCGCAAGACGCGCATGCTAGATGCATCATCCGTGGTGAAAACGGCGTTCAGCTGAGGCGATCTGTCGTGGCGGAGGGCGGGAGGCCGGGCTTTGAGGTCCTGTTCTGCGAGCTCATACGGTGCCGATACCGCGTGGCGCTAACAGGAAAAGAGCTTAATTCGCATCAACTATGGCAGTTACCATGGCACTCAATGGCGCCACGGGAATTGCACTGACATGGCTACCGCAATCGCTTTCGTCGGCGCAGGTCCGACCACCATCTATACGTTGAACGCGCTGATTGAAGCCCTAGGCAATTTACCAGGCCGGCCTGACGCCAATATCACCATATTTGAACTGCAATCCCAGCCAGGTCTGGGCACCCCATATCGGCCAGGCTGGAATGATCCCGCCATGCTGTCCAACATTGCGAGCGTCGAAATTCCGCCTCTGGCAGAAACGTTGATCGATTGGCTCGGCCGCCAGGATGAGGATCGGCTTCGTGCACTCGGCATTGATCGATCAGGCGTCGACGAACGGGCTTTTTACCCGCGGGTAGCGCTCGGCCGGTTCTTTCTCGACCAGTTCACCCAACTGGTCGAGCGCGCCCGTTTGAAGGGGATCGACGTTCATGTCCGCGCGCGAACCAAGGTAGTCGACATTGAAGTTGAAGGAGACAGCCTGAAGCTGATGATCGCCCCTGCCCGCTTGCCCCAGTCAATCGAGTGGTTTGATTATGTCGTCCTGGCGACTGGGCATCAGTGGCCCGAAGAGCCCGAAGTGCGACCCGGCTATTATCTGAGCCCATGGCCGGCAAGCGCGCTTCAGCGGATTTCCGCTACAAAGGTTGGGCTGCGCGGAAGCTCACTGACGGCCATTGATGCCGCGGTGGCTCTGGCTGTCGCCCACGGTCAGTTCGAATGCCGGAACGGCGGAGCTTTGACATATCGGTCAAAGCCCGGCCATGAAAAGCTTCAGATAACGATGATGTCGCGCAAGGGCCTGCTTCCGGAAGCTGATTTCTACCATACCATCCCCTACATACCGCTTTCGATCTGCACGGAAGCAGCGATCACAAGCCTGATCGAGGATGGAGAAGGCGATATTCTCCGTCGAGCCTACGCGCTTTTCCGGCAGGAGCTGCAGGAGGCTGACCCGGATTATGCGAAACGCATCATGCTTGCAGACCTCGCGCCCGAACAGTTTTCGGATCGCTATTTTGGAGAGCGCGCCAACGTCGATCCATTTGAGTGGGCAGCGACCAACCTGGCAGAAGCCAAGCGCAACTTCGCCAAGGAAGTCACCGTTCCATGGCGCTATGCCATCTTGCGGATGCATGAGGTGATGGCACTGATCGTTCCGCACCTTGATGAAGATGAACTCGAGCGGTTTGACCGCTTTCTAAAGCCGATATTCATCGACGACTATGCAACAGTGCCACACCTTTCCATCGAACGCCTGATAGCACTACATCAGGCAAAAAAATTGGATGTGAAGGCATTGGGAGAAAATTACAGAATCGATAGTCATCAAGCCGATTCCGGTGTGCATGTGTTGATTGATGGCGAAGATGACCATTACCCTGTGTTCATCGAAGCAACCGGACAGCGTCCACTCGATGTTGACGCATTCCCCTTCCCAACCTTGATCGAACAAGAAATCGTCCAAAATGCCGCAGACACGCAAGGCTGCAGCGTCAAAGGTGTCGCAATCGACGAGCGCTATCATCCTGTCTCTGACGACCCGGCGGCGCGACGCATATTCTGTCTAAGCCTGCCTTTCATTCTTGGTCGCCATCCCTTTGTCCAGGGCATCACCAGCTCCCATGAAATGGGGATGGTAGTCGGCGCCGACCTGGCTTGCGCGATCGCGATACGCCCATCGCGATCGCCTGTACGATCCGAGCACCAGCCCGGAGCACTGATATGAAGCTTTTTGCGATATATGTGGGCGGCGAACATCCCAGGGCCCATATCGAAATCCACGATATGCGGTTTGTCGTCGCTGATACGATCACGGACACCCATGCAGCATTGCGGGAGCAATGGTGGGGCACGCCAGGCACGCTGCACATAGACTGCTGGGCTGTGATCGATCATGCCGATGGCTACAATGTCACTTTGCGCCCCGAGCGATGGACGGGCGCCGAGAGGCTATATTATGTCAATCTGGGAGGGTATGACCCGACCGACTTCGCGGAGCAGCATCGCAACATGTTCGTCGTGGCAACCAGCCTGTCGCGGGCGAAGGCAAAGGCGATCGACGCCGTGGCTGGATGGAAGGACGCCCATCGTGACGACATGTATGAGGCGGAGCAGGCTTTCGCGCTCGACACGATGGTCGGGGAGCAGCTCCACATCCATTTGACGCCGAGCCTGCCAGCCCGCCCGTTAAAATTCAAATGCAGCTACAAACCGCTAAAATAGAGGCACTCCAATGAAAATCGCCGCCCCTGCCCGGGGCGGCGATTTTCGCGCGGAGGACCGTCAGTCGCCGGTGCCGGGCTTGTCGGTCTTGGGTGGCTTGCCATCTTCCATCCTACCTTCGTTGCGAAGGTCGCGACCCTCCTGGGCCTTCTTCTGGCTTTCAGGCGATTTGCCATGCTCGAAAGCTTCTTCCTTCACGTAGCCGGCGGCTTCCTTGGCCTTGCCTTCAATGCTCATGATACTCTCCAATCTGCTCGAGACAAATATTGTCCCGCCAGAAGGACAATCCCTAGCCAAGAGGGGCGTTCCCGGTCGCCGCTGTCGCTTTAATCTCGATCAGTGTGATTTTACTGAGCGCAGTCGGCACGTCCGCACGGCTGAGCATCCTTCCCAGGCTAAAGATGTCTCAGCGCGCCAGCGCATAAATGCGACAATGGTCGAGATAGCCTGCTTCATGTCGCGCCGCCAAGGCAACTACGGCCCGCCACAACCAGGATGGCGCGTCCATGCCTTTTGACCGGCCGTTGCGCAAAGTCGTGAGCCATGTGCGGCGTGTCGCTTTGTCCATTTGTCGAGCATGGGCTTTTCCCACAACGAAGGCGAGATATCGCGCGGCTTTTAGGGCCTCGCCCCGAGAAAATTGTTCTGCCTCGATCTTGAGGTCTTGCGGCATCAGTTCGCGAACGAAGATCGAATGTCCAAGCATCCTTGCTGTGGCCATGCGCTCGCCCAGATGCGGAGACAAGGCGCGTGCTGCTGCCAGCACGCGTTCAGCAGGATCATCCGGCATGCAGGCTCCGGACGCGATCGGCGCGACAGGTTGAACAGCTTCCTTGAGATCGACCAGCGCATGATCGGTGCGCTTTTTTCCTTCCAAGGTGACGACCGCGGCAAACCGCAGAAGGCCAAGCGAACTGCAACCCTTCATCCAATAGGCAGCGTCCGCCATGATAGGTGTGCGTTCTTTCCCGCGATGATCGAGAGACAGGATCATCGCGCTGACAGGCGGATGGATCACGACATCGCGCAGGGCCGCATATTCCTTTTCATCGAGCGGCCAAAATCGCTTGCCAAGAGGAATACAGGGTTCAATCGCCTCCAGCCGCTCTTTGGCCAGATGACGCCATTTGCGGTTGAGAGCACGGCGGCGAACCGTGCGCACCGCATCAGGTTCCTGCTGGGCCTCCCGCTCGTCCTGGTCCGGGTCGGAAAAGGCTTCGGCGTAGCCCGCAATCATCTCTTCCAGCATGCGAGCGGTGATTACGCCTGGAAGATCGGAACCGCGCGCCGCAGTCGCAAGTGACAGACCAAGGCGGATGAGATCATGGGCGGGATTGCCGATGACTGCCTGATCAAGATCGCGTATCTGGATCGCGACATTGCCGTCGCTATCCGCTAACGGACCAAGATTGCCAAGATGGCAGTCCCCGCAGATCCAGATCGCGGGCCCTTCCGGGACGATCCGGGCAAGCCTGCTATCTTCCAGCCATTCGTAGAAACGTGCAGTGTTGCCCCGCACATAAGCATGGGCCGACCGTGCCATTTTGAGGTCACGACGGGCATGGAGATAGGGAATGCGTTCTGCAGGTGCGAATGGCTTCATTGAGACATGAACGAGCAACAATTTGTGCCGTTCCGTTAGCTTTTGCGATGGGCTTTTCAAGCTGGGCCGGTGACTGGCATGAGGGCTGTAACATGCCTTGCTGCACAAAATGATGGATCGGATGCTGCTCTGGCCAAGCTCTCCGGAAACCTGGTCAGCCGCAGCGACAGGTCTTGTGCGAGGCCGGCGATCAGCAGCCCGACTTGCGCGCGAAAGCGAGGAGCGTTTCTGCGACAATCATGCGCGCGTCACCTTCTATTGCCAGGCTTTTCGGGTCGAGGCTGTGATTCAGTTCACAATTGAGATGCGCTTGGGCAGCGCCTTCCAAATCGAGGGACAATCCCTGCAATCGCGCCATGTTGATGGCAAATTCAAGCGTAGTCTGCGCCAGCTTGGTGGCGGCGACGGATTGCAGTCTGAGCGCGTAAGCTTCTTCTTCCGTCATGCCTTTTCCTGCTCAGATGGTGCGAAAAGCCTGTCATCAATTCCGTTTGGAGAACCTAGTGGGACGATTGGCAATCGGTCAATCTCAAGCAACATTATGGCGTGCTTCCATGCTACATTCCGATGGAAGCTTGACAATAAATCTATATAGGTAGATTTATTCATCATGCCTCGAACACGTTCCTTGTCCTCTCACGCCCGGATGGTACTTGCCGTCCTGCTCGATGCCGATGGCCAATGGTCGCACGGTTATGAATTGGCGCGCCGCGCTGATGTGAAATCCGGCACACTCTATCCGCTCCTCATCCGCCTGGAAGCTCAGGGACATCTGGAAGCAGAATGGCAGCAGCCAGTTGAAGCGGGCCGCCCGCCACGGCACGCCTACCGGTTGACGGCGAGCGGTGTGCAGCTTGCCCGCGCCAATCCTCCCGGTCATCCGGTCACAACTGCCGTGCGCAGCCGGCAGGCAACCATATGAGCATAGGGCTTCGTCGCCGCTTGATCGATCTGGCCTGTCGTGCGCTGCAAGCTACGCTGCCCACGCCTTTGCAGCCATGGGGATGGGCGATCCGTTGCGAAGCCGCTGCCATCCCGGATGACAGCAAGGCTCTCTTATTCACGCTCGGTAGCCTATGTGGGCTCATGCCGCGTGCGGTCGCATCGCGCCTGCTGACCATCTTCGCCTCGCCTGTTGGTGACCATGTTTCCCGTCCGGAAGGATTGATCATCATGCATATCGTCAACGCCGCTACACGTCGTCCCCGTGCGCTGGGCATCGTCTGTCTGACCAGCGCTGTCCTGCTCGGCACTGCCTATATGGCGATCGCCGGCGCGCCGATGCGCTATCTTGGGGTGAATCTGGGCGCCTTGATCATCGGCTTGACTCTGCTGCTGCTGCTGGAACGCGCGGCCCGATCGGGGCAAGGTTGGACGGACGGGGCAAACCTCATGATGGCAGGCGCATTGTTGGCAACAGCTCTTTTCGGCTCCCAAGCCGATGGAATAGCGCGCTGGGTTTATTGGGGAGGATTGGCGATGCAGCCAAGTCTGATCCTCTTGCCGACAATGCTCGTCGCATTTTCGCGTTTTCGAAACGTCCCCGCGACTGTCAGCATCGTCGCGGCTGCGGTCGCAATGGCGCTTCAGCCCGATCGCGCGATGGCGGCGATGCTCGTGATCTGCCTAACCGCGCTTGCAGTCATGCGCCCCGATCGACATGTGTGCACCGCACTTGCTGCCAGCGCCGCGAGCTTTGCGGCAACGCTGATCCGTGCCGACAGACTGCCCGCAGTACCCTATGTCGATCAGATTCTCTATTCATCGTTCGACCTTCATGCCGTTGCGGGACTGGCGGTATTGGGCGGCTTGATGCTGCTCGTCGTCCCTTCAGTCATTGGTTGGCGCCGGGCTGCCCAGAGCCGCGCAATCTATGTCGCATTCGGCGCCGTCTGGTTCGCCGCGATCCTGGCGGCTGCCCTGGGCAATTATCCGACGCCGGTTGTGGGCTATGGCGGTAGCGCCATCATCGGCTATGCGCTGAGCCTGCTGGCGCTGCCGAAATTCTCCAGTGCCAACGCCCTGGCTACTGCCCCCAAGTGCGGCGCTATCGATGATATGCCCACGGATGGCCCGTTGAGCGTCGCGCTTGCCTGATGGCGTGTGGCGCTTCTATCGGCTCGCAGCTGACGAGGGGCAGCCCGTTGTAACGGAAAGAGGTGCCAGGCAGCCACCAGACGACCGAGCGCCGTTCAACATAACTCATTTGTAACGGAACATGGGTGCCGCTCGCCGCTTACCCCTGCATCTCAAGATGCTATCGGGGAACAGTTCATGACCACAGTGGCGCAGGTAATCGTGGAGACGCTCGCGGCAGCCGGGGCTAGGCGATGCTACGGCGTCCCGGGCGACACCCTCAACCATGTGACTGATGCCATCCGCAAAAGCGACATTCGCTGGGTTCATGTGCGCCACGAGGAGGCGGGCGGATTTGCAGCGGGGGCAGACTCGATGCTGACCGGCGAATTGGCCCTGTGTGCGGGCTCCTGCGGCCCCGGCAGTCTCCACTTCATCAATGGCCTGTTCGAATCCCACCGCAATCGCGCGCCCGTGGTCCTGATTGCCAGCCAGATCGTTCGCGATGAGCTGGGCTTCGACTTCCCACAGGAGGTCGACTTCCGGTCAATCTACCAGAGCTGCAGCGTATTCTGTGAAGAGATCAGGACGCCCGCACAGGCACGGCGCAAGACCGCGATGGCAGCCCAGGCCGCTCTGGCGAAGAAAGGGGTGGCGGTACTGATCGTGCCTGCGGATGTCTCGAGCGCCAAGGCCCCCGACGAGCCACCCTTTGCGGTTCATCCCGCCCGTCCGCTCATACGCCCGACCGATGCGGATATCGACCGCATCGCCGCTAAGATCGCCAAGGGCAAGAAGATCGCCATCTACGGTGGATCGGGTTGCGAGGGCGCCCATGATCAGATCATTGCCTTGGCGCAAGCGCTCCAGGCACCGGTCGCCCATACCTCGCGCGCCAAGGATTTCCTGGAGCATGACAATGCATTCAATGTCGGGATGACCGGCATATTCGGCGGTGAGGCGGGCTATCATGCGCTGATGGCCTGCGACACGCTGCTGCTGCTGGGCTGCGATTTTGCCTGGCGGCAATTTTATCCCGAAAAGGCAACTATCATCCAGGTCGACATAGATGGTAGCCATCTGGGACGACGCCATCCTGTCGACCTTGGCGTCGTGGGCGATGTTGCTGCAACGATCGAAGCGCTGCTGCCACGCATAGCATCGCGTAGCGAACGCGCGTTTCTCAACGAATGCCTAGCTCATCGTGCCCGAACGGTTGAGGATGAGGCCAAGCATGCGACCATCGGCAAAGGTGGGGCAATTCATCCCCAATATCTCACCGAGATGATTTCACGGCATGCGCCCGCCGACAGCATCTACACCGCCGATGGTGGATCGCCGATGGTATGGTGCCTGCGCCATGTCGCGGCCACCGGGCACAATCGCACCGTCATCAGCCTGAGCCATGGCACAATGGCCAATGCGATGCCTCAGGCCCTGGGCGCCAAGGCGGCGTTCCCCGACCGGACCGTGATATCCTTGTCGGGCGATGGCGGCATCGCCATGCTGTTGGGCGACCTGCTGACCGCAGTGCAGGAGAAGCTGCCGATCAAGGTCGCGGTGTTCAATAATGGTGCACTCGATTTCGTCGAAATCGAGCAGAAGGTGGAAGGCCTGCTGGAGGCCTATACCGACCTCGTCAATCCTGATTTTGCGCGCGTGGCCGAGGCGATGGGTCTATGGGGCCGGCGCGTTGAACAAGCCGACCAGCTTGAAGGGGCCGTAAAGGACTGGCTCGCCGCGCCCGGACCGGCTCTGCTGGATGTGGTCACGGATCGGTTCGAACTGGTCATGCCGCCCAAGGTCGAAGTGGGGCAAGTTGCGGGCATGGCGCTCTATTCGGCCAAGGCGGTGCTGAACGGACGCGGTCGCGATGTGGTCGGGCTGATCCGAAATCTTCTCTCGTGAGCGAAAGACCCAATCTGGTCGCGGCATTGACCCGCGACCGTCCGCTGTCCCGAAACCTGCTGCTGCTGATCGGGCTAGTCGGCACGATTGGAGCGCTGGCCATTGGCTGGCATCATCGCCATGCGCTGTGGCTGTTGCTTGTGCTCGCGCCGATCCTGGTCCTGGCGTTGACCGATCTGTTCCAGTCGCATCATAGTCTGCGTCGAAACTATCCCGCCTCCGCCCGCTTCCGCTGGTTCTTCGAATGGTTGCGTCCATTTGCCAGGGCCTATTTCGCCGAAAGCGATCTGGATGGGCGACCCTACAGCCATGATGAACGGGCGCTCGTCTACGCTCGCGCCAAGGGCGAGGTGGATGCCCATCCATTCGGCACCGAACTCGACGTCTATTCCGACGAATATGAGTGGCTCGCTCATTCGATCGCACCGTCGCGTGACGCCCCCAGAGAGACGCGGGTCCATGTCGGCACGGATCAATGCAGTCGGCCTTATCAGGCGGCGCGCCTCAATATTTCGGCAATGAGCTTCGGCGCACTCGGCAGCAATGCTATCGAGGCGCTCAACCTCGGCGCAAAGATCGGTGCTTTCTATCACGACACTGGAGAAGGCGGCCTGTCGCCCTATCATCTCAAACATGGCGGTGACATCGTCTGGGAAATAGGGTCGGGCTATTTCGGCTGCCGAGACCGACAAGGCCAGTTTGATCCAAGCCATTTCGCTGATAGGGCCGCCCATGACGCAGTGAAGATGACGGAGATCAAGCTGAGCCAGGGCGCCAAGCCCGGTCATGGCGGACTATTGCCAGCGGCCAAGGTGACGCGCGAAATCGCCGAGACCCGCGACGTGCCCATGGGCGAAGATTGCCTCTCCCCCGCTGGGCACAGCGCCTTTTCTACGCCGATCCAGCTCGTCGAATTTGCTGGAAGGATGCGCGAACTTTCTGGCGGCAAACCGGTCGGGATCAAATTGTGCGTAGGCTATCCCCATGAACTTTTCGCTGTGGTGAAGGCGATGATCGAGACCGGCATCCTGATCGACTTCATCGTGATTGACGGCGCCGAGGGTGGCACGGGGGCAGCTCCCACCGAATTGTCGGACCGGGTCGGCATGCCGCTGCGCGAGGGACTGATGCTTGCGCGCAACGCACTTGTCGGTACAAATCTCAAGGGAAAGATCAGACTGGCGGCGTCAGGCAAGATTAGTTCGGGCGCGGGGATCGCGATGAATGCGGCTCTGGGCGCAGACTGGTGCAATGCGGCGCGAGCCTTCATGTTCTCGCTCGGCTGCGTTCAGTCCATGCGCTGCCATACCGACACCTGTCCAACCGGCGTGGCGACGCAGTCACCGGCCCGTCAGAGAGGGCTGGTGATTCCCGAGAAGGCGGAACGTGTCGCCCGGTTCCAGCAATCCACCCTGTCGGCACTGCATGATATCGTCGTTGCATGCGGCCTCGATTCCCCTGACGAGTTTACGCCGGACGGATTGCGCCAGCGGATCAGTGCCGTTGAGATGCGTTCCTTCGATGAACTTTATCCTTTCGTTGAGCCTGGGGAACTGCTCGATGGCGCTCGCGATCCGCGTCTTGCGCGCTGGTGGGCACAGGCTGATGCAACCTCGTTCAAGAGGCAAATAGACTGATCGATGGTCGGCAAGCCCGGCTCGGTCTGGCCTTAGATTGCGTTCACCCGAAAGCATTCGCCCGCGGCTGCACGAGCCACTATTTCCGGTGTCTCGCGCTGATCGTCGACGGACGAAACATATCCGCGAAAGCCGAGAAAGAAGCGAAGTCTAGCAAAAGCGAGCTACCCAACCGGGAGGGCTTTCCACAAGCTGGGTAGACTAAGCGAGGCGTCAGCGCGCATATGTCAGTTTAGAGAGCGCGGAAGACGACCCGGCAGCCTATCGATCGCTATCTTCTTAAAACTGAGTAATCGACTCATTGATTGCGACTTGAGCCATCGAAAAATGGAGTATATTCTTTGCCTTGCAACCGCATGGTCACTGGATTGTTATGAAGAAAATATCTGGAAAAAGAAGGTAGGCATGCCACACAAGGATGTTCAAGTCAGGAAGGCTGATAATGGATTGGCGAATATTGCGAAATCCGATCCTGCGCCAGGCCTTGATCGTGCCGCTGAGAAATCATGCGCTACTTCCAAGCCCGCGCGCCGAATTCTGACACTGCCGTTCGCAACGAATTAGCAACGGAGCGGCCTGTCCAGGTGCTGCACGCAGACATCATCTGGCATGATCCGGCCATCGAAATGCCGGCAGCACGCTTTCGGGTTAGCTGCTAGCTCTCAGGTAGCAAGCACTTGTGTAGAACTGACCATGCAGAGAAATGATAGATCGGCGTCATTATGGCCAAGCTTTCCGATCGGTCAGAGATATTGGTGATCGGGCCTCCTGCCGTTGATGAATGTTGGGGGCGTCGGTTGCTCGCACCTAGCCCCACCAACATTCCGCTGGTTCACATCGCTGATTTTGAGCGCCCGGCTTTCCAATCAGGCTCGTCTTCCGGTCACGAACTGATAGACCAGAACGATTACGGCCAGAACCAGGAGTAGATGGATCAGGCCACCGCCGACCGGAATGACGAACGCGCCCAGAACCCAGAGAACGAGAAGGACTAGAAGAATTGTCCACAACATAGAGGCGTTCCTTTTTTATCGAGCAGAAAATTTCCAACCAGAAATCATCTTAGCCCACGCGCGAACAGGAGAGCCGTTAACAGAATGGCGCCACCCATGGCGACATGTTGGCCGGTTAAAGCTCGGGACGAAATATTGTCGTCCGACCGCTGCAGTTCTTCGGCGTCCGCGAAAATGGCCAGGTGCGGCAATGGAGTGGGTCGCGCCTCAACAAAGTGCATTAAGGGGGAAAATTGCATCAAGCCGGTCTCCTCGAAGCAATGAACGCTCAAAGATCTGAAATGGTCCAATCCGTTAGCAAACTTCGTAACGGTGAAGGATGTCAGGCTACAGACAGATGATGTGCCGATTTGCTCTGGTCTCTTGGCATTGCACGTTGCGGTGAGGAGCCGCCTTTTACGGTGAATATATTCTGCTGCCGGTGACCGGATCATATTCGGGCGGCGGCAGGCTGCTGATTCGATCCAGCATGCTCTGACTTGGCGAGACGCAACAAATATCCCAGATCTGCCCGACAGGATAAGCGCCTACCGCGAGGAAATCCCGACTCTGCTTGACTGCGCGGTGGCCGGTTCCGGCCGGCAGCATCAGCGCATCGCCGGCCGCCACCGCAATTTCAAATCCGGCCGATCCTCCAAGCGCGAGAGTGGCATGACCCGAGGCCATTCCAAGCACTTCATGCGCAGTCGAGTGATAATGGTCATAATCATAGATCTTGTCACGCCACTCAGGCAGCCAGCCATGGCTCGCAAATCGTGCCTCGAAGGCCTTGGCCAGATCCGTCCTCTCGCTTGGCTCCACGCCGAGGTACAGCCCGACCGGGATGGCGGAATTATTGGGCACCCAACCATCTCGCGAGAAAAGGATCGACTTAAAGATCATGCCTTTTCCTTAATGTTTTCAATGGACGAGTTCGACCGACAATGGCTCATATCGCAGCCCCCTCCCAAACTGCGGCGACGGGTTGCACAGTCGCGCTGCGAGGGGCCTGCATCCAATGGCTTTGCAAGCCGTAATTTTCATCTCGTGGGCGATCGATAGGGCCGCAGATTTCGGTTCAAGTTTTTTCCGCGATTCGCGTCTGCAAGGACAGCATCGCGAACGACCGGAGCATGCGGGAGAGAGAGATCGTGGCAGGCTTCCAGTCGCCTCAAAGGGCCATCTCGACAATATCCAGGCGATTGTCCTGCGCGTAGATCATCGCAGCCTGCAGGGCGTCCATGCGCGAGGCATAACCTCTGTTGTCGAGATTGAGGACTGGATCGCAAGGTCGCCCGCTCTCGGCGGTGATATGCCAGCGGCCCTTTTCCTGCCTGATCGCAACATATTTGAACATCATCGAAGATCCTGCAAGGCGCGCCATTGGTTCGCCGACAATGCGGCAATCGCCGTTTCGTTCCCCCCGGGTCGATCTTGCGTTCATGGAGGCTATGCGGAATCCAACAATTCCCTGTTCAGTCTCGCGTGGAAGCGGCTTTCTGCTCTGCCAATATATCCCATCCCGTCAGGAAGAAGGCCGCAGCAATCGGCCCAACCACGATGCCGCTGAGCCCAAGTGTTTCGATACCGCCGAGGGTTGTCACCAATATGAGCCAATCCGGCAGACCGGTATTTCGACCTACGAGCATGGGCCGTAGGAGATTGTCGACAAGACCGATCACAAAGACGCCGGAAGCAACCACGATGACGGCCTGCCAAAAATCGCCCGTAGCAAGGAGATAGGTCGCTACCGGCAGCCATATTATCGCAGGTCCGATCGCTGGTAGCAGGGCGGCAATCGCCATCAGCACCCCCCATAGAAGGGCGGCAGGCATGCCTACTATCCAGAAAGTTGCTGCGCCCAGCATGCCTTGCGCCAGGGCGACAATTCCCGATCCCTTTATGGTCGCGCGCACGACGATCACGAAGCGGGTTGCAATCCGATGGGCAATGGTCGGTTCAAGTGGCAGTCTTGTGATGATCTGCGATGCTAACGCCTCCCCATCGCGCAGGAGAAAGAAACTCACATAGAGACCCACCCCAAAGGAAAGCACGAAAGCTGCTGCGTCCGCGCCTATGGTCAATGCGCGCCGCGTCAATATGCTCGCGCTGTTGCTCAATGCCTGAGAGATCTTGGCTTGTGCCCGCTCAAACGTGCCAAAACCGGCGTTCTCCACCCAATGCTGCAACCGCATCGGCAAAGCAGCATGCACCTGACCGAAATAGGTCGCAAAGTCGATCTGGCCACTTCTGATCTTTGCGTAGACGCCGCTTGCCTGCTCGATCACGAGACTCCCGATTATCAAGGCCGGCATGATGACAGCTATGATAATGATGAGCAGCGTCAACGCCGCCGCCATGTTGCGTCGCCCGCGACAGTCGAACAGGATACGTCTGTAAAGCGGCTGAAAGAGCAAGGCCGCCAGAGCAGCCCACAATAATGCCGAGATGAAACCGGAAACAATCAGACCCAGCCCGAGCGTCGAGATGGCGATGAAGAGGATCAATCCTCCATTGTCGATACGCTCGCGCGAAATCATCCAAATTCCGATCGTTTATTGCTGATGTGCTGAGCGGGACCAGCGCCCTGTGCGTGGATGCAATAGTCGGCCGCTGCTATCCGGCTCAGCTGTGCGCGGTCCCAGGACTGGCTCATCACGCTATACTGACGATCCTCACCTGACTGTTCCGATGCTGCGGTTTGACGACCACCGTATCTCCCAGCCGCTCAAGCATGATATCCGCCTCAGCCAGGCCCAATGGCAACGCCTTTATGAAAAGGCGGTCGAGAAATGTCGGCAAGGTGGGTTGGCGGAAAATGATTCCGCTGGACGAGACGTCGAACGACAGTCCAAGACTGGCCTGGATCAGCGATAGCGGGGCCGCCGCCGACCATGCCTGGGGGCTGCAAGCGACCGGATAAAAGGTCGGCCCTTGGGAGCGTCGTCGCGGGAAACCGCAGAACAGTTCAGGCAGCCGCATGAGATCGACATAGGTTGCAGCGGCGAAGAGCCCCTCGAATATCTGCGCCGCCTGACGCTGAAAGCCATATCGCGAAAAGCCTGCGGCAATCAGCGCATTGTCGTGCGGCCAGATGGAGCCATTATGATAGCTCATGGGATTGTAGCGTTTTTCGGTCGACGCGATCGTCCTGACGCCCCAGCCGGAAAATGAGGCGGGCGCCATCAAGGTTGCCACCACCATGGGCGCGCGCTCTGGCCGAGCCAGGCCCGTGTAAAGGACATGGCCTGCGTTGGAGGAACGAACCCGACAGGGCTGCTTTTGTCCATCGAGCGCGAGCACATATGTTCCCAGTTCCGCGTCGAAGAACGACGCGTCGAAACGCTGCTGGAGATCGACAGCCCGGGCAAGATAGGTTTCCGAGCGATCCTGATCGCCCATCGCACGATAGATGAGGCTTGCCGCTTGCCACGCGCCATAAACATAGGCTTGAACTTCAGCCAAAGCGATCGGGCCTCTGGCGATGCTGCCATCGGCATGGAAGATGGAATCATGGCTGTCCTTCCAGCCTTGGTTCTGCAGGCCCTGATCCGTCAGGCGTCCATATTCAACGAAGCCGTCGCCATCGCGATCGCCATGAGTGTCGATCCATCGCAATCCAGCCTCGATATTGGGTAACAACCCAGCGAGATATTCAAGGTCCCCGGTGCGCTCCAGATAGGCGCCGGCCAGCATGACGAAAAGCGGCGTGGAATCGATGCTGCCATAATAATGACGGAAAGGCACCTCCCCCAGCTCGGCCATTTCGCCGTGACGTACTTCGTGCAGAATTTTGCCTGGCTCGGCATCAGCGGCCGGGTCGAAATCCGTCGCTTGATGCGCAGCGAGATATCCCAGCACGCCTCGGCTGATGGCCGGGTCCATCCAGATCGTCTGAAGGGCAGTGATCAGGGCATCCCTGCCGAAAACGGTGCTGAACCAAGGGATGCCCGCATAGGGATAAGGCCCAAATTCTGTATCGGTGGAGAGCATCGAGATGTCGGAAACCGAACGCCGCGAAACGGCATTGAACAGGTCATTGGACGATTGCATCGAAGCACGCCGGCGTCGCGCATGCTGAAGCGCACGCATGGCCTCGCGCAGGGATTTTAGAAACAGCTTGGGCAGGGGTTGATCGACCTCATTTTTATGTTCGCAGGAGATACGCGCGAATAATGTGGATCGACTGCCTGGGGCAACAGTGACTTCAAATAGCGCCTGCTCCGCCGTTAGTTGCGCGGGTGCGGGATCAAAATGGAGATGTGTCGAGCGTTCAAGGTCATCGCGTCCTTGATAGCCCAGCAGGACATCGGCGTCTCCGACCTGCGGCTCGTGCATGGTGCCGCGGCGCAATCTGGTCATGCCACGTATCTCGAACAGATCCGCGAAATCGGAAGCGAAGGACAGACCCACCGACACCCGCCGCTCTACAATGTCGAAATTGCGCACAATGATGCGTTCATAGATTGCGCCGTCCCATAGAAAGCGGCTGCGACGCAGATGGATCAGGTCATGCTCCACCTCTACGCGCCCGTCCTCTCCAAGGAAGTCCGGGTTGGCCAGATCACAGGTCAACATCGCATTGTCGTCCCGCAGCGCCGAACTCAGCAGGATCGGGCGCATGCCATTGACCGTAAGGTATAAGTGCGAAAGATGGCGCGTATCGCGATGGTAGAAACCCTCGGGACTACCAGGCCCGGATATGGCGTCGCCGCTATGATCAAAGACAGCAAAACTGTCTCCATGCTTGAGTGTGCGTGGGCGACGTTCATGCAACGAGGCGGTCGCAGGAATGAAGAACTGGGTTTGCGCCTGCGACAACGCCTGTCCCCCTGCAATGCCCGAAACCCCTGGCTGCGGTTGGGTCTGCGACATGGCGGCTCCTATGCGACGATCTGCAATTCCGATTCTTCGCCGCGCCGGCGACGCAGCCAGGCTGCGTCGGTGCGCGCACCGGGCAGTCGATGATATAACGCGGCATAATCGGCAGCCATCCTGTCAGCCGTGAACCGTGCGTCGAATACGCCGCGCACCATTTTGCGCTCGAGGTGACGAATTTGTTTCACCGCTTCGACAGCCTCGTCTTCGCTGTCGACGATGAAACCCGAGCGCCCATCCTCTATGACCTCCGGAACCGATCCGCAGCGGAAGGCGATGACCGGCGTTCCGCAAGCCATGGCTTCGATCATCACCAATCCAAAAGGCTCAGGCCAGTCGATCGGAAACAGCAAGGCGCTCGCACCACCGAGGAAATCGGCTTTCTGTCGCTCGTTGATCTCACCGATGAAGCGAATATTGGGATATAGTTTGACAAGAGGCGCGATCTCTTCCTCCCAATAGGCGCGATCGACCGCGTCGATTTTCGCCGCAATTCGCAACTCCATGCCGGCTCGGGCTGCGATGCGAATAGCGCGGTCCGGTCTCTTCTCGGGCGAGATACGCCCGAGAAAGGCGAGATAACCTTCATTTTCGCCAAGGCTGGGGGTGAGAAGGTTGGCCGGGAGACCGTGGTAGATGGTCGCGCCCCAATTGACCGGGGGCATGGGTTGCCGTTGATGATCAGAGATCGAAACCAGGCAGTGATCGCCAAAGCAGCGATAGAATGGCGGCAGATCAGGCAGGTCCAGCCGACCATGTAATGTCGTCACGGTGCGTCCAATAAAATCCTGGATCATTGGCAGATGCAGAAGATCTATATGGAAATGGAGCGCATCAAACTCGTCCGCCCGTTGCCGCACTGCATCAAGCATCATCATATGATAGGGGATCGTGTCGACGATGCCCGGGGTCAGTCGCAGCGCCGCCGGCGTGATCGGAACAAGCTCGGCCGAAGTCTGCGAATCGCCGCTGGCGAACAGGGTCACGTCGTGCCCCTGATCCACCAAAGCTTCGGTGAGATAGGAGACGATCCGTTCGGTACCCCCGTAAAGCTTGGGCGGTACACTTTCAGCCAGGGGAGCGATTTGAGCGATCTTCATGCGGCTATCCTCTAACGGAGATAGGCCTCGTCCCCCCCTCAGCACACGAGCCGCAAAGTAAAGCCGCATGGATGGTTAAAGTTGCATTGCGGAAACAATAAAATAAAGAGCAAACCCGAAACGATATGAAATATTGATCTAAATTAATAAGATTTTATCTTTAGTCTTCCGCAAAATCTTCAGTTTGTCCTTTTTCCAGCTGTTCGCGTGCCAGTTCTGCGGCCCGCAACAGGGAATGACCCGTCCCCTCCGCTGCACTGGCTGTCAGCGTTATTGCGATGCCGTTAGGACCATCAAGCATGATCAATCCAGCGTGGGCTGAGGCAATGCCAGCTTCTTCATGAATACCCGGGGTTGGCATATCTTCTTCGCTCCTTCTCCAGGCCCCGACAACGACAGGCTGGCAAGGGCGGTTCCGTCAATTCTGCTCTTCGAGGAAAAGGTAAGCAGGATCAAATTCGCCCAACCGCTCCAGGCCTTTTCGATCGCGAATTTCAACATCATGGCGATGCATCGCCAGGAGGTTGCGGTCTTTGAGATCCCGCAGCATCCGGTTCATATGAACGGACGTAATGCCGCACGCCTCTCCCAGATCGGCCTGCGTCATCGGAAGGGTGAAATGCGATCCATCGCTTCGACCGATCGCGCGCAATCTCGCTTCCGTCTCGCAGAAGAAATGGCTGACCCTCGCGATCGCGTCGAGACGGCCGAGGCGAAATATCCATTCGCGATGCATCGCAGCATCAAGGAGCGTGCTGAACCAAAGCAATTTCGTGAGCGCCGGGCGCGTCGCAACAAGGTGATCGAGCGCAACATGGGGCACCAACGCTACCCGACAGGCGGTCAAGGTCGCGAGGTCATGATCAAGATGACCAAGCGGGTAGCCATGAAGGTCGACGAAGTCGCCGGCCACATGCACTGCAACAAGCTGCCGTTCTCCCTGCCGGTCATCCATGTATCGGCACATCACGCCTTCGAGGAGATAGGTGCTTGTGGTGATATTTTGATCGCGAGAGATGAAGGTCTTGCGAGGAGGCAGGTTTCGCACGTCAGCTACCGCAGCTTCAAGCGCTTCGAGATCCTGGGCACTCAGGAGGTCACGCCTTCGACCTCGCAGAAAGTCGGCAAACACCATCATCATGTCCAGCATTGCAAAAATGGATGAGCAACGCATTCGCACATCACCCGACAAGGGTCGAGTGCTAAGCATCACTCACGCTTCGCACAAGCGATCCTGCCGATATCCGAGCGAACCGGATCGCTGTCGCCGCGGTCAAAAGGTCACCGGTGCATCACGCGGGAGTCGCATCGAAAGCCAGACACTAAAAACCCTGCATCTTTCGATGCAGGGCTAGGGGGGCCGCAAGTCAATGACTTACCGCATGATAACTTCTCAATGTCCGATTTGTATCCGAAGAAATGCGCTCACTCGAAATTTTCTGGTCAAGCTGCACGCAGGCAGTCACACCTTCCCTAAAGATCGCGCTGCCTTGGTAATTCGCAAGCTCCAGCGCGTCTCTCTTCAGGAGGCGTCCGGACTCCCGCTATCAGTCCGCTTTCGCGTATGTTTGTAGCTCACCGCAGGGCTATTCGTCGCCATGGATGGTTTTGTCCTGCAGGCAGATTGCGCATTTTGCGCCACCGTTTTTTCAAAGGTCCGCTTGAGCAGCCAACCCACCGCAAAGGTGACTGTCGCAGTGACAGCGGCACGCGCTGCGGTTTCCGCAATTCCGATCTTCACCGCGTCCTGCATCGCCTCATCACGGGACTGGCCAAATGCCCGACCCTGAATGGCCTTTTTACGAAAAATCATCGACCCTCACCCTGTTGAAAAATTGGCGGCCGCTGTCCGCCGCCGTTCCAGAAAACGTTCAACGCGATGACGCGTTTGCAAATGCGTCGACGAGTGCAGCACAAAATGCCGGCAGATCATCAGGACTGCGACTGGTGATACACTGACCGTCGATCACGACTTCCTCATCCACCCAATGACCGCCGGCATTTTCGATGTCCGTCCTGATCGAAGGATAAGAGGTAAGCGAATGACCGGGGGCTATCTTGGCTTCGATCAAAAGCCAGGGCGCATGACAAATAGCCCCGATCGGTTTGCCCGCATCGAAAATTGCCTCGACAAAGGATATCGCTTCGCGGCTGGCACGCAATTTGTCAGCACCCACACTGCCACCGGGAATGACCAGGCCATCGAAAGATGCAGGATCTGCTTCAGAGAAGGTCATGTCGACGGCATATTCGCCACCCGGATCAAGATCATGAACATTGGTGCGTGCCTGGCCAGATTGAAGGCCGATCACTTGAACGCGCGCACCCGCCCTCTTCAAGGCGTTCATCGGCTCCAGAAATTCGACTTCTTCCGTACCGCGCGGAGCGATGAGAAGGGCGATCGTGCGGTCGCTGAGCGACATGGCGACTCCTTTGGAAATAGTTTTTCTGACTGGGTTAGATGAGGGGGTAACGGCCAGAGGCCCTGCAGGATCCGATCGCCCCGTAAACATGCGCTTCGCACCGGCTTGCCATGGCCGACAGGCGGCTGGCGCAGAGGCGGACAGGTCTTCGCCCGCCGACCCCAGCGGAACAGATCGTCAACCACCCCGTTATCAGACACAGCGCTACATCATCGTCACGAAGGGTCTTATGACGGCAACGCAAATCGCCGAGACTCCGCACAAGCTGACTGACACAGCATTCAAGCGGGAACTCACGCTGGTCCTGCCGCAACTCAGAGCTTTTGCCCGCAGTCTGTGTGGCGATCGCGATCTTGCCGACGACCTGGTTCAGGAAACCATGCTGAAATCCTGGAACGCGCGGGGGCGGTTCATACCCGGCACCAATTTTCGTGCATGGACGTTCACTATCCTTCGCAATCACTATTTCAGCCTCAGCCGGCGCAGCAAATTTGTCGGGGCGTGGGACGATCTTGTCGCAGACAGACTACTTGCCGCGCCCGCGGAACAGTTGCAGATTGTCGAGCTATCCGATGTCGTGCGCGCTCTTGCGCAGGTTCCCGTCCCTCAACGTGAGGCACTCATATTGGTCGGGGCGGGTGGCTTTTCCTACGAGGAAGCCGCGACTATCATGGGCACTGCGATCGGCACGGTCAAAAGCCGCGTTGCTCGTGCTCGCACGGCGCTCGAAGCTTTGATCAACGATGGCCAATTAGCCCAGTCCCGATCGGAATTCGAAGCTGATGAGAATGTGACAAACCTGTTTTCTGTCATCGATGCCATTGAAGATCGGCAGCCGGCTGGAGAGCCGGGTGAGGCTATGACCCGTCTCGTTGCCTGAAGGGCTGCATTCACTTGGCCGGGCGATGCAGAACGCGCTTATCCGTCTGCGACGACTCGCCAGAGTTACGCTGACCGCCATCGCGCCAGTCCTGAACCGGCGCCGCCAGCCTCTCGGTTCGTTCGAGATGCACCTTGTCCTGTATTTAAAGAAATAGGCTGCCAGAAGAGCCGAAGGCCAAGAAGGCAAATTCCGGAAATTGCGTTATGTGCGAACCCAAAGACTGATCGAGCCGCCGGGCACCTTAAGGATGATGCTTCCCTTTTCATCAGCGATTATCTCTTCACCATGATGGCCCAGAAAATCATGGAAAGATGCCCCTGCATGCTCCGGTCCGAGCTGGACCGATTTGCTCGCCTCTTCGCCATTTGACACAAGCAGGACACATCCTGGCTGATCCTGGGTGCCATGGCGTATGACACCGACACAATGTGGATCATCAAACAGATCGCTTTGCGGTCCATGGGCATAGAGTTGCCGTGCTCTGAGCAACTGAGGCAGACATGCCACCGGCTCGATGACGATCTCATGCGCGTGCCCATCGCCACCTTGATCGGCATATCGTGCGCCGAAAAGATCGGGATAGAAGATGCATGGGGTGCCCTGTTCGCGGATCAGGATCAAGGCATAGGCCAGGGGTTTGAACCAATCCTCCACGGGTGCTTCAAGAGCCTGGAGCGGTTGGGTGTCGTGATTGCCGACGATCGTTACCGCATGATCCGGGGCGGCATGCAGCAGCGAACCATCGAAGATCGTTCGCAGGTCAAAATCGCCGCCGGCTCGGGCCGCATCGTGAAAACGATGGAGAAGGCCGACATCGAAAAGCATGAGTTGTCGATCGACCATGTCCAGATATGCTTGCAGGACCGTCATGTCGGGATGCCAATATTCGGCGACGACAAACAGCGCGTCGCCGACGCTTTCGCGCATGTGCCCTACCCAATCGCGGAAAAACCATGCAGGGATATGCTTGGCTGCATCGAGACGGAATCCGTCACAAGGCAGTTGATCAGCCAGCCATCTGCCCCAATATTTGAGCTCTTCATAGACCGCCCGGTTCCGAAACTCGACGTCTGATCCCATCAGATAGTCAAAATTGCCCTTTTCGTCGTCGACCTCGATATTCCATTCCCCATCACCATATTCATTGACGAGCCGGAACACGCCATCTTCATCCGGTTCTTCAATATGGTCGACGCCGGTGAAGCATCTGGCATCCCAGACAAACTCTGAATAGCGCCCCTGGCGTCCAGGGAAAACGTAGCGGGTCCAGGCGCGAGCCTGGAATGCTTGGTCTTCCACTTCGTCCCGATTATCGGGATTGGCCCTGCGAACATGGACCGTTTCCATCTCGTCCGCGCCCATTTTATGATTGAAGACAACGTCATGAATGACGCCAACGCCAACGTCGTGCAGCGCATGCGCCGCCTGTTCCAGCGCGGCGCGATCACCATATTTGGTGGCTATGGATCCTTTTTGATCGAATTCGCCCAGGTCAAAAAGATCATAGCTGTCATAGCCTACGGAATAGCCGCCTGCAGCCCCTTTATAGGCCGGGGGTAGCCAGACGTCCGTCACACCCAACTCCTTGAGATCCTCCGCTTTTTGAGCGACCTCGTCCCAGAGCTGGCCTCCATCAGGATAGTACCAGTGGAAAAACTGAAGCAGCGTGCGTCCGGCCATGAAAGCTCCCGTTCCAACATAAGTCGCTGCCGCTAAACGAGCGCATGGGACAGGAGTTGCAGAGTCCTAATTGCTTGCCGATTTTGCGCGGGGCGCTTCGCGACGGCTGCACAAATTCGAGCCATAGAAAGCGTGTGCCGCTTGCTCATGATTCCCGTTTGGGGGCTGCAAGAGGAGAAAATCCGGAACCACGTCGCTCCACGGGAGATTAGAGCGACTATGGAGAAGTGAGAGGAAGCATCATGTGGATATTCATCCTGGCTATCGCGGCAGCCGCGCAGCCGCAGGCCACGACTATGCAAGGCAATGGTCACCACGCGAATGATGCGCGGCGCACGCAGGAGGAGCAGTCCAAAAACCAGCCGATCCACGGTCAGGAGGCGCAGCCCGACGACCGCGCCCTGGGCGAACGGTCGGGACCTGAGGAGGATCGGAATGCTGACGGAGCCTTGATGCCCGGCGCGCCAGGAACGAACAATCCGACCATCCCCGACGACGCCTGAAAATCTCCGCCTTCAGGGACATCTTGCGACGGCCTGAGGCGCGTGGTCAGGTGCTGCGCGGAAATGGTGGCGGAGCGCTACGCAAAAATTGGGCTCATTCGGCGAGCAGCTCGAGTATCGTATCTCTCAGGGCCGCGGGCGAACAGGGCTTCTCGCACACCGCAGCCTTGGAATAGCGCCGCTTGAGATCCGAGGCGTCGGCATGCCCGGAATGGAATATGATTGGAACGCCCGCTTTTTCGAGCAAATCAGCCGCCGGAAAGACCTCGCCATCCTGCAAACGCACGTCGAGCACAGCGCAGGACGGCAGTTGCGCAGTGACCGCCGCGACAGCATCCTTAACAGAGATGTAGGGGCCGTCGACCGAAAAGCCCTGAGCTTCAATGATGTCCTGTACATCGAAGGCAACCAGGAGCTCGTCTTCAACCAGCATGATCGTCTTAGGCATCGGCCAGAACCTTGTCCGGCAGGGTAAGGCTTATCGTGAACATGTCGTCGCTAATATCTCTTTCCACATGCCCGCCCAATTGTCGGGATGATGTCTGGACCAGCAGGGTGCCAAATCCGCTCCCAACGTCGCCATCCTCGCTCAGTGCGTCCCGGCGCGTTTCGCTCCACGTCAACTGGAGATCATGGTCAAGTTTCCAAACGATGTTCAATCTCCCATCGGAGGCCCCCAGAGCCCCATATTTGACCGAATTGGTCGCCCATTCATGCAGCATCAACGCCAGGGACGAGAGGCAGGAACGCGCGATGAGGATTTCAGGTCCACTGATCGAGATTGCTGCATGATCCCGATAGGGTTCGATGGTTGTCCGAACCAACTCTTCCAGATTGATGGCCTGTACTTCCCCCGTTGGCGAAGCAAGGGAATGCGCACGTCCCAAGGCTGCAATACGCTCCCTCAGATCGGCGGCGTAGGCACGCACATCATCATGAATCCGCGCCCCAGCGGAGACCATTCCGCCCACGATCGCGAAAAGATTCTTCACGCGATGATTCATTTCGCGCAGCATCAGTTCACGCGTCTCGGCGAGCATATATTCCGACGTTACATCGATAGAGACGCCGACCAGATGACGGACTGACCCATCGCTCACGATCCTGCCGAAACTCTTGATGCGACGCGTTTGGCCGTTCTCGACGACGCGATAGCTCGCTTCGAAATCGCCCCCTTGCGCGACAACTTCCGCCAATGCTGCATCGAAAGCTTCACGGTCGTCGGGATGCAGTCGCGCCAGGCGCCGGTCACCATCGGTCGAAGCGATGTCGGGCGCTATTCCCAGGATGGAACGCCCATGGTCGTCGATGATCGCCTCACCCGTGTCGACATTATATTCCCATGTTGCAACGCCGCCGGCCCGAATGGCCATACCAAGGCGCTCACGTTCGGCCGCAAGATCGCGCTCGAGAGACAATGCGTCAGTGATGTCCGTAAGGACGAGCGTCGCGCCGTCCGTTGATCCGCTCTGGGTTCTGTAAGGCAATGTTCGAAGCGAAAGGGTTCTCGCGCCATCGCGGGTCGTGACACGCCTCTGGATCACAGGATGCCCCTCTGACACGGACCGTGCATCATCAAGATAGAGCGTCCCTACAAGGCGTGACGTGACATCCTCCAATGGTCGTCCGCGGTCGCTGGGCTGAAGCGGGAAAAGCGCCGTCGCAGCTTCGGTATAGCTTCTGATCTGAAGTTTTCCATCGAGCACAATCACTGCCAGATCGGTCGACTCGAAGAAATTTCGAAGGTCGGAATTTGCAACAGTCAGCTGGTCAACTTTTGATTTCAGCTCATCATTTACGGTTGTGAGCTCCTCGTTGGTGGACTGAAGCTCCTCATTCATCGACATCATTTCTTCGTTGGAACTTTTCAGTTCCTCATTCGCCGTCTCCAATTCTTCGACAGCGGTACGCAGGCGGTGCCGCGTGACACGAAGCTCGTCCTCCAATGCATCGAGATGATCATCGCTTGCGTCCAGTTCGCCGACATCCTGATCAAGCGCCGGGCGGAAAGGTGCGGTGTCGCGGAAAACGAAAAGTAGCGTGCCATCGGTCAGTGGATCGCAGATGACATCGATCTGCTGCATGCCATATTCGGACATGACCTCCACATCACGCGCAACGACCCGCTTTCGACTGTCGCGCGCCTCGCGCAGTAGCGGCCCAAGAACGTTGCGAAGCCCAGCACGGGCAAGACCAATCGCGCTCGAGCCTCCCGTCCGTGTGACCGGAAAATCAAAATAGCGGCCGAGCCGACCATAGGCAGAGATTATGGCGCCATCCTGATCTAGCACGAGACTAGCGGGCGTATAACGCTCGACGAGGCGACGGACCGCTATGGTCTCATCGCTTGCCGACCGACCCGACGGCCTGTTGCCGGAACCTGTTGCGGGTTGATCGCGAAGCCTGCCGCCACCCGGCAGATCGATCGGATAATTGGGTGGCCCAGGCGCGCGTTGGAAAAGGCGCGCCTGTTGATCGATCGCGGGGAAGAGATGCTCGAATCTCCCGACACTTTCGGACGGTCCAAGAAACAGATATCCATTTGGCCGAACAGCATAATGCAGGATCGGCATGACCGTCTGCTGCAGCCGATCATCGAAATAGATGAGAAGATTGCGACAGGAGACCAGATCGATGCGCGAGAAGGGCGGATCCTTGACCAGGCTATGACTGGAGAAGCGGATCATGTCCCGCAATTGGGGAACGATCGTGAACCTTTCTGCGTGAGGGATCGCATATTGCTCGCGCAGCGCCAGCGGAATATCTGCAAGCGCAGACGCAGGATATACTCCTTCGCGCGCAATCTGCAGCATCTGCTCATCAATATCCGTAGCGAAGATCTGCACGGATGCCGGCAGAATATTTCGTTTGCGAGCAGCTTCGGCGAAGAGCATCGCAATGCTGTAGGCTTCCTCGCCAGAGGAGCAGCCTGGAACCCATACCCTGATTTCCTCACCATCGGCCTGATCGACCAGCGGCTCGATAACCGTGATCCTCAGACGCTCGAACAGATCTGCGTCCCGGAAAAATCGGGTGACGTTGATCAGGAGATCACGAAACAGCGCTTCACATTCGTCCCTGTCGCTTTTTATCCGCGAAAGATAGCTGTGGCCCGACGTGATCCCCAGCACATGCATGCGCCGTTCGACCCTCCTGATAAGGGTCGTGCGCTTGTAACCCGAAAAATCATGGCCCACCGCAGTCCGCAGAGTCTTGCACAGATCATCGACATGATCGGCGACCAGCGCAGCTTCCCGTTCGGGTGCTTCGGCCGTGGCACGGTGCTGGAAAAATCCTTCCAGACATTGAATTATCTCGCTTGGACGTTTGACGAAATCGACCAGTCCGGTTCCCACAGCAGACAGCGGCATGCCATCATATTTTGCCGTTTCAGGATCCTGCACGACACACAGCCCGCCATTTTCCTTCACGGCACGCAAGCCCATGGTCCCGTCAGCGCCGGTACCTGAAAGTATGACGCAGGCGGCGTCCGCCTGCTTGTCCGACGCCAGGGAGATGAAGAAATCATCTATCGGTCTGCGAAGACCGCGGGGCTGCGCGAAGTCGGTCAGTTCCAACATGCCCTGCCGTATGACTAGGCCGCGACCGGGAGGGATGATGTAAACCTTGTCCGCCTCTATCTGCTCACCACCCTCGCACTGGAGAACTTCCAGGGTCGTGTGGCGGTCCAGCAATTGCGCCAGCATGCTCTCATGATTGGGATCAAGATGCTGAACGATGACGAAGGACATGCCGGTCTGGCCACGGGCTGACGCCAGCATTTCGCGCAGGGCCTCAAGCCCGCCCGCCGAAGCGCCGATGCCCACGATCGGCAACCGGCTGGGGTTAGCTGTCTCACCGCTCAAAGGAAATCGCCATTGTCCAGATCGGACAGTATGAGCTTGGCCTGCGCTATGGTGGCCACCGTATTCGCGATTGTCATCAGCGAACCTTCAACCACGATCCCGCTTTCCGCGAGGACCGGACTCAATCGGTCAAGCGTACGCTCAAGGTCGAGATCATAATCCGCCAGTCGATCCGGCTGGGTGCGACTGACATCGAATTGAGACGCAAAAATATAGCGCACCTGGCCCGACTGAGCGCGAAGTTTCGTCATGTAGAGAAGATTGACGAAGGGGCGCCCGTCCTTCCGGAAATTGACGATGGACGTCCGCACGTTCGCCTGCCCATCGTCCTGGAGGAAAGACCGTATCTGCGCGCGGGCCTCTTCATTCCGGCTGCGTCCCTGCAAGAACCTGCAATTGCGGCCGACGATCTCGCTCGTCGCATAGCCGGTAAGGTTCCTGAAGCCCTCATTCGTCAACAGCAGCTCATGATCGCCCTCTGCGCGGCCGAGCGACAAAGCCACAGGCGAGCTGTCAAAATAGGTTGCCAGCTGCTCTGGGAGGATTGCGCGCATCAGAACTCCATAAGTTGATCCGCACGCACAACGCCCGGCCCTTTCATCGGCTCCGCGATACCCTTGGCTTATCGTCGAAACAAGCCGACCCGATTGAGCCATGCCGCCATCTGGGCAGAAAATGATGATGTTATAGGTTGGCCTGTTCCTCCTCCGAAAGATCTGCGTCAGGCGGGTAGTAAAGTTCAGCGCATTCCGCGCGCAGGCATCCCCCCTCTATCGAGATATCATCGCGATAGGCTTCTGCTACGAAATCCAGCGTGTCGACATGCCTTGCCTCGAAATACATCTGATGAACATCATGCCTTCCAGCGCCGTAAACGACCCTTCCGACCTTTGCCCAGATCGATGCCATCGTGCACATTCCACATGGCTGAAGCGTCGAATAAAGCGTTGCGCCGCGCAGCTCCATGTCACCGCTATTCTCGCAACCGCGTCTGATCGCCATCATTTCTGCATGGGCTGTCGCGTCGGGCAACTCCTGAGTCTGATTGCGTTCGCCGGCTATCATCCTCCCATCCAGCACGATCACGCAGCCCAGAGGGGAGGTTGAAGGATCTGACCCTTTTGAACGCGCAATCGCGATAGCCTCGCGCATCCATGCTTCGTCTTCGGGCTGAATCATTTGGTCCTCCTCGTCCTGACACGTTCCTCAGGACTGCTAAGATGTTGGCGCCGCGCACCGACCTCATGTCGGCGCCAGCTGCTTTGGATGTGCAAACGAAATGAATCTGTCGTCCCGGACAGCTCAGCACAGAATTGTCCGCATGCGCACTAATGGCGCGCATGCGGACTTATTAGCTGATCTCAGGCGAGATCGCGGATTTTCGGCTCTCGCGCCCAGTGCCGCTTGGGGCCCTTGTCCAGCAGCATCTCGTTTGGAATGACGCCATCGTCCTTTTCCACCCCCGCTTTGTCGAGGATGATCTGCGTGCCGGGGCAATGGGCGATGGTCTTGCAGTGGCCATAGGCGTCCATGAACCATTGGACCGCAGCGCCTTGCTTCGACAATATTTCCGCGCTTTGCGGCATCAGCACGGAGGCAATCGCATCGAACAGCACGGAGGGCGAGCCATCGAGCTTGCCGTCCGCTTCGAGCGTTCCGCCCTTGACCTTGAGGGGACCAATTTTGGGCGCAACCAGAAAGACGCTGCCGCCTGCTTTCTCCACGCCCGTCTTGAGCTTCTCTACCATCGCCTTGTCGGAGCCTTCGGCAAACAGAATTCCGACCTTGCGGCCGGCGAAGCCATCCTTGGCATTCTTCTGGATAGAAAGAGCGTCGGAGATGGGCATCTCCACAAGGTCTCGGGCTGCTGGCGCCTTTTCAGGCAGAGCGATCGACAGCCCGTCGGCGACTCGTTGCGCCAGATCCTCGTCAATGTTGCGCAGACGCGAGAGAACCCGAAGCCGCACATGAGGCATCACCACCTTCGACAACTCGAAGACAATGGCCGATGCGATGTGCGCCTGTTCATTCTGGGTCTGCGACAGATAGAACATCCGCGCCTGACTATAATGATCGGCAAATGTTTCGGCACGTATCCGCATCTTGTCAGTGGGATCGTTGCGTTCTCCATTATCGCTAAAGGATGTGAAGCCGGTTTCGGGCGCAACGCGTGGACCACTATCCTCGCCAGCCTCGTTCAGGCTGTTCGGCTCGTAATTGGCGCGCCCCTTTGGGACCAGCGTCTGCATCAACCCGTCGCGCTGCATATTGTGGAAGGGGCATTTGGGCGCATTGATCGGGATCTGATGGAAGTTGGTCGTTCCCAAACGCGACTTTTGCGTATCGAGATAAGAGAAAAGCCGCCCCTGCAGCAGGGGGTCATTCGTGAAGTCGATGCCTGGAATGACGTTGCTGGGCAGGAAGGCCACCTGCTCTGTCTCGGCAAAGAAATTGTCGACATTGCGATTGAGTGTGAGGCGCCCGATGATCTCGACAGGAATATCCTCTTCCGGGATCAGCTTGGTTGCATCCAGCACATCATAGGGCTGTTCTGCCGCCCAAGCCTCATCGAAAATCTGCACGCCCAGGTCCCAGGCGGGATAATCGCCGCTGGCAATGGCTTCGTACAGATCGCGGCGATGAAAATCGGGGTCGGCGCCTGCCGTCTTGACAGCCTCGTCCCAGACCTGGGACGCAACGCCCAGAACCGGCTTCCAGTGGAACTTCACGAACTTGCCGTCGCCATCTTGATTGATGAAGCGGAAGCTGTGGACGCCAAATCCTTCCATCATCCGCAGCGAACGAGGAATGGCCCGATCGGACATGGCCCACATGATCATGTGCATGCTCTCGGGCATGAGCGATACAAAATCCCAGAACGTGTCATGGGCGCTCGCAGCCTGGGGATAGCCCCGATCCGCTTCCATTTTCACCGAATGGATCAGGTCAGGAAATTTCATGGCATCCTGAATGAAGAATACCGGGATGTTGTTGCCGACCAGATCCCAATTGCCGGCTTCCGTGTAGAATTTCACAGCAAAGCCGCGCACATCGCGCGGCGTATCAACGGATCCCGCGCCACCGGCCACAGTCGAGAAACGAACGAACACAGGGCAGCTCGCACCCTTCTTCTGGAAAATGCTCGCTTTGGTCACATCGGGAATGGCCTTGGTGCACTCGAAAATCCCATGGGCGCCAGAGCCGCGTGCATGGACTATCCGTTCAGGGATGCGTTCATGGTCAAAATGGAAGATTTTTTCGCGCAGGACGAAATCTTCCAGCAGCGTGGGACCGCGAGCGCCCGCCTTCAGACTATTCTGATTGTCTGCGATCCGATGCCCGAAATTGTCTGTCAGGGCATCACCGGAGCGCTCATCCTGCAACCTCTGCTGCGTCTCCCCGCCTTCTCCGACCATCGTCTCATAATCGGGACTTCCAGCTCCGGGCTGGTGATCGGCAAGACCATTTTCCAGAGCAGCCTCACTCTTGGGACCCGAAGCGGCCATATCAACTCTCCCTGACGCGCATGATAGGCTGCGATTGTCGCAGCAGACAGACCTCTAACCGGAAGCGGGAGGCTGGGTTCCGGCGGGAGGCGAGAAGATGCCCAGGACCAATCTGGATCAATATGATTCTTCCGTAGCGACCGCGCGGCACTGGGACGCGTGATGTCTGCGGCCAGAACTCACCGGAACTTTTCGTGCATATGCCTCTTTTGGCGTGAAGCGCGGCCGATGATGGCGGCATGGGAGCCATAATGACTGTCACTGAGGGCCGCAGATATTGCCGCGTGGGTCGCAAGTTCAGGGCCCGGCCAGGGAGCCATCCGATATCGAGTTGCTTCACGCGATCAGCGTTACGCTCATCGCCGAGAATGATCGGTTCGAACTCTATGGCAAGATCGTGGAGGCCGCTGTTGCCATCACCGGCTCCCAGTTCGGGACGATGCAACTCCTTTGCCCCGCCGATGACCCTTCGGGACATGGGGGGCAACTCCAGTTGCTGGCGCACAGAGGTCTGCCGGCAGAAGCGGTCGGGTTCTGGCAGTGGGTCAGTCCAGCAGCCTACAGCAGTTGCACGCTAGCCCTGAAAATGGGTCAGCGCGCCATTGTTCCTGATTTCGAGAAATGGGCCGATATCGCCGGGACTGCCGACCTCGATGCGTTTCGCGCCGCGGGCATCCGCTCGGCTCAGACAACGCCGCTTCTCTCGCGCACCGGCCGCTTGCTCGGCATGATCTCCACCCATTGGGATCGTCCGCATCATCCTTCCGAGCGGGACCTGCGTCTGCTCGATATCCTCGCCCGGCAGGCCGCAGACCTTCTGGAGCGGACCATCGCGGAAGAACAGCTGCGCCTGCTCAATGACACGCTGGAGGCGCGTGTCGAGGAGCGTTCGCGCGAACTGTCCTCGGCTCAGGATCAGCTTCGGCAACTTCAGAAGATGGAAGCGATCGGGCAACTGACAGGCGGTGTTGCGCACGATTTCAACAATCTTCTCACCATCATCCGTGGGTCGGCCGACCTTCTCGCGACCCGCGAGCTGCCGCGCGAGAAGCAGAAGAAATATATAGATGCCATCTCGGAGACCGCGGACCGTGCGGCGAAACTGACGAGCCAGCTTCTCGCTTTTGCGCGCCGCCAGGCCCTTCGACCAGAGACGTTCAATGCCGCGCGCAAGGTTGAAGCCGTTGCGGATATGCTTCGAACGGTCGTGGGTTCGCGCATTGCCCTTGTTGTCGACCTGATCTGCACCTCCTGTTTTGTCGAAGTCGATGCGAGCCAGTTCGAAACCGCGTTGATCAACATGGCGGTGAACGCACGCGACGCGATGAACGGAGAGGGACGGATTACCCTTTCGGTTGAAGCGGCAGGATCAATCCCGGCCCGCGGCGGCCTCGCGGCTGCCAGGGGCGATTTCGTCAGGATTTCCGTGACGGATGAGGGCACGGGCATGAGCGAAGGGCAGATAGAACATATATTCGAGCCATTCTTCACGACCAAGGAAGTGGGCAAGGGTACGGGTTTGGGACTGAGCCAGGTCTATGGCTTTATCAAACAGTCCGGTGGCGAGATCGACGTTGCAAGTCGGTTGGGTATCGGGACGACGTTCAGCCTCTATCTGCCGCGGGCTGCCGCGCCACATTCCCTGGAGGATGTCACGCCGTCAGGACGTTGCGCCATCCAGCATGCGAATATTCTGATCGTCGAGGATAATGAGCCGGTCGGAGACTTCGCTTCGCAGCTCCTCGAGGATCTTGGTTACAAGACGTGGCGTGCGGCCAATGCTCCTGAGGCGATCGCGGTGCTTGAGCGTTCGCACGCCAATATCGATATCGTTTTTTCAGATGTCGTCATGCCTGGGATCGATGGTCTGGAGCTTGGGCGTCAGATCCGGGCGCGCTGGCCGGAAATCCCCGTGGTGCTCACCAGTGGCTATAGCCATGTCCTGGCTGATGATAGCCGCCATGGCTTTCCACTTCTGCACAAACCCTATTCGGTGAATGAACTGTCCCGACTGTTGGGAGAGATATGCATCGGCGAATAACGAAAGCATCAGGCGGTAATATAGCCCCTGCGCGGATACCAATTATTGCAAATATAATTGAATAGATCATCTTTTGATCAAATAATGAAGGTTTAACATTTGTCGGATGATTTCTGGACAAAGAAACCATCGAATGACCTGTAGATTTTCATGTCTAGATCGCGCCTCGAATTGGAAAGGCAGTTATGCTCATTCGTGCTGGCTATGAACTGGTCCTGGAAACCGGTGCTCCTACGCCGTTAATTTCCCTCCTCACGATCCGACCGTCTAGGTTTCCCGATCTTTGTACCCCACACAGGATCAGGACAGGCGCGCCGATCCCGACCCATGATTACCGTGACAGCTTTGGCAATATCTGCACACGCATGACCCTGCCGGCAGGGCGCACTACCCTGTCATGTGACTTCACCATTGCCGATAGCGGCCTGCACGATCGCCAAAGTCCATCGGCAGTCCAGCATGAAGTTCGGGATTTGCCCTCGGACGTCCTTATCTATCTCATGGGAAGCCGTTATTGCGAGACCGATCTCCTCTGCCAGAAAGCCTGGTATCATTTCGGCCATATCGCGCCCGGGTGGCAGCGTGTGCAGTCCATTGTCGATTTCGTGCACCAACATCTGACCTATGGATATCAATATGCGCGATGCACCAGAACCGCTTGGGAGGCATATAATGAGCGGGTTGGCGTATGCCGGGACTTTGCCCATCTTGCAGTGGCCCTATGCCGGTGCATGAACATTCCGGCACGATATTGCAGCGGATATCTTGGCGATATCGGCGTCGATCCGGTTGATGTCCCAATGGATTTCCACGCCTGGTTCGAAGTGTATCTGGGTGGTGAGTGGCACAGTTTCGATGCGCGGCATCATGTCCCTCGCATAGGGCGCATCCTGATGGCGTGCGGACGCGACGCAGCCGATACCGCTTTGACCACGGCGTTCGGTCCGATGCGACTGGCCTCGTTCAAGGTTCATACTGATGAGGTGATCCAGACCGGACAGCATGTCGACACCTCGCTGACCATCGCCGCCTGACAAGGTCCCTCGATGGGTCTGCTACCCTTGCATGAGGACATGCAGCCCGCTTCTGTCCGTTATGCGATCACCATGAATGCCATGTGCAGCGCGGCGGTTGGCGAAAGGCGTAACTGGCCGCAACCCGTGGTTCACTCTTGGCAAATCAGCTTGCGCGCTAGGGGCGTTCAGGCGTCGAGAAGATGCCTTGCTCGCATCAAGGCCGTTCCGTCGGGCGCGCGTCCCAGGAAGGCCCGGAAAGACTCCAAGGGATCGCGGCTATTTCCTGCAGCGAGTATCTCTTCGCGGAACCGCGATGCGAGACGGGGGTCAAAAATATCACCGGTTGCGACAAAAGCCTCAAATGCGTCGGCATCCAATGCTTCGGACCAGGCATAGCTATAATAGGCAGCCGAATAGCCACCATCAAAGATATGCGTGAAATAGGGAAAGCGATGGCGCAACCCGACCGCGCGGGGCATTGCGAGCGCATCAAGCTGCGCCTCGACAAATGCGCGAGGATCGATCTGCGCGTGCGGTTTCTGGTGGATGGCAAGGTCCAGCAATGCGCAGCCGATCAATTCCACGGTGGCAAAGCCCTGACCATAAGCCTCCGCCTCGCGAATGGCGCTGATCAGATCGTCCGGCATCCCAAGACCGGCGAGCACCTGCGGGCTGACAATCCAGTTCTCCATGAACTTGCTGGGAAACTCCACGAAGTCGCGGGCAACCGCAGTTCCGGATTGGCTGGGGTAGGTGACCCGTGAAAGAAGCCCATGCAATGCATGGCCAAATTCATGAAACAAGGTGCGCGCCTCATCAATCGAAAGGCGGGTCGCACCCCGGTCGGGTGGCGGAGCAGCAGCGAAATTGGCGACCAGATAGACGATCGGGCGCACGTCGCCATCCATCGCTTCTTGCACCCGCAGGCTTCCCATCCAAGCGCCACCATGTTTTTCCGGGCGGGCCAGATAGTCGGTGAAGAGCAGACCCACAATGCTCCCGTTGCTCTCCTTCACTTCCCAGGCCCAGACGTCCGGATGATAGCCTTCTATGTCCGCACGCCTGTAGAAGCTCAGGCCATAAAGTCGGCCGGCTGTGTCGAATGCTGCCTGCCGCACCGCATCGAGCCGCAAATGCTCCGCAGCTGCCGCAGTATCGAGCGCGTAACGGGTGCGTCGTACCTGTTCCGCGTAAAAGCGCCAGTCCCAGGGCGCGAGGCGGAAATCGCCGCCCTCCGCATCGATCAATGCCTGCAGTTCAGCAGCTTCCTGCGCTGCGCGCCGTTTGCCCGGCGCCCACAGCTGGCGCATCAGCGCGCTCGCTGCTGCCGGATCATGCGCCATGCTGTCGGCCAGCGCATAATGCGCATGGTCGGCATAGCCCAGCAGGACCGCCCTCTCCCTGCGCAACGCGAGCATTTCGGCGATGATGGGCCAATTATCATGTTGGTCGCCGTCGCAACGGGCGGTGAAGGCCCGCCATAGGGCCTCGCGCAAGTCGCGCCTCTTCGAAAAGGTCAGAAATGCCTCCAGGTCGGTGCGATCGAGCGTTATGTGATAACGGTCTTGCACCCCCTTCGCTGCTGCTCGCGCCGCAGCCGCCTCGCATATTGCGCTCGGCAGTCCCTCAAGCTCATTCTTCTCCAGATCGAGCACCCAGGCATTTGTTGCGGCAAGCACATTCTGCCCGAATTGAACTGCTAGGGCAGACAGGCGAGCCTCGATAGCGGCAAAGCGGTCCTTGCCAGCCCTCGTCAACGCTGCGCCGCCTCTAAGGAAGCTTGCATAGCTATCCTCCACGAGGCGGACCTGTTCCGGGGTGAGGCCGCTCTCGTGCCGTGAAGCATGGACTGCGAAGACGCGCGCTGCCAATTGGTCGTTATGGCTTATGGCGACGGCATGCGCGCTAAGTCGCGCCGAAATCTCACCTTCCGCCTCGCGGATGGCCAGCGTGCCCTTCGCCGAGGACAGGGCCCAGAACAACCGCCGGACGCGCGCGAGCGGCTCGCCCGACCGTTCCAGTGCGGCAATCGTATTTTCGAAGGTCGCGGGCGCGACCTGCTCGCAAATCGCATCAAGTTCAGCCTTATGCCAGGCGATGCTGGTCGTGACCGCGCGAAGGAACTGGTCATCGCCTATCCGCGCAAAAGGTGGCGCGCCAAGCGGGCCAGTCCAGGGTTGGAGAAGCGGGTCGCTTTGCTCAGTCAAGGGCGGTTACTTCCTGGGTGTGCACCTGAAATCGCACCAGCTTTGCCGGGCCAAAAGCGGTCGTCAAGGCTACGTCGGTGGCGTCGCGCCCGCGCGCCATCAGGATCCGGCCGATACGCGGGCGATTATGGCGCGCATCATGGGTATACCAAGCGCCATCGATATAGACATCGAACCATGCGCTGAAATCCATCGGAGCATCTACCGGAGGCACGCCGATGTCGCCGAGATAACCGGTGCAATAGCGAGCGGGAATATTCATGCAGCGGCACAAGGTTATGGCGAGATGGGCGAAGTCACGGCACACGCCCTTTCGCTCCTGATAGCCATTCCAGGCGGTCTTGTCGGCGCGCGCATGCTGATAGCCAAATTCAATATGATGATGCACGAAGCCCACGATCGCCTCCACCCTTTCCCGCGCGCTGGCCAGATGACCAAATTGAGCCCATGCCACGTCCATCAGACGGTCGGTTTCGCAATAGCGGCTGCCCAGAAGAAAGGGCATGACGGCATCTGGAAGCTCTTCCACCGGCATCTGAGGACCACTGGGCGAGCGCTGGTCGGGATCTCCGCTATCCTCGATCACAAAGTCGCATGACAAGCGCACATTGCCCGGTGGGATGGTGAGCCGGGTGGCGACATTGCCGAACCCGTCCTCGAATTGATAAAGCGGAATGTCGGGCGCCGCTATCAGCCGCTGCGGCGTTCGCAGATCCTGATGGCGCGATGGATGCAGGCTGAGCATGGCCATCATCGCCGTCCGGTTCTCGGTCGAGAATTCGATATCATAGCCGCACCGGATCAGCATGTCGGGTTCGTTTCCTGATTGCCGGCAAGCCGGCTGTTGATGGCGCCATGGCCGGAGAGGGAGAATGGTTCTGGATCGGCACGACTGACGTTGACGCTCACATCCATCCCCAGAAAGCTTGCAGGCAGGCCGAACCAGGTGCCCGACAACGGTAGCGCCTGATACGGGTCGCGTGCGATCGCCACGCGGATCAAGCCGCGATTGCCGATGATCCCATTTGTCGGATCGAATTCCACCCAGCCAGATCCGGGCAGGAAGATACGGACCCAGGCGTGGGTGTTGCCGCCACCGACCAGCCCTTCGGTGCGCGATGGATTATAGACATAGCCCGACACGAAGCGGGCGGCGAAGCCCAGCGCCCTGACAGCCTCAATCATCAGCACGGCGAAGTCACGGCAGGTCCCCTGCCGCTTGCGCAACGTCTCCATAGGAGATTGGGTGCCCTTTTCATGTCGTGGCACATAGGTGAAGTCACGCTGGATGCCTGTCGCTATCCGCGTCAGGAGATCGATGGTCGCTGTATCACCATGATTGCTGACGAAACCTCTGGCCCAATTGTCGACGATCCGCTCGGGATCGAGATGGTTTCGTTCGATCGACCGCAACAGATCGGGCATGTCTTCCGATGAATAGGTGAAGGGGAAAAGCCGGGCATAGGGTTCGACGTCGACCTGCTGCTGCGTCAAGGGCGCATGCTCTAGCGTAACCGCGCTCGCGACTTTCAGCTGCGACGTGCGTTTGTCGAACAGAGCAATTGCCACGGAATTTCCGAACACATCATGCAGCCAGCGCAATTCACAAGGTTGGGGATCGATATCGAGCCGCGCGCGGAGCAGTCGCTGGTCGAAGGCCTCGCGCGGCCGCATCATGATGCGATGTTCGCCCAGCGACACCGACTGCTGATAGCGATAAGTCGTCACATGTTCGATTGTGAGCAACGGCATGAAAGGAAGTTCCCAATGGGCAGGGAGAAACCATGAATCTACTGGTGCCAGCCGATCCCGCGCCCTTCACCGTCATCAACGCGAACGGCTCCTCCCCGTTCCTCCTGACCGGAGATCATGCAGGGCTGGCAATTCCTTCGGCCCTGGGTGATCTTGGCGTAGGCCCGGCCGATTGGTCTCGGCATATCGCAATCGACATAGGCGTGAGAGAGATGGGGCTGGAACTGGCGCGTCTCCTCGATGCCCCTTTCATCTTCCAGAATTATTCGCGATTGGTGATCGACTGTAATCGCGATCCCGCGCGCGACGACGCGATACCTGCGTCGTCCGATGGGACCGATATCGGTGGAAATCAGGGTTTGACTGAAACCGACAGGCTGGCGCGTGTCGCCTCCATCCATGCTCCATATCATTCCGGCATTTCAGAAATGATCTCAGCTCGGCTGGCAGCGGGGCAGGAGACAATCCTGCTGGCGCTCCATAGTTTCACCCCGATACTGGACGAGATGAGGCGCCCCTGGTCGGTGGGCGTCTTGCACGCCGCCGGCCGGATCGATTTTGCGATTTGCCTGTTGGACGCGCTACGCCGGTTGCCGATCAAGGTGGGCGACAATGCTCCCTATGCCATGGATGAAACCGATTACAGCATGCCCTTCCACGCCCTTTCAAACGACCTTCGCTACGCTGAAATCGAGGTCAGGCAGGACCTTATTTCCCAAGGCGAGGGGCAATCCTTCTGGGCGGCGCAACTGCGCGATGCGATGGAAGAGGCCTGGCAGCGGCTCACATAGAATATGCTGATACAATGGTGAGCGCATCGCCTCGCGCTGTTCAAAAGACGTCATAGGCCATCAGGCGTTGACGGCGACCAGAAGACCCTGTTCCTGACCCGAAGCCGCTTCGTCCGACATTGTTACGATGCCCCGCCACCACTCGATGCCCGGACTGCGGAACATGGCAAGGCTACCCGTTCTGGGGCGCGCATTCCAGTGGACGCCGTCAAACGCATAACGCCAATAGGAATCGCAGTTGAGAGGTACATGCCAGACTGCAGGCTCTTCGCTCGCGCAGTCTGCGTGCAGGATACGAAGCTCGCTCGGCACATCCCGACGGCTGCCATCGGGGAAGCGAACCTCGATCGTCATGCACAAGCCTCCAAAATCCTGCAAAGAGCGCAGTAGCCCACGCAAAACGCCTTGATATTCAACGGGTTCATGGTGCGGGAAGAAAATCTCCAGATCATGTGAATGAGCCCGGCACATTCTGGCTGAATGGGAGAACGGGCCCGCTGTAGTTGCCCGCTCTACCCCATGGCAGCGCCCATCTTCCACTCAAGGCGCATGCGGCCCAGAAGCGGCTGCGCGATCAGCCTGTGCGTCCCGGGGGAAGGCCATGTCTTATTCCTTCCCCTGGAACTGTGTGGTAATTTTCAGAAGTGGAAAATGACGCCAGCCATGGGACGGAAACTGTCCCAATCATAGGTGTCGACCTGCACGCGCAGGCGCACGCCGCTGCTGCCAGTGACCCCGCCGAGGCCGATCTCCTTTGGCCCCACTTCGACACCCGCACCGTACATCCAGTCCTTCTCGTCGGGCCAGCCGCCTTTGCCATTGACCCACTGATAGCCGGCCGAGGCGTAGATCAAACCGCTCTCGCCTGCGCGGGCGCCTACACGGCCCTTCACGCCATATTCCCAGTCGATGTCGCTAAAGCCCTTCGAGGCGTTCCCTTCCACCCCGACGAACACCGGCCCGAGCGGCACATTCACGCCCGCGATGCCGCTGATCAGGGCGCCGTTCATGATCGTCTCGCCCGGAACGCTGCCGAACTCGGTCCCGCGGTCGAAAGTGTGATAACCGCCGAGAATGCCGACATAGGGTTCAATACCGAAGGCTTTGCTGCCATCGGGTGCGGTGTCGTCCTGAGCCATGGCAGCAGTCGGCAGTGCCAGGCAGCCCAGCAATGGGAGAATGATCTTCTTCATGATGTACGTCCCTGTTTGATTATGTCCACGAGGCTCAAACTAAAGGGCATGCACCGGGGTTGCCGCGTGCGAAAACAATAATGCTTATGTTGCAATTTTGACACTATCAGGGCGCGTTCGCCAAGGTCTATTGAGGCAGAAGACATGGATGGAGCAGCATTCGAAATATTTATTTCGATATCGTCATGGATTTAGCGGCGGGATTTTCATGAAGCCGTCCGCCGCAACATGATGACCTTTCTTTTTAACTTGGATTAAATTTCTTGTTTTGTGATTGTGAGATGTTTTTCCGCCTCCGTCAGTCCATGGTGAGCGTTGACGCGAGCCGGGCGGATCGCTGCCCGCAAGTGAGCCAGTGGCCATGCGCCCAGTATATTCACGCATTTTCATGCTAGAGGGGCCGCGATGAATGCGCGGATCCTGACCAGGGGACTATCCCGACATAGGCTTGCGATTAGCTGCGCCATGTTCTCGATCGCACTGTTGATCCTGGGCGGGGCTCAGCCTGCGCGCGCTGAATTGCTACGCATTGGCGATCCTCTATGTCACGCAGTGAGCCGATCGATCGCCCCTGACGACACGCGCCCCTCCCATTTTGTCTGCAATGGCGATCCTGATGGCTATCAGAAGGGCACATTGTGGCTCCATGCCGCCTTGCCCCAGGGCTCGCGCGATCATGAGGATCTGTCGCTGATCATCCACAGCTCTCGATTTGATCGGCTGGTCGTGCGCTTCATCTATCGTGACGGTGCCGTCGAGCAGCAACATGTCCGGAGCGGCAATTTCGGGACCTATTGGAGAGCTGGCGGCCAACTCGCGTTCCGCGCGCCCTATCGCGACGTTCCTGTCGTGGCCTACACCTTGAGATTTGACAAAGTGGCGAGCGCGCATCTCCTGCGGATGAGGCTTGTCAAGCGCGGTGAAGAAGCCACCCAGACAACTGGCCTGGCTACCTTGACCGGTGCTGCGCTCGTTCTGCTGATTGTGGGCGCGATTTATAACGCCTCGCTGGCTCTTGCCGTTCGTCAGCAACATGCCGGCTGGCAGGCTGCATGGGCATTCTGCATGGTCATATGGGGGGCGTGCTGGTCGCAACTTCATCTGTTCTTCTTTCCCTCCATGGCGGGCGCGGTATCGGCGCAAATCTGCACTGGTCTCTCCTGTCTCGCCATCACGCTCGCCACTTTGAGCGCCGTCACTGCTCTTGAAAAACAGCATCTCGATACGGGGTTGAGGCGCACAGCGCTGGGCCTCACCGCAAGCGTGTGCGCATTGGGCATCCCGCTTTCGCTGATGCGTTCGGGGCCGTTCGACATGCTCGGCAATCTGCTGGGGCTCCTGGTCCTGGCCAATCTAGCGGCGGTCGCATCCTGTATCGGCCAGGCATGGCGACGGGGAAGCAGAGCGGCGCGGAGCCTGGGTGGGGCCTGGGCGCTGCCAATGATCGTCCTTGCGTCGACCAGCTTCTTCGATGCGGACGCCATGTTCTGGGGCGGTGGGTCGCAAATTCTGGTCCTGTTCGCAGCGGCCTGGCAAACATTGTGGCTCTCCGCTGCCGCTTCGCGTGCTCATGCCCGGTTGCGGATGGAACGAGACGTCGCGCGGCTCGCAGAGGCTAAGGCCCATGAGCTTGCCCGCCGCGACGTTCTGACAGGGCTGCCAAACCGACGGGGTTTCATGGAAAGAACCGGCAGGATGCTTGAAGGCTTGCCTGTATCAGGCGCGCTGGTCGCTTTGCTTCTGATCGACGTCGATTGGTTCAAGTCGATCAACGATGTCTATGGTCATGAGGCTGGCGATCACGTTCTGGCAGCTATGGGTCGCTGCATCGCGCAGCATGAAAACTCCTCCTGTGCCGTATGTCGTCTGGGCGGGGAGGAGTTTGCGATGATGGTCACAGGAGCTGAAGTTGGGAACATCGAGCAATTTGCACAAACCCTGCGCGGAACCTTGGCCGATCTGAGCCATGGCGACATCATCGGCAATCGCATGGTGACGGTGAGTATCGGTGTGACGGCCTCGGCATGCCGCGTTGACTTTGGCACGCTCTACCGGCTGGCAGATGAAGCGCTTTACGAGGCAAAACGTGGGGGGCGCGATCAGATCGCAATCCGCCTGGGTGAGTGGGCGGGCGCTCGCCGAAATGACAGATCGCTTTTCGCCTGACGGGGTTGCAGCGGGTTGAGGTGTCCCGGCCCGGCAACGCCTCGCCTTTGGCGCGCGCCGGGCTGGCGACCATATCTCAGAACAGAGGCCGGTCCGGCTCGAAATTCCACAGTCGAGGCCGGTTAGAAGCATCGCGCTGCTCACGTGCGCCGCCACCGGCACGGCGCCGCATTTCTGCAAAAATTATCTGGTCGTCACTGGTATGGCGCTCGCTTTGAATGAGAAGAAAGGCTTCCATCAGCTCCCCCTCATCCCATTGCCGAACCGAACCTATTTCATTCGACATGCGTCCCAAGCTCCCTGCGCAACTGCACTATCTCTGGCGGAGAAGACCTTCTTTGAGGCTATGTCCCCCATCGAAGCTTCGGTCTCATCGCTTGGCTGCCCCCCGAAACTGCTGCTGGAAACTGCTGATAGCTCATATTGGAGAACGCGAACTCCGCCACTGTGTTCCTGTGCACCATTACAGCCCGGAGGTTGCCAGCAAGATTCCCATGGCAACCAATATGCCCAGGAAAGCCTTCTGGCAGAAGCACGGACGTAAAGGAGGGATGAGGGTGAAGAAGGACTTCGAGCTCTATTATTGGCCATTGCCATTCCGCGGACAGTTCATCCGGGCCGCGCTTGCCTTTGCGGGCAAGAGCTGGAACGAACATGATGAGGGTGAGATCGCCGCGCTGATGCAAATGGCTCTGGAGGATCAGCCGGTGCCCTTCATGGGACCACCCCTCCTGGTTGATAATGAAACCGGATTTGCCTTGTCTCAGATGCCAGCAATCATGGTCTATCTGGCAGAGCGTCTTGACCTTGTGCATGGCGGTACCCGCGAACGCGCCTTGACGGTCAAGCTCGTCAATGACGCAAATGATATCATTGACGAACTGACGCTGGATGGCGGCCGGCAGATGTGGACGGAGGATCGATGGGCCAGCTTTATTCCTCGGCTTGTCAAATGGATGCGCATCTGGGAGGCTGTCGGCACAAGCAACGGCCTTGAAGCTGGAAAGGGTTTCATGCTCGGCACCGCAAAACCGGATCTGGCCGATATCGTGACCGTGACATTATGGGGCACCATGGCCAGCCGCTTCGGCGCAATCGCTGCCATGCTCTCCCAACATGCGCCTGCAACGATGGGTCTGGTCCAGCGTCTGCGCGCTCATCCTGCCCTGGCGAGGCTCGAGGCAAGAAGCGTGACGCGCTATGGCGAGGCCTATTGCGGCGGGGAAATCGAGAAGTCTCTGCGCGCAGTTCTGCCTGACAGCGACGGTTGAAACCGAACGCTATCCCCCTTCGGTAAGGTCGCTTCGCATCTGCCCATGGGCCAGGACCGCGAACAGGCCGCTACCACCGATGATGTTGCCAATGAGTGCAGGCAGAGAGAAGCCGAACCAGGCCTGCTGGAAACTGACCTCGCCGCTCAACCAGAGGAAGCTGATCTGGGAAGAACCGGTGACGACATGCGAAAAGCCGCCAAGGCCGATGACATAGGTCAGAAGGAAGATCACCCAGAATTCGCTGCCTTTGGCATTGGGCAGGGCCCAGGCAATCGCGGCCATGATGAAGCCCGCCGGAATGCCGAGCATCAGGGTTTTCGACCAGTCCTGCCATTCGAGCTTGGCGAGAATATCGAGCGCCACGATGCGCTGTTCATGCGTGATGATGATCTCACCGGCCATCAGCGCGCTTACGAGCGTGACGCCGACAAGATTCCCCGCCAGCACGCAGGCCCACAGGCGCACCAGACGGCCCAGATTGCTAAGGCTCGGACGGGTCGCGACCGGCAGCACCGCTGTGACCGTGCTTTCGGTAAAGAGCTGGAGCCGCCCCATGATCACGATCAGATATCCGACCGGATAGCCCAGCAGGTAGATGAGGGGCGCCCAGTCCGTGTCGGGCAGCCTTGCCCGCAGGAACAGTTCGGACATGAGCGACAGGGTGATAGCGAGGCCGGCGGCCAGGCCGGAAAGCATGAGTGCGAGGATCGGTCGATCCAGCTCTTCCTCACCCTGGAGCCGCACGACCTCATGGACGACCTTTGCCGAACCCGTACTACGCTCCTCGACATGGGCGGCCTCTTCTGCGTCAAGATCGGGGTGCGGGCTATCCTTGCCGTCCTTCATCTGCTCCATTCCCCTGTCTGTCGAAGCGACGCCTGGCCCGGTCGCCTCTTTCCTGTCCTTACTGTCCGGCACTGCGCAAGGCTCCCAGGATGAGCGCGCGATAGCTATGCTCCCTGACGCCATGGGGCGCATCCAGCCCCATGCGCTCGAGTGCGGCCAATTCCGCTTCGTCGGGCTGACCACTGCGCAGGCCGCGGGCAATCAGGGCGGCCAGTTGGGCGGGCCTGGTCGCATGGTCTGCCAGATATTGCATTACCGGCAGCAGCCGCTGCTCGATCTGCGTAAAGTCCGTGCCGAACGGGAAGGACGCAAATGTCTCCTTGGGCATGGCCGCGCTGATCCGCTCGGGCAGATTATCCCTGTACGCTTCGGGAATGTCCCAGTCGGGCGCTATCTTGCCCGCGGACCGGGCCTTTTCCACAAGTTCGCCCTGAAAGCGGCTGTCGGCGATGGCGATCAGGCGCTGGATGACCTGCTCATCGCTTTGGCCGCGCAGGTCCGCCACGCCATATTCGGTCACGACCATATCGCGCAAATGGCGCGGGATGGTTTCATGGCCATAGCTCCAGACGATATTGGACTGGGTCTCGCCCTTGTGACGCCGGGTGGCAGGCAGGGTGATGATCGAACGCGCGCCGTCGAGTTCGAGCGCCTGCGCGACGAAATTATACTGCCCGCCCACGCCGCTGACGACCTGGCCATCTTCAAGTCCGTCCGAGATCGTGGCGCCCAGCAGCGTGACCATCATGGCGCTGTTGACGAAGCGGGCCTTGTGCCGGGCCTTTCGCTTGGCCGCTTCGTTGCCGAACAGCGCATTGATATAGCTGATCTCACGCATATGGATGCGATCGCGCAGATCCTCATCCATGTCCCGTAACGCGGCGTAGAAGCTGCGCGGGCCAACGAAAAAGCCGCCATGCACGATCGCGCCATCGACTTCACGCTTGATGATGCCGGCCCTTATGAGATCGAGGAAACAATCGACCAGCATCTCGGTCGGCGCATATAAGCCTTCCTCAAACGGGCCCATTTCCCATGGCTTGGGAGCGCCCAGCCGGTCAAGCGTTGCGCGATAGGCATCCGGCCGTTCCTGCCGGAGGATCAGACTGTGGGCGATCGCGTCGCCGATCGCGCCGATGCCGATCTGAAGCGAGCCACCATCGGCTATCAGCGCGGCCACATGGGCTCCGATGGCGTGCTGGGCAGGGCTTACGGGCTGCCGTGGCGGCCCGAAGAGGGGAAAGCGTGTCTGCGCGCTGTCGAGAATGATTGCGAACCGGTCGGACGGGATTTCGGCCGGACCGCGCATGAAGGGCAATTCGTCATTGACCTGACCGATCAGGGCAAAATCGGCCCGGCCCCGATCGCGCTCGGCAAGCAGGTCGAGGGTCATGTCGCTATTGCAGCTCAGGCTATAGCTGTTTCCCCGTCGCGCCACGATCTGCGCCACGACATTGACGCCCTGGTCGATCAGATAACGCATCGCATGGGTATAGTTGGCTGCAATATAGTGGCGCTGTGCATCTCCATTGCCGAGCCGGCTGCCGGCCTGGAAGAAAAATTCATTCACCTCGATATTCGCCGGCATCTCGCCCGCACGCTGCGCCTGCGCATAAGCAAAGCGCGGATATCCGCCCATTGTCCGCTCGAACACGGGCTCGAGGAAACGACGCTCGAGATCCGTGCCAAGCGAGGGCTGCTCGAGCGTGAGCGCCGTGAAGATACGCAGCCTGATGGCGCGATCAGCGCTGGCACGGGCGAAGAGGGCATTGACGATGTGAGGCGCCTTGCCCAGGCCCAATGGCAGGCCAAGGACGATATGCCCGTCAGTGCGCGCGATGATGCGGTTGGCGACCTCCTCTGCCGAACCAAGTTCGAGAGGACCGGTCCCGCCGGTCCTCATTGCAGCATGTCCCAGCCCGGATCGGGCCGGAACCGCTCGCCATGGGCTTCGCGCAGCCCTTCCAGCACCGCTTTGACTTCGCCAATCCCGCGTGCGTGGGCATAATGGAGCGGTCCGCCGCGGAAAGGCGCAAATCCGGTGCCGAAGATCATGGCAGCGTCGATGATGTCTGGATCGTCGGTCACCTGCTCGCGCAGGGTCGCGGCGGCCATGTTGAGCATCGGCATGATGAGCCGGTCCGCCATCTCCGGCGGGGGCTGCGGGGCGCTGTTCTTGACCGCATGGCCGTCCTTCCAGGCATATATGCCTTTCCCGGCTTTCCGGCCCAACTGACCCGCCGAGACCTTGTCTGCCAACCATTGCGGCGTGGCAGGCATGGGCCAGTCCAGTTCTCGCTTGAGCATGGCGGCAACCGCAAGGCCGATATCGAGGCCGACCTGATCTGCAAGTTCCAGCGGGCCCATGGGCATGCCGAAATCCATTGCCGCCCTGTCGATCGTCTCGGGCGCGATGCCCTCGTCCATCATCGTCATCGCCTCGACCAGATAGGGGGTAAGGATCCGGTTGACGATGAAGCCGGGGGCGCTACGGGCCGGGGCCGGCAGCTTGCCGATGATGCCGGTAAAGGCTCTTGCGCTGGCCTCAACCTGCGGATCGACGCCGTCATGGCTGATGACCTCGACCAGATCGAGCCGCGACACGGGATTGAAGAAATGGATGCCGACCAGCCGCTCGGGATGGCGTAGTCCGTCGCGCAATTCCTCCAGAGGAATGGAGGAGGTGTTGGTCGCCAGGATCGCACCATCCTTCATGCGTGGCTCGGCGCTCGCATAGAGGGTGCGCTTGAGATCGGCCTTTTCCGGGGCAGCCTCGATCAGGATGTCGGCTTTTGCGATCCCCGCACCATCCAGGTCAGGGATCAACCGATCCAGCGCATCGCGCACCTTGAGCCGATCTCCATGGGCGAGCTTTTCATACAGTTTCGCAGCTCGGTTAAGGGCCGCGCCAATCGGCTCGGGCTTCACGTCGGAGATGCTGGTGGGCAGGCCACGCCACGCGCACCAGGCCGCGATGTCCCCACCCATCGCGCCCGCGCCGATGACATGGACATGGGCGATCGTCTTTTCACCTGGCCCCGCCAGTCCCTTGAGCTTCTGGCGCAGGAAGAAAGCGCGGATGAGATTTTGCGCGCTATTGCTCATCATGAGATGTGCGAAGGAAGTGATCTCCGCCTGTTTCATCGCCTCCTGGTCGCCACCATGGGTCTCCCACAGGTCGATGAGCGCATGGGGCGCGGGATAATGGGCCAGGGGTGCCCTGGCTTCAGCTTGGCTGCGCATCTGCCGCGCCGCCAGATGGCGGACTGGCGCGGCGTCCTTCAGGCGATCCAGCAATGCCTGCCGGCCCTGGTCCATCTCTCCTGCAACCGCTCCCATGATGGCGGCGTGGACGTGGCGTTCAGGGATGACCGCATCGACCAGCCCCATGTCTTTGGCGCGCCCGGCATCGATGGACTTGCCGGTCAGCATCAGTTCCATCGCCGCGATCGGGTCGCATAAATGGGTGAAGCGTGCCGTGCCGCCGAGCCCCGGATGCAGGCCAAGCTGCACTTCGGGGAAGCCGAGCCTTGTCCCTTCGATGGCAATGCGCTGATGGCACGCCAGCGCGACCTCAAGGCCGCCACCCATCGCATAGCCGTGGATGACCGCAATGGTTGGAAAGGTCAGCGCTTCGAGACGGTCGACGATCGCATGCGCGGCGGCGATCCGGTCGCGCACCATCGCCTCGTCGCGCATGTCACGAAACTCGCCGATATCCGCGCCGGCAAGAAAGCCCTGTTTCTTGCCTGATCGAACGACCAGCGCCTTGGGCGCTCGGTCGGCGATCATGTCGAGTATATGGCCAAGCTCTTCTAGCACGGCCTGGGACAGAAGATTGGTGTCCGTTCCCTGCTGATCGAGAATAGCCCAGCCAATGTCATGGGCATCGCGCGTGAAGCTCCAGTGATGCAAGGCCTCCGCGCGATGGGGCGCGGGACCGGTCTCCAGATCGCGATCGGCAAGAAAGGACCAGACAGGATCGTTCATCATGGCCTCCTTCACAGCCGTTCGATCAACATGGCGCCGCCCTGGCCGCCGCCGATACATTCGGTGGCGATGCCGCGCCTCAGCCCAAACCGCTCCATCGCCTGAACCAGATGCAGTGCGATCCGCGTGCCACTCGTGCCCACCGGGTGCCCCAGGGAAATCGCGCCGCCATCGACATTGAGGCGCGAGGGATCGATTCGCCCGGCCGCCCCCTCAAGGCCCAATATGGTGCGACAGAATGCTTCGTCCTCCCATGCCGCAAGGCATGCCAGCACCTGTGCAGCGAAGGCTTCATTCAATTCCCACAGGTCGATATCTGCCAATCCATGACCGTTGCGCTTGAGGAGTGCCGTCGAGGCGAGCACCGGACCCAGGCCCATGATGGCTGGATCAAGCGCCGACCACTGGCTGTCGACGATCCGCGCACGGGGCATAAGGCCATGGCGCTCGACCGCCTCTTGCGAGGCGAGGATGGTCCAGCAGGCGCCGTCGCTGATCTGCGAACTATTGCCCGCAGTGACCTTCCCATAAGGGCGCTCGAAAACCGGCTTCAGCGTCGCGAGCTTTTCTGTGCTGCTGTCGGGCCGCACCCCATCATCCTGGGAATATACGGTTCCATCCCTGGCAAAAGCAGGAAGAAGTTCCCCCTCCAGCCATCCCTCCGCCTGCGCCCTGGCAAGACGCTTGTGGCTTTCGACGGCATAAGCGTCCGCCTCCGCCCTCGATATGGAGAAGAGGTGCGCCAATATTTCGGCGGTCTGGCCCATGCCAAGATCGGTGATGGGATCAGTGAGGCCGCGTTCCAGTCCGATGATGGGCTTGAGGAAGTCGGGACGAAATCCGCTGGCCGCTTTCAGCGAGGCCAAGGGGCTGGTCTTGTCGCCCTGCATCGCGGCGAACCATTGGACGGCATCCTGGCGAAACACGAGCGGGGCGTGACTGAGCGCCTCAGCACCGCCCGCCAGGATGAGGTCGCTGCCGCCATCGGCGATATAGCGGTAGGCAGTGTCCATCGACTGCATGCCCGAACCGCAATTGATCTGAACGGTAAAGGCGGTCGTCTGCGTCCCGCAGCCCAGACGCAGTGCAGCGACGCGCGCCGGATTGGCCTCATCTGCGATGACGTTGACGCACCCCAATATGACCTGATCGAAGTCCGTGGGGGCAAATTTCTGCCTTAGCAGAAGGGGGCGCCCACATTGTACCGCCAGGTCAACAGGCGTGAACGGGCCGGGGCCGCCACGCGCTTTGAGAAAGGGCGTGCGGGCGCCATCGACAATGTAGACCGGCCGGCTCATTCGGCGGCCTGCGCCAGATCCGATGCAGCGGGATTGCGCCGCAGATCTTCGGGCGCGAAATCATCGACGGCGATGACGTCCGCGACCGCGCGATCTGCCTCTTGGAGCTGCGCCAGTTCTGCGCTCGACAGCAGGCCGCGTTCGCGCGCCTTGGCCCAATCCTTAATCCGCGCCTTGCGCAGCCGGTCGTGGATCGGCTGGGTATCGACCATCAGGCGGAAGGCTTCGGTCAGGCGGGCGACAGGTTCTTCCGGACCGCCGATGAACACATTGTCGATTAGCCGTTCGCGCGCTGGGCAGGGTTCCAGGATGATCTGCGCGCACTGACGGATGGTCCGGTCCGTCGGGCCATGACGACGCCGGCCAAAGGGGAGGATGAACAGGCGCAGCATCCAGCCGACAGGCCGCGCGGGGAAATTCTCGATGATCTCGACGAACCTTTGCTCGATCGTGGCAAAGCCGCTGTCCATGCACCAGGCGAGCAGGGGAAAATCATCATCCTGGCGCCCTTCATCCTCCCAGCGCTTGAGCGCGCCGGACAGAAGATAGAGTTCGGACAGGATGTCACCCAGCCGGGCGGACAGGAGTTCGCGCCGCTTGAGCTCGCCGCCCAGGGTCAGGAAGGCAATGTCGGATATGAAGGCAAAGGCCGCGGCATAGCGGCTCATCTGGCGATAATAGCGGGTCGCGCGCCCGGCCCTGGGCGCTGGCGCAAACAGGCCGCCGGTCCAGTTGCGCGCGAAGGCCCGGATCGCGGTCTTGAGCGCGTGGCCGACATGCTTCCACAGCACATCGTCGAACTGCGCCAGCGCCCGCCCGCGATCGGCATCTGCGACCGCGCGGATTTCCTTGAGCAGATAGGGATGGGAGCGGATCGCGCCCTGGCCGAACACCATCAGGCTGCGGGTGAGGATATTGGCGCCCTCGACCGTGATGCCTACCGGGATCGCGCGATACTGGTTGCCGAGATAATTATTGGGTCCGTCGATCACGCCCTTGCCGCCATGCACATCCATTGCGTCGTTGATGACGGTCCGCATGCGTTCGGTCGCATGCAGCTTGAGGATCGAGGAAATGACGGCGGGATGGTTCCCCTGATCGAGCCCCGCGCAGGTCAGGCGGCGCGCGCCATCGAGCAGATAGGCATTGGCCGCGATCCGTGCCAGCCGCTCCTGTATCCCCTCGAACTTGCCGATCGGCAGGTTGAACTGGGAGCGGACCCGCGCATAGGCGCCGGTTGTATGGGCAGCAAAGGCGCCGGCAGCAGCAGACAGGGAGGGCAGGGAAATGCCCCGGCCCGCCGCCAGCGCGCTCATCAGCATTTTCCATCCCTGGCCGACGCGATCCGGGCCGCCGATGATGTTGTCGAGCGGGATGAACACATCATGGCCCTCATTGGGGCCGTTCTGGAAACTCTGCATCGAGGGGATATGCCGGCGCCCGATCGACACGCCGGGAAGGTCGGTGGGGACCAGCGCGACGGTGATGCCGATCTCGTCCTGCCCGCCCAGCAGATGGTCGGGATCGCGCAGCTTGAAGGCGAGGCCCAGCAATGTCGCGACCGGACCCAGGGTGATATAGCGCTTGCGCCAGTTGAGGCGGATGCCCACCACCTCCTCGCCGTCCCACTGACCCTTGCAGATGACGCCTTCGTCGACCATCGCCGCCGCATCGGAGCCGGCTTCCGGGCTCGTCAGGCCGAAAGCGGGAATTTCGCGACCATCCGCCAGCCGCCGCAGCCAGTGGTGCTGTTGTTCCTTGGTTCCAAAACGCAGGATGAGTTCGCCCGGGCCCAGGCTGTTGGGGACCATTGTAGTGACGGCCGCGGACACGGATCGGGTCGCGATCTTGCGGACAATCTCGCTATGGGCGAAATTGGAAAAACCAAGGCCGCCATATTCCTCGGGAATGATGATGCCGAAGAATTTTTCCTGCTTGAGATAGTCCCAGGCTTCCTGCGACAGGTCGTGCGTTTCCCAGGTCATGCGCCAGTCGTCGATCATGCCGCACAGCTGTTCGACAGGGCCATTCATGAAGGCCTGCTCCGCGTCGGTCAGCCGGGCGGGCGGCACGGCAAGGAGCTGATCCCAATCCGGATTGCCGGTAAACAGGGCCGCGTCCCACCAGCTGTTGCCAGCCTCGATCGCTTCGTTCTCCGTAGCGGAAAGAGCGGGCAGGGCTGCCTCGACGAGGGAGAAGATCGGGCGGGTCAGGATTTCACGGCGGGCGTTGGCAAGCATCATCTCTGTCCTTTTTGCTTGCCCCATGAACGCGGAAGACCCCGTACATGATCCGTCGCGGCCTGAAGCCTTGCCTGAACCTCAGCCGCAAAATGTCGTCAGGCCGACCGCCGGTCGTACCGCAAGATTGACGATGTCTTGATATTGGAGGCGGCGCAGTGCTCGGTCGATTGCCGCCTCGCGGGATCAGGGCAGCATATCGCCAATCCGCTTTGCCAATGCGTCCATCGCGAACGGCTTGGTGACGAGCGCCATATTGGGCGCGAGCTGGCCATTGCCGATGACGGCATTTTCAGCATAGCCGGTAATGAACAGGACCTTGAGATCCGGCAGGAGGCTGAGTGCGGCATCGGCCACCTGTCGACCGTTCATCCCGCCGGGCAAGCCCACATCCGTGATCAGCAGGTCGATTGCCACGCCATTTTGTAACAGCCGCATGGCGCCTGGGCCGTCCATCGCTTCCTGCACATCATAGCCCAGTTCCTGCGCTATCTCGACAACGAGGAGCCGAACCGTGGGTTCATCATCGACCACCAGGATCGTGCCGCGTCGTGATTCATTGCTGGCCGCCTGCTCACTCAGCGATGGAATGACTGTCGCGTCCTCGCTTTCCTCGTCTTCCATGAAGTGGCGGGGCAGATAGAGGCACATGGTCGTGCCCGTACCGATCTCGCTATAGATCCGCACATGGCCGCCGGACTGACGTGCGAATCCATAGATCATCGATAGGCCAAGCCCAGTGCCTTCACCCAGCGGCTTGGTCGTGAAAAAGGGATCGAAGGCGCGGGAAATCACCTCTGGCGTCATGCCCGTGCCGGTGTCGGTCACGCAGATCGAGACATATTGACCCGGTTCCAGATCACGCTCGCGCGCGGCCGTGTCGTCCAGCCACTTGTTTGCAGTCTCGATCGTGATGCGTCCCCCGTCCGGCATTGCGTCGCGCGCATTGATGCAGAGGTTGAGCAGCGCATTTTCAAGCTGGTTGGGATCGACCAGGGTTGTCCAGATACCGGCCTTGCCGACGGTCTCGACCTCTATCTGTGGTCCCACCGTGCGCCGGATGAGCTCTTCCAGATCGAAGATCAGCCGGTTGGAATTGACCGGTTTGGGATCAAGCGTCTGCCTGCGGGAGAAGGCGAGCAGGCGGTGGGTGAGCGCAGCGGCGCGGCGCACGGCGCCCTGGGCTGCGACAGAATATTTGTCGATCTCGCCGACCCGGCCCTGCGCGATACGTATCTGCATCATTTCCAGGGCCCCGGAAATGCCCGTCAGCAGATTGTTGAAATCATGGGCAAGGCCACCCGTCAACTGGCCGACCGCTTCCATCTTCTGCGACTGGCGCAGGGCGTCCTCAGCCCTGTCGCGCTCGGCCGTCTTGGTCTCGACCTCCTCGATGAGCCTGCGACGATCCTCCTCGAGCTGGCGCTCGACAGCCTTGCGAGCTGACATGTCCTGCATCGCCCCGACCATACGCAGCGGCTCGCCGGCAGGCGTACGCAGAACATAGCCGCGATCAAGCACATCGGCATAGCTGCCGTCGCTGCGGGCAAAGCGATATTCGTCGGTCCAGTCAGTCCCCTCGCCATCGATCACCGCGTGAATGCTGTCATTGATCCGATGCCGGTCATCCGGGTGGATATGGTCCAGCCACCACTCGCCGGTCGGTTCGACATCTTCGAGCCTGTGCCCATAGGCATGCTCAAGGGCGATGTTCCAGGTCACATGATCGTCGCTGAAGTTCCAGTCCCATACCGCATCATTGGTGGCCCGTCCGGCAAGACGCAGCCGCTCCTCGACCTCCCGCAAACTGGCCTGCGCCTGGCGATCGGCGGTGACGTCCTGCACGGTACCGATAAGGCGAATCGGGGCCTGGCCCTCGAACATTGCCAGGCCCTGAGCATGGATATGTCGTTCGATCCCATCCTCGATCCCGACGGTCCGATACTCGGTGTCGAAAATGCCGCTGCCGGTCGGATCGAGCGCGGCGCGCACCGCTGTGTCGGCCCCTTCGCGATCCTCGGGATGCAGGCCCGCCAGAAAGGCGGTTTCATAGCTGACGGGGGCACCGGGATGCAGGCCAAAAAGGGCACGACAGCGATCGTCCCATTCAAGCTGTCCGGTTTGCGGCCAATAGTCGAACTGACCAAGGCGGGCCGCGCGTGTCGCGAGTTCCAGCTTTTCCCGGCTTGTGGCCAGAGCTTCGCGCGAAAGATGCGAGGCCGTTACATCGGTGGCCGTGCCGAACCACTCAAGGATATTGCCGTCATCGTCGAGGATGGGGACGGCGCGGGACGCTGTCCAGCCGATGGTGCCATCAGCCTGACGTACGCGATGCTCCAGCATGAAGGGCGCCCTGGCTTCGATGGCGCGGGCGATCGCGTCCATCACGATGGAATGGTCATCCGTTGGAACATAGAGTTCAAGCCAGCGAACAGATGGTGCTTGCGTGTCGACGAGGAAACCACGTCCGTCGAGGTGGCGCATTTCCTGCCAGTCGGCGCTCATCTGATAGATTGCGTCGGAGGTCGCGCTTACCAATGCGCTGAAACGCGCTTCGCTTTTCTCCAGCCTTGCCCGTTTTTCCTCGATCCTGCGGGCGTCCGTAAACTTTTGCGTCACATCCACCGCGATATCGAGAACGCCGACGATATCGCCTGCGTCGTCGCACAACGGACTGTAGCAGAAGGTCCACCATGTATCCTCGGCATCACCATTGCGGGTCATGACGAGGTGCATGTCCTCGACCGAAACCGTCTCGCCGCCAAGGGCTCTATCGATCAGGGGCGAGAGCTCGGACCAGATCTCGGGCCAGACATCGCACATCGATTGGCCAAGTGCTGCGGGGTGACGAGCTCCCAAAAAGGGCGCATAGGCATCATTGTAGAGGAATATCTGCGCCTGCCCCCACATGATGAACATCGGAAAATCCGAGGCGAGCGCGAGCGCGACCGTGGTTCGCAGCGAAATTGGCCAGTCGGCCTTGGCTCCCAGTGCCGTTTTTTCCCACGGGAAAGAGGCTATCCGTGCTCTGAGCGAATCCGCGTGCGTGGGCGCCGGAGAAAAAATGGAGGCCATGACTTGGGGATAGACGGACTTCGCCATCCTGTCATCGTGCACGACGGCGTTCCTTCCATCCATTTGGCGCATTTAACCTGATATTTCCGTTATTGCTCGACGGCTTCAGTCCTGGGGGGCGGCCGATCCTGCGCGGTTATCGCTGTTAACCTCATCCGCGCCGGTCTTGTCGGCCCTGAAATAGCCGATCGCAACCACGATGAGCAGAACCGCGATGACGAGCGCGAGGCTGGTCACCAGGATCGACCGGGTCACAGTCGTTCGCGATCCGCTGCGTGCCTCGACTTTCGAGAGATGGGTCACCGTTTCGCCGTCTTCCTGTCGTTTCTCCATTTTCTCTCTCCTTGCCCTTTGTCTCATGTCAGCGACGGGTTGGGGCTATCCTCCAGACGCTGTTGGACAGGTCATCGGCGACCAGGAGCGCGCCATGGACCGGATCATAGCTTACGCCCACCGGACGTCCGCGCGCATGTCCATCCTTGATGAACCCGGTCAGGAAGTCCTGGGGCTTGCCGGCGGGCCGACCATCGGCGAATGGGATGAATACCACCTTGTAGCCGGCCAGATCCTGTCTGTTCCAGCTGCCATGCTGTCCGACGAAGGCGCCCTGCGCATAGGCGGGGCCAAGACCTCCGCCGGTTGCGAAGCTGATGCCGAGCGCCGCGACATGGGATCCCAGGGCATAATCGGGCCGGATCGCGCGTCGCACCATATCGGGCTGCTGCGGACGCACCCGCGGATCGACATTCTGTCCCCAATAGCTGTAGGGCCAGCCATAAAAGGCCCTGGGGCGAACCGCAGTCATATAATCGGGCGCCAGTTGCGGTCCGAGCTCATCGCGTTCGTTCACCACGGCCCAGAGCCGGCGCGTCTGCGGCTCAACTGCAAGTGCCGTCGGATTGCGGATGCCCGAGGCATAGGTGCGATGCATGCCGGACTGACGATCAACCTCCCAGATGACGGCGCGATCTTCCTCCACCGCCATGCCGCGTTCGCCGACATTGCTGTTGGAGCCGATACCGACATAGAGTTTCGATCCGTCCGGGCCGGCTGCCAGCGACTTGGTCCAGTGATGGTTTATGCGCGAGGGCAATCTGGTCACTTCGACGCCCGGCGTGGTGATGCGCGTCTCGCCCTCGCGATAGGGAAAGCGCAGCAGCGCGTCCTGTGTCGCGACATAGAGCTGGCCCTCGACCAGGGCGAGGCCATAGGGCGCATTCAATCCGGTGATGAGCGCACTGCGCAATTCGGCGCGGCCATCGCCATCGGCATCGCGCAGCAGGGTGACGCGATTGCCACCCTTGACCGATGTCTTACCCATGGCCTTGATCTGGGTCGCGATGACATCTTTGGGCCGCAGCGCGGGGGCCGAACCGCCCGACCCTTCCGCCACCAGAATGTCGCCATTGGGCAGCACCAGCATCTGGCGCGGGATGGCGAGCCCCGTGGCAAAGGCCGTCACGCTAAAGCCGGCCGGTGCCGTCGGATTCTCATTCCCCCAGCCAGTGGGCGTCGCGATTTTCATCGGCGGCAGCAATGTCTGGCGCTGATCGGGCAGGCCCGGCCGGCCGCCGGTCTGGTCAAGGCCGGGCTGGCTGCGCCCGCAGGCGGCAAGCGCCAGGAGACCGGCGCCCAGGATGAAGGCACGCACGATCATGGCCGAACCTCCCGATAACCCGCGAAGGCCACCCAACCGGCGGCAAGGGCAGCCAGGCTGCTGAGGATGGAGAGGATGAGGCCGATGGTCCCGACTGAACTCCAGCCGTCGCGGCTATGCTGAAAGGCGTTGATGAGCCCGCAGACCCACATCAGCGCCAACAGCAGCAGATAAAGGCCATGCTGCCGGCGTGCAGGCCCTTTGGCACGCGTTAGCGCGATCAAGGCCCATAGCAGTACCAGCCCACCGCCGATCAGCGCGCCGGTGATCAGCCAGGCCGAAAAGTTGCTCCACTGGATTTCGGCGCTGTTGAGATAGGTGATGTCCGACAGCAGGGCAGCGGGAAACAGGGCGACCGGCCAGGCGAGCAGCAGGCCGTGAAGCGGATGGAGCAGGGGCCGGGTGCGCGGCGGGGCGCTGGGCAAGACAGGTCTCCTTGTCGAAGGAAGAACGATCCCTCGCCAATGCGCCGGCTGGCTTTTGGTTTCGCCGACACCGGCAATTCATCCACTTGTTACGAAACAGAAATGTTTGAACCGGATGCCGCTTCGCGTGTTGGCACGTAAGACGCTGCACATAGGATGCGGCGCAAAAGGGGTGACGCGGGCGCAATGCGCAATCCATGGCTCTGGACCATTTTACTGCTCGGCCTTGGCGCCTGCAATGCGCAGCAGTCGGCCCTCCATGTCTTCGGCGCCGAAGCACGGCAGGTGCGCGAGATGGCGATCCTGTTGACCATCGGCGCGGCGATCATCGTGACGGTCATGGTCCTCATCTATGTTCGTGCGCTTCGCGCTCCGGAAGGGGCGCTCAGCCATCGTAGCGGCATGCGGATCATCCTGTGGCTGGGCGCCATCGGCCCGGCCCTGATCCTTGGCGCGCTGCTTCTCTATGCGTTGCCTGCCATGCGCCCGCGCGAGACAGCGCCTGGCGACCTCACCATTCGGGTCGAGGGCGAGCAATTCTGGTGGCGGGTCGCTTATGGGGCATCACGCGCGGGACCTGGACTTGTTTCTGCCAATGAGATCCGCCTTCCCGTGGGGCGGACGGTGATCCTTGAACTCGGCGCGCAGGACGTGATCCACAGTTTCTGGATTCCCGGTCTTGCCGGGAAGATGGACATGATCCCCGGACGGACCAACAGGCTGGTCGTGCGCGCCGAAAAGGCCGGCCGCTTCCGGGGCGTTTGCGCGGAATTTTGCGGCCTGTCGCACGCGCTAATGGCCTTCGACGTGATCGCGATGAACCCAGCGGATTTTGACGCATGGCTGGCGGGCGCGCGCGGCGCCGGCAAGGGCCTGGTCCCATCGAGGGGCCAGTCCCTCTTCGATGCGCATGGCTGCGGCGCCTGCCATGCCATCCGGGGAACCGCGCATGATGTGGCAATCGGGCCTGACCTTAGCCGTTTTGGACAGAGGCGGACGCTGGGTGCCGGGATGTTGCCACCGACCACCGCCAATATCGCCGCCTTCATCCGTGCGCCCCAGATCGCAAAGCCAGGCGCGCGCATGCCCGCCTATCCCCAGCTGTCCGAGCAGGAGGCCATTGCCATTGCCCATTATCTCGAGGGGCTGAAATGAGCCTCCACGATCAGGATGACCCGGCGCTCCGCGCGGCGCAGGAAGAAAGGCTGCGCGCGGTGTGGGCGCCGCCCAGGGGAATCTTCCTGCGCTGGACCGACTGCAACAATAATCGCGTCGGTGTCTGGTATGTGCTGACCGCCTTTGGCTTCATGCTCTTTGCCGGCGTGCTCGCGCTCATCATGCGCACCCAGCTTGCCGTGCCCGACAATGATCTGGTTGGGCCTGGTACCTTCAACCAGCTCTTCACCCTGCACGGCTCGATGATGATGTTTCTCTTCGCCGTGCCGATGTTCGAGGCGGTGTCGATCATCCTGCTGCCGCAATTGCTGGGCGCGCGCGACCTTCCATTTCCCCGCCTGTCGGCCTTTGGCTACTGGTCCTTCCTGATCGGCGGGCTGTTCGTCGGGGGATCGATCTTCTTCAATGCCGCCCCTGACGGCGGCTGGTTCATGTATCCACCGCTGACCACCCGGACCGACCTGTCGGGGCTCGGAGCCGATATCTGGATGCTCGGTCTTTCGTTCATCGAGGTGTCGTCGGTCGCCGCCGCAGTTGAACTGATCGTCGGCGTGCTCAAATGTCGACCGCCGGGCATGCGGCTCAATCTCATGCCGCTATATGCCTGGTACATACTGGTCGTGGCGGTGATGATCCTCTTTGCCTTTCCGCCGCTCATCGCCGGCGACATATTGTTCGAAATGGAAAGGCTGCTCGACTGGCCCTTCTTCGATGCGCGCCGGGGCGGGGATCCGCTCCTGTGGCAGCATCTGTTCTGGATCTTCGGTCATCCCGAAGTCTACATCATATTCCTGCCCTCGATCGCGCTGTTCGCGATGCTGGTGCCGACCTTCGCCAACCGCCATCTGCTGGGCTATCCGTGGATCGTGCTGGCGGCTGTGGGCACCGCATTCCTGTCCTTCGGACTTTGGGTCCACCACATGTTCACCACCGGGCTGCCGAAGATCAGCCTGGCCTTCTTCTCGGCCGCCTCCGAAGCCGTGGCCATTCCGACCGGCGTCCAGATCTTCGTGTTCATAGCGACGCTGTGGGCAGGGCGGGTCACCTGGTCCACACCCCTTCTCTATGCGACCGGCAGCCTCGCCATTTTCGTGATCGGTGGTCTTACCGGCGTGATGGTGGCAGTCGCACCGTTCGACTGGCAGGCGCATGACAGCTATTTCGTCGTCGCCCATCTCCATTATGTGCTGATCGGCGGCACGCTGATGCCGCTTTTTGCCGGCCTCTATTATTATTGGCCTTTGGTGACGGGCAAGAAGCTGTCCGACCGGCTTGGCCGGGTCGCTTTCTGGATGCTGTTTGTCGGTGCCAACCTGACCTTCTTCCCGATGCATCTTTCCGGGTTGATGGGCATGCCGCGCCGCGTCTTCACCTATCCGGCCGAACTGGGGCTGGGCGGGCTCAACATGGCTTCCACCCTGGGGGCCTGGCTGTTCGCCGCGGGGGTGGCGGTGATATGCATCGATCTTAGCCTCTCGCCACGCCGGGTTCGGGCCGTCCGCAATCCCTGGAATGCGGGCACCCTGGAATGGCTCGCCCATCCCGAGGACGAGGACTGGGGCATAAGGTCGGTGCCAATGATCGAGAGCCGCTATCCGATCTGGGACCAGACAGATTTCGTGCGCAAGGTGGATGAGGGCCGCTTCTTCCTGCCCGATGCAGAGGAAGGGCGACGCGAGACGATCGTCACGAGCGTCCTTGATGCCCGGCCACTGGCAGTGATCCGCCTGGGAACCCCGAGCATCAAGCCCATGCTGACGGCGTTCGCGCTCGGCGGGGTCTTCATCCTCACAACCTATCATCTCTATTGGGCTGCGCTCGTCAGTGGCGTTGCCACACTCGCTATGGCGCTGTGGTGGCTCTGGACCGGAACGGCCGAAATTCCCGAAAAGTCCTGCAAGCCGATCGGCCACGGCCTTGAGCTGCCGCTGTACCTCTCCGGGCCATCGGCGCCAGGCTGGTGGGCGATGTTCATCACGATGATGGCCGATGCGACCGCGTTTTCCGGGCTGGTCTTCGGCTATTTCTTCTTCTGGACCCGCCATGCCGATTTCCCGCCGGTCGCTCTGGCGGACGGTCCCGGCATGGCCTGGCCCATGCTCGCATTGTTCTTGGGCATCGCAAGCTGGCTGCTGACGCTAGGCGCGCGCGAGGTGCATGCCCGCAAGCATGTCGGCATGGCACGGCTCTGCCTCATGGTCGCGCTACCACTCAGCCTTGCCGGAGTCGGGGCAGGGCTGGCCGGCCCCTGGACGCATGGCATGGACCCGCAGGCGCACAGCTATCCTGCAATCGTGTGGACGCTCGCCATCTGGGCCGCGGCCCATGCGGGCGTTGCCGTCATCATGCAGGGCTATGCACTCGCGCGCAGTCTCGCCGGGCGCATGGACCCGGTGCATGACGCGGACCTGCGCAACGTCACCGTCTACATGCATTTCTATGCGCTGACCGCGATCGTCACCTATGCGACGATCGGCCTGTTCCCGCAGGTCACATGAGCGAGCGAGGCAAATGGCATGAGCGGCTCAAGGTCACGCTCTGGACGCTGATCGTGCCGCCAGCGATCTGGGCGGGTCATTTCCTGGCGTCCTATCTCTGGGCGGCCATCTCCTGTGCCAAGGCCGGGCGCTTTGCCAGTTTTCCGCTGCTGTTCGTCATCGGCACGATGCTTGCGCTGCTGATGATCGGGCTTTCGGGATGGATCGCCTGGGCGCAGGCCCGCCTGCCGGGCAATCCGCCGCCCCATGAGGACTCGACCCGGATCGACCGGCTCCGTTTCCTGGCCAAGTCGACCTTGCTCCTGGCAGGGCTGAGCTTCGTCGGGGTGCTGTTCACGGCGCTTCCGGTCATCTTCCTGCGGGACTGCCGATGAAAGGTGCCGCACTTGCCGCCGGCCTCGCGCTGGTACCGATCGGCTGGATCCTGGCTGTGCTGCCGCTTGGCATGACTGGCCACATGGCAGGCCATATGATTGCCGTGGCGATTGCAGCGCCTTTTCTTGCCCTTGGCCTGTCTCAAGGGCGGCTTGATCCTGCGCGTCTCTGGCCCGGCCTCGCAAGCCCGATGGCGATGATGTTGGTGGAACTTGTCACGGTCTGGCTCTGGCACCTGCCGGCCCTTCGCGCGGCGACAATGACGTCCCTGCCTCTGCTCGGGCTCGAGCAGTTCTGTTTCCTTGGCGCAGGTCTGCTGCTCTGGTCATCGGTGCTCCGCGCCGATCATCGGGCCGCTGGCCTCGGTGCCCTGTTGTTGACATCGATGCATATGACCCTGCTTGGTGTCCTGATCGGCCTGGCGCCACGGCCTCTCTACGCGGCGGCGGATCATCATCATCTGGCCGGCATGGACCCGCTGATCGACCAGCAACTGAGCGGTGTCCTCATGCTGCTGGTTGGCGGGGCCAGCTATTTCATCGGTGGTCTTGTCCTGTTGGCGAGCCTCCTGCGCCAGAGGGGGGCGGCATGATCCTTCGCATCAGCTTGAAGCGCGCAATTGTCGCGTTGCTCGGACTTGGGGTTCTCGGCATGCTGTTCGCCTGGTCCGGGGCCATGCAGATTTCCGCGTCGTCGGGCCATTGGCGTATTACCGACTGGTTCCTTCACTGGACGATGCGCAATTCCGTGCGGACTTATGCCTGGCTGGACGCACCGCCCGATCCGCTCGACGATGAGGGCCTGGTCAGTGCAGCGGGGCATTTTCGTCAGGCCTGCCAGGTCTGTCATGGCGCGCCGGGTGTGCGTCCATCACCCGTGATGCAGCAGGCAACTCCGCCAGCGCCTGATCTTGCCCGGACGGCAGGGGAATGGCGGGATCGCGAATTATTCTGGATCATCCGGCATGGCGTCAAATTCACCGGCATGCCGGCCTGGGCGGCGGCTGATCGACCGGACGAAGTAAGGCGCATGACCGCTTTCGTCCGGCGCTTGCCGCATATGACGGCGGCGCAATATCAAGCGCTGACCCAGGCTGGCGAGGAGGGACGTCTGCCCGGCGTTGCTCCGGCAACCTTGTCGGCATGCACAAGCTGCCATGGCGTCGATGGTCGGGGGAGGGAGCAATCCGATATTCCGGTCCTGGCTGGGCAGAGCGCGGCCTATCTGGTCGCCAGCATGCGCCAATATGCGTCGGGGAAGCGCAGCAGTGCGGTCATGCAGACGGCGCTGGCAACGACCGGGCGCGAGGACATGGCGAGGCTGGCGACCTATTTCTCTGCGATGCCCGGGCTGGCGAATATTGCCACCACACGCAGTTCACCGGGGCTGGATCGTTTTGGCCAGCCCCTGCCGGCCTGCAGCAATTGTCATGCAGTCGGCAAGGCAGCGCCCATCCTTGCCGGGCAGAAGCCAAGCTATCTTGCTGCGCGCCTGCGGCTTTGGCAGCAAGACGATAATGTCATCGACGCGCGACTGCCGCCGGACACCATGGCGATGATAGCAAGACGTATCAAGGTCGATAAGATCGATGAACTGGCACGGACCGTGGCGCAGTCCGGTTCGGACTAAGGGGCTATCGCCCGATTAGGCGTGCATGTTGACCCAGATGAAAGCCAGGATGGCTGCAACGATGAATGCGAAGACGAGGTAGAGCGCAAGGCGACTGGTGGCCTTGCGGGCAGGACGCTCCTTGTGATGGGGCATTATGATCCTTTCATGCTGATCTTCTCCCAACAACGCATGGCGGGGTTCATGGTGCCCGAAACGGATCATAGATCGGGCAGGGTCTGCGCAGCGAAGCCCCAGCCTTTGAGCTTCCCCGCGCGCTCCCTCAATATTTCGGCATCTCCAATGTCGTAGGGATGGGCGTCCTGCAAATCGTTCAATTCGTCCCAGTCGACCGGTATGGCTACAGGCGCGCCGGCGCGTGCGCGCGCCGAGTAGGGGAGGATGGCGGTGCTGCCGCGCTGATTGCGCAGCCAGTCGATGAATATGCGATCCTTGCGCTTGGCCTTGCTCATCGTGGCGACAAAGCGATCGGGTTCTGCCGCGCTCAAGGCCTGGGCGAAACGGGCGGCGAAATCCTTATGTGCGTCCCAGTCGTGGGTGGGGCTGAGGGGGACGACGACATGGACCCCCTTCCCTCCCGACAGCATGGCGAAGGAGATCAGACCGATGTCGCGCAGATGATCGCGAATATCCTTTGCCGCTTCACGCACCCGTGCAAAATCCATACCCTCGTCGGGATCAAGATCGAAGATCATGCGATCGGGCTTCTCGACGGCATCGGCACGGCTCGCCCAGCCATGAAATTCAATCGTACCCATCTGGACGCAAGCGATCAGGCCTTCGGCATCGTCGACATAGAGATAATCTTCCGAGCCGCCGTCTTTCTCGCGGATCGCAACATGGCGGACATGGTCGCCAAAGGCGCCGCTGTCATGTTTCTGGAAAAAGCATTTCTTCGCGCGGCCCTGGGGGCATCGCACAAGACTGATCGGCCGATTGGCGGCGAAAGGTAGCATCAGCGGGGCGATCCGCGCGTAATAATCGGCCAACTCCCCTTTGGTCTGCCCGCTCTCCGGGAAAATCACGCGCGCGCGATTGCTGATCCTGATGGCTGTGGCCGAAGGAGGCGTTGGGGCCGCTTTTTCGGGCTTGACCGTCTTTGCCAACTTGTCGCTTCGTAGCCCCAGAAAACTGCCATGTCGCACGAGACCCTCCCTTGTGAACTCGGCAAAACCGACTTCCGCAACGAGCTTGGGTTTGACCCATTGGACGCCGCGCGCTTGGGCGGCGGAAATGATGATCTGCGACGTGCCGGTCGCAATCGGACTCATGGCCTCGGCCAGGTCGGTCATTGTGGCGGCATCGAAACCAGTGCCGACCTTGCCCTTATAGACCAGTGCACCGCCTTCATGCTGCGCCAGTAGCAGGGAGGAGAAGGCACGCCCTTTTACCTTGCTACGGGTCCAGCCGACGATCACGAATTCCTGCCGACGAGTGCATTTGACCTTCACCCAGGCGCGTGTCCGTCCGCTGCGATAGGGCGCATCGACGCGCTTTGCGATAATGCCTTCCTGCCCGGCCTGACAAAGCGATCGGTAGAGCTTCTCGCCCGAGCCGATCAGGTGATCGGCAACGTGGATCGGTTGTTCTGCATCCGCCAATAAGGCTTCGAGCCGCTCCTTTCGCTCGATTGCGGGGAGAGACTTCAAATCCATGCCGTCAAGTGAAAGAAGATCAAAAGCGAAGAAATGGAACGGCGTGTCGGCTCGCTCCGCGCCATGGCCCCGTTTCAACACCGCCTGCAGCGCCGAAAAACTGGGATTGCCGTCAGCGTCAAAGGCGATGATCTCGCCGTCGATCAATGCAGGCGGGAGGTCGAGCGCTTTTATGGCTGCAGCCAAAGGACCAAATTTGTCCGTCCAGTCCAGGCCGCTGCGCGTATATATTTTTATCGCTTCGCCACTGACTGCAACGAGCGCGCGATATCCGTCATATTTGATCTCGTGCAGCCATTCGTTGCCGACCGGTACATGGTCGACCAAAGTTGCAAGCTGCGGCTTGATGAAGCGCGGCATAGCCTCCGTTCTGGCGATCGCCTTCACCTTCGTCCTGCCGATCTTTGCATTATGCGCGTTTGCCGCCTGCATCCTATCCGTGAATGTCTTGCCCCTTGCGCCTTTCAATGACTGCGTGCCGGCGATGTCCGCGGCGATTTGCGCCATCGAGCGGTCAGTCAGAACACTTGTCAGTGCGCGCTCGACCAGATCGCCATTCCGGCGGGCTTCGCCATCCTCAATCTTGCGGAGCAGCCAATTCTCGCGCTTTTCGCCCGCGCGCCCCTTCATCCGCACCAGCAGCCATTCCCCCTTCATCCGTTCGCCATGCAGGATGAAATGGAGATGGCCATCCTCTATATCCTTCGCGCTCTTTCCCGGGATCGGTTCCCACCAACCGCGGTCCCAGAGCATCACACTGCCGCCCCCATATTCGCCCTTGGGAATATTACCCTCGAAACTGCCATAGCTCAGAGGATGATCTTCGGTGCGGACAGCAAGCCGCTTGTCATCGGGATCCAGGCTCGGCCCCTTGGTGACGGCCCAGCTCTTGAGCACGCCATCGACTTCCAGCCGGAAGTCCCAGTGCAGCCTTGTGGCGGCATGTTTCTGGACAACGAAACTGTTACCGCCTTTCTTTGCCATCTTGCCTTCAGGCTCGCTGGTGCGATTGAAGTCCCGTTTGGCATTATAGGAGGCAAGGGGATTGATCCGGCTCATTCGCCCTGTCGCTCCTCGGACGCGAGCCAGCGCCGTTCCACAAATCCCAGCAGGCTGAGCATGAGGACCGCGACGAGAGTGGCACTGGCGACCAGGGGCCAGAGGGCAGCGCCGGAAGCGATTCCAATCATCGACGCCAGCCAGATATGGGCTGCCGTGGTCAGATTCTTGATCTCACCCTTGCTGAATATGATGAGGCCAGTCGCTATGATGCCCGAAAATGCGGCAGAAGCTTCGAAGACCCGCAGGGGATCTATATTTCCCTCGCCTTGCAACTGATTGTGCAGCGCGATTGCGCAGACAGTCATGAGGGCGCTGGTGAAGCAGATGAGGCCATGGGTGCGTAGCCCCGCTGCATGGCCGCGTATCTGTCGGTCGAGCCCCAAAAGCAGGCCGAGCAGAGCAGCAATGCTCAGGCGCAGCATGACCGGCCCGTCGATAAGGTGGAGCGGGGTATCGGGATTCAGCGTCATCACGCGCTTTTGCGCTTGGCTGCAGTCGCACGTCTATTGCCAGTGTCTGTCGCCGAACCGCTTTTCGACCTCTTCTTCGTCGCTGGGGTGCGAGCCGTTTCTCCTGCTGACTTCTTGAGCGCCGCCATCAGGTCGATGACATTGCCGCCCTTGCGCGCCGGCTCATCGTCCACCTCTTCTATTATCCGCTTCCCCTTGGCCTTTTTCTTCTTTTCGATCAGGCGATGGAGCGCATCGACATAGCGATCGCGAAACTCTTCCGGCTTGAAGGGCGCCGTTCGCTTGTCGATGATGCTGGTAGCAAGATCGAGCATGTCCTCATCCACCGTATCGGCAGGCAAACCTCGGAAATATGTCTGCGCCTTGGTTACCTCGTCGGCATAGCGCAGAACTTCCATGACCAGCCCCCGTCCACAGGGTTTGATCGATACCAGCTGTTCCCGTCCACGGACCGACAATTGGCCAAGTCCGACCTTCTTTGCCTTTCGCAGCGCATCCCGCAGCACGGCATAGGCCTCTTCTGCGAGGTCATCGGCGGGTACGACGAAATAGGGCTTCTCATAATAAAGAACGTCGATCGCATCGGCCTCGACGAACTGGACGAGGTCGAGGGTCTTGCGGCTCTCAATCTTGACCGCTTCGATTTCCTCCTGTTCGAGCAGCACATAATTGCCTTTTGAAAGCTCGAACCCCTTGAGGATCTCATCTCGGTCGACGGGCCCCACGCCGCTCACGACCTTTTCATAATGAATGGGTTTGCCGGTTGGCTCGTGAATCTGACGAAAGCTGACCGCCGCACCCGATTTGGTTGCGGGATAGACTTCGACCGGGATGGACACCAGTGCCAGCTTGATCTGGCCCTGCCAAAATGCGCGTGCAGCCATGTGCGACCTCCCCGATGAGAGCGTGCAATCGGCAAGTTGGTTCCGTGATAGCCTCCAACAGAAAGCCGACAGCACAGTTTCGCCATTCCCATGGGGTGGCAAGGCAAATCAATCATCTTCATGTTGCTACCATCTGGCACCGGCACCTGATCGGGGCGTGTCGCTGAACTTTCGTGCACGCGGAAGTTGCACAGCAGCGGCATCGCTCAGCCAATTCTCCCTCGATCCGCAGAACCCATTACGCGCCCAGGTGTTCTTTCCGCGAAGAAGGGATGGGCGCGTTCTGCTGATCCTGGCCCCTCAAGGAGATGACACATGCCGCTCAAGGCGCTGGCGCTTAACTGCACGCTCAAGGCGGACTCCCGCCAGGAGAGTTCGACCGACGCGATGATCGCCGTGTTGACGAGGGCCTTCAGCAAGAATGATGTGACGGTCAGCGAAACGGTCCGGGTTGCAGCCCTCGACATCAGGCCAGGCGTCAGCTCCAACGAAGGGGATGGCGATGCGTGGCCGGGACTGCGCGAGAAGATACTCGCTCATGACATTGTGATCTTCGGAGGACCGATCTGGATGGGGCAGATCAGCAGCACCGCCAAACGCGTCCTGGAAAGAATGGATGCCTTCCTCTCTGAAACCGACGATGAGGGTCGGATGCCGAGCTATGGGAAGGTCGCTGTCGCAGCAATCGTGGGTAATGAAGATGGCGCCCACTTCTGCTCCGCTCAGCTGTTCCAGGCTTTGAACGATGTGGGCTGGACGATCCCCGCTGTTGCGGCCTGCTATTGGGTCGGCGAAGCGATGGGGTCGGTCGATTTCAAGGATCTCGGCGAGACGCCGGAGGCGGTAATGAAGACGGCGGAAATGGTCGCCGGCAATGCCGCGCATCTCGCAAGCCTGCTTCAGTCCAGCCCTTATCCAGGCTGAACGCGATGGCCGGTCTGTCACGCCAAATCCGCGAGAATATCGTCCTCTACGGCGCGCTTTTCGCCAATGTCGGGATAGCGGTCGCCAAGTTCGCGGCGGCAGCGATCAGTGGCTCTTCTTCCATGCTGACCGAGGGTGTCCACTCGCTGGTCGATAGCGGAAATCAGGTTCTGCTGCTCTATGGTCAGGCAAAGGCGAGACGTCCCGCCGACGCCACCCATCCCTTCGGCTATGGCCGCGAACTCTATTTCTGGGCCTTCGTCGTCGCGATCCTGATCTTTGCCGTCGGCGCGGGCGTTTCGATCTACGAGGGCTGGTTGCACATCGCCGAACCTGAGCCCTTGCGTGATCCGACGATCAATTATGTGGTGCTGGGTGTCGCTGTGCTGCTTGAAGGAACAAGCTGGTTCATTGCGGTGCGCGAATTCAACGGCAAGCGCGGTGCCAGCAGTTGGTGGCAATCGATCCGCCGATCCAAGGATCCCGCCGGGTTCATTGTCCTGTTCGAGGACAGCGCTGCGCTGATCGGCCTCGCCATTGCAGGCATCGGCGTCTGGGCCAGCCACTATTTCGCAAATCCACGGATTGACGGTTTTGCATCGATTGCCATTGGTCTCATTCTGGCTGGCGTCGCTATTCTGCTTGCGCGCGAAGCCAAGGGCCTGTTGATCGGCGAAAGCGCCGACCCGGCGATCATTTCGGTTCTATGGACCATTCTCGCCAAGCGGTCGCAGATTAGTGCGGTCAATCATGTCCGTACGATCCATACCGCGCCTGATGCCGTTTTCGTAGCGATCAGTGCTGATTTCGTCGACGATCTGCCGATGGGAGATGCAGAGCGTCTGATCGAGGATATTGAACGCGAAATGAAGGCTTGCGTCCCCGATCTGACGTCCATTTACATCCGGCCGGAAAAGCAGTCGGATGCTGTGCGACAAACACCGCCGGCCTAATTTCCTTCCTCGCGTCCAACAGGCGGGATGAAGCTCACCTGTGCCAACCGCCACGCCCTGTCCTCACCCTCCGGCCAATAATGGCGCGGGTGACGGCATTCGCCCGGTGGATGCGTGTCATGCACTTCGGCGCGAATAAGGCGGCCGGTTTCCCGCAGCCGTATCGTGGCACCGGGAAATTCAGCGCTGAGGCGATCACACAGGCTTTGCGCATCATCCGAAAGATCAGTGCTGGAAAGCGCTCTTGGCGCACCATCGACCAGTTCTGCCGTGGAAGAGCGCAACGCCTTGATACCGTCATTAAGGACATCGAGCGAAATGATTGCTGCTGCCAACGCGTCAGCCCACCACCAGCCAAGCCCCAGCCCAATGACACCGGCGAGCCCCGCCGCCCCGGTCAGCCAATTGGCCTTGTTCATGAGTGCGTCGGTATGCAGCAGCTTGTCGTTGAGAGCCTGCGCCAGCGGAAGCTCCTTCCGGCCGATGAAGAGCGGCGGGATGAGGGAGTAGATCTGGGCGGCGATCATCAGCCATCCCAACCAGATATCATGCCCCAGAATGACGATCGATCCGACGGTCGCGTGCTCCTGCGAGCCCAGCGCCATCATCGCATTGTAGAGGAGCAGCGCGCCGACGGCAGTCAGTGCAACAGCCGCCACAAAGAAACCAAGGCCGTTGACCCGCTCGAAACCGAAAGGAAAGCGGCGCGATCGATGGGCGCGACGCTCCATATGCGCGGCGATCAGGAACATGACAGGCGGAACCAGGCCCAGCGTGTCCTCTATCCACGCGGTCTTCATCGTCTGGCTCTGACCAAGCACTAGGCCCATCGTCACGATGATGGTTAGAGTCCAGAAGATGTTCCAATATTCCAGGCGCACCGCCCGCGCCATCGTCTCGCGCAGTTCATCGGGAAGACTTGTATCGCTCATTTGTCGCGCGCCTCCTGCGAAATCGCGCGGCTCGCACGCTCGACTGTCATGATCCACCGGTTCTCGCCGTTGCGCATGGCCGCCTTGAGTTGCAGCGGCGCGTCTTTCGTTCCTGTCGTCGAGAGAGGCGGACCAAATGCCACATCCATTGCCCAGGGGCTCTCGGCCGAAAAACGTCCGATCACCAGGTCAAGCGTACCGTCGTCAAGCTGCTGGAAAAGTGCTTCGCCCGCGCCTGGCCGCCATTGTGCCTTCGCGCCGGTTCGCCGCTCGATTTCATGTACCAGCGTCCGGACTTGTGCGGCTTCGTGCACAGTGGGATCGGCGAGTGCGACCGTGAAGCTTCGTCGCTCAGCAATCCGCTTCGATGTGCCGGCCGGATCGCGAGGCAATATATCGCATGCGGCGAGGAGAGAAACGGCAAGGATTATCGCGCGCTTCATTGTTCGCGCGTCCTGTGATCGATGCGAATGTGGAGGCGGCAGGAATGAAATTCATTGCGAGCCCGGTCGACTGTGCCAGCCCGCCAGGCCTGGATCATCTGTGCAGTGAGAGTGGCATCGGGGATATTGTCGCCGCCACAGTCCTGCGCTTTCCTGGGCCGCGCCCTGAGCGAGCTTGCGTCGAGGGCCGCGGCTCCGCGCGTCGAAGCACAAACGAAGGCAATCGAAGAGCGATTGATGATTGGGGATGCTAACTGGGCGGTTTCCGTCCTGCCGCTGAATAAGGCTGCGCTTTGCGGGACCAAAGCATCGCGCGTCTGGGCATCTGCCTCTTTCATATGTCTCACCGCCTGGGATGATCCGGCTCGCCTACTCGGCACGAAGAGGCCACCATCACATTCTTCGGAATAGTTGCAGGCTGATAACGTCTGGTAGCGAAAAAGAGCCATCGCTCTGGCGTAGATGCTTCGCTGAAAAACGGCCGACCTCGTATAAGGGGCTTATCTCCATGGCATGATGGTGGAGGGCGATCATCTGCACCCTCGCAAAAGTTCATCGATATACTCGGCTACCGCCGTTGCGGCCGCGCGCAGCGGCTCGTCGATATGGATGTAGCGCTGCGTGACGCCGCGGGACGCGTGTCCCAGCAGTGCCGCAATCGTGAGTTCGGAGTAGCCAAGCCCGCCTGCGACACTTGCGAAAGTGTGGCGCAAGACATGCGGTGTCACGCCTTCGAGTCCTGCTCGATGGCAAATTCTATCCAAGACCCGCACTATGCCGATGAAGTGGCCTTCTCCCCAATCGGCTGGGAAGAAATATCGCGAACCCGAATCGGCCTGCGCCGAAAGAAGCTGGAGAGCAGGCTGACCTATCACGCGTCGTTGCGCCCCCGTTTTTGTCGTCCTGAAGTGAATCGCGCTCTCCTCATCAAGGAGCCAGTCGCGCTCAAGACTGAGTGCTTCGAGCCGACGAAAGCCAGTCAGCAACAGCAATCGGATCACGGCTATCCCGGTAGGATGCTCGTCATCTGCCTCAGCTTCTCTGAGCGCTATGCCGAGTTTCCTGATCTCAGCCTGAGAGAGCCACCTCATTTTGGGCGTGCTCGCAATTCTGCGAATGCCCCTCGCGGGATTTTTTTCGATTTCGCCAAGTCGCACGGCATGTTCGAAAATCGAGTGAAGCGTAGACATGCAGCGCGAGGCTACGCCTTCGCCGCCTTTGGTGGCTCCCCCCCGACTGCCCACCCTGGGCTTGGAGGTCGCACCAGCAGCGATGTCGGCTTGGGCGCCTTCGATATCACCGAGCTTCAATGTGGCAATTATTCTGTGGCCTAGCAACGGGCGGATGTGGGCATCGACACGACTTCGATCCATCGTCAGAGTGGATGCCTTGATCGGTTTGCGGCTTCTGCCGATGATTTTGCCGGCTGAGGCTCGCTCAAGGTACCAGTCACAAATCTGGTCTACAGTATAGCCCTGCCCGCTCGACCGGGCATCCTCGACAGGGTCTCGCCCATTGGCGACATCGCCGAGGATGATGCGAGCCTGCCGCCTGGCTTCCTCCACGGTCATCAACCCGAACCGACCGATCACCTTTCGACGGCTCTGTCCGTTCGGCAAACGGTACTGAACGACGAAACTTCGCCGGCTCTGGCCGATAGAAACACCGAAGCCACGCAGCTCGCTGTCCCATAGAAGATGATTCGAACCCTTGACCCCATCTTTCGAAGGTTTCTGAGCTTCGATGAGCGTTTTTGTGATTTTCGCCATGATTTCAGTCGCCTGCCAAATGACCCAAAAATCTGCTTACTTTTTCCGGATTTCGACCTGAATTTGCTTATTTTATAAGTCCTGGAGGTCAAATCCGAGCGTAGGGCAGGATAACACTGACGAATCCCGATCGCAAATAAACGGCAGAAATGCGTGCTTTTTGCTGTTTTAGGGTAAAATCGAAAAAGACAGAAAATACGCTTCGGGCGAATTGCCAAGGTTGGGGTCGAGGGTTCGAATCCCTTCGCCCGCTCCAGTATTCCCAGAAATCGATACGATAATCACCCTTCGGGGGCAGCAAGGCCGCGTTGTCACATGCGCTTTCCTGCTGCGGCCACGCGGCCCTGATCCGCCTGTGGCCCGCCCTGTCGCGTGGTCCAGGGCTGCCAATGGCGATAAGCCACCGGCCCCATTCCCAACGCCTTTGTCGCACAAATGAAAGAATGCGCTTCTAGGCGCGACGCATTCCGCAATTCCCCGTGCGGTCACGACCATCAGGGGCGATCGAGGTGATCTGGACACGGGACGATGGCCGCATGCTGGCCTATGCCTCCGGCAATTTCGGCAAGGCACTGGTTTTCAGCGGCGCGGATCTGACGATATTGTTCCTGCTGAGCGACGTGCTGAACCTTGGCGCGACGACGGCGGGATGGCTGATGCTCGCCGCGCTGTGCGGCGACCTGATCTTCGATCTGCTGGCGGCGCGGCTGACGATCCGCCTGCGGCATGTCGGCAAGGGCTATCGCTGGATGGTGGCGGTCGCAGCAACACCCTGCGCGATCGCCTTCGCCCTGCTCTATGCCATGCCCTTGCTTGGCGCCCGACAGCTATGGATGCTGGCCATGGCCTTGCTGATATTCCGGGGCGCCTATGCCATCATCGACGTGCCGCACAATGCGCTGATGGCGCAGGTGACCAGCGACAGCAGCGCGCGCGGCCGTGTTTCGGGCTATCGACTGCTGTTCAGTACGGCGAGCGCGCTGATTGTCGCGACCTTGTTGACGCCGCTGGTGCAAGATGCGGGCAATACCCGGTCCTTCGATCGGCTGGCGCTCACCGGCGCGGCGACGGGCGCCATCTTTGCCCTGACGATGATCCTGTGCGCATGGACCTGCGGCGGCGAGCCAAGCGGTGGTGCGGCCCGCACCGCCCGGCAAAGCGCAAGGCAGGACGGCATCGACATCCCGTTTCGCGACCCGATGGTCGTGGCACTGGCTCTTCTGGCCCTGCTCACCGGATTTGCCGCACCGGCATTCGGACGCTCCCTGCTCTATATCGGCAGCTATGTCGTCCGCCGCCCCGATCTTGTCGCGACCTTGCTGCTGGCCGTGACGATCGGCCAATTCGCAGGCGTGATCCTGTGGACCGCGATGACCAGACGTTTCAGCAAGAGCGCCCTGCTCGCCATGGGACATGGGGTCAGCATCATCGGGCTGGCGGGTTTCGCCGCCTGCCTGTCCTGGCCACCTGCCCTGGCCATCTGTGCGGCGGTGATCGGCGTCGGCCTCGCCAGCATGTTCATGCTGCCATGGGGGCTGCTGGCCGATGCCGTCGATGTGGTGGAATGGCGCCATGGCAGGCGCTTCGAGACGGGCCTGTTCGCCTTCTATCTCGTCGTGGTCAAGGCAAGCGGTGCCGCCTTCTCAAGTCTGACCGGCTGGACACTTGGCCTGCTGGGCTATGTGCCGGGGCAGGCACAGACTGCGGCAGTCCAGGCCGGCATGCTCGGCCTGGGACTGGGCGTTCCTGTCCTTGGCAGCCTTTGCGCGATCTTCCTGATGCGGCGCTTCGACCTTGGCCATGCCCGCCATGCCCGGCTGCTCGCAGCGCTGGCATGGCGGGAGGCACGCGATCAGTCGGGCGCCGATCCGGTTTCCGGGTTGAAGCGCGGGTTGGAGAAATCGAGCGGCGCGGGCACGACCCTGGCCGGCGGGCTGGCGCTTTCCGCCCAGGCGCGGCAGAGCATGTCGCGCAGCATGCCAGCGCCGGCAGCCGTCCGTTCATAGACGAGGGCGCGCACATCCTTGTCGGCGAAGTCGGCAAAGCCGTCCCGCTTTTCGAGCTGATAGACATATTCCATCCGATCGCCGGCCTGATCCAGGAAGGCGAGAATCGCGTCGAACATGTCGCCCTCGCGATGACCGGGCGCGCCGATGCGCGGCGCGATGTCGGCCACGGTCAGCTTCATGCCATCGACGAACTGGCTTTCGAAGCGGCCATGGATACTGCGATCGCGGGTGTAACCGCCGGGATTGTCGCCGCGCCAGCCGTCCGAATGGATCGAGTCATGCAGCGGCTGGGCGCCGTCACCGATATAATGGCCAAGGCGGATCGTCTGGAAGGCGCAATGCTGGGCCGGGACGGATATGTCGCCCCCTTCGGCCTGCGCCTTGCGGACATGGCGCATGCAGACGACGAGCCGGTCATAGGCCTCAATCGCGGCATAGGGCAAAGTGCCGGTCCAGCGGACATTGGTGCGCGCGGCGGTCGCCGGATCGCTGTCCTTGATCGTCTCATAGCGTTTGTAGAGCGCCAGGATGAATTCGTAGCGCGAGCGCGGGATCGGCTTCACGAAGCGGAACTGCTCGCGGAACCAGCCATGATTGGGGTCTTCCTCCATCTTGGAGAAATTCTCCGAATCCCCGCGCCAGCTGTCGGGCAGCGAGGCGGAGGCGGCGATATAGTCGGTATAGGCCTTGAGGAAGACGGGACCGTCCTGCGGGATGGCATCGAGCGCGGCGCGATCGATCACTTCATGGGCGGTGCCGCCCCAGGCCATGGCGGCGCCGGGGCTGAACGCCAGCGCACCGAGCGCCAGGGCCAAGGTCAGTTTACGTGTCATCATGCCTCCCTTCAGGGGTCGAGCGGATCGCGCGGATCGACCCGCGCGGACAGGCGCGACGGGCGAAACAGCAATTCGGTGGGGGTCAGGCGCGCGCCGATGGCACCGGGCTGATAGCCCAGTTCCTTGTCGTTGCGCTGCACGAACAGCGGATTTTCGATCATCGCGCTCTGCCCCGGATTGCAGACGATCAGCGTATCCTTGTCCAGCGGCGCCGCCATCGTCATCAGCAGGCGGGTGGCGTTGCGCAAATTGGTGGTGGTGTGCCGGGCATAGGGTTCGATGATGATGGCATCGGCGGGCACGCCATAGCGCTCGATCAGTGCCTGGCGCATCTCTTGCGCCTCGGCGAAGCGGGTCGCGCGCGGATGGGCACGGCCGCCGGTCAGGATCAGGAAAGGCGCATCACCATCGGCAAAGCGGTTGGCGGCGAGGCGCAGATGATATTTGCCGAAGGGGCTGACCGCCATGCCGTCGACTTCCGGGCCGACGCCGGTGACGATCAGCGCGCTGTAGCGATAGCGTTTCCAGTCGATATTTTTGGCCCGCGCCATGGCGGGGGCGTTGAGGCCGCCGGTTAGCGGCTCGAAGCCGATCGCGTCGGTGCGGTCGCTGACGTCGAGCAGCGCAAGGGCATAGTCGATGCTTGAATCCAGCGCCTGGGCCGATCCCTTGCGCGGCGTCTGCGCGATCCAGGCGGCGGCGCGCAGCCTGGCCTGACGCTCGCGGGGATCGATCGTGCCGGCGCCGTCGATATCGGGATAGGCGGGCACCTGCCCCAGCGCATAGCTGCGCAGGATGGCGTTGATCCCCTCCACCTCGCGGCGGATCTGCGCACCGGCACCATCGTCCGCGACCGGCACGTCACGCAGCGACAGCGCAGCCTGCACCATCAGGGCGATTTCGGTCGGGGTCCAGATATGGGCCTGTGCCACGCAATCGACATCGCCGGCACACGCCGTGCGGCGATCTTCGCGGGCATGGAGCAGCGCATCCATGTCCGGCCGGGCGCGGAAGGCGGCAAGGGCGGCCGGATCGTGTCCAAGGGCGTCCAGCACGGGAAAGAGGCGCCGCGACAGCGCCTCCGTCACGGCGTCGCGCGCCGCCCCGGCCAGAGCCGGGGCGGGCGTGATCGCCACCGCCGCCATCGTCATCAACGACGCCGCAACGCGGCCGAGGCGGCGGGCCATCACCAGGACTTGCTGATGACGAGGCGGAAGTTGCGGCCGAAGATCGGGCGACCATAGATCGCCTCGGCACTGCCCTGACCGCTCAGCGAGTCGGTGCGGGTATTGCCTTCGGTCAGGCCATGGGCGTTGAACAGATTGTCACCCACAATCTGTGCCTGCCAGCTGCCATGGCGCGCCGTGATGCCCGCGCCGATCGTACCATAGGCCGGCAGCGCGGTGTTGTTGTAGAGGTCGACATAGCGCTTGCCCATATAGGTGTAGCGCCCATAGACCGACACGTCGGTGTCGCCCGTCTGGAAGTCGAAGCTGGGACGGATATTGCCGTAGACCTTGGGCTGGCGGACGATCTGGTTGCCTTCGGCCTGTTCCGGATCGGCGCCGGTCGAGCTTTCGAAATTCTTGTATTTGGGATCGCTGATGGTGAGCGCACCATTGAGCGAGAACCAGTTGGTCAGCGCCAGCTTGCCGTCGAATTCGACGCCCTTCACCTGCGCCTCGCCGATGAAGGGCACGTTGACATCGTTCCGGCCCGTGGTCGGATCATAGGCCAGGAAGCTGGCGTTCAACGGATCGAAATTGGTGTAGAAGCCGGTGACGTAGAGATAGGAGCGGCCGAAGGCGAGCTTGAGGCCGGCCTCGAACTGATCGGCCTTGGTGGTGATGATGGTCGGGTTGATGCTCATCACCGTCTGGACGTTGGGCGGCGTTTCGAGGTGCGATGCGCGGCCATAGATGCCGACATGGCTGGAGAAGTCGTAATTGGCGCCGACCGTCCAGTTGGTGACGTTGGGCTTCAGTTTCTGGTTCAGGATCACGCCGGTGAAGGCGCGGGTGCTGTCGTCCGCCAGGGTGCTGGAGTCGCCCAGATTGGCCGCCTCGGTCAGCGCGGCCCAGCCCTTGTAGCTGTAGCGTTCGTGACGGATGCCGGCGTCGATGCGCAGGCCCGGCACGATTTCCCAGGTGTCGTTGGCGAAGACGGCGAACATCTTGGCGTCGCTGTCGCCCTGATTGAGGGTGGCGGCATAGTTGAGCACGCCATTGTCGGTGACGCGGCCGATTTCCGCGCCGGCGGCATTATAGGCGACCAGGTCCAGCGTGCGCGGCTTGCCGGCCACTTCGATCAGGTAATTCTGATAGAGGGTGCGGCTGTCCTCGCCATAGAAGCTGCCATAGAGGCCGAGCTTGAGGTCATGGGTGCCAAAGCCGGTCTCGAACTTCTTGGCGACCGACAGATTGGCCTGGGCCGAATAGAATTTCGAGTGGATGTCGCGATACTGGCCCTGCATCACCAGGCCCGACGCCGCATAGGGATCATAGACGGTGTTGGTGCCCGCCAGCGTATAGCCGAAATGGTCGACCGCACCGAAAGCCGTCGTGGCGCGGGCGAGATAGCCGGCGGCGAAGGCGTTGCCGTCGGCCGGGTTGGTGGTCGAGTAGAAGGCGCTGAAATCGAGCTTGCCCTGGGTATAGCCGGCCTTGGCCGAGACCAGCCAGCCGTCGAAATCGCCATCATATTGGGCGCCGAAATTGACCATCTGCATATGGCGGCCATCCGACAGGTCGCCGGTGCGGCTCTGGATCTGGCCGGTGCCGTCGCGATATTTGAGGTTCACATGGCGCAGCGCCGGCGAATTCATCGTGCCGTCGAAATAGTCGATATATTTGTCGAGCGAGACGCTGGGATCGCGCGGGTCGGAGATCGGGATCGGCAGATAGAAGACGTTGTGGTCGTTCACATAGTTGAGGTTCAGCTTGATCGAGCCATTGTCGAAATCATGCTTGATATTGGCGCGCAGCTGGCCGCCCTTGTCATTGGCGAAGCCATTGTCGCGATAACCGTCATGATAGCGGATGAAGCCGCCGATCGCATAATAGGTGTCGTTGCCGAGCGGGCCGGCCTGATAGGCGTCGAGGCGATAGAGGCCGGTGTCGCCGAGCGTGACCTGGGCCTTGCCGCGCGCTTCGTCGCTGCCGGTGACGGTGATCGCGTTGATGATCGCGCCCGAATAGCTGGCATAGACCGGGGCCGGGCCGCCGCGCACGACTTCCACATGGTCGGTCATCAGATCCTGCTTCAGGATCGCGTCGCCGCGGAAGAAGACGCCGTCATTCTCATGGAACAGCGGCAGGCCGTCCTGCTGAAAGCTGACGAAGCCGCCATCATTGGGCAGGCCGCGGATGCGGTAGATATTCTGCACTTCGCCGCCGGTGATTTCGGTCTGGAAGCCGGGCAGCTGGCCGATCAGGTCGGCGAAATTGACAGGCGCGATCTTCTCGACATCCTCGGCCGAGATGGTGTTGATCGCATAGGATACGTCGAAGCGGCGCTGGGCGCGAGTGGAGCCGGTCACGATGATGTCGTTGGGGCCGTTGCCGGCATCGGCAGCCGCTTCAGCGGCGGGCGCGGCGTCGGCGGCGGCCTGCGCCAGGGCAGGCGTGGTGATGGTGCAAAGCGCGGCAAGCGCCGTGCCGGAGGCAAGGAAAGTCTTGAGCATGATGCGTCCCCTCTGAATTGGTCGGGGCGCCTCTGGCCGTGCGATATGACATTTTTAATTATTGTTGTGAAAATAAATAAATCCCCATAACCGGTCGTCGCTTTCACCGATAGCGGGATCGATCATGCTATTTCCCACCCTGGACAAGGACCAGCGGCGCATCCTCCAGATGCTGCGCAAGTCGGGGCCACTGTCCCGTTCCGCGCTGGCATCCGCGCTGGAAATCAGCGGAACCGCCCTCACCCGCCTGTCGCGCGACCTGATCGGGCTCAATCTGGTGGAGGAAGTGCCTAGCGCGGAAGCACAGGGCCGCGGGCGCCCGGCCATTCCCCTGCGGCTGGCCGGCCATGGCGGCTATGCGGTCGGCGCGACGGCGCACAAGGGCTTCATCGACATCGCCCTGGTCGATTTCACCGGCGCCACCATCGCCACCCATCATGAGGCCGTCGCACCGATCGATCCCCAGGGTTTTGCCCGCAAGGTGCGGCGCATGACGCATGAACTGGTGGACCGGCACGGCCTGCTGGGACGCCGCATGCTGGGCCTGGGCGTGGCGGTGCCAGGACCATCCCTGTCGCCGGCCGGCGATCGGTGGAGCGTCGTCGACGTCCTGCCCAATTGGCGCGATGCGCCGCTGCGCGACATATTGTCCGCCGAAATGGGCTGGCCGCTGTGGATCGAGAATGACGCCAATGCCGCAGCGATCGCCGAATATTATCTGGGTGGCCTGCTGCGCGATTTCGGCACGATCGTCGTGCTGCTGCTGGGCTTCGGCATTGGCGCCGGCGTCATTGTCGACGGGCGCCTGATGCGCGGTCAATATGGCGTCGCGGGCGAGATTGGCTGCCTGTTTCCAGGGCATCTGCCGCGTCCCAGCCCGCTGGATCTGCTGGCGATGCTCCGCAGCAATGGTTGCGACCTATCCTCGGTCGCGGACATTGATTTCCATGCTGCCGACCAGGCACCGACGATCGACATCTGGCTGGACCGGGCGGCCGAGCAATTGCAGATGGTCAGCAACACGGCCTTCGCCTGGCTCGATCCAGGGGCGATCGTGCTGGCCGGCACCTTGCCATCGACCATCCTGCAGGGGCTGGCCGATCGCCTGCATCAGGCGGACCTCGTCACCACGGTCCATCATCGCCGCCCGCCGGTCAGAATATCGAACCTGCATGGATCGCCGATCACCTTCGGCGCGGCCCTGCTGCCGATCCATGCCCTGTCTGCCGAGACATAGGATCGGCGTCGCGCCGGTGATGAACGGCAATGCCGAAAACGGGCCACGACGCGGCTCCATGGCCATGAACCACAGCGTGCGCTGCCGCCGCTATGTCACCTCATTGCGCAGGCAGGGTGCCGGGCCGCAAATAGGGGAACATGTGGGCCACATAATCAACCTTGCCCAGGTCCACGCCCTGTGCCCGCAGGATCGCGTAGGCGGTCATGATGTGGAAGTAGAATTGCGGCAACGCCCAGTCGCGGACAAATTGGCCGGCGGTGAGGTCGAAGATCATGCCCTGCGGCAGTGCATGGGCGATCGGCGCAGCCGGATCGATGGACGGCGCATCCGCCGCAAGGCTTTCCACGATCGCAATCGTCTCGGCTATTCTTGCCTGCGCATCGGCGATCGATCCGGGATTCTCGCCCGCGTTGCGGCCTTCATCGAGCAACTGCCCGACCAGCGGCGGGAAGGCTTCGCCGCGCAACCGGTACATGCCCTCCTGCGCCTGGACGCAGGCGAAGCGGATCTGGGTCGACAGCGGGAACATATCCGGCGCCAGCCGCGCGCCCGGCAATGTTTCGGCCATGCCATCCTGCGTCCCGGCCTCGGCCTTGGCCAGCCAGGCCGACAAAGCGCCCAGCATCTGGACATAGGTGGGAGCAAGAATATCCGGCAGAATCATGATCTTCTCTCGTTCAGACTGATGAGCGACCCTAGCGCGGGTCGGGCCGCCTTGCGATGCCTGGCTCAGCGATCCGGCACGACCTGCATGTCGTAGACCACGACCTTCTGCCACAGATGCTCGCAGGATTTGACGAAGGCCTGATGGATTTCGTGGTCCTGATAGACTTTCTGGTCGACCGCATTGTCGAAGACCATCAGTTCCGACACGTCGAAGGAGGAATCGACCACATCGCGCTTTTCGGTGCTGGCGGGCACGCCGATCTGCAGGTCGCGGATCACGGGGATCGCGCGCAACGTGCGCAGGCCGGCGATCAACTGGTCGCGATCGGCCTGGTTGCCCGGCCGCTTCAGCCAGAAGAAGACATGATGAACCAGTTTCGCCTGAACCGGGGTCGCGGCCTGTGCGGAGGCCTGTGTCGAGGACAGGGCCATGCCTGCGCCGCCCAATGCCATCATCGCCGCCAATTCCCTTCTGCTCGTTTCCATGATGCTCTGTCCCCTCTCGCTGAAAGGGCGGCGATCCGCGCCACCCGGTGAAGCCCTAAGTGCTGGCCGGCGCGATCGATGCGCGCTGCACCAGTTGATGGTCGAATATCTCGTCGCTGACGCGCATCCCGCCCTTGCCGAGCGCGCCGATCAGGCATTGGGTGGCGCGAAAGGCCATGTCCTCGACCGGCTGGCGGATCACGGTCAGCGGCGGCCAGACGCGCGAGGCAAGGATGGTGTCGTCGAACCCGGTGACGCTCAGATCATGGGGCAGGGTCAGCCCCATCTGTCCGGCCTGGGCGATGACGCCCGCCGCCAGATCGTCGCTGCTGCACAGGATCGCGGTCGGCCGGTCGGGCCGGGCGAGCAGCGCCTGTGCCGCCGCCATGCCGGACGCATGGTCGAATGCGCTATGCTCGACGATCAGGCTATCGTCCACGCGCAGGCCGGCGTCCTGGAGGGCGGCGTAGAAGCCGTCGAGCCGGGCCGCGACCACGCTGTAATGATCGGGGCCGGCGACATAGGCGATGTGGCGATGGCCATCGGCGATGACACGCCGGGTCAACGCTTCCATCGCCGCCTGATTGTCGATCCGCACCGTCGATATGCCCGATAGCGGCGTGCCGGTGGCGATCGCGGCGAAGGGCACGCCGAGCGCCGGCAATATCGCCGATCCGCTCAACTGTTCGGCAAAGGGCGGGATCAGCAGCAGTGCGTCGGCGCCGCTGCGCACCAGTTCCTGGGCGATGCGTTCGGCCTCGTCCAGCGTCACGCCATCGCCGTCGCGCAGGATCAGTTGCAGCCCATTGGCATTGGTCGCGCGCAGCGATCCGACCAGCACGGCATCGAGAAAGGGCGTGCGCCGGTTGCTGTAGATGAGGCCCACCGTTGTCGCCCGCGCCTTGGCCAGGCGACGGGCGGCCAGATTGGGCACATAGCCCAGTTCCGCGATCGCCGCCTGCACCGTCGCGACCGTGGTCGCGCTGGCCCGGCCGGCGCCGTTGATGACGTTGGATACCGTCATCGCCGACACGCCGGCCCGTTCCGCCACGGCGCGGATCGTCACGCCATTTTCCCGCCGCCGGGCCATCAGAAGCTCATCCTCATGGCCCCTGATAGCCGGTTTTGCGGCGCAGCACAGCGTCGGGAGTGGGCCGCCCCTGTCAGACCCGGCCTGCCTTCATTTCCTTGACCGCATGGTCGACCGCGCGGGCAGTCAGCGCCATGAAGGTCAGCGACGGATTGACGCAGGAGATGGAGGCCATCTGCGCGCCGTCGGTGACGAACAGATTGCTGGCATCATGCGCCTGGCTCCACTGGTTGAGCACCGATGCGCGCGGATCGGCACCCATGCGCGCGCCGCCCATTTCGTGGATGGCATCGCCCGGCACATGTTCGCGAACCGAACTGGTGACGTTGGTCAGGCCCGCCGCACGCAGCATCTTTTCGCCCTGTTCGCGGGCATCGGCCATCATCCGCATCTCATTGTCGCGGAAGGTGACGTTGAACTGCATCAGCGGCATGCCGAACCGGTCGGTCTTGTCGGGGCTCAGCGCGACATAATTATCCTCATAGGGCAGGCATTCGCCAAAGGCACCCATCTGGAATTTCCAGCCGCCATATTTGCGCATGCCCTGCTTCATCGACGCGCCGAAGCCGACCGGCTTGGACGGCTCGCGATAGGCGCCACCCTGATAGCCATAGCCGCGCTTGAAGCCGACATCCTCGCTGTCGCCATTGTTGCGGAAGCGCGGGACATAGATGGCGCCGGGGCGCCGGCCATATTCGATGAACTCCTCCATGCCGGGGATGTCGCCCTTCACGCCGACGCGGAAGATATGGTCCATGACATAGCGGCCCAGCGTCCCGCTGCTGTCGAAATGGCTCTTGCCGCTGCCCGCCGGGCGCGAGTTCATCAGGATCTGGGTCGAGGCCAGGGCTGACGCGCACAGGAACACAAGCCGCGCGGTCACGGTTTCGGCCTGCCCGGTCTTGGCATCGACGAAGCGCACGCCGCTGACCTTCTTGGTCGCCGGATCATAATCGAGGTTGGTGACGACCGCGTCGGACCGCAAGGTCAGCCGCCCGGTCGCCCGCGCAGCCGGCAGGGTGACCGCCTGGGTCGAGAAATAGGCGCCGAAGGAGCAGCCATTGCCGCACTGGTTGCGCAGCTGGCATTTGGTGCGGTTCTGCTCGGGCTTGTCCTCGGTCATGTTGGAAAGGCGCGCATTGATCATCTTGCGGCCGGGGAATTGCGTTTCCAGCCGCTGCTTCATCCATTTTTCCGCGATGTTCATCGGCATCGGCGGCTGGAATTCGCTGTCGGGCAGATAGGCCAGATTCTCGCGCGATCCCGATACGCCGATATATTTTTCGACATAGCTGTACCAGGGGACCAGATCCTCATAGCGGATCGGCCAGTCACCGCCGATGCCCTCGCGCTTGTTCGCCTCGAAATCGGCCGGGCTCCAGCGGAAGCTCCAGCGGCCCCAGATCAGCGACTTGCCGCCGACCGCCGCGGGGCGGATCCAGTAGAATTTGCTGCCAGCGCCATAATCATAGGGGTTCAGGCGGTCATTATTGTAGAAGGCCTGATTGCTGGGCGCGACATAGCCATGCTGGGCGATGAAATAATCGCTCTGCTTGAGCGGGTCGGGCATGATGTTGCGGGCGGGCACCTCATAGGCGGGCTTGCCGTCATAGGTATAATCCTCGCCATGTTCGACCATATGGCCGCGGTCGAGCATCAGCACCCGCAGCCCCTTTTCCGTCAGTTCCTTGGCGGCCCAACCGCCGCTGATGCCCGAACCGATGACGATCGCATCGTACCTGTCTGTCGAAGCCATGATGTCCTCTCCTGGAGTTTTCTGTCTTGAGGCAGGCTAGTGGTCAGAAGCGCAGCGCGCGCAGCGTCTGGAAGCTCTTGGTGATGTCGGGAATATAGGGCGCGGGCGCCTGGTCATTCTCGACATAGAAATGCTGGACGCCGGCGATGGCGTTGAGCTTGAAGATCGCGGCGAAATCGACCGTGCCGCTGCCGACCGAGGTCATGCTGCGGTCCGCGCGCATATCCTTCACATGATAGGAATAGATGCGGCCGGCCAGGCTGCGGATCAGCGCCTGCGGATCCTGCCCGGCATAGATCGCCCAGTAGAGATCCAGTTCGATCTTCACCAATTCGGGGTCGCACGCCTTCACCAGCTGGTCGAACAGGCTGACGCCATCCGGCTTGGTGGTGAATTCGAAATCATGATTATGATAGGCAAAGCCCAGGCCCGCGGCCTTGAGCTGCGCACCGAAGCGGTTGATGTTGACCAGCGCGGCCTTCCACGCCTCCGCATTGCGATATTTGTCGACCATATAGGGCAGGACGACGGTGCCCGCGCCCAGCGTCTTCGCCATCGCCACGCTGGCGTCGAACTTGTCGAGCAGCGCGTCATAGCCGATGTGCAGCGACGGGCAGGTGAGGCCCAGCCGGTCCATCGTGCTGCGCAGCAGCTTGTGATCCATGGCGTCATAGCCGCCACCGCCAAATTCGACCTCGCGATAGCCGACCTTGGCAACCTTCTCCAAGGTGGCGACCGGATCGGCGGCGAACAGCTCGCGCACGGTGTAGAGTTGCAGGCCGATGCTTGCGATCTTGCCGGAGGCCCTGACGGCCTGCGCGGCGAAGGGGGAGGCGGCGAGGGCGGCCAGGCCGCCGGCGCCCAGCATCATGGAACGACGGTTGAGGTTCATGCGGAATAGACCTTGTTGACCTGGGAATAGGGGAAGGCGCCGTTATATTCGCCCGGCACCGGCAGATACTCGCGTTCCTGGGTGATCCCGATCTCGGACGTGTAATAGCCCACGATCACCATCTGCCGGAACGCCTCGAAAAACTCCTCGCCCTTGGGAATCTGGTCGTTCATCGCCAGGGTCAGCAGCGCGTCATGCTGCGCCGCCGATGCCTTGGTCGCGGGGATCTTGTAATCCTGCCAGCTGCGCGCATCGATTTCGGCAAGACCGGCGATGATCGGATCGCGATCCTCCGCCACCGACCAGTCGGCCAGCAATTTCTCGATATAGGCGGGGACGCCGGCCTCGATCGCGCCGGGCGTGTCGGTCGCCGGCAATATCCGTTCGCACAGCGCGGTCATCAGCGCCCGCTGATCGGGCGTGAACAGTTGCAGGCTGGGCGCGCCCTGGTCGATCACGCCAGCGGCCGGCATCACCCCGGCGGCGCGCGCCAGCGGCGCGAACAGCCCGGCGCCGAACATGGCGACCATGCCCGCCAGCGCATGTCTGCGGTCCATCATTGTCCTGCTCCCTTCAGATCCTGTGCGATGGCTTCGTCCGGCAGCGGCCGGACCCAGATGTTGCGGAAGGACACGGGGCTGTCATGATCCTGCAACTGGATCGGCGCCTTGTCCCCATGGGCCTGATATTGGGCGATCGACCGCCATTTGGTGGTGCCCAGCATCGCCTGATGATTCTGCACCAGCACGCCGTTCAGCAGGGCGGTGACATAGGCCGGCCGGACCAGGCTGCCATCGGCGGCAAAGCGCGGCCGTTCGAATATGATGTCATAGCTCTGCCATTCGCCCGGCTGGCGCGACGGGTTCACCAGCGGCGGCTTCCAGGCATAGACCGCGCCGACCGTGCCGTCGGCATAGGTCGGGTTCTGATAGCCATCCAGGATCTGCACTTCATAGCGCTGCATGAACCAGATGCCGCTATTGCCGCGATCCTGCGAGCTTTTGGTTGGCGGATTGGGCGAGCGGAATTCCAGATGCAACTGGACGTCGCCAAATTCCTGCTTGGAAATCAGATTGTTTTCGCCGCCGCTCTGGCTGCGGGGCGGGATGGTCATGATCCCCTTTTCCACAGTCCAGGGACCGCGCTCGCCGCGCCATGCGTCGAGCGACTTGCCGTCGAAGAGGATGGTTGCGTCGGACGGCGCGCCGCCGGGCTGTGCCGCCGGGGTGACGACGGTGGGGGCGGGGCGATCGGGATCATGGACGTGCCAGTTGCTACCGGGCAGGATCGGCGTATCCTTGAAACCCAGCTTGCCAGGCTTGTCTTGCGCCTGCGCCGCTGTGCCCACCAGCAGAGCCGTGGCCAGCGCGATACCCGTCCCTGCAAAGCCAGTCGGGATGATTTTCATCCTCGTCCTCCTCTCATCTTATATTTGGTCGATGGCGCGATAGGCGGCCACCAGCCGGTCCTCGCCCTCGCGTCCGGCCAGCGAATTGCCATGTTCCATGCCGATCACGCCGCCATAGTTGCGGCCCCGCAGCCAGCGCACGATATTGGCGTAGTTGATCTCGCCGGTGCTCGGTTCCTTGCGCCCCGGATTGTCGCCGAACTGGATATAGCCGACCTCCGCCCAGCAGGCCTCCAGCGTCGGGATCAGGTTCCCGGACTGGATCTGCTCATGATAGAGGTCCGCCAATATCTTGACGCCCGGACTGTTGGCGCCGCGCGCCACCGCATAGCCCTGGGCGATCGACTGCATATAGACGCCGGGATGGTTGGTCCGCGTATTGAGCGGCTCCATCACCAGCGTCAGGCCGTGCGGCGCGACGATGTCGCCGGCGCGGCGCATGCAATCGATGATGCGGCCGGTCTGGATATCCTGCGGCACCTTGCGGTCCATGAAGCCGGTGACGACGGTCGCATGTTTCGCGTTCAGCCGCTTGGCGACCTCCACCGATGTGCGGATATCGGCCAGGAAGGCTTCGCGTTCGGCATCGTCATTGCTGCCCAGCAGCGGGCGGAACTCCGCCCATTTGGGCATGCTGGCAACGAACACGCCCATGGTCATGCCGCGCTGCGCCAGCGCTCTGGCCATGGCTTCCTGCTGCTCGACCGGACGCTTGCGCGCTTCATTATCCTCCCAGGCGCGAAAGCCCTGGTCGGCGGCATAGGCGATCTGCTCCAGCAATCCGCCCCGGCTGGCAAAGCTGCCTTCATGCGGGGCGTAGCCGAGCGAGAAGCGGGCGGCATTGGAGGATCCCTTGCCGGCCGCAGCGGCGATGGCGGGGGTGGCGGCTGCGGCGACGCCGGCGGCGATCAGGTGTCTGCGCGACAGCTTCATGCCACGGCCTCCGCCCGGCGACCGGCGCGCCGGTCGGACAGCCAGATCAGCCCGAAGACGACCAGCAGGATCAGCGGCACGAAGGCGAGGCGGGCGAAGGATTGCGACGCCGCCGCATCCTCCACCGCACGCAGAGCCGGTCCGGTCAGGCGGGTGAAGGCTTCCGGCCCGCCGGCCAGTTCCACCTTGGCCTGGTCGAACATCTCGCCCAGCCGCGGCAGCACGAAGAAGCTGGCAAGCGCGCCGGCCGAGCCGACAAGCCCTAGCGCCCAGGCGTCACCGCGCGGATAACGTTCGGCCACCGACGCCAGCATCGTCGGCCACATCGCGCATACGCCCAGGCCCCAGACGGTGGAGGCGAGGATGGCGGAGGCGGGCGACTGCGCCTGCGACAGCATGAACAGGCCGATCGCGGCGAGCAGGCTGGACACCCAGAGCAGGCCGGGGTTGGACAGGCGGCCGGCGATCCGGCCGGCAAAATGGCGGAACACGAACATCAGCGCGCTGACATAGACCAGCAGCAAAATGCCGCGCATGCCGACCCGGTTGCTGAGCGCGACGTCGAGCCACTGGCCCGGCGCCAGTTCGGACGAGGCGGTCAGGAACATCGCACCGAACCAGATGAAGAAGCTGGGGCGGCGGACCACCTCCAGCATCATGTCCTTCATCGCCCGGCTGCCGGCGGTGGCGGGCGGCGCGGGGAAGCGGGTGGTGGAGGCGATCAATACGACGCCGATGGCCGGGATATAAGCCAGCGCCATGATCGCCTGCCAGGGAAGCGCCGAGGCGAGGAACACGCCGGCAAGGCCGCCGACGATCAGCCCGCCGGGATACCAGGCGTGCAGCACGTTGAGGCGATGGGTCGTATCCTCGAGATAGAGGCGGGCGGTCAGCGGATTGATCGACGCTTCGGCAAAGCCCCAGCCGATGCCCGACAGCAGCATGCCCAGCCATACGAGGTGATAGACGGTCATGCCGGTCGCCATGCTGCCCGCACCCACGATCAGCGTCGTGCCGATCAGGAAGGCGATACCGCAGCCGATCAGCACGCGGCGGATGCCGATCGTGTCGAGAAAGGCGCTGACGACGAAGACGGTGATGGAAAAGCCCAGGAAGGCCGATCCCAGCGCCGCGCCGATCATCTCGCCGGCCGCGATCGGGGCGATCGGGTCGATCCATTCCGCCTTCAGGCTGCTCGCCACCGCAGCGCGGAGCGATGCGCTCATCGAGGCGGTGAACAGCGCCAGGACGCTCAGCCAGAAAAGTCTGTGCCGGTTAATCGCCGTCATGTCGGCTCCTCTCCCTTTGGTCCCGCCGGCCTTCCGGTCGGGACATGTGTCGATCGTCGGTTGCGGCGTCAGCTGAGCCCCAGCCAGCGCCGGTTGTTGGCGGGATCACCGCCCCCTGCGAAATCGTCGAAGGCCCGTTCGGGCCGGCGGATCATGTGCGCCTCGATGAAGGGCGCGCCTTCGCGTGCGCCATCCTCGGGATGCTTCAGGCAGCATTCCCATTCCAGCACCGCCCAGCCATCATAGCCATATTGGGTCAAGCGCGAGAATATGCCGGTGAAGTCGACCTGGCCGTCGCCCAGCGAGCGGAAGCGGCCGGGCCGGTCGATCCAGTCGGCATAGCCGCCATAGACGCCCGCGCGACCGGTCGGGTTGAACTCCGCATCCTTGACGTGGAACATCCGGATGCGGTCATGATAGATGTCGATGAACTGCAGATAGTCCATCGCCTGCAGCACGAAATGGCTGGGATCATAGAGGATATTGGCGCGCTTGTGGCCGCCGACCGCATCCAGGAAGCGCTCGAAGGTCAGGCCGTCATGCAGATCCTCGCCCGGATGCAGTTCGTAGCAAAGGTCGATCCCCTGTTCCTCGAACGCGTCCAGGATCGGGCGCCAGCGCTTCCCCAGTTCGGCGAACGCCTCTTCCACCAGACCCGCCGGCCGCTGCGGCCAGGGATAGACGAAGGGCCAGGCCAGAGCGCCGGAGAAGGTCGCATGCGCCTTCAGCCCCAGTCGCCGGCTGGCCACCGCCGCCAGCTTCAGCTGCTCGACCGCCCAGGCCTGCCGCTCGGCCGGCTTGCCGCGCAGTTCGGCCGGCGCGAACGCGTCGAAGGCGGCATCATAGGCGGGGTGGACCGCGACCAACTGGCCCTGCAAATGGGTCGACAGTTCCGAAATCTCGACCCCGGCCTCGCGGCAGCGACCGATCAGATCGTCACAATAATCCTGGCTTTCCGCCGCCAGCTTGAGGTCCATGCAGCGCGGATCATTGCTGGGCACCTGAATGCCCTTGTAGCCCGCCTGCGCCATCCAGCGCGCGGCATTGTCCAGATTGTCAAACGGGGCGGCATCGCCCATGAACTGCGCCAAGAAGATGGCCGGGCCGCGCATCGCGCCCTTCGCCGCCGTCATTTCACGCTCTTGAGATAGGTGATGATCGCGGCGCGCTTGGCCGGATCGGGCGTGGAAATGGGCATGCGGCTGCCGGGCACCTTCTTGGTCGGCGCGGCGAGATATTCGTCCAGCGCCTTCTCGTCCCATTTCAGCTTCGATGCCTTGAGCGCGGGGGAATAGTTGAAGCCGGCCAGAGTGCCGGCGGTGCGGCCGACGACGCCGACCAGATTGGGGCCAAGGCCGCTCTTGCCGCCGGGCTGCACGCTGTGACAGGCGCGGCAGGCGTTGAAGGCCGGCGGCGCCGCTGGTGCGGTCTGCGCCTGGCTCGACATGGCGGGGATCATCACTGCGCCCGTTGCGAGCGCTACCAGGCCGAAGCCCATTACCCTTTGCACCCTCGACTCTCCGTCTTGTCTGTGGCTTTTATTTACCGGTAAACTGTTCCAATATGATCGGAAGATCAAGAGGCAGAATGAACGGTCTGTCGACTAATGGGAAAGAGGGATGAGGATGACAGGAAAAGCGTTGCGTCTGGGCATGGTCGGCGGTGGCGAAGGCGCCTTTATCGGGGCGATCCACCGCGCTGCCGCGGCACTGGATGGTGATTGGCGACTGGTGGCCGGCGCCTTCAGCGGCGACACGGATCGCAACCGGCGCTCGGGCGAGGCACTGGGAATCGACCCGGCGCGCACCTATGATTCGCTCGACGCGCTGCTGGCGGGCGAACAGGCGCTGCCGGCGGACGAGCGGATCGACGCTCTGTCGATCGTGACGCCCAATCATCTCCACGCGCCGATGGCGATCGCCGCGCTTGACGCGGGCTTCCATGTCTTCTGCGAAAAGCCGATGGCGCTCGATCTGGCTGAAGCGCGCCAGATCGCCGCCGCCGCCGAACGCTCCGGCCGGCATTTCGGCCTCGCCTTCACCTATAGCGGCTATCCGCTGGTGGAAGAGGCGCGGGCGCGCGTCGCGCGCGGTGATTTCGGCAAGATCAGGCTGGTGCAGGTCGAATATTCGCAAGGCTGGCTCAGCCAGGCGATCGACCGCGACGGCAACAAGCAGGCCGAATGGCGCACCGATCCGGCCCGTGCGGGCCTGGGCGGCTGTCTAGGCGACATCGGCACCCATGCCTTTCACCTGGCCGAACATGTGTCGGGCCTGCGCGTCAGCGAAATCTGCGCCGACCTCAGCATCCATGTCGAGGGGCGTCGGCTCGACGACGACGTCAATGTGCTGCTGCGCCTCGACAATGGCGCGCGCGGCATCCTCAAGGCGTCTCAAGTTGCGGCCGGCGACGAAAATGGCCTGAAGCTGCGCATCCATGGCGAACATGGCGGGCTGGAATGGGCGCAGATGGCGCCCAACACGCTGACCCTGCGCTGGCTGGATCGGCCCACCGAAGTGCTGCGCGCGGCCGGACCGGGCCTGCTGCCCTCGACCCTGCCGCTGCTGCGCACGCCCAGCGGCCATCCCGAAGGCTATATCGAGGCGTTCGCCAATCTCTACCGCGCCTTCGCCACGTGTATCCGGGGCGGCGAAGCCTGGTTCCCGTCGGTCGGCGACGGTCTGCAAACCATGGGCTTTGTCGAAACCGTCATCGCCAATGCGGCGGGCGACGCCAAATGGACCACGCTGCCCGGCGCATGACATGAAAGGGGAAGCGCGACATGATCGCCGCGCTTCCCTTCGCCCTCAGTGCGCCGCGCCCTTCTTGGGCAGCAGCGGATTGATCGTCTGGATGCTGCCATCGGCATTGTAGCGCAGTTCCGTCACCTTGACGTTGCGCAGGCGAGTCTGGCCCGACAACTGGCTATCGGCATAGAAGAGCCAGGACTTGCCGCCCCATTCGACGATCGAATGGTGGGTGGTCCAGCCTTCGACCGGCTCCAGGATGCGGCCCTTGTAGGTGAAGGGGCCATAAGGGGAATCGCCGACGGCATAGACCAGATAATGGGTGTCGCCGGTCGAATAGCTGAAATAATATTTGCCATCATGCTTGTGCATCCATGACGCCTCGAAGAAGCGGCGATCATGGTCGCCACCCAGCAGCGGCTTGCCCTTGTCGTCCAGGATCTGGATCTCGCGCGGGGTTTCGGCAAATTCCAGCATGTCGCCGTTCAACCTGGCGACGCGCGGCGCGATCGCCGGCTTGTCATCCTGCTTCAGGTCGGTCTTCGACCCGTCCGGATCATATTTCCCGCCGATATTGCGCTGCAACTGGCCGCCCCAGATGCCGCCGAAATAAATATAGCTCTGCCCGTCGGCGTCGGTGAAGACGGCCGGATCGATCGAATAGCTGCCCTTGATCGGCTGTGGCTGCGCCTTGAACGGCCCCATCGGATCCTTGGACGTGGCGACGCCGATGCGGAAGGCGCCTTCCTTGTCCTTGGCCGGGAAGTAGAGATAATAGGTGCCATTCTTGTAGGCCGCGTCGGGCGCCCACATTTGCTTGTCGGCCCAGGGCACATCCTTGACGTCCAGCGCCACCGGCCCGACCGTCACCGGCCCGCCGATCTTGTCCATCGACAGGACATGATAGTCACGCATTTCGAAATGGCTGCCCAGGTCATCCTCGGGCGTCGGCCCGTCAATGTCGTGGCTGGGATAGACATAGATCTTGCCGTTCCACACATGGGCGGACGGATCGGCGGTGTAGATGTCGCTGACCAGCGGCTGGGACAGATATTCGGACGCATCGCGCTTGCCGCTCGCGGCATTGTCGGCCGCCTGCTCGGTCTTCTGTTCGCCCTTCTGTTCCGGCGCCTGCTGGCAGGCGGCGAGCGCCAGTCCCAGGGCCAGCGGCCATGCGTGCAGGCACATTCTGCGCTTGATCGTCATATCATCCTCTCCTTGCGATTTGCGCAATTGATAGCGTTATCATAAATCGCGTGCAACGCTCGATTGGCGCCGCCCTTTCAGCGGTTGAGGCGCTGCATCACCATCGCCCGCAGGCGTCGCGCCTCCAGCGGCGTCAGCGGCGCCAACGGTCCCTGGGCATGATCGGGCAGATGGTCGCGCGCGTCCTGCGCCGGTCCGAACAGATAATGGTCGAACAGCGCGCGCCAGGCCATGCGCTCGGCGTCCGGCCGCTCGCGGATGCTGAGCAGCCCGTGCAGCAGCGTCGCCATCGGCGTGTCGATGAAGTCGGGCACGGCGTCCCACCAATAGTTCATCATGATGTTGAAGCCGTCGCGCGCCTCGACCTGATGCCACCAGAGCGCCGGGTAGAAGAGCGCGTCGCCCGGCTCCAGTTCGGCCACCTCACCGGCCGCCAGCGCCTGCGCAAAGCGCGGATAACGGGCCAGATCGGGCGCGGCCGGATCGACCATGCTGACCACCTGGCCGCCGGGCGTCGGCGACAGCGGGCCGGGATAGAGATTGCCGACCTGATCGGGCGGAAAAAGGGTGAAGCGGCGCCGCCCGACCAGGCAACAGGCCAGATTGTGCGAGCTGTCATAATGGGTCGCGGCGACCGTGCGGTTGCCGATCCAAAGGCTGACGGTCGGCACCGCCGCACCGAACAGGCCGGGCAGGTCATGGTCGGCACGCAGGCCGGGGAAATAGCGGTCGACATCGGTCGACCCGATATAGATGGCCGGGCCCTCGCCACTGGCATCCGCCCGGATTCTGTCGAGATAATGGGGCAGCGGCGCCTGCCCGCGATCGAAATTGAAGCCGGTCAGCTCATCATTGTAGAAGAAGCGGCCCCCGGCACCCCGCGCCCCGACATAGCCGGTGACCGGCGCGCCGCCATAATCGGCGAGCAATCGGTCCATCGCCGCCTGCGCCGACAGCCGCCCGGCAGCGACCAGCGGCCAGCCATCGACCAGTCCGCCGATCACGACCGGCCTCTGCGCCGCCATCAGATCGTCGAGCCAGCCAGGCGTCAGGTCGCTGGCGGCAATCCGCCGGGTCTGGTGCAGCGTCACGCCGCCTGCCGCGCCCGCTTGCGCAGGATCAGATCCTCGATATTGGCGAGCGAGGAGCGGATCGCATAGGCCAGTTGCAACAGGCCCGCCTGATGCAGCGCCTGCAGCGTCGGACCATCCAGCGCCTCCAGCCGATCGGCATCGATGGTGAAGCGACCGGCAATGTCATAGCGCTGCGCGTCATCGATCGCGATGTCCAGTGCGATCGGCGCCAGCAGCCCGGCCTGTTCGAACGCGGTGAACATCGGCGCGCTCAGGCCATGGCCTTCATGGATGGTGCGCAGCGCATCGGCGACATGGTCCAGATAGGGCGCGTTGCCGCCATGGGGCAGGAACAGCGCTTCGCCCGCCGCGCCGACGCGCGGATCGTCGAGGTCGACATGGATCACCGGATGATCTTCGCCGTCGCGTTGCTGCATGCCGATCAGGAAAGGGCCGCGCCGATGGACGGCGGGCACATAGCGTGCGGTCCAGCCCCCGGCGTCGAGAAACAGATTTTCGTCGCGATCGAACCCCAGCAGCGCGGTGAGCTGCCAGATGCCCTGGCCATCACGCTGGATCAGGATCGGATATTCCCGCTGGATCGCGTCGATCTCGGTCGGGAAGATCAGGGTCTGGTTGACGGCATCCCCGAAGGCGGCGCCATTGCCCGGTGCGACCCGAAGCGCGGCATGGGTGATGGGATCGAGTATCATCGTGCTGGTCATGGAATATCCGGCGTGCCGCATGAACGGGCGGCCATAGTAGGGCGTCGGCGGCGCAGGAAAAGCCCTTTGCGTGGCCCGCCTCGATGCCGTCCGCCCGACGCAATTGTGAAAGTCGGGGCCGCCCGGCAGGACGGCCCCGGCTCACCCCCTTAGAAGCGGAAGCGCCCACCCAGCAGGAAGCGACGGTCCAGTTCCTGCGCATACCACAGGTTGCTCTTGTCGCGGCCATAGGTGCGGATGTCGCTCTCGGTCAGGTTGATCGCCTCGAACGAGACGGCAAACTGTTCCGACACATCCCAGCTGATGTTGAGATCAAGCTGGCCGAACGGGCGCACGAACACCGGGTTGCGATCACCGCCGCCACGGTTGGCCGACTGCAGGAACTTGTCGCGCCAGTTATAGGCGAGACGGGCCGACAGGCCGTTCTTGTCATAGATCAGCGTGGCGTTGGCGGTATCCGACAGGCCGACCAGCGCGAACTGGTCCTCGCTTGGATCGGCGCCGACATCGATGCCGACGTCACCCCGGACCAGCGTATAGGCCGCCGACACACCGAAACCGGTATTGCCGAAGAAATGCTGGGCGGCGAGTTCGAAGCCCCAGATCTTGCCCTGCCGGTTGTTGATCGGCTGCGTGACCTCGAAGTCGTAGAGCGGGTCATTGGCGTCCGGCGTCAGGTCGACTTCGGTCAGCACCTGGTCGATGAAGGCCTGGCTGAGCGCCCCGTTCGAATAGTTCGCCTGGAACTGCTGCGACGCGGCATCGATATTGCCCTGCTGCTGCAGCAATGCCGTCATCGTGAACAGATTGACGTCGCTCGGGTCAGCCCCCAGCCGCTTGAGTTCAGCCAGTGCCGTGCCCGATCGCGATCCCGCCGCGCCCGAACTGACATCGCGCAGCCCGAACAGGTTGCGTGTCGTCTGGCCGGTGCCGACGAAATTCTGCACCCGCTTTTCGAACACGCCCGCCGAGATGTAGCTCGACGGCTTGTAATACCATTCGAACGACAGATCGAGATTGTCGGAAATCAGCGGCGACAGGCGAGCATTGCCGGTCGAGCCAGTGGCAAAGCCACCGAGCGCGATCGGCCGCGGCGGGGTGCCGACCGAGCTTGCCACGAACAGATTGCCATAATCGGGCCGGGCAATGGTCTTGCTGAACGAGAAGCGGCCGATGAAATTCTTCGCCAGCTCGATCTGGAAGTCCATCGCGGGCAGGAAGTTGTTGTAATTGCCGCTGTCCGAAACCGGCTGGACCTCATCCGACACCACCAGGGTGAAGTCGTTGTCCGATACCCAGTTGATCGCCTGCGGCACCGCCACCAGCGAAGTCGAGCGCACCTTGGTCCGTTCGTAACGTGCGCCGACCACCAGCGATGCCGGACGGCCCGCCAGTTCGCCCTTCCAGGTCAACTGGCCATAGGCGGACCAGATATCCTCCTTGACCCGGTTATCTTCCTGCTGGGTGATGCCGATCGCATTGCCGCGCTGGGCATAATAAGGCGACAGCGCATTATAGAGATCGACGGCGCTGCCCTGGAAGGCGGTCAGCGTCGCGCCCTGGCCCTTGGCATCGAAATTGTCGAACTTGCAGACCAGGCAATATTCCTGCAGCACGCCCGGCGCGACCGATGCGATATCGCCGACATTGCTGATGCCCCAGTCGCCCAGCGTCTGCTGCGTCTGGGTGCGGGTCTGGCGCATCTTGGACGTGCGGTAATTGGCGCCGACATCGAAGCGGCTGCCGCCATCATCCAGTTCCCAGCCCAGGTCGGCGCGGATCTCGTTGAGCCGCTGGCGCTGCGCCGAGGACACGGTGCGGCCCATCTGCGACCCCAGATCACCCAGATCCAGCACGCCATTATTATTGCCGCGCAGGGCATCGTTGATGGTGATCGACTGGACCGGGATGACGCCGCTGAAATCGGCCGACTGCGACGCCACGATCGGCGCGCCCAGGCCCACCAGCGTCGAACTGACGCCATTGGGATTGTCCGGCGAGCTTTGCGCCAGGCCGGTATGGCCGTCGATCGACAGGGTGACGCGGTCGTTGATTTCCCATTTGGCGTTCAGGCCATAATCCTGCAGCCGGTTGCGCACGCCGCGTTCGGCCTGTTCGAAGGCCGCGTCCTTCACGCCTGCGATATTCTCCTGCAGATAGCTGGTCGTGGCGACCACCGGATTGCCGTCAAACTCCACCTGGGCGAAGGGCCGGTTGAACCAGTTGCCCTGGCTGGCGCGCTGTTCCCGCTGCTTGTTCTGGGCGAACAAAGCGTCGGCGGTGAAGGTCAGCGTCTCGGTCGGTCGGAATTGCATGACCGCCGATCCGTTGATGCGCTCGCGCGAGCCCTGCGAATAATAATAGCTGCTGTCATTGGGCACCGACACCAAAGTGTTGGGGTCGGTCGGCGCGTTGCTGATCTGGGTATTGGCGTTGACGAAGCCATTGGCCGGATCGGCGAACTGGCTGTAGCGACGGATGTTCCAGTTGTTGACGGTCGCGCCGCGGGTCGAGAAATTGCGCTTCTGGTAGCTGCCGAAGATCGACACGCCGAACACTTCATTCTCGTCGCGCCAGCTCAGCAGGCCCGATGCTTCGGGCGTGATCTTGGCCGGATCGCTCAGGCTCTTCTCGACGCTGGTGTCATAGAGCGCCTTGACGCCGATCGTGCCGCTGAAGCCCGCCTCGCGCGCGTCGAGCGGCTTGCGGGTGATCACGTTGATCGACGCGCCGATACCACCCGACGGGATCGCCGCACGGCCAGTCTTGTAGACTTCCAGCGTGCTGACGCCTTCCGACGCCAGATTACCGAAATCGAAGGAGCGGCTGGTGCCCGACGAATAGTCGGCATTCTGGTCGCCGCCGACGGAGGTGACATTGGCCGATGGCAGCGCGCGCCCGTTCAGCGTCACCAGGTTGAAGCCGCCGCCAAAGCCGCGGACTGTGACCTGAGACCCTTCGCCATTGACGCGATCGATCGACACGCCGGTGATACGCTGCAGCGATTCCGCCAGGTTGGTGTCGGGGAACTTGCCGATATCTTCGGCCGAAATGGCATCGACCACACCGCTCGAATTGCGCTTGATGTCGATCGCGCGATCAAGGCTGGCACGCACGCCGGTGACGATGATGTCGGCTTCGGCATTCTGGACGGCGGCGTCCTGCGCCTGCGCCATTGTTGGTGTAACGCTATACGTTAGCGCTATCAGAGACGCGCAACGCATGAATCTGGAATATGGTAAACCCATTTCAGAATCCTCCCTTTTTTAACAGCTCGCCCACATCGAGCCTTATTGGACGTTCATGCTAGCCTAATGGTCAGCGTTGTCAATTATGATGCTGTGATCGGTTAAAGTCCCTAAGGGTTTGATTTACAGATTTATATTTGACTGAAAATAATAGATTTTTATGTTTTATTGTGCATTGCAAAAAATAGTCTACCGATGCGCATTTTTTGACTAGGCCAATTCTGCAGGGCAATAGCGACGCAGAAATTCGCGATGGCTGGGCATCTCCGCGACGACCCCCGCAATGTCCTTGCGCATCCGCGCGAGTTCCTCGCGCAGCTGCGGTTCGGGCATCATCGCCGCGACATGATGATAGCCGCGCGGGTGCATGCGCTGACCCAGCAACACCGACGACCAGCTGTCGACGCGGAACAGCTCATGCCCCAATTGATAGGCGCGGCCATTTTCCTGCCACAGCGCCAGCCTTTCCTTCAGGCTGTCGGGTATCTCCATCGTCCGGCAATGATCCCAGAAGGGGGAATCGTCGCGCTGGGTCACATGATAGTGAAGGATGATGAAGTCGCGGATATTCTCGAATTCCAGCCGTGACTTGCGGTTGAAATGGTCGAGCAGCGCGTCGTCGAACCCGTGGAAGGGGAAATCCTCGATCAGCCGCGTCACCGCCGCCATCATCAGGTGGATGCTGGTCGATTCGAGCGGCTCGATGAAGCCGCCGGCTAGTCCCAGGCCAACGCAGTTCTTGTGCCAGGCCCTGGTCCGCGTGCCGGTCTTGAACCGCACCAGCCACGGGTCGACGATCGGCTCCCCCTCGATCTCCGCCAGCAGCCGGGCATGCGCCTCGTCGTCGGACATGAAATCGCTGGCGAAGACGAAGCCGTTGCCGTCGCGATGCTGCAGCGGGATGCGCCAACGCCAGCCCGCCTCATGCGCGATTGCCGAAGTATAGGGCTGGGCCGGACCGTCGGAGGTGGACTGGACCGCGACCGCGCGGTCGGTGCGGATCCACTGGCCCCAATCCTCGAAGCCGACACCCAGCGCCTCGCTCAGCAACAGCGATCGAAAGCCGGTGCAGTCGATGAACAGGTCACCCTCGATCCGCGTGCCCGATTCCAGCACCAGCGCCGCGATATGGCCGCTCTCGGGCGTCAGTTCGACATTGCGGATCTTGCCTTCGACCCGCTTCACCCCCGCCGGCTCGGCCAGGCTGCGCAGGAAGCGGGCATAGCGCGCCGCGTCGATATGATAGGCGTAGCTGGGCGCGACCGAACTGCTGAGCGACATGCGATTGGCCTCGCCCGCCATCCACTCCAGGCAATATTCGCCCAGCTCGCCGCCAAAGCCCTGCGCCCTGGCATGCAGCCAGAAATGATGGAAATCGGCCATCCAGCTCCATTGCAGCCCGATCGTGCCAAACGGGTGGATATAGCGGTCGCCGACCTGCCCCCAATTCTTGAACTCGATGCCCAGCTTCACCGTCGCCTGCGCCTCGGCCATGAAGCGGTCTTCGCGAATCTTCATCAGTTGGTGGAAGCCGCGGAAGGTCGGCACGGTGGATTCGCCCACGCCGATGGTGCCGATCGCGTCGGATTCGACCAGTATGATGTCGATCAGCGGTCCCAGATGGCGGACCAGCGCGGTCGCCGTCACCCAGCCGGCAGTGCCGCCGCCGGCGACGACAACCCGCTTCACCACCCGGTCGGACGTCGGAAAATCTGCATGCATGTCGGTCAATCCAGCGGAAGGAAAAACAGGATGGGGCGCCGCATCGGTCAGGCAGCACCGGGCGTGGCGACGGCGCGCGCGGTGGGGTCATCGTCCGGCCCGTCGGCAATCGGGCCGCCCAGCCGCTTCCGACGCGCCAGCCGGTCGATCGCCGGAACCGTCATCATCGTCGTCACGATCGTCATCAGCGCCAGCATCGCGAACAGTTCCGGCCCGATGATGCCGCGCTGCAGGCCGATATTGATGACCAGCAATTCCATCAGCCCGCGCGCATTCATCAGCGCGCCGACGGCGAGCGCGGTGACATTGTCGTGCCCGGTCAGCCGCGCCGCCGCCCAGCAGGCGCCCCCCTTGGCCAGGATCGATGCCGCCAGGATCGCCAGCGCGACCAGCGCCAGCGACAGGCTGCTAACCATCGTCACCTGCGTATTGAGGCCGGAAACGGTGAAGAAGATCGGCACCAGCAGACCGATGGTCGTCGGTTCCAGCCTGCGGGCCAGCCCCTGCGACAGGATGCCACGCGGCATCGCCACCCCCAGCAGGAAGCCGCCGAACACGGCATGCAGCCCGGCCATGTCCATCGCCCAGGCGCAACCGCCGAACAGCAGCAGCACGACCAGCAGCATGGCCGGCGTGACCCGCCCTTCCCGCTCTGCCCAGCGAGCGAGCGGCGCCAGCAGCCGGCTCCCCAGGAACAGCATGACGATCGCGAACAGCCCGCCGCCGCCCAGCGCCCGGACCGCGATCATCCCGTCCGCGCCGATGCAGGCAAGCAGGATCGCCAGGATCGACCAGGCGATCGCATCGTCGATCGCCCCGGCCGACAGCGCCAGCGCGGCCAGCGGCGTGCCGCCCAGCCCCCGTTCGCGGATGATCCGCGCCAGCACGGGAAAGGCGGTGATGGAAATGGCGACGCCGATGAACAGGGTCGCCTCGAACCGCGTGACCGTCGGCCCAAACAGCCCCATGGCCGACAGCCAGGGGGTCAGCGCCACCGCGCCCAGGAAGGGCGCGATGATGCCGCACAGCGAAACCGCAACGGCGCTGCCCGCCTGAAGATGGAAATGCGCGCGGCGAAAGCCGAGGCCGACGAGGAACATGTAGAGACCGATGCCGGCCTGCGCGACGAACTGCAGCAGCGGCCGGGTCTCGATCGGGAAGAGCAGCGCCTGGGCCTGCGGCGCCAGCCAGCCGAGCAGCGAGGGACCAAGCAGGATGCCCGCGATCATGTCGCCGATCACCCGTGGCTGGCGCAGGAGCCGACCGACCAGCCAGCCGGACAGGCGACAGGCGCCAAGAATGACGACCATCTGCACCGCCAACGCCGCGCCGACATGGACCAGATCCATGCACCCCTCCTTGCCCCTGTCCGGTGCATGGGAATCCCCGTTCCCCGCATCCGACGCGCCGGACAATGGCAGGATGGCGCGGGGGGACAAGTGTTTTTCGCACCCCGCCGCAAAAAATGGGAGCGCTACCCCCGATCGCGCCCGATCGCGGCCAGATCATCGGGCCGGTTGATGTTGGGCAGGATCAGCCCCGGCAGCGTCACGGTGCGCGCACCAATCCGCGCCAGCCATCCCCGGATCGACCGGTTGTTATCCTCCGCCAGATGCGCGTCCAGTTCGGGCGCCAGCGCGGCCGGCCACCAGCCGAGCAGTTGCTGCCCGTCGAGGACCGCCGCCCGCTCGCCGATCAGCAACGCGGGCAGGTCGGCCGGATAGAAGGGCATGTCGCAGCCACTGGTCAGCACGCCGTCAAAGCCGTGGGCCTGGGCATGATGCAGCGCGGCGTTGAGGCCGCCCAGCGGCCCCATGTCCGGCCCCGGCCGGTCGGGCAGGCTGAGATAGGCTTCCTCGGTCCGGCCACAGATCGCGATCGCGGCGACATGGGGAGAGAGCGCGTCGATCGCATGGTCGATCAGACGCCGGCCGTCGAGCAGCGCCGCCGCCTTGTCGCTGCCGAAGCGGGTCGCGCGTCCGCCCGCCATTATCGCCCCCAACAGCCTGGCCATGCCCGCCCCTCCTGCCGATCCGGTCCCGTCTGCTTTGACATTGGCAGGGCACAGGGGCAAGGGTTCGCGCCGATGGCAGGCGCGCGCCGCGCGCCGCCCCTTCCCGGCGAGACCCCGATGCATCTGCATGATTTCGATATCGACCTGTTCCTGCGCGACTATTGGCAGCAAAAGCCGCTGCTGATCCGCAATCCCTGGGCGCAATGGACCAACCCGCTGGCGCCCGAGGAACTGGCGGGCCTCGCCTGCGAGGAGGGCGTCGAGTCGCGGCTGGTGGTGCAGGCGGACGGCGACTGGACGATGGAACAGGGGCCGCTGGCCGAAGATCGCTTCGCGTCGCTCGGCGCCAGCCCCTGGACCCTGCTGGTGCAGGCGGTCGATCATCAGGTGCCCGATGTCGCCGCGCTGATCGCCCCGTTCCGCTTCATCCCCGACTGGCGGATCGACGATGTCATGGTCAGCTATGCCAGCGACGGCGGCGGCGTCGGCCCGCATTTCGATCAATATGACGTCTTCCTGATCCAGGGCGCGGGCCGCCGCCGCTGGCGCATCGGCCAGGCGTGCGACGATAGCAGCCCGCTGCGCCCCCATGCCGACCTGCGCCTGCTGGCCGAATTCGACGCAACCGACGAATGGGTGCTGGAGCCTGGCGACATCCTCTACGTCCCGCCCGGCATCGCCCATGATGGTGTCGCGGTGGGCGATGATTGCATGACCTATTCGGTCGGCTTTCGCGCGCCGGCGCGCAGCGAACTGATCGAGGGCTGGACCGATCGCCTGCTCGAAGGGCTGGGCGAGGATGATCGCTATGCCGACCCCGCCTTGGCGCGCCAGGCCAATCCCGGCGAGATCGCGCCAGCCGCATTGGCCCGGTTGCAGGCAATGGTGCTGGAACAGCTGGCCGACCCGGCCGGCTTTGCCCGCTGGTTCGGCGAATATAGCAGCACCCGCAAATATCCCGAGATCGACTGGTCGCCCGAAGCGGCGATCGACGCCGCATCCATGCAGGCGCTGGTGGCGGAAGGCGCCCCCCTGCGCCGCAATCCGGCCAGCCGCTTCGCCTTCGTCCGGGCGGAAGACGCCATATTGCTGTTCGTCGATGGCGCATCGCATGACTGCACCGGCGCCAGCGCGGCGCTGGCGCAGCAATTGTGCGCGGACGAGACGCTGGAGATCGACCCGGCGCTGGCCGACGACGATGCCGCGATCGCCCTGCTGGTGCTGCTCCACAATCAGGGCAGCATCGCGTTCGAGGATGAGGAGGACGACGCGTGGGACGACTGATCCTCCTCAACAAGCCCTATGGCGTGCTCTGCCAGTTCAGCGATGAGCGCACCGGCCCGCCGCGCCCGACCCTGGCCGACTATGTCGACCAGCCCGGCGTCTATCCCGCCGGCCGGCTCGACCTCGACAGCGAGGGGCTGTTGCTGCTGACCGATGATGGCCGGTTGCAGGCGCGCATCGCCGACCCGCGCTTCAAGATGCCCAAAACCTATCTGGTCCAGGTGGAGGGCGACCCCGACGATGCGCCGCTGGCGGCGCTGCGGCGCGGCGTGCAGCTCAAGGACGGCATGACCCTGCCGGCGGAGGTCGAGCGGATCGACGATCCCGCGCTGTGGCCGCGCGACCCGCCGGTGCGCTTCCGCAAGAGCGTGCCCGATTGCTGGCTGCGCCTCACCATCCGCGAAGGCCGCAATCGCCAGGTCCGCCGCATGACTGCGGCGGTCGGCCTGCCGACCCTGCGCCTGGTCCGCTGGCGCATTGGCGACTGGACGATCGACGACATCGCGCCGGGCACCTGGCGGGAGGCGCCGGCGATCCTGCGCCAGGGCCGGTAGAAGACGCCTCTCCCGAAGTTCACAGTGTAAACGGGCTTTCGGGGCCTTTTGCGCCGGTTTTGCCTCTGCGACGCGCCGGTCGCGCATCCATGACGCGTCACCTCCAACAGGGGGCGGGTCCGCGCACCGCGCCCGGATCGCCCCCGCCGCGCGCCGCCGACGCCACACCCACGCACCGGTTGCGCGCCGGGCAAGCGCCGGATGGAGAAGACGGGGTGACGAAGGAACGCGCTGTCGCATCGCCAAGGGTAGACCAGAGACAGGGCGAATAGGAAAGCGGTGGGCGATGGCGCCCACCCGTGCGACCGGATCAAGTCCGGCGCGACATTGCTGAGGATGAGCGGAAGCAACTATCTCCCGTCATTGATGGCTGACGGCCCAATACTGCCCTCTCCGTCGTCGTCATCCCGGACTTGATCCGGAATCCATTCAGCAATCCCAATCTGGCGCAGTGCAGAATGGCTCCTGACTTTCGTCAGGATGACGCCTGTGGGGATTGGCAGGCTTCGACCAGATGCGGCTGTAAATTCCTCCCCTGCAAGGTTCGGCAGAGGCACTCGACTCTGCCGAAGGGGACCACGAAGTGGTGGAGGGGTGTCACGCTATCGAGAGGGCGACACCCCTCCGTCTGGCCTTCGGCCAGTTCAAGGGAGACACGGGTCTCCCTTGAACTGCCCTTGCAGGGGAGGATGGTCTGAAAACGACCAGAATCTGACGTTTCCCACTCTCCTCCCTTCCAGGGAGGGGCCGGGGGTGGGTGCGCCGCGCAGCGGCGGTCTACGATCGATAGGGCAGAAGCTCGCTACGCTCGCAACCCACCCCAACCCCTCCCTGGAAGGGAGGGGCTATGCCTTGTTCCAACCCCATATCACCCGTCCCGCTCGCGCGCCTTGACCTTGCGGACCTCGGCCAGCTGGCCCATCAAAATCGTCAGCGCGTCGCGTTCCGCCTGTGGCAGATCCTTGGTCTCGAAATGGCGGATCAGCACTTCGAGCGCGTCGCCGATCCGGCCGATCTGCCGGCCATAGCTGCCGACCTCGTTCAGCACCGTGCGCTCTATGTCCGGGCGTGCCGTCTGGCCGAGCGCGATATTGATGAGACCGACCTGGCCGCCGCTCTGCGTCCAGGTCAGGGGATTGATCGCCTGCCACAATCTTTCGGGGGCCAATGCTACGCTGAAGGGTTCCATGCCGTGCTCCTTGTCGGCGAAGGATGACGGAGGCGAAGCCTGCCATGGCCGCCGCATCGGGGCAAGATGCTGTCCTACAGCAGCCCGCTTTGCTATTCTTGCCACCTAGTCCCCGACTTTTCGATAGGATCGGCGGGGCGCAAGAAAATGTCAGAATGTGCGGGAAATATGCGAAGTTAAGCGGATGATCTCCAACAAGGGACGCTTTTGCGTGGCCGGCCGGATGGCCGCGCCACTGGATTGCCGCCCGTCATGCCCTAAATAGCGACAAATGCCCCCAGCCACGCCCGATTCCACGCCCCTTCCGCCCGCCTGGGCCACGCTGCGGCGCTTCATCCCCTATCTCTGGCCGGCCGATGCGCCGGCGCTGCGGCGCCGTGTCGCGGTGGCGCTGGGGCTCGTCGCGCTGGCCAAGGTCGTAACCCTCGCCATGCCCTTCGCCTATAAGGGCGCGATCGACCGGATGGCGCCGGGGCTGGAGCCGGCCGCCGGCCTCGCCATGGCGCTGGTGGTGGCCTATGCCGGCGCGCGCTTTGGCGGCGTGTTGTTCGACAATCTGCGCAACGCCATTTTCGAGAAGGTCGGGCAGGAAGCGGGTCGGCGCCTGGCCGACGATGTCTTCGTCCATCTCCACCGGCTGTCGCTGCGCTTCCATCTCGACCGGCGCACCGGCGCCGTCACCAAGATCGTCGAGCGCGGCACGAAAAGCATCGACACGATGCTCTATTTCCTGCTGTTCAACATCGCGCCGACGGTACTGGAACTGCTCGCCGTCTGCGCCATCTTCCTGGTGAAGTTCGGTCCCGGCCTGGTCTCCGCTACGCTGGCCATGGTCGCTCTCTATATCTGGTTCACCCGGCTCGTCACCGAATGGCGCAACCAGCTGCGTCGCGACATGGTGGACATGGACACCAGCGCCGTCGCCCATGCCGTCGACAGCCTGCTCAATTTCGAGACGGTCAAATATTTTGGCGCCGAGGAGCGCGAGGCCCGGCGCTACGGCAACGCCATGCGCCGCTATGCGAAGGCGGCGGTAAAGTCGGAAAACAGCCTCGCCTGGCTCAATATCGGTCAGTCGCTGATCACCAACCTGATGATGGGCGGGGCGATGGCCTATACCGTCTGGGGCTGGAGCCGGGGGCAGTTCTCCACTGGCGACGTGGTGCTGGTGAACACCCTCCTGTCGCAGCTGTTCCGCCCGCTCGACCTGCTCGGCATGGTCTATCGCACCATCCGCCAGGGCCTGATCGACATGGAGGCGATGTACAAGCTGATCGATACCGAGACCGAAGTTGCCGACGTGCCTGGTGCCCCGGCGCTGCAGGTTGCGGGCGGCGCCGTCCGCTTCGACGCTGTCCGCTTCGGCTATGATCCCGAGCGCGAGATCCTCCATGGCGTCAGCTTCGCGGTGCCGGCGGGCAAGACGCTGGCCATCGTCGGTCCCTCGGGCGCGGGCAAGTCGACCATCGCCCGCATCCTGTTCCGCTTCTACGATATCCAGGGCGGCACCGTGTCGATCGACGGGCAGGACATCTCCGCCGTGACGCAGGCATCGCTGCGCGCCGCGATCGGCATCGTGCCGCAGGACATGGTCCTGTTCAACGACACGGTCGGCTATAATATCGGCTATGGCCGCGAAGGCGCGAGTCAGGATGAGATCGAGGCCGCAGCCAAGGCGGCGTCGATCCATGATTTCATCATGAGCCTGCCGCAGGGCTATGACACCCGCGTCGGCGAACGCGGCCTCAAGCTGTCGGGCGGCGAGAAACAGCGCGTCGCCATCGCCCGCACCCTGCTGAAAGACCCGCCGCTACTGGTGCTGGACGAGGCGACCAGCGCGCTCGACAGCCGCACCGAGACCGAGATCCAGACCGTGCTGCGCGACATCAGCCGCAAGCGCACGACATTGGTGGTGGCCCATCGCCTGTCGACCGTGGTCGATGCCGACGAGATCATCGTGCTGGACGCCGGCCGCATCGTCGAGCGCGGCCGCCATGCCGATCTGGTCCGCGCCGACGGTCTCTACGCCACCATGTGGGCGCGCCAGGCGACCGAACGCGACGACATGCCCGAAGAGCCGGGGATCGAGGACATGTTCGAGGTCGCCCCGCAATAAATGGTCAGCACTCGCTGATCTGCGCCAGCGGATCGAGCCGGGCCTGCCAGCCGAGCCGGTCCAGTTCGGGCGTGTCGGCGACCGCTTCGGGATGGCCCAGGCATAGCAGGGCGGCGAAGGTCCAGTCGTCGGGCACTGCCAGCGCCCGCGCGACGAAGGCCGGGTCGAGGATCGATACCCAGCCGAGCGCCAGCCCGCGCGCCCGCGCCGCCAGCCACAGCGTGTGGATCGCCAGCACCACCGAATGGAGCCGGGTCTGCGGCATGGTCGCCGCGCCCAGCCCCGCGCCGGCCGATGTCGCATCGTCGCAGAAGACCGCGATGATCTCCGGCGCCTCGCCCAGACCATGCAGCTTCAGCGCACGATAGGCGTCATGCCGGGTCGCGTCGGCGATCTGGCTGGTGGCCCGCTCCCGCTCGGCATCGACATGATCAGCCAGTGTCGCGCGCAGCGTTGGCGTCCTTACCCGAACGAAGCGCCAGGGCTGGCTGTTGCCGACCGAGGGCGCCAGTTGCGCCAGCGTCAGCAGCTCCAGCACCATCGCCTCGTCCAGCGGATCGGTGCGGAAATGGCGCACGTCGCGGCGCCAGGTCAGCAGGTCGGTCAGCGTCGCGCAGAAATCGGGATCGAAGGCCTGCATCAATATTCGATGCCGGCCTGCGCCTTCACCCCGCTGCGGAAGGGATGCTTGATCATGGTCATCTCGGTCACCAGGTCGGCCGCCTCGATCAGCGCCTCGGGCGCATTGCGGCCGGTGACGACGACATGTTTCATGTCGTCCTTGGCGGTCAGCACCGCCAGCACCTCGTCCAGCGGCAGATAGTCGTAGCGCAGCACGATATTGAGCTCATCGGCCAGCACCATCGCATAATCGGGGTCGGCGACCATGCGCTTCACCTCGTCCCACGCCTCACGCGCCAGCGCGATGTCGCGGCTGCGATCCTGGGTGTTCCAGGTGAAGCCCTCGCCCATCGGCTTGAATTCGACCTGTTCGGGGAAGGCATCGAACACCGCCTTCTCGCCGGTGGTCATCGCGCCCTTCACGAACTGGACCACGCCGACCTTCTTGCCATGGCCGATCATGCGGACGACCATGCCCAGCGCCGCCGTGGTCTTGCCCTTGCCCTTGCCGGTATGGACGATCAGCAGCCCCTTTTCCTGGGTCTTGGTCGCCATGATCTTGTCATGGGCAGCCTGCTTCTTCTTCATTTTTTCCGCATGCTGTTCGTCGGTGCGTTCGACCATCGTCACTCTCCAGAAAGCTCGGCGAGCAGCATGCCCGCGCTGTTGGACTTGGATTTCCACAGACCGCGTTCCAGCGCCTCGGCCAGCCGGGCGGCGGTCTCGCGCAGGGCGGCGGGATTGGCGTCGGCCATGAAGGCGCGCACGGCCTCATCCTCGATGAAGGCGGCGTGGACGGCGTCGAAATGATGATCGCGTACCGCATGGGTGGTGGCGGCGAAGGCGAAGAGATAGTCGACCGAGGCGACGATCTCGAACGCGCCCTTGTAACCATGGCGCATGACGCCGGCGATCCATTTGGGGTTGGTGACGCGGGCGCGGACGATGCGGCCGATCTCGTCCTCCAGCGTGCGGATCACCGGCCGTTCCGGGCGGCTATGGTCATTATGATAGCTGAGCGGCTTGGCACCTTTAAGATGCTCGATGGCGGCGGCGATGCCCCCTTCGAACTGATAATAATCGTCGCTGTCGAGCAAGTCATGCTCGCGATTATCCTGGTTCTGGACGACCGCGTCGGCCTGGGCCAGGCGGGTGGCGAACAGGCTGCGTTCGCTGTCGCCCTCCACCCCTGCGCCATAGGCATAGCCGCCCCAGTCGAGATAGACGTCCGCCAGATCGGCGCGGCTGTGCCAGATCTTCTCGTCGATCATCGCCTGCAGTCCCGCGCCATAGGCGCCGGGTTTCGATCCGAACACGCGGGCACCGGCGCGGCGCGCGGCCTCCGCCGCATCGGCACCGTCCGCCACCAGCGCCGCCTGTTCGGCGCGATGCCGGGCGGCGGCGGGGTTATCCTCGTCCGGCTCATCGAGCGCCATCACCGCGCGGGCGGCGCTGTCGATAAGGTCGATCTGTTCGGGAAAGGCGTCGCGGAAGAAGCCTGAGACGCGCAAGGTCACGTCGACGCGCGGCCGACCCAACTCGGCCAGCGTCATCATCTCGAAGCCGACGACCCGCCCCGAACTCCATTCCCAGCGCGGCCGCACCCCCATCAGCGCCAGCGCCTGCGCAATATCATCGCCGCCGGTGCGCATGTTCGCCGTGCCCCAGGCGGACAGGGCGATGGCACGGGGATAGTCGCCCTCGCGCTGGAGATAATCGTCGACCAGCAATTGCGCCGATCGCTGGCCCAGATCCCAGGCGACCGCGGTCGGCACCGCGCGGGTATCGACCGAAAAGAAATTGCGCCCGGTCGGCAGCACGTCGGGCCGGCCGCGCGTCGGCGCGCCCGATGGCCCCGGCAGCACGAACCGCCCGTCGAGTCCCGCCAGCAGGGCCGCCGCCTCGCGCGGGCCACAGGCATCGACGCGCGGCGCCAGATCATCGGCGATCGCCGCCAGCACGGCGGCGCTAGCCGGGCCGACCGGCGCCGCGCCGTCGACCAGCGCCGCCGCCAGCAGTTCCAGCCGCTCGACCATGTCCCCATATGTGCGCCAGGCATCTGTGGATAAGTCGGCCAGCGCCGCCGGACGCGGCCCATGCCATGGCGCCCCCAGCACGCAATCGAGCGGATCGAAACCCAGCCCCAGATCATCGGCCAGCGCCCGCAGCAGCGACGCCTGCCCCGGATGCTCCAGGCCACGCGGGGTGCGCGCCAGCGCGATCAGCAGGTCGCGTCGCAGCCGCCCTTGCGGCGAAGCGGTGAAGACATGCAGCCCGTCGCGGATCTGCAATTCCTTCAGCTCACACAGATAATTGTCGATCGCGGCGAGCGCGTCGTCATCGTCGCCGGCGGCGCCGGCATCCTTGTCCAGCCCCTGGCTGCGGGCGAGGTCGATGATATCGCGGCGCAGCCGGTCGAGCCGGCGCGGGTCCATGCCAGCGGCAAGATAATATTCGTCCACCAGCGCTTCCAGCTGCTTGAGCGGCCCATAGCTTTCCGCCCGCGTCAGCGGCGGGGTCAGATGGTCGAGGATGACGGCGCCGATGCGGCGCTTGGCCTGTGTCCCCTCGCCCGGATCATTGACGATGAAGGGATAGAGTTGCGGCACCGGCCCGGCGCAGATTTCGGGGAAGCAGTCGGCCGAAAGCGACACCGCCTTGCCCGGCAGCCATTCCAGATTGCCATGCTTGCCGACATGGACCAGCGCCTGCGCGCCGAAGTCCTGCGCCAGCCAGACATGAAAGGCGAGATAGGCGTGGGGCGGCGGCAGCGCGGGGTCATGATAGCTGCTCTTGGGATCGATATTATAGCCGCGCGCCGGCTGCACCGCGATCGCGACATGGCCAAAGCGATGGACGGCAAGGCGAAACGCTCCGTCGCGCACGAAGGGATCGGCTTCCGGCGGTCCCCAGCGATCGACCATGGCGTCACGCGCGCTGTCGGGCAGAGCGGCAAGGGCCGCGCGATAGATATCGAGCGACAGGCGGACCTCGCCCGGCCGATCCAGCGACGCCCGATCATTGGTGACGCCGCCGGTCATCAGCCGCATCAGCGCGGCGCCGTCGCGCGGGGCGTCGCCGATCGCATAGCCGGCCTCACCCAGCCGGCACAGGATCGCGGCGGCGCTGGCCGGCGTGTCGAGACCCACGCCATTGCCGATCCGCCCATCGCGATTGGGATAATTGGCCAGCACCAGCGCGACCCGGCGCTCGGCCGGCGCAGTGCGGCGCAGTGCCGCCCAGTTGCGCGCCAGATCGGCGACGAAGGCGACCCGGTCGGGTGCCACGCGCGGTACGACGATGCCACACTGGGTGCGTTCATCGAACCGCTCGGCCGCCTTGAAGGCGACGGCGCGGGTGAAGAGGCGCCCGTCCACTTCCGGCAGGGCGACATTCATCGCCAGGTCGCGCGGGCCAAGGCCACGGGCGGACCCGCGCCAGCTGCCTTCCTCGACCCCGGCAAAGGCGGTCTGCAGGATCGAGCAGTCGGCCTGTTCCAAGATGCCCGGCACGCGCGGCTCGGACGACGACGAGGCGGCGAAGCTGGTCGCATTGACGATGATGTCGGGCGCGATGTCGGCCAGCAGCCCGCCGAGCCAGTCGCGCACGAACGGCTCGCGCAGCGCGCGGACATGCACGGCGGCAACGTTGAAGTCGCGCGCGCCAAGGGCCGCGACCATCGCATCGACCGCGCTCAGCGTGCCGGCGACCACCAAAGCGCGGTAGAAGATCAGCAGCGCCACCGGCCGCCCCTCGACCCAGGTCGCGCGCAGTTCCGCCACGCCGGGCCGGTCATGGCCGGGCAAATAGAGGCCCGCGTCGGCGATCGGCAGCGGATGATTGGGGTCGCCCGCATCCGCGCCGGTCAGCCGGGCGGCGCAGCGCAGGAAGGACAAAGCATTGGCGGTGCCGCCCTGGCGCAGATAGTCCCGCAACTGCTCGCGCATCGCCGCCGGCACGGTGGAGGCGAGGTCCAGCGCGGGATCGCCCTCGCGCCCGTCGGCGATCGCGGCGAAGGCGATGCCGCGTTCGCGCGCGACCTGCGCAATCTCGTCCACGCCATAGGGCCAATAGCTTTTGCCGCCGAGCAGGATGACGCAGACGAAGCGCGCCTTGGCGATCACCTTCTCGACATAGAGATCGACCGAATAGGGATGTTTGAGCTGCAGCAGATTGGCCAGCCGCACGGTCGGCGCGTCATCGGGCAGGCGCGCGGCGGCGGCGGCGAAACAGGCCAGGTCGCTGTCCGCCACGGTCAGGATGACGATGTCGCCGGGCGGCTGGTCGAGGTCGATCGCCTCCTCGCCGTCGCTGATCGTTCCCGGCGTGGCGGACAGAAGATGCATCAGCCGAGCACGGCCTGGATGTCGGCCTCGATCGCGGCGCGGTCCAGCCCCTTCTGGCCGATCACCACCAGCTGGGTGCGGCGCGCTTCCTGCGGCTGCCAGGGACGGTCGAAGAAATGCTGGATGCGCGGGCCGACCGCCTGCACGACGAGCCGCATCGGCTTGCCCGCGACCGCGACCATGCCCTTGACGCGCAGCACGTCATGGGTGGCGATCAGCGCGGACAGCGCCTCCACCAGCGTGTCGGGATCGACAACCGCATCGCCGCCGACGACGAAGCTGTCGAAATCATCATGGTCATGATCCTCGCCCTCCGCCTCATGGTGCGAGGGCCGGGCGTCGAGATCATCCTCCGCCGCCGCGACGATGCCCAGCAGCGCGCCGATATCGACCGCACCATGGGCGGCGCGGACGATCTTTACGCCGGGCCGCGTCTCGGCATCGACCTGCGCCTCGACCGCGGCCAGCGTGTCGGCATCGACCAGGTCGCTCTTGTTCAGCACCACCATATCGGCACAGGCGAGCTGATCCTCGAACAATTCCTCCAGCGGGCTGTCATGGTCCAGATTGGGATCGGCGGCACGCGCGGCGGCCAGCGCCGCCTCGTCGGTGGCAAAGCGACCGGCAGCGACCGCATCGGCGTCGATCAGCGCGACCACCCCGTCCACCGTGGCGCGGGTGCGGATGTCGGGCCACTGGAAGGCCTTGACCAGCGGCTTGGGCAGGGCCAGCCCCGACGTCTCGATGATGATATGGTCGGGCGGGCTCGGCCGGTCGAGCAGCGCGGTCATGGTCGGCAGGAAATCGTCGGCCACGGTGCAGCAGATGCAGCCATTGGCCAGCTCGACAATATCCTCTTCCGGGCAGGCGGCGTCGTTGCAGCCCTTCACCAGTTCGCCGTCGACGCCGACATCGCCAAATTCGTTGATGATGAGGGCCAGGCGGCGCCCCTTCGCATTTTCCAGCAGGTGGCGGATCAGCGTGGTCTTGCCCGCGCCCAGGAAGCCGGTGATGACGGTGGTCGGAATCTTGGCAGATGCAGTGTTGGCCATGACAAATACTCGCGCGCCGGAGCAACCGGGGCGGGAGCGAACCGGGCGCGAACGCACGGCCGGCCGGCATCGCGGACGGGCGCTTGTTCGCCCGCAGATGCGTGACCGCGCGGCTCCAGCCGCCAACCTGTCGCTCAGACGGAACACCGTGCCCCGGCCATCCCCTGGACCAAAGCAAGAGCGACCTAAACGCTGGCAGGTCTCCTGGCTTGCGGGTCATAGCGGGAGGAACGGCCTTCCCAGGCCTCGCATGATTTAGCGTCCGGCCCAGTGGCTGCTAATCCCGCATCGGGGACAGCCTTGTTCATCACGCTCGCCGCTCACAGTTGCAGGGACAGCTGCGGACTTGGATGCCATGGCATCCGCACCGCCTTCCCATTTTAAGCCCCCGTGGGGGCACCGGCGCGATCATGTCGGGACGATGCGAAGCGCCGTCCCTGGGCCGGTTCCTAGTCGCTTTGGGCAGCGGTGACAATCCAGCCATCGGCCATGGCGAGCGGCCAGGGCGTAAGGCGCTGGCCGACACAAGGGCCGCCGACGCAGGCGCCATCGTCGCGGCGGAACAGGGCGCCGTGCCAGCTACATCTTATATGGCTGCCATCCGGGGTCAGATAATCATCGAGCTGCTGCGCGAGCGGCAGGCCGGCATGGGGGCATTGATCGACAAAGCCGGCGACATGATCGCCATCCCGCACGGCAAAGCCATGGAAGCGGCCGGCGCGCATCTGCAGCACGAAATTGCGCGCCTTGCCATCGGCGATCTGCGCGATCGGGCAGAGGCGCACACCCGCCGGCGTCGCGAACAGGCGCGTGTCACTGACGCTCATATGTCAGAGTCGGGCTGGCGATCGGGGTGCGCGGCGGCAAAGGCGGGGAGCGCGCATGCCGCCGCGTCCACGGCGCACAGCCGCGGAAAGGGCGTCAGGTCGACGCCGAAGCGCCGGGCATTGTAGAGCTGGGGCACGATATGGCAGTCGGCGAAGCTGGGGCGGTCCCCGAACGCATAGGTGCCGCCGTGACGGGCGATCAGCGTTTCGAGCGCGGCGAAGCCCTCGCCGGTCCAGCGGCCGATCCAGGCGCGGACCTGATTCTCGCTGGCACCAAAATCCTGCCGCAGCGCCTGCAACACGCGCAGATTGCCGAGCGGATGGATATCGCAGGCGATGATGCCGGCCATGGCACGGACGATCGCGGCATCGCCGGGGTCGGCGGGCAGCAAGGACGGCTGCGGCCAGCGCGCTTCGATCCATTCCAGGATCGCGCCGCTCTGCGTCAGCACGCTGTCGCCATCGACCAGTGCGGGCACCAGCCCCTGCGGCGCCAGCGCCTGATAGTCGGGTGCCCGCTGCGCACCGCTGCGCAGGTCATGGGCGACCTGCGCATAGTCGACACCCTTCAGGGCCAGCGCGATCCGCACGCGATAGCTCGCGCTTGACCGCCAATAGCCATGAAGGGTGAGGTCGCTCATCGCGCCGGCACGATCATCGCGCGGCATTCGCCAAAGCCGATCGACACATGGCCGGGGGCCGACGCGGTGGCGCGCAATGTCACCTCGTCGCCATCCTCCAGGAAGCTGCGCGTCTCGCCCGATGGCAGGCTGATCGGCTCGCGGCCGCCGCTGCTGATTTCCATCAGGCTGCCATAGCCATCGCGCGTCGGGGCGGAGATGGTGCCGCTGCCCAGCAGGTCGCCCGGCATCAGGTTGCAGCCATTGGAGGCATGATGGGTGACGATCTGGCTGACGGTCCAGTACATGTTGCTCGCCGGCCCCTGGCTGAGCCGCATCGACGGCTGGCCCGCGTCGCGCATCGCCTGGGTGGAGAGATACACTTCCAAGGTCAGCGCCAGCGCGCCATGGGCCTGATCGTCGGCATCGCTGAGGTAAGGCAGCGGCGCGGGATCGCCTTCCGGCCGGGGCGGCTGGGCGATGCGGAACGGCGCCAGCGCCTCGGGCGTCACCACCCAGGGCGAGATGGTCGAATGGAAATTCTTGGCCAGGAAGGGCCCGAGCGGCTGATATTCCCACGCCTGGAAATCGCGCGCCGACCAGTCGTTGAGCAGGCAGAAGCCGGCGACATGATCGGCCGCCTCGCTGATGGGGATCGGGCTGCCCAGATCATTGCCGGCGCCGATCCACACGCCCAGTTCCAGCTCATAGTCGAGCCGGGCAGTCGGGCCGACCACAGGCACTTCGGCCTCGGGCGGCTTGCGCTGGCCGCGCGGACGGACCAACGGATCGCCCGACGGGCGAATCGAGGACGCCCGGCCATGATAGCCGATCGGCACATATTTATAATTGGGCAGCAACGGATTGTCGGGCCGGAACTGGCGGCCGATATTGTTGGCGTGATGGATGCCGACATAGAAGTCGCTATAGTCGCCGATCCGCGCCGGCAGGTGCAGCGTGCAGTCTGCGGCCCGGTGCAGCAGCGGCTCGACCGCCGGGCGATGGGCCGGGTCCGACAGCAATATGCTGATCCGGCGGCGCAGGGCGACCCGCTCCGCCACCGGCAGCGCCATCAGCGCATTGAGCTGATCTTCCAGCAGCGGCGCGCAGTCGATCAGCCCGGCACTGACGCAGGCGGCCAGGTCCAATATCGCGTCGCCGATCGCGACACCGGCGCGCGGCGAAGCTCCTGCGGGCGAAAACAGGCCATAAGGCAGATTCTGGATCGGGAAGTCGCCATGATCCTGCGCGCTGTCGACCCAGCTGGTGCGGGCGGGATCATGGGTCTCGTCTATGTGCCAATAGCTCATGGGGTCTCGTTCATCGGGGGAAGCTGGGCCTTGCGGAAGCCGGACCAGCACTCATCATAATCGGGCTGCAGCAGCGGGCTTTCCATCGCCCAGCGCGTGGGACGCAGCACCATCCGGCTTTCGAACATGAAGGCCATGGTGTCGGCGATGCGCTGAGGTGCCAGGTCGGCAGCGATCGCCTTGTCATAGCTCGCGCGGTCGGGGCCATGGCCGGCCATGCCATTGTGCAGCGACGCGCCGCCGGGCGCGAAACCGCCCGCCTTGGCATCATATTCGCCATGGATCAGCCCCATCAGCTCGCTCATCACATTGCGGTGGAACCAGGGCGGCCGGAACGTGTCCTCCGCCACCATCCAGCGCGGCGGGAAGATGACGAAATCGATATTGGCGGTGCCCGGCGTCTCGCTGGGCGAGGTCAGCACCGTGAAAATCGAGGGATCGGGATGGTCGAAACTGACCGTGTTGATCGTGTTGAAACGGGTGAGGTCATAGTGCAGCGGCGTCAGATTGCCGTGCCAGGCGACGACATCGAACGGGCTATGGTCCAGCATGGTTATCCACAGGCGGCCCATGAACTTCTGTATCAGGGCGAATGGCCGCTCGACATCCTCATAGGCCGCGACCGGCGCCTCGAAATCGCGGGGATTGGCGAGGCCATTGGCGCCGATCGGCCCCAGATCGGGCAATCGGAAGGGCGCGCCGTAATTTTCGCAGACATAGCCCCGCGCCGCGCCTTCGATCAGCTCGACCCGGAAGCGGACACCGCGCGGGATCAGCGCAATCTGCAACGGCGCGACGTCGATCACGCCCAACTCGGTGACGATGCGCAGCGCGCCCTGCTGCGGCACGATCAGCATCTCGCCATCTGCGCAGACGAAGGCGCGATCGACCATCGAGGCGGTCACGGCGTAGAGATGCACGGCGCAGCCTTGCCCGGCCGCGACATCGCCATTGCCGGCATAGCTGGTGAGGCTGTCGATGAAATCGACGTCATCCGCAGGCAGCGGCAGCGGGTTCCAGCGCAGCCGGTTGGGTGAGGGCGGCACTTCGTCGAACGGCGCGCTGCGCAGCAAGGCTGCAGCATCATAAGGCGCGAAGGATGGATGCGATGCCGCCGGCCGCATGCGATAGAGCCAGCTGCGCCGGTTCTCCGATCGTGGCGCGGTGAAGGCGGTGCCGGACAATTGCTCGGCATAGAGGCCATAGGGCACGCGCTGGGGCGAATTGCGCCCCATCGGCAGCGCGCCTTCCACCGCCTCGGTCGAAAAATGATTGCCGAAGCCGCTCATCATCCGGGGCGGCGCATCATTCATTGACGGTGATCACGCCGCGACGGATCTGGTCCAGCTCGATCGATTCATAGAGGGCTTGGAAATTGCCATTGCCAAAGCCTTCATTGCCCTTGCGCTGGATGATCTCGAAGAAGATCGGGCCGAACATCGTCTCGGTGAATATCTGCAGCAAGATGCCCTCCTCGCCGACATTGCCGTCGATCAGAATGCGGTTGCGCTTCAGACGTTCCAGATCCTCGCCATGGCCCGGCACGCGCTGGTCGACCAGCTCATAATAGGTCTCGATCGTGTCCTGCAGCCGCACCCCACGCGCGCGCAGCCGCTCGACCGTGTCATAGATATTGGCGGTGGTGAGAGCGATATGCTGGATGCCCTCGCCATTATAGTCGCGGATGAACTCCTCGATCTGGCTCTTGTCGTCCTGGCTCTCGTTCAGGGGAATGCGGATCGCCTTGTCCGGGGCGATCATCGCCTGGCTGAACAGGCCGGTCGCCTTGCCCTTGATATCGAAATATTTCTGCTCCTCGAAGCCGAAGAGGGTGCGGTAAAATTCGCTCCACACCCGCATCTGGCCGCGCTTCACATTGTGGGTCAGATGGTCGAGCAGGTCGAGGCCGACATTGTTGCGCGCTTCGGCTTCCCGCCAGCCGGGGAACTCGGCCCAGTCGGCATAGGGATCGCCGCCATCGGGCATGAAATAGAGATAGGATCCGCCAATCCCCTGGATCACGGTGTCATTCTCGTCCGTCGGCTTGCCACCATGGTCGAGCGCCCAGCGCAGCGCCGCATCGGGATCGGCAACGCGAAAGGCCATGGCGCTGGCCGAGGGGCCATGTTCGCCACGGAACGCAGCGACCCGCCCGGCATCGTCGCGATTGAGCATCAGGTTGATCCGCCCCTGCTTGTAGCGGGTGATATTCTTGGACGGGTGGCGGTGGGTCGCGGTGAAGCCCAGCTGCTCGAACTGCGCGGCCATCTTCTCGGGCTCGGGCGAGGTGAATTCGACGAACTCGAAGCCGTTGAGGCCCAGCGGGTTGGCGGGATCGATGGTCATGACGGGGTCCTCAGGCAGAAGGCAGATGCGGCGAAAGGCCGGCAACGAAGGCGGGGATGGTGTCGAGCCGCAGCCCGGCGATGTTGATGCGGCCATTGCCGGCCATGTAGATGCCATGGTCGGCGCGCATCGCGGCGACGGCGGCGGCGCTGACCGGTAGCATCGCGAACATGCCGCGCTGGCCGGCAATGGCGGCCAGCTGCGGATGGGCCGCGGCCAGCGCAGCGCGCAGCGCATTGATGCGGGTGCGCATCTGGTCCAGCTCGCTCATCCATTCGGCGCGCATCGCCGGCCGTTCCAGGATGGTGCGCACGATCGCCGCGCCATGATCGGGCGGCATCGACCAGATGCCGCGCGCCAGCGCGACGATGTTGGAGAAGGCCAGCGCGGTCAGCGCGGCATTCGCCCCCTGCACCCACAGCACGCCCACCCGCTCGCGATAGAGGCCGAAATTCTTGTCGCAGCTATAGGCGACCAGCGCATCGGGCACGGCGGCCAGCATCTGCCGCGTGGCAGCGGCGTCCGCCTCCAGCCCGTCGCCCAGACCCTGATAGGCGAGGTCGATGAACGGGATCAGGCCCCGCGCCGCGCACAGATCGGCGATCGCCGCCCATTGATCGGCGCTGAAATCGACGCCGGTCGGATTATGGCAGCAGCCATGGAGCAGCAGCACGTCGCCGGCCTGCGCAGCGGCCAGATCGGCAAGCATCGCGTCGAAATCGACCGCGCCGGCACCATCCAGGAAACGGTGCGAGGCCAGCGTCAGCCCGGCCTCGCGGAAGATCGGCGCATGATTGGGCCAGGTCGGATCGCCGATCCACACGGTGGCACCGGCGCGGGCGCGGGCGATGAGGTCGGCGCCCAGCCGCAGCGCGCCGGTGCCGCCCGGCGTCTGCACCCCGGCGATTCGGTCGGACCCGGCAAGCGGGCCAAAGACGATGGCGGCGAGCAGATCGACAAAGCCCGTGTCGCCCTCCGGCCCCAGATAGGATTTGCTGCCCTGCTCAGCCAGCAGCAGCGCTTCGGCGGCCTTCACCGCGCGCATCACCGGGGTCGCGCCCGCCTCGTCGCGATAGACGCCGACGCCCAGGTCGATCTTGTCGGTGCGCGGATCGGCGCGATATTGCGCGATCAGCCCCAGCAGCGCGTCGGGCGCCTGGCGATCGAGCGCACCGAACAGGGACCGGCCGGGCGCCGGGGCAAGAAGGGTCGTGTCTGTCATAGAACCTCAGAAGCGCGGGCACGGGCATAGGCCTGGGTGCCACGGGTGTAGATGATGTCGGTGTCGGTGATCGCGTCGGTGGCGAAATCGGGCTGCCCCGCCAGTTGCGCATAAAGCGGGGCGAAGTCGGTCTCGACCGTCTGGCGCAGCAGATCCTCGAAACTGTCGATGACGAAATAGCTCTGCTGGTAATCGTCGATCCGATAGCGGGTGCGCATCAGCCGCCTGAGATCGAAGCCGAGCCGATTGGGCGAGGGATCGTCGAGCGCGAAGACGGATTCGCCATAGGAGGAGACGATGCCCGCGCCATAGAGGCGCAGCCCCTCGGGCCGGCGAATGAGGCCGAACTCGACCGTGTACCAGTAGAGCCGGGCCAGCCGCTCGATCGCACCCAGGTCGGCGGCGCGCAGGCCACCCTGGCCATAGGCCTGCATATAGTCGGCGAAGACCGGGTTCGCAAGCAGCGGCACATGGCCGAAGACATCGTGGAAAATGTCCGGCTCCTGCAGATAATCGATCTGGTCGGGGGTGCGGATGAAGCGGCCGGCGACGAAGCGGCGATTGGCCAGATGCTCGAAGAAGATCCGATCCGGCACCAGCCCCGGCACGGCGACCACCTGCCAGCCGGTCGCCCGCATCAGCCGATCGGACAGCTCCTCGAAATTGGGGATGCCGGGGCGGTTGATGCGCAATATGTCGAGCCCGGCCATGAACTCGGGCACCACCCGGTCGGGCAGCATGGCGGACTGGCGCGCGAACAGCCTGTCCCACATCGCATGTTCAGCCGCGCTGTAGAGGTCCCACGCCTGCGGGATCGTCCAGTCGGCCGCAGCGCCTGTGGGCGGATCAAGCTCCTCTACCATCACGCCAATCTCTCACAGAGTCGGCGTAATTGCCTTTCAATCGGGCAGGATTTATGAAGGATTTTGGGAAATCAATTCACAGATCGGCGATATCATGAACAAATCCGTCAATCTCGATGCACTCGACCGCCGCATCGTCGCAGAGCTTCAGCGCGACGCCTCGCTCAGCAATGCGGACCTCGCCGAACGGGTCGGCAGCACCGCCCCGTCCTGCTGGCGGCGGATCCGGGCGCTGGAGGAGATGGGCGTGCTCAAGGGCGCAGTGCGCCTCGCCGATGCGGAGAAGCTGGGTCATGCCGTCAACATTTTGTGCAGCGTGCGGATGAAGAGCCACACCAGCGAAAGCGTCGATGCCTTCCACGCCTTTGTCGAGGCGCATCCGCAGATCATGGAATGCTACCTCATGTCAGGCGAATGGGACTATCTGATGCGGGTCGTGGCCTCCGACGTCGCCGATTATGAGCATTTCCTGATGCGCAACCTGCTCAAACACCCCTCGGTCGGCGGCGCCTCCTCCCACTTCGCCCTGTCGGTGACGAAATTCACCACGGTGCTGCCGGTGGGGGAAGCTGGACGGTAGGAAGAAAGCGGCCGGATTACTGCCCCGGCCGCCTTCCGATCTTCAGGCCATCAGCGCCTTTACCGCGTCGGCCACGCGCTCGGGCGAGACGATATAGGCGTCCTCCAGCACCTTGGCGAAGGGCACCGGCGACTTGGGCGCGCCCAGCCGGCGGACCGGGGCCTTCAACTGGCCGAACAGTTCCTCGGCAATGGTCGAGGCGATCTCGCCGCCCGGACCGAAGTCGCGCACGGCTTCATGCACCACCAGCGCCCGGCCGGTCTTGGCGACCGAGGCCAGCACCGCTTCCCGGTCCCAGGGCGATACGGTGCGCAGATCGACCAGCTCGACCGAAATGCCCGCCTCCGCCAGTGCCGACAATGCGGCCTGGCAGCGCAGCAGCTGCGACGACCAGGAGACGATGGTGATGTCGCTGCCTTCCTGCACGATTCGCGCCTTGCCGAGCGGGATCGGCGTCGCGACCTCATCTACCTCGCCCGGAATGAACAGGCTGCCGGCGGATTCGATGAAGATGCAGGGATCGGGGTCCTGGATGCAGGACAAGAGCAGCCCCTTGTAATCGGCCGGGGTCGAGGGCGCGACCACCTTGATGCCGGCGGTGTGGGCGAACCAGCCTTCCAGATGGTCGGCATGCTGGCCGGCGGTCTGCCAGCCCGCGCCGGTCAGGGTGCGGATGGTGATCGGCACCGTGCTCTGCCCGCCCGACATGAAGCGCAGCTTGGCGGCATGGTTGAAGATCATGTCCATGGCGACAGTGGTGAAGTTCATCAGCATGATCTCCGCCACCGGCTTGTAGCCGGCCAGCGCCGCGCCGATCGCCGCGCCGATGATCGCCTGTTCGGAAATCGGCGTCGATTTGACGCGATCGTCGCCGAAGCGGGTCGAGAGGCCAGCGGTCGCGCCGGTGACGCCGCCGCCCTCGCGGTCGGCGACATCCTCGCCCAGCACCAGCACCTTGTCATCCTCCGCCATCGCCTGGGCGAGCGCCGAATTGACGGCCTGGAGCGAGTTCATCTTCTTGGCCGTCATGCGGGCATCTCCTGGGCAAACACATCGCGGCGCAGTTCGTCGACCGACGGCAGCGGGCTCGCCAGCCCGAATTCCTGGGCGTCCTCGACCTCGGCCTCGATCTTCGCCTGCATCTCGGCCAGCTGATCCTCGGTCGCGTGGCCCTGTGCCACCAGCCATGCCTTGAAGGCGGGCAGCGGATCCTTGGCGATCGCCGCGGCCTTCTCCTCCTTGGTCATATATTTGTCGTCGTCGCCCAGGACGTGGCCCAGGAAGCGGAAGGTCTTGCATTCCAGCAGGGTCGGCCCTTCGCCCTCGCGGGCGCGGGTGATCGCTTCATGCGCGGCGGCATACATGGCGAGCGGATCATTGCCGTCGACGGTATGGCCGGGCATGCCGTAGCCGATCGCGCGCTTGGCGATGAAGTCGACCGAAGTGCCGTTCTCGTAGCGCGTATGTTCGGCAAAGCCGTTATTCTGGCACACGAAGATCACCGGCAGCTTCCACACCGATGCCAGGTTCAGCGCCTCGTGGAAGGCGCCGATGTTGGATGCGCCGTCGCCGAAATAGGCAATCGTCACCCGCTTCGATCCATCCAGCTTCGCCGCCCAGGCAAGGCCATTGGCGATCGGCATGGAGGAGCCGACGATGCCGGTCGTCACCATCACCCCGGTTTCGGGATGGGTAAGGTGCATCGGCCCGCCCTTGCCCTTGCAGGTGCCATCGACACGCCCGGCGATCTCCGCCCAGAGCGGACGCAGCGGCATGTCCTTCGCCACCATGTCGTGGATGCCGCGATAGATGGTGCAGATCTTGTCGTCGTCGGTCAGCAGCGACGAGATGGTCGCGGGGATCACTTCCTGCCCACGCGCCGAATAATAGGGCATGACCAGCCGCCCCAGGCGGATGGTCTTGCGGATCGCGTCGTCATTGCGCTCGATCCGGATCATGCGGCGGTAGATGTCCACCAGCGCTTCCTGGCTCGGCGCCGGGGCGTTGCTCAACTCTGCCATGGGTTCCTCGATGGCTATGGAATGTGCCCCCTGCATTGGCTGTCGGGCATCGGGGGTCAACTCGCCCCGGCGATATGTGCCCCCACGGCCCAAAAGGCGCGAAAATGCGTCGCTTTTCCGCGCGATTTCGCTCCACCGATATGCGGCCGGCGATGCTTGCAATGCGGTCCGATCGGCTCAAGCTGGCAGCAGGGAGAGCGCGCGATGACGAACATGCTGACCGCCGTCGCCAGGGGCGGCGAAGGGATTGAGGGGATCGCGATCCACAGCGTGCCGATCCCGGTTGCGGGCCCCGGCGAGGCGCTGGTGCGGCTCAAGGCAGCGACGCTCAATTTCCGCGACCTGATCATCGCCCGCGGCATGATGGCGGGGCTTGCCAAGGAACCCGACTATGTCCCCCTGTCCTGCGCCACCGGCGAGGTGGTCGCGGTCGGCGAGGGCGTATCGCATGTGAAGCCGGGCGACCGGGTCAACCCGATCTTCGCCCTGGGCTGGCTGGAGGGACGACAGCCGAGCATGGCGATGCTGGGCGGCAGCGCTGACGGCGTCGCCCGTCAATATGCGGCCTTTCCGGCCGAGAGCCTGTGCATCGTGCCGGATGCGCTCGGCGATCTGGAGGCGGCGACTTTGACCTGCGCCGGCCTCACCGCCTGGAACGCGCTGTTCCTGCCCCGCCCGATCCAGCGGGGCGAATGGATATTGTGCCAAGGCACCGGCGGCGTATCGATCGCGGCGCTGCAATTCGCCAAGGCGGCCGGCGCCCATGTCGCCATCACCTCCTCCTCCGATGCCAAGCTGGCGCGCGCCCGCGCGCTGGGCGCCGACATCAGCATCAATTATCGGACCGATCCCGACTGGCCGGCGGCGATCCGCCAGGCGCTGGGCGGACGCGGTGTCGACATCGTCGTCGATGTGGTCGGCGCCAGCCAGGTGGAAACCGCCGCATCGCTGCTCAACCCCGGCGGGGTGATCGCCGCGATCGGCATGCTGGGGTCCGATTTCAGCTGGCACCTCGCCGATGTCGGCGGCCATCCGGTCGCCCGCATCTCGGTCGGCAACCGCGCCGAGCATGAGGCCATGATGGCCTTTTGCGCGCAACATCGCATCCGGCCGGTGGTCGATGCGGTCTATGATCTCACCCGTCTGGCCGATGCCTGCCGCCATCTGGAAAGCGGCCAATTTTTCGGCAAGATCGGGATAAACCTACTCTAAATTCTGGAACGGACGCATGGACAAGAATGAAAAGGCGCGCGAGGCGGCCGAGCGCGTGCTGCAACTGGAGGCAGAGCTGGAGGCGGAGGGCGACGCCCGGACCGGCGGCGACGAACTCGCCCATTCGCGCGCGGTGCTGCACCAATGGGTCGATACGGTGGTCGCGGTCGTGGCCTCGCCGGGGGTCGGCCGCGTGACGCTGATCCACGCCGATGGCGGCCAGACCAAGATTGCTTCGCCCAGCCTGCCCTTCCTGCTCTCGCGTCCGGCCCGGTTCGATGCGCAGGATGAAAATTCTCCGCCCGACGCGGGTTGAAAGCAGCGGACGGCTTCCTATCTGTGAATGGTCCCGGCCAGCCCCCTCAGGCCGAGACATCTTACCAGGCCCCCGGCGCACTCCCCCCGCGTCGGGGGCAATGGTTTTCCGGGGCTATTCCCTTCCTGCGTTACTGATTGTCCAGCCCCGCCGCATGGCGCGCGGCGATATAGCCGAACACCATCGACGGTCCGATGCTGGCGCCCGCCGCGACATAGACATTGCCCATCACCGATGCGGTGGTGACGCCGGTGGCATAGAGGCCGGGGATCGGCGCGCCTGCGCCATCGACCACCCGCCCGCGTTCATCGGTGACGACGCCGCCATAGGTGCTGACATCGCCCGGCACGACCGGCACGGCGTAAAAAGGCCCCTTCTCGATCGAGCCCATGGAGCGCTCCGCGGAAAAGGGATCGCCCACGAAGCCGCAATTGTCATAGGCGCGCGCGCCGCGATCATAGTCCCCATCCTTGCCGGCAGCGACGAAGCCGTTCCAGCGTGCCACCGTCGCGGCCAGGGTGGCGGGATCGGCGCCGATGCTGGTCGCCAGCCCCTCGATCGTGTCGGCGCTGTGCAGATAGCCGCTTTCGACCCAGCCTTCGGGAATCGCCTTGTCGATGAAGCGGCCGGCAACGGCATAGAGTTCGACATATTGACGGTCCAGGATCGCCCAGCTGGGCACCGCCGGCACCACCGCGTTCCGCCGGACCATCGTCTCGCAATAAAGCTCGTAACTGCCCCCTTCGTTCATGAAGCGGGTGCCGCCCTGATCGACCAATATGGCGTGCGGCTTGCCAGTCATCGACTGGGCGCCGGGCGCGACATAGCCCTTGTCCCAGCCGGGCGCGGGGGTCAGCTGATAGCCGACCATCTGATCCATCTGCGCCAGCCGGCCGCCGATCCGCTCCAGTTCCTGCTGCATCTCGCCGGTGTCGCCCTCAGGCGTCTGCGACCATTCGGCGCGGGTGCCGGGCATGTAGCGGTCGCGCATCGCCTGATTGCGGGCAAAGCCGCCGGCATTGACCAGCACGCCCAGCCGCGCGCCGATCCGCCAGGGCTTGCCGTCCTTCACCGTGACGACGCCGGTGGCGATCCCCTCCTGCACGACGATCTCGCTTACCGGCGTATCGGTGCGGACATCGGCGCCGGCGGCCAGCACGGCTTTCAGCATCCGCCCCTGCAGCGCGGCCCCGGCGGTGGTATATTTGCGGCCCAACAGCTTGTCGCGAATGGTGCGCAACGCGATCTTCGCCATCAGCTTGCCCGATGCCTTGTTGGTCCGGCGATGGCCCTGCGCCTCCATCCCCTCGACCAGCGTGACGTTGAATTCGGCAAAGCCCTGGCGCAGCCGGTCGGCCCAGTCGCCCAGTTCCTTGCGGTTGAAGGGCCTGGCCACCACGGTGCGCGACGTCTTGCAGCCACCGGGCTGCTCATCATAATAATCCGGCCAGAAGGTCGAACCGCGTTGCAGCGCGATCCCCTGATCCACCAGAAAATCGACCGCGCGCGGCGCCTGCGTCACATAGGCCAGCCTTTTCTCGCGTGAAGTGCCCGGCGCCGGATGGCCATCGAGCGCCTGCAGCGCGTCGAGATAGGTCATCGCTGCCTCGGCACTGTCCGCCTCGCCATCGGCTGCCATGAAACGGTTGGCGGGAATCCACATGACGCCGCCCGACTTGGCGGTGGTGCCGCCGATCTTGTCGGTCTTTTCCAGGATGACGACCGACTTGCCGGCCTGGCACATGACCAGCGCCGAACTCATCGACCCGGCGCCGCTGCCCACGACCACCCAGTCGAATATCTCGTCGAACCCGTCCATGCGCCGCTCTCCCTTTTCTGTGCGTCCGGGCTATCGTGCCGGGGCGATGATGGGGAGGGCGCAGCCACGCTCATCGCCACGGCGACGTTCGCGCTGCGCGGCGCCATGCTAGAGCAGGCCGCAAGGAGAGACGCATGAGCCATGACCTGCCCGATTATCGCACCATCCTGCTGGAGCGGCGGGGGCGCCTATTGGTGATGACGCTCAACCGGCCGGAAGCACTGAACGCGGTCAATCTCGACCTGCATGACGAACTGCCCGAGGCACTGGCCTTTGCCGGGCGCGACAATGGGTCGGACGTGGTGGTGCTGACCGGCGCGGGCCGCGCCTTCTCCGCTGGTGGCGACATCGCCCATATGGAGCATAATGCCGCCAATCCGCATCTGTTCGATCATGAGGCGCGGCAGGCGAAGCGGATCGTCTCCGCCCTGCTCGACATCGAAAAGCCGGTGGTGTGCCGGATGAACGGCCATGCCGTGGGGCTGGGCGCGTCGATCGCCTTGCTGTGCGACATCATCTTTGCCGCCGAGGGGGCGAAGATCGGCGACCCGCATGTCGGCATCGGCCTGGTCGCCGGCGATGGCGGCGCGGTCATCTGGGCGCAGCGGATCGGCCTTGCCAAGGCGAAGGAATATCTGCTGACCGGCGAATTGCTGAGCGCGGCCAAGGCGGCGGAGATCGGCCTCATCAACCATTGCCTGCCGGCCGATCAGCTGGACGGGGCGGTCGATGCCTTCTGCGCCAAACTGCTGGCCGGGGCGCCCAATGCGATCCGCTGGACCAAGATATTGACCAACATGGAATTGAAGCGGATCGCCGGCGCCGTGATGGAAGCCGGCATCGCCTATGAATCGCTCAGCGTCCGCACCGCCGATCATCGCGAGGGCATCGCCGCGCTGAAAGAGAAGCGGACACCGAAATTTACAGGGCGATAGAAGGCCACTGATCGATGCGTAGGCGACAGCCTTCTTCATACCGTCATCCCAGCGAAGGCTGGGATCTCTCTTTTCTTTCAAGCCCATCGCAAAAAGAAGAGAGATGCCAGCCTTCGCTGGCATGACGAACGGTGGTGGCGCGTCAGATAATATCCGCCACGCGCACCCAGCGGCGTTCGGCGCTGGAGATGCGGATCGCTTCCTGGATGCGTTCGACCTCGAGCGCGCGGGCGAAGTCCGGGGCTGCGGCGCCGCCACCTTGGATCGCATCCACCATGGCCTGCATCGACAGCGCCATCGGGTAGCTGGGCTGGGGCTCGCTCTGCCAGTCGAGGGCGATGCCGGGCGTCGTCTTGAACGCGTCAGCCAGCGCCACATCCTCCAGCGTGCCGCCCAGTTGCCCCGCGCGCAGCGTGCAGTCGCGCGCGGTCGGGAAAGTGGGCGAAGTGGAGACCATCCGGCCCTTGTCGCCGAACAGGTCGAGCAGGAAACCGTCGTGCAGCGCCATGCTCCAGCTGATCTGCATCTGCAGCACCAGCCCGCTTTCGAAGCGCAGGATGACATTGGCGAGATCGGTGGTTTCGGGCGTGATGGTGTCGCCGTCCGGGAAGGTCCAGCGCTTGAGTATCTGGCTGTCGTCGGCGACCAGTTCGGCGATCGGACCGAGCAGGTGGAGCAGCAGATAGAGCGCATGGCTGCCATTGTTGCGCACCGCCGACACACCCTGCCCGGCCTGCGCGAACCAGTTATAGGGGAACAGCTTGTTGGGCTGGTTGAACAGCGAGATGTTGAAATGACAGGTGCCGCCGAGCGGCGGGCCGATATGGCCATCGTCCAGCATCGCCTTCATCTGCCGCAGGGCGGGCAGATATTGCGAGAAGGCGTCGACCACGCCGATGCTGGTGCCGCCTTGCCAGGCCGTGTTGATCGCCTTGCCCCCGGCCCAGTCGGGGGCGTGGGGGCTGGCATTATAGACATGTTTGCCATGGGCGAGCGCGGCCAGCACCATCGGCAGGCGGACGCTGGGCCGGGTGCCGAGGTCGACAATGTCGATGTCGGGATCGGCGCACATCTCCTGCGCATTCCAGAAGGCGCGCGGCAGGCCGAGCCGCTGCTGCGCGGCGCGAGCCGTCTCCTCGCGCGAGGTGCAGATCGCCGTTACCTCGACGCCGGGAATGGCGCGCCAGGCAGGCAGATGCGCGAAGGCGCCCCAGGCGGCGCTGACGATGCCGACGCGCAGCACCATCTTATTCGATCGTGCCCAGAACGGTGCCGACCTCATAGGTTTCGCCCGGCTGGGCGATGATGCGCAGCGTGCCGCTGGCCGGGGCCTCGACCTCGTTCGCCGACTTGTCGGCTTCCAGCAGATAGAGCGGCTGGCCCTCGGTAACGGTCGCGCCGTCTTCGGCCAGCCATTCGGCAATCTGCGCCTCGGTCATGGAAAAGCCGATCTTGGGCAGCAGGATGTCGGTGGCCATGGTGTGTCCCCTTTGAAACAGCGAATATCTGTTCCCCTGCTATCGCGCCTTTGCCGGCGGACAATGCGCAAAAGCGGCCCGCCGCCGCCATATCACCGGCGCGATAGAAGGGCGGGGATCAGTAACCGCGCGTGTCGGTCCAATTGTCACTTTCGCCCGGCTTGAAGGTCTTGCCCGGCGTCCTGCCCGATCCGGTCTTGAGGTCGAAGCCGATCGGGTCGGCCCCACCCTCGATGCCGACGCCGAAGGAGGAGAGCGCCCAACTGGTCATGACATAATGGCCGATCGAAAAGACCAGATCCATCTTCTGCCGCGTGTCGAAATGAGCGCCCAGCCCGTCCCAGGTGGCATCGCTGATCTTGCCATCCTCGATCAGTTCGTCGACCGAGCGCAGCACCAGCGCATCTTGCTCCGCCCAGTCGCCGCCTTCGGGAAAATCGCGGATCGCGCCGATTTCCTCCAGCGTGATGCCGGCGTTGAGCGCATAGCCGACATGATTATGCCACTCATAGGCCGAGTTCACCCGCCAGGCGACGCGCAGGATCAGCAGTTCGAGCGCACGCGTCGACAGGCTGTTCGCCATCAGCAGATGCTTGCCCCAGATATTATAGACCTTCCCCAGCGGCGGATGGTTGGCCATCACCATCATGACATTGGTCTTGGACCCTTCCTCCCAGGCATTGGGTTCGCCCCAGAAGGCGAAAACCTCGCGCGCGTCGTCGGTCCACTGGTCGCGCGGCAGATGGGAAATACGGGGGGTGATGTCGGTCATGATGCGTCCTTGATGGAGAATCTCAAAGTCCCTCGACCAGCAGCACGCGATAGGGCGCTGCCTTCATCCGATAGGGCAAGGCCGCCTGATATTCGGCGCTGTCATACCAGGCGCGGGCCTTGGCGGCGTCGGGAAATTCCAGGATGATCGCGCCGTCCGCGCCGTCGCCTTCCAGCAATTGCTGCGCGCCATAAACGGCGAGCGGACGGATGCCGTAATGGGCGACGAAGGTCGCGGCATTGGCGCGGTTCATCGCGCTATAGGTATCCATCGCTTCCTGATCGGCGATCGGGCCTTCGCGGGTGACGATCATATAGGCGGGCATCGGCAGCGTTCCTCGCGTCAGTGGATGGCGGCGGGCATAACGCTGCGGTCCCAGCCGCCGGCCGCGGCGAAATCCTTGCGGCAACTGCGGCTGGCGAACCAGGCGAGGATGGTGCTGGGAATGCCGACCAGCAGCGCCCAGCGCATCGCCATGCCGAGCGAATCCTCGCCATAGACCGGGCGCAGCGCATCGCTGAGCGCGCCCACCAGCACCGGTCCGCCACCCAGGCCGACGACCTGGATCGACACCATCAGCACCGCGATCGCAGTGGCGCGCGAGCGCGAGGGCACCAGCCCCGCCACCACCGCCATCAGCGGCGCGGCGGAGAGGCCGCCCAGCAGCATGTTGAGGCCATAGAGCGGGAAGACCCGCTCGCCCGGACCGGTGAGGATCATCCAGCCTATCGCGGTGGCGCAGGCGCCCGACAACATCAGGATCCAGACATACCAGCGCATATCCCGGCGGCCGAGATAGTCGGCCAGCGGTCCGCCCAGCGTATGACCGATGGCTGAGCCGAAAAAGAGCGCGCCGCCCATCTGCAACCCGGCCTGGCTGGCCGGCATGCCATGGGTCCGTTCCATGAAGGCCGGCGCCCAGCTGATGAAGCCCATGGTCAGCAGCGCATTGAGCGACGCGGCGGCAATCAGCGGCGGCAGGGTGCGGATGGCCAGCAATTCGCGCGCAGTCTGGAGGAAGGGCACGGGCCGCGCCTGCTCGGCCGAGGCACCGTCGGCCAGGCCCGATCGGCTGTCGCGCAGGGTGAACCAGACGATCGGCGCCAGGATGAAGCCGGGGATGGAGGCGAAGATCAGCGTCTCGCGCCAGCCATAGGCCTGCACCGCCCAGCCGCCGACGGCCGGGCCGAGGAAGGTTCCGAGCGAGGCGCCGAGCAGGAAGATGGACAGCGCGGTCGCGCGCTGGCGGATCGGGAAAAGATCGGCAATCCAGGCCTGGGACGGCGGGGTGAAGCCGCCTTCGCCAAGGCCGATGCCGGCGCGGCCGATCAGCAATATCCAGAAGCTCTTCGCCAGACCGCAGACGATGACGGCGGCGCTCCACACCGTGGCGGCGATGGCGACGATCTTGCGTTTCGACCAGCCATCGGCCAGCCGCGCCAGCGGGATGATGGCGAGGATATAGACGATCGCGATGATCATGTCCTTGGCCATGCCGATCGCGGCGTCGGACAGGCCCAGTTCGTGGCGGATCGGCTCCACCATCACCACCATCAGATAGCGTTCGCCCTGAACCGAAGCCGACACCAGCACCATCAGCAGCAGGAAATAGGCGCGATAGGCCATGGAGGGCAGCGCTTCGGGCGGCGTGACGGCGGAAGCCGTGTCGAAATGCGGGTCGCTGTCTGCCATGCGCTTGTCCTCACCTGTTGCGGCGCGGTCGTGGCGCGCGACGATCATGCGGCTGGAGCCGTCTTGTCCGGACAGGATTTGAAACCGGTTCGACGCGGGAGGCAATGCGGGCGGGAAAGGATCGCTTGCGCGATGGCCGTTCCCCGCCCGGCCAGAGAGGATCAGGCGTCCTCGTCGCTCATCCAGTGGACGAAGCGCTGCAGCGGCAACATGCCGTCATGAGCGCCGCCCATCACATGCTTGGCCGCGCCGCCGAGCCGGACCACGCGCTGCGCCCCGGCGCTGGCGAGGCGATCGCGCAGTGCCAGCTTTGCCGCGGGCGGATAGATGCCGATCGTCTGGGTCGCGACATTCACATGGCGGACCGCCGCATCGAGCGAGGCGACATGGACGACATTGGCGGTCTTGTTGCTCGGATGGAAATCGACCGGCTCGTCGGTCAGGATGACGAGGCCCCGGCCGTCCGGCTTGCCCCAGACTTTGGTGTCGTCGCCCATCAGGGTCAGCATCTCGATCTCGTCGCGCACCTCGACCGGCAGCGGATGCGCTACCGCCGAGGCGGTTTCGCGATCCAGGCCGAGCTTTTCCTGCAACTTGGCGCAGAAGGCCTCCACCCCGGCCCGGTCGCCCTCGACGAAGATGAAGCGGCTGGCGAGGCAGGCTTCCTGATTCATCGTCGCGACGTCGGTGGCGGCGGCATCGGCGACATCCTCGATGACGGCGGGATCGAACCCTTCCGGTCCGATCATCGAGATTGATGTCTTGGGATCGAACGACACCATCTGGATGCCGGGGCCGAGATATTTGATGACATTCTTGATCGCGTCGCCGCCGCCCCAGGCGACGATCTTGTCGAAATATTGCGGGCGATAGAGCGTCCCTTCGATCCGCTCGTCGCCGCCGCGCCAATAGACCGCCGACATGGAGCGGACGACCGGATGATTAGGATCGACATCGGCCATGGTGCGCAGCATCGCGACGCAGGTGAAGGGGTCGCTCGACGGCATCTTGAAGACGTTGACCGCCTTCACCAGCGCGCCCTGCGCGATTGAGGAGATGCAGCCGGTGGGCGAATTGCCGGCCAGCATATGCACCATGCGCGGCGGAAAGGCGCGCAGTGCGCCCCGATTGCCGTGCATGTCGGTGCGTTCCACCCAGCGGTCGAGCGCGGCGGGATCAAGGAAGCTTGATTCGATGCTGCAGCGCAGCCCCTCGGGCGTCAGGAAATGCTTGGCCCGGCGGAACAGATTTTCCACCACCCGGCGCGGCAGCGGATTGACCTTGACCGTATGTTCCAGCGCCGCCTGCAAATAGGGATTGGTCTCGAAATCCATCCGCTGCCCGGCCTCAACCAGGAAATCGATGATCTCGCTGACCGGCACGTCGAGCAGCGGCGGCAGTTCGGATCGCGGCGCGACCAGCGCATTGAGGTCGATCTGCGGCGTCGCGAAATCGACGCCCAGGTCGCGCGAGCGATGGCGCACCGCCCCGCCCTCGACCAGTTTGCCGCGCACGAAATGATCGACGCGGATCGGTTCGGCCGCCGTTCCGACCGGGGCCGTCTGTTCCAGCACGCTCATGCCACACCTCGCACATAGGCATCGACGGTGCCCGCGCAGCCGATCTTGTCGTCGCCGTCCAGATCGGCATAGCGGGCGATAGTGTCGCGAATGGATGGCCCGCTATTGCCGCAGGCACAGGGGCTGTAGTCGACCGATATCCGGTCGCCGGTGATGACCCCGCCCCAGCGGCCGTCGAGCGACAGGTCGAAGAAGGCGGCCCGACCCTCGACCTCGCCATCATGATCATGCTCGATCAGCGCATCGCCATCCTTGTCCAGGATCATCGGCACGATCCAGGGCGGCACATGATAACGCCCGCCCTCACGGCATTTGGGCATGCCGCTGTTGAGTTCCTGCATCGAATAATTCTGGAAGTGCCGGCCTTCGGGAATGTTGAAGGTTTCATGCACGAACTGCTGATAATCGTCCGGCAGTTGCGCGCGCTTCAGGCCGCCGCCGATATAGATGCAGTTGTCGGGGTTGAAATCCTTGGCGCTATAGCCGCGCTCCCGCACCGCCTTGGCGACATGGTAGAGTGCGTTCCACATGCCCGCGATATAGAGTTTGTCGGCGCGATGCTCGATCATCGCATCGGCGGCGATATGGACGGCGGCGTCCATCGCCTCCTGCCGGAAACGCGACGTTTCCTCGAACTCGGCAATGTCGCCAGGCAGCGCGCTGCCGTCCGCCATCGCCTTGCGCAGCACGACCATGCGGGTCAGCGAGCCGACGGTGATCGGCGGCACCGGATATTGGAACATTTCCTTGGCGGGATCGCCAAAGGCCTCGCGCTGCGCCTCCCCGATAATCTCGTTCTTGGGCACCTTGGCGACCGGGGCCAGGCCCATGATGCGGCGGTCCTGCGCCGGCTGCACGCCCGATCCCCAGGCAAAGACATTGACGGTATCGACCTTCGACCAGTCCATGTCCGCCAGCGACGCGATCAGCATCGCCGACTTGCCGGTGGTGCCGCTGGAGCAGGAGACATAGTGGCCCGCCGCCTGCAACCGGGCGATCCAGTCGTCGACATCGGTGATGCCGTCCAAATCGATGTCGATCACGGGATGGGCGGAAATGGTATTGAGCCACTGGGTCAGCTTGTCCCAGCGCTGCTGCATCAGCCAGTTTTCAGGATAGCTCTTGTACGCCGTGTGCGGGAACAGCAGCTTCACCGCATCGTCAAGCGAGGTCACTTCGCCGATCCCCGCTTCCCGCGCGCGGTGGCCGAGCAGGCGGATGCCGTCCTTCTTCTCCTGAAACCGTTCATTCAGCGCCGCGATCTGCGCGTCGCGCAATTCGGCGTGGGGAATGTTGAATCGATAGTCCGAACTGACCAGTCCGGTGAGGCGATCGGCCTGCGCGCCCATATCCTGCTCCTTGCCCTTGTGGCTCCAGTGCATTAATAACACCTGATGCGTTTCATTATGCATGATTCGCAAAAGGCGGCAAGGGCCATAATGATGCTGGTCATGGACACACCGATTTCAGACCCCCGCCCCGCCGCCGGGCGCCCGACCCGCGAGCAGGCACAGGCGCGCCAGGCCGAAATGCTCGACGCGGCGCTCGACATGTTCCTCGACAAGGGGTTCGAGCTGACGACGATGGAGGCGGTGGCCGCCGCCGTCGGCATGACCAAGCGCACCATCTATGCCCGCTATCCCGACAAGGCGGCCCTGTTCATGGCGGCGGTCGGTCGCGCGATCACCCGCACCGCCACGCCGCGCGCCGCGCTGGAGGCGATCGCCGGCGACGATCTGGAAACCATATTGGTCGCGATCGCCCGGCTGCGCATCGCGGACCTGTCGACGCCCGAGGGCGTCCGGCTGCGGCGGATCATCACCACCGAATCCTATCGCTTCCCCGACCTGCTGATGCTGTCCTACAGCCAGGGCGCCCAGCCGGTTCACGACCATCTGGCCGACCTGCTGCGCCGCCATGATAGCGCCGGGGCGATTTGCGTGGACCGGCCGGACATGGCAGCCAGCCTGTTCATGACGATGGTGCTGGGCGGGCCGATCCGGCTGGTGGGATCGCCCCAGCCGATGAGCGCCGCCGAGGTGGACGACTGGGTGCGGGCCGCCGTGCGCCTGTTCCTGAACGGCATAAGGACCAGATCGGACTAGTAACCCGGACCACCCGCAAGAGGGGGCCGGCACCAGATGAGGAGAGGGATATGGGATCGGCCTATTGGGGCGAATTGCGGACGCATTGGCGGCCCCTGCTCGCCGCGACGATGGGACTGGGCTTCGGCATCGGCCTGTCCGCCTATACGATGAGCTTGTTCGCGCCGAAGATGATCGGCGAGTTTGGCTGGGAGAAATCCCAATTCGCGCTGCTCGGCAGTTTCGGCCTGCTGATGCTGATCATGCAGCCGATCACCGGGCGGCTGACCGACCGCTTCGGCGTCCGCGCTGTATCCGCCGTCGGCGTGCTGGCCGGGCCACTCGCTTATCTGGGCTTTGCCTTCCAGCCCGGCAGCATCCGCGCCTTCTTTGCCGTCGCCGTGCTGCAGATCATCCTGGGCACGCTGACCACATCGCCGGTCTATACCCGCATCGTCGCCGAACGGTTCGAGCGGGCACGTGGCCTGGCCTTCTCGATCGTGATGACCGGCCCGCCGCTGGTCGGGGCGGTGATCGCCCCGCTGCTCGGCGGCTTCATCGAAAGCCAGGGCTGGCGCAACGGCTATCTGCTGATGGGCGGCGTAACCCTGGTCTTCGGGCTGATCGCCGTGCTGCTGACGCCCGCCCATATCGGCGTGCATCCCCATGAGGAGGCCGACGAACAGGCTGGGCCAGCGCCCGTCGGCAGCCGCGTCATCTTCCGCAATCCCGCCTTCTGGGTGCTGATCGTCGGCATGGTGCTGGTCAATTTCCCGCAGGGCCTCGCCTCGGCCCAGATGAAGCTGGTGCTGATGGACAGCGGCGCCGCGTCGCAGACCGCGACCTGGCTGATTTCCATCTATGCGATCGGCGTGCTGCTCGGCCGCTTCGCCTGCGGCCTGTCGCTCGACCGGATGCCGCCGCACCATGTCGCCGCGCTGGCGCTGGCGATGCCGGCGATCGGCATGGCGCTGATGGCCTCGCCGCTGGATGCGACCATCGTCCTCGCCCTCTCCGTCGCGATGATGGGGCTGGCGCAGGGGGCGGAGGGCGACATTGCCGCCTATCTCGTCTCGCGCCGTTTTGGCCTGGGCGTGTTCAGCCTGGTCATGGGCTTCGTCGGCGCGGCGATCGCGGGCGGGGCGGCGCTGGGTTCGCTGACGCTCAGCCTCACCCTGAGCATCTGGGGCAGCTATGCGCCGTTCCTCGCGCTCAGCGCCTGCATCACTTTGGCTGGTGCCGCCCTGTTCCTGACCCTGGGACGCCGTCCCCCCACCATGGAGCCCGTCTACGCATGAGCGACACCCAACGCACCGCGATCGTCACCGGCGCCAGCGCCGGCGTCGGCAAGGAAGCCGCCCGCGCCCTGCTGCAACAGGACTGGCGGGTGATCGGCGTGGGGCGTGATGCCGCACGCTGTGCCGCGGCGGAGGCCGATCTCAGGGCCGATGCCGACGGCGATTTCACGATGCTGCGCGCCGATCTGTCCTCCATGGCCGATACCGCGCGGGTCGCGCAGGAGATTGCGGCAAGCGCCCCGGAAATCGACGCGCTGCTCAACAATGCCGGCGGCGTGGTGGCGGAACGGACGATCACGCCCGAAGGGTTCGAGGCAACCTTTGCCTCCAACCATCTCGCCCCCTTCCTGCTGACGCAGAAATTGCTGCCCAATCTGCGCGCCACCGCCACCAGGCGGGGGCCGGGCGCGGTGCGCGTGATCGCCGTGTCCTCGACTGGGCATGAACAGAGCCAGGGCATCCAGTGGGATGACCTCAGCTTCGCCGACAATTTCGTCGGCGGCGCGGCCTATTGCCATGCGAAGCTCGCCAATATCCTGTTCACCCGCGAACTGGCCCGCCGCGTCGCCGATGACGGCATCGTCGCTCACGCCATGCATCCCGGCGTCGTCGCCAGCAATTTCGCCAGCCACTGCGACGCGCCGATGCAGGCCTATATGGAATCGATCCTCGACCGATCGGTCACGCCGGCGCAGGCCGCCGACACATTGGTCTGGCTCGCCAGTGCCGAGGAGCCGGGGCGCAGCAACGGCCGCTATTTCCATCAGCGCGCGGAACTGACGCCATCGGCGGCCGCGCAGGATGATACGCAGGCGCTGAAGCTGTGGCAGTTCAGCGAAGCGATGGTGGCGGGTTACTAGAGCATCCTCCGATTAGGTTGGATCGGAGGATGCTCTAATTTCCTTTGGTTTGCCCCATTCTGCGAGTCGTCGGCTGTTCCAGCCGACTTCAGAATGCTCTAGCCCCGCCCCTCGGCCACGATGCGGAACTCGTCGAAAATATCGACCGGGATGGCATAGCCGGCGCCATCGTCGCGGATCATGTCGATATGGGCGGCGACGTCCTCGGCGGTCGGCGGCGCGTCCAGCCCATGGTCCCATCCCCTGGTCGCGCCGACGAACACCCGCGCGATCCGGCCGCCGAGCGCGGAATAGATGCTGTGGGTCGACGTGCAGCGCTCATGCGCCAACCAGGCGACGAGGCCGGCGGTGAAGCGTGGATCGAAGCTGGGGCCAAGCGCCCGGCCCCAGGGATTATGGCCCAGCATCCCCTCGCTCATCCCGGCCGACATGCGGCTGGCGGCATTGGGCATCACCGCATTGCAGAGGATGCCGTGCGGCCGCCCTTCCTCCGCCAGATTGTGCATCAGCCCCATGACGCCGCCCTTGGCCGCGCCATAGGCGGACAGTTGGCCCATGCCCAGCATCCCGCCGCCCGATGTGGTGAGCACCAGCCGGCCACCGCCCTGCGCCCGCATATGCGGCCAGGCGGCACGCGCGACATTGAAGGAACCGCGCACATGGACGGCGAGCAGCGCGTCGAGATCGGCCGCCATCAGATCCTCGACCGGTGCAAAGCGCATATTGCCGGCATTGGCGATCACCGCGTCAATCCGGCCGAAGCGGGCGATGGCGAGATCGATCATCGCCTGCGCGCCGTCGGGCGACGACACATCATCGCCATTGGCGATCGCGACGCCGCCCGCCGCAACGATTTCCGCCACGACGGCGTCGGCCATGGTCGAGGATGCCCCCTCCCCCGTTACCGATCCGCCCAGATCATTGACGATGACCGCGCCGCCGCGCGCGGCAATGTCCAGCGCATAGGCGCGGCCCAGGCCCCCGCCCGCCCCGGTGATGAGGATGGTGCGGCCGGTAAAGTCGATCCTGTCCATGCTCATCCCAGTTGCGCGATGATCTGCGGCAGGTCGGCGGTGGTGCGGATACCCGGCGGCGCATCGCACACGGCCGCAATGGCATTCACCGCGCGATGGGCGGTCAGGCCCGGCGTGAAGGCGGCATAATCTTCCGGCGCGACCGGGAAGCTGATGTGGACGTCGAGCGGCGTGTCGCCCTGCACCTGGATACGCCAGCCGGACTCGCGCAATTCCCAGTCGGGGCGGTCGATGTCGCGGGTGCAATACCAGTTGGCGCGGAAGCGCAGCACGGCCTTGTCGCCCTGCATCCCCGATATGGTGATGCGCTGGGCGCCGACGGTGCCGGCGGCGATCGTGCCGGCCGCAATCGTCACATCGCGGGTCGCCGCCGCCATTTCGCCGAACGCTTCCCACCGGTCGACCGCAATGCCCGCGGCGTCGGCCAACTGGGCGAGCGACCCCGCAAAATCATGCTTCACATAATCGACCTTGCGCTGGTCGAACGCGGTCGGCGCGACGCCATAGCCCATGATGTTGAACAGCAGATCGGGCGAATCCCGACTTTCCATGTCGGCGAACTCGTCGATCGTCAGGCAGTCATGCCGGCGCGAGAGCGAGAGCAAGGGAATGGTCAGCGCCTCGGTCACGAAGCCGGGGCTGGAGCCGGTGCTGTAGATCGAGCTGTTGCCGGCCTGGCAGGCCGCCTCGATCCGGGCGCAGACATCCGGGTCCATGGAGGCAGGATGATGGAAATCGCCGCGCGTGGTGACGACATTCTTGCCCGATGCCAGCAGCCGGCACAGTTCGTCGATGTCGGTTCCCTGCCGCATATAGAGGACGCAGTCGGCCGGGTTGGCGACCAGCGCGTCGACATCGCTGGTGGCAGTGATGCCCTGCGGCGCGGTGCCGGCGAGCATACCGGCATCCTGCCCCGCCTTGGCCGCCGAACTGACCCACAGACCGGCCAGCTCCAGCCCCGGATGCTCGATCACCGCGCGCAGGGCGCGGCCGCCGATATTGCCGGTGGCCCACTGGATCACCCGATAGTGCTTGCCCATCGCCATCCTCTCCCTTGCCGTGCCGATCAGAATTTGACGCCGGCCTGGACGCCCCAGGTCGCGGGCGCGCTCCAGACATTGCCGATGCCGAAATTATTGCTGAGCACCTGGGTGCGGTAACGGCTGTCGGTGACATTGTCGCCGAAGACGGCCAGCGAGAAGCGGTCGCTGGCGTCGGTCCATTCCGCGCGCAGCGCCAGCACCTCATAACCCTTCTGCGCGAACTGGGTGCCGGACGGGCCGAAATAGAATTTCGAGGTGTAATAGAGATTGCCCGACAGGGCGAGCGACCCGCCCGCCAGATCGAGCGTGTAGCGCGCCCCGACATTGCCGGTGAAGTCGGGCGTGCGCTGCATATGCACGTCGTTGAGCTGGGTCGGCACGACGACGAAGCTGATGCCCTGCGCCGCGCAACTGGCGAGCGTGCAGCGCGTATAGATCGGCGCATCCTCGAAATTGGTGTAGCGCGCATGGGTATAGGCGGCGCCGACATTGAACTGGAACCGGTCGGTCAGCCGGTAGGAGAGCTGGCCTTCCAGACCATAGATTTCCGACGAGGCGGCGTTGATGATCTGGGCCGAGGGCGGGTTGCCGCGATAGAGCGACACCTGCAGATTCTTGTAATCATAATAATAGGCCGACAGATCGACCGACAGGCGCCGGTCATCATATTTGAAGCCCGCTTCAAAGGCGTCGATATCCTCCGGCGCGACCTTGTTGCCGGTATTGCCGCCGACGTCGAGAATGCCCGACTTATAGCCCTTGCTATAGGATGCGTAGACGCTCGACTCCTCGCTGGGCTTGTAGCGCAGCACCGCGCGCGGCGTGAACTTGTTGCCCTTGAGGTCCGGCACATAGGTGCGCACGCCGGAGAAGGGGATGATGTAATAGGCGTCGCCGATCCTGTCGTGGCTGTAGCGCCCGCCCACCGTCAGGAACAGGTCGGGCGTGAAGGCATATGTGAGGTCGGCAAAGGCGGCATAGGATTTGCTGTTGGTGCCCGAACCGCCCAGCGCAATGCTGGCAAGCGGATCGCCGGCGGTCGGCGTGCCGACCCGCGTGCCCCATCGGTCCTTGTTGTTGAAGTAGAAGAGGCCCGCGGTCCATTGCAGCGGCCCACCCGGCTTCGAGGTCAGCAGCAATTCCTGCGATACGGTCTGGCTGCGCACCGGAATATGCAGCAGGAAGATGTTCGCCGCCGTGCTGTCCAGATCCTCGACGATCAGCGAATTTTCATCGCGATACTGGGTGTAGGAGGTAAGGTCGGCAAAGCCCAGATCCGCCTTCAGCGTGCCCTGGATCACGTCATTGTTCGACAGGAACTCGGTCGGGCCGCCGGTCGCCACTTCATCATGTTTGGCGGCGTAGAGGCTGGGCGGCAGGTTGGTGCCCGCGCCGCCAATATCGTCGCCGACATAGATATTGGTGTTGAGCAGGGTCGGATCATCGGTGTCGCTATGGGTATAGCGCAGCAGCAGCGACACGGAATCGCTGAGGTCCGCCTTGATCCCGGTGCGCACCGACCAGTTGCTGTAGCGCCCGTCCCGGTCGCTGCCGGTGGTGATATTGTGGACGAAACCGTTGCCGCGCCGGAACAGTGCCTCGACATCCATCGCCACATCCTGGACCACGCCGAAGGTGGCATAGCCCTGCACCGCCAGACTGTTGAAGCGGCCATAGCTGACCTTGAACTCGCCCGCGCCGTCGCTGCTGGGATCGGCCGTGGTCAGCAGGATCGCGCCGCCGGTGGTGTTGCGGCCGAACAGCGTGCCCTGCGGCCCTTTCAGCACCTGCACGCTTTTCAGGCTCATCAGCTGGAAATCGGCGGCCAGCGGGTTGGGCGAATAGAAGCCGTCGACATAGATACCGACATTGGCGCCGCCGCCCGAGCTGGCGACCGCCGTGCCGACACCGCGAATGGTCGGTTGGACGAAGGCGGCCGCGCTGTCGAAGCGCAGCGCCGGGGTGACGGTGGCGATGTCGGTGAGTTGGCTGGCGCCGGCGCTGGTCAGCTGATCCTGGGTGACGGTGGTAATGCTGATCGGCACGTCGCGCGACAATTCGGCACGGCGCTGGGCGGTGACGATGATCAGATCCTGGTCATTCTGGGCCGGCGGCGGCGCCGCCTCCTGCGCGACGGCCAGGTGCGACACGGTGGCCAGCAGCATGGCCGCGCCAATGCCCGACGAACGAATAAGCGTCTTCCGATGGATCATCCCTTGCCTCCCATGATCGGTGCCGGTGGTCCGGCCTTCCCTATGGGCGGCATGATAAGGCCGAGAACCGCGGTCTCGCGCGCAGATAAGCGGCTGGCGGCTGACTCATCGCCTCGGCGTTGCCGCGCCGCGTTCAGGGGCCAAGATATCCAATCGTATCCTGTCGCGGATCGGGCGAGTCCGCGCGCCAGCGGACCGATCCGAATGGCCGCTCCAGCCGCCGCCGCACCCGCACCTCGCCAGCCTTGCGGTCGAAGGCGCGCGCCACCTGCTGCGCCAGCTTGTCGGCCTGGGTGAAACGATCGCGCATATGGAGATAATCGCCCCAGGTCGGACACTGATAGCGCTCGGTCCACAGTGCGGGATTGGCGATGTCGCGCGCGATCGACCAGTTGAAGCCGCCATTGCGCATCCGCGTGCGCTGCACCTCCACCATCGCCGCATAGAAATCGCGCGCCTGGTCCGGATCGACATCATAGTCGATCTCGATGATGACCGGGCCGGAGCGACGGGTGAGCGCCATGCCGACTTCCGGTTCGCCCGCGATGATGAAGGGCTCGACATCCGCCTCGCTGGTTTCGGGCAGTGGTAGCAGCCAGCCCACGAGCGGCAGAATGGCCAGTGCCAGCCCCGATCCATAGAGGGCGATGTCGACCGACCAGCTTTGCGCCACCAGCCCCCAGAGCAGCGCACCAATCGCGATGCCGCCGGTCAGCGCCGAGGAGAAGAGCGACAAGGCCCGCGCCGTCACCCAGCGCGGCGCCGACAGCTGCACCGCAACATTGAACAGGGCGATGGTCAGGATATTGGCGCCCCCCGCGACCAGCAACGCCAGGCAGGTGAGCGGCACATGGCGGCTGACCCCGACCAGCGCAAGCGCGAGGCCGCTGACCAGCGCCAGCACGGCGGTGGTCCGCTGCGTTCCGAAGCGATCGCGGCATCGCCCGACCAACAGTGCCCCCAGCACGGCCCCCACCCCGCTGGCGCCCAGCAACAGACCATAGATGCTGGCATCGCCGCCCAGCAGATCCTTCGCCACCAATGGCGCGAGCGCGGACGCCGACGCGCCGGCCAGTCCGAACAGGAAAGCGCGCAGCAGCACCGTGCGGATCGCCCCAGCGTGCAGCGCATAGCGCATGCCCGACACCATCGCCCGGTGGAATTGCTCGGGCGGCAGGCGCGCAGGAACATGACGCCGCTGCCAGACGAAGAAGGCGAGGAAGAGCGGCAGATAGCAGATGGCGTTGATCGCGAAGGCGGCATGGGCGCCGGCCGCCAGCACGATGATGCCGCCCAGCGCCGGGCCGAAGCTGCGCGCGACATTATAGCTGATCGTGCCGAGCGCGACGGCGGCCGGCAGCAGGCGCGGCCCGACCTGTTCGCTGATCGACGCCTGCCAGGCCGGCGAATAGAGCGCGACGCCTGCCCCGATCAGCGAACAGAAGGCGAGCAGCATCCAGGGCGAACTGTGCCCGGTCCAGGCCAGGAAGGTCAGCAGCGCGGCACAGGCCATGGAAAAGGCCAGACCGCTCATCGCGATCCGCCGGCGGTCGAACATGTCGGCAAAGGCGCCGGCGGGCAATGTCACCAGCATCAGCGGCAGCATCAGCGCAGTCTGGACCAGCGCGACCATGCTGGGCGATGCGCTCATCCGCGTCATTTCCCATGCCGCGCCGACACCCAGGATCAGTTGGCCGAAATTGGAGAGAAGGCTGGCGGTCCAGATGCGGCGGAACACCGGTTCGCGCAGCGGCGCGAAGCTGCCGCCCGTCGCCTGCGCGACTTCGCCTTGCGCCATTCGTCTCTCTCCTCATCATCTGCATGCCCAGCCTGCACCAGCCGGGCGACGCAGGCCAATCCGCGCGCGATCAATCGCCTGTGCGATTGGGGGCCGTCCCGCTTCCATGCGATAGGATGCGAGAGCCGCGCCTGCGGCAAAAGAGACCGGGAGAAGATGCTTGACCGACGCCTATATCATTGATGCCGTCCGCACCCCGCGCAGCATCGGCAAGATGGGCAAGGGCGCGCTGTCGCACATGCACCCGCAGCATATTGCGGTGGCGGTGCTGAAGGCGCTGAAGGATCGCAACAATCTGAACACCGCCGATGTCGACGACATCATCTGGGGCACCAGCGCGCAGATGGGGCTGCAGGGCGGCGACCTTGGCCGGATGGCGGCGCTCGATGCGGGCTATGACGTCAAGGCGTCGGGGGTGACGCTGGATCGCTTCTGCGGCAGCGGCCTCACCGCCACCAACCTGGCCGCAGCGCAGATCATGTCGGGGATGGAGGATCTGGTGATCGCCGGCGGGACCGAGATGATGTCCTATGTCACCTGGTATGGCCAGTCGCTGCGCGAAGCGGGCGTGAAGGCCGCTGGCGGCCTTGGCACCGGCAATATGCGGTTGCAGGACAAGCATCCCCAGTCGAACCAGGGCGTCGCCGCCGATGCGATCGCCGCGATGGAAGGGATCACGCGTGAAGAGCTGGATGCCTTTGGCGCCGAAAGCCAGCGCCGCGCCGGCATCGCGCTCAGGGAAGGTCGCTTCGCCCGGTCGACCGTGCCGGTGCATGACGAGGATGGCAGCGTGGTGCTGGACCATGAGGAATATCCCCGCCCCGACACCACCGCCGAGCAGCTTGCCGGGCTGAAACCCGCCTTCGCCGCGTTCATGGACATGCCCTCGCGCCAGGATGGGCCGACCTTCCGCCAGCTCATCAACCAGAAATATCCCGATCTGGCGATCGAGCCGCTGCATCATGCCGGCACCTCGTCCGGCGTGGTCGATGGCGCGGCCGCGATCCTGCTGGCCTCTAAAGCCTATGCCGACGTCCATGGGCTGAAGCCCCGCGCCCGCATCGTCGCGACCGCCAATGTCGGTGACGATCCGACGCTGATGCTGAACGCGCCGGTCCCGGCCGCGCGCAAGGTGCTGGCCAAGGCCGGCCTGACCGTGGCCGACATCGACGTGTTCGAGGTCAATGAAGCCTTCGCCGTGGTGACGGAGAAATTCATCCGCGATCTGGGCGTCGACCGCGCCAAGCTCAATCCCAATGGCGGCGCGATCGCGCTCGGCCACCCGATCGGCGCGACCGGGGCGGTGCTGATCGGCACCGCGCTCGACGAGCTGGAGCGCAGCGGCGGTCGCTATGCCCTGATCACCATGTGCGCGGCTGGGGGCATGGCGCCCGCGATCATCATCGAACGTGTCTGATCGGATCGTCCGGCCGCCGCGCTGCGCCGAACAGGAGGAGGCTGCTTTCGTTTCGCCGCGATGGCGCTATGCTGCGCGCACAATGGAAAGCCTGCAGGACAAGACACTCGCCGACAACCCGCCGGCGCTGATGCGCAACGCGACGATGAAGCTGACGATCATCGCGCGTCAGCTGCGCGCACATTTCGACCAGAGCGTGGTGCGACTGGGCGTCACCCGCTCGCAATGGACGGTGATCGCGGCGGTCGCGCGCTATCCCGGCACGACCCAGCGCCATATCGCCAATCTGCTGGAAATGGCCGAGGCATCGGCCGGACGGCTGATCGACCGGCTCTGCGCTGACGGCCTGCTGGAGCGGCGGCAGAAGGATGATGATCGGCGCGCCCATGCCGTATTCCTGACCGAGCGCGGCCAGGCGATCACCATGCAGCTGTCGGGCATCGCGCAGGAGAATGAGGAGGTCGCCTTTGCCGGCTTCTCGGCCGAGGATTTGAAGCGCCTCAACAGCCTGCTCGACACGATTTCGGAAAATATCGTCAAGCCCTGAAGGCCGCCGCCGTCCCGGCGCCCCACCCTTCCCGGACATAAAAAAGGGCCGCCCTGTGATGGGGCGGCCCATTCGCTATCGGCCGGCGCAGGGGAGGCCGCGCCCGGCGATCTCTTAGTGCGCGGTCAGCAGATCCTTCTTCGACAAGCTGGTGGTCAGCTTGCCGTCGGCGGCGGTCAGGCTGGACGCCGGCACGTTCACCATCTTGCCGTTGAGGATGATCTGCGCATTGCCATCCGCAGCGACGCGATAGATGGCGGCCAGACGATCGCCGCTGGCGGTGTAGAGCATCTTGCCCTTGTAGTCGGCGGCGGCAGTGGCCGCGCTGATCTGGACGGCTTCGCCAGCGGCAGCGACCTGCGGCAGGGCGGCAGCGGCGAGGGAGAGCGACAGGGCGATCTTGGCGAAACGAGTCATGGCACAACCTCTTCAACTAAAACTGGTCGGGGAGATATACCCCCTTAACACTAAGCTAGGTTAGCTATTGTCTGCGATAATGTCAACCTAGCTTAGTATTTATTTTTGCATGTGCGAACAGCGGCTTGGACAGGCAGACAAAAGGCCGCGTCCATATGGAACGCGGCCTTTTCGCCCAAGGAACGCAGCGCCGGAGATTCAGCGCGGCGGAAAGCGAATCGCGCCGTCGATGCGGAACAGCTGGGCATTGATGTAGCTGTTGCGCGTGATCTCCAGCGCCAGCCCGGCAAATTCCTCGGGCTTTCCAAGACGCTTGGGGAAGGGGACGCTGTTGTTCAGGCTTTCGTACATGGCCGGGTTCATATCCTTGAAGCGCAGCATCGGCGGCGTCGCAAAGATACCCGGCATGATCGCATTGACGCGAATCCCCAGCTCCATCAGGTCGCGCGCCATCGGCAGCACCATGCCGTTCACCCCGGCCTTGAGCGAGCCATAGGCGACCTGGCCGACCTGCCCATCCTGCGCCGCAGCACTGGAGGTTAACAGGATGCTGCCCCGCTCGCCATCCTCCAGCGGGTCGAGCGCCGCCATGCCGAGCGCCGCGATCGAGGCAATGCGATAGCTGGCGACCAGCACGCCTTCGGCCGAGATCGCATAATCCTGCGTTGACATGCGCTTGAAGCCGCCGGTCTCCTTGTCCTTCGACACGGTCTTGCCGCCCTTCGACACGACCGCGCAATGGACCAGGATGCGTTCCTGTCCCTGCGCCGCCCGCGCCGCCTCAAAACCGGCGAGCACGCTGTCTTCCGACATGATGTCGACCTTGCAGAAAGTCGCGCCGACCTCCGCCGCGATCGCCTGGCCGCTATCCTCGTTGATATCGAAGATCGCGACCTTCACGCCGGCTTCGCGCAGCGCCCGCACCGTCGCCAGCCCCAGGCCCGACGCGCCGCCGGTCACCACTGCGGACAGGGAAGAGTCGAGTTTCATGGCATGTCTCCCACATCTGTTTTCGGACCGGCTATGGCACAGCGGCAAGGCGGCTCAAGCCATGGCCCGGCCGACGCCGGCAATATCGCTGCGGCGCTAGGGGGCCGGGGCGCATCGCGATAGCGATAGCAGGCCCGGCGGACTTGCGGCGACCGGCGCAGCTTCTACCCTTTCCCCAACAGGTCGCATCATGCGGCGAATGAGGGGATGGCTGATTTTATGACCCAGGTGATGAAGGGGGTGCGCGTTCTGGAAGTGGCGCAGTTCACCTATGTGCCGGCTGCCGGCGCGATCCTGGCCGACTGGGGCGCGGACGTCATCAAGATTGAACATCCGGTGCGCGGTGACACGCAGCGCGGGTTCCTGAACATGGGCGGGGTGCAGCTCGATCCACTGCGCCATACCCTGTTCGAGCATCCCAATCGCGGCAAGCGCAGTGTCGGCATCGACCTGTCGACGGAGGAAGGCCAGGCCGTGCTTTATGAGCTGGCCAAGAGCGCCGACGTATTCCTGACCAACTATCTTCCCCAGGTGCGGCAGAAGAACAAGTTCGACGTCGAGCATATCCGCGCGGTCAATCCGAACATCATCTATGCCCGTGGCAGCGCGCTGGGCAACAAGGGGCCGGAGCGCGAGGTCGGCGGCTTCGACGGCACCTGCTTCTGGTCGCGCAGCGGCGTCGCCCATGCGATGACGCCCGAGGAACTGCCCGGCCCGCTGACCCAGGGCATTCCCGCCTTTGGCGATTCCATCGGCGGCATGTTCATTGCCGGCGGCATTTCCGGCGCGCTGTTCCACCGCGAAAGGACCGGCGAGGCGGTCGAGCTGGACGTCTCGCTGCTGTCGAGCGCCTGGTGGGCGTCGGGCGCGCTGATCGCGCAGGTAATGGAGACCGACATCCTCACCCGCAACGGCATGCCGAGTTCCGGCGGATCGCTGCGCAACCCCTTCATGGGCAATTTCCGCACCTCGGACGGCGGCACGATCAACCTGTGCATGGTCAGCCCCACCGGCCTGATCGCCGACACCTTCGCCCATGTCGGTGTGCCCGAGGCAGCGGACGATCCGCGTTTCAAGGATGTGCTGGCGCTGATCGAGAATGCCGGCGCGGCAAGCGACATATTGGTCAAGGCTTTCGGGGCGAAGCCCTTCGCCTATTGGCGCGAGCATCTGAAGACGATGAAGGGCCAATGGGCGCCGATCCAGAGCTTCAAGGATCTGCTGACCGACGAGCAGGCGATCGCCAACGACATGATCATCGAGGTCGAAGGCGCCGATGGCGGCGCACCGCTGCGGCTGGTGCGCGGCCCGGTGCAGTTTGACGGCCAGCCGGTGCAGACCAGCCGGTCGCCCCAGGCATCGGAACATACCGAACTGGTGCTGATGGAACTGGGCGTCGAGTGGGACCAGATTGAACAATGGAAGGCCAGCGGCGCTATCGCCTGAAGGGGCGACGTCGGGGGGCTGGAAGGCAGGAATGATATGAAACCGGGTACGAAACTGAAAAGCGCGGTGTGCGACACCGAAGTGATGGTGATCCGCAGCGGTGCCGGCACGATCGAATGCGGCGGCAGCGCCATGGGCGAGGCCAAGCCGGAGACGGTCGGCACCCCCGCCACCGATTTCAGCGCGGGCACGCTGATGGGCAAGCGCTATGTCGATCCGGCCGGCAATTTCGAATTGCTGTGCGTCAAGCGGGGCAAGGGTTCGCTGTCGGTCGACGGCGTGGCGCTGAGCCCCAAGGACGCCAAGCCCCTGCCCGCTTCGGACTGACGCCCATCCCATGAACATCGCCCTGTTCCTTGAAATGGCGGCCGATGCCGCGCCCGACCGCATCGGCCTGGTCTGTGACGGCCAGCGCTGGAGCTATGCCCGGCTGCTGGCCGGCGCGCGCGGCGCCGCCGCGCTGATCCGGGACAGTGGCTGCAGCCATGTCGCGCTGCTGGACGAGAGCAGCGAGGCGGCGGCGATGGCGCTGTTCGGCGCGGCGATTGCCGGCGTGCCCTATGTGCCGCTCAACTATCGGCTGGCCGACGCGGACCTGGGCGCGCTGCTGGCACGGATCACGCCGGCGCTGATCGTCGGCGATGTCGCACGGGTCGGGCGGCTCTGCTCCTCGGCCGACAACAAGGTGCTGGCGCGCGCCGATTTCGTGACCGCTGCGCTGGACGCTGCGGCCGATGCACCGATCGACGCGGACGAGGGCGATGGCGTCGCCATCCAGCTGTTCACCAGCGGCACGACCGCCGCGCCCAAGGCGGCGATCCTGCGCCACGCCAATCTGGTTTCCTATATATTGGGCACGGTCGAGTTCGGCGCCGCGCCGGAAGAGGATGCCGCGCTGGTCAGCGTGCCGCCCTATCATATCGCCGGCATCGCCGCCCTGCTCAGCTCTATCTATGCGCTGCGCCGCATCCTGCTGCTCCCCGCCTTCGATCCGGCCGCCTGGCTGGACCTGGCGGCGGGCGAGCGGGCGAGCAATGCCTTTGTAGTGCCGACCATGTTGTCGCGCATCATCGAGACGGTCGACAAGGGTGTCCGCCCCGACCTCAGCAATCTGCGCGCGGTCGCCTATGGCGGCGGCAAGATGCCGCTGGAGCTGATCCAGCGCGCGCTCGACCTGTTTCCCGATACCGGCTTCACCAATGCCTATGGCCTGACCGAGACCAGTTCGACGGTCGCCCTGCTGGGGCCGGACGAGCATCGCGCCGCCCATGTCGCGACCGATCCCGCCGCCCGTGCTCGGCTGGCGTCGGTCGGCCGGCCGCTGCCGACGGTCGAGATCGAGATTCGCGACGAGGATGGCCGTTGCCTGCCCGCCGGCGAGCCGGGCGAAATCTATGTTCGCGGCGACCAGGTGTCGGGCGAATATCGCGAGCGCAGCGCGCTCGACGCCGATGGCTGGTTTCCCACCCGCGACGCCGGCTATATCGATGCCGAAGGCTATCTCTTCCTGTCGGGCCGCGCCGACGATGTGATCGTGCGCGGCGGTGAGAATATCTCGCCCGGCGAGATCGAGGATGTGATGCTGGCCCTGCCCGCCATCGCCGAGGCGGCGGCGGTCGCCATCCCGTCCGCCGAATGGGGCGAGGCGGTCGGCCTGATCGTGGTCGTGCGCGACGGGCATGCGGCGCCGGCCGACGAGGAACTGAAGCAGGTCATCCGCGCCCGGTTGCGTTCTTCGCGAGTGCCCGAACGCGTGCTCTTTGCTAAGAGCCTGCCCTATAATGAAATGGGCAAGCTCCTCCGCCGGGAAATCAAGAAGCTGTTCGCAGCCTGACATGGCTCTCGCCCTGCCGCTTGCCGGCTGGGCCGAGATGCAACTGGAGGCGATCCGGGCGCTGGCGGGAACGCCGGCGCTGGATGGTTTAAGCGGCGCGCAATTGCTGGGCGAACGGGCGGCGCTGAATGGCTTTTCCATACCGGGGCGGCGTTCGGCCGGTGGGGGATGCCGGCTCTACGACACGATCGACGGACAGGTTGCGCTGACCCTAGCACGGGCCGACGACCGGGACCTGATGCCGGCCCTGTTCGGTGATGCTAGCATCGAAAGTGACAGCGATATTGTCACGGCTTTCGCTACTGCGCGGATGGCGGAGATCGTGGCCCAGGGGCGCCAGCTCGGCCTTGCGATCGCGGCGATCGATGAGGTGCCGGCCAGCCCGGCCTGCCGGCTGACGATGACAGGGGGTGCGCGGCCGAAGCGCGACCGCCCGCCGCTGGTGATCGACCTGTCGGCGCTGTGGGCCGGGCCACTGGCGGGGCATCTGCTGGGGCTGGCCGGCGCGCAGGTCGTCAAGGTGGAGAGCCGCAACCGGCCCGACCGGATGCGCGCTGGCGATCCGCTGCTGTTCGCGCGGCTGAACCAGTATAAGGCCAATGTCGCGATCGACCTGCGCGACGCGGAGGATCGGGCGGCGCTGATCGCGCTGATCCGCCGGGCCGACATGGTGATCGCCGCCGCCCGGCCCCGCGCGCTGGCGCAACTGGGGATCGATGCCGATGCGCTGGTGCGCGACGTGCCGGGGCTGGTCTGGGTGACGATCACCGGCCATGGCGCGGAGGGCGACGCCGCCCAATGGATCGGCTTTGGCGATGATTGCAGCGTCGCCGGCGGCCTCAGCGCCGCGCTGCGACAGGCAAGCGGACGGATCGGTTTTGGCGGCGATGCCTGCGCCGACCCGCTGACCGGGCTCCATGCGGCGCGGCAGGCGTTGGCGCAATGGCATGAAGGCACGGGCGCGCATCTGCTGCTGTCGATGAGCGCCGTGGTGGCCGAGGCGATCGGCTGGGAACGGGCGCGCGACGACGCGGGCTTCACCGCGACGCTGCAACGCTGGGCCGCCGCCGAGGGCCTTGCCTTTCCTGCCGTTGCGTCGCGAACCACGGGACCGGTTGCGGCGCTGGGGCAGGATAATGAGGCCTGGCTATGCTGATCCGCGACGCCGAACTATGGGGCGTGGGCCGGGCCGACCTGCGTATCGCCGATGGGCAGATCGCGGCGATCGGCGCGCTGGCCCCTCTGCCCGGCGAAGCGGTGATGGATGCGTGCGGCGGCGCCCTTCTGCCCGGCCTGCACGACCATCATATCCATCTTGCCGCACATGCCGTCGCCCGTGCCTCCCTGCCCTGCGGACCGCCGGCCGTGACCAGCGAAGCCGATCTGGCCGCCGCGCTGGCGCAGCCGGGCGAGGGCTGGCTGCGCGGCATCGGCTATCATGAGAGCGTCGCCGGCCTGCCCGATGCACTGACGATCGACCGGTGGCAGGCGGACCGGCCGGTGCGCATCCAGCATCGGTCGGGGCGGATGTGGCTGCTCAACAGCCGGGCATTGGATCTGCTGCTGGCACTGGACGCCCCGCCGCCGGGGCTGGAGCGGATCGACGGGCGCTGGACCGGACGCTTGTTCGACGAGGATGGCTGGCTGCGCCGGGTGCTGGGCGGCACGCCGCCGGCCCTCGACACGGTGGGGCGCGAACTGGCCCGCCATGGCGTCACCGGCGTTACCGACATGTCGCCGGGCAATGACGGCGCGAGCCTTGCCTGGTTCGCCGCCGAGCGCGCGACCGGGCACCTGCCGCAGCATCTGGTTGCCGCCGGCACGCTGGCGCTGGGGGATGCGCCGCCGCCGGCCGGCATCGCGGTCGGCCCGGCCAAGCTGCACCTGCATGAAAATGCCCTGCCCGACTTCGACCAGTGCGTCGCCTTCCTGCGCGCCGCGCATGAGCAGGGGCGAGCGATCGCCAGCCATTGCACGACCGAGACCGAACTGGTCTTCACCCTCGCCGCGCTGGCACAGGCCGGCGCGCGGCCGGGCGACCGGATCGAACATGCCGGAATCACCCCCGATGCGCTGCTGGAGCAGATGGTCGAGCTTGGCGTGCAGGTGGTGAGCCAGCCGCATTTCATCGCCGAGCGCGGCGATCACTATCTGCGCGATGTCGAACCGCGCGAGCGGCCCTTGCTCTATCGGTTGGACGCCTTCGCCCGCGCCGGGCTGGTGCTGGCAGCGGGCAGCGACGCGCCCTATGGCGTCGCCGATCCCTGGGCGGCGATGCGCGCGGCGGTGTCGCGCAGGACGGAGAGTGGCGCGGTCATCGGGCAGGACGAGGCGCTGACGCCCGAAGCGGCGCTGGCCCTCTATCTCGCCGATCCGCTGGATCTGCGCCGGCAACGCAGCATGGTCGTCGGCGCGCCGGCCGACCTATGCCTGCTGGATCGTCCCTGGGCGCAGGCACGGGACCGCCTGCGGGCGGAGGATGTGGCGATGACGTGGATCGCCGGATCAGTCGTCCATGATGGCATCGACCAGACCCCAGCCTAGCGCCGTGCGGGCGTTGATCCGCTTGCCCGACAGGATCATCAGCGCCGTGCGCTGACGCCCGATCCGGCGACTGAGCGAGACGCAGCCGCCTGCGCCAGGAATGATCCCCATCGCCAGTTCGGGCAGATGGAACCAGGCGTCGGCGCTGGCTGTGATGTGCCCGGCAAAGGCCGCCATTTCCAGGCCAGAGCCGACACAGCCACCCTGCACATGGACCGACAGCCGATCGGCGCATCCCAGCAGCGCATGGGCCGGCAATGTCTGCATCCTTATGTCATGCGCGGTCGCCGGATCACGCGTGGTGCCAAATTCGCCGAGGTCCGCGCCGGTGCAGAAGCTGCGGCCCGCGCCGCGCAGGCTGACATGGCTGATATCGGGATCGAACGCGGCAATGTCGAACGCCGCGCGCAGCCCGTCGCGCAGATCGCGGTCGATGGCATTATGGGCATCGGGCCGATCGATCAGGATCGCCAGCCGGTCGCCGTCCCGATCGACCTTGATTGCGCCGGGCGACTGCACCGGCGCGGGGACTTGCGCGGCCAGCCAGCGGGCATGGCCGGCACTGCCCTGAAGCAGGCCATAAGCGAGCGATTCCGCGACCAGCGCCTGGGCCGGATCCAGCCCGTCGATCAGCCGCAGCAATTGCACCAGCACCCGCGCCGCTTCGGGCTGGGCCATGATCTGCTGCGTGATCGCACCGAGCGAGACCGGCAGTTCGATCAGCGCATCAAGCCGGGGCGCGAGCGGGTGCGTCGGATCGCCGATCCCCAGCAGCGGAAAGGGTGGCAGGTGCAACGGCGCATCGCTGCGCGGCGCGCGGTCGAGATCGACCAGCCCATAGGGCTGCGCATCCCCGGTCCAAGGAAGGGTCAGGCCATCGGGGTCGATCAGGGCGGCAGGGCCGGACATGGGTGGCAGGGTAGGACCGGGCCGAAGCGCGGCAAAGGCGGACGCAGCACTGATCGCCAGGGCGTTGCGGACAATGGCTGACCAGCGCCGCGCCCTGCCGCAATATCGCGCCATGGAGACGGATCACCCCAGTCTGCGCGCGCTCGCCGCCGCCGCCCTGCAACGGCCCGCCGATCAGGCAGCGATCCTTTATGAGGACGAATGGATCGCTTGGGGAGCGCTGCGCGCAGTAGCCGAAGAGATCGATGCGGCAATGGATGCCAGCGGCATTGCGGCGGATGCCCCGGTCGCCTTCGTCGCGCGCAATCGGCCGGCGGCGCTCGCCGCGCTGCTGGGCCTGATCGCGCAGGAGCGGACGATCCGCATGATCTATGCCTTTCAGTCGGACGCCGCGATCGCCCGCGACCTGACGCGCATGGCGCCCGCCGCGCTGGTCGCCTTTGCCGAGGATATCGGGCCGGAGATTCGCGCGGTGCTGACCGCCGCGCTCCATGCCGAATGGAGATCTCGCAAGATCGGGTCGGTCGGCCGCGCCATGCCGGGTGTTGAGCTACGCGTCGTCGATCCAGACAGTGGCGTCCCGCTACCACCCGACACCGAAGGTCTGCTGGAAGTCATTGCGCCGCGAATCGGCCCGGAATGGATCCGCACGTCCGACATCGCGCTGATCGATGCCGATGATTTCCTGTTCCTGCGCGGCCGGGCGGACGGGGCGATCATCCGCGGCGGCTTCAAATTGCTGCCCGAGTCGATCGAACGCACGCTGATGCTGCACCCCGCCGTCGCCGAAGCGGCGGTGACAGGCATGGCGGATCACCGGCTGGGGCAAGTGCCGGCGGCCGCGATCCGGCTTCACGCCGATTTTGCTGCACCTGCGATCGCAGCATTGGAAACGCATGTGCGCCAGCATCTTCCTGCCACCCATGTTCCGGTAAAATGGCTGTTCGTCAGGGACTTGCCGCGCACGGCCTCGCTCAAGACCGATCGCCGCGCGCTGCAGGCGCTGTTTGCGAATATGTCGCCGGAAACGCAGAATGAGACAGAGAATATCACATAAACGAGGGCGTCTCATTTTTTGTTGACAGCTTCCCGGCGTTAGTGAACAACCATGTTCAATAACGAAGGAGAGGAACCATGGCTCTGATCGAGTCCCATAAGCCGAGGGTAGCCAAGACCGAGTCCAACAAGGCGAAGATCGCCAAGCGCGTGGTCGAGGTACTGGAATTTTTCGACGAGGATCATCCGCAGGCGACGGTGATGGACATTGTCCGTCGCTTCGACCGCCCGCAGTCGAGCACGTCCGAATTGCTGTCTAGCCTGGTCGACCTGGGCCTGCTCCACAAGGATCCGGGTTCGCGCGCCTATTCGCCGACCCCGCGCGCCGCGATGCTGGGTGCCGCGATCCAGCCGCGCATGGTGCGCGATGGCGTCCTCAACGGCCTGATCGATCGCCTGTCGGCCCAGACCGGCCTTGGCATTGCCGTGTTCGGCATGGTCGGCCTCAACATCCAGATCGTTCACTGGCGCGCCGGTAAGAAGGCGCTGCGCACCTCGGCCAATAACGGGCTGGCCGGTGGCCGCCAGGAACGGCTGACCGACTCCGCCGCCGGTCTGCTGATGCTGTCGACCGTGCAGCAGCCGCGCCGCGACGGCCTGATCCGTCGCCTCAATGCCGAAGCGCCGCAGGAGCGCAAGTTTGTCTTCGCCGACGTCGCCGGCCAGGTGCAGCGCTGCCGTGACGAAGGGCATATCAGCGGTTTTGCCGGCTTTGGCTCGATCGCCGACGTCACCGCCATGCTGCTGCCCCACATGCCCGACGGCCAGCCGCTGGCGATCGGCTTCGTCTATGAACCCTCCGACCAGATCGACGCCGCCGGCCTGCAGCGCACGCTCAGCGAAGCGGTCCGCCGCTCGGTCGAGGAACAGTCGCCGGCCGCCTCCGTCCAGCCGATCTTCGAATCCGCCAGCTGGCAGGGCGCGCTGGAGGTGAAGCATGGCTGATGTGAAGGACAAGGACGTCGCCGACGCCCAGGCCGCGCGCAAATATTGGTCGGCCGAAGGCTATACCGAAGGCGGCGTCATCCGCGAGGTCGACTATAGCACCCAGTCGGGCGGGCTCGACCCGTCGCTGGCCGGCATCAAGATCGTCGATACCGACACCCATATCACCGAGGCGCCCGACCTCTTCACTTCGCGCGCGCCGGCCAAGTACAAGGCCAAGGTGCCCTATGTGAAGCAGGACGCCGACGGCGTCGAACGCTGGTATGTGGGCGACCGCAATTTCGGATCGATGGGCGGCAACGTCATCCGCGCCGACAACAACAAGCTGCTCGGCCGTCTTGCCTTCCCCAAGCTGGCGCAGGCGCATCCGGGTGGCCATCTGATCAAGGAACGGCTGCAGGCGATGGACGATATGGGCATCTATGCCCAGATCGGCTTCCAGAATTCGGGCGTGACCCAGGCCGGATCGCTGATGTCGCTGGGCGATCCCGATCTCGCGGTCGCGATCATCCAGATGTATAATGACGCATCGGCCGAATATCAGCAGGTGTCGGGCGAACGCATCTTCAACATGGCCCATCTGCCCTTCTGGGACCAGAAGGCGATGGAGGCCGAAGCGCGGCGCTGCGTCGACATGGGCCTGCGCGGCTTCGTGCTGCCCGATACGCCCGAGCGCGTCGGCGTGCCCAGCTTCCTGCATGATTATTGGACCCCCTTCCTGGAAATGTGCGAGGCCGAAGGCCTGCCGCTCAATTTCCACCTCAATGCGGCGATCGACCCCAATACGCTGACCTGGGACGGCTTCGGCTTTGAACAGACGCTGTCGGTTGTCGCGACCATGTTCTCGATCGGCAATGCCGCGACGCTGGGCAACTGGATGGTATCGGGCCGGCTCGACCGTCATCCCAAGCTGAAGATCGGCCTGATCGAGAGCGGCGCAGGCTGGGTGCCCTTCGCGATCGAGGCGCTGGAGCATCAGTTCGACGAAATGCTGCCGAGCAAGGTCGGCCTGCTCAACAAGCGGCCTTGGGAATATTTCCGCGACCATTTCTGGGTCACCTTCTGGTTCGAGAAGGTCGCGCCCAAGCTGCTGCTGGAAACGATCGGCGTCGACAAGGTCATGTTCGAAACCGACTTCCCGCACCCGACCTCGCTCTATCCGGGCGTGCAGGCGCATCTGACCGATGTGCTGGGCGGCTACGACTTCGCAGTGAAGAAGAAGGTGCTGCAGGACAATGCGGTGAACCTCTACAAGCTGCCCTTCTGAGGGGCGCAATCAGGATGAAAACGGAAAGGGGCGCTCCTGCCGGGAGCGCCCCTTTCCATTGGAGGGCGGTCGTCGAAGACAGTCATTGGTGAAAATGGAGACGCGAAAGCGCTCCGCCGCCAGACAGATGATCGGCGGCGAAGGGCCATGATCGCGGCAATGTCGGTCAGTCCAGCGGCTTTGGTGCGCCAGTCCCCATGTAGCGGGACAGGTTATAGTGCAGGCTGGCTACCGCCCGCTCCATATAGGGGTTGGGCTGGGTGCCGCGGAAGCCGACATTCTTCATGCCCTGCTGCACCGCCTGCATATTGGTGAAATCCTGTTGCAGCACCGGCGGCCATTGCTCCGCGCTGGTATATTCCCATTCGGTCGCGGGGGTTTCCGCGTCCGGGAAGAGTTCATAAACCGCCGCCTCGAAAATGCACTTGTCCGGATCCGCGCCATAGGGGCGGGCGGAGTAGCAGAGCATGTTGTTGACGGCATGGCCGATCTGGAAATTGGGGAAGATCTGCCAGGCGGTGCCGCTCTTGGCGGTATGGGCGGGTTCGACCACCGGCCAGAAGACACCGCGCCGTTCATCGTCGGCGCGGGCGGTGGCGAGCCAGTGCTGTAGCACCTGCGGCGCGGGGGTGCCCTCGGGCAGTTCGTCCTTCAAGCGTTGGGCGGCGGCGACCAAAGTCATGGTGGTGTTGGTATTGGCATTTTCCCAGGTGAAAAGCTGCATTTCCGCGGTCGACAGGCGCGGGTCTTCGCCTGAACCGATGCGCAGCTTGGCCTGGTTCTCGTCCATATTCTTGGGCGCTTCATAGCCGATATTGGTGTGCAGCCCATGTTTGCGCGCCCAGCCGCGAAATTCGCCGAAGGCGTTGAATTCGGGATGGGTTGTCTGGACATGATAGGTCTCGCTGAACGCCTCCATCGCGACCTTCCAGTTGCAGTCGAAGATGATCCATTTGCGCCAGCGATAGCGCATATTCTGGAGGCCGAAGGGATCGAGCATGTCGGGCACCACGCCCAGATATTCAGCGAGCGGGCCGCAATCGGGATCGAGATTGATCCAGGCCCAGCCGCCCCATGTGTCGACGCTGACCTTGCCAAGCGCGGTGCGCTGCGCCGTCAGCTTGCCCTGCCAGTCATCGGCATGGTTGGCGAAGGTGCATTGGCCCTGGCGGTCGAAGGTCCAGCCATGAAAGCCGCAGATGATCGACTTGCGGTTGCCGCGCGCGTTGCGCTGGCCTGCGGGCGTGTCGATCAGGCGGCGGCCGCGATGCGGGCAGACATTATGATAGGCGCTCAGCTCATCCGGCCCGGTGCGCATGATGATGACCGAGTCTTCGAGAATGTCATAGGTGACGAAATCGCCAACCTCGGGAATATCCTCCAGCCGGGCCGCCTGCAGCCAGACCTTGCGCCACAGCCGGTCCTGCTCGGCGCGGGCATAGTCCTTCGACACATAGGCTTCGACCGGGACGACGACCGGCTCGATCAGATCCTCGCCGGGCGTGCCGATGCTGCTGATCTCGTTCATGGCCTATTCCTTCTCCATTTCACCCTTTTGCCATGCCCGCGTCACCCGGACTTGACGATTTCAGACAGTCGGACTCAGCGCCCGGTCCATTGCGGCGTGCGTTTTTCGGCAAAGGCGCGCGGTCCTTCCTGCGCGTCCTCGCTATGATAAGTATATTCGGAGGCGGCGCGGGCAGCCTGTAGCGCGGCGGCGCGGCCCATCTCGGTCGCCAGCATCACCGTGTCGCGCCCGGCCTTCACCGACAAGGGCGCACCCTCCAAAATCTCCGCGGCCAGATCGAGCGCCGCCTGCATCAGCGCTTCCGGCTCGGCCAAGCGATTGACCAGGCCGATCTCGTAGGCTCGGCTCGCGGTGATCGGTTTGCCGGTCAGGATGATCTCCATCATGATCCGCTGCGGGATCATGTGGATGAGCGGCGCGGCCCAGGGCGAGCTGCGCCCGACCTTCACCTCGGTAATGGCGAAGCGCGCGGCCGTGCTGGCAACGCACAGGTCGCAGGCCTGGGCGATCATCCAGCCGCCGGCAAAAGCCACACCATTCACCGCCGCGATCGTCGGCTTGCTGAGTTCTATACTGTCATAGGGCAGCGGGAACATGGCGCGCGGCGGCACGGTCATGCCGGTGTCGACCATTTCCTTGAGGTCGCCGCCCGCGCAGAAGGCCTTGTCGCCCGCGCCGGTCAGGATGGCGACGCGCAGCGCCGGATCATGTTCGAACCGGTCCCAGGCGGCGCGCAGCCCTTCGCGCACGTCGCGGCTCAGGGCATTGCGCTGGTCGGGGCGGTTGATGGTGAGGATGGCGATGCCGTCGGGCCGCGCCTCGAACAGGACAGGATCGGTTGAAGCGTCGGGCATCAATACCCCCTCTGCTGGATGATATGGGCCGACCGCTCCAGCTCCTCGCGGAAGATGGGGTCGGCGATGGCGATCAGGCGGCGAGTGCGTTCGGCCAGCGTCTGCCCTTTCAGTTCCGCCGCGCCATATTCGGTGACGATGATGTCGATATCGCTGCGTGCGGTGGTGACGGGGCCGGACAAGGCTGGCACGATCTTGCTCAAACTGCCGCCCTTGGCCGAGGCGGACAAAGCGATGATCGAGCAGCCGCCGGGCGAGCGGGCGCCGGCGCGGACGAAATCGACCTGGCCGCCGGTGCCGCCCAGATAGGCCGCGCCCGACTGTTCGGCATTGACTTGGCCGGTCAGGTCCACCTCCAGTGCGCTGTTGATGGTGACGAGGCGGGATAAGCGCCCCAGCACGGCGGCATCATGGGTGTAGCTGGTCGCGCACATGCGGATGGCCGGGTTGTTATGCGCCCAGTCATAGAGGCGGCGGGTGCCGATCAGCGCGCCGTTGATCGAGACGCCGGTGTCGATTTCCTTGCGGGCGTTGGTCAGCACGCCGGCCTCCGCCAGGTCCACCAGCCCGTCGCCCAGCATGCCCGAATGGACGCCCAGGTCGCGCCGGTCGCCCAGCAGTCGCAATATCGCGTCGGGCACCGCGCCGACCCCGGTCTGGATCACCGATCCGTCGCCGATATAGGCGGCGCAGTGGCGGGCGATCGCCTCGTCGGTCTCGCTGATTGTCGCGGGCGCCACCTCGACCGGCGGGCGCGACACGGGGATGGCGACGTCGATCGCCGAGGCCGGGATCAGCTCGCCCGGCACATAGGGCACGGCTTCGTTGATCTCCGCGATCACCACCCGCGCCTTGTCCACGGCGGCGCGGACATAGTCGCCGATCAGGCCGCAGCTATGGTGGCCGTTGGCGTCGGCCGGGCTGAGCTGGATCATCGCCACGTCGCAGCCGATGATGCCGGCCGTGATCATCGGCGCGACCTGGCTGACATGGACGGGGATGACCTGCAGCTTGCCGGCTTTCGTCATCGATCGCAGCGCGCCGATCGCGCCCATGGAGGAAAGGCGGAAACTGTCGGCGCTTTCGGGGGTGAAGAGCCCCGAGAAGCTGGTGGCGATGAAGGCGGACAGGTCGCCGATCCGCGCACCCTGCTCGATCAGCGCGCTGACCAGGCTGACCGGCTCGCCACAGGCCTGGCCAAAGACGATGCGGTCGCCGCGCCGCAGATAGGGGGTGAGGTCGATCACGACGCCCCCGCCTGGCGCAGCAACTGCTCGGCGCGGCTGAGATAGGGCCGGTCGAGCATCCCGCCCTTGTAGCCGATCGCGCCGACGCCGGGATTGGCGGCGAAGATGTCGACGATCGCCTGGGCTTCGGCGATCTCCTCTTCGGTCGGGGTGAAGGCCGCGTTGATGACATCGACCTGCGCCGGGTGGATCGCCAGCATGCCGCGATAGCCGTCGCGCCGCACCTTTTCGGCGCGTGCCTTCAGCCCGTCGAAGTCGCGGAAATCGCCCTGGATCGTCTCGATCGCGGTGACGCCGGCGGTGGCGGCGCCCAGCAGGCACATGGAGCGCGCCAGTTCATAGGTGAAGCCATAGCTGCCATCGGCATTGCGGTTGGAACTCGCACCGATCGAGTCGGCCAGATCCTCCGCGCCCCAGGTCAGCGCCACCACGCGCGGCGCGCCCTTGTAATCGCCGGTATGGAACATGGCTTCGGCCGTTTCGGTGACCAGCACGATCAGCGGGGTCGATCCCCGTTCGATGCCATGCGCCGCCTCGAACGCGGTCAGATAATGGTCGAGCAATTCGACATCCTGCCGGCCATAGACTTTGGGCAGCATGATGCCGCCCGGCCGCGCCGGCATGATCGCGGCGAGATCGTCGAGCGTATAGGGGCCGTCGAGCGGATTGACCCGGACCCACAGCCGCTCGCGCCCTTCCGGCCTGGCGGCGAGGAAATCATGCACCATCTGGCGGGCGAGCGGCTTGTTCTCGGTCGCGACCGCATCCTCCAGGTCGAACAGCGCGATGTCGGCGGCGCTGTCCGCTGCCTTGGCCATTTTCTTCTCGCTGTCGCCCGGCGCGAACAGCCAGGAGCGCATCTTGATCGGCAGCGTCATCGTTTTCGCCTCAATAGGATTTGGGCAATTCCAGCACCTTTTCGGCGATGAAATTGAGGATCATGTGGGGGCTGACCGGGGCCGTGCGCGGGATCAGCACTTCGCGCAGCAGCCGTTCGACATGATATTCCTGGGCATATCCCATGCCGCCCAGCGTCAGCATCGCGGTATGGCAGGCCTCGAACGCGGATTCGGCGGCGAGATATTTGCCGCTGTTCGCCTCCACGCCGCATTCCTCGCCCTTGTCGAACAGGGTGGCGGCCTTCATCACCATCAGGTTCGCCGCCTCCAGCTGCATCCAGCATTTGGCGAGCGGATGCTGGATCCCCTGATTCATTCCGATCGGCCGGTCGAAGACGATGCGTTCGCGGGCATAGCGGGCGGCGCGCTGGATCGCGTTGCGACCGATGCCGATCGCTTCGGCGCCCAGCAGGATGCGCTCCGGGTTCAGCCCCTTGAGGATGATCCTGAAGCCCTGACCTTCCTCGCCGATCCGATCCTCCTCGGGGATGAAGAGGTCGTTGATGAACAGCATGTTGGAGCCGACCGCGTGGCGGCCCATCTTGGGGATCAGCTGATGCTCGATCCTGTCACGATCGAGTTTGGTGAAGAAGAGCGACAGGCCCTGCGTCTTGTTCTTCACTTCATCGAGCGGGGTGGTGCGGGCGAGCAGCATCATCCGGTCGGCGACATGGGCGTTGGTGATCCAGATCTTCTCGCCATTGACGCGATAGCCGCGCTCGACCCGTTCGGCTCTGGTCTTGAGCTTGGTGGTGTCGAGCCCGGTATTGGGCTCGGTCACGGCAAAGCACATCTTCTCCGCGCCCGAGATGATCGGCGGGATCATCCGCTGCTGCTGCTCGGCCGTGCCGAACAGGGCGATCGGCTCCAGGCTGAAGACCGGGCCGTGGATGCTGGACGCCGCCGTCATGCCGCCGCCCGCTTCCGCCACCGCCTGCACCATGATCGCGGCCTCGGTGATGCCCAGGCCCGCGCCGCCGCTGGCTTCGGGCATGGCGATGCCCAGCCAGCCGGCGTCGGCCATCGCCCGGTGGAAATCGAACGGGAAGACGGCATCCCTGTCCCGTTCCAGCCAATAATCGTCGGGGAACTGGGCACAGAGCTGGAACACCGCGTCGCGGATGTTCCTCTGGTCTTCGGTCAGGGCAAAATCCACGTCTCAGGGGGCCTTCTGCTGGCGTCTGGATGATCGCCTGCGGGTATCATCCGGCCTCCCGCGCGCACAATCGGGCGGCCCCACATATCGGTGGGGCGAAGGGGTTGCGCGTGGATTTCGCCGCGCCCTTGGCCTAGCCCCAAGGCAGTTATGGGGAGAGGATGATGGACGCGACGCACATGCCGAAAGGGCCGCTGGCCGGGATCCGCGTGGTGGACCTGACGGCGATGGTATTCGGCCCCTATGCGACCCAGATCATGGCCGACATGGGCGCCGACGTGATCAAGATCGAACCGCCGGCGGGCGATGCCACGCGCTACATCAATGCCGGGCCGACGCCCGAGCTGGGCGGCGTCTTCACCAACGTCAATCGCGGCAAGCGCAGCCTGGTGCTGGACCTGCGGCAGGAGGCGGACAAGGCGACGCTGCGCGCGCTGATCGCCACCGCCGATGTCTTCATCCATTCGATGCGCGGCAAGGCGATCGCCAAGCTGGGCTTCGACTATCAGGCGGTGAAGGCGATCAAGCCCGACATCGTCTACACCAATTGCTATGGCTATAGCCGACGCGGGCCGAACGGCGACAAGCCCGCCTATGACGACACGATCCAGGCCGAATGCGGCATCCCGCATCTGCAACAGCTGATGACCGGCAAGCCCGATTTCATGGCAACGATCATCGCCGACAAGGTGGCGGGCCTCACTGGCCTTTATGCGACGATGATGGCGCTGTTCCACCGTGAACGCACCGGCGAGGGGCAGGAGGTGGAAGTCTCCATGTTCGAGACCATGGCGTCCTTCATGCTCACCGAACATGCGAGCGGCATGCTGTTCGAGCCGCCGCTAGGGCCGGCCCATTATCACCGCGTCGTCGCCCGCAACCGCAAGCCCTATGCGACCAAGGACGGCCATGTCGCCGCGCTGGTCTATAATGACAAGCATTGGAACGCCTTCGTCGCGGCGGTGAACCCGCCCTGGGCGACCGAGGAGTTCGACACGCTGGCCAAGCGCGCAAAGCAGATCGACCGGGTCTATGGCCTGCTCGGCGAAACCTTCGCCGAGCGGACGACGCAGGAATGGCTTGAGTTGTTGGAGGCGCTGCATATCCCCGCCGCGCCGCTGCGCACCACGGACGAACTGTTCGACAATGCGCATCTCAACGCGATCGGCTTTTTCGAGACGGTGGAGACGCCGCAAGGGCCGGTGCGCTTCCCCGGCGTGCCGACCTGGTTCTCGCAGACTCCCGGTCGGGTCGCGGGCGGCGCGCCGGAACTGGGCGCGCATAGTCGCGAAGTGCTGGACGAACTGGGCGCAGCCGTCCATCGGTAGGGCGATGGGTTGGGGCGCTGCCTTGGCGCTCCCCGGCCCGCCCTATACCACTTCATCCAAGCAAGAAATCTGGGTGAGGCATGGCATGGTTGAGGCTGCTGAAATGACGCGCGCGGGCTTCCCGCTGGAAATCAGCGATCCCGAGCGCATTCCCACGGCACGCTATTATGACGCGGATTTCTATCGCCGCGAATGCGAGGAATTGTGGCCCCATGTCTGGCAGATGGCCTGCCGCGTGGAGCAGGTGCCCGAGGTCGGCGACTGGATCGAATATAGCAATCTGGGCAAGTCCGTCATCATCGTGCGGACCAAGGACGGGATCAGCGCCTTTCATAATGCCTGCCGCCATCGCGGCGTGCCGCTGACCGAGGGCAGCCATGGCAATTGCAAGGGCAAGGGCTTCATCTGCCCCTTCCATGGCTGGCGCTGGAATATCGAGGGCAAGAATACCTTCGTCTATGGCCGGCACATGTTCTCCGAGCATCAGCTGGACGAGCAGGATCTGGCCCTGCGCCCGTGCCGCACCGAGATCGAGATGGGCTGCGTCTTCATCAATTTCGACGATGACGCGCCCTCGCTGCGCGAACAGCTCGGCCCGCTCGCGGTGGGGCTCGACGCCTATAATGCCGACAAGATGCGCGCCGAATGGTGTTTCGGCACGGTGCTGCCGGCCAATTGGAAGGTCGCGATGGAAGCCTTCATGGAAGGCTATCATGTCATGCGCACCCATCCGCAGCTGCAGCAGAAGGTGCCGATCCTCTACAACATGATGTACGGCATGGACACCGGCGGGATTGGCGTGCCGATCAATCCCAACCGGTCGATGAAGGAAAATATCGTCGACCAGGTCGACCATATGCAGCTGCTGAGCGAGGGCATGGCCGGCATGTGCCATGCCAAGGATGTCGCGGTCGCCCGCACGCTGATCGACGTCGAACTGCCCGAAGACCCGCAACAGGCGATCATGCACTGGTTCGGCATGGTCAATCATTGCGTGACCCAGGCCGGGCAGGCACGCGGCGAACCCACGCCCGATCTCAACAAGCTGGCGGTGGAAACCCCGGTCAAGTCGGTGGAGTTCATCTTCCCCAACTATTTCCTGCTGCCCTTCCTCTCCAGCATGGCGGCCTATCGCATCCGCCCGCTCGGCCCGGAAAGCTGCATGTTCGAGCTATGGTCGCTGACCCATTTCGCCGAGGGGCAAGAGCCGCCGGTGGTGATGGAGCCGGTAATGCTGCCTTATGACAGCGATCAGTTCCCGATGATCCCGCGTCAGGATTATTCCAACATCCCGCTGCAGCAGAAGGGGCTGCATGCCGAGGGTTTCGACTTCATGCGCCTGTCCAAGGTGATCGAGGGGCTGATCAGCAATTATCAGCGGATCATCGACGGCTATATCCGGCATGAACCCATGGACAAGCTGAGCGCCGCGACGCAGAAGCTGGCCGGCAATTTCGACGGGCCGGTGCTCGACCTGGGCTTCTGAGCCGGCGGGAGGCGGGGTCATGAAATTCGCCTTCGGCATGCCGCGGCTGATCGAGCTGAAGGCGACGATGCAGCCCTGGGAATTGTCGGTCACTGGGGCGGACCAGACGCGGCTGGCCAGGCGGGCCGATGAACTCGGCTATGACATGATCAGCGTGCCGGAACATTTCCTGATCCCGCGCGCCCATGTCGACCTGTCGGGGCCGCATCATTTCCATGCCTATGCGGCGATGGGCTATTATGCTGGCGCGACCAGCCGCATCCGCATCAACAGCTCGATCGCGATCCTGCCGCTGCAGCATCCCGCGATCACCGCCAAGGCGCTGTCGACGATCGATTGGCTGTCGGGCGGTCGGGCGATGGTGACCTTTGGCGCGGGCTGGTTGGAGCAGGAGTTCGACTTGCTCGGCGTCCCCTTCCACCAGCGCGGGCGAATGTGCGACGAATATCTGGCTGCGATCGTCGAGCTGTGGACCAGCGATGATCCGCAATTCGAGGGCGAGTTCGTCTCTTTCCACGATGTCGCCTTTGCCCCGCGCCCGGTGCAGCAACCGCATCTGCCGATCTGGATGGGCGGGGAGGCCGACGCCGTGCTCAGGCGCGCCGCCCGTCATGCCAGCGGCTGGTGGCCCTATCTGACGAAACCCGAGGATATCCCGGCCAAGATCGACTTCATCAAGTCGCAGCCCGGCTATGACGGCCGGCCGTTCGACGTGATGTACGGCTTTGCCACCAGCCGGGTCGGCGAGGGGCATGCCGTGGTCGATGATCCGCGCGCCCGGCCGGGTATGACCGCACCGGAGATCATCGACCGGCTCGGCTGGTTCGCGACGCTGGGCGTCACCATGAGTTCGGTGCCGATCCCGGCGGTGCGCAGCATCAGCGAATATGAGGATTATGCCCGCTGGGTGATCGAGGAGATCAAGCCCAAGCTGGGCTAGAGCCTGATCGTCTGAGGTGAAAGCGCACCGCGCTTTCACCGATGGCGTGAATCAGGCTCTCTCAAGGATTCTAACCCCAGAGCGCATCGGCCGCGGCGAGCGCCTGGCCGCCACGCCCGCCCAGTTCGCCGATCAGCGCCTTGAGCCGATAGGTCCACAGGTGTAGCGGATGTTCCAGCGTCATGCCCATGGCGCCGAGGAACTGGTGGAAATCATAGACGCTGGTCCGCGCCGATTCCTGCACGTGCAGCGCCGCCAGCGCTGCGTCGCCGGCATCGAGCGTGGCCGCCGCCTTCATCGCCAGCCAGTAGAGGCCGTTGGCGCGCACCTGCGCCTCGGCCAGGCGATGGCGCAGCGCCTGGAAGGTGGCGAGCGGGCGGCCGAACTGCTGGCGATCGGTGACATAGGTGCTTGTGCTGTCGAGCGCGGCAGCGAGCAGGCCCGCCGCCTCCGCCGCCAGCGCCACGCGCCAGCGGGTACGGACATCGTCGGCCGACACGGCATGATCGGTAAGATCGTCCGGCTGGGCGATCAGGCTGCCCATCGGATAGGCGTAGAGGGCTTCGGGTTCGGCCCGGACATGGTCGGGGCCGGCGATGAAGCTGCGCACCCGGTCCGGTCCGACCAGCAGCACCGTCGCGCCGGGGGCGAGGAAGCGGACCGGACGATGCGCCTTCCCCTCCTCCATCAGGCAGAGCGGGCGCGACGTCGCGTCGCCCAGCAGCGGACGGATGAGGGCGCTGGCCGCTGCCTCCATCGTCTGGGGCAGGCGTGCCAGCCGCTCGACCACCAAGGCGGCGCTGATCGCGCCCAGATCGGGATCGAAACCGATGTCGAGGAAGCCGCCTTCGGCGAGGTCGCGGTCCAGCGCCTCGCTGCTGAGGGCAAAGCCCGCCTCATGCAGCGTCGCGCCGGCATAGGGCCGGGTCAACGTGTCGATCGCGTCGAGGATTGCGATCTGGTCGTCGGTAAGGGACAGGTCCATCAGCGCGGCTCCCGCGGCAGTTTGAGCACATCACTGGCGATGATGTTGAGCTGGATCTCCGCCGCGCCGGCGGCGATGCCCGCGACGATCCCGCGCTGATGATGCATTTTGAGATAGGGGTGGGCGTCGGCCAGTGCCTGCGGCAGATATTCGACGATGAATTCGCATACCCGCCGTTCGGCCATCACCGTGGCGAAACGGGCGGAGCTGGATTCGGCGCCGATCACCTCGCCCCGGCAGCGGCGGTCGACGATCGCATAGCTGGCCATCCGTGCCGCTTCGCACAGGGCGGCGGCATGGGCGGCCTCGATCCGCACCGCCTCGCCGGCAAATTCGCCCTGCGTCTGGAGCAGCGCCACCGCCCGGTCGAGCGCGGCGCGGGCGAGGGCATAGCGGGGAATGCCGAGCCGCTCATTGGTGAGCGAATAGCCGATGATTTCCCAGGCCTGGCCTTCCGCACCCAGCCGCGCCTCAACCGGCACGACGACATCGTCGAAGAAGACTTCGTGAATATCGCCTTCGCCGATCAGCGAGGGGATTTGCCGCACGGTGATGCCGGGCGTGTCCATCGGCACCAGCAGGATGGAAATGCCCTGCTTGCGATCGTCGCTGGTGCGGCAGACCAGGAAGCAGGTGTCGGCAAGGCCCGCATAGCTGGTCCAGATCTTCTGCCCCGACACGCGATAGACATCGCCGTCGCGGGTCGCGCGGGTGCGCAGCGAGGCGAGGTCGGAGCCGGATCCGGGTTCGGAAAAGCCCTGGCACCACAGCGCCCGGCCGCCGGTGATGGCGGGCAGATAGCGCGCCTTCTGCGCGTCCGAGCCGTAGCGGATCAATGTCGGCCCGACCCAGTTGACGTTCATATATTGGCCGCCGCGCGGTTCGCCCGCGATCCACATTTCCTCGGCCAATATGGTCTGATGCCAGGGGTCGAGGCCCTGGCCGCCAATCTCCCTGGTCCAGTGCGGGGTCAGCAGGCCTTCGTCGGCCAGGCGCCCGCAAAAGGTGCGGGCATAGTCAGTCAGCGCCGGGGAGGCCGGGCCATGTTGCGAGAAACGTTCCCAATCCTGCGGCAGCGTCGCGGCGAGAAAGTCGCGCAACCGCTGGCGAAAAGCCTCTTCTTCCTGCGTCCATTCAAAATCCATTGGTCCACGCATCCCCTGCCGAACAGGGATGCGATACTGAAGAGCAGCGCGCCGCAACAGGGCGGCGGGCAAGAGAACGCCCCGGTGATGGGCGTGGGCCGGGCCTTGCCGCGCTCCACCGGCTTGGGCAGCTTTCGGGCATGAGCGAGCGCGATTTCAAAATGGCAGCCTCCCTGGATGAGGTGCCGCTGGGCAAGACCAAAAGCGTGACCATCGACGGACGGACTATCCTGTTGTGCAACAGCGACGGGCAGATTCATGCCATCGCCGCGCTCTGTTCCCATGCCGACGAACCGCTCGCCTGCGGTCGTATTCGCCTGGGCTGGATCGCCTGCCCGGCGCATGGCGCCCGGTTCGACCTGGAGACCGGCGCGCCGCTGACCGGCCCGGCGAGCGAACCGATCGCCACCTATCCGGTCCGCATCGTCGACGACATGATCGAGGTGGCGATCTAGCCCTGTTCCCTTTTCGTCATCCTGACGGAGGTCAGGATCCATTTGGCACTACGGTTGAGAGCGAGCGCTGAATGGATCCCGGATCAAGTCCGGGATGACGGAGGAGGTGGTTGCGTCGTTGCGTGTCCGATCGAAGGAAGGGCTTACCAGCCATCGCCTTGGGGATATCGCCGGCCGCCATCTTGCGGGGGGCGGCGCAATTGGGCCTAGCGTCGGGGATGAGAGGAACCGGAACGGGATGGAGGGGCAGGCTTTGACCGATGCGCTCGACAGGCTGCGGCAGGAAGTGCGCCAGTGGCTGGCCGACAATGCGCCGCACGGCTGGCGCGAGCGCAGCAGCAGCGAGGCCGCCTTCCTGCAGATCCAGCGCGACTGGTTCGCCAAGCTGGTCGAGGGCGGCTATGCCGTGCCGCACTGGCCGGCCCAATGGCCGGGCGGCGGCCGCTCGCTTGCCGAACAGAAGATCCTCTATGAGGAACTGGCGCGCGCCGATACACCGCGCCTGCTGCTGTCCTTCATGTCGACCTATCATGCCGCCTGCACCCTGTTTGAATGGGCGAGCGAGGCGCAGCAGGCGCTGCTGATCCCGCGCATCCTGGCGGGCGAAATCTGGTGCCAGGGCTTTTCCGAACCCAATGCCGGATCGGACCTTGCCAATGTTCGCACCCGCGCCGAGCGGGTCGGCGACCATTATGTGGTCAATGGGCAGAAGCTCTGGTCGACCATGGGCCAGTTCGCTGACAAATGCCTGTTGCTGGTGCGCACCAGCAATGACGGGCCGAAACAGGCCGGCCTCACCTATCTGCTGCTCGACCTCAAGGCACCGGGCGTCACCGCGCGGCCGATCCATCAGATACATGGCGACGAGGAATTTGCCGAGCTGTTCCTCGACAATGTCGAGATTCCCGTCGCGGACCGGCTGGGCGCGGAAGGCCAGGGCTGGGCCGTGGCGCAATCCACCCTCTCGTCCGAACGCGGCCTGACCCTCTTGGAACTGAGCGCCCGGCTGCGTGGCGCCTTGTGGCGGCTCGGCGACCTGATCCGCGCGCAGGGCCGGCAGGACGATCAGGGCATAGTCCGCGACTTCGGCCGGTTGAGCGCCAAGGTGGATGCGACCTGCGCCGTCGCCGACCAGTTCCTCGCCAACCGCATCGCCGGGATCGAGCGGGTCGGCGACGCGTCGATCGTCAAGCTGTCCTACTCCCGCACGCTGCGAGAGTTCACATCGCTCGGGATTCGGCTGGGCGGCATAGAGGCGCAATATCACAGCCCGATCACCTTTGGCGGCGGCATGGAGACCGGCAACTGGATGGCCGATTTCATGAACAGCTATGCCTGGACCATCGCCGGCGGCAGTGACGAGGTGCAACGCAACATCATCGCGGAACGACTGGTGGGCATGCCGCGCGAACCCAAGAGCTGGACGCTGAAGGAGGGCGCGGCATGACCATGACCCGCGCGGAAGTGCAGGATGCGGCCGACAAGGCGTTCGGCCAGAGCGAGCTTGCCCCGGATGCGGCGCAGAGCTGGGCGCTGATCGCCGAGATGGGCTGGCTGATGATGGGCGTGCCGGAGGATCTGGGCGGCCTTGGCCTCGGCCGCGAGGCGGCGGGCGTCATCCATCAGCGCATGGGCAAGGCGCTGGTGCCCGGCCCCGTGCTGGCGCAGATGCTGACGATCGAGGCGCTGGCGGCGGCCGATGATCTGCCCGAGCGCGACGCGCTGATCGCCGACGCCATGGCCGGCGAGGTGATGACCGCATCGCTGGCGGGTGGGCTGGACGGCGCCGACCGGCTGACCTGCGTGCCCGATGCCGATACCGCCAGCCATATTTTGCACGTCACCGACGATCGGGTGGCACTGGTGCCGGCCGAGCAGGTTGCCGTCACCTATCGCGCCGGATGGGACAAGAGCCGTCGCCTGTTCGATGTCGTCCTTGAAGGCACGGGCCTTACCTTGGCAGAGGGCGATGCCGCCCGCGCGCTGGCCGATCGGATCGAGGCGCTGCGCCTCTTCTGCCTGGCGGGCGACAGCCTGGGCGGCGCGGAGGCGGCGCTGGCGATGACCGTCGCCTATCTCGAAACGCGGCAGCAGTTCGATCGGCCGCTGGCGCTGTTCCAGGCGCTCAAGCATCGCGTCGCCGACATGCGGACGCAACTGACCGCCGCCGACGCCCTGTTCTGGAGCCGGGCGCAGCAGGCCGACGTCGATATCATCGCCCTGGGCGCGCTCAAGGCGCTGGCCTGCGCCGTCTATCGACTGGTCGCGGAAGAGGCGATCCAGCTCCATGGCGGCATTGGCCTCACCATGGAGCATCCCTGTCACCTGTTCCTGAAGCGCGCGATGCTGAATGGCGCGCTCGGCGGCGATGCGGATCATTGGGACGAACAAATGGGCAGGGCGGCGCTGGAGGCTGCAGCCTGAACCGGCAAAAAGGGAGAGGAAGCGATGCGTCGATCGATTGCAATGGGCATGACAGCCCTGTCAGCGCTACTGATGGCCGGCATGGCGGGGGCGCAGCAGGGCAGCGCACCTGCCGGGCCTGCAAGCGCCGCCGAAGACCCGCTCTTCACCCAGCCCTATATCGACATCGACGAATGGCGCGATGCGCCGGTGCGGCACCGCTATGTCCATGGCGGGTTCAAGGGGACGGAGACCCGTTTCTCCTTCTATTTCCCCGACAAGGCGCACTATCAGGGCCGCTTCTTCCAGCATATCACGCCGGTCCCGGATGACGAGAATCTGGCGCAGAAGCTGACCGATGGCGAGGAAAATTATATCGGCTTTTCGATCGCGTCGGGCGGCTATTATGTCGAGACCAATGGCGGCGGCCGCGACCAGGTGGGCATGCCGGGCAAGCCCAATGACTTCACCATCGCCGCCTATCGCGCCAATGCTGCATCGGCCCGCTATTCGCGCGTCGTCGCGCAGCAGATGTACGGCGGCAAGCGCCCCTATGGCTATGCCTTTGGCGGCAGCGGCGGCGGCTTCCGCACCGTCGGCTCGATCGAGAATACCACCGGCGTGTGGGACGGCGTCGTCCCCTATGTGCTGGGATCGCCGATGGCGCCGCCCAACATGTTCTCCGTGCGGATGCGCGCGATGCGGGTGCTCAATGACAAATTCCCGCAGATATTGGACGCGGTCGAGCCGGGCGGCTCGGGCGATCCTTATGCCGGGCTAACGCCGCAGCAGGCGTCGGTGTTGCGCGAGGTGACGGCGATGGGTTTCCCGACGCCCAGCTGGTTCGGCTGGAAGACGATGGGCATCCACGGCTTTGCCGCCCTCTATGGCGGGATGGTGATGGCCGATGCCGGCTATTTCACCGATTTCTGGACCAAGCCGGGCTATCTCGGCCATGATGATCCCAAGAGTTTCGAGGGCTATCGGCTGCAGCATGATGCGACCATCGCTGCACCGATCAGCGCGGCGCAGGCGGCGGACCTGAAGCTCGACACCCGCATCACCGACGGCGCGGCCAATGTCGACAATGCCTTTGCCGCGCTACAGGGTCGGGCGGCACAGCGTATCGTCGCCTTCCGCCTGTCGAGCCCGCCACCCGCCACCTATTTCGTCGGCGGCGACCTGATCGTCGGGTCGGGCGCGGCGCAGGGCAAGCGGCTGACGATCAACCGCATCGCTGGCGATGTCGTGATTCTGGGCGTGGTGGACGATGCCGTGGTCGACCTGCTGAAGGCTGGCGACAAGGTGCGGGTCGACAACAGCAATTTCCTCGCTGCCGAAACCTATCACTGGCATCAGGTGCCGCCGGCCGACGCCGGCTATCCGGTCTGGGATCAGTTTCGCGGGGCCGATGGCAAGCCGCTCTATCCCCAGCGACCCTTCTTGCTCGGCCAGCTTTTCACTGCGGCGACCACCGGCAAGCCGTTGGGCCAGCCACCGATGACCGGGCAGTTCCGGGGCAAGATGATCCTGGTCGAAAATCTGTGGGATCGCGAAGCCATGCCTTGGCAGGGCGACTGGTATCGCCAGCGGGTGATCGCTGCGCAGGGCGCGAGCGCCGACCAGAATTTCCGCATCTGGTTCACCGATCATGCGCTGCACGGCGACAGCAGCCATCAGGAAGACCCGACCCGCACGGTCAGCTATCTGGGCATGCTGGAACAGGCGCTGCGCGACCTGTCCGCCTGGGTGGAAAAGGGCGTCGCCCCGCCCGCCAACACTGCCTATCGCATCGATAATGGCCAGGTGATCGTGCCGGCCGATGCGGCGGTGCGCGGCGGGATCCAGCCGGTCGCCAGCGTCACCGCCAATGGCGGCGCGAAAGCCGTCGTGAAGCCGGGCGCTGCCGTGACTTTCCGCGCGACCATCAGCGTACCGCCGGGCACCGGTCGGATCGTGTCGGCGGAATGGGATTTTGACGGCAGCGGCGCCTTTGCCGAAAAGGCGAAGCTGCCCGCCGGATCGGGCAACGGCCTGACCCTGACCACGCGCCACAGCTTCGCCGCGCCCGGCACCTATTTCCCCGCGCTGCGCATCGCGTCGGAGCGCAAGGGCGACGCCGCCACACCCTATGCCCGCATCCAGAATCTGGGCCGGGTGCGGGTCGTCGTCCAATAGCGGCAGAGGCGGCGCCGCATCATGTGGCGCCCCTGTCCCGTCAGTTCGACACGTCAGGGCATTGGCCCGGACGCTTTTCTTCCTTGCCGGCCTTGAACCAGCGGGTCGATTGGGCATCGACGGCCTCGTCATAATAGCAGACCTCGGCCGTGCCGCTGGCCGGATCAACCAGGGTCAGCCATTGGTGCGGGCCGCAATTATGGGTCTCGCACGACCAGGCCGCGACCTTGCCGTCGACGGTCGCGATCGGCGAAGCGGGGCCGCCCTCTTCCAGCACCCATTTGCGCACCGCCTTGTCCGCGACCGCCGCCTTCACCGCCGCGACCACGGCGGGATCGTCATTCCAGCTATGGGCGCCGACCTTGTCGAAGGGATATTTGCCGACATAATGGCTGAAGGCGTCCCCTGTGGAAGCGGCGGCATTGGTCGCGTTGGCGGCGTTCGCCATGGCATTTTCGACCGCGTTGACCGCATTGTCGGCGGCATTGTCGGCCGGGCTGCTCTTCTGACCGCTGCAGGCGGCCAGCCCGGCAGACAGGAGGACGGGCAGGGTCAGGACGGTCCAGAGGCGGTGGCGGGTCATCGGCGGTCCTTTGCGCGGTAGGGATGACCCCATGGTGGGGCGGGACGCGGCAGCGAGCAAGCGCGATTGCGCCACGGGCGCGGAAATTGGCGGCTGATCCGTCTGTAGGGGCAGATGATCTTCGATTGCGAAAGGCCCCTGCCCGATGCGTTCCCCCCCTGCCCTGATCCTGCTCGCCAGCCTGGCCGCCGCGCCCGCCACCGCCCAGACCGCGGCACCCGCCGACGGCCCGTTGAAGGTGGAAAATTACTACCGCGTCAAATGGGGCGGGATGGGCCAGTTCCTGACCACCTATCACAAGCAGCATGAAGCGTTGCTGCGCGAGATGATGCGGCAGGGCTATATCAGCGAAGTCACGGTCGAGATGCCCTTCACCCATATGGGCGGCAGCACGCGGTGGGACGTGCGCACCACCATCGTCTACAAGCATGGCGCCGACGGCGTGGGCGCTGGCGAAGCATACAAGGCGGCGATGGCGGCGGCCAAGGCGCGGATGTTCCCCGACAAGGCGGCGTTCGATGCCGAGGAGGCCAAGCGCATGGCGGTGACGGAAGATCATTGGGACGTGGTGCTGGAACCCGCGCCATAAGGATCGGCAGGCCATTTGGGGGCATCGCTGCGGTGGACCGTGAAGCTGTCGCGATTCATGGGTCAAATGCCCCCTTTTCCTTTGCCCGAAGCCACGCCATGTTGGGCGGAGTAAAGTGCATCGCGGGAGGCAGGCAAACGCATGTTCGGCGCATTGTGGAATCGAATCTTCGGCAAGACCAACGCCCCCGAGCAAGAACCCGCCCTTCCCCCCTATGATCCGCTCGCCGCGCTGCGCGACCAGGTCTGGCGCGACGTCGCCGGGGGATTTCATGACGATGACGCGATCCTGACCGCCGCCCACGACACGTTCGTCGAGGAACTGCCCGGCCCGACCCTGCGCCGCGAGGCATCGGCCGCGCTGCGTCAGGCGCTGGCCGAGCATAATGCCGCCGAAAAGGCCTGGCCCGACATGACCGATTGCGACCGGCTGGACGCGGCCTTTGCTGCGCTGGAGGCGGAGGGCGTGATCGCGCGGCAGAATTTCACCTGCTGCGGCAGTTGCGGCGCGATCGAGATCTGGGACGAGATCGAGGAAGCGATCGGCGAAGGGCGTCCGGCCGAGGGCTATGCCTTTTTCCACATGCAGGACACCGAGGCGGCGGTGGAGGGCGAGGCGCTCTACCTCAATTACGGTGCCTGCGCAGCGGGCGAGGCGGCGGCGCTCGACATCGGCCGGCGGATCGCCGCCCAGCTCGACGCGCATGATCTGGCGGTCGACTGGGACGGCAGCTGGAGCATGCGCATCCAGGTGGTGCTCGACTGGAAGAAGCGCCGCACCCTGCGCATGCTGGAAGCCTGAACCGGCGGCGCCTGCTGCGCGTCGACCGTCACCATATCGCGATGCTCGGATGGAAGCCGCCCTCCTGCCCGCTATGGGTGGCATGCATGTTGATGCGCGTCGGCACGAAGCTGGAGCCGCGATATTCGGGTATGATCCTCAACTGATCGACCAGCCCCTCACGGGTGAAGCGCTGTAGCGTGCCGCTAATCTGGTCGAGCGCGGCGCCCGCTTCGGGTGGGACATAGCTGATATTCGCCTTGCGCCTCGGCCCGCCCAGACGGATCGGGAAGAGATAGATGCGCACCAGCGCCCCGGTCGCCACCAGCGCCTCCGCCTGTTCGCGCGTGGTGACGTGGGCAAAATCGGGCTTGGCGGCTGCCGGATCGGGCACGCCGACGATGATCGCGGCGAGCAGCAGCGGCAATAACGAAGCGAGACGATGAACCATGGACTTCCTCCCCTGAGGACGAATCATGTTCGTTATTTGTTCTCATATTTTCCGTGATCCCGCAAGGCGGCACGGACGAAGGGCGCAGGGTCACGCCCGAAGTTCACAGCGTTATCGGCCTTTTCGGGCGATTTGCGCCGCTTTTGCACCGGCCGCGCGTCACCCACGCGCCTGCTCTGCATCAGAACGCGCCACCGGGGCGACGCATAACGCGCCCATGATGCCCCGGTGACGCGACAGCTTTGCACCTGTTCTGCACCGATATGCCTCAGCGCCGCGTCGCGGCCTGGGGGCGAAGCTGGGTGGCGATCGGGTCGGCCATCGCCTGGGCATGGAGCGCCAGCGCGTTGCCCCAGTCCCGGTCGAAGGCCGTGCCGGCGAGGCGACGGCGCAGGCGATGCGCGCTGGACGGCGACATGCCGACCATGCGCGCGGCCTGCGCCACGCTGCCGCTTTGGTAGAGGGCGGTCAGGAAGGTCCGCTGCCGGACCGGGGTCCAGCGGGCGGGGGTGAAGATGGCCGGCGCGGGCTGCGCGGGCGGGGATGGACTGTGTCATTCCCCAGGGTAGATCAGAGGATCGCCGTGTAGGACAGGGGATATTGGCGGAACCGAAGCGCTAGTTCGCCCACACGCATAATATGACGCGATCTTCACACATGATCCGCTCGGCCAGCAGCATTGCTGCCGCAAACTCGGCATAGTCTGAAGGCTTACCGAGCATGGTGTACCGGCGCAGGCGCTCCCCGGAGCAATCCTTCCGTGCTGAGATCCTCGTCAATATCCGGCCAATGAATGCCATAGCCACCACCGGCGACTTCCCAAACGGCACGCTGATCGGGTGTCGCGCTGGCAAGGCGTGGATACCAGGCAAGGGGGACAGAGATGGTCCGACCGTCCATCAGGTCGACGATCAGGCTATCCGCATCGCAGCGAACATCGGCAACACGTTCGTCGGTGATCCTAGCCGAAATATTCATGCCAAGCCTCCAGCAGGCGCGCCCGATGGGCCTCCACCATCGTGATTATGCCATTTATCTCCTGGCGACGAAAGCCGGTGTTCCTTGCGAGGGATATAGGGTCTAGCCAGACCTTGATCGAAGCACCGCCCTTGTCGACATGGACATGGGGCGGTTCATTGGGTTCGTGGCTGTAGAAATAGAAGCGATAGCCATCGAGGCGCAAGATGGTCGGCATCGGTCACGGTTCCCCATAGGATGCCGAACCATCTATAATGAAGCGGTGAGCGGATCACCCGGTAAAATCGAGAAAGTTACCGGGTGCCAAAGCCTCAATCATGCTCCCTGCCGCCGGCGCCCATATAGAGTTCGCTGCCGGTTTCCTTGAAGAGTTTGCTCATCTCTTCCATGCCTTTCAACGCGGCGGCCTTGCTGGCTTCGGCGACTTCCGCGCCGGTGAGACCGGCTTCTAGGAAACCGTCAGCGGGCTGGTTCTTCTTGGCGGCAAAGTCGCGCACTTCCTGTGTGATCTTCATCGAGCAGAATTTGGGGCCGCACATCGAGCAGAAATGCGCGCTCTTGGCGCCTTCGGCCGGGAGCGTCTGGTCATGATATTGTTCGGCGGTGTCGGGGTCCAGGGACAGGTTGAACTGGTCGCGCCAGCGGAACTCGAAACGCGCGCGGCTGAGCGCGTCGTCGCGGACCTTGGCGGCCGGATGCCCCTTGGCAAGGTCGGCGGCGTGGGCGGCAAGCTTGTAGGTAACGACGCCGACCTTCACATCATCGCGGTCGGGCAGGCCCAGATGCTCCTTGGGCGTGACGTAGCAGAGCATCGCCGTGCCATACCAGCCGATCTGCGCCGCGCCGATGCCGCTGGTGATATGGTCATAGCCCGGCGCGATGTCGGTGGTGAGCGGCCCGAGCGTATAGAAGGGCGCTTCGCCGCAGACCTGCAACTGCTTTTCCATATTCTCCTTGATCTTGTGCATGGGCACATGGCCCGGCCCTTCGATCATCACCTGCACATCCTGTTTCCAGGCGCGGTGGGTCAGTTCGCCCAGCGTGTAGAGTTCGGAGAATTGCGCTTCGTCGTTTGCGTCGGCGATCGAGCCGGGGCGCAGGCCGTCGCCCAGGGAATAGGCGATGTCATAGGCCTTCATGATCTCCGTGATCTCGTCGAAATGATCGTAGAGGAAGCTCTCCTTGTGGTGCGCCAGGCACCATTTCGCCATGATCGATCCGCCGCGCGAGACGATGCCGGTGACGCGCTTCGCCGCCATCGGGATATAGGCGAGGCGGACGCCCGCATGGATGGTGAAATAGTCGACGCCCTGTTCGGCCTGTTCGATGAGCGTGTCGCGGAAAATGTCCCAGGTCAGGTCTTCGGCGATGCCGCCGACCTTTTCGAGCGCCTGATAGATGGGGACGGTGCCGATCGGCACGGGCGAGTTGCGGATGATCCATTCGCGCGTGTCGTGGATGTTGCGGCCGGTCGACAGGTCCATCACCGTGTCGGCGCCCCAGCGGATCGACCAGACCAGCTTGTCGACTTCGGAGGCGACATCGGAGGCGACCGCCGAGTTGCCGATATTGGCGTTGATCTTCACCAGGAAATTGCGGCCGATCGCCATCGGCTCGGATTCCGGGTGGTTGATGTTCGACGGGATGATCGCGCGGCCACGGGCGACTTCATCGCGCACGAATTCCGGCGTCACATAATCGGGGATCGACGCGCCCCAGCTTTCGCCGTCGCGGACATATTCGGCGAGGCGGGCGCGGCCGAGATTCTCGCGCTCGGCGACATATTCCATTTCCGGGGTGATGATGCCGCGGCGGGCATAATGCATCTGGGAAACGTTGGCGCCGGGCTTGGCGCGCAACGGGCGCTTCACCACGTTCGGGAAGGGCTGGACGCCGCCCGAACGGTCCGGCCCTTTCAGGCCATTATCCTCCGGCTTGATCTCGCGCGCGTCATATTCCTCGACATCGCCGCGATCGCGGATCCAGTCGCGGCGAAGCTGCTGGAGGCCGGCCATGATGTCGATATGCGTATCCGGATCGGTATAAGGGCCGGAGGTGTCATAGACGCGGACCGGCGGCTCGCCGCTGCCCGGCTCCAGATGAATCTCGCGCATGGCGACCTTGCGCGGGCCGACATGAATCTTCTTCGAGCCGCGAATGGGCCCGGTCGTGACGCGCATTTCGGTGCGGGCGGGGACATCTGCCATATTGTCTCTCTCCTTCAGGCGGAGAGAGAGTGCGGGTGGTGTCACGGGATGAGTGGCACGACGCGCTTCCCTCCCTACGCCAGTGTCAACTGGATCAGGTTCAGCGGGTCGCGGCCACAAAGCCGCCTCTCAACCGTCTGCGGACGGTCCCCCGGGGATATGGGCAATGGATAGCGCAAGCGCGGCGGCAGGGGAAGCCCCTCGCGAGCCGATCGCCTTGCGCCGGGGCGATGGAGACCATAACTGGAAGAATATCCAGCAAGAGGCCGATCGTGCAGAACAGCGCCCCACCCCATCCCGATTCCGAGAAGGCCCGGCGCAAGGCGTTGCGGCACGAGATGCGGATGGTGGCGGTACGGCCGCGGCGCTGGGGGCTGTGGCTGCTGACGCTGGGGGCGCTGCTGCTGATCCTGCCCTCGGCCTTTGGCGTCCACAGCCTGATGGGCTGGTCACCGATGCTGCTGGGGCTGATCGCCTGTGCCGCGTCGCTGCCCTTGCTGGTGGCGGGCGCGGTGTTGCGGCGGCGCTATCTGAAGGGCCAGCTCGCGCGGGATTGAGGACAACAAAGGGGGGGGCGCAATGAAGAGGTTTTTGACGATGGTTTCTGCTGCCTTGCTGACCGGCGCTGGCGCGCCCGCCCCCGCTCCGGCCGACGATCCGTTCGTCTGGCTGGAGGACTGGACCGGGCCGCGCGCGATGCAGTGGGTGGAGGCAGAGAACAAGGCGACCGTCGCCACGCTGCAGGGCGATCCGCGTTATGCCGGCTATTTCAAAGACGCGCTGGCGATCGCATCGGCCAAGGACCGGATCGCGATGCCGATGCTGATCCATGGCCGCATCTATAATTTCTGGCGCGATGCCGACCATCCGCAGGGCGTATGGCGCTATACGTCCGAGGCCGATTATGCGTCGGCGTCGCCGAGCTGGACGACCGTGCTGGACCTGGATGCGCTGTCCAAGGCGGAAGGCAGGAAATGGGTTTGGAAGGGCGCAGTGATCCTCGACCCCGAGGAACGGATCGCGCTGCTGGCGCTATCGGATGGCGGCGAGGATGCGGTGCGGCTGCGCGAGTTCGACCTGGTCGACGGCACATTCGTGCCGGGCGGGTTCGACATTCCCAACGCCAAGCAGAATGCGGTGTGGCTGGACAAGGATACGCTCCTCCTGTCGCGCGACTGGGGGGCGGACAGCCTGACCAAGTCGGGCTATCCCTTTGTCGTCAAGACGCTGAAGCGCGGGCAGAAGCTGGACGACGCGCAGGAAGTGTTTCGCGGCGCGGCGAGCGACCAGCTTATGTCGATGCCCATCCTGCTGAGCGATGGGCAGGGCAATCGGGCCGCCTTCCTGTTTCGCGGCGTCACCTTCTTCGGCAACGAGACCTGGTTGCTGACGGCGCAGGGGACGAAGCGGCTGGCGCTGCCGGCCAAAAGCCAGTTGCAGGGCATGGTCGACGGGCAGGTGCTGATCCAGACCAGCGAGGAATGGACTAGCGGCGGCGTGACCGTGCCGGCGGGCGCGCTGGCGAGCGTGGCGCTGAAAGCCTTGCAGGATGGCGGCGTGCTGACCCCCGAAATCCTGTTCGCGCCGACGCCGCGCCAGTCGATCGACGGGGTGGTGGCGACGAAGAATCGGGTCGTGCTGAGCCTCAACGACAATGTGCGCGGGCGGGTGCGGGTCTATGCGCGCGGGGCCACGGGATGGACCGCGCAGCCGGTCGACCTGCCCGACAACGCGACGATCAGCACGGTCGCCGCATCCGACAAGAGCGACCAGGTCTATCTGAGCGTCGCGGGCTTCCTGGCGCCGACGACATTGTGGGCGATGGACGCGGCCGACCCGAAGCCGGTACAGGTCAAGGCGATGCCGGCGCGGTTCGATGCGGCGGGCCTTGTGGTCGAACAATTTGAGGCGACGTCCACCGACGGAACCAAAATTCCCTATTTCATCGTCCACAAGAAGGGGATGACGCCCGACGGCAGCACGCCGACGATCATGACCGCCTATGGCGGCTTCGAGGTGCCGATGACGCCCAGCTATGCCGCGATCACCGGCAAGCTGTGGCTGGAGCGGGGCAATAGTTTCGTGCTGGCCAATATCCGCGGCGGCGGCGAGTTCGGCCCGGCCTGGCATGAGGCGGGCCTCAAGACCAAGCGCCAGATCATCTATGATGATTTCGCGGCGGTGGCGCAGGATATCTTTGCGCGCAAACTGTCCAGCCCGCAGAAATTCGGCATTTATGGCGGGTCCAATGGCGGGCTGTTGATGGGGGTGGAGTTCAACCAGCATCCCGAGCTGTGGAACGGGGTGGTGATCCAGGTGCCGCTGCTCGACATGATCCGCTATGAACAGATCGCCGCCGGCGCATCCTGGGTCGATGAATATGGCAGCGTGTCGGTGCCGGAGGAGAAGGCGTTCCTCGAGACAATCTCGCCCTATGCCAATATCCGCAAGGATGTGGCCTATCCCACGCCCTATATCTGGACCACGACCAAGGACGACCGGGTCGGGCCGCAGCATGCGCGCAAGTTCGCCGCGCGGTTGAAGGACTATGGCCTGCCCTATCTCTTCTACGAGGACACCGCCGGCGGCCATTCGGGCGACGCCGATATCGAACAGGGTGCGCGGTTGCAGGCGATGCAGATGGTCTATTTCAGCCAAAGGCTGGAGGGGAAATAGGGGCCAGGCCGCGTGGACAAATCCAGTGCGGACCGAATGGCCGGGATGGGTGGGTAGCGGAAAGTCAGGTTTCAGTTCGCTGAAGAGCTATAGCTGCCGTTATGCTTGGCAGGGAAAATCCAGCCTAGAATGATTGGCACGCATGCGAGAATGGAGCCGCCGATATCCATCGTCACATAATCCGAAAGGTGCCAATCAGGACCGACACCAAATTTCAGGATCATCAATAAAATCCATGCGCCCGAGAGCCCACTATCACGCAGACGATGGAGAGTAATGGTTGCCAAAGCGATCCAAGCGGCCGCAGCGATTAGAAAGCAAAGCCAGCTAGGAACTCCAGCGAAAATTCCAGCCAGAGCAATATAGGACATCACGAACAGCGCTGCCGATGCGGGGCGGTAGCGGGAGCGCTCTGCGAATGCTTTCAAGTCAATCTCCACGTGTCGAATTTATCGTCCGCATATCACCTATGAAACCGTACGGCTATGATGCCGGAGCAGATGGCTGTTTTCGGACATTTCCTTATTTTTCGAGAACGTCTAAAAATGGTCGTATGCTGCCTATCGCCGGCTATGGCCTAGTCGTTGATTTCAACACGAATGCACGCTCGAAAGACGCCAGTTGCGCCCTCTTCGCGATGCCAGACCTCAACCACATTGTAGTAGTCGAAATACCCTCCCGCATCCTTGGAGATGTATTCCCCTATCCGGGGCAAAAAAGAGAAATCGCCTTGAAAGAGGGGTGTCATCTCATCTTTTTCAAACACTTCGACGGTGGGCATGGTGGTCTCCTTCCGCCGTTTTAGCCTTATCGCTTGATGTCCGCTATCAGGAAGGCCTTGAAGCCTATCGACCGGCAAAAAATGGTCGCTCCCTGCCAATCTCGACCTGCGCCATCCTGACGGAAGTTAGGATCTATTCGGCGTTACACCCGCGCGAAAGCGCCGAATGGATCACGGATCAAGCCTGCCCTGAGCCTGTCGAAGGGTCCGGGATGACGTCGGTTAAATGAGGGGATGGCCGGGGCTGACGCGAACGGAAATTGCGAGAATCTTTGTCGAGGCGACAGTTTCGCATTGCATTGCAGCAAAGCGTGGTTTCTGATCGCATCATGCTCAAGGCCGCGCTGCACCACCTGACCGCCTATCGCTATAGCCGCCCGATCCGTCTGGGTCCGCAAGTGATAAGATTGCGGCCCGCGCCGCATAGTCGCACCAAGATCCCCAATTATGCGCTGAAGATCGAGCCGGCGAACCATTTCCTCAACTGGCAGCAGGACCCGCACGGCAACTGGCTGGCGCGGATCGTCTTTCCCGATCCGGTCGATCATTTCAGTATCGAGGTCGACCTGCTGGCCGATCTGGATATCATCAACCCGTTCGACTTCTTCGTCGAACCCTATGCGGAAAATTACCCCTTCACCTATGACGAGACGCTGGGGACGGACCTGGCGGCCTATTATGATGTCGAGGCGCAGGGGCCGTTGTTCGAGGCGCTGGTCGCGCAGCATGCGTCGTTCGAGGGCCGGACGATCGACTTCCTGGTCGATGTGAACAGCAAGCTGCAGCAGCGCATCGGCTATGTCATCCGCATGGAAACCGGCGTGCAGACGCCCGAGGAGACGCTGGACATCGGCACCGGATCGTGCCGCGATTCCGCCTGGCTGCTGGTGCAGCTGCTGCGACGCCTCGGCTTTGCCGCGCGTTTCGTGTCGGGCTATTCGATCCAGCTGGTTGCCGATGTCGAGCCGATCGAGGGGCCCAAGGGCGTCACCCAGGATGTGGTCGACCTGCATGCCTGGGCCGAAGCCTATGTGCCCGGCGCCGGCTGGATCGCGCTTGATGCGACCAGCGGCATGTTCGCGGGCGAAGGGCATATCCCGCTCTGCGCCACGCCCCATTATCGGTCCGCCGCCCCGATCAGCGGCATGGCCGAGCCGGCCGAGGTCGATTTCAATTTTGCGATGAATGTCAGCCGCATTGCCGAGGCGGTACGGATCACCAAGCCCTTTACCGAGGGGCGCTGGGCGTCGCTGATGGCGCTGGGCGAACAGGTGGACGCGGACCTGATCGCACAGGATGTGCGGCTGACCACCGGCGGCGAGCCGACCTTCGTCGCGGTCGACGACCCGCAGGCGGGCGAATGGAATGGCGATGCGGTCGGGCCGACCAAGGCGGGCTATGCCGACCGGCTGATCCGGCGGCTGCGCGACCGCTTTGCGCCGGGCGCGCTGCTGCATCATGGCCAGGGCAAATGGTATCCGGGCGAAAGCCTGCCGCGCTGGGGCTATTCCATCTACTGGCGGGCGGACGGCGTGCCGATCTGGCGCGATGCCGGGCTGATCGCGGGCGAGCCGGAGGCGGGCGATACGACCATTACCGCCGAGGATGCCGGCCGCTTCCTGACCGCCATGGCGGACGGGCTGGGAGTTGAGACGGATTTCGTCCAGCCGGTGTATGAGGATGCGCTGGCCTGGTCGGTGAAGGAGGCGGAACTGCCCGCCAATACCGAGCCGGGCGACCCCAAGTTCGACAATCCCGAGGAGCGCAGCCGGATGGTGCGCGCGTTCGAGGGCGGCCTTAGCAAGACGGTCGGCTATGTGCTGCCGATCCAGCGCTGGCAGACGCAGGCGAGTGCGCCGCGCTGGCAGAGCGAGGTGTGGAAGGTACGGCGCAAGGCGCTGTTCGCGGTGCCGGGGGATTCCGCACTGGGATACCGCCTGCCGCTGGGCACCCTGCCCTATGTGCCACCGTCCGATTTTCCCTATATCCACCCGCAGGACACGAGCGAACCGCGTGAACCGCTGGCCGATTATCGTGCCGAGGCGGAAGCCGAAACCAGCGCGCCGGCGGAACGGTTCGAGCGGTCCGAAGTGGCGCAGGCCGAGCATCAGGACCGGCAGGAACAGGTGTTCATCGAAGGCGCCGTGCGCACCGCCGTCACGGTCGAGCCGCGCGGCAATTTCCTGTCGGTCTTCATCCCGCCGGTGAAGACGCTGGACGATTATCTGGAGTTGATTGCTGAGGTCGAGAAGGTGGCCGAGGCGACCCGCATCCCGGTGCGGATCGAGGGCTATGCCCCGCCGTCCGACCCGCGCGTCAACGTGCTGAAGGTGACGCCCGACCCCGGCGTGGTCGAGGTGAATATCCAGCCGGCAACAAGCTGGGCGGAAACGGTGGCGATCACGCAGGGCGTCTATGAGGATGCCCGCGAAGTGAAGATGACCGCCGACAAGTTCATGGTCGATGGCCGGTCGGTCGGCACCGGCGGCGGCAATCATCTGGTGCTGGGCGGGGCAAGCGTGAACGACAGCCCGTTCATCCGCCGGCCGGACCTCTTGAAGAGCTTCGTCCTCTACTGGCAGCGGCACCCCTCCCTCTCCTATCTGTTTTCCGGCCTGTTCATCGGCCCGACCAGCCAGGCGCCGCGCATCGACGAGGCACGGCACGACAGCCTCTATGAGCTGGAGATCGCGCTGGCGCAGGTGCCCAATCCGGTGCGTGACGGCGCGGACAAGCTGCCGCCGCCCTGGCTGGTGGACCGGCTGTTCCGCAACCTGCTGGTAGATGTGACCGGCAACACCCATCGCACCGAAATCTGCATCGACAAGCTGTTCTCGCCCGATGGCCCGACCGGGCGCCTGGGCCTCGTCGAGTTTCGCGGGTTCGAGATGCCGCCAGACCCGCAGATGAGCCTGGCCCAGCAATTGCTGCTGCGCGCGCTGACCGCCTGGTTCTGGCGCGAGCCGCAGCAGGGCAATCTGGTGCGCTGGGGCACGGCGCTGCACGACCGTTTCTTCCTGGGCCATTTCGTCTGGGCCGATTTCCTGGAAGTGCTGAACGACCTGCGCCAGGCGGGCTATGATTTCGATCCCAACTGGTTCGAGGCGCAGCGCCAGTTCCGCTTCCCGGTGCATGGCAGCGTGGAGGCCGGCGGCGTCGGGCTGGAAATCAGCCATGCGCTGGAGCCGTGGAACGTGCTGGGCGAGACCGGCGCGATCGGCGGCACGGTGCGCTATGTCGACAGTTCGACCGAGCGGTTGCAGGTGCGCGTGTCCGGCCTGGTCGCCGGGCGCCATATCGTCAGCTGCAACGGCCGGCGGGTGCCGATGACGCCAACGGGCGTGCCGGGCGAGGCGGTGGGCGGCGTGCGCTACAAGGCATGGGCGCCGGCCAATTGCCTGCACCCCAACCTGCCCGCCAATGCGCCGCTGACCTTCGATATCTTCGATAGCTGGAGCGGGCGGTCGCTGGGCGGCTGCGTCTATCATGTCGCCCATCCGGGCGGGCGCAATTATGACGATGTGCCGATCAACAGCTATGAGGCGGAGGCGCGGCGCAAGGCGCGGTTCCAGGATCATGGCCATACGCCCGGCCCCGTCGACATGCCGCCGGCCGAGCCCCCAAGCGAATTTCCGATGACGCTGGACCTTCGGTTCAGGCATCCCGAATATTAGACGATGACCGACTCGCCTGTCCTGCCGGGTCTCGAAGCGTCCGGCTGGGCCGGCGACTATCTGGCGCGCGCGTCGGGCGGCGACCTGTTCGCCGGGGCGCCGGCAGAGATGGCGCCACGCTGGCGGGCGATGCTGGATCGATTGTCGGAACAGGGACAGGGCGATCCGGCGACGCTGGCCGGCAATGTCGAGCGGCAGGCGCAGGATCTGGGCCTGGCGTTCCGCCTGACCGGCGACGAGCAGGAGCGGCCCTGGCCGCTGAGCCCGATCCCGATGCTGATCGGCGCTGGCGAATGGACCCGGATCGAGCAGGGGCTGATGCAGCGGGCCGAGCTGCTGGAGCGGGTGATCAGCGACATCTACAGCACCCAGAGCCTGGTGCGCGAGGGCAAGCTGCCCGCCGCCGTGGTGACCGGCAGCCCGCATTATTGGCGGGTGATGACCGGGGCGGCGCCGCCGCGTGGCCATTATCTCCATTTCTATGCTGCCGATCTGGGACGCGGGCCGGACGGCGAATGGCGGGTGCTGGCCGACCGGGTGCGCACGCCCGTAGGCGTCGGCTATGCGCTGGAGAACAGGCTGGCGCTGTCGCGCGCGACCGGCGATCTGCTGGGCGCGATGAACACGCGGCGGCTGGCGCCCTTCTTCGCCGACCTGCGCCGGGGCCTGGCGGTCGATTGCCAGCGCGCCGATCCGCGTATTGGCCTGCTGACGCCGGGCCGGTTCAACCAGAGCTATGCCGAACAGGCGCATCTGGCCCGTTATCTGGGCCTGATGCTGGTCGAGGGCGATGACCTGATCGTCAGCGACGGGCGCCTGTTCGTGCGCACGATCGAGGGGCTGAAGCGGATCGACGGGCTGTGGCGCTGGATGGACAGCCGCTTCCTCGACCCGCTGGCGTTCGACGGGGAATCGCGGATCGGCGTGCCCGACCTGTATGATGCCTGCGCGCGCGGCGGGTTGATGGTCAGCAACTGGCCGGGCGCGGGCGTGATCGAGGCGCGCGCCTTTGCCGCCTTCCTGCCGCAACTGGCGAAAGCGTTGCTGGGCACCGAATTGCTGCTGCCCAATATCGCCACCTGGTGGTGCGGGCAGGAGCGCGAGCGCGGCCATGTGACCGGCCATCTGGACGAGTTGCTGGTGGGGGCGGCATTCGACCGGGATGCGGCGGGGCTTGGACCGGCGCGGTCGGTGCAGGGATCGACGCTGGACGCGGACCAGCGCGCCACCCTGCTGGAGGCGATGGCGCGGCGGCCGATGGACTATGTCGGGCAGGAAGTGGTGAAATTGTCCACTACCCCGGCGATCGTCGGCGGGCGGCTGACGCCCCTGCCCTTCACCCTGCGCGTGTTCGTGGCGCGCGATGGGCTGGGCCAATGGCGGATCATGCCCGGCGCCTTTGCCCGGCTGGCCGCGCATGGCGATATTCGCGCCGCCTTGATGGGCGAGGGCGACATGTCGGCGGACATGTGCGTGATCGACAGCCAGCCGGTGCCGCCCGATACGCTGTTAGGCGATGGCGGCGCACCGGCGATCCGGCGGATCGGCGGGCTGTTGCCGACCAAGGCGGCGGACAATCTCTACTGGCTGGGCCGCTATATCGAGCGGACCGAAATGACGTTGCGGGTGATCCGCGCGGTCATCGGCGAATCGATCGAGGTCGATATGGGGCCGTCGTCGGATTCGCCGACCATGGCGCGGCTGGCGGGACAGCTGGCGCTGTGGGGCGCGACCGGAAACGCGGCGCAGCCGGTCGGTGCCCTATGCGCGCAGGCGCTGGGCGATGCGCGCCAGCCGGGCAGCGTGCGCGCGCTGATGGGCGTGGTCGCCAATATCGGCGAGGGGCTGCGCGATCGGCTGGCGACCGATTTCTGGCGGCTGGTGCGCCTGCCGCTGCCGGCGTTCGACGGGGCGGTGACCGAGACGCTGCTGGATGCGGCATCGCGCATGATCGAACGGATTTCGGCGCTGTCGGGCCTGGCGGCGGAGAATATGGCGCGCACCGAGGGCTGGCGCTTCCATGATATGGGGCGGCGGATCGAGCGGGCGATCACCGGATCCCGGCTGACCTTGCTGCTGGGCAGCGACTGGGCGACGGCCGACGACCTGACCGTGCTGCTCGACCTGCATGACAGCCAGATCAGCTATCGCAACCGCTATCTGACCGGCCCGTCGCTGCCGCCGGTGCGCGATCTGGTGGCGCTGGAGCCGCAGAATCCCCGATCGATCGCCTATCAGGCGCAGCGCATTGCCGAGCATGTCGCCGCTTTGCCGACGCTGCGCGGTGATGGCATGCCGGAGGAACCGCAGCGGCTGGCCGGCGCGCTGGCGGCGACGCTGGCGCCGCTGACCGGGGACATGCTGACCATGGCGGCGCTGACCGATATCGAAAGCCGGCTGCTCGCCTTGTCCGACGCGATCGGCCAGCGCTATTTCCTGCAGGTCCGCAAGACGGAAAAGGTCGAGGGCGCAGAGCTTCTGTCATGATCTACCATGTCCGGCACAGAAGCATATTGCGCTATGGCGCGCCGGTGCGGGTCGCCCGCTTCAATCTGCGCTTGCGGCCGATGGCCTGGGCCGGGCAATGGACCGCCGACTATGCCCTGAGCGTCGATCCTGCGCCGCTGTCGATCGAGGCGCGGCCGGGCGCCTGGCCGGTGCATGTCGAGCGACTGGTGATCGACCAGCCATTGCGGCAATTGACGATCGAGAGCCAGTTCCGCGCCGGGGTGGCGGGCGGCGCGCCGATCCTGCCGCAGGATGACGATCCCAGCATCGCCATGGTGGCGCGCGCGGCGCTGGCGGATCGCGACATCAGCGCCTCTGCCCCCGCGCAATATCTCTATGCCTCGCCCCGCGCGCCGATGCTGGACGCGATCGGCAGCTGGGCGGGCGACATGCTGGCGCCCGATCGGCCGATCGTCTCGGCGGCATGGGAACTTGCGCAGCGGATCAAGGCGGACTTCGCCTATGACCCCAGCGCCACCGATGCCGGCACGCCGGTGGCCGACGCCTTTGCCGCGCGCCATGGCGTGTGCCAGGATTTCGCCCATGTGATGGTGGTGGCGCTGCGCCTCGCTGGCCTGCCCGCCGCCTATGTCAGCGGATATCTGCGCACCTATCCGCCGCCGGGCATGCCCCGGCTGGTCGGCGCCGATGCCATGCATGCCTGGGTGATGCTGTGGTGCGGGCCGACGCGCGGCTGGATCGGCTTCGACCCCACCAATGGCGTCATCACCGGCGAGGATCATCTGTTCATCGCCATGGGCCGCGACTATGCCGATGTCGCGCCGATGGACGGGCTGTTCGTCGGCGGATCGGGCCAGAGCATCAGCGTTGCCGTCGATGTCGTGCCAGAAGACGAAAAGGCAAAAGAGGAAGTCGCATGATCGCCGCCATCATCCTGGTCCTGGCCGGCCTTTACTGCCTGGCGCGCGGCGTCATGGATTTGCGCGCGAAGCGCTGGGTGTGGGGCGTGCTGGGGATCGTCGCCGGGATCGCGATCATGGCCGCGCCGATCCCGACGCAGGTGCAGGTGGAACTGCCGGCGGCGCAGGGCGGGAAGTGATTGGGACGGCGCCATGAACGCCGACTCCCTCATCGAAGAGATCGATTCCGGGACTATTGCGCCGAGGACGTGGCCCGTTATTCGTGCGCTGCATCGGCACATGCCGCTGATCAGTCCTCTGCAACGAAATATATTGGTGGCGTTTGATCGGCGGGATAGCCCCGACTCCATGGCGCCATTGCGAGATATGCTATGGGCCTCGATCCAGTCACAATCGCCTAACGAGCAAGGATGCCTGCGCCTTTCCGTCGGCCTGACAAGGGGTGACGAACCGATCAACGCTTATCTGGCCGAGTTCCTGATCCAGTGGGCACGAGAGCAAAAACTCACGGAACGACAGATCATCGACGCCTTTCACGGCAAATGACTGGTCCGCGCATCGGTGAAAGCCCTCACCCTCCCACCGCTACGCGGCGGGCCCCTCCCTCTCCCGCACGCGGGAGAGGGATAAAGTTACACCCGCTCGAACAGCAGCTTCATGCCGGTCCTGGGGCGGATGGTGAGGCGGCTGATGGGTTCGGGTTTGAAGCCGGCGGGCATGGTGAGGCGGTAGCAGCGGATGACCGAGGCGATCACGGTCATCACTTCCTGCTGGGCGAAGCCGGCGCCGACACAGACGCGCGGGCCGCGACCGAAGGGGAACCAGGCCTGTTTCACCATGTCGGCATTGGCCGGGTCATCGAACCGGTCGGGATCGAAGGCGTGCGGGCAGGCCCAATTATCCTTGTTGCGCTGGGTCAGCCAGGGCGCGACGACCAGCATCGATCCTTCCTCAAGGCTCTTGTCGCGCATCTCCATCGGACAGGTGACTTCGCGCGGGAAGAAGGCGACCGGCGGATAGAGGCGCAGCGTTTCGCGGAAGATGTTGCGGACATGACCCATATCCTTGAGCATCGGCGCGGTCAGCACATCGTCGCCGGCGATGCCGGCCACTTCGGCGCGCACCCGATCCTGGATATGGGCGCATTCGGCGAGCATGTAGAGCGCCCAGGTCATGGTGCTGGCCGAGGTTTCATGGCCGGCGAGGAAGATGGTCGAGACCTGTTCCATCACCTGTTCGCAGGTGAAATGGGCGCCGGTCTGCGCGTCCTGCACCTCGATCAGCGACTGGAGAATGTCGCGATGGGGCGCCTCGCCCCGGCCATGATAGCCTTCGTAGCGGGCTTCGACGATCGGACGGAACACGTCATGGATGGCGCGGGCCGGCCCTTTCGAGCGCTTTTCGAACCAGCCAGCCGGAATGCCGTAGAGGCGCAGCATCGAGGCCGAATGGGCGAGCCGCTGGAACCGGCCGAAGGCGGTGTGGATGATGTTGGAGCGTTCCTCGTCCAGCGTCTGCGAGAAGAGGGTGCGGAAGATGATGTCGGCCGCGACATGGGTCATCATCGGGTCGATATCGACCGGCTTCGTGCGATCGGCGGCATCGAGCCGGGCGAGCAGATCGTCGGCGGCGGCGACCATCAGCGGCATGGAGCGATTGAGCGCGGTATGGGCGAAGGCGGGATTGACCATCGCCCGCTGGCTTTCCCAATCCTCGCCATTGGCGGAGAAGACCGAATTGCCGATCAGCGGATCGAGATTGCGGACCAGTTCGCTATGCTTGGGGAAGGCGGTGCCGCCCTTGAGGATCTTGTCCACCAGCGGCAGTTCGTTGGCGATATACATGGTCTGACCCGGCATGCGGATCTCGCCCATCTTCATCGTATAGCTTTTGTCGAACAGCACATGGATCCAGCTGTGCCAGCCGCGCAGGAACCGTTTGATCAGGCCGCGCTTCGACTTGGGCGGCTCGGGATAGGGCGGCGTGAAGGGCGCGCTCACGGGATCGTCCGGAAGGCGGCGACAGCTTCGTCCACGGTGCGGCGGCCGGCGGTAAGGCTCACGAAATCCAGCGGCGACAGGCGGTCGCCGACCCTGAGATAATCGAAATGCGCCTCATATTTGTTGGACCAACCCCCGTGATAATTTTCGGTCAAGTAGAAGAGATGGAAACGCGGCGATAGCATGTCCACCCGCGCGGCAAATTGATCGGCGACAAGGCGCAGCGGATTGACATTGTAATAGGCTGCGCCGTCGGGCGGCGAGCTGATGTCGACATAGCGGAAATGCTGGTCGGACAGGGCTTTCAGGTCGGCATGATACCAGCGCGCGTCGCGGCGCAGGCCGATCACCGGCACCACCTGTCCCATGCCGACCATGACGAAATGGTCGGGCAGCACGCCACTGCGCAGCGCGAGGATGCGGCGCAGCAGGCTCATGCCCAATATGGTGCCGGCACTGTGAGTGACGAGCTGGATCTCGTCCCAGTTGCCGTCCAGCTCCGCCGCGACGCGGGCGGCGAACTGGTCGAGCCGGGCATTGAGATCATCGCCCGGCCCGTCGGCGGCGAGCGCGCCATGATAGGTCATGAAGCGCAGCAGCCAGGGCACGACCAGCTTGTCGAGGATGCGGCCGGAGAAGAAGGCGCTGATGCCGATGCCGACCAGCGCGGCGATCCAGAAGGGCAGCAGCAGCGACAGCAGCAGCGCGGGCACCAGCGCCAGCAGCAGTGGGATCAGCACGGCCAGGATCGGCGGATAGAGGATGGTGATGACCGGGCCGCGGCGCAATTTGCGCATCCGCCCGAACTGCATCAGCCGGGCATGGCCGGCATAGGCACGAGCCGCGCGCCAGGCGAGGGTGAAGGGATGGCGGATCCAGACCTTGCCGATCAGGTCTTCCCAGCGGAGATATTCATAGTCGGTCTCGACCCCGGCGCTGGCGTTGGTGACGGTCCAGATCGCGCTGTTGGCGGGGCCGGCGCGGCGCGCGCTGACCTCCACCGCTTCGCCGGTCAGCGCGGTGTAGCGGGCAGCCTGATCGCGGTAAAGCTGGTGATAGAAACGGACGCCGCGCGGATCAAAACCACCTAGGTAAAAGACTTTACGCTTGAATTTCTGCACTGCCCCGGTCCTAATCGGGACATGACCACGCCCGAACGCGACTACTGCTATTTCATAGACCATCGCAAATACAACCGGAATGTCGGCTGTAGGAAGCATGACAATATGTATGGCATCAATGGCGGCGGCAGTGAGCGCGACCGCTGGCGCGCCGACATGACATTCTATCGCCATATGAAGGCCAATGGTGATCCGATGGCGCTGCCCTCGCTGCTCGCCTGCCTGACCTTTGGCTGGTTCTGCTGGAATTATCATCCCGGCAAGGGGCTGTGGCGCGGACAATTGTTGCGCCGCTTCGCAAAGGCGCCCAAGTGAGCGCCATGAGCGATCCCAAGCATGTGAAGGTCGGCCCGATCAGTTTCGGCAACGACCTGCCCTTCGTCCTGATTTCCGGCCCCTGCCAGATCGAAAGCCGCGACCATGCGCTGTTCATGGCCGATGCGCTGGCGAAGGCCGCGGCGGATGCGGGCGTGCCCTTCATCTTCAAGAGCAGTTTCGACAAGGCGAACCGCACATCGGTATCGGGCAAGCGCGGGGTCGGCATCGACGCGGGGCTGGCGATCCTGGCCGAGGTGAAGGCGGTGCTGGGCTGTCCGGTGCTAACCGACATTCATGGCCCCGAACAGGTGGAGGCGGCGGCGCAGGCGGTGGACATCCTGCAGATCCCGGCCTTTCTCTGTCGCCAGACCGACCTGCTGATCGCGGCCGGCAAGACCGGCGCGGTGATCAATGTGAAGAAGGGGCAGTTCCTGGCCCCGTGGGACATGGCGGCGGTGGCGCAAAAGGTCGCGTCGACCGGCAACGAGCGCATATTGCTGACCGAGCGCGGCGCGAGCTTCGGCTATAATACGCTGGTCAGCGACATGCGCGCGCTGCCGGTGATGGCGGAAACCGGTTATCCCGTCGTATTCGATGCCACCCATTCGGTGCAGCAGCCCGGCGGGCTGGGATCGGCCTCCGGTGGCCAGCGCGACTATGCGCCCCTGCTGGCGCGCAGCGCGGTAGCGGCCGGCGTGGCGGCGATCTTCGCGGAGGCGCATGAAGACCCGGACAATGCGCCGTCGGACGGGCCGGTGATGCTGAAGCTCGACTGGGTCGGGCCGATGCTGAAGCAGTTGAAGGCGATCGATAGGGTGGTGAAGGGGTAAGTTTCCCCCTTCACCCCGAAAACGCCTTACGGTCGGGCCTGGCCGCGACCGCGCACGATCCATTTATAGGTGGTGAGCCCTTCGAGCGCGACCGGGCCGCGCGCGTGGAGCCGGCCGGTCGAGATACCGATTTCCGCACCCAGGCCGAACTCGCCCCCATCGGCGAACTGGGTCGAGGCGTTCCACATCACGATTGCGCTGTCGACGGCATTGAGGAAGCGTTCGGCGACCGCCGCATCCTCGGTGATGATCGCGTCGGTATGATGGCTGGCATGGGCGGCGATATGGGCGATCGCCTCTTCCACGCCGTCGACCAGCCGGATCGAGACGATGGCGTCGAGATATTCGGTATCCCAATCCTCATCCGAAGCGGCGATCACGCGATCGTCCATCCCCTGCACCGCCTCATCGCCGCGCACTTCGCATTTGGCGTCGAGCAGCGCCTGCACCAGCGCGGGGGCATGGGCATAGGCGCGGTCGATCAGCACCGTTTCGGTCGAACCGCAGACACCGGTGCGGCGCAGCTTGGCATTGAGGACCAGGCTTTCCGCCATGGCGGGATCGGCCGCGCCATCGACATAGCTGTGGTTGATGCCGTCGAGATGGGCGAGCACGGGCACCCGCGCCTCTTCCTGCACCCGCGCGACCAGGCTCTTGCCGCCACGCGGCACGATGAGGTCGACGAAATCCGATGCGCGCAGCAGCGCGCCGACCACGGCGCGATCGGTGGTGGGAATGAGCTGCACCGCTTCGGCTGGCAGGCCGGCGGCGGCGATCCCCTCCACCATGGCGGCGTGGATGGCGCGGTTGCTTTCCTTCGCCTCGCTGCCGCCGCGCAGGATCACGGCGTTACCGGCGCGCAGGCAGAGGGCGGCGGCGTCCGCGGTGACGTTGGGGCGGCTTTCGTAGATGATGCCGATGACGCCCAAGGGCACGCGCACGCGACTGAGTTCCAGCCCGTTGGGGCGCACCCTGGCGTCGATCACGCTGCCGAGCGGATTGTCGAGGGTCGCCACCTGATCGACGCCGGCGGCCATGGCGGCGATCCGGTCCTCGTCCAGCCGCAGCCGGTCGAGCATCGCGGCGGACAAGCCATTGTCGATGCCATTGTCCATGTCGCGCGCATTGGCGGCGAGGATGGCGGGCGTCTGGTCGCGTAGAGCCTGGGCCGCGCGACGCAGCGCGTCGACCTTCTGCGCGTCCCCGGCTGGCGCGAGCAGGGCGGCGGCGCGGCGCGCACGCGCGCCCATCTGCGCGATCAGCATTTCGGGGGTCTGCGTCAGGTCGTTCATCGGTAATCTCGCTTCAAATCCGGCAGCGGCTTAGCACGAAAATGTCGCGGGACGGAACCCTGACGAAGCGGGAAGGTGGCAGGGAGCGGTTGCCGGCGGCCGACCCATGGGTCGCATATGGATCGGCCGTCGGCCGGCAAGATGGTCCTGCCTTATCGATTCGCTTAGCCTTTTTGCGCGGCTGACGCATACCCCATTGGGGGTAAATTGCGTAATTTTCGCAATAAAATCCGTAACTCAGCTGCTCATCATCCCGACGATGCGGACCAGTTGCGATTCCCGGTTGCAGCCCGTCTTGTCATAGATGGAGCGCAACTGAGCCTTGAGCGTCTCCGCCGAAACACCGCGCCGCGCGGCAATATCGGCACGACTCATCCCCGCGGCCAGATGGATGGCGATATCCGCTTCAGCCGGGGTCAGGCGGAAGGTCCGCATCAGCAGGCGGACATGGCGCTCGGTCGGCGCGCCCACGCGGGCGACGATGATCGCATGCGGCGCGAAGGGCAGCGACCAGGGCCGGGACGGCAGCGGGAAAAATTCCAGCATGATGCCCACGCCCCCATCCGCGTCGGCCAGCGCCACCGGATCAGCCTCCCGCGCGGGCGCGTCGACCACGGCCCGGACCGAACGCAGGATGGCGCGCGTCTCGTCGCTCCGTTCGCTCTGCAACCAGCCATCACCGACCCGCAGTCGGCTGGTGGAGAGCAGGGCTTCGGCGCGCGGTGTCATGCCCCCTACCCGCCCCGTCGCGTCGAGCAGCCAGCAGGCGCGGTCCATGGTTTCGAACGTGCCGGCCAGCAGCGCGAATCCCTGATGCTCGATCGCGCGCTGCAACCGCACGGCGTTGCGGGCATGGCCAGCGACATGGGCGAACAGGTCGCGCTGGTCCTGATCGGTCCGGCCATCCTTGCGACCACGCAAGAGCGCCAGGCCGATCATCATGTCGGGACCAGCGAAAAGCCGGGTCTGGCAGCCGTCGAAAATATCATAATCGCTGCACAGATCGAGATAGTCGGCAGAACGCAGGCTCTGCCGGGCGATGTCATAATGGGCTTCGTGGACGATTTCGGGGCGCCCGGACAATTGATCGGCCGCGACGCGGAAATTGAGATCGGGCGCGGCCCCATCGATGGTTGCCGACTTGTCGACAATATCCGGCTCTACATCACTGATCCAGTTGAAGCCGGCAGCTCCATGGCCAAAGCCGATCAACTGACCATGGCGCGACCCCGTCGCCTGCGCCATCGCACGGATCGCCTGATCCCACAGATGCGGCTCCAGCGCAGCCGACAGAAAGAGGTCGGCCCACGGGTCGCTGCCTTCGGCGTAATAAGACGCCATATAACCCCCTTGTCCCCAAGCAATTGGTTGCTCAAGTCGATCGCGGAGTCAAACGCGCAGCAGGCTGAATTACGTAATTTCTGCCAGATATTAATACAGATCAGGCCGCCTGGGCCAGCGCTTCGTCCTTGGCCGCGCGGAACAGGCGACAGGGGGGAATGTTGCGCCATTCCAGTTCGTCGCTGACCTGGCCGAACAGCGGGTCGATCAGGCGGCGGACATAGCGCGAATATTGGTAGATGATGAAGCTGCCGCCCGGCCGCAGCACGGCGCGCGTCTCTTCGCAGATGGTTTCGCCCACGCCCGCCGGCAGGGTGGAGAAGGGCAGGCCCGAAAGGACGTAATCCGCCTTCTGATAGCCCGCTTCCTTGACGAAGCGGCGCACGTCGGCGGCCGAGCCATGAACGACGCGCAGGCGCGGGTCGTCGATCGCATCCTCCAGATAGGCGACGAAATCGAGATTGAGGTCGATCGCCAGCAGGATCGCGTCGGGGTGCATGCGATCGAGAATGGCCTGGGTGAAGGTGCCGACACCCGGACCATATTCGACGAACAGGCGGGTCCGCGCCCAGTCGACGCCGTCCAGCGAGCGCGCGACCAGTTGCGACGAGGAGGGGATGACCGAACCGATCATGCCAGGATGCTTCATGAACTGGCGGAAGAACATGGCCCACTGGCTGCGGAAGGAGCGGCTGCCACCGCGCGTCGAAATCCTGGTCTTCTTGTCTTTGAACGGTAGGGAGGCCATCAAAATCCGCCTGACTGACTAACAGAATCGGCCTCGCAAAATTGATGTCCGCTGGCAAGCGGCTTTGCGCGCCACGGGATAGAACGCGCGGCCAGGCGATGGGTTCACCCACCGTCGGCCGTGCGCTTATCCCAAGTCCATCAGCGTTCGCGGGCGCGCAGCATGCCGGGCGCGATGAAGCCGATCGGATCGACCTGCATCGCGCTCTGTTTCAAGGTCGCCTGGATCTGCTCATATTCCCGCTCCATTTCCGGCGTCACAGAGGCGCGGGTTTCCTCCAGCGCCGCCTCGAAATGGGCCATGGTGACGGCTTCGACCCGCAGCGACTGGCGCAGCGCGATCAGGCCGGCCCGGCGGGACAGATCCTCCAGGTCCGCGCCGGTGAACCGCTCCGTCCGGGCCGCCAGCTGATCCAGATCGACGTCGGACGCCAGCGGCATCTTCTTGGTATGGATCGCCAGGATGCGCTTGCGGCCGGCCTGGTCGGGCACCGGCACATAGATGAGTTCGTCGAAGCGGCCGGGGCGCAGCAGCGCCGGATCGACCAGGGTCGGCCGATTGGTGGCGCCGATGACGACCACCGACTGCAATTCCTCCAGCCCGTCCATTTCGGCGAGGATGGTGTTGACCACCCGCTCCGTCACCGCCGGCTCGCCGAGGCCACCGCCACGGGCGGGGACCAGGCTGTCCAGTTCGTCGATGAAGATGACGGTCGGCGCCACCTGACGCGCGCGGGCGAACAGGCGGGCAATTTGCTGCTCGCTCTCGCCATACCATTTGGACAGGAGGTCGCTCGACTTGGTGGCGATGAAATTGGCCTGCGCCTCACGCGCGACCGCCTTGGCCAGCAAGGTCTTGCCGGTGCCCGGCGGACCATAGAGGAGGAAGCCCTTGGCCGGGCGGATGCCCAGGCGCCGGAAGGCGTCGGGATCCTTGAGCGGCAGTTCCACCCCTTCCTTGAGCCGCATCTGCGCATCGTCCAGGCCGCCAATGTCGGCCCAGCCGATATTGGGCGCCTGCACCATCACTTCACGCATGGCCGAGGGCTGGACCCGCTTGATCGCCGAGAGGAAATCTTCCCGCGTGACGGACAGATCCTCCAGCACGTCGGGCGGGATCATGCCTTCCTCCAGATTGAGGCGAGGCATCAGCCGGCGCACCGTCTCGATCGCGGCCTCGCGGGTCAGCGCAGCGAGATCGGCGCCGACAAAGCCATAGGTCATGCGCGCCAGTTCGGCGAGGTCGACCCGGTCGCCCAGCGGCATGCCGCGGGTATGGATGCCCAATATTTCGCGCCGGCCGCGTTCGTCGGGAACGCCGACGACGATTTCGCGGTCGAACCGGCCGGGCCGGCGCAGCGCCTCGTCGATCGCCTCGGGCCGGTTGGTGGCGGCGATGACGACCAGATTGGTGCGCGGCTCCAGCCCGTCCATCAGGGTGAGAAGCTGGGCGACGAGGCGCTTTTCCGTCTCCCCGGTCACCTGGCCACGCTTGGGCGCGATCGAGTCGATCTCGTCGATGAAGAGGATGGAGGGCGCCGCCTTGGCCGCTTCCTCGAAAATGTCGCGCAGCTTCTTTTCCGACTCGCCATAGGCCGAACCCATAATCTCGGGTCCGTTGATGAGGAAGAATTCGGCTTCCGATTCATTGGCGACGGCGCGGGCCAGCCGGGTCTTGCCGGTGCCCGGCGGGCCGTGGAGCATCACCCCCTTGGGCGGATCGACGCCCAGCCGCTCGAACAATTCGGGATAGCGCAGCGGCAGTTCGACCATCTCGCGCAGCTGGTCGATCGTTTCCGCCATGCCGCCGACATCATCATAGGTGACGTCGGCGCGGCGGGATTCGCGCGGCTCCTCATATTCCGCGCGCAGCTCCACCTCGGTCTCGGCGTCGATATGGACGATGCCCTTGGGCACGGTCGACACCACGATCAGGCGGATTTCCTGGAGCGCATAGGCCGGCGCCGCCAGCATCTGGCGCAGATGGGGTGGCATGTCGCCGGGCGGCACCTGTTGCTGGCCGGCGGTGGCGACGACATCGCCCGCGACGAGGGGGCGTTGAAAGAAAACGCGCTTCAGCGCATCGGGATTGCCCTGGAGACGGAGATTATTTTGTGCAGGCGCGAACACGACGCGCTGGGCCGGACGCGGATCGATCTTGCGCAACTGGACGAAGTCGCCCGAGCCGACGCCGGCATTGGCGCGCTGCAAACCATCCAGGCGCAGCACGTCCAGACCTTCATCTTCCTTGTAGGGGCGCACCACCCGCGCCGGAGTCGATCGCTTGCCGACAATCTCGACAACATCGCCTTCGGCCAGTTGCAATTCGGCCATTACCGTCAGCGGAAGCCGCGCCAAACCGCGCCCGGCATCCTCCGGCCGCGCATTGGCGACCTGAATCCTGCGTCCGCTGCTGTCCTGATCGGCCATGGTCATCCCCGTCCTTTTGGTTGCGAAACGAAGATAGGTAACGCCGGGGGTGAGGGAAAGGGGCCGTGCTTCGTTATGCCCGGAACAAAAAAAGGGCCGGCGCAAGCGCCAGCCCGGAAAGTTTATAGGAGAGGATGCCTGAAAGGCCTTTCCTATGTGCGCTGCAGCAGGTCATTTTGCAAGTGCGAAAAGAATCGGGTGGTTGCAATTTTTGCATCTTGCCATTTGCCGCGTTTTCCTGCTCATTGCAGGTCAGGATGCTTGAACCGGGGAAGCGCGCCGTTCGATAATGACAGATGATGCGACGCAGCGGACCGGCTTATAGAATTTGACGATTATGCGCAGATTGCCGCCTCTTACGGCCCTGGAGGCCTTTGTTCAGGTTGCCCGTCTTGGCTCGGTCAAGGCGGCTGCCGAAGAACTCGCCCTGTCGACGCCGGCACTCAGCCGTCGCGTCCAAGCGCTGGAGCGGTTCATCGGACGCCCGCTGTTCGACCGCAAGCATCAGGCGCTGGAGATCAATTCCGAAGGCCAGCGGCTGCTCGACGACATCGCCCCGGCGCTGGATTCGCTCAGCCAGGCCCTGGAGAATATCCAGAGCGGCGGCAACCAGTTGCGCCTGCGCCTGGCGGTGATGCCGCTGTTCGCGACGCAGCGCCTGTTCCCGCATCTGGGCCGGCTGCGCCAGCAGCATCCGCAATTGCATATCGACATCGAGACGACACCCCATGCGGTCGCGCGGCTGGGCGAAGGGCTGGACGCGGCGATCGTGCTGGCCAGCAAGGATATCGACCCGGCGCTCTATGCCTATGAGCTGGACCATGAGCAGGTCTATCTGATCGGCCGGCGCGAAATGGTGGAGGGCCCCAATGCGCTGGCATCGCCCAGCGAACTGGCGCAGCAGACGATCCTGCTGCATCGCGACATGGCCCTTTCCTTCGACGCGTGGAAGGACGTGGCGGGCATTCCCGACCTGCAGCCGTTGGCGATCGACAATTATGATTCGGGGCAGCTGATGCTGGAAGCCGCCGCCCAGGGACTGGGCGTGGCGGTCATGCATGCCAGCCATTTCGAACAGTCGGGCGACCCCCGCCTGATCCGGCTGTTCCCCAATATACGCTGCGACAGCCCCTATCGCTATTATTTCGTCTGTCGCCCGCGCGCGTTGCAGACCCGGTCGGTGCGCATCTTCCGCGATTGGCTGGTGGCGGCAAATATCTGAATCCACGTAGAAAAAGCGGCATGGATTGAAATCCCTGCGACTTTTGCCGAGCGCTCCCTTAACCTTGATCGGGCGCCTCCGTTATAAGCGGCATGACTGGATCAACCACATCCACCGCCGGCTCGCACCATGGGCTGACCGACCGCCTTTCCCGCTGGGCCCGTGGCCTGTCCGGCAAGCCGGACGAACCGCAGGTGGAGAGCGAACCGCGCGCGCGCGCCGGCAGTGCGGCCAGCCGCGAGATTAATCGCCGCCGACGTCTCTATGAGGAGATCGGCGAATTTCTATTCGCCCATGATCTGGACCTGACGCCGCTTAATTTCGGCGTCGCGCTCGACTATCTGACCGGCGCCAGCATCGGCGTGGAAAAGGCGGTGCAGGCAGTGCTGATGGAGCGCGGCAAGATCAGCAACGCCTGGATGGAATCGCTCGCCGCCAGCCAGCGCTCGGACGAGGTGACGCCCGACGCGCTCGCCTCCATGCTCGACAAGGTCGAGGAAAATCTGGACGAATTTACCGGGCTGATGACCGAATCCCGCAATTCGGCCAAGGATTATGGCGCGGCATTGCAGGAACAGGCCAAGGGCCTGGCCGCCGGCGCCGACAATGAGCCGATCCTGGCACGGCTGGTCAGCCTGACCCGGTCGATGGTGGAAAAGACCCGCCAGGTCGAAACCCAGCTGCGCGAGAACCAGAAGCAGACCCAGGCGCTGAAATCGAGCCTGGAGACCGCGCGTCGCGCGGCCGAGCATGACCATCTGACCGGTCTGCCCAATCGCCGCGCCTTCGAGGGCGTGCTGCGCGAGGAACTGAAGCTGGCGAAGGAAGGCGACGAGCAATTGTCGGTCGCCTTCTGCGACATCGACCATTTCAAGCTGGTCAACGATACCCATGGCCATGAGACCGGCGACCGGGTGCTGAAATTCGTCGCCGGGCTGCTGGCCAAAGCGTCCGATGACCGCTGCCATGTCGCTCGCCATGGCGGCGAGGAGTTCGTCATGCTGTTTCGCGGCAAGACGGCGGCCGAGACCTGTGAGGCGGTCGATGCGGTGCGCGAGGATCTGGCCAATCGCAGCCTGGTCAACCGCACCAATGGCGAGCGGATGGAGCGGGTGAGCTTTTCCGCCGGCGTCGCCAATGTCCTGGCCTATGACGACCCGCGCGCGGCGCTGAAGGCCGCCGACCGGGCGCTCTACCTGGCCAAGGAACATGGCCGCAACCGCGTCTATCTGGCGGCCGAAGCGGACTAGGCCGCTTCGTGCCCGTGCCCTTTAGAAATCGGGCTTTTCATAATGGGTCGGCGGGGTGATGACTTCCATCCGTTCGGACAGGAGCGGACGGAAGGAGGGGCGTGACTTGAAGCCGGCATACCAGCGCTTGACCGGCTCATGCCCGGCCCAGTCGATGCCGCCCAGATAATCCGCCACCGACAGATGCGCCGCCGCCGCGATATCGGCGAGGCTGAGCGTACCGCCGGCCATCCAACTGCGATGGTCGAGCAGATAGTCCATATAGTCCATATGGACGTTGGCCCGGCGCATCGCTTCGCGCAGGACGCGGGCGTCGGGCGAGACGCGCTCGATCAGCCGCTTCTTCATCCGCTCATGCAGCAGCGGGCCGACGACATCGCCGTAGAAATTCTGGTCGAAAAAGGCGGTCAGGCGCCGCACTTCCGCGCGCCCGGCAGCCGTGCCGGAGATGAGCGGGAATTTTTCGACCGTTTCCTCGAAATATTCGCAGATCGCCTGGCTGTCGATCAGCGTGACGCCCTTTTCCTGATCGACGACCACCGGGGTGGTGCCGGCCGGATTGAGATCCAGAAACTCGTCGCGCATTTCCCAGGGAGATTCGCGCACCAGATCATAGCCGATGCCTTTCTCGCCAAGCAGCAGACGGACCTTGCGGGAGAAGGGACAGAGCGGGAATTGGAAAAGTTGCCACATATGATCTTCTGTTAGGCCGGGGCCGCGCGCCGGGAAAGGCGCAAAAACACAGAAACGCGGCGAAACGCGCATCGCCCCTTTAAGTCGTGCTGCGCGCCTCCTACAACCTGCTGCAAGCGCATGGAATTTAGCGCACAGGAAAGGATAGCTGGATGTCTGACGATTTCTTCCCGGTTCCCTCCCAATGGGCCGCCCAGGCCCTGTTGGACCGGGAAGGCCGCGCGGCCGATTATGCACGCTCGATCGAGGACGCCGACGCCTATTGGCTGGAGCGGGCGCAGCGGCTGGACTGGATCACGCCGCCGACCAAGGCCGACGAAAGCAGCTTCCACGAGGCGGATTTCGGCGTGAAATGGTTCGCCGACGGTGAACTGAACGTCAGCGCCAACTGCATCGACCGGCATCTGGCCGAGCGCGGCGACCAGGTCGCGATCATCTGGGAACCCGACAGCCCGGACGCCGATGTGCGCCGCTACACCTACAAGCAGGTGCATGAGGAAGTCTGCCGCCTTGCCAATGTGCTAAAGGACGCGGGCGCGCGGAAGGGCGACCGGATCACCGTCTATATGCCGATGATCCCCGAGGCGGCCTTTGCCCTGCTCGCCTGCGCGCGGATCGGCGCGATCCACAGCGTCGTGTTCGGCGGCTTTTCGCCCGAGGCGTTGGCCGGGCGTCTGGTCGATTGCGATTCGACCATCGTCATCACCGCCGACGAAGGGCGCCGGGCCGGCAAGACCGTGCCGCTCAAGGCCAATGTCGACGCCGCACTGGCCGAAGCACCCTGCGTCAACAAGGTGATCGTCGTGCAGGCGACCGGTGGCGCGGTGCAGATGCGGGAGGGGCGCGACATCTGGCTGCATGAAGCCGCGGCGCAGGTATCGGTCGACTGCCCGCCCGAACCGATGAATGCGGAAGACCCGCTGTTCATCCTCTACACCTCCGGCTCGACCGGCAAGCCCAAGGGCGTGCTGCATACGAGCGGCGGCTATCTGCTGTGGGCCAGCCTCACCCATGAACTGTGCTTCGACTATCGGCCCGGCGACATCTGGTGGTGCGCCGCCGACATCGGCTGGGTCACGGGCCACAGCTATATCGTCTACGGCCCGCTGGCGAACGGCGCGACGACCCTGATGTATGAGGGCGTGCCCAACTGGCCGACCCCGGCGCGCATCTGGGAAGTGGTCGACAAGCATCAGGTCCACACCATCTTCACCGCGCCCACGGCGCTGCGCGCGCTGATGAAGGAGGGCGACGATTATGTGCATTCGACCAGCCGCGCCTCGCTGCGCGTGCTGGGTACGGTCGGCGAGCCGATCAATCCGGAAGCCTGGCGCTGGTATCATAGCGTGATCGGCGAAGGCCGTTGTCCGATCATCGACACCTGGTGGCAGACCGAGACCGGCGGCGCGATGATCGCGCCGATGCCTGGCGCCACCGACCTGAAGCCCGGCAGCGCCACCCTGCCGATGCCCGGCGTCATTCCTCAGATATTGGATGGCGATGGCACGGTGCAGGAGGGTGCGACCGAAGGCAATCTGGTGATCGCGGGCAGCTGGCCGGGCCAGATGCGCACGGTGTGGGGCGACCATGACCGCTTCTTCCAGACCTATTTCACCACCTTCCCCGGCAAATATACCACCGGCGACGGCGCGCGGCGCGACGCCGACGGCTATTACTGGATCACCGGCCGGGTCGACGATGTCATCAACGTGTCGGGCCATCGCATGGGCACGGCCGAGGTCGAGAGCGCGCTGGTGCTGCATGAAAGCGTCGCCGAGGCCGCGGTGGTCGGCTTCCCGCACGACATCAAGGGCCAGGGCATCTATGCCTATGTGACGCTGAACGCGAATGAGGAGCCGAGCGACGATTTGCGCAAGGATCTGGTGAAATGGGTGCGGACCGAGATCGGCCCGATCGCCACGCCCGATGCGATCCAGTTCGCGCCCGGCCTGCCCAAGACGCGTTCGGGCAAGATCATGCGCCGCATCCTGCGCAAGATCGCCGAGGGCGAAGTGTCAGCGCAGGCGCTGGGGGACGTTAGTACACTTGCCGATCCGTCGGTTGTGGATAATCTGGTCGCCAATCGTCAGGGATAAAAGACACGCCGGATAAGGACCTTATCGCCACCGTGCGTATCCTTTCGACATAGCTGGGCCGTGCGGGCGGGGTAGCGCGCGCAGGGCCCAGGCGAGACTTCCGTAAAAGGAGCAGCCCATGGCCCGTTACACGTCCGTCGCCCGCCTGTTGCACTGGATCATCGCGATCCTGATCCTGGTCAATCTGTGGCTGGGCTTTACCCATGACAGCCTGCCCAAGGAATGGAAGGTGATGCCGGTCCACAAGTCGATCGGTCTGACCGTATTGGCATTGACGATCCTGCGCATCGTCTGGCGGCTGGGGCACAAGCCGCCGGCGCTGCCGGCCGCGATGCCGGGCTGGGAGAAGCTGGCCGCCAACCTCACCCATTTCGCCTTCTACGCCTTCATGCTGATCGTGCCGCTGTCCGGCTGGATCATGTCGTCGGCGGGCGAGCGGCCCTTGAACTGGTTCTTCCTGTTCGACGTGCCGAAATTCGGCGTGGCCAAGGGCGATGCGATCGTCGGCATATCGCACGAGGCGCACGAGCTGATCCCCTGGCTGTGGAGCGCGCTCATCATCGTCCACATATTGGCGGCGCTGCGCCACCATTTCATGCTGAAGGACGGGGTATTGCGGCGGATGCTGTGATTGACCCATTCCTCCCCGGCACGGGGAGGAATATTACACCATCTCGCCGGCGAGCAGGCGCGGGAGGGCGCCGGACTGGCCGCGGGCTTCGGCCATGAAGCGGTTCTTGAGCAGGCTGGTGCGCTGCACGGCGGCAAGACCGGCGCGGCGGACCAGCGAGGGCAGCTTGCCGGGAATGTCGAACAGGCGGACCAAGCCATCCATCGCGACGCTGGTCATCATCGTGTCGAGGCCGCGCCAGCGCTGATAGCGGGCAAGCAGCTGCGCATCGCCCGGATCGAGGCCGAGGCGCATGCCTTCGACCAAGACTTCGACCAGCGCCGCCACATCGCGGAAGCCGAGATTGAGGCCCTGTCCGGCGATCGGGTGGATGGCATGGGCGCTGTCGCCGACCAGCGCGAGGCGGGTGTCGGTGATGCGCGCGGCATGATGGAAGCCGAGCGGATAGGAGGAGCGCGGGCCGGCCAGGCTGATCTCGCCCAGGAAGCCGCCGATGCGCTTCTGCATTTCGGCGAGCCAGGCGCGTTCCGACAGCTTGAGCATCGCCGGCGCCTGATCGGTGGGCACGGTCCACACCACGGCGGATCGGGTGCCCGGCAGCATCGGCAGCAGCGCGAGCGGACCGCCGACATAGAAGATTTCATAGGCGGTGTTGGCGTGCGGCACCTCATGGTCGATCGCGGTGACCATGGCGGTGTGCTTATATTGCCAGCGGGTGGTATTGATGCCCGCCGCCTCGCGCGTGGGGCTGTTGCGCCCTTCCGCCGCGACCAGCAATGCGCCGTGGATCGTCGCACCGCTTTGCAGCGTCAGGGTGACGCCATCAGCATTGCGATCGACATGGACGGCGCGATCGGGCTGGAAGATGGTGAGGTTTTCGACCTCGGCGGCGGTCTGCGCCAGCGCGACGCGCAGGTCGCGATTGGGGAACATCGTCCCCATCACGCCATCATCCGCGTCCGGCACGAAATCGAGCGCGCCCGGCTCCAGCCCGTCGCTGACCCAGATACGGTCGATCGGGCAGCCCTTGCCCTCCAGATGCGCGCCAACGCCGATCGCCTGAAGCATGGCATGGCTGGTCGAGCTGATCGCCGAGACACGGCCATCAAAACCGGCGGCCGTGGCCTGCACGGGGTCGGCCGGATCGATCACGGCGCATTGCACGCCATGGCGCGAAAGAGCGATGCCCAGGGTGAGGCCAACCAGGCCCCCACCAAGAATGACGACGTCGAAGCGTTGCATGGGCATCTGTCTAGGCGCTTGCGAGCGCTTTGAAAAGCATCGCCCCCGCTTTCGGGGTGAAAGCGGGGGCGACAAATTGTCTCAGGTGAGCGGCTCTAGATCAAAGAGTGCGGACCCAGCCGGCCGGATCGGCCACGCTGCCGCGCTGGATGCCGGTCAGTTCGGCGCGCAGGCTTTCGGTGACCAGGCCGCCATCGCCATTGCCGACGGTGAAATCGCCGTCGGTGCTCTTGACCGTGCCAATCGCCGTGACGACCGCAGCGGTGCCGCAGGCGAATGCCTCGCGCAGCTTGCCGCTGGCGGCGTCGGCACGCCACTGGGCGAAGCTGTATGGCTCCTCGCGCACCTCATGCCCCTTGGCGCGGGCGAGGCTGATGATCGAGTTGCGGGTGATGCCGGGCAGGATGGTGCCGGTCAGCGGCGGGGTGACGATCGAGCCGTCATCCATGACGAAGAAGACGTTCATGCCGCCCAGTTCCTCGACCCACTTATTCTCGGCGGCGTCGAGGAAGACGACCTGGTCGCAACCATGCTTGATCGCTTCCTTCTGCGCGACCAGCGAAGCGGCATAGTTGCCGCCGCACTTGGCAGCGCCCGTGCCGCCGCGCGCGGCGCGGGTATAATGTTCCGACACCCACAGGGTCACGGCCTTCTTGCCGCCCTTGAAATAGGCGCCGGCGGGCGAGGCGATGACGCAGAAAATATATTCGTTCGACGGGCGCACACCCAGGAAGGCTTCGCTGGCGAACAGGAAGGGGCGCAGATAGAGGCTGCCCTCACCCGACGGGATCCAGTCCGCGTCAATCTTCACCAGCTGCTCGACCGCTTCGAGGAACATGTCTTCCGGGATCGCCGGCATCGCCATGCGTTCGGCGGACTCGGCGAAGCGACGGGCATTTTCCTCCGGCCGGAACATGGCGACGCTGCCGTCGGCCAGGCGATAGGCCTTCATCCCTTCGAAGATTTCCTGGGCATAATGGAGCACGGCGCAGGCCGGATCGAGCTGGAACGGCTCGCGCGGACCGACGCTGTGGCTGTGCCAGCCCTGCCCCTCGGTATAGCGGATGGTGACCATATGGTCGGTGAAGAGCCGGCCGAAGCCCGGATCCTCCAGAAGTACCGCGCGCGCGTCCGCCGCCACAGCCTTGCTGCTGGGGGTAACGGTAAAGCGCGACTTCTGTTCGACGTCCATGGTGAGTCTCCTTATGCGTTGGACGGGGGCGCCTATGTCACATCCGGCCCCGCGAAACAATTGGTCATATATACTGACCAATTTTGGAATAAAGAGCCAAGGCGCTGTCGCTGGCCTCTTCCCGTCCCAGCGCGCGCCCTGTATCGCATGCGCCATGCACTTCTTTTCGGACAATGCCACCCCGATCTGCCCTCAGGTGATGGCCGCCATCGCCGGCGCGGACCATGCCGACCATGGCTATGACGGCGACGCGTGGAGCGCGCGGCTGGACGGCGCCTTTTCCGACCTGTTCGAAACGCCGGTGAAGGCGCAATGGATCGCTACCGGCACGGCGGCCAACAGCATCGCGCTCGCCTGCCTGTGCCCGCCCTATGGCGGGGTGATCTGCCATGAGGAAGCGCATATCGTGGTCGACGAATGCGGCGCGCCGGGCTTCTACACCCATGGCGCCAGCCTGATGGCGCTGCCCGGCGTCGGCGCCAAGCTGTTGCCCGATGTCGTGGAGGCAAGGCTCAAGGCGATCCGCCCCGACGTGCATCAGGTGCCGGCACGGGCGATCAGCATCACCAATGCGACCGAATATGGCATGGTCTATACGCCGGACGAGGTCGCGGCGCTGGGCGAGATCGCCAAGGCCCATGGGCTGGGCTTCCACATGGACGGCGCGCGCTTTGCCAATGCGGTGGCGCATCTGGGCTGCGCGCCGGCCGATGTCACCTGGCGGGCGGGGATCGACATCCTTTCCTTCGGCTGCGTCAAGAATGGCGGCATGGTGGGCGAGGCGCTTCTGTTCTTCGGCCCCGAACGCGAGGCGCGGGCAGCGGAAGCGGCGCGCTGGCGCAAGCGGGCGGGCCATCTCTTTTCCAAGGGGCGCTACCTCGCCGCGCAGATATTGGCGATGGTCGAGGACGGGCTGTGGCTGGACAATGCCCGCGCCGCCAATGGCGCAGCGCAGGCGCTGGCGCAGGCCGCGGCCGGGCGGCTGATGCACCCGGTGGAGGCCAATGAGCTGTTCGTCTGGCTGACCCCGGCGGAAGCGGCGACGCTGCGCGCGCAGGGCTTCGATTTCTATGACTGGGGCGAAGGTGCAGCGCGGCTGGTGACCAACTGGTCCCAGGATGCGCAGAGCGTCGCGCCGCTGGCCGCCGCGATCCGGGCATTGGGGCATCATGACGCCTGACGACAGGGCACGGCGCGGGATGGAGCGGGGCGGGATGGAGCGGGGCGGCATCGCCCTGCCCTTCATACTCGTCACCCTGATCTGGAGTTCGACCTGGATCGTGATCCGCGACCAGTTGGGCAGCGTGCCGGCCAGCTGGTCGGTCTGCTATCGCTTCCTGCTGGCGGGCCTTGCGATGGCCGCGTTCGCGCGGATGCGCGGCGTGTCGCTCAATATCGGGCGGAGCGGCCTGGTCTTTGCCGCATTGCTCGGCACGGCGCAGTTCGTGCTCAATTTCAACTTCGTCTATCGCGCCGAAGTCTATCTGACGTCCGGCGTGGTGGCGGTGGTCTATGCGATGCTGCTGATCCCCAACAGCATCCTGGCCTGGATCTTCCATCGCCAGCCGGTCAGCCGGGCCTTCATCGGCGGGTCGGTGATCGCGACGGCCGGCATCGCCATGATGCTGGTGCATGAATATCGCTTTGCCGGGATCGACCCGGACAAGGTGGTGCTGGGCGCAGCCTTTGCCTGTGCCGGACTGATGAGCGCATCGACCGCCAATGTGATGCAGGGCATGGAGATCGCCCGCCGGCTGCCGATGATCGCGGTGCTGGCCTGGGCGATGCTGATCGGCGCGGGAATCGACGCCGCCTTTGCCTGGATCACCACCGGGCCACCGGTGATCGAGCCGCGGATCGGCTATCTGCTGGGCATAGGCTGGCTGGCGCTGGCGGGATCGGTCGTCACCTTCCCGCTCTATTTCGGACTGATCCAGCGCATGGGCGCGGGTCGGGCCGCCTATACCAGCGTACTAATCCCGGTGATCGCGATGCTGATCTCCACGGTGGTGGAGGGCTATCGCTGGAGCGGGCTGGCCGTGCCGGGCGCGCTGCTGGCGATCGCCGGGATGGTGATCGCGCTGCGGGCCAAGACCAGAGCCTGATCGCCATCGGTGGAAGCGCTTCGCGCTTTCACCGATGGCGTGAATCAGGCTCTATTCTATGATTCTAGAGCCTGACGCCGCCGGGCTGGTAGCGCAGCTTGGCCATGTTGAGGCGGGCGATCAGGCTGCTGAGCGATTCCGGCGCGGGGGCCGCGCGATCGGGCACGGACATGGCGTTGATGCGGTCACCGAGCGTGGAAACAGTCTTGTCGATGCTGGTCATGACACACCCTTGTTGATGCGGTAATCCCGCTTTCGGCGCACGCTGGTTAACGGGGCGTAAACCATGCGACGAACCGATCAGCAAGGCTGATTTTCTTCCACAAGACAGGCCCTTAGACCTTCGACATAGGTGGGGTAAAGAGGTTTCCAATCAAGCAGCCGACGCGCCCGGCCATTGGCGACACGGCGGTTTTCGGCATAGAAGGCCAGCGCCTGGGGCGAGAGGTCGGCCTGTTCCAGCGACAGCAGCGGCGGTAGCGGCTGGCCCAGCAGTTCGCAGGCGGTGGCGATCACGTCATTCTGGGCGCAGGGCCGGTCGTCGGCCAGATTATAGGCACCGGGCGGGCCGTCAAAGGCGGCGATGATGCCGCCGACGATATCGTCGACATGGACGCGGCTGAACACCTGTCCGGGCAGGGCGACACGGTGCGCCTTGCCGGCCCGGACGCGATCGAGCGCGGAGCGGCCGGGACCATAGATGCCGGGCAGGCGGAAGCGACGGACATCGGGCCGCAAGGCACCCCAGTCGAGATCGGCGCGGGCGCGGGCGGTGCGGCGCCCCTGCCCCACAGGGCTTGCCTCGTCGACCCAGGCGCCGGCCGCATCGCCATAGACGCCGGTCGAGGAAAGATAGCCGACCCAGAGCGCCGGCGCGGCGGCGATCGCGGCGCCATAGCGGGTGAGGACGGGGTCATCCTCGCCCTCGGGCGGGACGGAGGAGAGGATATGGGTGGCGCCGGCAATCGCGGCGCGAACGGCGGGTTCATCGTCGAAGGCGATCGCCTGGGCATCGGCGCTGCGGCGGACGCCGGTGACCTGCCAGCCCTCGGCGCGCAGCCGCGCGGCGAGGCGGGAGGCGCTATAGCCCATGCCGAGGATCAGCATGTGCAGCATCGGCGCCCTCCCCTGAACTGGTATCAGACCGTGAAGCTCTCGCCGCAGCCGCAGCTGCCCTTGGCGTTGGGATTGGCAAAGACGAAGCCGGCGGTGAAATCATCCTCGACCCAGTTCATGGTCGAACCGATGAGATAGAGGACCGAGGCACCGTCAATGTAAAGGACACCGCCGGGGGTCTCGATCTTCTCGTCGAACTTGGCTTCTTCGGTGACATAGTCGACCGAATAGGCAAGGCCCGAGCAGCCGCGCTTGGGGGTCGACAGCTTGACCCCGATCGCGCCTTCGGGCGCCTGCGCCATCAGCTCGGCGATGCGGCCTTCGGCGCTGGGCGTCAGCATGACGGCCGCGGGGCGGGCGCGAGTCTTGGTGGTCGTCTCGGTCATCAGAGCATTCCCAGTTCGAGCTTGGCTTCGTCCGACATCTTGCCCGGATCCCATGGCGGATCCCAGACCAGGTTCACCTCGACATCGCCGACGCCGGGCACCGCGCCGACGCGCAGTTCGACTTCGCCAGGCATGGATTCGGCGACCGGGCAATGCGGCGTGGTCAGCGTCATGGTGACGACGGCATGGCCGTCGCTGGTGACGTCAACGCCGTAGATGAGGCCGAGGTCATAGATGTTGACCGGGATTTCGGGGTCGAAGATTTCCTTCAGCGCATCGATGATGCCGTCATAGAGATCGCCGCCCGGCTCACCGGCCGCGACTTCGCTGGGCTTTTGCGCCAGGAAACCGTCGAGATAGTCGCGCTGGCGCGGAGCCGCCTCCGCCTCTTCCACGCGCGCCTTGGGCGGGGTTTCCACCGCGTCGACTTCTTCCACCATGAACTTCTTTTCCTCGGTCATCCGAAGATCTTCCTTACCCGTTCAATGCCCTTGACCAGCGCATCCACGTCGCTGTCGTCGCTATAGATGCCGAAACTGGCCCGTGCGGTCGCCTCGACGCCCAAATGCCGCATCAGCGGCTGGGCGCAATGATGGCCGGCGCGGATCGCGACACCCGTTTCGTCCAATATGGTGCCGACATCGTGCGGATGCACCCCCTCCACCTCGAAAGAAAGGATGCCGGCCGAATCTTCGGGGCCAAAGACGCGCACACTGTTGATCTGGCCGATCGCGGTGCGGGCCTTGGCCACCATGGCGCATTCATGGGCGTGGATGGTGTCGAGGCCGATGCCCTGCACATAATCGATCGCAGCGGACAGGCCGACGACGCCGACGATATGCGGCGTGCCTGCCTCGAACCGGGTCGGCGCGGGGGCATAGGTGGTCTTTTCGAACGTCACCTTGTCGATCATCGATCCGCCGCCCTGATAGGGGGGCATGGAGTCGAGCAGTTCCTTGCGGCCCCACAGCACGCCGATGCCGGTCGGGCCGTAAAGCTTGTGCGCGGAGAAGACGTAGAAGTCGCAATCGAGCGCCTGAACATCGACGGCGAGGCGGGGGACCGCCTGGCAACCGTCGATCAGGATCTTGGCGCCGACCATATGGGCGATGTCGGCAGCGCGGCGGCAATCGAGCACGCTGCCGAGCACATTCGACACATGGGCGAGCGCGACCATGCGGTGCTGCGGCGTGATCATTGCGCGCATCGCGTCGAGATCGATCCGGCCATCATCCGTCAGCGGCACCACGTCGATCTGGGCGCCGACCTTTTCGGCGACGATCTGCCAGGGGACGATATTGCTGTGATGTTCGAGGGTCGACAGCAGGATGCGGTCGCCGGCCTTCAACTGCGTGCCAGCCCAGCATTGGGCGACCAGGTTGATGCCCTCGGTCGCGCCGCGGACATAGACGATCTCGCTGTCCGACGCGGCGCCGATGAAGCCGGCGACCTTGCGCCGGGCGGCCTCATAGGCGAGCGTCATATTGGCCGAGCGTTCATAGACGCCGCGATGCACGGTGGCATAGTCCGGGCCATAGGCACGGGCGATCGCGTCGATCACGGCCGTCGGCTTCTGCGCGGTGGCGGCGCTGTCGAGATAATGCCAGTCGCCGACACCGGGGAAATCGTCCCGCAGGCGCAAGCCTTGGGCGAGATCGGTCATACCAGCGTCTCCAGCTTGACGAGCGCCGCCGCCTCGAACTGTTCGCGCAGATCGTCCTGCGCGACATCGTCGAACACGCCGGCAACGAAGCCCTTGAGCAGCAGCGTCTTGGCGGTCGCCGGGTCCATGCCGCGCGAGGCCATGTAGAAGAGCGCCTGCTTGTCCAGTTCGCCGACGGTCGCGCCATGGGCGCATTTCACGTCGTCGGCATAGATTTCCAGTTCCGGCTTGGCGTTCGCCGTGGCGGTGCGGTCCAGCAGCATCGCCTTGATCGACTGGAAAGCGTCGGTGCGCTGGGCATCGCGGGCGACATTGATGCTGCCCAGATAATTGCCGGTGGCATGGCTGCCCAGGATCGAGCGGACGGTCTGGCCGCTGGTCGCGTCGGGCTGGGCATGGGTGACGCTGGTGATGATCTCCAGCGTCTGCTCGCCACCGCCGATGATCGCGCCGTTCAGCTCGAAATGGCTGCCCTTGCCAAGCGTGACAGCGAAAGTGACACGTCCAAGCTTGCCGCCGATGTTGAGCAGATGGAAATCGAACCGGGCACCGTCCGCGATATCAATGACATAGTCATGCACAGCGGTCGCGCCATCGGCCGCCTCCTGCAGCAGATGGCCATGCGCGCTTTCGCCCTCCGCCACCGTGATCCGGGTCGCGGCCGGCACCGGCCAGGCAGCGGCGAGTGCGTCAAGATCGCTGTAACGCCAGGCTTCATCCTTGCGCGTGGGGAGAGCAAGCAGGGTCACGCCGCGGTCACCTCGGCCCCAAGCACTTCTGAATAGCCTTCGCTTTCGAGCTGCAGCGCCAGTTCCGGGCCGCCCGACTTGACGATCCGGCCGGCGGCCAGAACATGGACGAAGTCCGGCTTCACATAGTCGAGCAGGCGCTGATAATGGGTGATCAGCAGCACCGCCTTGTCGGGCTTGCGCATGATCGCGTTGATGCCCGCGCCGACGGTCTTGAGCGCGTCGATGTCGAGGCCCGAGTCGGTTTCGTCGAGGATCGCGAGCTTGGGATCGAGGATCCCCATCTGCACCATTTCGGCGCGCTTCTTCTCACCGCCGGAAAAGCCGACATTCACCGGGCGCTTGAGCATTTCCATGTCGAGGCCCAGCAGCCCGGCCTTTTCCTTGGCCAGCTTGATGAATTCGCCGCCGTTCAGCTCCTTCTCGCCGCGCGCGCGGCGCTGCGAATTGAGGCTTTCGCGCAGGAACTGCAGGTTGGAAACGCCGGGGATCTCGACCGGATATTGGAAGCCCAGAAAAAGCCCGGCAGCGGCGCGCTCATGCGGGTCCATGGCGAATAGGTCTTCACCCTCGAAGGTCGCGGTGCCGCCGGTCACGTCATAGTTCGGACGGCCACCCAGCGTGTAGGCGAGGGTCGACTTGCCGGCGCCGTTCGGCCCCATGATCGCGTGGATTTCGCCCGCATTGATCTGGAGCGACAGGCCCTTGAGGATCGCCTTGCCGTCGATTTCGTTGGTGAGATTGTCGATCGTCAGCATCTTGTCTTTAGTCCTTGTGCGCGCGCTGGAGCGTCCGCGCGGTCCAGAAGGCCATGTCGCGCACGTCGCCCGGCGCGGGGAAGAGCGTGTCGATATGGCGCTTGATCGGCATATAGGGCCACCAGTCGGCGTCCGGTTCGGGCGCGCCCTTTTCCAGCAGCGCGACGACGAATTCGCTGACCGGGCCCATGCGGGCAAGGTTGGGTGCCTTCGCCTTGTGGAAGGCCTTGTCGGTGCGCAGCTTCTCGGTCATGGCGACGTCGCCCTTCTCCAGCGCATCGCGGCATTCGGTCTGATAGGCGTCGAGATCGCCGAAATCCTTGACGGCGCGGGTCTGCAACTCGCCGTCTTCCAGCTCATAATCCTCGGTCAGGATGCGGATCGCGGCGGTCCATGCCTGGCCATTGCCGACATCCTCCGCGAAATCGGCGAGGGCATCCTGGATATCGTCTTCGTCGCTCAATTGTCCGTCCTTCAAAATCTCAAATTCATCGATCGTCAAAACCAGATGCTATGCATCCGCTTGAGAAATGCTTCATCCGAAACGGGGAAACCGGAGGCATCGCCGATCACAGAATCAATACCGCATTCCGGACACATGGCTGTGCCGCCATCATCCACCCAATCATCTATCCGGGCAGCAGGGAAATTGGTGCAGCAGTAAAAGCAACCAGCCACATTACTGGCTTCCAGCTCCTGCCGATGATTAGCGCTATGAACATGCGCCTCCACCTCGGCTCCACCCTGTCGCTTTAGCTCAGCAAGCCGGGCAGCCACTGCATCCGACGCCCCTGTCACCCCACGCTGCCTTCCAGGCTGATGCCCAGCAACTTCTGCGCCTCGACAGCGAATTCCATCGGCAGTTGCTGCAGCACTTCCTTGGCGAAGCCGTTGACGATCAGGCTGACCGCGCTTTCCTGATCCAGGCCGCGCTGCATCGCGTAGAAGAGCTGGTCGTCGCTGATCTTGCTGGTGGTCGCCTCATGCTCGATCTGGGCGCTGGGATTGCGCACCTCGATATAGGGCACGGTGTGGGCGCCACACTGGTCGCCTAGCAGCAGGCTGTCGCATTGGGTGAAGTTGCGCACGCCCTCCGCACCCGGCGCGACGCGCACGAGGCCGCGATAGGTGTTGTTGGAGCGGCCGGCCGAGATGCCCTTCGACACGATGGTCGAGCGGCTGCCCTTGCCATTGTGGATCATCTTGGTGCCGGTGTCGGCCTGCTGCAGATTGTTGGTAAGCGCGACCGAGTAGAATTCGCCGACGCTATTCTCGCCGTTCAGCACGCAGGACGGATATTTCCAGGTGATGGCGGACCCGGTTTCCACCTGGGTCCAGCTGACCTTGCTATTGCGACCTTGGCAGAGCGCGCGCTTGGTCACGAAATTATAGATGCCGCCCTTGCCATTCTCGTCACCGGGATACCAGTTCTGGACGGTGCTATACTTGATCTCCGCATCGTCGAGCGCGACCAGTTCCACCACGGCGGCGTGGAGCTGATTCTCATCGCGCATCGGCGCGGTGCAGCCTTCGAGATAGGAGACATAGGCGCCATCATCCGCGACGATCAGCGTGCGCTCGAACTGGCCGGTATTTTCCGCATTGATGCGGAAATAGGTCGACAGCTCCATCGGGCAGCGAACGCCCTTGGGGATGTAGACGAAGGTGCCGTCGGAGAAGACCGCGCAGTTCAGGGTAGCAAAATAATTGTCGTGCATCGGCACGACCTTGCCCAGCCACTTCTTTACGAGGTCGGGAAATTCGCGCACCGCTTCGCTGATCGAGCGGAAGATGACGCCCGCTTCCTCCAGCTCCTTGCGGAAGGTGGTGGCAACCGAGACCGAGTCAAACACGGCGTCGACCGCGATCTTGCGGCTGCCCTTCACGCCGGCGAGCATTTCCTGCTCGGCGATGGGAATGCCCAGCTTTTGATAGGTGGCAAGAATCTCGGGATCGACCTGATCCAGCGAATCCAGCTCCACCTTCTTCTTGGGTTCGGCGTAATAATAGGCGTCCTGATAGTCGATCGGCGGGACGTTGAGCTTGGCCCAGTCCGGCGCTTCCATCTTCTGCCACATGGCGAAGGCCTTCAGGCGCCAGTCGAGCAACCATTGCGGCTCGTTCTTCTTGGCCGAGATGAAGCGGACCGTATCCTCGTTCAGGCCCTTGGGCGCAAAATCCTGCTCGATCGCCGACGACCAGCCATGCTCATAGGTGGAGGCGCGCTCGGCGGCCTCCAGCGCTTCCTGATTACGGACGGTGCTCACTTCTTCAGTCATGCCATTTCTCGTGTCAGGCTGGCGATGGTCACGTTCGCGAGCGCTTCGCGGATCGCGTTGTTCGCCAGATTCATGTGCGGACGGATGCGGCAATCCTGTTCCAGATTGCAGTCATGCGCCCCCTGTTCGCTGCATGCGGTCATGGCGATGGGGCCTTCGACCGCCTCCACCACGTCCGCCAGGGTGATCGTCGCGGGCGGGCGCGACAGACGCACGCCGCCACCGGTGCCCCGGCTCGATTCGAGCAGACCCGCCGCCGACAGCCGGCTCACCAGCTTCTGCGCGGTGGGCAGCGGGATGCCGGTTTCGGCGCTGAGCGTGGTCGCGTTCATCTTGGCCGCACCGCAGTGGCGGGCGGCGGCAGACATCAGCACGACGGCATAATCGGCAAAGCTCGATAATTTCATGCGTGTTGCGAACCATTCTCAAATCGGATCGAATCAATCCGATTGGGCATGTGGTCCCACTCGCCCCCGGAATCAAGGCATTTTTCCTACCTTGGGAGTCTGTTTGGAAAATGCGCGAAAGAGCGCATTTTCAGAGCCGCACCAGCCCACACCCCCACCCGGCCGCCCAGACATGATACCCTGATGGGCGGCCGGGTGGGGTTCAAACGAGTCGCGTGCCTCGTTTGAAGGCCGGTACAGATACGCCAAAGGCGCATTCCAAATAGCGATCAACTCAGCCGGTTGAGCACCGCGACATCGCCGCCCAGTGTGCGGCGGAGCAGAGTGAGCTGGACCACGGCGGTCGGCTCGGTCTGAAGCTGGTGCGGGGTCATGCCGATGAAATGCTTGATCTCGCGGATGAAATGCGACTGGTCGTAGAAGCTGCCATCGTCGCACAGGGCCTGCCAGCTTTCATGGTCGAGCGCGATCCGCGCGCTGCAGCGCAGGGCACGATATTTGCGGGCGAGCAGCTTGGGCGGGGCGCCATAGAGTTTGTTGGTGATGCGGGCGAGTTGGCGCGGCGACAATTCGGTCATTTCGCTGAGCACCTCGATCCGCGGCGATCCTTCGCCGATCAGCCAGCTGTCGATCGCCCGCAGGATCGCCCAGGTCGCTTCGGGCAGCGGCTTGATCCGTTCGGCGAGGAAGGACCAGGTGAGCGCGGCCATGGCGTCGCCATCCTCCATGCGCTGCAACTGGGCGAGCAGGTCGAGAAAGCCGTCATCCCGCTCCGCCGCCAGATCGCACAGGCCATCAGCCAGCTTGTCGGCGTCGCCGCCATGCAGCGCCAGCCAGCCGGCCGGCAGCAGCGACACGCCCAGCAGCCGGGTCGGCGCATCCAGTTCGAAGCGGGTCGCGCCCTGCGTGGGGCCGATCAGGCCGACGACGGGGGGCCGCTGCACCGATCCATCCTGGAAATGATAGCGCCCATCGCCCCGCAGCATCAGCCGCAACTGCGCGACATCGGCGCGGGTGACGTCGGCATAATGGTCTGCCGCCACGGAAAATATGTAGAGCGAGCCGAAATAGGGTCGGACCTTTTCCGGCGGGGTGAAATAGCGCAAGCGGACCGGGCCCTGTTCGGCATCCACCGAATAGGACAATGGCCCGCGATTATCCGGCACCACCCCCCGCGCCGCACTCAGCGGCAGATCCCAATGTTGCGGCCCCATAGTTTCACCCCAGTGGCGGCATTATGAGCGCGGCCAACGACCGTGCAAGAGCCATGACGTCACCATGACGATTTTTCGCCACAGCGTTGCAACAAAAAAATGACCCGGCAGCTTTCACTGCCGGGTCAGGAAAAGGTCTCATCAGCCAAAATGGCCTAGAGCCTTCGGGTCGCAAGACGGCTTTAAGCCCGAATCGGTGGAAGATTATTGGACAGATCGGACATCTGACGACCGAAAAGGATCGCATTCATGACGTTTTCTGTCATGAAATGACGCAAGGGAATATGTTGTTGCAATAACGCAACACGACTCGACCTGCGCAGGCACCGCTGGCATAGCGCGGCCATGTCCTATCGCCTGATCCGTCCGCTCTTCTTCTTCGCGCTCGATGCCGAGCGCGCCCATAATCTGTCGATCGCGCTGCTGCGGATGATGCCGACCCCGGCACCGCTGAAGGCCGACCCGATGCTGGCGCAGACGGTGGCGGGCATCGCCTTTCCCAATCCGGTGGGTCTGGCGGCGGGCTATGACAAGGATGGCCGGGTCGCGCACAAGATGCATGGGCTGGGCTTCGGCTTTGCCGAACTGGGCACGCTGACCCCGCTGGCACAGCCGGGCAATCCCCAGCCGCGCCTGTTCCGGCTGGTCGAGGACCGGGCCGTTATCAATCGCTTCGGCTTCAACAATGGCGGCCAGGGCGCCGCCGCCGACCGCATCGCCCGCTATCGCCGGCCGGTGGGTGAGGGTCCGGTGATCGGCATCAATATCGGCGCGAACAAGGAAGCGACGGCCGCCGGGCGCGCCAATGCCGATTATGCCACCGGCGTTACCTGCATGGCGCCGCTGGCCGATTATCTGACCGTCAATATCTCCTCGCCCAATACGCCGGGGCTGCGCGCGCTGCAGGGCCGGGCAGCGCTGGACGATCTGCTGGGCGCGGTGATGGCGGCACGGCCCGAAGGTGGCCCGCCGATCTTCCTGAAGGTCGCCCCCGATCTGGAGCCGGCCGATATCGAGGATATTGCCGCCGCCTGCATCGACCATCGGATCGACGCGCTGATCGTGTCGAACACCACCATCACCCGCCCGGCGCTGCAATCGCCCCATGCGAGCGAGACCGGCGGCCTGTCGGGCGCGCCGCTGACCGACCTGTCGCTAGGCAAGCTCAAGGATTTCCGCCGGCTGCTGGGCGACCGGTTGCCGCTGATCGGCGTCGGCGGCATCGCCAATGCGGAGCAGGCCTATGCCCGCATCCGTGCCGGCGCCTCGCTGGTGCAGGTCTATAGCGCGCTGGTCTATGAAGGCCCCTATCTCGCCAGGCGGATCAATGATGGCCTGAAGGCGCTGATGGCGCACGATGGCGTGCGGCATATCGGCGACGTGGTGGGGATCGACGCCTGATCCGTCCTTCCCGGACATGATCGAAACAAGACGGGTTGCGAAACGAAATGCGAGCTTTAGGGTGCCGGCCATGACCTCCCGCCTGACCGGCCTGCTGGCCCCCTTCGCCCTGATTGCCCCCCTTGCCCTGGCGCCCGCGACCGTACTGGCGCGCGAGCCGGTGGCGTTAAATGCCACCGTGTCCGCCGCCGATCCGCGCGCGGCCGCGGCAGGGCAGGAAATATTGCGCAAGGGCGGCAGCGCCACCGACGCGGCGATCGCGATGATGCTGGCGCTGAATGTGGTCGAGCCGCACAACAGTGGCATCGGCGGCGGCGGCTTCCTGATGCATCATGATGGCGCGAGCGGCGTGCTGGAATCGATCGACGGGCGCGAGACCGCGCCGGCCGCTGCCCGGCCCGACCGCTTCATGGGCGCCGACGGCAAGCCCCTGCCCTTCGTCCAGGCCTGGCCGGGCGGCTATTCGGTCGGCGTGCCTGGCAATCTGCGCATGGCGTGGGAAGCCCACAAGAAATGGGGCAAGCTGCCCTGGGCCGACCTGTTCCAGCCCGCGATCCGGCTGGCCGACGATGGCTTCCAGCTGGGCGAGCGCACCGCCACGGCGCTGAAGGCGTTGCAGAATATCTGGGCCGATTTCCCCGAGATCCGCAGCTATTACTGGATCGACGGGCAGTTGCCGGCGGTCGGCACGACGCTGAAGAACCCGCCGCTCGCCGCCCTGTTCAAGCGGATCGCGGCGGAAGGGCCGGACGCCTTCTATCTGGGCGAGAATGCGCAGGCGATCGCCAAGGCGGTCACCAATGCGCCCCGCAATCCGGTGCCGATGACGACCGACGATCTGGCCAATTACCAGGTCAAGGAGCGCAAGCCGGTATGCGGCCACTATCGCGTCTATACGGTGTGCGGCATGGGCCCGGCGTCGGCCGGCGGCATCACCGTGCTGCAGGTGCTGGGCATGGTCGAGCGCTTCCCGCTGGCGCAGTGGGGCAAGGATGATCCGCGCTCCTGGCACGTCATCGGCGAAGCGATGCAGCTGGCCTATGCCGACCGTGACACCTGGCTGGGTGACCCCGAATTCGTCCATGTGCCGATCGCCGGGCTGATCGATCCCGCTTATTTGAAGCAGCGGTCGGGCGAGATCCGGCTGAACAAGGCGCTCAATTCCTATAAGCCCGGCCTGCCCGCCGGGGCGCAGCCGCGCACCAGCGCCCTGCCCCAGCCGGAAAGCGGCACCAGCCATTTCGTCGCGGTGGACCGCAATGGCGACATCGCCGCCTGGACGTCGACGATCGAGAGCTTCTTCGGCAGCCAGCTGGTCGCCAATGGCGTGGTGCTGAACAATGAGCTGACCGATTTCAGCTTCACGCCCGAGAAAAATGGCGCGCCGGTCGCCAACCGGGTGGAACCGGGCAAGCGACCGCTATCGTCGATGTCGCCGACGATCGTCTATGACGACAAGGGCATGCCGATCTTCACCGTCGGCGCCGCCGGCGGCAAGACCATCATCATGCAGGTCGCCAAGGCGCTGATCGCCCATTTCGACTGGGGCCTGTCGGCGCAGGATTCGATCGCGCTGGGGCTGGAATTCTTCAATGGTGACGGGCTGGTGCTGGAACAGGGCACGTCGCTGGAAGCGATGAAGGGACCGCTGGAAAAACTGGGCCACCGCGTCACCATCTCGCGCCTGGGCCTCAAGGCCAATGCCGCCGAGCGGACCGCCGACGGCCACTGGATCGGCGCCGCCGACCCGCGCAGCCCCGGCGTATCGCTGCAGGAATAAGGCAGGCAATCATGGCGAGCGCAGCGTCGCGCTCGCCAGTCGCGCGTCAGGCGCCCTTCTTGAGGTCGAGCCCGGCGACGTTGAATTCGAACGGGAAGCGCTGATCCTTGGGGCCGACGGCGAGGTCAACCTTCAGGCTCTTCGCCTTGGCGATCGCCTCATAGGCATTTTGCGAAGGCATGATCTCGATCCCGTCCTTCGCTTCGGTCATGCGGCCCTTCCAGCGATGGGCCTTGCCGTCATCGGTGGTGGCATCGACCGCGCAGTCGGACAGGTCGCACTGGAAGGGCGCGCCGACCAGCTTCACCGTCACCGTCTTTTCGCCGTTGGACATGGGCTGGACCATCAGCACCGAGAAGGTGTCGGCGGCGGTCATGGTCTGCACGCTGTTGGCGCTGCCGATATAGGCGACCTTCTGGCCGGCGCCGGCGGTTTCATATTTCCAGACCTGGCCGATCTGATCGCGCTGGGTCGGTTCCTTCTTGTCCCCGCCCGAACAGGCGGCCAGCAGGCCGAGCATGGCGAGGGGCATGATATGGCGCATTGTCGCATTCTCCTTGTCAGGCAAGAACGCGGGGATGCGCGGGAGTTTCCGTCAGGCGTAGCGGGCCGCGGTCTCGCGGATCAGGGCGATCATGTTGGGAATGCCCTGGGTGCGGTTGGAGCTGAGCTGGTTCTTGAGGTCGAAAGGAGCCAGCGCGCCCTCGATATCGGTCGCGCCGATCTCTGTTGGGGCGCGATCCTGCACGGTCAGCAGCACCAGCGCGATGATCCCCTTGGTGATGGCGGCATTGCTGTCGGCGAGAAAATGGAGCCGGCCGTCATCCAGCACCGTGGGATAGACCCAGACCGCCGCCGAACAGCCCCGCACCAGCGTCATATCGGTCTTGAGCGCGTCGGGCATATCCTCCAGCCCCCGGCCGAGATCGATCAACAGGCGATAGCGATCATCGGCGTCGAGAAATTCATATTCTTCCTGGAGGTCGGCCAGAACGGGCATCGGGGCGGGCTGATCGGTCATGCCGCCCATATAGGGGGAAAAGCGGTGCGGGAAAGCCCGAAACCGGTCCCCAAGCGGAGGGACGCGGCTTCGCCCCTGGCTCAGCCTGGCCCTTCGACTTCGCTCAGGGCGAACGGAGAAGGGCCGTTACAGATCGACGCCGGCGGCGATGGCTTCGAGCTTGCGGATGCGTTCCTTGAGGTCGGCGACCTCGATCCGGGCGGCGGCCGAGGGCGGCGCGGCTTCCTCGCTGCGGCGGCTCAATTCCGCGCGCTTGAGGTCGAGCCAGCCGTTCCAGCCGCGCAGCGACGCGAAGGCGACGATGGTGAGGCCGGCGAGGCCGGCGGTGGCCATGGTGAGGTAGAAGAGGGGATCCTGCATGATGTCCTCCCTGTGTCCTTTGCCGCGATCAGTCGCGGTCCTTGAGCTTCTCGAATTCGCGCTCCAGCGCGGTCGAACTGTCGGTGGCGAGCCGTTCCAATACGGCAACCCGGTCCTTGAGCGCCTTCACTTCGGCGCGGAGGCGTTCGGCCTCCGGATCGGGACCGCGCTGGATGAAATCCTCGCCCTTGTGGCGGCGCACGACGCCATATTTGGCGCGGACGACGCTGGCGATGGCGGTGATCGCGACGATGGCGACGACCATTTCAAACGGATTCATGTTTGTCCTCCCTTGAGGCGCGCGGGGCGATCAGTTCGCCGGGCCGCGCAGCCGCTCGATTTCGCGATTGAGCTGATGGCTTTCGTCGGTGACGATCCGCTCGACCACGGCGAGCCGGTCCTTCATCGAGCCGATTTCGGCGCGCAGCTGGGCATTTTCCTGGCTGATCAGCTTGATGCGCTCGACCAGTTCCTCATTCTTCTGCGGATAGACCGCCTTGCCCCAGCTATTTTCCAGCGGATAGCCGTTGCGGACGCGCAGCCAGGTGGTGAAGATCCACCCGCCGATCGCCATTGCCCCGATCAGAAGCCCGCCGCCGATGATCCACGGCAGGTTGGGCATGACGAAGGCGTCTACCATGTCGGTCTTGTTCATGTCCTTTACTCCCCTTGCCGGCCAGCGTCAGCGCAGCGCGTCGATGTCGCGCGCGGTCCGGGCGGCGGGATCGGTAGCGATCCGTTCGAGGACTGCGATGCGTTCTTCGAGGCGGCTGATGCGGCCAGTCAGCTTTTCGTTTTCACTTGAAAGTAGTTCGATTTTTCGACCGGCGTCGGGATCTGTTCGATGAACGGTGCCGGTCCATTCATTTTCAACCGGATAGCCGTGCCGGGCACGGACCCAGGTGGTGAACATCCAGCCCAGCGTCGACATGGCGATGATGGCCAGAACGAAGGTCGGTCCTGCGAAATTCATGGCCTTGAACTCCCCGTTATTGCTGCCCTGTCCTGGCGATGTCTCAGCGCAGGCTGTCGATCTCGTCGGCGAGGCGCGTGTTGCGGCTGGTATAATAGACCTCGATGTCGGCGAGGCGGCGGTCGATGTCGCGGAACTTGGAGCGGACGTCGCGGGTGGAGCGCGCCGGATTGGTGCGCACGCCCTGCCAGAATTTCTCGTCGTCCCGATCCGAATAAAGGCCCTGGGGCTTGGCATCGGCGAAATAGGCGGCGGCGAAATAGGCGATCAGCGTCCAGGGGAAGGCGCCCATGAGGGTCACCAGCACCGCGCCGACCCGGACCCAGACCACGTCGATCCCGGTATAGTCGGCGATGCCGGAGCACACGCCCATCCACTTGCCATTCTGCTTGTCGAGATAGAATTTGGTGCGGCGGGCGCTCATGTCAGTTCCTCCGGTCGAAGTCGTAATTATCGTCCTGTGCCGGACGTTGCGGGCGGAAGTCGGGATTGTCGGCTGCGACGATCCGTTCGACCGTCTGCAGCCTGTCTTCGAGACGGCGGGCGAGCAGGTGGAGTTCATCCAGCAGCCGCTCATCCTCGTCGGTGATCTTGGGCGCCTGCTTCCACTTGGTGACATAGTGGAAGATCAGCCAGGGCATGCCGATGAACAGCATGCCGCAGACCATGATAGGCAAGAAGACGTCTTCCATGGGATCAGGCTCCCTTGTTCATGCTGGCCTTGAGCGCGGCGAGATCGGCATCGACCTTGTCGGCCGACTTCAGCTCCGCGATTTCCTCTTCCAGCGTCTTGGGCTGCGCGCCCAGGCCCATGGCATCGGCGCGGCCTTCGGCCATGTCGACGCGGCGTTCGAGCATGTCGAAGCGGGCAAAGGCTTCGTTGACCTTCTCGCCGGCATAGGCTTCACGCACCCGCAGGCGGTTCTGCGCGCTTTCCATGCGGCTGACCAGGCTGTTCTGGCGGGCACGCGCCTCGCGCAGCTTGCCCTGCAGCTTGGCGATATCCTCTTCCGACGCCTTCAGCGCCTCGTCCAGCACCTCGATCTCGTGGGAGAGATGCTCGGCCATGTCGGCGGCCTTCTGGCGTTCGACCAGGGCAGCCTTGGCGAGGTCCTCGCGGTCCTTGCTGAGGGCAAGCTGCGCCTTTTCGGTCCAGCCATCCTGCAGCGCCTGCAGCTTGCCGATGTGGCGACGCATTTCCTTCTGATCGGCGATCGTGCGGGCGGCGGACGCGCGCACCTCGACCAGCGTCTCCTCCATTTCGAGGATGATCATGCGGATCATCTTCGCCGGGTCTTCGGCCTTGTCGAGCAGGTCGGTGACATTGGCGGCGATGATGTCTCGGGTGCGGGAGAAAATACCCATTTTAACGGTGCTCCTGGTCTTCTCTTCAAGGGGGCCGGGGCGGACGAGAGGGGGCATTTCCGCCCCGGCCTGGGTCGTGCGGCCTTACGCCAGATAGCGCAGGGTCGCGGGGGTATCCTGGGTCGCGAGGACCGGGGCTTCGCTGGCGCGGGCCGGGCCGACCGCCGAAAGGATCATGGTCGATCCGAACAGGACGGCGGCAATGGCGACCGACATCAGTTGACCGATTTCGCGAACGCTGTTGCTGTTCTTTTCCATCTTCAACACTCCTTGAACCTGGCCTTCTAAAGGTGCCGCCTGTCTGTGCAGCGGCTTCGTTCCCAACATTGCAGAGGCCGTGCCAATTTTTGAAAAGCGCAGAAAACAGCCGTTTTTTGATGATTTGGCACGGCTGCGCAAAGATTTCACTTGCTGAAAGTTGGGAAATTTCCCCATATTTTGGCGCATGGAGAAAAATACCCAGTTTGTCGGCCAGTCGCTGGCCTTTCTCGACGCCGTCGAACTGGCCGGGCGGGCCGCCGAACTCAATCGCCCGGTGCTGGTGATCGGCGAACGCGGCACCGGCAAGGAGCTGATTGCCGAGCGCCTGCATCATCTGTCGCCACGCTGGGGCGAGCCGCTGATCGTGATGAACTGCGCTGCCCTGCCCGAGACGCTGATCGAGGCGGAATTGTTCGGCCATGAACAGGGCGCCTTCACCGGCGCGACCAAGGCGCGGCCGGGCCGGTTCGAGGAGGCCGATGGCGGCACCCTGTTCCTGGACGAACTGGGCACCTTGTCGATGGCGGCGCAGGAACGGCTGCTGCGCGTGATCGAATATGGCGAAGTGACGCGGATCGGATCGTCGCGGCCGGTGATGGTCGATGTCCGCATCGTGGCCGCCACCAACGAGGATCTGCCCGCCGCCGCCGATGCCGGGCGCTTCCGCCCCGATCTGCTCGACCGGCTGAGCTTCGAGGTCATCACCCTGCCGCCGCTGCGCGCGCGCGAAGGCGACATAACGGTATTGGCCGACCATTTCGGCCGGCGCATGGCAGCGGAACTCAACTGGCCGCAATGGCCGGGTTTTTCCGCCGCCTGCGCAGCCGAGCTGGAAGGCCATGGCTGGCCGGGCAATGTGCGCGAACTGCGCAATGTGGTGGAGCGGGCAGTCTATCGCTGGCCCGAGCCGGGGCGGCCGATCTCGTCCATTGTGTTCGACCCCTTCGCCTCGCCCTGGAAACCGCGCCCGCTGATGCCGGGAGCCGCCGCGCCGTCAGCGGAAAATGCGGCACCGGCACCTGCGGCTGCATCGGTGATGAACGGGCATGGCGATGTCACCGATCTCAAATCGGCGGTCGACGCGCATGAGGCGGCGATCGTGCGGGCGGCGCTGGAGCGGTTCCGCTATAATCAGCGGGCGACCGCCAAGGGGCTGGGCCTGACCTATGACCAGTTGCGCCATTGCATGAAGAAACATGGGCTGAGCGCGGGATAGGGCGGCACGAGGCCGCCCCACCGGATAGTTTTTTTTTAACGGGTCGGGACGGGTTCCGGGCCCGAATAATCATAGAAGCCCCTGCCGGTCTTGCGGCCATACCAGCCGGCCTCGACATATTTGACCAGCAGCGGCGCCGGGCGATATTTGGGGTCGCCGGTGGTGGTGAGGAAGACGTTGAGGATTTCGAGGGCGGTGTCGAGGCCGACGAAATCGAGCAGGGTCAGCGGCCCCATCGGATGGTTGAGGCCGAGCTTGCAGCCCTGATCGATATCGGTGACGCTGCCGACGCCCTCACCCAGCACGAACACCGCCTCGTTCAGCATCGGCAGCAGGATGCGGTTCACCACGAAGCCCGGCGCGTCGAAGGCATGGACCGTGGTCTTGCCGATCTTCGCGGCGAACCCCTCGACCGCGGCGACCGTTTCGGGCGACGTGGCGAGGCCGCGAATGACCTCGACCAGCACCATCACCGGCACCGGATTGAAGAAATGGACGCCGACGAAGCGGCTGGCATCGGGCGCGGCCTGGGCGAGGCGGGTGATCGGGATGGACGAGGTGTTGGTGGCAAGGATGGCGTCGGGCGCCAGGATCTTGCCGACATTGGTGAAGATGGTGCGCTTGACCTCTTCGCGCTCGGTCGCGGCCTCGATCACCAGCTGGGCGCCGGCGAGCGGCGCGATCTCGCCGACCGGGGTGATGCGGGCAAGGGCGGCATCGGCGTCGGCCTGGCTGATCTTTTCCTTCTCGACCGCGCGGGCCAGCAGCTTGGCGATGCCGGCCTTGCCCTTTTCGGCGCGGGGCAGGTCGATGTCGGACAGGATCACGTCATAGCCGGCCTGGGCGGCGACCTGGGCAATGCCCGCCCCCATCTGGCCGGCGCCGATCACGCCCACGGTCTTGATGTCGGTCATGTCCCATTCTCCTCACCAAATGTTCGTTCCAGTCACCCCTACCGACAAGTAAGGCCGCGCGCCAAGCCCCTTCGCGGGCGGCGAACGGGCCATCGCGACGGATGGATGGTCCGCCCGCGCTATTTTCCGCCTTTGCGCGAACCGCACGCCATGCTTAATAGCCGCCCATGCCCCTTGCCGATCCCCTGCCAGCGCCCGCATCCGGACGGTTCATCGCCGCCGTGCATCATTTCCCGCTGCGCATCTATTTCGAGGATACGGACCTGTCGGGGCTGGTCTATCACGCCAATTATCTGCGCTATATGGAGCGCGCCCGGTCCGACATGCTGCGCATCGCCGGCATCGACCAGCGCGCCAATCATGAAGGCGGCGAAGGCGTCTATGCCGTCACCGACCTGAAACTCGCCTATCGCCGTCCCGCCCGGCTGGACGATGACCTGATGGTCGTCAGCCAGGTGATGGAGGTGCGGGCCGCCAGCTGCGTCATTCAGCAAAGAGTCATGCGCGGCGAGGACATATTGACCGACGGCGTCATCACCGTCGCCTATCTGACACCCCAGGGACGACCGCAGCGCCAGCCGCGCCCCTGGATCGAGATTTTCAGCCGTTTGATGCGAGGGGAAGACATCCACCCATGAACCTGTCCATGCCTGACGTCGGCACCGCCGTTGGCGCCGCAGCCGACGCCGCCACCATTTCGCCGCTCGCCCTGTTCCTGCAGGCCGACATCGTCGTGAAGGGGGTGATGCTGGGCCTGTTGCTGGCCAGCATCTGGACCTGGGCGATCATCATCGGCTTCAGCTTCACCCTGCGCAAGGCGAGCAAGCAGAGCCGCGCGTTCGAGGCGGATTTCTGGAAGGCGGACGATATCGACCGTTTCTATGAAGCCCGCGGCAAGGCCGAATTCCCGGCCGCCAAGGTGATGGCCGCCGGCGTCACCGAATGGCGCCGCTCCACCGCGCAGAAGGTGATCGACCGCGACGGCACGCGCGACCGGCTGGCCACCAGCATGTCGAGCACGATCGCGGCCGAGGTCGACCGGCTGTCGGACCGGCTGAACATCCTGGCGACGGTCGGTTCGGTCGCACCGTTCGTCGGCCTGTTCGGCACCGTGTGGGGCATCATGCGCGCCTTCACCTCGATCGCCGCCGCGCAGAACAGCTCGCTCGCCGTCGTGGCGCCGGGCATTGCCGAGGCCTTGTTCGCGACCGCGATCGGCCTGTTCGCCGCCATCCCGGCGGTGATCGCCTACAACCGGTTCAGCCATGGCATCAACCGGATGGAATCGCGCCTCAACCGCTTTGCCGATGGCTTCTACGCGACGCTGAGCCGCGAGCTTGAGGCCCAACGCTGATGGCGATGTCTGGTCCTCCGTCCGGTCGGCGCGGGCGCAATCGCGCGCCGATGGCAGACATCAACGTGACGCCGCTGGTCGACGTCATGCTGGTGCTGCTGATCATCTTCATGGTGACCGCGCCGCTGCTGGTGACCGGCGTGCCGGTCAACCTGCCCGAGACGCGCGCCAAGGGGCTGGACCAGGATGCCAAGCCGACCGTGGTGTCGATCGATCGCGACGGCGCCATCTATGTCGACGAAGACGTGGTCAGCGACGCCGACCTGCCCGACCGGCTGGCCGAGATCGTGTCGGCCAATGCCGGCAAGCCCGATGCGCCGCAGATCTTCCTGCGGGCGGACACGGCGCTGGATTATGGCCGGGTGATGCGGGTGATGGGCGAGCTCAACCGGGCCGGCCTCAACAAGGTGGCGCTGGTCAGCACCGGCGGGCAGGACGGCGCCGACGATGTCAGCGCAGGTTCAGAATAGGGGCCATAGGTCAAACCGATGGAACGCGCGGAAAAAATCGGCCTTGGCGTTGCGACGGCAGGACATGTCCTGCTGTTCGGCCTGCTGTCGGCCGGGTTCCTGGCGACGCCCAATCCGCTGAAGCTGAACAGCCCGCCGATGGATGTCAGCCTGGTGGACGAAGTGGCGCTGCAATCGACCGCGCCGCGCATCTCGACCGAGCCGCCACCGCCCAGCGTCGCGCCTGAGAAGGGCCCGACCGAGGACGCTGCGCCCGCTGCCCAGCCCGAGCCGGCACCCGTGCCCGAGCCGACCCCGGCGCCGCCCAAGCCAAAGCCGGTCCCGCCCAAGGAAGTCGCGAAACCCGCGCCGCCCAAGCCGAAGCCAACGCCGCCGAAGAAGGAAACGCCCAAGGCCGCACCCAAGCCCAAGCCGGCCCCTGAAAAGCCAGCGGAAAAGCCCAAGGCGAAGCCGGCGCCGGAGAAGCCCAAGGCTGCGGCCGCCGCGCCGGCCAAGGCCAGCGCCAAGCCCGCACCCAAGGCCGCCAAGCCGGCGGCCGCATCGGGATCGGGCAAGGCCGCGGCCAAGCCCAAGGGATCGCTGCTGGGCAATGATTTCCTCAAAGGCATCGACACCAGCGCCGACGCACCGCGTAAACCCGCCGCCGCACCGCAGGCCGCCGCCATGGGGCCGCAGCAGAAGGCCGCGCTGGATGCCGAGATCCGCCGGCAGCTCAAGCCCAACTGGCGCCCGCCGTCAGGCGCGGACGCCGATCAGCTGGTGACCCTGCTGGAAGTGCGGCTGGACAAGAATGGCGCAGTGATCGGCACGCCCGAAGTGATCGACCAGCTGGGCGTCACCGCCAGCAACCGGCCCCAGGCCAAGCTGCATGCGGAACGCGCGATCCAGGCGGTCAAACTGGCATCGCCCTTCCGCAATTTGCCGCCCGAATATTATGAACAATGGAAATGGCTGCGGCCACTCCGCTTTGACGCGAGGCTGACCCGATGACGACGACCCTGCTCCGCCGCCTGGCCGCGGCGACCGCCGCCCTGCTCGCCTTCACCGCCATGCCCGCGCTGGCGCAGCTGTCGGTCGACGTGACCGGCGATATCGACAGCAACCTCAAGATCGCCGTGCCCGCCCTGCCGGCGCAGCAGGATGTGGCGACCCCGGCCGGCACCGCCAATGAACTGGGCCGCAAGATCGCCGAGGTGATCGCCACCGACCTCAAGGGATCGGGCCTGTTCGATCCGTCCGGCCCGGCCGGCATGCCGACGCTCGCTTTCCCGGAAGTGACCAATCCCGTCTACGACAAATGGGGCGCCTATCAGGCGCTGGTGCAGGGCTTTGTCCGCACCACCGGCGGCGAGGCGGACATCACCGTCGGCTGCTACCTCTACGACGTGGCGCTGAAGCAGGAATTGACGCGCCAGGGCTATGTCGTCGCGCCGCGCGACTGGCGCCGGGCCGCGCATAAATGCGCCGACGCCATCTATGCCCGGCTGTCGGGCGAGAGCCCCTTCTTCGACAGCCGGATCGCCTATATCGCCGAGAGCGGCCCCAAGGATAACCGCGTCAAGCGCCTCGCCATCATGGATTCCGATGGCGCCAACCACCGCTTCATCACCAATGGCCAGTCGATCGCGCTGACCCCGCGCTTTTCGCCCGATTACAAGTCGATCGTCTATGTGAGCTATCTGGGCAGCCGGGTGCGGATCTATGTCTATGACATCGGCACCGGGCAGCAGCGGCTGGTGACCGAAAGCAACAACACGACCTTCGCGCCGCGCTGGTCGCCCGATGGCCGCAACATCCTGTTCTCGATGGCGGTGTCGGGCAATACCGACATCTATCGCGTGTCCGCCCAGGGCGGCGCGCCGGTGCGCCTCACCAATTCGCCGGGCATCGATGTCGGCGGCTCCTATTCGCCCGATGGCCGCCAGATCGTGTTCGAAAGCGACCGGTCGGGCGGACAGCAAATCTATGTGATGAATGCCGACGGGTCGAACCAGCGCCGCATCAGCCATGGCGGCGGCCGCTATGCGACGCCAGAATGGAGCCCGCGCGGCGACCTCATTGCCTTCACCAAGCTGTCGGGCGATTTCAAGATCGCGGTGATGACGCCGAGCGGCGACAATGAGCGCATCCTGACCAATGGCTGGCAGGACGAGCAGCCGACCTGGTCGCCCAATGGCCGCGTGCTGCAATTCTTCCGCACCACGCCGGGTCGCCAGGGCAGCAGCCAGGTGTGGCAGGTGGACCTGACCGGCGTGAACGAACGGCGCATCCCGACACCGCTCAGTGGCTCCGACCCGGCCTGGGGTCCGTTGCTGCCATAAGTTTTCCACAGCTTTTCGACGCGATAGGGAACCCTATCGTCTTGACAGCGTAACGATTTTTACCAACCATGCTGTTGCCCGTCCGGGTGGCAGAATGGCGATATCCTTAGGAGACCCCGATGAAGATCACCCGGCCCCTGCTCATGGCAACCGCCGTCTTGGCCCTCGCCGCCTGTTCGAAGAAGCCGCCGGCCGAACTGCCGCCGGCGCCGGGTGGCAGCGACACGACCCAGACGGGCGGTCCGGTTGGCCAGACCGGCCCGGTCAAGGGCAGCCAGGAAGATTTCGTCGCGTCGGTGTCGTCCGACCGCATCTTCTTTGGCCTCGACCAATATGATGTCGATGCCGAGGATCAGGCGACACTGCAGAGCCAGGCCGCCTGGCTGCAGCAGAACCCCAATGTCCGCATCACCATCGAGGGCCATGCCGACGAACGCGGCACCCGCGATTACAATATCGCGCTGGGCGACCGTCGCGCCAATGCGGCCAAAAATTATCTCGCATCGCTGGGCATTTCGCCCAGCCGCATCAACACCGTGAGCTATGGCAAGGAACGGCCTGCGGCTCTGGGTTCGGACGAAGCAAGCTGGGCGCAGAACCGCCGCGCAGTGACCGTTACCGTCCAATATTGATCCCCGTCGGGTCGCATCTGACGGCTATGGGCCCGCCGATTTCGATCGGCGGGCCCTTATGTTTTTGGGCCGGCCGCGATGTTCGCTCCGCCTTTGCGAAATTCGTTTCCGATATGTGGGACGACCCTATATATGGGACGAAAACAGGAAGCGAAAAAACATATGCAAGATGGCGAAGAGAAGCAGGAACAGGGCGTTAAGGGCACGCAGACGCTGATGCGCGCGCTCGATATCATGGACGAGGTGATCGACGGGCCGATCCGTGCCGCCGATCTGGCCCGCAAGCTGGGCATGAGCAAGACCACCGCGCATCGGCTGGTGCAGGCGCTGAAATCGCGCGACTATCTGGCGGTGACGCGCAACGGCTTCGCGCTCGGTCCCAAGCTGTTGCAGCTGGGCGTGCTGGCCACCGAGCAGATCGACTATGTCCGCGTCGCCCGCCCGTTCATGGAATTACTGTCGGAAAAGACCGGCTTCTGCGTGTTCGTGGGCAAGCGCGAGGGCGACTGGTCGCGCCATCTGGACCGGGTAACCGGCAACCAGCGGCTGCGCGTCGCGACCGCGCCGGGCGATCGTCGTCCGGTCGCCGAAACGGGCCTGGGCAAGGCGCTGCTGCTGGACGAGGATGAAGCGACCTGGGAACGGCTCTATGTCGAGGCCAAGGGCGGCGAGGCCAGCCGCAAGCAGATCGACGCCTATATTGCAGAAATGCGGGTCCACAAGGCGCGCGGCGAAGTGCTGCATGACAGCGAACTGGGCGATGGCGTGCGGTCGATCGCCGTGCCGGTGCGCGATGCCAAGGGGCAGATCTGCGTCGCCATCTCGATCGCAAGCGCCGCCCATTATCTGACCGACGATGTTCGCCCGGCGCTGGCCGAGCAGGTGATGAAGTCGGCCGAACAGATCAGTGCGGCGGTGGGCTTCAGCGGCCAGCGCTGAATTTCCTGATCTACCGGATAAGAAAATGGGCGCGGTCACCAATGGTAACCGCGCCTGCCACATAAAAATGGAGCCTGATTCACGTCTTCGGTGAAAGCGCGAAGCGCTTCCACCTCAGACGATCAGGCTCCAAGTTTGGGGAGGACTGGAAAATTACATCCGGTAGGTCACGCCAAAGGTGAAGGTGCGGCCAATGCGGGTTTCGAACAGCGTGTCCTGACGCTGGCTGTCGATATAGAGGCGGTTCTGCTCGTCGGTCAGGTTCTGCACCTCGACGATGATCTTCAGGCGATCCGTGACATTATAGCTGGCCGACGCATCCATGTAGAAGGTCTTGGCATTGCCCTGAAGGTCGCTGCCCGGCGAGGCCGGAATGCCGCGGATGAACTTGTCGCGGAAGTTGCCGGTGGTGCGGATCGAGAATTTGTCATCCTCATAATAGAGCGTGCCCGACGCGGTGTTGGGCGACAGGCCGACCAGGTCCGCCGTGGTCGTCACGGTCGGCACGCCGTTCACGCTGGCGAGGATATAGTCGATCTTCGACGTGACGTGGGTGTAATTGGCCAGCACGCCGAAATTGCTGAAGAAGCCGTCGAGGAAGGTGAAGGGGATCTGGGCATTGAGCTCGATACCCTTGAGCTTGCCGCCCGGCGTGTTGAACGGCTGCGACACGGTGAACAGCTCATCCGGCAAGGTGTTGCTGTTTTCCAGCAGAGCGTTGGGCAAGCCGAGCTGGTTGAACGGGATCTGACTGTTCACATTCTGGATGAAGCTCTTGATGTCCTTGTAGAAGAAGGCGGCCGAGAGCAGCGAACCGGGGCGGAAATACCATTCGACCGCGACGTCGAAGGTGTTGGCCCGGATCGGGTCGAGGAACGGGTTGTTGACATTGCCGACGCGGGTGACCGGATTGACGCCGCTGGTCGGGGTCAGCAGGCCGAGTTCCGGACGGGCCATGACCTTCGCGCCGGAGAAGCGGACCAGGACATTCTCGACCGGCTCGACGACGATGTTCGCCGAGGGCAGCCAATCATCATAGCTGTTGCTGGCGGCCGCGAACTGGCCGGTCAGACCCGTCGGCGAGCTGGCCTGCGCCACGGCGATATAGCCCGACGACAGCATGTCGGTCTTGACGTAGCGCACGCCGACGTCACCGCGAATGCCGAAGCCGATCGCATCGCTGAGATCGAAATTGGCCATGAGATAGCTGCTCATGACCTCTTCGCGCACGCGGCTGCGGCCGCCGCCACATTCGACGCCGCAATAGCGGACATCGTCGAAGCCGAAGGTGTCGGCCCATTTCTCGGGATCGATCGCCGCCCAGCTGGACGGGGCGCCATGGCCCCACAGCTTGTCGACGCCGGTGATGTTGGTGGTGATATCGGCCAGCGTCGTGCCGGCCGGCAGCGCCCGCACCACGGTATCGGCATTATAGGGACGCAGGAAGGTCGAGAGGAAATTGCTGCGCCGATATTGCGCGCCGCCCTTGATCGAGAAGGCGTCGCTGACCGTCCATTTGAGGTTGATGTCGGCGGTCATGTTGTCGGTGGTGTTCTTCGACGGCTTGCCCTGATAGCTGAAGCCGCCCAGCACGGTGCCGTCGGCGCGGCCCGGCGCATAGTTGAAGCTGGCAGGGTCATTGACGTCGATACCGAAGCCCAAGGTCGGGGTGGTGCCGCCCTTGCTATAGTCGATCGAGAAACCATCGGTGTCGATCGCATCCATGAAGGTCTGGAGACGCTTCTTGCCGTCCCAGATGGAGCGGTTGAAGCCGACGATGCCGCTCAGTTCCAGACTGTCGTTGAGGCGACGGCGGAAGTTGAGGTTGGCCTGCTTGAAGGTCGAAACGAAATGATCGACCAGCCCTTCGGAACGGACGTCGACGCCGTCGAACACGCCCTGGACCAGCGAGCCATTCTCGTCGAACTCGATATCGCGCACGGACGTCATCGGCTGGCCGTTATTGGCGGCCGAGCGGGCGAAGGAGATGGCGGCGATATAATTGTCGCGCCGGGTCACCTCGAACCGCGAATAGAGCATGTCGAGCGAGATGTCGGTGTCGTCGTCGGGGTTGAACTGCAGGGTCAGCGACCCGCCAATCCGTTCCTGATTCTGTTCCGAATTGAGGTAGCGCGGAATGCGCGGCAGGAAGGCGCCGCTGCCCGGCGTATTGGGCAGGTCGTCGCGACGCAGATCATAGATAGCCTGATAGGCGGCGCTGGTGCTGGTGCGCGGATTGCCGGTCGAGCAATTGAGCGCATCGGCGCCCTTGGCGGCATTGTCGGCCGGGTTCTGCGGCGCGAAGCCGACCGGCGAGCAGAAACCGCCATTGGTATTGGCCGACAGGATGTCCACCGCCGAATAGCCGACTTCGCGGATGTGCCGCTTCTGATAGGCGACCGAACCGAGGATGCCGAAGCCGCTGTCGCCGAACTTCTTCGACACCAGCAGCGAGGCACGCGGATCGACCTCCTTGGACAGTTCGTTATAGACGCCGCGCGCGGTCATCGAGAGGACGAAATCCTCCTTCTGCTCCATCGGCTTGGGCGCGCTCAGATCGACCGTCGCGCCGAGCGAACCTTCCTCGACATCGGCCGAGGGCGTCTTGCGCACCGACAGGGCCGAGAAGATTTCGGTCGGGAAGACGTTGAAGTCGAAGCTGCGGCCATTATTGCCGGCGCCGTAAATGTCCGACGAGCCGGTCTGCGACGTGCCTTCCATGCCGTTGATGCGGGTGCGGGTGAAGGCCGGGCCAAGGCCGCGGACCGAGATGTTGCGGCCTTCGCCGCCGTCGCCGCGCTGGAGCGCGATGCCCGGCACGCGCTGCATCGATTCGGCAAGGTTGGAGTCGGGGAACTTGCCGATATCTTCGGCGACGATCGAGTCGATCGCGGCGGCTTCCTGCCGCTTCATGCTGAGCGCGCTGTTGAGCGAGGCGCGGAAGCCGGTGACGACGATGTCGGCATTTTCCTGGTCGGGCTGTGCCTGCGGCGCCTGGTCCTGCGCAAAGGCCGGCGCGCCCGCCATCATGGCGACGGCCAGCGCGATCACCGACGAACGGCGCGCGGACGCAATACGGCTGTAATGCTCGATCATGACTTCCTCCCCAATGTGCCGGCCCTCGCCAGCATTCCCACTATGTGAAATTTTGTGTCACACTATATTATATTTCACGACATTTCCATAAAAATCATAATATGATCGCAAGTTCCACACTGTGGATCACCATGACGCTGATCGCATTGGATGCAGGGAGGGATTGACCGGAATTTTTTCCCTATATATGGATCATGCTATCAATTTATGAGACCGATTCCATCGTGATCGCGACCGGATTCCTGCTTCCGCCTCTGCACGGGCGGTTTTCTTGGGGGAGCGCGTCTTGGCGCGCTCCCCTATTTGTCTCGCTCAGGATGTTTGCGTCATGCCGCTCAGCACCAGCCTTGCCCTGATCCTGATGGCAGGATCCTCCATCGCCGCGCCGCAGTCCTTCGACCTGTCGTCGGACAGCGCCACACGGCAGACGCCCTATCAGGCCGGCGGCCATGGCATGGAGCCGGGCAGCACCGCGGATGACTTCCTGTTTTCGGTGGCCGTGCCCGACGGCACCTATCGGGTGACGCTGACGCTGGGTAACCGCAAGGCGGCTGGCGACACCACGGTCAAGGCGGAGGCACGGCGGCTGATGCTGCGCAATGTCGCGACCAAGAAGGGACAGTTCGTCGAACGGCAGTTCCTGGTCAATGTCCGCAGCCCTGCCCTGCCGCCGCCGCCCGCCAATGCGACGGGCGGAACGGCGGTGCGGATCACTGCCGGCGATGCGCGCGAATATACGTGGGACGACCGGCTGACGCTGGAATTTCTGGGCAAGCCGCAGGTCGCTTCGGTGACGATCGAGCCGGTGAGCGCTCCAACCCTTTTCCTCGCGGGCGATTCGACCGTCACCGATCAGGCGGCCGAGCCGGCGGCGAGCTGGGGCCAGATGCTCCCCGTAATGCTGGACGGCAGCATCGCGGTCGCCAACCATGCCAAGTCGGGTGCGACGCTCAAATCCTTCCTCACCGACCTGCGCTTCGACAAGCTGTTGTCGGCGGTTAAGCCGGGTGACTGGCTGTTCATCCAGTTCGGCCATAATGACCAGAAACAGGAATGGCCGCAAACCTATGCCGATGCGGCGAACACCTACCCCGCCTATCTGCGCGCCTATATCGCCGAGGCGCGGCGGCGCGGCGCCCATGCGGTGCTGGTGACCTCCCCCGAACGGCGCAATTTCGACGAGAGCGGCCGCATCAAGGATACGCTGGGCAGCTATGCCGATGCGGTGCGCAAGCTGGCGGCCGAGGAACGAGTGCCGCTGATCGACCTGAATGCCGACAGCCGGGCCATTTATGAGGCGCTGGGGCCGCAGGTTGCGCCGACCGCCTTCAATGATGGCGGCAAGGACAAGACCCATCATGATAATTATGGCGCCTGGCTGCTGGCGAGCGCGGTGGCCGAGCGGATCAGGGCACAGATTCCCGAACTGGCGCCCCATGTCGTCGCCGCCCCCTTTGCGCCGGCCCAACCGCCGAGCGCGGCGCAGGTGGCGATCGTGCCGAGCCGGGCACATAGCGATGTGCGTCCGGCAGGTAACTGAGCCATGTTGCGGATGAGCCGGCGCGAAATCAGCCTGGGCCTGGCCGCTGGTGCGCTGCTGGCGCCCGGCACTGCCTTTCCCTTTGCCGGTCATGCGGCGCGACGGTTCGACGTGCGCGATCATGGCGCACGGGGCGACGGCATGGCGATCGACAGCGATGCGATCAATGCCGCGATCCTGGCCGCATCGCAGGCAGGTGGCGGCACCGTGCTGCTGCCACGGGGCCGCTATCTCTGCTTCTCGATCCGGCTGAAGAGCCATGTCACCCTGGTCATCGGCGAAGGCGCGGTGATCGAGGCGGCCGATCCCGCGCGCCATGCCGGCCGCTATGACCTGCCCGAGACGGGGATCGACCAGCTCTATCAGGATTTCGGCCATAGCCATTGGCACAACAGCCTGATCTGGGGCGAGGATCTGGTCGAGGTTGCGATTCTTGGCCCCGGCATGATCCATGGCCTGGGCCTGACCCGCGACGGGCCGGGTGCCCGCTGGAAGAAGCAGGCCGGCGAACGGCCGCTGTCGATGCGCAGGATGAGCGACGCGCAGATTGCCGAGTTGGAGCCCGATGCCGCGAAGATGAACGGCCTGGGCAACAAGGCGATCGCGCTGAAGAACGGCCGCGACATTCATCTGAGCGGCTTTTCGATCCTGAAGGGCGGGCATTTCGCGATCATCGCGACCGGCACGCAGCAATTGCGCATCGACAATCTGGCGATCGACACCGAACGCGACGGTATCGACCTCGACTGCGTGCGCGACGTGGTGGTGGAACGCTGCCGGGTCAATTCGCCCAATGATGACGGCATCGTTGTCAAGAGCAGCTATGCGCTGGGCCGCGCGATCGCATCGGAGAATATCCTGATCCGCGACTGCGACGTGTCCGGCTATGACATGGGATCGATGCTGGACGGCACCAAGCGCACCACACAGCAGATCGCGCCCGACCAGGACCGGGTCACCGGTCGGATCAAGCTCGGCACCGAGAGCAATGGCGGATATCGCAATATCCGGATCGAGGATTGCCGCTTCACCCGCTGCCGCGGGCTGGCGCTGGAAACGGTCGACGGCGGGGTCATGGAGAATATCGCCGCGCGGCGGCTGACCATGCGCGAGGTGACGACCGCGCCGATCTTCCTGCGCATCGGCGATCGGCGGCGCGGGCCGGATGGCACCGGCATCGGCGCGATCAACGGCGTGGAGATCAGCGAGGTGGATGCGCGCGGGATCGACCACAGATTTGCCGCGAGCATTGCCGGCCTGCCGGGCCATCCGGTGCGCGACGTGACGCTGCGCGACGTGCATCTGGTCTATCAGGGCGGCGGCACCGCGCAGGATGCGGCGCGCAGGCCCGCCGAACTGGCCGATGCCTATCCCGAACCCAGCATGTTCGGCGTGCTGCCCAGCTGGGCGCTATGGGCGCGCCATGCCGAGCGGCTGACGATCGAGCGCTTTTCCGCCGAGACGGCGACGCTCGACGCGCGGCCACCGGCGCTGTTCGACGATGTGGCGGGCCTGACGATCCGCAACAGCCCGATCCTGGCGCGCTGAAACGGACATCGTCCCACCCATTCTTAGCATTTGACGAACATGTGGGACGATGTTACCCAAATATCGGTTTCGAGTTCCATAATATGGTTCACAGGGGAGAGCCGATGTCCGTCCACGCCTTCAAGATGCAGCTCAAGCCCGGCGTGGTCGCGGAATATCGCAAGCGCCATGACGAGATCTGGCCCGAATTGTCGGCGCTGCTGACCGAGTCGGGCATCCATGACTATTCGATCTTCCTGGACGAAGAGACGCTGAGCCTGTTCGCGGTGCTGAAGCTGCGCGAGGACAATAGCCGAGACAGCCTGCCCGACCATCCGATCATGAAGCGCTGGTGGGATTATATGGCGCCGCTGATGGAAGTGCAGCCGAGCAACCAGCCCAAGGAATGGCCGCTGTCGCTGCTGTTCCACATGGATTGAGTGCAGGAACAGGCTGACACCCATGCGTAGCTTCATCGCCGCCCTCGCCCTTGGCACCATGCTCGCCACGCCCGTCCTGGCGCAGCAGGCCAAGCCGACCGCCAACCTCTCCGCGCCGGTCAAGACCTTCGGCCGCGTCTCCTATGATGCGCGATCGCTGATGATCGACGGCAAGCGGATGGTGATCTGGTCGTCGGAATTCCACCATTTCCGCCTGCCCTCGCCCGATCTGTGGCGCGACATCCTCCAGAAGATGAAGGCCAGCGGCTTCAACAGCGTCGCCGTCTATTTCGACTGGGGTTTCCACAGCCCGAACAAGGGCGTGTATGATTTCAGCGGCATCCGCGACATCGACCGGCTGCTGACACAAGCGGAGGAGGAAGGCCTCTACGTCATCACCCGCGCCGGTCCCTATGTGAATGCGGAATTGTCGCGCGGCGGCTTTCCCGGCTGGCTGGTCAACCAGCGCGCCCGCGCCCGCACCGATGACCCCGATTATATGGCGGCCGCGGACGAATGGCTGACGAAGGTCAACGCGATCATCGCCAAGCACCAGATCAACAATGATCCGAGCCGCAAATATGGCGTGATCCTGCACCAGATCGAGAATGAGCTGGCGATGACCACGCCGGCGCAGCGGCGCTATATGGATCATCTCTATGCCAAGGCACGGGCCGACGGCATCACCGTGCCGCTGTTCCACAATGACCAGGGCCGCAACGGTTACTGGGCGCCCGAGAGCAGCAAGGTGGAGAAGGTCGTCCACGGCCCCAACGACATGTATGCGTTCGACGGCTATCCCGGCGGCACCTGTACCGTGGACGGCAAGCCAACGCGTGGATCGGCCGCGCCCGACTGGGGCTATTATGGTCCCGGCGGCGCCAAGGGCGGCGCATCCGCGTCCCCGGACACGCCCGGATTCCTGGCCGAATTCGGCGGTGGCTGGTTCGACTATTGGGGTTCGAACGGCGGCTATGAGTGCAACGCGATCCAGCGTGGCAAGCGGTTCCAGCGCGTCTTCTATGGCACGAACCTGGCCAATGGCATCGGCATCCAGAGCTTCTACATGGGCTATGGCGGCACCAGCTGGGGCTGGCTGCCCGCGCCGGTGGTGTTCAGCAGCTATGATTATGGCTCCGCCATTTCCGAGCCGCGCGAGGTGCGCGAAAAGGCGCTGGAGATGAAGCAGCTGGGCGGCCTGATCGCCTCCGTCCCCGACATGGCCGGCATGATCCCGGCCGGGACACCGGAGATCAGCTCGCCCAATATCCAAGTCTATCACAACAAGAGCCCGGAGACGGACGCGCGCTTCCTGATGGTGACACACAAGCCGTCCAACGGGCAGACGAGCGACGCTTTCAGCTTTACCGCCGACCTGCCCGATGGCCGCTATACCGTGCCGATGCAGCTCAATGGCTTCGACGCCAAATGGCTGGTCGCCGGCGTGACGCTGGGCGGGCAGCGGCTGGTCTATTCCAGTTCCGAACTTCAGTCGGCGCAGCAGATCGACGGCAATGACCTGATCCTGCTCTATGGCCGCGCCGGCGAGCCGGGCGAGACGGTGCTGCGCTACACTTCCGCGCCCAAGGTGACGGTGGTTGAGGGGCAGGCGCGCAGCGCGTTCGATGCCGCGAAGGGCGACCTGAAGCTGGATTACAGCCATCAGGGCCGCGCCGTGGTGCGGATCGAGGGGGGCGGGCGTCCGCCCTTGACCCTGATCCTGGCCGATGAGGCCGAGGGCGCGCGCTACTGGCGCGAGAAGGACATGCTGGTACGCGGGCCGGCGCTGGTGCGCAGCGCTGTTGCCAAGGGCGGTTCGCTTGTGCTGACCGGCGATACGAATACGGCCAGCCCGATGGAAATCTGGGCGCCCAAGGCGGTCCGCTCGGTCAGCTGGAACGGCGCGAAGGTGACAACGAAAGCGACAGCCATCGGCAGCATCGCCGCGGTCCAGCCGCTTGCCGGCCCGGCTGATGTCGCTCTGCCGGCGCTCAACGACTGGCGCATGGCACAGGGTTCGCCTGAGGCGCAGCCCGGTTTCGACGACAGCGGCTGGCAGGCGATCGACAACCGCTCCTATGCCAGCACCACCGCCAAACCCGACGGCCAGCCCAATATGCTGATGGACGCCTATGGCTTCCATGATGGCGATGTCTGGTATCGCGGCCGCTTCACCGGCTCACCCGATGCCAAGGCGCTGTCGCTTTATTATGGCGCGGGCGGTTCGGGGCTGGTGCAGGCCTGGGTCGATGGCAAGTTCCTGGGCGAAGGCGAAACGCCCGGCGGCCTGCCCCGGCCGATCACCACTGGCACGGCGCGCTTTGCCCTGCCGGCGGACGCGCAGGCGGCAGGCGAGCATGTCATTTCCGTCATGGTCCGCAACAATGGCCATAATTGGGATCTGGACAGCGACGATTTCCACAAGGAAGCGCGCGGCCTGGTCTCCGCTTCGCTGGAGGGCGGCCCGAGCGGACGCAGCTTCGCGGTGCCGATCCACTGGAAGATCCAGGGCAAGCAGGGCGGCGAGGATCTGCCCGATGTCGCCCGTGGCCCGGCCAATAATGGCGGCCTTTATGGCGAGCGGATGGGCTGGCACCTGCCCGGCTTCAACGACGCGGGCTGGGCCAAGGCCAGCGTGCCCGCGACCCAGGCGGCGGCCGGGACGAGCTGGTATCGCACCAGCTTTGCCCTCAACGTTCCCAAGGGGCAGGATGCGACCATTGGCCTGAGCATTGGCGACGCCGGCAAGCCGCGTTCGCCGGTGCGTTACCGTGTGCTGATCTTCGTCAACGGCTGGAACATGGGGCAGTTCATCGCCCATGTCGGGCCGCAGCGGACCTTCCCCATTCCCGAAGGCATCCTGAACCACAGGGGCCAGAACCATGTCGCGCTGGCCGTCACGTCCGACGGTCAGCCGGGCGATGCGCTCGAAACCGTGCGCCTCGTCACCCTACGCAATGTGAAAGGCGGTCTGCCGGTGCAGATGGTGACCGCGCCAAACGCACCTTCAGACCTCAAGGAGACCAAGTAAGTGGCCGCTCTCACCCATGATGTACCGCGCCAGCAGGTCGTCGAATCCATCGACCGGCTGATGGACAATCTCGTCAATATCAAGGACGAGACAGGCGAATTCCTGCTCCATCTGGAAGATGGCCGCATCATCGACACCAAGGGCTGGGCCGGATGGGAATGGACCCATGGCGTCGGCCTGTTCGGCATGTGGCGCTATTTCGAGCAGACCGGCGACCAGAAGGCGCTGGGCATCATCAAGCAGTGGTTCGAGGATCGCTTTGCCGAAGGCACGCCGACCAAGAATATCAACACGATGGCCCCGTTCATCACGCTGGCCTATCTGTATGAATATGAGCCCGACCCGCGCTACATCCCCTATCTGGACGTCTGGGCCGAATGGCTGATGGCGGCCGACGGCCTGCCCAAGACCGAAGAAGGCGGGTTCCAGCATATCGTCTATAATGACGAGAATCCTGGCGAGATGTGGGACGACACGCTGATGATGTCGGTGCTGCCGCTGGCCAAGATCGGCCTGCTGCTGGATCGTCCGACCTATGTCGAGGAAGCCAAGCGCCAGTTCCTGGTCCATATCAAATATCTCTATGATACGAAGACCGGCCTGTGGTTCCACGGCTGGGACTTCAACGGCCGCCACAATTTCGCCGAAGCGCTGTGGGCGCGGGGCAATTGCTGGGTGACGATCGCCATCCCCGAGATCATCGAGATCCTCGACCTGAAGGAAGGCGATTTCTTCCGCACCTTCCTGATCGACACGCTGGCCGCCCAGGTGAAGACCCTGGCCGAGACGCAGGACGCCGAAACCGGCCTGTGGCACACGCTGATCGTCGATCCGACCAGCTATCTGGAAGCATCGGCCACCGCCGGCTTTGCCTATGGCATATTGAAGGCCGTGCGTAAGGGCTATCTGCCCCGCCATTATGAGGAAGTCGGCATCAAGGCGGTGCGCGGCGTGCTGGCGAACATCGACGAGACTGGCGAGCTGCAGCAGGTGAGCTTCGGCACGGCGATGGGCGACACGATGCAGTTCTACAAGGACATCGCGCTCACCTCCATGCCCTATGGCCAGAGCCTGGCCATGTGCGCACTCGGCGAGTTCCTGCGCACCTATATCTGAGTCACGGGAAACGGGGATCGAGGGGTAAATGGAAGGACCGTTCGATCGCCGTTTCCTGCTGAAAGGTGCCGCCGGCATATCCATGCTGGCGGCACTGCCCGCTTTCGGCCGCGCCCTGCCGCAGGGCATAGTGAATGTTCGCGATTTCGGCGCGAAGGGCGATGGTAGCCATATCGACAGCCCCGCGATCGACCGGGCGATCGCCTTTGCCGCAGAGCGCGGCGGCGGGACCGTCTATGTGCCGCCCGGCCGCTATGCCAGCTATACCATACACCTGAAGAGCAACATCACCCTGTGGCTGGACCGGGGCGCCACCCTGCTGGCCGCATCGGTGCCGCTGACCGGCCTTCCCAATGGCGGATATGATGCGGCCGAGCCGCAGGATCCGGCGATCGCGCCCTATCAGGATTATGGCCATAATCATTGGCGCAACAGCCTGATCCATGGCGAGGGACTGCATGATATCGCGATCTGCGGCGACGGGCTGATTTGGGGCAAGGGGCTGAGCCGGGGCCATCCCGATAAGGATCGGCCGGCCGCCGAACTGCCCGGCGTCGGTAACAAGGCGATCGCGCTCAAAAACTGCCGCAATGTCGCGCTGCGGGACTTTTCCATTCTGGAGGGCGGGCATTTCGCCCTGCTGGCCACCGGGGTCGACAATCTGCTGATCGACAACCTCACCGTCGACACCAACCGCGACGGCTTCGACATCGACTGCTGCCGCAATGTGCGGGTCAGCAACTGCACGCTCAACACCCCCTATGATGACGCGATCGTGCCCAAGTCCAGCTATGCGCTGGGCTATCCCCGCGCGACCGAGAATGTGACCATCACCAATTGCCATGTCAGCGGATCCTATGTCGTCGGCACGCTGCTGGACGGGACGTTCCAACCATTGGCGCGCAATCGCGACACCTGGCTGCTGGGGCGGATCAAGTGCGGCACCGAAAGCAATGGCGGGTTCAAGAATATCACCATCAGCAATTGCGTGTTCGACCAATGCTGGGGGCTGGCGCTGGAAACGGTGGACGGCGCGGTGATGGAGGATGTGACGATCAGCAACATCGCCATGCGCGGCTGTCACAGCCCGGCCCTGTTCCTGCGGCTGGGCCGGCGGATGCGCGGGCCGGCCGGCGCGGCGGTGGGATCGATGCGACGGGTGCTGATCGACAATATCACCTGCCAGAGCGGGTCGATGCTGCCGTCGATCATCGCCGGCGTGGCCGGCCATCCGGTCGAGGACGTCCAGATCAGCAATATCTTCATCGACCAGCCGGGCGGCGGCGACGCGGCGATGGCCGGGATCGATCCGCCGGCCAAGGAAGAGGATTATCCCGATCCCGACCGGTTCGGTCCCCTGCCGGCAAGCGGTTTCTTCATCCGTCATGCGCGCAATCTGGACCTGAGCCATGTCGAGGTGCGGACACGGGCGGCGGACGCGCGACCGGCCTTCTGGCTGAAGCATGTCGAAGGGTTTGACGGATCCTATCTGAAGATGCCGGGCGGCGCGGATTCCTTCCGGCTGGAGCATGTGACCGGCTTTCGCAGCAGCGCGATCCGCGACCTGCCGGATCGGCGGATCGACACGACCAACATGGTGCGTTTCTGATGCGCTGGTGGCTGGCGCTGCTGCTGCTCGGCGCGACGCCGGCGCAGGCGGCGGACTGGGTGCGGTCGGTGGCGCAGCGGGGGGATTTCCCGCTGGTGGCGCAGGGGCAGGCGGCGCGGATCGTCACCGACCCAGCCGATGACGCCGTGGTAGGAATCGCCGCCGATGACCTGAAGCAGGATATTGGCCGAGTCACTGGCGCGGCCGAGGGCGGCGCGGCACAGGTCTGGATCGGCACGCTGGGCCATAGTGAAGCGATCGATCGGCTGGTGGCGGACAAGCGGATCGATGTCGCGAAGCTGAAAGGCGCGTGGGAGAGTTTCCTGATCCTGCCGGTCGAGCGGCCGGCGGCCGGCGTGGCGCGCGCGCTGCTGATCATCGGCAGCGACCGGCGCGGCACCGCCTATGGCGCCTATGAACTGTCGCGCGCGATCGGCGTGTCACCCTGGCACTGGTGGGCGGACGTCACGCCGCTGCATCGCGACGCGCTCTATGTGGCGAAGGATGCCCGGCGGTTCGGGCCGCCTTCGGTCAAATATCGCGGCATCTTCCTGAATGACGAGGATTGGGGGCTGGTGCCCTGGGCGGCGGGAAAGCATGCGCCGGACGAGAAGCCGCTGGGGCCGAAGACTTATGCACAGGTTTTCGAGCTGCTGCTGCGGCTGAAGGCCAATCTGCTGTGGCCGGCGATGCACAAGGTGACGACGCCGTTCAATGCCGACCCGGCCAATGCGGCGCTGGCCGATCGCTATGCCATCATCATGGGGTCGAGCCATGCCGAGCCGATGCTGCGCAACAATGTCGGCGAATGGACCGCCCCGGCCGAGGATTTCGATTATCTGAAGAACCCCGACGGGGTGCGGCGCTATTGGGACGAGCGGGTACGCAGCAATGCCCGTTATGAGAGCATCTGGACGCTGGGGATGCGCGGCATCCATGACAGCGGCATGGTGGGGCCAAAGACGGTCGAGGAGCGGCGCGCCACGCTGGAGCGCATCTTTGCCGACCAGCGCGCGATGCTGGCCAGGGCCGGTGCGGCCGACGCGCCGCAGGTCTTCACCCCCTATAAGGAAGTGCTGGACGTCTATCGCGCGGGCCTCAAGGTGCCCGACGATGTGACGCTGATGTGGCCGGACGATAATTTCGGCTATATCCGCCACTTCCCCGATGCCGCCGAGCGAGCGCGCAAGGGCGGGTCGGGCGTCTATTATCATCTCTCCTATCTCGGCGCGCCGCTCTCCTACCTATGGTTATCCACAACCCCGCCGGCGCTGATCCGCGAGGAAATGGGTCGCGCCTGGGATGCCGGCGCGCGGCAGGTCTGGGTCGCCAATGTCGGCGATTTGAAGCCGGCGGAACTGGCCACCGACTATTTTCTGAGCCTCGCCTGGGCTGTGGATAAGGTGCGGGCAAAGCCTGTGGATAAGTTTGTGGACGACTGGGTGGCGGAGAATGTCGATGCTGCGCAGGCACCCGCCATTGCGGGGATTTTGCGCGATTATCATCGGCTGAATTTCGCCCGGCGGCCCGAGCATCTGCAGTGGAATCTGCCTGTGGATAAGTATCGGCAAAGCCCGCTGACGATCGGCGAGGCGGATGCGCGGTTGGCGGCGTTCGCGGCGATGGAAGCGGCGCTGGCGAAGGTCGAGCCGGCGATCCCGGCCGAGCGGCGCGACGCCTTCTATGAATTGCTGGCCTATCCGGTGCGGGCATCGGCGGCAGCCAACCGGCGCTTCTTTTCCGCCGAGGCGCATGACCGGCTGCGTGACAGCGACCTGGCCGAGGCGACGCGGCGCGGCAGGATCGCGCATGAAGCGGACAGCGAAATTGACAGGCTGACGACCTATTACAACCGCGAACTGGCGGGCGGAAAATGGCGCGGAATCATGGCGGTGGAGCCGGCGGACGGGCAATGGCGCAGCTATCGCCAGACGCCGGTGATCCTGCCGCCGATCGATGCGCCGGCGCCGCCGGCCGGGCCGGCCAAGGCGCAGCCGGCCGTTCCTGACCTGCCGCTGCTGACGCCGGACCGATTCGCCGGATGGACGCGCGTGGAGGGGCTGGGTCGTCATGGCGCGATGCTGGCGCCTGGCACCAAGGCCGGGGCGAGCCGCGCGACGATCGACCTGCCACCGGGCGAATGGACCGTGCTTGTGGATATCTTGCCGACCTATGCCGACAGGGATGGCGACACGCTGCATCTGACCATCGACATTGATGGCGTGACGCAGGCGCTGGAGAGTCGGCGCGAGACCGGCAGTCGCGACTGGGCGATGGGGGTGCTGGACAATCGCGCGACCATGACGTTAACGCAACGACTGAGCGGCGGGCGGCATGTCGTGACGCTGGAGCGCGCCGATCCCGGCGTGCTGATCGAGGCAATCCGCTTCGTGCCAGCGACCGCAGAAAAGGCGGATGGCGGCTTGCATTAGTCTCATATCGTGTGATAGCCGTTCACTATGTGGCATATATTTCATATGCCCGCGCGCGTCAGAACAAGAGCCCAAGCGCCGATCATTGCCCTAGGCGGAGGACCTGAATTGCCCGAGACTGCCCCATCCACCGCGCGTCCCGTCCGCCTGCAAAATTACCTCGCCTATGGCTCCAACGACGTGCTGGGCGCGGGATCGATGGCGGTCATTTCCGGCTGGGTGCTGATCTTCTACACGCAATTCTGCGGGCTTAGCGCCGGACAGGCGGCGACCATCTTTGCCGTCGCGCGCATCCTGGACGCCTTTGCCTCGCCGATGATCGGCTATATTTCCGACCATTTCGGCGGCACCTGGCTGGGCCGCAAGTTCGGCCGCCGTCGCTTCTTCATCCTGGCCGCGATTCCGCTGTTGCCGAGCTTCGCGCTGATGTGGCTGCCGGGTCAGGGCTTCTGGTATTATCTGGTCAGCTATGTGCTGTTCGAGCTGGTCTATGCGATGGAGATCATTCCGTTCGAGACGCTGGCGGCTGAAATGTCGACCGACTATCGCACCAAGGCAAAGTTCGCCGGGTCGCGCATATTGTTCGGTCAGGCATCGGCAATCCTAGCCGGCTTCCTGCCGCTGTGGCTGATCAACGCCCTGGGCCGCGACAGCGCCGACACCTTCTTCTACATGGGCATCATCTTTGCCGCCTTGTTCATGGTGACGGCGGGGCTGCTCTACCTGTTCAGCTGGGAACGGCACCTGCCCGGATCGGCCGAGGCTATCGGCCAGCATCCGGTCGGCGCGGGCGGGCCGGGACAGGCGTTGAAGGCGCTCTACCGCAACCTGTTTTCGACCATGCGCATCCGCGCCTTCCGCCTGCATCTGGGCATGTATCTGGGTGGCTATATCAGCCAGGACATCTTCAACGCGGCCTTCACCTTCTTCGTGATCTTCGCGCTGGCCGGATCGACGGCGATCGCATCGGGCCTGCTGGGCACCATGTATATCGTCCAGTTCGTGGCGGTGATCATCGCCATCAACCTGGCGCTGCGGGCGTCGCCGGCCAAGGCCTATCAGGTCGCCGCCGCCGACTTCGCCGTCGGCTGCCTGACGCTGATCGGCCTGTGGTTTGCGGGCGTGCCGGCGACCAGCCCGTGGATCTGGCTGCCGATCATCCTGTGCGGCCTGGGCCGCGGCGCGCTCAACTATATTCCCTGGGCGACCTATAATTATATGGCCGATGTCGACGAGATCGTGACCGGCCAGCGCCGCGAAGGCAGCTTTGCCGGGGTCATGACCTTCGTGCGCAAGGCGACACAGGCGGCGGCTGTCGCCGGCGTGGGCTTCATCATGCAGGCCGGCGGCTTCGTATCGGGCGCGGCGGAACAGAGCCATGGCGCGATCCTGACCATGGCGTTGCTGCTGGGCGTCGGCACGGTCGGCTGCCTGGGGCTGGGCATCTGGGTGTCGACCAAATTCCGCCTGAGCCCGGCGACGCACGACATATTGATGCGCGAGATCGAGCATCTGCGCAGCGGTGCGCGCACGCCGACATCGCCGGTCGCGGCCGAAGTGGTCGAGGATCTGTCCGGCTGGCGCTATGACCAGCTGTGGGGCCGCAACCCGGTCGCGCAATAAGGGCCGGTCAGACAATAAGGGAGAGGGACATGGGCAAGAGGATGCTATTGGGTGCGGCGCTGCTGGCGATGGTCGCCGCATCGCCGGCGCAGGCCCAATATTGGTCGCGCAGCTGGATGACGGCACCCTTGGTCAACCGCGCCCCGCCCGAGAAGCATCCCGATCTCAACGACCGCACCGTCCGCCAGGTCGTGCGCCTGTCGAGCGGCGGGCAGCGCATCCGCATCCGCCTGTCGAACGAAATGTCGGTCAATCCGCTGCTGGTGGGCAGCGTGCATGTCGCGCTGGCCGGCGAAAATGGCGCGATCGTGCCAGGCAGCGACCATGTCGTGACCTTCAACCAGGCGCAGGGCGCGACCATCCCCGCGCGCGCGCCGCTGCTGAGCGATCCGATCGACCTGGCGGTCAAGCCGCTGACCCGGATCAGCATTTCCATCCATCTGCCACAGGGCGCGGCGGATGCGACCGTCCACAGCTATTCGGCGGCGACGACCTGGACCGCGTCGGGCGACCAGACGGGGGCGGAGACGCTGACCAGCCCGACCGTCATCGGGCCGCGCGTGGTGATTTCGGCGGTCGAGGTCGACAATGCCAAGCGCGGCACGGCGATCGTGACGCTGGGCGATTCCATCACCGATGGCGTGCGTGCCACCCCCGACAGCAACCGGCGCTGGCCCGACCTGCTGGCCGAGCGGCTGCAGAAAGCCGGGCGTAAAAGCGTCGGCGTCGCCAATGCCGGGATCAGCGCCAATCGGCTGCTGAGCGAGGCGGACGGCTATAATGCGCTGGCGCGGTTCGACAGCGACGTGCTGGCGGTGCCGGGCGTCACCCATGTCGTCATTCTGGAAGGAGTGAATGATCTGGGCGGGGCGGCGCGCGACAAGCGTCCGATGCTGACGCCGCAGACGGTGATCGGCGCCTATCGCCAGATGATCGCGCGGGCGCATGACCGCAATATCAAGGTCATCTTGGCGACCATCCTGCCCTATAAGGGCGCGGGCTATTGGAGCGCGGAGGGCGATGCGGTGCGCATTGCCGTCAATGACTGGATCCGCACGACCAAGGAGGCCGACGGCTTCGTCGATCTGGCCAAGGCGGTGGCCGATCCGGCCGATCCGTCGCGCATGGCCAAGCCCTATGATGTCGGCGACGCGCTGCACCCCAATGACGAAGGCTTCCGCGTCATGGCCGATGCGTTCGACCTGAGGCTGTTCAAATGATCGCGTCGCTGCTGTTGATGGCCGCCGCCGCGAGCGGGCCGGTGGCGCCCAAGCCGCTGCTGCGCGATCCGGTGCATGATGGCGCGGCCGATGCGTCGACCGTCTATGATCGCAAGAGCGGCGAATGGGTGATGTTCTACACCAATCGCCGCGCCGACCTGCCCATGGAGGACGCCAAGGATGTCCGCTGGGTCCATGGCACGGCGATCGGCACGGCGCGGTCGAAGGACGGTGCCAAATGGCGCTACAGCGGCACCGCGACGATCCCGACCAGTTGCACCGGCGAGACGCTGTGGGCGCCCGAAGTGCAGTGGCTGGAAGGCCAGTGGCATATGTGGCTGACGGTGGTGCCGGGCATCTATCGCGACTGGAATGCGCCGCGCTTCATCGTCCATCTGACCAGCCCGGACCTCAAGAGCTGGACCTGTGGCGAGCGGCTCGACCTCGGCTCCGACCGGGTGATCGACGCCAGTGTCCTCGCCCTGCCGGGCGGGAGCTATCGGCTGTTCTTCAACGACGAGCGGATGAACAAGGCGATCCGCACTGCCGACAGCGGCGACCTCATCCACTGGACCGTCAAGGACCGGCTGACCGACACGCCGGGCGAAGGGCCCAAGGCGTTTCGCTGGAAGGGCAAATATTGGCTGATCTCCGACGCGTGGAAGGGGCTGCTGGTGATGCGCTCCGACGACGGGACACACTGGACGCGCCAGCCGGACTATATATTGGCGACGCCGGGCAAGGCGCCGACCGACCGGGCCAAGGGCCAGCATCCCGACATCATCGTGTCGGGCGACCGCGCCTATATCATCTATTTCGTCCATCAGGAGGGCGAGGATGAAGCGAAGGCCAATCCCGACTGGAAACGCCGGTCGGTGCTGCAGATCGCCGAACTGACCGAGAAGGACGGGATCGTGACCGTCGATCGCGATGCGCCGGCGCATATACGACTAAAGCCCTGATCGCCGCGATTTTCCTTGTCGGGAAAACCGGCTAGGACGTCAGGTGATGCAGAAAGCCGCGAAGAAAAAGCCGCCCACGATCCGCGAGGTCGCCGCCCGTGCCGGCGTGTCTATGATGACCGCATCGCGCGCGATCAACGGCAAGGCGCTGGTCAGCGCCAAGTCGCAACAGGCGGTCGAGCAGGCGGTCAAGGATCTGGGCTATGTGCCCAATGCGTCGGCGCGTGCGCTGGTGGGCAGTGCCGACCGGCGGGTGGCCTTGCTGCACAGCAATTCGACGACGTCGGCCTATCTGGGCGAGTTGCTGCTCGGCGCGCTGGGCGAGGCGCCGCAGCGCCATCTGCATCTGGTGGTCGAGCAATGCGCGCCCGGCGCCTTTGCCAAGGAAATCGTCGATCAGGTGTCGAAGGCGCATGTCGCCGGCGTCATCCTGCCGCCGCCGCTGTGCGACTGGGCCGAACTGGTCGAGGCGTTGCAGGCGCGTGACATCGCCGTGGTCGGCATCGCCCCCGATGGCGATGTGCCCGGCATGCTGGCGGTGGGGACCGACGACCGCCATGCCGCCTATGACCTGACCCGGCACCTCATCGACCTGGGCCATCGGCAGATCGGCTTCATCTCCGGCAATATCCGCCACCGCGCCAGCGCCCGGCGCCTTCAGGGCTTTCGCGACTGCCTGGCCGACCGGGGGATAAGGCTGGACGAGCGCTGGATCGTGCCGGGCGACTTTTCCTATCGATCGGGGCTGGACGCGGCCGAGCAGTTGCTGAGCCTCGATACGCCGCCCAGCGCCATCTTTGCCTGCAATGACGATATGGCAGCGGCGGCGATCACGGTGGCGCATCAGCGCCGGATCAACGTGCCGGGCGACATCACCATCTGCGGCTTCGACGACACGCCGCTGGCGAGCGCGATCTGGCCGGCGCTGACGACGATCCGCCAGCCGATCCGCGACATGGCGCGCGAGGCGATCGGCCTGCTGGGCGCCCATTTCAGCAGCCAGGACGATGGCGCCGGCGAAGAGGCGCTGGGCCGGGTGAAGCTGGATTATCAGCTGATCCGGCGCCAGTCGGATGCCGTGCCCTCACGGCATTAGAATTGCCGGAAGGTGACAGCGAAGTTTACAGGAAGCCGACCTGCCTGAGCCAGGCTTCGCACAGGCGCGGCCAGAGCGAGACCGGCTGATCCTGCGTGTCGAGCGCGAAGCCATGGGGGGCGTCGGCGAAGATGTGCAGTTCCGCGCTGCCGCCCGCATCCTGCCAGGCGCGGCTGAGGCGATGGGCGTTCTCGACCGGCACCACCGGATCATTGCCGGCATAGGCGATGAAGGCCGGCGGCGGGCCAGGCCGCAATTGCGCGTCCGGCTGAAGCACGTCGTAGAGCGCCTGCTTTTCCACCGGCGGCAGTGGCGGCTTGTCGGCGACGATGGTGCGCCCTTTGGCATTGGTCGAGATGGGCGCATAGCCGATGACCATGACGTCGGGCCGCTGTGGCGCGACATCGCCCCAGTCCGCCGGATAATGCGCGGCGAGGCAGGCGGCGAGATGGCCGCCCGAGGAGAGGCCGACGACGCCGACGCCATCGGGCGCCAGATCGGACGCGCGGATCATCCGCATCGCGGCGAGCGCATCGTCGAGCGGCGCGGACGGGCCGGTGCCGGCATGGGGGAAGCGGTGGACGAGGACGAAGGCATGATAGCCGAGCGACGTCAGCCATTGGGCGACCTGCACCCCTTCGCGTCCGGCCATCAGCGCGACATAGCCGCCGCCGCCCAGGATGAGCATGGCGCGGCCATTGGGCTTGTCGGGCGCATAGCCGAGCAGCACCGGGCGATCGACGGCGGTGACGACCGCCTGTTCGGGCGCGGCATTGGCGTCCTCCAGCGCGAAGGCGCCGCTTGGCGCATCGCGCAGCGGCCAGACCAGATCAGCAGCGAGCATCGGATACTCCCATCGGGCAGCCATGGGTGGGATAGGCTTCGCCATCCAGTTCCACGGCCTCGCGCACGATCTCCAGCCGATCGCCGGCGTCGCGCATCTCATAGAATTTGGCGATCGCCCGCTTGAACGGGCGATGGAGGACCAGCATCAGCCGGCCATCAAAGGCATGGAACAGCATGCCATGGCCGCTGTCCTGCATGATGAGCGGGCCAAGCTGTTCCCAGGGGCCGGCGAGCGTGCCGGATTTGGAGCGGGCCTGCGCCTGGACATAGCCGCCCTTCCCCCAACTGGACCAGAGCATCAGCAGGGTGCCGCTTTTGGTGCGATAGAGTTCGGGGCCGTCGGTGACATAGCCCATATCCCCTTCGGGCTGTTTCTGGCCGATCACCCAGTCGGCGTCATTGGCGCGGAACAGCAATTGCGGCTTGCCGGCGGGCGAGAGATCGTCCTTCAGCGGTAGCGCCTCCATCGTGCCGACGCCCATCTGCAGCCATTCATGGGCATAGACCATCCAGGGCTTGCCGGCCGGGTCGATATAGAGGCTGCCGTCGAGCGTCATGTCATTGGGCGTAGTGACCGGCTCGCCCTTGTGGATAAGTTGGTAAGGACCATCGATCCGGTCCGACACCGCCAGCAAGGTGGCGCGGCGATAATTGGGGCGCTTGCCGCTGGCCGGGATTGCCGCCTTGTCATTGTGGAAGGTGGCGAAGAGATAATAGCGCCCCTTCCAGCGATGCACCTCCGGTGCCCAGCCGCCGTCATCGGCCCAAACGTCCTTCGGCAGGGCGAAGACCAGCTTCGGCTTCTGCCAATGGGCAAGATCGCTGCTGGCATAGGCCATGATACCGATGCGCGGATCGCCGGTGACGGCCGGGTCATTCTTCGAGAAGAGCCAGTAGGTCTTGCTCGCCGGTTCCGCCACGACGAAAGGGTCATGGATGCGCAGATGCGATGTCAGCAGCGGCGCGTCGGCCGCCGCCACCGGGGCGGCGAGCGTCAGCAACAGAGCGGCGAGCCAGCGGCGCATCAGCTCGCCAGCCTGTTGCCATAGCCGATGATGAGGGTGGCGAGGATCAGCAGGCCGACGCCGCTCCACACCATGCGGCGGACCGCCGGCGCGGCGTCCTTCCATTCGCGGAAGGCAAAGCCCCAGCAGGTGCCGAAGATGATGATCGAGGCCATGTGCAGCGTCCAGCTGGAGAAGCCGAAGCGGCCCATCTGGCTTTCACCCATCGTGTAGAAGAAGAACTGGAAATACCAGGCCGTACCCGCCACCGCGCAGAGCAGGAAATTGGGCAGCAGCTTCGGGCGCTGGCCCGAGGCATCGGGCGCGCCGACCCACTGGCCCGCCGACTTGTTCCTGGCGATCAGCCAGCCGCACCAGAGCGCGTTGGTGATGAGGCCGCCGAACATGACGAGGCAGAGGGTGGGAAGACCGGTCCAGAGCGGACCGGTGCCGGCGGCGGCCGAGAGCGCCTTGACCGGTTCGCCGGCGGCGAGGCCGAAGGCGAAGCAGCTCGACATGATGCCGGAGAAGATGGCGACGGCGATCCCCTTCTTGAAATCGAACTCGGCGACGGCTGCGGCCTTCTGATCAGCCGAAAGCGCCGCATCCTTGCGGGCGCCAGCACGGGCGACGACGACGATGCCGAGCACGGTGACGGCCAGGCCCAGCAGGACGATCTGGCCATGCAGGGTGCCGGCAATCTCCGTCATGAAGCTGCCGTCGAAGATCGGCGGGATCAGCGTGCCGAAGACGGTGCAGAGGCCCAGCACCACCGCCATGCCGAGCGAGAGGCCGAGATAGCGCATGGTAAGGCCATAGGTGAGGCCGCCAAAGCCCCAGAGAAAGCCGAAGAAGATGCACCAGCCAACCACGGACGAGGGCACCTGGGCCATCACGCCCATCAGGTCGTTGGTCTGGACCGAGGCGAAGAACCAGGGCGCAATCACCCAGGAGAAGATGCCGCCGGTGAGCCAGAAAATCTCCCAGTTCCAGCGCTTCACGCCGCGGAAGGGGACATAGAAGCTGGCCGAGGCGAAGCCGCCGAGCCAGTGGAAGAGGACGCCGAGCAGAGGATTGGGGGTCATAGGGCAAGTCCCAGACGATAGAGGCGATTGGCGTTGCCGGCGAACATCGCGCGGCGATCGGCTTCGGGGAAATCCGACACGATGGCGTGATAGGATTCCATGTAACGGTCGATCGGGCCGAACAGCTTGTCGGTCGGCGTGTCGCTGGCAAAGGCACAACGATCGACACCGAACATGTCGATCGCCTCATGCACCAGCGGCGCGATGCCAGCCATGATCCAGTCGCGGCGGATGAAGCCCATGCCCGACAACTTGACCGCGACATGGGGCAGTGCGGCGAGCGCCTTCATGCCCCTGCGCCAGTCGTTGAGGCCATCCGGATCGGTCAGCACCGGCATGCCCATATGGTTGATGATGACCGGGATATCGGGATGCCGCTCGATCAGCGGGACGAGGCCGGGCATCTGCCCCGGATAGCATTGCAGGTCGAAGGAGAGGCCATGCTTCGCGAGCAGGCCATAGCCCGCCTGCCATTGCGGATCGACGGTGAGGTCGACCGGGCCATAGGTGCGCTGGGGATCGGCATGCCAGTTGACGATATGGCGGATGCCCTTGACGCGGGGATGGGCGGCCTGGGCGGCCAGCAGCGCATCGACATCCGGGTCGTTGAGGGCGGCGAAGGCAACGAAGCCGGTGGGGAGGCCGTCGACGGCGGCGAGCGTGTCGAGCCACTGGGTCTCGCGCAGCGCGCTTTCCGCCGCGGCGCCGGCATCGACATGGACCGCGCCGATGACGTTCCAGCGGGCAAGGTCTTCGCGATAGTCGGCCACGCCATAATTGCGGGCGATCGGCTCGACACTGCCATTGGGGCCATCGTCCGAAAAGGGCGGGCTCAGCCAGTCGTAGCGGATATGATTGAGATCCCACAGATGGATATGGGCATCGACAAAGGGGATCATGCGTCCTCTCCCATGAACAGTTCAGCAGCCTCTTTTCCGTTCGGGCCGAGCGTGGCGAAGGCTTCGACTTCGCTCAGCCTGCCCTTCGACAGGCTCAGGGCGAACGGGGGAGAAACTGGCATAAATCGCGGCGCGCCGGGCTCTTGGATGGCCGGTCGCGCCGCGTAGAGGCTTGGGTCAGAAGGTGGTGCGGCCGCCCGAGGTGTCGAAGGTCGACGCCGTGGTGAAGCTGCATTCCTCGCTGGCCATGAAGCAGACCATGGCGGCCGATTCCTCGACCAGGCCAAGCCGGCCCATCGGGATCTTCGAGCGCATATAGTCGACCTGGCTCTGCGGCAGCTGTTCCAGGATCGGGCTTTCGAAGGTGGCCGGCGTCAGGGCATTGGCGATCACGCCCTTGCCCGCCAGTTCCTTGCCGATGCTCTTGGTAAGGCCGATGACGCCCGCCTTGCTGGCCGAATAGGCGCTGGCATTGGGATTGCCTTCCTTGCCCGCGACCGAGGCGAGGTTGACGATCCGGCCATAGCCGTTTTCGAGCATGAAGGGCACGACTTCCCGATTGCAGTAGAAGAGGCCATTGAGGTTGATGTCGATCACCCGCTGCCAGCTGTCGACCGGATAGTCCCACACCGTGGCAGTCGCGCCGGTGATGCCGGCGGAGCAGACGAGGACGTCGATCTTGCCGAGCGCATCCGCGCTGGCCTTGGCGGCGGCGGCGACGGCGGCCTGATCGGAGACGTCGAGCGCAACTACATGGGTCGCGCCGACTTCATCCTTCGCAGCGGCGAGGGCGTCGGCATTCAGATCCCACAGGACCACCTTGCCGCCTTCTTCGACGATGCGCTTGGCAACCAGCTTGCCCAGGCCCGAGGCGCCACCGGTGACGATGGCGCAGCGACCTTCATAGCGTCCGGAAAAGACGCTCATCCGAGCACCTCGTCGCCCAGGTGGCGCCATTCCACGACATTCTGCTTCTGGCTGCCGAGCTTGGCGATGCCCAGTTCCATGACGTCGCCGGCCTTGAGGTAGACGGCTTCGGGCTTCTTGCCCTCGCCCACGCCCGGAGGGGTGCCGGTGATCATCAGGTCACCGGGATAGAGGGTGATATATTCGCTGACATAGGAGATGAGCTGGGCGACGTTGAAGATCATCGTCTTCGTATTGCCGGTCTGCATCCGATCGCCATTGACGTCGAGATACATGTCGAGATCCTGCGGGTTGCCGATTTCGTCGGCGGTCACCAGCCAGGGGCCGACCGGGCAGAAGGTGTCATGGCCCTTGCCCTTGCTCCACTGGGTGCCGCGCTGCTTCTGGTTGAAGCGTTCCGACACGTCGTTGACGAGGACATAGCCCGCGACCTTCGACAGCGCTTCCTCTTCGCTGACGAAGCGGCAGGTTTCGCCGATGACCACGCCCAGTTCGACTTCCCAGTCGCCATGGGTCGAACCCTTGGGCAGCATCACTTCGTCATTGGGACCATTGAGCGACGACAGCGCCTTCATGAACATCATCGGCTCGGTCGGGATCGGCAGGTTGGATTCGATCGCATGGTCCTCATAGTTGAGGCCGATGGCGACGATCTTGCCGATGCCCTTGACCGGCACGCCATAGCGCGGGTCGCCATCGACGACGGGGAGCGAGTCCACGTCGACGCCCTTGGCGGCGGCGAGGCTCTCGATCGTCAGGTCGGCGACGACGCCGGAGAGGTCACGGATCTTGCCCTCGGCATCGATCACGCCGGGCTTTTCCTGGCCACGCTGGCCGAAACGAACAAATTTCATGGGATCAGTCTTTCTCTGTTCAGGCGATCAGTGGGTATAGGGGCGGTGCATCGCGATGTCGGGGTTCAGGTCGACGCCGAAGCCCGGCTTGTCGAGCGCGGTCACCTTCATGCGGCCATTTTCCGGCACCGGTTCGCCCAGCAATTGCGGGTGGAACATCGGCACCACCTCCGTCGGCCCCGGATGCATCATCAGGAACTCGGCGAAGGGCGAGTTGTGGCGGGTGATGACGAAATGATAGCTGTAGACCGACGAGCCATGCGGCACGACCATCTTGCCATGGGCGTCGGCCAGCGCGCTGATCTTGAGCAGCTCGGTGACGCCGCCGCACCAGCCGACGTCGGGCTGGATGATGTCGCAGCAATCCATTTCCATCAGCATGCGGAAGCCCCAGCGGGTCGCTTCATGCTCGCCGGTGGTGACCAGCATGCCCTTGGGCACGTTGCGCTTGAGCTGCTGGTAGCCCCAATAATCGTCCGGGCTGATCGCTTCCTCGATCCACTTGAGACCCAGCTCATGCGCGGCGATGGCTAGGCGGGTGGCATAGTCGACGTCGAGCGCCATCCAGCAGTCCCACATCAGCCAGAAATCATCGCCGACCTTGGACCGCATGTCGGCCAGTTCGGCGATATTCTTCTTGAGGCCCTCAATGCCTTCGGCCGGGCCGTGGTGCAGCGCCATCTTGCCGCCGATGAAGCCGAATTCCTTCGCCTTGTCCGGGCGCGCGCCGGTGGCGTAGAATTGCAGTTCGTCGCGGACCGCGCCGCCGAGCAGATGATAGACCGGTTCCTGGCGCAGCTTGCCGAGCAGATCCCAGAGCGCGAGGTCGACGCCGGAGATGGCGTTGATGACCAGGCCCTTGCGGCCATAATATTGGGTCGAGAAATACATCTGGTCCCAGATCTTCTCATAATCGGTCGGCGACCGGCCTTCGAGGAAACGGGCGAGATGCTTTTCGACGATATAGGCGGCGGGCTCGCCACCGGTCGTCACGGCGAAACCGATGGTGCCGTCTTCCGCCTCAATCTCCACCACCAAAGTGCCGAGCACATTGATGCCGAAGCTCTGCCGCGACTGGCGATATTCGGGATATTTCGACATCGGCGTCGCGATGTGATCGTCGATCCAGTGGCCTTCGCCCTGGTCATGATAATCGGCACCGCCGCCGCGCACGGTGAAGGCGCGGACATGCTTGATCTTCGGCAACGTCACGATGGGCACGCTGAAACTCCCTTGGGCCAGACCCATCGCAAGGGGATGGGCAATAACACTTCCACCATATGGACAAAATGCGCACAACGTGGGGCAATTGAGGGGAAGAATCGCGTCCAGCCTCTCCTACACCCTTGTTTTTCTCATTTTGTGGGATAGAGTGTTAGTAGATGAGACAAAATACGTCAAACCCGGAATCGGGTCCGCGAGAGGAAAAGTCGAAGACGCAGGGGTCGCAGACCCTTCAGCGCGGGCTGGACCTGCTCGACCAGGTGATCGACGGGCCGGTGAAGCTCGCCGACCTGTCCGAGCGCATGGGCCTGACGCGCTCCACCACTCATCGCCTGGCCAATGCGCTGGTCGAGCGCGGTTTCCTGACCTTCCTGCCGCGCGAGGGCTATCAGCTTGGCCCCAAGCTGCTGCAGCTAGGCTTCCTGGCGCAGAGCCAGGCCGACGTGGTGCAGATTGCCCGCCCCCATCTGGAAGCGCTGGCCGCCGCGAGCGAGGATGTGGTGCATCTGGGCCGGCTGGACGGCGACCAGGCGCTCTATCTGGACAAGATTCCCGGCCGCCGCCGGGTCGAGATTTCGAGCCGGATCGGCGACCGCCACCCGCTGACATCGACGGGCCTTGGCAAGGCGCTGATGCTGGACGATCCGGAGGCGGGCTGGACCCGGCTGCTAGAAAGCGAGCGGGAGAACGGCACCCATGATGCCGACCCGGCCACATGGCTGGAGCGGATGCGCGGCTATGTCGCGGCCGGGCGCGCGTTCGACCTGGAAGAGAATGAGGACCAGATACGCTGCGTCGCCGCGCCGATCCGCGATGCGTCGGGCGCGATCGTCGCCGCCATCAGCCTGTCGAGCGCCGCCCAATATATGGACGATGAGCGTATGGCATCGCTGAGCGACGAAGTCCGCGCCGCCGCGCAGAAGGTCAGCGCCGATCTGGGCTGGACCCCCGGCGTCAAATCCCCCCGCCGCCCGGTGCGGCGCTAATCCAAGGAAATGCTCGCATGAAGCTGCTTGAAGGCAAGACCGTCCTCGTCACCGGCGCATCGACCGGCATCGGCCGGGCGGCCGCCATCGGCGCCGCCCAGCATGGCGCCGACGTCGTCATCAACTATGCCCATAGCGATGGCCCGGCCGCCAGCTGCGTCGCCGAGATCGAGGCGCTGGGCCAGCGCGCGATCGCGGTGAAGGGCGATGTCGCCGATCCGCAGACCGCGCAGGACTTCGTCGCCAAGGCGGTCGAGGCGTTCGGCAAGGTCGACGTGATGGTCAGCAATGCCGGCATCTGCCCGTTCCACGGCTTCCTCGACATGCCGGTCGACGTGGTGGAGCGGACCTTCAAGGTCAATCTGCATGGCGCCTATTTCATGGTGCAGGCAGCCGCGCAGCAGATGGTCAAGCAGGGCCATGGCGGATCGATCGTCGCCGTCTCCTCCATCTCCGCGCTGGTCGGCGGCGAATTTCAGACGCACTACACCCCGACCAAGGCCGGCGTGCATTCGCTGATGCAGTCGACGGCGATTGCACTGGGCAAATATGGCATCCGCTGCAACAGCGTGCTGCCCGGCACCATCCTGACCGAGATCAACAAGGATGACCTGGCCGATGTCGAGAAGCGCGAATATATGGAAAAGCGCACGCCGCTAGGCCGCCTGGGCGCACCCGAAGACCTGGCCGGGCCGATCGTCTTCCTGGCGTCGGACATGGCCGCCTATGTCACCGGCGCAGCGCTGCTGGTCGACGGCGGCATGTATGTGAACCTGCAATAAGATATTGAGCGCCGTCATTCCCGCGAAAGCGGGGATGACGGTATTCAGGAAACAGGACATCGCCGATGAGGATCGTCACCAAAGCCGCCGCCGCCCTCGCCCTGCTGGCCACGCCCCTGCCGGCGCTGGCGACGCAGCCGGGCGACACGATCCTGATCGCCAGCGATTCGACCGCGGCCAATTACAAGAAGGGCAATTATCCCCAGACCGGCTGGGGCATGATGCTGGGCTGCGGCCTGGCGCCCGAGGTGCGGGTGTCCAACCATGCGATGGGCGGGCGGTCGACCCGCACCTTCATCGAGGAAGGGCGCTGGACGAAATTGATGAGCGAGCTGATGCCCGGCGACACGGTGCTGATCCAGTTCGGCCATAATGACGCCTATCGCGCCAAGCCGCAGCGCTGGGCGCCGGCGCAGACCGACTATCGCAACAATCTGCTGCGCTTCATCTGGGACGTGCGCGGCGCGGGCGGCACGCCGGTGCTGGTGACGCCGGTGACGCGGCGCAGCTTTGGCGCCGATGGCAAGGCCAAGGCCGACTTCGCCGAATATTCCGCCGTGATGCGCGAACTGGCGGCGAGCGCCCATGTGCCGATCATCGATCTGGAAGCGCTGTCGCGCGCCTGGGTCGACCGGGCCGGGCCGGACAAGGCGAAAGCCTATTTCCTCCACTACAAGGCGGAGGACAAGATGCCCGGCTTCCCCAAGGGGATCGACGACGATACCCATTTCAGCGAACTGGGCGCGCGCAATGTCGCCGATCTGGTCGCCGGCGGCCTCAAGGCGCTGAACCTGCCGATTTCGGCCAAAGTGCTGACGAGCCGGCCGGCGCTCAAGCGGACCACGCCGCTGGGAAGGACCGAATGCCAATGACCATGCTTGACCGTCGCGGCCTGTTGACCGGTGCTGCCGTTGCTGCCGCGCTTGCGCCGATGGGCGACGCGCTGGCGCAGAGCTTTCCGCTGCCCCAGGGGTTTGTCCGCTTTCCGATCTGGCCGGGCAAGGCGCCGGGCAGCGAGCATGTGACGGTGAAGGAAGTGGAGACGCTGCGCCGGCCCGACAGCGGGCCGGACGATGGCGTGTTCGCCCATATCGTCACCCCGACCCTGACCCTGTTGCGGCCGGCAAAGCCCAATGGCGCGGCGATCATGCTGATCCCCGGCGGCGGATACAGCCGGGTGGCGATCGGCCATGAGGGCTATTCGATCGCGCGCCGCTTTGCCGAGGCGGGCTATGTCTGCTTCGTGCTGCTCTATCGCCTGCCCGCCGATGGCTGGGCCGCCGGGGCCGAAGCGCCGCTGCAGGATGCGCAGCGCGCGCTGCGGCTGGTGCGCAGCCTGGCGGGCAAGGAGAAGTTCGACGCCAATCGGGTCGGCGTGATCGGCTTTTCGGCCGGCGGGCATCTGGCCGCCTGGCTGACCAGCCGGACGCCGGTGGAAAGCTACAAGCCGGTCGATGCCGCCGATCGCGAGCCGATCAAGGCCGCCGTCGCCGCCTATATGTATCCGGTGATCCAGATGGAGGGGCCGTTCGTCCACAAGGGGTCGCGCACGCAATTGCTGGGCGAGAATCCTTCGCCCGAACGGATGCGTGCCTATTCGCTGGACCAGGATGTGAGCGCGCAGACGCCGCCGGTGTTCCTGGCCCATGCGATCGACGATCCGGCGGTGCCGGTCGACAACAGCATCGCCATGCTGGCGGCGCTGCGGGCGCAGAAGATCCCGACCGAATGCCATTTGTTCGAAAATGGCGGCCATGGCTTCGGCATCACGGCCCAGGCCAAATCAGCCGCGCCCTGGCCCGATCTGTTCCTGGCCTTTGCCAAGAGGCATGGCGTGTGACCCAGCATAAGGTTGCCCTGTTCGTCACCTGCCTGGTCGACATGATGCGCCCGCGCATCGGCTTTGCCGCGATCCGCGCGCTGGAGGCGGCGGGCTGCGACGTGATCGTGCCCGAGGGCCAGACCTGTTGCGGCCAGCCGGCGCTCAACAGCGGCGACACCGATCATGCGATCGCGCTGGCGAAACAGACGATCGTCGCGCTGGAACCCTATGAAGCGGTGGTGGTGCCGTCGGGGTCGTGCGGCGGCACGATCCGTTGCCATTATCCAGAACTGTTCGAGCATGATCCCGCATGGCTGCCGCGTGCGCAGGCGGTGGCGGCCAAGACATGGGAGATCATGGCCTATCTGGACGAGCAATGCGGGTGGAAGCCCGAGGGCGTGCAGATGGAGGCCAAGGCGACCTATCATGACAGTTGCTCGGGGCTGCGCGAGCTGGGCGTCAAGGCGCAGCCGCGCCGGTTGCTGAAGCCGATCGCCGGGCTGGAGCTGACGCCGCTGGCGGGCGAGGAGACCTGTTGCGGTTTCGGCGGCACCTTCTGCGTCAAATATCCCGCGATTTCCAACGCGATCGTCGGCGAGAAGGCGGACGCGATCGAGGCGACCGGCGCCGACCTGCTGCTGGCCGGCGACCTCGGCTGCCTGATGAACATGGCGGGCAAGCTCAACCGCCAGGGCAGCAAGGTGCGGGCGTTCCACGCGATCGAACTGATCGCCGGCATGGGCGATGGCCCGGCGATCGGGGAAGAGGCATGAGCGGCGCACCGGCCGAAGCGACCAGTTTCAAGGACCGCGCCGACGCGGCGCTGGCCGACCGCATCCTGAAGGTCGCGGTCGAGCGGACGGCAGGCACGGCCGAGGCCAAGCGCGCGGTCGCGGTCGACGCCTTTCCCGATTTCCAGGCAGCGCGCACCCGTGCGGCGGCGATCAAGGACCATGTCGTCGCCCATCTGGGCCATTATCTGGAGCAGTTCGAGGCGAACGCCATCGCCGCCGGGGCGAAGGTCCATTGGGCGCGCACCGCCGACGAGGCCTGCGACATCGTCATCGCCCTGTGCAAGGCGGCGAAGGCCAAGAGCGTCGCCCGCTCCAAGTCGATGCTGGGCGAGGAGATCGGCCTGCCCCATGCGCTGGCCGAAGCGGGCATCGGCCGGGTCGAGACCGACCTTGCCGAACATATCATCCAGCTGGCCGACGAGCGGCCCTCACACATCATCTGGCCGGCGATGCACAAGACCCGCGAGCAGGTGTCCGCCCTGTTCAAGGCGAAGCATCGCACGCCGCATGAGGAAGAGACGATCGCCGCTATGGCGGAAAGCGCGCGGCGCGAGCTGCGCACGCAGATGCTGGGCGCGGATGTCGGCATTTCCGGCGCCAATTTCCTGATCGCCGACACCGGCGCGATCTGCACTGTCACCAATGAGGGTAATGCCGAGCTGTCGCTCGTCCCGCCGCGCGTCCATATCGTGACCGCCGGGATCGAGAAGATCGTGCCCAGCATGCCCCATGCCGTGCATATGCTGCGGATGCTGGCGCGGTCGGCGACCGGCGCGGCGTTGACCCAGTACACGACCTTCTACACCGGCCCCAAGCGCCCCGGCGACCGGGACGGGCCGGAAGAGATGCATATCGTGCTGGTCGACAATGGCCGCACCCAGATGCGCGAGGAAGGGCTGGCCGAGATGCTGCGCTGCATCCGCTGTGGCGCCTGCATGAACCATTGCGTGGTGTTCCGGCAGATTGGCGGCCATGCCTATGGCGGCACCTATCCGGGGCCGATGGGCGCGGTGCTGACCCCGGTGCTGGACGGGCTGAAGCAGAGCCGCGATCTGCCCAATGCCTGCACCATGAACGGCAAGTGCCAGGAAGTGTGTCCGGTGCGCATCCCGCTGCCGACGCTGCTGCGCGGCTGGCGGGAGAAGAGCTGGCGCGAGGGGCTGGAGCCGCAATCCTTGCGCGCGGGGCTGGGCCTATGGGCCTGGGTCGCGACCCGGCCACGGCTCTATCGGATCGGCACCAGCATGGCGGTGCGGGCGATGCGGCTACTGGGCAGCAAGGGCTGGATCAGCAAGTTGCCTCTGGCGGGCGGCTGGACCCGCTATCGCGACATGCCCAAGCCGGCGGCGCAGACCTTCATGGAGCAATATCGCAAGGAAAACGGCCGATGAATGCGCGCGAAGCCATCCTCAGTCGGCTGAAAGATGACAGCGACATTGACATAGCGGCGGAGGCTGCGGCGCTGCTCGGCACGCCGGAACGGCCGGCGGTCGATGTCGCCCATGTCGAGGCGGAATTTCTGGCGCGGCTGGCGCTGCCCAGCGTCAGCGTCAGTCATGACGTTATCGAAACGATATCGGATCTGCCCGCTGCGGTCGCGCGCTATCTGGACGCGCAGGGCGAGGCGCGCGCGCTGTGCCTGCCGCCCGACCCGCGCCTGTCGGGCTGCGACTGGAGCGGCTTTGCCCTGCATCAGGGCGCCGCGCCCGACGAAGCGGCGGCGCTGGCGATCGCGCGCAAGGGGATTGCCGAGACCGGGTCGCTGGTCTTCGAGACCAGCCCGCAGGCGCCGATGCTGCCCAATTTCCTGACCCTGCACCATCTGGTGCTGCTGCGCGTGGCGGACATCGCCCCCTGGCTGGAGGAAGCGCCGCTGGCCGGGCCGCAGCCGCGCGCCCATTATTGGGTCACCGGCGTGTCGGGTACGACCGATATCGAGGGTACCTATGTGCGCGGCGCCCATGGCCCTCGTTTCCTGCACGTCATCCTGTTACGCGGCGACTTTCCTCATATGTCGGAACAATAGTCCACATTCCGGGAAAACAGGCTTACATTCGCCGCCTGCGCCGTTATAAGCTTCCGCAAAGTTTAGATGGAGATTTCCGATGTTCGACAAGACCTATTATGCGACCCACCCCGACATGATGGAGTGCGTGTCGAACGAGGAGCTGCGGGATCGCTATCTGATCGGCGGGCTGTTCCGTGACGGCGAATGCGTGCTGAACTATACCCATGCCGAGCGCTTCGTGATCGGCGGCGTGGCGGTGGCCGATGCACCGGTGAAGCTGCCGGCGCAGACCGAGCCGGCTTCGGCGGCGGGCCATCCCTTCCTGGAACGGCGCGAACTGGCGATCGTCAATGTCTCGGGCGTCGAAGGCACCGTGACCGTCGACGGCGAAGTCTTCACGCTCGGCAACAAGGATTGCCTCTATGTGACGATGGGCGCCAAGGATGTGGAATTCGCCGGCGCTGGCGCGCGTTTCTATCTCGCCTCCTGCCCGGCGCACAAGGCGTTCACCACCCGCAAGCTCGGCATCGCCGACGCCAATGCGCTGGAGCGCGGCAGCCTGGAAGAATCCAACGAGCGCACCATCTTCCAGCTCGTCATCCCCGGCATCTGCGACAGCGCGCAGCTGGTCATGGGCCTCACCGTGCTCAAGCCCGGTTCGGTGTGGAACACCATGCCCCCGCACATCCATGAGCGCCGCAGCGAGATTTATTTCTATTTCGAGCTGGATGGCGATGCCGACCGCGTCTTCCACTATATGGGCGAGGGCGACGCGATGCGTCACATCGTCATGGCCAATGAGGAAGCGGTGATCTCGCCGCCCTGGTCGATCCATATGGGATCGGGCACCAAGGCCTATGCCTTCATCTGGGCGATGGCCGGCGAGAACCAGGACTATACCGACATGAACGTGCTGGATATCTGCCAGCTGGCCTAAGCCAGAAGGGGGAGAGGCTGTCACGCCCTCTCCCCTCACATGCCCTCCCCTAACCCCTCCCTGAAGGGAGGGGGATTTGGAGCTTATATGAGCACTATCTTCGATCTGACCGGCAAGGTCGCCATCGTCACCGGCGCCAATACCGGCATTGGCCAGGCGATCGCGCTGTCGCTCGCGGCGGCCGGCGCCGACATCGCGGCGGTCGGCCGCACCCCGGCGGAAGAGACCGTCGAGAAAGTTCGCGCGCTCGGCCGCAAGGCGGAGATCGTCTCGGCCGACCTGTCGAGCATCGAGCCGGTGCAGCGCGTCGTCGACGAGACGATCGAGAAACTGGGCGGCCTCGACATCCTCATCAACAATGCCGGCATCATCCGCCGCGCCGACAGCGTCGACTTCACCGAGGAAGACTGGGACGCGGTGATCGACACCAATTTGAAGTCCACCTTCTTCCTCGCCCAGGCGGCCGGGCGGCACATGCTGGCACAGGGCTCGGGCAAAATCGTCAACATCGCCTCCTTGCTGTCGTTCCAGGGCGGCATCCGGGTGCCGAGCTATACTGCGTCCAAGAGCGGCGTCGCCGGCCTCACCAAGCTGCTGGCGAACGAATGGGCGGCCAGGGGCGTCAACGTCAACGCGATCGCGCCGGGCTATATCGCGACCAACAACACCGCCGCGCTGCAGGCCGACGAGACCCGCAACCGCCAGATCCAGGAACGCATCCCGGCCGGCCGCTGGGGCGACCCGAGCGATATCGGCGGCGCCGCCGTGTTCCTCGCCTCGCCGGCGGCAAACTATATCCATGGCCATGTCCTGGCCGTCGATGGCGGCTGGCTGGCCCGCTGATATCCCGTCCTGCGCCTGCCAGCGGGTGGGCGCAGGACAACCTTGACCAAAGAGGAGGGCTCAGCCTCCCGTTTCACCACAGGAGGACGGATGCCCGATATCGACCGGCGCACGGCGCTGACTGCCACGGGCCTTGCCGGCCTGGGCCTCGCCCTTCCCGCTGACGCCCTGGCCCAGACGGCCAACAGCCTGGATGCGCGCAAGCCGGGCCTGCCGCTCAAATCCGGGCATCTCCATATGGGCACCGGCGCCGGGCCGCAGGGCCGGATCGGCATCACCAATCTCTATCTAACCCGCGACGACCGGCCCTGGCTGCCGGTGATGGGCGAGTTTCACTTCACCCGCTTCCCGAGCGAATATTGGGAAGAGGAATTGCTGAAGATGAAGGCGGTCGGTGTCGGCATCGTCGCCTCCTATGTTCTCTGGAACCATGTCGAACTGGCGCCCGGCAGGATCGACTGGACCGGCGACCGCGATATCGGGCGTTTCGTGCGGCTCTGCCAGAAACATGGTCTGCTCTTCTTCCTGCGGCCCGGCCCCTGGGGCCATGCGGAGGCGCGCTTTGGCGGCATTCCCGACTGGATCGCCGGCAGCACCCGCACGCGCAGCAACGACCCGGCCTATATGGCGCAGGTCGAGCGCTTCTGGCGCGGGCTGCACGATCAGCTCAAGGGGCTGATGTGGAAGGATGGCGGGCCGATCATCGGCATGCAGGTCGAGAATGAATATAATCTGGGCGGCCCCGGCCAGGGCCGGGAGCATATCGCGGCGCTGAAGGCGCTGGCGCTGCGGATCGGCTTCGACGTGCCGCTCTATACCGTGACCGGATGGGACCAGACCGTCTATCCCAAGGGCGAGGTGGTGCCGGTGCATGGCGGCTATCCCGACGAACCCTGGTCGGCGAAGACGGTCAAGCTGCCGCCCAAGGAAAATTACCTGTTCCGCTTCGACAGCCGGGTGAGCGGCGACCTGGGCGCGCAGACGCGCGGCGGGCGGCGCGGCGATGCCGACAGCGACATGGCAGATACGCCCTTCCTGGGCGCGGAATATGGCGGCGGCGTGCCGGTCATGTATCGGCGGCGGCCGTTGCTGCAGCCGGCCGACGTGGCGGCGGCGGTGACGACGCAGGTCGGATCGGGCGTCAATCTGCTGGGCTATTATATGTTCCATGGCGGCGCCAACCCGATGGCGAACGGGCGCATGCTGGAGGAAACGCAGCGGTCGGGCGGCTATAATGACTGCCCGGCGATCGCCTATGATTTCCAGGCGCCGATCGGCCAATATGGCGAGGTCAATCCGGTGAGCGCGGCGCTGCGCCCGCTCCATTATTTCCTGGCCGAATATGGCGAGACGCTGGCGCCGATGACGGTGCATGCGCCGGCCGTGCTGCCGGCAGACAAGGATGACCTGAAGACACTGCGCTGGGCGGTGCGGGCGAAGGGCGACTCCGGCTTCCTGTTCGTCAACAATCATGTCCGCCAATATGGCACGGCGGCGCATCCCGGCACGCAGTTCAATGTGACTTTGGCCGGCGGCCCGGTTCGCCTACCGAGCCGGCCGGTGACGATCGCGCCAGGCGACAATTTCTTCTGGCCGATCGGCATGGATCTGGACGGGGTGCGGCTCGACTGGGCGACGGCGCAGCCGGTGACGCGCATCGCCGACAGCGACGGGCCGATCCATGTGATGGCGGCCTGCCTGCCCGGCCCCGTGGAGCTGGCCTTCCCGGCCGGGACGAAGGTCGATGCGCCGGCGCGCAGCGAAGGTGGACGGGTGATCGTGCAGGTGCCGCCATCCGCGACGCGCCCGGTACAGGTGACCGGCGCTGAGGGGCGATCGGTGCGGTTGCTGCTGATCGAGCGGGACGCGGCAAAGCGCATCTGGGTCGGCGAGATCGGTGGCGAGCGGCGCGTGGTGCTGAGCGCGGCGGATGCGCTGTTCGGGCCGGACGGGCTGGAGCTGCGCCAGCGTGGCGAGGCGCGTTTCGCCTGGCAGATATTGCCCGGCAAGGCGGCGATGATGACGGCGAAAGCGACAGCCATCGCGCCCCTGCCCTTCACCCAGACGCGCGAGGCCGGCACGGCGCCGCCGATCGAGATTGGCGGGCCGGCCAAGGCGGCGATGCAGCCTTTGCCCGAGGCGCACAAGGCGGCGGCGGCCTTTAGCTTCACCATTCCGAAGGATGTGTTGGCGAAGGGCGGCGACGCCTTTCTGGAGATTGACTGGCGCGGCGATATCGGCCGGCTGTTCGATGGCCCCGACATGCTGGACGATGCCTATTGGGACGGGCGGGTCTGGCGGATCGGCCTGAAGCGCTTTGCCGCGCGGCTGGGCCGGCCCTGGACGCTGACGGTGATGCCGCTGCGCGCCGATGCACCCATCTATCTGGATGATGCAGCGCGGGCGAAGCTGCCGGCGGGGGAACAGGTGGCAACGCTGGAGGTGCTGCGCATCGTCCCGGAATATCGCATGGAGGTGAAGGCATGACCCGGTTTACGCGGCGCGGCACATTCGGTCTTGCCACCCTGCCCCTGCTGGCCCGGCCGGCGCTGGCCAAGGTAAGCAAGAATGGCGCGCGGCCCGGCCCCTATCTGATCGGCGCCGATGTGAGCTGGGTGCCCGAAGATGAAGCGGCCGGTGCGCGCTATTTCGCGAACGGTGTGCAGAAAGACCCGATCCTGATCCTGCGCGATGCCGGGTTCAATGCGATCCGGCTGCGCATCTTCGTCGATCCGGCCAAGGGCTATTCCAGGCGGGAGCCGGACAAGGGCTGGGCCGGCCTGGCCCAGACGGTGAAGCTGGGCAAGCGGGTGCGCGATGCCGGCATGGGGCTGGTGCTGAGTTTCCATTATAGCGACACCTGGGCCGATCCGGAGCATCAGGCGGTGCCGGCGGCCTGGGCCGGTTATGACCTGCCGGCGCTGGCCAAGGCGGTCGAGGCGCATACCCATGACACGCTGGTGGCGATGCGCGCGGGCGGCGCGCCGGTCGACATGGCGGTGATTGGCAATGAAACGACCTTCGGCATGTTGTGGCCTTATGGCCGGGTGAAGCTGTCGACGTCGACCGGCAATCCGGTGACCGACGCCAATCATGCCAAAGTCGGCGAGGTTGGCGGATTCGACGGCTTTGCCGCATTGCTGCGCGCCGGGATTGCCGGTGCGCGCCGGGCCGAACCGGGGGTGGCGATCCAGGTGCATAATCATCTGGGCCGGCACTGGCCGATCGTGCGCGAATGGAGCGATGCGCTGATCGCACGGCAGGTGGATTTCGATGTGGTCGGCTTTTCCTGCTACCAGCAGCGGGCGCAGGGTGACTGGGCCACGACCTTCAGCGAATATGTGAAGCGCTATCCCGACAAGGGGCTGCTGGTCGCCGAATATTCGAGCCGCAAGCGCTATATCAACGATCTGGTCCATGCCCTGCCCGGCAAGCATGGCTGGGGCACGTTTATCTGGGAGCCGATCCGGCACCAGGAGGCGATTTTCGACCAGGATGGGCATAATGCCGGCGAAGGCGCCAAGCCCGACCTGATCAGCCAGGGGCTGAACGGGGCGGAGGCGCCGGGCGGGCTGGCATCGCAGCAGCCGGCCGTGCCGAAACCCGAACCGACCGGGCCGATGGGCCATGGCGGCGACTATGTCGCCAATGAGCTGATCGACCTCTACCCGCAAATGGCCAAGGATTATCGCTGATGAGACGGCGCGACTTCACATTGGGGCTGGGCGCGCTGGCGCTGGCGGGGTGCGCTACCCGGTCGGCGGCGCGCGCCGATGACCTGCTGGTCTTTGCCTATTTCACCACCGGCAAGGGCGAGGCCGACGGCCTCAAACTGGCGGTGAGCGAGGATGGCTTTGCCTTTCGCACGCTGGCGGACGGGCGCAGCCTGCTGGTGCCGCAGGTGGGCGAGAAGAAGCTGATGCGCGACCCCTATCTGTTCGCGGACAAGGGCGTCTATCATCTGCTGTGGACCACCGCCTGGGAAGGGGTGACGATCGGCCATGCGACCAGCCGCGATCTGGTCCACTGGTCGGAGCAGCGCGCCATCCCGGTCATGCAGGACGTGCCGGGCACCCGCAATTGCTGGGCGCCCGAGGCGGTGCGCGATCCGGCGACCGGGCGGCATATCCTGTTCTGGTCTAGCACGGTGGAGGGGCGCTTCACCGAAACGGCGGGGACGTCGGAATCGGGCTATAATCATCGGCTCTGGTCGGTCAGCACGGCCGATTTCGAGACGTTCAGCGCGCCCGCGCCGCTTTATGATCCCGGCTTCAGCGTGATCGACGGGACGTTCGCGCAGGCGCCGGGCGGCGGCCTATACCTGATCGTCAAGGACGAGACGGTGCAGCCGCCGCACAAATGGCTGCAGGTGGCCAAGGCGGACAGCCCGACCGGGCCGTTCGGCCCCCTGTCGCCACCCTTCTCGCCCGGCTGGGTCGAAGGGCCGATGAGCGCGCAGGTCGGCGATGCGCTGCTCTGCTATTATGACGTCTACAAGGAGGGCCGCTGGGGCGCGGCGATGACGCGCGACATGGTCAGCTGGACCGAAGTCAGCGCGCGCCTGACCATGCCGGCCGGCGCGCGCCACGGATCATTGCTGCGCGTTCCCCGCGCTCTGGTTGCCGACATCGTCTGAGGTCCAGCCGCCGCCCAGCGCCAGGAAGATGGCGATCTGGTCCTGCACCAGCTGGACGCGGGCGGCCGCGGCCGAGGATTCGGCGCTGGCGAGGCTGCGCTGGGTGTCGAGCAGGTCGAGGAAATCGCTGCGGCCAAAGCGGAACAGCTTGTTCGCCTGCCCCGCCGAGACATTGGCGCTGTCGCGCGCGCGATCGAGCGCGGCGGCCTTTTCCGCATCGCGGCGATAGGTTTCGAGCGCGGTTTCGGTCTGGCGCAGCGCTTCCAGCACGCTGCCGTCGAAGCTGGCGAGATCGGCCTGCACCTGGGCATCGGCCTGGGCAATGCGAGCGCGGACCACCGGACGGTTGGGGAAGGTCCAGCTGATGAGCGGGCCGAGGCTGAAGCCGAAGGCGGAGCCGGAGCCGAAATCCTTGAGCGGGCCGGACAGGCCGACCGAGCCACCGATGCTGACCTGCGGATAGAGATCGGCCATGGCAACGCCCAAAGTCGCGGTATCGGACGCGATCATGCGTTCGGCCTGGCGGATATCCGGGCGGCGGCGGATCAGTGCGGTGCCATCACCCACCGGCAGCGGCGCACCGAGCGACGGCAGGGTGGCGCAGCCTTCCACATCCCTGGGGTAATCGGCCGGCGGACGGCCGAGCAGGGTGGCGAGCAGATAGAGGCCGCTCTGGCGCTGCGCTTCATAAACGGGCAGCGTCGCCTCGCTCTGGTCCACCGCCGCCTGGGCGCGGCTGACGTCGAAGGCGGTGCCGCGACCACCCTTGAACAGGCGCTGGGTGGCGTTGAGCGTATCGCGCTGGAGCGAGACGACCCGGCGATTGACGCCGAGCGCATAATTGGCGGCGCAGACCTGGGCATAGGCCTTGGCCGTGGCGGCGGCGACGCTGACGCGGACATAGTCGCGCGCGGCGGTCACCGCCTCGACATTGGCACCGCTCGATTCGATCGCGCGGCGGATGCGGCCGTTGAGGTCGAGCGGATAGGAGGCACTGAGGCCGAAATCATAGCTGACCGAGCCGGGCAGATGCTGGGTCACGCCCGAGGGACGCGCCAGCGTTTCGCCGCCGCTGATCGTGGTGCTGATCTGGCGCCCCGCCTCGGTCTCGCGCAGCACTGCCTGCGCCGCGGTGAGATTGGCATCGGCGACGCGCAGGTCGGTATTGGCGGTCAGCGCTTCGGCGATCAGCGCGTCGAGCCGGGGGTCGTTATAGAGTTTCCACCAATGATCGGGCAGGTCGGCATTGCTGAAGTCCGCACCCTGGGCCGACTGGAAATTACCCTGCGCGCCCGGCGCGGTCGCGGCCGAATGCTCGGGCGGATGATAGTCCGGCCCGGCGGTGGCGCAGGCGCTGAGCGCCAGTGCCATCAAGGATGCAGCAAGGCCCTTACGCATGGCGGCAGCTTCCCGGCTTGGCATCCTTCTTCGCCGGTTCGACCGTGACCGTGGCGGTGCGGCCGGAGATCAGCGTGATATTGGCCGGGACATTGGTGAGCTTCACCCGGACCGGGATGCGCTGGGCGAGGCGGACCCAGGAGAAGGTCGGCTCCACCGTGGGCAGAAGGTTGCCGGAATCGCTGCGGGTCGAGTCATTGATGCCATAGGCGATGCTTTCGACCTTGCCGTGCAGATCCTGCTTCTCGCCCATCAGGCGGACGGTGACCGGCGCGCCGATGCAGACCAAAGGCAGCTTGGTTTCCTCGAAATAGCCCTCCACCCGCAGGCTGTCGCTGTCGATCAACGCCATCGCCTGGGTGCCGGCGCCAAGATAGTCGCCGGGATGCAGATCGAGATTGGTGACGACGCCGTTGACCGAGGCACGGACCTGGGTGCGCTTGAGGTTCAAGGCGGCGGCGTCGCGCGCACTCCGCGCCTCGGCCAGCGCGGCCTGCGCCGTGGCGACGCGGGCGACATTCTGTTCATGGCTTTCCTTGGCGACAAGATCGCCCAGCGCCAGATCGCGGGTCGCCTCTCGCCGGGCCTGGCCGAGCGTGGCCTGGGCGCTGGCGATCTGCGCCTCCGCCTGTTCCAGCGCCAGCGCATAGCGCGGCGTGTCGATGACGAAGAGCAGGTCGCCCGCCTTCACCTGCTGGTTGTCGCGCACCGCGACCGAGGTGACGAGGCCGCCGATATCGGGGGTCACGCGCACCACGTCGGCGCGCACGCGGCCGTCGCGGGTCCAGGGGCTGCGCTCATAATGGTTCCACATCCACACCGCGACGATGACGGCGAGAATGACGATGATGATGGTGGCGGCGCTGCGGATCAGCGTCCCGGTCAGGCGGTTCATAGGCGGATTCCCAGCATCGGAACGAGAATGGACAGGCCCCCGAGCGTCAGCACGAACAGGCTGAGGTCGACGAGGGCCCGATAGGCAAGAAAGCGGTAGAGGCCGAACGCCGCGATCAGGCGGGTGAGGCCATAGGTGAGGATGAGCGCTGCCAGCGCCAGCGCCAGCAGCGTGGGGAAGAAGACCCCGTCGATGGACAATTCGCCGGTCATGTGGGAACTCCGGTCAGGGGGATCTTTGGGGTCATGGGGGGCATGCGATAGCCGGCGCTGTCGGCAAAGAGATTACGGCGCAGGCTGACCAGCGCCAGGATCGCATCGCGGCGGACCGAAGGCGCGGGATTGGCGGCCAGGTCGCCGATGGCGCTGTCGATGTCATCGAGCAGGGCGGGGTCGGCCGCGGCCGGCGCATCGGGATCGAGCCGGCGATAATGGTCGGCCACGCCGCCCAGCACCCGGCCGAGCGGAGCGCCTTCGTCAAAGGGAAGATCGACGCGGAGCTGACGCAATTCGCCGATGGCGACACCGGTGCGCAGGTCGCGCAGTGCGTCATAGAGCGGCTTGCCGCTGTCGGTGCGGATGGCGGCGAGGCGTGGGGCGAGCAGCGCGATGCGATCGAGCATGCGGTTGATCCAGCCGCGCACATCGGGCTGGGTCATGAGGTTGGCGCGAGTGGCGATATCCGCCCAGCCGGCGCGCACGGTGCGGCGCACGGCGCGCTCCACCCCGGCCGATTGCAGCAGGCCGGCCATGATGATGGCGAACCAGATGCCGACAAGCTGTGCCACCGAGCCGTTCACATAGGAGGCGAAGGCGCTGACATAGGCACTGGAGAGCAGCACCGGACTGCCCAGGCCGAGCAGCGTCGGCAGCGCAATGCCCATCCAGCGCGGCGAGGCCATCATCGCGCCCAACACCAGCAGCGGCGGCGCATAGGCCAGGGCGAGCATGGCGAAGCCGTCGAGCCGGGGCATGATGGCATAGCCATAGAGGGCGCCGAGGAAGGTGGCGATGATCGTGCCGATCATGAAGCCCTTGAGCGGGGCGAGCGGATTGTCCGACGCCGAGAAGAGCGCAAGGAAGACGCCGGCCAGCATCACCGCGCTGCCGCCATCATGCCAGCCGCTGCCGATCCACAAGGCACAGCCGATCGTCACCGTCATGAAAGCGGCGAAGGCGCCGCGCGCGGCCCCGGCATAATCGCGATGCAGTTCGCGGTTGCGGCGCCCCTCCAGCAGTTCGGCGACGCGCGGCGTCACCGGGCTGCGGCTGTGGGTCAGCATCTGGTCGAACAGGTCGCGGCAGTCGCGATGGACGGCGATCAGCGTGCCGAGCCGCGAATAGAGGCTGAGCCGCATCATGCCGGCCCAATCCATATGGCTGTCGGCTGTCGGTTCCAGCGCGGCGCAGCGGTCGATCAGCGCCTGGGCGCCGGCGGCGCGGGTCGCGCTGTCGGTGCCGGGATGATCGAGCCAGTCGCGCGCATCGGCGATCAGCTGTTCGACCTGGGCCGGGACGATGCCGCCATTGGCCTGTTTCAGCATGGCCAGCCGATCCTCGACCGCGGCGCCGAGCGGCAGCAGCAGCGAGAGCTGGTCCTGCATCGCGCGCACGGTGCGGACGCGCGGCGCGAGGCGGCTGATGTCGAAGGGCAGATGGATCGACATCTGGTGCAGTTCGGTGACATCCTGCGCCAGGCGGCGACGTTCGGCATCAAGGCCGGGCACCGGATCGGTCGCGATCGCATCGCGCGACCAGCGTTCGGCATCGCGCAGCATGGCTTCGACACGGGCGAAGAGGTTGCCGGTGATCGAGCCGGGCAGGACGACGCCATGGACGATGCTGCCGCAGGCGATGCCGATCCAGATTTCCTGCACGCGCAGGGTTGCAACGGTGAAGATGGTCTGGGGCGAGTCGACGTCGGGGAAGACGATCAGGCAGGCGCTGTAGCCGGCCAGCACGAACATGTAGGAGCGCGGCGTGCGATCGAGCAGCGAGACGAAGACGCAAAGCGCCAGCCAGGCGGCCATGGCAAGGGTCAGAAGTTCGGGCGAATTGACCAAGGGCGGGACGATCGCAACCGAGAAGGCGGCGCCGACGATGGTGCCGATGGCGCGGAAGATCGCCTTGGAAATCACCGCGCCGGCGAGCGGCTGGGCGACGATATAGGAGGTAAGGAAGGCCCAATAGGGGCGTTCCAGCCCAATGCTGAGCGCCACATAAAGGGCCAGCATCGCCGCCAGGAAACATTTGAGCGAGAATAGCGCGGCGGGAACGCCGAGGCGCTCGCTCCAGGCTGACAAAGCGGCCTTTTTCATGACTGGCCCCGGCGCTCCCCGATACGGCGTCGCAGCAGTTCTAACAGATTGACCGCCGTCTCGATATCCGCCTCTGGCACACCATCGAGCAGGTCATTGCGCATGTTGCTGAGCCGCGTTTCGATGCGACCGACCAGGTCGCGGCCGGAGGTGGTGAGCGACAGGCAGTTGGACCGGCGATCCTCCGGATTGGGGGTGCGCTCGATCAGGGCGGCGGCCTGTAGATGGTCGAGGGTGCGGACCAGCGAAGGCTGGGTGATGCCCAGCACATCGGCCAGTTCGATCTGGCGCACGTCGGCGCCCAGCCGGTCGAGATAGAGAAGGCACCAGCCGGCGGAATTGGAGACGCCGAATTCGGCCAGGGTGGAATCGGCAAGCTGGCGCCAGAGGCGCGCGATCTGCGGCATATTATGCGCCAGCGCGCGCTGAAGTTCGGTCCGATTCACGAACGCTTAGATAGCTAACTAATTTTACAGTGCAACGGGTCGGCCATGAATTTTTGGTAATGTCGGTTGCGGCCCGGCATGAACCGGGCCGCAGCCGATCGGGATTATGCGCGACGCGTGCCGGTGAAGGGCGCGGCACCAAAGGCGCCGAGCTGCATCGTGCCGGTCAGGCTTTCGCCGGTGATTTCGGCTTCGCATTCCAGCGTCATCGGCATGGGGATGGTCATTTCCATCTTCCAGGTCAGCTTGTTGCCGGCAACCACGCCATCCTTGACGTCGAGCGAGCCCATCATGCCGGCAAAGGTGCCGTTGAAGCGGTCGCCCGTGCTGATCACGGTGAACACGCCGGTCTGTTCGCCCAGCGGGGTCTTAGCCACGCAATCATAGGCACCATCCACTGCAGCCATCTCACTTCTCCTTTACGTTAGCGTCAATCAGCCAATGTGCCCATTTCCACCGGCAGGCCGACCGCGTCAAGCTGGGGCTTCACCAATTTCGCATCGCCGACCACGACCCAGATCAGCCGATCGGGATTGATCGCCTCGCGCGCGGCCTGATCCATCTGCGCCGCGGTGATGGCGCGATAGGTCGCCGGCAGGGTGGCGTAATAGTCGTCGGGCCGGCCGAGCAGATTGTTGCGCATCATCGCCGAGAGCAGGTCGGACGAGGTTTCGAAGCTGCCGGGCAGCGACAGGATCTGGCCATTGATCGTCTGGTCGCGCTCCGCCTGGGTCGTGCCCTTGCTGGTCAGGAAATCCTTGATGTCCTGGCGCGCGGCGATGATCGATTCGCCGGTCTTGTCGGTCTGGACCGGGGCATAGACCAGCAGCGGAATGGTTTCCTTGACGCCGGGCATGCCGGTGCCCGCGCCATAGGCCCAGCCCTTGGCCTCACGCAGGTCCATGGTCAGGCGCGAGGTGGTGCTGCCGCCCAGCACCTCGTTCGCGGTGATGAGGGTGACCGGATTGTCGGTGCCCGACTTGTTGGTGAGCTGGCCGGCGAGGATCATCGACTGCGGGCTTTGCGGCTTGTCGATGAGGACGATGCGCGACGGGCGCATCATGCGGTCCATGCGGAACAGCTTGGCGCCCTTGGCAAGGGCCGGCGCCTTCCAGTCGCCGAAGCGCTTTTCGAGCAGCGGCAGCAGTTCGGCCAGCGTCGTGTCGCCAGTCGCGAAGATGGTCGCATTGTCCGGGCGCATCCATGTGTCATGGAAGGCGACCAGATCGGCGCGCGTCACCGCTTTCACCCCGCTTTCGGTGCCCGAACCGGTGAAGGGAATGCCATAGGGATGGGCCTGGCCATAGAGCATCGGCGGCAGCATGCGCTGGGCGATGGCCATGGGCTGGGTCTTTTCCGCGGCGATGCGGGTCAGCATCTGGCTGCGCAGCCGTTCCACTTCCTTGGGATCGAAGGCGGGGTTGCGGATGATGTCGGCGAGCAGGCCGAGCGAGGCGTCGAGATTGGGCTTGAGCGCATAGAGGCCGACATTGGTGGCATCCATGCTGTTGGCCGCGCTGATGCCGGCGCCCAGACGTTCCTGCTCCTCGGAAATCTGCACCGAGTTGCGGCTGGTGGTGCCTTCGTCGAGCAGGGCGGTGGTGAGCGCGGCGGTGCCGAGCTTCTGCCGGTTGTCGGCGGCATTGCCCGCGTCGAAGGCGACCGAGACCTTCACCACCGGCACTGTGGCGCGACGCGAGAAGACGACGGACATGCCGTTGGAGAGCTTCGCGCGCTCGACCGGCGGGAAGACCAGATCCTTGACCGGCTCGATCGGCGGCTCGGCCACCTTGGTCGGCGGCGGCGGCGTGCCGGCCTTTGGCGCGGGGCCATTGGGATCGCGGAAATGGGCGGGATGCATGGTGGCGCTGCCCGTCGGCGCATTGCCGGCGAGCGCATTATCCTCGGCCGAGCGTTCGCCCGGCGACACGGTCAGGCGGAAGACCGGGCGGCCCAGCCATTGGCGCGCGGCGGCCGAGACGCTGGCGGGCGTCGCGGCGGCATAGATGGCGAGATCCTTCTTATATTTGCCGGGATCATTGGAATAGACCGCGCCTTCGGCCAGGGTCACCGCCTTGCCGGAGAAGCCGCCGACCTTTTCGAGACCACCGATCGTGCCGGAGAGCTGCTGGGTCGCGGCGCGCAGCACCTCGTCCGCGCTGGGGCCCTTGGCGAGATAGTCGGCGAGCAGCGCGTCGAGCCGCTTGCCCACGGCGACCGGATCCTGGCCCGGCTTCACGTCGACGGTGATTTCGACCATCGACAGCTTCTCGAACGGCTGGATGCTGGCCTTGACCGCGACCGCGACCTTCTCGTCGCGGACCAGGATATTGTCGAGGCGCGAGGAGCCGAGGCCACCGAACACCGAGAGGGCGAGGTCAAGCTGCTGCAGGTCGGGCGAATTGACGCCGGGGACGATCCAGTTGCGGTAAAGGCGGGTGGCAGCGACATTGTCGTGCATCACCTTTTCCACATCCTTGTCGAGCGTCGGCACGGTTGCGTCGACATCCTGCGGGGCCGGGCCGGAGGCGATGTTGCCGAACCATTTTTCAACCTTGGCCTTGGCGGTCGGCACGTCGATGTCGCCGGCCAGCACCAGCGTGGCGTTGTTGGGGCCATAGTGAGTCTTGAACCAGCTCTGGACGTCGGCCAGGCTGGCCGCGTTCAGATCCGCCATCGAGCCGATGGTCGAGTGGCGATAGGGATGGCCTTCGGGCAGCATGCCGGCAAGCTGGGCATATTCGACCAGGCCATAGGGCTCATTCTCGCCCATACGCTTTTCATTCTGGACGACGCCGCGCTGGGCATCGAGCTTGGTCTGGGTCACGGCGCCGAGCAGATGGCCCATGCGGTCGGATTCCAGAAACAGTGCGCGATCGAGCGCGCCGGTCGGCACCGTCTCGAAATAATTGGTGCGGTCGAACCAGGTCGTGCCGTTCCAGTCGGTGGCGCCGATATCCTCCAGACGGCCGAAGAAGGGACCGTCGGCATTTTCCGAGCCATAGAACATCAGATGTTCGAACAGATGGGCAAAGCCGGTCTTGCCGGCGGGCTCGAAGCGCGAACCGACATGGTACCAGACCGACACGGCGACGATCGGCGCCTTGCGATCGGTATGGACGATGACCCGCAGACCGTTGGGCAGGCGAAATTCCTGATAGGGGATGTCCACCGCCGAAACGAGGCTGGAGAGCGGCGCGGGCGCAGCGGCGGCGGTGGCCGGGGCGGCCCGCGCGGCGGAGCCAAGCGGCGCGAACGCAAGCGCGGACAGGCCGAGCATCAGGGGAAGCCGGCGGGACATGCGGGTAAGGATCATGAAGACCTCTAGGACAGGAGGGCAGTCGATGCGGCCGGGACGGACCCCGCCGCGATGGCGCGCAGCATAGCGGGGCGTGATAGCGGCGCAATACGCATGATATCGACAAGCGGAGGCTGGACAGCGACGGGGCGCAGCGGCAAGTCTGCACGCCATCATCCATAGAGACGGAAAGTCCCCGATCCCATGAAACGCCTGGCCCTGCTGGCCGCCACCGCCGCCCTTGTGCTGCCCGCCACCCTGCCCGCTCAAACAGCGACGCCGGCCGCGTCCGATGCGCCGACCTTCTCGGCCGCGGCGGTGCGCGCCCATGTCGAATTTCTGGCCGACGATCTGCTTAAGGGGCGCGACACCGGCAGCGAGGGGCATGAGATCGCCGCCCGTTATGTCGCCAGCCAGTTTGACGGGCTGGGCCTAAAGCCCGCCGGCGACAATGGAAGCTGGCTGCAGCGCATCGGTTTCCAGAAGACCGAGCGCGCCAAGACGCCGGGCACGCTGACCGTCACCGGTCCGGCCGGCAGCAAAAGCTTCACCCATGCCGGCGACGTGCTGATCGGCATGAACGCGGCCGAACCCAAGCTGGACGTGTCGGCACCTTTGGTGTTCGTGGGCTATGGCCTGGAAAATGCGCGGCTCGGCCTCAACGACTATGCCGGGCTGGACGTGAAGGGGAAGATCGTCGTCACCCTGCGCGGCTATCCCAAGGGGCTGCCGAGCGAGGAAGGCGCGCACCTGTCCGCCACCAAGGGCAAGATCGCCGAGGCGCATGGCGCGATCGGCATGCTGTCCATCGGCACCCTCCAGTCGATGAAGGCCCGCCCCTGGAACCGCATGGTCCAGTTCGCCGATGAGCCCGACTTCACCTGGGTCTCGCCCGAGGGCGTGCCGTTCGACGCCGCCCCCGGCATCCGGGTCGGCGTCAGCCTGGACGATGCCGCGGCGCAGGCGGTGTTCGCCGGCGCACCGACCAGCATCGCCGCGATCCGCAAGCAAGCCGACAAGGCCGGCGGCAAGCCCAAGGGCTTTGCGCTCAAGTCGACTGCCCAGATCCAGGTCGAAAGCGTCAGCGAGCGGGTGACCAGCCCCAATGTCGTCGCCATCCTGCCCGGCAGTGACCCCAAGCTGAAAGACGAATATGTCGTCCTGTCGGCGCATCTCGACCATATCGGCATCAGTCCGGAAAAGCCCGGCGACAAGCCCGACACCGACCGCATCAACAATGGCGCGCTGGACAATGGCGCCGGCATCGCGACCATGCTGGAAGTCGCGCGCGCCATGGCCCAGTCGCCCAACAAGCCGCGCCGCTCGATCGTCTTCCTGGCCTCCACCGGCGAGGAGAAGGGCCTGCTGGGCGCGGACTATTATGCCCGCCACCCCACCGTTCCGGGCAAGCAGATCGTCGGCAATGTCGACCTGGACATGCCGCTGCTGCTCTATCCCTTCACCGATGTGATCGCGTTCGGCGCCGACCATTCGACGCTGGGGCCGATCGTCGCCAAGGCGGTTGCGCCGATGGGGATCAAGCTGGCCGCCGACCCGATGCCGCAGGAAACCATTTTCGTGCGGTCGGACCATTATATGTTCGTGAAGCAGGGCGTGCCCGCGGTCTTCCTGGCGACCGGCTATGCCAATGGTGGCGAGAAGGCCTGGGGCGAATTTCTGAGCGGCGCCTATCATCATCCCGGTGATGACATGACGCAGAAGATCGACTGGGATGCGGGCGCCCGCTTTGCCGAGGCCAATTATCGCATTGCACGGGTTATGACCGATAGCGACACCCCGCCGCAATGGTACAAGGCGGACTTCTTCGGCGACCTGTTCGCACCGGACGCGGCCAAGGCGCCCAAGCAGTAAGTAAAATAGGCAAGGGGCGTGGATTTTTTGCCCGCGCCCCTTGTGTGTCATTTTTGCAACATTACATCGCCAGCAATGCCTTGAAGGGGATGCTAATGAACCTCGAAAAATTCACCGACCGCGCCAAGGGTTTCCTCCAGTCGGCGCAGACCGTTGCGATCCGCATGAACCATCAGCGGATCAGCCCCGAACATCTGTTGAAGGCGCTGCTGGAAGATGAGCAGGGCATGGCGTCCGGCCTGATCAGGGCGGCGGGCGGCGATGCCGCGACCGCGCTACGCGAGACCGATGCCGCGCTGGCCAGGGTGCCGGCCGTATCGGGCAGCGGCGCGCAGCAGACACCGGGCCTCGACAATGATGCCGTGCGCGTGCTCGATTCCGCCGAGCAGGTGGCGCAGAAGGCAGGCGACAGCTTCGTCACCGTCGAACGGCTGCTGCTGGCGCTGACGCTGGCGACGACCACGACGGCCGGCAAGGCGCTGGCGACCGCCGGCGTACGCGCCGAGGCGCTGAACGGCGCGATCAACCAGCTGCGCGGCGGCCGCACCGCCGATACGGCGGGCGCGGAAGACCGCTATGATGCGCTGAAGAAATTCGCGCGCGACCTGACCGAGGCGGCTAAGGCCGGCAAGCTCGATCCGGTGATCGGCCGCGACGAGGAAATTCGCCGCACCATCCAGATCCTGGCGCGCCGCACCAAGAACAACCCGGTGCTGATCGGCGAGCCGGGCGTCGGCAAGACCGCGATTGCCGAAGGGCTGGCGCTACGCATCGCCCATGGCGACGTGCCCGATACGCTGAAGGACCGCACGCTGATGGCGCTCGACATGGGCAGCCTGATCGCCGGCGCCAAATATCGTGGCGAGTTCGAGGAGCGGCTCAAGGGCGTGCTCGACGAGGTGAAGGGCGCGGACGGGCAGATCATCCTGTTCATCGACGAGATGCATACGCTGATCGGCGCGGGCAAATCCGAAGGCGCGATGGATGCCGGCAACCTGCTGAAGCCGGCGCTGGCACGGGGCGAGCTGCACTGCATCGGCGCGACCACGCTCGACGAATATCGCAAATATGTCGAGAAGGACCCGGCGCTCCAGCGGCGGTTCCAGCCGGTGTTCGTCGGCGAGCCGACGGTCGAGGACACGATTTCGATCCTGCGCGGCATCAAGGACAAATATGAGGCGCATCATGGCGTGCGCATCGCCGACGGCGCGATCGTGGCGGCGGCGACCCTGTCCAACCGCTATATCACCGACCGTTTCCTGCCCGACAAGGCGATCGACCTGATGGACGAGGCCGCGAGCCGCATCCGCATGGAGGTGGAGAGCAAGCCCGAGGAGATCGAAAATCTCGACCGGCGGATCATGCAGCTGCAGATCGAGCGCGAGGCGCTGAAGAAGGAAAGCGACCAGGCGTCGAAGGACCGGCTGGCCAATCTGGAAACCGACCTCGCCAATCTGGAGCAGCAGTCAGCCGAGCTGACGACGCGCTGGCAGGCGGAGAAGGACAAGATCGCGAGCGAAGCCAAGCTGAAGGAACAGCTCGACGCGGCGCGCCTGCAGCTGGAGCAGGCGCAGCGCGGTGGCGACTATGGCAAGGCCGGCGAGCTGCAATATGGCACCATTCCGCAGCTGGAAAAGCAGCTGGCCGAAGCCCAGGGCGCGTCCAAGGGCGCGATGCTGCGCGAGGAAGTGACGGCCGAGGATATTGCCAGCGTCGTGTCGCGCTGGACCGGCATTCCGGTCGACCGGATGATGGAAGGCGAGCGCGAGAAGCTGCTGGCGATGGAAGCCGAACTGGGCAAGCGGGTGATCGGCCAGGCCGATGCCGTGCGCGCGGTGGCGACCGCCGTGCGCCGCAGCCGGGCGGGTTTGCAGGATCCGAACCGGCCGCTGGGCAGCTTCCTGTTCCTGGGCCCCACGGGCGTCGGCAAGACCGAGCTGACCAAGGCGCTGGCCGGATTCCTGTTCGACGACGAAAGCGCGATGGTGCGCATCGACATGAGCGAGTTCATGGAGAAGCACTCGGTCGCCCGGCTGATCGGCGCGCCTCCGGGCTATGTCGGTTATGAGGAAGGCGGTGTGCTGACCGAAGCGGTGCGGCGCCGGCCCTATCAGGTCGTGCTGTTCGACGAGGTCGAGAAGGCGCATGGCGACGTGTTCAACATACTGCTGCAGGTGCTGGACGATGGCCGCCTGACCGATGGCCAGGGCCGCACGGTCGACTTCACCAACACGATCATCGTGCTGACGTCGAACCTGGGCAGCCAATATATCGCCGCCCAGCCCGACGACGAGCCGGTCGAGAAGGTCGAGGACCAGGTGATGGAAATGGTGCGCAGCCATTTCCGCCCCGAATTCCTCAACCGCCTGGACGAGATCATCCTGTTCCACCGTTTGGGGGCGGGCCATATGGCGCCGATCGTCGATATCCAGGTGGCGCGGGTGCAGAAGCTGCTGAAGGACCGCAAGGTGGTGCTGAACCTGACCGACGGCGCGCGCGCCTGGCTGGGCCGGGTCGGCTATGATCCGGTCTATGGCGCGCGACCATTGAAGCGGGCGGTACAGCGCTATCTGCAGGATCCGCTGGCCGACCTGATCCTGCGCGGCGAGGTGCCTGACGGATCGACCGTGACGGTGGAAGATGGCGACGGCGCGCTGAAGCTCAGCGTCGCATGACGACAATGGTTGCGGATTTCCGGTTGGCCGATGGCATCGACATCGACCAGCTGCGATCCGACTATCAGCGCGACGGGCATGTCCGCATCGGTCCCTTCCTGACCGATGCGGCGGCCCGCGCGCTGGCCGCGCATCTGGACACGCGCGAGGATTGGCGGATCGTCCTCAATTCGGACGAGAAATTGTTCGAGATCGATCGCCCGACGGCGCAATCCATGACGCCGCAGCAATGGGGCGCCCTGAACCAGGCGGTGCATGAGGCGGCACGCCATGGCTTCCAGTTTCGCTATGCTAGTATTCGCGTGCCCGACGAGGAGCAGGCGCGCCGGCAGTCGCCGCATCTGCTCGACGCCTTCGTCCGCTTCATGGCGGGGCCGGAGGTGCTGGCGCTGGTCCGGGCGATCACCGGCAGCGAAGCGATCGGGTTCGCCGACGGGCAGGCGACCCGCTATGTCAGCGGCGATTTCCTGACCGGCCATGATGATGGGGTCGCGGGGAAGAATCGGCATGCCGCCTATGTCTTTGGCCTGACCAAGGGATGGCGGACCGAATGGGGCGGCTTGCTGATGTTCCATGGTGCCGATGGCGGCTTTTCCGGCCGGGTTCCGGCCTTCAACAGGCTCGACCTATTCCGCGTGCCACAATTGCACAGCGTCAGCTATGTCGCGCCTTCCGCTGGCGCAGCCCGGACGTCGGTGACCGGCTGGTTCCGGTCGGCGATGGGGTGAAGACGGCGACGGCGCACGGAGACCCAGTGTCGGCTAAGTCGGGCGCGCCGCGCGCCAGTTGGTCCTGAAAGGAGGGCGGCCCCGCAAGGGAGGGCCGCCCTTTTATATTATATCGTCAGAAGCTGGCCTTCGCGCCGATGCGGAAGGAGCGGCCCAGGATCGCAGACTCTCCAACCACCGGGTTGTAGAGATAGGCGCCATAGGTGGTCGCATCGATCGGCGGCTTGTTGTTGAAGACGTTCATGACGTTGGCATAAAGCTCGAACTGGTCATTGACCTTGATCGTGCCCGTCATGTCGACGCTGATGAACGACTTCACGCGGCAGCCCTGATAGGCTTCACCATCATAGTTGGTCGGCACCAGGCTGCAGTCGCCGGCAACGCCGCCCTGATCCTCGGCCGAATAATTATAGCCATCGGTGTAATAGGCGGTCGCGCTGAGCGAAGCCTTACCGAAGTCCAGCGTATTCTGCCAGCTGCCACGCCACTGCTGCGTGCCCGAACCGGCCGTCAGGTTGAAGTTACCGAGCGTGTCGACATAATGTTCAACCGTCCCGTCGGGATATTCGGTGTTCAGCTTGATGACATAGGTCGCATCGATCGAGGTCGAGAAGGTGATGTTGTCGCTCAGGCGGAACTTGCCCATCGCGTTGAAATCGATACCCGACGTCTTGATCGTGTTGGCGTTGATGAAGCTGCCTTGCACGAAGGCGATGCGACGCTGCGAACCGGTATGTTCCTGATCGACTTCGTCCGGAATCACCGTCACGCCATCATAGGAGGTTTCCCCGGTGGCATAATAGTTGGCGATCGCGTTCGAGAAGTTCACCGAGGTGATCGCGCCGGTCTTCTTGATGTTATAGTAGTCGACGCTGAACGACACATTGTTGAGCGGCTGGAAGGTCGCGCCGAGCGTGATGTTGCGCGACTTTTCCGCCTTCAGGTTCGGGTTGCCCACCGTCGTCTGACCGATCGAATAGTTGGTCAGATAGGTGTTGGGACCGGTGCCAGCCGAGTTCAGATGCTGGTCGATGAATTCCTGCGGCATCGAACCGATCGACTGGGTGACATAGCCGGTGGTCGGCAGAGCGCCCATTTCCGCAAAGCTGGGGATGCGGAAGCCCTTCGAGAAGGTGCCCCGGAACATCAGTTCGCGGATCGGCTTGAACTTCGCACCGAACTTGGGCGAGAAATTGTCCTGGCCGGTCGAATAATGGTCGTAGCGACCCGCCGCCGTCAGTTCGAGCTGCTCGACGATCGGTGCGCTCAGTTCGAAATAGGCGGATTCGACGTCGCGATGGCCCTTGGCGCCGAAGGCGTTCAGGCGGAAATAGCGCTCCGTCTGACCATCATAGTCGGGGTTGCCGCTGGGATTGTTGAGCGATTCATAGCGGGCGGCGACACCGACCGCGACCTGCAGCGGGCCACCCGGCAGGTCGAACACTTCCTTCGAAATGCTGGCCTGGCCCTGATAGAGCTGGGTCTTGCTGTGGTTGATCTGGGTCGGGGTCAGATAGTCGAGCGTCTCCTGCGAGGTCGCCGACGGGTTCATGAAATTATACGAACCGTCCGCGATCACATCGAGCAGATGCTGGATATAGACATAGCCCTTGGCCGTGGTCTTCAGCTTCGAGACCATGGCAGTGCCATCGACCTGATAATGCCAGTCGTTGCCGAAATCGCCCTTGATACCGGCGGCAGCGCGGAAGACCTGGCTGACCGATTCATTATATTCGGTGCTGGTCGGCAGGCGGCCGATGATGGCGGCTTCCTGGCCCTGAGCGGCATAGGGGTTGTTCGGGTTCAGCGTGCCGTTGCTGGCGTCGCAGGTGGCGGTGCCACGGGCGCAGACATAGACGGGCAGACGCAGCAGGCCCGCACCCGTCGAGGTCGAGTAAGCCGAATAGTCGATGCCGGCCGGCGCATTGGCGCGGATGATCGAGGCAAGGCCGGTATAGGAGGACTTGCTGTTCTCATAGTTCAGTTCGAGATAGGCTTCACCGCTGTCGCCGACGATCTTGGTGAAGCGGCCCGAAATGCCCCAGCGCTGCTGTTCCGGCAGAACCTGGCTGTAATCGTGCGTGATGTCCTGCTGGCAGACGGTACGCGGCGCCGTTGCATTGGCCGCATATTCGTCGTCGGTCAGCGTATAGGGATTGAGGCTGCCGCAGCCGGCAGCGGCATTCAGCAGCGCGTAACGGCCAGTGCCGGCGCCGGTGGCCGCATCATAGGGGCGCGCCATGAAGACATTGGTCGCGGTCGACAGGCCGGTGAAGCCGATGCTGGGATCGACGCCATTAGCCATGTTGTTGGGGCCGCAGACGCCGTCATGGCAGATGCCCGACAGGTCGTCGCTGTTGTAGGGATAGCCCAGATCCTTGTTATAGACCGCAGCGCTCTTGAGATAATGGGCGCTGACATAAGCGTTGAAGCCCTGTTCGGCGAGGTCGCCATAGCCATAGGTGGCCGACAGGCGCTGGTTGGCGCCATAGCCCTTTTCAGCGACGCCGGCTTCGGCCTGAAGGTGCAGCCCCTTCACTTCGCGCTTGGTGATGATGTTGACCACGCCGGCAACCGCGTCGGCGCCATAGGTGGCCGACGCGCCGTCCTTCACCACTTCGACCCGATCGACGATGGCGTCGGGGATGGTGTTGAGATCGACGAAGTTGCGCGTGCCGTCATCGGCCAGCGGATAATAAGCAGCACGCAGGCCGTCGAACAGCACCAGCGTCGAAGAGGTCGACAGGCCGCGCAGCGAGACCGCCGACGCACCACCGGCAAAGGCGCCATTGGCCGAGAAGCCGTTGGTCAGTGCCGGGCCGTTATTGGCCGACAGATTCTGGATGCCCTGCTGCACCGTGGTGATGCCGCGGATCGCCAGATCTTCCGACGAAACGGTGGTGATCGGCGAAATGGTTTCCTTGTCGATGCGGCGCAGCAGCGAGCCGGTCACGACGATCGTGTCGTTGGCGCCGTCATCGGCCTGGGGGGCGGCATCCTGAGCATGGAGGGGCGCCTGGAACAGCGCGGTGGCGAGAATGACGGGCGCGACTCCGGCCCGCAAGAATGCGGCAATCGATGCGTTCTTCAAATTTCCAGTCCCTTATCTGGAGCGGCGGATTTTCCACCTGCTGTGACCAGTGCGACCCCGTGAGACCACAAGGCGGGGCATGGGTGCGCCCCATGGAACCGGCTGTAAACCCGGTTGCGTTACGAAACGTTACGATTTTTACAAATGTGCAACATTCTGGCAACACCATTACGGTTTTGAAACCAAATGAGATTCTTTTGACCCATCGGAGCGAACAGTCCGAAAACCCCGTAATTATAGGTATTTTTGTGCAACCCAACGCATCAGGAGGTCTTCCGTTTTCATCCTGACACGTAATTATGTTACAATGCCCGATTTGAAAAATATTGACGCATGGAACCGATCTCAGACGGGCAAATTAGCGGCCTGAGCAGATGGAATAGATGAGCTGTAGATATGAAAAGGGGAGCGCCTGCCCCTGGCAGCCGCTCCCGTCGATCAGCTAGACATTGTCCCTGCGCCCATGAGGGCGGCAGGCAGGGTTAGCCGTTCGGGTTCATGCCCGCCCGGCTGCGGGTGATCATGTCATCGGCATCGCGATTCTGCTGTTCGCTGATGGCGCGCCATTCCGCGTTGGTCTTGCAGACGCGCTCCTTCTTCACCAGCGATCCCGTGATCGGGAAACTCCGGCAGCGGGTCGCATTGGGATCATTCTTGTCGAGCTTGGGCTTGTCTTGAGCGAGGGCAGGATAAGCCATCACGAACAGGCCAGTCATGACCAAGGCTTTGACGATACGCATCTTCTATCTCCCAGATGACAAGGCAACCCGGCACAGTGGCCATCGCATCCCTTGTCTTAAACCCCGGCCCCCAGAGCATCCTGCGCCCTGCTGGCATCAGCTGTGGCATAGAATTGCTTCAAGAGCTGCTGCTCGGCAAGTGACAAATGCGGATTCCACATGTCGAAGATCAAGACGACACGAAGATGAGCGCTGTCATTCCAGGCTTCATGTTCGATCGTATCATCGAATGCGAAAGCCTGTCCTTCCTCCCAGGCGCGGGTTTCTCCGCCGACGCGGAAGTAACAGCCAGGTGGAACGATGAGCGGAAGGTGGATGATCGCCCGTGTATTGGTGACGCCGCTATGGGCCGGAATGCGGCTATGGGGCTTGAGCAGCGAGAAAAAGGCGGATGGTGCGCGGCCGGGAATATCCGCTCGCGGCAGCGCTTCGAGCGCAGCGACGGTCTGGGGACAGGCATTGCAGACGGCTTCGTTGCGCACGCCATATTCCCATAGAAACGCCGCGCCCCAATCGAGCGAGCCATCGAGCGCGGTCCATTTATTTTCGGGCGTGCCCGGATCCTGCCGAACATAGGGGCGCACATTGCCGCCCTGCTGTTCGATCAGGCCCAGAAATTCGGCCCGGATGGCGTCGGTCTTCGCCTCCAGTTCCGCCATCCAGGGGAAATGGTCGCGATCGAAATATTCATCGGCCGGCAGGAAGGGGTAATGGAGCCCGGAACATTGGTTCTGGTAGAGCGGACGCCGCCCGAATTCATGATCGAGACAGGCTTGAAAGCGGCGCTGACTCCGCAGGTCCGCGTCCGCCAGCAGCGGCGCGACACCGTCTTCCACGAAGCTTGCCAACCTCGCCTGATGATTGGTCACGAAGCCACGCGCTTCGGCCAACGTATCGACCAGTTGCGGCGGCAAATCGCCCATGCCGGACGACATCGCCAGCACCTTGCTCCAGCTATCGGCGGCAGCCTGGACTTCGCCCAGACGCTGCTGCAACTGGGCCAGACGCATCTGCGCCATGAAATTACGCTGATCGATATCGATCGCGCGTTGCAGAGCAGCGCGCTCGCCTTCTCCATCGCCCAACCCCCGCTGCGCGGCTGCCACATTCATCCACAGGGCAGGTTCGCCGGTGTCGCTCTGGGTCGCTCCCAGAAAATGCATGCGGGCAGCATGGAAATCGCCATTTTCCAGCGCCATCATGCCGAGCATGTTGAGCGCCTGAGGCTCGCCGGGCTGGAGCGCCAGAATATGCGTCAGCGCGGCCTGCGCCTCACCGTTGCGGCCAGTGCGGCGGGCTTCGGCCGCCTGTTGAAAAAATCGTCCGATCTGCTGGTTCATGCCATCCTGCTATCAGATGCGACGGCCCAAGCAAGACGGCTGCCTGCGGCCTTGCTCCCCGGCCCCATGCCGTGCGAAGGCTGGGTCGATGAGCGCTTCCTCGACCCAGCCCCTGACCATGTTAATGGCGGATGCCCGCTGGCTGGCCCACCGCTATGATCCGGGCCATGATGCCTTTCAGTTCCTGCAGGTTTCGCGCGCGCGTCACGCCGATGTGCCGTTCCTGACAGACGAATATATCGCGCAGGGCGTGGAACCCATCGTGGTACGGCGCGAAGATGCCGTGCGCGCAGCGCCGCCACCCGCGCCGGTGCATTTCATCTTCCATTCGGCCTATTGTTGTTCGACCTTGCTGGCCGCCGCCTTCGATCGGCCCGGCATCGCCATGGGCCTCAAGGAACCGGTACTGCTGAACGACATTGTCGGCTGGCGCCATCGCGGCGCGAAAGGGCCAGAAGCAGCCCGCGCGCTGGACCATGGTCTGCGGCTGTTGGCGCGGCCCTTTACGGCAGGCGAGGCGGTGGTGGTGAAGCCGTCCAATCTGATCAACCCTTTGATCCCCGGCATCATGGCGCTGCGCCCCACAGCCCGTGCGTTGCTACTCCATGCACCTCTGGATGCCTATCTGACGTCGATCGCGCGCAAGGGCATGTGGGGGCGCCTGTGGGTGCGCGACCTGTTCGGCAAGCTGCTGCGCGAAGGCATGGTCAATCTGGGCATCGCGCCGTCCGACTATCTGGGATTGACCGATATCCAGGTCGCGGCGCTGGGCTGGCTGGCGCAACAGGCCCAGTTTCAGGCGTTGGCCGGGCAGTTGGGCGAGCGCGTCCTGACCCTGAACAGCGAAACATTGATCGCGCATCCGGCCGAGAGTCTGACCGTCCTGGCCAGGCATTTCGATATCGCGCTGAGCGACGCGGACATTGCCGCCATCGTTGCTGGGCCGATATTCGGCCGGGATTCCAAGACCGGAGCCAATTTCGGCCAGGGCCAGCGCGAACGCGCCGCGCAGGATGGCAAGACGCTGCATGCCGAGGAGGTCGAGAAGGTTGGCGAATGGGCCGACCTGATCGCCCGCAACAATGGCATCGTCATGGACCTGCCCCGCCCGCTACTGGGCTGAGACGGCCATCCCGCCCGCAGGCGGAACAATAGCTAATCGACGGAAAGCCGACCGCTGCACGCAGCGGCGCGGCATCGCATGTTCGGCGCAGGCGCTGAGGACGGCATGAAAAAAGGGCCGGCTTTGCAGCCGGCCCTCCTTTTTCCTTCGGCGTTACGCTTCGATTAGAAGCGGAACTTGGCCGAAACAGCGTAGCGACGGCCCAGCGCGTCGTAGGTCGACGGATAGACGTTACCGCTGTTGTAGCTGGTCGAACCGATCGTGTTACCCACCACCTTCGGCTTGTTGTTCAGCAGGTTCTGAACGGTCAGCGTGAAGGTGATTTCGTCCGAAGCGTGGAAGCGGCCGGTCAGATCGAAATAATGTTCAGCCGGGATACGGTTGAAGTCGACCTGCTTGCCGTTGAGTTCACCAACGAAAGCATCGCCGAACTCATACTTCACACCGTCGATGTAGCGCCACAGCAGCGAGACATCGGCCATGCCGAACGACAGGGTGTTACGCACCGACCACTGGAACTCCGGCTGGATCGACGCACAGTTGGCCGAGTAGAGGCCGACGCAATCGCGGTTGATCGAGGTCGGGGTTGCCTGGAAGGTCGAGCTGTTGGTCCAGTTACCGTTGGCGTTCAGCGCCCACTTGGCGAAACCGATGTCCTTCGAATAGTTGATCGAGACATCGATACCGTCGGTCTTGAGCTTACCCAGGTTGGACAGCGGCTGGTACAGACCAGGAGCGTTCGCGGCCAGACCATAGAGGCCACCGGTCGACGGATCGCGACGGATGACCGTGCAAGCCTCGCTCGAAGCGCTGGCTGCCGTGACATTGCCGAAGCAAGCGTCGATAACATCGTCCGGGGTCGGCGTGGTGATCGCACCCGTGATCTTGATGTTATAATAGTCGACGGTGATCGCCAGACCGGGGACAGCCGACGGCTGCAGCACGACACCGAAGGTGTAGCTGTTCGACTTTTCCGGACCCAGGGCAAGGTTGCCACCGGTGGTGGTGTTCACCTGACCAGCCGGATCGTTGATGATCGAACCAATCTGCGCAAGCGTTGCGCCCTGCGCGACGCAGATCGCTGCCAGGTTGGCGTCCTGGGTCGGCGCGGCGCCGGCGCAGGGGTCCGAAGCCAGGTTGGTCAGAACGGTGTTCAGCGGCGAGAAGAGCTCCGAAATGTTCGGGGCGCGCACGGCATGCGAATAGTTGCCGCGCAGCTTCAGGCCGTTGACCGGGGTCCAGTTCAGACCGGCCTTCCAGGTGGTGGTGTTGTAGCCCGAACCACCCTGAACGCTGTAGTCCGAATAGCGGATACCCGCTTCGGCGGTCAGGTCTTCAAAGAAAGGCTTGTCCTGAACCAGCGGCAGAACGAGTTCGCCATAGGCTTCATAGACGTCATAGCCGCCGTTGATGTTGGGAGCCGCACCACCGGCGCCACCCAGATCACCCGACTGCGACAGCAGATCCGATTCCTGCGAGGCGGTGTACTTGCGATATTCGCCACCGACAGCGAAGGCGACGGCGTCCGAAGCGAACGGCACAGCCACGCCGAAGTCGCCGCTGATCACGCCCTTGACCTGAGCCAGCGAGGTCTTGGTGGTCACCTGGCTGTTGGCATTCAGGAAGCTGTTCATCGCATCGGTGATCGAACCGTCGGGACCGAACAGATTGAGCGGAACGCAGCCATTGGAATCATCGACGCACTCAGTGGTGCTGGTAGCAAGCAACGCCTGCTGCACGCGCGAGTTCAGCCAGTAGCCCTTCTGGGTCTGAATCTGCTCGCTTTCGCCATAGGCGCCCGACAGATCCCAGCTGATCGAATCCGTGATGCCGCCACGAGCGCCGATCTTGTAATCGAAGAAGGTGGTGGTGAAGTCCGAAATACGCGGCCCAAGCTCGGTGGCACGACGGTTCACGGTAACGGCGGGGTTCGAGTTGAAACCTTCGCCTTCCCCGATCACGCCATCGCCGTTCATGTCAGCCGCAACGAATTCGCTAGCCGAAGCAGAACCGACGGTACCGGTGCGGGCGTCGCATTCGGCCTGGGTAAAGCGGGGGCGATAGCCGGCGCGCGGATCAACGTCGAACGCACAGAAGGCATTGCGCTGTGCATCGGTCAGGAACGGATTGTCCAGACCGAAGGTCACCGGAATACCAAAAGCGCCCGAAGGAGCAATGATGGTGCTGACGGTGTTCTTCGAGAACACGCCACGCGAATAGACTTCCACCGCGTCGCTGAGTTCGTAGCGGCCAGCGCCGTACATGTTGAAGCGCTTAAACGGCGTCTGGAAGATGTTGAAAGGGTTGAAGTTGTAAGCATCGAAAGCCGAGGTCGGACGGAATGCACCGCCATCAGCAGTCAGCTGACGCGTACCCTGAACCGAAGTACAGGCCACCTGGCCAGTGCCACCGCAACCCGTGGTGATCGAATCCAGACCGCCAACGTTCACGCCACCGAAGCGCGACGGGGTCGAGGTGCCCGAACCACCGTTCGCACCGCTGAACGAGTCGATCGACGACTGCGAGAAGGAACGGTCGCCCTGATAGACGGGGTCAGCCTGCTGATAGCCGACCGAGAAGACCACATTGCCGCGGCCGTCGTCGAAGTTGGCGCCCAGGGTCACGTCGGCGCGGAAATAGTTGCCGTCGCCCTGTTCGGTCAGCTGGTTCGAAACATTGGCTTCGAGACCCGAGAAGTCCGACTTGGTGATGAAGTTCACCACGCCCGAGATGGCGTCGGCGCCGTAGGTGGTCGATGCACCACCGGTCAGCACTTCGACGCGCTCGACGAGAGCGAGCGGAATGTTGTTAAGGTCGAACTGGCCAGCGAGGCCCGAGGGAGCCAGACGCGAACCGTCGATCAGAACGATGTTACGGAACGAGCCGAGGCCGCGAAGGTCGACCAGCGATGCACCGCCGTTACCGTTGTTAACGGCCGAACCGATGCTGGGGACGACGCCCGGAATTTCGCGCAGAATTTCTTCGGCGGTGTTGTTCTGCTTCAGTTCGATCTGGTCCGACGTGGTCGCGGTGACCGGGGTCGAGCGTTCCAGATTCGGGTTCTTGATGAGCGAGCCGGTAACGACGATGGTGTCGGTGGCTTCGGCTTCGGCGCCCTGCGGCGCTTCCTGCGCGAATGCGGCAGTCGCGATCAGCGACGCACCGAGAATCGCCGGAGCGGCGCTGGCACGCAGCAGTGCCCTCTTCGAAAATGTCTTCACGTTTCCAGTCCCTTGCTCTGGAGTTGGGCAGTCACCTGCCTTCATGTGCACCTACAAGGGGATATGGTGCCCGACAGCGATCCCCCCGTATGGATTGCGGGAACCTGCGCGGTGGGAAAGCTGCTGTAAAGCGCGGGAAATCGCGCCTCGCCGCTTTTGAACAGCCCTGTATCAAAAATGCAACAAGGCGAAACATGTGGAATTGTACGGTCGCAAAGCAAGATAATTTCAACGCCGCAATAAGGTGCGACGCAATGCTGCAATCGCGAGCTGCCCGCTGTCAGTTTGTGACCGATGTCGCGATTCCATGGATGCCGGCGCGCTCTATTGACGACAGACTCGCGGGGTGCATGGTGGCGCCCATTGGCTGCAGATCGACGGAGAATCAAGCATATGAAGGCCCATCATGCGATGATCATGGCCCTGCCCCTGTGTCTGGTAGCGACCGGAACCGGTGCAGCAGAGCGGCAACAGCCCCGCGCCGAAATATTCACCGACCTGCTGAAATGTCGTGAAATCTCCGAGGATAAGGCGCGCCTGGACTGTTATGATCGACAGGTCGGCGCGATGGATAGCGCCGCCCAGCGCGACGAGGTCGTGGTGCTGGACAAGACCGAACTCAACAAGACGCGGCGCACGCTGTTTGGCTTTTCCTTCCCCAAATTGCCGTTCCTGGGCGGCGGTGATGAGGATGAGAAGAAGGAAGGTGCCGAGGCCGATGCCATGACGCAGATCGAGGCGACGATCGCGTCGGCCAAGAATGTCGGTAACGGCAAATGGCTGATTACGCTGGAAGATGGCGCCGAATGGATGACCACCGAAGCGGTCACCTATCGCGATCCCAAGCCCGGTATGACGATCGAGATCAAGCGCGCCAGCATGGGCAGCTTCATGGTCAAGATCGCCGGCCGGGCGGTGCGGGCGAAACGGGTCGGCTGATCCCTATCGCGCCTGCGGCATCGGCCCGGCGAGCAGCAGCGGGTCGATGCGCGCGTCGTTCCATTTCATGCCCCAGTGGAGGTGGGGTCCGGTGGCGCGGCCTGTGGCGCCGATCGCGCCGATGCGTTGCCCCTGTGCCACATGGTCGCCGGGCTTCACGTCGATCCGCGACAGATGCAGGAAGGCGCTGTTGAGACCATGACCATGGTCGATCATCAGCAGATTGCCCTCCAGCGTGAAGGGATGGTCCGCGGCCAGGATCACCACCCCGTCCGCCGGCGCCACCACCGGCTCGCCGGTCGCGCCGGCAACATCGACGCCGCCATGATAGGCGCCGGGCTGCCCCTGATAGATGCGCTGCGACCCGAACAGGCCGGAAATCCGACCCAGGCGCGGCCAGATGAAAGTCTGGCGCCAGCCCTGCGCGTCCGTCACCTTGTCGCGCGCGGCCGCGATCTGCTCCAGTTCGGGCTTGCGCAGGGCCAGGAAGGCCTCGCTGCTTTTCGTCGGGCGCAGCGGCGCATTGATCCGTTCCAGCCGCCATTTGCGCGGGGCGACGGTAAGGGTTCGGTCGATAACCCGGCCGTCCGACAGGCGCGCACTGAGCTTCGCCGGCGGCGGCGCATCGCGATCGAAGGCGATCAGGAAGCGGCCATCGGCATCGACCGGCACCAGCTGATCGCCGAAATGGAGCGCGACCGTGCCGGCCGGCGCGGTGCCGAGCAAAGTGCCGCCCTGGATCGCGGGGCCGGACAGGATGAAATCGGGTCCAGCCACACTCGTCGGCGCCGCGCGCAGCATCGCCGGGGCAAGCGGCAGCGCGGTGAGGACCAGCAAAGCGGCGAGCCGGCGGGTCATCCGGCGGCGCGTGCCTTCAGCTCCGCCTCGACCGACAAAGCGGCGCTGGCATAGGGTTCCTGGCGGGTGATCGACCAGTAGCGCAGATCCTCCAGCGGGATGCGCTGGCCGGACACGGCGCACAGCACATGGTCGCCGGCCTGCAGCACGCGAAAGCTGTAGGGCATATAATGCAGCCGGGCCGGGCGGTCGCGGTTGGACATCAACATGAATCAGGCCTTTCTGCGGCGCATCAGGAGAAGAGATCCTGCTGGCCGCCTTCGACGGTGTCGCGCGGTTTGCGCGCGGGACGGGATGGGGCGGATATAGCGGGCGCGGGCGCGGCCTCAAGGGGCGCGGCGGCGTCGATCGCGGCAGCCACGGCGCCATCGGCGAAGTGCAGGCTGACCTGGCCCGCGGCCTGTGCATCGGTGACCGAACGGATCAGCCGATCGCCCGCCATCACCCGGGCAAAGCCGCGCTGCAACGGCAGGTCAGGATTCACCGAGGTGAAGAGGCGCGAGAGGCGATCGAAGGCGGTGGCGCGATCGCGATAAACGCGGGTCAGATAGTCGGGGCGCAGCCGCAGCCGGTCGACCCGCTCGGCCGCGCGGCTGACATATTGGCGCAGCAAGGCCGGGCGCAGCGCGCCACTGACCTGGCCCAGATGGGCGCGGGCGTCTGCGAGCCGGTGGCGCAGGCCGCTGTTGAGGCCGTCGGACAGGAGGTCGAGCCGCTGCCGCTGCGGCGCGAGCAGGGTGTCGGGCGTCGGCATCAGCCGCGCCTGCATATCCAGCCGTTCGCGCGCCTGCATCGCCCCGCGTCGCACCGCCCGGCCCGAGCGCAGGCCCATCTCGCCCAGCATCGCCAGCAGTTCGGCGCGGACCGGCACCGCCATTTCGGCGGCCGCCGTGGGCGTGGGCGCACGCATGTCGGCAGCATAGTCGCACAAGGTCGTATCGGTTTCATGCCCGACCGCCGAAATGGTCGGGATCGAGCATTCGGCGACCGCGCGGACGACGATTTCCTCGTTGAAGCTCCACAGATCCTCGATCGAGCCGCCACCGCGCGCGACGATGACGAGATCGGGCCGGGGCAGCGGGCCGCTGCCGTCCATGGCGGAAAAGCCGCGCACGGCGCGGGCAATCTGTTCGGCTGCGCCCTGCCCCTGGACCAGCACCGGCCAGAGCAGCACCTGGGTCGGGCAGCGATCCGCCAGGCGGTGGAGAATGTCGCGGATCACCGCGCCGGTGGGCGAGGTAACGACGCCGATGGTGCGCGGCAGGAAGGGCAGGCGGCGCTTGCGATCGCGGTTGAACAGCCCTTCGGCCGCCAGCTTGGCCTTGAGCTTTTCGAGCAGCGCCATCAGCGCGCCCTCGCCCGCCAGCTCCATCCGGTCGATCACGATCTGATATTTGGACCGACCGGGATAGGTGGTGAGCTTGCCGGTAGCGATCACCTCCACCCCGTCCTGCGGCTGGAAGGCGAGCCGCTGCGCCCCGCCCTTCCACATCACCCCGTCGAGCACGGCATTGTCGTCCTTGAGCGCCAGATAGAGATGGCCCGAGGCCGCGCGCTTGAAGCCAGAAATCTCGCCGCGCAGGCGAACATGGCCGAAGCGATCCTCCACCGTGCGCTTGAGCAGGCCCGACAATTCGCTGACACTGAGCGGCGGCGCGTTGTCCCCCGCCCTTTCCTCGGCTAACAGGCGGCCCGAACTGTCATAGGCATCAAATTCCGGGGACATGGCCGAGATGAACATCCTTCTGCTTGGCGGCGGCGGCCGCGAACATGCGCTGGCGTGGAAGCTGGCACAATCGCCACGCCTCTCGACGCTTTATGCGGCGCCTGGCAACCCCGGCATAGCCCAGCATGCCACGCTGGTCGACCTCGACGCGACGGATCATCGTGCGGTGCTGGATTTCTGCACCCGCCATTCGATCGCGTTGGTGGTGATCGGGCCGGAAGCGCCTCTGGTCGACGGCCTGGCCGACAATCTGCGCACCATGGGCGTCGCCGTGTTCGGCCCCGACAAGAAGCCGGCGCAGCTGGAAGGCTCCAAGGGGTTCACCAAGGATCTGTGCCAGCGCGCCAACATCCCGACCGCCGGCTACATCCGTGTCACCAGCAAGGATGGCGCGATCGCCGCGCTCGACGATTTCACCCTGCCGGTGGTTATCAAGGCCGATGGCCTGGCCGCGGGCAAAGGCGTGATCATCGCCGAAACGCGGCAGGAAGCGCTCGACGCGCTCGACACCATGTTCTCCGGCGCGTTCGGCAAGGCCGGCGAGGAAGTGGTGCTGGAAGAGTTCATGATGGGCGAGGAAGCCAGCTTCTTTGCCCTGACCGACGGCAGCGCGATCCTGCCCTTCGGTTCGGCCCAGGATCACAAGCGCGTCGGCGACGGCGACACCGGCCCCAATACCGGCGGCATGGGCGCCTACAGCCCGGCCCGCGTGCTGACGCCCGAACTGGAAGCACAGGTGATCGAGCGGATCATCAGGCCGACGGTCGAGACGCTGGCCGCAGAAGGCATGCCCTATTCGGGTGTACTCTACGCCGGGCTGATGCTGACCGAGGAAGGCCCCAAGCTGATCGAATATAATGCCCGGTTCGGCGATCCCGAATGCCAGGTGCTGATGATGCGCTTCGACGGCGACCTGGTCGAATTGCTGCTGGCGGTGGCCGAAGGCAAGCTGGCCGAGCAGGGGCCGGTCGCGCTGGCGGATCGCACCGCGCTGACCATCGTGATGGCGGCCAATGGCTATCCCGGCACGCCGGAAAAGGGCGGCGCGATCAAGGGGATCGACGCAGCCGAAGCACAGGGCGCCCGCGTCTTCCATGCCGGCACGGCGGAGAAGGATGGTGCGATCGTCGCCAATGGCGGGCGCGTGCTGAACGTCACCGCGACCGGCGATACCGTGGGCGCAGCGCAGGCCGCCGCCTATGCTGCAGTCGACGCGATCGACTTCCCGACCGGCTTCTGCCGCGGCGACATTGGCTGGCGCGAGGTCGCCCGCGAGGCGCAATAAGGGCCAAACCGGCGCGGGATCGGGACATGTCCCCCTTGTCCCGCGCCGCCAAGCGTCCTTAAATAGGGCGACATATCCATTCCGGGAGGCAAAGGGCGATGCAGGAATTCTTCATGGACTATGGCCTGTGGCTGCTGATCGCGCTGCTGGTCGTGATCGGCCTGGTGTTCCTGCTGTCGGGCAAGGGCAAGTCGGCTGCGGTGGAAGACCCCGCGCCGGTGGCACCGCCCGTGGCCGCCGAGCCGATTGCCGAGCCTGTTGTCGCGCCGCTGGTGGCCACGCCCGATCCGGTTCCGGTCGTCGAGCCCGTGGTCGCCGAGCCGGTCGCGGTCGAGCCGGTGATCGAGGAAGCCCCTGCGCCCGCCCCTGTCGTCGAACCGACGCCTGCGCCGATCCCGACATCGCCTGCCGTCGCGGCACCGGCCGATGGCGCCGACGACCTGCTGAAGCTGAAGGGCGTTGGTCCCAAGCTGGGCGCATTGCTGACCGAGCTGGGCGTGACGCGCTATGCCCAGATCGCCGGCTGGAGCGACAGCGACATCGCCGCGATCGACGCGAAGCTGGGCAATTTCAAGGGACGTCCGGTCCGCGACCAGTGGATCGACCAGGCCAAATATCTCGCCGCCGGCGACATTGCCGGTTTCGAAGCGAAATATGGCAAGATCTAAACCGTGATCGTGACCGGTTCCGGTTGCATTGCGACCGGGGCCGGCCTGCGTTGCGGCACCGCGCCCAGCAACAGGGGCGGCAATCGTCCCTGCCCCGCAAGTGCGCTGGCGATGTAGAGCAGCAGCACCGCACCAGCGAGAATGACGGCGCCATGCGGGTCGAGCATCGCCACCAGCCCCATTACCAGCGGATGCCAGAGATAGAAGAACAGGCTTTCGCGCCCGATCCGGTTGATCGGGCCGAAATGGAGGCGCACCGCCGACACGCTGGGCAGCAGCGCGATCAGCGCCAGACACATCAGCAGGCGGGCGGGCACGAAGGCGAGCGCATTGCCGGTGCCATAGAGATCCGACCACCAGAACAGACCCAGCGCCCCGACCATCAGCACGGGCCACAAATAGCGTTTGGGCATGCCCCGTTCGGCCATCAGCATGCCGAAGAAGAAATAGACCGGATAGCGCAGGAAGCGGCTATCGGGCGACAACAGGCTGCCGCCGACCGCGCCATGGTCGAGGCCGAAGCTGTACATGGTGGCCAGGCTGACGGGCGCGCCGATCGCCAGCAGCAAGAGCGGCGAAAGCGGCAGCAACCGGGTCACCAGAATCAACAGGAACAGCGCCGGCACATACCAGAGATGGAAGGGCGGACGCAGCAGCAGGTCGAGCGGCGTCTGCCAGGAAAGCAGGCCGCCGCTGGCCAGCCAATAGACAAGCATCGCCACCGCCCAGGGCAGCAGCATGCGTCGGCCATAGCGGCTGAACATCTCGCCAGTCGGCATGGAGCGGGTGCGGGTGACGTTGAGCAGATAACCGGAAATGCCGATCATCAGCGGCATGCGAAAACCCGAACCGATCCACAGCAGGACATGCTGCTGATGCGTCAATTCCATCGCATGCCCGCCCATGACGAGCAGGATCAGCAAGCCTTTCAGCAGGTCGATCGACGGGTTCTTGGTCACGATATGCTCGCAAAATTTGCCATCGAAACGATAGCGTCACAATATTGCCAAGCCCTTAAAATCCGCAATGGCATCATTCTGCCGCAGCCATCTTTTCTTAAGGAAAATATCGTTTAGACTTGGGCTATTAGCAGGAGGGTCGCCATCATCTTGCAGAGACTGGATTCCCCATTGGGCAAGCGTCTGCTGGCCCTGTCGATTTTTTGCGTGATAATCGGGGGCTGGTTTGCCTTCACCCATTATCGCGACGCCAGCCAGACCCTGCCGGACGGGCAGGGCCGTGAAGGGCCGTGCGCCCTGTGGTTCGTGGGCAGTTCATCGATCAAGCGCTGGACCAGCCTGGAGCAGGACATGGCGCCATGGGTCGCGCATAATCGCGGCATCAACAGCGCCACCTTCAACGAGATATTGCCGCGCTTCGCCAATATCGAGCCTGGCACGCCAAAACCGGCGGCGATCATCCTCTATGCCGGCGAGAATGACCTGGCGGGCGGGCGACAGGTGCGACCGATCTTCCACGATATGGCCCGCTTCCTGGAGATGCGGACGCAATTGCTGGGCGATGTGCCGGTCATCATATTGTCGATGAAGCCCAGTCCGGGGCGCTGGGCGATCTTTCCGCAGCAGCAAATCTATAATGATGCGACCCGGCGACTGATCCCGCACATGCAGAATGTCCATTATGCCGACATCACCACGCCGCTGCTGAAGGACGGCAAGCTGGGCGACAATTATCAGCCCGACAAGGTGCATATGAACGCGGCCGGCTATCGCATCTGGGCCGATGTGGTGCGGGCCCGGCTGAAAGACATTCTGCCGGAGAAGACGGTGAAGGCCTGCGCTGGCTGATCAGGCCTTGCCCAATATCTCCTTCGCGCGCGGCGCGAGGCGGGCGGCGGCGGCGGCATGGATGCCCGGCGCCGCACAGAGCAGGCCGAAGGCGACCGGCTGAGGCCGGTTGAAGGCGAGCGGATCGCCCAGCGCGTCGGTGACGATGGCGCCGGCCTCCTGCGCGATCAGGGCGGAGGCAGCGACATCCCATTCATTACCCCAGCGCACGGTGGCCACCAGATCGGCCTCATCGGCGGCGACCATCGCCATGCGCAGCGCGATGCTGTTGGGCTTGTCGACGGTGACGAGATCGCGGTCGGCGCGCGGCAGTTGGTCGGCGGGGACGCGGGCGCCGGGCAGCATGGTGCGATTGCCGGCATGGAGCGGCACGCCATTGCGGGTCGCCCCCTGCCCCGCCTGCGCAATCCATAATTCCTTACGCGCGGGTGCCGCCAGGATGCCCAGACGGACCGCGCCATCCTCTACCAGGGCGACGGAGACCGCCCAGCCGGGCCGGCCGCGCAAATAGTCGCGGGTGCCATCGATCGGATCGACCACCCAGACGCGCGATACGCCCAGGCGATGCACGGTATCGGCCGTCTCCTCCGACAGCCAGCCGGCCTGCGGATCGATCGCCGCCAGCCGTTCGCGCAGCATGACGTCGATTTCCAGGTCCGCCTCGCAGACCGGATGGCCGGGCACCTTTTCCCACTGGCGCACGCGCGTCTCGCCATCGGCCCATAGCGCCAGCGCGCGATCGGCCGCATCCGTGACCGCCGAAACGACGGCCGGCAACAGAGGCTCAGCCGCCGGCAACGGTCATCCCGTCAACGCGCAGGGTCGGCACGTTCATGGCGTAGCGGAACATCAGGTCATTGGCCGGCACCAGAGTGCGGAACATGTCCTTCAGATTGCCGGCGATGGTGATTTCCGACACGGCCGGGCCGACCGCGCCATTTTCGATCAGGAAGCCGGCGGCACCGCGGCTATAGTCGCCAGTGACGCCATTGACGCCCATGCCGATCAATTCGGTGACATAGATGCCGCGCTTCACGTCGGCCATCAGTTCGCCGACCGACAGGCTGCCTGCTTCCATATGGACATTGGTGATGCCCGCGCCCGGCGCACCGGCGCCGCCACGGCTGGCATGGCCGGTCGGTTCCAGGCCAAGCTGGCGGGCCGAGGCGCTGTCCATCAGCCAGCCGGTCAGCACGCCATCCTCGATCAGCGCGCGGCGCTCGACCGGCAGTCCTTCGCCATCGAACGGGCGCGAACGCAGGCCGCGCTGCAGCAGCGGATCGTCGATGATCGTGACCTTGCTGTCGAACAGCAGGGCGCCTAGCGAGTCCAGCAGGAAGCTGGAGCGGCGGGCGATCGCCGGGCCGACCATGCCGCCGATCAGATGACCGACCAGGCTGGAGCCGATGCGCGGATCGAAGATGACCGGCATGACGCCGCTGTCGACCTTGCCCGGATTGAGCCGCGCGACCGCGCGCTGGCCGGCGCGCATGCCGACCGCTTCGGCATCGTCCAGATCCTTCAGGTGGCGGCTGGCATGGCTGGCATGATCGCGCTGCATGTCGGCGCCGCTGCCCGCGAGCACACTGGCCCAGGTCGAATGGTTGGTCGCGGCATAGGCGCCGGCGAAGCCATGGCTGGTGGCGAGCGCGACCTGGCTGCGGCCGCTGGCGGCGCCGCCGCCTTCGCTGTTGGTGATGCCGGGGATGCTGCGCGCCGCTTCTTCCGCGATCAGTGCGCGTTCGCGCAGCGCGGCGGGTTCAGGCTCTTCCTCATCGACTAGGTCTAGCGAGGGTGCGCGCTTCCTGAGCAGCCGATCCTCCGGCGCCAGGCCGGCATAGGGATCTTCGGGCGCTTCGCGCGCCATGGCGATGCTGCGATCGATCAGGGTGGCGAGCGTCGCCGGGTTCATGTCCGACGCGGAAATGCTGGCCGAGCGCTGGCCGATGAAGACGCGCAGGCCGATCTCCTCGCCCTCGGACCGCTCGACATCCTCCAGCGCGCCAAGCCGCACCGCCACCGTGGTCGAGGCGTTGCAGGCATAGATGGCGTCGGCCGCGTCCGCCCCCGCCTTGCGCGCCGCCGTCACCAGATCCTGCGCGCGCGACTGGGCTTCTTCGAGGCTGAGCATAAGGGGAGGTCGATCCTGTAGTGAAGACGAAGCCGGGCCTTACGCCCTTGCGTCGGACGGGGCAACCGCGCCGCGCAGCCAATGATCGAGCAGGTGCCAGGCGACCGCCATGCGCGGCGGCGCGAGGAAGGGCGCGTCGGGATCGCCCGCCAGCGCCGCGGCGACGCCATCGGCATCGCACCAGAAGGCATGTTCGATCTCGGTCTCGTCCAGGGTCAGCGCGGGATCGTCGCACTGGGCGACGCAGGCGATCATCAGCGAGGAGGGGAAGGGCCAGGGCTGGCTCATCACATAGCGGACCGAATGGACCGTGATGCCGGCTTCCTCCTTCAGTTCGCGTGCGACCGCTTCCTCGACCGTCTCGCCCGGTTCGATGAAGCCGGCGAGCGCGGAATAGCGGCCGGGCGGCCAGCTATGCTGGCGACCGAGCAGGACACGGCCCTGATGTTCGGCGAGCATGATCGAAACCGGATCGACGCGCGGGAAATGTTCGGAGGCGCAAGTTCCGCAGCGCCGCGCCCAGCCGGCCTTGTGCGCATGGGTCGGCCCACCGCAGACCGAGCAGAAGCGATGCCGGGCATGCCAGAAGACGAGGCTGCGCGCGGTGCCGTAGAGCGCAACGTCGGACGCGGAGACGAGATCGGCGAGGCCACGCGATCGCGGCGTCGCGTTGGGGCCTTGGTCCAGCGTCTCGACCAGATGGGCAAAGATCGGCCGATCCTGCAGATCGACGCCGAGCAATACATGTTCCTCGATCCGCGCGTCGGGGCCAAGCGGGGCGAGGGCCAGGCCATGATCGTCCGTCACCGGTTCGAGGCCTTCGAGGATCAGCAACCGGGCATTGGGCGAGGCAAAGGCCTGCGCATGGAGCGCGGGGTTGCTGCGGATATGGTCGACCCGGTCGAGCGTGCCGCCGACGAAACCGGGCAGGCCGTGCGCTTGGGGGTCAGTTCCGTGCATCGTCCGTCATCTCCTTCATCGCCGCATCGGCCGCCCGCGCGAACAGGGTGGGCAGCCCTGCCTCGCCGATCCGGGCGCGCGGCCACCATTCGCCCGCGCCCGCCGGCACATGGTCCATCCCCACATGGGTAGTGTGGACGCTGAGCGCCAGCGAGAAATGGGTGAAGACATGGGCGACCGGCGGATCGATGGTCTGCCACTGCGCGACGAAGGGCGGCGTGGCGTCAGGCGCGGCGTTCCAGTCGGAACTGGGCAGCGCGCGCATGCCGCCCAGCAATCCCTTGTCAGGGCGCCGCACCAGCCAGACCTGGCCATCGCTGCGTTCGATCCACCAGGCATGGCCGAGGCGATGGGGCTTGGCCTTTTTCGGCGCCTTGACCGGGAAGGCAGCGGGATCGGCAGTGCGCACCGCCGCACAATCCTGACGCAGCGGGCAGATGCCGCAGGCGGGGTTGCGCGCCGTGCAGATGGTGGCGCCCAGGTCCATCATCGCCTGGGCAAAATCGCCGGCGCGCAGATCCGGCGTGATGCTGTCGGCGGCGGCGCGGATGTCCGGCCGGGCCGCGGGCAGCGGTGTCGCTATGGCGAACAAACGGGCGACCACCCGCTCGACATTGGCGTCGACCACCACGGCGCGCCGGCCGAAGGCGATGGCGGCGACAGCGGCAGCGGTATAGGCGCCCAGGCCCGGTAGGGCGCGCAACGCGTCCTCCGTATCAGGGAAGCGGCCGCCATGGTCGGCCACCACGGCGCGGGCGCAGGCCAGCAGGTTCCGGGCACGGGCATAATAGCCCAGCCCCGCCCAGGCGGCCATCAGGTCGGCGTCGGCGCTGGCGGCCAGATCCTCCACCGTCGGCCAGCGGACCGTGAATTTCTCGAAATAAGGGCCGACCGCCGCGACCGTGGTCTGTTGCAGCATCACTTCGGACAGCCAGACATGATAGGGATCGGCCGCATTGGCGCCCGGTGGCGCGCGCCAGGGCAGGCGCCGGGCATGGACGTCATAATGGGCCAGCAGATCCCGTGCGATTTTTGAACCCGACATCTCGACGCGCATGGCGGCCCTATGCCATGTAGCGCGCCATGACGGAACGCCCCCCGACCGCGAAAAAGACGAGCCGCGCCACGCCGCCGGCCGAGCGCCCCCGCGTGGGTGCGCCGCGCGCGATCGCCGACCTGATGCCGGAAATCGGCCGCACCGCCTTTCGCAAGTTCGGTTTCGTCCAGTCGAGCATCGTCACCCGCTGGAACGATATCGTCGGCGCCGACTATGCCGCGATCACCGCGCCCGAATCGATCCGCTTTCCGGTCGGCCAGAAATCGGGCGGCACGCTGCAACTGACCGTGATGAGCGGCCATGCGCCGATGATCCAGCATGCGCTGCCCGACATCATCGAGCGGGTGAACCGCTTCTTCGGCTATGCCGCCGTCGCCAAGGTGGCGATGAAGCAGGGCATGGTCGGTCCCGCACCGGTCGAGCGGCGCCCGCCGCCCCGCAACCTCAAACCCATTCCGGTCGAGCTGGGGGATTCCCTGCGCGACATCGGTGACCCGGAATTGCGCAAAGTCCTCGAATCGCTGGCACAGGGGCTTGCGAATTCGAATGGCCTGCCCAAGATCGGTTGATGCAACCCGCCCCGTCCGGGGCGATGCCTTAGGACTGCCCCATGACCAAGTTCCGCCTTTCCCTGCTTGCCCTGATCGCCGTTCCCGCCATCGCCGTCGCCGCCGCGCCCAACTGGGTCGCGCAGGTGGTGCGTTCGCCGATCGGCGGCCATGTCATGGGCAACCCTGCCGCGCCGACCAAGCTGGTCGAATATGTGAGCTATACCTGCAGCCACTGCGCCCATTTCGTGAATGACGCGAGTGCATCGCTGAAAGCCGATTATGTGAAGGGTGGCAAGGTCAGCGCCGAAGTGCGCAACGCGGTGCGCGACAAATATGACCTGACCGCCGCGCTGCTAGCCCGCTGCGGCGGCGCCAAGCGCTTCATGGGCAATCATGAGGCGCTGTTCGCCAACCAGGATGCCTGGATGGAGCAGATCATGGCGTACGACAAGGGCGCGGCCAAGCCGACCGAGCAGAAGGCGGCGCTGCGCGACATCGGCCAGAAGACCGGCCTCTATGCGCTGATGAACAAGCGCGGCTTCACCAATGCGCAGCTCGACGCCTGCATCGCCGACCCGGCATCGGAAAAGGCGATCCTAGCGATGACCGACGAGGCGTGGAACAAGGTCAAGATCACCGGCACGCCCGGCTTCGTCGTCAACGGCACGCTGGTCCAGGGATCGACCTGGGAGTTGCTCAAGGCCGCATTGCCCGCAGCCGCCCGCTGATCTAAACCGTCCCCAACTATCCATAATTCGGAGCGTCGCCCGTCGTGAAAGTCCTGTCCGGCCTTGCCCTTATCGCCCTGTCCCTGACGCTTGCCGGTTGCGGCAAGAAGGATGAGGGTAATGCAACCTCCGCCGCGCCGATCGCCGCCGTGGCCGCGCCCGCCGGCACCAGCTGGTCGGAAACCGTCGCCGAAACGCCCGAAGGCAATTTCGTGATGGGCAATCCCGCCGCCAAGTTGAAGCTGGTCGAATATGGCTCCTTCACCTGCAGCCACTGCCGCGACTTCGCCCATGAATCGTCGGAAGAACTGAAGGCGATGGTCGATAGCGGTAAGATCAGCTACGAATTCCGCGTCTATGTCCGCGATCCGATCGACATCACGACGGCGCTGCTGGCCCGTTGCGGCGGCAAGGACATTTATTACCCGCTGTCGGAACAGTTCTTCGCCAACCAGAGCGCGATGTTCGAAAAGGCGCAGGGCCTGGGCGACGCCCCCTATCAGGCGATGGTGTCGGCCCCGCCGGCGCAGCGTTTCGGCCAGCTGGCCAACGCGCTGGGCCTCATTGACTATGCCAAGCAGCGCGGCATTGCCGAGGATCAGGCCAAGCAGTGCCTGGCCGACACGGCAACTGCCGAGAAGCTGGCCAAGGGCGTCGAAGCGGCCAATGCCCAATATAATATCTCCGGCACGCCGACCTTCCTGATGAATGGCGTGGTGGTCGAGAATGCCTCGTCCTGGCCGGTGCTGAAGAACAAGCTCAAGGAAGCGGGTATCTGATTGGCGCAAGGGGGGGCGACATCTGAAGGCCTGAGGCCCAAGGAGACCGGGGCGGCACCCTGCCCCGGCGTTTCCCCATGCAGATAAAGCGGCTCAAGCTTTCGGGCTTCAAGAGCTTCGTCGATGCGACCGAATTGCGCATCGAGCCGGGCCTGACCGGCATTGTCGGCCCCAATGGCTGCGGTAAATCCAACCTCTTGGAAGCGATCCGCTGGGTGATGGGCGAATCCAGCGCCAAGTCCATGCGCGGCGGCGGCATGGAGGATGTGATCTTCGCCGGCACCACCAGCCGGCCGCAGCGCGACTTTGCCGAAGTGTCGCTGCTGACCATCCAGGAACAGGGCGAGCTGTTCAACGCGGTCGATGTCGGCGCGGATGGCGAGCTGGAGGTCACGCGCCGGATCGAGCGCGGCGCGGGCAGCGCCTATCGCGCCAATGGCAAGGATGTGCGCGCCAAGGATGTGGCGCTGATCTTCGCCGATGCCGCCACCGGCGCGCACAGCCCGGCGCTGGTCAGCCAGGGGCGGATCGCCGCCGTCATCGCCGCCCGGCCGCAGGAACGGCGCGCCATGCTGGAAGAGGCCGCAGGGATCGCCGGCCTGCATGTCCGGCGCAAGGATGCCGAGCAGAAATTGCGCGCGGCCGAGGGCAATCTGGCCCGGCTGGACGAGATACTGGCCGACATGGACAGTCGCGCCGGCAATTTGCGGCGCCAGGCGCGCGCGGCGGAGCGCTATATTCGCCTGTCCGAACAGATACGCGTTGCCGAGGGCCGGGTGATCTTCGCCCGCTGGCGCGAAGCCAATGCCAGTGCCGAGGCGGCGCGGGCCGAGGCGAAGCTGGCCGAGGCGACCGTGGGCGCGGCGCAGGAGGCGCTGACCGCCGCCAATGTCCATAGCAGTGCCGCAGTGACCGCGCTGGCCGAACGGCGGGCCGAGGCATTGGCGACGCGCGATGCCGCCAGCGAATCCGGCCACCAGCTCAACACGCTGAAGGCAGAGCGCGACGGGGTCGTGCGGCGGCTGCATGACCTGGCGCAGCAGGCGGCGCGGCTGGACGAGGATCGCGAGCGCGAGGGCACGCTGGCCAATGACGCGGCCGAGGCGATCGCGCGGCTGACCGCCGAGGTTGCGAGCCTGAAGGGCCGGATTGCCGAGACCGAGGCGATGCGCCCCGATTTCGCCGCGCGTATCGCCCGCGCCGAGGATGGCGCGCGCGATGCCGAACTGGAGCTGGCCAGGGCGATGGCCAAGCAGGCGGGCGAGCAGGCCGAATTGCGCGTCGCCGAGGCGGCGCTGGCGGCGGCGCGCGACCGGCTGGGCCGGGCGGAGCAGGCGATGCGACGGCTGGAGGGGGAAGCGGCGGCCTTGCCCGATGCCGCGCCGCTGGAAGCGAAGCGCGACGAGGCAGCGGCGGCGCAGGTCCGCGCCAATGCCGATCGCGAGGCAGCGGAAGCGGCGATCGCGACGGCCGAGACGGAGCGGCAGGTGGCGAGCGAGGCGCGGTCGGCAGCGGAGGCGGCGCTGGCATCGGCGCGGGCCGCGCTGGCGGCGCTGGACAGCGAGGCGACGGCACTGCGCAAGGCGATCGATGCCGGCGGCAGCGGCCGGGCGCGGGCGCTTGACCAGTTGAAGGCGGCACCGGGCTATGAGCGGGCGCTGGCGGCAGCGCTGGGCGATGATCTGGAAGCACCGATCGGGGCGGAAGGGCCGCGTCGCTGGGCGGGCGCTGACGCGTTGAAGGATGATCCCGGCTTGCCCGACGGCGCCAGCCCGCTGGCCGCGCATGTGACCGCGCCCGCGGCGCTGGCGCGGCGGCTGGCGCAGGTGGCGGTGGTGGAGCGCGACAACGGCCAGACGCTGCAGGTCGGCCAGCGGCTGGTGACGCTGGATGGGCAATTGCGGCGCTGGGACGGCTATGTCGCGGTCGAGGGTGGCGCGGCGGCCGCCGAACGGCTGATCCGCATCAACCGGCTGGAGGCGATCGATGCTGCGCGCCCAGAGGCGGCGCAGGCGGTCGAGGGTGCGCAGGCGGAACAGGCCGAGGCTGGCGCGCGCGAGAAGGCGGCGGTGGATGCGCTGGCGGCCGGGCGCACCAAATTGAGCGATGCGGACCAGCGGCTGCGCACGGCGCTGCGCGCGGCGGACGAGGCGGCGGGGGCGCTGGAGCGGCTGAGCGGCAGGCGCGAGGCGATCGAGGAACGGCTGGCCGAGGCCCGGCGCGACCAGGAGACGGCGCAGGCCGAGCATGACAAGGCGTCGGCCGCGCGGGCCGCCCTGCCCGATGGCGCCGAGACGCGGGCGCAGGTGGCGGCACTGTCGCAGGCGAGCGAGAAGGCGCGCATGGCCGTCAGCCAGTTGCAGGCCGACCAGGCACTGGCCGACCGGGCGCTGTCGAGCGATCGCGAGCGCATGGCGGCCGCCGATGCCGAGGCCAAGGGATGGAACACCCGCGCCGGCGAGGCCGCCAAGCGCATCGCCGCCATGGCATCACGCGGCGAGACGGTGGTGCAGGAGCGTGCCGCGATCGAGGGCCAGCCCGAGGCGCTGGGCGCCAGCATCGCCACGCTGACCGAGGAGCGCGAGGCGCAGGTCGAACGCGCCGAACAGGCCCGCCGCGCCGAGATCGAGGCCGAGGCGACGCTGAAGGCAGCCGAAAAGCGTGCGGCCGATGCCGGCGAGGCGCTGGCCGGTGCGCGTGAGGCGCGGGCGACGGCGGTGGCGCGGGCAGAGGCGGCGGACGAGCGGCGGATCGAGACGAACCGCCTGTCGGGCGAGCGGTTCGAATGCCCGCCACCGGTGCTGCCGGAGAAACTGGGCTTTCCCAGCGCCGACATCCGCATCGCCCAGAGCGAGCAGGCCGAGCATGACCGACTGTCGGCCGAGCGCGAGCGGATCGGCCCGGTGAATCTGGTCGCGGCGCAGGAACTGGAGGAGCTGGAGACGATCCAGGCGACCAGCCGGTCCGAAAGCGCGGAACTGACCCAGGCGATCAACCAGCTGCGCGGATCGATCGGCAGCCTCAACCGCGAGGGGCGGCAGCGGCTGCTCGCGGCGTTCGAGGCGGTGGACGGCCATTTCCGCCGGCTGTTCACGACGCTGTTCAACGGCGGTCAGGCGCATCTGGAACTGATCGACAGCGACGATCCGCTGGAGGCGGGGCTGGAGATCATGGCCCAGCCGCCGGGCAAGAAGCTGGCGGCGCTGACTTTGTTGTCGGGCGGCGAACAGGCGCTGACCGCGGTGGCGCTGATCTTCGGCCTGTTCCTCACCAATCCGGCGCCGATCTGCGTGCTGGACGAAGTCGACGCGCCGCTGGACGATGCCAATGTCGAGCGTTTCTGCGACCTGCTCGACGCGATGGTCGCCCAGACCCGCACCCGCTACCTGATCGTCACCCATAATGCGGTGTCGATGGCGCGCATGCACCGACTGTTCGGCGTCACCATGGTGGAGCGCGGCGTCAGCCGGCTGGTGTCGGTCAACCTGCACGGCGCCGAGGCGCTGCTGGCGTCGCAAGAGTTTTTGTAGTTACAAATATTGACGACTCACCGCTATTGTGCGACTTTGGCAATGGCGTTTTCCACCCCGCCGATAAAAAACGGATAATCCTCAACGGTAAGGTGGAATGATGAACATCAGTTTCGATCCCGCCAAACGGCAGGCAACGCTGGAAGAGCGTGGGCTGGACTTTGCTGATGCGCTTACGCTGTTCGAAGGGCCGGAACTGACAGCTCTGGACGACCGCAAGGACTATGGTGAGGATCGGTTCATCACCTATGGCTATCTCCATGGCAGAGCGGTGATTTTGGTGTGGACACCACGCGACGACGGACGGCGCATCATTTCAATGAGACATGCAAATGACCGAGAAAGAGCCAGATTTGAAAACGCCCTGGGTCGACCCAGATGATGCGCCGGAACTGGACGACCATTTCTTCACGCATGCTGAATTTCGGGTCGGTGGGAAGATTGTTCGTCCTGGCACCGGCACGCTCACCAAGCCCGGCCGGCCGAAATCGGACCGGCCCAAGCAGCAAGTGACTCTGCGGCTCGATCAGGCGGTGCTGGACGCCTTCCGCGCGACCGGTCCGGGCTGGCAGAGCCGGATCAATGCGCAATTGCGCAAGGCGCTGGGCCTCTAGGAGCCGCCTTTCCGCGACTGGACCTTGCCGGTCGGCGCCGATTGCCGACTGTGGTGGCCTGATCACGGAGTTGTGCCATGGACCTGCCGCCCTTTGCTCTCGACCATTGGCTGTCGGCCTATGATTTCGCGACGCCGCCGATCGCCTATAATCTGGCGTCGAGCACCGGGCCGCGCTGGAGCGTGGCGGAGATTTGCGCGCTGGGCGACGCGCCGCTGGCGATCGACGATGTTGTGCTGAGCTATGCGCCGCCCGAGGGGAGCGCGGCCTTGCGCGCGGCGATCGCCGCCTTTCATGACAGCGAAGCTGACAGGGTGGTGGTCACCACCGGATCGTCGGAGGCGCTGTCGATCTTCTTCTGCCTAGCCGCGCGGCCGGGCGCGCATATGCTGATGCCGGATCCCGGCTATCCGGCCTATGCGGCGGTGGCGCAGGCCTGGGGGCTGGGGACGCGGCCCTATGCGCTGACGCGTGAGACCGGCTTTGCGCAGGATGTGGATGCGATCCTGGCGCTGGTCGATGGCGACACCGCCGGGGTGGTGGTCAATACGCCGCATAATCCCAGCGGATCGGTGATGCCGCGCGCGGAGATCGCACGGCTGGCGGCGGCATTGGCCGAGCGCGGCGTGCCGCTGCTGGTCGACGAGGTCTATCATCCGCTCTATTTCGGCGACGCGCAGAAATCGGCCGCCGGCATCCCCAACGCCTATGTCACCAGCGACATGTCCAAGGCGCTGTCGCTGCCGGGATTGCGGATGGGGTGGATCATCGCGCCCGACGCCGCGCAGCGCGCCCGGATCATCGACGCGCGCAGTTATTTCACGATCAGCAGTTCGCCGCTGCTGGAGCGGCTGGCGACCCATGCGCTGGAGCATAGCGCGGCCATCACCGATCGGTTGAAGGCCGTTGCCACTGTCAACATCGCTGTCCTCGACCGACTGATCGCGGAAGCCGACGGCAAGCTGCAATGGGTGCGGCCGCAGGGGGGCACCACCGCCTTCCCCTGGCTGGGCGACGGGCGCAACAGCCGACCGCTGTGCGAGGCGCTGGCGGCGCAGGGTGTGCTGCTGGCGCCGGGCGACTGCTTCGGTCAACCGGCGCATATCCGGCTGGGCTTCGCGCAGCAGGCCGAAGGCTTCGCGATCGCGGTGGAGCGGATCGCGACTGCCCTCACTATAGTTTAGCTCCGGCCGAACCAGCCCTTCATCCGGCGGAACAGGCCGCGCTCGCTGACCGCTTCGAACATCTCGTCCGGGCCTTCGGGATCAAGCACCTCATTGTCGGCGAGCCAGGCCTGGACATCGGCGAGGTCCGGCACCTCATAGGGGCGCAGGGTGCGACCCGGCTTGGTGCGCAATTCCTCGATCGCGGCGATCAGGCCGCGCTGGGCGATCACCGCCGACACCCGTTCGCGCGGCAAGTCGAGATGTTCGGCGATCAGGTCGTCGCGAATGGCCAAGATCGCCTCCTGCCGGCCGTCATTGCCGGGCAGCGCGGTGTCGATCACCACGTCGCATTCGGTATCGAGCCGCATCGAGCGGTTGTTCATGTTGGACGATCCGACGCGGATCAGCCGATCGTCGACGATCAATATCTTGGCATGGACATAGATGGGGGCGCCGCGCGTGGTGAAGGGGTGGTAGATGCGCAGCTTGCCATGCGGGTCACGCTCCTTGAGCGCCTCGAACAGGCGGGCGCGAGCGGTGTCCATCGCCTGCTGTTCCAGCCAGCCATCGGCCTGGAGCGGGTTGATGATGACGATGTCCGGTCCGTCCGGATCACCCAGCCGCTTGGCGATCGCCTCGGCAATGCGACGCGAGGCGAAATATTGGCTTTCGGCATAGATGCAGTGCCGGGCGGCCGCGATCTGGTGGAGATAGAGCTTCTCGATCTCGATCAGTTCGTCCTGATCGTCCATCTTCGGCGCGGAGCGGGCAATGGCGACATCGACATGCTCGAAATGGACCGGCAGCGCGTCGGGCCAGCAATCATATTCACCCTCGACCGGGGCCAGTTCATCACCGCCGGCGCCGACCCAGCGGGCGCGGGCATGGTCGCCCAGCGCCATCGCCACCGGCCCCTGCAAGGCGGTGGTCGCATCATGCCAGGGGCCATAGGGCGAGCCGTCGGGATGGCGACGGGCAGGATCCTCGTCGCGATGATGGCGCGTGTCCCAGCGGTCGCCGGTCATGTCGATGCCGCCGCAAAAGGCGAAGCAATCGTCGATCACCACGATCTTCTGGTGATGCGAGGCGGCGGGGGGATGATGGCCGTCCAGCTTCACCGTGACGCGCGGATGGGCCATCCATTTGAGCGTGGTGAAGAGGTTGGTCGGCCGGACCATCGACTTCATCGCGCCCATGTCCCAGCGCAGCAGATAGATTTCCAGGTCCGGCGTGCGTTCCACCAGCCAGCTGATGAAGTCGCCGATCACCACCGGCGCGCCATCATCGGCCTGGTCCTCGCGGATCAGGCTGATGGCGGCATCGAAATCCCAGCCGATCAGCATGATCCGCTTCTTCGCCTTCAACATCGCGGCGCGGGCATGGCGGAAATAGGCGTCGGCATCGACGATCACGCTGGCGCGCACCGCCTGTTCGATGCGCCAGCAATCCGCGCCGGGGGTGGGCAGACCGGTCATGCTCATGCGCCGGCACTCCCGACGACCAGACAGGCAAGGAACATCAGCAATCCTGCAAAACGGTTGGAGCGGAATTTGACGAGCGGATCGGTGCCGTCTTCCTTCAGTGTGCCGACCTGCCAGAGCAGATGGGCCGCCATCGGCGCCAGCGCGATCAGCGCCAGCAACTGCGGCCGGACCTGCCAGATAGCAGAGGCCCAGAGCGCAAGCGCGACGAGATAGCAGAGCGTCACCCCGCCCCGGACATGGCGGCCCATCGACAAGGCGCTGGAGCCGATGCCGATCAGCGCGTCATCCTCCCGGTCCTGCAGCGCATAGATGGTGTCATAGCCCAGCACCCAGAAGATGCAGCCGGCATAGAGGCACAGGCCCGGCAGGGTCAGCGCGCCGGCAATCTCGCTCCAGCCGACCAGCGCCGCCCAGGAAAAGACGATGCCGAGCCAGACCTGCGGCCAGCCAGTGATCCGCTTCATGAAGGGATAGGCGGCGACCAGCGCCAGCGAGCCGAGCGCCACGACCTGGGCATAGCCGCTGAGCTGAAACAGCACGATCAGGCCGATCAGGCAGAGCGCGAGCAGCCAGGCCCAGGCGGTCTTGACCGACATCGCGCCGCTGGCGAGCGGCCGGGCGGCGGTGCGCGCGACCCGCGCGTCGAGATCGCGATCGACGATGTCGTTGAAGACGCAGCCCGCGCCGCGCATCGCGATGCTGCCGAGCAGCAGCCAGAGGATCAGCGGCCAGCGGACAAAGGCGCCGCCCGCCAGCGCCACCGCCCAGGCGCCGGGCCAGAATAGCAGCCACCAGCCGATCGGCCGGTCGAGTCGGGCCAGCGAGGCCAGGATTCGCGGGGTTTCCGGCAGGCGCGCAAGCAGGCCGCGCGCTTCGCTGTCGGGGACGATCGACTGATTCACTGCAACTCCGTTCGTCCCGCGCTTGTCGGGAACGCGCTTTCCTCTTTAGGGAAGATCGGGCCGACGACAAGCGCGGCCGGAATGGACGAGACAAAATGACCGCTACCCCCGCCTGGCCGCCGCAGAGCGCCCCGCGCCTGCATGTCGAAACGCTGCTGGGCGAAGGGGTCGCCGTGCCGGTGGATGGCAACGGCGCCCATTACCTCATCAGCGTGATGCGGGTGAAGCCGGACGATATCGTGCTGCTGTTCGACGGCAAGTCGGGCGAATGGGCGGCGCGGGCGCGCGATATCCGCAAGCGCGACCTGGTGCTGGAATGCGTGCAGCAAACCAAGCCGCCGGAGGTGGTGCCCGATTTCTGGCTGTGCTGCGCGCCGATCAAGAAGGGGCGGATCGACCTGATCGCGGAAAAGGCGTGCGAACTGGGCGTGGCGCGACTGCAGCCGGTGCTGACCCGGCGGGCGGTGGTCGACAAGCTCAATCTCGACCGGCTGCACGCCCATCTGGTCGAGGCGGCCGAGCAATGCGGCCGCACCGCCCTGCCCGAGCTGACCGAAATGATGAAGCTCGACGCGCTGCTGAAGGGCTGGTCGGCCGAGCGGCATCTGTTCTTCGCCGACGAGACCGGCGGGGCATCGCTGGACGAAACCTTGCGCGCCCATCCCGGCCCGGCGGCCTTCCTGGTCGGGCCGGAGGGCGGATTCGACCCGGCCGAGCGCGAGGCGATCCGGGCGACGCCGGGCGCGGTGCCGGTGTCGCTTGGCCCGCGAATCCTGCGCGCGGAGACGGCCGCGATCGCCGCGACGGCGGCCTGGATGACGGTGAATGGCGACTGGGGCTAATGGTTTTCTTCCGCAACCAATTGAAGCGGACATAGGCCTGCCTTATCTGTCGCATTCGCGCCTCGATTTGACGCGCAAAGGGGAAAGACTAAGGGCGGGGCATGAGCACCAGAACAGACTCAGGCGGACATGATCCCGTCATCGAAAGCCGCGATCAGCTGATCGCGGCCTTTGCCAAGGGCGCCAAGCCCAAGGATCGCTGGCGGATCGGCACCGAACACGAGAAATTCGTCTATTCGACGAAGGACCATCACGCCCCGGCCTATGAGGAAAAGGGCGGCATCCACACGCTGCTGATCGGCCTGACCCGCTATGGCTGGAGCCCGGTGTTCGAGGGCGAGAATATCATCGCCTTGTCCGGCGCCGACGGCACGATCAGCCTGGAACCGGCGGGCCAGCTGGAACTGAGCGGTGCGCCGCTCGACAATCTGCACCAGACCTGCGCCGAGACCGGCCGCCATCTGGAACAGGTGAAATATGTCGGCGACATGCTGGGGCTGGGCTTCCTGGGTCTGGGCATGTGGCCGGACAAGACCCGCGCCGAGCTGCCGATCATGCCCAAGGGTCGGTACGACATCATGCTGCGGCACATGCCGCGCGTGGGATCGATGGGCCTGGACATGATGCTGCGCACCTGCACCATCCAGACCAACCTCGATTATGGCAGCGAGGCGGACATGGTGCAGAAGTTCCGCGTCTCGCTGGCGCTGCAGCCGCTGGGCACCGCGCTGTTCGCCAATTCGCCCTTCACCGAGGGCAAGCCGAACGGCTTCCTGTCCTATCGCAGCCATATCTGGTCGGACACCGACCCGCAGCGCACCGGCATGCTGCCCTTCGTGTTCGAGGATGGCTTCGGTTACGAGCGCTATGCCGACTATGCGCTCGATGTGCCGATGTATTTCGTCTATCGCGACGGCAAATATATCGATGCGGCGGGGCTTTCCTTCCGCGACTTCCTGGACGGCAAGCTGTCGGTGCTGCCCGGCGAGAAGCCGACCGAGAAGGATTGGGAGGATCATCTCTCCACCGCCTTCCCCGAAGTGCGCCTCAAGAGCTTCCTGGAAATGCGCGGGTCCGACGGCGGACCGTGGAATCGCATCTGCGCGCTGCCGGCCCTGTGGGTCGGCCTGCTCTATGATCAGGGTGCGCTCGACGCGGCCTGGGATCTGGTCAAGGACTGGAGCATGGAAGAGCGGCAGGTGCTGCGCGATTCCGTGCCGAAGCTGGGCCTCGACGCGCCGGTGCCGGGCGGGCGCACGCTGCGCGACATCGCGCCGCAGGTGCTGGATATCGCCCGCTCGGGTCTGGCCGCGCGCCAGCGGTTCAACGCCGCGGGCGACAATGAGACCGGCTATCTGTCGGCGCTCGATGAAGTGATCGCCACCGGCAAGACCCCGGCCGAGCGGCTGCTCGACCGCTATCATGGCGAATGGGGCGGCGATGTCAGCCGCGTCTATGCCGAGGAAAGCTTCTGATCCTACCCGGCCCGCCGGTCATTCGGCGGGCTGGGTTTCCCGTGGCGCGTCCGGCTTGCGGCCGACGACCCAGGCGAAGAAGCGTGGCACCGGGGCATTGCGCGCCATCCAATCGCTATAGGCCTGATAGGCGGGATCGGCGGACAGATGCTGCTCCTCCGTCTTGGCCCGCCAATAATAGACAGCGTTGGTCACCCCCAGCAGCGCGCAATTGCGCACCATGTCGGTCAGGCTGCCCGTGGTGGTGAGGAAGGGCAGCGACGAGAACCACCAGAAGAGATTCTTGGTCAGATAGGCCGGGTGACGGGTCCAGCGATAAGGCCCATGGGTCAATATGCCGCGATGGGTGAGGTTGGAGAAACGGATGCCGAAGGCGACCGTCGCCCAGGCATAGGTGGCGGTCAGCAGCACCAGCAAGGCGCCCAGCCCCCATTGCAGCGCCGGCATGCCCCGCGTCCAGACATCCCATTCGGCGCCGCCGCCATGATAGTCGAACGGGCCGCCCGCCCCCATCATGACGAAGGGCGGATAGCAGAGCAAAGCCGCGAGCCAGCCGCCCAGATAGGGATTGGCGGTGCGGATATGCGAATCCAGCGGCTTCATCGTCAGCAGATAGCCGACCGTCGCCATGCAGACGTCGATCATGAACATGATGCCGATCAGGAAACCGGTCAGCGCGACCGGATTATGGAGCAGGCCGTCGAGCCGCCAGTCGATGACGCTGGCGAAATTGCCCGGCACGATGCTGATCATGAAGGCGGTGAAAAAGCCCTTCACCGCCCAGGCGCGGGCATGGTTGGCGACCTGCGCCATGTCCGCCTTGCCGGCTGCGCCGCCAATGACCCATTGGCCGAAGGCGAAACAGGCATCGCGCGGTTCGACCAGCCGGCGGTCGAGCCAGATGACATAGGGGATGGACAGCAAGAGCAGCCAGGGCGCCGCCGCCATCAGCAGATCCATGGAGAAGCGATAGCTGCCGGTCCAATACCAGCGGCCGATGCAGTAGCAGACGGCAATCGCGAGCCATGTGGCCCACAGGCCCGCAATCTTCACCAGGCTGATGTCGAGCATGCTGCGGACCGAGCGAGCCGGCGCGTTCCAGTCGACGCCGGTGCTGGGGTTGCGATGCACCTTGTCCACCAGCAGCGACCAGAGCACCATCGGTATGCCACAGGCGACCACCGCGGCCAGCCCCGCATTGGGACCGTTCATGCCATAATGGCGCGCCACCAGGGTCCACAGGCCGAGGCCGACCAGGCCGGCAATGCCGACACCATGGCTGACGGCGGATTTGGGGCAGGGATCGGCGCTCTTGCTCATGGGACCGGGCTTATAGCCGATATTGGTAAGCAAGCCATGAAGCCCATTGCTCAGCCGCCCAGTACGTTGATGGTGAAGGCGAGGATGCCGAGGTTGAAGACGAAGGCGGCGAGGCAATGGAGCGTCACCGTGCGGCGCATCCCGGTCGAGGTGATCGACACGTCGGAGGTCTGGAAGGTCATGCCCAGGGTGAAGCCGAAATAGAGGAAGTCCCAATAGACCGGCTCGTCCGTGTCCGGGAAATCCAGGCCGCCCGCATCCTTGCCCTTCTCATCAGCGAGGTAGAAGGCATGGGCATAGTGCATCGCATAGACGAGGTTGGAAAAGAGCCAGGCGATGACGAGCGTCGCCAGCAGCAGCACGACACTTTCCGCATCGGGATGGCCCGGCGCGCTGGCGGCGACGCCGACCGCAACCAGGATGACAATGCACACCACCCCGGTCAGCAGCAGCATCAATTGCCGGTTCGCGTCATTGAGCACGGCCTTGCGCCGCATCTGGGCCGGATCGGAATCGATCAGCGGCACGGCGGCGAGGCAGAAGGCGATGGCGGCAAGGTCGAACCCGCCCATCACCGCCTCATGCCAGGGCAGCCACAGCATCAACGGCGCGATCGACAACAGCAGCATGAGGAACATGCCATAGCGCCAGGGAAAGAGGGTGGATCGCTTCTGCGTCTTGGCCATGGCGCATCAAAGGCCTGAAAATGCCGCCGCGCAAGCGTTTAGAGCACGGTCGCCACCAGGCCCAGCGCGGCGGCCTCATTGGCTTCCAGATACCAGTTTTCCGGCGCACGCTGCAGCACCTCCTCCATCGTCACCTGCGATCCCAGGATCAGATTGGCAAAGCCCTCATTCTGGATCGCGATCGACGCCTCGATCTCGTGGAGCGAAGCCTTCAATGTAGCGATGCAGGTGGAGAGCGGCCCTTCGAGATGGATGTTCTTGGTGATGAGCCGCTCATGGATCATCAGCCGGGTGCCGCGCGTCAGATAGCGATTCTCGGTGGCGAAGAAGCTCATGAAGGTGGCGCCGGCGGAATAGACGGCGGTCTTGCCGAGGAAGACCAGCCGCCGTTCGGGATAGAGGTCCGAATGGAAGCGGATATCCTCCCCCATCATCCGCGCGATCTCCGGATCGCCGCCCAAGGTGGAGATTTCAACCACCACCAGCCCCTGCTGCGGCGCGGTGGACAGGCAATTCTTGAAATGCAGATACATGCCATGGTCGACCACGCCCGACAGCATGATCGCGGGAAATTCGAAATCCTTCGGGGTCAGCATCGGCGCGGTCATCAGCATCGTCTCTTGGTCCTCTGGCGGATGGCAATCGACCGGCATTACGCACGGGCCGCCATTTGGTGCCCGACCCGCCATGCGCTTTTGTCTGGCGCGGGGCGCAAGAGGCTGTAAAGAACAGATCATGACCATGGGGCAATGGCGATGATCGCGAAACTCAAAGGACGGCTGGACAGCACGGGCATCGACCATGCCATCATCGATGTCGGCGGGGTCGGCTATCTGGTCGGCGCGTCGTCGCGGACGCTGGCGGCGCTCGGCCCGGTGGGCGAGGCGGTGACCATCCATACCGAGATGCTGGTGGCCGAGGATTCGATCCGGCTGGTCGGCTTTGCCCGTGCCGAGGAGCGCGACTGGTACCGGCTGCTGACCCATGTGCAGGGCGTGGGATCGCGCGTGGCGCTGGCGATATTGTCGGCGCTGGAGCCGCTGGAGCTGCATCGTGCGATCATGATGGGCGACAAGGCGATGATCGCGCGCGCCAATGGCGTCGGCCCCAAGCTGGCCCAGCGCATCGTCAATGAGCTGAAGGACAAGATCGGCGCGGCACCGGCCGGGGCGCCGGGCATGCCGGGCGTGGTTGCGCTGCCGACCGGCAGCTTTGCCGCCGACGCGCTGTCGGCGCTGCAGAATCTGGGCTTCAAGCCGGCCGAGGCAAGCGGCGCGGTGGCCGCCGCCGAAGAGGAACTGGGCGACGGCGCCAGCCTTGACGCGCTGGTCCGCCTGGCACTGCGGAAGGCGGCGAAGTGAGCGAAGACGATCGCCTGATCACCCCGGCCCGCCGGGCCGAGGACGTCGATGCGGCGCTGCGGCCCAAGTCGCTCGACGAATTTGTCGGGCAGCAGGCGGCGCGCGAGAATTTGCGCATCTTCATCCAGGCGGCGCGCACCCGTGGCGAGGCGCTGGACCATGTGCTGTTCTTTGGCCCGCCGGGTCTTGGCAAGACGACGCTGGCGCAGATCGTCGCCAAGGAAATGGGCGTGGGGTTCCGCGCGACGTCCGGCCCGGTGATCGCCAAGTCGGGCGACCTAGCCGCCCTGCTCACCAATCTGGACGAAGGCGATGTCCTGTTCGTCGACGAGATTCACCGGCTCAATCCGGCGGTCGAGGAAGTACTCTATCCCGCGATGGAGGACCGGGCGCTCGACCTGATGATCGGCGAGGGACCGTCGGCCCGGTCGGTGCGCATCGACCTGCCGCGCTTCACCCTGGTCGGCGCGACCACGCGCCAGGGGCTGCTGACGACGCCGCTGCGCGATCGGTTCGGCATTCCGGTGCGATTGCAATTCTACACAGTGGACGAACTGGAACTGGTGGTCCGGCGCGCGGCGCGGCTGCTGGACCTGGCGATCACGTCGGATGGCGCGATCGAGATCGCCCGCCGGTCGCGCGGGACGCCGCGCATCGCCGGGCGGCTGCTGCGCCGGGTGCGCGACTTTGCAAACGTCGCCGGCGCCCCGACCGTCGATGCCAAGGTGGCGGACGCGGCGCTGCAACGGCTGGAGGTCGATCATCTCGGCCTCGACCTGATGGACCGGCGCTATCTGCACATGATCGCCGACATCTATCGCGGTGGTCCGGTGGGGGTCGAGACGCTGGCGGCCGGTCTGTCCGAAGCGCGCGACACGATCGAGGAAGTGGTCGAACCCTATCTGATCCAGTTGGGGCTGATCGCCCGCACCGCGCGGGGGCGTTGCCTCAACGGGCCGGGCTGGAAGCATCTGGGCCTCAATCCCCCGGCCGGGTCGCAGGACGGGCTGTTCGACTGATCCCATTGGCGCTTGCGCCATTCGGCCAGCCTTTCTAGAGCGCGCGCTTTCCCGATTCGACGCAGCGATATGCGCCGAAACCCGTTATTGTGCATGGCCGTTACGGCAAGGCCGGGCTATAGCCAGCTGGCGCTGCAGGCGCGCGGCAGACGCGCCGATGTAAGAGGAGTTGAGCCTGTGAGGGCGATCGAACGTTTCCCCAATCTGGTCACCATGTTCTTTGCCCGCGCCAAGGAAAAGGGCGACGCACCCTTCCTGTGGCGCAAGACGCAAGGGACTTGGCAGTCGCTGAGCTGGGCCGAAGTCGCGCGCCAGGTGGCAGCGATGGCGGCCGGGCTGAAGGCGGAAGGGCTGAAGCCCGGCGACCCGGTGATGCTGGTCAGCGAAAATCGCCCGGAATTCTGCATCGCCGATCTGGCGATCATGGCCGCCGGCTGCATCACGGTGCCGACCTACACCACCAATACGACGCGCGACCATCAGCATATCCTGACCGACAGCGGCGCGCGCGCGGTGATCGTGTCGACCGCCAAGCTGGCGACGACGCTGATGCCGGCGGTGCTGCGATCGCAGGTCAGCCTGGTCATTCCGATGGAGCCGATCCGCGGTGCGCAGGGCAATTATACCTGCCGCCTGTGGTCCGACCTGATCGCCGCCCATCCAGCCGATGTCGATGCCTGCGCGCTGGCCCAGACCGCCGCGCGCAGCGACCAGGCGTGCATCATCTATACCAGCGGCACCGGCGGCGCCCCGCGCGGCGTGATGCAGCATCATGGCGCGATCCTGGCCAATGTCGAAGGCGCGGGACAGGTGGTGCTGGAGGATTTCGGCTGGGGCGACGAGGTTTTCCTGTCCTTCCTGCCCCTGAGCCACGCCTATGAGCATAGCGGCGGCCAGTTCCTGCCGATGCTGCTGGGCGGGCAGATCTATTATGCCGAAGGGCTGGAGAAGCTGGCCAGCAATATCGAGGAAGCCCGGCCGACCATCATGGTCGTGGTGCCGCGCCTGTTCGAGGTGCTGCGCACCCGCATCATCAAGTCGATCGAGAAGCAGGGCAAATTCCCCACCTATCTGCTCAACCAGGCCCTGCGCATCGCCGCCAAGGAACAGCAGGGCAAGTCGTCGATCGTCGACCTGCCGATGAAGGCGCTGCTGTCGCGCACCCTGATCCCCAAGATTCGTGCGCGGTTCGGCGGGCGGATGAAGGCGCTGGTGTCGGGCGGAGCGCCGCTGAACCCGGATGTCGGCCTGTTCTTCGAGGCAATGGGGCTGATGCTGCTGCAGGGCTATGGCCAGACCGAGGCCGGGCCGGTGATCAGTTGCAACCGCCCCGCCGCCGGCATCGCGATGGACACGGTCGGCCCGCCGCTGGACGGCGTCGAGGTCAAGATCGCCGAGGATGGCGAGATATTGGTGCGCGGCGAGCTGGTGATGCACGGCTATTGGCGCAACCCGGCCGAGACCGAGAAGGTGCTGAAGGATGGTTGGCTGCATACCGGTGACATTGGCGAGATCGACGATCGCGGCCGCATCCGCATCACCGACCGCAAGAAGGATCTGATCGTCAACGACAAGGGCGACAATGTGTCGCCGCAGAAGGTCGAGGGCATGCTGACGCTGCAGCCGGAGATCGGCCAGGCGATGGTCTATGGCGATCGTCGCCCGCATCTGGTCGGCCTGCTGGTGCCGGATTCGGAATGGACGATGGAATGGGCGGCCGCCAATGGCCGGCCGATCAAGGGCATCACCGATGATCCGACCTATCTGGCGGCGCTGCGCGCGGCGGTCGATCGGGTCAATGACGATCTGTCGGTGATCGAGCGGGTGCGCCGCTTCATCCTGGCGGATGAGCCGTTCGCGATCGAGAATGAGGAGCTGACGCCGTCGATGAAGATCCGGCGCCATGTCATCCGCAAACGCTATCAGGACCGGCTGGACGCGCTCTACAAGGGGTAGGCGCGTCCAATCGGGCTTACGGGGCCGGCGGACGATAGGGAATGAAATCGCCCAGCGCGCAATTGCCGGTCGGAATGCCGATCGTCAGGTCCGCGCTGCTCGTGATGTCGCCCCGGCAATATTGCGAACCGAAGGTGCGCACGATCATCGTGTCGCCGCGGGCCAGGCCATTACAGCTGCCGATCAGTTCATTCTTGTAGATGAGCTTGCGGCTGACCCTGTACAGCAGCGTATTGCCGCTGATGACGGTGAAATTGGTCTGCGGCTCTCGGTTGACGCAGGTCACCTTGTCGCCCGGCACCAGTCCGGCCAGCGCCTTGTCCATCTTGGCCGCCTGCTTCTCGGTCAGCGGGGTGGGCTCATAAGTGCCGCTGCAGGCCGCCAGCGCCAGCGGGGCCAGACATATCCATGCGCGCATCGCCTCTCTCCATCCATGTCCTTGCAAACAGGACGCCATGATAGCGCGGAATCCGTCGAGGACCGCGCCTAAAATGCGTCCTTGCCGGCGCGCCGCTCCGCCAGTTGGGCGACGTCCCGCGCGCGCATGAAGATGTTGGTGTCGCGTTCCAGCGCGATCGTCGTGGGCACTGTCGGCTCGCCATGCGCACGGGCAGCAACGACATCCGCCATGCGCGCCTGAAGCGCGGCATTGTCCGGCTCCACCGTCAGCGCGAAACGGCCGTTGCTCTCGGTATATTCATGGGCGCAATAGACGATGGTATCGCCCGGCAGCGCCTTGAACCGCTGCATATTGGCGAACATCTGCGCCGCTGTCCCTTCGAACAGGCGGCCGCAGCCCATGGCGAAGAGCGTGTCGCCGACGAAGAGGATCGCGTCATCGGCCAGATGATAGGCGATATGGCCGGCGGTATGGGCGGGCACCGCCATCACCATGGCGACATGATCGCCGATGCGGACGCTGTCCCCCTCCCCCACCTGCCGGTCGAGCGTGTCGATCTTCGCCGCTTCGGCGGCCGGGCCGGTGATGAGGCAGCCGGTCGCAGCCTTGATACCGGCATTGCCGCCGACATGATCGGGGTGCCAATGAGTGTTCCAGATCTGGTCGATGGTCCAGCCGCGTTCCGCAGCCGCCGCCAGCACGGGGTCGGCGACCGACGGGTCGACCGCGACCGTCTGGCCGCTGGCATCATCATGCAACAGCCAGACATAATTGTCCGAGAGGACAGGGACGCGGACGACCTGCAGCATCGGCTTACCAGGCCCCGATATTGGGCATCGACACCCAGGGTTCGGCCGGGTCGAGCCGGCCGTCCTGCAGCAGTTCGACCGAGATATTGTCGGGGGTGCGGATGAAGGCCATGTGGCCATCGCGCGGCGGGCGGTTGATGATGATGCCGGCGTCCATCAGCCGCTGGCAGGTCTCGTAGATATTGTCGACCTGATAGGCGAGATGGCCGAAATTGCGGCCGCCATCATAGACTTCCGCCGGGCTGCCATCCTGCGGCGGCCAGTTGTAGGTCAGTTCCACCTGCGCGTCCTCGTCACCCGGCGCGGCCAGATAGACGAGGGTGAAGCGGCCCGCCTCGCTGTCGAAGCGCTTGACTTCGCTGAGGCCGAGCAGCTCGAAAAAGCCGATGGTCTTGTCGAGATCCGTGACGCGGATCATCGTGTGCAGATATTTGAGCAAGGCTTTCTCCGTTCGTCGCCATAAAGCAACGGTTCATCGGTAGATTGGCAGATAGCTCCCTAGATAGGACCAGGACCGGCCCGGCGGAAGAGGAAAGCGATCATGGCTCTGGAAATGCGGGACAAGGTGCTGCTGGGTTCGGCGGCGGTATTGGCGGTCGGCGTGATCGCGGGCGGCTACCTGCTGGGTGACGGCCTCAAGCGCGCGAGGGCGGCGGACCGATCGGTCACGGTGCGAGGCCTGGCCGAAAAGGACGTGACCGCCGACCTGGCCACCTGGTCGATCAGCTATTCGGCGACCGGCACCGACCTGCCGACGGTACGGGCGGAAATCGACGCCAATACCCAGGAACTGAAGGCCTATTTCGCCAGCCTGGGGTTCAAGCCTGATGCGCTGACCCCGGTCGGCGCGGGCGTGAACCAATATCTCAACAATGGCATTAACAATATCACCATCACCCAGCGGATGCTGCTGCGCACGACCGACATTGCCCGCGCCCAGCGCGCCGTCGCGCAGCAGTTCGACCTGGTCCGGCGCGGCGTGACGCTGCAGGAAGGATCGGGGATGCGCTACAGCTTCACCAGGCTCAACGACCTCAAACCACCGATGGTGGCGGCGGCGACGCGGGATGCGCGCGCGGCAGCCGAACAGTTCGCCAAGGACTCAGGCTCCGGCGTCGGCGGCATCAAGAGCGCGACCCAGGGCTATTTCTCGATCGACCCGCGCGACGGCGAGGGCGGCGACGGATCGAGCGACACGCCCTACAAGAAGGTGCGCGTCGTCACGACCGTGGATTTCTACCTGAAATAGGGTCAGCAGCGGCCCCGACGGCGGTCCTTCTTCGAACAGTCGCTCTTGTCGCCGATGATCGCACCGGCAGTGCCACCGATGACAGCGCCCTCGGTGGTGCCGAGACCGGTCGCGCTGCCGATCACCGCGCCGCCTGCGCCACCGATCAGGCCACCGCGGGTTGCACCGCGCGAGCAGGCAGTGAGCGAGGTCGCGCCAGCCAGCAACAGGCCGAGCGCCATCATGCGGGAAAATTTGCCAGTCATATCATCACCATCCGTTCCGTTATCCCGCTCGGTCGGCGAACGGGCGGGATCGGACGGGGGTTCCGTGACAAAGTCTTGCTGATCAATCAGCCCGCCGGCTTGGGTGCCGTTGCCTCCGGTTCCAGACGTCCCAGATTTTCCGCCGCTGCCTTGCCCGTAGGCGAGTCCGGCGACAATCTGGCCGCACGCTGCCAGGCCGAGCGGGCGATGTCGGCATGGTCGGTCAGGACGGCGATATTGCCCTCCTCCAGCGCGACCGAGGCATCATCGGGCGACAATTGCACGGCGCGGGCGATATGCGCCTGGGCCAGTGACAGTTCGCCGGTGCGGCGCGCCAGCGTAGCCGACAGCAGCCAGGCGAGCGGATCCTTGGGCGCCTGGGTCAGCGCGGTATCGAGCGAACCGCGCGCGCCATCCGTATCGCCCAGCGCCACCAGCGCGCGGGCGCGATCGAGATGCAGTTCGCCCTTTTCCATGCCGTCGGGCAGGCCGCGCGCCAGTGCCGCGTCGAAATCCTCCCGCGCCTTCTTCGCGTCGCCGCTGGCAAGGGCGGCATTGCCGGCCTGGCCCCAGAGGCGTGCGCTCTGCACGATCTCGCCGCCGCGCTCGGCTTCCTCCGCCGCCTGTTCGAAGGCGACGATCGCCGGCCCCCAGCGCTCCGCCCGCGACAGGGCAAAGCCCATGCAGTGGCGGGCGTAGAAGCTGCCGCCGTCGATCCGCCAATTCTGGGCGAAGGTGATCGCCTTGTCCGGCGATTCCAGCGCCTGGTCGAGGCAGGCCTGGAACGGTCCGGCAAATTTCGCCGGGACCGGGATGCGGCCATCGGCATCGGGCGCCGAACGGGCGGCCGCGGCCTGCTGTACCGACGCTGCGGAGGCGGCCGCCGCTGCAGCATCCTCCTTCTTCTTGCGGCTATTGCGCATCACCGCCTCGATCTCGGGATCATAGGCCTGCATGAACATCAGGAGGGGGAGGATGACGGGCATCAGCGATTGTCCAGAAGAGCAGCGACGGTGCGGATCAGCAGGGCGATGTCGCCGTCGCGGGAAAGGCGATGGTCGCCATCCTTAATGAGCAGCGTCTGCACATCGGATGAACGCAGCCGATCAGCCGTGCGCAACGCGATCTCCCAGGGGACATCGCTATCGCACTGGCCCTGGAGCAGCCGGACCGGGCAGTCGATCGCGATTGCATCGTCCAGCAGCCTATGCGCCTGACCGGACTGCCAGAAGGCCAGCGTCGTTACATAGGGATGGTCGCCATAAGGCGTGGGTTCCTCGATCCGCCCCTCGGTCGCCAGCAACGCCTTGTCGGCATCGGTAAAACCCCACTGCGTGAAGTCGGGCGCGGCGGCGATGCCGACCAGTCCCATGACCCGTTCCGGGCGCGCCAGCGCGATCAGCAGCGCCAGCCAGCCGCCCATCGACGATCCGACCAGCAGCAGCGGTCCCTGCGTCAGCCCGTCGATCAGGGCCAGAGCATCGTCACGCCAGCTGGCGAGCGTGCCGTCCTCGAACCGGCCCTCGCTGGCGCCGCAACCGGCATAGTCGAGCCGCAGCATCGCCCTGCCCTGCTCGGCGGCCCAGGCGTCGAGCGCGATCGCCTTGCTCCCTTCCATGTCGGACATGTAGCCCGGCAGGAAGGTGATGGTCGGCCCCTGCCCCGGACGATGGCGATAGGCGAGGCGCAGCCCGTCGGCACGCGCAAGAAATTGGGGGGAAGATTCGGGCGCGTTCAAGTTTCAAAGGCTCCATCGCTGCGGACCGGGGCACGGCATGGCCCCGGATTGCCATGTTTTGACGGCAAAAATAGCCCTTTCCCGTGAAAGTTCAAAAAAAACGCATTGCCGCGTTGACAGGTCTGGAGGCCGCCGTTAGAGGCGCACTCCTACCCCGTGCCCAGATGGCGGAATTGGTAGACGCACCAGCTTCAGGTGCTGGCGATCGCAAGGTCGTGGAGGTTCGAGTCCTCTTCTGGGCACCATATACTCTTCCGGAGAAATCCGGAAAGATCGATAAAACCGCTGGAAACAGCGGTTTTTTTGTGTCTGGCGTCCATCGGTTTCCACCCTTGGATTTGGGAATTCGGGGCACCTGAGGGTATCTTTGTGGGTATCGGCCATCATGGCCACGGGAGATACCCTCATGGCACTTTCAGCCCTCGCGCTGTCCAAAGCGAAGCCTCGCGAAAAGCCGTACAAGCTGGCGGACGGGCATGGACTCTATCTGTTGGTGACACCTCAAGGTGGTCGCTACTGGCGCATGAACTATCGCTTTGATGGCAAGGCCAAGACCATGGCGATGGGCGTCTTCCCATTGATCACCTTGGCGGAGGCGCGGGAGAAGCGAGAGGACGCCCGCAAGCTGCTTGCGGCAGGATCCGATCCCTGTGCGAAGCGAAAGGAGATTGAAGCGCAGGAAGCTTTCGAGGCGACCACCGGCTTCCGGATCGTCGCCGAAGAGTGGCTCGCCAAGCGAGAGCGGGAAGGACTTGGCGACATTACAATCGGCAAGATCAAATGGCTTCTCGAATTTGCGTATCCAAGCCTGGGCGACCGCAAGATCGGAGAGATCACCAGCATGGAATTGCTGGCAGTGCTGCGACAGGTCGAAGGACGGGGCCGACATGAAACTGCCAGACGGTTACGGAGCGTATGCGGGAGGGTCTTTCGGTACGCGATCGCCACTGGGCGAGCCGAGCACGATCTTTCGGCCAACCTCCGCGATGCCCTGACAACCCCGAAGGTAAAACATCTGGCCGCAATCACCAGCAGCCAGCAGGTAGGACCACTATTGCGCGCAATCGATGGCTTCGACGGTCATACTGTGACAAAGGCAGCCTTGCGCCTCGCTCCACATGTCTTTGTACGTCCCGGCGAATTGCGCCATGCAGAATGGTCTGAGATCGACTTTGAAAAGGCCTTGTGGTCGATCCCGGCGGAAAAGATGAAGATGCGGCGTCCGCATCGCGTTCCGCTCTCGCGGCAATCCCTCGCAATCCTCTCTTCCATCAGGGAGGTCACCGGCGCTGGGAAGTTTGTGTTTCCCGGTTTCCAGTCCCTGAGGCGGCCCATGTCCGAAAATGCGCTGAACGGCGCCCTTCGCCGATTGGGCTATTCCGGCGATGAAATGACCAGCCATGGCTTTCGGGCTATGGCGAGCACCCTGCTTAATGAGATGGGAAAATGGCATCCAGATGCGATCGAAAGACAATTAGCACATGCGGAAGCTGACGCTGTGCGGCGAGCCTACGCTCGCGGAGAATACTGGGAGGAGCGCGTCGTGATGATGCAAGCATGGTCCGATTATCTGGACGAGCTAGCCGATAGGCCGGGCACTTTAACCTGATAGGCCAAAGGATACGACACGCCGAAACGGCAAGATGTGGCCGCTTGCTGACTGGCAGGTTTCAGGTGGAAAGTGTGCGATAGCTGCCGGTCCTCTTTCAGGGCTGGCGATAGGTCGCGGATGGAAAAAGCTGTCGGTCGGCCGTCGACTAATTTTTGCCATCCAATCGAAAGATGGCCGCTCCCAATTGCGGACGTTCACTCGTGTGCTACTCAATCAACATGCACGACAGGTATGAAGGCGATCCGAAAAGCCGGAGGCACTGCTCGGCTAAAGCATACATTCCAGTTGCACCCGACGCTCGCCATTGGCAGGTTTCCTGAATGCCTCGCCCGCTACCCATTACGACAGCAACAGGAATTGCATTGGCAATCTCATGGTTGTCAGCAGACGGATGGGATTATCTGCAAAGAGGCTACAGCGTTGGCGTAAGCCTAAACGGAAACGCAGCTTCCACATATCACATCGACTTCCCTGTCTGGCGACAATATTTGCATGTGCTGCTCTGGGCCTCAGCAGTTGGGGCGACATTTGCCTATGCCAATAGGCATCGCTTGGCCAAAATGGCGGCGCTCGCTTCTTTGATTGCAACCTTGCTAGTCGGGATGCTCGACGTGAAAGAATATGGAACGTTGGGGTCGCCCACATCGGTCTGGACCATTGGGTTGATGGTCGCTTTATGGGCGCTCGTAAAATTCAAGCCCCTCACACCAATGCGCTAAGTTGCCAGTCGGCTCCCCACCCGTGCGTGTCGTCCAGGCGTCGGATTTGGTGCAAACATAAATTGGACCGACCACACCGGCGCGAATCGTCGCTTCGTTCACTCCATCAAATCGCCGGGATTGGTGGTTTCCTGCCATTCCCCTCCCGTAAACGGGAGGGGTAGCGAGACTTGCGCGCGCAGCGCGTTAGTCGCAGCGGGGTGGGCTATCGCGACGTCCAGCCCACCCCCTACCCCCCTCCCGCCTGCGGGAGGGGGAACATGTCCGCTTTTGGTCGGCGGCCGACCGTCCTCTTTTTGCGTTGTCAGATGGACCGTTTATTCCCGGTCGAATGACCGCTTCCGGGAAATCGAAAGGAGCCCGCGAGCGGCGAGGATGGGGCGCATTACAGCCAACGAACTGCCGGCAATCAATATATCGGGAGCATCGGCCTAATTGTGCCATGCGCTCATAACCGGACCGAGCGATATGTCCCTAGGGTTGCCGCAAAATGGGCCGCCTGTGATGGCAGCATCGCCAGCAGTTTGAGGTTCACCATTCCCATTGTCGCAGGAATTCAGCGCCGATTGCGCTCCAACAGCCGCTCAAGGCTTTCGACCGGAATGAGCGTCGACGAGCCGATCTTGACGATATCGATCGCGCCTTCCTGGATCAGTTCGTAAAGCTTGGACCGCCCGATGCCGGTCATCTTGACGGCGGCCGAGATGCGAACGCTGAGCGGCTTGATCTCCTGCCCGGCTGGATCGGACCTGTTACCGGCATCGATCTCATCTGCTTTGGCTGGTTCGGGCGCCCTGTTTCGCGTCAGACGCTGCATGGTCTTGCTCCTTCCGCATGCTGTGGATGATTGATCGTCACTTGCCCGGATTCCCCGGCAGTGCGTCTTGTGGGCTAGGAGGGCTGGTCCGCGCCAACCGCCGCTCGACCAGTTCCATGAGCCGGCGGTAGCGGGTCAGCCCCAACTGCGCGGTGTCCGGATCGAACGGCGGCTGATGGGCGACAAGGGTCAACTGGTGCTGGACGAATACGCCAAGGACTTCGGTCAGCGCGTCGATCTTGCGCTCCAGCCGCTCGTCGGTCCGGCTGAGCCGATCAAGCCGTGGCCCAAACCGCTGGTCCAGCTCGTTGCCGGCCTTGCGCTCGAGCCAGGCATTGAGCGCATCGGTGAGGATCGCGGTCTTCGACGTGCCGGGAGTGGCCGTCAGCGCATCCAGCTTCTCGGACAGCGCGTCCGGCAGATAGAATTGATGGCGGGTCTTGTACGTCTTCATGGGGCTGATGTCCTTCGCCGTCCATGATCGCAGCGAGAGGCGCAAAGGCAAATGACGCTTACATGCGGATTCATACGTGCCAGGCACAGTTCCGCCAGTGCGCTACAAGCCAAAGCCCCGCGATCGGCCGCCGATGGTCCAGCTGATGCCATCCTCGCGCATGATGCCTGATACCTGTTTGCCGACCGCCCGCTCCAGCACGGGGCGCCAGGGCACAAGGCTGAACTCCCGGCTCTTCTCGATCAGCCCATAGCGCCGATCGCCAACCTCAACCGCCTTGCGATAGATGCCCTCCACCCGCTCGCCGTTGCGCAGCGGGCTATGCCGCAGCCCGGTCTCTTCCTCCGTTCGTGCGACAGCCCGATCAAAGTCCCGCTGCCGCAGCTGTATGAGCATGTTCGCCCGAAAGCGCAGGCTGCTATCCTGCTCCTGCGCCAACTGCTGATCGACCAGCCACTGCCGGCGCTGGACCATCGCTGTGCGGACATCCGCGCCAAAGCCGCCGCCCAAGGCTTCGGGATTTTCGCTTGCCAGCTCCCGATCCAGCCAGGTCTCGCCATCATGGGCGAGAAGCTGTTCGAGCGGCTTGATGGACAGCGTCTCGATCTCGACGGGAAGCCGTCCATTGCGATGACGCTCGTAGGTCTCGGCGGTCTGGAGATGATCGGCGCCGATCCGCCATGTGCCATCGCGCTCGCGCACCGGCTGACCGACGGCCCGACGCATCGCCTCAAGTCGGCGAACATGGGCCTGTGCCCGGTCCTCGGTGGCAAAGGGATCATGGCGCAGATGGATATCGACGCTGTAGCGGCCCTCATGGGCGGCGGCGATAGCGGCTATGGCATGATCCACCTGACGGATGGCGACCGGCCGCGCTGACAGGCGGACAATCGATCCGACTGGGTAGCGTCCGTCATCCTCGCCGATGTCGGCATAATGGCTTGCCCCATCTACGCCATCGATCACCATATAGCGCCGGTCGCGATGCTCGTCGGAAAGGCCGACGGCCACGACCCGCCCGACGATGGGTTCGGCTTCCCCGTCCTGCGGCGAGAAGAGCGCCTGATGCTGGGGCGGCCGGTAGATGCCGGCTTCGCGCATTTCTCGGTTCAAGGTGCGGATGATGTCGCCGCGCTCGCCCAGCCGCCGCAGCGTCGGTTCAAGCTCGGGATCGAGCGCCCAGCGGCCGTCGCGCGCCTGTGTGGCCAGACCCAGTCGCTCGAGCGTGCGCAGGCGGCCGATCCGCAGGCCATGTTCCTGGGCATCCAGGCCGGTGAGACTCAGCTGTCGATCGGTCCCGGCCTCGCGCAGCAAGCGCCGGTCGATGCCGGTGAAGCGCTCCTGGTCGATCTCGCGATTTTGCGCTGCCATGATCTCCCGGTCGGTACGGGGCCCAAGATCGAGGTTCACCAGCTCTGCGGCGCGGGCGCGCAAGCCTTGGGTCAGATATTCACGGGCGATGACGATATCCTGGCCGCGGGCGTCGGCGCCGCACAGCATGATATGGCTATGGGGATGGCCGGTGTTGAAATGGTCGACCGCAACCCAGTCGAGCTTCGTGCCCAGATCTTGTTCGACCTGGGTCATCAGGCGCCGGACCAGAGGTTTCAAATCCTCATATTCCGCGCCGTCCTCGGGCGCGACGATGAAACGGAACTGATGACGATCGCCGGCGCCGCGTTCGAGGAAGACCTTGCCATCCACCTGATCGGCTTCGGGACCATAGAGGGTGCCGCGCTCGCCATTGCGGGTCGTGCCGTCACGCTGGAGATAGCGAAGATGGGCAGCCGCAGCCATGCCCTTGCCCAGCTTCACGATCCGCGCCTTCACCACCACCCGGCGGGATCGCATGCCGGCATGGCGATCACCCGATCGTAGCACCCGGCCGACGCCCGCGCCGCGACCGATCGCCGCGCCTGTAAAGCGACGGCTGCGCGCGCTCGCCTGGCCACCCATGCGCCGGGCGAGCGCGAGGCTCTGACCGACGCTGCGATCACGTGCGCCGATCTTGCCCAGCCAGAGTTCGAAGTCGTCGCCATCGCTCATGAGCGTCATCCTTGCCATGGTCAGTCGGCCAAGGATGTTGCCGGCATAGACAGGGCTTCAAGGGCCTCCATCGCAATCCCAGTGATGGCGGGATTTTAGTAGATCGTGGAGGCATGGCCACGCCAATGCCTCCATCCAAAACCCTGTGCAGACGCCGATCCTGGTCTCCTCTGGAGGCAGGACTTTAATCTTGCCGTGACGCCTTCTCCTCACTGACTGCCCTTTCGGACATGCATGGATTTTCTCATCGCTGCGCGGCGCGTGACAGGGGGACGCATGAAATCCGCAAGAATCTTGCGGGCCCGACACATGGTTCCTGCATTGCAAATAGCCCCATTCGGGCTGCCCGAACGCCATCAGAACAGAGATTGGGGAGGCGCTTTAGGCGGATAAGGGGCGTGATCCGGACGCCATATATCGGCCCCAGAAGAAGGTTGGACGCGCAGAATCAGTGCCGCGCCAGCCGATGCCGCCATGGTTTGGCGGGCAGGGAATAAGGCCCGCCCCGGAGCAAAAAAATAAAAGGAAAAGGGAGAGAAAAATCCGGCGCGGCAGCGCCGGAAAAATCCGTCAGGCGGCCTTGGTCAGTTCCTCGACGCGGGTATCGCAGATGTCGCGAATGAGATCGCGCAGCAGGGTGACGCGCTCGGTCAGCCAGGCCAGTTCTTCGGGTGTGATGCGGTAATGGCGGGAATAGCGCGCATTCACATAGGCCTGCCGGATCAGCTCATAGCAGCGGCGTTCGAACTTGTTTTCGCCGGGCCAGACAGCGGCAAGGCGCGGCTCCAGTTGCTCGGTCTGGGTGCGCAGCCGGTTGAGGTTATGGGTCTTTGGCGAGTAGAGCGTGCGGACCAGAAACAGGCAGTGATAGAGACGTTCGGCAGCTTGATGCAGTAAAAACGCCGCTTCCTTGCCCCAGCCCCTATCAGCGTTTTCCAACGCATTCGTGAGAAAGCGCTCGGCGCTTTCAAACCACTCAGCGTAATAGTCCTGTGTCTCCTTCAGCGCCTGAGCTGGGTTCAGAGGCTGCGGTTCAGCCAGCGAATGCTCCGGCTCTTCGAACAGGAGAATGCCGTCGCGCACGATATCCATGAAGAAATATCGGCCAAGGCGCAGCTGCTCGTTCACATCATCGAGCGTGTGATAGATCGGGCTGACCGGGGTACGCAGGCGCTTTCCCTCGCCCAGTTCGGCAAGGAAGCGCTGCTCGGTCTTCATCCAGAATTCGCCGCCATCGGTCACGACCTTGTCGTTGACGATGACGAGAATGTCATAGTCGGAGAAGTAGCGGCCGACCGGGTCTTCCACCCAGTCGCCGCGCGCATAGGAGCCGAACAGGATGATCTTGAGGAGCTGCGCGCCCTTATATTTGTCGCTGCGCTTCTTGCGGATCGCGGCGGCAAAGGAAGCGCGTAGCGTCTCGACCACATAGGCAAGCTCGCGCTGCTTGGCGTCGGGCAGATGATCGAGACTGGTCTTCATGGCAGACAGATTCGCGATTTTGTGCCCTCCTGCCAAGCCCCAATATCCATCCAGCCGGGCTGCGCAGCAGTCCGGCCGCAAATCCCTCCTCGCCTCATGGCCAGCGCCAGAAAGACAAGAGCCGGCGCCAGCGCGCTTCCACCTGCGCCTTCCGCTCGGTGTCATGGCTAATCAGGGCGATGATGCCTGCGACCTTGCGCCGCGCGTCTTCCGCACTGACGCCCAGCCCTTCCCCGATCTCGGCAAAACTCAGCCCCTCGAACCGGCACTGGCAGAAGATATGATGGAGATCATCGGGCAGCGCATCAATCGCGCGGGCGACGCGGCGCAGCTCGATGGGCGCGATGTCGCCATTCCGGAACCGGACGGCAAGCTGCCGCCACGGGTCCATCCTGGGCCGATCATTCATGGTCGCCGCCCTGTTCGGGGAGGAAGTCGAGCAGATAATGGGCTGCCTTGCTGGCCTGACTGGCGGCGTGGAAGATGGCGCGATTATCTTCGCGCAGTACCTCGAGCCAGCCGCCGACATAGTCGGCATGGCGCACGGTCGGGACGATACCCAGCTCTGCGCACAGGAAGGCGCTGGCCATCTCGGCGCACAGTTCCTCACGGGCATAATCATCGCTGCCGAAGTTGGCGCCGGTCAGCCGGTCGAGCCGTGACGCATGGCCGGTCCAGTGGCCCAGCTCATGAAGGATGGTGCGATACCAGTTGATTGGTTCGTGAAAGGCGACCTGATCGGGTACCCGGATATAGTCGGGGCTTGGCGCATAGAAAGCGCTCTCGCCGCCTACCCTTATATCCGCCCCGCATGCCCGGATCAGCCGGTGCGCCTGCGGCACCAGTTCCTCGAATGGTCGGGGTTCAGCCGTGGTCATCAGCTCTTCGGGCAGCCCCTCGCACTGCTCGACATTGAACAGGGTGAAGCGCTTGAGGAAGGCCACCTGCCGGGCCTCGCGTTGCTCGTCGCGGGCCTTCTGCTGCTCGTCCTTCGGCGTGAAGCAGTCGGCATAGCAGACGGTCGTGCCTGCCTCGCCCTTGCGGACATTGCCGCCCAGGGCCTGCGCCTGGCGATAAGTGATCCAGCGCTGCGCGCCAAAGCCCCGCTCGAACAGGCGGTCCCACAGGATCAGGATATTGATGCCTGAATAGCAGCGGCCCGTTGCCGCATTGCGTGGCAGCCCCGTGGCCATGAGGCTCGTGTCCCAGGGCTGCACCCATGGCAGCCGCCCCTCTTCCAGCTGCGCGATGATATGCTGCGTCACATCGCCATAGAGCGATCCGTTACCCGTACCCATGTCCTTTCTCCTGCCTCTCCAGCACCGGCCGCCGGAATGGCGGGGGTGGGCGGCAAGGAGGCGCACGGCAGGCCCGTGCCCATGAGGCGGGCTGCACCCGCAGGGCCGAAACGAAGAGGAGGAGCCGGCGCAGCCGGCTTGCAGCCCGCCGGCACGGGCCTAGAGAAAGCCGACGCCCACCCCCGTCATTCTGGCGGCCCCAGACAAACCAGCGTCAGCGCGGCGAAGCCGCGCTGGCCGCAGCCAGCAGCCAAAAAGGCTGCAATGCGTCAGCGACCGTCACCCGGATGGGACGAGACGGGCGAAGCCGGCTCGGTGGCGCAAAGCGCCATAGGGCGTGGTCCGCCAGCAGCGGAGACGCCCTGCCCTTGCGATCACATAAGCTGTCCGGTTAGCCTTCACCAAAGCAAAGGAGACTCTGATGCGTCGCTATTATCTCCTGGCATTGATGATCCTCGCCGCCTGCGGCGCGAAAGAGCGCGATGCGCAATCCAATAGCGCGTCGCCTGCCAAGCCGCAGATGCCGACGGACACCGTCGCAAACAGCGAGCCCGCGCCAGCACCACCGCCGGCCGATTTCAAGATGCCCGACTTCGCGCCTCAATATCCCGGCTCAAACCTCGTCGCTGTGGGCAGCGCCCAATTGGGTGGGAATCAAAATCACGAAGTCCGCCTGACCACGACAGACGAGACAGCGAAGATCATGGACTTCTACCGCGAGAGGTTCGCGGCCGCCGGCCTGCGGAAGACGTCCGATTTCCTGTCGGGCGGCAGCGGCATGATGTCAGGCATCGGCAAAGACCGAAAGGCATCGATCGCCATTACGAAGGAACAGGATCACCAGATGGTGATCGTCACCTATTCCGGGCAATAGTACCTGCGTTTGGCGCTATGATCCCCCTCATCACCGCAGAGACTTCTTCGGAACAATGCGGTGACGGTCCTCAAGCGGAGCGGCCTCAACCGGCCCCCTATCGCAAGGCCGGCACCTTTCCCAAACAGATCAGGATCGCCACCCGCTGCATGGGCTGGCGCGAGTCCGCCACCAACGACTGGGTGCTCAATCCCATGTTCTGGACGGTCGAGGATGCTGATGCCCGGCAACGGGAATCCGCCTTGTAAAACCCTCGATCCGCACCATATCCATTCTGTCACTCCTTCCCCCTTGGAGTGATACCTCCCTGAACTATGGCCCCGCCGTTGAGATTTCTCCGGCGGGGTTACTTTTATCGATTCAGATCGCCGGGCCTCCCTGCTTCATGCATAGCTCAGCCTTGCCATGAGCATGCAGAGGCCCGATCGGTGCAGGCTTGAACGGGGGCAAAGCCAGGCAGCATGAGAGCGATATTCACCGAAGCGGCAACCTTGCTTGGCCGCAATGTGGAAAGCGTGACCCGCGTTGCGGGCGGCGACCTCACCTTCGTCGCGCGCCTCTCTCTTGGCGGCGGCGACACGGTCATCGCCAAACGGGGCGACAGGGTTGTCGAGGAAGCCCGCATGCTCACAGCGATCGCGGCGACCGGCACGGCCGTTCCGCAGATACTGGCTGTCTAGGATGATCTTCTGCTGCTCGAAGACCTGCCCTCGGAGGGCCGCCTTGTCCGCAACTGGGCACATCTTGCCGAACTGCTCGACCAGCTACATGCCCCGAACCAAAAGGCCTATGGTTGGGACCGCGACTATGGCTTTGGCAATGTGCCCATCCCCAATGGCCGCTCCGACAACTGGGTCACCTTCTGGGCGGAGCAGCGGGACACCTCGAAAAACCGGGTGATTTTGGTCTGATGGCGTAGGAAGGGGCACGCGGCGCTGATGAAAGGCGCCGTTTCGGCGGCATGATCGCGGTGTCAGCCGAGTTCTCGACGCCAACTCCATGTCATGCAGGCGCAGTTCTGCCCTCGAGCCATGCAAGGCGCTGGAAATTATAGACCAGATTGGCCATGCCGATCTTGATCCTGGCGCAAGCGATGCCGATGGTGCGGACGACGAGGCCCATACGGTGCTTTTGCCCGGCAAAGACATGCTCGACGGCAGCGCGAACCTTTGACCGCCTCGTATTGGCCCTGGCTATTTGTTCAGGCAGCGGCCGCCTGGGCAGGCGCTTCTGGTGAATGTTGCTGGTGAACATGCCCTTGGCGAGGAACGCCTCGTTCTTCTTCGATCGATAGGCAGTGTCGGCCCAAACGCCAGACGCGGTGTTCTCCTTGCTGATCACATCGGGCAGTCGCGCCCCATCATGGGCATTGGCGGCACTTGCATCCCAGGTGCGGATCAGTCCGTGAGCCCGATCAATACCGATATGGTTTTTATAGCCGAACATCGGAATGGCCAGATCAACCGGTTTTGTCGCCTTGGGATCGGCGCCTTCCCTGACCTTGGCTTTGGTATATTTGATCGACCAGCGCGCATCCCGGTCTTTCTGCCGGACCCTGGCAGGCGTCCAGTCCTTGGGGATGCGGCCTTCCTTGATCGCCGTCTTCTCCTCCTGGGTGTTCCGCTGCTTGGGCGCGGGCACGACGGTGGCATCAATGATCTGACCGCCCATGGCCAGATATCCCCGGTCCTTGAGCGCGGCATCGAAGCGCGCGAACAGCCGGTCGATCGCCTTGGCCTTTACAAGCCGTTCGCGGAACAGCCAAACCGTGGTGGCATCGGGCACGGTGCCTTCCAGCCCCACGCCCAGGAAACGCTGGAACGATAGCCGGTCCTTGATCTGGAACTCGGTCGCCTCGTCGGACAGCGAATACAACGCCTGTAGAACCAGGATTTTGAACATCAGCACCGGATCGAACGGCGGTCGTCCGCCCTTGTTACGAGGGCCGCGTCGCAGCGCGGCCACCAGCGGTCCCCGGAATAGCTCGAAGTCCACCACGGCAGACAACCGTTCCAGGGGATCGCCCGCCGCGCTCAGCGCCTCGTATCGGTCTGAAAGATCAAAGAAACCCGGCTGTACTGCCATCTCTGCCTCCGCTGTCGCGTACGCGCAGTGAATCACCTCAAGCCGTCAGACGCCACCGGTTTTACGAGGTGTCCAGCGCTTGCGCTGCCACATTCCCCATCTGAGTGCTCAACTGGCGCATCGCGTCGAGCGGCTCGCCGATCGCCTTGGTGAGCACATACCCAACAGCCCGCCTGCCGCCCTGCTCCATGGCGATCTGTGGGGTGGCAATATCCTTGTGGGCCAGGACCAGATCAGCGGGCTGATCGATTCTGCATGCTATCATGGCGACCGCGAGGTCGATCTTGCCATGCTGAGCCTGTTCGACCAGCCACCACAGATATTCTTCGACGCCTGCGGCCTGGCGCAGGGCTGGGGTTGGATGTACCTTTCGACCGTGCTCGACGACTATTCGCGCTACATCATCGCCTGGAAACTGTGCACCAACATGCGGGCCGAGGACGTCACCGACACGCTCGACCTGGCTCTCAAGGCCTCGGGTTGCGATAGTGCCACGGTGCTGCACAAGCCCCGGCTGCTATCGGACAACGGCCCCAGCTACATCGCGGACGAACTCGCCGGGTACATCGAGGCCCAGCAGATGAGCCACGTGCGCGGAGCCCCGCTGCATCCGCAGACCCAGGGCAAGATCGAGCGCTGGCACCAGACCTTGAAGAACCGCATCCTGCTGGAAAATTACTTTCTGCCCGGCGACCTCGAGGCCCAGATCGGGGCGTTCGTGGAGCACTACAATCACCAGCGCTACCACGAGAGCCTGAACAACGTGACGCCGGCAGACGCCTACTTCGGCAGGACTCCCGCCATCATCAGGCGCCGCGAAACCATCAAGCGAAGACCATCGAACATCGCCGCTTACTTCACCGCAAGCGTGCCGCCTAACATCAGCCCCCAGACGAGGCCCGCTCTCCGCTAATCCACGCCCCCGATCTGTGCCAGATGTTTCGATGACGGACATCCTACGCGATTATCTGGTTATCGCTCGGGCCGTTATGATGGGCGAGAAGATCTGGTTGATGATCGAAATCAGCTTGGAGGGCTGGTTTGCTGCAGCATTGGCGATATAGATCACGTCCTTGTCCTGCATCGCAACCCGTTGGGCAAGAAAATAGGATGCCGGCTCCAGCATGTTGAGCCGATAGATGATTGGTTTTTCCCCGGATGCGGGATCGATGGTGTCATCATATCGGAAAATAAAGACGGCTGACGGGTTCGCGGTGGCATCCGATGGCCCCTGAACACGGGCAAGCGCTTCAGCCAGCGAAACGCCTCCCGTGTCGAAAGATACTTGTGAGACACGTCCTGCCGCACCGAAAACGGTGAAGCTACGGGGCCGTTTGACAAGTTCGATATGGTCATCAGGCTCAAGCAAAAGATCGTCGATGGATGAAGAACGCACGGAATCCAGGCGCTGTTCAATCGTTCTTCCAGCGCGTTCAAACCGAATCAAAGTATCTTCGGACGAGGCTGTTGCGCCTCCAGCAAGAGCAATGGCATCCAGAACCCGAACCGAATTATAGGTCAGGTCATAACGCCCAGGTCTGTTGACATTCCCTGCAACAATAATCGTATTCGTGAGATTCTTTGCAAGTGTAACCATGGTCTGGGGATATTGCGACTGTGTCGATAGCTTCCGATTTATCATCGCTTCGACTTGCGCGGTTGTGCTGCCAGCGACTTTCAAAGTACCGATGAAGGGCAGAGAAATATTACCTGTCTGATCGACCGTGATTTCAGGGAATCTCTCGCCATGGGCCGACGGATCAAAGCTACCGGTGCCCGCCGCTGCGGTTCGGGAAAAGAGCGAAACGCCAACTTCGTAAATGTTGATGCTCAAAACGTCGCCTGGTCCCAATACGCCGAGATGTGGCGGGCCTGCCAGCGATCCGAGCGTTGCAACCGATGCGATACGGGCATTTTGCGCATTGTTGAGAATGTCGACCGCCGTGCTGTCGAGCGAAACGATATTGAAACGGAATTCTTTGGTTTTATCGTTCGCCCGGCTGACGATCTGCGCCGATGTCGGCCCGCTCGATGGTAAGGTCGTGCAACCAGGAAGGGCCGCTGCGGCCATCAGAGATATGATCAGAGGCTTGGAATTGGGGAAACCCGCGAAATTCAGCATGGTGGGCTTTCGACTGCAAGGATTGGCTTTAGTGGCACGTCTATTTCAGACCAAACCGAATGGCCCTCAAATGCGCTTTCTTAACGAAGTCATGTCATTTTGCCAGACGCAAAATCATCGGATACTGAACCGCACCGGGATTGCCCGAGGCCCTAACTCCTGAGAGTGAGGGTCTACGATGGGCAAGACAACGAACAAGTTTGCCCCTGAGGTTCGGCAGCGGGCGATCCGGATGGTACTGGATCACGAGGGCGATTATCCTTCTCGCTGGGCGGCGATCACGTCGGTGGCCGAGAAGATCGGGTGTTCCGGGCACACGCTGCTGGAATGGGTGAAGAAATCCGAGGTGGACAGCGGCAAGCGCGGTGGTGTGCCGACGGAGACCGCCGAGAAGCTCAAGGCATTGGAGCGTGAAGTCCGCGAACTGCGGCAAGCCAATGAGATCCTGCGCAAGGCGTCGGCATATTTTGCCCAGGCGGAGCTCGACCGCCCGTTCAAACGATGATCGCCTTTATCGACGAACATCGCGATGCCTATGGGGTCGAGCCGATCTGCCGGGTTCTGCCGATCGCCCCATCCACCTATCACGAGCGCCTTGCCAAGCGGCGAGACCCGGCTTTGCAATCTGCTCGTGCCCGGAAGGATGAAGAGCTGAAGCCCGAAGTTCTGCGGGTCTTTGCCGAGAACTTCGGCGTCTACGGTGTGCGCAAAGTGTGGCGGCAGATGAAGCGCGAGGGCTTCGATGTTGCACGCTGCACTGTACAGCGGTTGATGCGAGATCTTGGTCTGCAAGGGGTGATCCGCGGCAAGCCGGTTCGCACCACGATCGCGGACAAGGCGGCGCCATGCCCGCTCGATCAGGTCAACCGCCAGTTCCATGCTCCAGCGCCAAACATGCTATGGGTCTCCGACTTCACCTACGTCGCGACCTGGGCGGGGTTCGTCTACGTCGCCTTCGTGATCGACGTCTACGCTCGCTATATCGTGGGCTGGCGTGTCAGTCGGACAGCGCACGCCAGCTTCGTGCTGGATGCGCTTGAGCAGGCTATCCACGACCGACGGCCTGTTCATCGCGGCGGCCTGGTCCATCATAGCGACCGCGGTTCGCAATACGTGTCCATCAAGTACACCGAACGTCTCGCGGAAGCCGGCATCGAGCCATCCGTCGGCAGCGTCGGCGACAGCTACGACAACGCTTTAGCCGAGACGATCAACGGCCTTTACAAGGCCGAGGTGATCCACCGTCGAGGCCCTTGGCGCTCATTCGAAGCCGTCGAATACGCTACCTTGGAATGGGTCGATTGGTTCAACAACAGGCGCCTGCTGGAGCCGATCGGAAACATTCCGCCCGTCGAAGCCGAGCAACGCTACTACGCTATGCTGGACGACGTCCCACTGGCTGCCTAATTTAAGAAAACTGGCCTCCGGCAATCCCGGTGCGGTTCAGAGCGCCGGGACTGGTTTGCTCGTCTTGGAAGATTAAAGTCCTTGCCGAATAATCGTCAGTCGACCTCCTTGCCGGGGCTTTCGGCCCCTAAGCGCATTCCGCTTTGCCTTTTCGAAGGCAAGTGGATCAAGCCATCCGGCAATTCTATTCGCGTGTCATAATGGCCCAGATTTTGTGCGCAATCTTGCTTACAAGCGCAACGGCCGCGACCATACCAAGCTTCCGTCCCAGGACGGGGCCAAGCCATTTGCCAAGCAACACGCCGCGTCGAATGATCGAGCGGATCCTACGCATCGCGCCAACGATCAGCAGTTCGCGGATATCGAAGCGAACTATCAATCGCCTTCTCTGATCGCAAAAGGCAGACACATTTTGCCTTTTGAGACATGCGGCGTTCATGCCGGGATTATACCATAGGACGAGCAGCGCCAACCAGATTTAGAAGGTATCGTACATGCTACGAATAGTCAGCGTCGCGGGCATCGTAGCGGCCGCCCTAATATCAGGATCCGCCTCGAGCCCCCCTCACGCGCCCTCCATTTCCTCTGATTTCAACAGCGCCTGGGCGAATCGCCTGACCTGGGGGATGACATCGAACGCAAATCTCATGAGCGAAGGACCAGGCAACGCCTTGCAACTGGAGCGTACGCTTAAGGCTCATCCTGGCGAACTCCCCCCTGAAGCGAGAGCGCAGATTGCAGCCATGCGGATCTCAAAAACTCAAATGCCTCAGTTAGTTGAGGAGATGGAGAACGAACTTCAATCCATTCGTCGGATGCCTGACAATAACGAAAAGCTAAATGCTAGAAAGGCACATGATAAATCGATGAATGATTTGGCTGAAGAAGCACGGTACCGCTTCGTGCTTCGTGCCATTTACTCTCCCGATCAATTACGTGAGCAAATGACATGGTTCTGGATAAATCATTTCAATGTCTATTCCGGAAAAGATTACAATCGCGCAATGATTGGTAATTACGAGGATACGATTCGAGATCGCGCCTTCGGAAAATTCAGAGACTTACTGGATGCAACACTCCACCATCCAGCCATGCTGCGCTATTTGGACAACGACCAGAATGCGGTCGGGCATATTAACGAAAATTACGCGCGTGAAATCATGGAACTCCATACGATGGGCGCAGACGCCGGTTATTCGCAAAAAGATGTGCAGGAGCTTGCTCGCATTCTGACCGGCGTAGGCGTCAGGGTTGGCCCCGGAACACCGCAACTAAAGCCACAATGGCGCGATCTGTACATCCGGGCAGGCTTGTTCGAATTCAATCCGGCGCGACATGACTTCGGCGACAAACATTTCCTCGGTCATGTCATCAAAGGTTCGGGCTTTGGCGAGGTAGAGCAGGCACTGGATATTTTGGCGAAATCTCCGGCCACTGCGAAGAAGGTATCCACTCAGCTGGCAACCTATTTCATGGGCGACATGCCGCGCCAGTCGGTCATCAAAAAAATGGCCCAAACATTCCAGCGGACCGAAGGCGATATTGCTGAAGTCATACTTACGATGGCTCGCACTCAGGAATTTTCTGCCTCCCTTGGCAAGAGTTTCAAAAACCCGGTTCAGTACGTAATTTCAGCACTGCGCCTTGCTTATGGCGACCGGGTAATTCGCAATCCGCAGCCAGTGGTGGGTTGGATAAGGCAATTGGGCGCCAGCTTGTATGACCGCCAGACACCCGAAGGCTACAGCATGAATTCCGGCGCCTGGTCGGCCCCGGGACAGATGGCAACGCGATTTGACGTTGCAAAAAGGATTGGTGATGGTTCAGCGAATTTGTTCGGACCTGCAACAAAGTCCGATCCACCCGCATTCCCCAATCTGCGCAACCTATTCTACCATGACACGCTTGAGGCGACACTCGGTCAGGAAACGAAGGCAGCGTTGGCCAAAGCCACCAGCGCGCAGGAATGGAACATGCTGCTGCTGTCCTCACCAGAGTTCATGTATCGATAGGAGATAAGATGACAGATTTCCGTCTCCACCGCCGCGATGTGCTGACCGGTGTGGCCGCCATGGCGCCGCTGTTGCCCTTTGGACGTGCGTATGCAGCGCACCAGGCGGGAAGCCGACTGCTCATCATATTTTTGCGTGGCGCCTATGATGCGCTGAACATCGTAGCGCCGACCGGGAACGATTTTTATCATCAATCCCGGCCTAATATTGGGCTGGGCAAGGCGGACGCTAAAAACCCGGCGGCGCCGCTTTCTCTTGATGGAGATTGGAGCCTCCATCCCGCGCTAAGGGATAGCATGTTGCCCTTGTGGCAGAAGAAGCAACTAGCCTTCATTCCTTTCGCGGGAACCAACGATCTCAGCCGCAGTCATTTTCAAACGCAGGACACCATCGAGTTGGGGCAACCAATCGGTACCCATCGCAATTATAGTTCCGGCTTTATGGGCCGCCTGGCTGAAATATTAGGTCAGAAAGACAAACCGATTGCCTTCACCGATCAGCTTCCACTCTGCTTCCGCGGCAGCAGCGCGCCAATCCCCAATCTGGCAATCGCACGGCTCGGCAAACCGATGGCTAGCCGACAATCAGAGCTGATCCAGAGCATGTATCAGGGGCATAATCGCCTCGGCCAGTCTGTCAAAGAAGGTTTCCAGATTCGCGATACGGCCTTCCGCACGGTCGATGAAGAAATGAAAGCGGCCGGTCGTGGCGCCACGACCACCAAGGGCTTCGAACTGTCGGCACGGCGGATCGGGGCGATGATGCGCGATCAGTTCAATCTTGCATTCGTCGATATGGGCGGCTGGGACACCCATGTTAATCAGGGTGCCCGCGACGGTGCTCTTGCCAACCGGATCGGCGACCTTGGCCGGGGCATCGCCGGATTTGTGGACGCGATAGGTCCAGAGGCGTGGCGATCAACGACAGTCGTCGTGATGTCCGAATTTGGCCGCACCTTTCACGAAAATGGCGCAAAGGGCACAGACCATGGGCATGGCAGTATTTATTGGGTACTTGGTGGCGGCGTTTCGGGTGGCAGACTAGCTGGCGAACAGATCCAACTGACGCCGGACACATTGAACGAAGGCCGTGATCTGCCCGTGCTCACCGACTATCGCGGCCTAGTCGGCGGCCTTGTTGCGCGTCAGTTCGGGCTGAAGCGGGACCAGCTCGTAAAACTGTTTCCTGACAGTGCCTCGACTGACCTTCGACTTTTATAGTTCATGATGAATAAGGGCAGCGCTTCTGAATGAAACAATGCCCTCTCCTGCAGATCGCCCGCGCGCGCTCCGCGAACCTGACAACTCAAAGCCCAGCTGGACATTCAACTCCAGAAGCACGCTTGGCAGAGGCTCGATCTCCAGTTCAAAAAAGGCATCCGTCGCCTTCGTCAAATCGCCAAAGCCGCCCGCATTTGCCGTCACGATGCGCGGGAAGAACGCCATCGCGCGTTGTGTTCTTGATATTCATGAACTCAGCCTCAAGTTTGTGTGCGTTGCTGCTGCTGATAGCGGCAGCACCGGCAAGCGCATGTTGGTGATCGACAATTGAAAGGGACATCCCTATGCCCCTTATTTTGTTAGAGAAGAGGTTAGCATAATGGACAGTATCGCCTCTGGAGCCGACCTAGTTGCAGCACTTCAGGGGCTTAAAGCGAACCCGTTCCCAATCCTCGCCGAAGGGGTCGCTCGACGGAATGCTCAGGATTTATCCACGGCTGAAATTCTTTTGGTTGCAGCGACTGTCTTGGACTCAAAAAACTGGCAAACATTTTACGAACTTGGGCTACTATATGAACGTGATCGACGCGACCAAGCAATCGCGCAATTCCGTAAATCCTTGGCATTAGGGCCAACAAAGCTGAAAACGGTTGAAAGGCTAGTTGCGAATCTCGCTGTAGACGGCCAATCTGAGCAGATTAACGCTATATTTCAGCTTTCTAGAGCAGAAAATTTAGACGGTTGCAAATCACTCGCAGCTATAAACGCGTTCGCACACTACGTTCGTGACTTTCCGCTTCAAGATGCGGAGTTCATTTTAGAACAGACGCGGGGCTTCATGAAAGTCCGAGAGGTGAAGGAAGCAATTTTGGGTGCACTCGCGGGTGGAACCCCGTTCGCGATGGTGCGGCTTGGCGATGGTGAGGGAGCATGGCTACACCAGGAGTCAGATGAGGAAGCCAAGTACGGCGCGCTGTATCAGCAGAATCGTAACACTTTTTGGGACATCTGGTTCGGCACACAATCAAAACCGGCCGCCGATGAATTCTACCGAACGATGACCCAAATCAGAAACGATTTAAACGGAGCAGACATCATCGGTGTGCCTGATGGTAACTGGATTAGGCATGAATTCAATTCTGCCAGTCTGCGGGGCTATAGCGGCACCCTCAATGCACTGCGGCTCGCGCAGAAATTAGCTTCACCAAACGTGCGCTATTGCATTCAAACCATGCATTTCGAACTGGAGAGAAACGGAGGGCTTTCAGAAGCGATCAAAGCAGCAAAGCGGGTTGGAGTATTCACTTGCCACCCGCAGATGGGCGATTTCTTGGCGAATAGCTTCGGAATACCGGCGCCAGAAGTAATCACGGTCCCAGGCGAGCCTTCTCGCCGGCACCTTCATGGAGATCTCGTTACTCGGGGCGCGCACTTTCCAGATCGTTTCACCGAGATAATGCGGGAAATCCCAAATCGGGATTATTCTGGATACCTGTTCCTGGTCGCTGGCGGAATTCTGGGCAAGGCATATGCCTTAGCCCTCAAGAAAGCGGGGGCTGTCGCTGTAGATATTGGGTCCGTCGCAGATAAGCTGCTTGGCAAGAAAACGCGGCCACAATTCTGAGGAAGCGAATGGCCACCTTGGCCAATTCTGCACCACGGACAGGCGGCGACCGTTTGGATAGCCGTCTGTCCAAATGAAGGGGCATGGCGCAAAAGCTGCGCCTGCCCCGACAAGGCCGCATGGCAGATTCAATCTTTACCGCGGTCGATCTGTCGCCCCAGCAAGCGCCTGAGATAATCGAAACGCTGGACTTCGAAACGCTCTATGCGTCCGCCGTCGCGCAAATGAAGGCACTGGTGCCGGATTTCGACGCCCGCAACGGCGACCGACGCCGTCACGATCGCTCGCGTTGGATCTCCGGGAAATACAGCGGCAGGTAATGGGTCAGGATCCGATGCCAGGTCTGGGTCTTCGCCTTCGATATGGCTTCATGCGTCTTCGACATCTCCTGCAGATCGTTGATACCGGCTGCCAGCGGATCGACATAGCGCTGGGTCGCGCCGATCCTCAGCATGTGCAGGATCACCTGCGCGTCCTTGGAATCATTCTTGTCCCAGCCATTGTGCAGTGCTTCACGCGTCCGGGCCAAGGCGACCGACGAGATCAGGCGCAACTCAAACCCGGCGGACAGCAATCGATGCGCCAGCGTGCGGTGATAGTTGCCAGTCGCTTCGAATCCGACAATCACGGGCTTGCCAATGATGGTCAGATCGTCGGCCAGGCGATCATAGTCCGCCTTCGTCGCCATCACTGTCATCCGGCGCCGGCGGCCGCCCTCCGGTCGTTCAAGCAAAACTTCCTGGCGGTGCTTGGACATATCGATGGCTACCAGCACGGCGTCGGCGGGAGTAGAACTGCGCTTGGTCATGATCGGTCAGTCTCCAAAGGGTTAAGTCGACAACTTCACTTTAGAGACCTGCTGGCCGGTCATGGCCGCCTTGATGAAGTCTGCGGGCGCTACGCGCCCTTGCCTCCATCAAGGCGATCCGGCCTTCAACAGGCCGCTTCCCAATGTGTTACGGCACCGAGTTGACCAGCCTGGCGATCCTGCGCTGGGCACAGGACCGGCAGATCGAGTGGCATTACATCGCACCGGGCAAGCCTCAGCAGAACGGCTATGTCGAGAGCTTCAATGGCCGCCTGCGCGACGAGTGCCTCAATGAGACGCTGTTTGCATCACTCAGCCATGCTCGCTCGGTGCTGAGGAACTGGCGCGACGACTATAACCATGTGCGCCCCCATAGCGGTATAGGCGGGCTGACGCCCGCCGATGCTGCCAGGCGGCTTGTGCAACCCCGCCCAGATGGGCACCAGGATAACCCCGGACTCTACTTATGAGTGGAGGAACTTTGGGGAGCACGTCACGTTCAGAAATCCGAGGGCTATTCAAGGCTTATCTTAAATCTCGAAATTGGAGGCGGCTGTGAACTTCGCAGGCCTCTCTGATATCGTCGAAAAAAATGAGAGAGCCACCATAGAGAACAGCGCCTCTATCGCAAAAGGCTTGAAGCATAGCAGGGCTATGTGAAGTCATAACCAGTGTGGCTTTTTCACGTCTGGCTCGCATTTCAGCATCGGCGCGCGCTTGAAAGCGCTCGTCCCCAGCACCAGCGACTTCGTCGATCAAATAGCATTCAAATTCAATAGCAAGACTTGCACCAAACGCTAATCGCGCAGACATCCCTGCAGAATATGTTTTGACAGGCTGCCGCATGAACGGCCCCAGTTGCGCGAAATCTTCAACAAAATCTATGAGTTCGTTGACAGGCTTATTATACGCTCTTGCGATGAAACGCAGATTGTCTGCTCCGGTTAGGCTCGCCTGGAATACGCTGGCATAACCAATAGGCCAAGATGTCGATATAGCTTTGGTAACCCTACCGGAAGAGGGCTTCTCAATTCCGGCAATCAACCTCATCAACGTCGATTTTCCAGCGCCATTAGCGCCACAAATCCCGATCGATTCACCCTTTTTGATGGTCATATTCAAATCCGAAAAGACTGTTTTTTCGAATTTACGTCCATGATAGGTTTTGCTTACGTTTTCGAAACGGATCACTGACTTTTCCTCATTCACGCGCTGGGCGTGATGCTTCAAGCAGCCCCTTAACCCAACTTTATCGTTGTCACCATATCTGGCTGAATGATAATGATCCGGATCAGGGCGCCGTTTCTAACTTCAGTTCCGTCGTGAAGCCTCCCAATTTGTCGAGGCGGTGCATAACCTCTGAATAGCCCCTAGATTTCTGGACGCCTTACATCGTCGACGATGTTGAGCACCCGGAACCGACGCCCCGTCGCCAGCTGATCATGGACGAAGTCCAAGCCCCACCGTTGATTGGGTAGCGCCAGCACGGGAGCCGGTGCCCGTGCGCCAATGGCACGCCGCCGGTTTCTCCTGCGTCGGACCGCCAGCTTCTCCTCACTATAGAGCCGCTGCGTCTTCTTGCGGTTGATCACCACGCCCTCACGTCGCAGCAGAATATGTAGCCGTCGATAGCCAAACCGGCGGCGCCGCTGCGCAAGCTCACGCAGCTTCGCTCGAAGGTCGGCATCATCTTCCCGCTGTGACCGGTAGCGCATACTCTTCCGGTCAGCGCCAATAACACGGCACGCCCGCCGCTCGCTCATCCCCACAACCGCCTGGAGACGAGCGACCGCCTCTCGCTTGGCAGCGGGCGTTACCAATTTTTTGCGAGAAGATCCTTCAGGCCGGCATTGTCAAGCATCGCCTCGGCCAGCAGTCGCTTCAGCTTGGCGTTCTCCTCCTCCAGCGACCGTAACCGCTTGGCCTCAGAGACCTCCAGACCGCCATACTTGGCCTTCCAGTTGTAGATCGTCGCTTCCGATACCCCGTGGCGACGAGCCAGGTCGGCAGTCTTAGCGCCAGCCTCCTGCTCCTTCAGCACGCCGATGATCTGCTCTTATGTGAACCTTGCTCGCTTCATTCGTCCGTCCTTCCATCAGGCCAGACTCTAATCAAGCTTGGAGGAAAATCCGGGGGTCACGTCAGACGTGTTCGATTATATCGAGATGTTCTACAATCCTGTCCGCAAGCATGTCAGGAACGGGATGCTGTCGCCCGTCGAGTTCGAACGACAGCAGGCTGTGATGGCTCAAGGCGTCTAGAAAACTAGGGGCTATTCACAGCTCCGATATAATTCTTTCTGTAGAAAGATAAATATTATTTTATTTTTTCCGTCTTTAGCTTGTTTGACAGATCATTTGGCCTTCGATCTTTAGGATTCAACGCAAATGCGCGATCCGCAGCGTTTATTGCGTCCTCGATATTTCCGGCTTCCTCACTGAACTTAGCTAAATCCCACCACCCTAAAAAACTGCTACCGTCTAAATTAACTGCAATTTTGGATATTTGACAAGCTTCCTCCGGACGCTTGTCCGAATGTAGAATTCTTGCGAGAATTCTATGAAAACCCCCATTATTTGGTGCATTAAGACATGCCAACCTACCATATGCCTCTGCATCTTGCAAAAGACCTATCTTCCAATAACACTCTGCAACTAGAGAGAGAAAAGATGCACTTACCTTACGTCGTGCCATAGTCATCCGACATATATCCAAAGCAAGATCAGCATGCCCTGCATCAGCCGCGCCCTTTAAACAAAATGCGAGCCTCCTATCATCAAAATCATACATAACTTTTCGAAATTTTTCTGAATTTAATAAATCCCAGTTTCCAATAGAGCGAATTATTTCGTTAAGATCATCGTGAGTTGATAAAATTATTTTATCAAAATTTATTATTTTTTCAAAACAGCTCTCTTTTACCAAAGTTGATCGGGATTTTATCGCCATTCCTCCAAAATAGCGCGATGTGTTTCGGCGCCCGCGTGCTAGCCTAAAGCATTCACTAGCACTGAGAGTACCGGCCAAAGCCCCTTCTGCAAATGGAGAAAGCAATCCTGCATCCTGAAGGAACATCCCCACACCATGCCGAACCAGAGGCATTTTGAAGTGGATGATGTTTCCTTCTGTTAAACGCTCGACATGCTTCCTGTCAGGTTCGAATAGAGGATCATATGCTACATAGACCATTTTTGCAGCCGCAGCACCAACACGCGCATCGTTGAAATCGCCGCCCCAATTCTGCTTCCGCCCCTCGGGGAACCGCGTTTCCCATGGTACAAGACGATTATCCAAGGTCGATTGAGGATCTAGAGCAATCACAACTGAACCAGGGATGGCATCGGCGAACGTGAGTGCGGCGAAGCCACCCATCGATCCGCCGTATAATGCGACTTGGTCAAAATCATCAAAAAATTGCTTCAGCGCCGCAGATCGAAAGAAAGCATGTAAATCCTCTCCACGATACCAATCTGCCGTCTTTGGCTTGATGCCCAAGACATGATGCCCGCGCTGCAACAGCCATTTTCCACCCCACGGGTCACGGTTGGCATTCGGTCGTGGCCGCCCCGGATCTCCACCGGATTCAAATGTGATTACGAGGCTCTTTTTATTAGATGACCCTGCAACATAGTCGATAAAGTAACCTGGCAATTCCAAGGCGCGATAACTTATTCCGTTCTTATAAACTTTATCTTCTATGAAAATATTTTCGCCCAAATTGCTGACCATCAACCACCCCCCCAATTTCCGGCAGCGTCATTGAGCCATTTGGCTAATCAGATGCACTGGCACGAAAATCATAAAATTAAATTTCAATACGAAATGCGAATATACGATTCTAATACCATGTAGAGCATTTTAGCTTTGCGCGCATTTATCACTTTCCTACTTCATGCCCGTGCCCCATCCCAGTTTCGCCACCGGCCAGAACGAGAGATCCGGCACTTCATCGGCCGGGGTTAATCCCGGCCGATGAAGCAAATTCGGCCGGCGTTATGAACCCCAGGGATGTGTGAGATCAGCTCTCGCTGAAGTCCGTCGGCACGCCTCGATCTTGCCCTTGGCGTCGTCCAAAGACAAGAACCAGCGCGTGTTGAGGCATTCATCACGCAACCGACCGTTGAAGCTTTCCACGACGGCATGGGCCAGCGCGTTGCGCATGAAGTGAACGCGGCAGCGTTGCCAGGTGGCGCACAGCAGCTTAGACACCGCCGCCTTGATGCCTTTCGTGGACGTCGGAGATGACCAGCTTCACCCCGCGCAGGCCCCGGCGCGTTAGCTTGCGCAGGAAGGCCATCCAGAAGAGTTCGGCCTCAAGCGGGCCCATGTCCATGCCCAAAACCTCGCGGCCGCCATCGCTGTTGAGGCCGACCGCGATGATCACCACAACCGAGACGATGCGGCCATTCTGACGGACTTTGACATAGATCGCGTCGATCCACAGGCGGGGCCACCCACCCTCAATCGGTCGCTCGAGAAAGGCCTTCACACGCTCGTCGAGTTCCCCTCATAGACGGCTGACCTGGCTTTCGAGATGCCGTCCATACCCAGAGCCTTGACCAGATCATCCACTAAACGGGTCGAGATGCCATGAACATAAGTTTCCTGGATAACTGCCGTCAGCGCCCACCCGGCCATCCGGCCGGGCTCCAGAAAGCCAGGAAAAGCTGTCTCGCGTGACTTGGGGATGCGCAGTTCGACCGCGCCCGCGCGGATTTGCCAATCGCGCCCGCGGTAGCCGTTGCGCTGGACGAGCCGGGCAGAGGACTTCTCGCCATGTCCGGCGCCCGTCAGGCCGCCAACCTCCATCTCCATCAGTCGCTCCGCGGCAAACGAGACCATCTCCCGCAAAATATCCGCATCAGACCAGCGTGCGCAGGTCCATCATGAAATCGGTCATCGTGGTTCCTTCCAGGTTCGAGCTTCGCAACCCAAACCTAACCGAAACTCACGGTGACCACCCGCGTTGCTCGCCGGCTGCTACAGCGCGATATGGAAAGCGCGCGTCCGTCCAGCAGCGCTACCGTCGGAACCTGCACCACGCCCCGGGACGCGACCACGGCCGACCGATAACTGCAACTTGACGGCGCTTTCTGGCTCCTGACAGTTTTGCTTGGAGCCGGCGCAAAATTTGCCCCTAACCATCCGCATGTTTGCGGGCTATCAACGTCGTCCCTGCCGAAATGATGTCTTGGACCTGTGCGGGCAATTCTGAGCACCAGTTCTCATGCAGCATTTCCGGTTTCGACCGTGACAAGATCTCACCGATAGTCAGGGAATGGAAGCTTTGCCTTGAAGCGTCGGGCAGGCCTGCCGACCATTCCTGCATCATCCACGCCAGCGCAAAGATGGGGTGCTGCCATGGCCGCACGTCGGCGGATATGATCTCGCACTGGTCTTCGAAAAGGCTGATGGTTCCCTTCGATGTGGCATTGAAGAAGTGATAGGGATAGCCATGGAATGGCTGAAGGAACGGCCAATCGATCCGAACTAGGCCGCCCGGTTTCAACACGCGTAAAATTTCCTGAACAGCCACCCAGGGCCGTTTCGTATGTTCCAGCACCGCCAAGCAGAAAATATGATCGAAACTCGCGTCTGCAAATGGCAATTGCTCGCCAACGCACATAACGTCAGTAGATAATGATGGCCAAATCTCGGCATTTATGACGTTATGATAGTATGTATGCCTGAAACCAGCGCCAACATCCAAGAACAACTTGTCAGGAGAAGACTCTATTTCCTTTATAATATCTATCGCATAATCATTTTCGGCAATTGGTGGCGCTTCAGGTATTTCGAATGAAGATCGAATTTCATCAGGCAGGAAATCAAGGATGCCATCCTGTCTCGCCTCACCATAAGGAGCCGACAACATATTGACGCGCGCCAGCTTTTCCGCCCGCATTTTACGGATCGTTTGCGTATTGGCGGCTTGCATCCGGTTTTCTGCATGGCCATATTCGTCAAAATGCGCTTTCGCGCTCATTTTCGCGGCCGCGACATCCAGATTGACGGCAAGATAATCTGCTTCGCGCAAATTGTTGCGTGAAACAACCGGTTCCATCATTCGAACGGCAGTAGGCATGGTTGCGGATTCTGCCTCATCATTTCGATTGGCTGAATTCTTGAAGAAATTACGAAGCATTGTGCCTCCTGACAATTTATAATTCATCCTGCCATTTTGTCGCAGGGAAAAATAAATGCTTATGGATTAATTCGATTGATGATTATTCCATGGCCACGGCTGTCGTGACTTGGCCGAATATCCAAAATCGATACGTCTCAGATCCAGATTTGGCGAATAATAAGGGTCATGATCCAGTTGATTTGCCCAGTGTTCGCGCATCCAGTTCGCTTCTTCTTCCAGACGGCGGGCGCGTGCGCCATGCTTGTCGCTGCCGCGTGATCGGCTTTCCTTGTGGATCAGCGTGATGTCGGGATCGGCAAGGATGACTTTTCCGGTCGCGCGAATTTTGAGGCAGAGATCGATGTCATTATAGGCGACCCGCAACGCCTCGTTAAATCCTCCAACCGCTTCGAAATCCGCTTTGCGCAGGAACATGCAGGCGGCTGTCACTGCCGATACTTCCTGCAATAGACGTGCCTTTCCAAAATAGCCGGGCAGGCTGGCATCCATGCCCAGATGCGGCACGCCTGCGACCCTATGCTCGCCCATGCCCAATGCAATGCCGAAATGTTGCAAGGTTCCGTCCGGGAATAGAAGGCGGGCGCCTACCATGCCGACATCATCCATGCTCAAAAAAGTGCGCGCACGGTTGATCCAGTCCTTGGATACAACCTCGGTATCATTGTTCAGGAAGCATAATATATCGCCACCGGCTGCACGTGCGGCCATATTGTTGATGCGTGAAAAATTGAAATCGCCCGGATCGCTGAGAATCCGTACATCGTCGCGCTTGGCCAACTTATCGAAATAGGCCAGTGCTTCCGGATCGTCCGACCCATTGTCGACAATGATGATTTCCACATTGTCGTGATCGCGATCCAAAATGGATTCCACGCAGGGTTGCAGAATATCCAGCCCATTCCGGGTCGGAATGATGATCGACATGGATGTATCGAACAGGCGGGATGGGCGGACCGCCGTACATCCCGGCGCAAAACCGTCGATAGAACGCAGCGGAATATTCTGCCTTTCGAAATGACCGTTAATGGCATGTTGTGCGGCAACGACGGCATAGCTTTTCTGGTCAGCAGACATCGCCGTAGATCCAGGAATGATCCGCCAGTGATAGAGGATGTGCGGAATATGAAGGATCTTGTCCGCGCTGGTCAATTCATAACAGCGTAGCAGAAGATCATAATCCTGACTGCCCTCAAGTCCCAGGCGGAAACCGCCCGCTCTGACAATAAGGTCGCGGCGATACACCCCCAGATGGCTGACCATATTATGGCCGTACATCAGGAATTTATTGAAATCGCTCTTGAAATAGGGCTGAACGCGATGGCCGTCGACAGTCACCTTGTCTTCGTCAGAGAATAAAATTTCTACATCCGGCTGCTTATTTATATAATACGCCAGAATAAATAAAGCATAATCAGGTATTAAATCGTCATGGTCAACCAAAACTACATAATCGCCTGTAGAGATATCAAGGGCGCTGTTGCTGGATGCTGATATATGGCCATTATGTTTGCGCGATACATATTTTACACGATCATCGCTTTGCGCATATTCTTCAAGTAATTCTACAACTTCATGGTTCGAAGAATTGTCATCAGCAATGCAAATTTCAAAATTTCCATAAGTTTGCGCCAAAAGAGAATCTATGCATTCTCGCAACAATTTTATCGGTGTATTATATGTTGGCATTACGAATGAAAAAACAGGACGAATAGTAAATTCTTTGTCCATTTTTTCGATCATATTATAATCTTCGTCACTGACAATGTCATTTTGCGATAGCCAATATGCATAGTCATGGCTGAAATCGACAATACGCGTTATGTCTTTATCAAGTTCTATTACAGGTGATAGATGTTGAGGGCAAATGCCATCCACAGAATACAGTTCGCCGACAAGGGAAAACAGGCGATCCAGATCCGCTTCAGGTTGCGCATGCCGCCGCACCAGCTGTTCGACCTCTGCCATGCTATGGAGAGGGGTAACGGACAGCTTTGGAAATGTGATCTTGTTCTTGCCCTGATCGGGGTCAAAGCGCAGTTTCGTAATATCTGAAGGGTTAAGCAGCAAAATGGATATATTGTTGCCCAACAGTGGAAAATTCGTGCTGTACCGCTCGCTGAAGCCGTCGCCCATATCTGCATAGATTTGGGCTGTGGGCGTCTGATCCGGGTCCAGCGGCGCCACTTCTATCGTCAACAGGGCTGCAGCTGTGGTTGGGCGACTGTCTTCATGCCAGTCGAATATGATCCAAGGATCGCTTGATGTGGTTTTCAGCTGACCGTCATCGACCAGTTGGATGTCGGAACTCTCTATAGCCTGAAACCCAATGGATCGTTTCGATAACGCATTGAGCAGCTTTTGTTGCGCTTTGCCCATGACGGTGGCGCCCTGTTTCGTGGTGGGCGCAGGCGTGGTGTCGCCATTGGCTGTATGGGTCAGGCCCATGCGGCTCAGATCATGCGCCGCCTGCATATTGCCTCCCGCCGCACTGTCGCGAAGGCGTTCCACGCCACTGGCGACATCGCCGGTTGCTAGCAAGGCATGACCTAGGTGTAAAAGAAGGTCGGCATCCCTAGGGAGAAACTCCCGCGCTTGCTCATAGGCGGCAATCGCGTCTTGCCATTGACCATCCTCTTTGAGGACGTGGCCAAGCTGTATCCAAATGGCTCCGTCTTGCGGAGTCAGCAGTAGATGACTTCTATAGTGGGTGGCAGCTTCGGACCACGCTTTTCTATCTCTGGCCTTGTCTCCATCGGTCCTAAAAATTGATCGGTTCCGGTGAAATTTCCTGAAGCGCGAGGCGAGACGGAGCATTAGAGCTTTCTCTTAAAATTAGAGGTAATACGGTCAATATGGGCTGTTGTTAGACCAGATTAAGAGTAGCAGCCAGTCCTAAACCGGGGGGGGGAGGCTACCCGAGGATGATCGCCAGCCGCGCCGCTCCATACGGTTGAATAGCCCTTAGATTTCTGGACGCCCTGCGCTTTCAAAAACTGCTGCCGTTCGAACTCGACGGGTGACAGAATAGCGTTCCTGACCTGCTTGTGGGCGACATCTCGACGTAATCAAACGCGTCCTGACGGGCGTCCTTGCGTGTTTTGTAGGTGCGGCGCCGGATGCGCTCACGCTTGAGCGACGAGAAGTGGCCTGCTGCCGGTTTGATCGACACCGAGATAAGCTTTTCAGGCTACCCCAGCTTGGCGTTCAAATTCGATAGGGCTGAGATAGCTGAGGGTCGAGCGCCTGCGGGTAGGGTTGTAGAAGCGCTCGATATAATCGAACACATCGGCCCGAGCCTAGTCACGGGACCGATACACCTTCTTTCGGACCCGTTCGGTCTTGAGGGAAGAAAAGAAGCTCTCCATCGCCGCATTGTCCCAGCAATTGCCCGATCGGCTCATGGAGCAGGTCACGCCATTACCCCGCATCAGGCGCTGGAACTGCTCGCTGATACATTGGCTGCCCTGATCCGAATGATGCAGCAAGGCGTTGGGTTTGCCTCGGCGCCAGATGGCCATCATCATGGCATCCGCAAAGAGTTGAGCCGTCATGGTCGCGCTCATCGACCAGCCCACCACACGGCGCGAGAACAGGTCGATGACCGCCGCGACATACAGCCAACCTTGTGCGGTCCAGATATACGTGAAGCCTGCCACCCACTTTTGGTTGGGCGCATCGGCGACGAACTGGCGATCCAGCACGTTGGCCGCGACCACTGACTTTTCGCCATGAACCTTGGGCAGACCACGCCGGCGCAGTCTGGCGCGCAATCCCTCTCGGCGCATCAGGCGCTCGATGCGATGCAGGCCACAATTCACACCGTCAACCAGGCTTCCTCACCCGGCATGTGCTGGGCCCTGGCAGAGTCGATCCGCGGAGACGCACCATCGGCAATGCGCACGCGCATGGCCGCAAAGCAGGCCGTCAGCCGTCCCTTGGTTCCCTTGCGCCAACTGGACACCTTCTGTGGTTGCCGCCCGTAGTGCAAGATGATTCTGTTCTGCGAGGGGAGTGATCGAGCGCGCGCTTCTGTCAGGCCTTTTCGTGCGGCGTGCCGCTGGCCGGTATGGTGTGCGCGGGACCAGGTCCAAATCTCGAAGGCGAGCTTTCAAGCTCGTGGTCTCCAACTGGTTTTCCTGACCCAGATTTGTCGATCATTTGCCCATGCAGGTCGTCGTCTTCTTACACTCCCCGTCCATCAGGTGCTGCCGTTTGCACTGCTGCTACATTAGCCCGCAGCCAGAGACAGTTCCGGATCCCTATAGAGCTCTTTCTTGGTAGCAATCGCCCAGATCATTCGCGCCATTTTGTTGGCGAGAGCCACCGCGACGAGCAGTCGCGGTTTGCGTCCTTTGATCCGATCGAGCCACGAGCCTTCCTTGATCGACTTTCGGCCGAGCCAGTTCAGGCGCGACATGGCGCCGATGATCAACAGGCGCCGGATGTCGCTCTGCCCAGCCTTCGACATGCGCCCGAGCCGCTGTTTGCCGCCCGTCGAATGCTGTTTGGGAACCAGCCCCAACCAAGCAGCAAAGTCTCGACCTCGACGGAACGTTGCCAGGTCAGGGGCAAAGGCCTCGATTGCCAGCGCGGTGATCGGGCCGACTCCCGGGATCGACTGTAATCGGCGCGCCTCTTCGCTGTCACTGGCCGTAGCGCTGATCCGTTTGTCGAGGGCCTGAATCATTTCGGTCTTCTGCTTTATCTGGGCGAGTAGGACTTGGCCCATCTCTCTGACCAAGGCCGGGAGGTCCGTCCCCGGCTCGCACAGGATGTCTTCCAGGCGTCCGACCTGGCTGACGCCCTGAGGTACGACATGGCCAAATTCGTAGATATGAGAGCGAAGAGCGTTCACAAGGTCCGTGCGCTGCCGGACGAATTGCTCCCGGGTGCGGAATAAGATCGCGCGGGCTTGCTGTTGCTCGGTCTTGATGTCGACGGTACGCATCCCCGGCCTCTGCGCGGCCTCGACTATCGCCTCTGCGTCGACGGCATCGTTCTTGTGTCGCTTGATGAACGGCTTCACGTACCGTGGCGAAATGAGCTTTACCGAATGCCCTAACCGTTGCAGTTCCCGAGCCCAATAATTGGCGCCACCGCACGCCTCCATTGCGACGACGCAGGGCTCCTGCTGGGCCATAAACCGCTGAAACTGAGTGCGACTAAGCTTTTTGCGGAACAGGACTGCACCAGTCTCCGAAGCACCGTGAACCTGGAAAACATTCTTTGCCAGATCCACACCGATCATCGTATCGTTCGTCACGGTTGCCGTCCTTTCCGCTCAGTGGCCTCAACACCACTTTTTGGCACATTGCGATGCCGTCTGGGGAGGGCGGCAACCACCCCATCTCGAAGAACCGTCTGATTTCGGCATGATGGCGGCTTGAAGGCTCAAGAGGGAAGTATGAGCCTCGGTTTTGGGGTCTGATCTGCTGATTTTCGTCGGTGCGGCGCCTTCACAGGCCGTCTTTGGCGTCATGCGGGCGCAATTCGCCCCTCGAGCCAGGCCAGGCGCTGGAAGTTATAGGCAAGGTTGGTCATGCCGATCTTGATACGGGCACGAGCAATGCCGATGGTGCGCACCACCAGACCCATGCGGTGCTTTTGCCCGGCAAAGACGTGCTCGACGGCGGAGCGGACCGCGGACCGCTTGGCATTGGCGCGTGCAATACGCTCAGGCATCGCTCGGCGGTGCGGCTTGCGTTGGTGGATGTGGCTGGTGAACATGCCTTTGGCGAGGAAGGCCTCGTTCTTCTTCGAGCGGTAGGCCGTATCGGCCCATACGCCCGAAGCCGTGTTGCCCCGGCTGATCAGCGTCGGCAATTGCGCGCCGTCGTGGGCATTGGCAGCGCTGGCATGCCAGGTGCGGATCAGGCCATGCGCCCGGTCGATGCCGATATGGTTCTTGTAGCCGAACATCGGGATGGCCAGATCGACCGGCTTAAAGGCCTTGGGGGCCGCGCCTTCCTTCACCTTGGCCTTGGTGTACTTCACGCTCCAGCGGGCATCGCGATCCTTTTGCCGGATCTTCGCAGGGTTATCCTGCCAGCGCTCGGGTATCCGGCCCTCCTTGATGGCCGCCTTCTCCTCCTCGGTGTTCCGCTGCTTCGGGGCGGGTACAACGGTGGCATCGATGATCTGCCCGCCCATGGCGAGGTAGCCCCGGTCCGTGAGGGCGGCATCGAAGCGGGCAAAGAGCCTGTCGATGGCCCTGGCCTTCACCAGACGCTCCCGGAACTGCCACACTGTCGTCGCATCGGGCACCGTGCCATCCAGGCCTAGCCCCAGAAAGCGCTGGAACGAGAGGCGGTCCTTGATCTGAAACTCGGTCGCTTCGTCAGAAAGCGAGTAGAGCGCCTGCAGCACGAGGATCTTGAACATGAGGACCGGGTCGAACGGCGGGCGGCCACCCCTGCCGCGAGGATTACGGCGCAGCGCGGCTACCAGCGGTCCTCGGAAAACCTCGAAGTCCACGACGGCCGCCAGACGCTCCAGCGGATCGCCCGCAGCGCTCAATGCCTCATATCGGTCCGAAAGATCGAAGAAACCCGGCTGCCCTGCCATCATCGCCTCCGCTATCGCGCAAAGGCAGTGAATCACTTCAGGCCCTCAGGCGCCACGGGTTTTTCGAGGTGTCCAACTGCACGTCGACCGGATAGACCTTCTGGTGTCTGGGGATGCCGACAGCCCAGCAGAGGCCGCGTGTACTCAGCGCCTGCCGGAACGGAGCCGACAGCCCGTAACCGGCATCGGCCAGCACACAGCCGAAGCGCACGCCGGCAGCGATGATGCGATCGACCTCCTCGATCGCGATCTCGGGCTTGGTGCAATATTCCTGCAAAGGAGCAGGCGCGCCCGACTTGTCCATGCGAGCGGTATCGCTCGTCCAGCTTTCCGGCAGGAACAGCCGCAAGCTCAGCATAAGCGGAAATTGGCTCGAAGCCAGCGTCACCGACACCAGCGTCTGGCAGTTGGCATTCTTGCTGAGTGCCGTGACATACTGCGGCGCGACGCCGACCGAGGCCTTGCCTTTCTTGGGCAGGGCGGTGTCGTCAATGATCAGCCAGGCTCTATCGCCACCAACCAATTCATCCGCCTGGCCCCACAAGGCCGCTTCCAACGGGGCGCCGTCCCACAGACCGGCCCCGATGAAATGATGAAGCCGGTCATAAGAGCTCGCATCCGAGCGGGCTGCCATGGGCTGGATACTCTTGCGATCACCGGGGCCGATCAGACCAGCAATATAGGCTGGGCACATTCGACGCCGCGTCTTGTTACCGAGCGCTTCCAGATAAGGCGCGAGCCAACGCTCAAGATCCACCTGCCAGTCCTCGTCCATCGCCAGCCTCCGGCAAAAAGCTGGCGCCCCTTGAATCACGCAATCAGCGACATGGGAATCCCACAAATCACACTCCTGCGAAAGTAGCGTTAGGGGTACTCGATGTGAGCCCGCTTTTGCGCGATCCAAGATCTGCAAACCGTCATGCGGTGCCATATCGACGCGCTGCGGCAATGCCCGGAGCGCTGTTCTATTGGCTACGCAGTTTAGCTATGGGTTTCCAGATATCCCATATAGGTTAACCGATGATATAGAGGCCCCAAAGGAACTACAAAATCTGACATATATGCCGGACCATCGCCGCTCGTAGGTCCAGCAAGAATATTATAATGCTGCCCACCAACTGTAGCCAAATCCAGATAAAATGGCTCAGCCCAGCCGATAGGCGCTAGATATATAACCGGCGTTGCTGGCTGGCAAAACATCGTACCAGTCATGGCAGCGCCCATCTGACCAACTACGATTTCGGCCTCCCTGAAGATTTTTACCTGATCGACAAAATCAAGCTTTTCAGGCTCGACCATCTCGAATCCGCGAAGCTTCAAAAAATTCCATACCTCATCGAAATTGATGATCGACCGGCTATTCGGTGGCCGCCTAGCTACAAACAGCCTTTTCTTAGCTTCGAAACCATGATCGGAGTATAACGCACAGGCTTTTTCACGGATGAAATTGATAGATGCAGGATTTTTTATCCTTGGGTGAAAGCTTACAGGTGTTGCAAAATAAAGATTTTTAATCTTTATGCGATCTTCGATATCAACAAATTCAACACATATATCTTTGTTTATAAGGCATTTTAGAGAACTCATCCTAATATCGTTCATCTTCTCTCCATGTGAAGGAAGAAGGACGACGCTGTTTATTCCATGCTTTGCATTCAGCTCAATCCACGCTTTCGCACGAGGAAGATCATCTACAAGCCAATGTCCATAATTAAATGATCCGGCAGATCCTATATAAAGATAGGATTTATCTAATGATCCATAATATTCCATGCCTTCTTCAATTTCGTCAAAAATAAGAGTTTTTCCAACCCTATCAGGAAATCTGTATGTTTCATATAAGATTGAATAATCATCTCCATTTTTGAAATAAATAATAGAATTATTTATTATTGCATTACTTAACCTTATTACGGAACTTGCAGCAGAATGACAGTGCTTCTCAGAGTTATATTTATCAATGAGAGACTGACCCCAGCCATCTTCATTGTCCAAAATCATATCAATAACTGCAGAATTTCTGTAATATTTTCCATCATATATGTTAAACATATATTCTATATTATCATATGAGTAAGATTTTTGATCGTTAATTATGCTATGGAACTCATACAAACTTCCCGGCAGATTATATATTTCCTTCGGTGCACCAGATACTATACGATCTTCCATAACCATTTCCGAAAAATCTTTCAGATAACAAATTTGAAAATAATAATATTTGAAAATATTATTATTTTATATGATTAACATATGCATTTATTGGTTTTTACTAATAAATTTCCAGTTCCTCACCACTCAGGCTGCTAATGCAACGTAGCTTATTGAGCAATGTCGCAAACAGGCCAGGCTCACCTGCATGCCATACCGCAGCAAAGATACGAGTGAAACAGCAGAAGCGCCAAACCCTACCCAATGGCCGTCCACGCGTTTAATCCGCCCACGGCTCGCATACGATACCGAAATGAGATAGGTGGCCATTTTTATCAGCCAAGCTTGACCTTGCGACAGAAGCACATTTCTAAATCTGGTCTAAACCTGGGAATTGAAGTCAAATGCTGAGATATTTGTGGCGCCGGCCATTGGCCCTTGCGCGAGAGGCTGCGCGGGCCGGCCAATGGGCAAAGGCCGCAAATTTCTACCGTCAGCACCTCGATCGAAAGCCGAGAGACGCCGCCGCCCGGATACAATTGGGCCACAGCCTCAAGGAACAGGGAGATTTTATGCAAGCTCGGGTCGCCTATCTTCAGGCGACGCAGGATTTGCCGAACAATCTCGACAGCTGGATACACCTTGCCCATGCCGAGCGCCTCCTAGGAAATCGCCAAGCCGCCGTTGGAGCTCTGTGTGAGGGATTGACGCATGATCCGCATGCAGAAGAAATCATTAAGGCCTTGCTGGCCATGGGAGAGCGAGAACGTCTACCCGATGCCACGCAGCAGGTCATCGAAGTCGAACAGGGCATATATACCCTATCCCGATACCCATTCTATCGTCCGCAGTGGCATATCCCAGCGACTTTGAAGCATGAAGGCTTGGCTGGCCTGTTGGTGGCCATAGACGGACGGTATGCCGACCCCGAATGGTTGCAAGAAATCCGGGGATTTCTGGCAGGGACCCATCATATTGTCGTGGGCCATGAAAGAATTCCAATTCCCTCCTCCGCCCGAATTTTTCATCCTGATGACAGGATCGAACTGGACAGATCAGTTTCGCATATTCTGTTCGTTGAATCCGGAAGTCGCCTGTCCCCCGATATTATCGGTTATCTTCATGCCGCCATGGAACACACCGGCGCAATGGGCGCCTATTGCGATCACGACCATTGGGATGACACAGTTCATGGCAATCGCTGGCAATATCCCTGTTTTCAACCAATGCATGATCCTTACTGGTTCAGTCATGCCGAAAATTGCCCGCCCAGCGTCCTGATTTCCAGACAAGCGATCGATATGCCATGTTCATGGGCCGATCTTTTCTCACGACGCATCCTGTTGCCAATCAACTACGTTCATGTACCAAAAATATTGGCAAGTCGCCGCTTCGGTTCGAAGCAGCCCGAAATATCTTCATATTCGCCAATTCGGCCGGTGCCATATAATGATGATGGAATTCAGGTCATTATCCAGACCAGAGATGCTCCCGCCATGGTGGAACGGTGCGTTGCCAGCCTGCTCCGCACAGCGGCCAGGCCCGAACGCCTGGACATCGTCATCATCAACAACCGAAGCACTCTAACTGAAACTGAAAACCTTTTCAAAAAATGGGAAAATTCAGGAATAGCACAAATTATAAACCATGATGAAGATTTTAATTGGTCCAAAGCAAATAATATAGGTGCAGCTTATAGCAAAGCACCTCATATTCTTTTCTTGAATAACGACGTTGAAATGGAGACAGATCGTTGGGACATTATCATGGAAAATTATATTTTCAATGAAGGTACTGGAATAATAGGCGCACTTTTACTATATCCAGACCGTATAATTCAGCATGCCGGCGTGATTTTCGGTATGGGTGCGGGATCCCCTGTGCATGAAGGCGTAGGAAGCAGTTCTGCCGATGGAGGCCCAAACAGGCGGTGGGTGAAACCGCGACTTGCCTCCGCCGTGACTGGCGCATGGCTTGCAACATCGCGAAGCCTGTTTAACGAAGTGGGCGGCTTTGATGAGCAACTGGCTGTAGCCTATAACGATATCGACTTCTGCCTGCGATGCCGGGCGGCCGGCCAATATGTGGTGCAGGCGTCAGACATCGTGGCGATACATCGCGAGTCCGCCACCAGAGGCACTTTCCTATCGGCTGAAGCGCAACAACGTGAACATGAGGAATGGCAGCGTCTGCAATCTATCTGGGGTGAAGCGCTGAAACTTGATCCGGCCTATAACCCGCATTGGTTGCGTACAGGACAGCCATTTGACGGATTTCATGCCCCAACGCCGCAAGTTGTCGCGCGATGGATAGAACAAAGCGTGAAAAATCAACCCTGGGCGCTTTGATTTTATCCTGATATCATTCCGGCAATCCACCACGCAAAAGCACGATGCCAAAAGGCAATACGCCTATCGACACACCTGAAGGCGCCCCGTGCCGGAATTGCAGGCGAGCAACATCATTATGATGTGACAGTGCGAGCGCAGCCAAGCGCTCAACGTCCGGGCGGTAGATGATATGCGGATCATCCGGCACATTATCGTCAGCAAAGTCGAAGACATGGACGGCCAGCCCTCCTGGCTTTACGGCAATCAATCCATTCACCACAAAATTGACGAAATCCTTGGGCGTCATATTCCTGTTCGCGTTGATCGACCATATGACATCGAACTGCCCGTTGAAACTTTCCTTGGGAAAGCGGATATCTCCTGCTGTGAAATGCGCATGAGCGAAAAATTCGGATTCTTCGCACAGATCCTGGATCCACAAATTTTGCAGTTCCCGCCCTGGATCAGCCGGCACTTCACCGCCGGCAGTATGACGCATACCGACAATTTCATGTTTTTGCGCAGCGAAATAAGACAGAAGAGGCGTTTGATCTGAGACATAACCCAGAATTTTAGACGGTTGCTCCACCCTGGCATAACGGAATATGCTTTGTAGGATATAAGCCATCGCCCAATTTTCAAACGTCATATCCGGCTTTCGATGCAAAGCCGACATGGCGTCAAAAAAGCTTTTTTCCTGACATTGTAGCGGTGATCCGATTTGCGACATCGGATGATCCAGGCGAGGCGGCGTCAAATCCGTCATGACCCGATCTATCAAGGCAGATTCAATATCTGTTCTGCGCTTTGCCGTCAGCGCATCACCAGCACGCCAGCCCCAATCCCTGCTGTGCTGCGTCGGACTTGCCCGCCGATCAATGGTAATGCCGATATAGGAAGCGACGACATCCGTTTCGTCGTTGATGCTACCGCCGATGGCGTAATAAACGTTTCGGTAGCTTTCGAAGCTGAACTCGAAAATGCCGCCGGATTGCGCAAGATCACTAAGATCGACCGCGATCGTTTCCAATCGGCAATGATCATCGCCTGGAAAAGCGGAACGTACATTCAGTTCAATCAATAGCGTGCCGTGCGTTGCGACAAGGTCAAGGAACCGCACTTGAACCGTAACCGTTCCTATTGCAGGGCGGCTATCCAAAGTAAGAAAGACATAAGAAGGATCAGGCGCCGGTTCCTGACCACCCAGTCCTGCAATCCGGCTAGCCCAATGCGGCCTGGATCCGAACGGATCCAGTGGAAGGACCCGATCAATATCCGGATCAACCTCAATCATGTCTTTCATGATGCTCCCCTATCAGCTTCGTGCGGAGAAGCAATGCAGCGGATGGAGGCGGTCATTATCGGCACCAGCTGGACACCTCGTAAAACCGGTGGCGTCTGACGGCTTGAGGTGATTCACTGCGCGTACGCGACAGCGGAGGCAGAGATGGCAGTACAGCCGGGTTTCTTTGATCTTTCAGACCGATACGAGGCGCTGAGCGCGGCGGGCGATCCCCTGGAACGGTTGTCTGCCGTGGTGGACTTCGAGCTATTCCGGGGACCGCTGGTGGCCGCGCTGCGACGCGGCCCTCGTAACAAGGGCGGACGACCGCCGTTCGATCCGGTGCTGATGTTCAAAATCCTGGTTCTACAGGCGTTGTATTCGCTGTCCGACGAGGCGACCGAGTTCCAGATCAAGGACCGGCTATCGTTCCAGCGTTTCCTGGGCGTGGGGCTGGAAGGCACCGTGCCCGATGCCACCACGGTTTGGCTGTTCCGCGAACGGCTTGTAAAGGCCAAGGCGATCGACCGGCTGTTCGCGCGCTTCGATGCCGCGCTCAAGGACCGGGGATATCTGGCCATGGGCGGTCAGATCATTGATGCCACCGTCGTGCCCGCGCCCAAGCAGCGGAACACCCAGGAGGAGAAGACGGCGATCAAGGAAGGCCGCATCCCCAAGGACTGGACGCCTGCCAGGGTCCGGCAGAAAGACCGGGATGCGCGCTGGTCGATCAAATATACCAAAGCCAAGGTCAGGGAAGGCGCCGATCCCAAGGCGACAAAACCGGTTGATCTGGCCATTCCGATGTTCGGCTATAAAAACCATATCGGTATTGATCGGGCTCACGGACTGATCCGCACCTGGGATGCAAGTGCCGCCAATGCCCATGATGGGGCGCGACTGCCCGATGTGATCAGCAAGGAGAACACCGCGTCTGGCGTTTGGGCCGACACTGCCTATCGATCGAAGAAGAACGAGGCGTTCCTCGCCAAGGGCATGTTCACCAGCAACATTCACCAGAAGCGCCTGCCCAGGCGGCCGCTGCCTGAACAAATAGCCAGGGCCAATACGAGGCGGTCAAAGGTTCGCGCTGCCGTCGAGCATGTCTTTGCCGGGCAAAAGCACCGTATGGGCCTCGTCGTCCGCACCATCGGCATCGCTTGCGCCAGGATCAAGATCGGCATGGCCAATCTGGTCTATAATTTCCAGCGCCTTGCATGGCTCGAGGGCAGAACTGCGCCTGCATGACATGGAGTTGGCGTCGAGAACTCGGCTGACACCGCGATCATGCCGCCGAAACGGCGCCTTTCATCAGCGCCGCGTGCCCCTTCCTACGCCATCAGACCAAAATCACCCGGTTTTTCGAGGTGTCCAACTACCCGGAGCTTGGCAAGAGGGCAGACTTGCTCCCCCCTTCTGCAACACCCAGACCATGTCGCTGCAATTGGCGGAGATATCGCTCGCTATCGAACGAGGTGCCGACGGCGTTCTGTTGATGGATTAAGCCGGGTGGCGCATGATCGGAAAGCTCGAAGTGCCAGCGAAATATCGGCATCATTCCATTGCCGCCAAAATGCCTGAACTCAACCCTGACGAAAATATCTGGCCGATCATGCGCGATAACTGGCTGTCCAACCGGATCTTCACGTCCCACGACAACATCATCGACCTTTGCTGCAAAGCCTGGAACAGGCTGGTCGATCAGCCGTGGCGCATCATGACTATCGGACGCCGCAAATGGGCGTGTGAGTCGTGATCAATGCACGTTGGTAAATTGGGCCGCACAGCAAACTGCTTTACCTCGCGTCGAAGCTAGGCAATTAAATGAAATGTCTAATGTTGAGGGGGGAGGGCTGCGTGCGATACGATATTCGTCGACTTCGTGGCCGTATGGTTAATGAGTGAATCCTGGGAGTGTTAACGTGAATGAACTGTTAAGCACCGGTTTTGACAACACGCATCGTTTTGATCCTGTGTTCTACCGGGCCTTTTATGCTGACATTGCCCATTTTTCGGACGAGGAAGCCCTGTCGCACTGGAAGGAGCATGGCGCTGTCGAGGGGCGGTTTGCCAACTCTGGCGAAGCGCTGGCGCACGCACTCCAGGATGAAAGCCTGCCGCGCGATTTTGATGTCCATGCCTATATGGAAATTAACTCGGATGTTGCAAATTCGGTAACCTGGCCCTTTCAGGCGGTTGAACATTATAAAACCTATGGCAGTGCCGAATTGCGGAGATATAGTTTCTGGAATCATGGAACTGACGCAGCGGCGCTTCCCTTCGAAGTACCACAGCCATCTGCTTCGGAAGAGAATTTTCCTGTCGGCTTCAATATCGCCTCCTATCTTGCTGCAAATCCTGATGTTCGTCAGGCTTATCCGTCCGCTAAAGGAGCCTTGTGGCATTTCTTGGAAATGGGGCGTACGGAAAAGCAACGGGTGGTCGCGCCGACCCGCATGGACCGCCATTTCATTCGGCAATTTTATGATATCACGGTCCCAGAAGAAATAACTCTAGTCACGCTGGCTGAATTCATGAGGATTCAGTTGAAGTGTGGCATGGACTATCCAATCTATTGTGATGCAATAGAATTATTCTTATGCCATGGCATTTCTTCTGACATTATCGCATCTGCTTTTGATGAAAATTATTATCGCACTCGATTTCTTTCGGGAAGTAATGCAAATAGATCTCGCTTATTACATCATTTTGTTACTGATGGCCAGTTTATGGGTCATGACATTTCTTATGATTCAAAATTCGATTATATTTTTTATTCTCTGGAATATGATGACCAGCAGACTTTGGAAGACCTTACGACCAGGGTGGCTGGGGTTCACCCACTATATCGCCACTGGTTGGAAGTGGGTAGTGCGATGGGATGCCATCCCAATCTGACTATGCTGTGTCAGGCTTGGTATAAGCTAGACCTTCCAGCCCATATTACCCGGACACTTATGAAACTGGCGTCCAAGACTTTGAGCAAACCAAGCGACCTGCTTCGGCGTGTCATCGAAGAAGCGGAACTTGACTTGTTTGCGGCAAAGCCATTGGCTGCGGCTGATACGGGTTTTGTCTTGGATCTGGCCGAACGCTTCGCCGGCCTTAACCAGTTCAACAAGTCGGATCAGCTCATCTCGATAGTACTGAAACAATATCCTGACCATCCGCGCGGCCACCGCCAGCACGCCAACAATCTCTACACGCATGGCTTTTGGGGCTCCGCCATGACACTGTGGGAGGAAGAGCTGGAAGCGCGGACGATCGGTGAATTGTCGGTGCTGCGACTTGCGGAATGTCATGAACAATTGGGGGAGGCGTCGCGCGCGGCGCAGGTGGCATGCGATTGGATGGATCTATTTCCGGGCAGCGCTTATGCTCAACGCCGCGGCACGCAATTCCTTGCGAAGAATTTCCTCAACTCCTGGGACAAGGGCCCCGAACGCGCCCTTGGCACCTCTTATGAAGCTGGCCTTAAATCTCTGAATGACAGCCTCGCCTATTTTCCTGCAAGGAAAAGCTGCTATCAGCGCTCTCGTTCCATTCGCAATGTCGCTCTCTTGTCTAACGATGATTTGCAGCAATGCTATCTCTATAGGGTGGAACAAAAGCTTGAACAGCTGGAAGAGGCTGGTTTCAAGGCGCACCATTTTGAATATGGCCAGCAAAATCGCGAGCTGGTTGGCCGTATATGGGATATGGACCTGGTCATCGCCTATCGTTTGCCGGCATTTCCGGAAATCATCGAAACGTTGGGTAAAATCAGGGATTTTGGCGTACCCATCATCTACGATATCGATGACCTGATATTTGATAGCGAACTATTTCCTCCGTCGCTGGAAAGCTATGACGGGCAAATTACGCAATGGCAGCATGCCCAGCTGGCGTTGAGTACACCGCTATATCGCAAGGCGATGGAAATGGCCGATTATGCCATGGCTTCAACGACATCGTTGCTTGAACATATGAAACCTCATGTAGCAACCGGTCAGGGTTTTGTTCATCCCAATGGGATGGGTTATGCCCATGTGCGCGCTATGAAGTCTTTGTCGGAGCGCGAGGGCAATAGCGGACCCTGCACCATTTTCTATGGATCAGGTACCAAAGCGCACAAGGCGGCGTTCAAGGAAATACTCGTTCCGGCCCTTGTTCGCATCGCCCGCAAGCATGGAGAAAATATCCGTATCGTGGTGATCGGCCATTTTGGTGAAATGGACATGATCCCCGAAGATTTGCAGCATCTTTTCAGCGTACGCCAACCCGGCGGCCTGTGGGCATACTGGAATGAGCTTAATACGGCGGATATCAATCTTGCCGTGCTTGAGGAGGGGCCGGTCGTAGACGCCAAGAGCGAGATCAAATGGCTGGAAGCGGCGATGCTTGCCATTCCTTCCATCGTCAGCCCGACCGCAACATTCGTCGAGGTTCTAGATGATGGCGAAACCGGTTTCCTGGCGGGGGATGAAGAGGCGTTTTTCACTCATTTGGACCGGCTTGTCAGTGCGCCTGATTTGCGCAAGCAGGTTGGCGAAAAAGCCCGTCAGGTTGCGTTGGATCGTTACGGTCCCCAACGCATGGCTGAACGTATGGGCGCGGTTATCAGGCAGATTGAAGCGACGCTCCCCAAGCGCCGCAAGCAGTTGCTGATCGGCAATGTCTTCTTTGCCCCACAATCGATCGGCGGGGCCACCCGCGTGGTAGAGGATAATGTTCGGGAAATCCGTCAGATCGTTGGTGACGAATGGGAAATCACGATCTTGGCAACCAAGGAAGGGGGCGACACCCCCTATCAGATCGATTGGCATGTCGTGGACGGTGTGAGGGTCTTTACCATCACGGCGCCGATCGCTCAGGATATCGACCGTCGATCGATCGACAAGGCGATGATTGATCCGATTTCCCGTTGTCTTGACGAAATACAGCCTGATCTGGTGCATATGCATTGCATCCAGCGCCTGACTACCAGCTTTGCAGAGGTCGTGCGCCGACGCGATACACCCTATATCATCACCATGCACGATGGTTGGTGGATTTCGCCAAACCAGTTCATTATCGGCAACGACGGGCAGGAAAGCTTGTATGATCTGGGGGGAGTTTACGAACGCAATGATCCGCTGCGCGGCGGCATATCCGATCGACAGCGCGTGCTGGAAGGTGCAGCTGCAATATTGACTGTGTCCGAAAGCTTTGCGGCCGTTTGTCGGCGCGCGGGCGTGACGCATGTAAAAGCGGTGGATAATGGCGTTTCCAAAATTCCGCAGGTTCAACGTGTTCCTAACGAATCCGGTAAGGTTAGGCTTGGCCATTTCGGCGGCCTGGAACTGCATAAGGGTATTCCCTATGTCCGCGGCATATTGCAGGCGCACCGGTTCGAAAACCTCAGCCTGTTGCTGCTTGACCATGCGATGGCTGCCTCGGATGTCCGCTGGGAGGAGTGGAACGGCACGTGGGTGGAAATTCGCGGTCGCATGCCGCAAAGTGAAATATGGTCCCTTTATGCGCGAACTGATGTCTTTCTGGCGCCATCTTTATGGCCGGAAAGCTATGGCTTGGTATCGCGCGAAGCGCTGGCCTGTGGTTGCTGGGTACTCGCATCCGATCGGGGGGCGATCGGTGAACCGGTTGTCGACGGGCAAAATGGCTTTATCGTCGATATGAATGACGATGCGGCACTGCTTGCGGCGCTCAAGGAAATCGATACCAATCCGTCCAGATATATGCAGTCACCTCTCCCTCCATCGCTGAGGACGTCGAAGGAGCAGGCGGCCGATCTGGTTGAAATATACAGGTCGTTCATCGACGCCTGATGGGTCAGAATGGCGCCTGTCTTATGAGCAGGCGGGTGCCACTTGGCCTCGACGGATGCTCCAGTCGTTCACGTCAAAGGGGATGCTCTCCCCTTCGAGGAGGATAACGCCCTAGTGGGCATAGCTGTTCGACCGCTGCCCAGTTCGCCGCCCCGACAAGCCTGTAGGAAAAAGGCAAACAAGGTGATAAGCCGCTGCCGATGATCGAACTGACTGCAGAACTACCCAAACGCGTCGGCCTGGGCGAATGTTTGGCGATCCAGGCCCGCGTGATCGGCGCCATCATCTTGCGTGAATTGCACACGCGCTATGGTCGCGAGAATATCGGCTATCTATGGCTGGTCGGTGAACCACTGATGCTGGGAACGATCATTTCGATCCTGCATTCGGGCGGCAGTCACCATGGTATTAACCCTGTGGCTTTCACTGTGGTTGGATATTGCAACTTCATCATGTTTCGCGGCATCGTAAACCGTGCTGAAGGCGCGTTGCATGCCAATATGACGCTTTTGCATCATCGCATGGTTACGGTGCTCGATCTTGCCTATGCACGCGCTTTGCTGGAAGTTGCAGGAACGACAGCGTCATTCATTATATTAATGGGTTTTTGTATAGGATTGGGATTTACGGATTTTCCCCCACGGCCTTTATTTCTGTTTATTGGTGTAGGGTATATATTCTGGTTCTCTCTTGCACTTAGCATGATAGTCATTGGCTGGACTCACGATCGCAGTTTTGCTGAACGGATGGTCCATCCCTTTTCCTATTTTATGATCCCTCTATCCGGCGCGTTCTTTTCCGTCGGTTGGATTCCGCAACCCTTTAGGGATTATCTTTTGTACAACCCTTTCCCGCACATGTTCGAAATGCTGCGTTATGGCGCGTTTGAAAGCGCCAGCCTGACATATGTCAGCTTTGGCTATGTCACGGCATGCTGCGCTGGCCTGACGCTTCTTGGCCTTTTGGCCATGCGATCGGTAAAATCCCGTCTTCATGTATAATCACCACTGAAAAGATAGAGCGAAAAATGAATAGCCAGAGCTGGTTTGAAGTGGTGAATTCCGACGGAATAAAGCCAAGGACGAGAATTCAAAGCCTTTGGGATTTTATAGCTAAGAAGCGCTATCTCATGCTTTTCGTATTCTTGCCGACGCTGTTGGTTGCTGCCTATTATTATATTGTGGCAGCTGATCAATATCAGTCTGAAGCGCACTTCATCGTAAGTTCCAGCTCCGGCAGAAGTTCATCAGGAGGCGGGCTGAGTGGGATGCTGACGGGGTCGTCTGGCGGGGGTGACCTGGCCAGCCAGACCTCGGCCGTACCCGATTATCTCAAATCCCATGAAGCCGTTGCGGCGCTCAGTAAGCAAATTGACCTGGTTGGCATGTTTCAGCGACCGGAAGCCGATTATATCAGTCGGCTGACAGCCGATCCTCTCACACCGGAAGCACTGCTGCGTTATTACGAGCGCATGGTGAAGGTCCATCATGACCTGGAAACCGGGATTACAACCCTGGAAGTGCGCGCTTTCCGACCCAAAGACGCGCAAACCATCGCCGCACACCTCCTGTTGTTGAGCGAGGCGCAGGTCAACCGCATGAACCGGCGCCGTTATCAGGATGCTGTCGCTACTGCGCGGGCACAGGTGCTGGATGCGCAGCGCCAGGTCGCGCAAGTGCAGCGCAGGATGACCGCCTACCGCCAAAATTCGCGGGATGTTGCGCCTGATGTTTCCGGTGAAAATCAGATACGTCTGGTGTCCAGCCTCAAGGCCCAACTGGCGACCACCCAGGCATCTTTGGCGACCATGGGCGGCACTATCTCTCATTCTAGTCCGCAATATCTTGCCCTGCAACGCCAGGTCCGTTCGCTGCAGGCGCAGGTTGCAGCCCAGTCTGCGGAACTGACCGGCGGCAATGCCACCGTTGCAGTCAATTTGGGCGGCTTTGAAGATTTGCGTGTTCAGCAGGAGTTTGCCGCTAAAAATTACGAGACTGCGGCAGCGGGCCTGACCAAAGCGCAGGAAGAAGCCACCCGTCAGCAACTTTACATTGTGCGCGTTGTTGATGCCAATCTGCCTGTCAAATCGCTGTTCCCACAGCGCGAACGCATCCTGCTGATTGTATTTGCGGCTCTGTTCGTCGCTTATGGCATTGGTTGGTTGGTCATAGCAGGGGTAAAGGAACATGCCGCTTAACTGATTGCAGCCGCTCCTGCCTGCCATGTGTCAGTAGGGAGCGGCTTCCTTTGTAGAAGTTAGTAGCTGTAGCCCTGTTGATTGGGGACTGCGTGGCGAAGCTGCTCGCTTTTATGGTGCGAGGCGATCAAGCGGTACAGAGGGTATGAATATGGATGAAAAGGATATTCAGCGACAGTTGGATGCCATACGTAACCCATCCGAAACCGAACTGGTTCAGGAACGGGCCAATGTGGCGCGTGAAAATCGTCTCAACCGCAGCTTTTTTCTGTCTCTGATGGCCTTTGCGATCCTCACCTGGATATTGGCTGGGCTCCCCGGTATCTGAACATAATCCGCCCCAAGAAGTCTGACGGCTGTCCTGGCGCACTGACGAAAATGTGCTCGATCGCAATCGGGGTTACATTACAGGACCCACCGTTCCTGCGCCGATGGTGAATGATCGGAAAGCCGGCCTTCTACGGAACCGTCTTCGCCGCCACATTGGTAAAGAAAAAGGAAAATCAGATATATTTTAACCGATGCGGATGAATGTCATCGTGAAGCCGCAGTGGATGAAATGACATGATGGTACATATGTTCCAGCTTCTTCAGATAGGCGGAGTAGCCAAATTTCTCGGCCTGATCGGGACCTTTTCTGCTGAGCTCTTCTCTCAGCCTGTCGTCACTGTTCAACCGCTGAATGCCCTTGGCTATCGATGCAGTGCTGTAAGGGTCGATCAGCAAGGCTGAGTCCCCTGCCACTTCGGGTAATGAACTGCGATCGGATGTCAGGACCGGCGTACCCAGTTGCATGGCTTCCAGAACGGGCAGGCCAAATCCTTCGAATATGGATGGGAATAAGACGGCGCGCGCCGATCGCATCAACCGCAGGAGAGTATTCCTGTTTAGGTAATCCAGTCGGATGATCCTGGGATCATTTTCGGGCAGAAGACTGAGTTCCCCTTCGCTCATCCAAGCACGGGCGCCGACCAATACAAGAGGTGGCTGATCTTGCAGGCCAAGATAAGCTTCGATCAGGCGGCCAAGATTTTTCTTCGGTTCGACTGCGCCGAAAAACAGGAAAAATCCTCTGGGCTTCAGCCCGAAAATGCCTTCGATTTTCCTCGTGCTATCCTCGAAGGATTCTTCGAGAATTTCACCTGGAATGAAGCTGTTCTGATAGGTGTTGGTAATCTTGGCCGGGGCGATATCGCATTGATCGATAATGTCCTGGCGGCTGAATTCCGAAACCGTACACAGATGATCGGCCTCTATCGCGCATTGGCGCAGTAGCTTGGCAAAGCCGGGTTTGTTCGTCAGGGTGGTATAGGGCAGCCGCAGCGGAACGAGGTCATGGATCGTGTAAATGTTACGCGCGCCAGCGACACGCACCGGGACAGGGTAGGTCCAGTGCATGATCTCCGGTGGGTTTTCCATCTGCAATGAAAGAAAGCGCCCCGTCATGGTGAAGTGGCGCTGGGCCAGGGGAAACAGGCCGGTCGTGCTGGTCAATCGGTCGAAATGCGGCAGTTTTTCTGCAAACGCCTCCTTATCAACCCGGTTCGTCAGCGGCACATCGATCGCCTGGGCCTTGAGCCTTGAATTCAGGGTCGCCCATATCATATGGCCGCGCCGCTGCCATCGACCGCCAAAGACAATCCGACCGGTCTGGGCTTGGCCGACGCGATCGAAGAACAGAGTTTCTCGGAGCGATGGCGCCTTGCCGACATGCAGGCCAAAGACGCCGACGGTCTGGTGGCCGCCCGATTGCAATGTGCGGGCAAGGTTAAGGCCATAGGTTGCAATGCCTGTGCCCCGCGGCATGGCCAAATTGTACCCGTCAATTCCGATAGTGAGTTGCCGCACATAATCTCCTGTAGGCAGGAGGCATTAGGCGTAAGAAGTTGGGCTGGCAACGGGGTGGGTTTTGCTGCGTTTCCGCATGTGTGTGCGAATGGAATATCCTCCTCTTTATCGGACGAAAAGCAGGGCGTTCAGTCAACTTTGGCTTTGCGATGGCTGTATGATGACGCTAACTGCGCATATGCAGCAATCCACTTCCCCTGTTCGCCTCATTCAGCCGCGTCGTTTTGGTGATGCTCGCGGATGGTTCACAGAAGTCTATTCCGAACCGGCCTTTGCCGCCCTGGGCATCCCATGCCGGTTCGTGCAGGATAATCATTCCCTGTCCGTTCCCGAACATACTTTGCGGGGCCTGCATTTCCAGACGCCCAACCGCGGTCAGGACAAGCTGGTCCGCTGCATTCGCGGACGTATTTTCGACGTGGCTGTGGATGTCCGCAAAGGATCCCCGACTTATGGTCACTGGGTCGGCGCTGAACTGTCTGCGGAAAATGGACATCAGCTTTTCATTCCGATCGGTTTCGCCCATGGTTTCCTGACGCTCGAACCGAATTGCGAAGTCAGCTACAAATGTTCCGACACCTATGCGCCGGATCATGATGGCGGCATTCGCTGGGACGATCCTGCAATCGGCATCAATTGGCCTATGCCTGAGGGCATAGTGCCGGAATTGTCGGCAAAGGATGCGGTGCAGCCCCTGCTTGCCGATTTTGACAGCCCCTTCGCTTATGACGGCCATCCCCTCCTGCCGCTTGACTGAGGAACATAAGAAATGCGCGTAATCGTCACCGGCGGCGCCGGCTTCATCGGCTCTGCCCTCGTCCGTTATCTGGTGCTGGAAAAGGGCTATGACGTCCTCACCATCGACGCGCTGACCTATGCCGGCTGCGAAGCCTCGCTGAAAGAAGTCGAGGGCAGGAACACCCACCAGTTCCTGCGCGCCAATATCTGCGATCGCGCGGCGATGGATGCGGCAATCACTGGCTTCAAGCCCAACCGCATCATGCACCTGGCCGCCGAAAGCCATGTCGACCGCTCGATCACGGGCGCGGCCGATTTCATCCAGACCAATGTAGTGGGCAGCTTCACCCTGCTGGAGGCCGCCCGCGCCTACTGGAACGGCCTTGAGGGCGACGCGAAGGCCGCCTTCCGCTTCCTCCATGTCTCTACCGACGAAGTCTATGGCTCGCTGGGCGATGAAGGCCTGTTCGAGGAAACCACCCCCTATGACCCCTCCTCGCCCTATTCGGCGTCGAAGGCGGCGTCGGACCACCTCGCCAAGGCATGGCAGCGCACCTATGGCCTGCCGGTCGTGGTGTCCAACTGCTCCAACAATTACGGGCCGTATCACTTCCCCGAAAAGCTCATTCCGCTGACGATCCTCAACGCGCTGGCAGGCCGCAAATTGCCGGTCTATGGCAAGGGTGAGAATATCCGCGACTGGCTCTATGTCGACGATCATGCCCGTGCGCTGGACATCATCATCGAACGGGCGACCCCTGGCGAAACCTATAATGTCGGCGGCCGCAACGAGCGCAAGAATATCGACGTGGTGCTGCGCATCTGCGCGGTGCTGGACGAACTGGTCCCGACCGACAGCCCGCGCGCCGAGCTGATCGAATATGTCACCGATCGTCCCGGCCATGACGCGCGCTATGCGATCGATGCGACCAAACTGGAGGATGAACTGGGCTGGAAAGCGCAGGAAAATTTCGACAGCGGCATCGAAAAGACCGTGCGCTGGTATCTGGAAAACCAGTGGTGGTGGCAGCCGCTGCGCGAACAATATGACGGCCAGCGCCTCGGTCTGGATAAAGCCGTCAAGGTGCCTGCATGAAAATCGTCGTCACGGGAACGACGGGGCAGGTCGTCACCAGCCTCATCGAACGTGGCGCGGCCGCCGGGCATGACGTGATCGCGATCGGCCGTCCCGATCTCGACCTTGCCGACCCGGCATCGGTCGTGCGCGCTCTGTCTGCCACCACGCCCGACGTGCTCGTCTCGGCCGCCGCCTATACGGCGGTCGACAAGGCGGAAGGCGAGAGCGATCTGGCCCATGCCGTAAACGGCACGGGACCGGGCGCGGTGGCGCAGGCGGCCAGCGCACTGGGCGTCCCGCTCATCCACATCTCGACCGACTATGTGTTCGATGGCACGCTGGACCGCCCCTATGTGGAAAGCGATCCGACCGGCCCCACCGGCGTCTATGGCGCGTCGAAACTGGCGGGCGAACGGGCGGTGCTGGACGGCCACGATAACAGCGCCGTCCTACGCGTCGCATGGGTCTACAGCCCATTCGGCGGCAATTTCGTCAAGACCATGCTGCGTCTGGCGGGGGACCGCGACGAACTCGGCGTAGTGGGCGATCAGGTCGGCAACCCGACCAGCGCGCTCGCCATTGCGGACGGCATCATAAAGGTGGCTACCAATATGGTAGCCAATAGTAGCCCTGAGCTACGCGGTATCTTTCACATGACGGCGCCGGGCGAAGCCAGCTGGGCCAATTTCGCTCAGGCGATCTTCACGGCCTCCGCTGCGCGCGGCGGTCCGTCGGCATCGGTGCGGGCCATCGGCACGGCCGATTACCCCACGCCCGCCACTAGGCCTGCCAATTCGCGGCTTGATTGCGGCAAAATCGCACATGCACATGGCGTGACGCTGCCTGACTGGCGCACGTCGCTGGAAGACGTGATGGACCGTCTGCAACCGGCGTCTAACTGATTATCTTGAGGGACAATAAGAGCATGAAGGGTATCATTCTTGCCGGGGGCAGCGGCACCCGCCTCTATCCGATGACGCTGTCGACCTCGAAACAGCTCATGCCGGTCTATGACAAGCCGATGATCTATTATCCCCTCAGCACGCTGATGCTGGCAGGTATCCGCGAAGTGCTGATCATCTCCACACCGCGCGATCTACCTGCTTTCCAATCGCTGCTGGGCGATGGTTCCGCCTGGGGCATGACCATCGACTATGCGGAGCAGCCCAGCCCCGACGGTCTGGCACAGGCCTATATCATCGGCGCGGATTTCGTCGGCGACCAACCGTCTGCACTGATCCTTGGCGACAATATCTATCATGGCCACGGCCTGCCCGAAATTCTGGCCAGCGCTTCGTCGCGTAGCAGCGGAGCCAGTGTCTTTGCCTATCATGTTAACGATCCCGAACGCTATGGCGTGGTCAGCTTCGATGGTCAGATGAAGGCGCTGACGATCGAGGAAAAGCCGTTAAAGCCGCAATCCAACTGGGCGGTCACGGGCCTCTATTTTTATGACCATCAGGTCGTGGACATCGCCGCGAACCTCAAGCCCTCACCGCGCGGCGAGCTGGAAATCACCGACGTCAACCGCGTCTATCTGGAACGCGGCGAGTTGAACGTGGAAATCATGGGCCGCGGCTATGCCTGGCTCGACACCGGCACGCCTGACAGCCTGCTCGACGCCGCCGAATTTGTCCGCGTCCTCGAAAAACGGCAGGGTTTCAAGATTGCGGCGCCAGAGGAAATCGCCTATCGTCAGGGCTTCATCGATGCTGCGGGTCTGGACAAGGCGATCGGGAAGCTCGGCAAGTCCGACTATGGCCGCTATCTGCGCGCTGTGCTGGCCGAAGGCTGACGCTCGCTTGCCCCCTGCCCCACGGGAACCGATATGGACGGGATGCTGATGCAAAAGCTCGTTCCCCATTATGTCAAAAAACCATGGGCCAGGACCGACCTTCCGCCGATCTTCGCGGCCGCCGGTGCGGGCCGACAGATCGGCGAAGTCCGGTTCGAGAGCGCCGACGGGGCGGATATGCCCCTGCTGGTCAAATATATCTTCACCAGCGATCGCCTCTCTATCCAGGTGCATCCCGACAACGCACAGGCCGTGGACAAGGGCCTGCTGCGCGGCAAAGATGAAATCTGGTATTCCTCGATTGCGAGCTCGGCGCGACGCTGGGCACTGGCCTGACCGCGCCCATGACCCCCGACTAGTTCCGCGCCGCGGCGCAGGATGGATCGCTGGAACAGTGGATCGACTGGAAGCCGGTCAAGCCGGCGACTACTATTTCATCCAGCCGGCACCGTCCATGCGATCGTCGCCGGCATCACGCTGGCGGAAATCCAGCAGAATGCCGACGTCACCTATCGCCTTTACGATTATGTCCGCTCCCGCGAACAACATCTGGACGACGGCGTGGCGGTCGGTTGCCTGACATCCTATGACCGCACCCCGATCGAAGCACCGCTGGGCAGCGATATCCGGTTGCTCGCAGATAGCGAAGCCCCCATCTCGCTCGATCTGGTCCACTGGAACGAAGATCAAAGCGTCAGCGTACCCGATGGCAAGCTATTATGGTTCACCCCGCTCACCGGCGCGGGTGCTGTCAATGGCCTGGCCTGGGGAAAGGGCGACTGCCTGCTACTGGAAGGGACTGCGCCTTCTTCCTGACGGGAGAGTCTGTTTCCGCTCTGCTCGCCACGCCGCGCTGAACGGCCCCGCGCTGGCTTGAGCTAATGGGGGCTTGAAGCTCAGAAGCGGACAGTCCTGTTCCAGATCAACCGTGTTCCTGCAAAAGCAGGAACACGCGCGAGGCCGCCCCAGACTCCTGCTATCGCAGGAGCACAGCCTATCTATTTTTGGGACGACGACATCTACAGCCTGTCATTTCTGGAAAATCCACATCATTGCAAGTCACTAATTAAAAAGAAGAACAACCATATTGGCGCGGGCAGCGAACAATGCTTCGGAAAATAATCGATATTCATCAATATCTTGCACAATAAAAAAATGCGTCACAACTGTCGCACCCATTGTCTCATGAACGTTCCGGCCTGGCCCCGATCAGGCCGGAACGCTATAATCCCGCAACAGCCCCAGCACCTGCCCGTTGAGCATCGCCGCCCGCTCCATGCTGTCGCTTTCGGTGTAGCAGCGTAGCTCCGGCGCATTGCCGCTTGGCCGCAAATGGATGATGTCGCCGTCCGCAAAACGGATGCGCAGCCCGTCGGTCCGGTCGATCGCGACCGCTTCGCCCGCCAGTGCCCCGAACAGGGCGGTCAGCCGCGCCAGGATTGCAGCCTCATCCCCCCGCTCCAGATGCGCAATCAGCGTTTGGCTCTGCACCGTTGGGTAATTCTGTAACCGCTCACTGAACGTATAGCGTTCGGGCAACTGCGCCTGAAGCTCCGACAGTGTCACGCCGCGCCGCCGTGCATCGACCAGCACCGACAGGATCGGCAGCACCGCGTCCCGTGTCGGCAGCGCGACCAATGTTCGCCCGTCCACTTCGACCGGCGTTGCCAACAGGAAGCCGCCATTGGCCTCATAGCCGCAGACGCTTTCCTGCCCCTTTGCCAAAAGCGCTTGCATCGCCTCGATCACGAAGGGCGACCCGATCCGGGTTCGAGCTACGTCGCTAAACAGTCCCGACAGTTCGACCGCGCTGTTGCAGCTGATCGGCGTCGCGATCGCCGCGATTCCGAGCGCCCGCGCGCACAATATGCCCAGCACGTCGCCACGCATCCACACGCCGCTCTCGTCCGCCAGCAAGGGGCGATCGCTATCCCCATCGGTCGACAGGATGGCATCCAGCCCCAGCTCCGTCGCCCATTGCCGCGCCAGTGCCTGATCCTCTGGGCGAACCGCCTCGGTATCCACGGGAATGAACTTTTCCGACCGGCCCAGCGACACGGCCGTGCCGCCCAGCGCCTCGACTAGCGCGACCAATATGTCACGCCCGACCGCCGAATGCTCGTAGACGCCAAGTTGCATACCGCTCAGCGCCTGCGCCCCGAAAGCATCGGCATAACGCGCAATATAAGGTGTGGCGGCATTCATCAGCGGCTCTGCGCGCGCGCCGTCCTTCAGCATCCCGGCTTCGTCGAACAGGTCGGGCAAGGCCACGTCCTGCGCCCGGATCGCCATTTCGTCGGGCTTGAGCACCTCGCCATCGACGCGGTTGAACTTGATGCCGTTACGGTCGTCGGGAATATGGCTGCCCGTTACCATCAGCGACGGGATACCCTTTGCGAACCCATATGCGGCCACCGCAGGCGATGGCACGAACCCGCAATGATCGACCGTCCCGGCCATATGCCGCACCGCCGTGGCACAGGCCGCCATGATGCGCGGACTGGACTCCCGCAGGTCGCCCGCAATGGCGACGGCAGTGCCGGGCGCAAACTGCCCGATGGCGGTCAGATGTTGCAGGAAAGCGGTCGTATAAGCGAAGCAAACTCGATCCGTCATCGCGCTGACCAGACCACGCGCCCCACTGGTCCCGAACGCAACGCCGGATTGTGCCATCAGGTCGGCGATGGAAACGGATTGCGTCATGAACCCCTCGGTTATGTGGCTCGACTAAGTCCCTAACTTATTCTCATTCACCTATAAAGCCGCTCATCCTATCATATTAGCTTCGGCGCTTCACGGGCGATCCACGTGGCATCGGTGATTGGCTATGCCGGCAGGGGCAGATCGGCGATTCTAGGGGTAGCGCGCGAGGCTTGGGAAGCGCAGGGCTATTCCATGCGCGGCTCGGTGCTATCGGGGATAGCGGCCGAGAATCTGGAAGGTGGATCGGGCATCCGGTCGCGAACGCTCGCCAGTTTCGAATATCAGTGGGATCAAAGATGCGAGCAGCTTGGTTCCACTGACGTGCTGGTGATCGACAAAGCCGGCATGACCGGCCCCAGGCAGATGGAACGGGTATTGTCCCATGCGAGACAAGCCGGGGCGAAGCTGGTCCAGCCCAAAAGCATTTATATGTGATAATGTCCTTTCTCACATATTTTGACGGGAGAAGAAGAAATTACTCTTGTGTCCCGTCCGATGAACGGTTGTAACCAGATTTCATCCGACGCAGAGCGGATGAAATAGGATGACGGATGCCTCGTCTGGGACAGAGCAAACTCACTTTAGCGAAATGGGCGGAAGAACGAAGAATGAAGGTCACAGTTTTCGGACTTGGCTATGTCGGCCTATCCAACGCCGTATTGCTGGCCCAGCATAATGAAGTGCGTGCGGTCGACATCACGCCAGAACGCGTCGACATGCTCAATGCACGCAAGTCGCCGATCGTCGATGCCGAGCTGGAAGCGTTTCTCGCCTCCCACCCTCTCGATCTTACCGCTACCGTAGATCCGCACCAGGCGCTGACAGGCGCTGACTATGTGATCGTTGCGACACCGACTAACTATGATGTCGCTACCAACAAGTTCGATACTTCATCGGTCGAGGCGGTGATCGAAGTGGCCAAGGCTGCCAGCCCCGATGCGACCATCGTGATCAAATCGACCATCCCCGTCGGCTTCGTGGAGGATGTCCGCCGCCGCCTCGGCACCGATCAGGTTATATTCAGCCCGGAATTCCTGCGTGAAGGTCAGGCGCTGCGCGACAATCTTCACCCCTCGCGCATCATCGTTGGCGAACGGTCGGATCGGGCGCGTATCTTTGCCGATCTGCTGTTGCAGGGCGCGGTGAAAAAGGATGTCGAAATCCTCTTCACCGACCCCAGCGAGGCAGAGGCGATAAAGTTGTTCGCCAATACCTATCTTGCCATGCGCGTCGCCTTCTTCAACGAACTGGACAGCTACGCTATCGCACATGACATGGACTCGCGTCAGATCATAACAGGCGTCGGCCTCGACCCCCGCATTGGATCGCATTATAATAATCCCAGCTTCGGCTATGGCGGCTATTGCCTGCCCAAGGACACCAAGCAGCTGCTGGCCAATTATTCAGAAGTGCCGCAAAATCTCATTCGCGCGATAGTGGAAGCCAACCATACACGCAAAGATTTCTTGGCCGACCAGATCATTGCGAAGCGACCGAACAAGGTTGGTGTTTTCCGCCTCGTGATGAAGGCGGGGTCCGACAATTTCCGCCAATCTTCTATCCAGGGCATCATGAAACGCATCAAGGCCAAGGGCATCGAGGTGGTGATCTTCGAACCGGGGATGCAGGAGGAAAAATTTTTCGGTTCCCGCGTTGTGCGCGACCTTTCCGTCTTTAAGCAGGAATGTGACATCATCATCGCCAACCGCATGACGTTGGATATAGAGGATGTATCGGACAAGATCTTTACGCGGGATCTGTTTGGATCGGATTGATCGTCATCTAGGGCGCAGGCTGCCGATCCCGCTCCTGCGCAACGCTTTGTCCAGATAGTGCAGGAAGGCGGGCGTACGTCCGGCATCGCGCGCGCGCAGCCAAGCCAGCGCGACGACGGGGCGCCACTGGTCCATACCGCGTACGCTCACGGCGCTCGTCTTTCTATAGCACTTGCGCAACCGCCACGCTGCCCAGTCGCGCCACAGGTTCGTCACCCGGTCTGTAGGCCCTATCCCGAACTGCATCAACATTTCGGACCGCACCGCATCGGCGGCCGGATGGCCCGCGGCCGCTTTCGACCAGTCGATCACCATCATCCCCTGCGGCGTCATCATGACATTGCCCAGATGAAAGTCACCATGGGTCAAGACGTCGTCATCCGGGAGGGCTTCCAGATAGGTGATGGCCGCGCGTTGCAGCGCATCGGGTGCAGGGCCATAGGCGATATCGGTCGCCAGCACTTGTTTCAACGACCGCAAGGCCCCTCCTCTCGCCCTATGCATGGTAGCATGGAGTTCAACCATCTGGTCCAAGGCCCATCCTGCGCGCATCGGATTGCGACGGATCCAGTCCATCAGCGTCGCGCCCTCAAGCCGCGGATAGACGATCCCCCGCCGCCCGTCCCGGCTCTGCCGCCCGATCGCCACCGCCGTTGGCACACCACACGCTCCGGCATGGACGGATGCATCCGCCTCGCGCACGATCATCTCGTCGGGCACGTTGTCGTGGAACAGCTTGAGCGCCCGTCCTCCGCCCATGTCTAAGAGTTCCGCACTCGCGCCTTTTGCGATGAAGGAATAAGAGGCCGTCCGCTCGTTCATCAAGGCCTGTTATCAGCCACTGTGGTCATGGTCATGCCCGCGCATAACGGTCCTCGTAGCGGATGATATCATCTTCCCCCACATAGGGACCGGTCTGCACCTCGATAAAGACCATGGGGATGCGGCCCGGATTTTCGATCCGGTGCTGCGCGCCGACCGGGATATAGATGGACTGGTTCTCCGTCAGCACCGATATCTCGCCGTCCAGCGTGACGCGCGCCGTCCCCTCCACCACGATCCAATGTTCGGATCGGTGGAAATGGCTTTGCAGACTCAGCGATGCGCCCGGCAGCACGGTGATGCGCTTAACCTGGAACCGCCCGCCGATCAGCAGGCTTTCGTGCCAGCCCCAGGGGCGATGATCCTTCGGGAAGGTGTCCGCCTGCACCGCACCCTTGCGTTGCAGCGCCTCGACCACTTTCTTCACGTCCTGCGTTCGCGATTTGTCGGCGATCAGCACCGCGTCGTTCATCGCCACTGCGACGATATTGTCCAGACCAAGGCCGACAATCTCGAGCCCTTCACTTTCGGACCGCAGCAGCACATTGCGACAATCGATCGCGGTTGCCGCGCCGGACAGCGATACTCCCTGCGCGTCGGGTTGCATGTGGCTCCACACCGCGTCCCAGTCGCCCAAGTCAGACCATCCCGCATCATAGGGGACCACGGACAGGTTGTCGGCACGTTCCATGATGGCGACATCAATGGCGATATTGCCCGCCTTGCTCCACGGATCGACCGCCAAGCGCAGGAAGCCCAGATCCGCCTCGGCCTGTTCGACGGCCATGCGCACACTGTCCACCATGGCAGGCGTGTACAGCTCGAACGCGGCGATGATATCCTTGACCGCGAACAGGAAAATCCCAGCGTTCCACAGATAGTTGCCGGTCGCCAGCATCTTCTGCGCGCGGTCGGCATCGGGTTTTTCGACAAAGCTGGTCAGGCTGATGGGCGCGCCCGACCCGTCCGGTCGGCTTGCGATCTCCAGATAGCCATAGCCGGTTTCAGGTCGCGTCGGCTGTATGCCGAAGGTCACCAGATCGCCCCTGTCGATCGCGGCCAGCCCCTGGCCCACCGCTTCTTGAAATGCGGCGACATCAGGCACCACATGGTCGGACGGCGCGACCAGCATGACAGCATCGGGCTGCCGCGCCGCCAGATGCAGCGCGGCAGCCAATATGGCGGGTGCGGTATTGCGCCCTTCCGGCTCGATCAGGATGACGTCGGGATCGATGCCTTCCTGCGTCAACTGCTCGGCGATGATGAAACGGAACAGCGCATTTGTCAGCACCATCGGCCGCGTGAAGGCGAAATCGTCCGTCGTGCCCGACAGGCGGCGAACCACGGCTTGAAACAGTGTATTGTCGCCCACCAGCGGCACGAATTGCTTGGGATAGGATTTGCGGGACAAGGGCCAAAGCCGCGTGCCCGATCCGCCCGCCAATATGACGGGTGTGATGCGCATGCCGGAATCTGCCGCCGCTGGCTGTGCCATATTATCCATCAAGACCCCCCTGACACCATTTCATGACGGCCGCAGCAACTCTATGCAGAGATTGTTTGCAGCTACAAGGCGACTTCGTGATTTTCTGCGCATTTGACGGACGTCGAATCAGCGTATCAGCTTCTGAGGCGGAAAAATCGGCGTTCATTAGGTGCGGATCGAGGTGGATTATGGTAGACGCGGACAGATAGATAAATTTTGTCGAGAAGGCGATTTTGGGCATCGAACCACTTCGCCACTTCGGACTGCGGGTACATTTAAGGGTACCAACGAAGGCCGATCTCTACCGTTAAGTTTCTAAAACAATTGTATATTTTTTGACTCCGAGTCCTCTTCTGGCACCATTTTCCTTTGGTGAGGAAGGAAGCAAAAACCGCCGGAAACGGCGGTTTTTTTGTGTCTGTCGCAGGTTGAACCGCTGCCGATCCAATGGCCAGGTCATGCCGTCCGAACAAAAACGCCGCCCGGTCCATGATGGACAGGACGGCGCCTATATCTTCGCAGTGCGGCCAGCCTTAGCTGCCGTTCGGGCCGCCGCCCGGACCGGCGCCACCGGCCGAGCCGGCACCCATGGCACCCACGGCACCGATATTGCCGAAAATCTCGTCGAACAGGCTGCGATGACGGCCCAGCGTCGGGGTCTTGTCGCCGGTCGGCGAGATGTGCGCGACCTGCTCTAGGCCCATGCGATCGACCGCGACGACATTGCCCGCCGGGTCGAACCGGACATGCAGCACGGTCTGCGACACCGGCTTGGGGTTGGAGAAGGCGAGCGAGCGCATGTCGCGCGACACATAATACCAGTCCTGTTCGCCGAACTGGGCGACGAAGCTGGGACGGCCCAGCGTGCCTTCGACCGAGGCACGGTTGTCGATGCCGGGCTGGACGGAGTCCACCAGCAGCTTGTCGACCTGATAGCCCTGATGCGTGCGGATGCGGGTACAGCCCGATGCGCTGATCACGATCGCGCCGAGGCCCAGAGCCAGCAGGAAACGCCCGCGGCGGGACTGGCGGCTAAACTTGCGCATGGTCTTCTCCTGCGGGGACGGGCCCGCGAACCCAAGAAACAGAAAGCCGCCATTGCATCGGGCGGCCCAGCGATCAATATGGAAATGCGCAGGCCCCGGCAAGGGGCGCACGCGCCCGCGAAGCCCGCTGGCCCACATTCCATCACGAAAAGACGGCAACCCATGTCCCAATCCCGTCCTTCCTTCCTCCAGCGCCTGCTGGGCCGCGATGATCCGAAGGCCGGCCTGATGCCGCTTTATCATGCGGTGGTGGCCGAAGGACGGCAGCCGCACTGGTATCTGCAGGGCGGTGTGCCCGATACGCTGGACGGCCGGTTCGACATGATCGTCGCGATACTGGCGCAGGTGCTGATGCGGCTGGAGGCGCTGGGCGCGGCGCAGGACAGCGTGTGGCTGACCGAGCTGTTCGTCGACGACATGGACGGCCAGCTGCGCCAGGAAGGGATTGGCGATGTTGTCGTCGGCAAGCATATCGGCCGGATGATGAGCGCGCTGGGCGGGCGACTGGCGGCCTATCGTGCGGCCTTGACGGGGGAGGGCGATCTGGAGGATGCGCTGCGCCGAAACCTGTATCGCGGTGATGCCCCGTCGACGGACGCCCTGGCCCATGTCGAGGGCGCGCTGCGCGCGCGCTGGACAAGGCTGGCCTGCCTGACCCGCGACGCCTTGCTGGCTGGAGACCTTGGATGAGCGACATGATCGAATTTTCGCGCCCCGTGCGCGCCGACCAGCTGGGCAAGCTGGGTGACAGCCTGGTGACCATCAGCGCCGATGAGGGCGAGCGTGCTGCGCTGATGCGCCGTTTTGCGCTGCTGGCGCTCGACCGGCTGGAGGCGGATTATCAGCTGAGCGCGGAGGGCAGCACGATCCTGGCACGCGGTCGGGTGCGCGCCGCCCTGGCCCAGCCCTGCGTCGCCACCGGCCTGCCGGTGCCCGAAACCATCGATACCGATTTCCTGCTGCGCTTCGTGCCCGAGAGCGGCGACCTGCCCGAGGGCGAGGAACTGGAGCTGGACGCGGAGGATTGCGACACGATCGGCTATGACGGCAATGTCATCGACATGGGCGAAGCGGTAGCCGAGACGGTGGCGCTGGCGATGGAGCCCTATCCGCGCGCGCCGGAGGCCGACAGCTATCTGCGCGAGGCCGGGGTGCTGACCGAGGATCAGGCCAGCCCCTTTGCCGCACTGCTGGCCATGGCCAAGGATGAAAAGGGCAAGAAGAAGGGCTGACACGCCCGACTGTTTCCCTTTCGTTCCCATGGTGGCATAAGGCCGGCCATGGACGCCCCGCCGCCCACGCTGCGCAAGATCATCCATATCGACATGGACGCCTTTTATGCGTCGGTCGAACAGCGTGACGACCCGAGTCTGCGCGGCAAGGCAATTGCCGTGGGTGGTGGCGGTCCGCGCGGCGTGGTCGCCACCTGCAGCTATGAAGCGCGGAAATTCGGGGTGCGATCGGCGATGCCGGGTGCCAGGGCACGGCGGCTATGCCCCGAGCTGCTGTTCGTGAAGCCGCGGTTCGAGGTCTATCGCAGCGTATCTGCCCAGATCCGCGCGATCTTCGCGCGCTTCACCGACATGATCCAGCCGCTCTCGCTCGATGAGGCCTATCTGGACGTGACGCAGAACAAGCCGGGCATCGCATCGGCGACGCAGGTGGCGCAGGAAATCCGGCGGCTGATCCAGGAAGAAACGGGCCTCACCGCATCGGCCGGAGTGTCCTACAACAAGCTGATCGCCAAGCTGGCGTCAGACCAGAACAAGCCCGACGGGCTGTGCGTGGTGCGGCCGGCGGAAGGCGCCGACTTCATGGCGCGCATGCCGGTGCGGCGGATTCACGGCATCGGTCCGGTTACCGCCGAACGAATGCACAAATTTGGGATCGAGACCGGCGCCGACCTGCGCGATCGCGACCTGTCCTTCCTCCAGACCCATTTCGGCAGCAGCGCGCTCTTCTATTATCGCGCCGCGCGGGGTGAGGACGACCGGCCGGTGCATGAACGGCAGGAGCGCAAGTCAGTCAGCGTCGAGGATACCTTCTTCGAGGATCTTGTCGCCGAGGAGGCCCTGCTGCGCGAAATCGAGCGGATCGCGCAAAGCCTGTGGGCCCGGATCGAGAAGGCGCAGGCCTATGGCCGGACCGTGGTGTTGAAGGTGAAGTTCGCCGATTTCCGCATCATCACCCGGTCGCGCAGCTTTGCCGCGCCGGTCCGGTCAGTCGAACAGTTGGTGGACGCTGGTCGCGCGCTGCTGAAGGCGCAATTGCCGCTGCGCATGGGCGCCCGGCTGCTGGGCCTGGGCGTGCATAATCTGGAAGGCGAGGGGGAAGCGGGGGAGAGCGGCGACGCGGGCGCCCAGCTCTCCCTGCTATGACCGTCAGAAGGGCAGCCAGGTCCGCTTTTCGCTGAACTTCATATAGCCGGCATTGACGCCGAGGCGATAACCGACGCCCAGGCGGATCGGGATCAGCACCACGCTGCCCCAGCGCAGATAGCTGGCGGTGAAGCCACCGACCAGATATGCGGTGCCTTCGGCGGCCGGGAAACGGTGGTAGAGATCCTGGCTGTCGTAGAGATTATAGACCAGGACGAAGGTGTTGGCGGCATTGCCACCGACGTCAAAGCCGATCGACGGGCCGGTCCAATAGACTTCGCGCTTGCCCTCGATCTTGTGGTTGAGCGTGCCCGAACCATAGCGCAGGCCGACCACGAAGGCGCCGGACGCCTCGCGCCCGGAAATATAGGCATTGGGCTGGCCCTGATCCTTGAGGATCTTCTCGATGATGCCGGCCAGGCCCTCGGCGCCCTTGCCGAACACGCCTTCGGCCGCGCCGATCAGGTCATCTTCCTGATAGGATTCGCCCGGCGCCATCGCGGCTGGCGGGGAATTGGAGGTGACCGGCGCGCCGGTGGCGGTCGCACCGCCGGCAGCGGGAGCGGCATTATAAGTGCCGGAATCAGTCGAACTGGCTGGCGGCGGCAGGCTGGAGTCGACACCGGGATCGGTCGGCGTGCTGTTCTGGACCGGCGGCGGCGCAAGATCGGAATCGATCGCCGTGTTGGGATCGACCGTGCGAATCTGCGCGCTGGCGACCGGCGCCAGCAGGAGCCCGCCGAGTGCCGCCATCAGGGCACCCACCCGTGCGAAGCGGGCGCCCGTGCGCCCCATGCTGCCGATCATTACCCGATACTCCCCGAAGCCCGCTCTTGAAAACATCCGTCAGATTATCCGTCGCCAAGCTGAAACGACAATGAACGAACGCCCACCGGAGTCGATTCTAAGCCAGATTGAATCCGATTGTGCAAATCCGCATGAAAAATCGCACATTTGGACCGTTGCCATGGATCAATGCCGTCGCTATAGCCCGTCGCCTAGCCACTGCCTCCCGGTTTCCGGTAGGCAAATTCGTGCGGAGACGTGGGTGAGTGGCTGAAACCAGCGGTTTGCTAAACCGTCGTAGCCTTAAGGGGCTACCGAGGGTTCGAATCCCTCCGTCTCCGCCACCTTTCCATCTATAACGTTGAAAAGGTGGCATTTTTTCTGCCGCCGGGATTTCTTCCCCACCATTCCGCCCACTAGCGTTTTTCGCTGGCATCCTTGGCCATGAATGCGCGGACGCGGGCAACGATGCGCGAGGACGGATCGCGTCCGCGCCTCAGATCATGCACCAGGCGCGGATCATTCACCGAGAGACGCCCGAATCGGCTGGCGGACATTCCCGTCGCTCTGAGCCTCCTTTCGATCTCCAGAAGGATCGGGGAGAGGTAGCTTGCGTCCTGGGCTAGCCGGCCGCCTTTTGGGCTATCCCCAGAAAAGGGGATTGCACTGGGCTCGATAAGCGGAAGCTGCTGGTCCTCGGCATTGCGGCGCCGGATCAGCATGGCCGATTGCCTGGGTGCGGCGCGCGCTCATTTGCGATGTCACGCGATCCTGGTCCTGCTATCGGCCCGGTGTAGGGCTCGATCTCGTTGATCTGCCCCTCATCCTCGACATTGCCGCCGCCGGCGTCGCTGATCAGGCAACCGGGACCGGCTGGAACAAGCGCGTGGCCGGTCAACTGCTCGTCCTCGCTATTGCCGGTGTCGAACTCGTCGCCGCTCCATTCCAGATCGGGGTCGCCGTCGATCTCGTCCATCCGGTCGATCGCCCGATGCGCGATCCGCTCCAGTTCGGCGCGGCGGAGGACCGGAAAGACCGTCAGCATGGCCGCAACGGTCGGAACTGGCTGGGCGCGCCGGCGATCGTGACGCCGAAGCCACGTCCGCCGATGGCGCTGGCGATAGGGCAGGGGCTTTGGGGCTCTACTCGCCATATCAGCGCCCTCCCTCGATCTGGTCGAGGCAGGCCTCGATCCTCGCGCGTGTCTGCTCCCTGATCCGCCGGCCGTCGCGCAATGCGTAGACCAGATTCGGATCATTGACCGCTTGGCGGCCGATCGCGCTGTCACTGAGCCCATGCCGATCGCGGATCTCATCTATCCGGCTGAGCAGGTCGAAGGCCGGCCGCGTCGCACCGGTTGGCGCATCGGGCTTCCGCCGACCACGAACGCGGCGCGGGCGGATGCTCAGGATCGGCTTACGCTTCCGCGGCTTGGGCACGAAGGTTAGCGCGGCGTAGTTCTGGCGATAGAGGATCATGCGCGAGCCTCCCCGGTGATGGAGGAAAGCAGTGGCCCGAGGTCGCCAGTCTCGTCTCCAAACTCCTTGATGAGAAGCCGCAGCTTGGCAGCAATGATGTCAGGGTCGCGCGCTGGGTGGGCGATCACCGCCGCAATTGCGGAACGATGGCGAGACGACGCCGCCTCATATAGCCGATCCACATCTGCGAACCCGGATGCCTGCCGGGCGCGCTCCTCGATCTTAGCCTTCTCAACCCGCAATCGTGCATTGTTGGCGTTGAAATCACGGATGCCCGCCGCGCAGCGTTCATCCTGGCTTTCGGAAGATGGCCGTGCATCGATGAATTTGCCGGGATTGCTTGCCTCTGATCGCTCCTTGTCCCACGCATCCGTGAGAGTGTTTCGGGTCCAGAAAAGCAGATCGTGCGCGTCGTCGTGTTCGGCGGCCACCGCAGTGAAATGCGCAGATGCCGAACGTTCAGCGGCCAGCAGCGCCAGCCATGCAGGATCTTGGGTTGCGGGTGCGGCGGCCATCGCTGGAATGACAATGGCGGCCGGGGCGAGCGTCAGGCCCGCGAGGAATGCGCGACGATCGGTCATCACGCCCTCCGATCGTTAGCGGCGGCGCCCATGGTGAGCATGGCCAGTTCGGCCTCCCACCATGCCAGCCTGTTGCGAAAGAAGTTGACGCGGTAGCGGGCTTCTTGAAGATCCGATGCGCTATCGGGAAGCTCGGCAGTGGCCCGTCGAGCGGGGAAAGAGATCACCTGAGCCATGGTCATGCCTCCCCCGCGATGCGGCGCAGGTCACGGCGCACCATGTCGATATCGAGCTGGCCCGCGGTCTCATCGATCAAGTCGAGCTTGGTGAGCAGGTCAGCGATCGTGCGGGACGGGAAGTCCTCGATCTCGCAGAGCACATCATAGGCAACGTCGCCCAGCCGGTCGTTCTCATTGCCCAACGCATTGACCTGATATTTGAGATCGAGGGCGACCCGTTGAGCCTCCCGCTGCGCCACCAGATCGCGAAGCTCCGCGCAGCAGGCTTCATATTCGGCCGACCAAAGGCCGCCAGGAGCCAGCTTCGCGGCCGACTTTGCAGCGGCGACATGGCCGGGGCGATCGGTCGATAGCTGGTGAACCTCACCGAGATATTGATAGCCAGTCTTGGTGGTGAGATGCGGGATCGCTTCTACCTCAGCCTGCCAGGCGGAGTGCGTCGGCGAATAGACGTTGCACGTGTGCGCGGTGCAGGCGTCAGCCTTAGCGCGATATGCAGTGATGAGCGCCAGCAGCTCGGCGCTTGGGCTGGCGGGAGCGCACACAAATGCCGGCGCCGCGACGGCAGCAGCAGGAACAGCAGCGGCAGGGAGTAGGAAAAGCGCGCGCGTGACGGCGCGCCTAGACAATGCTAGGTCGTTCATAGCTTCAATCCCTCTTCACCAGGGGTTGCGGTCAGGCCTGGAGGAAAGCGCCAACTTTCCTTCAGGTCGCTACCGTGTTATCACGCCTTTAATGGCTGATCAAGATACCGTGATAACAAAGAAGAGAAAAGGCCCGGCGCCCACTGGCAAAGGCGTCCTCGTCGGCGTCCGACTGCAGCCGGCCGACCTGGCCGCGCTCGATTCATGGATCGCCGCCCAGGAAGATGAACCGACCCGGCCGGAAGCGGTGCGCAAGCTCATGCGGCTTGGGATGACGGCGCAGGGGACGTGATCTGATGAAGCGCGATATGGATAAGGTGCGCAGCCTTTTGCTGGCATTGGAAGATCGTGATGGCCCCTATCATATGATGTTAAAGCCGGAGCTTCTGGGCGGCATCGAAAAGCCCGGCGAAATGGTCGAGTATGTTCAGTTGCTCAGGTCAGGTGGCCTCTTGGAAGAGCAGGGCCGCGGCCTTTATCGAATAAGCTGGAGAGGGCATGAGTTTCTCGACAGCGTGCGCGACCCTGAAATCTGGACCAAGACCAAGGAGGGCGTGGCGAAGGTTGGATCGTTTTCCTTCAGCATGATAGCAGAAATGGCTATCGGCTACGCCAAAGCAAAGGCCGCGTCTCTTGGTCTACCGATGATGTAGTTGAGCACACCCTTCACACGGGTGGGGTCTAACGGGGCTTGCGCGTGTCGCCATCGAGTAGCTCGCGATAGAGCGGCGTATCTTTTCGCCAATCATATTCCCCATCGCCCGTCAGTTGATCCAGCGCGGCATCGATCTGCCTTTTGCTCCAGCTAAGGCGCCCTCCCAGCAGATATCCGGTTGGCAAAGCACCTGTGGCGACCTCACGCTCGAATGCGGCAACGGATAGATCGATGTAGGCCGCTGCCGTACGCTTGCGCATCATAGCCGGCCATGGGTAGCTGGGTTTCATATCTACCGCTCAATCTTCATTTCAATTGTTCACGCCTAGCCGAAACTCGGTTTCCGAGAATATGACAATGGCGACAGGATGTTCCTACCTCTTCAGTCTGCGATCGAGGTTTTCCCGCAATCATAGAACCCCGCCCGACCAGTTCGCGGCGCCCCCCCATGGAACGATCCCCCCGTTCGCGTGTAATACTGCCCAGCGAGCCCCCCCGTTGCTTGCTGACCTTCGACTAGCCCCGCCGAGTGATCGAGCGGGGCTTTTTCGTGGCTGCCCTCTTGAAGAATCGAGCCGCTCTTTGGTAAATTCGGAGCGTCCCAAGGCTCGCTGCCTGGGATAGCGGTCTCTCAACGAGGTCGCTTTTGTTCAACTCAAGGAGGAGCAAAATGCGCAGAATTTCGGACAAGGCCTATTATGAGCGCCGCGCCAGGACTGAGATCCGGAAAGCCAATATGACCAGCGATCCGTCAGCCAAAAGGGTTCATCTCGCTCTGGCGGCCAACTATCTCAAGCACGTTCGCTCAATGGAGGCGGATGCTGAACAGGGCGGCGATCTTGAGATGGCTTAGGCGTCGGTCTGCCACATCGTCGTAACACAACCCTGCTCTAGCGGCTGACGGCGGCACACCCCTGCTCGCCATCCTCCCCGACTAGCCCCGCGCGCTCGTTCGCTGCGGGGCTTTTTTGTGGGCGGCGCTTGTGACAGCCATCACGGCTTAACAATTGCGCAAATGATACCGTCCATAACGGCGCGGCGCATAAGGCGCGCCGAGGGATAATCTGGGGGTATCATGATTCGAGTAATGATTTGCGCGGCTGCGTTGACCGCGTCAGCTGGCGCTTATGCTCAGGGCGACGGCGCCCTGCCGGCCAGCACGCTTATCACGGTCACGCCGAACGAGGAGATCACTTCGAAGAAGGTCGAGGTCGGCACACGCGTGTCGTTCTCGGTAGTCAACGACATCGTGGAAAATGGCGTCGTCGCGATCCCGCGCGGCTCGCAGGTCGCTGGCACGATCGCGTGGAAGACGGGCAAGGCGATCGGCGGCAAGTCGGGCAAGTTCGAAGTGAAGTTCGATAGCGTGAACGTTCGCGGCCAGAACTATGCGCTGCGCGGCGTCCATCGCCAGGAAGGGAAGGGCAATACGGCGGCGGCGCTGCTGGGCTCGATCCTCGTAAGCGGTCGATCGGCGCAAATGCTGCCGGGCCAGATGGCCAATGCCTTTACCGCTGAGCCGATCCCGATTTTCGTGGCACGCGCTGCACCTGCCGTTCCTGCAGCCGTCGCTCCCGTCGCTGCGGCCGAACCGGTATCGGCTCCAGTGCAGCCACGCGCGGCGGCTACACCTGCACCGCGGCCGATGGTCGACAAATCGCTGGAGATCAATCCGCGCTGATCAGCGCAGCAGTGACGGCGCCTCGAACCGGGAGCGCCGTCACCCTTTCAGCTGGGCATATTTGTTGATCGTCGCCGGCGCCGCGTGGTTATGTTCCGTTAATTTCATATCGCCACATGCGCGCCGGCACGGCCTTGAGCACGTTCTGCCCCATTGAGTTTGCCGCCGACTGAGCCTGTTGCCTCGAAAGAGTGAGAATATCCTTTGCAAACCCTTCGGGCGTTACGCTGTTGCGTGCGTCGATGTTGAGATGTTGCACCACGGTAACGGAGCCGGAGCCTCCTGCCTTAACAGCCCTATTAGGTACATTCAGCCTCTCCCCACCCACGGCGAGTTGGCTGTTCGGCACAATCATGCCCGACGACGGCGCACGGAACAGCTCAGGCCCACGCTCGCCGACCAGATAGGTCTTCCCGCCCATGACCGGGCCGCCGGCCGCGCGTGCGCCGGAAATGCCCAGGGCCGATCCCACCGACTGCAGCGCATTGCCGACATTGAAGCCGCCGCCAGTGCCGTTGATCTGGCCCAGCGTGAACTTCGCCAGCGTCTCCGCGATGATGCGGAAGCCCATGGCCTTGAAGTCGCTCCAGATCGCATCGGTGCCGCCGCGGAACAGGTCTTCGTAGAGCCCGGCCAGCGCATGCAACTGGTCCTCCTGCTTCCGTTTGAAGTCCTCGGCGATCCTGTCGTTTGCATCCTGGCGCAGGTCCAGATCACGATCGATCTCCTTGCGGACATTGGAGCCGTCGAAGTCACCGGCATTGAAGCCGACATCGATCCAGCGCTGTTCCTGGCTCTTCCATGCTGCATCAGCAACGGCACGGGCCTGGTCGCGGGCGAGGGCGAGCCGATAGGTGAGGGCGTCGACGGAGGACAGCACGCCCTTCATCTCCAGCATGTCGATATCCTTGAGCGCCTTGCCCGTCTCGATCGCGATGGATCGCACCGGGTCGAATTTGCCCACGATGCGCTCCAGCGTCTGCTGAAGCTCCTGCTGGGCGCGAGCAGCCTCCTTGGCAGCCTTCGCCGCGTCGCGCTTGGCGGATGCATCGGCCTTGGTGGCGCGTTCGCTCTTGTTCGCCGCGGCAACCTCGGCATCGCGGGTCCGGTTCAGCTTCTCCAGCTCGGTGCGATAGGCGCCAGGCGTGATCTTGCCGGCCTCGAGCCGGTCGTTGAGCTTGCCCAGAGCACGGTCATAGCGCCCGGTCGCGGCGGCGGCCTTATCGGTGGCTTCCGCAGCCTCGCGCTGCAGTCGGGGGATCGCTGAGCGGCGAACATTGGCATATTGCGCCTGCAGTTCGGTATTCTGCTCTTTCAGCAGGGCATTGAGGCGCGTCAGCTCGCGCTCCTGGGTGGCGCCGGCGGTGATGCCGAAATTGACACCGCCCTCGGGATCGCCCTGCTCGTTGGCCTGACGATCGGCCGTTTCGAGGCGTACCTTGGCAGCCTGGATGAGCCGGATCGTGGCGACGCGCGCCGCCTCGGCTTTGGCAGCCAGCGCGGCCGCCTCGTTATAATGCTGCTGCTCTGCCTGCTGCGATGTCTGGATGGCGCCCTTCGACGCTTCGGTCATATCGTTGATGGCGTCGGTGAGGGACTTGGCGCCCTTGGTGTGCTTCTCGGTTGCATCATCCTCGGCCAGGACGGCAGCGGTCAGCGTGCCGGCGACGGACGCGGCGGCGAGCAGGGCAGCGCCCCATGGCCCGGCGAAGAAGGATGCCACGGCACCGGCCTTGCCGCCCAGGTCCGCCATGGCGTCGGCAAGCTGCGGCCCCTGCTGGGCGAGGATCGTGAACATGGACTGACCGCCGGACAGCTGCGCGCCAACGTCGGCGAACTGCCGCCCCATCTGGCGGCCGGCATAGGCAGCGCGTTCGGTGCCCTTTTCCATGGCATCGGTCGCGCGGACGGTGGTCGAAGCCGCCGATCGCATGCGGGACTCGAAATCAAAACTGTCGGCGCGGAGGCGGACGACGACTTCATCGGCAACGGGCATGCTATTTCTCCGTTTCGCGGGTGACGGCGGCTGTCACGAGCCGCGCGACCTTATCCTTGGTGGCGCGCGCAGCGGGGCGCATGAAGGGGCGCTCGGCCATGACGCCCGTGCCAAATTCGAGGGGGACCGCGTGCGCTGCGGTCGCGCTCACTTCCACGATCGTCGGATCGTCCTTCGCCTGGCGAACAATGATGCTGTTGTGAAGCTCGTGCAGGTCGTTGTTGGGCGGTTCACCAGGCTTGCTGGGCACGTGATTCTTGCCCGACACGCTGCCCTCCATAATGGAGCGCTTTGCTTCCTCCTGCAGCAGCCCCCCGCCCACATAGAGCGTCCCGCGCACCGCCTCCTTCATCTCTGGCGAAGCCAGCCGTTTGAACCGGCGCAGCACGGCATCGGCCCCCTTCACGTTAGCCATGATGGGAATCCCGGTGGGGATGCGCGCGCGGGCGAACGCGATCAGCACGGATATGCGTCGACGCGGGGGCAGGGGCGGCGGACAGTGCCTCCGCCGCCTCCTTCGGATGGAACCTGAGCAGCCAAGCGAGCTGTTGGGTTTCGGTCAGATAGGCTTCCCGCTCGGCGCGGGGCACGCAGCGCGCTTCGGGCGGGTAGGTCGCGGCGATGCGGCGGGCGGCGTCGATATCCACCGTGCCGCCCCCCTCAGCCATTACCAGACTCATCGATACCGACGAGCGTGGCGTACATGACAGCCGCCGCGATGTTCCAAAGCTCCTGCAGCGGGCAATGGGGCGGGGCATTGTCGGCCACCAGTTGCCGGGCATCGGCTGGGCTGCATTCCCCGCCGCCGATCAGCGCCAGGCGCACGACATTGGAGATGAGCGCCATCGATGCGCCGGAACGGAAGGGGTTGCCGATCGATCCCTCGCCCTGCTCGACCCGGCCCGACATGATGTGCGAGAACAGTTCGAAGATCGGCATGGGCTTCACGCCGAAATAGCGCTGCATTGTAACCATGTGATCGGCGGAACGCGACATGCCTGTCTCGATCTCCATGATCTGGTCCGGTCCCAGCTCCATGCGGTAGGTGCCGCCGGCAAAGGGCTGGGCGGCGAGGTAGGTCAGCTTAGGCATCAGCAGCCTCCCTTGCGTCGACGGTCATCTTGGCTGCCCGGCAAGCTTCGATCTGGTGCGGATAGAGCCAGCAATCGTATTCTTGGAAACCGAGATTGAAGATCCCATCAGCGTGAATCAGTCGGACGGTCCCTTGGCGCTGATCAGTGCGACGAACTCGGAACGGCTTCTTGCTGGCTTCCTGTTCGATCGCAGCCGCCCTAGCTGCGCCATTGTCCAGCGGATGAATGCCCTGCAGAAGGGCGATGGGCCAAATGCGTCCGTCTCCGTCAAAGCGGGGCAGAACGATATCAACCAGTCGTTCCACCGGGCTCATGTTAGGCCAAGACGCGATGCCGATGTAGCCGCGTGCGATTTGCTCCGCTCCGAGAAGGCTGGGAGAACCGCCGGGGCGGTTGCGGTTAGCCTTTTCGACACGAGTGTCATTTGCACGGATCCGACCGAGCAATTCCGCCAACTCGGCCAGAAGGCCGGGAATGCGCGCCTTCAGATCATCGGCCAGCACTTGGGTTTCAGCGGCGGCATCATCATATTCTTTGCGCAGCGCCTGCGCCGCATCGCTCTGCGTCCTCTCCGCGAAGCGGCCGGAGAGCGCTTCTTTCCGCGAAATCCAGCGCTCGATCGCAAACCGAAGCCCCTGTTCATCAGTTCGGGCCTGTTCAGCGTCAGCATCGGAGATTGCGCCATCCAGCGACTTGGCGCGAGCCAGGTCGGCGGCCTCGCTAAGGCGCGCAACTTCCGCTCCAATCTCCGCAATTACGGCCTGCATGTCGGTCGCCGTCGCACGCGGCTTCATCATGGAATGGAAACGTTCTTCCAGCGGCTTCATGATATGGTCCTTTCTGCCCGGTTCGGGGCGGAGGAATGTCAGTTGCGGGAGCGATTGAGAGCGGCGACCGAGCGCTGATAGGCGGCGTTTTCCTTGGCCTTGGCATCGGCCATTGCTGCATCGGAGATGAGGCTGTCGCGCGGTTTGACGGCCATGGCGTCGGCGAGCGCTTGGCGCTCCATCTGGTCGGTCCAGGGCCCGTTGCAGCTGCTGTTCAGATTGTGAACCGACTTGGCGTAAGCGACAGCCAGGCGGCCTTCATCGCTATCGCGGAAAGTGGTCAACTGGGCGTCGGAGATCTGCGTGCCGCTGTCGGTCAGGAACACCGAAGACGTGGGCATGGAATCGATCATGCTGATGTCGAAGCGCACGCTATGACCAGGGCGAAGTACAAGCTTGCCGTCGATCATCTGGCAATTTCCGTTGGGATCTGGGCGACCCTTTTGGTCGTAGAACATTCTCATCTCCATCCACCCCATGGGTTCGGGGGCAACCGCGCCGCGCCGGGGGTAGATCGGGCGACACAGGAGGGAGATTGCGCGCTGGCAGGGCGGGCTTATACGGACGGTAGAATTGACTTCTAATAGATTCGCGTTAAGTAGGTCATACAGAGTTTAGCACCTGATTCGACCCAGTGGACGCACAGTCAGAAGCAGCAAGGCAAACCACCTGTATCCCCAGATATTAGCGCTCCACATGCGAGCGACACACGCGCTAGGCCTGGCGCAGTTAACTTAACCCGCTTGATGCGCATTGAGCTTACGCGAGTATGTTCGATGAATCCATGGAAGTGGCCGGTCAACTGGACGGCGGTTATTACCGCTGTGCTGGTTGAACTGATCCGGCTGGCGTTTTGAACGCAGAGCCCGACGTTTCAATTTGGAGCGTCGGGCTCTCTGGCAGACACCTAGTCCGCCAATTATCCCCACCGGATCGCGGAATTGCGCGGAACACGGGATAGCCGGCGCCCGGCTTCCCACCGCCTACCCATCACAATCACCGAATCCCGGCGGCGTCCGCGTCAGCAGAATGCCGTCGACCGTGATGCGCTCGCCCAGGCTGGGCCAGACGACGACCCGGCCGTCATCCTCGATCTGATAGTCCTCCCGATCGCCCACCGGGGACAGGGAAAGGATAGGGAACCACTCAAGCGGCACCGTGACGATCCGCTCGTCGCCCAGCTCGAATTGCACTTGGCGGCCGGCAAAGGCGACATCGCAGATCCGGGCATTCACAAACATGGCAGGCCCTCCGGGATCGCATGGTGCAGCGCGCGGGCATGTTGACGGCTGGCGGCCTCGCGCTCGGCTTTCTCGGACCTGAGGGAGCGCAGGCGAGCTAGATACCGCTTTCGCTCCTGTCTCAGTCCCTCGCCGCCGCTCTGTTCGATCCAGCGCAGATTGACGCCGTTGCGGGCACCAAAGGCGGCCTCGATTCCGCGCCAGCCAAAGCGGATGAAGGTTTCCCGGAAGGCGGGCGGGCATGGCTTCCAGCATTCCGGCCGCGATGTAGCCGGCCTGCCAGCTTTTCCCGATGGAGAGTGCCGCAGCCAATCGATGCGACGGAGCCGAACATCAGGCCCACACTGCGCAAGCCATGCACGATTGCGCTCTACCGGCGTTCCGAATTCCCTGCGCACACCGCGCCAGCCTGACCGGACGAACACATCGGCGAAGTTTGGGGGCGGTGGGCTGCTGGAGATGATCGGGCCGGCGCTTTCCATGCGCGCAAAATGGCGGTGGTGGGAATGCCCCTATACGGACGGGAGAGGGCTGCAACTGGCCGCACGGGCGCCCGAATGCGCGCCTCGGACCTTCGATCGCATCTGGAACACCCCCTCCGTTGACGCGTTTCTACAGCAACACAATTGAGAGGATCGCGAAATGGGAAAGGGTATTTTGCTTTGGCTGATTGGAGTTCCAATCCCCGTGATCATCTTGTTGTGGCTGCTCTTTCACTGACGGCCTATCGCGGCCTGATCATGCGAACACGCCCGACGCGCGGATTTTGCCCGTTGGCGGAGGCTCCCTCCCCCTCGAGTTCTCGTTAACGGGCAATACTCGGCGCGTAGCGCCCCCTATTGAAACGTTTCCCCACCAGCCTGACAACCTAGTGGAGGCCCAACACGATGATGCTATCGATCATTGCCCGCGCGCGCATTGGGCCAGCTTTTGCGTAGCGGCGCGTGCGTGACGCACGCCCCTTCAATTCATCCCCTCACCAGCCACGCCAAGCGATTCCGTCCAGATCTGCATGATATCCACCGACGCAGGCCCGTGCGTGCGGTCCAGCGCCACTAGCGCGGCGGAGAACAGCATGCTCGCCGCCCGGTCGCCCAGCATCAGGATAGCCAGGTCCGCGATCGAGTGGGTATCGGCTAGAAAAACCGACTGCCGGGCAAAGGTGATTTCTGCTTCGTTCATGGGTCAAATCTGCCTTTTCAGTTCGCGCCACTGGCGCTGCATCCGTGCCATTTCGCGCCTGATTTCCATCATCTCAGCCGAGTAGATGCCGTGCTTAGTCGCGTGCTGGTTTCCGCGCGGTGCGCCGGGGTTTGTGCCGCCGTGCATGCGGCACCGCTTCCGGCCCTTTACCGCTGGTGATTGGCATGCCTGCCCCGAGCGGGTTCGGGCTAGGCAGCGCCGTGCTGCCGCCAGGATTTCCGGTTGCATGTGATTGATCCTCGTTCTTGGATGAGGCTCCCGCCCCCCTCCCGTAGTGGTGGACATCGCCCACGATCGCCTGCCCGCCAGGCTCGACAGTGACATGCTCCACCCGGACGGTCTGCTGACCCTTGCCGCGCATCCTCGCCAAAGCTTCGATCTGGGCAGTGAAGGTGCGCTGAAGCTTGACCGCCATGTTCCCATACAGCTGTAAATGTTCGACGCTGTCGGTGCCTTTCGCCCGACAGAGCATTTCCATCGTCAATGCATGGTTGCTTGCAATCTGGACCGCGAGGGAGCCCTCCAGTTCATCCTGCGGACCGATCGCCTCCATCAGGGCAAGCGCAGCATTCACGCTGAAGGCTTCACTTCCATGCTCTTGGTTTCTGGTGCGAACCGCGGCTTCAAGCGACTGGAGGTTTCGCAGCATGAAATTGGAAGACGCGGTGCCAAATGCGTTCAACATCTGCTGCCCATTGCCGGCCGCATCCGCATGGGGTGAGGCCATGACCTTTTCTCCGTCGGGCATTTCTTCCCATTGGACATAGGCACGCATCGGACGAGACAGCGTTGCGGCGTCGGCAGCCTCAATCGCGCGACGCGTCCGCGGACCTGGGTCAATCTTCTTCGGCGCGGGTGTGGCTTGGTCAGTTTTTGTCTTCCGGGACATATCAGCGGCCTCCATGAGGTTTGTCATTCCACCCGATGATGTCCCCGCTTTCGTCCAGCCCATCATCATCCAGATCGGGCGCGGGGCCTTGCAAGGCCGCGCCCGGTATATCTTTAGATATAGGGTGTGTGTGCGTGCGGGGTTGGAGCGGGGTGAACGCGGGGTCGGCGCACCGTGTCGGCGCGGGGTCGGCGCGGGGGTCAGCGCACTCTTGTGCAGGGTCAGCGCAGGGTCGGCGCAGCCCGAATTTATCCTTTCGATCCTCGCGCCACAGGAAGCCGCGCTCGATAGATCCGGTACGGAACAGGCGGTCCATGGCAGCCTCCAGCCGCTTAATCCCGACCCCCTTGGATTCGGGCATTTCGGCAAAGACTTTGGGCGCGTAGGTCTTGGCTGATGCGGCATTCTCAGACACCGCCCTTTCCTGCCCATTACGAATGTCGAGGCAGCGAAGGAACACGTCGTTATCGTGACTGGCCTGGACCGTAGCCGCCATTTCCTGACGCAGATCGGCGGGCAAATCCTCATCCCGCACCAGTGCAAACTCATGCCAGCGACAGCGCAGCTCTTCGCCCTGGCGGGCATAGTTGGCCTTGCCGAGTGTCAGCAGGCGTTCGTCGGGATCGATTGCCCCTTCCGGCCGCTGCAGGACGATCTGCGAGCGCACGGCGTTAAGCCAGGCGGTAGAGCCGCTATAGCTATCACCGGCCTTGTTGGAGTGCGCGACAAGGATGATGGTCACCCCGAGATCGCGGCACAAGCTATAGAGCAGGTTCACGAACGCGGTGACCTGCTGGCGGTCGTTCTCGTTGCCAGCGAACAGGTGCGCGGCATTGTCGAGCACGACAAGGCTGGATCCGGTTTGCTCGATCGTCGCCTTGAGAAGCTGGAATGACGGCGCCGGGCGCAGTTTGCCCTCTGCGTCGAACGTCGCCAGCTCATTGCCCAGACGCCCGCGCAGGGAGACGAGGTGAAGCTTCCCCACCATGCCGGCCATATCGACCGCCAGCGCGCGACATATGTGCGTCTGCATCCAGTGCAGACGGTCGTCATCATCCTCGGCGGTGATATAGAGGGCCGGGCCCTGCATGACATCGATGCCCAGCATGGGAACGCCCGCGGCGCAGCACGTCGCCAATTGCTGGCCGAAGGTCGACTTGTTCGCTCCACCGGCGCCGGTCGCCAGGGTCAACTCCCGCGCCGGCACGAAGCCCGCCATGATGAACGCCTTGGGCGTCGGCTGGATTGTCGACCATGCGCCAAGATCGGCAACGGCGAATGTCTCTGCCGCCGGCACCTCCACCTTCTCGACCAGCGCGCGCAGATCGTCCGCGCTGCCGGACCAGTCCATGATATCGCCCTTCGGCGGCAGGCCCGGAAGGTCAATGATACGGATAGAGCAGCCGGCGCCCTGCAGGTCTGCGCCCGCCTTCTCGGCAAAGGCGCGGCCCACATCGTCATTGTCGGGCAGAATGATAACGGTGCGGCCCGCCAACGCATCAGCATAGGACGAAAGCCAGCCATTGGACCCGAACGCCACCGCAGTTCCGATCAGGCCCCATGACGCCAGCTTGTCGGCCTTCCGTTCGCCCTCGACCAGATAGACCGGTTCATCGGCCGGCGCGGCGAGGATTTCGGGCAGGCGGTACAGAACGCGCCTCACGCCTTTGATGCCGCCCGCCCATTCCGTGCCGTTGAGCCGCTCAGCGACGAACTTCTTGCGCTCGCCTGCCTTCTCCCGGCGCTGCGTCCGGTAAAGGACTGCGCCGTCCTCATCGACATATTCGAACGAGCCGGTCACCCGCCATGTCGAGCGGATGCGGATCTGATCGGCGTCGCGGCTGGGAAGGATGCCCCATTCGCGGCACTGGTCTTTGATGGCGATCGCATCGCCACCGTTGAAGGAGTTGATCAGCACGCCGTCAGGAGCGCCGGGATCATCCTTCACGGTCGTGCCGCGATCGCTCGGGCTGTGGCCCGGCGTCGGGAAAGCCCCATAATCACCGTGCCAGTCGCCATTGAAGCGCTTGGTGATGTCCTGCGCGAGGGTCATCCGGCCCTCCCGATGCGTGCGTCACGATCCATGACGATGATGCAAAGCACAGGGCGATACCCGTAGGAAAACTCCAACAGGGCGATCATGCAGCCCTCCCGGCGCGCAGATCGCGCACCTTCTGCAAGAGGCCGTCAATCCAGCTCATTTCCACCGGATCGATGTGGCGAGCCTCCCGCATCTTCAGCAGGCTCCGCAGCGTCTTGGGCGTCGCATACTGGCTGACGAAAATAGCGTCATGAAGAAGGGCATCGATCTTGGGCACATGTGTGGCGAACGGTGGGGAGGGGGCAGCCCCAATATTTGGGTGCGGCACGCGATACCCAACATTCCCGCCGGAAACGCCCCGCTCGATCACGTCGGCAATGCGGAGGCCATGTCCGCCAAGCTGCTTCACCAGCATGCGCGCGGCAGCCAGGATCTCGCCATCATGTGCGGATTCAAGCCGGGCCGCGATCTTGCCCAGACGGGCGGCAATATCGGTGCTGATCGTCACGCTGCCACCTCGCCCTGCTTATAGTCGCTGACGATGATCGGCAGGCCCATCCGGTAATCCGACGAGGAAACCGCGCTCATCACCAGATCATAGGAAGCGATCGGCGTCACGTAGTCGTCAGGTTCGGGGATGCCGATGGTGTGGCCCATCCACCCGTCGATCTCGCCATCCAACCGGGCAGCGCGGTAAACGAGCCATGCCCGAACGATCGGGAAAGCGACGCGCAAAACATTGCGGCGCCGGCTGATGACGGCACTATGCATGCGTGCCTCCCGTCCGGTCGACTATGGCCCAACCATGCTGCTGGTGTAGCGACTGCGCGAAAGCCATCGCCTGCGCATGCTCGCGGAATTCCCAGCCCTGATTGTCGGGCACGATCTGAGGTTTCACCACGACATCAAAGCCGCAGCCGAAAGCCTCATGCGTAATTTCGATGGTCTGCGCGGACGCTGCCGTGCTATAAGCGCTCTCGTCACCCCCACAGTGATTGAGAGCGCCTTCGGCCTTATGGCCGGGGGCGTTTCGGTTCTGGATCATGGGAGGTCATGCCGCTTCCACGAGGCGCTTTACGCTCTCGATCTTGACCAGGCGGCGGCCGCCGACACGGTGGGTGACGATGCGGCCTTCGCGCATCCAGTTATAGATGGTGGCGCGGCAGACGCCGATCGACTTAGCCGCGTCCGAAACCGAGCAACACAGGGGTTCCATGTCTTTCTCCGTCAGTTGACGGGGCTAGACATGCTAAGTTCTGGAGCGCGATCCTATTCAGTCGAACATGACCGACCGTATCCGGTCAAAAGCGTTTAACCGGATAATAGGCCAGGGTTTTCGATGAGGCCGTCGCCGCCATAAACGGCCATGATGATAAAGGCCGCCTCCTGCGCCGCCTCAGTCTCAATGTCATTTTTCCGCGATTTGGCTAGCTGATCGTTGCGAAACGCTTGGTAGGCACGAAACTTGGAGAAGAAGGCCCAGGCCTCTGCAGCCTGACTTGGGGCATATCCAAAGAATGTACCATCTGCGTCTTGCAAGCTCGACAGTTCGCGCTTGGCATCGTCTATTCCCATGCCTTTGGCGTGCAACTCCTCGATCCGCCGCCCGGCGATAAGCCATCGCTCACGGACCTGGACCTGGCTGCCTATGTCTTCGCTTCCACCTTTACCGAGGCCACCGATGCTCAGTCGCAATCCCGGTTCATCCGATTTGCGATCGAGAGCCTCCGCCAGAACCTCACGGACCTCTGACGCAATCGGAACATTTGAGCGAAACAGGGTGATGAGGGCAGACTTGAGCGCGCTGCCAGGACGGAGGCCGACCAACGAATGCAAGGCATCGCGATTGGTCTTATCAAGAGGTTCACCGTTCATCCTGCTACCATCCTCACAATGTTACTCCCTCCGTGGCAATGCCGCTCCCATGCCGCCATCATCTCCCGGCGCTTCGCTAACAGCTTGCCGCGGCGATAGGCGGCCTCCACCTTGTTCTTGATGGTGTGGGCCAGCGCGGCCTCTGCGACATCGCCGGGGAAACTGGTTTCTTCCGACACCCAATCGCGGAACGCCGATCGCATGCCGTGAACAGTGCCGACCTCCTTGGAGATGCCAGCCTCGCGCAGCGCCTTCGCCATCGTGGCATCCGACATGGGGTTGCCGCGGAGCCCCGGAAACACGACCGTCTCGCTGGAGGCGATCTCCTGCGCGCGCTTCACCAGCGCCAGCGCCCGATCGCAGAGCGGGACGTTATGCTCCTTCTTCGCCTTCATCCGCTCGGCCGGGATGATCCACAGCCTGCCTTCCAGATCGAACTCGTCCCAAGTCGCTCCGCGCACTTCACCCGAACGCGCAGCGGTGAGGATCAGGAACTCAAGCGCCATGTTGCCGATCGTTTCCTTGCTTCGCAGTGTCGCGACGAGGCCCGACACCTCCCCATAAGGCATGGCAGCGAAGTTGCCCTTGGCCGCGTCCTGCTTGCCCAGCAGTTTGCGGATGCCGTTGCGATTGAGCTGGACGGCGCAGTGCTTGAAAGCATGGCCCCAATCCATGACCGTCAGGACACGCTGCAGCACCCGGCGCGCCGTCTCCGGCTTCTCGCGCCAGATCGGCGCCAGCGCCTCGGCGACATGGTTTTCCTCGATCCGGTTGATGGAAAGGCTTCCCAGCGAGGGGAACGCATAGTCGCGCAGCGTCTTGATCCACTGGGCGCCGTGCTTCTCGTTTTTCCACTCGCCCTTGTCGCGCTCATAGACGGTTTCCGCCGCTTCCCTGAACGTCGGCACCTTGCGCAGGGCCTTCCGGCGCTCGGCACGGGTCAGAATCGGTAGGCCGTCGCGGCCGGCCTTGCGCAGCGTCCGCGCCTTCTCGCGCGCTTCGGCCAAGGTCAGATCCGCGAAAGGCCCAAGCCCCATATCACGCCGACGCCCATCCGAATCGCGAACCCGTGCCACCCAACTCTTCGCGCCGGACGGGCTGACGCAAAGGATGAGGCTCTCGCCTATCGAGTGACGCCCAGGCTTACGAGCCAGCGAATTGACCTCAGTCACAGTTGCCGGCTTGGTCCGGCGCTCGCGGACCTTCTCGATTTGTTCGTTCATACTGTTTTCCCCACTCAGGGCGTTAGCTGGGATTAGACATCATTAGCTAACGTTCTGCAACTGTTCTCATTTCCTATTCGGAACGGTGGGGAAAATTAGACATGCCTAGACTTGTTTAGTTCGAATCCCGGCGGCCTCCGTCTCCGCCACCTTTCCATTGATGATGATCCGGCCGCTCAGGCCGCAATATCGGCCTTTGACCGGTCGGTTGGCATCGTCGCATGCACAAAGCGTCGAAAACGCCCCATTAACCGCACTTTTAAGCGCAATCGGACGCTTGGGGGCGATGGACCTTGGCTTTCGTGCCAGCTATGCAATGCGCGCCAACAACAAAGGAAAGTCTATTCCATGAACAACAGCGACCTCGCCGACAGCCTGGCTTCGGCCAACAACATCACCAAGGCCGATGCTCGCAAGCTGGTCGATGGCGTGTTCGCCGCGATCGCCGATGCTGCCGCGAAGGGCGAAGAAGTTTCGCTCAACGGCTTCGGCAAGTTCAAGGTCAAGGACACGCCCGCCCGCGAAGGCCGCAACCCTTCGACCGGTGCGACCATCCAGATCGCTGCCGCCAAGAAGCTGACCTTCACCCCCGCCAAGGCGGTCAAGGACAAGCTGAACGGCTGAGGAACTGGCCCGGTGCCCGCCTGATGGCGCGGCGCCGGGCTTATTCTGCCGGCGTCCTCCGGTCCCGCACGGACGGATCGCCCCAACGCCCATTGATCCTTGGGCGAAAAACTAAAGGGTTACGCCGCGCTTCCAGATGCCGATGGCGCGTTCGTCATTCACCTCGTTCCGGGCCGGCGCCCCGCTGGCAATCGCGACGATATGCGCCAGCAGCGCATCGGCCGCGGCATCCATCCCTTCCTGCAGGACGCGTCCGGCGTCGAAATCGATCCAGCCCGGCTTGCGATCGGCCAGCGCGCTGTTCGACGCGATCTTGACCGTCGGTACCGGACTGCCAAGTGGCGTGCCACGACCGGTCGAGAACAAGGTCAGGGTTGCGCCAGCCGCCGCCAGCGCCGTCGTCGACACGGCATCATTGCCGGGGCCTTCCAATATGGTGAGGCCCGTGCGGCTGATGCGGTCGCCATAGTCGATGACGTCGGTCACGATGGCGATCCCGCCCTTCTGCACCGCGCCCAGCGATTTTTCCTCCAGCGTGGTGATGCCGCCGGCAATATTGCCGGGGCTGGGATTTTCCGACACCGGCTCGCCATGGTCGAGGAAATAGCGCTTGAAGCGGTTGACCACCTGCGTCAGCCGATCGAACACGGCCTCATTCTCGGCGCGCTTCATCAACAGCGTCTCCGCGCCGAAAATCTCCGGGATTTCGGTCAGGATCGCGCTGCCCTGTGCCTGGGCCACGGCATCGGCCATGCGACCGATCAGCGGATTGGCGGTGAGGCCGCTCATCGCATCGGAGCCACCGCATTTGACCCCCAGGCGCAACGCCGAAAGCGGCACATCCTGCCGCTGATCCGCGCTGGCGAGATCGATCAGTTCAGCAAGCGCCGTCATGCCAGCCTCGAACTCGTCGCTTTCGCTCTGCGCGCGGACGGTGCGCAGCCGGGCACGGCGATCGGGCGGAATGCGCGACAGCAGCGCATCAAGCTGGTTGGATTCGCAGCCCAGCCCGAGCAGCAACACCCCGCCAGCATTGGGATTGAGCGCCAGAGAGGAGAGAATCGCGGCCGTGCCGTCCAGATCGGCGCCGAGTTGCGAGCAACCAAAGGGGTGATTGAAGGCATGGACGCCATCGATACGCCCCTCCGCCAGCGCCGCCCCCTTCATTGCCAGCCGCTCACCCAATCGGCCGACACAACCCACGGTCGGGAGAATCCATATCTCATTGCGCGTGCCGACGCTGCCGTCGGCGCGGACATAGCCGCGGAAATGCGGGACGGGCCGGTCCGTTGGGGATAGCGGCTGCGGCTGCGCGCCGGTGAAGCGATAGGCCAGTTCGCCCGAAAGCGCGGTGTGGAGATTATGGCTGTGGACATGCTCGCCCGCCAGGATCGCCCGCGTCGCCAGGCCGATCGGCGCGCGATAGCGGCGGACCGGCGCGTCGGCCGCAATATCGTGGAGCGCAAACTTGTGCCCGGCCGGGACCGGATCGCGCAACTGCACATCGACCATGCCGACGCGCACGGTCTGCCCTGCCCCCAGCGGGTGCAGCGCGACGGCGACATCATCTTCGGGTGCGACCTGAAGGGCCAGCAGCGGGGCGGTTTCGGCAAGGATTGACATGGGTTTGGAATAGGCCATTGCCAGCGTTGGCACAAGGCGGTAACCGGCGGACAAGGAGATCGCCATGCATCCGCTTACCCTGTCGCCCGACCGCCTGTTCCCCGCCGATCCCACGACCCGTTCGATCGCCCGCGCGCTCTATGCCGAGGTCGCCAACCTGCCGATCATCAGCCCGCATGGCCATACCGACCCGGCCTGGTTCGCCACCAATGCCCCCTGGTCCAACGCGACCGAACTGCTGCTGGCGCCCGACCATTATCTGTTCCGCATGCTCTATTCGCAGGGCATCGCGCTGGACGATCTGGGCGTGCCGCATCGTGGCGGCCTGCCCGATACCGATCCGCGCGCGGCATGGCGCCTGTTCGCCAGCCATTATCATCTGTTCCGGGGCACCCCGTCGAGCATGTGGCTAGACCATGTCTTTGCCGAAGTGTTCGGGCTGGACGTGGCGCTGGACTCGCAAAGCGCCGACCAGGTCTATGATGCGATCAACGCGGCGCTCGCCACCGACGCCTTCCGTCCGCGCGCGCTGTTCGAGCGGTTCAATATCGAATTGCTGGCGACGACCGAAGGCGCGGACGACGATCTGCGCCATCATCAGGCGATCCGGGAATCCGGCTGGCAGGGGCGGGTGGTCACCACCTATCGCCCGGATTCGGTGATCGATCCCGAGCATGAGGAATTTCGCGACGCGCTGGTCCGCTTCGGCAACATGACCGGCGAGGATGTCGAAAGCTGGCAAGGCTATCTGGCCGCCCATGCCAAGCGGCGCGCCGACTTCCGCGCCATGGGTGCAACCGCGACCGACCATGGCTTTGCGACGCCGCGCACCGCCAACCTGTCGACCGTGGAGTGCGAGGCGCTGTTCGCGAAGATCGTCGGCGGCACGGCCGATGCCGACGATGCCGAACTGTTCCGCGCCCAGATGCTGACCGAAATGGCCAAGATGAGCCAGGCGGACGGCATGGTGATGCAGATCCATCCCGGTTCGTGCCGCAACCATAATGCCGCGCTGTTCCACAGCCATGGCCGCGACAAGGGCGCCGACATCCCGATGCGCACCGACTATGTCGGTGCCTTGAAGCCGATGCTGGAGGTGGTCGGCAACGACGCCAACCTGACCATCATCCTCTTCACCCTGGACGAGACCACCTATGCCCGCGAACTGGCGCCGCTGGCCGGCCATTATCCCTGCCTGCGGCTGGGCCCAGCCTGGTGGTTCCATGACAGTCCAGAAGGGATGCGCCGCTTCCGCGAGATGACGACGGAGACCGCCGGCTTCTACAATACGGTCGGGTTCAACGACGATACCCGCGCCTTCCTGTCGATCCCGGCGCGGCATGATGTCGCCCGCCGCATCGACTGCGCCTTCCTGGCGCGGCTGGTCGCCGAACATCGGCTGGCCGACTGGGAAGCGGCCGAGCTGGCGCAGGAACTGACCGTCGGGCTGGTGCGCCGCGCCTATCGGCTCTGATCGGTCAGGCGGGGACGGGACCGCTCGATTCCGCCTCCACCAGGCGCAGCGGCGGGGGCAGTTCGGCGGTTACGGCCTGCCCCTCGATCCGGTCGATCAGTTGCTGGGTCGCGATCCGCGCCATATCACCAAAGGGGCGCCAGATGGTGGTGAGCGCTGGCGATACGACATGCGACAACAGGCTGCCGTCGAAGCCGACGACGGACAGCGACTGCGGAACGGCAACGCCCTTGATTCCGGCGCATTTGAGGACGCCGGCAGCCATGACGTCATTGGCGGCGAAGATCGCAGTGGGCGCGGTCGGCAGCGACAGGAAGCGCTCGGCGGCGGCAAGGCCCGACTGGAAGCCATAATCGCCCTCCGCCTCGTCCAGCAAAGTGACACCGGCGGCGGCCAGCGCCTCGACAAAGCCCGCCCGGCGCTCCTGCGCGGAAATGGCGTTGGCCGGGCCGCCGACCATCGCGATGCGGCGATGGCCAAGTTCCAGCAGATAGTGCGCCACCTGTGCGGCCGCCTCGCGCTCGGGCGACAGGATCACATCGGCATAGCCGGTGATCGGCAGGGCCGACAGGGCAACGGCGGGAATATGCTCGCGCGCCAGCGCTTCGGGCAGTCCGGCAATGCCCGATACCGGCGGCAGCACCACCAGACCGTCGGTGCGCGAGCGACGGACGAATTGCAGCACATCCTCGACCGAGGCGGCGGCATCCATGGGCGTGGGATGGACCACCAGTTCATAGCCGCGCCGGCCCGCTTCGCCGACGATGCCGCGCTGCACGGCGTCGAGCACCAGCGCGTTGCGATCATTATGGACCATGCCGATCAGGAAGGAGCGGCCCATGGCGAAGGCGCGGGCGCGCATGGAAGGACGGAAGTTGAGCGCTGCAATCGCCTTCTGGACGCGCTCGCGGGTTTCCGCATTGACCTTGGGCGACTGGTTGAGAACCCGTGATACCGTGCGGATCGAGACGCCCACCGCAGCGGCGACATCGGCAATGGTGGAATCGCTTCCCTGCGGGCTGTCCTTTGTTGATCGCATCTTTGCGGCTAGCCACAGGGGGAGGGAAATCGCAACCTGTTTGGGCTAAGGCCCTTTCAATGGATTCCCTGCTCCCCATCGGCACCGCCTCATGATCAACGCGCGGTTCGGCACATTTCGCGGTCTGGTGCGCCTGGCCCTATCCTATCCGCAGCTCGCGCTGGGGCAATCGGCCACGCTGCGTCCCGACCCGGCCGAAGTGCGTCGGCTGGTCTTCGTGTGCCAGGGCAATATCTGTCGCAGCGCCTTTGCCGATGTGGTGGCCGGCAAGGCCGGCGCCCGCACGGCCTCCTTCGGCCTGTCGACCACCACCGGACGACCGGCGCATGATCCGGCAATCGCGGCGGCGCAGGCCCTGGGCCATGACCTGTCAGGCCACAAGGCACTCGACAGGACGGACTATCAGCCGCAGCCAGGCGACCTGCTGCTGGCGATGGAAGTGCGGCAACTGCATCGGCTGGCTGCCGATCCGCGCCTGTCGCACCTGCCGCGCCAGTTGCTTGGCACATGGACACAGCCGATGATGCCGCATCTGCACGATCCCTATGGCCTGGACGATCGCTACATGGCCTATTGCCTGCAACGGATCGAGCAGGCGGTGACGGCGCTGATCAGGACTTATCCCGGCGCAACGCCTTCCTGACGATCTGCCCCAGATCGCGCAGCAACGGCCGGGGATCGCTGAAGCTGAAGACATAATAGCGCATGCGCGGGTCTAGGAAGCCCAGCAGATAGGTGGCAAGGTCGCGCCATGGGCTGGCCCGGAAGAAGGGATCGGCGATCTTACCGCCCATCAGCAATCGCAACAGGCGCTTGGTTTCCGGCACCATGTAGCGCGCGCGCAGCGTATCGCGGGGCAGGGGCGCCGCATCCGTTTCACCCAGCACCGCCCGGCGATAGGCTTCCCAGGCGAAATGGGCATGGCAATGGCCGGCCAGCGGCAGGCTGCCCCAGAAGCGGCCGTTCACCTCCATCAGCCAATAATGACCGCTGGCTGCATCATAGCGATATTCGACCATGGCCGGCCCCTGCCAGCCGAGCGCCCGCAGCAATTGTTCGGACAATGCCATTTGTGGCCCATGGCGGTCGCGCGGTTCGGCACGGCACAGGGTCGATACGCCCCCTTCGGGCGGCCATTCGTGCAGGCGGCGATGCTGGAAATGCAGGGTCGCATCACCATCGGCCATGAACAGCATCTGTCCCAGGCCAACACCGCCGCAATATTGCTGGATCATCGGCCAGATACCGACCGGACGATAGCGGGCAAGCAGCGCCTGCAACGCATCCGGCGTCCGCACATATTCCGCCTTTATCCATTCCAGCCCCGCCCGCTCGAGCAGCGGCATAACCGCTGGCGGATTGGCCCATTTTGCGACCAGCGGATAGGGCATGGATGCGGCATGAGCCTGAAAATCGTCGCCCGCCATCGGCTGCCAGGTTTGCGGTATCAACAGGCCCTGCGCCGATGCGACCGCCAGGGTGCGGCGCTTGTCGATCACCTGGTTGAGCGCTTCGGCGCGCGGGACCAATATATGGCAATCGCCGATCATCGGCGGCAGCAGCGCCAGATCGAGCAGATCGGTCTCCGAAATGGCGAAGACGGCGCGGGCGCCGGTCCGGGCGATCAGGTCGGGCAGCCAATCGGCCGCCGGGCCTGACGGCCGATCGGTGCTGTCCGTGCAGTAGCGCGATGCCGCCGCGATCCCGCTTGCCGGCCCGACACCATGGACCGGCACGCCATGGCGGCCGAGTTCCCGGACGATGGTCAGGCTGATCGCATTTTCCAGGCCGATGACGATCGCGCAGGGCAGGCGGCTCACGCAGGCACCAGCCGATGTTCGTAGCGCCAGGTCGCCCAGGCCTGTTGCGCGACACGCAGGCCGGTGCGCAGCCGGTTGGGCGGCACGCGGGTCAGCGCGCGCGCGGGGGCATCGGCGAGCGCGGGCGACAGATCATGGAAGCCGGCAGGACGCATGCCCGGCGTCGCTGCTGCGGTGCGGCACAATTGCTCGAACCGGCGCATCACCGTGCGGTTCGGGCGCATCCGATCGCGCGAGAGCATTTCGAAACTATGGGTGACGATGACGAAGGCATCATGACCTTCCTGCGCGGCGTGGCGCATGCCGGCGCGCATTTCGGCGGCCGACATGGCGCAGATCTGCGCGGGGCGGAAATGGCCGGGGCGGTCAGCAATACCCGACACGGGCAGTTCGACCAAACCCTGGGCGCGAACCGCGCCGATCTGGCCGGCATCCATGCTGATGCCACATCCCTGGCCGAGATAGGCCGGATTGACGCTGCTGTCCCAGCCGATGCCGATCGCCGCCAGCGCCCGCAGCGTATCGTCATTGGCGCCGAAATTGCCGGCCCGGAACGCGCTGATCCGCGGGGCGCCCGCCTGTTCCAGCAGGTCGCGACCAAGGCCGAGCAGGGTGATCTGGTCGGCCAGGCTGAAATCGCCGATATTGCGCCCCTGTCGCCCTTCAACTGGCGAATCTTCGACCCAGGCCAGCCATTCGCTGTGCAGGTGGAGCTGCACTTCATGCCCGCGACTGACGATGGCCGCGACGATGGGCTGGAGAAAGGCGGGGCCGTGGATCAACGCCGGCAGGGGATCGAGGAAGAAGACGCCCTTGAGGCCATGGCGGTCCATCAGGTCCATCTGCCAGCCGATGCCAAAAGCACCGGCCGCCGTCTCACCCCAGATCGATTGGCGCAGATTCTGCTCAAGACCGAAGCCGCGCTGGTGCAGCGCTGCGGACAATTCGGTGTCGATGGTGATGAGCAGCGCAGTCATGATCAGTCCGATCCGGAATGGGGACGATGATAGACGGCAGACGTTAAGGAGCCGTGATGTTTCTGACCCATGTATGGATCATTACGGCCTTTTAACGAGCTTTACCCCTTTTTTCTTGCCCTCTTGCCCGATCAGACGACGTCGCGCCGCCTGTTCCTCATGCGAGCAGGGAAAATTCGCCATAATTGCCCTGGAAGAACAGCAATGGCCGGTCGGGCCGTTCCACTTCCAGCGCGACCACTTCACCCAGCACGATATAATGATCGCCGGCTTCATGCACGGCATGCAGGCTGCAATCGATCCAGGCGACGACATTGTCGATGATGGGCGATCCATTGTCGGATACGCGGTGCGACACGCCGGCGAACTTGTCAGGGCCCGGTGCCGCCAGCTGGCGGCAGAGCGGCTGCTGATCGCTGGCGAGGACATTGACGCAGAAGCGGCCGATCTGCTGGATGCGCGGCCAGCTGCCCGAGCTTTTGGCGGGGAAGAAGGCGACCAGCGGCGGATCGAGCGACACCGAGGTGAAGGAGCCGACCACCATGCCGACCGGGGCGCCATCCTCGGCGGACGCGGTAACGACGCACACGCCGGTCGGATAATGGCCCAGGACGCGGCGGAAGGTGGCACTGTCGATCATGGTTGCGCTGTTCATGCCATGGTCTTCCAGCAGACGATGGCGCAAGGCAAGCGAAACCGGTCAGAAACCAACTGGTCGTAGCGGATAGGGGCGGGGCTGGTGCCCCGCCACGATCATCAGAGGGCGATACCGCCCGCGGCCAGCACGGCCAGCGTCAGCAGTTCCGACGCGTTGGACGACATGGTCGCAATCTGCACCGACTTTTCCATGCCGACCAGCACCGGACCGATCATCGACGTGCCGCCCAGTTCGCGCAGCAGCTTGGCCGAGATGTTGGCCGACTGCAGCCCCGGCATGACCAGCACATTGGCCGGGCCGGACAGGCGGCTGAACGGATAATTCTTCATCACGGTCGGATTGAGCGCCGCATCCGGTGTCATTTCGCCTTCATATTCGAAATCGACGTCGCGCTGGTCGAGCAGCTTCACCGCATCGCGCACATTGTCGAGGAAGGCGCCGGGGGGATTGCCGAAATTGGAATAGGAGAGGAAGGCCACGCGCGGGTCATGGCCCATGCGCCGCGCGACCGCGACCGTGCCCTCGGCAATGTCGGCCAGTTCGGACGCGGAAGGCCGTTCATGGACGGTGGTGTCGGCCAGGAAGACGGTCTTGTCCTTGGTCACCATGACATGGATGCCGAAGGGGGTACGGCCCGCAGCCGGATCCATCACCCGCTTCACCTCGCGCAGGGTCTGGCCATAGGGCCGGGTGACGCCGGAAATCATCGCATCGGCCACGCCCATCTTCACCAGCAGCGATCCGAAGATGTTGCGGTCGCGATTGACCATCCGCTCGCAGTCGCGACGCAGATAGCCGCGCCGCTGCAACCGAGCATAGAGAAGATCGACCATCTCGGGCACCAGCGGCGAATTGACGCTGTTGTGCAGTTCGAAGCTGTCGGGATCCTGGACGCCCAGTTCCTTGAGCTTGTCGCGCACATGATCGCGGCCGACCAGCACGGGGATTCCATAGCCCAGCTCGCGGAACTGGATCGCGGCGCGCAACACCACTTCCTCTTCCGCCTCGGCAAAGACGACCCGCTTGGGATTGGCCTTGGCGAGTTCATAGGCGCTGGTGAGAACCGAGGTGGTCGGATTGAGCCGCGCCTTCAGGGAATCGCGATAGGCGGCCATGTCGGCGATCGGCTTCTGTGCGACGCCGGTATCCATCGCCGCCTGGGCGACGGCGGCCGGCACCACTTCCATCAGGCGCGGATCGAACGGCGCGGGGATGATATAGTCGGGACCGAAGCTGTGCGAACGGCCATAGGCCTTGGCCACTTCCTCGGGCACCTGTTCGCGCGCCAGGTCGGCAATCGCCTTGGCGGCGGCCAGCTTCATCGCCTCGTTGATGCCGGTCGCCCGCACGTCGAGCGCGCCGCGGAAGATGAAGGGGAAGCCCAGGACATTGTTGACCTGGTTGGGGAAGTCCGAGCGCCCGGTGGCGACGATCGCGTCGGGACGCACGGCATGGGCGTCAGGCGGCAGGATTTCCGGGTCGGGATTGGCCATGGCGAAGATGATCGGATTGGCCGCCATCGACTTCACCATATCCTGCGACATGGCGCCGGCGACCGAGAGGCCGAGGAACACATCGGCGCCCTTGACCGCTTCGGTGAGGGTCCGCGCGTCGGTCTTGACCGCATGGGCCGACTTCCACTGGTTCATGCCCTCGGTGCGGCCCTGATAGATGACGCCCTTGCTGTCGCACATGATGACGTTTTCATTGGGGACACCAAGCGCCTTGATCAGCTCGGTGCAGGAAATGGAGGCGGCGCCCGCGCCGTTCACCACCACCTTCATGTCCTTCATGTCGCGACCGGTCAGCAGCGCGGCATTGATGACGCCCGCCGCCGCGATGATCGCGGTGCCATGCTGGTCGTCATGGAAAACCGGAATGTTCATCCGTTCCTTGAGCGTCGTTTCGATGACGAAGCATTCGGGCGCCTTGATATCCTCAAGATTGATGCCGCCGAAGCTCGGCTCCATCAGTTCGACCGCGTCGATGAAGCGATCAACATCCTCGGTCTTCAGCTCGATATCGATGGAATCGACGTCGGCGAAGCGCTTGAAGAGGACGGCCTTGCCCTCCATCACCGGCTTGGACGCCAGCGCGCCGAGATTGCCGAGGCCCAGGATGGCCGTGCCATTGGAGATCACCGCGACCAGATTGCCCTTGGCGGTATAATCATAGGCGGTCGCCGGATCTTCGGCGATCGCGCGCACCGGCACCGCGACGCCGGGCGAATAGGCGAGCGAGAGATCGCGCTGCGTCGCCATCGGCTTGGAGGCAATGATCTCGATCTTGCCGGGGCGGCCGGTCGCGTGGAAGAACAGCGCCTCGCGCTCGGAAAATTCCACATTTGACTTTTCGGTCATCGCGATACCCACATAATGGAACAATAGCGCCGCCCTAGCGGCAAGATTATCTTGTGGGCAAGTGCGAGAAGCGCAATTTTCCTGCCCTTTGGCGAAGCTCTGGTTTCAGCGGAGCGATCAGGCTATCCGCTTGCCCCATGGCCAATTCGACCTCCACCACCACCCAGCCTACCCCCATGATGGCACAATATTTCACCCTCAAGGCAGAGGCGCAGGATTGCCTGCTCTTCTACCGCATGGGCGATTTCTTCGAACTCTTCTTCGATGACGCCAAGATGGCGGCCGCGACGCTCGACATTGCGCTCACCAGCCGTGGCGAACATGCCGGGCAGCCGATCCCGATGTGCGGCGTGCCGGTGCATAGCGCCGAATCCTATCTCGCCCGGCTGATCAAGGGCGGCCATCGCGTCGCCATCGCCGAGCAGACCGAGACGCCGGCCGAGGCCAAGGCACGGGGCGGCAAGGCGCTCGTGGCACGCGCCATCGTCCGCTATGTCACCGCCGGCACGCTGACCGAGGAAACCCTGCTCGACAGCCGGCGCGACAATATGCTGGTCGCGCTCGCCCAGACGGGCGGCGAAGGCGAGCTGGGGCTGGCCGCCGCCGACATTTCGACCGGCCGGTTCGAGACGATGACGGTGCGGGCGGGCGACCTGCCCGCCGAACTCGCCCGGTTGCGGCCGAGCGAAGTGGTGATTGCCGAGGGTTCGACGCTGGAGGTCGCCAACAGCCATCCGTTCGACAAGGCGGCCTTTTCCAGCGCCCGTGCCGAAGAGGCGCTCAAGCGCCTGTTCGCGGTCGCGACGCTGGATGGCTTTGGCCAGTTCAGTCGTGCCGAACTGGCCGCGATGGGCGGGCTGATTTCCTATCTCGACCATGCGGGGAAGGGCACGATGCCCTTCCTGGCGCCGCCGCTCCGCAAAACCAGCGGCGCCCATGTCGCCATCGACGCGGCGACGCGCGAGAGCCTGGAAATCGTCGCGACCACCGGCGGCACCCGCGCGGGCAGCCTGCTGGGCGCGGTCGACCGGACCGTCACCGGGGCAGGCGCCCGGCTGCTGGCACAGGATCTGTCGGCGCCGCTGATGGATGCGCCGCTGATCGACGCCCGGCTGGGCCTAGTCCAGCTGTTCCATGATGACGCGACGCTGCGCAGTCAGTTGCGGGCAGCACTGCGCGCACTGCCCGACATCGGCCGCGCGCTGGGCCGTGTCGCCGTGGGGCGGGGCAGCCCGCGCGATCTGGGCCAATTGCGCGACGGCCTGGGCGAGGCGCGCTTGCTGCGCGAGCGGCTGGGCCGGCTGGCCGATCAGCCGCTGTTGCTGACGCAATTGCTGCCGGCGCTCGACGGGCATGGCGCGCTGGTCGATGCGCTGGCGCGCGCGCTAGTGCCCAGCCCGCCGACCGAAACCAATAATGGCGGCTATATCGCCGACGGCTTCGATCCCGCGTTGGATGAGCTGCGCCGCCTGGCTGGCGACGGCCGCCGCGCGATCGCCGCGCTGGAGGCGCAATATCGCGAGCAGACGGGGATCAGCGCGCTCAAGATCCGCCATAATGGCGTGCTGGGCTATCATGTCGAGGTGCCGGCCCGCGCCGCCGACCAGCTGATGCAGCCCGAAAGCGGCTTCACCCATCGCCAGACGCTGGCCGGGGTCGTACGCTTCAACTCGATCGACCTGCACGAACAGGCCGGACGGGTGGCGCAGGCCGGTGCCCATGCGCTGGTAGCGGAAGCCGCCCATCTCGAAACGCTGATCGATGCCGTGCTGGACCGCAAGGCCGACATCGCCCGCGCCGCCGATGCGCTGGCGCGGCTCGACGTTGCCGCCGCGCTGGCCGAACGGGCGGCCGAAGGCGGCTGGCAACGGCCCCTTTTCGTGGTCGAGGACGGGGTTGGCCCCTGCCTCGACATTGTCGGCGGGCGCCATCCGGTGGTCGAGGATGCGCTACGCGCACAGGGCCAGCCCTTCGTCGCCAATGATTGCCGCCTGGTCGCGACCGACCGGCTATGGCTGGTCACCGGCCCGAACATGGGCGGTAAGTCGACCTTCCTGCGGCAGAATGCGCTGATCGTCATCCTGGCCCAGGCCGGGGCCTTCGTTCCGGCGGAAACGGCGACGCTGACCCTGGTCGACCGGCTGTTCAGCCGCGTCGGCGCGTCCGACAATCTGGCGCGCGGCCGGTCGACCTTCATGGTCGAGATGGTCGAGACCGCCGCGATCCTGGCGCAGGCGACCGAGCATAGCTTCGTCATCCTGGACGAAGTTGGGCGCGGCACATCCACCTATGACGGCCTTGCGCTCGCCTGGGCGGTTGTCGAGGCAGTGCATGAGGTCAATCGCTGCCGCTGCCTGTTCGCGACCCATTATCATGAACTGACCCGCCTGTCCGAAACGCTCGATGCGCTGTCGCTGCATCATGTGCGGGCACGCGAATGGAAGGGTGATCTGGTGCTGCTGCACGAACTGGCCGAAGGGCCGGCTGATCGCAGCTATGGCCTGGCGGTGGCGCGGCTGGCCGGCTTGCCGCCACTGGTGCTCAAGCGCGCCAAGGATGTGCTGGGCCGTCTGGAGGCAGGCAAGGCGAAGACCGGCGGCATTGCCGCGGGACTGGACGACCTGCCGCTGTTCGCCAGTGTCGCAACGCAGGCCGAAGAGGTGGCCGATCCGCTGCGCGACGCACTGGATGGCATCGATGCCGACGCCCTGTCCCCGCGTGAGGCACTCGATCACATATATCGTTTGAAACAACTGGCCGCCGCCAGTCACCACGAGTAGACGAGAGCCATGGTCATGCAGTTCCCCAGCCTGGGGTCGCGCCGCGCGATCATTGACCGGCGCGCGATTTCCGACAGCATCAACGCCCTGGCGCAGGAGCACCGGGGCGATCCGATCAAGCTGCGCGGGCTGATCGTCAAGGAACTCAAGGCCGCTCTGGAGCATGGTCGCGAGGATGTCGCGCGCCGGCTGGAGGCGAAACCGACGCGCGGGCGCGAGGCGGTGACCGCCTTTGCCTTCCTGATCGACCAGATTTTGCGGCTGCTCTACGACGCGACCACCCATCATCTTTATCCCGCCGGCAACCGCAGCACCGGCGAGCGGATCGTGCTGATCGCCGTCGGCGGCTATGGCCGGGGCGAGATGGCGCCGCACAGCGATGTCGACATCGGCTTCATCACTCCCTGGAAGCCGACCGGCTGGACCGAGCAGATCATCGAATCCATGCTCTATTCGCTGTGGGATCTGGGGCTCAAGGTCGGCCATAGCAGCCGGTCGATCGACGAGACGATGCGGATGGCCAAGGCCGACCTGACCGTGCGCACCGCCCTGCTGGAAGCGCGCTATGTGTGGGGCGACCGGGCGCTTTACGAGGAAGTGGCCGTCCGCTTCGACAGCGAGATCATGCAGGGCACCGCCCGCACCTTCGTCACCGAGAAGCTGGAGGAACGCGACGAGCGCCACCGCCGCATGGGCGACAGCCGCTATGTCGTCGAGCCCAATGTCAAGGAAGGCAAGGGTGGCCTGCGCGACCTGCACACGCTGTTCTGGATCGGCAAATATGTGAACCGGGTGAAATCGGTCGCCGAACTGGTCGATGTCGGCCTGTTGACGCAGAGCGAGCTGCGCCAGTTCCAGAAGGCCGAGGATTTCCTGTGGGCGGTGCGGTGCCATCTGCACATGATCACGGGGCGGGCCGAGGACAGGCTGACCTTCGACCTGCAGCTGGAAACCGCGACGCGGATGCATTTCACCGCGCGGGCCGGACGATCCGGGGTCGAGCGCTTCATGCGCTATTATTTCCTCAATGCAAAGGCGGTCGGCGACCTGACTGCGGTGTTCCTGGCGCATCTGGACGACCAGCTGGCCGAGCGCGGACGCCGCTATATTCCGTCGATCTTTCGCCGACCCAAGAAGCTGGACGGTTTCGTGCTGGATCGCGGGCGTCTGGCGTTGCCGAGCGACGATTTCTTCCAGGCCGATCCGGTCCGCCTGGTCGAGATTTTCGCCGTGGCCGACAGGCATGGGCTGCAGATTCATCCGAGCGCGATGCGCGCGGCCAGCCGCGACGCCGGCCTGATCACCGCCAAGGTGCGCAAGGACGCACGGGCCAACGCCGCCTTCATGGATGTGCTGACCAGCCCGCGCGACCCGGAAACGGTGCTGCGCTGGATGAACGAGTCCACCGTGTTCGGCCGGTTCATCCCCGATTTCCGCCGCGTCGTGGCGCAGATGCAGTTCGACATGTACCATCATTATACGGTGGACGAGCATACCATCCGCGCCGTCGGCCTGCTGGCCCGGATCGAGAAGGGCGAACTGGCCACCGACCATCCGCTGGCGACCGAGCTGATGGGCAAGATATTGTCGCGCCGGGTGCTCTATGTCGCGGTGCTGCTGCATGACATCGCCAAGGGGCGCGGCGGCGACCACAGCATATTGGGTGCGGAAGTGGCGGAGCATCTCTGCCCGCGCCTCGGCCTGACTGCCGCCGAGACCGAGACCGTCGCCTGGCTGGTGCGTTACCACCTGCTGATGTCGGCCACCGCCTTCAAGCGCGACCTGGCCGACTACAAGACGATCCTCGATTTCGTGGAGGTGGTGCAGAGCCCCGAGCGACTGCGCCTGCTGCTATGCCTGACCGTGGTCGATATCCGCGCGGTGGGGCCGGGCGTCTGGAACAGCTGGAAGCGGCAGTTGCTGGGCGACCTCTATGATGCCGCCGAGGAAGTGCTGCGCCTGGGCCACAAGCAGAAGGGCCGCAGCGAACGCGTTGCCGCCAAGCAGGAGGCGCTGCGCCAGGCGCTCGGCATGGATGAGGCGACCTTCGCCGCATTCAGCGGCCGCATGCCCGAAAGCTACTGGATTGCCGAACCGGACGATATCCTGGTCCATAATGCCCGGCATATATTGGAAGCGGGCGACTCCTCGCTGTCGATCGCCGCGCAATATTATCCACAACGTGGTGCGACTTTGGTCACCGTCTATGCGACCGACCATCCGGGCCTGTTCTACCGCATTGCCGGCGCGATCCATCTGGCGGGCGGCAACATCATCGACGCGCGCATCCATACGACGCGCGACGGCGTCGCGATCGACAATTTCCTGGTGCAGGATCCGCTGGGCGGTGCCTTCCACAGTCCCGAGCAGCTGGCGCGGATCAAGGCAGCGATCGAGGATTCCCTCTCCAACCGCCACCGCATGATCACCAAGCTGGAAGCGCGCCCGCTGCCCCGCACCCGCGCCGAAGCCTTCCGCATCGAGCCCAATGTGCTGATCGACAACAAGGCGTCGAACCGCTTCACCGTGATCGAGGTGAATGCCCGCGATCGGCCGGCGCTGCTGTTCAGCTTGGCCAATGCGCTGTTCCAGTCGAAGGTCACGGTCCACAGCGCCCATGTCGCCACCTATGGCGAGCGCGCGGTCGATACCTTCTATGTCACCGACCTCTTGGGCGGGAAGATCGAGAGCAAGGCCCGGTTGCAGACTCTGGAGCGGCGGCTGCTGGAGGCGGCCGGCGGCGAAGTGGGCGAGGCACTGGAGCGCGCCTGATCGCTACTCAGGCGCCTAAATTCTCAGGCAATGGTCATGACGTCGCCGGGTGACAGCAAGGGTAACAGGCGCAGCATGTCGTCGCGGTCGACCGCGACGCAGCCGGCGGTCGGACGTCCTTCGGACAGATGGAAGAAGATGGCGCTGCCCATGCCCGGCACCGGCGGCGCATCATTATGGCCCAGGATGACGATCACGTCATAGGCCTCGTCGCTGCGCTGCAGGCTTTCGGTCGAGAAGGGCCGGGGCAGGCGCACGGGACGGTTATAGGCGGGATCGGCCGGATCATCCGACCAGCCATCGCCCGCATGGGTCCAGCGCCAGGGCAGGGCGATGCCGGTGGCGGAGACCTTGCCGGGGCGCAACAGCACCGCACGGATCGGCCAATTGCCCAAGGGGGTGCAGCCATCGCCTTCGCGCTTGTCGGCGGCCGCACAGGCGCCGCTGCGGCCGATGGTGCAGGCCATGTCGAGATCGCCGAAGCGCAGTCGCCCGGTGGCGACATCGACATGGATAACGCTCATAGCTGGTGGCCGGTCCGGTCGCGCTTGGTGGCGAGATAGCGTTCATTATGCGGGTTGGCCGGCAGGATGATCGGCAGTCGTTCGACCACCTCGATCCCGGCCGCCTGCAAGCCGGCGACCTTCTGCGGATTGTTGGTGAGCAAGCGCACGCCGCCAATGCCGAGCAGGTCGAGCATCCGCGCCGCGACCGAGAAGTCGCGCGCATCGATCGCGAAGCCCAGCCGCACATTGGCGTCGACCGTGTCGAAGCCCTGATCCTGCAGCGCATAGGCGCGCAGCTTGTTGACGAGGCCGATGCCGCGCCCTTCCTGCCGCAGATAGAGCAGCACGCCCCATTGTGCGTCGGCGATCTGGTGCAGCGCCTGATGCAATTGCGGGCCGCAATCGCATTTGAGGCTGCCGAACACGTCGCCGGTCAGGCATTCGCTGTGGATGCGGATGACCGGGGGCGATGCGTCACGTTTGCCGACCACCAGCGCGACATGCTCGCGCGGCTCGTCGGGGCTGCGGAAGGCGATGATCTCCGCGCTCTCGCTCGCCGATACCGGCAGGCGGGCACGGGTGGCGATGGCGAGGTGAATGGCATCGTCATAATCGCCGACATCATCGGCGCTGACTTCCGCCTCGACCGGGCCGTCGCCTTCGGTGAGGAAATAGGCGGGCAGGATGCCGGCCAACCGGGCCAGGCGCAGCGCAGCCTTGGCCGCCTGCGGCGCCGGCAAGGCCCGCGCGCGAAATGGCCCCTTGAGCGGCGAGGCAAGGTCCAGCACCGGATCGGAAATCGAGGTCGCGACATCCGCGTCGATCCACGGCGCCCGTTCGATCAGCACCGGCAGGTCGGGATCGGCCGCCGCCAGCTGGTTGGCGAGCTTCAGCGTCTCGGCGCGGGCGGCGGAAATCAGGATATCAGCCTGCCCCTGCGGATCGAAATCGGCCAGCGTCACCGCATCCGCGCCCTCGATCGCCATCAGCCGGATCGCGCCATCAGGCGCGGTCAGGCGGATCGCCCAGCCGCGACGCAGCGCATCGATGGCGCGGGCAGCATCCCGCCCGTTCATCAGAAGGCGAACTCGGTGATGATCGGGATATGGTCGGACGGCTTTTCCCAGCTGCGCGCGGGTTCTACGACACGGTGGGCGACCGCCTTGTCGGCGACATCCCTGGTCATCCACATATGGTCAAGGCGACGGCCGCGATCCGACGCCGCCCAATCCTTCGCGCGATAGCTCCACCAGGTGTAGAGACGCGCCGGCGCGGGATGGAAATGACGGCCGATATCGACCCAGTCGTTCGACGCCTGCAACCGGCCCAGCAGTTCGCATTCGACCGGCGTATGGCTGACCACGTCGAGCAGCTGCTTGTGGCTCCAGACGTCACATTCCAAAGGCGCGATGTTGAAGTCGCCGGTAAGGATGGTCGGCTTGTTGTCGAGCGCGCCGGACCACTCGATCATCCGCTCGATGAAGTCGAGCTTCTGGCCGAATTTGGGATTGACCGTGCGGTCGGCGACATCGCCGCCGGCGGGGACATAGACATTCTCGATCCGCACGCCATTGTCGAGCCGGATGCCAACATGGCGCGCTTCGCCATTAGCCTGCCAGTCGAACCGGTCGTCCTCATGGATCGGCACCTTGCTCATGATCGCAACGCCATGATGCATGCGCTGGCCGTTCAGCACCTGGTGGACATAGCCCAGCCGCTTGAACATGTCGGTGGGGAAAATCTCGTTCACCACCTTGGTTTCCTGCAGGCAGAGAATGTCGGGCGCTTCCTCGGTCAGGAAGCGTTCGACGATGTCGATCCGGGCGCGGACGCTGTTGATGTTCCAGGATGCAATCGAAAGGGTATCGGCCATGAAAAGCACCTAGGGTGCCGCGCGCCCGCGCGCAAGCGCCGGACAAAGTAAGACCCCCGCTCCGGGGGCGTGGAACGGGGGTCTCGATCGCGCCCTTGAAGCGCTTTGCGACGGGAGCGGTGTGCCGGGTAACAGGGGGGAAATCCCGGTCTGCGTCTCTCGCCGTGATCTCTATCTAGGCGATCCGATATGAGCGGCAGATGAACGATGGCAGAAAGTTTTCAGCCCATCGTTCCTGTGGCCCGCCCTAGCCGTTCGGACGGCCGCGCGGACGCGGATCGGTCCAGCGGAAGGCGGAATCGGCGACCGGTACGCCATATTGCTGGTTCGACAGGCGCACCGCCGTGCGATTATTCTGCGCGTCGAGCGCGACCCAGCCATAAAGCTCCAACCCGGCCGGCGACGCGGGCTTGCGCTTGAAGATCATGGTGATGGTGCCGAATTCGGGCCGCTTGGGATCCTTCGCCTGCACGCTCAGCACGGTCGGGTCGCCGGTGGGGACGACGGTGCCGAATTTCGACAGATCCTTGGTCGGGTCGATCAGCGCGGCCAGCGGCGAATTGCCGATCGGCCAGCGCTGCACCTGGCGCACTTCATAGTCGATCAGGGTCAGCGCCTTGCCATCGCCCACGATCAGCAGCGGCACGCCCTTTTCATATTGGAAACGGATCTTGCCCGGCTGTTTCAGGGTCAGCTTGCCGGTCAGCACCTGACCATTGCGGTCGGTCTGGCTGAAATCGGCGGTCAGGGTGGTGACGGCGCGGATATAGGCGTTGACCTGATTGAGGTCGGACGGTGCCGCCTGCTGGGCAAGGGCATAGCCCGCCGGCACCGCAACCAGCGCGGTGGCGAGGGACAGGGCGACAGGCGCGAGGATGCGCTTCATGCAATCATCTCCGGGTTGTTCGGAAAAGGGGGCATAGGAGGTGGGGCTTGAACCCGCTGTGAACCTTGCTGTTCCATCGAAGGGAAAGGATCGATCGGAAAGACCAGACGGGGGAGAGCGGCCGTGAAATGGCTGGCTCGATCCCCCGTGCTCCCGCCTCGCCATGCCGGTCTTACCGGCGGCACCGCTCCAATTATGTTTATCGGCGCGGCAGCAGCGACGCCTGCCTAGACCGATTCGCGGACAAAAAAAAGGCTGATCCGAAGATCAGCCTGAAAAGTTTTTAGGAGAGGATGCCTGAAAGGCCTGTTCCTAATGTCCCAAAGCCCCTGTCACGACAAATGCGAAGGCAGCAAGCATGGTTGCACGGAACGCAATCGCTCAAGGAAAACAAGCATTTCGTAGCGTCAGAGCGGATTGCCATTCTCGTCACGCAGCACTTCGCGGCGACCGACATGGTTGGGCGGACCGACCAGTCCTTCCTCCTCCATCCGTTCGATCAGGCGTGCGGCACTGTTGTAGCCGACTCGCAGCTGGCGCTGCAGCCAGCTGGTCGACGCCTTCTGATTCTCGAACACCAGCTGGCAGGCCTTGCGGAACAGCTGCGCGTCCGGGCTGTCATCGCCCAGGTCCACGCCGTCGAGCGCGAAGCTGCCTTCTTCCGGCTCTTCCGTGACCGCCTGGATATAATCGGGCGAGCCCTGCGCGCGCCAATGGTCGGCGACCACGCGCACTTCATCGTCCGAAACGAAGGGACCATGAACGCGCATCAGGCCCTTGCCGCCATGCATGTAGAGCATGTCGCCCTTGCCCAGCAGCTGTTCGGCGCCCTGTTCGCCCAGGATGGTGCGGCTGTCGATCTTGCTGGTCACGAAGAAGCTGATGCGGGTCGGCAGGTTCGCCTTGATGACGCCGGTGATGACGTCGACGGAAGGCCGCTGCGTCGCCAGGATCAGGTGGATGCCGGCAGCACGCGCCTTCTGCGCCAGGCGCTGGATCAGGAATTCGACTTCCTTGCCCGCCGTCATCATCAGGTCGGCCAGTTCGTCGACCACCACCACGATCTGCGGCAACGGCTGGAAATCCAGCTGTTCCTCTTCATAGATCGGCTTGCCGCTCTCGGGGTCATAGCCGGTCTGGACACGGCGGCCGAGCGGCTTGCCCTTGGCCTTCGCGGCGCGAACCTTCTCGTTGTAATTGGCGAGGTTGCGGACCGAGATCGACGCCATCATGCGATAGCGATCCTCCATCTGCTCCACCGCCCATTTGAGCGCGCGGATCGCCTTGCTCGGCTCGGTCACGACCGGGGCGAGCAGATGCGGGATGTCGTCATAGGTCGACAGTTCCAGCATCTTGGGATCGATCATGATCAGGCGCAGCTGGTCCGGCGTCATGCGGTAGAGCAGCGACAGGATCATGGCGTTGAGGCCGACCGACTTACCCGAACCGGTGGTACCCGCGATCAGCAGATGCGGCATCGGCGCCAGATCGGCGATGATCGGCTCACCCGAGATATTCTTGCCCAGGATGATCGGCAGGGTCGCTTCCGCACCGAACTGCTCGCTGGTGATGAGTTCGCGGAAGGACACGCCCTCGCGATTGGTGTTGGGCAGCTCGATGCCGATGACGGTGCGGCCGGGAATGGTGGCGACGCGCGCCGACAGCGCCGACATGTTGCGGGCGATATCGTCGGCCAGCGCGATCACGCGGCTCGCCTTGATGCCCGGTGCCGGCTCCAGCTCATACATGGTGACGACGGGACCGGGGCGAACCTCGACGATATTGCCCTTCACATGGAAGTCGTCGAGAACGCTCTCCAGCAGGCGGGCGTTGCGTTCCAGCGCCGCCTTGTCGATCTTCTGGCCCTGATTGGCGGGGATGGGGTTGAGCAGGTCGGCCGACGGCAGCGAGCTGTGGCCGAACAGATCATCCTGCGACACCGGCGCGGTCGAGCGCTGCACCGGGGCGGGCTTGGGCGCCTGGATGGTGATCGGCGGCTTGGGCTCGTTCGACACCTGCTTGCGCGGCGCGATCACCCGTTCGACCGGGCCGTCATCATCCTCGTCCAGATCGGCCGCTCCCCCCTGTCCCGCAAAGGCGAGCGAGGGGCGCGGCAGGCTGAGCCGGGGCAGGGTCGGGCGGCGGATGGTGAAGATCGGCTTTTCCAGCGCCAGGCTGCGATACCAGACGAACAGGCCTGCCAGCATGGCCACGACCACCAATATGCCGATGATCCAGCCCTGCGCGGCCGGCGCCTGGGCGGTCAGGCTCATCACCCCCTTGGCGGTGACAAGGCCGATCATGCCGCCCCAGCCGGAGGGCAGGCCGACCAGCGGATCGGGCTGGAACAGGGCCAGCGCGATGCCGATCAGGATGATGCCGACCAGGCATTTGCCGAACTGCGCTTTCCACCCGATCATCTCATGATCGCCCCACAGGCGACGGGCGGTGATCCCCATCAGCGGCAGCAGCAGCGCGATCGGCACGCCGAACAGCAGCAGCAGCATGTCGGCCACCATGGCGCCGGGCGCGCGCATGATATTGGCGACATGATCGCCCGCCACCGTGTTCATCGACGGGTCGCTGGGCTGATAGCTCAGCAGCGCCAGCGCCAGGAACAGGGTCGCCAGAAACAGCGAGATCGCCCCGATCAGCGCGCCGCTGCGCACGATGCTGCGCTTGAGCATTTCGCGCCATTCCGGCGCGCGCTTGGCTCCGCGGCTGACAGCCATGGTCAAATGTCCCCCAAATGTTCCGTTCCGGCACAATGCGCCGAGCCAGGAGTCCTCGTCAAGCCTGCGGCCCCTCGGCTCGTCCCGCCCCATCCGCAACATTGCGTATGTCGCGCGCCTGGGGCGCAGGCGCAAAATGGGCGGCGAAAGGAGATGTCGTCATGTTCGCCTCTTTCTATCCCGCCTTTGTCGTGATTGCCCTGAGCAGCTTTGCGATCGTGCTGCTGGGCGTCAGCCTGCAGGATGCGATGCGAGGGCGCTGAGCGCATCGCCATCGACGCGCTGCACGGTCCATTCGTCCATCGGCCGGGCGCCGATCGCCCGGTAGAAGGCGATCGCCGGCGCGTTCCAGTCGAGCACCGACCATTCGAGCCGGGCGCAGTCGCGCGCGATCGCCAATCGGGCGAGACGCGCAAGCAACGCCTTGCCGGCGCCGAGCCCCCGCGCTTCGGGCAGGACGAACAGATCCTCCAGATAGAGGCCCGGACGCCCCTCGAAGGTCGAGAAATTGTGGAAGAAAAGGGCAAAGCCGATCGGCGCGCCATCATGCTCGGCGATCAGCACCTCCGCCATCGGCCGGGGTCCGAACAGATAGCGGGCCAGCGTCTCGCGGTCGGCCTTCACTTCATGGGCCAGCTTCTCATAATCGGCGAGCGCCAGGATGAAATTCGCGATGGTATCGATATCCGTCGATTGCGCGTCCCTGATGATGACCTGGCTCATGCCGCTCCCGCTTCCACATGGGCGATATCCGCCCGTTTCGTGCGCGCGGCGATAAGGCAGCCGGCGACGATCAACAAGGCACCGGCAAGGGTGGTGAGCGTCAGTTGTTCGCCAAAGGCGAACCAGCCGAAGATCGCGGCCCAGACGAAGGCGGTATATTCGACCGGGATCAGTCGCTGGGCCTCCGCACGCGCATAGGCCCAGGCGAGCGCGGCGAGAGAGGTGAAGGCCAGGATGGCAGCCAGCAGCACCAGCGGCACCGCCGCTCCGGTCGGCACGATCGCCCAGGCCGGCGCGCCGATCGCAAACACGCCCAGCATGACCAGATGCTGGAAGAAGGCGACCTCGATCGGCGAGGCAAGCTGGGCCTGCTGGCGCTGGAGGATCAGGTTCCAGGCGAACAGCATCGCCGAGAGCAGCACCGCGCCCGCCCCCATCAGCGCGTCGCCATCATAGTCGCCGCGCATCCGCCCCGACAGGATCACGCCGACCCCGACCAGGCCGAGCAGCGAGGCGCCGATCGCCTGCCGCCCGATCCGTTCCTTGAGCAGCAGCGCCGCAAGATAGAGCGCGATCAACGGAGCGATGAAGGAGAGGGCAATGGCTTCGGCCAGTGGCAGGCGCATGATCGCCCAGAAGAACAAGCTGGCCATCAGCGCCACGACAACGCCACGCAGCAGATGCAGGCGCAGCACGGAGCGGTTTGGCCAGCGCTGGCGGGTGGCGAGCATCAGGACCAGCCCGAGCAGGCTGCCGGTGATCGCACGCCAGAGCAGCGCGTTATAAAGGCCGATCGAGAGGCTGAGCCCCTTCATCGCCGCATCCATCACCGAAAAGAGCGCGACGCCAAGGCAGCAGATGAGGAAGGGCAGCAGCCCGGACGGGCTGCGGGGAGAGGAAAGCGGACGATCCATCGACGGGTGACGGGATCAGTCGCGACCGGGGCCGACGATCCTGCCGATATGCAATTCGTCGATATGAAGCCGGGTGATCCGTGCCTTGCCGATGCGCAGGCGACCGATGGCCAAGGCGCCAACCGCTATTGCCCCCAATGCAATCGCGCCCAGAGCCAATGTCCCAAGGACGGACGCGCCGACCGCCTGCGCGCCCGTAGCGCTTGCGCCATGGGCGATGGCGGACCGGTCGGCGCTGTCCGTCATTCGGCCGCCTGGACCTGTCCCGCGTCACTCGCCGCGGCTTCGATCTCGGCCGCCTTGGCCTCGACCAGCCTGACGATATGGTCGACCATGTCGGCATCCTGGATCGTGTGATCGGTGACGCCCGACAGATAGACCATATGCTTGCCATTGCCGCCGCCGGTCAGGCCGATATCGGTCTCGCGCGCTTCACCCGGACCGTTGACGACGCAGCCCAGCACCGAGAGCGAGAGCGGCGTGTTGATATGCTGCAGCCGTTCCTCCAGCGCCTGGACGGTACGGATCACGTCGAAGCCCTGCCGCGCGCAGCTGGGGCAGGAGATGACCTTGACGCCGCGGGTGCGGATGCCGAGCGTCTTGAGCATCTCATAGCCGACCCGCACTTCCTCTTCCGGTTCGGCCGAGAGCGAGACGCGGATCGTGTCACCGATGCCGGCCCAGAGCAGATTGCCGATGCCGATCGCGCTCTTGACCGTGCCGCCGATCAGGCCACCGGCTTCGGTGATGCCCAGATGCAGCGGGCAATCGACCGCATCGGCCAGCTGCATATAGGCCGCGACCGCCAGGAACACGTCGCTCGCCTTCACCGCGACCTTATATTCGTGGAAATCCTGGTCCTGCAGCAGCTTGATATGGTCGAGCGCGCTTTCGACCAGCGCCTCGGGGCAAGGCTCGCCATATTTTTCGAGCAGGTCGCGTTCCAGGCTGCCGGCGTTGACGCCGATGCGGATCGAGCAATTATTGGCCTTGGCAGCGTCCACCACTTCCTTCACCCGCGCGGCCGAACCGATATTGCCGGGATTGATGCGCAGGCAGGCAGCACCGGCATCGGCGGCTTCCAGCGCGCGCTTATAGTGGAAATGGATGTCGGCGACGATCGGCACGCGCGCGGCGCGGACGATCTGTTTGAGCGCCGCAGTCGATTCCTCGTCGGGGCAGGACACGCGGATGATGTCGACGCCGGCATCCTCGCAGCGACGGATCTGGTCGATCGTCGCCTTGACGTCATGGGTCAGCGTGTTGGTCATGGTCTGCACCGTGACCGGCGCACCGCCGCCCACGGGGACGTTGCCGACCATGATCTGCCGCGACTGCCGTCGGGCGATGTCGCGCCAGGGGCGCAGGCCGGGATTATGTTCGGACATGAAAAGGGGCTCCAGATCTCTGGAGCCCCCTATAAGCATTAACGCAGCTTTTTAGAAGCGCGCGGTCAGCGATGCGGCAACCTGGTCCGCATTGCCGCTGGTCTGTGCCAGGGTCGTGGCGGTGACGGTGGCCGGCGACGGGAAATAGCTGTCCGGGCGGATGATGTTCGCCTTTTCCACCCAGGTATGGGCGTAGGCGACGTTCAGTGCGAAGGCCGGCGAGATATTCCAGGTCGCGCCGCCCGTCAGCCACACGCGGTCGCCATCGGGCACGCGGGTGGTCAGATGCTGCGGATTGGTCGGCGAACGGTCGAACATGGTGCCCGCGCGCAGCGTGAAGGCGGGGCTGAAATCATATTCGCCGCCCAGGCTGACGCTGTAGCTGTCCTTGTAATCCAGTTCCTTGTTGGTGGTGCCGGTGGCCGAGGTGACCTCGATCCCCTTGAAGCTGGACCAGCCATACCATTTGCCGGTGATCATCGCGCGCAGGTTCGGCGTCAGCTTGTGCATGAAGGACACGGTGACGATATCGGGCAGGTCCAGCGGTGCCGAGGCATCGAACTCGCCATTGGCGGCGCTGAGCGGCGTCACCAGGCCGGAAATGGTCTGGGTGCCCTTGAGCTTGTGGTTGATGCCCGACCGATAGTGGACGCCGACATTGGTGGTGCCGTTGGTGTAGAACAGGCCGGCGTTCCAGCCGACGGTCCAGTCGTCGCCCTTCAGCTTGGTGAAGCCGTCGGTGGTGACCAGCGGCGACACCTGCGGCAACGCGTTGGTCAGGTTCGCCTTCACATATTGCACGTCGACGCCGCCGCCGATCGAGAAATTGTCGTTCAGCTTGAACGCGGCCGAAGGCTGGATGTTGTAGGTCTTGAGGTCGGTGTAGATCGAGTCATAGCGACCGAAGAAACCGTCATCATATTCCAGCTTCAGGCCGAAGGGCGCATTGACGCCGAGGCCCAGCCACAGCCGGTCGGTGACCTGCGCCGAGGCGTAGAAATTGGGGACCGGGATGACGCTTTCGAACGGCTGGCCGCCGTCATTGCCGGTCACCGACACGCGGGCGGTCGAACCGGGGACCGAGCGATAGCTGCCACGGTTGGTCTGGTGGGCGGAAGCCATCAGGGCGTTGACGCCGGCCGAAACCTGGACGCCCGACAGCTGGGTCATGGCGGCAGGGTTGAAATAGATGGTCGAGGGATCGTCACCTGCAGCGGCGCCGCCAGCCATGGCGCGGCCGGTTTCCACCGGCGACTGTTCCTGAAGATAGAAGCCACCGGCCAGCGCCGGCATCGGTGCGACAATCGCGCCGGTCAGCAGGATGGTGGGAAGAATGCGACGGCGAAGGGACATGGCGTTTCCTCTGCTAAAAACTCATTTGGCCATTTGGTGCGGGCGCTTAAACGCCTCATGCGACTTATGGAACCATGCGCATAACAGCTATCCCGACGATTTCTACAGGCGCCAATGACGGATTTCCGCGATTTTTCGCTCAATTGCCCGGATTTCGGCCGGCTGGACGCTACGGCAAGTGCCGCCCTGTTGCGCCAACGTCACAGGTCAAAAAAAAAGCCGCCCCGAGGGACGGCTATGAAGTTTTAGGAGAGGATGCCTGAAAGGCGAGTTCCTTTTGCGGCCAGGCGGCGTTCGTCGCAAATGCGAAACATGATGGCGCGATTGCGTTTCATGCAACCGGTGTCATAAATCCATGTTTCCCTAAGGGAAATTCCGCATGAAATAATGATAGCGATATCAATTTTGCGCGCTGCGACAAGCTATTTCGCCGCTTGCAATCGCTGATCGACGCCCGAATCACGCAAATGGGATTCGATTTCGGCCAGCAGGCGCGCCAATCCCGCAGCATCCGACGCCTCCGCCCGCGCGGTCAGCGCATTCTGGGTGTTGGACGCGCGCAGCAGCCACCAGCCATCGACAGTACGGACGCGAGCGCCATCGATCGATTCCACGATTGCGCCGGATGCAATCAGGCGGTCGCGCAGGTCTTCGATGATCGCAAACTTGCGGTCTTCCGGCACGGCGATGCGGATTTCCGGCGTGTTGACCATTTCGGCCATGTCACCGCGCAGGTCGGTGACGGTGCGGCGCAACCGGGCAGCCGCGCGGATCAGGCGAACGGCGGCATAGAGTCCATCATCAAAACCGTAAAAATCATCGGCAAACATGATGTGGCCGGTCATCTCGCCGCCCAGCGGACTGCCAATCTGCTTCATTTTGGACTTGATATGGCTGTGCCCGGTCTTCCACAGCACCGGCTCACCGCCCAGCCGCGCAATCTCGTCGAACAGGGCCTGGCTGGCCTTCACATCCGCGACGATCGGGGCGCCGGGACGATCCTTCAGCACGACCTGCGCGAACAGGCCGAGCAGCTGGTCACCCCAGATGATCCGACCGAAGCCGTCGACCACGCCGATCCGGTCGCCATCGCCATCGAAAGCCACGCCGAAATCGAGCTTCCTGGAGAGGACAAGGGAACGAAGATCGGCCAGATTCGCTTCTTCGGTAGGATCAGGATGATGGTTGGGAAAATTGCCGTCTACATCGGTGAAGAGCAGATGATGCTCACCAGGCAGGAGTTGCACCAGCTTCTCCACGACCGGTCCTGCGGCGCCGTTTCCCGCGTCCCAGCCGATCCGCCAGGCGGCGCCGTCAAAATCGCGCACCAGACGTTCGACATAGGCCGGCATGATATCGACATCGCGCACCCGGCCTTCGCCCGCCAGCCAGTCGCCGGCCGCCGCCATCGCGCCGAGCTGCTGGATCGCCTCGCCATGAAAGGGCGCATGATCCAGGACCAGCTTGAAACCATTCTGATCTGCGGGATTATGGCTGCCGGTCACCTGGATGGCGCCCGCCACGTCCAGTTCGGCCTCGGCATAATAGAGCATCGGCGTGGGACCGAGACCGACACGCAGCACATCGACGCCGCTGTCGGTGAGGCCGCGCACCAGCGCGCCCTCCAGCATGGGCGAACTCAGCCGCCCGTCATAGCCGACCGCGACCGCTGATCCGCCGACGCGCCGCACCCAGGTCGCGAAGCTGCGTCCCAGCGCATAGCCGTCCGCTTCCCCGAGCATCGGGCCAACAACGCCGCGCATATCATATTCGCGCAGCAGGGTCGGATGGAAGCGATGGGCCATATAGTCCTTTCTGGGGCAATCAGCCGGCGGACGGACGATCCCGCTCGGCAAGGTCAGCCAGCAACAGGTCGCGCGCGGCATTGATCTGGGCAGCCAGCGCTTCGGTTCCACCCTTGTCGGGATGGACCGAGGCGATCAGGCGGCGATGTGCGGCGCGGATATCGGTTGCGCGGGCATCCGCCGACAGGCCGAGCAGGGCGCGGGCGCCCTCCACGTCGGCCCTGTCAGTCTGCACCGGCGGCGCAGCCTTGCGCCTGGCGCGGTTAGCGCCCTTCTTCGCCTTGCCCTGCGACGCGAAGAAGAGGGCCGCGCCCAGCAGGATTGGCGCACCGAGCGCCGGCTTGCCCTTGGCCGCCAGCACCGCGCCGACCAGCGCCGCTCCCAATGCCATGCCATCCTTGGTCGACATGCGCTGCAATCTCCCGGTCCAGATGAGCCAGCCCGCCAGGCCGATCAGCACCAGCGCGATCAGCCCCATCAGGCGGCGCCGAGCATGTCCACGGACGCGGCATGATCGCCGGTCGGCAAGGCCAATCCGGCCACCATCTCGCGCAGTTCCTGGCGCGCGGCGATGTGACTGATACCCAGATCGCCCAGATGCCCCTTGTCGAGCAGGGTCAGGCCCGAGGGGAAGAGTTCGCGGAAGATGACGCGTTCCGACAATCCGGGAATGACGCGGAAGCCGACCCGGCGCGACAATTCCATCAGCGCATCGCCGACGCGCTTCTTGTTGCGGGCGTCATGATGCTGGACGCGGTTGCGCAGCACCACCCAGTCGATCGACACGCCATCGGCCTTGGCGCGCGACTTGCGCGCTTCGAAGATGAGTTCGGAATAGAAGGACAGGCGGCGCACCCGGAAGGTTTCGGCATCGACCTGACCGATCAGGTCGAAATCGACGAAACTGTCGTTCATCGGCGTGACCAGCGTGTTGGCGCGGGCTGCCATGTGCCGGGCGAAATCATCGTCGCGGCCGGGCGTGTCGACGATCAGGAAATCCTTGCCCTCGGCAACCGCCGCCGCCTGTTCGTCGAGCGCAGCGACATTGTCGCCCTGAAACACCGCAAAGTCGGGCGCCGACAGATCGATGCCGCGACGGCGCGCGGTTTCGGCGCGATTTTCCATATAGCGGGTGACGGTGCGCTGGCGCGGGTCGAGGTCGATCAGGCCGACGCTATGGCCGAGCGCAGTCAGCGCGATCGCCGTGTGGACGGCGGTCGTCGACTTGCCGGTTCCGCCCTTTTCATTGGCGAAGACGATGAGGTGCGTTTGCGCGTTCGCCATCGGACCTTGATAACCCCGTGTTTGTCGCTCTAGATTCTTGACGGTCCCGTGGCGCGAAGCCTAGCAGGACGCCCCTGTGTCCCTGCCCTTATCGGAGCCCCTCGTCCCGTGCAAATTCTCCGTGACCTTCCCGCCCTGCGTGCCGCCGTCGCCGCGCTGAAGTCCGACGGAAAGACGCTGGCGCTGGTCCCCACCATGGGGGCGCTGCATGACGGGCATATGGCGCTGGTCGAGGAAGCGCGCCGCCATGGCCGGCATGTCGTGGTGTCGATCTTCGTCAATCCCCGCCAGTTCGGCCCGAACGAGGATCTGGACGCCTATCCCCGGCGCGAGGCGAAGGATGCGCAGCTGTTGCAGGCCGCCGGCGTCGACATCCTGTGGGCGCCGAGCGTCGAGGTCATGTATCCGGCCGGCTATGCCACCAATATCCGGGTGTCGGGGGTGAGCGAGGGGCTGGATGGCGCGGCGCGGCCGGGCCATTTCGATGGCGTCGCCACCGTCGTCACCAAGCTGTTCAACCAGGTCGCGCCCGATGTCGCGATCTTTGGCGAGAAGGATTATCAGCAGCTCGCCGTGATCCGCCGCATGGTTGCCGACACCAATCTGGACATCGAGATCATCGGCATGCCGACCCAGCGGGCCGAGGATGGCCTGGCGCTGTCGTCGCGCAACGCGTATCTCAGCGAACAGGAGCGCAAGGATGCGCTGGCGCTGCCGCGCGCGCTGGGTGAGGCGAAGCGCCAGATCGAGAAGGGCGAGCCGGTCGAGGCGGCACTGGCGAAGGCAATCGCCACGCTGGCGACCCATGGTTTCGACCCGATCGACTATGTGACCCTGTGCGACGCAGACAGCCTGGAGCCGATCGCAACGCTCGACCGTCCGGCACGGCTGCTGGGCGCTGCGAAGCTGGGCAAGACCCGGCTGATCGACAATATCGCGGTCGATCTGGCCTAAAGGGCCGGCCTGACCTCAGCTCAGACGCTTGAGCAGGACACAGCCGAGGACGAACAGGCCGACCACCGCCCAGCCCTCCCAGGTGCGGGGACCATAGCCCCAGCCGATACGCTTGGGGCCGAACCAGATGCGCGGGTCATTCATGGGCGCCTTCCGCTTAACTTCGCACATTTCCCGCACATTTTGACATTATGTTGCGCGGGGGCGATCCTATTCGCCTGTCACCCGATCGGCGACACCCCAGCTATAGCATGGTCATGGCCGCGTAGGACAGCAGCCCGAGGGACCGGGGCAAAGGCCCCGATCCCCCTGTCGATCAAAGTGCGCCAGCGGCCGGAGAAGCGGTGCCGGCTTCGACCGGAGCCGGGGTCGCGGCGATCGGCGCGGGCGTCGCCGCCGCGCTGTCGACCGAGAAGGCCAGATCCTCGTCCAGGAAGGCGGGGATGATCGAGCCCGACGGGATGTTGGCGCTGGTGCCGGTGGTGAAGAAGCCGGCGACCGGGATCAGCGCGATCGCACCGACGACGCCGGCGGTGCCGGTCACGCCCTTGTCATTGAAGGTGCCGGTCAAACGCACCTGCCGGCCCCCCAGCCGGACGTAGAGCACGCGGCCCTCGATGAAGCCGGACTTGCCCCACATGCCCTTGTTCCGGACGCTGGTGATTTCCGCGATGCCGGGCGTGCCGGCGGGGATCACCACATTATTGCCGACCATCACGGCTTCGGCGGTCTCGATATTGACGCGATCGCCGACCTTCACGGCCTTCTTCTTGGTGGTGAGTTCGACCAGCGTGCGAACGGGCACCTTGGCACCGGCGCGCAGGACATTGCCATCGACGGCAGGCGCGATGGTGACGGCAGGCTGCTGCGCAGCCGCCATCGGCGCGGCCAACGCGGCCGCGCAGAAAAACAGACGAATCATGATACCCCCACAGAAAGTCCGCAGGATGCGGACCGGCGGAGGCAAAGCATAGTCCGAAGACTTGCGCCAGAGGCCAAGTAAAGCGCCCGATCTTTTCGGACGCTTTACGCTACGACCATCAGAAGGGGCGGACGATCACCATGATGACGATCACCGCCGCGGCGATGCCGGGCACTTCGTTCAGCATGCGCAACTGCTTGTCGGCCAGGCTGCGCTGACCGCGCGCAAGTTTCTTCGCATAGCTGGCGATCCAGCCATGATAGCCCGACAGTGCCAGGACGAAGAGCAGCTTCAGGTGGAACCAGCCGAAATGCCAGGCGCCGATTTCCACCATCAGCATCAGGCCGAAGACCCAGGTGAGGATCAGCGACGGGTTGAGGATGATCTTGAGCAGGCGCGTCTCACGCTCGATCCAGCGCTGGTCCTCCGCCGAGCCCGGCACGGTTTCCTGATGATAGACGAAGAAACGCGGCATCATGAACAGCCCCGCCATCAGGAAGATGACGAAGATGACATGGGCGGCCTTCACCCACAGATAGGCAGCGCCGAGATAGGGCATCAGCGTGTCTCCGTTCCGCGCACATAGGCGATCAGCGCCTCGACATGGGCGATCGGCGTATCGGGCAATATGCCATGGCCCAGGTTGAAGATATGGGGCCGGCCGGCAAAGGCGGCGCGCAAGTTATCCACAGCCTGTTCCACCGCCTGACCGCCGGCAATCAGCGCCAGCGGATCGAGATTGCCCTGCACCGGAAGCCCGGCGGGCAGCGCCTGGTTGGCCCAATGCGGGTCGACCGTTTCATCCACACCCACCGCATCGACGCCGGTGCCGATCGCATAGGCCGGCAGTTTCGCGCCGGCCCCCTTGGGAAAGCCGATCACCGGAATGTCGGGATGGAGCGCCTTCAATTTGCGGACGATCGCGGCATTGGGCTCTATCACCCAGCGTTCGAACTGGAGCGGGGCGAGGCTGCCGGCCCAGCTGTCGAACAATTGCACCGCTTCCACGCCCGCCTTAATCTGGCCGGAGAGATAGATGACGGTGGCATCGACGATCGCGTCGATCAGCGCGGCGAAGCGATCGGGCTGTTGATAAGCCATGCGACGCGCGGCGCCCTGGTCCTTGCTGCCCTGTCCCGCGACCATATAGGTGGCGATCGTCCAGGGACTGCCTGCAAAGCCCAGGAAGGTCACTGACGGGTCCAGCGCGGCCTTCACCTGCCGCACCGTTTCATACACAGCCTCATAGCGGCTGAAATCGGGTTTCAGCGCCGACAGGTCGGTCTCCGCCAGGATGGGGGCGAGACGCGGGCCTTCACCGGCCTCGAACCAGAGATCCTGTCCCATCGCATAGGGGACGATCAATATGTCGGAAAAGAGGATGGCGCCGTCGAAGCCGAAGCGGCGCAGCGGCTGGAGCGTGACCTCTGCCGCGGCGGCGCTGTCATAGACCAGTTCGAGGAAGCCGCCCTTGTCGGCCCGGAGTGCGCGATATTCCGGCAGATAGCGGCCGGCCTGGCGCATGAGCCACATCGGCGGGACGGGCGGCACCGCGCCGCGCAATACGGAAAGGAGCGGCTTGGCGCTGACTGCGCCGGCGTGAGCGTCGGGACCCGTCATGAACTCTCTACTTTATAAAGATATTTAAAAAGGAATGTTGAGGTTGTTGGGCTGTTGGTTCGGGGGTTTATGCGCTGTCCCCGCTTTTGCCAACAGCTTGACTCCTGGAGTCACGCGATTCCGCGGCGAGTCATCTGAATCATCCCCATTACCCACAGGCTGTGGATAAGATTCCGGCCCTGTTGAGAGGCTGTGGATAAGATTCCGCTTTCTGGGGACGAAATGGGGCTGCAAAGTTATCCACAACTCTATCCCTTGCTTTATCCACAGGGGACTCACAGAGATATGCCTGTGTCACGTATCCATCTTCACCTGCTTTCGGACTCCACCGGCGAGACGCTGGAGAATATCGCCAAGGCGGCGATCGGCCTGTTCGAAAATGTCGAGGCGATCCGCCATTTCTGGCCGATGGTCCGATCCGAAGTGCATCTCGACCGGATCATGGAGGAGATTTCCGCCCATCCCGGCCTGGTGCTGTTCACACTTACCAACCATGTGCTGCGGCGGCGGCTGGAAACGCGCTGCCGGGCGCTTGGCCTGCCGCACGTCGCTGCGCTCGACAGCGTGGCCGATGCCCTGTCCAACATATTGGGGCAGGAAACCCGGACCCGGCCGGGCCGCAAGCATATCCTGGACGAAGCCTATTTCGCGCGGATCGAGGCGATCCAGTTCACCATCGCCCATGATGATGGCGTTGGGCATGAGAATTGGGAGGAGGCCGATATCGTCCTGGCGGGCGTGTCGCGCGCGTCGAAGACGCCGACCTCCATCTACCTCGCCAATCGCGGCTACAAGACCGCCAATATCCCGCTGGTGCCGGAATCGCCGCCGCCGCGCAGCCTCTATGGCCTGAAGCATCCGATGGTGGTGGGCCTGACCATCAGTCCCGAGCGGTTGATCCAGATACGGCGCAACCGGTTGCTGTCGCTCAACCAGGCGCCCGAGACCGCCTATGTGGATAGCGACAAGGTGCAGGAGGAACTGGCCTTTGCCCGGCGCATGTTCGCCGACAATGGCTGGCCGGTGATCGACATGACCCGCCGGTCGATCGAGGAAGCGGCCGCCGCCATCATCAACCTGTTCAACGACCGCGAACTGGCGGAAGGAAATGAAGCATGATCGTCCTAGCCTCGCAGAGCGCCAGCCGGCGCGCCATGCTGAGCGCGGCCGGCGTGCCGTTCGAGGCGCTGTCGCCGGGTGTGGATGAAGAGGCCGCCAAGGAAGCATTGCGCGCCGATGGCCATGACGGCCGCGCGCTGGCCGATGCGCTGGCGGAGCTGAAGGCGCTCAAGGTGTCGCGCCGGGTGCCGGGCGCGCTGGTGCTGGGCTGTGACCAGACCCTGACTCTCGACGACGGGACGATGATCGACAAGGCGGTGGACAGGGCGGATGCCGCGCGCATCCTGCGCCTGCTGTCGGGCCGGGTCCATCATCTCCACAGCGCGGCGGTGATCGTGCTCAACAATGAGCCGATCTGGCGCCATGTCGAACGGGTAAGGATGACGGTGCGGACCCTGTCCGACGGATTCATCGATTCCTATCTGGAGGACGACTGGGACGAATGCCAATGGTGCGTCGGCTGCTACCGGATCGAGGGGCCGGGCGCGCAATTGTTCGCCAGGGTGGAAGGCAGCCAGTTCGGCATCCAGGGCCTGCCGCTGCTGCCGCTGCTTGACTTCCTGCGCATAAGGGGCGTTCTGGCGTCATGACCGACAAGCTTCCCTATGCCCCCCTCCCTTATGCAGAGGTGATCGGCGACCCGATCGACCACAGCAAATCGCCCCTTATCCACAATTTCTGGCTGCAGGCGCTGGATATCGAGGCGGAGTATAAGAAGACTCATGTGACGCCCGAGGGGCTGTCCGCCTATTTCCTGCAGCGCCGGGCCGATCCCGACTGGCTGGGCTGCAATGTCACCATTCCCCACAAGATCGCGGTGATGGACTATACCGATGATCCAGGCGGGGTGCGCGACCGGATCGGTGCGATGAACACCATCGCCAGCGAGACCGGCGGGCCGCTGATCGGCACCAACACCGATGCTGGCGGGTTCCTGCAGCCGCTGCTGCGCGACAAGTGGAAGGGGCGCCATGCGGTGCTGATCGGCGCGGGCGGCGCGGCGCGGGCGATCCTGTTCGCGCTCACCAGCCTAGGCGTGCCGGAGATCACGATCATGGCGCGCGATCCGGCCAAGGGACAGGCGCTGCTCGACCGGGCCGGGGTGAAGGGCAAGGTGATCGGCATGGACGACGCGCTGCCGACCGCCGACCTGCTGGTCAACAGCACGTCGCTGGGCATGGTCGGCCAGCCGGCGCTGGATCTGGACCTGTCGCCGCTGCCGGCGAGCGCGACCGTCTATGACATCGTCTATGCGCCGCTGGAGACGGGCTTGCTGAAGGCGGCGCGCGACCGGGGTCTAAAGACTCTGGACGGGCTGGAAATGCTGATCGGCCAGGCGGCGCTGGCGTTCGACATCTTCTTCGATGCGGAGGCGCCGCGCGAACTGGACGCGGAACTGCGCGCGCTGCTGACGGCGGCGGACTGAACGGCGACGGGGTGAAGATTTACGGCCTCACCGGCTCGATCGGCATGGGCAAGTCGGCGGTTGCGGCGATGTTTCGCCGCGAGGGCGTGCCGGTGTTCGATGCCGATGCCGAGGTGCATCGGCTGCAGGGGCCGGGCGGACGGCTGATCCCGGCGATCGAGGCGCGCTTTCCCGGTACCACCGGGCCGCAGGGCGTCGACCGGGCGAAGCTGGGCGCGGCGGTGTTCGGTCATCCCGTGGAACTCAAGGCGCTGGAGGCGATCGTCCATCCCGCCGTCGGCGAGTCGCGTCGGCGATTCCTCAAACGCCATCGGTCGCGCCAATTCGTGATCCTGGACGTGCCTCTGTTGTTCGAGACGGGTGGCCACCGGCGCATGGCGGGGATCATCGTCGTCAGTGCGCCCGCCTGGAAACAGCGGCGGCGGGTGCTGGCCCGGCCGGGCATGACGGTAGCAAAATTTCGTAGAATCCTGCACTTGCAGCTGCCCGATGCTGAAAAGCGGCTAAGGGCAGACTATATCATCAACACGGGTACGACATTTGCCGCAACCCGAGCACAGGTCAGGCGTCTGGTCGCTTGCCTTGGCGCCCGGACAGGCAGATAAGTAGAGTCATAGAGAGTCGGTTCAAAAGGGCGATGCGCGAGATCATTTTCGACACCGAAACGACGGGATTTGATCCGGCATCCGGCGATCGGCTGGTCGAAATCGGGTGCATAGAGCTTATCAATCGCGTGCCGACTGGCCGCACCTTCCATGCCTATTATAATCCACAGCGCGACATGCCCTCCGCCGCCGAGGCGGTGCATGGCCTGTCGAGCCAGTTCCTGTCGGACAAGCCCTTGTTCCGCGAGGGCGTGGCCGAACTGATGGATTTCCTGGAGGACAGCCCGTTGGTCGCGCACAATGCGCGCTTCGACTTCGGATTCCTCAATCACGAATTGAAGCTGTGCGCGCGCGACGCCGTGTCGATGGACCGGATGATCGACACGGTGGCGATCGCCCGCACCCTGCATCCCGGCGCCAAGCACAGCCTGGACGCGCTCTGCACCCGTTACGGCATCGACCGCAGCCACCGCGTCAAGCATGGCGCGCTGCTCGACGCCGAACTGCTGGCGCAGCTCTATGTCGAATTGACCGGCGGCCGTCAGATCGGCCTGGGTCTTGCACAGGAGGAAGAGAAAGAGATCGTCAGGGTGGAACTGACGGAAACCGCCGTTGTTCGCCCTGTTCGTCCCGCGCGCGTCTTCACGGCGAGCGCGGAGGAACTGGAGAGGCATGCCGCTTTCGTCGCGAAGCTGGATAAGCCGCTCTGGCTCGAGGAGGCGCCGCCGGCCTGAACCTGCCGGCGTTTGCCACGTGCCAACCGGGCCGCTGATCCGGCGTCCCGGCAAGAATAAGGAGAAGGCATATGGATATCCGTGTTTCCGGGCATCAGGTCGAGACGGGCGAGGCGCTCAAGCAGCACGTCAGCGACCGGCTGGAAGCGATAGCCGAGAAATATTTCTCCCGCACGATTTCCGCCCAGGTGACCTTCCGACCGGCCCCGCATGGCGCCTTCCATTGTGATATCGTCTGCCATGTGATGACCGGCCTGATCCTGAAGGGCGCCGGCGAGGCGCAGGATGCACATCCCGCCTTCGACCAGGCATCGGACCGGATCGAGAAGCAACTGCGCCGCTATATGCGCCGCCTGAAGGACCGCAGCATCCAGGCCGCCGCTGCCGAGGCGCAGCGCGCCAATGGCTATAGCGTCGATGATATCGACGGCGCAGGCTATACCATCTTCGCCGGTGCCGCCGACGAGGAGGCCGAAGCGGCCGATGCGCCCCTGATCGTTGCCGAAACGCGGGTCGACATTCCCGAGGCCAGCGTGTCCGACGCGGTGATGATGCTGGACCTGCGCAACACCAATGCGCTGCTGTTCCTCAATGCCGGCACGTCGGCCTATAATATGGTCTATCGCCGTCAGGACGGCACGATCGGCTGGGTCGAGCCGCGCGGCTGACCCCCTGCCAAGCCGGGCCGCCTGTTGACCTCCGGGTGCAGGCGGCCTATGGGGCCGGGCTTTAGTTTCTCCGAGCAACGCGCATTTTTTTCGACAGGCTGGGCGCGCCTCGGCTGCCCCCGGAAGTAAAATGGTGCATTTCAACGATATTGTCTCGCCGGACGCGCTGGCCACCGAGGTGACTGTGAACGGCAAGAAGATGCTGTTCCAGAAGATCGCGGCTCTGGCGGCGCAATCCTATGGCGTCGATGCCGAAGCGGCCGCCGACGCGCTGCTGGAGCGCGAGCGTCTGGGCTCCACCGGCTTCGGTGGCGGCGTTGCCATTCCCCATGCCAAGCTGCCGGGCCTCGACCGCATGTGCGGCGTGGTCGTGCTGCTCGATCCGCCGGCGCCGTTCGACGCGGTCGATGATGCGCCGGTCGATGTCGTGTTCGCGCTGCTGTCGCCGCAGGACAGCGGTGCCGAGCATTTGAAGACGCTGGCGCGCGTATCCCGCTATCTGCGCGACGAGGCGCAGGTGACGCGCCTGCGCGGTGCCAAGTCGGCCGAGGCGCTGCACGCGCTGCTGGCCGGTGGTGAGGCGCGTGACGCCGCCTGAGGCCGCTGCGCTCGCCAGTGGCGAGGCGGCGCATTTTCGCGCGCTGGAGCATCTCTATAACAGCGCGCCGATCAACGACCTGTTCCTGTCGAACCTGCGCGTGCCGGAACCCGGCCGGTCGGTGATCGATTTCGAGGTCGACGAGCGGCATTTCCATGCCGCCGGCGCGGTGCATGGCACCGTCTATTTCAAGATGCTGGACGATGCGGCCTTCTATGCCGCCAACAGCCTGGTCAGCGATCGTTTCCTGCTGACCACTGCCTTCAACCTGCTGTTTACCCGGCCGATCGGCCCCGGAAAGCTGCGCGCCGAGGGACGTTGGATCAGCGGCAAGCGCCGCGTCTATGTCGCCGAGGCGAGCATTCTCGATTCGGACGGGGAAGAAGTGGGCCGGGGCACCGGCACCTTCATGCGATCGCAGATTCCGCTGTCATCGCTGCCGGGATATCATGGCTGAGGAGAGTCCGGCCGCGCGGCTGACCAGCGCGATGCTGGTCGGCGCGCTGGTGAAGCGGGTGAATGCCGCCGGCGGCTTTGCCATGATATTGGCCAAGGGCGACGAGATGAGCGGTGTCATCCTGGTCCAGGTGATGGACAAGGGACGGGAATCCGCAATTTTCGAACGGGTATCGAACTTTCGCGGCGGCCATGCATTGATGCGCTGTGGACCCCCTGCGGAAGAGGGGCCGGAGGCGTTCGCCGCCTATGCCGAACGCCGACGCAGATCGGACCCCGACCTGTGGCTGGTCGAGCTTGATATCGCGGATGCGGAACGGTTCGCCGCTGAAACGATCTGCTGATCGTTGACTCCTTGCACGCGCGCGGGCAATGGCGGCCGACGCTGAACGCGCAGGTTGCCTGCATTCGTCCATGGGGGGCGGGCCGGTAAACACGCAGACGGGGGGCGGCCGAACGTCACAGAATATCGGTTACAATCGACGTTTCTGGCCAATAACCGCACGATTTTGAGCAATAATGAGTTTTCGTCTGAAGGCCGCGATCATCGCGGCATTTACGCTGTCGGCCGCTGCGGCTGTTACGGCGTCGGACATGTCGAGCGCCAGCGAGGCCTCCCTGTCCACGGTTTCTCTTCCGGAAACCGCTGCGCTGACTAGCGCACCCACGGCCGGCATCAAGCCCGCCGTCGTTTTCGCTGCGCCGCAGGAAGTCGCGCAGTCGCTGGATTCCGGCCCCAAGGCTGGCAGCAATTTTTCGACCGATATCGAGCCCAAGGCCGAGACCCTGGCAGCCCTGGTTGATGCGCAAGGCGCTCCCGAGGATGTCGAAGGCGACATGAAGTGCCTGGCCGGTGCGGTCTATTTCGAATCCAAGGGTGAAACGCTGGAGGGCCAGCTGGCCGTTGCCCGCGTCATCATCAACCGCGCCAAGTCGGGCCGCTTCGCCAGCAGCCTGTGCGGTGTCATCTATCAGCCGAGCCAGTTCAGCTTCGTGCGTGGTCACGGCATGCCGCCGATCAACATCGCCAGCGATTCCTGGCGCCAGGCCGTCGCGATCGCGCAGATCGCCCTGGACGACAGCTGGGACAGCCAGGCCGAAGGCGCACTGTTCTTCCATGCCCGCCGCGTGTCGCCGGGCTGGGGCAAGACCAAGCTGGCGTCGATCGACAATCACGTCTTCTATCGCTGATCCGCGCTCACCGCGCGACAGTGACGCCCTTTTGAAGGCCGGTTCGGACCCCATGTCCGAATCGGTCTTTTCTTTTGTTCCCTTTCTGTTCTAGTCTGGTGCCATGACCATCCAAGACGCCGCCCAAGACGCCGATCGCTGTTCACCGCTGACCGACGGGACCGCGCTGGCGGTTGCGCGCGGGACGCTGCGCCTGTTTCATCGCCATGACATGAACGGCATATTGGAAGTGCCGCTGCCCAATGGCCGGCGGGCCGATATCATGGCGATCGACAGCGCCGGGCGCCTGACCATCGTCGAGATCAAGTGCAGCCGGGCGGACCTGCTGGGCGACATGAAATGGCCGGATTATTTCGACTATTGCGACCGCTATTTCTGGGCGGTGCCATCGGGCTTCGACACCAGCCTGTTCGACAGCGAGGCGCTGTGGCCGGCCCGCACCGGCCTGATCGTCGCCGACCAATATGATGCCGAACTGGTGCGGGCCGCGCCGTTCGAGCCGCTGGCTGCCGCTCGGCGCAAGGCAGAGACGCTGCGCTTCGCCCGCCGCGCCGCCCGCCGCCTGTCGGCGCTGGCCGACCCGGATTATGCGGCGGAACTGGGCTGGTGAGGCCTCTGCTTGGCAACCATGCGCGGCCATGTAATGTTTGCGGGATGGGCAAGAATTATGAGCCGGCGTCCGATTTTCTGAAGGACATCATCGCAGAAGAGATTCCGCTGTCGGAGACTGGCTTCGGAGCGATTAACCTGCAGCGCCTGATTGCTTTTACGCAGGATGAAAATGCGACCAACCGGGATTGGGCGACATTGTTGTTGGCCCAAACGGCGTTGGATACGCCCGATGTTCGGACGGCCTTGCTGAGGGCCTTTGATGACGAAGACATCTACGTCAGTGCAGAGGCGCTATTGGGGGTGGCTGAACGAGATCGCCATCTCGCACTGCCTCTAGCGCGGCAAGCGCTTCAAAGAGACTTCGCCCCAATGGCCGTTTTCGAAGCGGTCACAATAATTGCTGATGCGTCTCTTACCGATTTGATGCGGCCATGGGTCGAACCATCGGGGCAAGATTGGCTGGATGATTGTGCGCAGACCGCATTGAACGCCTGCATTGGTAAAGGCGATATCGTGAATTAATCGAACGACCCGGCAGCTTTCGGCGCCGGGTCATAAGTTGGATGTTTCAAAAGACCGGACCCTGGACCGGGCCCTTGGGCGCGGCGGCGTTGGTCTTGGCGGAATCGAGCGCTTCGACCAGGCCGGGGGTGCGGCTGTCGCGCTCGGCATAGTCGCGGGCGGACATGCCAGCGATCGTGTCGCGCTTGTCCGCATTGGCGCCCTGCGCCACCAGCAGGCGGACCAGGCCGATGTCGCGCAGCTGCACCGCGCGGATCAACGCGGTCTCGCCGCTGCCATTGGCCTTGTCGACCTGGGCGCCGCGGGCGAGCAACAGGCGCACGCCTTCTTCGAACCGGTTTTGCACGGCGAGCAACAGCGGCGTGGTGCCATTATTGTCGGCCAGGTTCGGATTGGCGCCCTTTGACAGCATGAAGTTGAGCCATGTCGTGTCGCGGCGGCCGATGACGATGTGCAGTGCGGTTTCGCCGGTGGTGACGTCACGGCTGTTGATCACGGTCGAACCCGGCTTCTGCAGCATCTCGGTCGCCTTGTCGCCGTCAGCGTCCTTCACCGCCTTGAGGAAGTTGTAATTGTTGGAAAACTGGGCCTGGGCCGCAACCGGGGCCATCAGTGCCAGGGTGATGGCGGCAGGCCGCGCCAGAAACAGCCAGGTGGAAAGTCCGCTCTTCATCCCAATCTTCATCGTCGCGCGCCCCGTTCGATTTGCAAATCGGCCCATAGCAAGGCATGGCAGGCGACACCATGAACAAAGCGCTGATCTCGCTCGCCCTGCCGTTTCTGGCTTTGCTGACGGCATGCAATATGGGGGGTGGCGGCAACGCATCAAGCGGCGAGAGCGAGCAGGGCAATCTGGTCGGTGCGCGCATCGGCGCGCCCTTCACCCTGACCGACCAGGACGGCAAGACCGTCCATTGGGACGATTATAAGGGCCAGTATCGGATCGTCTATTTCGGCTACACCTATTGCCCGGATGTCTGCCCGGTCGATCTGCAGCGGATCATGCAGGCGTTCAGCGCCTTCGAGAAGGCAGCGCCGGCCCGAGCCGCCAAGGTGCAGCCGATCTTCATCAGCGTCGACCCCAAGCGGGACACGCCGGCGGTGCTGAAAACCTATGTCGCGGCCTTCCACCCGCGCCTCGTCGGCCTGACCGGCACGCCGGAACAGATCGCGAAGGTGGCCAAGGACTTCGTCGTCCTCTACAATGCGGAAAAGCCGGAAGGGGCGAGCGACTATCTGGTCAGCCACAGCCGCACGCCCTATCTGTTCGGGCCGGACGGCAAGCCGATCGCGCTGGTGCCGGTGGATGATCCGGGCACGCCGGACGTGGACGAGGGCGCACCCGATATCGTGCGCGCCTTTCTCGAAAAATGGGTCAAGTGACATTTGGACTTCTGGGACAAGCCCCTCGACAAGCTGAACCGCGCCGAATGGGAAGCGCTGTGCGACGGTTGCGGCAAATGCTGCCTGCACAAGGCGGAAGATGAGGACACGGGCCGCATCTATCCGACCAATGTCGCCTGCCGCCTGCTCGACCGGCATAGCGGCCAATGCACCAACTATCCCGACCGGCGGCGGTTCGTGCCCGATTGCGTGCGACTGACCCCGGCCAAGGTGAAGCAGATCAGTTGGCTGCCGCGCACCTGTGCCTATCGGCTGCGCGAGGCAGGGCTGCCGCTGCCGGACTGGCATTATCTGGTCTGCGGCGATCGCGAGGCGGTGCATCGGGCCAAGGAATCCGTACGCGGCTGGACCGTGGCGGAGGCCGATGCCGGCGATTGGGAACATCATCTTGTCGACCGAGAGCTCTGAGGCAGAAATCCTGATCGATGGCGTCGCCATGCCGGTGCGGGTGCGCCGGTCCGCGCGAGCGCGCGCCTACAAGCTGACGATCGACGGGTTGCGCGGCGAATTACGGCTGTCCTTGCCGGCGCGGGCGAACCTCAAGCGCGCGCTGGGCTGGGCGCAGGGGCATGAGGATTGGGTTCGGGCGCAAATGGCGGTGACGCCGGCGGTGACGCTGCTGGGCGATGGCGCGACCTTTCCGCTGGAGGGGCGCGAGGTGCGCATCTGCTGGATCGCGGGGGCTACCCGCACGATCCGGCTGGAGGGCGACCGGCTGATCCTGGGTGGGGCGGCGGAATCGGTCGGTGCGCGGGTGCTGCGCTGGCTGAGGACACGGGCCAAGGCGGTGCTGGAGGCGGAGACGCTGGCGATGGCGCAGGATCATGGCCTGATCGTCGCCTCGGTCGGCACCGGTGACACGCGCAGCCGCTGGGGCAGCTGCACGTCGACCGGGGCGATCCGCTATAGCTGGCGGCTGATCCTGGCGCCGGCCTGGGTGCGGCGATCGACCGTGGCGCATGAGCTGGCGCATCTGCTGCACATGGACCATAGCCCCGCCTTCCACGCTGCCCATGCCCGCATCTATGGCGAGGATCCGCGCCCGGCGCGCGCCTGGCTGAAGGCGCATGGGGCGGGCCTGCACCGCTATCAGGCCTGACCGATGGCGCGCCGGAAACGCTATCTGACCGCGACCATGCCCGACGGCTATGTGAAGAAGATCGGGCCGACCGCCGACCCCTTCACCCATTATTGGCGGATCGTCGCCATACTGGAAAATGGCAAGACCGAGGTGTTCTGGGGCCACACCCGCTCGCTGGCCGAGGCGAAGAAGAAGCGCGCGGCGGCGCCCGATGGCGCGCGGATGCGGGGCTGGACATCCTATCAGTTCGAGATGGTCGAACTGGTGGAAAGCGCGGATTAGCCCCGATGCGGCCAGGCGCCGTCGGCATCGCCGCCGGGGCAGTCATGGTCGGCATCGCGCGGATAGGGCAGGCCGCAGGCGCTGCAGGTGGCATAATGGCCTTGCTTGAGGCCATGGCCGACCGCGACCCGCTCATCGAAGACATAGCAGTCGCCCTGCCAGCGGCTTTGCGCCTGCGGCATTTCCTCCAGATAGCGCAGGATGCCGCCCTTGAGGTGATAGACTTCGTCAAAGCCGCGCGCCTTGACCAGCGCGGTCGATTTTTCGCAGCGGATGCCGCCGGTGCAGAACATCGCGATCTTGGGGCTGCGGCCTTCGTCGCGCAGCTTGGCGGCGAAATCGTCGAACCAGGCCGGAAATTCGCGGAAGGAGCGGGTGGCCGGGTCGATCGCATTCTCGAACGTGCCGACTGCCACCTCATAGGCGTTGCGGGTGTCGATGATGACGGTGTCGGGATCGGCGATCAGCGCATTCCAGTCCGCGGGATCGAGATGCACGCCGGCCTGATGGGCGGGGTCCAGGTCGCCCGCGCCCAGCGTCACGATCTCCGCCTTCACCTTGACCTTCATCTTGCCGAAGGGGGCGCTGTCGGCGGTCGCATATTTGACGTCGACATCGGCGCAGCCGGGCAGGGCACGGATATGGGCGACCAGCCGCTCGATCGCGTCGGCCGTGCCCGCGACGGTGCCGTTGATGCCCTCGCGCGCCAGGATCAGCGTGCCGCAGGTGCCAAGATCGGCGCACAGTGCGCGCAGATCGGCGGCGGTTGCCTGCGGGTCGGCGAAGGTGGCGAAACGGTAGAGGGCTGCGACGGTGAACATGGGGAGCCCTATAGGCGCTGGCGCGCATACTTGAAAGCCGAGCGAAGAGGGCGCATAGCCGGGTAATGGTTCCCCTTTCGTTCGCAGGTCATGATTTCCTGGCTTTGCCGGAGGCGGCTTTGTTCTGGCCGGCGCATGGCGCGCTGCTGGTGGCTGACCTGCATTTCGAGAAGGCGAGCTGGTATGCGCGCTTCGGCCAGTTCCTGCCGCCGCACGACAGCGCGGCGACGCTGGACATGATCGAGGCGCTGGTGGCGCGCACCGGCGCACGGGCGATCTGGTCGCTGGGCGACAGTTTTCATGATGCCGATGGCGCGGCGCGGCTGGACCCGCGGGCGCGGGCGCGATTGCAGGCGCTGACCGAACGGCTCGACTGGCTGTGGATAACCGGCAATCATGACGTCGGCGTGGTGCATATGCCGGGCGGACGCCGTGCGGTCGAGGCGGAGGTGGACGGCGTCTGGCTGCGGCATGAGGCCGACCCGGCCGACCCCCGGCCGGAGATATCGGGCCATTTCCACCCCAAGCTGCGCCTGTCGCTGCGCGGCCGGCATGTGTCGCGCCGCTGCTTCGTCGGATCGCCGACCAAGTTGATCCTGCCGGCGCTCGGCGCGCTGACGGGCGGGCTGGATGCGGGCCATGGCGAGATACAAAAGGCTGTCGGGCCGGGTGCAATGGCGTTGATACCCGTTTCCGACCGATTGCTGCGCTTTCCGCTGACGTAAGCAAACGCTACGGAAACCGGGCGTTAAATTGTTGCTGCTAGGCAACAGGGCCATGCAGCCATCATCACGCACTGCGGAAAAAGCCCGGAATCACGCGATATATTGCGTTATTCCGACTGTGGCAGCATAATCGCGCATAGTCCCGACCCGGCAAAAAGCCAGGCGGGCCAGGAGAGGATGCACATCATGATGCACAAGAGCCTTTGGCTGATGTCCGCCGGTGCCGTCGCGCTGGTGGGCGCCATGCCGCTTGCCCATGCCCAGGATGCCGCGCCGCAGGCGGCAGTGGACACCGAAAGCGTCGACATCATCGTCACCGCGACCCGCCGCGCCAGCCCACTGTCCGACGTGCCGATCGCGGTATCGGCGGTCGGCCAGCAGGCGATGCAGAATAGCGGCGCCAATGATATTCGCGCGCTCAACCAGCTGGCGCCGTCCCTGCTGGTCTCTTCGACCGGGACCGAGGCCAATGGTTCGGCCCGTATTCGCGGCATCGGCACGGTCGGCGACAATCCTGGCCTGGAAAGCTCGGTTGCGGTGTTCATCGACGGCGTCTATCGGTCGCGCACCGGTGCGGGCCTCAATGATCTGGGCGAGATCGAGCGGGTCGAGGTGCTGCGCGGGCCGCAGGGCACGTTGTTCGGCCGCAACGCGTCGGCGGGCCTGATCAACATCGTCAGCAAGGCGCCGGAATTCACCCTGGGCGGCATGGCCGAGGCGACCTATGGCAACTATGATTATTGGCGCCTGGCCGGGCGCATCACGGGCCCGATCGCCAAGGGGATCGCGCTGAGCCTGGACGGTGTCTGGTCCAAGCGCGACGGTTTCTATGATCTGGTCGATACCAGCGGCAACAAGGTTGGCGACACCAATGATCGCGACCGCTATTTCCTGCGTGGTCAGGCGCTGATCGAACCCAGTGATGCCCTGTCGATCCGGCTGATCGGCGATTATACCAATCGCGACGAAAGCTGCTGCGGCGCGGCCTATGTCGAGACGCGCGAACGGCGGCCGGCGACCGGCGGCGGCTATAGCACGGCGCCGTTCAACCGCATCGGCGCGATCCTGGCCGGGCAGGGCAGCGTCTTCCCCGCCGATCCCTATGATCGCGAGCTGACCATCACCGAAGGGCGCGACTATGTCAGCAAGCTGAAGGACTGGGGCGTGTCGGGCGAGATCAACTATGATCTGGGCGGCGCGAAACTGACCAGCATCACCGCCTATCGCGACTATAAATCCCGCGACTATGGCGATTATGACTATTCGGGCGCCGACCTTCTCTATCGCGATCCCAATACCTATCGCCAGTTCAAGACCTTCACCCAGGAATTGCGGGCGCAGGGTTCGGCCTTCAACGAAGCGCTCGACTGGCTGGTGGGCGGCTATTACGCCAATGAGAAGCTGACGCTGGAAGATAATATCCGCTTTGGCGCGGACTATGGCCGCTTTGCCGCCTGTCGCCTGATGGCGGGCGCGGGCGTGAACAGCAACTTCACCGCAGCGCAACTGGCGGCCTGCGGCAGCGGTCTTGCCACGTCGGCGCTGATCGGCGGCACGCAAGCAAATCTCAACGCCGGCCTGACCGCCGCGCTGATCAATGCCGGATTGCCGGCCGGCGTTGCGGCGGCGCAGGCGGGGGCGATCTCCACCGGCCTCGGCAATGGCCTGCGCGCGCTGGCGGCAATCCCGGAAGGCACCGGCGACGTTGCCTCCATCTACCGCCAGAAGAGCGAGAATTGGGCGCTCTTCACCCATAATATCATCCACATCACCAAGCGGCTCGATCTGACCCTGGGCCTGCGCTACACCCATGAATCGAAGAAATTCTCTTCGGACTTCAATAACAACAACGCGACCTGCGCGGCGTTGCAGGCCTCTTCGCTGCCGACGCTGGCGACCAATGCGTCGCTGGGCAGTGCGGCGGCGCTGGCGGGCGGCATCCTGACGCTCGGTTGCCTTGGCAATGGCTCGACCACGCTCAATGCGCTCGACCTCAACGACAAGATCAGCGACGGCGAGTTCAGCGGCACGGCGGTGCTGTCGTGGAAGCCGATCGACGAGATGCTGGTCTATGGCAGCTATTCCAAGGGCTATAAGGCGGGCGGCTTCAACCTCGACCGCTTCCAGCTGGGATCGACCGGCCTGAACACGGTGCCGGCGGTCTATGCGCCGCGCACCAATGCCGATGTGGCTAGCCTGCGCTTCGCCGCGGAGAAGGTCGACGCCTTTGAAATCGGGCTCAAATATACCCAGCCAAAATGGAGCGCGAACATCGCGGCCTTCCGTCAGGAGTTCAAGAATTTCCAGCTGAACACCTTCAACGGCACCAGCTTCGTCGTGCAGAATATCAATGGCTGTGACAGCGCCCTGTCGGCGGCGCGGACCTGCGATTCCGGCGATGTCGGGCCGGGCCTGATCAGCCAGGGCGTGGAACTGGAACTGACCGCGTCACCGGTGCGCCATTTCCGCCTGACCGGTGGCCTGACCTACGCACGGGCGAAATTCGCCAAGCGGCTGGTCGGCAGCGGCGATGGCAGCGTGCCGCTCGATCCGGCGCTGTTCCTGCTGCCCGGATCGATCAACAGCAATGCGCCGCAACTGGTGACCACGGCGAGCATGGCCTGGACGCCGGATATCGGGTCGAACGGCCTGTCCGCACTCTTCTACATCGATGGCCGCATGATGAGCGACTATAATACCGGGTCCGACCTGTTCCCGGAAAAGGCGCAGGACGGCTTTGCGGTGTTCAATGCGCGCGTCGGCCTGCGGGGCAAGGATCAGCGCTGGGCGGTCGAATTCTGGGGCCAGAATATCTTCAACCAGGATTATACCCAGGTCGCCTTCAGCAGCCCGCTCCAGTCGAGCAGCCCGGCGACATCGACCACCGGTCAGTTCGTGCAGGGCGCGCCGATGGCGAACCAGCTCATCTCCGCCTATCTGGCCGAACCCCGCACCTATGGCATTACCTTGCGGGGGCGTTTCTGATCATCCCGAGGCCGCTCCGGGGCACGGGGCGGCTGACGGGGGCGCGTTCGCCGAACAGGGCGGTGCCGACGCGAATGTCGGTGGCGCCCAGCATCAGGGCGGTTTCGAAATCGCCCGACATGCCCATCGACAGGCGCGGGAGGCCCTCTTCCCGCGCCATTTTCGCGAGCAGGGCAAAATAGGGTGCCGGTTCGACATCGGCCGGGGGCACGCACATCAGGCCGAGCAAGGGGATGTCAGCGTCACGCGCGGCGGCGATCAGCGCTGGCACATCGGCGATCGGGCAGCCGCCCTTCTGTTCCTCGGCCCCGATATTCACCTGGATGAAGCAGGGCAGGCGCTTGTCCGCGGCGTCCATCGCCTTGGCGAGCGCGGTCAGCAGCGAGAGGCGATCGAGCGAATGGATGACGTCGAACAGGGCGACGGCATCGGCGGCCTTGTTCGACTGCAACTGGCCGACCAGATGCAGGGTAAGATCCGAGAATTGCTCGCGCAGGGCGGGCCATTTGTCCTGACTTTCCTGGACGCGGTTTTCGCCGAAGACGCGCTGGCCGGCGTGGATCAGCGGAAGGATCGCTTCGGCCGGCTGGGTCTTGGACACGGCGATCAGGTTGATGTCGTCGGCGCTGCGCTGGGTCAGGCGGGCGGCGCGGTCGATCTGGTCGCGCAGGGTGGCGAGGCGGGCCGCAGCTTCGGGGATGTCGGTGGTCATGGCGGCTGCTATAGGCGATGGCCATGCACGCCCGCCACCGCAAAAAGCTGCCCGGCCTCTGGCTGATGACCGATGAGCGGGTGGAGGATGCGTCCTTGCTGGCGGCGGCGGCACGCCTGCCGCGTGGGCGCGCGGGAATCGTCTTTCGCCATTATCGCACCGAAGCGGTGAAACGGCGCGCGCTGTTCGAGGCATTGCGGGCGATTGCGCGGCGGCAGCGGCTCGTTCTGATGCTGGCGGGGGACGCGCGGACGGCCGCCGTCTGGCGCGCGGATGGCTGGCATGGGCGGGATGGGGCGAAAAATTTCCACAGACTTATCCACAGCCAGGCGGCGCATGACCGGCGGGAGCTTCAGGCGGCGGCGCGCGCGGACATGGTCTTCCTGTCGCCGCTGTTCCCGACCCGGTCGCATCCTGGTGCCGGGGCGCTGGGGCGGATCGGCTTTGCGGCGCTTGCGCGGCAGGCGAAGGCGCCGGTGATCGCGCTGGGCGGGGTCAGGGCAAAGCACCGGCATATGCTGCGCGGAATCGGCGCGGCGGGCTGGGCGGCGATCGACGGACTGACCGACCATATATGAATCCGGGTCATGGGGCCTAGCGCGGATGCGGGCCTAATAGCCTGTGGATAAGTCGGCTAGGCTGGGGGACGCCATCCATCCTGCGGAGAGCCGACATGACCGAACCCACCGACGCGCGCCGATCCTTTGGCGATCTGGCGCCTCATCTGGCGGAAATGACCGACAAGACTTTGTTCGGCGAAGTCTGGGCCGATCCGGCACTGTCGCCGCGCGACCGCAGCCTCATCACCATCACCAGCCTCATCTCGCTCTATCGCGGCAATGAGCTGCCCTTTCACCTGCAGCGGGCACTGGACAATGGGCTGACGCGCGCGGAGATCATCGCGACCATCACCCATCTGGCCTTCTATGCCGGCTGGCCGCCGGCGATGACCGCACTGGGCATCGCCCGCAAGCTGTTCGACGATGTGCAGGACTAAGGCGGCGATGGGCGCATTGACGCTGGCCGCCTTCATGCTGGGTGTCGGAGCCGGGCGGCAGGCCAAGGCGCAGGCCGCGCCGGACAAGCCGATCGTGCGGATTGCCGAGCTGGAGATCGATCCGGCCCGGATCGAGCAGTATAAGACCTATCTGCGCGAGGAGATTGCCGCATCGGTGGCGCAAGAGCCGGGCGTGCTGTCACTGTCGGCGGTGGCGATCGCCGGAAAGCCGGCGAGCATCCGCCTGCTGGAAGTCTATGCCAGTGACGCGGCCTATCAGGCGCATCTCAAGACACCGCATTTCCTGAAATATAAGCAGGGCACCGCCGACATGGTGCAGTCATTGCGCCTGATCGAGACGGAGCCGGTCATGCTCTGCGCCAAGGGTGGCGGCAGCTATTGCTGACGCGTTGGAGTGATCGGCATCAGGCGATGCCGATCATGCGTATCCTAGCCCATTCAGGCGATCAGAATTTGAAGATGGTGCCCAGATAGACGGCCTGGTTGTCCTGGCGCTCGTCGGTCATCGGGGTCAGGCGGCCGGCAACGCTGTTGTTGTAGCGGATGCCCGCTGTCACGTTGAGGTTGCGGGTCAGCGAGTAGGAGCTGGCCAGATCCAGCGAATAATCCTTGTCCGCACTCGGGTTGCGGACGGTCGCCGTCGGCTCCCGACGGCTTTCCAGCAGCACCTTGGTGCTGAAGCGATCCTTCTTGCCGTCATCCAGCGAGAAATTCTTCGCATCGACCATGGTTTCGACCGGAACCGGGTCCAGCGCCTTGCGGCCGGTATTTTCCGGCAGGGCGAACTTGCGCCAGCCATGCTCGCCGTTCAGGCTGAAGCTGACGGGCGCGATGTTGACCGGGACCACCGAGCGGTTGGCGGCAACGCGATCGACGTCGCTGGCGCGGACCATGACGGTGATCGAGCGCTGGCCGCTGAGCGAACCGCTGGTCGGCGTGAAACGGAAATTCTGGCGACCGGCCGAGGCGGCGATCTTCGCATAGGCCGCAGCCAGGCGCGAATCCTTGGTCGTGGGGGTGAAGGAGGAAATGCTGCCCAACGCGCCGAGCGATACCGGGGCTTCCTCACGCATGCGGACGAGATCGGTTGCGGCGCCAAAAGCGGGCGACAGCATGAAGCCAGCGACGGCGATCGCCGAGCCTGCCAATGCCAAATGTCCCCGTTTCACGCGCATGATTCGAATCTCTTCCCCACCGGTTATTTTTCAAGACGCATTAGACACCAAAAAGCGCCATTGACCAGAGGCGCTATCCGCTTTTTGTCTGAGCTGTTGCACAGAGCACACAGACTCCGAGGACGGGTTGCGACGATCCGTGGCGTGTCGGACCCGCGCGCCCCCTTGCCCAATGGCGCGCGTCGACTATAGAAGCGGGGCGTTTTTCGTCTTTTTCAAGCTAGGACATGCCTGATGGTCCGTCGCCTTCCCGTTACCCTTTCCTCCGGTCTTCTGCTGGCTGCGCTCCTGCCGCTTGCCGCATGCGGGGGCGGCGCGAAGGAACGGCCCAAGGCCGATCTGGCCGCGTCGAAGGTCACCACCATCGGCGTCAACGCCTATCTGTGGCGCGCCAGCCTGGATACGCTGTCCTTCATGCCGATGGTGCAGACCGATTCCAACGGCGGCGTCATCGTCACCGACTGGTATACCAACCCCAACACGCCGAGTGAACGGATGAAGGTCACCGTGTCGATCCTGGACCAGGATCTGCGCGCCGACGCGCTGCGCGTGGCCGCCAGCCGCCAGGTCAACCAGAATGGCCAGTGGGTCGATGCCCCGGTGCAGGCCGCGACGGTGCAGAAGCTGGAAGAGATTATCCTGACCAAGGCGCGCGACCTGCGCCGCATGGCGATCGGCTGAACCACCCCTTTCGGGCGCGACTGATACGGTAACGCCCTGTTTTCAAACCATCGGGGCTGGGCTTTCACAGAGCCCAGCCCGCTTGCATTTGTAAGGACATGACATGCAAAGGCGCTTCAACCCGCTGGAGGCCGACGCCCGCTGGCAGGCCGTCTGGGACGAGAAGCAGAGCTTCAAGGCGGACGATGCCTCGACGAAGCCGCGGAGCTACGTGCTGGAGATGTTCCCCTATCCGTCGGGGCGCATCCATATCGGTCATGTCCGCAACTATTCGATGGGCGACGTGCTGGCGCGCTTCCGCCGGATGACCGGCCATGAAGTGCTGCATCCGATGGGCTGGGACGCGTTCGGCATGCCGGCCGAAAATGCGGCGATGGAAAAAAAGGTGCATCCGGGCGAATGGACCCGGTCCAACATTGCCAACATGCGCGCGCAGCTGAAAAAGCTGGGTTTCGCGATCGACTGGAGCCGCGAACTCGCCACCTGCGAGCCGGACTATTATGGCCATGAACAGGCGCTGTTCCTGGACATGCTGGAATCGGGCCTGGTCTATCGCAAGGAAAGCCAGGTCAACTGGGATCCGGTCGACATGACCGTGCTGGCGAACGAGCAGGTGATCGACGGGCGCGGCTGGCGATCGGGCGCGCTGGTCGAGAAGCGCAAGCTCAACCAGTGGTTCCTCAAGATCACCCAGTTCGCCGACGATCTGCTGGAGGGCCTCCAGACGCTCGACCAGTGGCCCGACAAGGTGCGGCTGATGCAGGAAAACTGGATCGGCAAGTCGGTCGGCCTGCAGTTCAGCTTCAAGCCGGTCGCGCCGTTCGACAGCGAGATCGAGGTCTATTCGACCCGTCCCGACACGATCTTCGGCGCCAGCTTCGTCGCGATCGCGGCCGACCACCCGGTCGCGCAGGCCGTCGCCGCGAACAATCCCGATGCCGTTGCCTTCATCGAAAAGTGCAAGGAAGGCGGCACCACCGCTGCCGAGCTGGAAACGGCGGAGAAGCTGGGCTTCGACACCGGCCTGACGGTCGCGCATCCGTTCGATCCGGACTGGCACCTGCCTGTCTTCATCGCCAATTTCGTGCTGATGGACTATGGCACCGGCGCCGTCATGGGCGTGCCCGCGCATGACCAGCGCGACCTCGACTTCGCCCGCAAATATATGCTGCCGGTCGAGCGCGTGGTTGCGCCGGAGGGCGAAGCCGACAAGCCGATCCATGACGAGGCCTATACCGGTCCCGGCCATCTGGTGAACTCGCGCTTCCTGGACGGCATGGCGGTCGAAGCCGCCAAGGCGGCCGTCATCGCCCGCGCCGAGGGCGAAGGCTGGGGCGCGGGCAAGACCGTGTTCCGCCTGCGCGACTGGGGCGTGTCGCGCCAGCGTTACTGGGGCACCCCGATCCCGGTCATCCATTGCGATGATTGTGGCGTGGTGGGCGTGCCCAAGGACCAGCTGCCGGTGAAGCTGCCCGAGGATGTGACCTTCGACATTCCCGGCAATCCGCTGGATCGTCACCCGAGCTGGAAGCATGTCGATTGCCCGTCCTGCGGCAAGGCGGCGCGGCGCGAGACCGACACGCTCGACACCTTCGCGGATTCGAGCTGGTATTTCATCCGCTTCGCCAGCCAGCCCGACGACAAGCCGTTCGATCGCGCGACCGTGGAGCAGTGGCTGCCGGTCGGCCAGTATATTGGCGGCGTGGAACATGCGATCCTGCATCTCCTCTATGCCCGTTTCTGGACCCGCGCGCTGCAGCATATGGGTCAGCTGGGCTTTGCCGAGCCCTTCACCGGCCTGTTCACGCAGGGCATGGTGACCCACGAGACCTACAAGGCCGGCGATGGCAGCTGGCTGTCGCCGCAGGAAATCAAGAAGTCCGGCGACGACTATATCCATATCGAGAGCGGGGCGCCGGTCACGGTCGGCCGCGTCGAGAAGATGTCCAAGTCGAAGAAGAATGTCGTCGATCCCGATGACATCATCGAACAATATGGTGCCGACGCCGTGCGCTGGTTCATGCTGTCGGACAGCCCGCCCGAGCGCGACCTGCCCTGGACCGAGGCTGGCATCGAGGGCAGCTGGCGCTTCGTCAACCGCGTCTGGCGCCTGTTCGGCGAAGCGGATGCGGCGGCGGAAGGCCAGGACAAGGCCTTGGATCGCAAGCTGCACCAGACGATTGACGGCGTCGCCAAGGATATCGAGGCGCTGGGCTTCAACAAGGCCGTCGCCAAGATCTATGAGCTGGTCAACGCGATCGAGAAGGCCAAGCCGTCGGCCAGCCGCACCGCGGCGATCCGCGCGCTGGCGCTGCTGGTCGCGCCGATGACCCCGCATCTGGCCGAAGAGGGCTGGGCCGAGATGGCGCAGCCGGGCCTGATCGCCGAAGCCGCCTGGCCGGCGGTCGATCCGGCGCTGCTGGTCGAGGATGAAGTGACCATCGCCTGCCAGGTGATGGGCAAGCTGCGCGACACCATCACCGTGCCCAAGGGCACGCCCAAGGACGAGCTGGAAAAGCTGGCACTGGCGGCGCCGAACGTTGTTCGCACGCTGGATGGCGCCACCCCCAAGAAGGTGATCGTGGTGCCCGACCGTCTGGTCAATCTGGTCATCTGACCTGTGCCCGTCACCCCGACCTTTGGTTCGACAAGGGCGGGGTGACGGGATAAGGATCATGCCCATGAAGCGCATCCTTCCCCTCGTCGCCCTGACTCTTCTCACCGCACCTCTTCTCACTGCCTGTGGGCTGCGGCCGGTCTATGGCGGCGGCAGCCATGGCGCGGTGGCGCAGGGGCTGGGCCATGTCGAGGTGCAGGATATTGCGGGCAAGGGCGGCTGGCTGATGCGCAACGCCCTCAACGACCGGCTTGGCGCGATCAGCAATGGTTCCGGCCCCAGCTACAAGCTGGTGGTGAAGCTGGACGACCAGATCAGCGGTTTCGGTCTGCGGTCCGACGCGGCCATCACCCGTGAGCGGCGCACGCTGCGGGCGCGCTATCAGCTGATCGATGAAGCGACCGGTGCGCAGGTGCTGGACGACAGCGCCGGGTCGGACGCCGGCATCAACGCGACGTCGAGCGAATATGCGACGATCGCGGCCGAAGACACGGCGCTGGAGCGGCTGTCGGAGATCGTCGCCGACCAGATTGTCACCCGCCTGGCGCTGTATGCGACGCGCAAGGAAGGTGCCCAGGCGGCGCCATCGCCAGCCCCATCGTCGGCGGCGTCGACCGGCCAGTGAAAGCCAATCGCGGCCAGATAGAAAAGGCGCTCGACGCGCCGCCGTCGGATATCCGCTTCTTCCTGCTCTACGGTCCTGACGAGGCGGGCAGCACCGCGCTTGCCAGGCGGCTGGAGCGGGCGATGGGGCCGGGGGCCGAGCGGGTTGATCTGGACGTGGCCACGCTGCGCGAGGATCCGGCACGGCTGGCGGACGAAGCGGCATCCTTCTCCATGTTCGGCGACAAGCGCTGGGTGCGTATCAACGGCATGGGCGACGAATCGCTGCCGGCGGTCACGGCGTTGCTGGAGGCGGAGGCGGCGGGCAATCCGGTGATCGCGATCGCCGGCGCGCTCAAGGCGACGTCGAAGCTGGTCAAGCTGGCGCTCGACCATAAGGGCTGCATGGCCTTCATCTCCTATCAGCCCGATGCTCGCGAGGCGGAGCAGATCGCGATGGCGACCGCGCGCGAGAACGGCCTGCGCCTGCCGCACGAACTGGCGCGCCGCATCGTCGACCTGGCCAATGGCGACCGGGCGCTGATGGGAATCGAGATCGAGAAGCTGGTCCTCTATCTCGACGCCGCGCCGGAACAGCCGCGCGAGGCGACGGCGGAGGCGCTGGACGCGCTGTCGGCCGACAATCCCGATTCCGACGCGGCGCCGCTGGTCAATGCGGTGCTGGGCGGCGACCTCCGGGCGATGCACAAGGAACTCAACAATCTGGCGGAGATCGGCGCGGCCATGGCGTCGGTGATCCGGCCGCTGCTGACCCGTGCAATGCTGATCGCCAATATCCGCGCGGATTTCGACAGCAGTGGACGGCTGGAGGCGGCGGTGGAATCGGCCGGCAAGGCGGTCTTCTGGAAGGAGAAGGGGCTGGTCACCCGCCAGGTGCGGCTGTGGGACGCGACCGGCATCGCCCGCGTCATCCAGCGTCTGGCCCAGGCCGAACGGTCCAGCCGCGGCGGCAAGGGGCTTGGCGACCTACTGGTGCGGCACGAGCTGCTGGCGATCGCCCGACAGGCGGCGCGCGAGCGGGCCTGATCGCGGACTTGATAAGGTCTTCGGCGGACGCCATATTGCCGCCATGGAAAAGCTGGACCTGAGCGAAGCCGAATGGCGTGCGCGCCTTTCCCCCGAACAATATCATGTGCTGCGCGAAGCGGGCACCGAACGGGCCTTCACCGGCAAATATAACAGCAACAAGGCGGATGGCGTCTATTATTGCGCCGGTTGCGGCGCGGAACTGTTCGATGCCGAGGAAAAATATGACAGCGGGTCGGGCTGGCCCAGCTTCACCGCGCCGGTCGATATCGACGCGGTCGAGGAAATTCGCGACGCCAGCCATGGCATGATCCGCACCGAGGTGCGCTGCGCCACCTGCGAGAGCCATCTGGGCCATGTTTTCCCTGACGGCCCCGGCGTCAACGGCCTGCGTTACTGCATGAACAGCGCGTCGCTGGATTTCAAGTCGCGCGACGACGCGGAATAAGAGCGTCATAGGGACGGACTGGTGCGGGGCGGGGGCAGCATGTCCTGCCCGCCCCGGCTTGTTCGGACCTCCACCGATAATATTCATCGCGGGTAAAGCCGCATCATCCTTACAGACCGGGGAGTTTTCCGGACGAGCGCCCTGATTTGCGCTGGTCCGGGCCGGTAATAGCGCGTATCCGGGGCGGCAAATGGCACGATCTGACAAGAGCAAGAAGGCGCCGGGCAAGGCGAAGAAATGGCTGGTGCGCGGGCTAAAGATCGGTCTGGTCGGCGCCTTTGCCGGCTTGGTCGCGATCGGCGTGGCCGTGTTCATCGCGATGCAGTCACTGCCCGACTATAACAGCCTAAAATCCTCCCCCAATGGCCAGATGATCCGCGTCCATGCGGCGGACGGATCGGTCATCGTCTCCCTGGGGCCGAGCTTTGGCCGCTGGCTGAGCTATGACCAGATCCCCTCGGTCATGGTCGATGCGATGGTGTCGACCGAGGATCGCCGTTTCTACATGCACCCCGGCGTCGATCCGGTCGGCATGGCACGCGCGGCCTGGGTCGCGCTGGAACGGCGCGGCAGCGGCCGGCGCTGGCAGGGTGCCTCGACCATCACCCAGCAGGTCGCGCGCAACATCTTCCTCAACAACAGCTATAGCTGGGGCCGCAAGGTCCGCGAGATGGTGCTGGCGATGGCGCTGGAGCGCAAATTCTCCAAGCAGCAGATCCTGGAACTCTATCTCAACAAGGTCTATTTCGGCGGCGGGGCCTATGGCATCGACGCCGCCAGCCGCAAATTTTTCGGCCATCCCGCGCAGAGCCTGGACCTGCCCGAGGCGGCGATCATCGCCGGCCTGGTGAAGGCGCCGTCCAGCTATTCCCCCACCGCCGATGCCGAGGCCGCGATCGGCCGCGCCGGCGTGGTGCTCGACCTGATGCAGGAAAATGGCAAGATCAGCGCTGCCGATCATGCCAATGCCAATCTGGCTGGCGTGCGCATGGCGCCCGAGCCGCCGCAGAACAGCGTGCGCTATTTCACCGACTGGGCGCTGCCGCAGCTCGATACGCTGATCGACGAGCCCAATGAGCCGCTGGAAGTCTATACCACCATTGACCTTGGCATGCAGAATGCGGCGACCGCCGCGGTGAAGGCCAATGTGTCGAACGGCATGCAGGGCGCGCTGGTCAGCCTGGATCGCGACGGCGCGGTGCGCGCCATGGTCGGCGGGCTCGACTATGTGACGTCCAACTATAATCGCGCGACGACCGCCGTGCGCCAGCCCGGCTCGGCCTGGAAGATCTTCGTCTACATGGCGGCGCTGGAGGCGGGCTATACGCCCGATACCGGCGTTACCGACGAGCCGGTGACGATCAATGGCTGGAGCCCGCGCAACAGCAATGGCCGCTTTGCCGGCGCGATCGATATCCGCACCGCCTTTGCCTATTCGATCAACACGGTCGCGGCGAAGCTGGGCGTGGAGGTCGGCTTCCCGACCGTCGCCGACATGGCGCGCCGCTTCGGCATCACCACGCCGATCAACACCCACCCCTCGATGGTGCTGGGCACGTCGGACGTGCGGCTGATCGACATGACCCGCGCCTTCGCCTCGATCGCGCGCAAGGGCGTGGCGGTCACCCCCTATGGCATCACCAAGGTGACGACCGCCGACGGGCGGATGCTCTACCAGCATCAGGATGATACCAGCCGCGTGCTGGTGGCGCCCTGGGTCGCGGCGGGCATGACCGACCTGATGCAGACCGCGGTCAGCACCGGCACCGGCAGGGCAGCGCAGATCGGTCGCCCGGTCGCGGGCAAGACCGGCACCACCAACAGCGGCAAGGATGGCTGGTTCTTGGGCTTTTCCAGCGGCATCACCACTGGCGTCTGGGTCGGCCGGGATGACGCCAAGGCGGTGCCTTCGCTCTATGGCGGTCGCGCGCCGGCCCACGCCTTTTCCGATTATATGAAGGTCGCCGTCGCCAAGCGGCCGGTGGAGCAGTTCGAGACCCAGGTCACCCTGCCCGAATGGCAGCTGGAGCCGGACGAGGAGGCCTATTACGGCCAGCCGGATAACGGCATGGAAGGCGGCATGATGGTCGATGAGAATGGCCTGCCGATCGACCGTGCTCGGCCGGCCGGCAGCGAGGCGGAGGATGGCGAGGATATGGCTCAGCCCGATCCGGCCGATCGCCCGGCGCCGCCGCGCCTGGACCAGCAGTGGATCGACAATGTGCTGGGCCGCACGCCGCGCCAGCGCCAGCCGGCCCAGCAGCAGCGACCCGACAATCCCTGATCCCGTGCCTCAGCGTCCCTGACGGGGCGCTGAGGCGGCCAGCCGGACCGGATCGAGCGCGCCGGTATCGGGCAGCAGGAAGTCCACCTTGCCCCGACCGAAGTCGATCGCAACCCGGTCGAACAGCCGCAGCGCGTTCATCCCCAGCATCAGCGCCGGCTTGTCGGCCAAACCCAGCTCGGCAAAGGGGCTGGCCTCGGCAAACAGCACCGGCACGCCGGTCAGCTTGACCCGGCCCATGCGCACGAAATCCAGCCGCCCGACATCGCCGGTCAGCGTGTCGCCGGTCACGCTGATCAGGCTGGCCTGTAGCAGTTCGGGGGCGCGCTTCTTGCGCACCAGCTTGTCGCGCAGCGCCAGATTGCCGACGCTGAAATTGGCGCCGGTATCGAGGATGATGTTCACCTTCATCCCGTTGACATCGGAATCCAGCAGGATCAGCTGCCCCTTGCGCCGGCGCGCCTCGACGATGATCGCATCGGGATCGCGCGGGGGCAGGCGGCGGCTTTCGCTGATTTCCATCCGGCCGGTGCGGAAATTGAGCAGCACCCGCTTGGCATGCAGGCTGTCGAGGCCGAGCAGGCCGGCGGCGCCCAGATGCTCGCCGTTCAGCACCGGTGCCTCTATATCGTCCACCGTGGTCGCGCCGAAACCGAGCCGGGGCACGGCGACGGTCGGCACCTCCGCCTTGCCGGTCATGCTGAGGATGGTGACGATCCGCCGATTGGGCAGGGCGAGCCGGTCGGCCAGGTCGCGGGCGATGACCGTGCGCTGCGAGCCGGTGTCGATCACGAAGTTCCACGGCCCCTTGCCGTCGATATTGATGGGAATGGTGACGCGGTCGTCGAGCGAGGGGCCGGTGCGGACGACGGTGGGTGGTATGTCGGGATCGAGCGGGGGGCTGTCCTGCGCGGCGAGTGGCAGCGCGGTGAGCGCGCCCGTGGCGATCGCCATCAGGGCACGGAAATAACGCATTTCCTCATCCTTCCGATATTTTATGTCTCATCATATCACGGGGCAGGATATGTCGTCCATCGCCGCAGATGGGGCACCACCTGTCGAAAATCCCCGGATCGCCCATGATTTCAGGCGGAATAGGGAAATGTCCTCGCTTGACTTGAGGGCCGGGCGCTCGCTAAACGCCGACTATTCCCCTCGCCCTTCCGGCGCGAGGCTTTCCCGAGACATTGACCGGGCAAAATCTCCTTTCTTACCCGGCTATTCTATCCCTCACTCCATCGGACCGACTCGCAATGCATCTCAAGGACCTCAAAAAGACAGTTCCCGCCGACCTCGTCACCATGGCGGAAGAACTGGGCGTCGAGGGCGCATCGACCCTGCGCAAGCAGGATCTGATGTTCGCCATCCTGAAGGCCGAGGCCGAAAATGGCGCGCAGATCATGGGTGAGGGCACGATCGAGGTGCTGCCGGACGGCTTCGGCTTTCTGCGCAGCCCGGAGGCGAATTTCCTGGCCGGTCCCGACGACATCTATGTCTCGCCGAACCAGGTCCGTCGCTTCGGCCTGCGCACCGGCGACACGGTCGAGGGCGAGATCCGCGCGCCCAAGGATGGCGAGCGTTATTTCGCGCTGACCAAGCTGCTGTCGGTCAATTTCGATGATCCGGACGTCGTCCGCCATCGCGTCAATTTCGACAACCTGACCCCGCTCTATCCCGAGCAGAAGCTGCGCCTCGACACGCTGGACCCGACCATCAAGGACAAGTCGGCCCGCGTCATCGATATCGTCTCGCCGCAGGGCAAGGGCCAGCGTACGCTGATCGTCGCGCCGCCGCGCGTCGGCAAGACGGTGATGCTGCAGAATATCGCCAAGGCCATCACCGACAATCATCCCGAAGTCTTCCTGATCGTGCTGCTGATCGACGAGCGTCCGGAAGAAGTCACCGACATGCAGCGCAGCGTGAAGGGCGAGGTTGTCTCCTCGACCTTCGACGAGCCTGCCACCCGCCACGTCCAGGTCGCCGAAATGGTGATCGAGAAGGCCAAGCGCCTGGTCGAGCACAAGAAGGATGTCGTCATCCTGCTCGACTCGATCACCCGCCTCGGCCGCGCCTACAACACCGTCGTGCCCTCGTCGGGCAAGGTGCTGACCGGCGGTGTCGACGCCAATGCGCTGCAGCGTCCCAAGCGCTTCTTCGGCGCCGCGCGCAACATCGAGGAGGGCGGCTCGCTCTCGATCATCGCGACCGCGCTGATCGACACCGGCAGCCGCATGGACGAAGTCATCTTCGAAGAGTTCAAGGGCACCGGCAACTCGGAAATCGTGCTGGACCGCAAGGTTGCGGACAAGCGCATCTTCCCGGCGCTGGACGTCGGCAAGTCCGGCACCCGCAAGGAAGAGCTGCTGGTCGAGAAGCCGACGCTCAGCAAGATGTGGGTGCTGCGCCGCATCCTCATGCAGATGGGCACGGTCGACGCGATGGAATTCCTGCTCGACAAGATGAAGGATTCCAAGACCAACGAGGATTTCTTCGCGACCATGAACCAGTAAGCGCGGCGGCGGCTGCGCGGATGTGCAGCCACCCTGCCATATATTTTGCGGTAAGAGCCGGGCCATGTATATGGTCCGGCTTTCTTCATTTTCACATACAGGGACGTTAGGCCGTCATGCTCGACCTTATCGCCACCGCCGCTTCGGCCGCCCAGGGGCTCGGTTCCCCGGCGGATATCTGGCAGCATATCGTCAACGACTTCAGCAATATCGGGACGCCCAGCGCCCTGGCCGCCTTTGGCCAGGTGTTGATGATCGATATCCTGCTGGCGGGCGACAATGCGATCGTCGTCGGTGCCCTGGCCGCCGGCCTGCCGCCCAAGCAGCGCCAGCAGGTCATCCTGATCGGCATCATCGCCGCGCTGGTGCTGCGCATCGGTTTCGCACTGGTGGTCAGCCAGTTGATGCAGATTGTCGGCCTGATCCTGGCCGGCGGCCTGCTGCTGCTGTGGGTCAGCTGGAAGATGTGGCGCGAGCTGCGGCCCAATGCCGGCGCGCATACGCCTGACGATCCGAGCGACGATGATGTGTCGGGCGTGCGCCCGGCCAAGAGCTTTGCCGCCGCCGCCTGGTCGGTGGCGATCGCCGACGTCAGCATGAGCCTGGACAATGTGCTGGCCGTGGCCGGTGCCGCGCGGGAGCATCCAGGCATCCTGATCATCGGCCTGATCCTGTCGGTGGCGATGATGGGCATCGCGGCGAACATCATCGCCAAATATATCGAGCGCTTCCGCTGGCTGGCCTATCTTGGCCTGGCGGTGATCGTCTATGTGGCCTGCTCGATGATCTATGACGGCATCATGGATCGGTCGGTGGGCATATTGACGCTCTTTTGATCGATCTGATCAACACTATCGTGATCGGCCCGCCCACGCTCAGTCGTCGGCGGGCCTTTTCATGCCTGCGGGCCGCCAGGGGTGGCCGATCCAGCGTGCCACGGCATCGCGCAGCCCCCAGCGCAGGTTGATGCGCCGTTCGGTGATGCCGGGCAGGCTCCACAGGTCGAGCCCCACCAGCGGGCGGAAGGGGTTGCGCCGGCCATAGGCCCAGAGTTCGACGCGGGTGGAACGCTGCGCCGCTTCTCCGCGCGCATGGAAGCCGAATGTGTCGGCGATGACCAATGTGTTGGCAGGGACCGGAAACTGGCGCGGCGGCGGGAGGCCAAGACCGGCCAGTTCCGTTTCGTCGATCCGTAGCGAGCCGCGCGCCGACAGACGGCAATCGCCATCTCGCGCTGTCAGGCTGCGCTGTTTCTCCCACGCCGCGCGCGCGGGGGTCAGTCGATGCGATCCGGGCACATAGGTGAAGGGGCCGCCTTCGGCCGGGACGTCCTCCAGGAACAGCCAGGCCTTCATCGCAGGATGGAAGGTATCGGCGTGCAGTTGGGTCTGAGGATCGGGCGCGCCTTCCCGTCGATGGGTGAGAATGGTCTGGATGTAGATGAGAGGTTCGACATTGAAGCTCGCTGCATAGCGGGCCAGCGCACGCCAGCGAGGGTGACGCAGGAAGCTATCGAGCGCGGGCATTGCGCGTCGGGCGTCTCCATCCAGTGCGAAGCGCCGAGTGATGGTGTGTCCCTGAACCATTTCACGTGGAACAGCCTCATAGGCCGCTATCTGCTTGCGTAAGGCGGCAAACTGCTCAGGCGGGAGAAAATCACGAATCTCGACGAAGCCATCGCGATCGAAGGCAAGGCGGTCGGTGGGAGTAAGTGTATTCGCGAGACGAAATCTACGGCGATTGGACATCCACTGTGCAATCCGAACGCGTCCGACATGAAGACCAAGGGCGTTCAAACGAGCTGAGCCAATCAAGGGATTGTCAATAAAGGATTTTGTGCCGGTTGCTAACCGTATGGTCCACCAGGGTAGCAGGATCAACTGGGTCAATCGGGGCATATGCTTCTTTTGCGAACGATGTATTTGGTGGCCGGATACTGCAAATGACGATCAATAGGGAAGGGGCGGGCGGGGTATTCGCAAAAAAAAGGGCGGCATGTGACATGCTGCCCCCAGTGGAATTCGACTGGCTGGATAGCGACTCAGGGCAGCAGGATTGTGCTGCCTGTTGTTTGGCGTCCTTCGAGTGCCCAATGGGCGTCCGCAGCGTCGGCGAGAGCGAAGCTCTGGCCGATCTGCGCTGACACGATCCCGCGCGCCATCCGATCGAACAGGCGTTCGGCGGTGTTGGCCAGATCTTCCGCCGTCGCGACATAGTCGAACAGGGTCGGGCGGCTGACATAGAGCGAGCCGTTGCGGCTGAGATCGAGCAGGCTGATCGGCGGCACCGCGCCCGACGCATTGCCATAGCTGACCAGCAGACCGCGGCGGCGTAGGCTGGCGAGCGAGGCGGCCCAACTGTCCTTGCCGACGCCATCATAGGCAACGGCGACACCCTTACCGTCGGTCAGGTCGCGCACTTGTGCCGCCAGATCGTCGAGCGGGCCGGACAGGCTGTGGTCGGCATCGACCCTGGCCGCCTTTTTGGGCGATCCGCTATGGGCGATCACGACCACGCCCTTGTCGCGCAGCCAGGGCACCAGCACCGATCCGACACCACCGGCGGCGGCATGGACCAGCGCCACATCGCCGGGCAGCAGGTCGATCATGTCCTCGGCCAGATAACAGGCGGTCATGCCCTTGAGCATCATTGCGGCGGCATCGCGGGTGCTGACCGCATCGGGGATGCGCACCATGCGATCGGCCGGGACGATGCGGTGGGTGGCATAGGCGCCCAAGCCGGCGGCGCAGCCGACCTTGTCGCCCACGGCAATGCCACTGACGCCCGCACCAACCGCGACGACATGGCCCGCACCCTCCGATCCCAGTGTTAGGGGCAGGGGGGCGGGGTAGAGGCCGGTGCGATAATAGGTGTCGATGAAGTTGAGGCCGACCGCATCCTGCGCGATCAGCACCTCGCCTTCACCGGGCGTGCCCGGATCGAAATTCTCGCGCTCGATCGCCTCGGGCCCGCCATGGGCGCGGACGATCATCCGCCATGCTTCGCCCGACATCAGGCGAGCGCTTGCGCGAAGAAGTCGGCGGTGCGACGGTCGGCCAATTGAGCGGCTTCCTCGACGCGGCGATCGCCCATCTCGGCGGCGAAGCCATGATCCAGCCCTTCATAATCATGCAGGGTGACGTGGCGGTTGTCCTTCAGCCCGTCATGCATCTTGGCCTGAACGTCGGCGGGGACGAAGCCGTCATTGGTCGGGATATGCAGCATGGTCGGCTTGCCGATGGCATGTTGTTCGCCCAGCAACCCGTCGATGCCCACGCCATAATAGCCGACAAAGGCATCGCCATCGGTGCGGCAGGCGGTCATGAAGGCGACGCGACCGCCCAGGCAATAGCCGACGACGCCGACCTTGGCCGGGCCTTCCAGCATCGCGCGGGCGGCGCGGATGGTCGCCTCGATATCGCGGACGCCCTGATCCTGGTTGAAGCGGGGGATATAGGCGAGTGCCTGCTGCATCTGTTCGGGGATGTCAGCGTCCAGCTCGATATGCGGATCGATGCGCCAGAACAGGTCGGGCGCGATCGCCAGATAGCCGGCGCGGGCCCAGCTGTCGCATTTGCGGCGGATGCCTTCATTGACGCCGAAAATCTCCTGTATGACGATGATCGCCGCCTTAGGGGCGCTGTCGGGCGTGGCGACATAGGCGTCGAACTGGCCGTCGCCTTCCAGCGTCTTGATCGGAATATAGTCTGCCATGGGATATCCTTCCGCCTTGGGAGTCTGTTAGGTCGAGGCGCATATTGGCGCCTTGGGCGAGGGGTGCAAGCGCGCTGTCGCGCCCAAAAAATTTGCCATCGCCGGCCTGTTTGCGGCATGAGATGGAGCGACAGGCGGATGACCGCGACAGGGAAGGGCAGCAGATGAAAGTGACCGTCGACGTGGATTGCACCCCGGCCGAGGCGCGCGCCTTTCTGGGCCTGCCGGATGTCAGCCCCATCCACGACAAATATATCAAGACGATGCTCGACAGCATGGACGGCATTGGCAGCGTCGAGCAGATGGAGACGCTGTTCAAGAGCTTCTCGCCGATGGGCGATGCCGGCGTGCGACTGTTCAAGCAGATGATGGATATCGGCCTGTCCGGCATGGCGGGCAAGAATGGCGACAAGAAGGATTAAGTGAGCGAGACGATCTTCGCCCTGTCGAGCGGCGCGCCGCCGGCGGGGATTGGCGTGGTGCGCGTCAGCGGCCCGATGGCGGGCACGGCGTTGCAGGCGCTGGCCGGGCGACTGCCCACCCCCCGCATGGCGAGCCTGGCGCTGCTGAGCGATCCGCGCGACGCTACGCCGCTCGACCGGGCGCTGCTCTTGTGGTTGCCGGGGCCGCGTACCGTGACGGGCGAGGATATGGCCGAGCTGCATTGCCATGGCGGTCGGGCGGTGATCGCGGCTGTCGAGGCGGCGCTGGGCGCGATGCCACAGTTGCGCCGCGCAACTGCGGGCGAATTCACCCGCCGCGCCTTTGCCCATGGCCGCATGGACCTGAACGAGGTCGAAGGACTGGCCGACCTGCTGGCGGCCGAGACGCAGCAGCAGCGGCGCGCGGCACTGGCGATGATGGAGGGCCATTTCTCGCAGCGGATCGACGGCTGGCGGATGCGGCTGCTCGACCTGTCGGCGATGGCCGAGGCTGCGCTCGACTTCTCCGACGAGGATGATGTGCCCGACGCCGATATCGAGGCGCGGATCGGGCAAGGGGTGATGGCACTGGCGGACGATGTCGGTGCGTTGCTGGCGGCACCTTCGGCCGAGCGGCTGCGCGACGGCATCCGGGTGGTGCTGGCCGGGCCGCCCAATGCCGGCAAGTCGACCTTGCTCAACCGGCTGGTGGGGCGCGAGGCGGCGATCGTGTCCGATATTGCCGGTACCACCCGCGACCGGATCGAGGTGCCCGCCGCGATTGGCGCCACCGCCTTCCTGTTCACCGACACGGCCGGACTGCGCGACGAGACCGGCGATGCGATCGAGGCGATCGGCATCGATCGCGCACGCGCCGCGCTGGAGGCGGCGGACATCATCCTGTGGCTGGGCGACCCGGCCGAGGCACCGCGCGAGGATGCGCTGCTGATTGCGGCGCAGAGCGATGTCGCGCTGTACGGTTCCGACCGGCCCGGCCTGCGTCTGTCGGCGCGGACGGGGGAGGGGGTGGATGCGCTTGTGACGATGCTGCTCGATCGGGCGGCGACGCTGCTGCCGGGCGAGGGCGACTATGCCCTGCATGCGCGGCAGCGGGACGGCGTACGCCAACTGCACGATCATCTGCTCGCCGCAGGAGAAGCCCGCGACCTGCTGGTATTGGCGGAGGAGTTGCGCCTGGGGCGGCGGACAATCGATACGCTGACCGGACAGGCGGGGACCGAAAATATGCTCGACCGTCTCTTCTCGGGATTCTGTATCGGGAAGTAAGCGAAATTTCCGCGTGTGATGGCTGATAGTGCGATGTTCCACGTGGAACGCTTTTGACCGCAGGCCCCTGAATCTGATATGGGGCCGCCATGCGAACAAGCTATGATGTGATCGTGGTCGGTGGCGGCCATGCCGGCTGCGAGGCGGCCGCTGCGGCAGCGCGCAAGGGCGCAGCGGTGGCGCTGCTGACCTTCGAACGGGCGACCGTGGGCGCCATGTCCTGCAACCCGGCGATCGGTGGTCTGGGCAAGGGCCATCTGGTCCGTGAAGTGGATGCGCTCGACGGCTTGATCGGCCGCGCCGCTGACGCCGGTGCCATCCATTATCGCATGCTCAACAGCAGCAAGGGCGCCGCCGTGCAGGGGCCGCGCGTGCAGGCCGACCGCAAGCGCTACAAGGCGTCGATCCATCAGATGCTCGACGCCCAGGCGGGACTGGAGATCGTCGAGGGCGAGGCGGTGGGCCTGATGGTCCGCGAGGGCGCGGTGGCGGGTCTGGCGCTGGCCGATGGCCGGACGCTGGAGGCGCTCTCGGTCGTGCTGGCGACCGGCACCTTCCTGGGCGGCAAGCTGTTCCGGGGTGAGGATGTGGATGTCGGCGGTCGCACTGGCGAGCGGGCGGCAACCGCGCTGGGGGTGCAGTTGCGCGAGATCGGCCTGCCGATCGGCCGGCTGAAGACCGGGACGCCGCCGCGCATTGACGGCCGCACCATCGACTGGGCGGTGCTGGAGGAGCAGGCGTCGGACGGCGAGGGCTGGACCATGTCGCCGCTGTCGGATCATCGGCCGCTGCCGCAACTGGCCTGTGCCATCACCCGCACCAATGAGCGGACCCATGCGATCATCCGCGAAGGGCTGGGGCGATCGCCCTTGTTCAGTGGCGTGATCGAGGGGCGGGGGCCGCGCTATTGCCCGTCGATCGAGGACAAGGTGATCCGCTTCGGCGATCGCGACGGCCATCAGATCTTCCTGGAGCCCGAAGGGCTGGACGACGCGCTGGTCTATCCCAATGGCATCAGCACCTCGCTGCCGGCCGATGTACAGCTGGCCATGATACGGTCGATGCGCGGGCTGGAGCAGGCCGAAATCGTCGTGCCGGGCTATGCGGTCGAATATGACCATATCGATCCGCGCGCGCTGGATGCCAGCCTGGAGGTACGGGCGCTGCCCGGCCTCTTCTGCGCGGGGCAGATCAATGGCACGACCGGCTATGAGGAGGCGGCCGCCCAGGGGCTGGTCGCTGGCACCAACGCCGCGGCGCGGGCACGTGATGAAGCACCGATGATCCTTGACCGGGCGAGCAGCTATATCGGCGTGATGATCGATGATCTGGTGCTGCAGGGCGTGACCGAACCCTATCGGATGCTGACCGCGCGGGCGGAATATCGGCTGCGATTGCGCGCCGACAATGCCGAGACGCGGCTGGGCGAGATCGGCCTGGCCCATGGCATCATTGGTCCGGTTCGGGCGGCGCGCTTCGCCGCACGGGCCAGTGCGCGCGCCGCGATCGAAGCGGAACTGGCGCGACCCTTTACCGCGACCGAGATAGCGCGGGCAGGGGCGAGTGTGCGGCAGGATGGCGCGCGGCGCAGCCTGTTCGAATGGGCGCGCTTCCCCGAAGTGCAGGCCGACCTGCTGGTGACGCTGGCACCGAGCCTGGCAGAGGCGCCCGCAGATCTGCGGGCGGAGATTTTGGAGGACGCCCATTATGCGCCCTATCTCGAACGACAGGATGCGGAGATCGCCGCCCTGCGTCGGGATGAGCGCGTGGCCATTCCAGCGGACTTCGACTTTGCCAGCGTCGGCGGCCTGTCGACCGAAATGATCGAGCGGCTGGACGGGGCACGGCCCGACACGCTGGCCGCTGCGGGCCGTATCCGCGGCATCACCCCGGCGGCACTCGCCGCCATCCTTGTCCATGTGCGGCGGAAGGCAGCATGACCGAAGACGAAGCGCGGGCCTGGCTCGATGCGCATTTTGATGTTCCACGTGAAACATGGGATCGGCTGGAGCGCTATGTGTCGCTTTTGCTGTCCGCGATGGACGAGCAGAATCTGATCGCCGAATCGACCCGGCCCCATGTCTGGGCACGGCATATCGTCGACTCGGCCCAGCTGCTTCTGCATGCCAGGGATGCCGGGGAGGGGCCTTGGATGGACCTCGGCTCGGGCGCCGGCCTGCCCGGCATTGTCGTCGCCAGCATGTCCGACCGGCCGCTGATCATGGTCGAATCGCGCCGCAAGCGGATCGACTTCCTCAATGAGGTGATCGCAGAGCTGGGTCTGAGCAACGCCTCCGTCTTTGGCGGACGGGTCGAGGTCGCGCCGCCGACCAAGTCGGCCGTCATCAGCGCCCGCGCCTATGCGCCGCTGCCCAAATTGCTCCAGTCGGCGCAGCATCTGTCCGATGAAAAGACGATTTGGGTGCTGCCCAAGGGACGAAATGCGCAGAATGAACTGGAGACCGCGCGTCCGGCATGGCAAGGTGCGTTTCATGTGGAACGCAGCGTGACCGACGCCGACAGCGCCATCATCGTCGCGCGATCCGTCAAACCTGTCAAAAAGAAGGGTCGAGGATGATTTGTATCGCCATCGCCAATCAGAAGGGCGGAGTCGGCAAGACCACCACGGCTATCAATCTGGCGACCGGCCTGGCCGCGACGGGGCTGCGCGTGCTGCTGGTCGATCTCGATCCGCAGGGCAATGCCTCGACCGGGCTGGGCGTCAATCATGCCGACCGCGAACGGTCGAGCTATGACCTGCTGGTCGGCAATTGCGAACTGGACGAGGCGGTCGTCACCACCCGCGTGCCCAAGCTGGACCTGATCCCGGCGACGCAGGATCTGTCCGGCGCCGAGATCGAGCTGATCGATTATGAGCAGCGCACCCACCGGCTGGAACGGGTGCTGTCCGAGGCGCCGGCCGGGCGCTGGGACATCTGCCTGATCGACTGCCCGCCTTCGCTTGGCCTGTTGACGGTCAATGCGATGGTTGCGGCGCAATCGCTGCTGGTGCCGTTGCAGTGTGAATTCTTCGCGCTGGAGGGTCTGTCGCAGCTGTTGCAGACGGTCGAGCGCATCCGCAGCCGGTTCAACACCGGCCTGTCGATCCTGGGCGTGGCGCTGACCATGTATGACCGTCGCAACCGGCTGACCGATCAGGTCGCCGACGATGTGCGCGCCGTGCTGGGCGACCTCGTCTTCACCACCGTCATTCCGCGCAATGTGCGCCTGTCCGAGGCGCCGAGCCATGGCGTGCCGGCGCTCATCTATGATTTCCGCTGTTCGGGGTCGGAAGCCTATATGCGTCTGGCGCGCGAACTGATCGCGCGTCTTCCCCGACAGGAGGTAGCGGCTTGAGCGACGAGATTGGGGAAAAGCAGAAGCCGGTAAAGCGGCCGCACGGTCTGGGCCGCGGCCTGTCGGCGCTGCTGGGCGATGTCAGCCGGGAAGAGCCGGTGGCGGCGAGCGCCAACAGCGCTGCGCCGTCGAGCAAGGCGGTGCAGAATATCGAGGTCGCGCTGATCCAGCCGCACCCCGAACAGCCGCGTCGTCATTTCGACCAGGACGCGCTGCAGGAGCTGGCCGACAGCATCGCCAAGCGCGGCGTGATCCAGCCGATCATCGTCCGTCCCCATGGCGGCGGTTTCCAGATCGTCGCGGGCGAGCGGCGCTGGCGCGCGGCGCAGAAGGCGCAGTTGCATCGCATCCCGGCGATCGTGCGCGATTTCGACGAGCAGGAAACGCTGGAAATCGCGCTGGTCGAGAATATCCAGCGCGAGGATCTCAACCCGATCGAAGAGGCCGAGGCCTATCGCAAGCTGATCGGCGAATTCCATCATAGCCAGGAAGCGCTGGGCCGCATCGTCGGCAAGTCGCGCAGCCATATCGCCAATCTGATGCGCCTGCTCGACCTGCCCGATCCGGTGCAGCAGGCGGTGTCGCACGGGCGGATCAGCATGGGCCATGCCCGCGCGCTGATCGGCGTGCCGGGCTGCGAATCGATGGCGCTGATGGTCGAGCAGAAGGGGCTTTCGGTCCGCGAGACCGAGCAACTGGTGCGCAAGACCAAGAAGGGCGAGGATGCCGAGCCCAAGTTGCGCGGCGCAACTCCCGGTGGCAAGGATGCCGATATCGCCGCGCTGGAACAGCATCTGGCCGATATATTGGGCCTGAAGGTCGAGATTGCCGACAGCGGTGACGGGCCGGGCACGTTGTCGCTGCGCTATTCGACGCTCGACCAGCTCGACATGCTGTGTCAGCGCCTGTCGGGCGAGCGGATCTAAAAGAGCCGTGTCGGTTCGGTTCCGGATGAGGGGGACGTGCAAAGCGCTTCCCCCTCACAGAATCAGGCACTAGGCTGGTGCCATGGCCGATATCCAATCCACCCAAGCCGCCGCTCCCGCCATCATCCGCCGAGCCGATTATCGCGTGCCCGACTGGCTGGTCCCCGACATCGCCCTCGACTTCGACCTGGATGCCGCGCGGACGCGGGTCTGGTCCGACATGTCAGTGGCGCGCAATGGCGACCATGACCGGCCGCTGCGGCTCGACGGCGATGGGCTGGTGCCGCTGGCGGTGAGGATCGACGGCCGCAGCCTCACCGAAACGGAATGGACGCTGGAGGCCGGCGCGCTGGTCGTGCCCCTCGGCGGTGCGACGCACAAGGTCGAGGTGCTGGTGGAGCTGGCGCCGGAGAGCAACAGCAAGCTGATGGGCCTTTATGCCAGCGGCGGGCTGCTCTGCACCCAGTGCGAGGCGGAGGGCTTTCGCCGCATCACCTTCTTCCCCGACCGGCCGGACATCCTGTCGCGCTACAGCGTGAAGCTGACCGCCGACAAGGCGCGCTACCCGATCCTGCTCGCCAATGGCGATCCGGTCGAGCAGGGCGATCTGGAGGGCGGCCGCCACTGGGCGTTGTGGAATGATCCTTTCCCCAAGCCTTGTTATCTGTTCGCGCTGGTGGCGGGCGACCTCGCCTGCAACGCCGACCGTTTCGTGACGATGAGCGGGCGCGAAGTGGCGCTGGGCATCTGGGTGCGCGAGGCCGACTTGCCGCGCACCGACCATGCGATGCAGGCGCTCAAGAACAGCATGGCCTGGGACGAGCGCGTCTATGGCCGCAAATATGATCTGGACGTGTTCAACATCGTCGCCGTGGCCGACTTCAATTTCGGCGCGATGGAGAACAAAGGCCTCAACATTTTCAATTCGCGCTACATATTGGCCGATCCCGAGACCGCGACCGACATCGATTATGATGGCGTCGAGGGTGTGGTGGCGCATGAATATTTTCACAACTGGTCGGGCAATCGCGTCACCTGTCGCGACTGGTTCCAGTTGTCGCTGAAGGAAGGCTTCACCGTCTTTCGCGACCAGAATTTCTCGGCCGACATGGGCAGCCATGCGGTCAAGCGGATCGAGGATGTGCGGATCCTGCGCGCGGCCCAGTTCCAGGAGGATTCGGGGCCCTTGGCGCATCCGGTGCGGCCTGAATCCTATATGGAAATCAGCAACTTCTACACCGCGACCATCTATAACAAGGGCGCCGAGCTGATCCGCATGATGGCGTTGATGTTGGGGGCGGAGCGGTTCCGCGCCGGCACCGACCTCTATTTCGACAGGCATGATGGCGAGGCGGCGACCTGCGAGGATTTCGTCCGCGCGATGGAGGAGGGCGGCGAGATCGACCTTGGCCAGTTCCGCCGCTGGTATGAACAGGCGGGCACGCCCCATGTCCGCGCGCTGCTGAGCCATGATCCGGTCAGCCGCACCGCCGAACTGATGCTGGAACAGAGCGTGCCGCCGACGCCGGGCCAGCCCGACAAGCGGCCGATGGCGATCCCGCTGCGCGTCGCGCTCTATGATCCGGCGACTGGCAGTCATCATGGTGATGAGCTGCTGATGCTGACGGAGGCGCAGCAGCGTTTCACGTTCGACAATTTCGCCAGCATGCCGATCCTGTCGATCAACCGCGGCTTTTCCGCGCCGGTGATCGTCGAGACCAATCGCAGCCAGGCCGATCTCGCCTTCCTGTCGGCGCATGATGACGATCCCTTCGCCCGTTATGAGGCGATGCAGCAGTTGATGGTCAATGTGCTGGTCGGCCAGGTGGCCGGCCAGAGCGTCGATGTGACGGCAGTGGTCGACGCGGTGCGCAACACCATCACCGATCCGCTGCTCGATCCCGCCTTCGTCGCGGAGGCGGTGCGCCTGCCGAGCGAAGCCTATCTGGGCGATCAGATGAAGCAGGTGGACCCGGATGCGATCCATGCCGCCCGCGATGCCCTCCAGACGCGTCTGGGCGCCGATCTGGAGCCGCTGTGGCGCGATATTCATGCCAGAACCAAGGCGAACGCCTTCGCGGTCTCTCCGGCCGCCAAGGGCGCGCGCAAGCTGCGCAATGTCGCGCTGCTCTATCTGGTCGCCTCGGGCGCGGAAGACGGGCCGGCGATCGCCTATGGCCAGTATAGCGAGGCCGACAACATGACCGAGCGCCAGTCGGCGCTGGCGACGCTGGCAAGTGGCACCAGCCCGGAACGGGAGGCGGCGCTCGACATCTTCTATAATCGCTATAGCGACGATGCGCTGACCCTGGACAAATGGTTCCAGACCCAGGCCTTCGCCTTTCATCCCGATACGGTGGAACTGGTTGCAGAGCTGGGCCAGCACAAGGCGTTCACGCTCAATAATCCGAACCGGGTGCGGTCGCTCTATGGCGCCTTTGCCGGCAACCAATGGGCGTTCCACCACAAGTCGGGCAAGGGCTATCGGCTGGTCGCGGACTGCATCATCGCGCTCGACAAGCTCAATCCGCAGACCGCCGCCCGGCTGGTGCCGCCGCTCGGCCGCTGGAAGCGTTTCGATGAAGGCCGCGCCGCACAGATGCGGGCGGAATTGCAGCGCATCCTGAACGAGCCCGGCCTGTCCAAGGACGTGACCGAGCAGGCGAGCAAGAGCCTGGAGGGATAAGGAAAAGGCGGCGGCCGGGGCGTTCAAACCCCGGCCGGGCCATCAGTCCTTTTGCGCCGCGACCCAGGCGGCGACGTCGGTCGCCACCTTGTTGGCGGCGCTGTTGAGCGGCGCGCCGACGCTGCTGGCGTCGATCTTGCCGCCGACCGGCGCGCTGGCGGTGAAGCGCTGGCGCGCGATCGCGACGCCGGCCGGGGTCATCAGCGCCGCGTCGAAGGTGACGATCGCATTGTTGCTGGCCTGGTCGATGGTGAAGCTGATCAGCTCGCCGCTCAGGCGCTGGCCGCCGTCACCGGAAAACTGGCCGGGATCAAGCACGATCCGGTCGGTGGTGGCCGACACGGTTTCAGCCAGCAGGCGGCGGAACAGATGGCGGGGCGTTTCGGCCCACTGCACCTTGGTGACATAGGCGACCGAGGTCGGCGTCACCTGCACCGGCACGCGCACCGTGTCGATGACGCGCGCGGCTTCGGGATCGACGATGATCAGGCTGCGGCCGCCGCCGGCATTGCTCTGCGCGCCGGTCGGCACCTTGTGCGCGGCGTCGAGCGTCAGCAGCTGCTGCGGCGGCTTGCTGCCGATCGAGACGCAGCCGGACAGGGCGATTGCAGCGGCCAGCGCCAGCGATGCGCCACCCAGTTTCTTGTGGACCATCATCCGGCTCCCTTTCATGGCTTATAGTCGGGCAGCTGGGGCGATCCGACGATCGAGCCCGCGCCCTGCTGGTCGAGTTTTTCGGCGACGCCGCGGAAGGCGCGCGACATTTCACGCAGGTCGCGAACCAGGCGGTTCACTTCCGGCATGGTCTGGTTGCTGAAGGCATGCACGCCGGGCTGCGCTTCGGCGATGGTCTTGTCGAGCGTGTCGATGCTGCGGCTGGCGGAAGCGACGCTCTTGCGCAGGTCGGCCATCAGCGGACGGCCTTCGTCATTGATCAGGCCATTGGTGGTCGCGGCCAGCTCGCCGATCTGCTGCGCGGCGACGCCGGTGCGCTGCACCGCGATGCGCGCTTCGGCCAGGGTAGCGGCGATTTCCGGGCTGCGATCGGCCAGCGACCCGGTCACCCGGTCGAGATTGGCGAGGATGCCGGCGATCGACTGCTGATTCTTGTCATTGAGCAGCTCGGTGAGCTTCTCGGTCAGGGTCGACAGCCGCTCCAGCAGCTGCGGCGCATTGTTGAGCAGTTCACCCAGCGCGCCCGGCTTGGTCGGGATCACCGGCACGCCGTCGGGGCAGGCCGAAGTGATATTCTCGGCCGGGCACAGGATCGGTGGCGCGCCCTTGACCGCGCCGTCCAGCACGATCTCGCTGACGCCGGTGAAGCCCACGCCGGCGATGGTCGCGGTCGTGCCCTGCAGCACCGGGGTGCCGTCCTTCACCGAAATGCGGACCTTCACGAAGCTGGGATCACGCTTCCACAGTTCGATCTTCTCGACCTGGCCGGAAGGGACGCCGGAATAATTGACGCCCGATCCCTTGGCGAGGCCGTTCACCGACTGCTTGAAGAAGATGTCATATTCCTTGTTGTCGCCCTGCGACAGGCGCGAGAACCAGAAGGCCGCCGCCATGATGGCGGCCAGCAGCAGCAGCGTGACCGCGCCGACCAGCACATGATTGGACCGGGTTTCCATATCCTATTGCCTTCCGTCCGCTTGTTTTTCGGCAGCGGCCTTGCCGCGTTCGCGCGTGACCGCCGCGGTTGCGGCGCGGCCACGCGGACCGTTGAAATATTCCTGGATCCAGGGGTGATCGAGCGCCAGCAATTCGTCGATCGTCCCGACCGCGATCACCTTCTTGTCGGCCAGCACCGCGACACGGTCGCAGATCGAATAGAGGGTGTCGAGATCATGGGTGATGAGGAAGACGGTGAGGCCCAGCGTCTCCTGCAACTTGCGCGTCTGGTCGTCGAACGCGGCCGCGCCGATCGGGTCGAGGCCGGCGGTCGGCTCGTCGAGGAACAAGAGGTCCGGGTCCAGCGCCAGGGCGCGGGCCAGGCCGGCGCGCTTCTTCATGCCGCCCGACAGTTCGGCCGGATATTTGGGGCCGGCCTCGGCCGGGAGACCCGTCATGCGGATCTTGTAGGCGGCGATCTCGTCGCGCAGCACCGGGCCGATATTGGGATAATATTCGCGGATCGGCACCTCGACATTCTCGGCCACGGTGAGGGTCGAGAAGAGCGCGCCGCCCTGGAACAGCACGCCCCAGCGCTTGCGGATCGCCAGCGCCTCGTCATCGTCGAGGCGGCCGACCATATCCTCGCCAAAGACATGGACCTCGCCCTCGTCGGGCACCTGAAGGCCGATGATCGACCGCATCAGCACCGACTTGCCGGTGCCCGATCCGCCGACCACGCCCAATATCTCGCCCTTGCGCACGTCGAGGTCGAGATTTTCATGGACGGTCTGGTCGCCGAAGCTGTTCTTCAGGCCGCGCACCGAAATGGCGATGTCGTCGGACGCGACCGCGCGTTCGATCCGCTCTTCCTTGGCCTGGCGTTCATCGGTGGTCATCAGTTCCAGCCCACCCAGGTGAAGAAAACGGCGAAGAAGGCGTCGAGCACGATCACCAGGAAGATCGCCTGGACCACGGCAGCCGTGGTGCGCAGGCCGACTTCCTCGGCATTGGCCTTGACCTGCATGCCCTGGAAACAGCCGCTGATGCCGATGATCAGGCCGAAGACGGGCGCCTTGATCAGGCCCACCCACAGATCGTGGATCGGCACCACTTCGCGCAGGCGCTGGACGAAGGTGATCGGCGGAATGTCGAGCGAGACGGCGCACAGGAAGCCGCCGCCGATGATCGCGATGATCGAGGAATAGAAGCCGAGCAGCGGCATCATCACGACCACCGCCAGGGTGCGGGGCAGCACCAGCGCCTCCATCGGCGACACGCCGATGGTGCGCATCGCGTCGACCTCCTCGGTCAGCTTCATCGTGCCGAGCTGCGCCGCGAAGGCGGAGCCGGACCGACCCGCGACCATGATCGCGGTCATCAGCACGCCCAGTTCGCGGAAGGTGAGGCGGCCGACCAGGTTGATGGTCAGCATCTCCATGCCGAACTGGCGCAGCTGGACCGCGCCCTGCTGGGCGATGACGATGCCGATCAGGAAGCTCATCAGGCCGATGATGCCCAGCGCCGATACGCCGACCACCTCGAACCGCTGGACCACGGCATTGATGCGGAAGCGGCTGGGGTGACGGATCAGGCCCCAGACCGTGACCAGCACGCCGCCGAAGAAGCCGAGCAGGCCGACCAGCGTGTTGACGGAATTGATCACCGCCTCGCCAATCTGGCCCAATACCCGGTTGAAGGGGGAGACATAGGTCGGGCGGATATCGACCGGCTCGTCGATCTTGCCGACCGCGCCGATCAGTCGCTTGCAGTCGGTGCTGCCGCCACTGACCTCCGTCCCCAGCCGCTTGGCGGTGCGATGGATCGTCCAGGCGCCGATCGTGTCCATATGATCGATATCGGCCACGTCGATGCTGACGACAGGGCCGGAAATGGCGTCCAGCCGGTTCGGCATGTCGTGCAGACAGGCAATCGACCAGGTACCGGACAGGCGTATGACCTTGCCGCCGTCGTCGCGGCTTTCCTCAACGAGATCAGCGGCTTTGTTCATGTGGAGGGATTAGTGGTCCATTATCGGTTGCGCGGCAAGCCGAAACGGCCCATCCGCCAGACAGAACGACGGGCAGGGATAAAAGTTTCGGACACGGCATGACATACAGGTTGGCGATTTACGACATGGACCGCACGGTGACCTTTTCGGGCACCTATACCGGCTTTCTCATCCATGTGGCCGCCCATATGGCGCCTTGGCGATTGATATTCCTGCCGCTCATTCCCTTCGTCATGCTGGCCTATGTGGTGAAGCTGATCAGCCGCCAGACGCTGAAGGAAACCAACCAGTGGCTGATGATCGGCGGCCGCGCCGACCGGGCGAAGCTGCAGCCGCATATCGAAAGCTATGCCGACAAGGTGATGGCGAAGAATGTGCGCGCCGGCGCGCTGGAGCAGATCGCCAAGGACCGCGCGGCGGGTTATCGGCTGGTGCTCGCCACCGCCTCCTACCGCCTCTATGTCGAGGCGATCGCGCGGCGGCTGGGCTTCGACACGGTGATCGCGACCGACCATGTCGGGCAGGATCTGCCCTATGTCCGCGCCAAGATTTCCGGCGAGAATTGCTATGACACCGGCAAGCTGCGGATGATCAAGGCGTGGATGGCGGCCGAAGCGATCGACCGCAGCCAGGCGCATATCCGCGCCTATTCCGACCATGTGTCGGACGCGCCGATGCTGGAATTCGCCGACGAGGCTTTCGCGTCCAACCCGCACCCGCCGCTCGCCAGGCTGGCGGCCGAGCGCGGCTGGACGCGGGTGGACTGGAGCTAAGGGATCAGCGCATCGCGGTGCGGGCGAGGCTATCGCAATCGGCGTCGCCCACGGTCGGCTGCTTCTCGCCGCCGATCGCATCGCCGATCATCCTGATTATGCCCTTGGCCGAACGGGCATCCTTGGGCAGCTGAATATCGGGCGTCTTGATCGTGCCGCCGACCGGCACGCTGCCCTTCAGCCGCAACAGGCTGTCCTGCTTGGGCACGCCGCTCAGTGCGAGGGCCAGCCGCTCGTCCGACAGCCGTATCGTGCCCGTGGCATGGGTCTGGGCGCGGGAGGTGTCGATCAGCACCGGACCCGGCCGGGCGATCCCGTCGCGCACATCCAGCCGGGTGATGATGCAGCGCAGGACGGCTTCCTTCCGCTTCGACAGGGTCAGGCCGCGGCCGACATCCTGCCCCATCAGCGCGGCGGTGCGGTCCGGGATGCGGCCGTCCCGCGCGACCAGCGCGATCGTGCCGGTCGACGTGCCCAGTGCCTGACGGATGGTTTTGCCCCGTCCCTTGATCGCGACCCGTCCGATCAGCGCGCCGTCGATCCGGGCGTCGGGGAAGAAATCGAGCAGCCGTGCGTTACGCATCGCCATGGCGATGTCGAGCAGGGGGCTACCGTCGCGCTGGTCGACGCCGATCCGGCCCGACAGCGTGCCGCGTGTGAGGCCCAGCATCAACGGTTCGACCGACAGCTGGCTGCGTTCCAGGCTGATCGTGCCATGGAGCGACCGGAACGGGCTAGGGCCGGGCCACAGCAATTGCCGGACCTTGAGGTCCAGTTTGCCGTCCGTGTGATCGACGGTGGCGAGGTCGATCGCCGTATCGGGAATCAGGCGCGGCCCGAGCTGTGCGCGCTTGGCCGCCGCCTTCGCCTTGCCGGCATTGCTCGACAGATCGTCGAAATCGAAGCGGTCGGCGCTGAGCGCGCCGTCGATCCGGGTGCGGCCATCGCGCTTGCGGATGGTCGCGTGGCCGGCAATGTCGGACCGGCCGATCGTGCCTTTCAGCCCCTCGACGATCCAGTCCAGCCGATCGCGTGTCACCCGCGCGGTCAGGCGGACCGGCTGGGTGCCGGGCAGGCCCGCTTCGATGATGGCGTCGAGCAGGGCGAGGTCGGTGCCATGGGCGGTCGCTTCGCCGCGAAGATGGCCGATGTCTAGCGGGCCATCCATCGTGCCTTTCAGGGTGAAGCCGACCGCATCGCCGCTGATCGCCGCGTCGAACGGCCAGCGCTGGCCCGGCCGGCTGTCGAGGATCGGGCCGCCGGTCGCGGTGACGGTCACGGCATGGCCGCGCACATCGCCGCTGCCCGACAGGCGCAGGCCGCTCGGATCGACGGTCAGCGCGGCATCGACCGATCGCCCGCGCTTGTCGTCGCGATAGGCGATGCGGCTGTCGGCGACGATCAGGCTGTGCAGCGCCGGACGGCCGCCGCGCCGATCGCTGCCCTTGCTGCGCTCGCCACTCCAATTCTCGCGCCCCTGCGCGTCGCGATAGAAATGGAGCCGGGCGCGACGGGCCTCCAGCCGCTCCAGCACCGGCCCGCCGGTCAGCAGGCCCCAGACGGAAAAACCGGCGCGGATCTCGCCGATCCGGGCCAGGTCGGGCAGGGTTGGCTTCACCCAGCCGGGTTGCGGCACGCGCAGGTCGCGCAGGGTGACGACGGGGTGGAAGGACAGGCTGTCTTCCCGCGCCATCGCGCCGATCGTCACCGGCTTGCCGATGCGGTCGGACAGGCGGCGCTCGATCGGGCCTTTCATCCAGGCCCAGGGAAAGGCGGCAAGCGCCAGCAGCAGGATCGCACAGAGCAGGATCAGGCCCACCAGCCCACGCACCACCCATCGTCTCGCCCCGCTGGCCATCCGCATCGCTCTCCCGTCCGGCCCGGTCGGCCGTGTCGGCGCTCAACGCGCGGCGTTGCGGCTTGGTTCAGAGCACGCGATTGGGCAGCGGTTCTTCCGCCACGAAGGCACGGATATTGGCGAGCAGCATCTGTGCCATTTGCGCCACCGCCGCGTCGGTCGCGCCGCCGGTATGCGGGGTCAGGATGCAGTTTGGCACATCGACCCAGCGCGCCGGATCGGTCGGTTCCTGCGCATAGACGTCAAGCGCCGCACCGCCCAGCCGCCCGGCGCGCAGCGCATCGATCAGCGCATCCTCGTCCACCAGCTGCCCGCGCGCGACATTGACGAGCAGGCCATTAGGGCCAAGCGCATCGAGGATCGCGGCGGAGATCATGCCGCGATTATCGTCGGTCGCCCGCGCCGCGACGACCAATATGTCGCTTTCGGTCGCCAGTGCCGCCAGGCTCTCGCTGCGCGGCCAGGCGAGGCCGGGCTTGGCGCGCGGCCCCCACCAGCGGGTCGCCATGCGCAGCGCGTCGGCGCGGGTGGCGACGCCGATGCCGATGCTGCCCATGCCGACGATGCCCAGCCGGGCGCCGGCGATCGAGCGGGTGATGGTCTTGCCGCCCGGCAGCCATTCGCCCGCGCGCAAGGCCCGGTCGCCGCTGACGATCTGGCGCCGATGGGCGAGGATGAGACCGATCGCATGGTCGGCGACATCCTCCGCATTGGCGTCGCCGGCATGGCTGACGGCGATGTCGTTCGCCCGCGCCCAGTCGAGATCGACCCCGTCATAGCCGACGGTGAAGCAGGCGATCAGCCGCAGCCGCGTCATCGCTGCCAGCATATCGGGATCGAGCCGGAACTCGCCGGCGGTGACGAGTATCTCCGCCTCGGCAAGGCGGGCGCGCCCGGCCTCCTCCCATAGCCCCATGACGTCATATTGCATCGCCAGGATCGGCAGCAGCGGCGCCAGATGGGGCTGGGCGATCAGGATGACCGGGCGCAGGCGCTCCATTATCCTATCGCCTTCAGCGCCTGGGCGAAGTCGGCGATCAGATCGTCGGCATCCTCGCAGCCGATCGAGATGCGCACCATATTGTCGCCGATCGCCAGCGCCTTCTTGCGCTCGGCCGGCACCGACAAATGGGTCATCGCGGCGGGATGGCTGGCCAGCGTCTCGGTGCCGCCGAGACTCACCGCCAGCTTGGCGATCTTGAGCGCGTCAAGGAAGGCGAAGGCCTCCGCCTCGCCACCCTTCAGATAGAGCGAGAAGGTGGAGCCGGCGCCGGTGCAATGGCGGCGATAAATGTCGGCCTGCCGCTCGGTCTCGGGGAAGCCGAGATAGACGACCTTCTCCACCTGCGGCTGGTCCTTCAGCCAGGTGCAGACCTTTTCCGCATTCTCGCCGGCGCGGCTCATCCGCAATTCCAGCGTTTCCAGGCTGCGCAACAGCATCCAGGCGCTGTGCGGGTCGAGGATCGTGCCGATCGTGTTGCGCATCAGGCGAATGCTGTTGATCAGCGCATTGGAGCCGAGCACGCCGCCCGCGACCAGATCGCTATGCCCGCCGGCATATTTGGTGAGGCTGTAGATGACGAGGTCGGCACCATGGTTGATCGGCCGGTGCCACAGCGGCCCCAGGAAGGTATTGTCGATCGCGATCGGCGGGACATGATCCTCGCCGGCGAACAGCGCATCGCGCCGCGCGACCACCGCCTCCAGATCGACCAGCACATTGGTCGGGTTGGCCGGGCTTTCCAGATAGAGCATCGCGACCCGGCCTAGACCCTTGGCCTTCTCGATCACCGCGCTGATCTCCGCCTCGGTCGCGCCGGCGGGGAAATCGAGCCACTGCACCCCGAATCGGCCGAGAATCCGGCCGATCAGCGATTCGGTCGCGGCATAAAGGGGCGCGCTATGGACGATGACGTCGCCCGGCTGCACCAGGGCGAGCAGGGTGGTGGCGATCGCCGACATGCCGCTGGAAAAGAGCAGCGCGTCCTCCGCTTCCTCCCACACCGACAGCCGATCCTCGGCAATTTCCTGGTTGGGGCCGTTGAAGCGCGAATAGACGAGGCCCTCGGCGCCGCCGGGGCGGATGCCGGTCACCCCCTCGAAATGGCGCTTGCCCGCGGCTGCGCTCTCGAAGGCGAAGGTGGAGGTGAGGAAGATCGGGGGTTTCAGCGATCCTTCCGACAGGGTCGGGTCATAGCCATGGCCCATCATCAGGGTCGCAGGCTTCAGCTTGCGGCCGTCAATCTCCAGGATCGGCGCTTTGGGGCGGCGGCGATTATGGGGCGGCTCGGCGCCGGTCAGATCGGCTTCGGTGAGGGGGGGCGGGGTTTCGCCGGTCATGTCATTCTCCTGCATCTGGCGGCCTCTGCTGTGCCGCTCATGGATGGAGGGACTGTAACGCAGGAGCAGGGCAGGGGGCCAGCGGAGAGTGATATAATCTTTCTTGCCGGGGTATGATTGTTTCGAACGAGATCGACGGAATCTCGGTCCGCCAAGGCACCGGCGCACGGGGCCGCATGTCCCCGTGCGCCGGCATCGCCCCTCATTGCTTGGCGTATTTCGCCTTCAGCGACAGATCATGGTCATGGTGGGATTCGCCGTTGAGGTCGATCCGGACCATTTCGATCGCGCCGGTGAAGGTGCCGCCGGTCGGGCCATAATCTTCCACCACCGATTCGCCATTGTCGTGGCCGATGTCCATGAAGTCGTCGAAGGAGAAGATGGCCGGCACGGTTTTTTCGATATGCCCCGAGCCGATCGCCTTGCCGTTCGCGGTGAAGGTCACCGTGCCGCCCTTGCCGGCGCCGCCGCCATCATAGGCGAAGTCGAGCAGCAGGTCGTGGCTGCCCTTGCCCAGCGGTTCGTCCGCGCGCACGATGAAGGTTTCCAGCCCCACCCAGTTATGGGCATAGGCGAGCACGCCGTCCTTCATGTAGAAGCTCCAGCCGCCAAACTTGCCGCCCTGGGCGATGATCGCGCCATTGGTCGGCTCCGCGCCCAACTCCACCTTCGCGGTGACGGTGAAATTGGTGTTCTTGACGTTCGGGACCGTATTCTCGTTCATCCGGGTCATCCCCGGCAGGAAGGTCATGGAGGTGCGGCCGTTGAGCAGGTCCGGCCGGCCGGCGACGCGGGCGTCGAAGCGTTCGCGCTGGCGCGGGTCGAGCGGCAGGACATTATATTTGGCCGCCTCGATCAGGAAACGGTCCTGCAGCTTGCGCAGCATGTCGGGATTCTGGTCGGCGATATTATGCGCCTGGGTCCAGTCGTCGGGGCCGTACAGTTCCCATATGTCATCCTCGATCTCGCCCACCGTCTCGCGCTTGTCGGGCCAGGGCAGGCGGTGCATCGTCATGGCGGTCCAGCCGTCATGATAGATGCCGCGATTGCAGCCGATCTCGAAATATTGGGTCGTGTGCCGGTCATCCGCCTCGGCCTCGTCGAACAGATAGGCCATGCTGACGCCTTCCAGCGGCTTTTGCTGAATGCCGTTGACGAAATCGGGTTCGGGCACCCCGGCCAGTTCCAGGATGGTCGGCGCGACGTCGATCAGATGGTGGAACTGGTGGCGCAGTTCGCCCTTGGCCTTGATCTTCTCGGGCCAGCGCATCGTCATGCCGACGCGGGTGCCGCCCCAGTGGGACGCGACGATCTTGCTCCACTGATAGGGGGCGTTCATCGCATGGGCCCAGCCCGAGGGCATATGGTTGAAGGAATTGGGCCCGCCAATCTCGTCGAGCCGCGGCAGGATGTCCGCCGTCGTCATGCCGATGCTGTTCTGGTACGCCAGTTCGTTGAAGGTGCCGTAAGGCCCCGCCTCCGCGGACGCGCCATTGTCGCCCAGGATATAGATGACCAGCGTGTCTTCCAGCACGCCGCGTGCCTCCAGCGTGTCGAGCAGGCGGCCGACATGATGGTCGGTATGGGTGGCGAAGGCCGCATAGGTTTCGGCCAGGCGGCAGGAAACCTTGCGATCATCGTCGGTCAGTTCGTCCCATTCGGGCAGCCATTCGGTCGGCGCGGTCAGTTCCGCATCCTTGGGGATGACGCCCAGTTCCTTCTGCTTTGCGAAGGTGATCTCCCGCTGCTTGTTATAGCCATGGTCGAACTTGCCCTTGTACTTGTCGACCCATTCCTTGGGTACATGGTGCGGCGCATGGGTGGCGCCGAAGGAGAGATAGGCGAACCAGGGCTTGTCGGGGGTGAAGGTCTGCAACGATCCGGTCCAGTTGAGCACCTGATCGACCAGATCCTCGGTCAGGTGATAGCCTTCCTCGATGCTCTTGGGCGGCTCGATCGGGGTCACGCCATCGACCAGCGGCGGGGCATATTGATTGGTGTCGCCGCCTAGGAAGCCATAGAATTTCTCGAACCCGTCGCCGATCGGCCAATGGTCGAACGGGCCGGACGGGCTGGTTTCCCAGGTCGGTGTCTGGTGCATCTTGCCAAAGGCGCCGGTGCTGTAGCCATTATATTTGAGAATCTGGGCGACGGTCGCGCAGGTATCCGGGCGCAGGCCGGTATTGCCCGGCATGGCGGTCGCCACTTCGGTGACGCCGCCCATGTTCACCGTATGATGATTGCGCCCGCACAGCAGCGCCTGGCGCGAGGGCGAGCAGAGGGCGGTCGTATGGAAACGGGTGAAGCGGATCCCTTCCTTCCCGACTCGTTCGGCCGTCGGCATGAGGCAGGGGCCGCCAAAGGCGCTGCTGGCGCCGAAGCCCATGTCGTCGATCAGCACGATCAGCACATTGGGCGCGCCGGCCGGCGGGCGCAGAAACTCCTTGGCCGGCGGGCTCTGCGCCTCCTTGGCGTTCATCGGCGTGTCGTGCGGCGGCACGCGCTCCGGGATCGGCAGGACATAGCGATTGAGTTCGGGCGGGCTCTTGCGGGTCGACATGCTGCTATCCTCGTTCGCGATGGACGTGATGGAACGAAGCCTAGTCGGGGCGGCCATATTGGCTATTGGGGTTTCCCCCGATGCCCGGTGCCCGGTGCCTGATGTCCGGTGCGCGGTTGGACGCATGCGCCACTTCCCCCCATCCGCCACAGCCCCTACATCTCCCCCAATGCCGCCGGTTCTTCCCTCCATCCTCACCGACTGGTTCGCATCGCGCGGCTGGCGGGTGCGGCGGCATCAGAGTGACATGCTGGCGGCGGCGCAGCGGGGGGAGCATGCGCTGCTGGTCGCGCCGACCGGGGCGGGGAAGACGCTGGCCGGCTTCCTGCCGACGCTCGCCGATCTGATCGCCAATCCCGCCGACGGGCTGCACACCCTCTATGTCTCGCCCTTGAAGGCGCTTGCGGTCGATGTACGGCGCAACCTGCTGACGCCGATCGAGGAAATGGGGCTACCCATCCGGGTGGAGACCCGCACCGGCGATACCCCGTCGGATCGCAAGGCGCGGCAGCGGGTGCGGCCGCCGCACATCTTGCTGACCACGCCCGAATCCCTGTCGCTGCTGCTGAGCTATCCCGACGCGGCGCTGCTGTTCGAGCATCTGCGCACCGTCATCGTCGATGAGGTCCATGCCTTTGCCACGCAGAAGCGCGGTGATCTGCTTAACCTGTCGATGGCGCGGTTGCAGGCGATCAATCCCGGTCTGCGCCGGGTGGCGCTGTCGGCGACGGTGGCCGATGTCGATGCCTATCGCGCCTGGCTGGCGCCCGATGGCGATATCGATGCGGTGACGCCGGTGCTGGGGGAGGCGGGGGCGGAGCCCGACGTCACCATCCTGATCCCGGAGGGGCGGGTGCCCTGGTCGGGCCATTCGGGCAAATATGCCGCCAGCCAGGTGATGGCGGAGATCGCGGCGCGGCAGACGACCCTGGTCTTCTGCAACACGCGCGGCCTGGCCGAGCTGATCTTCCAGGAATTATGGTCGGTCAATGACGCGAACCTGCCGATCGCCATCCATCATGGCAGCCTGTCGATCGAGGCGCGGCGCAAGGTCGAATCGGCGATGGCGGCGGGCAAGCTGCGCGCGCTGGTGGCGACCGCTTCGCTGGACCTCGGTGTCGACTGGGGCAATGTCGACTGCGTGATCCAGATGGGCGCGCCCAAGGGCAGCTCGCGCCTGCTCCAGCGCATTGGCCGCGCCAATCACCGGCTCGACATGGCGTCGGAGGCGATCCTGATCCCCGGCAATCGCTTCGAATATCTGGAGGCGCGGGCGGCATTGGACGCGGTCGAGGCGGGGGAACGGGACGCCGATGATTTCCGCCCCGGCGCGCTCGACGTGCTGGCCCAGCATGTGATGGCGATCGCCTGTGCCGGGCCGTTCCGCGAGGAAGAATTGCTGGCCGAAATCCGCTCCGCCACCCCCTATAGCGCGCTGACCGACGAGGGCTTTGCCCATGTCCTGCATTTCATCGAGGGCGGCGGCTATGCGCTGCGCGCCTATGACCGGTTCAAGCGGCTGGTGCGGGAGGCCGACGGCACATGGCGGGTGTCGCACCCCAAGTTCATCCAGCAGCACCGGATGAATGCCGGCATCATCGTCGATCAGCCGGCGCTGGCGGTGCGCTTCGCCAATGGGCGCAAGCTCGGCACGGTGGAGGAAGGGTTTGCCGCCACCTTGCGGCCGGGCGACAGTTTCTTCTTCTCCGGCATGGCGCTGGAGGTGGTGCGGATGGACACCAGCGACCTGGTCGTCCGCGCCACGAGCAAGAGTGCGCGCATCCCCAGCTGGGGCGGCACCCGCATGGCGATGTCGACCCGGCTGGCCGACCGGGTGCGCCATTTCCTGGCCGAACCCGACGCCTGGCACCGCTTCCCCGACGATGTGCGCGAATGGCTGGAAGTGCAGCGGACCCGTTCCGCCCTGCCGCAACCGGGGCAGCTGCTGGTCGAGACCTTCCCGCATGAGGGGCGCCATTATATGGTCTGCTACAGTTTCGAGGGCTGGAACGCGCACCAGTCGCTCGGCATGTTGCTGACCCGGCGGATGGACGCGCAGGGGCTGATGCCGCTGGGCTTCGTGTCGAACGATTATGCGCTGGCGGTCTATGGGCTCAAGCCCGTGACCGATCCGCAGAGCCTGTTTTCCGCCGATATCCTCGACCATGAATTTGTCGAATGGGTCGAGCAGTCGAGCCTATTGAAGCGCGCCTTCCGCGATGTCGCCGTGATTTCCGGCCTGATCGAGCGGCAGCATCCCGGCAAGCGCAAGACCGGGCGGCAGGTGACCTTCTCCACCGACCTCATCTATGATGTGCTGCGCAAATATCAGCCCGACCATCTGCTGCTGAAGGCCGCCTGGGCCGATGCCCGCGCACGGATGACCGATGTCGGGCGGCTGGGCGACCTCATTGACCGGGCGGCATCGACCATGCTGCATGTGCCGCTCGACCGGGTCAGCCCGCTCGCGGTGCCGCTACTGATCCTGATCGGCCGCGAACAGGTGGCGCAGCGCGATGCCGAGGACGCGCTGCTGATCGAGGCCGAGGCGCTGGTGGCGGAGGCCATGCGCGCGGATTGAGGGGGGCGACCGTCCCAACACCGTTCGCCCTGAGCGAAGTCGAAGGGCTCGCCCGACCGAAGGGAGGGCACTTCGCTCCGCTCAGTGATGGGCTTCGACTTCGCTCAGCCCGAACGGAATGGAAGATGGCTTACCCCGGCAACCCGTTCAGCTTGGCAAAGGGATCGTCGCTGGCATCCTCCTGCCAGCGATACTCCGTGCGGTTGGCGACCCAGCGGGCCATCTCCTTGCCATAGAGTTTGGCGATCAGGCCCAGCGCCATGTCGGTTCCCGCCGAAATGCCGGAGGAGGAGATATATTTGCCATCCTCCACCCAGCGGGCATGGGGGATCCAGGCGACCTTGGCCCCCTGCGCCGTCGCCCAGGCCCAGGCCATCTTGTTGCTGGTCGCCTTCACCCCGTCGATCAGCCCGGTCTTCGCCAGCAGGCCGGAGCCCGTGCAGATCGTGGCGACCTGCGGCGTATCCTGCGCCAGCGTGCGGACGGCGGCGAGGAAATCGGGGTTGTTCACTTCCCGCCGGGTGCCAAGGCCGCCGGGGATCATCACGATGTCGAGTTTGGGGGCATCGGCAAAGCCATGATCGGCGATCGTCTGCGGCCCGGCGCCGCTGCGCACCGGTCCGGCCTTGTCGGCGATCATGACGATCTCGACCCGGTCCTTGAGCATCCCGAACATTTCCAGCGGCCCAAACACGTCGAGCAGCTCGAACCCCTCGAACAACACCATGCCCAGCTTCTTCTTCGGCCCGCTCGGCGGCACTGGCGGCTGCACGGAAAGTTGCGCGGAGACAGTCGTGCCGGTCGCGGCGAGCGCGATTCCGGCGGTCAGGAGAAAGTTGCGCCGCGCAACATCGGCTTTGGGCTGGTCGCTCATCGTCACATGCTCCCTGTTTGCGGGGTTAGACGAGCGATGGCGGCGATCCCGCCTATTCGCCGCCGTCCTTGATGCCGCCGCAGCCCTTCAGCACGCCTTCGCCGAAGGAAAGCTGCACCCGGTCGGACCAGATGGCGTCGCTCATCCCGTCGTTGCACGGCCCTTCGGTGACGGTCATGGCAAAGCCATCGCCCATGAAGCGGATGGCACGGGGATCATCGGTGCGGGTGACGGGATAGCGCAGCGGACGATGATCGGGCCGCTGCAAGGTCGCGACCGATCCGGTGACGATCACCGCCCAGAAAGGCTCGGTACCGATCGCGCGATACTCCTCAGGGGGAGGAGGGGGAGGCGGTGTTTCACGGGAAACAGCGGCGGGCGCCGGTTGCGCAGCCGGGGCAGGGGCCGGTTCGGGCGTGGCGCTCTCATTGGCGACGATCGCCTGATTGAGGGCAGGGGCCGCGTTGGCGATCGCATTGTCGGCGCGATTGTCGACCCTGTTCGGCGGCACCGGATCACCCGAGCAGGCGGTGAGGGCCAGCAGCCCTGTCAACATCGCCGTCATCTTCACGGGCCGGTCCGCCGGAAACAATGGGCCGCATGATCGTCGACCATGCCAATCGCCTGCATCCAGGCATAGACGATGGTCGGCCCGACGAATTTGAAGCCGCGCTTCTTGAGATCCTTGGAGATCGCCTCCGACAGCGGCGTCCGGGTCGGGAAGCTCTGGCCGTCGCCGATGATCGGCCCGTCGGGCGCGAAGGACCAGACATAGGCAGCGAAATCCTCGCCGGCGTCGCGCATCGCGCGATAGATTTGCGCGCCCTTGATCGTCGCCTCGATCTTGGCGCGGGCGCGGACGATGCCGGGATCGGCCATCAGCCGTTCGACATCGTCGGGACCGAAGGCGCCGACCTTGTCCGGATCGAAGCCTGCAAAGGCGGCGCGAAACCCCTCGCGCTTGCGCAATATGGTGATCCAGCTGAGCCCGGCCTGGAACCCCTCCAGCATCAGCATTTCCCACAGCATGCGCGAATCATGCTGTGGCACGCCCCATTCCGCGTCGTGATAATCCCGGTAGAGCGGGTCCGGTCCCACCCAGCTGCAGCGTGGCAGATCGGTCATAGGTTTTGGGTGCGCCTGACGGCGCACGGCGCCGCACCGGCCCGCGCCCCCACCCGGCCGCCCAAGAGATTATCCTGATTGGGTGGCCGGGTGGGGGTGCGGGCGGGCATCGTCATCCTTATCAGACGTCCAGGTTGGCGACGTTCAGCGCATTGTCCTGGATGAATTCGCGGCGCGGTTCGACCACGTCGCCCATCAGCTTGGTGAAGATTTCGTCGGCGACGTCGGCCTGTTCCACCTCGACGCGCAGCATCGAGCGATTGTCCGGGTCCAGCGTGGTTTCCCACAGCTGTTCCGCGTTCATTTCGCCCAGACCCTTGTAGCGCTGGATCGACAGGCCCTTGCGGCCGGCCGACAGGATCGCTTCCAGCAATTCGCTGGGGCGCGAGATGTTGACGCCCTTGGCCGACACCGCGGGCAGTTCGTCCTCGCCCAGGTCATCCTGCGCGGCGACGGCCTTGGCCGAGACCAGGCGGCTGCCCTTCTGATAGCTTTCGGCTTCTTCGCTGGCGGTGCCGTGCAGCTTGCGCGCTTCGGCCGAGCCCAGGAAGCCATGTTCGATGACATGATGGTCGGTCACGCCGCGCCACAGCCGTTCGAAATGGAAGCCGCCGCCTTCGGCGATGCGGCCGGTCCACTTGCCCTCGGGATCATGGGAGGCGATCCAGGCGACCGCCGTGGCCAGCCGCTCTGCCAGCTGTGCTTCGGACAGTTCGGGATCGAGCGCGCCGGTCAGGCCCAGCGCCTCGATGATCGCCGGGTCGTAGCGACGCGGCACATAGCGCATCACCGCGCGCATGCGGCGGGCATGGTCGATCAGGCTGCGCAGATCGTCGCCGGTGCGGGCGCCGCCGGTGGTTTCCAGCGCCATCGTGTCAACGCCATTGTCGACCAGATATTGCTCCAGCGCGGCTTCGTCCTTCAGATAGACTTCGGACCGGCCCCGGCTCGCCTTGTAGAGCGGCGGCTGGGCGATGAAGAGATGGCCCGCCTCGATGATCTGCGGCATCTGGCGATAGAAGAAGGTCAGCAGCAGCGTGCGGATATGCGCGCCGTCGACGTCGGCGTCGGTCATGATGACGATCTTGTGGTAGCGCAGCTTGTCCAGGTTGAAATCGTCGCGAATGCCGGTGCCCATCGCCTGGATCAGCGTGCCGACTTCCTTGGACGAGAGCATCTTGTCAAACCGCGCGCGCTCGACGTTCAGGATCTTGCCCTTCAGCGGCAGGATCGCCTGATTGTGGCGGTTGCGGCCCTGCTTGGCCGAACCACCGGCCGAGTCACCCTCGACCAGGAAGAGTTCGGACTTGGCGGGGTCGCGCTCCTGACAGTCGGCCAGCTTGCCGGGCAGCGAGGCGATGTCCATCGCGCCCTTGCGGCGGGTCAGTTCGCGCGCGCGCTTGGCCGCTTCACGGGCGGCGGCGGCGTCGATCACCTTTTGGACGATCATCTTGCCATGGCCGGGATTTTCTTCCAGCCATTCGGCCATCTTGTCGGCCATCAGGCTTTCGAGCGGCTGGCGCACTTCGGAGCTGACCAGCTTGTCCTTGGTCTGCGAGCTGAATTTGGGATCGGGCAGCTTGACCGAGACGATCGCGGTCAGGCCTTCGCGCATATCCTCACCGGTGAGGCTCACCTTCTCCTTCTTCAGCAGGCCGGTCTTTTCGGCATAGCTGTTGAGGGTCCGGGTCAGTGCCGCGCGGAAGGCGGCCAAGTGCGTGCCGCCATCGCGCTGCGGGATGTTGTTGGTGAAGCAGAGGACGTTCTCATAATAGGAATCGTTCCACTCCAGCGCGACGTCGATGGTCACGTCGTCGCGGGTGCCGGCGATCGCGATCGGATCGGGCATCAGCGCATTCTTGTTGCGGTCGAGATATTTGACGAAGGCCGCGATGCCGCCCTCATAATAAAGCTCGACTTCCTTCTTTTCCTCATGGCGCGCATCGACCAGGAACAGGCGCACGCCGCTGTTGAGGAAAGCCAGCTCGCGATAGCGATGCTCCAGCTTGTCGAAATCATATTCGGTCTGGTTCTTGAACGTGCCGCCATCGCCCGGCACCTTCTCGGTCGAGGCAAGGAAGGTCACGCGCGTGCCCTTCTTCCCCTCGGGCGCATCGCCGATCACCTTGAGCGGCGCGGTGGCATCGCCATAGGCGAAGCGCATCCAATGTTCCTTGCCGTCACGCCAGATGTTGAGGTCCAGCCATTCGGACAGGGCGTTCACCACCGATACGCCCACGCCGTGCAGGCCGCCCGATACCTTATAGGCATTGTCGTCCGACGTGTTCTCGAACTTGCCGCCCGCGTGCAGCTGGGTCATGATGACCTCGGCCGCCGACACGCCTTCTTCCTTGTGGATGCCGGTCGGGATGCCGCGGCCATTATCCTCGACGCTGACGCTGTTGTCGGGGTTGAGCGTGATGACGATCCGGTCGCAATGACCGGCCAGCGCCTCGTCGATCGCATTGTCGCTGACCTCGAACACCATATGGTGCAGGCCCGACCCGTCGTCGGTGTCGCCGATATACATGCCGGGCCGCTTGCGCACGGCGTCGAGGCCTTTCAGCACCTTGATGCTGTCGGCGCCATATTCATTGCTGTTGGGGCTGTTCTGCTGTTCGTCGCTCATACCCAGCATATAGGGAATGGCGCCTCGAAACTAAAGCGAAACATGGCGTCTTCCACCCGGCTTTGGGGCGGTTTATCAGGCGCTCATGCGTGTTGTCCCGATCCTTGCCCTGATGCTGCTTTCCGCCTGCTCGCGCAGCAGTGAAGTGGCCGACGAATTGCCCAACAGCTCGCTGGCCGGCGCCCCGCGCGAGGCGATGCCCGAAACCCGGATCGAGGCGACCCTGGCCCGGCCGGTGACGATCGGCGAGGATGGCCCCCGGCTCGACGCCTGCGGCGCGATGGGGCAGGCGACCCGTGTCGGGCCGCAGGGATTGAGCGTCCGGTCCGCCCCCTTTGCCGAGGCGAAGGCGCTGGCCCAGCTCGCCGAAGGCGCACGGGTGCATGTCTGCACCCGCAGCATCGACCAGAAATGGCTGGGCGTGGTGATCCCGCCGCCAGTGACCGAAGGCGCGGCACCGACCGATTGCGGCGTGCGCGAACCGGTCGACCGCAAACAGGCCTATGCCGGCCCCTGCACCAGCGGCTGGGTCTCCAGCGCCTATGTCCGGCTGGTGGCCGGCTGATTACAGCCCGCCCAGATAATCCAGCTTGCCCAGCGGCACGCCGGCCTGGCGCAGCAGGGCATAGGCGGTCGTCAGATGGAAATAGAAATTGGGCAGCGAAAAGGTCAGCACATGGCTGCGCCCGGTGGAGGAAAATTCGCCGCGCGAAGTCTTGAGGATGACGGTCGCCTCCTCGCGCCCGTCGATCCGGTCGCGCGGCACCGATTCCAGGAAGGCGATGGTGCGGGCGATGCGATCCTGCAGGTCGGCGAACGTCTCCTCCGTGTCGGGCAGGGGAAAGGGTTCCAGTTCCCCGATGCGGATGACCGCGCCCTTGGCGCTGTCGGTGGCAAGCTGCACCTGCGCGGTCAGCGGGCGCATATCCTCGATCAGGCGGGCGTCGGTCAGCGTGGCGGGATCGATCCCCTGTTCGGCGGCAAAGGCGGCGCCCTTGTCCAGCAGGGTGGAGAGGACGCGCAGGCCACGCAGGAAGGCGGGGACGGTCAGGTCGTAGAGTTCGGTCGCCACGTGAGGAGGATTCCCTTCACTCGATGCCGGTGAAGACCAGCTTCTGCACGCGGCGGCCGGTATTCACCTCGGTCGCATAGATATTGCCGGCGCTGTCGGTATCAATGCTGTGCAGCCAGGTGAATTGCCCCGCCTGTCGCCCGATCCGGCCAAAGGCGCCAAGCACGGCGTGGGTCTTGCGCTCCAGAACCCAGATGCGGCCGTTCATCATGTCGGCGACATAGAGATAGGTCTGTTCCGGATCGGGCGAGAAGGCGATGTCGGTGACCGTGTGGGTGCCGCCGGTTTCCGGCGCGATCGCCAGGTCGCGCACGAAGGTCAGGCCGCCATCCTTTTCGCGCTTGAACAATTGCGCGCGGTTGTTGTTGCGGTCGCAGACATAGAGGTGGCCGTCCTTCGTTGGCACCACGCAATGGACGATGCTGTTGAAGATGGCGGACTTGGGATCGGCGACCCGGCTAGGATCGACGGCATGGCTCTGGTCGAATGTGCCCTGCAGCACCGGTCCGCTCGGCGGCTTGCCATAGGCGCCCCAGCGGCCCTTGTAGCTGTTGGTCCGGTCGTCGAAGCCGATCACCCGGCGGTTCACATAGCCGTCGGATATCAGCACCATGCCGTCGCTGTGATTGACGTCGGACGGGTTGCCGAGTTGGTCGGTCGCATCATTGCCGCCGGTCTTGTCGCGTCGGCCGAAGCTGCGGATATATTTGCCCTCCGGCGTATAGTTCATGACGACATGGTCGCCCTTGCCATTGCCGCCGAACCAGACGCTGCCGGCCTTGTCGACGAAGATGCCGTGCAGGCTGGCAGGCCACTGGTTGACGCCATCGACCGTGGGGGCACTGTCGGTGCCGCCCCATCCGCCCAGATAGCGGCCATCCTGGGCGAAGCGCACCACCGGCGGGGCCGGCTTGCAGCAGACGGCGGTGGCGGGCGATTCGGCGAGGCCCGTGTCGGTCGCGGTCAGGCTGTGCGGGCGATGCACCACCCAGACCGAATCGTCCGGACCGACCGCAACGCCGCTGACCTGGCCCAGCAGCAGGTCATCGGGCATGGCCGGCCAGGCGGCATCCACCTTGAACCGCGGCATCTTGGTGCCGGCGGGTGCGATCTGCTCGAAGGCGAGGGGGGCGAGTGCCTGTTCCGGTGGGGCGGCGGAGGCGGCAACGGCGAAGGGCAGGGTAAGGGCAGCGGCGAGGAAGGCGCGCATCGGCGGGGACTCCTTGATCGTCGGGAATGGCGGAGGCGGGATCATGCCCGACTGCCCGGTCCGGTCAAGGCCGGTCCGGTCAAGGAAGGTGCGACGCATTTTCAACGGGAAAAGGACCGGCCGACGGGTTTCTGTCGGCCGGTCAGGGGGCAACTTATGCCGCGATCGCCGGGCGCTCGGGCGGCGTGATCGTGAAGAAGGGCAGGGCATGGTGGACGATCCAGCCGATCGTCGCGGCATAGACGATGGTGCCGATGCCGACCGTGCCGCCCATCATCCAGCCGGTCGCCAGCACCGCGATCTCGATGCCGGTGCGCACCCATTTGACCGGCCAGCCATTGCGGCGGCACAGGCCCGTCATCAATCCATCGCGCGGACCCGGCCCCAGCCCGGCGCCGATATAGGCGCCACCGGCAATGCCATTGAGCAGGATGCCCGCGCCCAGCCAGGCGGCGCGCATCGCATAGCCGTCCGGCGTCGGCAGATAATGGAGGCTGATGTCCACCGCCGTGCCGATCACCAAAATGTTGCAGACCGTGCCGATCCCCGGCCGCTGCCGCAATGGCCACCAGAGCAGCAGCACGACCGCGCCGACCAGGTTGACCGTCATGCCGAAGCTGAGGCCGAGCTTGGGCGCCAGTCCCTGATGCAGCACATCCCAGGGATCGAGCCCCAGATTGGCGCGCAGCATCAGCGCCATGGCAAAGCCGTAGAGCACAAGGCCCCAGAAGAGCTGGAAGAGGCGGCGGGTCATCATCATGGGCATCAGACCTAGCCAAATTGGCCTTTTACAAAAGGACCAATGGCGCGTAAGTGGCCTTCAAATCTCTCTGATTGGATTGATCGCCATGTCCACTTCCTTCCTTCGGCCTCCCTCGCTGCTGCGGTTGCTGGGCGCCTGGCGCGCGCAGGACAGTGCCGAGCCAGCCTATCGCCAATTGGCGCAGGCGCTGCGGATGCTGGTGCTGGACGGACGGATCGGCCTCAATGTCCGGTTGCCGGGCGAACGGGAACTGGCCGCTGCGCTGGGGCTCAGCCGCACCACCATCGCCGCCGCCTTCGACCGGCTGCGCGACGAGGGCTATCTGGAAAGCCGGCAGGGGTCGGGCAGCGTCACCCGCCTGCCGCCCGGCCGGGTCGAGACCCCGACGCCCGACATCGACGGCGTGACCGGCGACAATCTGCTCAACTGGACCCATGCCGCGCTGCCGGCCGCGCCCGGCGTGGGCCTCGCCTATGCCCATGCGGTCGAGGCGTTGCCGGCCTATCTGGGCGATCTGGGCTATGATCCGCTCGGCCTGCCGGTGCTGCGCCGGGCGATCGCCGCCCATTATGAGCGGCGCGGCTGCCCGACCGATCCCGACCAGATCATGATCACCAATGGCGCGCAGCAGGGTTTCTCGCTGCTGCTGCAATGGCTGGCGGGGCCGGGCGACCGGGCGGTGATCGATCATCCCACCTATCATAATGCGATCCAGGCGTTGCAGCGGGCCAATGTCGTGCCGGTGCCGGTCGGCCTGCCGGTCCATGGCTGGGACATCGATGCGATGGACGCGGCCTTCCGCCAGACCGCGCCGCGCTTCGCCTATATCATCGCCGATTTCCACAATCCCACCGGCCGCAGCATGGACCCGGCGACCCGTCGCGCGCTGGTTTCGGTGGCGATGCGCACCCACACGCCGCTGGTGATCGACGAGACGATGGTGGCGATGGGGCTCGACGGATCGCCGCCGCCGCCGGTCGCCTGCCATGACCCATCCGGCCGCCACGTCATCACCTTGGGATCGGCCAGCAAGATTTTCTGGGGTGGCCTGCGCGTCGGCTGGATCCGCGCCGATCCGCAGACCGTGGCCGCGCTCGGCCGCATACGCACGACGATGGACATGGCCAGCCCCGTGGTCGAGCAGCTCGCCGTCGCCCAGCTGATGGACGCGGACGAAGGGCTGGGCCCGCGCGCGGCGATGCTGCGCGATCGGCGCGACCATCTGCTGGCGCAGCTGGAACAACAGCTGCCGCACTGGCGGGTGGAATCGCCGGCCGGTGGCCTGTCGCTCTGGGCCGAACTGCCCCGCGCGGAGGCGAGCGCGCTCGCCGCATTGGCCGGCAATCATGGCGTGCGCATTGCGGCGGGGCCGCGCTTCGGCGTCAATGGCGCGTTCGAGCGGTTCCTGCGCCTACCCTTCACCCTGCCGCAAGCACAGCTCGACATGGGCGTCGCGCGGCTGGTGGAGGCCGATGCCCGGCTCCATGCCCGCACCCCACGCGGCCGCGATCCGCTGGCCCTCGCCCTGGAGGCCGACCGATTAATCTAGAGCCTGATCGTCTGAGGTGGAAGCGCTTCGCGTTTTCACCGATGGCGTGAATCAGGCTCTAATCTTTAAATCTGACCCATAGAAAAAGGGCCGCGCGGATCATCACCGCGCGGCCCTTTTCTTATGGCCATACCGAGAAGGGCTCAGCCCTTCTTCTTCTCGGCCTGATAGCGTTCGATCGCTTCCAGCGTGATCCGCTTGGCGTCTTCCGCGCCACCCCAGGTGCCGATGCGCACCCACTTGGTCTTTTCCAGATCCTTATAGTGGGTGAAGAAATGCTCGATCTGCTCCATCACGATGGTGGGCAGATCGTCCTTCTCGCCGACATTGTTATAATAGGGGAAGGTCTTGTTGTCCGGCACGCAGACCAGCTTCTCGTCGCCGCCGGCTTCGTCTTCCAGGTTCAGCACGGCGATCGGGCGTGCGCGCACGACCGAGCCGGGCACGAACGGCGAGCGGGCGATGACCAGCGCGTCGAGCGGATCGCCATCGGGCGACAGGGTGTGCGGCACGAAGCCGTAATTCGCCGGATAGCGCATCGGCGTGTGCAGGATGCGATCGACGAACAGCGCGCCCGAGGCCTTGTCGAACTCGTACTTCACGGGTTCGCCGCCAACCGGCACCTCGATGATGACGTTCAGGCTGTTTGGCGGATCTTCGCCGACGGGGATCAGGTCAATATTCATGCATCTTCGCCTTTTATATGCGGTTGCTTGGAAATCTTCAGGTGCGCGGCTGCAGCAGCTTGTCGAGGCTGCCTTCGCCGGTGCCGGTCTTTTCGAGGTGCGGATAGCGCAGGCCATCCGAATAAGCGAGGGTCAGGGTACGATAATATTTGTCCTGCTTTAGGATAAGCTGGATCGGCTTCTTCGCGTCCTTAGCCTCGGTCAGCGCCGTCTTGAATGCGTCGCTCGAATATTCATTGCCGTTCACCGCAATAATCTTCGATCCTACCGCAAGGCCGGCCTTGAATGCTGCGCTGTTCCAGATCACCGCCGCGATATCGCCGTCATTCTTGACCGTCAGACCCACGCCAAAGCTCTGGTCGACCGTCTTCTGCGCACCTTCGGCCGCCTTGGTGATGGCATTGGGCGTATCGGTATAGACCAGCTTGTAGCCGCCAAGGGTAAAGCCGCCCTTGGGCGTTTCCGTGGTGGGGCTGTCGACATATTTGTGGAACAGGCTGGCCCAGTCATAGGGGGCGACGCCGTTCAGCGTGTCGATCACGTCCTGGCGATTATAGACGACCTGGCCCCAGTCGCCCGGCTTGATGCCGAAAAAGGCCTTTGCGAAATCGTCGATGCCCTTGGCGCCCTTGGTCTGCTGGCGCAGGATGCCATCGACCTCCAGCCAGATCATCAGGCCTTCATTATAATAATCCTCCGACCGCTGCCAGTTGGCCCAGCCCTTGGGACGGCGGGCGGAGATGATCGGATCATTGGTCGTGTCCACCATCGGGCGCCATTCGCGGCCGCGCGTGGTGTCCAGTTTCGCTGCGATCTGGGCATAGGCGTCCAGTGTCTCCTGCTTGGAGAACATGCCCGAACGGGCGCCCAGCACATAGCCCCAGAACTGGGTCTGGCCTTCATAGACCCACAGCAGGCTGTCCTGCATCGGCACGTCGAAATTGGGCGTCCACAGCAGGTCGGGGCGGCGGAACTTGCCGTCCCAGCTATGGGTGAATTCATGCGGCAGCAGGTTGCGGTCGAGCAGCGCCTCGCCCGAATCCCACTTCTTGAAATAGCCCGGCTCGACCTGATTCTCGGACGAGCGATGATGCTCCAGGCCAATGCCGCCCATTTCGTCGGTGATCGACAGCAGGAAATCATAATGGTCGAAATGATAGGTGCCGAACGCGGCGCCGGCTTCGGCCACCAGCTTCTTGTGCTTGGCGATCTGGTCGGTGTTGAACACCAGCTCGTCGGCATCGTCGGCAACGATGTTCAGCGTGACGTTATGGCCCAGGTCCACCGCCTTGAAATGGGTGCCGGCAAAGACCGGCGAGTCCTGCAGCGCCTCATAGTCGATCACGTCATAGGCGATGGTGTCGCCGCTGCGCTTGCCGCGCAGCGCGGTCGCCGCCTGCCAGCCGGCGGGATAGGTGACATTGGCCTGCACCGGGATCTGACGGGTATAATAGCCGGCCGGGTAGAGCGAGACATCTTCCCACTGGATATTCTGCATCTTGGGCGTCACGACGACGCGGCCCTGGTTGGTCGCGGTCGCCGACAGGAACTGGAACTGCGCCACGACCTGCTTGGTGCCGGCCGGCACGTCGATCTCGAACGCATAGACGTTGAGCGGATTGCGCTTCCAGCTGATCGGCTTGCCGTCGGCGGTGAAGGTCAGGCCGGTCAGCTTCTCGATCGGGCCGCGCGGGGCATGGTTGCCGGGCAGCCATTCGGGCATCAGCAGGGTCATCGGGCCGCTCGCCGCGACGGGAATGGTTTCCTTCACGCGGAAGATGCGCTGCACCGTGTCGGTGGCGTCGACGTCAAGGCGGATCGTGCCGCCCGGATAGGGGACATCCTTGGGCATCGGCTTGGCGCTGTCGACGGGCAGGGCGGTCGGCTTGGAACGGATGACATCCTGCGCCAGCAACGGGCTGGCAATCGCGGTCGAAAGGCAAAGGGCGGCAGCAAGGCTGCGGATCATGACGGTCTCCAGAAAAGGAACGGGGGCCGGACGGCCCGTCTGTCCCAAGCATGGCGGGGCGAATCGCCCGCGTCCACCCCTTATGCCGCCATAAAAAGCGCGTTTCCTTGGGCCGCGATTATCGTTAAAGGCGCTGCCCCATGGCGAAGATCGAAACGCCGCGCCCGGTGCGCGGAACGCAGGACATGTTGGGCGGCACGGCGGAGGCGTTCCAGGAACGCTTCGCCCATGTCGTCGCCACCTTTGACCGGGTGCGCAAACTCTATGGATTCCAGCGGGTTGAAGTGCCCGTCTTTGAATCGACCGCGGTGTTCGCCCGTTCGCTGGGCGAAAGCACTGACGTCGTGTCGAAGGAAATGTACACGTTCGAGGATCGCGGCGGTGACAGCATCACCCTGCGCCCCGAATTCACCGCCGGCATTTCGCGCGCCTATATTACCGAGGGTTGGCAGCAATATGCGCCGCTGAAGGTCGCGACCCACGGCCCGCTGTTCCGCTATGAGCGCCCGCAAAAGGGCCGCTTCCGCCAGTTTCACCAGCTCGACGCCGAAATCCTGGGCGCGGGCGAGCCGGCAGCCGATGTCGAGCTGCTGGTGCTGGCCGACCAGCTGCTGCGTGAACTGGGCGTGTCGGAAGGCGTGACCCTGAACCTCAACACGCTGGGCGACGCGGAAAGCCGTGAAGCCTGGCGCGCCGCGCTGATCGCCCATTTCGAGGCGCATCGGGGCGAGCTGTCGGAAGAAAGCATCGACCGGCTGGCGAAGAATCCGCTGCGCATTCTCGATTCCAAGGATCCGCGCGACCGCCCGATCGCCGACAGCGCGCCGGACATCGACGCCTATCTGACCGACGAAGCGCGCAGCTTCTTCGACAAGGTGACGAGCGGCCTCGACGCCGCCGGTGTCGCATGGGAGCGTAATTCGCGGCTGGTGCGCGGCCTCGATTATTATCGCCACACCGCGTTCGAGTTCATCACCGATCGCCTCGGCGCACAGGGCACGGTGCTGGGCGGCGGCCGCTATGACGGCCTGATCGAAAATCTGGGCGGTCCGTCGACCCCGGCGGTCGGCTGGGCAGCGGGGATCGAGCGGCTGGCGATGCTGATCGACCAGCCGGCGATCGACAAGCCGCAGATCGTGCTGATCCCGATGGGCGAGGCGGCCGAGGCGAAGGCGACCGGCATCATCGCGGATCTGCGCCGCGCCGGCATCGCCTGCGACATGGGCTATCGCGGCAATATGAAGAAGCGGATGCAGCGCGCCAACGCGTCGGGTGCCGCCTGGGCGATCATCCTGGGCGACGACGAACTGACACGGGGCGAGGCGGCGGTCCGCAATCTGGGCACGGGCGAGCAGCAGGCGGTCGCACTGGATGCGCTGATCGGCACGGTGACGGCGCTCTGATGCACATCTCCGCCGAACGCATCGCGCAGATCGAGGCGCGCCGGGACGAGGTGCAGGCGTCGATGACGCGCGCCGACCTTGCGCCCGATGCGTTCGTGAAACTGTCCAAGGAATATGCCGAGATCGAGCCGGTGGCGCGGGCCGCGCATGAAGTGCGCCGGCTGCGTCAGGAGCTGCGCGCGCTCGAACAGATGGCCGGCGGCGAGGACAGCGACGCCGATCCGCTGATGCGCGAAATGGCGCAGGAGGAAATGCAACTGCTCAAGGGGCAGTTGCCCGATGCAGAGCGCGCGCTGGCGCTACAGTTGCTGCCCAAGGATTCGGCCGATGCCCGCCCGGCGATGCTGGAAATCCGCGCCGGCACCGGCGGGGACGAAGCCGCACTCTTCGCCGGCGACCTCTTCCGCATGTATCAGCGCTATGCCGATACCCAGGGCTGGAAGATGGAGATGATCTCCGCCAACGCCTCGGAACAGGGCGGCTTCAAGGAAGTGGTGGCCAGCATCAATGGCACCGGCGTATTCGCCAAGCTGAAGTTCGAGAGCGGCGTGCATCGCGTCCAGCGCGTGCCGGTCACCGAAAGCGGCGGCCGCATCCACACGTCCGCGGCGACCGTCGCGATTCTGCCCGAGCCGGAGGAGGTCGATGTCCAAATCGCCGATAGCGATCTGAAGATCGACATCTACCGCGCCTCTGGGGCCGGTGGCCAGCACGTCAACACCACCGATTCCGCCGTGCGCATCACCCATTTGCCGACCGGCATCGTCGTGACGCAGCAGGATGAGCGCTCGCAGCACAAGAACAAGGCCAAGGCGATGCAGGTGCTGCGCGCCCGCATCTATGAAGCGGAGCGGGAGCGCACCCAGAGCGAACAGGCCGGCGCGCGCAAGGCGATGGTCGGATCGGGCGACCGGTCGGAGCGCATTCGCACCTATAATTTCCCGCAGGGGCGGGTGACCGACCACCGCATCAACCTGACCCTGCACCGCCTGCCCGAAATCCTGGAAGGGCCGGGCCTTGCCGAAGTGATTGACGCGTTGGTGGCCGAGGATGAGGCCGCGCGCCTCGCCCAGCTGGACGGGGTGGCGTGAGCGTCGCCGATGCGCTGCGCGACGCCACTGTCAGCTTAGCCGCGATCAGCGACACCCCGCGGCTCGACGCCGAACTGCTGATGGCCCATGCGCTGGGCATCGGCCGCAACGACCTGTTGCTGCGCCAGCGCGACCTGTCTGTCCCTGTCACTTTCGCTGTCCATCTGCAGCAGCGGCTGGCCGGCGCACCGATCGCCCATATCCTAGGCAGCCGCGATTTCTGGACGATCAGCCTGACCGTCACCCCCGACGTATTGATCCCGCGCCCGGACAGCGAGACGCTGATCGAGGCGGCGGTCGATCATTTCCGTGACCGGTCGCCCACGACCATATTGGATCTGGGCACCGGATCGGGCGCGCTGCTGCTCGCCGCGCTCGACCAGTGGCCCGATGCGACGGGGCTGGGCATCGACGCCTCGGCCGCCGCGCTGGCGGTGGCGCAGGGCAATGCCGATCGGCTGGGCATGGGGACGCGCGCGCGCTTCCAGCTTGGCGATTGGGCGGCTGGCGTGACCGGACCGTTCGACCTGCTGCTGATCAACCCACCCTATATCGCGACCGACGCGCCGCTCGCCGGCGATGTGCTGCACGACCCGGCCAGCGCCCTGTTCGCCGGCGCCGACGGGCTGGACGATTATCGCCGCATCGTGCCGCAACTGCCCGCACTGATCGCGCCGGGCGGCATGGCCGCGATCGAGATCGGCTATGATCAGGGGGAAAGCGTGTCGGCACTGCTGCTGGCACAGGGGCTGGGCGTCTCGCTGCGCCGCGACCTTGCGGGGCATGATCGCTGCCTCGTCGCCACGCCGGGCGAATAAGAAGGCGGGATTTCACGCCACCACAGCGAAAATTGCTTGGTTTATCGCGTGAATGCCATTACATCGGGATCAGGAAAACCGCTATTCCGGCGACATGGCCTTATCAGGCCATTGATGGATAAGGCATTTTCCTGCTCCTGAAAGTCAAGATGGCGCTGCTGCGCAAGCGCCTCTGGTGGCTGAGGGCGTGGTCCGGTTCGGATCATGTCCGGCGGAGCCACATCCGGCCCCACGGAAGGGGCGGTGCTTGGGGATAGCAGCTGAACAGTGTTTTCAGTGAATATTATCATAGCGAACGCAAGGATCATGTCTTGATCAACAACCGGCAGGCCGGTCGCCGCAATCGCGGCCGGAATAATAACAACAACGGTCGTCCCAATGGCGGTAACCGGGGTGGTGGCGACAACGGCAACCGTATCGACAACCGCGCCCGCGGCAATGCGGCCCAGCTTCTTGAGAAATACAAGAATATGGCGCGCGATGCCCAGATGGCCGGCGACCGTGTGAACGCCGAATATTATCTGCAGTTCGCCGATCATTATTTCCGCGTGCTGGCCGACAATCGTTCGCGCCAGGAGGAGCAGCAGCAGCGCTTCCGCCGGAATGACGAGAATTTCGACGATGAGAGCGAAGAGTTCGAGGGCAATGAGGACGGCGCCGAAGAGGGCCGCACCGAACAGCCCGAGCGCGCCGAGCGCGATTATGACCGTCGCGAACCGCGCGGCGAGCGTCAGGATCGCGGTGACCGCAATGATCGGGGCGACCGGGGCGACCGCAACCGTCGCGATCGCAATCGCCGTGACCGCCCGGTGGCCGAGGAAGGCGCCGAGCAGCAGCCGGTGGCAGCCGAACAGCCCGCAGAACTCGCAGCCGAACCGGCCGCCGAAGCGCCCAAGCCGCGTCGCGGTCGCCCGCGCAAGGCCGATGCCGCGCCGACCGAAGCGAATGAAGGCCTGGATGTCAGCATCCTGCCGCCCTCGATCGCCCGCGCCGATAATGACAGCGACACGGACGTGACGGAGGAAGCCCCCCGCAAGCGCACCCGTCGCGCTCGTCCGGCGACCGAAGCCGCCGAATAAGCGCGGCTTTCGAGCAACCCCAAAAACAAAAAGGGCGGTGCCATCCCGGCGCCGCCCTTTTTATTTGCAAATATAGCCGCTTGGGGCAGAAGATCGTCGCATGAGAGCCTGATCGTTTGAGGCGGAAGCGCTTTGCGCTTTCACCGATGACGTGAATCAGGCTCTCTTCAAGGTCTTGGGAGTGCAGACCTGATGACGACTGTCCGCCTGTTGACCGGTCTGGCGCTGCTGCTGCCGGCCGCCGCCTTTGCCCAGACCGCTGCTGTCGATCCCACCGGCGCCACCGCGCAGGGCGATGTCGCCGTCACCATCTATAATGGCGGTCCGTCGCTGGTGCAGGATGACCGGCAGTTGAGCGTCAATGCCGGCCGCAACCGCATCGAATTTCCCGACGTTTCCGCTCGCATCCGGCCCGAAACGGTCAATCTCTCCGGCCCCGGCTTCTCGATCGTCGAACAGAATTTCGATTTCGACCTGCTCTCGCCCGACAAGCTGATGGACAAGGCGGTGGGGCAGGAAGTGACCCTGGTCCGCACCAACCCCGCGACCGGCGCCGAGACGCGCGAGCGTGCCAAGATATTGGCGGCCAATGGCGGCATCGTCATGCAGATCGGTTCGCGGATCGAGGTGCTGCGCGACGATGGTCTGCCGGTGCGGGTGATCTTCGACCGGGTGCCGCCCAATCTACGCGCCCGCCCGACCCTGTCGGTGACGATCGAGGCCGCGCGCGGCGGCACCGTGCCGGCCCGGTTATCCTATCTGACGCCCAATCTTGGCTGGACGGCCGATTATGTCGCGCTGTTCGACGCGACCAAGGGCGCGATGGACATGCAGGGCTGGGTCACGCTCACCAACAATACCGGCACGAGCTTCACCAATGCGAAGACGATCCTGGTCGCCGGCAATCCGGCCAGTGGCGGCGGGCGGCATAACTGGTGGCAGTCGTCTAGCGGCGCGATCGACCAGGCCGGCACCGAAAGCGGCCCGCGCGAGCGGCTGGGCGACTATTATCTCTATCCGCTGGCCGATCGCACGACCATCGCCAATGCCCAGCAGAAGCAGGTCAGCTTCCTCGATGTGAAGGGCGCGCCGGCGCGGGCCACCTATGAATATCTCAATCCCTGGATGGGCAGTTCGACCGAACCGATGAGCGCATCGAGCGTGCTCAAATTCTCGACCTCGAAACAGGGCGGCCTTGGCGATCAGCTGCCCGCCGGCACGATCCGCGTCTATATGCGCGACGCGCGCGGTGATCCGCAGTTCATCGGTGAGAACAGCATCGACCATACGCCGATGGGATCGTCGATGGCGCTGCGCACCGGCGAGGCATTCGACGTCAAGGTGCGCCCGACCGTCGAGCAGCGCACGAAAAAGGGCGGCCAGCGCTGGGAAACGCGGATGCGCTACACGCTCACCAACGCCCGGCCCGAAGCGGTGACGGTCGACCTGGCCCAGCAGGGGATGTGGGGCGACACCCGCGTCACTGCACAAAGCCTCGAAGGCAAGCGCGTCTCCGCCGACCGGATGGAATGGAGCGTGCCGGTGCCGGCCAATGGCTCGGTCGATCTCAGCGTCACCTTCGATTCGCGCTACTGACCGGGCCGGCGCCGTGCTGCTGCGCGTCCTTGTCCTTCTTATGCTCTGCCTCGGCATCGCGCCAGCGCGGGCGGGGACGGTGGTTTCGGCCAAGGCCGATTCGGTCTCGGTCACCGTCTATCGCCAGCCCGATCGTGTCAGGGGGGCGATCGATCCCAAATGGCCCGGCGGCTATGCGCTGATCAACGAGACTCGCATCATCAACCTGCCGAAGGGCGACTCGGTGGTGCGGTTCGAGGGCGTGGCAGAGGGGCTGATGCCCGAAACCGCGATCCTCTCCGGCATGCCGCAGGGCGTGCGGGAGAAGAATCGCGATGCCCGGCTGCTCTCGCCGGCCGGTCTGGTCGACGCCTATCTCAAGCGCAGCGTCACCCTGCACCGCACCGATCGCAAGACCGGAAAGGTCAGTGAACAGGATGCGATCATCAGCGCCGGGCCGATGGGCGGCGTCATCGTCCAGACGGCGCAGGGCTATGAGGCACTGGGGTGCAGCGGCCTGCCCGAACGCATGCTCTATCCGCGCGTGCCGACCGACCTGTCGCCACGGCCGACGCTATCGGTGATCGCCACCAGCGCCCGGCCGACCCGCGTGACGCTGCAACTCACCTATCTGGCCGAGGGATTCGACTGGGCCGCCAATTATGTCGCCGACATGCAGGATGACGGCCGCCATCTCGATCTCATGGCCTGGCTGACCGTGGCCAATGGCGGCGTCACCGGCTTTGCCGACGCCCGGCTCAGCGTCATCGCCGGCCAGCCCAACAAGCAGGGGCGCAAGACGCAACCGCGCCCGACCGGCGGCCCACTGTCGCTGCGCTGCTGGCCGATGGACATCACCAGTACCCATCCGCAGTGGGAACTGTTCCCGATCGACATGCCGCAGGCCGAGGCGATGATGGATTCGGCGCAGGAGATCGTGCTGACCGCGCGTCGCGTTCCCGCGCCGATGGTGGCCGCGCCGCCACCCCCTCCGCCGCCGCCACCCCCGCCGCCACCGGAGGATGTCGGCGATCTCAAACTTTATCGCGTCCCGGTGACCGTCGACGTTGCAGCCAAGGGGCAGAAGCAGGTTGCGCTGCTGCGCAAGCCCGATGTGCTGGTCGAACGCCTCTATGCCGCGACGATTGATTATGGCGACGGCAATGGCCGCTCACGCCCGATGACGCTCCGCCTGCGGCTCCAGAATCGCAAGGCCGACGGGCTGGGACTCGCCATGCCTTCGGGCCGGGTCGCCCTGTTCGAAGCCGCCGATGGCCAGCGCCTGCTCGCGGGCGAAACCGACATTGGCGACAAGGCGGAAGGCGAGCGGGTCGACTATGACATCGCCCAAAGCGCCGATGTGCGCATCATGGCGGTCATCGGCAGCCAGTCGGCCAAGGCGCGGCGCTGGACGCTGACCCTCACCAATGCGCGGCCGTTTGATGCGACGGCGGAAATCCTCATTCCCCACGACATCGCGCCGCGTCCGACGCAGATGGAGCGCCGCGGCAATAGCTGGGTCTGGCGCGCCATCATCCCCGCCAACGGGCAGGTCAGCTATAGCTACGACCAGAAGCTGCGCTGAGCTTCAGTCGCCGGGAATGGGGCGGGGCCGGTGGGTCTCATCCAGTGCGACGAAGGTGAAGACGCCGCTGGTCAGCGCCACCGTTTCCGCGCCGCCACCGCGAGTCGCCACCACGTCGATACGGATCGCGACCGATGTGCGGCCGCGCTTCTCTTCCTGGGCATAGACCGACACCAGGTCGCCCATCAGGATTGGCGAGATGAACTTCATGCTCTCGATCGCGACCGTCGCCACCGCGCCCTGGGCGATTCGGCCCGCGACGATGCCGCCGGCAATATCCATCTGGCTCAGCACCCAGCCGCCGAAGATATGGCCATTGCTGTTGATGTCGGCCGGGTGCGGCACGACCCGCAATATCACTTCGCGATGGGGATCAATCGTCAAGCGGCACCTCGTCCTTCAGCCGGTCCATTACCTGGTCGTCATGCCCCGTCCCGGCGGAGAGGAAGACGAGCGCCATCAAGCCCGTTCCCAGCATGAAGGTCAACCAGACGCCCAATATGGTGGCGATGATCATGTGAACCGGCATCGGCCCGGTCCATAGCCGCAGGAACAGCAGGGCCGCGCCGACGCATAATGCGCCGATCAGCGCCATCCAGAGCATGATCCGGCGGAATCGCGACCAGGCGATTGCCGCGATCCGGGGATCGTCCAGGCCCTTTTTCTCTGTCATTCTCTTGCTCTCCTCCCTTTTCTTTGCGCCGCGAAAGTGGGATCATCAAGCGCAGAGACAGTAAGTCCACAAAAGGAGAGCGGCCATGACCATCGCGGCAATCTTGCAGGGCAAGGGGCGCGACGTCGTCCAGGTCCAGTCGACCGACAGCGTGTTGTCGGTGGTGACCTTGCTGGCGGATCGGCGGATCGGCTGCGTGCCGGTGGTCGATGGCGGTCAGGTGGTCGGCATCTTTTCCGAACGCGATGTCGTCTATCGTCTGGCCCAGCAAGGGGCAGAGGCCCTGAACCACACGGTCGCCGATGTGATGACCCGGCCCGCGATCACCATCGACGACCAGATGCCGGTGATCCACGCTTTGTCGCTGATGACCAAGCGGCGCATCCGCCATCTACCGGTGGTGAAGGGCAACGACCTGATCGGCTTGGTCTCGATCGGCGATCTGGTGAAGTTCCGCATCGACAATATCGAATCGGAAGCTGCCGCGCTGCGCGACTATATCCAGACCGCCTGACGAACCGCTTTGATG
>NZ_CP029335.1:3435000-3545000 GCF_003711185.1 Sphingobium sp. LF-16 | reverse complement strand
GTCGCGAGATCTACCAATTCTAACCAAACTCCGAATACCAACGAGTCTAGTTCGGCAGACAGACGGCGGGTGCTAAGGTCCGTCGTCAAAAGGGAAACAGCCCTAACCTACAGCTAAGGTCCCCAAGTCATCACTAAGTGGGAAAGCATGTGGGATTTCCAAAACAACCAGGAGGTTGGCTTAGAAGCAGCCATCCTTTAAAGAAAGCGTAACAGCTCACTGGTCTAAATAAGAGATCCTGCGGCGAAGATGTAACGGGGCTAAAGTGATGCACCGAAGCTTAGGGTTCAGTCTTTGACTGAGCGGTAGCGGAGCGTTCCGTAGGCCGTTGAAGCGGAAGGGTAACCGACCGTGGAGGTATCGGAAGTGCGAATGCAGACATGAGTAGCGATTAAGAGGGTGAGATGCCCTCTCGCCGAAATTCCAAGGGTTCCTGCTTAAAGCTAATCTGAGCAGGGTAAGCCGGCCCCTAAGACGAGCCCGAAGGGGGTAGTCGATGGGAACCACGTTAATATTCGTGGGCCTGGTGGTGTGTGACGGATGCCGTAAATTGTTCGGGCTTATTGGATTGCTCCGGGCAGTGAAGGGGTCCCAGGAAATAGCCCCACCGTATAGACCGTACCCTAAACCGACACAGGTGGAATGGTAGAGTATACCAAGGCGTTTGAGAGAAGTATCCTGAAGGAACTCGGCAAATTGCCTCCGTACCTTCGGAAGAAGGAGGCCCCATCTTAAGGCAACTTTTGATGGGGGGCACAGGCCAGGGGGTAGCGACTGTTTAGCAAAAACACAGGGCTCTGCTAAGTCGGCTTCAAGACGACGTATAGGGCCTGACGCCTGCCCGGTGCCTGAAGGTTAAGAGGAGGAGTGCAAGCTCTGAATTGAAGCCCAGGTAAACGGCGGCCGTAACTATAACGGTCCTAAGGTAGCGAAATTCCTTGTCGGGTAAGTTCCGACCTGCACGAATGGCGTAACGACTTCCCCACTGTCTCCAGGATATGCTCAGCGAAATTGAATTCTCCGTGAAGATGCGGAGTACCCGCGGTTAGACGGAAAGACCCCGTGCACCTTTACTGCAGCTTCAGAGTGGCATTAGGAAAGAACTGTGTAGCATAGGTGGGAGGCTTTGAAGCATTGACGCCAGTTGATGTGGAGCCATAGGTGAAATACCACCCTGTTGTTTTCTGATGTCTAACCTCGCACCGTTATCCGGTGCAGGGACCCTCTGTGGCGGGTAGTTTGACTGGGGCGGTCGCCTCCTAAAGAGTAACGGAGGCGCGCGATGGTGGGCTCAGGACGGTTGGAAACCGTCTGTTAGAGTGCAATGGCATAAGCCCGCCTGACTGCGAGACTGACAAGTCGAGCAGAGACGAAAGTCGGTCATAGTGATCCGGTGGTCCCTCGTGGAAGGGCCATCGCTCAACGGATAAAAGGTACGCCGGGGATAACAGGCTGATGATTCCCAAGAGCTCATATCGACGGAATCGTTTGGCACCTCGATGTCGGCTCATCACATCCTGGGGCTGGAGCAGGTCCCAAGGGTTTGGCTGTTCGCCAATTAAAGTGGTACGTGAGCTGGGTTCAGAACGTCGCGAGACAGTTTGGTCCCTATCTGCCGTGGGCGTCGAAATTTGAGAGGAGTTGACCCTAGTACGAGAGGACCGGGTTGAACATACCTCTGGTGTACCTGTCGTCACGCCAGTGGCGCAGCAGGGTAGCTATGTATGGACGGGATAACCGCTGAAAGCATCTAAGCGGGAAGCCTCCCTCAAGATAAGATTTCATCGAGCCGTCGTAGACCACGACGTTGATAGGCTGGATGTGGAAGTGCGGTAACGCATGGAGCTAACCAGTCCTAATTGCTCTGTTCGCGCTTAAGAGTCCCACCATCAACGACAATGCTGGAAACAGCCAAGGCGCTGATGGCGTGGTTTTAAGCCAGCCCAGATATACGAACATACAAACACACAAGCTCTTGTTGTTCACTTTCCCAAGTGAAAGTGAATAGTGCACGGTATCGATTAAAAACCCGCAGTTATGCGCCTGCTTCATTGCTTGGTGACCATAGCGTCTGTGACCCACCCGATCCCATCCCGAACTCGGCCGTGAAACCAGTCTGCGCCGATGGTACTATTGCTCAAGCACTGGAAGAGTAGGGCGTCGCCAGGCATTGAAGCACGCGCATAGCAACGGATCAAAAACCCATCACAATGTTACAAAACAGGGCGGCCCGCAAAGCCGCCCTTTTTGCGTATCAGGGCCACACAAAAGCCCAGTGTCGCGGGATGGAGCAGCCCGGTAGCTCGTCAGGCTCATAACCTGAAGGTCGTAGGTTCAAATCCTACTCCCGCAACCAACACACAACACAACACACACGCCGCCTCGGATCTCCCCAAGGCGGCTTTTCGCGTCCGCGCCCTACCAAAACAGCGGAAGCGACTTCGGTCCAACCACACCGCCAGGCCAGTAGCTGATCTCCGCATCCGACCGAACCGCAAAGTCAGGAATGCGCCGCAGCCACTCCTGCAACGCAACCTTCACCTCCAGACGCGCCAAATGCGCGCCGATGCAGCTATGCACCCCGCCGGCAAAGGCCAGAATCGGCTTGCGCGGTCGGTCGAAGTCCACGCGCGTCGGGTCCGGGAAGACATCCGGGTCATAGTTGCAGGCGGGCAGGATGCTGTTGAACTTGTCGCCCTTCTTCATCTGTACGCCGCGCATTTCCAGATCCTGGGTAAGGGTCCGGCCGGAAAAGGTAACGGAAAAGACCCGCAGCAATTCCTCCACTTGGGCATTGATCTGGTCGGGATGGGCGATGATCTCGTGCCGCCGATCGGGATTTTCCGCCAGCCACAGCCAGATATTGTTGAGCGTCGCGAACACGGTGTCGAGCCCGGCGATGAACAGGAAGAAGGTAAAGCCAAAAATCTCCCGCTCGGTCAGCGGTTCGCCGCCGGGCCGCGCCTGGATGATCGTACTGATGACGCCATCATCGGGCCTGGCCGTCTTCTCGACGATCACCTGCGCCAGATAGGCCTCGATCCCGCGCATGGCGAGGCCGGCGGTCATGCGATCCTGCGAATGGAGCAGGTCGACCGCCCAGCCGACGAAGGTATCGCGCATCTCCTGCGGCAGGCCCATCAGGTCGAGGAAGATCGACACCGGCAGCGGGCGGCCAAAGGCCGTAGTGAACTCCACTTCGCCCGCATCGATGAAGCCATCGATCAGCTCGTTGGAAAGGCGGCGCATATAGGCTTCGAGCCGCAGCACGCTTTGCGGCGAGAAGGTCGAATCGAGGATCGCGCGATATTTGCGATGATGCGGCGGATCGATCTCCAGCGGGATGAAATGGAAATAATTATTGGGATCGCGCGGGAAGGGGGTGGCCCCGGCGGTGGTAAAATATTCCGGGTGGCGCAACGCGAAGAAGGCATCCTCATGCTTGATCGTACACCAGCTGTTCCCGATCAGCGGATTGACGCTGTAGAAGATCGGCGGATGCGTCTCGTGCAGCTTCGCCATGAAGGCGTGGGGCGCGGCGAGAAATTCCGGGCCGGTGGTCAGGCCGATCTCGCGCACCAGTTCGGGCGGGACATGGGCGGGAATGTCCATAACGGGCGTCGCTTGGGCGGTTGCCATGATCGGGCTCCTCAATATTGCGCGGCGGGCAGATGGACGACCAGCCCGTCGAGCGCATCGCTGGCGATGATCTGGCAGCTCAGGCGGCTGCTCTGGCGGCGCTCGCTGGCGGTACATTCAAGCATGTCCAGCTCGGTCTGCGCCGGCGCGGGCAGGCGGTCGGCCCAATCCTCCTCGACATAGCAATGGCAGGTCGCGCAGGCGAGCCCGCCGCCGCATTCGCCGACCATGCCCTCCAGCCCCTCATTGAGCGCCGCGCGCATCAGATTCTCGCCCGCCGGCACATCGATCCGATGCTCCGCACCGCTGGCCTCGACAAAGAGGACCGTCGCCATCTTGCTCTCCCATATATCTTCGTGATGAGAACGGTGTTCTCAATGCTGGCACTATAGTCGCGGGCTGCTAGATGGAAAGCGATTATTGCAGAGAGGATCGATGAGCATGTACCGGGCGCTGCAGACCGACGACGCGATCGCGGAACTGGACGATCGTAACCAGCAGATCGTCGCCGCCGCCTATGATCTGCTCGACGAGGAGGGGCTGGAAGGGCTGACCATCCGTGCCGTATTGCAGCGCACCGGGCTGGCCCGTCGGGCGCTATACGATCGCTTTGCGGGCAAGGATGATCTGGTCCTGGCGGTGTTTGACCACACACTTCGCCGCGCAGCGGAACAGTTCGGCGAACAGGTGCGCGACCTGCCGGACCCGCTGGCGCGCTTGCATCATATCGTGACGGCCATCGTCATCGGTCGCGCAGCCATTGATGGCGATTGGCAAGGCGGCCAGCGCCGGAGCGCGGCGCTCAGCCGCGAGCATCTGCGCCTGGCGGAGGCGCGTCCGGTCGAACTGCAAAAAGCTGTCAGCCCGCTCATCGACCTGATCGCCACGATCCTGTCCGAAGGCATGGCAGAGGGGCAGGTCCGCGCAGGACCGGCGTCGTGGATGGCGCTGCTCGTCTATAATCTGGTCTCGACCACCGTCCACAGCCAGTTGCTTGCCGAAGAGGCCGCCATTCCCGACCGCCAGCGCCGATCCGAATTGGCGGTGGAGATATGGGAATTTTGTCGCCGGGCGATTGCGGTCTAGCGCGCCAGCTTCAGCCGATCGCGGAAGAAGGCGGTCATGACGTCGAAGGCCTCACGCGATTCTGGCAGGGCGGGATCGTAGAAGAAGGCATGGCCCAGCCCATCCCACATATGCAGGTCGGCATCGACCCCGGCCTTGATCAGTTCGCGATGGGTATTGACGGTCGCGCTCATCTCGAAGGCGCGGGTGCCGGTGATCAGCAGCGTCGGCGGAAACAGTTTCAGCGTGGCCGGCGACAGCGCCGGTGACACCAGCGGATCGCTACGGTCGATACCCTTGAAATAGGCGCGGACATCGTCGCGCGGCGGCAGCGCCTGGAACGGCCGGGCAAAGCTCTGGCTGTCGCCGCCCCAGCGCGCATCGCCCGACGCGCAGAAGATGCCGATTGCGCCGGGCAGCGGCAGTTTCTCATGGATGAACCAAGCGATCGCCTCGGCCGTCAGCAATCCGCCGGCCGAACAGCCGAAGATGCCAATATCCTGCGGCTGGTAGGTCTTGAGCAGTGCGCGATAGACCTTGGTCACATCCTCGGTCGCCGCCGGCCATATGGTCTCGGGCGCCTGGCGATAGGTGATGGAGAGGATCTCCACCCCGACCAGCCCCGCAAGCGGGATCGATTCCATCATGCCGGTGCCGCCGGCCACGCCCATGATGAAGCCGCCGCCCGGCAGGTTGAGCAATATCTTCCTGCGGTTGCCCGGTGCGATGCCAGCCGCCGGCGTCGCACGCACGGCCGCTATGCCGGCAATCTGCTCCTCGCGCGTCGTCACCTTGTACATCGCCTTCAGCGCATCGATGCGCGGCGCGACCAGTTGCGGCATGCGCTGGCGCAGCGCACCGGCCTGCCCGGCGGCGACCGCGCGCATCATCGGCTCTTCGGGATCGGTCGGCGTGCGCGGCAGCGCCTTCTTTGCCGCCTCGCTCAGATAGATGGAGGGGGGCAGGCGAAAGCCGGGAACATGGACCGTGCCATCCGGCTCGATCGTGCCGGTAGCCGCCGGGCTATCGGGTGGCGGCGTCTGGGCCGCTGCCGTCCCGGCCAGGGCCAGCAGGACAAACGGCAAGGCGAATCGCATCGTCATGAACATCGCTCCTCTCCATCTTATATTATGGCATATAAGATATCGACTTGAGCCGGCACGGCAAGGGGGCTAGACCGGCGGGGTGACGATCGATCCCGACAGCGCCTTCACCGACCCGCTCGACGCGATGCTGGGCTTCCATCTCCGCCGCACCGCAGCGGCGGTGACCGGCGCGCTGGGCGAGGCGCTGGCCCCGCTCGGCCTCAATCCTGGAGAAGCCACGCTGCTGCGGCTGATCGGTGCCAATCCAGGGTGCAGCCAGAGCGACATTGCCCGTGCGTTGCGCGCCCAGCCGGCCAATCTGGTGCCGCTCATCAACAAGCTGGCGCTGTCTGGCCTGTTGGAGAAGGGCGCGGGCAAGGGCCGTGCGATCCCGCTGACGCTGACGGCGGAGGGACTAGCGCTGCACGGCCAGGTCTGTGCGGCGTTTGACGCGCATGAGGCGCGGATTGGTCGCGCCATCCCGGTCGAACAGCGCCGCGACGTCATTGCCCTGCTGCGCCAGATCTGCCTCGACGCCTGTTGCGGTCCGGACTAGCCGGCGTCCGCCTCCACCCATAGCGGGTGCCGCACCATGGCTTGAGCGAACAGCTCGGATTCCAGATGCCCGGCCAGCCAGCCGCGCAATGCGGCCCAGGGCTGCGCGGCAAACCAGTCCGGCTCCACCGCCGCAAACTGCCGCACGAATGGAAAGATCGCCATGTCGGCCAATGTCCGCCGCGCACCGCAAAGCTGGGCCTGATCCCGCAACCGCGCCTCCAGCGCGTCGAGCAGCCCGGCCGCCTCGGTCCGATGGGCGACCGGGTCGCTGCCATGGCGCTCGGCATATTTGTAGCGATCGAGATGCCGTTTGAACGGCCCGTCATTGGTCGCGATCAGCGCCGCGTCGTCACCCGCCAGCCACGCCTCTGGGTCATGCCGCCCCAGCGCCCAGCGCATGATCGCCAGACTCTCGTCGATCACCCGGCCGTCGGGCAGCACCAGCACCGGCACCGTCCCCTTGGGCGACGCGGCCAGCATCGCCGCCGGTTTGGCGCGCAGCAGGATTTCGCGATGCGCCACCGCCTGCCCGCTCACCAGCAACGCCAGCCGCGCCCGCATCGCATAGGGACAACGGCGGAAGGAATAGAGGATCGGGGCATCGGCCATGGCCCGCCCTAACCGAGCGGCGAGCCAAAGAGTAGTCTTACTCCGCCTCGACCCATGTCGTCGTCAGCGCGCGCGGCGAGAGATATTTGGTCGAGGTCCAGCCGCCATCCACGACGATCGTCTGTCCGTTGATGAAGGCGGCGCCGGGCGAGCAGAGGAAGGCGATGGTGCTGGCCACATCCTCCACCTCGCCCAGCCGCGGGAAGGGGGTGGTCTCCACATTCACCCGCTTGAACATCTCGTCCTCGAACCGGTGGCGCACCATGTCGGTCATGGTGACGCCCGGCGCGACGCAATTGGCGCGGATGCCCTGCGGCCCATAGTCGCAGGCGATATGCTTGGTCAGCGCGTCCAGCCCGCCCTTGGCCGCCGAATAGGCGCCGCCGCGCCGCCCGCCGATCACCGCATAGGTGGAGGTGACGTTCACGATGCCGCAGCCCTCGCCCATATGGACGATCGCCTCGCGCGCCAGGCGGAAGGGCGCGCGCAGCATCAGGTCCAGGAACCCGTCCAGCGTGGCGTCGTCGGTTTCGTGCAGCGGCTTGGGGCTGCCCGCGCCGGCATTGTTGACCAGGAAGTCGATCCGGCCGAACCGGTCGAGCGCCAGCTGGACGATCTGCGCCGGGGCATCGTCGGCGGTGACGTCGATCGACAGGGTGGCGACCCGCGCCGGTTCGCCGATTTCGCTCTCCAGCGTCTCCAGCTTGGCCGGATCGCGGCCGACGCCGACGATCGCCATGCCGGCGTCATGCAGCATCTTCGCCGTGCAGAGCCCGATGCCGCTGCCCGCCCCGGTGATGATCGCTACCTGCATCTATCCTGTCCTCTACTCTGTCCTGCCCCGCTCTTATCCGCTTCGCCGGGCATCGGCGAACCGCCATGGCGATGCCTTGCCGCCCCGGCTTGAACCCGCGCGCGCGCCGCGTCACCCCTGCGCCATCATCTGCATAATCCAGCGAAAGGCCCGCTCATGTCCGAACTGCGCTACGACGATCGCGTCATCGTCATCACCGGTGCCGGGCGGGGGCTTGGCCGCGCCTATGCGGAACTGCTCGGCGCACGCGGCGCCAGGGTCGTGGTCAATGATCCGGGCAGCGCCGTGCGCGGCGAGGGGATCGATGCCGGCCCGGCGGCCGAAGTGGTGGCCGCGATCAAGGCGCAGGGCGGCGACGCGATCGTCTCGACCGACAGCGTCGCCACGCCGGAGGGCGGCCGCGCCATCATAGAGGCGGCGCTCGACCATTATGGCCGGATCGACGGGCTGATCCACAATGCCGGCAACGTCCGCTACGGCTCGATGCAGGCGCTCAGCCAGGAGGATTTCGATGCCGTGCTGGACGTTCATCTGCGCGGCGCCTTCCATGTCGCGCGCGCTGCCTTCCCGCATATGTGCAAGGCGCGCTATGGCCGCATCATCCTCACCAGCTCGATCGGCGGCCTCTATGGCAATCGCGATTGCGTCAATTATGGCATGTCCAAATCGGGCATGATCGGCCTCAACAATGTGCTCGCGCTGGAGGGGGAGGCCGAAGGGGTCAAATCCAACATCATCGTGCCCGGCGCCGTCACCCGCATGGCCGAGGGGTTGGATATCTCGCAATATCCGCCGATGGGGCCGGAACTGGTCTCGCCGGTCGTCGCCTGGCTGGCGCATGAAAGCTGTTCGGTCACCGGCGAGATGCTGGTGTCGATCGCCGGCCGGGTCGCCCGCGCCTTCATCGCCGAAAGCAAGGGCGTCTATCAGCCCAGCTGGACGCCGGAGGATGTCGGCGCCCGGATCGACGCGATCATGGACAGCCAGGATCCGCTGGTCTTCGGGCTTGAGGGCCATGTCGATCATATCCGCTACAGCTTCGGCCGCGCCGTCGCGGGGGAATAGGGCGCGCGGTCAGGTCGAACCCGGCCGATCGCATCCGGCCAGTCGAACCCCGGCGGTCGATGCGCTATGGATCGGGCATCCCCGTGCGGAGTCGGAACCCATGAAGGCGGAACGGATCGACGAGGCCAGCCTGCGCCAACTGGTCGAAAGCTTCTATGCCCGCGTCCGCGCGGACGACCGGCTTGGTCCGATCTTCAACGACGCCGTGGACGACTGGCCGGCGCATATCGACCGGCTGGTCGATTTCTGGTCGTCGGTGATGCTGTCGTCGGGCCGTTACAAGGGACAGCCCGTCCCGGTGCATATGGCGCATCGCGACCGGATCACGCCCGAGCTGTTCGACCATTGGCTGAATCTCTGGTCGCAGACGACCGACGCCGTCATGGTTCCGGCGGCGGCCGCCGCCTTGCAGGACAAGGCGCAGCGGATCGCGGAAAGCCTGCAACTCGCGCTGTTCTTTCGGCTGGGGGCGCCACCGGCCGCGGGTGCATGAAGGGCGCGTGGATACGCGCCCCTTTCCGCCTTATTCGATCGTCACGCCGACCACGCGCCAGGCGCCATTTTCGCGATCCAGCGTCACCGTCTCGATCGCCTGTGCCTGATTGGCGTAGCTGGCGCGGAACTTCACCACTTCATAGCCATGGGGCGGGGCGGGCAGTTCCTCCTGGCTCAGCAGGCTGCGCGACTGGAGGGCGCCGAACCGGCCGCGCATCGTCTGCGACACCTCCGTCCAGACCTGCACCGTGTTGAGTTTCTGGAAAGCGCTGCCGGTGCCGCGATAGCTTTCGGCCCATTTGTCCTGATCGATCAGCGCCAGCCATTGGCGCGCCGCGTCGACGACCTCGGCATTATGCGCCTGGGCAGCGGCCGGCGTCGATTGTGGTGTGGGGGCGGCATCGGGCAGGGCGGCGAGGGCCAGCAGGCCAAGGACAAAAGTCATGAGAAGCACTCCAGGCAGGATCGGGCGCCGGCGATCGGCCGGCCCCACGCCGACGACCGGCGCCTCGTCCTGATCCGCTTCGACCGGGGCTGCGTCTGCCCCCAATAGCCTGTCCCCCAGAAAATCGGGGGGTGATGCCTCGGGCGTGCCTTCGGCTTCCAGCAACAGCCGGGCCGCCTCGCGGCTGCTCGACACCGCCATCTTGCGCCGGGCATCGCGCAGCCGTTCGTTGATGGTATGGACCGACAGGTCCAGGCTGCGCGCGATCGATTTCGCGTCATGGCCCCGGACCATCAGGCGCAGCGTCTGCTTTTCCTTCTCGGTCAGCGCCCAAAGGCCGTCTGTCATCCCGCTGGTCATGGCGCCAGATGTACGAAGCCCCCGGCGCGCCAGCTACCCCAAAAAATTCGTATCTTTGGCGGGGCCGGTCAGTCCGACAGGCTGCGCAGATAGGCGATCAGGTCGGCGCGCGCGAGCGGGTCGGGGATACCGCTGAACTGCATCTTGGTGCCGGGCACGAAGCGTTGCGGATTGGCGATCCAGGCGTCGAGCGCCTTGTCGTCCCAAACGCCGCCCTTGACGCGCAACGCGGCGGTATAGCCGAACCGGGCGCTGTGCTGGCCGATCGGCTGGCCGTAAATGCCGTGCAGATTGGGTCCGCCGGTGTCGGGTCCGCCAGCGCTGCTGGTGTGGCAGGCGGCGCAGGTGCCGAACAGGCGGGCGCCGGCCTTGGCGTCGGCCACCGTCATCAGCTTTTCCAGTGTCGGATTGGGGCCGGCGGCCTTCAACCGCTCGGCGCGGTGATCGTCGGCACAGCCGATCAGGCTCAGGGTCAGTAACAGGGCGGCGGAGGCGGGACGCAACATGGCGCGCCCATGCCCGATCGGCGGGCGCGCGGCCAGCGGACCAATTGTCCTACGACGCCGCCGGCGCGGGCTCTTCCACCAGCCGGGCGCGGATCTGCTGCTTCAGCACCTTGCCGGCGTCATTCTTGGGCAGGGCGTCCCACAGCGCCACCGCCTCGGGATATTTGAAGCGCGCGACGCCAAGGCCGGCCAGATGCGTAGCCAGCGTTGCGACATCCGGCGTGGCGCCGGGGCGCGGCACGATCACCGCCACCGCCCGCTCGCCGGTGCGCGGGTCGGGGACGCCGACGATCGCGATCTCGGCAATGGCGTCATGGCCGACCAGCAGATCCTCGATCTCCTTGGGCGCGATATTCTCGCCATTGCGGATGATCAGATCCTTGATCCGGCCGGTCACCACCAGATGGTCGCCATCGACCCAGGCGCCCTGGTCGCCGCTGCGATAATAGCCGTCCGGATCGAAGCTCGCGGCCTCATCCGCCTTGTGGATATAGCCGACCATCATCTGCGGCCCGCGCGCGCGAATCTCGCCATCCGGCGCGATGCGAACGGTGGCGATGCCGGGGCGGCCGTCGGTCTCGGCGGCATGGGCGACATCGGCCCGGTCGATCACGCCGACCGTGGTCACCGGCAATTCGGTCGATCCATAGACGCGGCTGACCACCGCCTGCTCGAAATAGCCGGCCGCCTCGCGGATCAGCGCCGGCGGCACCGACGCCCCGCCGCAGATGAACAATTTGAGCGCGGGCAGTCGCGTATCCGCCGCGCGCGCTGCCGCCAGCAGATGCTGCAGGAAGGGGGTGGCCCCGGCCATATGGGTGCAATCGGCCTCGGCCATGATCCGCACCGCATCGTCCGGGTTCCACTGTTCCATCAGGATCGCCGTCGCGCCCAGCAGCAGCGGCGTCTCGAACGCGTAGATCGACCCGCCGATATGACTGATCGGCGACGGCACCAGGAAACGGTCGCCCGGTTCGACCAGCCAGTGCCGGCCGATCTGGCGGATCAGCGCATTGATCGAATTATGGCTGTGCATCACCCCCTTGGGCCGGCCGGTGGTGCCGCTGGTATACATCACCATGCGCACCTCGTCGGCATCCAGCGCGGGCAGCGGCCGGCCGGTCGGGGCCGAAGACAACAGGGCGTCATAGGCGCAAACTTTGCCATCTTCCGCCCGAACGATGACGATCTCCGGCGGGTTTTCCATCTCCGCCGCTACCCGTTCCAGCATCGCGCCATAATCATGGCCGCGAAAGCGTTCCGGCACGAAGATCATCCGGCTGTCCACATCGGCCAGGATGAAACGCAGGTCATGGTCGCGCAGCGACGGCAGGATCGGATTGGCGACCATGCCGGCCAGGGTCGCGCCCATATAGATGACCGCCGCCTCCTGCCAGTTGGGCAGCATGAAGGATATGACGCTGCCGACCGGGAAGCGCGCCAGCAGCGCCTGCGCCAGCCGTTGCGCCTGATCGTGCAGGCCGGCGGCGGTCAGGCAATGGTCGCCGTCGATCAGCAGGATGCGGTCGGGCGTGTCGCGGGCGGCGTTCACCAGCGCATCGGCGGCGGTGTCCGATCGCCACCAGCCATCGGCATAGGCCTGCGCTGCCTGATCGGCGTCCCAGCGTATGTCCCATCCTGCGGCGGTGATCCGCCGTCCTGCTCCTGTCCCGGCCATGCTCGCTCCGCTGTCGATGGACGAGCCATGCGAAAGAAGCGCCGACCGGGCAAGCGCAGCGCCGATCCACCGTCCCCGCGATCAAATCGGCTGGCCGGTTCCGACCCTTCCGATCCTCCTTTATGGCCGACCCGATCCGTTTCGAGAGGGCAGCATGCGCATAGTCGACAATTTCATCGGGGGGCAGCATCGCGCATCGGCGTCGACGCGCCTGGGCGACATCTTCAACCCCGCCACCGGCCAGGTGCAGGCGCAAGTCCGCCTGTCGGCGCCCAGCGAACTGGATGAAGCGGTCGCCAATGCGCAGGCCGCGCAGCCCGCCTGGGCGGCGATGAACCCGCAGCGCCGCGCCCGCGTGATGTTCAACCTCAAGACGCTGATCGAACAGCATATGGACGAGCTGGCCGAATTGCTGTCGGTCGAGCATGGCAAGGTCCATTCCGATGCCAAGGGCGATATCCAGCGCGGCCTCGACGTGGTCGAATTTGCTTGTGGCATCCCGCATCTGCTGAAGGGCGAGTATACTGAGGGGGCAGGTCCGGGCATCGACGTCTATTCGCTGCGCCAGCCGATCGGCATCGCGGCCGGCATCACCCCGTTCAATTTCCCGGCAATGATTCCGATGTGGATGTTCGCGCCGGCGATCGCCTGCGGCAATGCCTTCATTCTGAAGCCCAGCGAGCGCAATCCCTCTGTCCCGGTGCGCCTGGCCGAACTGGCGATGGAGGCGGGATTGCCGGCCGGCATCCTGAACGTCGTCCATGGCGACAAGCAGGTCGTGGACGCGATCCTCGATCATCCCGCGATCAAGGCGGTCAGTTTCGTCGGCTCGTCCGACATCGCCCAATATGTCTATGGCCGGGGTGCATCGAACGGCAAGCGGATGCAGTGCATGGGCGGCGCCAAGAATCACGGCATCGTCATGCCCGACGCCGATCTGGATCAGGCGGTCGCCGATATCCTGGGCGCGGCCTATGGTTCGGCCGGCGAGCGCTGCATGGCGCTGCCGGTGGTGGTGCCGGTGGGTGAGCAGACCGCGGTGGCGCTGCGCGCCAAGCTGGAGGCGGGGATCGCCGGGCTGCGCGTCGGTGTGCCGAGCGATCCCGACGCCCATTATGGCCCGGTGGTCAGCGCCGCGCACAAGGCGCGGATCGAAAATTATATCCAGATGGCGGTCGACGAAGGCTCCGAGCTGGTGATCGACGGCCGTGGCTTCGCGCTGCAGGGCTATGAGGATGGCTTCTTCCTCGCGCCCACTCTGCTCGACCGCGTGACGCCGCAGATGAAGAGCTATCAGGAGGAGATTTTCGGTCCCGTCCTGCAGATGGTCCGAGCCGAAACGTTCGAGGAAGCGATCAGCTATCCGACCAAGCATCAATATGGCAACGGCGTCGCGCTCTTCACCCGCAATGGCGATTTCGCGCGCCGCTTCTGCGCCAATGTCGAAGTCGGCATGGTCGGTATCAACGTGCCGATCCCGGTGCCGGTCAGCTATCACAGCTTCGGCGGCTGGAAGCGCTCGGGCTTTGGCGACATGAACCAATATGGCATGGACGGCGTGCGGTTCTACACACGGGTCAAAACCGTGACCCAGCGCTGGCCGAGCGGCGGCGCGGTGCTGGACCAGAGCTTCGTCATCCCTACCATGGGCTGACACGTCTCCTGAGGGGGAGAGGGCAAGGGCGGGTCGGGCAACCGGATCCGCCCTTGGTCCTTTTGCCGCGTGGTGAAACGCGCGCCGGCCGCTATAGGTTAGGGATCGACCACAGGAGAGAGGCGATCCATGACCCCAAAGGGCGACCAGGCATTATATCAGCAGACACGGCGTTCGGCGCAGGAGGCGGCGGCGCTGATCCCGTCGGGCGCGAAGATCTGCATGGCTTTGGGGACCGGCCAGCCGCCTGCCCTGCTAGCCGCCCTTGCCGAACGCGCCCGGTCCGCTTCTGTCGCTGATCTGCGTATCTATTATATGCTCTGCACCGGGATCGCCGGCGCCAGCCTGTTCGACTTCGCGTTGCGCGACCGGATCACGCCGATGAGCCTGTTCCATGGCGGCGTCGAACGGACGCTGGATCGCCAGCTGGGCGACGCGCATCTCCCGATGATCGATTTCCTGCCCTGCCATTTCAGCCAGGTGCCGCGCGCCATGGTCGAGCATGTTGGCGTCGACACGCTGATTGCGACGGTCGCGCCGATGGATGCGGATGGTAATTTCAGCCTGGGAACCGATGTCGACTATGCACTGGCGGTGGCGCGCAAGCCGGGCACCCGGATCATCCTGGAGGTGAATGCGCATATGCCCTATGTGCGGGGCGATTGCATGATCCCCCTGTCGGCCGTGACGGCGCTGGTCGAGCATGATGTGGCATTGCCGACGCTGCCGGCCATTACTCGCACGGCGGTCGACGACGCGATCGGCGCCACCGTCGCCGGGCTGATCCGCGATGGCGACTGCCTGCAGATGGGGATTGGCGCGCTGCCGGAGGCGGTGTGCGCGGGTCTCGCCAACCATCGGCATCTGGGCATCCATACCGAGATGATGACCACGGGCCTCGCCGGACTGATGCAGTCGGGCGTGGTCGACAATAGCCGCAAGCAGATCCATGCCGGCAAGGCGATCTATACCTTCGCGCTCGGCGACCAGGCGCTTTATGATTTCCTGCACGATAATCCGGCGGTCGAGGCGCATCCGGTCGATTATGTGAACAGCCCGTTCCTGATCGCGCGCAATGACAATATGGTGTCGGTGAACGCGACACTGCAGGTCGATTTCCACGGCGCGTGCAATTCCGAGTTCGTCAACGGGCGACAATTCAGCGGCACCGGCGGACAGGTGGATTTCGTGCGCGGCGCCTATGCCTCGCGCGGCGGCCGATCGATCATCGCCTGCCACTCGACCGCGGCCAAGGGCACGATTTCCCGCATCACCCCGCGTCTGGACGGGCCGGTGACGACGCCGCGCATGGACACGCATCTGATCGTCACCGAATATGGCCTGGCCGACCTGAAGGGCAAGTCGGTGGGACAGCGGGCCAAGGCCTTGATCGCCATCGCCCATCCCGATTTCCGGGAGCAACTGGAGCGCGCAGCGTTCGACGCCGGGTTGTTTGCCGGCTGATCAGCGCGGACGGATCGTCAGCCACTGCGAGACGGTGCCGATCGCGCCATCCCGGTCGTGAAGGATGCTGTGGGTAAGGCCGATGCCGTCGGTGCCGAAGGAGACGGTAACGTCGCAGCCCAGCCATTCGCCGACCGGCGCGCGGAAGATATGGGCGGTGAGGTCGAGATTGGGAAAGGCGGCGTCGGCGGTCGATACCAGAGGCGCCAGGCCATTGGCGGTATCGACCAGCCCCATGGCGCGGGCGAGCGGCGATACTGCCTCATCCTCGATCAGCGCATGGGGCGTGCGGATCCAGCCAATGGCGCGGCCCGGCGCGACATATTGGCGGCGGGCATCGATGCTGGCGATGAAGCCGCCGGGCCATTCGCCGGTGCCGTCCCAGGGTGCCATGGTTTCCGGGCCGGGAATGGGATCGAAGCCGCCGCCGGCGATCGCGCTTGTGTCATAAGCCTGGGCCAGCCAGGCGCGCAGCAGGATTGCCGGCCGGCCGCCATGGCTGAGCCGCGCCTCGACCAGTTCGATGGTGCGGCCGGGTCGGATGACGCTGACGTCGATTTCGACCGTATCGAGCGGGATGGTGCCCAGGATATCATAGGACAGGCGCCCCAGTTGCAGCGGATCGGGCCGGCGGGATTTGGCGTCCACCTCGATCGCATGGGCCAGCAGGCCGATCGCGGGGGCAACATGCTGCTCCGTCACGTTCCAGGCGCCGCCGACCAGTTCCGTCGGGGTGAAATGGCGGGCATCAAGCCGCCGGAAATAGGCCATGGGGTCCTCTTCATTGCCGTCTGGGCGGGTCGGATTTCCCCTATCAGCAGGAACCGGCCGCCCGCAAGCTGACGGCGATGATGACAGTCCGGCGTCGGTCGGATGACGATTGCCGCCTTCAAAATTTAACCCCACTGCCGCGCGAACGACACGAGCGTGACTCATGCGCCCGCTAGGGAGGAGGCAGGGGAATGAGGGATGGCGAAGCCTTTGCGTGCGATATTGGTCGCGAGCCTGGCGGTGTTGGCCGCCACGGGATCGCAGGGCGAAAGCCGGCGGAGCGATACTGCCGGGCTGGCGGCGACCGCGCCACAGCCGGATAGGCCGCTGTCGGTGATGACCTATAATGTGATGGGCCTGCCCTGGCCGATCGCCCTTGGCCGGGACGAAGCACTGGGCCGCATCGCCGATCGGCTGGCGGCGCTGCGCCGGGCCGGGCGCCAGCCGCATATCGTCCTGCTGCAGGAAGCCTTTTCGCCGCAGGTCGCGCAGTTGGCGCGCCGTGCGGGCTATGCCCATGTCGCGATCGGCCCGGACAGCGGGTTGCGTACGGCGATTGTGGCGGGACCGGATGACCGTGCCTATGTGCAGGCGGCGCGATGGGACCGGGGCGAGACAGCACCCAAGCAGTTGAACAGCGGTCTGCTGATCCTGTCCGATTATCCGATCGCCGGCATCGACCGCATGGCCTTTCCCGATTTCGCCTGTGCCGGCTTCGATTGCCTGGCGAACAAGGGCGTGCTGATCGCTCATCTGGCGGTGCCGGGCTTCGACCGGCCAGTCAGCATCGTTAACACCCATCTTAACGCGCGCAAGGCGGCAGGCGTGGCGATCGTCCGGTCGCAGCGGGCGTTTGATCGGCAGGCCGGGCTGCTGGCCGACTTCGTGCGCGCCCATGTTCCCGCCGGACAGCCGATGATCCTGGGCGGCGACCTCAATATCGGCGGCGATCGCAACCGCATCCATGCCTTCTTCACCCGCTGGGCGCGGGCGGGCATGAGCTTTGTCGCGGCGCATCTGGGCGGCGCACGTCGGGCTCTGGCGGACAGCCTGCCATCCGATGCCGGCACGCACTGGGATCTCGAACAGGCGAGCGCGCGCGGCAAGGATTGGCTGTTCGCGCGCGACGATCGTGGTCGGCCGATGCGGGCCATCCACGCGGCCGTGCCCTTTGGTACGGAGGTGGAGGGCGCGCCGCTGTCCGACCATTTCGGTTACATGATCGCCTATGAACCGGAACGTCGCGCCGGGGCCGCTGTCCAGTTGGCGCAGGTGGCGTCATGACGATGATCCGCTGGATGGTGGTGTCGCTGGCAGCCCTGGCGTTCGCGGTCCCGGCATCGGCGCAGACGATTACCCCCGACCATGGCGGCTTTGTGCTGAAACGGCCCTTGCGTTTTTCCCTGCTGCCCGCGCCCCAGGACGGTGCAGCGAAGCCGGCGCGCATCTATGCGGTCGAACTGGCGCCATCGCCGGCCGAGCCGGCGGCGATCAGCATCGCGGTCCAGCGCAAGCGCAACCGGATGGCGGCGCTGCCGGCTCGTCGGATCGGTACGGTACCCCTGCCTACCGACCTGTCTGGCGATGCCCAGCCGCGCAGCAGCCTGATGCTGGTCGACGCCCATGGCAGCCTGTCACTGGCGGACGGCTTGCAGGCCGAACTGGGCTGGCAGGGGGCCAAGCTCAACAATCGCGGGGCCAATGTGACGGCGCTCTATGGCAGCGACTCAATCAAGAGCCGCGACCTGTTCTTGCCGACGGGGCGGCTGGCCTATGACGCCGCGCCCGGCGTCACCCTGCGCGCGGACTATCGCGAAACGATAGAGGCCTATGCCGGGGTCGGCCTGTCGGGTGCGCTGGGGCTGACGCGCGAGGCGTTTCGCACATTGCAGGCCGGTTTGCGGCCGGAACGCGACAGCCGCATGCGGCTGGGCAGCGACTGGATGGTGGCGCCGGACCTGACATTGGCGGTCGATGCCTTTGACGGCGAGGTCGAGGACCGGCTGGCCTTCGTCGAGGACGGCTATCTGCCGGTCAATCGCGGGTCGGCGCATGTGCGGGGGCTGGCGATGCGGGCGGAGCATCGACTGACGCCCGCGCTCAGCCTGTTGGCGCGCTACCATATGGCGCAACTGCGCCAGGAGCGGGGCGGCCGCGTGCAGGAACAGCAACTGATTCTGGAAGGTCTGTGGGCGCAGGGCCCATGGCGCTGCCGGATCGCTGCCGCGCAGAGCAGCGCGCCGGCGCTGATGCAGGATGATGGTGGCCTGCGGCTGGAGGCCGGCATCGATTATGCGTTGACCGGGCGTCGACCGATGCGGGTTGGCCTGCACCTGACCGATCCCGACCAACTGGCGAGCAGCAGGCTGATGCGCGTTGATGCCTCCGGCGCGGCGCGGCCGGAGGATCAGGCGCAGGCGCTGATGCTGACCGCCGCCCTCGCCTGGTAAGGCAAGGGGCGGCAGGAAGCACCTCAGTTCAGGGCATAGGCAATCAGCTCGTCGCCCACTGGCGTCTGCATGAAATGATGACCGCCGGCCATGATGACCAGATATTGCTTGCCATTCTGGCTGTAGGTCATCGGCGTCGCCTGACCGCCGGCGGGCAGCACGTCCTGCCACAAAGTCTTGCCGGTCTTGAGGTCGATCGCGCGGATCAGATTGTCAGTCGCGGCGGCGACGAAGATCAGTCCGCCGGCTGTCACCACCGACCCGCCATTATTGGGCGTGCCGATCGTCAACGGCAGCATCGAGGGGATGCCGAACGGTCCGTTGGTCCGTGCCGTGCCGAAGGGACGATCCCAGATGGTCTTGCCGGTGGCGATGTCGATCGCGCGGATCCCGCCATAGGGGGGCTGCTTGCAGAGCAGGCCGGTGAAGGGCAGGCGCCAGCCGGCATTGACGTCGATCGCATAGGGGGTGTGCGCCTGCGGATCGCCCGCGCCTTCCGCCCCGCCAATCTCGCCGCGTGCCTGGTCGCGCGGCGCCCAGCCCTTCTTGTTGGCTTCCTTGCGGGGCACCAGCCGGACATAATTGGGCATGTCGTTATAATTGGCGACGATCACCCCGCGTGCCGGATCGACGGCGATGCCGCCCCAGTCGGTGCCGCCATTATAGCCGGGATATTCGATCGAGCGCTTGTCGGCTTCGGGCGGAGTGAAGAAGCCCTTGTAGCTCGCCCGGCGGAACTGGATGCGGCAGATCATTTGGTCGATCGGCGACATGCCCCACATGTCCTTTTCGGTGAGGTCGGGCTTGCGCAGCGTGTGGTAGAGCGAGATGCGCTGGGTGGCGGCGCGCTGCTCCGGCTCGACACCGATCTGCGGTGCCTTGATATCACCGATCGGGGTCAGCGGCCGGCCGGTGCGGCGGTCGAGCACATAGATGTCTCCCTGCTTGCTGGGCAGCAGCATCGCCGGCACCGGGCCGCGCGCGGTCGGGAAATCGATCAGGGTCGCCTGGGCGCCGAAATCATAGTCCCACACATCCTTGCGCACTGCCTGGAAATTCCAGCGCGGCTTGCCGGTCATCACGTCGATCGCGACCAGCGAGGTGGCGTAGCGATTTTCCTCCGGCCGGCGCAGGCTGCTGTAATAATCGGCGGCGCTGTTGCCCATCGGCAGATAGACGAGGCCAAGCTGCTCGTCGCCCGAGGCGATCGTCCACATGTTCGGGGTGCCGCGGGTATAGGTCTGGCCGGCCGGCGGCGGACCGCTGCGTTCCGGGTGCATCATGTCCCAGGCCCAGCGCATCTTGCCCGTGACCGCGTCATAGGCCTGGATCACGCCGGACGGCGCCCAGCGATCCTGCCCGTCCAGCACCTGATGGCCGGTGACGATGACGCCGCGCACGATGGTTGGCGGCGAGGTGATGGAGACATAGCCTGGAGGGACTTGGCCCATGCCGTCGGTGATGCGGACCTGGCCATTGCTGCCAAAGTCGCGGCACTGCTGGCCGGTGCGGGCGTCAAGCGCCATGATCCGTGCGTCGAGCGTGCCCAGGATGATGCGCTGGGCGCAGGGCGTGTCGGCCGCAGCGCCGGGCACGGCATAATAGCTGACCCCGCGACAGGCGGCGGTGTATGGAATGGCCTCATCCGAAACCTTGGGATCGAAGCGCCATTTCTGTTTGCCGGTGGCGGGATCGAGCGCGATCACCATGCTCTTGGGCGTGCAGACATAGAGGGTGTCGCCGATCTTGAGCGGCGTGTTTTCCGCGCCATAGGTGTTGCGGATCTGGGCCGAGGCCGGCAGGTCGCCGGTGTGGATCATCCAGGCGCGCTTGAGGTTACCCACATTGGCCGGGGTGATCTGGGCGAGCGGCGAGTAGCGCCGGGCGCTGTTGGTGCCGCCATAGGCCGGCCAGTCGGCGCCGGTGGTGCCGAGCGAGGGATCGGCCATGGCATAGCGGGCGTCGGGCAGGCCCTGCAGCACCGGCGGGATGAAGTTGCTGGCGATGCTCCAGAAAAAGCCGATCGCGACAGCGAAAGTGACAGCCACCCCGACCCATGCACGGTGCCAGCGACCAGCGCTGCGGTCGAGCGTCGGCCACACCAGTTGCAGCGTGATCAGGAGGACCAGCGGGGCGACGACGCGCGGCACCAGCGCCCAGGGATCAAGGCCCACTTCCCAATAGGCCCAGAGCAAAGTGACAGCGAAGATGACAATGTAGAGCCAGCCGCCAGCCTTGCGCCCGCGTGCCAGCAGCACGCCCGCGACGATCAGGGCGATGCCCGTGACCAGATAATAAGGCGAGCCGCCCGAGATCAGCAGCCAGGCGCCCCCGCCGGTCAGCACCAGCCCGATGAGGCCGAAGACGATGCCCAATATCAGGGCGGCGATCGATCGGCGGGGGGTGCGTTTGTCATGGTCGGATACTCCCTGGGCAGGAGGCACGGGCAGGTGCCGGTTTACAAAGGAGAAACCGACCAGCTTCGTTCCAGACATGAACAAAATTTCATCTTCGTGGCGCGATTGTAGCGCGCATGCAATGCTAATGCGTTTGACTCGCATTCTGGACATGCCTAACGCGCGGCGCAGATAGAGAGCCATCGGGGAAATCATAATGCGTCTGTCCTTGCGCCACCTCCTGTTGAGCAGCAGCTTTGCCCTTGTCGTGATGCCGACCGCTGCGCGCGCAGCAGAAGCAGACAATGCCGCAGAGGACGCGTCGCGGATCGTCGTGACCGCTGCCAACCAGCCGTCCAGTTCCGCCACCGCCCTGTCGCTGTCGGTGCGCGAGACGCCGCAGTCGGTGACGATCATCAATCGCGAACGGATCGAGGATTTCGCGATCACCAATGTCAATGACCTGCTCGACCAGACGATCGGCATCAATGTCGAGCGCGTCGAGACGGACCGTACCTATTTCAACTCGCGCGGCTTCGACGTGTCCAACTTCCAGGTCGATGGTGTCGGCCTGCCGCTCGCCTGGGGTATCCAGTTCGGCGACCTCGACACTGCCCTGTTCGAGAATGTCGAGGCGGTGCGCGGCGCCAATGCGATCATGACCGGCATCGGCAACCCGTCGGCGACGATCAACTATGTCCGCAAGCGGCCGCTCGACGAGTTCCAGGCCAAGGGCACGGCCCAGCTCGGTTCGCGCGACCTGTGGCGGGTCGAGGGCGACGTCAATGTCCCGGTGACCGATACGGTGTCGGCGCGCTTCATCTATGCGCATGAGGATCGCGACACGCATCTGGACTATAACCATATCAATCGCGACGTTTTTGGCGCGATCGTCGCCTGGCAGGTGACGCCCGATCTCAAGGCGACGGTCGGTTACACGCGCCAGGAAAATGACGCCGACGGCGTGCTGTGGGGGGCGATGCCGCTGGTGTTCACCGACGGCACCCGGATCGACTATGCGCGCTCGGCAACCACCTCGGCCGACTGGACCTATTGGAACACGAAGGACCAGAATAGCTTTGGCGAACTGGTCTATACCATGGGCCAATGGACGCTGAGCGGCATGTTCACCTACAAGCGCTTCCAGGAGAATGCGAAGCTGCTCTATGCCTATGGCTATCCCGACAAGGAGACCGGCGAGGGCGTCTATGGCATGGCGGGCATCTACCCGTCCGACTATAAGCAATATCTGGGCGATTTCAGCGCCACCGGCCCGTTCAGCCTATTCGGCCGCGAGCACAAGCTGGTGCTGGGCCTGTCCTATGCCAAGTCGAACGCCAAGGAGTGGGAGAATTTCGCCGAGGACAGCGCGCTGGTCTATCCGTCGGTCTATGACTGGGGCAGCGCGCAGGTGACCGAGCCGGACTATCCGGGCGAATATCTGGCCGCCAAATATAGCGACGAACTGACCCGCCTCTATGGCGCGGCGCATCTCAACTTCACCGACCAGTTGAAGGGCGTGATCGGCGCCAGCGCGATGTGGATCAAGTCGTCCGGCACTTCCTATGGCACCGATCAGGCGCGCGACGACCACAAGATCAGCCCCTATCTCGGCCTGCTCTATGACGTGACGCCCAACGTCACCCTCTATGCCAGCTATACCGACATCTATAACCCGCAAGCGGAGGTCGACGCCAATAATCGCAAGCTGGACCCGGCCAAGGGCACCAGCATCGAGGGCGGCATCAAGAGCAGCTGGTTCGGCGATCGCCTCTATGCCACCGCCACCGTGTTCCGCGCCAAGCAGAAGGGACTGGCCGATTATGCCGGTACCTTTGGCGAGGATGGACCGGGCAAGGCCGGCGGCAGCTATTATGCCGGCGTCGATACCACCTCGACCGGTTTCGAGCTGGAAGTGGCGGGCAAGATCACCGACCAGTGGACGCTGAGCGGCGGCTATACCCAATATGATATCGAGGATGACGAGGGCAACGACACCCGCACCTGGTTGCCGACCAAGTCGCTGAAGCTGGCCACCACCTATCAGGTGCCGCAGCTCAACGACCTGAAGCTGGGCGCGCAGATGCGCTGGCAGAACGCGATCAAGACGACGCTGACCGATGTCTATGACGGCGATGTTTACATGGGCGATGTGGTCGTTAAGCAGAAGAGCTATGCCGTGCTCGACCTGATGGCGGGTATCCGGGTGGTCGATCATCTGCGGGCGAGCGTGAACGTGAAGAATGTCACCAACACCAAATATCTGGGCAGCCTGATGTGGGGCCAGGCCTTCTATGCCGCGCCGCGCACGGCGGTGTTCACGCTGAGCGTCGACTATTGACGAAGGCGGCCGCTCTGCGTGCCCGTAGCGGCTGGCGTTATCGCGGCAATGTCGCGCTGCGCACGCTTGCGGGCACGGTGGGCGCCTATGCGGTTGCGGCGCTGGCGGCGATGCTGCTGGCCCGCACCCTGCCGATGGGCCGGCTGGAGGCGGTCACGGTGGCGACCATGTTCTCCTATTTGTTTGCGCCAGCAGTAACCGTGTGGGCCTTCCTCGCACGCGGACCCTGGGTCGCTCTGGGCGGCGTTGTGTTGCTGTCCGCCGGGCTGGCGGGACTGGTCTGGACCAGCGGAGGCTTTGCATGAGCGGGGCATCGGCGATGGTGCGGGATGGCGTGCGGCAGGCGATGGCCTGGCTGCACGGCTGGACCGGGCTGCTGCTGGGCTATGTGCTGTTCGTCATGTGCCTGGCCGGGACGCTCAGCGTCTTCAAGCCGGAGATCGGCCGCTGGATGCGGCCCGAGGTGACGGCGCAGGCGGATGGCAAGAGCGCGATCGTCGCGGCGACCGGCTGGCTGTCGAAACATGCGCCCGGTTCCACCGGCTGGTATCTGACCGCGCCTGACGGCCGGGCCAATACGGTCGAGGCATCCTATGACCAGGGCAGCGATTATCTGTATCGCGCGCTCGATCCGGTGAGCGGCGCGCCGGTCGCGCGCGAGACGCTGGGCGGCGAATTTTTCTATCGCCTCCATTTCGAGCTGGAAATTCCCTATCCTTGGGGCCGGCTGCTCGCCTCGCTGGCGGCGATGGTGATGCTGGTCGCGCTGGTCACCGGGATCATCGCGCACAAGCGCATCTTCAAGGACTTCTTCACCTTCCGCCCGGCCAAGGGCCAGCGGTCCTGGCTTGACGGGCATAATGCGACTGGCGTGCTGGCCATGCCCTTCCACCTGATGATCACCTTCACCGGGCTGCTGACGCTGGCGTCGCTCAACATGCCCTGGCCGATCAGTGCCGGCTATGGTGACAAGGTGATGGAGATGTACGAGGCGCTGGCGCCGGGTTCGGTGACCCGTCCGGCGGCCGGAAAGCCCGCGTCGCTGGCGCCGATCGCACCGATGCTGACAGCGGCCGAGCGCGCATTTGGCGGCGGCCATGTCGGCCGCGTCTATGTGTTCAATCCCGGCGACGCGGCATCGGTCGTCACCGTCTACCAGTCCGATGCCGACTCGATCGGCTATATGCGGGGGCAGGCGAGCTTCGACGGCGCGACCGGCCGGCTGCTCAAGAGCTGGGTCGAACGGCGGCCGGCGATGCGCACCTATCAGGTCATCTATGGCCTGCACATGGCCCGCTTCGCGCCGATGGCGACGCGCTGGCTCTATGTGCTGGGCGGGGCGATGCTGACGCTGGCGATCTCGACCGGCATGGTGCTGTGGATCGCCAAGCGGCGCGAGCGCCAGCCGCTCTCGATCGGCAATCGCATCCTCGAACGGCTGAACGTCGGCGTAATCACCGGCGTGCCGTTGGGTGCGGTGGCCTATTTCATCGCCAATCGCCTGTTGCCGATCGGCATGGCGGGGCGCCCCGAAGCGGAAGTGTCCGTGGCCTTGTGGACCGCGGCCGCGGCCGTGCTGGCCGGGTTGGCGCTGCGTCCGGTCATCGGCTGGCCACTGATGATGGGGCTGCTCGCCTTTGCCTGCGCGTTGGCGGCGGTCCTCGGGCCAGTCTGGTCGACCGAGCCGATCCTGCTGGCCGGCAATCTCCTGTTCCTGGCCATGGCCGGCGCGCTGGCGCTGATCGTGCGTCGGCAGATGCGGCGGCGCAATGTCCCAACGCCAGCGCGACGACGGATGCGGGAGCAGCCGGCATGATCGTCGCGGGACTGCTCTATATCGGCTTCTTCGCATTGGCGGCGGCGATGGCGCGGCATGGACCGGCGCTGCTCGGCCCCTGGCAGCGCCATGGGCTGGCCCGGCATCTGCCGCTGCTCGGCTGGAGCGCGATTGCCCTGTCGCTGCTCGGTGCGATCCTGTCCGGCACCGACGGGATCGGCATCGTCACCTGGTGCGGGCTGCTGCCGCTGATGGCGGGGGCGGTGCTGCTGGCGCTGACCTATGGCCCCCGGCTGGCGCGTGGCGGGCTGCTGCTGGCATTGGCGCTGATGGTCGTCGGCGCGGTTTAGGCCGCCTTCATCTCGATACTGGCGATCAGGCCGCCATCGGGCGCATTGCGCAGCGCGACGATCGCGCCGAAACTGAGGCCCAGCGACCGCGCGATGGTGAGGCCGATGCCGGTGCCGTGGCGGCCGCCCGGCTGGCTGCTGGCGCCGCGGGTGAAGGGCTCGAACATCTGGTCCAGATCCTGCGGCGGGATGCCGGGGCCATGGTCGCGTATCTCGATCGTGACATGGCCGGGCGTGCGCAGGCAGCTGATCTCCGCGCATCCGCCATATTTGACGGCATTGTCGACCAGATTGCTCATGCAGCGGGTCAGCGCATTGGGCTTGACCCGGACCGACGCGCCGCAACCGGCGGCGAACTGAACCGGAGCGCCCAGTTCCTGCGCATCCTCGGCCATGCTGGCGAGCAGGGAATCAAGGTCGATCACCGACCATTCCTCATGCGTCTCGGTGCTGGCGGCAAGGTCCAGCCCTTCACGCACCAGCCGCTGCATCGCCTCATGATCCTGCAGCAGGCGGGCGCGCAGTTCCTCATTCTCGACCAGTTCCAGCCGCAGCCGCAGCCGGGTGAGCGGGGTCTGGAGATCATGGCTGATCGCCGCCAGCAACTGGGTCCGTTCGGTAAAGCCAGCACGGACGCGGCGCTGCATCAGGTTGAAGGTGGAGAGGGCGGCGCGCACCTCCTCGGGACCGCGCTCGGGAATTTCCTCCGGATCGCGCGACACGGAAAAGGCTTCGGCGGCCTGGGACAGGCGGCGCAGCGGCTTGGCGGCGATCCGGCCGATCAGGATCGAGAGGCCGGCGGCCGAGAGCAGGATGACGACCAGATAGGCCGGGCTGAACAGCGAACTGGGCGGTCGGGCGAGGCGCGGGAAGGTGAGCGCCATGCTGCGGCGCTGGCCGGTCGCGTCGGTCATGCGCACGATCCAGCAATCGGGCCGGGGCGCATCGATCAGGCCGGCAGCCCGGCTGCGCCCGGCATCCTTGTCGGGGAAACAGAGGCCGAAGGGCACCTGTCCCGCCTCCGGCTGGGCGCGGGGGCCGAAACGCCGGGCGAGCGCGGCTTCGAGATCGGGATCGGGCTCGTTGATGGAGATGCCGTCAGGGGCGATGGATGCGCCGACAATGCCGTGATTTTCCAGCATCTGCTGGACGCGCACCGGATCGCGGCGCAGCCGGTCGGCGACGTCGAAGGCACTGGCCAGCACGCGCTGGCGGCGGACGCGCTCGAAATCATGGCGGCGGCCCTGTTCCGACACGGCGAGCGCGAGGATGGCCGAGAGCGAGATGCCGACGGTCAGCAGCACGAAGATATGCCCCGCCATCGAGCGGAAGAAATCCCGCACGCGCTGCACCGGCTGGCCGATCATTCGTAGCGCACCGGGCTGGCGAGGACATAGCCTTCGCCCCGAACGGTCAGGATCAGGTCGGCGCCGCCGGTGGCGCCGGCCAGCTTCTGTCGCAGGCGGCTGACCTGCAGGTCGATGGTGCGGTCGAAGGCGGCGGTGGCGCGCCGTTCGGGCAGCAAAGTCTCACGCGCCAGCACGACATTGGGCTCCTCTATGAAGCGGGAGAGCAGGCGGAATTCGGCGGAGGACAGCATTACCAGCCGGTCGTCCGGGGCGATCAGCCGGCGTTGCAGCAGATCGAGCCGCCAGGGACCGAAGACGGCATAGCGGGACTGGTCGGCGGGTGCCGCGGCCTCCACGCGGGGGCGGCGCAGCAAGTTTCGGATGCGCACCAGCAGCTCGCGCGGCTCGAACGGCTTGGTCAGATAATCGTCGGCGCCCAGTTCCAGCCCCAGCACCCGGTCGATCGCGCTGCCGCGCGCCGTCACCATGATGATCTGGATGCCCGACCCTTCGGCGCGCAGCTCGCGGCACAGCGACAGGCCGTCGCCATCGGGCAGGTTGAGATCGAGGACGATCAGGTCGACCGGCTGGTCGCGCAGGGCCTGGCGCAGTTCGGCCAGGTTCGATGCAGAAAGCAGGTCGTAATTTTCCTGCCGCAACTGATCGACGATCAGACCGCGAATATCGGCATCATCGTCGACGACGATGACGCTGTTGCGGCGGGGATCGGACAGGTCAGCCATGTTGCGCTTCTAGCGGCGGATATTGCAAAAGTCTGTGCCTCTACCGGGGATGATACAGGGCGATACAAAGCGATACGCGTTCGGATGTCACGCGACATGATGATGCGTCAGGATATCAACTTGGTCTAGCAGGATACGCCTCAAATCGCGATCAGGCGATCGTCGGCGCTGCCTGCCGGCGGTAACGATGTGAAGCCATGCCCATTTTCACAGAGCTCCGGAGCCTCCGGGTCGCACCGATCGCATTATGCATCCTGATCACCGCTTGCGGACAGGAAAAGGCGCCAAAGAAAGGGCCTGTGGAAGTGGGCGTGGTGACGCTGGCGGCACAGAATGTGACCGTCTCGTCCGAATTGCCGGCGCGCACCGTGTCGACCATGCAGTCGGAAGTCCGGCCGCAGATCACCGGCGTGATCCAGAAAAGGCTGTTCACCGAAGGATCGATGGTGACGGCCGGCCAGCCGCTCTACCAGATTGACGAACGGCTCTATCGTGCGTCGCGCGACGAGGCGCAGGCGGCGCTGGTGAGCGCGCAGGCGACGGCGGTAGCGGCACAGGCCAAGGCGCAGCGCTATCGCGGCCTGGGCGATACCGAGGCGGTGAGCGCGCAGGACCGCGACGATGTGATCGCGACGGCGCGCCAGGCAGCGGCCGCCGTGGGCCAGGCGCGCGCCTCGCTCGACACCGCCAATGTCAACCTGACCTTCACCCAGGTGCGCGCCCCGATCAGCGGCCGGATCGGCCGCACCCTCTTCACCCCCGGCGCGCTGGTGACCGCCAGCCAGACCGATCCGCTGACGACGATCCAGCAGCTTGACCCCATCTATGTCGACGTCACCCAGTCGAGCAGCCAGTTGCTGCAGCTGCGGCGATCGCTGGCGGCGGGCAAGACGCTGCCGGCCAGCGCGACGATCCGGCTGAAGCTGGACGATGGCAGCGAATATCCGCTGGAAGGGCGGATCGAATTTGCCGAGCCGATCGTCGATGTCGACAGCGGCACGGTGACGCTGCGCGCGCGCTTCCCCAATCCCGACGGCATGCTGCTGCCCGGCATGTTCGTGCGCGTCGTGGCGCCGCAGTCGGTCGTGCCCGGCGCGATCCTGGCGCCGCAGCAGGGCATCGCCCGCGACGCCAAGGGCAATGCGACCGCGCTGGTCGTGACCAAGGACAACAAGGTGGAGCGCCGCACCGTCACCGCCGCGCAGGCGATCGGCGACAAATGGCTGATCACCGCAGGCCTGAAGGCCGGCGACCGGCTGATCGTCGAAGGCACCGACAAGGTCCAGCCCGACGACAAGGTAAAGCCCGTCGCCGTCGCGGCGAAGAAGTAGGAGAGGCCCGGTGCTGAGCCGCTTTTTCATCGACCGGCCGATCTTTGCCTGGGTCATCGCCATCGGCATCATGCTGGCGGGCCTGGGTGGCATGCTGTCGCTGCCGGTCGCCCAATATCCCGACATCGCGCCGCCGGGCGTCGGCATCAGCGCCACCTATCCGGGCGCGTCGGCCGAAACGGTCGAGACCAGCGTCACCCAGGTCATCGAACAGCAGCTGACCGGCATCGACGGCCTCATGTATTTCTCCTCCTCGTCGACATCGACGGGGCAGTCGCGCATCACCGTCACCTTCCAGAAGGGCACCGATCCCGACACCGCGCAGGTGCAGGTGCAGAACCGGGTGCAGCAGGCGCTGAGCCGCCTGCCCAGCGCCGTGCAGCAGCAGGGCCTGTCGGTCACCAAGCAGCAGACCGACTTCCTGATGCTGGTGGGTCTCTATGACGAGACCGACAATGCCACCCAGGCGGACATTGCCGACTATCTGGTCAATAATTTCCAGGATTCGATCGCCCGGATCGACGGCATCGGCGCGACCCAGATCTTCGGGTCGCAATATGCGATGCGCATCTGGCTGGACCCCTATAAGCTGGCCGCGGTCAAGCTGATGCCGTCGGACGTCGAAACCGCGATCAAGGCGCAGAATATCGAAGTGTCGGCCGGCCAGATCGGCGCCGATCCGGCACCGGCCAACCAGCAGATCAACGCCACCGTTACGGCGCGTGCGCGCCTGGAAACGCCGGACCAGTTCCGCAACATCGTGGTGAAGACGCAGAGCGACGGGTCGGTCGTCCACCTGTCCGACGTGGCCCGCGTCGAGCTGGGCAATGAAAGCTATACCACCAGCGCGCGCCTCAACGGCCATCCGGCATCGGGCATGGCGTTGCAGCTGGCGCCGGGCGCCGACGCGCTCAAGACCGCCGAGCTGGTGAAGGCGCGCGTCGCCGAACTGGGTGGCAACCTGCCGCACGGCTACAAGATCGTCTATCCGCGCGACACCACGCCCTTCATCAAGCTGTCGGTCGAGGAAGTCGTGCAGACGCTGATCGAGGCGGTCGTGCTGGTCGTCATCGTGATGTTCGTCTTCCTGCAGAGCTGGCGCGCGACGCTGGTGCCCGCGATCGCGGTGCCGGTCGTGCTGCTCGGCACGTTCGGCATCCTTGCCCTGTTCGGCTATTCGATCAACACGCTGACCCTGTTCGGCATGGTGCTGTCGATCGGCCTGCTGGTCGACGACGCGATCGTCGTGGTGGAGAATGTCGAGCGCATCATGGAGGAAGAGGGGCTGTCGCCCCGCGACGCCACGATCAAGTCGATGATGGAGATTGGCAGTGCGCTGGTCGGCATCGCGCTGGTGCTGTCGGCGGTGCTGCTGCCCATGGCCTTCTTCGGCGGATCGACCGGCGTCATCTATCGCCAATTCTCGATCACGATCGTGTCGTCGATGCTGTTGTCGGTCGTGGTCGCATTGATCCTGTCGCCGGCCCTGTGCGCCACCATGCTGAAGCCGATCGACAAGGCGCATCGCGAGAAGGGCTGGTTCGGCAAGTTCAACCGCTGGTTCGAGCGGCTGACCAATGGCTATGTCCGCCGCACCCAGGGCGTGATCGGCAAGCGGGGCATCTTCTGGGGCCTCTATGTGGTGGTGCTGGGTATATTGGTCTTGCTGTTCATGCGTCTGCCCACCAGCTTCCTGCCGGTCGAGGATCAGGGCCAGGTGATGGTGCAGGTCACGCTGCCGTCCGGTGCCAAGTCGAGCCGCACCAACGCGGCGATCGACCAGGTGCAGAGCTATTTCCTGAATGACGAGAAGGACAATGTCGCCTTCGCCTTCATCATGACCGGCTTCAGTTTCCAGGGGCAGGGCGAGAATGTCGGCCAGGGCTTCATCAACCTGGCGCCATGGGACGATCGCAAGGGCAAGACGAACGAGGCCGGCACGATCGCCAACCGGGCGACCAAGCAGCTGGGCGCGATCCGCGATGCCAAGGTGTTGGCGATGACGCCGCCGGCAATCCGCGGCCTGGGCCAGTCCAACGGCTTCACCTTCGAACTGCTGAACAGCGGCGGCCTCAGCCGTGAGCGCTTCCTGGAGCTGCGCAACCAGCTGATCGCGTCCGCGCAGCAGGATCCGGTGCTGGCCGGCGTGCGTGCGGCCTCGCTGGAGGATACGCCGCAGCTCAAGATCGACATCGATACCGAGAAGCTGACCGTGCTGGGCCTGACCCAGGCCAATGTCGACGATGTGCTCAGCTCCGCCTGGGGCAGCACCTATGTCAACGACTTCGTCGATCGCGGCCGGGTGAAGCGCGTCTATATGCAGGCCGACGCTCCCTATCGCGCCTTGCCGAGCGATCTCGACAACTGGATGGTGCGGTCGAGCACGACCGGCGAGATGGTGCCCTTCTCCGCCTTTGCCACCAGCCATTGGGTGATGGGGCCGAGCAGCGTGCAGCGCTTCAACGGCCTGTCCTCCTTCGAGATCCAGGGCCAGTCGGCGCCGGGTGCCAGCTCGGGCGATGCGATGGACCGGATGGTGGCACTGCAGAAGCAGCTGCCGGCCGGCACCAGCTATGCCTGGAGCGGCCTTAGCTATCAGGAGCAACTGTCCGGCGGACAAGCGCCCCTGCTCTATGGCCTGTCGGTGCTGGTGGTCTTCCTCTGCCTCGCCGCACTCTATGAAAGCTGGTCGATCCCGCTGTCGGTGCTGCTGGTCATTCCGCTTGGCCTGATCGGTGCGGTGCTGGCGGTGACGCTGCGCGGGCTGGAGAATAATATCTTCTTCCAGGTCGGCCTGCTGACCACCATGGGTCTGGCGGCGAAGAATGCGATCCTGATCGTCGAGTTTGCCGAACTGGCGCATCGCAATGGTCGCAATGCGCTGGAAGCGGCGCTGGAGGCGGCGCGGCTGCGCTTCCGTCCGATCCTGATGACCAGCCTGGCCTTCATCGCGGGCGTCATTCCGCTCGCCATCGCCACTGGGGCTGGCGCGCAGAGCCGCGTCGCGATCGGCACGGCGGTGGTCGGCGGCATGGTGACGGCGACGGTGCTGGCGATCTTCTATGTGCCGCTCTTCTTCGTCTCGATCGCCCGCCTGTTCGGCATGGACAAGAAGAAGCCGGGTGGCGAGCCGCCGGCCCAGGAACCGCCCGTGGACGGAGTGCCCGCATGACCCGCGCTGCATGGATGATGATGCCGCTGTCGGCGCTGGTGCTGGCCGGGTGCGACATGGCGCCCAAATATGTCCGGCCGCAAACGCCGGTGGCGCCGGCCTTCCCGACGGGTGAGGCCTATGCCCCGGCCAGCGCCGAACCTGCGGGCCTGCCCTGGACCGCGCTGATCGGCGACGCGCGGCTCAAGACCGTGATCGAGCGGGCGCTGGCCAATAATCGCGACCTGCGGGTGGCGCTGGCCAATGTCCAGTCGGCGCGGGCGCAATATAAGGTCGAGCGGGCGGCGCAGCTGCCGACGATCACTGGCGATGCGGCGGCAAGCTTCAGTCGCCAGAATGACAATCGGCAGAACAGCTATAGCGCCGATGTCGGCTTCAGCGCGTTCGAGATCGACCTGTTCGGCCGGGTCAAGAATCTGACCCGATCGACGCTCGAATCCTATCTGGCGACGCAGGAAGGCATGCGGTCGACCCGCATCACCCTGATTGCCGAGACGGCGAACGCCTATGCGACGATGGCGGCGGACCAGGAATTGCTGGCCCTGTCGCGCCAGACGCTGGCGAGCGCGGAGCGCAGCCTGAAACTGACGCAGACGCTCAACACATCGGGCCTCGCCGGCAAGCTGGACGTGCATCAGGCCGAAACCACGGTGGAGCAGGCGCGCTCCGACATCGAGGCGAATGTCACCCAGGTCGCGCAGGACCGCAACGCGCTGGAACTGCTGGTCGGCGCGCCGGTCGAGGATGCGTTGCTGCCGCAATCGCTCGACAGCCTGTTGCAGTCGACCGCGAAGGTGCCTGCCGGCCTCTCCTCCGACGTGCTGTTGCAGCGACCCGATGTGTTGCAGGCGGAGCATCAGCTCAAAGCCGCCAATGCCGATATCGGCGCGGCGCGGGCGGCGATGTTCCCCAAGATCAGCCTGACCACGGCGATCGGCGTGGCCAGCTCGGCCCTGTCCTCGCTGTTCAGCGATGGCGGCTTTGCCTGGTCGGCGGCACCATCGGCCAGCATGCCGATCTTTGGCGGGGCGGCGCGCGGCAATCTGGACTATAGCAAGGCGCAGCGCGACCTTTACGTCGCGCAATATGAGAAGGCGATCCAGACCGCCTTCCAGGAAGTGTCGGACGGGCTGGCGCGGGCCGGCACGATCGACCGGCAGCAGGCGGCGCAGCAGGCGCTGGTGACGGCGAACCAGCGCTATTATGCGCTGGCGGACCAGCGCTATCGCGCGGGCATCGACACCTTCCTCAATTCGCTGACCAGCCAGCGTTCGCTCTACAGCGCCCAGCAGTCGGCGATCGCAACTGAGCTGGCGGCGGTGCAGAATCGCATCCTGCTCTACCGGGTGATCGGCGCCGACCAATAGGCGCCGATCCGCCCTCTTCTCCCGCTTTTCCATGCCCGCGAATCCTGTTATTCTGCGCGCATAAAGAAGAAGGAGAGGGCCATGGCATTGCTGGCTCGTTGTCTGGACTGGCTGTGCGGCATCTGTGCATCCGCCGCGCAGGATGAGTGCGTCATCAACCAGCTGATTTCCAGCGTGACGCGATCCCGACATACGCCCTGATCTCTTCGCAGCCGCAACATAGTTCTTCACCTGCGCGCGGCGCCGTGTAGACTGGCGCTGCGGCATGATGCGCCGCAGGCTTGGGACATGGGGTGGCGCAAATGGCTCCCGACAGTCGTGATGCAGGCGATCGGCCCTGGTGGAAGGGCGCGGTCCTCTATCAAATCTATCCCCGCAGTTTTCAGGATTCGAACGGCGATGGCATTGGCGACCTGCCGGGCATCACCGCGCGGCTGGAGCATGTCGCCCGGCTGGGCGTGGACGCGATCTGGATTTCGCCGTTCTTCCCCTCGCCGATGCGCGATTTCGGCTATGATATCGCCGATTATTGCGGGGTGGACCCGATCTTCGGCACGCTCGCCGATTTCGATGCGCTGGTGGCGCGCGCGCATGAACTGGGGATCAAGGTCACGATCGACCAGGTCTATGCCCATAGTTCCGACCTCCATCCCTGGTTCGCGCAGAGCCGGCAGGACCGGGACAATGACAAGGCGGACTGGTTCGTCTGGGCCGACCCCAGGGCGGATGGCACCCCGCCCAACAACTGGCAGTCGGTGTTCGGCGGCCCGGCCTGGACCTGGGACGCGCGGCGGCGGCAATATTATATGCACCAGTTCCTGACCAGCCAGCCGCAGCTCAACGTCCATAATGTCGCGGTGCAGGATGCACTGCTGGCGGCGATGCAATTCTGGCTGGACCGGGGCGTCGACGGCTTTCGCCTCGATGCGCTCAACCATGCGATGCACGACCCGGAATTGCGCGACAATCCACCCGCGCCCGAGGGGGAAGGGCCGCGCACCCGGCCGTTCGACTATCAGATTCGCCGCTACAGCCAGTCGCATCCCGGCGTGGTCGATTTCGTCGCGCGCATCCGGGCACTGACCGATCGCTATGGCGCGATCTTCACCGTGGCGGAGGTGGGCGGCGACCTCGCCGAGCAGGAGATGAAGGCCTATACGGCGGGCGAGGATCACCTCAACAGCGCCTATGGCTTCAACTTCCTCTATGCCCCGGCGCTGACGCCGGGCCTGATCGCGGACACGCTGGCGCGCTGGCCGGACGAACCGGGCATGGGCTGGCCCAGTTGGGCGTTCGAGAATCATGATGCGCCGCGCGCCTTGTCGCGCTGGTGTACGCCGGAGGATCAGCCCGCCTTCGCCCGGCTCAAGATGCTGCTGCTGATGGCGCTGCGCGGCAATGTCATCCTCTATCAGGGCGAGGAACTGGGCATCACCCAGGTCGATATCCCGTTCGAGAAGTTGCAGGATCCCGAGGCGATCGCCAACTGGCCGCTGACCCTGTCGCGCGACGGTGCGCGGACGCCGCTGCCCTGGTCGGTCGATGCCGCGGAGGCGGGCTTTACCGATGGCGAGCCCTGGCTGCCATTGGGCGCGGAGAATGTCGCGCGGGCGGTGGCAGCGCAGGAGGGCGACCCCGCGTCGCTGCTCCACTTCACCCGCGCGATGATCGCGCTGCGCAAGGCGAACCCGGCGTTGCGCCATGGGCGCCTGGATATCATGCGTGCCGACGACCAGTGCCTGGCCTTCCGCCGGGTGGCAGAGGATCAGGCGCTGACCTGCATCTTCAACCTGTCGCCGACGCCCGCGCCTTGGCCGGACGAAGTGGAAGGGCGTGGCGCGATCATCGCGGCGATCGGCGATGCGGCGCCGGGGATGGCATTGCCGCCCTATGCCGCGCTGCTGCTGGCACAGGATTAGGTCACACCCGCGTTCCACCGGGCAAAGTATATAGTGTCGTGCGGCAAAAAGGGCGGAATGCGCCCCACATGCCCCGGCAACGCCCCACCGACGCGACGCTTGGGTCACATCCGGGTCAGAGTGACGCGCCATTCGGGTCATGATGACGCGCCGGCTAAGCGACAGCCACGCACCGCCCGCGCTTCGGTTGGGGCACGAATGCTCAGTTGGAATCAAGGGGGTCGTGGTGCGATCCATCGTCGAGGATAGATCAGAGAAGCGGCGAATAGGACAGGGCTATTGGAGATGCGCCGATGGCGACATGCATCTCCAATACCTCCCCGAATCAGGTTCGGCGAGGCATTGGACGGATCAGCCTACTGCCGCCAGTTCCGGCGTGACGAAGCCGGCGAGGCGGCGTTGGATGATTGCGGTGGCGTCGTCGACGATGCGGGTGATGAGGTCCTGACAGGTCGGGATGTCGTGGATCAGGCCCTGAATCTGGCCGGCCCAGATCAGCCCCGCGTCCAGATCACCGGTTTCGAGCGCGACCCGGCCCTTGGCGCCCGACACCAAAGGCTGGATGTCGGGGAAGACCGATCCTTCGCGCAGCGAGATTTCGACCACCTCGTCCGACACGCTGTTCTTGGCGACGCGACCCGTATTCTTGAATTTGCGGAAGATGAGGTTGGTGCCGCGCTCGTCATTGTCGACCAGGAACTGCTTCACATTCTGGTGGATCGGCGCCTCGACCGTGGCGCAGAAGCGGGTGCCCATGTTGATGCCTTCCGCGCCCAGCGCCAGCGCGGCGGCGAGGCCGCGGCCGTCGCCGAAGCCACCGCTGGCGATCATCGGGATGCTGAGCTTGTCGGCCGCCGCCGGGATCAGGATGAGGCCCGGAATATCGTCCTCGCCAGGATGGCCGGCGCATTCGAAGCCGTCGATCGAGATGGCGTCGACGCCCATCCGCTGCGCCGACAGGGCATGGCGGACGGCGGTGCATTTATGGACGACGATGATGCCATGCGCCTTGAAATCATCGACATGTTCCTGCGGCTTATGGCCGGCGGTCTCGACGATCTTGATGCCGCTGTCGATGATCGCCTGGCGATATTCCGCATAGGGCGGCGGATTGACCGAGGGCAGGATGGTGAGGTTTACGCCGAACGGCTTGTCGGTCATCGTGCGGCAGCGATCGATCTCGCGGCGCAGATCGTCCGGCGTCGGCTGGGTGAGCGCGGTCAGGATGCCGAGGCCCCCGGCATTGGAGACGGCGGCGGCCAGTTCGGCGCGGCCGACCCACATCATGCCGCCCTGCACGATCGGATGCTCGATGCCGCACAATTCGGTGAAACGCGTCTTCAAAGCCATCACAGTGCCTCCACGATCGTCACATTGGCGATGCCGCCGCCTTCGCACATGGTCTGCAGGCCATAGCGCTTGCCCCGTGCTTTCAGCGCATGGACGAGCGTGCTCATCAGTTTGGTGCCCGATGCGCCGAGCGGGTGGCCGAGCGCGATCGCGCCGCCATGGACGTTGAGCCTGGCCGGATCGGCGCCGATCGCCTTGAGCCAGGCCATAGGGATGGAGGCGAAGGCCTCGTTCACCTCGAACAGGTCGATATCGTCGAGTTTCAGGCCCGAGCGTTCGAATGCCTTGCGGGTGGCGGGGATCGGCTCCTCCAGCATGATGACCGGATCACCGGCGGTGACGGTCAGGTTGACGATGCGGGCGAGCGGCGTGAGGTTGAAACGCTTGATCGCCGCTTCGCTCGCCACCAGCACGCCCGACGCGCCATCGGTCATCTGGCTGGCATTGGCGGCGGTGATGGTGCCGCCTTCCTCCAGCGTCTTGACGCTGGCCATCGCCTCCATCGTGCCGCCACGGCGCACGCCGTCGTCGGTGTCGAAAATCCCCTCGGGCGTCAGGACGGGAACGATCTCCGCCTTGAAGGCGCCGCTGTCGATCGCGGCTGCCGCCTTGGCATGGCTGGCCAGCGCATAGGCGTCCATATCCTCGCGGGTGAAGCCATATTTGTTGGCGATCGCCTGGGCGCCATGGAACTGGCTGAATTCGGCGACGCCATAGCGTTTCTGGATGCTCTTGGGCCAAGGGCCGTCGCCCAGCCCGGCGGCAGCGTGGAGCTGGAAATTGGAGCCCATCGGCACGCGGGTCATGCTTTCGGCGCCCGCCGCAATCACCAGGTCCTGGGTGCCGGACAGGATCGCCTGCGCCGCGAAATGCAGTGCCTGCTGCGAGGAGCCGCATTGCCGGTCGATCGTCACGGCCGGCACGCTGTCGGGCAGCTTGGAGGCGAGGACGAGGTTGCGGCCGAAGGCGAAGCTCTGTTCGCCCGCCTGGCTGACGCAGCCGACGATCACATCCTCGATGGCGGCGGGATCGATGCCGGTGCGGTCGACCAGCGCGTTGAGAATGGTGGCGCCCAGATCGGCGGGATGGATGTCGATCAGCCCGCCCTTGCGGGCACGGCCGCCGGCGGTGCGGACGGCTTCGACGATATAGGCCTCGGCCATAGGTCAGGCTCCTCTGAAATGGGGGGGACGCTTGGCGAGCAGGGCGGCAAGCCCCTCCTGCGCCTCGCCGGCGCCGGCGACCGCCATCGATCGCAATTCGCGGTCGAGCTGGGTCTCGAATCCGGTGTCAAAACTGTCATGCAGCAGGGTGCGGGCGGCGCCATAGGCGGCCGTCGGCGCGTCGGCGAGGCGGGTGGCGAGCGCCAGCCCTTCCGCCTCCAGCGCGTCATCATCGACCAGCCGGGTGACGAGGCCGATGGCTTCGGCCTCCTCGCTTTTGATGCGGCGGTTGGTGAGGATGATCTCCTGCGCGCGGCGCAGGCCGACGAGGCGTGGCAGCAGCCAGCTGAGCCCGCCATCGGCGGTCAGGCCGATCGCGCCATAGGCCGCGGTATAATGGGCCGAGCGGGCGGCCAGCACGACATCGCCCAATATGGCGAGACTGAAGCCTGCGCCCGCCGCCGGGCCGTTGACCAAAGTCACCAGCGGCTTGGCCATGCGGGCGAGGCGCGTGACGGCGGCGTGGAAGGTGGCGATGAGTTCGGTGAGGACGGTGGGCAGTTGCGCGCCCGCGCCGCCCATCAGCGCGACATCGCCGCCGGCGCAGAACAGCTTGCCATTGCCGGTGAGGACGACGCAGCGGACCGCCGCATCGCCCTCGCACCGGATCGCGGCGTCGAGCAGCGCACGGGCGAGCGGCAGGTCGATCGCATTGCCGACCGCCGGACGATCCAGCGTGATCCGGGCGATGCCGTCGGCGATCGCCAGCGCCACGCCGCTGCCCGACCCGCTCATCAGCGCGGCGCCATGCGGATGGCGCCGTCGAGGCGGATCACCTCGCCATTCAGCATCGGGTTGCGGACGATCGATTCGACGAGTTGGGCATATTCGGCCGGCTTGCCGAGGCGGCTGGGGTGGGGCACCTGCGCGCCCAGCGCATCCTGCACATGCTGGGGGAAGGCCTCCAGCATCGGCGTCAGGAAGATGCCCGGCGCGATCGTCATCACGCGGATCTTGTGCTGGGCGAGATCGCGGGCGATCGGCAGGGTCATGCCGACCACGCCGCCCTTCGACGCGGAATAGGCGGCCTGGCCGATCTGGCCGTCATAGGCCGCGACCGAGGCGGTGTTGACGATGACGCCCCGCTCGCCGTCCATCTCCTCGGCCGCTGCCGCGCGGGCGGCGAATTTGGATATCATGTTGAAGGTGCCGATCAGGTTGACGGTCACCGTCTTGGCGAAGCTGTCGAGCGGATGAGGCACATTTTCCTTGCCCACCGTCTTCACGGCCGGGGCGATACCGGCGCAATTGACGAGGATGCGGGCGGTGCCATGGGCGGCTTCCGCCGCGTCGAGCCCGGCGGTGACGCTGGCATCGTCGGCAACATTGACGCCGACATAAAGCCCGCCGATTTCGGCGGCGACCGCCTTGCCGGCTTCCTCATTGAGGTCGAAGATCGCGACCTTGGCACCCTGCGCCGCGAGCATGGTCGCGGTGGCACGGCCGAGGCCGGAGGCGCCACCGGTGACGATGGCGGCCAGTCCCTTGATATCCATTATCTGTCCTCTCCCGGCAGAATTATACGAGTTCGACGGCCATGGCGGTGGCTTCGCCGCCGCCGATGCAGAGGCTGGCGACGCCGCGCTTGAGGCCGCGGGTTTCCAGCGCGCCGAGCAGGGTGGCGACGATGCGCGCGCCCGATGCGCCGATCGGATGGCCCAGCGCGGTGGCGCCGCCATTGACGTTGAGCTTGTCCGCCGGGATGCCCAGTTCCTTGGCGGCGATCATCGCGACCACGGCAAAGGCCTCGTTGACCTCGAACAGGTCGACATCCTCGACCGACCAGCCGGCCTTGGCCAGCAGCTTTCGCATCGCGGGCACCGGCGCGGTGGTGAACTTGGCGGGCTCATGGGCATGGGCGGCGGTGGCGACGACCTTCGCCACCACTTTAAGGCCCTGCTTTTCCGCGACGCTCTGACGGGTCATCACCAGCGCGGCGGCGCCGTCCGAAATGGACGAGGCATTGGCGGCGGTGATGGTGCCATCCTTGACGAAGGCGGGCTTGAGGCCGGGGATCTTTTCCGGCCGGGCCTTGCCGGGCTGTTCGTCGGTATCGATGACGGTGTCGCCGCCCCGGCCCGATACGGTGACCGGCGTGATCTCGCGGACGAAGGCGCCGCTGCCGATCGCCGCATTGGCGCGGTCGAGCGAGCGGATGGCATAATCATCCTGATCGGTGCGGGTGAACTGATAGTCGCGCACGGCCTCTTCGGCGAAGACGCCCATCGCCTTGCCGGGTTCATAGGCGTCCTCCAGCCCGTCCATCATCATCGTGTCGATGATGCGGTCATGGCCGATGCGTGCGCCGCTGCGATGCTTGGGCAGGGCATAGGGGGCGTTGGTCATGCTCTCCATGCCGCCGGCGATCACGATGTCGGCCGCGCCCGATGCCAGCGCCTCATGCGCCATGATCGCCGCCTGCATGCCGGATCCGCACATTTTGTTGACGGTCGTCGCCTCGGTATTGAGGCCGAGGCCCGCGCCGAGCGCCGCCTGGCGCGCGGGCGCCTGGCCCAGGCCGGCGGGCAGCACGCAGCCCATATAGATGCGATCGATGGCGTCAGTAGCGACGCCGGCGCGCTCGACCGCGGCCTTGACCGCCGTCGCGCCAAGATCGGTGGCCTTGACCGCCGAGAGCGCGCCCTGGAACCCGCCCATGGGGGTGCGGGCATAGCTCGCAATGACTACCGGATCGTCCTGCATCCTAATTCTCCTTCAAAGGCTGCGCGCAATGACCATGCGCTGGATGTCCGACGTGCCCTCGTAAATCTGGCACACGCGGACATCGCGGTAGATTTTCGCGATTCCGAATTCTTCAAGATAGCCATAGCCACCCAGTGTCTGCATCGCGCCGGATACCACCGCCTCGGCCGCTTCGGAGGCGAACAGCTTGGCCATCGACGCCTGGGTCAGGGCCGGCTGGCCACTGTCCTTCATCGCGGCGGCGGACAGGACGAGCTGGCGCGCGGCCTCCAGTCGGGTGGCGAGGTCGGCAAGGCGGAAGCCGACTGCCTGATGCTCGATGATCGCCTTGCCGAAGCTCTTGCGGTCCTTGGCGTAAGCGACGGCAATCTCCAGCGCCGCCTGCGCCATGCCGACGCACTGGGCGGCGATGCCGATGCGGCCGGTTTCCAGATTGGCCAAAGCGATGCGATAGCCCTGGCCCGGCTGGCCGATCAGCAGATCATCCTCGACGAACATGTCCTCGAACCGCAGCGCGCAGGTGTCCGACGCGCCCTGGCCCATCTTGTGTTCGACCTTGTCGACCGCATAGCCTGGCCGGTCGGTCGGCACGATGAAGGCGGACAGGCCTTTCTTGCCGGCGTCGGGATCGGTGACGGCGATGATCATCACCAGTCCGCCGATCTTGCCGGAGGTGATGAACTGCTTGGCGCCGGTGATGCGCCAGCCGCCATCGACCTTGACCGCGCGGGTGCGCACGGCCGACGCGTCGGAGCCGGCATCGCTTTCGGTGAGGGCGAAGGCGCCGATGGTGCGGCCGCCAATCAGGTCGGGAAGGAAGCGGGCCTTCTGTTCCTCGCTGCCATCCTTGAGCAGGCCAGAGACGAGGATCGAATTCTGGATCGAGACGATGGTGGAGAGGGCGCCGTCGGCAGCGGCCAGTTCCATCAGGGCGAGGGCATAGGAAACCGAATCCGCCTCCGCGCCGCCATAGGCTTCGGGCGCGGTCATGCCCCAGAGGCCAAGGCCGGCCATCTCCTCGAACAGCGAGCGGGGATAGCCGCCCTCCGCCTCGAACCGGGCGCTATGGGGGCGGATCGTCGCCTGGGCGAAATCCCGGACGGTATCGCGAATCGCGCTCTGGATTTCGGTCAGCATAAACCCTTGCGTCTCTCCTATACTCATGAGTAGGTTGCGCCTGTTGCGATTTCTTGTCAACAGGCGGCATGGAGGAACAGCGAGTGTCGGCGAAAAGCGCAGTGGCGATCCCGTCTCCCTTCCGCACGCGGGAGGAGAAGGCGCGCGAGCGGGAGGAAAAGCGCGAGGCGGTGCTGCGCGCGGCGGTGCGCATGTTCAACGCGCGCGGCTTCCATGCGACCTCGCTGGACGATGTCGCCGCGAGCCTGGGGATCAGCAAGCCGACCATCTATCATTATCTGGGCAACAAGGAGCAGGTGCTGATCGAATGCGTCACCCGCGGCCTGGAAATGCTGCGCGCGGCGGCCGATGAGGCCCGCGCGGGGGAAGGCAATGGTCTGGCCCGGCTCGGCTATTTCCTGCGCCGCTATGGCGCGGTGATCATGGATGATTTTGGCGCCTGCGTGGTGCGGACGGGTGACGAATGCCTGTCGGCCGAAGGCGCGATCCTGTTCCGATCGCGCAAGCGCGACATCGACCTGGCCATGCGCGGGCTGATCGCCGACGCGGTGGCGGACGGGTCGATCGCCCCGGTCGACGTGAAGCTGGCGGCCTTCACTTTGGCCGGCGCGCTCAACTGGGCGGCGCGCTGGCGCGATCCGGCAGGCGCGATGAGCGCCGAGGCGATCGCGATGGCGCAGGTCGACCTGCTGATTGCCGGCCTCGCCCCGCGCGGCTGAGGACGCCCGCTTCTCTCCTGTCTAAATTGGTCAAGCGACGCGCCATGGCGCGCGCCTATGACCGGCCCATGGACAGACAGCCCGCCATGACGGGCGGGAAGGAGAGGGCCGGATGGAGATTGCCGCCATGCCATTGCAGGCGATGCTGGACCGGGAGGCGATCCGCGATTGCCTCGCCCGGCTGGCGCGGGGTGAGGACCGGCGCGACGCCGATCTGATCCGGGCGTGCTGCTGGCCGGACGGCAGCACCGACTATGGTGTGTTCGCCGGTGATTTCGACGCCTATCTTGCCTGGGTGGTGCCCGGTGCCGACGCGATCCTCTGTACCCAGCATCTGCTGGGACAGAGCGTCATCGACCTGGCGGGCGATACGGCGCGGGTCGAGACGCAGGTCCAATCCTATCATCGCATCGACATGGGCGACGCGCAGCGCGACGTCATGATCGGCGGCCGTTATCTCGACATTCTCGAACGGCGCGACGGGCAGTGGCGGATCGCGCGGCGGACCATGCTCTATGACTGGGTGCAGGATATCGGCGTCTCAGCCGACTGGAGCCAGGGGGTGATGGGCATGGCATTCAGCGCGCCGCATTTCACCGGCCGCGCGAACGGCGATCATAGCGTGCGCTTCTTCGCGCGCGAGACGGATTGAGGGAGAGGATCATGAAACCGCTGGACGGCAAGGTCGCGATCGTGACCGGCGCAAGCCGGGGCATCGGCAAGGGCATGGCGCTGGCGCTCGCCGAGCAGGGGGCGACCGTCTATGTCACCGGGCGCACGGTCAAGGCGGGCGACCATGAACTGCCGGGCACGGTCGGCGAGACGGCGGCGCAATGCGATGCGCGCGGTGGCCGGGGCATTGCGGTGCAGGTCGATCATGGCGACGATGCACAGGTGGCCGCGCTGTTCGACCAGGTGCAGCGCGAGCAGGGGCGGCTCGACCTGCTGGTCAATAATGCCTTTGCGATCCCCGAGGATCTGACCGTGCCGGGCAGCTTCTGGGAAAAGCCCTTGTCCAACTGGGACATGGTCGATGTCGGCGTGCGCTCCAATTTCGTCGCGGCGCGCCATGCCGCGCAGATGATGGTGCCGCAGGGTTCGGGGCTGATCGTCGCGATATCGGGCTATGTCGGCGTGACCTATACCTATGGCGTCGTGTTCGGCACTGCCAAGTCGGCGGTCGACCGCATGGCGCGCGATATGGCGATCGAGTTGCAGCCTTATGGTGTCGCCTCGCTCGCGCTATGGCAGGGGCTGACCATGACCGAGCGGGCACAGCGCAACATTGCCGCCAATCCGGCGATGAAGGCGCTGACCGTCACCAATCCGCTGGTCGGCTGCTCGCCCGAATTTCCCGGCCGGGTGATCGCCGCGCTGCTCGCCGATCCGGCGATCATGGCGCGATCGGGGGGCACCTTCATCACCGCCGAACTGGCGCAGGATTATGGCATCACCGATGTCGACGGGAAGACCATCCCGTCGCTGCGGGCCGAGCGCGGCGCACCGATCTGGCAGCCGATCGCCCCGCGGACGGAGGCATAGGATGGCCGCGGATCGCCAGGCGCGGATCGACGCGCTGCTCGACCGGCAGGATATTGTCGACTGCCTGACCCGGTTCAGCCGGGGTATGGACCGGTTCGACCGCGCCCTGTTCCTGTCGGCCTTTCATGACGATGCCACCGTCGCGGCGGGCAGCTTCGTCGGCGCGCCCGATGCGCTTTATGCCTGGGCCAGCGCCCTGCACGAGGGCGGGCAGGTGGCGACCCATCATAATCTGCTCAACATGACGATCGATATCGACGGCGACAGCGCCCATGCCGAAACCTATTATCTGTTCGTCGGCCGCAACCGGGACGAGAGCAACTGGATCGCCGGGGGCCGCTATCTCGACCGGCTGGAACGGCGCGATGGCCAGTGGAAGATTGTGCTGCGCACCAACATGATCGAATGGTCCGGGCTGGTGCCGACCCTGCCGCTGCCGTTCGGCGACGTGCTGGACCTGCATGCCAATGGCGCGCCGGCACGGGACAAGAGCGATCCTTCCTATCAGCGGCCTCTGGTCAATCGGCGGGCGCCGCATATTCCCCAATAGCGCGCATCGCGGGGTCGATCCTTGGGCGGGGACATTCTGTCCACGTTGACGCCGCCTGCCGCGCATCCCACCTTCGCATCGAAATGGGGCCATGCTGCGTTGGACGCAGCGACGGGCGCGCCCTGTGCCCGCTGCCCTACATCCTGCCGAAGAAGGTGATCCGATGACCATAGCCCTTGCCGACCCCAGCCTGCTGCGCGAACAATGCTATGTCGACGGCCAGTGGATCGGCGCTGCCAGCATCGACGTGACCGATCCTGCGACGGACGAGCGGCTGGCCGGCATTCCCGCGATCGACGAGGCGGGGACGCGCGCGGCGATCGAGGCGGCGGAGGCGGCGCTGCCAGAGTGGAAGGCGAAGACGGCGGGTGAGCGGTCGCGCATATTGCGCCGCTGGTTCGAACTGCTGATCGCGCATCAGGATGACCTGGCGATGATCCTGACCCGCGAGCAGGGCAAGGCGCTGACCGAGGCCAAGGGCGAGATCGCCTATGCGGCCAGCTTCATCGAATGGTTCGGCGAAGAGGCCAAGCGCATCTATGGCGAGATCATTCCCAGCCACCGCGCCGACAGCCGCATCGTCGTCATCAAGCAGCCGGTGGGCGTGGTCGCCGCGATCACGCCGTGGAATTTCCCCGCCGCGATGATCACGCGCAAGGCGGCACCGGCGCTAGCGGCGGGCTGCACCATGGTGCTGAAGCCCGCCACCCAGACGCCGCTGACCGCGCTGGCGCTCGCCGTTCTGGCCGAGCGGGCGGGCGTGCCCAAGGGGGTGTTCAACGTCGTCACCGGATCGTCGCGGGTGATCGGCGCGGAACTGACCGGCAACCCGCTGGTGCGCAAGCTGAGCTTCACCGGATCGACCGAGGTTGGCAAGACGCTGATGGCGCAATGCGCGCCGACGATGAAGAAGCTGTCGATGGAACTGGGCGGCAATGCGCCCTTCATCGTCTTTGCCGACGCCGATCTGGATGCGGCGGTCGAAGGCGCGATCGCGTCCAAATATCGCAACAGCGGCCAGACCTGCGTCTGCGTCAACCGCATCCTTGTCCAGCGCGACGTCGCGCCGGCCTTTGCCGAGAAGCTGAAGGCGGCCGTCGCGAAGCTGAAGGTCGGGCCGGGCACGGAAGCGGGCGTGACCCAGGGGCCGCTGATCGACGAGAAGGCGGTCGAGAAGGTCGAGGAACATGTCGCCGACGCGCTGGCCAAGGGCGGCACGCTGGTGAGCGGTGGGCATCGCCACAAGCTGGGCCACAGCTTCTTCGAGCCGACCATCATCAGCGGCTGCACGCCGGAGATGAAGCTGGCCGACGAGGAGACGTTCGGGCCGCTCGCCGCGCTCTTCCTGTTCGACACGGAAGAGGAGGCGGTGGCGCTGGCCAACGCCACCGAGGTCGGCCTGTCGGGCTATTTCTACACCCGCGACCTGTCGCGCGCCTGGCGCGTGGGCGAGGCGCTGGAGGTCGGCATGGTCGGCATCAACACCGGCCTTATCTCGACCGAGGTCGCGCCGTTCGGGGGCATCAAGGAATCGGGCATGGGCCGCGAAGGATCGCGCCATGGCATCGAGGACTATGTCGAGATCAAATATCTGTGCATGTCCGGGATCTGACGCAGACTATCGAAAGGGGATGATGATGGCGGGAGTGGTGGCGGTAACCGGCGCGGCCGGTGCGCTGGGCCGGGCGGCGGTGCAGGTGCTGCGCGCGGCCGGCTGGACGGTGGCGGGTATCGATCTGGGCGATGTGCCGGCCGATGGCGTCGACCTGGCGCTGGGCGGCGTTGACCTGTCCGACGAGCAGGCGGTGGCCGGCGCGGCGGACAAGATCGGCGAAGCGCTGGGCGGCCTCGACGCGCTGGTTAATATTGCCGGCGGTTTCAGCTGGGAGACGGTGGAGGATGGCTCTGTCGCCACCTGGGACCGGCTCTATGGCATGAATGTCCGCACCACGCTGATCGCGACTCGCGCGCTGTTGCCGCTGCTGCGCGATGGCGGCGGGGCGATCGTCAATATCGGCGCGGCGGCCTCGGTTAAGGCGGCGGCCGGCATGGGCGCCTATGCCGCGTCCAAGGCCGGCGTGGCGCGCCTGACCGAAGCGCTGGCCGAAGAACTGAAGGATGCGGGCGTGCGCGTGAATGCGGTGCTGCCCAGCATCATCGACACGCCGGCCAACCGCGCCGACATGCCCGACGCGGATGCCAGCCGCTGGGTCTCGCCCGAGGCGTTGGGAGGGGTGATCGCCTTCCTGCTGTCGCCCGCCGCTGCGCCGATCACCGGCGCGCTGATCCCGGTCACTGGCCGGGTCTGATCGCGATCGACCGGTTGCCGTTGCAAGGCGCGCAACCGGTCGATGGCGTTTCGTGCAACTGGCCTTGGCGCCTTTGCATTTGCGAAAAAAGCCGGGGAGGACCAGATGAACCTCGATGCTGCGACGCAGCAATATTCTTGTCTGAGGTTCTTATGTTTTCGCTCATCTCGCTCTATTTCGCCTATCGCCGGGACGTCGTCACCGCCGAGCGTTATATCGCCGCGCTGACCCCCGCTGCCGAGCCGGTTTCGGCCGACGTCGTGACCTTCCCGGTCGCCAAGGAAGAAAAGCTGGCCCGCGCCGCCTGATCGGCGCGCCAGCTGACGACTGACTACCTCTCCCGCTGACTGCCCATTTTCGGGGCAGCGTCGCGGCCAGAAGGCCGCCAAGGGATCGCCACAGCGCTAACAGCGCCGGCCCGCCGCTCCGCCATTGCAAGTCAACATATGTGTTGATTAACAAAATGGCGAGAACAGCGATCCCCAGGAGAGGTCATGACCTGCAAGCCGACGCAGACGCCTGCGGCTGACACATTCGATATCCCGACCCTGCGCGAGAAATATCGCGCCGAGCGCGACAAGCGGATGCGCGCCGACCGGGAAGGCCAATATCAGCCGACCACCGACGACACGACGCACAGCTATGACGTCGACCCGCATATGCCGGTCGTCGCGCGTGACCCGATCGTCGAGGAACTGGATGTCGTGGTGCTGGGCGCGGGCTTTGCCGGCCTGCTCGCCGGCTATCACCTGACCAAACAGGGCGTCACCAATTTCCGCAATATCGACCATGGCGGCGATTTCGGCGGCGTCTGGTACTGGAACCGCTATCCCGGCATCCAGTGCGACAATGACGCCTATTGCTATCTGCCGCTGCTGGAAGAAACCGGCTTCATGCCGTCGAAGAAATTCGCCGACGGCGCGGAGATCCAGGCCTATTGCCGCCAGATCGCCGAAAGCTTCGGTTTCGCCGACAAGGCGCTGTTCCACACCCTCATCACCTCGCTGAAATGGGACGAGACGATCCAGCGCTGGCGCGTCGGCACCAGTCGGGGCGACGAACTGCTGGCCCGTTTCGTGGTGATGGGCTGCGGCGTGCTCAACATGCCCAAGCTGCCCGGCATCGCCGGCATCAACAGCTTCAAGGGCAAGATCTTCCACACTGCCCGCTGGGACTATGACTATAGCGGCGGCAGCTATGCCAATCCGGTGCTCGACAAGCTGGCCGACAAGCGCGTCGCCATCATTGGCACCGGCGCGACCGCGATCCAGGCGGTGCCCTATCTCGGCCGCTACGCCAAACAGCTCTATGTCATCCAGCGCACGCCATCGACCGTGGACGAACGCCCCAATCCGGCGACGGATGCCGACTGGGCGGCGTCGCTCCAGCCCGGCTGGCAGGCCGATCGCCAGGCCAATTTCCACCGCGCCGCAATGGAGTCCTTTGCGCCGGGCGAGCCGGATCTGATCTGCGACATCTGGACCGAGATTGCCCGCAACCTGTCGGCCGAACTGGAAGCCGAAGGCTGGCCGGAAATGTCGATCGAGCAGTTTATGGCCAAGCGCGAGGTGGTCGATTATCGCGTGATGGAGCGGCTGCGCGCCCGCGTCGACGAGATGGTCGATGACAAGGCGACGGCCGAGGCCCTGAAGCCCTGGTATCGCTTCCTCTGCAAGCGTCCGCTGTCGAGCAATGAGTTCTACCCGACCTTCAACCGGCCCAATGTCACGCTGATCGACGTTGCCGACAGCAAGGGGCTGGAGAAGATCACCGAGAAGGGCTTCGTGTCGGGCGGCGTCGAATATGAGGTCGACTGCATCATCTTCGCCAGCGGCTTCGAGGTGACGAGCGAGCTGAAGCGCCGCTGGGGCATCGATGCGGTCGAGGGACGCGATGGCCTGTCCATCTACGATCATTGGGCCAATGGCCCGCGCACCCTGCACGGCACCATGACCCATGGTTTCCCCAACCAGTTCTTCATCGGCTATATCCAAGGCGGCCTCAACGCCAGCGTGACCGAACAGTTCGGCCGCCAGGCGGAGCATATCGCCCATATCATCCATGCGGTGATGGATAAGGGCGCCAAGGTGGTCGAGACCACCCTGCAGGGGCAGGAGGATTATGTCCGCCATTTCGAGGAAATGGAAATCGACATGACCGCCTTCCAGCAGGAATGCACCCCCAGCTATTTCACCAATGAAGGCCAGGTGAAGGCGCCCTGGGCACTGTTCCGCAGCTATGGACCGGGCTGGGGCGCATTCCAGAAACTGGTGCAGGACTGGCGCGCGAAGGGTGATCTCGACGGCATGGAATTGCGGTCCTGAGCCATGGGCCGGATCGCCCCGGGGATGGTTCGTGGCGCTCGCCGCTCTTCCCTTGGGACGCTCCCGCCAGTTGCGATAGGCAGGTTGAAAATATTGTCCTTGCGGACCCGGCGAGCAGACTCGCGGGCCGTACCCATCGGGCAACGCGGACGTTGCAGGAGGATGCCATGAGCAAGATCGACAATATCGATGTGGAGGCACTGGCCAAGCCGCTGACCTACCCGACCGAGGCATTCCTGTCGAAGGACTATGCCCTGGCGGAGAAGGAAAAGCTGTGGCCCCATGTCTGGCAGATGGCGGCGCGGGTCGAGGAACTGCCCGATGTCGGCGACTGGATGACCTACGACATTTGCGATGAGTCGATCATCATCGTGCGGACCGCGCCCGACACGTTGCGCGCCTTCTTCAATGTCTGTCCGCATCGCGGCCGCCAACTGGTCGACGTGCCCAAGGACGTGCATTCGGTGCGCGGCAAGAACCGGCGCAGCTTCGTCTGCGGCTTCCATGGCTGGACCTTCGATACCGAGGGCAACAACACCTACATCCTCGACCCGCAGGACTGGCAGGGCGCGCTCAATGCCGAATGCACCCGCCTGTCGGATGTGAAGATCGACACATGGGGCGGCTGGATCTGGATCCATATGGACCTCAATGCCGAGCCGCTGATCGATTTCCTGGGCGATGCCGGCCGCATCCTGTCCCACTTCGAAATGGACAAGATGCGCTACAAATGGCGCAAATGGGTGGTCTATCCGGCCAATTGGAAGACCGCTCTGGAGGCTTTCATGGAGCCTTATCATGTCGCGGGCACCCATACCCAGCTGCTCGATTATGGCGATTATTACGCATACAGCGCGGCTTATGGCCTGCATGGGGTGAGCGGTTTCGACCAGCGCGACCCGGCCTTCCAGATGAGCCAGAGCAGCAGCGTCACCCGCGCCGGCAAGGGCGACGATCCGCGCCGCTCCACCTATGAGCTGATCCGCGAAAATTACGAGACGCTGAACTATGCCGCCTCGACCGAGACCTTGGTCAATGCGGCCAGCCGGCTGGTCGACGAACTGCCCGAGGGCACGGCGGCGGGCGACGTCATCGCCCATTGGCTGAAATCCGCCAAGGCGGACGATGCCGCGCGCGGCGTTATCTGGCCGGAAATCCCGCCCGAGGTGATGGCCGAGGCGGGGCTTGCCTGGCACGTCTTTCCCAACATGTCGGTGCTGCAGGGGATCACCTTCGCCCTTTGCTACCGCACCCGTCCCTATGGCGACGATCCCGACATGTGCATCTTTGAATCCTACGCGATCGAGCGCTTTCCCGAAGGTGAAGTGCCGGTCACCGAATGGGAAGAGACGGAGGCCACCGCCGAGGGCTGGGGCGCCGTCCTCGCCCAGGATTTCTCGAACATGGAATGGGTGCAGAAGGGCATGAAGTCGCGCGGCTTCCGCGGACCGCTGCCCAACCCCCACCAGGAACGCAAGATCACCAATTTCCACCGCAACCTAGCCACGTACATGGGTACGGGCGCACCGAGGTTACTCAAATGAGCTATGACGATCCCAAGTCCGCCGTCAACGTGAACGCCACCGACAAGAAGGGCACGCCGGTCTACAAGCGGATGCTGGACCTGTTCGAGGCCGAAGGCATCAACACGCTGTTCGGCATTCCCGACCCGAATTTCGTCCACATGTTCCTGGAGGCCGAACGGCGCGGCTGGACCGTGGTTGCGCCCCATCATGAAGCCGCAGCCGGCTTCATGGCCGAGGCCGCGTCGCGCATCACCGGCAAGCCGGCCGTCGCGATCGGCACGCTGGGGCCGGGCATCGCCAATATGGCGCCCGCCATCCAGTGCGCGCTGGTCGAAAATTCGCCGGTCATCTTCCTGTCGGGCCAGCGCGCCCGCGTCACCGAACAGCGTGTCCGTCGCGGCCGCATCCAGTTCGTGAAGCAGATGCCCTTGTTCGAGAATAGTGTCAAATATGCTGCCTCGATCGAATATGCCGACCAGACCGACGAGGTCGTGCGCGAGGGCATCCGCAAGGCGATGGGTGGCACCCCCGGCCCGGTCTATATCGAATATCCCAGCCACATCATCCTGGAAGAGCTGGACCTGCCCGCGCCGCTGGCGCCCGATCGCTATCGCCTGGTCAACCAGGGCGCGGACATCGACCGGGTCAAGGAAGCGGCCGACCTGATCCGCGCCGCCAAGAACCCGATCCTGCTGGTCGGCCATGCCGTCCACACCTCGCGCTCGGGCGCGGCGGTGAAGGAACTGGCGGACCTCATGAACTGCCCGGTGATCCAGACTTCGGGCGGCACCAGCTATATCAAGGGGCTGGAAGATCGCACCTTCCAATATGTCTTCTCCAAGGCGTCGATCGAGGCGGTCACGGAATCGGATCTGGTGTTGGCGCTGGGCACCGAACTGGGCGAGCCGGTCCATTTCGGCAAGTGGCGCTACTGGATGAAGAATGAAGCGATCCGCAAGTGGATCTATGTCGAGCAGGATCCCGCCGCGATCGGCGTCAACCGCCCGATCGACGTGCCGCTGGTCGGTGACCTGCGCGGCGTCGTGCCGCAGCTGGTCGAGGCGCTGAAGGATACGCCGCGCGCACCCGCGCCGATGCTGGAAGCCTTCATGCGTGATGGCCAGGCGGAACTGGACGAACTGGCGGCGGAATCGCGCACCAAGAGCGACGGCACCGGCGACCTGCCGATCCATCCCGCCCGTCTGGCGGTGGAAGCGACCGAGGCCTTCCCCAAGGACGGCATCCTGATCCGCGACGGCGGTGCCGGCGTGATCTTCCAGTGGACCTATTCGCAGTGCAAGCCGAATGACGTCATCTGGAACCAGAATTTCGGTCATATCGGCACCGGCATTCCCTATGCGACCGGCGCGATGCTGGCGGACAAGGCGGCCACCGGCGTCAGCCGTCCGGGCCTGTTGCTGACCTCCGACAGCAGCTTCATGTTCCATATCGCCGAACTGGAAGTGGCGGTGCGCACCAAGCTGCCGCTGGTCTGCGTCGTCGGCGTGGATAATCAGTGGGGCCTGGAAGTGGGCGTCTACAAGCGCACCTTCGGCCAGGGCACGGAAGAAACCGGCACCCATTGGAGCAAGGAAGTCCGCTTCGACAAGATCGGCGAGGGCTTTGGCTGCCACGGCGAATATGTGACCCGCGCGGAGGACATCAAGCCGGCGATCGCGCGTGCCTATGCCAGCGGCAAGCCGGGCGTCGTCCATGTCGTGATCGACCCCAAGGCCAATTCGGAAGAAATGCCGAAATATGCCGAATTCCGCACCTGGTACGCCGAAGGCACCCAGTAAAACGCCCTTCCTTCCCGGATAAGGGGAGGGGGACCGCCGCAGGCGGTGGAGGGGTGTCTCCCTGGCGGACACACCCCTCCGTCTGGCCTTTGGCCAGCCACTTCCCCTTCAAGGGGAGGATTTTGGAGAGGATGGGACATCGACATGCGCGACTATCGGAACTTCTATATCGACGGCCAGTGGGTCGCCCCGGTCGAACCGAAGACCGCGGATGTCATCAACCCGGCGACCGAGGCGGTGGCCGGCACCATCTCGCTCGGCGGCGTGGCCGATGTGAACAAGGCGGTCGCCGCCGCGCGCAAGGCCTTTGCCAGCTGGTCGCAGACCACGCGCGAACAGCGGCTTGACCTGCTGCTCGCCATCCAGGCGGAATATGCGCGGCGCCAGGCCGAATTGGGCGACGCGATCATCGAGGAAATGGGTGCGCCGTCCTCGCTCGCCCATGGCTTCCATGTCGGCCTGGGGGCGGGGCATCTGCAGACCGCGATCGAGGTGCTGCGCGAATTCAAGTTCGACGAACAGCATGGCGCGACGATGATCGCGCGCGAGCCGATCGGCGTCTGCGCGCTCATCACGCCGTGGAACTGGCCAATGAACCAGACCTGCGTGAAGATTTTCCCGGCGCTGGCGACCGGCTGCACCATGATCCTGAAGCCGCCACAACTGGCGCCTTTCTCGGCCCAGATCCTGGCCGAAATTCTCGATACGGCGGGCGTGCCGGCGGGCGTGTTCAACATGGTGCAGGGCAGCGGCAGCGTGATTGGCACGGCGCTTTCCACCCATGAGGATGTCGACATGGTGTCCTTCACCGGCTCCGAGCCGGTCGGCGTGCAGATTCAGAAGGATGCCGCGACCACGATCAAGCGGGTCGGGCTGGAACTGGGCGGCAAGAGCGCTTTCATCGTGCTCGACGATGGCGCGCTGGCCGCCAATGTCGCGGGCGCGACCGGCGGCATGATGGGCAATTCGGGCCAGACCTGTAGCGCGGGATCGCGCCTGCTGGTGCCGGCAGCGCGCATGGATGAGGTGATCGCGGCGGCCAAGGGCGCAGCGGACGCGGTGACGGTCGGCGATCCGACCGGCAATGTCGCCATGGGTCCGGTCGTGTCGAAGAGCCAATACAACATCATCCAGGACTATATTCAGAAGGGCCTGGACGAGGGCGCGACCCTGATCGCCGGCGGCGCCGGTCGCCCGGACGGGATCGACAAGGGCTGGTTCGTGAAGCCGACCGTGTTCGTCGGCACCAACGACATGGTGATCGCGCGCGAAGAAATCTTCGGCCCGGTGCTGGTGATCATCGGCTATGATGATATCGACCATGCGGTGGCGATCGCCAATGACAGCAATTTCGGTCTCGCCGGCTATGTCAGCGGCACGGATGTGGACCAGTGCCGTGCCGTCGCCCGGCGGATGCGCACCGGCTGGATCAGCATCAATGGCGGCTTCGATTTCCATGCCCCCTTTGGCGGTTACAAGCGCAGTGGCAATGGCCGCGAATGGGGCGAGCATGGCTTCCTCGAATATCTCGAAGTGAAGTCGCTGCTGGGCTACGCCTGAGATGGCGGTCCAGTCCGGGCGCTATGGCGCCGCCAGTGCTGCGATCGCTGCCGAGGGCTGGTCCCTCGCGCGATTGACCCCGCCCAGTCGCCTGCACGGCGCCAATGGTCTGGCCACCGGACCGGACGGGCGCCTCTATGTCGCGCAGGTCGGTGGCAGCCAGGTCAGCGCGATCGATGTCGACAGCGGCGCGATCGAGACGATCAGCGCGATGGGCGGCGCCATCGTCGCCCCCGACGATCTGGTGTTCGATGATGCCGGCAACCTCTATCTGACCGAGATTACCGAGGGCCGGGTCGCGATGCGCACGCCATCGGGCGACGTGCGGGTGGTGCGCGGCGACATTCCGGTCGCCAACCCGATCACCTGGCATCAGGGCCGGCTGATCGCGGGCGAATGCCGGATCGGCGCGCGGATCATGGAACTGGATCTGGATGGCGGCGAACCGCGCGTCATCCTCGACAATGTGCCGATGGCGAACGCCTTTCAGGTAGGCCCGGACGGCAAGCTCTATTTTCCCGTGATGGGCGCCAACGAGATATGGCGGGTGGACCTGAATGGCGGCGCACCCGAGGTGGTGGCCGGCGATCTGGGCGTGCCGGATTCGGTGAAGTTCGACAGCAAGGGGCGGATCGTCACGACGCAGGTGGCCAGCGGCCAGGTGCTGCGGCTCGACCTGGTGAGCGGCACGCGCGAAGTGCTGGCCGATCTTGGCCCCGGCCTCGACAATGTCAGCTTCATCGGCGACCGCATCTTCGTGTCGAGCATTCCGGGCGAAATCACCGAATTGCTGGGCGACGGCAAGGTGCGATCGGTGGTGCCGCGCGCACTGCAATGGCCGCTGGGCCTGGCCATGGGTGCGGACGGCGCGCTGTTCGTCGCCGACGGCACCTTCGGTTACACGCTGCAACCCGGCGAGGCACTGACCCTGGCCGGCATGATCTTCTACCCCGGCTGTCCCGGCTATATGCGCGGTGTCGCGGCGGGCGCGCAGGCGGGCGAATGGATCATCAGCACCGGGCTTGGCGCGGTGGCGCGCTATCGGCCGGGGCAGGGGGAAAGCGATTTCCTCGCCACCGGCCTCGACCAGTTGATGGGTGTGGCGGTCGCGCCGGGCGGGGCGGTGGCCGTCGCCGAATATGGCACCGGCCGGCTGCTCTCGATCGAGAATGGCGCGGTCAGCGAACTGGCCACCGGCCTCGATAAGCCGATGGGCGTGGCGCTGGCGCTGGATGGGACAGCCTATGTCGCCGAGGGCGGGGCGGGGCGCGTGCTGCGCATCGCGGGCGGCCGCAGCGAGACAATCATCGACGGGCTCGGCCGGCCGGAAGGGCTGACGATCCATGATGGGAAGCTGTTCGTCGTCGATACGCGGGCCAAGACATTGGTCGCCACCGACCTGTCGGGCGGCGCGCGCGCGACGATCGCCAGCGCCCTGCCGGTGGGGGCGCCGGCTGGCGTCACACCCAAATTCCTGGGGTCGATCGGTGACATGGCCGGGCCGATGATCAATTTCGCCGATGTGACGGCGGGACCGGACGGCACGCTCTATGTGTCGGGCGACGCTGAAGGCAGCGTGCTGGCGTTACGCCGCCGGTAAGGGACGGTCGCCGCTGAGCTGCTCGCTGAGCGCGTCCGCCGCCTCGACCAGCGCCTGTTGCAATGCGCCCAGCCCCTCGCGCTGCAGCGCGGCGCCGATGCCGATCGCCACCAGCGCATGGACCGGGCGGCCCGCGCCCTTCCACACCGGCGCGGAGACGACGGTGACGCCAGCAATATATTGGCCCTCGTCCACCGCGAAGCCCTGCGCGCGGGTCTGGCGCAATTGCTCCATCCAGTCGGCGAAGGGCGGCGGATCGTCCCAGCGCAATGTGTCGAACCGCGCCTTCAGTTCCTTCTCGCCATAATCGCCAAAGGCGGCGATGCAGCGGCCGGTGGCGCTGATGAGGGCAGGAAAGCGGCTGCCGACTTGGGCGCTCAACTGAAAGCCGCTGCCCGACTGCGCCATGGCGACGACGATCATATGATCGAGGCCCACCGCCTGCACCCCCAGCATGGTGAGGCCGAAGCGCTGGGCCAGCCGATCCAGCACCGGCTGGGCAAGGTCGTTGAAGGCGTCGCGGCGCAGCCAGTTGCGCGCCAGCGTCAGCACGCCGGCCTGCAGCGCATAGCGTTTGGTGTCGGGATCGAAGGCGACCAGTTCCTCCTCCACCAGCGCGCGCAGCACATAGAGGCAGGTGCTGGGCACCAGCCCCAGTTCCTTGGCGATCGCCTGTACGCCGAGCGGCCGGTCGCTCTTGCCCAGCAGGCGCAGGATCGCGGCGGCACGGGCGATGGCGGGCGCCTTGCTCTCCTGCACGGCCTTGGCGACCTTGCGGACGGTGGAGGGCGGGCGGGGCGTGGTGCGGCTGTCGGTCATGGCGTCATCCTATCGCGACGCCGATGGCCCGTCATTCGAAATATAGAACATCATTCACCATTTACAACAAATGAGTCGCTGTGACATCGCTTGTTGCAAGCAGCGACGGGCTTCCGACCCGTTCGCCCGGTTGAATACCGGACCGATGGGATGGGATGATGGCGAAGCTAACCGACTATCGCAGCTATGCCGATGCACAGGCGCATGCGACCTCAGCGGCGCTGTGGGATCTGTTCGACGGCGACCGCGAAGACCTGAACATTGCCCATGAATGCATCACCCGCCATGCCGACGGATCGGGCCGCGCCGCCGTGCGCATCGCACATGCCGCCAATGGTGATGATGGCGGCCGCGACGAGATATTGAGCTTCGACGCGATCGCGGCAGGCGCTGCGCGCTTCGCCCATTGGCTGGACGCTGAGGGCATTCAGCCGGGCGAACGCATCGCCTTCATGCTGGAGCCTTCGCTGCCCTTCTATGTCTGCCTGTTCGGGGCGATGCAGACCGGCGCGATCTCGGTGCCGCTCTTCACCCTGTTCGGCCCGGATGCGCTGCGGCTGCGGGTGGATGATTGCAAGCCGACCATCCTCATCACCAATGCGGAAAAGGCGGAACTGGCGCGCAGCATGGACGGCCCGCGCGTGATCGTCGCCGACGACGCATTGCTGGCCGACCTTGCCCGCTTCCCGGCGAGCTACAGCCCGAAGACCAAGGCCAATGACCTGGCCGTCTTCCAATATACATCGGGCACCACGCGCGAACTGCCGGAGGCGGTCAAGCACAGCCACCGCGCGCTGGTGACCTTGATGTTCGCCGCCCTCTACGGCACCGGCATCCGGCCGGGCGACGAATTTTTCTGCCCCTCCTCGCCGGCCTGGGGTCATGGCCTGTGGCATGGCACGCTGGCGCCGCTGGGGCTGGGCGTGACCACCGGCACCTTTGCCGGCCGCTTCGATCCGGTACGGCTGATGCAGGCGCTGGATGCCTATGGCATCACCAACATGTCGGCCGCCGCGACCCATTATCGCATGATGAAGAATAGCGGCCGGGCCGCCGACTTCGCCTTCCATTTCGATAAGCTGTCCTACACCGGCGAGCCGATCGACCCGGCGACGCTGGAGTTCATCGACGCCCATTTCAAGGTGCCGGCCTGTTCCATGTACGGCACGACCGAGATTGGCGTGGTGCTGGTCAATTATCCCGGTGCGCAGGATTTCAAGGTGAAGCCGGGTTCGCTGGGCAAGGCGGTGCCGGGCCAGAAGCTGGAAGTGCAGCGCCCCGATGGCAGCGCCTGCGACCCCGGCGAGATTGGCGAACTGATGCTGTGGCGGCGCGACCGGTGGGAAACCACCAAGGACCGGGCGAAGATCGACGCCGACGGCTATTTTTACCATTGCGGCCGCGCCGACGACGTCATCATCTCGGCCGGCTGGACGATGAGCGCGGTCGAGATCGAGAATACGCTGCTCAAGCATGAGGCGGTGCTGGAATGCGCGGTGATCGGCGTGCCCGACGACAAGCGCGGCCAGGTGGTGAAGGCCTTCATCATCCTCAATCGCGACGGCAGCGACGCGCTGGTCCGCGAATTGCAGGACTTCACCCGCGAAAAGCTCGCCCAGCATGAATTCCCCCGCATCGTGGAATTCGTGACCGACCTGCCCAAGACGCCGGCCGGCAAGGTCCACCGCAAGATTTTGAGAGATCGTGAGGCCGCCAAGGCGGTCGAACTCGCCAACTGAAGTCAGGAGAAGAGAGATGGCAACATTGGCCGAAGCGCCCGTGAACAAATTCCCCAAGATCACCGAGGAGGGGCTGGACGACCTGCGCAAGCGCATTGGCGTCAAGATCGAGAATACGGTCGAACCGTGGAATTACGAAGCCACGCGCGACGCGATCCGCCATTATGCCCATGGTATCGGTGACGATAATCCGCTGTGGTGCGATCCGGCCTATGCCGAAAAGACCAAGCATGGTTCGCTGGTCGCGCTGCCCAGCTTCCTGTTCACCACCAGCCGTATCATCTCGGGCTATTGCGGTGGCCTGTCGGGCGTCCATGCGATGTGGGCGGGCGCCGACTGGACCTGGCACAAGCCGGTGCTGCGCAACGACACCATCCGCACCGAGGCCTATTTGAAGGATCTGATCGAACATCAGACCAAGTTCGCCGGTCGCAGCTTCCAGCAGATCTATCATGTCGATTTCTTCAACCAGTCGGGCGACAAGGTCGCCGAAGGCGACAGCTGGGTGTTCCGCACCGATCGCGACGAAGCGCGCGAGCGTGGCACCAAATATACCGAAGCCCGCGGCCGGGTGGAGCCCTTCACCGACGAACAGCTGGCCGAGATGTACAAGCTGTACGAGAAAGAAGAAATTCGCGGCGCCACGCCCCGTTATTGGGAAGATGTGCAGGTCGGCGACGAGCTGCCGCGCATGATGAAGGGGCCGATGACCGTCACCGGCTTCATCTGCTACGCGCAGGGCTGGGGCGGCCTCTATATCCGCGCCAACAAGCTGGCGTGGAAGATGCAGCAGAAGCATCCCGGCACCGGCATCAAGAACCGCTTCAACGTGCCCGACTGCCCGGAACGCGTCCATTGGGACGAGGCGTTCGCGCTCGAAGTCGGCGCGCCGGGCGCCTATGACTATGGTCCGGAACGCTGCAGCTGGCTGACCCATCAGGTTACCAACTGGATCGGCGACGACGGCTTCCTGCACAAGAGCAAGTGCCAGATCCGCCGCCACAATCCCGATGGCGACGTGATCTTCATCGACGGCAGCGTGATCCGCAAGTTCGAGGAGAACGGCAAGAAATATGTCGAGATCCAGCAGCGCGCGGAAACCCATCGCGGCGAAGTCTCGGCCTTCGGCACCTCGATTGCCGAACTGCCCAGCCGCCCGGCCTGATCCGGGCGCTGCGGGCCGTTCCTTCCCCCCTGGGGAGGATTTGGGATGGGACGGCCCACCGAAAGAGGCATGATGGACAGCCACGAAAAGAGTGAATGGGCAGGGCCGCTGGCCGGGGTGCGGGTGCTGGATTTCACTCGCGTCCTGGCCGGCCCCTCGGCTGCATTGGCGCTCGCGGATCTGGGCGCGGAGGTGATCAAGGTGGAGCCGCCGGGCAGCGGCGATGATACCCGCAGCTTTCCGCCGCTGCGTGAAGGCGAGAGCCATTATTTCCTCAGCGTCAATCGCGGCAAGAAGAGCATCGTGCTCGACCTCAAGGCCCCCGAGGGGCTGGCGATTGCCCGCGATCTGGCGGCGAAGTCCGACATCGTCATCGAAAATTACCGGCCCGGCGTGATGGACCGGCTGGGCCTTGGCTATGAGGCGCTGTCGGCGCTCAACCCAGGCCTCATCTATTGCGCCATTTCCGGCTTCGGCATGACCGGACCGCTCAAGGACCGGCCGTCCTTCGACATCGTGCTCCAGGCCATGTCCGGCGCGCTCAGCGTCAATGGTGAGCCGGGCGGGCTGCCGACCAAGCTCGGCATGCCGCTGGGCGATCTGGTCGGCGGCATCAACGGGCCGATCGCGATCCTCGCCGCCCTGCACGAACGCCATGCGACCGGGCGCGGCCGGCTGATCGACATCAGCCTGATGGACGGGATGATCGGCCTGCTCGGCTATCTGGCACAATTGAGCTTCTTCACCGGGCAGGATCCGGTGCCGCAGGGATCGCAACATCCCAATCTGGTCCCCTATGGCGTCTTCCCGGCCAGCGACGGGTCGATCGTCATCGCCTGCCTCACCAATCATTTCTGGGGCAAAATCTGCGCCGCGCTGGGGCTGGACGCGCTGGCCGACGATCCGCGCTACGACATGCTCGACAAGAGGCGCGAGCGGCGGGGGGAGGTGAACGCCCTGCTGTCGGCGGTGACCCAGACCCGCACCGTGGCCGACCTTGCCGATCTGTTCGCCGCGCATCAGGTGCCCCATGCGCCGATCCTGACCATCAGTGAGGCGCTGGCTCAGCCGCAGACGCTGGCCCGCAACATGGTGGTGGAGACCGAGCATAAGAGTTTGGGCACGATCCCGATCATCAACCGTCCCTTCCGCTTCCCCGGCGCCGAGCAGCCGGTGCCGAGCGCCCCGCCGGTTCTGGGCGAGCATAGCGACGCGGTGCTGGCAGACTTGCTGGGGATGGACGCGGGCACCATCGCCCGACTGCGGGACGCCGGCATCGTCGCCTGAGCGATCATTTCCCCGCCCGCTTGGGGCGACGGCACCGCCCCCGCTAAGCTCCCCGCCAATCATCATCCGGGAGAGAGACTATCATGCTGCGATTTGACGACCGCGTCGCCCTGATCACCGGCGCCGGGCGTGGCCTTGGCCGGGCTTATGCGCTGCTGCTGGCGGCGCGCGGCGCGAAGGTGGTGGTCAATGATCCCGGCGTCAGCATGCAGGGCGAAGGGACCGATGCCGGCCCGGCCCAGTCGGTGGTGGACGAAATCCGCGCCGCCGGGGGCCAGGCGATCGCCTCGACCGACAGCGTCGCCACGCCTGAAGGCGGGCAGGCGATGATCGACCTCGCCCGCGACCATTTCGGCAGCATCGACATCCTCATCCACAATGCCGGCATCGTCCGGCGCGGCGGCCTAGCGGAACTCAGCTATGCCGATTTCGAGACGGTACTCGACGTTCATTTGCGCGGCGCCTTCCATGTCGTGCGCGCCGCCTTCCCACATATGTGCGCGGCGAACTATGGCCGCATCGTCCTGACCGGATCGATCAACGGCCTTTATGGCAATGCCGGCGTGGTCAATTACAGCGTCGCCAAGGCGGGGATGATCGGCCTGGCCAATGTCGCCGCGATCGAAGGCGCGGCCCATGGCGTGAAGAGCAACATCATCCTGCCCGGCGCCGTCACCCGCATGGCTGAAGGGCTCGACACCAGCGCCTATCCGCCGATGGACCCGGAACTGGTCGCGCCCGCCGTCGGCTATCTCGCGCATCAGGATTGCGCGGTCAGCGGTGAGATGCTGATCGCCATGGCCGGGCGCGTCGCGCGGGCCTACACGATGGAAACGGTCGGCGTGTTCCAGCCCGACTGGACGATCGAGCAGATCGCCGATCGGCTGGAGGGGATACGCGACACGCAGGACGCGTTGCTCTTCCCACCGGTCCCGACCGGCCATCTCGACCATCTGCGCTACAGCTTCGCGATGGCCAGCGAGGGCATGAAACAGGGCTGATCGCTCAGCCCTGTTTGGCCGCCATCATCGCCTGGATCAGCGGCTTGATCTGGGCTTCCACCGGCGCCGGGTTGAAATGCTCGGCGACCGACGCGATCCGGCCGTCGCGGATGCGCAGCAGGAAGACATAGCGATTGGCGAAGGGCTCGCCATTCACCAGTGTGCCCGCCGACCGCACCTCGGCCGCGACCCGGTCCGCTTCCGCCGTCAGCGAATCGACGGTGAAGCTCAGCCCGCCCTGGAACAGCGACCCCAGCATCGCCACGCCGCGCTGATAGGATGCGCGCGGTGCATCGACGCCCGATGTCGTCGTCCAGGCGGTCATGTCGTCGGTCAGCAATTCGTCCGGCAGTGCCGCCGCCGACAGGGCGGCGAAGAAGCGGCGGGCGAGATCATGATGTGTCTGCGCCATCGGATCAGGCCTTCACGGGAATCGAGAAGCGGTCGGTATAGGCCTTGAAATGGGCGTGAATCTGCGCCCGATCGAGGCCATAATCGGCCAGGTCATAGCTGTGCTTGCCATGCTTGCCCTGTGGATTGGCGGCCAGCATCGCGCTCATGCCGGCCTGCGCTTCCGCCGTGAACGGTTCGTCGAACCGGGCATAGAGCTTGCGCATCTCGCCGATCGGGTCGCGCAGCTGGTCGTCATACTGGATGTCGTGGATCGCATCCTGGCCATGCTTGGCGCGATAGGCCAGCATCCGCTCGATCATCAGGTCGAAGGTGCGCAGCTGCGAGCGGCCGACCTCGACCGGGTCGACATCGGCGCTGAACATCTTGCGCACCTGATAGACGAGGGAGCAGGCCGAGCCGACGACATCGGCCGGATCGCGATGGGTCATCACCAGCTGGGCGTCGGGATAGACGCTGGTCAGGTCGTCCAGGAACAGCGGATGCCAGGGATTCTTCAGCGTCCAGCGGCCGCCATTTTCCGCCTGCAGCAATTGCAGCAGCCGCTTGTGATAGCGGAAGGCGGGCAGGTAGCTCGTGGCGAACAGCCATTTCTGATAGCTCGGGATGTGCAGGACCGAGTCATAATATTGGGCGCAGAAGGACGGTGCCATGGCGAACTGGCACTCGGTCGGGCTGTCGGCATCCTCATGATGGATGGCCGAGATATGCGGCGCATATTTGAGCGACATGTCGAGCCGCGCCTGTTCCGCGACATAGCGCGGATCGCTGCTGAGCGTGCCGGCGGCGGCGGGCGGCGCCGAATTGAACGCTTCCCAGCGCAGGAAGGACCGGCGGGCCGGATCTGCGTTCAGCAGGTTGATGGTCAAGGTTGTGCCGGTGCGCGGCAGGCCGAAGACGAACATCGGCTTCTCGATCGGGGCGTCGAGCAGGTCTGGATGGCGGGCGAGCCAGTCCTCGACCTGCAGCCGGTTGGCGAGCGTCGCGGTCAGCTGCTGCGCCCAGCGGCCCTGCGCCGCCTCGGTGAGGTTGGCCTCGCGGTTGATCGCATCGACCAGCACGTCCAGACCTTCCAATATGGCGTCGTCGCCCAGATCGGTGAGGCCGGTCTGTGCGCGCGCGGCGGCGACCAGGGCGTCGGCGTCGAGGCCGATGGTGTCGGTGGTCATGATCCTCTTCCCTTCTGTTCTTCAGGCGGCCTGCGCCGCGATCTCGGCCAAGGCCTCCAGCACCGCATCAGCATGTTCATGCCGACAGATGAGGAGGTCGGGCATGTAGGTGTCTTCTTGGTTGTAGATGAGCGGCGATCCGTCGATTCGGGATGCGTGGAGGCCGTGAGCGAGTGCGACGGCGGCGGGCGCGCAGCTGTCCCATTCATATTGGCCGCCGGCATGGAGATAGATGTCGGCCTGGCCCAGGATGACCGCCATGGCCTTGGCGCCGGCGCTGCCCATGGGCACCAGTTCGGCGCCGAGCGCCTCTGCGACCGCGACCGCCTGGGGGGCGGGGCGGGTGCGGGAGACGACCATGCGCAGTTTCTCGGGCGCCGGCGGGATTGCGCGCGGCTGGTCGGTGCGCAGGACGATGCCCTGCTCATGGCCCGGCAGCGCGACCGCACCGATGGTCGGCACGCCGTCGATAGCAAGGCCGACATGGACAGCCCAGTCGGCACGCGCCTCGCCATATTCGCGGGTGCCGTCGACCGGATCGACGATCCACACGCGGCTGCGGGTAAGCCGAGCGCCGTCGCAGGCCATCTCCTCGGAGAGCAACCCATCCTCGGCCCGCTGTTCCCGCAGCGCATGGACGAGGAACTGGTTGGCGGTCTGGTCGCCGGCCTTGCCGAGCGCCTTGGCGCTGAACAGGCCCGAGGCGCGGACCTCCAGCAACAGGCGGCCGGCGGTGTCGGCGAGATGGGCGGCGAGGTCCGCGTCTGTCATGCTGCCCTCTCTCATTTGAGCGGCATGATCTTGCGGATGATATGCTCGGCGGCCTCTTCCGGCGTCATCTCGACGGTGTTGACCCGTATCTCGGGGCTGGTGGGCGCCTCATAGGGACTGTCGATGCCGGTGAAGTTCTTGAGGCTGCCCGAGCGCGCCTTCTTGTAGAGACCCTTGACGTCGCGCGCCTCGGCGACCTCCAGCGGGGTATCGACGAAGATCTCGATGAACTCGCCGTCCGGCAGCATCTCGCGCACCATCTCGCGCTCGGCGCGGAAGGGGGAGATGAAGGCGGTCAGCACGATCAGGCCCGCATCCGCCATCAGCTTGGCAACCTCGCCGACGCGGCGGATATTCTCGATCCGGTCGGCCTCGGTAAAGCCCAGATCCTTGTTGAGGCCATGGCGGATATTGTCGCCATCGAGCAGGAAGGTGTGGCGGTTCATCAGCGCGAGCCGCTTTTCCACCTCATTGGCGATGGTCGACTTGCCCGAGCCCGAGAGACCGGTGAACCAGAGGATGCGGGGAAGCTGGTTCTTGAGCGCGGCATGGGCCTCGCGGCCGATGTCGGTCGCCTGCCAATGGACATTCTGGGCGCGGCGCAGCGAGAAGTGGAGCATGCCCGCCGCCACGGTGCGGTTGCTGATCTTGTCGATCAGAATGAAGCCGCCGAGCGTCCGGTTATCGGCATAGGGCTCGAACGTGATCGGCTTGTCGGTCGCCAGTTCGGCAACGCCAATGGCATTCAAGTCCAGCGTCTTGGCGGCCAGATGCTCCATCGTGTTGACGTTGACGACATATTTGGGCGCCTGGACGGTGGCCGACACGCTCTGCGTGCCGATCTTGAGCCAATAGGGCCGGCCCGGCAGCATCGCCTCGTCATCCATCCACACGATGGTCGCCTCGAACTGGCTGGAGACCTCCGGCGGATTGTCGGCGACGGCGATGACGTCGCCGCGCGAACAGTCGATCTCGTCGGCGAAGCAGAGCGTCACTGACTGGCCGGCAATCGCTTCGTCGAGGTCGCCATCAAGGGTAACGATGCGCGAGATGGTGCTGGTCTTGCCCGAGGGCAGCACCCGCACGGCGTCGCCCGGCTTGACCGATCCGCTGGCGATCAGGCCGGCAAAGCCGCGAAAATCGAGATTGGGGCGATTGACCCACTGGACCGGCATGCGGAACGGCTTGGCCGCCGCAGTGGTGGCATCGACCTCGACGCTTTCGAGATGCGCCATGAGCGTGGGCCCCTGATACCAGGGGGTGTTGTCGGACCGGGCGGTGATATTGTCGCCCTTGAAGCCGGAGATGGGGATCGGCGTGAAGGCGCTGATGCCGATGCTCTGCGCGAACGCGGCATAATCGGCGACGATCTTGTCGAACACGGCCTGGTCATAGCCGACCAGGTCCATCTTGTTGACGGCCAGCACGATGTTGCGGATGCCGATCAGGTGGGCGAGGTAGCTGTGGCGCCGCGTCTGGGTGAGGATGCCCTTGCGCGCGTCGATCAGGATGACGGCCAGGTCGGCGGTGGAGGCACCGGTGACCATGTTGCGGGTATATTGTTCATGGCCGGGCGTATCGGCGACGATGAACTTGCGCTTCTCGGTGGCGAAGAAGCGATAGGCGACGTCGATGGTGATGCCCTGTTCGCGCTCGGCGGCGAGGCCATCGACCAGCAGGGCGAAGTCGATCTCGCCGCCTTGCGTGCCGACGCGCTTGCTATCCGCCTGCAGCGCTTCGAGCTGATCCTCGAAGATCATCTTCGAATCATAGAGCAGCCGCCCGATCAGGGTGGACTTGCCATCATCGACGCTGCCGCAGGTGATGAAGCGCAGCATGGTCTTGTGCTGGTGGACGTCGAGATAGGCGTCGATGTCCTGCGCGATCAGCGCATCGGTCTGGTAGACGGGGTCCTGTGTGATCACGTCGGACATCAGAAATACCCCTCCTGCTTCTTCTTCTCCATGCCGGCGCCGCCGGCATCCTTGTCGATGGCACGGCCCTGGCGCTCGGATGTGGTGGTGAGCAGCATCTCCTGGATCACCTCCGACAGGGTGCTGGCCTCGCTCTCGACCGCGCCGGTGAGGGGATAGCAGCCCAGGGTGCGGAAGCGGATCGATCGCTCGACCGGCACTTCGCCCGGTTCAAGCGGGAAGCGGTCATCATCGACCATCAGCAGCATGCCGTCGCGCTCGACGGTGGGGCGCGGCGCGGCGAAATAGAGCGGCACGATCTCGATGCCCTCGAGCTGGATATATTGCCAGATGTCGAGCTCGGTCCAGTTGCTGATCGGGAAGACGCGGATGCTCTCGCCCTTGGCCTTCTTCGCGTTGTAGAGGTTCCACAGTTCGGGCCGCTGGTTCTTGGGGTCCCAGCCGTGCGACGCGGTGCGGAAGGAGAAGATGCGCTCCTTGGCGCGGCTCTTCTCCTCGTCGCGGCGCGCGCCGCCGAATGCCGCGTCGAAGCCGAACTTGTCGAGCGCCTGCTTCAACCCTTCCGTCTTCCACATGTCGGTATGGAGCGCGCCATGGTCGAACGGGTTGATGCCGCGCGCTTGGGCCTCGGGATTATGATGGACCAGCAGTTCCATCCCTGCGTCACGCGCGGCCTTGTCGCGCAGGTCGTACATCGCGCGGAACTTCCAGGTGGTATCGACATGGAGCAGCGGGAAGGGCGGCGGCGAGGGATAGAAGGCCTTCTTGGCCAGATGCAGCATCACCGCCGAATCCTTGCCCACCGAGTACAGCATCACAGGCCGATCCGCCTCCGACACTACCTCCCGCAATATATGTATACTCTCCGCCTCAAGGCGTTCGAGGTGCGTAAGACTGCGTGCCATGATTATGCTTCCTGAAATGGGGGTCAGGCGGCCGGGAGCCGCTTTTCGGCGTCGGCGATTTCCGCCTTCAGCCACATGGTTTCGGACAGGTTGGTGCCGCCGCTGCGGGCGAGCAATTGTTCGAGCGCCGCCTTCTTGACGGTCAGCGCTGCCTCATGGTCGGGCGCGACGCCCAGCGCGATGTCAAGCAGGTGCAGCGCCTCGAGCGGGCGCCCCGCCGCGGCATGGACATGGGCGCGGGCGGCGAGCGCCCCGGCGCCGCCGGCCAGTTCCACAAGGTCGGGATAGACGGTCGGGCGCGGCACGCCATAAAGGGCAGTGGTGCCATCCTCATAATGGAACCAGCCGGCATTTTCCTCCCAGATGGCGCGCACCACCCAACTGGTCTTGCCATGGAATTCGCCGATGCGGATCTCCTCGGGCAGGACGATCTCGCGCATCAGATCCTGGACATGCCGGCCGGCATTCATGCCGGCGATCGTCTCGCGCTCGATATAGGTGACGGCGGCATGCATCCGGTCGAGATCGGCGCGGATCGTGTCTGCGCCACGGATCGGATCGCCATGGCCGGTGATGACCAGTTCGGGCGCCAGCGACCGGACATGCTCCAGCGACTGGAGATAGGCGCGCACCAGCCGGGGGCGGTCGCCGCGCATCGTCACCAGATTGGGCATGGAGCGCCACACCGGGCCGAACAGATTGCCGGTGAAAATGATCTTTTCCTCGGGCATCCAGACGAACACCGAGCAGAGCGTCTCGCCGCCCGGCGTCTTCACCACCTCGAACTTGCGGCCGCCCTGTTCAAAGGCATGGACGGTCTCGACCATGCGGTCGGGGACGATGCGCGGCGGCTTGGGCGGTGGGCCGTCGCGCCGGGTCATCGACGCCCAGAGCTTGCCCGATCGGATGCCGAGGAACGGGCCGAGCCGGTCGAAATAGTCTTCGGTGTCAACGAAATTGACACCCGTGATCACCTCCGTACCCGGCTCCTGCTGGTCGGGCAGGGCGCCATAATGGTCGGGATGGGCCTGGGTGACGATGATGCGCTTCAGCGCGCCGGTGCGGTGGGGCGCGAACAGCCCCTTGTTGCGCGCGCCATTGCCGAGGAAGCCGGTATTGACCAGCAGGTCGCCATCGCCCGTCGTCACCAGATAGGCGTTGGAAATATCCTTCACCATGAAGATGCTGTCGGTAATGGCTTCGGCGTCGGTCTGGCCCTGTCCGGCCATGACGAGGGCACCCAAAGGTGTCTGCGGCTTCTCTGCAGTGGATTGCGTGCTCATGCGTCGGCTCCCTCGAACTCGATCATGACCTTGGCGGATTGCGGGCGGGCGGCGATTTCCAGCCCCTCCATCACCTGCGCGAAGGGCAGCTTGTGGCTGATCAGCGCCGCGATCTTGTCCTTGAGGCGCGGCATGGCGGCGATCACGTCGGGCATTTCGGTCGGATAGCCGACCGCCGTGGTGATCGTCATTTCCGTCGTCAGCATCGGGCCGGCGGGCAGCTCGATCGGCTTCATATAGGCGGCGGTGATGACATGGCGGGCATGGGTCTTGGCCATGGCGATCACGTCGGACAGGATGGAGGGCGCGCCGGCCGCATCGATATAGGCGTCGGTCTGCGCCTTTTCGCGGCCGAACACGGTGGTGGTGCCATGGATCGCCTTGATCCGGGCGATCACATCTTCCTTGGCCGGATTGATCGTGTGGGCGCCGAGCGCGCGGGCGCGTTCCAGCCGTTCCTCGGCCAGGTCGAGCGCGATCACATCCTGGCATCCCCGGTCGATCGCCCACAGCACCATGCCAAGGCCGATCGGGCCGCAACCGAAGATGACGACCTTGTCGCCGGCCTTGGCCTGCGCCCGGTTGACGCCGTGCATCGCCACCGACAGCGGTTCGCACATGGCGGCGACATCATAGGATATGCCGTCCGGGATCGGCAGCAGGCTGTCGCCCAGCCGCGCGTCGCGGACCAGCAATTCCTCGGTAAAGGCGCCCTCCGGTCCGCCGCTGCCGATGAAGCTGGGCGTCATCATCGGGTTGATGATGACGCTCTGGCCGACGCTGACGCCCGTGACCTCGTCACCCACAATCATGATCTCGCCCGCGCCCTCATGGCCGAGCGCGGTCAGCTTGCCGGGGCCGGGAATGCCGCCATTCTTGATATAGCTGAGGTCGCTGCCGCAAATGCCGCAGGCCTTCATCTTCACGACGACGTCTTTCGGGCCGGGCTCGGGCCGCTGATAGGCGTCGAGCCGGACGTCGTTCACATCATGGATGTTGAGCAGGTGCATCGGGGCGCTCCTTCGATCGGCTCAGAAGGCGTAGGGCGGGTAGACGAGGCTGCCGCCGTCGATGACGATCGTGTCGCCGCTATGATAGCGCGACGCGTCGGAGGCGAGATAGGCGCCGATGCCTTCGAAATCTTCGATCGTGCCGGGGCGATGGATCGGCGTCTTGGCCGAGAAATGCGCGTCGACGGCGGCCATGCGGGCCTTCATCTCCTCGCTCATTTCGCCATCGCCGCCGATGCCGGTCTTGATATAGCCGGGCGCAATGCTGTTGGCGCGGATCTCATATTTGCCCAGCTCGGCCGCCATGCCGCGCACGGCTGCGCCCATGCCGCCCTTCGATGCGGCATAATTGTTGATACCGGCAATGCCATGGAACATCGACAGGCTGCCGCAATAAACCAGGCTGCCGCCCGGTTCGCCGGCCTCGGCGCGGGCGACCATCGCCTTGGCCCCTTCGCGCAGGGTGAAGAAGGCGCCGTGCAGGTTGACCGCCAGCAGATCATGCCATTCCGCCGCATCCAGCGTCAGCACCGAGCGCGAGCGCGAGGCGCGACCCGAATTGGCGAAAACGCAGTCGATGCGGCCGAAATCGGCGAGCAATTTGGCATAGCCGTCGACGATCGCCTCTTCCGACGCGACATCGACCTGATAGGTTTCGACCCGGCCGGCGCCCGCCGCGCGCAGGGCGGCAGCGGCGGCTTCGTTCTTGTCCGCATTGCGCGCCCAGATGGCGATGTCGCCGCCCATCTTGGCGACGCCCATGGCGAAGCCCAGGCCAATGCCGCCATTGCCGCCGGTGACCAGCGTGACCTTGCCCGTGCAGTCGAAAAGACCCTTAGCCATTCATCTCTCTCCATAGGGTGCCGCATCGTTGGCGGCTTGCCTGATGGCCCAAGGATGGGGGCGACTCCGGCGCCGACGCAATTGACCAGACTGTCGAGAATGAGCCATAGTGCAGCGATAGGGCCAAACATGGCCAGAGAGCGGGGGAGCGATGGCGGAATCCTATGCCAGGTCGGTTTTCGAGGCCGAGATTGCAGTGCCGCAGGCGCAGGCGCGGATCATGCGGCTCGACCTGGCGGGGCCGACCGACCGCATTTTCCGGCGCGAGCGCCATTATTGGCTCGACATGTGCCTGACCCCCCGGCCTGAGCGGGTGCGCGGCTGCTATGCCGAGCATTGGGGGCCGCATCGCTATGAGCGGCTGGGCGAGATTTTCCTGGTGCCGCCGGGGCAAGCCTTGCGGTTGCGGACCGAAGGGCAGGGCAGCCAGTCTTCGGTCGTGTGCGAGATCAAGGCGGAGGCGATCGACCGCTGGCTCGACGGCCCGATCGAATGGACCGACAGTCGGCTCGCGGCCTGTCTCGACATCGCCCATCCGCATATGCGCGCCTGCCTGTTCCGCCTGGCGGAGGAGGTGAACCGGCCGGGGCCGGGCAGCATCGTGCTGACCGAACTGATCGCCGGGCAACTGGCGATCGAGGTGGCGCGCTATTGCCAGGCGATCGCCGAGGGACCGGCGACCGGAGGGCTTGCCACCTGGCGGCTGCGGCGGATCGACGAGCGGCTGCAACTGGGCGGCGCGTCGCCCTCGCTGGAGGAGCTGGCGACTCTGTGCAACCTGTCGGTGCGGCAACTGACGCGCGGCTTCCGCGCCAGCCGGGGCTGTTCGATCGGCGACTATATCGTCCAGTGCCGGATCGATGTCGCCAAACGCTATCTGGGGTCGAGCGAGAGCATCAAGGAGATCGCCTTCGCGCTCGGATTCGCCTCGCCTTCCAGCTTCGCCTTCGCCTTTCGCCGCGCCACCGGGGCGACGCCGCGCCAGTTTCGCCAGCATCTGACATCGCGCCCGCGATAGGGGGTGGCTGCGCGCTTCTGATATGGCCCGATGTCGATAGTCCGTCCCGTTCACTTGATCGGGCAGCATTGGCGCGCCTCGCCCGGCTGCCCATGATGGCGGCAAAAGACATCAGGAGAGACATGCCATGGGCGCTGCTTTGGTTGCCGACGCGCTGATCGACCGTGCGATCAAGGCCACCGGCCTCGATCGCTTCGATTCCGACAGTTATCGTGAAGGGCTGGACATATTGCTGGCCGACGCGAACCAGGCCGGCCTGTCGGACAGCGGCCATGCGCGGATGGAGGCCAATGTCGTTGACCTCCTGTCCAATCGCCTCAGGACCACCGACTATCTGGCGCAGCGGCCCGAACTGCTGGAACGGCCGGTCGAACGGCCGGTCTTCGTCTTCGGCATTCCGCGCACCGGCACGACCCTGCTCAGCAATCTGCTGGCCTGCGATCCGGCCCGGCGCTCGCCGCTGACCTGGGAGATTGACGAACCGGTACCGCCAGCGACCAGCGCGACGCTCAAGAGCGACCCGCGTGCCATCGCCCGGCTTGAGCAGGAAAAGGCGATGCTCGCCGCCCGGCCGGAAATGGGCAAATATTATCGCAATTCGGCCGTCTATCCCAATGAATGCATCTTTTTCATGGCGCATGATTTCAAGGCGCTGGCGCTGGAATCGCGGGGGAAGCTGCCCAATTATCGCGACTGGCTGTTCTCGACCGACATGACGTCGGCTTACGCCTATCACAAACGCTTCCTGCAATTGCTGCAGGCCGATGCGCCGGGCGTGTGGAACCTCAAAATGCCGAGCCACAGCCTGTGGATCGAGACGATCCGCAAAATCTATCCCGACGCCCGCTTCATCTGGACCCATCGCGATCCCTACACCGCCATGGGCAGCTTCTGCTCGATCATCAGCCTGGGGCAGATGGCCTTTACCGGCCGGGTCGATCCCGAATGGCTGGCGGAAAATTGCACCTATCAGGCAAAGCTGCATGCCGACCGGATCATGGATGCGCGCGAGCGGCTGGGCGAGGACAGCATGGTCGACGTCCATTATGCCGACCTCACCAGCGATCCGATCGGCACGATGCGCCGGCTCTACGCGGCGCTGGGCGATGCCTTCACGCCGGAAGCAGAGGCGGCGATGCAAGCCTGGCTGGACGATAATCCGCAGGGCAAGTTCGGTCGCCACGACTATAAGCTCGCCCAATATGGCCTGTCGGTGGAGCAATTGGCGCCGCATTTCGAGCGCTATCTTTCGCGCTATGACGTCGCGCGGGAGGGCTGAGCCATGCTGACCGGCCATCATTTCCAGAACGCCTATGTCACCCGCAATGTCGACAAGGCCGTCGCCCAGTTCCGCGATCAGGCGGATGTCCGCTCCCTGTCGGAGATCGAGGTGCCGGTGCAGCTCTGGACGCCGCAGGGCGAGGGGCAGGGGGTGCAGAAGCTCGCCTTCGTCTGGGTCGACGACATGCAGTTCGAACTGATCCAGCCGATCTCGGGCGATGTGCTGGCGCTCTATCGCGATGCGCTGCCCGACGACGACCGGCTGGTGTTCCACCATATCTGCAACCGGGTCGATGACTGGGCGGCCTTCATGGCGCGGGTCGAGGACCAGCCCTATCCGGTTGTGCTCAAGGGCGGGACGCCGGGCATGCTGGAATTCGTCTATCTCGATACGCGGGAATGGCTCGGCCATTATGTCGAATATGTGTGGATGGGGCCGGACCGCTGGCGCGGCATGGGCGGCCTCTAGAGCGCGCAGCGCGCTCCAGGTCTTTGTTGTCGCATCGCTGTTGCGCAAAACCGGTTCCCACTTTTGCGCGCGATGCTTTGAAAGGGAGAGCGAATATGATCAGCATGGCCCGTTTCGGCACTCGCGACCTCGACGGCGCGAAGCGTTTCTATGACGGCATTGCCGGACTGCTGGGCGCGGTGCGCGCCTATGACCGGCCCGACCTGATCGCCTACAAGACCGCCGAGGGCGGCATGCTGCTGATCGGCATTCCGTTCGAGGGGGATGCAACGCCGGGCAATGGCAATCAGGTCGGCATCCAGGCGGACAGTCGGGCACAGGTCGATGCGGTCCATGCCCGCGCGCTCGAACTGGGCGGCAAGTGCGAGGGCAAGCCCGGCATTCGCGGTGATGATCCCAACGGCTTCTACGGTGCCTATTTCCGTGATCTGGACGGCAACAAGATGACGATCTTCCGCTTCGGTCCGCCCGACGCCTGATTCACAGCAGGCTGCCGCCGTCGACCGGATAGACCTGGCCGGTGATGAAGCCGGCCTGGTCCGACGCCAGATAGACGGCGAGTGAGGCGACTTCCTCGGCAAAGGCGACGGGCCGGCCCAGTACCGTCTGGCGCGACCGCTTCTCCATGTCCTTTGGGCTGGTGCTGGCAAAGGCCCGGCCAAAGAAGTTGCGATCGGGGTGGAATCGGCTGCCGCTGGAGAAGGCGGCGGGATCGCGCGACACGGTGCCATAGGGGGCGACGCAATTGACGCGGATGCCGTGCGGCCCGACTTCCTTCGCCAGCACTTTGGTAAAGCCGTGGACTGCCGCCTTGGCCGCCGAATAAACCGGCAGCATATAGTCGCCGACGATGCCCGCGGTGGAGCCGATGTTGACGATCGCGCCCGCCTTGCGCGCGATCATGCCCGGCAACACCGCATGGGTCATGCGCAGCAGCGTGCCGAGGTTGAGGTCGATGTCGCCAGCCCAGCTTGCCGGATCGGAATCGACGAAGAATCCCGCGCCGATATTGCCGCCGACATTGTTGACCAGGGTCGCGACCTCGCCCAGCGCGGAGGCCGCCGCCAGGATCTGCCCCGGCGCGGCCGGATCGCTGAGGTCGGCCGCCACGAAACAGGCGTCCTGCGCGCCGGCGGCGACGGCCTGCTCCACCAGCCGGGCGCCAGCCGCCTGGTCGCGCCCCACCGCGACCAGCTTCACCCCTTCGGCCGCCAGCCCCAGGCTGATGGCGCGGCCGATATTGGCGGTCGCGCCGGTCACGATCGCGACCCTGCCCGTCATTTGCATGTCCATTGCGCTCTCCCCTCTCATGCGCCATCGGCTGGCGATCATGCAGGGGGAATGGGCAGGCGCAAATCGCCTGGGGGATCAGTGACGATCTGGTGGAATCGCGATGGCGATATGTCGCCATCTGCAAGGCGGCCGGGCTTCTCGGGCCACCAATATCAGGCATAACGAGAATCAACCAAAGCAAAAAAGATCACTGCATCAATGGTGACTCAATAGTCAACATGATGTTTATTTGGGGAGGCTTCACTTATGAATCGCATGTCGGCCTATTATTTGATCGGCGCGAGTGTCGCGGCACTCACCATCGCGACGCCGGCTCTTGCCCAGGCGCCCGAGGAACAGGCTGCAACCAGCAACACCGGTTTCGATGCCCAGATCATCATCGTCGAGGCGCGTCGTCGCGGCGAAGACATTCAGGACGTGCCCGCGGTGGTCAACGCGGTCACCGAACAGGCGATCGGCAACCTCAACATCCGCACCTTCAACGAAGTCCAGGCGCTGGCGCCGGGCCTTGAACTGACCAACAATGCCAATGGCATCGGCGGCAATGCGCGCCTGCGCGGCGTGAATTTCGACGCCAATGCCAGCGGCAACAGCGGCACCATCCAATTCTACTTCAACGACGCGCCGCTCTCGCCGGGCGCCGTGCTGCAGCAGATGTACGACATCGGCCAGATCGAAGTGCAGCGCGGGCCGCAGGGCACGCTGCGCGGCCGCGCTTCGCCGTCGGGTTCGATCACCATCACCACGCGCAAGCCCGACCTCAACCAGTTCGGCGGTTTCATCGACTGGACCGGCAACGATATCGGCACGCTCAACTTCAAGGGCGGGCTCAACCTGCCGATCATCGAAGGGATTGCCGGCATCCGCGTGTCGGGCGTCTGGAACGAGGATGATGCCGATCGCGTTCGCCCGATCAGCGGCGGACCGAGCCCCTGGTCGCGCACCAAGAGCACGCGTATCGTCGGTACGATCGAGCCGACCGACTGGCTGAAGCTGGAGGGCACCTATCAATATATGGACCGCGATGCGCGGACCTATGACCAGGCGATTTCCTTCAGCGAGGCCAATCCCGACGCCACGCCCAGCCCGGTGCTGATCACGGCCAAGGATCGCCTGTCGATCCAGGAACAGCCGCGCATCATCAACCAGCGCTTCGACATCTTCAACTGGCGGTCGGAACTGGCCTTTGCCGGCCAGCGCCTGATCTATCAGGGCATGTATACCAAGCAGAAATTCCATTCGACCGACAATGTCGACGATGGCAATTTCTTCATCGGCCGCGACGTCAACCAGATCACCGACACGGTGGCCAAGGAAACCTCGCATGAAATCCGGTTGCAGAATGAAGAGCGTGTCTTCGACATGTTCGACTATGTCATCGGCTTCTTCGACGACCGGCTCAACCCGCCGACGCACCTGACCTCGCCGACCATCGTGCGCCTGCCTGCCGCGCTTGGCGGCGGCATCGCCTCGGTGGTGCAGACCGAGATCGACCGCACCGGCAAGTCGCACGAACAGTCCTTCTTCGGCAACCTGACCGCCCATTTCGGCGAGGCAACCGAATTGTCGGGCGGCCTGCGCCAGATCAAGTACAAGTCGAACAACTATCTGGCGGTCAACGGCAACACCATCGCCGCGGACTCGCAGGATACCGACAAGCTGATCTACAGCGCGTCGATCAAGCATAATTTCACGCCGGACTTCCTGGTCTATGCCGCCACCGGCAGCTCCTTCCGTCCGGGCATCAACGTGGTCGGCGACTTCAACATCGCGCCGTCGGCGCTGGAGCGGTCCTTCCTCGACCTGCCGCCCGAAACCTCCAAATCCTATGAGCTGGGCTTCAAGAGCACGCTGATGGGCGGGCGGATGCGCTTCAACGTCACCGCCTATCACCAGAAGTACAAGAATTTCCCCTATCGCGTGCCCAACAACGGCGTTTATTATGTGAACACCGTCGCCGTCCGCAATGCAGCCGGCCAGGTGACCGGCACCGCGCAGCAGGTCGGCTCGTTCAACTTCGTGGGCGCCGTCCCGGTCGAGGTGAACGGCGTGGAAAGCGAACTGGGCTTCGACATCACCCGCAGCTGGAACGTCAATCTGACCGGCAGCTATTCGCTCGGCAAGATCAAGAACGGCACCATCCCGTGCAACGACCTGAACGGTGACGGCATCCCCGATCCGGTCGGCAATGCGCCGAGCCTGGCGGAGCTGCAGGCGGCCGTGGGTGCCGATAATCTGTCGGCTTGCGCCGTGAGCCAGCGCGCGGCCTTCCTGCCGCCGATCACCGCCACGTTGCAGAGCGAGTTCCACACGACCATTTCGGGCAAGACCGACGGCTTCATCCGTGGCCTCGTCAATTATAACGGCAAGTCGAAGGGCGATCCGGGCAATAATTATGACGATGTCAGCGCCTATGCGCTGGTCAATCTCTATGCCGGTATCCGCGATCCCGATGGCGGCTGGGAAATCTCGCTGTTCGCCAAAAATCTGTTCGACACGACCAAGGTGCTGACGCGGACCACCCCGCTCTTCACCGGCTATCAGCAGATCACCGGCTTCACCGCGACCGGCGCGACCACGGCGGCGGCGACCTATACCAGCACCTATACCGGTGCCACGGTCACCCCGCCGCGCGAATTTGGCGTCAATCTGCGCTTCGCCTTCGGTTCGCGCTGATCCATCCGCGCCAAGGGCCAGACGATCGGCCGGGCAGCCCCAGGGGGTTGCCCGGCCGATCGGCGTTTGGGGCCATGGCCTTCGCGGGAGCGATGAGGGCGCAGCCGCCGGGCCGCAGCGATTGACTCTGGCCCCGGAGCGGGCAGGGATGGAGCCGATCAACAGGGCTGATCATTATAGGCTCTGAACGATCAACCTAGGTGAGGCAGCATGACGGACATTCGGAAAAGGCGCGCCCGCGATCCCGTGGCGACCCGCGAGGCCATATTGGAAGCAGCCCGTGCGCTGCTGGCCAAGGATGGGCCGGATGGCGTCAGCCTGTCGGAAGTCGCCCATCTCGCCGGCGTCAATCGCGGCACCGCCTATCAGCATTTCGAAACCCGCGAGAAGCTGATCGAGGCGACCGCGGACTGGGTGTCGGAGCGCATGTTCCGTTCGGTCTTCGGCGATCCCGAGACGATCGGCGAGCGCCGGGTCGAGGAAGTCGACATTGCCGACACCACCGACCGGCTGGCTTTGTTCGCGATGGACAATCCCGAGCTGTGCCGCATCTGGCTGCTCCAGCTGCTGGCCTCGCCCGATCCGATGGCTGACCCTTTCTGGCGCGAATATGAAGGCTCGCTCCAGCGCTTCGCCAACAGCGATCTCGCCGAGGAGGGGGTCGATGCCGAAGTCCTGTCGGTGCTGATGCTGGCCGGCGCCTTTCTCTGGCCGATCTGGGCGCGCAGCCATGCGCGTGAAGAGGGGGAACGGCGGGCACTTGGCCGTCGCCTCGCCCAGGAATGCCTGCGCCTTTGCATGTTCGGATCGATGCGCAGCGACAAATTCCCCGACATTGCCGAGCGGCTCGGCCGTCCGCTCGCGCCGCTTCCCAGGGTTGCCCAGGGATAGGCAGCCCGATTTCCCTTTCTCTCTTCAAGAAGGACCGACCGCATGTTTTCCGCCATCCTGATCGAAAAGACCGACGACAAGCAGAGCGTGTCGCTCGCCCAGGTCGATGAGGCGCAGCTGCCCGAGGGCGATGTGACCATCGACGTCGATTATTCGACCCTGAACTACAAGGATGGCCTGGCGATCACCGGTGCCTCGCCGGTGGTGCGCAAATTCCCGATGGTGCCCGGCATCGATCTGGTCGGCACCGTCCGCAGTTCCGACCATGGCGACTGGAAGGCCGGCGACAAGGTGGTGCTGAACGGCTGGGGCGTGGGTGAGGGCCATTGGGGCGGCCTCTCCCAGGTTGCCCGGCTGAAGGGTGACTGGCTGGTGCCGCTGCCCAGCGCCTTCACGCCCAGCCAGGCGATGGCGATCGGCACCGCCGGCTACACGGCCGCGCTCTGCGTCGAGGCGCTGGTGAAGGCGGGCGTGACCCCCGACCAGGGCGAAATCCTGGTCACCGGCGCGACCGGCGGCGTCGGCAGCGTTGCGGTTGCCCTGCTCAAGAAGGCGGGCTTCACCGTGATCGGCTCGACCGGCAAGTCGGCCGAAGGCGACTATCTCAAGACGCTGGGCGCCGACGGCGTGATCGACCGCGCCGAACTGTCGGAAAAGGGCAAGCCGCTGCAGAAGGAGCGCTGGGCCGGCGTGGTCGACTCGGTCGGCAGCTTCACCCTCGCCAATGCCTGTGCCCAGACCCGCTATGGCGGCGCGGTGGCGGCCTGCGGCCTGGCGCAAGGCGCCGATTTCCCGGCGACCGTCATGCCCTTCATCCTGCGCGGCGTGCGCCTGCTCGGCGTCGACAGCGTGATGGCGCCCAAGCCCGTGCGCCTCGCCGCCTGGGCGCGGCTGGCCCGCGATCTCGACCCGGCACTGCTGGAGGTGATCGCGCAGGAAATCAGCCTGGGCGATGCGATCGGCGTCGCGGCGGACCTGCTCGCCGGCAAGGTGCGCGGCCGCGTCATCGTCGACGTCAACCGCTAAGCCGATGGCTGCGCTCTCGATCGTCGCCGGCCCGCCTCTGGTTGAAGAGGAGGGCCTTGGCACGCTGACGCTCGGCGGCTGGCTGCGTGAGGTCACGCAGGCCCATGCCGGGCGGGAGGCGCTGGTCTTCCACGGACCCGATGGCGTGGTCCGCTGGAGCCATGACGATTTGTGGGCGCAGGCCAATGCGGTCGCCCGGTCGCTGGTCGCCTGTGGCGTGGGCAAGGGCACGCGCGTCGGCGTGCTGATGACCAATCGGCCGGAATTTCTCTCGGCCGTGTTCGGCGTCGCGCTGGCGGGCGGCGTCGCCGCCACGCTCAGCACCTTCTCGACCCCGGCCGAACTCGACCATCTGGTCCAGTCCTCGGCCTGCTCCGTGCTATTGCTCGAACGCGCGGTACTGAAGAAGGACTTCGGCGCGATCCTCGCCGATCTGGAACCCGCGATCAGCGTCGCGGGCGACGGCCGGCTGGTCTCCACCCGCTTCCCCTTCCTGCGCCATCTCGCCGCCGTCGACGGAGCGATGGGCCGGATCGAGGGCTGGAACGACTTTCTGGCACGCGGTGACGCGGTCGATCAGGCGCTGGTCGATGCGACTGCCGCCACCGTCATGCCGGCCGATCCGGGCGTGCTCTTCTTCTCCTCCGGTTCCACCGCCAAGCCCAAGGGCATCATCAGCGCCCATCGCGGCCCGACCTTGCAGCTCTGGCGCTGGAAACGCTTCCTGCAAGCGAAGCCCGATGCCCGCGCCTGGTCGGCGAACGGCTTTTTCTGGTCGGGCAATTTCTGCATGGCGATCGGCGGCGCGCTGACCGGCGGCGGCAGCCTGATCCTGCAACAGACCTTCCAGCCGGCGGAAGCGCTGAGCCTGATGGAAGCGGAAAAGGCGACCATGGCCTTTGCCTGGCCGCATCAATGGGCGCAGCTGGAAGCCGCGCCCAATTGGGGCGATGTCGACCTGTCCTCGCTCTATTATGTCAATCCGGCCAATCCGCTCGGCCGCCATCCGACCGTCAGCACCGACTGGCAGGAACCGATGGCCGCCTATGGCAATACCGAAACCTTCACCATCAGTTCGATCTTCCCGTCGGGCACGCCGGAAGAGCGGATCGCCGGCAGCCATGGCGCGCCGCTGCCCGGCAATATCTTCAAGATCGTCGATCCGCTGACCGGCGCGGTCGTGCCGCTCGGTGAACGGGGCGAGATCGCGGTCAAGGGACCGACCTTGATGCTGGGCTATGTCGGCATCCCGCTCGATGATTCGGTCGATGGCGAGGGCTTCTTCCGCACCGGCGACGGCGGATGGTTCGACGCGGAAGGACGGCTGCACTGGGAAGGGCGGCTCAATGACATTATCAAGACCGGCGGCGCCAATGTCTCGCCGATCGAGATCGACAGCGTCATCAAGACCTGTCCGGGGGTGAAGGTGACCCAGACCGTGGGCGTGCCGCATGAGACGCTGGGCGAACTGGTGGTCACCTGCATCGTCCCGCATGCGGATGCCGCGCTGGACGAGGACGGCATTCGTGGCTTCGCCAGGGAGCAGCTGGCCAGCTTCAAGGTGCCCCGCCGCGTCCTCTTCTTTGCCGAAAGCGATCTGGAACTGACTGGCAGCGCCAAGATCAAGACCGCTGATCTCAAGGCATTGGTGGTCAAGCGGCTGGAGGTCGAGGCGGCGTGACCGACCCGGCCGGGCCATTGCGGGCGCCGCAATGCCTTGGTCGCCGGTCGCTGCTGCTGGGCGGTGGCGCGGCCTTGGTGCTGCCGCGCCAGGCGGCGGCGAGGCGCGGCGCATCGACGCTGGGTCTGGCCGACACGACCGTGCGCAAGGAACTGGCGCGCGACTATGCGGGCACGCTGCGCGCCGTGGCGGCAATGGGCTATGGCCGGTTCGGCTTCCGCCTCGCTTCCTATGTCGCCAACGACCCGTCCGAACCCACGGCTCAGGACAAGGCCCGCATGGTGCGCGACGCCGGCATGACGGTGGGCGTGGTCCGGCTCGGCGTGCGCGGTGCGGACTATGACCGGCAGTTCGATCAGGCGGCGGCGATCGGCGCGAACATCGTCGCGCTGACCACCGCGCCGATCTTCATCGCCAGCCGCACCCTCGGCCAGACAACCCGCGCTGCGCTCGACGCCTATATCCCGCAGCTTGCGGCGCTGGGAGAAAAGGCGAAGGCGGCCGGCCTGACGCTCGCCTATCATAATCACTGGTATGATCTGATGCCGATCGACGGCGACCGGCCGCTCGACCTGATGGCCAGCCGGATCGCGCCGGACCTGCTCTCGTTCGAAATCGACCTGGCCTGGGCCTGGTATGCCGGCGTGGCGCCGCTCGATCTGCTGGCGGCGCTGGGACCGCGCGTGGTGTCGATGCATCTGAAGGATATCGACCGGAACCATGGCACGGCGATCACCGACCATGCGGTCACGCCCGGCAGTGGCGAGATGGGCTATGCCGCGCTGATGCCGCGGATCGCCCGGCTGACCCGCGTGACCGGCTATGTCGAGGTCGACAATCCCGAGGATGGGCTGGCGGCTGCACGCGCCGCCATGGCCTATCTGCGCGGGCGATAGGGTTTCAACCAGAATAGGAGGCAGAGGATGGCGGGACGTTTCGCGGGCAAGACCGTGCTGGTGACGGGCGGCGCGGCGGGGCTTGGCCGCGCTTATGCGCTCGCCTTTGGCGGCGAGGGCGCGCACCTGATCCTGGCCGACATCAACGAAGCGGGGCTGGCCGAGAGCAAGGCGCTGGTCGAACAGCTTGGCGCGACTGCCACCGTCCATCGCGTCGACATGAGCGATGAAGCCGATATCCAGGCCTTCGCCGCCGACGTGCTGGCCGTCCATGACCGGCTCGACGTGCTGATCAACAATGCCGGCCTGCATCTGGGCGAGATTGCGCGCGGCTTCTTCGGCCTGGGCCAGGCCAAGTGGCAGCATTATTTCGCGGTCAACACCATCGGCCCGCTGCTGCTGGCCGAAGCATTGCGGCCGGCATTGGCGAAGGCGAAGGGCGTCATCATCAACAAGTCGTCGATGGCCAGCTACAACCCGGCCACCGCCTATGGCATCACCAAGGCCGCGCTCAACATCTTCACCCATGCGATGGCGATGCAGTTCGGCCAGGACGAAATACGCTGCGTCGGCATCGCGCCGGGCCTGATGGCGACCGAGGCGGCGCAGGACGGCGTCGCCGCCGACAATTGGGAACGGCTGAAGGGCATGCAGTCGGTCAAGCGCCAGGGCACGGCCGAGGATATCGCCAATCTCGGCCTGTTCCTCGCCTCCGACGAGGGCAGCTTCATCAATAATCAGGTGATATTGTGCGACGGCGGCAACCAGATGCGCGGTTTCCGTTTCTGATGGCCGCGCCGGATTTTGCCGACTGGCTGGCCATCGCCAATGTGAAGGCGCGCTATTGCCGCCTGCTCGATACCAAGGATTGGGACGGATTCGCCGCGCTGTTCACGCCCGACTTCCGGCTCGATGCGACCGGATCGGGCGGCCCGCTGCTGGAGGGGCGCGACGTCGCGATCGCCAGCGTCCGCGGCTCGATCGACGCGGCGCGCACCGTCCATCATGTCCATTCGCCCGAAATCGCCATAGACGGCGATGAGGCGACCGCCATCTGGGCGATGCAGGACCATCTGGTCTGGCCCGATGGGCGTATGCTCACCGGCTACGGCCATTATCATGAAGATTATCGCCGGGAAGACGGCCAATGGCGCATCGCCCGATCCCGCCTCACCCGGCTGGCGATCGACGTGAAGGCGCCACCGGCCTGAACGGGAAGGCGGGCACCATGTCGTCATGTGTGGGGGATGTTGCCTTGTCCGCGCCACATATCTCCTCGATAAGGGATCATGACAGATCAAAGACATGATGCGGCCACGACGCTGGACCGCATCCAGCAAAATTTCCTGGCACGCTCCGAACGCCAGCTTCTCACCTGGCTGTGCGCGCATATGCCGCGACAGGTCACGCCGGACCTTTTGACCCTGCTGGGGCTGATCGGCGCGCTGATGACCTTCATCGGTTATACCGCCAGCAATGTCGGTGCATCCTGGCTGCTGCTCGCGATCCTGGGCTATGTCATCCAGTGGTTCGGCGATTCCATGGATGGCAGCCTGGCGCGCTACCGCCGGATCGAACGGCCCTCCTATGGCTATTTCATCGACCATAGCTGCGATGGACTGGTGACCTTGCTGATCCTCGCCGGCATCGGCCTCAGCCCCTATGTCACCATGGATGTCGCCCTGGTGGCGCTCGCCGGCTATCTGCTGCTGTCGATCCACGCCTATCTGTCCGCCCGCGTGCTGGGGGAGTTCAAGCTCTCCTATCTGTCGGCCGGCCCGACCGAATTGCGGCTGATGCTGATCGCGCTGACGGTGATGATGATGGTGCTGGGCGACAAGCCCGGCCTGTTCGGGCGCTGGTCTGGCTTCGACATTTTCGTCGGCACGGTTGGGGTGATCCTGATCATCCTGTTCGTCGGCCAGACGCTGGTGACCGGGCGCCGCCTGGCCGCGCATGAGGCGGCAAACGGCCGGGGCTGATCGCCCCTATCCGCCGTCGGCTTCGGGTCCGAAGGACAGGCCCGACGGCGGCGTCTCGCCTGTCCAATGGGCGCGCTGCGCCGTGACCTGCGCCACCGCCCGGTCCCAATAGGCGCGGTTGTTGGCGAGCATCCTGATGTCGAAGCTGTCGGAACCGCGAAATTCCAGCACCTCGACGCCCTGGTCGCCGGGCACATAGGTGTAGGGGACGTTGGCGCCGACGAAGAAGCCGTCGCCGGCGCCCAGTTCCTCCGTGCCGATGCGCAATGATCCGGCGAGGATGAAATAGAGGCAGTCGACATCATGGCTGTGGCGGGGCAGCGGGAAGCCGCTGCGGAACCAGGCATGGGTGAGGCTGAGGCCCGGCATGGAAAAGAGCAGCTTCACCCGCGTGCCTTCCAGCATGCCGGCCTCGACCACGGCGATCGATCCTGCCATCTCGATCGGCGTCGGCGGCACCGTCGCCATCAGCCCGCTTTCCTCGAAATCGGTCGCATCCTTCGCGCGGAACAGGGCGAAGCGGGGCGCGGCTACGGGGTCGGTCATCACGCGTCCTTCCGGCATGATTGCCGCGCCAGGATGGGGAGCGCTGCCGACAGGGTCAATTCGCGCCCGCTTCTCAATGCCCCGGCGATCATTGGCCGGCCGCTCTGGCATGTGCGGGGCATCCATGCTGGATTGCCGCCGCACACAGGGTCGGGACCAGCCGGCCGGGCAGCCGGGGACGAGGAATGAGCCTGTACACCACCATCCATCTGCACAATGTCGCGGCCGGCCGGGCGGAGGATTATGCCCGCTGGTTCGACGGCGCGCATCAGCAGGATCTGGCCCGGCTGCGCGGCTTTCGTTCGGCCGATCGCTATGAAGTCACGCCGCAGCAGATCATGCCCGACATTCCCCAGCCCTGGCGCTTCCTGTCGGTCTATGAGTTCGATTATGCCATGCCGGAGATCGACCTGCCCGCGCTCGCGCCGCTGCTGGCCGATGCGCGCGACGCGGGGCTGATCGACGACAGCGACGAAAGCGAGCGCATCCACAGCTATGCGATGTATTCCGATTGGGTTTCCAGCCCCAATCACCAGGCCGACCAGCCCTTTTCCGGGGTGTCGATCATCCTCGCCAATTTCGTCGCCGGGCGGGAGGCGGAATATCATCACTGGTATGACACGGTTCATGGCCCCGAAGTGACCCGCGTGCCGGGCAAGGTGGCGATGAAGCGTGGCCGGCTGTCGCCACTGCAGGTCGAACCGCGCCGCTATTGTCCCGGCAGCGACCTGGTCTTCTGCGCCCAGCAGACCGACGACTTGCTGTTCACGGTCAAGGATTTCAGCGCCCGCGCGCGCGGCGTCAGCCCCAGCGGCGTCGCCTTCCAGCCGCGCTCATCGGCCGGCTCCTTCGCCCGCACGGTCCATTATTTCGCCAGGGTCAGCGGCACCCGCTTCTGGCCCGGCGGCATCGCCTATGATGGCGACCTGTCCGTCTATCCGGCCGATTTTGCCCGGCCGGCAGGCTGAGGCGGGGAACCATCGCAAGCGCGATGCGGCATGGCCTTGCCCGGCCGAAGAAGCCATGCGCTATTAGCATGAAGTTTGAAAAGAACAGGTGGAGCGAGAGGTGAGCAAGGTCATCGTCATTACCGGTGCGGGCGACGGGCTGGGACGCGCATTGGCGCGGCGGTTCGCGCGCGATGGCGAAACCGTCATCCTGCTGGGCCGCACCCTGTCGAAGGTCGAGGCGGTCGCGCAGGAACTGGGCGAACCCCATTTCGCGGTGGCATGCGATGTCGGCAATCCCGATTCCGTCCGCGCCGCCTTTGCCGCGATCGCGCAGCGTCATCCCAGGATCGACGTGCTGATCAACAATGCCGCCATCTACGAACCCTTCACCCTGGCCGAGGTGCGCGACGAGCAGATCGCAGCATCGCTCGCCACCAATGTCGCGGGCCCGATCCATTGCGCGCGTGAGGCGCTGCCGCTGCTGCGCGGGGGTGGCCATATCATCAATGTCACCAGCGAATCCGTACCGTTGAAAATGCCGATGCTGTGGCTCTATGCCGGCGGCAAGGCGGGGCTGGAACTGATGTCGGACATGTGGGCGCGCGAACTGGAGCCCGAGGGCGTGCGCGTCACCGTGGTCCAGGCCGGCATGATGATGGACGAGACCAAGACCGGCAGCAGCTGGCCGATGGATGTCGCGATCCGCTTCGCCCAGGAAAATGCCAAGGTCGGCCTCAACCTGCGCGAGCGCGGCATCAGCCATTATAATTCGGTCACCGACGTCTTCCGCGCCGTGCTCGACATGCCGGCGGACCTGCACATCGGATCGGTCGCCCTGAGCGCGCGCAAGCGCTGACCGGGCGACTTATCCACAACATCCACAGAAGTTATCCACAGGAAGGCGATCATGGCCACTCTTCCCGAAGCCAAGCTCTATATCGACGGCGTGCTGCGCGGTGCCGAAGGCGGCAAGACTTTTGACGTGATCGGCCCCTGGACCGGTGAGCCGGTCGGCACCGCCGCCGATGCCTCGCCCGCCGATGTCGAGGCCGCGATCGTCGCCGCTCGCCGCGCCTTTGACGAAACCGACTGGTCGACCAATGTCGACCTGCGCGTCGCGCTGGTGACGAAGCTGCGCGACCTGTTCCAGGCGAACAAGGAACGGCTGTCGGATCTGGCCCGGCATGAGGCTGGCGCCGCCATGGGCGCGGTCGGCCGTGCCCATGTCGACATGGCGCTCGACGGCTGGGACGATTATCTCGCCGTCTTTCCCAAGCTGGAATGGGAAAAGGATTATGGCGGCCGCACCGGCTATGGCTTCGAAAGCCTGCGCAAGGCGGTCTATGAGCCGGTCGGCGTGGTCGCGGCGATCACGCCGTGGAACGTGCCGCTCTATGTGAATGTCGGCAAGGTCGTGGCCGCGCTGCTGGCTGGCTGCACCGTGATCCTGAAGCCCGCCCCCAACACGCCGGGCATGGGCGCCATCTTCGGCGAACTGGCGGCGGAGGCGGGCTTCCCCGCCGGCGTCATCAACGTCGTGTTCGGCAGCGACCCGGCGCTGGCTGGCGAGATGCTGGTCACCGATCCGCGTGTCGACCTTGTCTCCTTCACCGGATCGACGGGCGTGGGCAAGCGCATCATGGAACAGGGTGCCGCCACGCTGAAGCGCGTCTTCCTGGAACTGGGCGGCAAGTCGGCCAAGATCGTGCTCGACGATTCCGCCAATTTCGCGATGGACGTCGCCCAGACCATGCTGGTCTTCCATGCCGGCCAGGGCTGCGCCGTCCATTCGCGCCTGCTGGTGCCGCGCAGCCGCTATGAGGAGGCGAAGGCGATCCTGAAGCATGCCTATGCCAGCTTCGGCGACAATTGGGGCGATTTCGACAATCCCCAGCACATCATGGGGCCGGTCATTTCCAAGCGGCAGATGGAGCGGGTGCTGTCCTATGTCGATATTGGCCAGGCCGAGGGCGCGACCCTGCTGGCGGGCGGCAAGGCGCGGCCGGACAAGGGCGGCGGCTATTTCATCGAGCCGACCTGCTTCGTCGACGTCACCAACGACATGCGCATCGCCCAGGAAGAGATTTTCGGACCGGTGCTGGTGGTCATCCCGTTCGAGGATGATGCCGACGCGGTGCGCATCGCCAATGAAAGCAGCTATGGCCTGTCGGGCGGCGTCAGTTCGGGCAATCTTGACCGGGCGATCAATGTCGCCAAGCAGATCCGCAGCGGATCGATCAGCGTCAATGGCGGCATGTGCATCGCCGGCGACTTGCCTTTCGGTGGCTACAAGGCCAGTGGTGTAGGCCGCGAATGGGGCCTCGAAGGGATCGAGGAGTTCCTGGAAACCAAGCTGATCGCCTGGCGCGCCGCCTGAGGCGCGCGACGGGGCATGGATAGGACGGGTTTTGACGGCAAAGGCATCGATTGCGGCGGACGGGCCGTCGGAACCCAAGGGCCGGGGACGGGCCACCAAGGCGCTGAGCCATAATCTCAATGGCCAGCGCCTGGGTCGCAAGGGGCGGGACACGCGCGAGCGTATCCTGGCGGCGACCAATGAATTGCTGGCCGGGCCGGTGGATGTCGAAATTTCGCTGAGCGCGGTCGCGCGCCAGGCCTCGCTCGGCATGACTTCGCTCTATAATTATTTCTCCGACCTCACCGAATTGCTGCTCGCCGTGCTGGAGCCGGTGATGGCCACGGCCGAGGCCGACTATGTCGGCCTGCTGCGGACCCGATGGAGCGAGGAGGAACTGGGCGAGAAGGCGCTGGCCTTCGTCACCGCCTATCATGGCTTTTGGGTCAAGCACTCCCGCCTGCTCCACCTCCGCAACAATATGGCCGATCGCCAGAATGAGCGGATGATGCTGCATCGCGTCCATGCCGCCCAGCCGGTGATGCGGCTGCTGGTCGACCAGATGGATGGCGGCAGCGAAGAGGCCGGATCGCCGGTGTTCAGCATGGGCACCGCGCTGATGACCGGGCTGGAGCGTGTCGTCACCGTCACCACCGACATGGCGCTGCAGAATATTCTCCATTCTCCCCATCCGCTGGCGCGCACTCATTTGCTGCGGGCCGAGGCGCGGCTGATGGAACTGGGCATCCGCGACTATCGCGCGATGCTGCGGGACGCGCGCGCCTGAGAGCGGTGCGCGTTCGACTTATCCACAGGCTTATCGACAGAAGTTATCCACAGCTTTTCCTACGCCAATCTGTGGGAAAAGCTGTGGATAAGTTTGTGGACAGATGAAGGCGCTTGGCATGTGTTGGAAAATCCGGCCGTAGCCGGATTGCCGCACCAGCCCACACCCCCACCCGATCGCCCAGACAGGGTATCCTGATGGGAGGCCGGGTGGGGGTGTGGGCTGGTGCCGATGCGCCGGAGGCGCATTTCTCCAAACGAACTCCTATTCCTTCTTGCCGCCAATGCCCTTCAGATAGCGTTCCATCCCCTCCAGATAGGCGGGGTTCAGCATCAGTGCGCTGTTGGCCATGCGTTCGACATGGCGCCCCATGGACGGGCCGACTTCGGCGGCCAGCTCGATCGCGATCTTGGCGGCGCCCATCTGCTCGCCATTCTGCTTGGTGAGGTGACGGCAGAAGGCCAGGGCCGCGTCCTCGAACCCTTCGTCCGGCATCACGTCATGCACCAGGCCCATGATCAGCGCGCGGTCGGCATCGGCCTTCTGGTTGCCCATGATCAGCCAGCGCGCCCAGTGCGGACCGCAGATGCGGGTCAGGCGGCTGACCCCGTTGGAGGCCGGCAGCACGCCGAACAGCCCTTCGGGGAAGGAGAAGGCGGCCGATTTGGCCGCCAGGCGGAAATCGCAGGACAAGGCCATTTCCAGCCCGCCGCCGACACAGGTGGCGTGGATGGCGCAGACGATCGGCTTTTCCACATGCTCCATCTCGTCATAGATGCGCTGCATCCCGTTGAGCTGGAGCCGGTGATTTTCGCGGATGCCGCTGGGCGTGCGGGGATATTCCCTGGGCGACCCGCCGCTCTTCATGTCCGCGCCGGAACAGAAATAGCGGCCGGTCGACCGGACCAGCATCACCTTCAGGTCCGGCGTGTCGCGAAAGCGGATCAGCGCCGCCTCGAACAGTGCCATCGTTTCGGCCGACAGGGCATTGAGCTTGTCCGGCCGGTTCAGCGTAGCGATGAGGATGCCATCCTGTTCCTGCGTCAGAAGATGGGGCGCGTCGTCCGTCATGCGATCTTCCTCAGGCGCGGGTGCGCGGCAGGCCCAGGCCCTTTTCCGCGATCATGCTGCGATGCACCTCGCTGGTGCCGCCATAGATGGTCGATCCCTGGGCGTGGCGATAGAACATGTTGATCTCCTCCGCCGGGCCCTTGCGCTTGGAGAGCGAGGCCGGGGCGGTGAGATCGAGCAGGTCGCGCGCATCGGTCAGGAACTTCTCCGAACTGAACATCTTGGCCATCGGGCCATAGGCATGGTTCGGCTTCTTTTCCGACATCACCCATTGGGCGCGATAGGTGATCAGTTCCGACGCCCACAGATTGGCGGCGGTGCGGGCCAGCCGCGCCTGTGCGCCGCCATCCTCGATCAACGGCCTGCCCCTGTGGATAAGTTCGCGACAAAGGGCTTCGCCGGCCTGCAGCATCTTGCGCTGATATTTGGCGAAGCCGCCGCCATGTTCCAGTTCCAGGCTGGCGCTCATGGTGCGCACGCCGCCATCAATCTCGCCCAGTCGCCAGCTGTCGGGGATGCGCACGCCATCATAGAAGGTGATGTTGGTGCGCTCATCCTGGAAGGTGTGGACCGGCTGCACCGTCACGCCATCGGCCTTCAGCGGCACGATGAACATGGTGAGGCCCTTATGCTTGGCCACGTCCGGGTTGGTGCGACAGAGCATCAGCACATAGGTGGACAGGTTGGCGCCCGACGTGAACATCTTGGTGCCGTCGATCCGCCAGCTGCCATCCGCCTCCTGCGTCGCGCGGCATTGCGCCGCGAACACGTCGGAGCCCGATCCGGGTTCGGAATAGCCGAGCGAGCAGATCACCTCGCCGCGCATGATTTCCGGCAGCACCGCCTGCTTCAGCTCCTCGGTGCCGAAGCGGTGAATGATGAGCGACACCATCTGCGTCACATTGGCGGCGGGGTTGTTATATCCCTGCTCCTCGAACGCATCCATCGCCGCCGTCTTCTCATAGGCGGACAGGCCCCGGCCGCCTACATCCTTGGGCAGGCCGAGATAGAGGAGATTCTGCGCCGCCAGCTTGCGGTTGAGTTCGGGGTTATAGCCCTCCCAGCTATAGTGGAAGGTCGCCCGCATCTCGGGCGTCACATTGGCCGCGAAGAAGGCGTTGATCTCGTCCTTGATCGCCTGCGCCGCTTCGCCCAGGTCGAAATCGACCGGCATAGGCCCGGCATCGGGCAGCGCGGCGGCCTCATCGGCGTAGAGCCGGCGTCCGGCCTCATCGAGCCAGCGCTGCGGATCGCCGCCGATCAGCGGCCAGGCCTTGGCGCGCAGATTATAGAGGAAGATGTCATATTCGGTGGTGAGGCCATAGCCGCCGAAGGTGTGGAGCGATTGCGCCACCGCCTTGGTCGCGCTGTTGGCGTTCCACCAGGCGGCGATCGAGATCGCGCCCCCGGCTTCGGGTGCGCCATCGGCCAGGTCGCGGATCGCCTTCCACACCAGGAACTTGCCGCCGTCGATCTCGCAGAGAATATCGGCCAGCGGATGGGAAATGGCCTGGAACTGGCCGATATATTGGTCGAACTGCTTGCGCTCGCAGGCATAAGCGGCGGCAAGCTTCAATGCCTCGCGGCCGATGCCGGCCAGACCGGCGGCGATCAGCAGCTTCCATTCCTCGATCCCGGCGGCGAAGATCGCGAGCGCCTCGGCCCCCGATGCCAGCACGGTGCGCGGATGCGCCGACAGGTCGATCTCTGCGATCGGCGTGGAGGCCAGATTATCCTCCGCCTTGCGTGCCTCTGCCGGCACGGTGACGAGGATGATGTCTTCGCCCGACCGGGCCAGCACCGCTTCGGCCACCAGGCCACCGCCAATCCACTGGACGGGCGTGTCCGCGATATCGTCGAAGGCGAAGCTGGCGACCGCATCACCCGCCAGCACCCGGCCGAGCAGATCGGCCGCCGCCTCGCCGCCCAGTTGCGCCAGCAATCGCGCCGCGACCAGCGCTTCGGCCAGCGGCCCCGATGCCAATGTCCGTCCCGCTTCCTCCATCAGGATGGTCGCGTCGAACAGGCCGAGGCCCAGGCCCCCGGCCTCTTCGGGCACGCGGATCGACAGCGCGCCCAGTTCCGCCAGCCCCTGCCACAAAGCGGGGTCGAAGCCGCTCGGCGCGGCGGCGCGCACCCGCGCCATGCTGCTATGTTCGTCCAGGAAGCGCGCGAACATGTCGCGCATCATCTCCTGATCGTCGGTCAGGTCGAAATTCATGGGGTTCAGGCCTCGGCGGGCGCCGAACGCCGCATCATGACGCTGAGGTCCACCTGTCCGGTGGCGACGCCGCCCATGAAGCCGCCATCGACCGGGAAGACCACGCCATTGACGATGCCGGCCAGATCGCTGTTCAGCAGGACGATGCCGCCCGCCTGTTCGGCCGGGGTCGAGTAACGGCCCATCGGTTCGGCGGCGGCGGCGACCACATCCTTGCCGGACGCGGCCTCGAACGTCGCCATCATCGGCGTCTGGGTGGGCGAGGGCAGGGTGCAGTTGATGCGAATGCCCTTCTTGATGAGATGCGCGCCCATATACTGGGTCCAGACGATCACATTCTCCTTGGAGAAGCTGTAGCCTTCCTTGACCACATCATCGAGATGCGCCTCGCACCAGGCGACGGCGGCGTCATAACCCTTGGTGGTGACGAATTCCATGTTGGTCGGGATGCGGCGGCTCCAGCCCAGCCCGCCGGTGGAGGCGATGCTGGCGATCGCGCCGCCCGGTCCCATCAGCGGCAATACCTGTTCGGTCAGGTGGCGCAGGCCGATGAAGTTCACCTTCATGACGTCGAGCGGCGGGAAGGACTGGGGCAGGCCGGCGCAGTTGAACAGCGCATCCACCTTGCCGCCGATGCCGGCCACCGCCGCCTCGATCGAGGCCGGATCGCGCAGGTCGACATTGGTGAAGGAGGCGAGCGGCAGGCTGCTGTCCCTGAAGTCCAGGCCATGAACCTCGGCGCCCAGTTCCAGCAGCAGCTTGGCGGTCGCCTCCCCCATGCCGGAGAAGCAGCCGCTCACGATCACGCGCTTGCCCTTATAGCCCAAAATGTCGCTCATCTCGCTCTCCCGGATTCTCTGATTATGCCTTGGCCTTGGGCGGCCAGTTGATGCTGCCATCATCTTCCTCGACGACGATGATGCGTTCGGGGCAGGCGCGCGCGCCGCGCTTGGCGGTCTGCTGTTCACCGTCTGCCACGTCGAAACCCTCGGTCGCGATATAGCCGTCCTCGTCCAGCGGATACATGTCCTCGGACACGGCGGCGCAGCGGGCATTGCCCACGCAGCCTGACTTTTCGATGCGGATTCTCATCTGCCCTCTCCGGCTATTCTGACCTTCCTTAGAAAGGAGATTACGGCCCCGATCAACGTGGCGCCCGGCACAATCGCCATCGCGATACGGAGCTGCGGCGCGGATCGTCGGGGCGTTATCTGGCATTGCCGCACCCAGCCCCTTTGCCTTTGCCGGGCCGCCGGGCAAAACGGGTCCGACAAGAAGGGACGCATCCTGCACGCGCCCGCCCCAGCAGGGAAGACGGAGAGAATCATGGCCCACGCCACCTTGAGCCCCGCCGCGCCACAGCCGGCCCATGTGCCCGACGCGCTCGTCTATGATTTCGATGTCCATGCCGATCCGGGCCTGCTGGCCGATCCGCATGCGCGCATCCTCGACCTGCTGAAGACGGCGCCGCCGGTCTTCTGGACGCCGCGCAATGGCGGCGGCTGGGTCGCGCTGACCCACGCCGCCAATTATGAAGCGTCGCGCGATACCGAAACCTATTCCAGCGAGTTCGTGCCGGCCGACAAGATGAAGGCGCTGCTCGCCTCGCTGCCGCCGGGCGCGCCGCATATTCCGCAGCCGATCCCGATCACGCTCGATCCGCCCGAACATACCAAATATCGCCAGCCGCTGCAGAAGGTCTTCTCGCCCAAGACGATCGCGGCCTTGAAGGACAGCATTCGCGAATTGGCCGGCGAGCTGATCGACGCGATCAAGGCCGATGGCCAGTGCGAGTTCATGAGCACGGTGGCCGAGCCGTTGCCGGTGCAGGTCTTCCTCAAGATGCTGGGCCTGCCGCTGGAACGGCTGCCGGAATATCGCCAGATCGTGAAGGAGCATATGGAGGCGATCGATACCGATCGCGAAGGCTCCATGCGCCGCTTGCAACGCATTGCCGCGGCGATGCGCGATACCGTGCTGGAGCGCAGGGATAATCCGAAGGACGATATCATTTCCATGCTGTGGAAGCTGGAGGTGGACGGCCAGCCGAGCACGCTTGCCGATATGGAGAATTATGGTGTGCTGCTGTTCATCGCCGGCCTCGACACGGTGATGAACGGCATGGGCCTGGCCATGCGCGGCCTGGCGCTCGACCTGCCATTGCAGGCAAAGTTGCGGGCCGAGCCCAAGCTGGTGGCCGAAGCCGCCGAGGAAATGCTGCGCCGCTATACCTTCACCGTGCCGATGCGGGTCATCAAGAAGCCGGCCGAACTGGCCGGGGCTAAGATGATGCCCGGCGACATGCTCAAGCTGTTCCTGCCCGCCGCCGATCTGGATGCGAAAGAATTCCCGCAGCCCGACAGCTATGATCTTGATCGCGAGAACAATGTTCACATTGCCTTCGGTGTCGGCCCGCATCGCTGCCTGGGCTCCCACCTGGCGCGCGTCGAATTGCAGGTTCTTTATGAGGAGATGCTGGCCCGCCTGCCCGAATTCCGGCTCGATCCGGCCAAGCCCACGGTCTTCCATGGCGGCCATGTGATCGGCATCGAAAGCCTGAACCTGGTCTGGGATGTCTGATGGTCTGGCAACGTTCGCGCCCGCGCCTCGATCGGGAAAACCGCGCCTTCTGGACCGGCGGGGCGGAGGGGAAGCTCAACATCACCCGCTGCGACGATTGCGGCCAGTTCACCCATCCGCCGCGCGAGATCTGCCGTCATTGCCAGTCGGAAAATGTCGGCCCCCATGCGGTCGCCGGCACCGGCGCGGTCGACACCTATACGATCAACTATCAGGCCTGGGCCAAGGATATGGAGGTGCCCTTCGTCATCGCCCGTGTCCGGCTCGACGACGTACCCGGCGTCTATCTGACCAGCAATATCGTCAATTGCCCGGTCGATGCCGTCGACATGGATGACCGCGTCCGCGTCACCTTCGAGGAGCAGGACGGCATCTGGTTCCCCCTGTTCGAGAAGGTCGCATGAGCATGGCGCGCGAAGCCTATATCACCGGCATCGGCATGTCGGAGGTCGGCGTGCGGCTGACCCGGTCGCCGCTCGGCCTGACGCTCGACGCCGTGCGCGAGGCGATTGCCAACGCCGGCCTGACTCTCGATCAGATTGACGGCGTCGCCACCTATCCCGGCAAGATGTCGACCTTCCTCGGCTTCTCGCCGGTCAGTTCGGACGATGTGATCGAGATATTGGGGCTCAACACACGCTGGCATATCGGCGCGGCGGAGGCGACGGCGCAGCTGGGCGCGATCGCCGAGGCGGCAATGGCGGTGAAGGCCGGCCTTGCCCGCCATGTCCTGTGCTTCCGCACCGTTTATGAGGCGGCAGCGCTGGCTCGCCCCGAAGAATTCCCGCCGATGGAACGGCGCAAGGATGTGTCGGGCAATTCGCAATGGGTCTCGCCCTTCGGCGCCTTTTCGGCCGCCAACTGGACCGCGCAATTCGCGATGCGCCACATGAAGCGCTATGGCCTGACCCGCGAACAGCTCGCCCAGGTGGCGCTGAACGATCATGCCAATGCCGCGCGCAACCCGCGCGCGATCGTCAAGAAGCCGCTGAGCATGGACGAGTATATGGCGGCGCGGATGATCAGTTCGCCCTTCTGCCTCTATGATTGCGATCGTTTCACCGATGCCTCGACCGTACTGATCGTGTCGGCCGGCGATGCGCTGGACGAGGTGAAGACGACGCCTATCCGCATCGCCGCCAGCGCCGGATCGGTCGAGCGCTACAGCTGGGACCAGGCCGAATGGGCGAGCGCCTATCCGACCGGGCGCGACCTGTGGAAGAACACGGACTACACCGCCAAGGATGTCGATACCGTCCAATTCTATGACGGCTTCGCTTTCCAGCCGATCACCTGGCTCGAAGGGCTGGGCTTCTGCGATGTGGGCGAGGGCGGCCAGTTCCTCGAAGGCGGCAAGCGCATCGCGCTCGACGGCGAATTGCCGATGAACACCGGCGGCGGCCAGCTTGGCTGGGGACGGCTGCACGGCTTTGGATTCGCCTATGAATCGGTGGTGCAGTTGCGCGGAGAGGGCGGCGCGCGCCAGATCGCTGGCGACCCGAAGGTGGCTGTGGCGACATCGGGTGGCGGCCCCATGGCGGCGGCGCTGCTGCTGGCGAAGGACTGATCGCGATGGACAGCGGCATGCTGGACATGCTGCCCGGCTTTCGCCGTCGCTTCCTGGTGACGCCGCTGCCCGGCCGGGTGACGGCGGCAGTCGAGGATGACTATCACAGCATGGCCGTCATCCTGCACCATGACGGCGCGCGCATCAGCGGCGTCGACGCGATCATGGAGCGGGTGCCCTGGACCACCTGTCCGGGCGCGCCGGCGGTGCTTCAGGCGACCTTCACGGGTGTCGTGCTGGCTGAGGCGGCCGCGCGCGGCGAGAAGAAGGCGAACTGCACCCATTTGCACGACCTGGCCGTGCTGGCGGCGGCGCACGCTGGCGAGGCGGCGCCGACCCGCTATGAGATTCTCGCCTGCGATCCGATCGAGGAGGATCTGGCCGTGGCGGAGATCCGGCGCGACGGCGTACCGCTGCTGCAGGTCGCGCATCGCCGCCATGTCATGGTCGCGCCCGCCGAGATTGCCGGCCAGTCGCTGATGAAGCTGCGCCCGTGGATCGACGCGCTGGATGAGCCCCGGCGTGAGGCCGCCCGGCTGCTGCAATGGGGCACGATCCTCGCCAATGGCCGGCTGATTCCGATGGAGCGGCAATCGACCGCGACCCGCGTGCCGCCCAATTGCTTCACCTTCCAGCCGGAAAATGCGGTCCATGCGATCCGCGTCGGCCGGGTGATCGACTTCACCGCCGAACCCCTGGTGCCGCTCGACCATTTCGATGGCGCCGCCTATGACCGGCCGCGCGACGCTCAATAGAGGAACGGGACGATGGACGAGGCGCGGCAACTGGTGGCCCCCGAATTGCGCGCGGCGCTCGACCTCTTCCCGCCGCTCGACCTCAGCGATCAGACGATCGCCGCCTTCCGCCAGCCCTTTGCCGCCCGCCCGGCCGAGCCGATGCCCGAAGCGCTGGCCGCCGTGCAGCGGGAAGAAGTCTTCCTGCCCGGCGCGCCCGGATCGCCCGATGTCCGCTGCCTGCTCTATCGCCCGGCCGAGGCGATTGGCGACGCGCGGCGGCCGGCCTATCTCCATATTCATGGCGGTGGCTTCGTGCTCGGCATGGCCGATATGAGCGACCTGTCCAACCGGGCCTGGGTGGCGCAGCTGGGTTGTGTCGTCCTGTCGGTCGATTATCGGCTGGCGCCCGAGACGCCGTTCCCCGGCGCGCGCGACGATTGCTACGCGGCGCTCGGCTGGCTGCATGAACAGGCCGACGCGCTGGGCATCGACCCCAGCCGCATCGCGGTCGGCGGCGAGAGCGCGGGCGGCGGCCATGCCGTGGCGCTGGCGATCCATGCCCGCGACCTGGGCGCCTATCCGATCCGTTTCATGCTGCTCGACGCGCCGATGCTCGACGATCGCACCGGCAGCAGCGCGCCGCTCCATCCGGTCACCGGCCGGTTCGTCTGGACCCCGGCGCAGAACCGCTATGGCTGGGGGGCACTGCTCGGGCAGGAAGCGGGGACCGAGCATGTCCCGACCGACGCCGTGCCGGCCCGCTGTCCCGACCTGTCCGACCTGCCGCCCGCCTTCATCAGTGTCGGCGCGCTCGACCTGTTCCTGGAGGAGGATATCGACTTCGCCCGCCGGTTGCTGGCCCTCGGCATCTCGGTCGAACTCCATGTGACGCCCGGCGCCTATCATGGCTTCGGCCTGGCCGGCCCCGATACGCCGCAGATGCAGTCACTTCAGGCGATGCGCTTCGCGGCGCTGCGCCGCGCCTTGCAGGGGAACTGACGCCGCCCTTCAGAAGGCGGGCATCACCCTGTCGGCGAACAGCTGGGCATAGGGTTGGAATTTTGCCGGCGGCAGGCCGGGGGGCATCATCATCATGATATGCTCGACATTGATGCGCTGCTGCATTGCGCGGAAATGGTCGATCGCCGCGGCGGGGGTCAGGATCTGCAGGATGCCGCTGCGCTGGAAGGCGTCGAGCGACATGGGTTTCAGCGCCACCTTGTCGATGCCCGACGCCTGATCCTCGGCCAGCCATGCGCCATAGGTTTCGTTCACATGGTGGAAATAGGGGGCCATCTCCGCCATCGCCGCCTCGGGGTCTTCGGCGACCAGGGTGAACAGGCTCTGGATGCGGATGCGCGCGGCGGCCGGGTCTTTCCCCTCGGCGCGCAGCTTGTCGGCATAGAGGCCGCACACCTCCTCATTGCCGAAATAGCCGTCGGCATATCTGGCCACCCGCGCCAGCGCCTTTTCGGCAAAGCCGCCAATATAGAGGGGGATGCGGCCGCGCGGCGCGGCCGGGCGCAGGGTTGCGCCGGCGATGCTGTAATGTTGCCCGGCAAAATCGACCGTCTCGCCCGCCCAGAGTTGCTGGACGATCGCGAGGAATTCGTCGAAGCGCGCGCCGCGCTTGCCGAAATCGACGCCATAGGCCTGGGTCTCGCGGCAGCGGTAGCCGATTGCCAGCGCCATCTCCAGCCGGCCGTCGGACAGGATATCCAGCACCGCGCATTCCTCGGCAAAACGGACCGGATGATAGAGCGGGGCGAGCGCGATCGCCGATCCGAGCCTGATCCGGCTGGTGCGCGCCGCGATCGCCGCCAGTGCGACATTGGGCGCGGGCATATAGCCATCCTGCGCGCCATGATGTTCGGGTACCCAGGCGCCGGCAAACCCGGCCGTTTCGCTCCACGCGACGAAGTCCAGTATCTCGGCATAGAGATCGGCCGGGCGCCGTTCCCATTGGGGCGGGTTCCGGAAATCATAAAGATAGCCGAAGGTCAGCGGATTGCTCATGACGATGCTCCGGGGGCAGGGCAAAACGCCCGCCAACCCGGTTGGGCGGCGGGCGTGGAAAGGCCGTGGGGCCGATCCTTATTCGAAGGGTTCTTCGCCCTGCAGCTTGGTGCGGTGCATCATGCGATTGCAGTCGGGATCATATTTCTCGGCCCGGTGCATGGTGCCGGTATTGTCCCAGATGACCAGGTCGCCGACGCTCCATTCATGGCTGTAGCTGAATTCCTCGCGGGTCGCCCATTCGCGCAGCCCAACCAGGATTTCGGCGCTGTCATAGGGATCGAGATCCTTGACCCGCTGGGCGGTACAGCCCAGCACCAGCGACTTGCGGCCCGACTTGTGGTTCCACACCAGCGGCAGCTCATTCTCGCCGACCTGGCGCATCCCCTTCAGCTTGGCGAGGCTGGGTTCGGGTTCATAATAGAAGACCGTCGCCCAAACCGAGTGGATCACGCGCAGCGTCTCATATTCGGCCTTCTGCTCGTCGGTCAGCGCCTCATAGGCGGCATAGGTGTTGCAGAAGCCGGTATTGCCGCCCCAGGTGGCCGGCACCTTGCACGACAGCAAGGAGGCGAGGATCGGCACATCGTTCATCGTGCCGTCGATATGCCAGTAGAGCGAGCCCTTGAGATATTCGGCGCTCTGCGGATTTTCCTTCACGTCGAGGGTGATCTTGTGGATTTCCTCGCCACCGCGATGCTCGGGGGCAAAGGCGCCCAGCGTCTTGGTGAAGGCGATCTGTTCCTCGTCGGTGAAGTCGATCTTCGGGAAGACCAGCACGCCGCGCTGCTCCAGCAGCTCGCGGATCTGCGGCGCCAGTTCGCCGGCCAGCAGTTCCTCCTTGCTGTTGAGGATGCGGCTGCCGATGCTCGGCTTGATATCTTCATGCACGAAACGGGTAATGGTGGTGGCGGACATGCCTTGCTCTCCTATGCATCCCTGCGCGTTTGAACACATGTTCAACATGCTTGCATGGAAAAGTCAATGCCTCTCATTTTTCGGGCAGCAGCAATTCGTCCAATAGCGCCTCGACCGAAGCGCGCGCGTCGGCATGTCCGCTCGCGACCCCCATGTCGGCTTCCATCACCAGGGTGCGGCCGACGGCGGCCAGCAACAGGCTGAGGCCCGCCGCCGTCACCTTGTGATCGGCGAGTCGATCGCCCAGCAGCTGCTCCATCAACTGCGCCTGGCGATCCCGCATCGCTTCGCTGTGGCGGGCGATCTCGGCACGGATCGCCTTGCGATGATTGGCCATGGCGACAAATTCCATCGCCAGCGCGTTGCGGCTGGGGTCGGAGAAGAAGCGCCACAGTGCCCGCACCGGATCGGCGCTGGTCAGCGCCGCCTCGATCATCGCGTCGCTCTGTTCGGCGCCGCGGCGGAACACCGCCAGCAGCAGGTCGTCGGTGGTCGGGAAATAATAATGGACCAGCGATGGCGGCAGTTCGGCGCGCAGCGCCACCCGGCGCGAACTGGCGGCGGCATAGCCTTCGTCGCGGATCACCTGTTCGGTGGCCTCCACGATCCGGGCGCGGGTTTCGGAGCTTTCGGCGCCGACGCGACGTTTCTGGACCATGGCTGGAGCATAAATGGCCGGGCCGCCCATGCAAGCGTCTGCGCTTTCGTCTGGCGCCTTCGGCGCGTCTGCACCGGCCCACACCCCCACCCGACCGCCCATCAGGATATCATAGCTGGGTGGTCGGGTGGGGGTGTGGGCCGGTGCGGCCTCTTGAAAATGCGTTTTTCCGCGCATTTTCCAGCAAACTCTTAATGCGACCCCATATAGCGGCCGCCATTGGTGCTGATCGTCTGGCCGGTGATGTAGCTGGCCTCTTCCGACGCCAGATAGGCGCAAGCAGCGGCGATATCTTCCGGCTTGCCGATCCGCTTCATCGGCAGCGTCTGGGCAAAGGCGTCGGCGTCGATCGGCGCGGCGCGCAGCATCGGCGTATCGATGAAGCCGGGCGGCACCATGTTGAAGGTCACGCCGCTCGGCGCGAATTCCAGCGCCAGCGCTTTGGTCATGCCCATCAGGCCACCCTTGGACGAGACATAATGGCCCTGGGCGAAGGAGCCCGACTGGACCGAGGAGGAGGTGATGTTGATCACCCGACCCCAGCCGGCGGCCAGCATGTCGGGCAGCACTTCCTTGGTCAGCAGATAGGGGCCGCGCAGGTTGATGTGGATGACCTTGTCGAACAGATCGTCGTCAATGTCCATGAACGGGGTGAAGGGGGCGATGCCGGCATTGTTCACCAGGATGGCGATCGGCCCCAGCTTCGCCCGCGTCTCTTCTGCCGCCGCATGGATCGCCGCCTTGTCCGAACAATCGGCGGTGATGGCGATGGCGGTGCCGCCGGCCGCCTCGATCAGCTTGACCGTCTCGGCCGCGCCGTCGCCATTAATGTCCCACACCGCGATCTTCGCCGTATCTTCGGCCAGGCGCAGCGCGATCGCGCGACCAATGCCCGAACCCGAACCCGTGACCACGGCCGTGCGGCCGTTGAGAGACCTCGTCATCGCAATTCCTTCCTATATGTCAATTTCGGTGTCGCTTTCAGGCGCCGACTAGTTGCTCGATCGCCTCGATCGTCGTGCGGTGCATCATGCGATTTTCTTCCAGCGGATAGGGATCGACCCGGTGCATCGTGCCGCTATTGTCCCAGATCAGCAGGTCGCCCTCCGTCCAGTCATGGCGATAGACGAATTGCGGCTGGATCGCCCATTCGCGCAGCCGGGACAGCAGCACGCGGCCCTGCGCCGGGTCCATCCCCTCGATATGGTCGGCGGTCGACCCCAGCACCAGCGACTTGCGGCCGGTCTCATGGGTCCAGACCAAAGGATGGACCTTGGGCGTGCGCATCTGCCAGAAATTCAGCTCCGCCACGGTGGGTTCGGGGTTCACATAGCGCTGCGATGTCTCGAAGCTGTGGACCACGCGCAGCCCGTCATAGGCCGTCTTCTCCTCTTCGGGCAGGTCGTCCCAGGCGGCATAGGTATTGGCGAAATAGGTGCTGCCGCCGGTCCTGGACAGCGACTTGGCGTTCAGCGTTGCGGCGAAATTGGGCACGTCGTCGCTTGCCCCGTCGATATGCCAGAAGAAGGCGCCCTTGATATATTCGGCGCCCGGATTTTCCTTCGGATCGATCGTCACCTTGAAGATGCCGCCTTCGCCCTGCGGCTGGACCCGGCCCAGCGTGTGGGAAAAGGCCAGCTGATCTTCGCGACTCATGTGCAGCCCGCGCACGATCAGCACGCCGCGTTGCTGCAACAGCGCCCGGATCGTGTCGGCATGGGCGCCCGACACCAGGGTTGCCGCGTCGGTCCGGATCTCGGTGCCGATGCGCGCGGTCAGGTCGATCGTCGAAAAGGCCATCATCCGCTCCAGCGGGCGCCTGTCGCGCCGCTCTTCTTGACTATCATCAACAGGATTGTTGATTTGACTGTCAAGGAAGCGGCGGCGACATCGCTGCGGCGAAGCGGCTAGCGGCCCGCCCCACGTGCAAATAGCGGCGCCAGCAGCGCATAGCTGGGATCATCCACCGGCACCGGCTTGTCGCCATGGTCGGCGGCGGGTTGCAGCAGCTTCATGTCGAAGCTCACCACCCGCTTGGCAAAGCGCCACTGGCCATCGACGCGGCGATAGCTGTCGATATAGCGCACCCCCTGGATATCGTGCAGCAGCCCGCCCTTGCCGTCGGGGATCAGGTGCCAGGCAATGGCATAAACCTCGCCTTCGCCGGTATCGCCGTCGACCTTGACCAGATGGTTGCAGACGAAATGATTGCCGATATGCATGTGCGGCAGCGACGCTTCGAGAAAGGCGACATAGCCGTCGACCGGCCCGTCATAATAGGCGCCATGGCTGTCGGTCGCGTCGGCGGTATAGAGCGACCGGATCAGCGCGAAATCCTGCCGGTCGACCCCGCGCGAATAGAGCTGGGCCAGTTCCCTGATCTCTTCCCTGGCGATCAGCGTCTCGATCCGGTTGTCCATGGCGTGCTTCCTCTCCTGTCGGGCCGGACCCTAGTCGGGCAGGGGCGCCGGGCAATGGGGCGGGGGCGGATCATCGGCCGGGCGATCCTCCCCTCTGTTCAGGCGGGTGCGAAGGCCCTAAGCCATGGCCCCGATGGATAATCTGCCGACCGACGCGCGCCAGCTGCGCTCCCGCCGCCAGCTGCTCGACGCGATGCTCCACCTGCTGGAAACCCGCCCCTATGATCAGGTGACGATCCGCGAGGTCGCGCGCGAGGCGGAGGTCGGCTACGCCACCTTCTTCCGCCATTATCCGTCCAAGGATGCGCTGCTGCACGATCTCGCTGCCGGACAGATCGCCGATCTGCTGCAGCGCGCGCTGCCGATCCTGTTCGCCGACGATGCCCGCCAGTCCTGCATGACCCTGTTCGCTTATGTCGCCGAACGGCGCGCGCTCTGGTCGGCCTTCCTGACCGGCGGCGCGGCGACCATGCTCAAGCAGGAATTTACCGATCAGGCGCGCCAGCTGGCGCAGCAGAGGCCGCATGATGCCGGCTGGCTGCCCGATGAACTGCGCATCGTCTTCGCGGTCAGCGCCACGGTCGAGATTCTCGCCTGGTGGCTGCAGCAGGAACCCGATTATCCGCTCGATCGCATGGCGGAAATTCTCGACCGGCTGGTCGTCACCCCGTCGATGCAGCCCTGATCGGGCAGGGGCATCGCCCCGCCGCTATCTCCGCCCCGTGCGTTGGCGCCTCACCCGGCGCCGCCTAGCATCTTCGCCGCAAGACGGGAGGCGCGGCATGGACGGATTGACGGTGACGACGACGGCTGGGCCGGTGCGCGGCACCCTGGCGAACGGCGTGCGATGCTGGCGCGGCATTCCCTATGCACGGGCCGACCGCTTTGCTGCCCCGGAGGCGCCGGTCGCGTGGAATGATGTGCGCGACGCATCACGTCCCGGTCCGCAATGTCCGCAAATGTATGGCAATCAGGCGAAGCGGGCGCGGCTGTCGATGCCCGACTTTGCCGAGGATTGCCTGTCGCTCAACATCCATGTGCCCGACGACGCGACCGGCCCGCTGCCGGTCTATGTCTGGATTCACGGCGGCGCCTTCGTCGCGGGTGGCGGCCATAGCTATGACGGCAGCGACTTTGCCCGCGACGGTGACATCATCGTCGTCACCATCAATTATCGGCTGGGCGTACTCGGCTTCGTCAATTTCGGCGCGGTCGTGCCGGGCATCCCTTCCAATCTCGGCCTGCGCGATCAGATTGCGGCGCTCGCCTGGGTGCGCGACAATATTGCGGCCTTCGGCGGCGATCCGGCGCGGGTGACGGTCGGCGGCCAGTCGGCCGGCTCCATGTCGGTCTCGCTATTGCTCCATGCCCCGGCTGCCCGCGACCTCTTTGCCGGCGCGATCATGCAGAGCGGTGCCGTCAGCCTGATTCATGGCCGCGATCGCAGCGAACAGGTGGCGCGCGATTATATGGCGGCGCTCGGCAACCCCGATCTCGCCGCGCTGCGCGGCATGGACCTCATGCGCCTGTTCGAGGCGCAGGGCGCGGCCGGTGCCGCCAATCCCGGCACCATTCCTTCTGCCCCCTGGTTCGACGGCGACCTGCTGCCCGCCTCGCTGGCGCAGGCGGTGGCTGAGCCGGCCGCGCCGGTGCCGCTGCTCGCCGGCGCCACGCGTGAGGAAATCCGCCTGTTCGAACTGATGCCCGGCGATATCCTGCCGACCGACTGGCCGGCACTCGAAGCATTGCTCCATGCCCAATTGCCGGCCGATCACGCCGCGCGCATCCTCGACGCCTATCCCCGCGACAAGGCGGGGCGCCGCGCGCTCGCCACCGATCTCACCTTCCTGATGCCGACGCGCCATTTCGCGGATCGCCAGTCGAGGCAGGCGCCGACCTGGTTCTATCGCTTCGACTATCGCCATCCGATCGCCGGCGCCGCCCATGGGCTCGACCTGACCCTGACCTGGCCGATGCGCGGGCTGCGCGCCGCCTTTGCGCGGGGCGGGCCGATGCGCGGACGCCGCGCGGCGCTCGGCCGGCGGATGACCGATCATATCGCCCATTTCGTTCGCCATGGCGCGCCTGAGCCGGACTGGCTGGCCTATCATGTCGATCGACCGGCGGTGAAGATCTTCGACCTGACCGACCGGGTGGACATCGACCCCGACGGTGATCGCTGGCGCGCCTGGGCGGGCGCCGATGTCGGTGCCGGACTGGCGACCCGCGCCTAGGGGCAATCGACATTCAGCCCTGACGGCCTGCAAATGGCGGTTCTCCGCGCTTCCGGTGCTCACGTACTTTAAGTACGCTGCGTTGAAACGAGGCACGTGACTCGTTTCAAGGGTCACGGAAAACCACCATTTTCGTCACGTCATCATCTGAATGTCGATCGCCCCTAGCCCTTCAGTGCCCCCAGCACGCTGTCGGCATGTTCATGCCGACAGATGAGGAGGTCGGGCATGTATGTGTCTTGCTGGTTGTAGGTCAGCGGCGATCCGTCGATGCGGGATGCGTGGAGGCCGTGGGCGAGCGCGACGGCGGCGGGTGCGCAGCTGTCCCATTCATATTGGCCGCCGGCATGGAGATAGATGTCGGCCTGGCCCAGGATCACGGCCATGGCCTTGGCGCCGGCCGATCCCATGGGCACCAGCTCGGCGCCCAGCGCCTCTGCGACCGCGACCGCCTGGGGTGCGGGGCGGGTGCGGGAGACGACCATGCGGAGCTTTTCGGGCGCGGGCGGGATGGCGCGCGGCTGGTCGGTGCGCAGGACGATGCCGTCTTCATGGCCCGGCAGGGCCACCGCACCGATGGTCGGCACGCCGTTTATGGCAAGACCGACATGGACGGCCCAGTCGGCGCGCGCCTCGCCATATTCGCGGGTGCCGTCGACCGGATCGACGATCCACACGCGGCTGTGCTGGAGCCGCGCGCCGTCACAGGCCATCTCCTCGGAGAGCAACCCGTCGTCAGCCCGCTGTTCCCGCAGCGCATGGACGAGGAACTGGTTGGCGGTCTGGTCGCCGGCCTTGCCGAGCGCCTTGGCGCTGAACAGGCCCGAGGCGCGGACCTCCAGCAGCAGGCGGCCGGCGGTGTCGGCGAGATGGGCGGCGAGGTCCGCGTCGGTCATGCTGCCCTCTCTCATTTGAGCGGCATGATCTTGCGGATGATATGCTCGGCGGCCTCTTCCGGCGTCATCTCGACGGTGTTGACCCGTATCTCGGGGCTGGTGGGCGCCTCATAGGGACTGTCGATGCCGGTGAAGTTCTTGAGGCTGCCCGAGCGCGCCTTCTTGTAGAGACCCTTGACGTCGCGCGCCTCGGCGACCTCCAGCGGGGTATCGACGAAGATCTCGATGAACTCGCCGTCCGGCAGCATCTCGCGCACCATCTCGCGCTCGGCGCGGAAGGGGGAGATGAAGGCGGTCAGCACGATCAGGCCCGCATCCGCCATCAGCTTGGCAACCTCGCCGACGCGGCGGATATTCTCGATCCGGTCGGCCTCGGTAAAGCCCAGATCCTTGTTGAGGCCATGGCGGATATTGTCGCCATCGAGCAGGAAGGTGTGGCGGTTCATCAGCGCGAGCCGCTTTTCCACCTCATTGGCGATGGTCGACTTGCCCGAGCCCGAGAGACCGGTGAACCAGAGGATGCGGGGAAGCTGGTTCTTGAGCGCGGCATGGGCCTCGCGGCCGATGTCGGTCGCCTGCCAATGGACATTCTGGGCGCGGCGCAGCGAGAAGTGGAGCATGCCCGCCGCCACGGTGCGGTTGCTGATCTTGTCGATCAGAATGAAGCCGCCGAGCGTCCGGTTATCGGCATAGGGCTCGAACGTGATCGGCTTGTCGGTCGCCAGTTCGGCAACGCCAATGGCATTCAAGTCCAGCGTCTTGGCGGCCAGATGCTCCATCGTGTTGACGTTGACGACATATTTGGGCGCCTGGACGGTGGCCGACACGCTCTGCGTGCCGATCTTGAGCCAATAGGGCCGGCCCGGCAGCATCGCCTCGTCATCCATCCACACGATGGTCGCCTCGAACTGGCTGGAGACCTCCGGCGGATTGTCGGCGACGGCGATGACGTCGCCGCGCGAACAGTCGATCTCGTCGGCGAAGCAGAGCGTCACTGACTGGCCGGCAATCGCTTCGTCGAGGTCGCCATCAAGGGTAACGATGCGCGAGATGGTGCTGGTCTTGCCCGAGGGCAGCACCCGCACGGCGTCGCCCGGCTTGACCGATCCGCTGGCGATCAGGCCGGCAAAGCCGCGAAAATCGAGATTGGGGCGATTGACCCACTGGACCGGCATGCGGAACGGCTTGGCCGCCGCAGTGGTGGCATCGACCTCGACGCTTTCGAGATGCGCCATGAGCGTGGGCCCCTGATACCAGGGGGTGTTGTCGGACCGGGCGGTGATATTGTCGCCCTTGAAGCCGGAGATGGGGATCGGCGTGAAGGCGCTGATGCCGATGCTCTGCGCGAACGCGGCATAATCGGCGACGATCTTGTCGAACACGGCCTGGTCATAGCCGACCAGGTCCATCTTGTTGACGGCCAGCACGATGTTGCGGATGCCGATCAGGTGGGCGAGGTAGCTGTGGCGCCGCGTCTGGGTGAGGATGCCCTTGCGCGCGTCGATCAGGATGACGGCCAGGTCGGCGGTGGAGGCACCGGTGACCATGTTGCGGGTATATTGTTCATGGCCGGGCGTATCGGCGACGATGAACTTGCGCTTCTCGGTGGCGAAGAAGCGATAGGCGACGTCGATGGTGATGCCCTGTTCGCGCTCGGCGGCGAGGCCATCGACCAGCAGGGCGAAGTCGATCTCGCCGCCTTGCGTGCCGACGCGCTTGCTATCCGCCTGCAGCGCTTCGAGCTGATCCTCGAAGATCATCTTCGAATCATAGAGCAGCCGCCCGATCAGGGTGGACTTGCCATCATCGACGCTGCCGCAGGTGATGAAGCGCAGCATGGTCTTGTGCTGGTGGACGTCGAGATAGGCGTCGATGTCCTGCGCGATCAGCGCATCGGTCTGGTAGACGGGGTCCTGTGTGATCACGTCGGACATCAGAAATACCCCTCCTGCTTCTTCTTCTCCATGCCGGCGCCGCCGGCATCCTTGTCGATGGCACGGCCCTGGCGCTCGGATGTGGTGGTGAGCAGCATCTCCTGGATCACCTCCGACAGGGTGCTGGCCTCGCTCTCGACCGCGCCGGTGAGGGGATAGCAGCCCAGGGTGCGGAAGCGGATCGATCGCTCGACCGGCACTTCGCCCGGTTCAAGCGGGAAGCGGTCATCATCGACCATCAGCAGCATGCCGTCGCGCTCGACGGTGGGGCGCGGCGCGGCGAAATAGAGCGGCACGATCTCGATGCCCTCGAGCTGGATATATTGCCAGATGTCGAGCTCGGTCCAGTTGCTGATCGGGAAGACGCGGATGCTCTCGCCCTTGGCCTTCTTCGCGTTGTAGAGGTTCCACAGTTCGGGCCGCTGGTTCTTGGGGTCCCAGCCGTGCGACGCGGTGCGGAAGGAGAAGATGCGCTCCTTGGCGCGGCTCTTCTCCTCGTCGCGGCGCGCGCCGCCGAATGCCGCGTCGAAGCCGAACTTGTCGAGCGCCTGCTTCAACCCTTCCGTCTTCCACATGTCGGTATGGAGCGCGCCATGGTCGAACGGGTTGATGCCGCGCGCTTGGGCCTCGGGATTATGATGGACCAGCAGTTCCATCCCTGCGTCACGCGCGGCCTTGTCGCGCAGGTCGTACATCGCGCGGAACTTCCAGGTGGTATCGACATGGAGCAGCGGGAAGGGCGGCGGCGAGGGATAGAAGGCCTTCTTGGCCAGATGCAGCATCACCGCCGAATCCTTGCCCACCGAGTACAGCATCACAGGCCGATCCGCCTCCGACACTACCTCCCGCAATATATGTATACTCTCCGCCTCAAGGCGCTCCAAATGGGTAAGGTTCCGGGTCATGGGCTCGCTCGCGCCGCAGGGCGGCATAAGGGTCTATAATGTGCCGTCGAAATGACCCCGCTGCGCCCGCCGGGCAAGATTGGCTTTATTAAGCCGGGTAAACCCCATCTTCTTTCGTCCTGCCGGGTGAAGGCATGACCAAGGGCATGACAGAGCGGAGAGGCAGACCTATCTCTTGCGTCATGGACGGCCTCAACCGACAGGATGTTTCCCACCCCATGACGACCGCTCTTCCCACCCGCCGCCTGGGCGCGCTCACCGTTTCCGCCATCGGCCTTGGCTGCATGAACCTCTCCCATGCCTATCTGCCGCGCCCGTCGACGGATGAGGCCGAACGGTTGCTGCGCCATGCGCTCGATGTCGGCGTGACCTTCTTCGACACCGCCGCGCTCTATGGCTTTGGCGCCAATGAGGAATTGCTTGGCCGCACCATCATGGACCGGCGCGCCGATTTCACCCTCGCCAGCAAATGCGTGCTGGCGGAGATTGACGGCAAGCGCGGCCTCGACGGCTCGCCCCGGGCGATCACCCGCGTGCTGGAGGATTCGCTGCGTCGGCTCAGGACCGACCATATCGATCTCTATTATCTGCATCGCCTAGACCCCAAGGTGCCGATCGAGGAGTCGGTCGGCGCGCTGGTGCGCGGCGTGGAGGATGGCAAGATCGGCGCGATCGGCCTGTCGGAAATGTCAGCGGCGATGATTCGCCGCGCCCATGCGGTCCATCCGATCACCGCGGTGCAGACCGAATATTCGCCCTGGAGTCGCAACCCGGAGGTCGCCGTGCTCGACGCCTGCGCGGAACTCGGCATCGGCTTCGTCGCCTTTTCGCCGGTCGGCCGCGGCCTGCTCGCCGGCGGGGTTGGGCCACAGGGCGTGCCCGAGGGGGATATTCGCGGCACCATGCCGCGTTTCCAGCCGCCCCACCTTGCCCATAATCTGGTGTTGGCAACGAAGCTCAAGGGGCTCGCCGACGAAGCGGGCTGCACCATGGCGCAGCTTTGCCTGGCCTGGCTGCTGTCCCGTCGCGATTTCATCGTGCCGATTCCCGGCACGACCAACATGGCCCATCTCGACGAGGACCTGGCGGCGGCCAGGCTAGATCTGCCGCGTCCGCTGCTCGATCGCGTCGACAGTCTGTTCGATTTCAGGGCGGTGTCGGGTCCGCGTTACCCGCGCGATGCGCAGGCGCAGATCGATACCGAATTGTGGGAAGGCGAGCCGCTGGCCTGATTCTCGTACCGATTCTCCCCTGATTCCCGATTCTTGCCGCAACAGGATCGGGATTCGGATGGAGAAGCGCGGAACTCGGCGCCCAATCCGGTTCCGGAAACGCATTTTTATTACAAGCGCGTGAAATCTCCGAAATGCCCGAAAGACCGGGCTTTTTACGCGACCGGGAGGGGCCGCATTCTCAACTTTCGGAGGGGAAATTCAAAAAGGGCGGAATTTCGCGGTTGACCGAATCAAATGCCCCATCTAGAGGGCTTTTCACCGGACAGGGCGGCGCTGCTGAGGCGCTTGACTGACCCGGTCGCCCACATAGACGGACACTGGTCCTCTGAACGAGAGTTTAGGGAACACTGGTTGTCCGGTTTTGATGTCGGTGCGGCTCTTTGACATTGTGATTTAGATGAAGGGACATGTGGGCGGCGGCCCTGGGTTCTTACGGCTTTCAGGCGTAGGAGTTCAGATAAATTTAGGCCGTTCCTATATGTCTCGATATATTCCACTAGAATATATTGTGCAGGAATGGCTCCTGAAAATGAGCGGTTTCTGATCGGGCTTATTCCGCCTGGTTAGAGATCGGACATCAAACTTGAGAGTTTGATCCTGGCTCAGAACGAACGCTGGCGGCATGCCTAATACATGCAAGTCGAACGAGATCTTCGGATCTAGTGGCGCACGGG
>NZ_CP029335.1:1985000-3432500 GCF_003711185.1 Sphingobium sp. LF-16 | reverse complement strand
ACATGACCGATAGTGAACCAGTACCGTGAGGGAAAGGTGAAAAGCACCCCGATGAGGGGAGTGAAACAGTACCTGAAACCGGATGCCTACAAGCAGTGGGAGGGTCCTTGAGACCTGACCGCGTACCTCTTGCATAATGGGTCTGTGACTTAGTGTATCAAGCAAGCTTAAGCCGTTAGGTGTAGGCGCAGCGAAAGCGAGTCTGAATAGGGCGCCATAGTTTGATGCATTAGACCCGAAACCCGGCGATCTATGCATGACCAGGTTGAAGGTGCGGTAACACGCACTGGAGGACCGAACCGTTCAATGTTGAAAAATTGTCGGATGAGTTGTGCTTAGGGGTGAAAGGCCAATCAAGCCGGGAAATAGCTGGTTCTCCGCGAAATCTATTGAGGTAGAGCGTCGAATATTTGCCGTTGGGGGTAGAGCACTGGATGGATGCGGGGGTCGCGAGATCTACCAATTCTAACCAAACTCCGAATACCAACGAGTCTAGTTCGGCAGACAGACGGCGGGTGCTAAGGTCCGTCGTCAAAAGGGAAACAGCCCTAACCTACAGCTAAGGTCCCCAAGTCATCACTAAGTGGGAAAGCATGTGGGATTTCCAAAACAACCAGGAGGTTGGCTTAGAAGCAGCCATCCTTTAAAGAAAGCGTAACAGCTCACTGGTCTAAATAAGAGATCCTGCGGCGAAGATGTAACGGGGCTAAAGTGATGCACCGAAGCTTAGGGTTCAGTCTTTGACTGAGCGGTAGCGGAGCGTTCCGTAGGCCGTTGAAGCGGAAGGGTAACCGACCGTGGAGGTATCGGAAGTGCGAATGCAGACATGAGTAGCGATTAAGAGGGTGAGATGCCCTCTCGCCGAAATTCCAAGGGTTCCTGCTTAAAGCTAATCTGAGCAGGGTAAGCCGGCCCCTAAGACGAGCCCGAAGGGGGTAGTCGATGGGAACCACGTTAATATTCGTGGGCCTGGTGGTGTGTGACGGATGCCGTAAATTGTTCGGGCTTATTGGATTGCTCCGGGCAGTGAAGGGGTCCCAGGAAATAGCCCCACCGTATAGACCGTACCCTAAACCGACACAGGTGGAATGGTAGAGTATACCAAGGCGTTTGAGAGAAGTATCCTGAAGGAACTCGGCAAATTGCCTCCGTACCTTCGGAAGAAGGAGGCCCCATCTTAAGGCAACTTTTGATGGGGGGCACAGGCCAGGGGGTAGCGACTGTTTAGCAAAAACACAGGGCTCTGCTAAGTCGGCTTCAAGACGACGTATAGGGCCTGACGCCTGCCCGGTGCCTGAAGGTTAAGAGGAGGAGTGCAAGCTCTGAATTGAAGCCCAGGTAAACGGCGGCCGTAACTATAACGGTCCTAAGGTAGCGAAATTCCTTGTCGGGTAAGTTCCGACCTGCACGAATGGCGTAACGACTTCCCCACTGTCTCCAGGATATGCTCAGCGAAATTGAATTCTCCGTGAAGATGCGGAGTACCCGCGGTTAGACGGAAAGACCCCGTGCACCTTTACTGCAGCTTCAGAGTGGCATTAGGAAAGAACTGTGTAGCATAGGTGGGAGGCTTTGAAGCATTGACGCCAGTTGATGTGGAGCCATAGGTGAAATACCACCCTGTTGTTTTCTGATGTCTAACCTCGCACCGTTATCCGGTGCAGGGACCCTCTGTGGCGGGTAGTTTGACTGGGGCGGTCGCCTCCTAAAGAGTAACGGAGGCGCGCGATGGTGGGCTCAGGACGGTTGGAAACCGTCTGTTAGAGTGCAATGGCATAAGCCCGCCTGACTGCGAGACTGACAAGTCGAGCAGAGACGAAAGTCGGTCATAGTGATCCGGTGGTCCCTCGTGGAAGGGCCATCGCTCAACGGATAAAAGGTACGCCGGGGATAACAGGCTGATGATTCCCAAGAGCTCATATCGACGGAATCGTTTGGCACCTCGATGTCGGCTCATCACATCCTGGGGCTGGAGCAGGTCCCAAGGGTTTGGCTGTTCGCCAATTAAAGTGGTACGTGAGCTGGGTTCAGAACGTCGCGAGACAGTTTGGTCCCTATCTGCCGTGGGCGTCGAAATTTGAGAGGAGTTGACCCTAGTACGAGAGGACCGGGTTGAACATACCTCTGGTGTACCTGTCGTCACGCCAGTGGCGCAGCAGGGTAGCTATGTATGGACGGGATAACCGCTGAAAGCATCTAAGCGGGAAGCCTCCCTCAAGATAAGATTTCATCGAGCCGTCGTAGACCACGACGTTGATAGGCTGGATGTGGAAGTGCGGTAACGCATGGAGCTAACCAGTCCTAATTGCTCTGTTCGCGCTTAAGAGTCCCACCATCAACGACAATGCTGGAAACAGCCAAGGCGCTGATGGCGTGGTTTTAAGCCAGCCCAGATATACGAACATACAAACACACAAGCTCTTGTTGTTCACTTTCCCAAGTGAAAGTGAATAGTGCACGGTATCGATTAAAAACCCGCAGTTATGCGCCTGCTTCATTGCTTGGTGACCATAGCGTCTGTGACCCACCCGATCCCATCCCGAACTCGGCCGTGAAACCAGTCTGCGCCGATGGTACTATTGCTCAAGCACTGGAAGAGTAGGGCGTCGCCAGGCATTGAAGCACGCGCATAGCAACGGATCAAAAACCCATCACAATGTTACAAAACAGGGCGGCCCGCAAAGCCGCCCTTTTTGCGTATCAGGGCCACACAAAAGCCCAGTGTCGCGGGATGGAGCAGCCCGGTAGCTCGTCAGGCTCATAACCTGAAGGTCGTAGGTTCAAATCCTACTCCCGCAACCAAACTCACAACACAACACACACGCACGCCGCCTCGGACCACTCCAAGGCGGCTTTTCTGCGTCCGCGCCCTACCAGACCAGCGACAAAGCCCAATCGCTGCTGGGCGATCGGGGCTATGACACCGACAGTTCCGCAATGCGGTGCAGGAAAAAGGGATTGCCCCCTGTCCGGCTCGGAAATCCCGCAATAAGCCCGTCAAATACGGCACCCGTCGGTATAAGAGGAATCCTAACCGCCTCGAAATCATGTTCGGTTTGACATGCTCCCCTGATTGTCACCAGTCAGAGGTAGAGTCCGGCTCCTTCATGATGGTTGGTTGAGGTGATGGCAACCTGTCCGGGGGCATGCCCCCGGACAGGTTGGCCGGCTTTCTCGGCGGGGGTTCTCCCGCCCAGTTTCGAGTGTGGCCTGACGTAGTTGTAATCGTGCCGCCAGGCATCGAGCACGAAGCGAGCATGCGGCAGCGACGTGAACAGGGTCTCGTTGAGGCATTCGTCGCGCAGACGCCCGTTGAAGCTCTCGACGAAGCCGTTTTGCATCGGCTTGCCGGGTGCGATGTAATGCCACTCGACCCGCCGTTCCTGCGACCAGCGCAGGATGGCCGACGAGGTCAGCTCGGTGCCGTTGTCGCTGACCACCGTATGCGGCTTGCCGCGCATCCCAATCAGCCGCGTCAGCTCCCGCGCGACCCGCACACCCGACAGCGACGTGTCGGCCACCAGCGCCAGGCATTCCCGCGTGTAGTCGTCGACCACGCACAGGATGCGGAACCGCCGGCTGCACGTCAGGGTGTCGGAGACGAAGTCGAGCGACCAACGCTGGTTCGGCCCGTCCGGCAGCACCATCGGCGCCCGCGTGCCCAGGGCGCGCTTGCGGCCACCACGGCGACGGACCCGCAGGTTCTCCTCGCGATAGACCCGCAGCAGCTTCTTGTGGTTGGGCGTCATGCCCTCGCGAGCCAGAAGATACCCGAGACGCCGATAGCCGAAGCGGCGACGCTCGGCCGCCAACTCGCGCAGACGCTGTCGCAGCGGACCATCGTCCGGACGCGACGATCGATACCGGATCACCCGCCGGCTCACGCCGACCAGGTTGCACGCCCGACGCTCGCTCAGCCCGTGATGCTCACGGGCATGGGCGACGGCATCCCGCTTAGCGCCGGGCGTCACCATTTTTTTGATGCCAGATCCTTCAGCACCACGTTGTCGAGCATTGCCTCGGCCAGCAGCTTCTTCAGCCGGCTGTTCTCTTCCTCCAGCGTGCGCAGACGCCGGGCCTCGGACACCTCCAGACCGCCATACTTCGACTTCCATTTGTAGAACGTCGCCGAGCTGATTCCGTGGCGGCGGCAAACATCCGCCGTCGCCATCCCAGCCTCCTGCTCCTTCAAGATCGCGATGATCTGCTCTTCGCTGAACCTGCTGCGCTTCATCTTCGTCCGACTCCTTTACGTCGGACTCTACTCAAAATCGGTCACATTTCAGGGGAACACGTCAGGTTGCCCCAAAGACTGGCGGCGCGTCCCCACCCGCTATGACCGGTGCCCCCACGTCTTCCGATCCATCGTTTGCGCGCACTGCCACAGTCTTGTTCAGGTCATGGGCCTGTCCCTGATGAAATGATATCGGCCTGAACCCACCTCGATCGTCACGCCTTCGGGTGTCGTGGCATGGACGGGGATATCGGGATGCTCCTCGACTGCCCGGCTGCCTTCGCGCCAGACTCTGGCCGGAAGGCTGATCCGCGCCGTGCAATTGGCAGGCACGCTCAGCGTCAGGTGCGACAGGTCGCCGACATCGCCATTCCATCTTTCCCAGACGGTGGTGGCGCCGACACTAGGCATATAGCCCCAGGAGGGATAGCGGGTCTGCAGCAGCAGGCCGATCACCTCGTCCCGTACGCCCGCATCGGCGAGCACGTCGAGCAGATAGGGCGTACCGAGGAAGCCGGTGGACAGCGTCATGCCGCGCGCGCGAATATCCTGGGCCAGAATTTGTGCCGCCTGCACCTGCTGGTCCGCCGGCACCAGCCCCATATGCAGCGCCAGCACCTGGCTGCACTGGCTGCCATTGCCGGCCTTGCCTGCACCGTCCAGCAGCTCGGCCGCAAGGGCCGTGCCGCTCGCCGCGCGCAGCGCTTTATAGTGGGCGGCGTCGGCGGCGCGGCCAGACGCCTGGGCCATCTCGGCCATCCATTGCTCCATCGCGGCCCAATTCTCGTCGATCACGGCGGTACCGCCATAATGGCGCCACAGCCCATGGGGCAGGATGATGCCGGCCTCGCTCCAGCCGGCGGTCACGACATCGGGGAAGGAGAGCGGCTGCGGCACGACGATCGGATAGGCGTCATCGGGGTGCTGCGCAGCGCGTGCCTCCAGCAGGAAGCGGCGGATGAAGGGATCGACCTCCATGTTGAAGGCGGCGGTATCCAGAAAACCTGGATGTCGCTCATCCATCCCATGCGCTCGTCGCGCTGCGGACAGTCGGTCGGCACGGCGAAGAAATTGGAGCGCTGGCTCCGCAGGGCATTGTCCGAGATCTGCTAGAGCGGGGGGAGGCCAGCTGTATCTCGCCGGTTTCACGGCAATTGCTAGGGACGACGACGGCCGCGATATCGTCGAGCGTCGGCCTGCCGGAATAGCCCTCCACCTCGACATAGCGGAAGCCATGATAGGTGAAGCGGGGTTCGAAATGCTCGCCGGCGGGATCGCCGCGCAGGATCACATGGTCGGTGCATGCGGTGCGGCGCAGATTGGACTGGTCGGCGGTGCCATCGGGGTTCAGCAATTCGGCAAAGCGCAGGCTGATCTGCTGGCCCAGGCATTGTCCGGGGCGATGTGGCTCAATGGCCGCGCTCGTCCGGCGCAGTATCAAGGGCGTGGGCGGCCATGTCGAAACAAGCCTGCTGGAGGCGATGGTCGATTTCCAGTTCGAGGTGCTGACTACCCATCTCAACGATGGCGGCCGTCCGCCGCAGCGGGCGCGGGTCCGCAATGCCCATGCCTATCTCGGCGCGCGCCATGGCGTCTATCGCACTGCCGGTGCCTCGGCAGCGCCCCATGTCGACGAACATGGCGCCCGGATACGCGCCGAATTTGGCTAGGCCCTTTCGCCGCGCACCTTGACGGTGCCGAATATCCCCATCTTGCACTTGCCGGTTACGCTGTCGCCATCGAACATCAGGGCATATTTGAGGGTGATCGCCATCGGCTTTGTCACCTTCATCTCCCATGCCACCTGATTGCCGGCGATCGTGCCGGCAAATTCCTGCGATCCCTGATCCGCCTCCAGCCGCCCCGTCACCCGGTCGCCCGTAACCTCGAAATGCGCCACCATCGGCTGCGGCCCCATCGGCGTCGCCAGCACCAGCTTCCATGCGCCGCCGATGCCCACCGGGGCGGCCGGCACGACAGGCGGGGGAGAGGGGGCTGCCGGGGCAGGGACATCGACCTCCGGCGCCAGATGATCGGGATGGAAGCGACTGACCGGACGTTCGGGCCAGGGCTGCCCTTCGATCACGGTCATCAGCTTGTCCGGCGTCAGCGGCAGGTCCACCGGTACCTCGCCAAACGGCGCCAGCGCATCCGCGATCGCATTGACCAGGGTCGGCGGGCCGATGATGCAGCCGCCCTCGCCAACGCCGCGAAAGCCGCCTTCGGCCTGTGACGGCGTATCGGCATGGACATATTCGAAATCGGGCACGTCAAAGATCGTCGGCAGCGCATAATCCTTGAAGGTCGCCGCCGTCGGATTGCCCTGCGCATCGCGGGCGGCCTCCTCCAGCAGCACGCTGCCGATCGCCTGGGCCAGGCCGCCGGCAATCTGCCCCTCTACCACCGCCGGATTGATCATCACCCCGCAATCCTCGCTGCTGACCCAGCGCCGGATGCTGACGAAGCCGGTGTCGGCATCGACCTCGACGATGCAGGCATGGGCCGCGCTGGTGAAGGTCATGGGCGGCGGATCATAGCGATATTGCGCTTCCAGCCCCGTCTCCATGCCCGGCGGCAATCGCCCCGGTTCGCCATAGGCGATCTCGGCAATCTCGCGCAGCGTCCGCCGCATCTCCGGCGCACCGGCGACATGGACCATCCCGTCGGCCAGGCTGATCGCCTCCGGACTGGCGTTGAGCAGATGGGCGGCCACCACCTTCACCTTGTCGGCGAGCAGGCGCCCGGCCCGGATCGCCGCGCCGCCGCCTATCACCCCCTGCCGGCTGCCGCCCGCGCCGGGGCCAAAGCCGCCGCGCGAACTGTCGCCGTCGAAGATGGTGACGTCCTCGATTGGCACGCCCAACTGATCGGCAATGCACTGCGCCATCGTCGTCTGGGTGCCATGGCCCTGCGAATGGACGCTCATCACGGCGACCACCCGTCCGGTCGGTTCGATCCGCAACTGCGCCAGTTCGCCGGTCATCACTGCGATGCTGCCGGCCGCGCCGGTCGGCTCGATATAGGCGGCTAGGCCCAGGCCCAGATAGCGCCCCTGCGCCCGCGCCGCCGCCTGCTCCGCGCGGAAGGCGGGCACGTCCACCACCTCCAGCAGCTTTTCCAGGCATTGCGCCGGCGTGATATCCTCGCGCGGGATGCCGAGCGGCGTGACCGACGGCTGGTCGGCGGCGGTGCAGAGGTTGCGACGGCGTAGCTCCACCGGATCGATGCCGATCTGCCGCGCCGCTCGGTCGAGCAAGGTCTCGCGCGCCAGCGTCTCGATCGCCCAGGGGCCGCGATAGGCGGCCAGCCCCGGCGTGTTGCTGTACCAGCCGCGCGACACGAAGCTGTAGGCGGGGATATTATAGGCCGCCCACAGGAACATATGGACCGCGATATTGGCGTCCGCCCCCATCGGATAGGCGCCGTTGTTGAGCGCATAATCGGCATGGCTGGCGATCAGCCGCCCGTCCGTGTCGAAGGCGGCGCGCAGCGTCATTTCCTGCTCGCGCGCCTGGTTGGCGGCGGTCAGATTCTCGATCCGGTCCTCGATCCACTTGACCGGCCGGCGCAGCAGCATGGCGGCAAGGATGGCGGACACCTCCTCCATCCAGGGATGATTCTTGAGGCCGAAGGAGCCGCCGACATCCTTGGCCACCACCCGCACGCTCAGCCCCGGCCGGTCGAGCGCCAAGGTCAGCCAGCGCGCCACCAGCTGCGGACCGGCGCAGGTGATATGGACCAGCAATTCGCTCTCGCCCTGCAGGCTCGCCACCACGCCGCGCGTTTCCATCGGCGACTGGGCGATGCGCTGATGGCGGATCGACTGGCTGACCAGATGCGGCGCGCCCGCCAGCCGGGCTTCCAGCGTGGCATCGGCTTCCTCCTCGCCCATCAGCGCGGCGACATTGTCGTCGGTGTCGGGATGCACCCTGGGGCCAAGGCGCGCATCGTCCAGCGTGACGACCGCCGCTTCCTCGGCATAATCGACCACCACCAGGCTGGCGGCATCCTCGGCCAGATAGCGGTCGTCGGCGATCACCAGCGCGACCGGATGACCGACATAGGCGACCCGTCCGTCCGCCAGCGGCGTCATCGCCACCTCCACCGGGCCAAGGAAGAAACTCAGCATGGTGACGCCGAACGGCGCCAGATCCGCCTGGGTCAGCACCGCATGGACGCCGGGCTGGGCACGCGCGACGTCGGTATCGATCGACCGGATCGTGCCGCGCGCAATCGGGCTGCGGACGAAGGCGGCGTGCAGCATGCCGGGCAGGATGATATCGTCGACGAAGCTGCCGCGCCCGGTCAGCAGCCGGCCATCCTCCTTGCGCGGCACGCGCTGGCCGATGAAGCGCTGCGCGGAAATCGGCGGCGCGTTCATGGCGCACCATCCTCCGCCGCCAGTTGCCGGATCGCGCGGCGTATCCCCTGATAGCCGGTGCAGCGGCACAGATGGCCGGACATGGCCTCGGTCATCGCCTCTTCGTCGGGGCGAGAGTCATCCGCACGGAGCGCGGCCAGGGTCATGACGATGCCGGGCGTGCAGAAACCGCATTGCAGGCCATGGCAGTCCTTGAGCGCCTGCTGCACCGGATGGAGCGTGCCGTCGGCCGCCGCCAGCCCCTCGACCGTGGTCAGGCTGCATCCATCGGCCTGCACCGCCAGCATCAGGCAGGACCGCACCGCGCGCCCGTCTACGATCACCGTGCAGGCGCCGCACACCCCCTGTTCGCAGCCGACATGCACGCCGGTATAGCCTGCCGCCTCGCGCAGCCAGTCGCTCAGCATCAGCCGCCCGTCCACCAGCCCGCGATGCTGCTGGCCGTTTACCATCATCGAAATGCGATGCTCGCTCATGCCGCGAGCCTCCGGTCGAGCGCCTGCGCCAGACTGCTGGCAAAGATGCGCCGGCCGACGCTGCGTCGATAGGCGGCGCTGGCATGGCCGTCGTCAAACGGCGCGCTGTCGGCGATCGCCAGATCGGCAATGGCCTGCGCATCGATCCGGTCGATCGCCTGGCCGACCAGCGCCTGCTCCGCCTGCCGCGCGCGCATCGGTGTCGGCCCCATGCCGAACCAGGCGATGCCGGCCCGTTCGATCCGGCCTTCCGCGATCGCCAGCGCGCCGACCAGCCCGACCAGCGCGAAATCGCCGGGCCGCCGTGCCACTTCGCGGAACAGCGGCACCGCATCCGCCGGCCAGGCCGGATAATCGATCGCCACCAGCATCTCGTCCGGCGCGATCGCGGTCGCATAGGGACCAAGATAGAGGGCGTCGGCGGCCATGGTCCGCGCGCCGCGCACCGATCGCAGGGTCATGGAGGCCCCCAGCGCCACCGCCGTCGCCGGCATCTCGGCCGCCGGTTCACCCAGCGCGATCGATCCGCCGATCGTCCCGCGATTGCGGGTCTGGTGATGGCCGACATGGGCCAGCGCCGTGACGAAGACCGGCAAGGCCTGCGCCAGCAGGGGATGGACCAGCGCATCGGCCTGCCGGGTCGCCGCGCCGATCCGCAGGCCGCCGGCGTGGGCGGCGATGCCCTGCAATTCGGGCAGATGGCCGATGTCGATCAGGATGAAGGGCTGGCTCATGCGCAGCGCCAGCAACGGCATCAGCGTCTGGCCGCCCGCCAGCAATTGTGCGCCGCCGCCGGCCTCGGCAAGCAGCGCGCAGCCATGGTCGATGCTGGTGGCGCGGACATAGTCGAACGGCGCGGGCTTCATCGCCGCCCCCTGCGCCCGGCCTCGAACCCGGCCAGCGCCGTCACCGCCAGCAACAGGCCGATCGCTACCATGCCGGTGCCCGCCACGCCGCTGCGCTCCAGCAGCACCCCGGTCGCCAGCGCCAGCAAAAGCGCGATGATCCAGCCCCAGGGATGGCCGCCCGCCGATGGAGCGGCCAGCACCGGCGCCGTCACCGCCGCGACCGGACCATCCTCCGCCGGCGCGCCTGCGCCGCTGACCACTGCGTTGAAGTTGCGAAAAAATTGTCCCGCAAGCTGCTTCGCCGTCGCGTCGATGATCGGCCCGCCCAGTTGCGCCAGCCGGCCGCCGACCTCGGCCTCCACCGCATAGGACAGGCGCGTGGCCCGGCCATCGTCGGCCAGCGTCACCTTCGCGCCACCTCTTGCATGCCCCACCGTGCCGCCCTGGCCCTCACCGCTGATGCGATAACCATTGGGGGCGTCGATCTCCGACAGGGTGACGGTGCCGGCAAAGCGCGCGCCGATCGGCCCGATCTTCACCGCGATCTCGGCCCGCAACCGGTCCTCGCCGTCACGCTCCAGCGACTGGCAGCCGGGAATGCACTGGCGCAGCACCGCCGGATCATTGAGCGCCTGCCATACCGCGTCGCGCGGTGCGGCGATCCGCTCCTCGCCGGTCATCCGCATCAGAAGCGCGCCGCCGTCGGCGTATCGGTATCGGGCTTGCGCGTGCCCAGCGCCTCGCGCGCGGTGGCGCGCAGATAGGACCAGATATTGTGGATCTGCGCCTTGCCCAGCGGGAAGCGCGGCATGCCCCGTTCGGCCAGCGCGCCTTCCTGCACCACCTGGTAGAAATTCTCCTCCGACAGCGACAGGGCGGATTCGCGCAGGTCCGGTCCCGGCGCGCCGGCCCCCTTGAACGCCATGCCGTGGCAGGCGCCGCAGATGAAGCCCATTTCCTTGCCCGCGGCCACCGCCTTTTCGTCCAGCACGATGCCGGGATCGTCGAGCGCATGGACCGCCATGTCGCGCGGGGGCGATGGCGCCAGCCGCGCCTTGCCGCCGATCGCGAAGCTCAGCAGCCGGCGGGGCTGGGCGCCATATTTCCAGCCGACATTCAATATCTCGCTGGCCGCCGCCGTGGTGCCCCCCCAGCCGACCAGCAGCGACACATATTGGGTGTCTCCGATGGCATAGCTCATCGGCGCGCCGATAATCCCCAGACCCGCATCGAAGCGCCACATTTCCTTGCCGCTCGCCGCGTCATGCGCGCGGACATAGCCGTCGGCCGTGCCCTGGAACACCAGCCCGCCCGCCGTCGCCAGCGTCCCGCCATTCCACAGATGGGGCCGCGTCATGCGCCAGCGCGCCTTCTGCGCCACCGGATCCCAGGCGAGCAGTGCCCCGGTCAGGTCGTCCTTGTCGCGCTTTTGCGTGATGAAGCTGGCGCTGGCCCCGGTGATGCTGGCCAGGAACCCCTTGTCCGCCTTCGCGTAGCGGGCGCCGGCCTGCATATAGGGGATATAGGCCAGACCCGTCTGCGGGCTGTAGCTCATCGCCTGCCAGTTATGGCTGCCCAATGTACTGGGATAGATGTCGACCGGCCCCTCCTGATAATGGACGTTGGCGGTCTCCACCGGGCGTCCCGTGGTCATGTCGATATGGCTGGCCCAGCTCACCTTGCCGACCTTCTCGGCGGAGATCAGCTTGCCGGTCTCGCGGTCCAGCACATAGAAGAAGCCGTTGGTCGGCTGCTGCATCAGCACTTTGCGCGGCCGGCCGTCGATCGTCACGGTCGCGGCGATCATGTTGGCAGTCGCCTTGTAATCCCAGCTTTCGCGGGGGTTCTGCTGATAATGCCAGAGATATTTACCGCTATCGGCGTCCAGCGCGACGATCGAGGCGACGAACAGATTGTCGCCGCCGCCCGGACTGCGCTTTTCCGGGTCATAAGGGCCGGCATTGCCGACGCCCAGATAGATGCGATTGAGCTCCGGGTCGAAGGTCATGCCGTTCCACACTGTGCCGCCGGTGCCGGTCTTCCAATAGGAACCGTTCCAGCTCCTGGCCGCCATTTCCATCACCGGGTCGCCGGCATTCTGCTCCGGGCTGTCCGGCACCGTCCAGAAGCGCCAGACCTGTGCCCCCGTCTTCTGGTCATAGGCGGTGACGAAGCCGCGCTGGCCGATGTCGGCGCCGCCATTGCCGATGATGACCTTGCCGTTGAAGGTGCGCGGCGCGCCGGTCAGGCTGTGCATGGTGCCGGGTGGCAGGGTGTTGACGCTCCAGGCGACCGCGCCGGTTTTCGCATCCAGCGCGATCAGCCGGCCGTCCAGCACGCCGATGAAGATGCGGCCGTTGTCGTAAGCGACGCCGCGATTGACGCCCATGCCCATCGCCTGCCGGGTCGGACTGACCTTCCAGATTTCCGGATCATATTTCCAGATCAGCCTGCCGCTCGCCCCGTCGACGGCATAGACCGCGCCATAGCTGCCGCTGAAATAGAGGATGCCGTTCACCGCCAGCGGGGTCGCTTCCAGCGATACCTCGCCCTCCAGGTCGAGCGACCAGGCCAGGCCCAGCTTGCGGATATTGGCGGTGTTGATCGCGCTCAGCTGGCTATAGCCGCTCTCGTCGGCGCTGCCGCCGACGCCCGGCCAGTCGGCCCCCGTGCCGGTCTGCACCGCCTGCTGCGCCACCAGTCCCGCGGCCGACGCCGCCAGCGCCAGTCCCGCCACCGTCCGCACCAGAAACAGCCCGCGCGTCCCCAGCATCCGCTCTCTCCCGTCCTGCCCGCTTGCCGCGAAGCCCGTTTGACTGAACAGGTGTTTAGTTTTTGTCGCTCAGCCGGTCAAGCAGGCGCAGGCCATCGCCCGCGGGCATCGCCCCGGTGCTGTCATCATCGCTGTCAATTTTGCCCTGTCGGGATCAGTCCGCGCCGGGGGCGAAGCGGGCGCGGGTCGATTGCGCCGCCTTGCGCGCTTCCTCGACCGCGGCCTCCTCGGTCGCGAACAGCAGATGGTCGATCACCGCCGCCAGATGGCCGCGCATCGCCGCCCGCGCGGCTGCCGGATCGCGCGCCCGGATCGCCTGGGCGATGACGCGATGCTCCTCGACCACCGGCGTCACCTTGGCGGCACGGGCCTTGGCCAGCAGCAGCCGCGATTCCGGTGCGCTCGCCCGCATTTCCCACAGCCGCGCGACACTGTCGACCAGCGCTGCGTTGCGCGTCGCCTGCGCGATCAGCATGTGAAATTGCTGGTCGACGGCATAGGCATCGCCATCGCGCAGATTCTCGCTGGCGATTTGTTCGACCAGCCGGTCCAGTTCGTCCAGCTCGTCCGGTCGGGCATGCAGTGCCGCCAGCGCCGCGGCCTCGCCCTCGATCGCCAGTCGCGCCTCCATCAGTTCGAAGGCGGTGATGCTGAACCGCGGCGCCTCGGCCGCCTGGCGATCGGCGCCGGGTATCCGCACCACATAGGCACCCGATCCGACCCGCACCTCGACCAGTCCCTGCACCTCCAGCGCGATGATCGCCTCGCGCACGGTCGGCCGGCTGACATCATGCTCGATCGCCAGTTCGCGCTCGGGCGGCAGCCGGTCGCCCACGGCATAGCGGCCACCCGCCAGGTCCGCGAGCAACCGCCGGGCCAGTTGCTGATAAAGGCGGCTGCCATCGCCGACGTCCGGCAGGGTCTGGGAAGAACTGGTCATGTCAGCCCCTCTCATGCGCTACTCTGTCCGGCTTTTGAAGCCCCTCAGCCGGGTTCAACTGGGTAAGGCGATCATCGATATCTGCCGGCCATAATCGCTTTCCTGCGCATGGCAGGACCGGCGATAGCTGAAGAAGCGATCGGCCTGGCTATAGGTGTCCTCGTCCAGCAGGCTGATCCGCCCGATCCCCGCCGCCTGCAGCCGCGACGCGACATAGGCGGCGATGTCGAACTGGCAGTGGCCGGCCCGCCCGGCGCTGAAGAATCGCGCATTGTCCGCGTCGTCCCGCTCGAACCGCTCGGCAAAGTCCAAAGTCACCTCGTAGGAAGCGCGCCCGATGCAGGGGCCGATGGCGCAGGCAATGCCCGCGCGCGTCGCGCCCAGCATCTCCATCGCCGCGATCGTCCGGTCGGTGACGCCGCTGATCGCGCCCTTCCAGCCGGCATGGGCCGCGCCGATCACGCCGGCTTCCCTGTCGGCAAACAGCACCGGCACGCAGTCGGCGGTCAATATGCCCAGGATCAGCCCCGGCGTGCGGGTGACCATCGCATCCGCCTCGGGCCGTTCATCCTCGGCGATCGGCGCGGTCACGGTCACGACATCGGGCGAATGGACCTGCCGCACCGTCACCAGCGTGGCGCCGGGCAGCAGCGCGTCACGCGCCAGATCGCGGTTGCGCAGGATCGCCAGCCGGTCATCCTCCGACCCCAGCCCGACATTCAAACCGGCGCACACCCCGGTCGATACGCCCCCCTGTCGTCCGGCAAAGCCATGCGGGACATCGCCCAGCGCGGGCGCCCGCAGCAACTCGATCATAAAATTTCCTTCGCGCGTTCAGTGAAGAAGCATGTCTCAGAAGCGCAACATACTTGCGCATGGCGGATTAGGCGATAGTCTCCCGTCCCACAGAAAAGGGGGGGCGGCTAACGCGTCGCCCGGGCAGAAGACTCCAATAAAGGGTTTCATTGATGATTTTCGGGCGCGTTAAGCCTCTCGACGCCATATTGGCGACGGCAGAGAAAAATCACTGCATCGCTCACTGGGCGCATTCCAACTCACCATGCTGGGCATCGGCGCCGTCATCGGCACCGGCATTTTCGTGCTGACGGCCGAAGCCGCGCAAAAGGCGGGGCCGGGCATGATGCTCTCCTTCGTCATTGCCGGCTTCGTCTGCGCGGTCGCCGCGCTCTGCTACGCCGAAATGGCCGCCATGGTCCCGGTCTCGGGTTCGGCCTATACCTACAGCTATGCGGTGATGGGCGAACTCATCGCCTGGATGGTCGGCTGGGCGCTGATCCTCGAATATGCGGTCGCCGCCGGCGCCGTGTCGGTGGGCTGGTCCGGCTATGTGGTCGGCCTGATCGAACATACCTTCCATCTCGACATACCCGATCTGCTGACGCGCGGGCCGTTCGATGGCGGCATGGTCAACCTGCCGGCGATGCTGATCGCGTCGCTCGTCACCTGGCTGCTGGTCATCGGCACCAAGGAAAGCGCCACCGTCAACGCGGTGCTGGTCGCGATCAAGGTGTCGGCGCTGACCCTGTTCATCGTCCTGTCGGTGCCGGTCATGAACATGAAGGGCTTCACCCCGTTCATGCCGCTCGGCTTCTCGGGCGTGTCGGCCGCCGCCGCCTCGATCTTCTTCGCCTATGTCGGCTTCGACGCGGTTTCGACCGCAGCGGAGGAAACCAAGAATCCGCAGCGCAACATGCCGATCGGCCTCATTGGCTCGCTCGCCATCTGCACCATCTTCTACATGCTGGTGGCCGCCGGCGTGATCGGCACCGTCGGTGCGCAGCCGGTCTATGGCCCGGCCGGCGAAGTGCTGGCTCCCGGCTCGACCGCTTTGTCGCAGCAGTGCGCCGCGCTGGCCGCTGCCGGCACCGAAGCCGTCACCTGCTCGAAGGAAGCGCTGGCCTGGACCCTGCGTGAAATCGGCTGGCCCCAGATCGGCAACCTGCTCGGCCTCGCCGCCGGCCTGGCCCTGCCTTCGGTCATCCTGATGATGATGTTCGGCCAGACCCGCATCTTCTTCGTCATGAGCCGCGACGGCCTGCTGCCGGAACTCTTCTCGAAGGTGCATCCGACCTACAAGACGCCGCACGTCATCACCATCCTGACCGGCATCTTCGTGGCGCTGTTCGCCGCCTTCTTCCCGGTCGGCATTCTGGCGGACATCTCCAACTCGGGCACGCTCTTCGCCTTCGCCGCCGTGTCGATCGCGGTGATGCGCTTGCGCAAGACCGATGCGGACCGCAAGCGTCCGTTCCGCACCCCGGCCATCTACATCACCGCGCCGATCGCCATCGCCGGCTGCGCCTATCTCTTCTGGAGCCTGGGCGTTGAAACCAAGCTGATGTTCGTCGGCTGGGCGACGCTCGGCCTGATCGTCTATTTCGCCTATAGCCGCAGCCGCAGCCATGTCGGCCGGGGCGTGGTCGATGTGGCAGAGGCTGGCGCGGGCATCCCGCCTCAGCCGGTGCCGCCGCTGCCGGGCGCGCACACGCCGGGCGGCCAGGACGCCTGATCGGCCTGACGATCGATGGAAGGAAGGGGCGGGAAACCGCCCCTTTTTTCTTGGGTGCCGCTGCCGGCCCGACCCCTGCGACCTTTTGTCTTGGTGACAGGGGGCAGGGGCCGGGCTAGGCCGTCCTCATGGGGAGCCTGCGCGCCTATCTTCAGCAGCATCGGGGGCAAGCGCTGGCGCTTGTCCTGCTGGCGCTGTGCATGAAGGCCTTGCTGCCCGGCGGCTTCATGCTGGCGCAGCAGCAGCGCACCCTGGTCATCCAGTTCTGCCATGATGCTGCGATCGGCAGTACTGCCTCGCAACTGATCGTCCCGTTGCAGGCCGATCCCGATCATCAGCCGGCCGATGCCGCCAAGCGCACATGTCCCTATGGCGCGCTCTCGATGGTTTCGCTCGGCGGCGCCGATCCGCTGATCCTGGTGCTGGCGCTCGCCTTCGTGCTGCTGCTCGGCTTCGCGCCGGTGCGGCCGCCTGCGCTTGTGCGCATCGGCCATCTGCGTCCCCCTTTGCGCGGACCACCCGCCTGATCCGACCATGGCCGTGCCGCCGCGCGGCCTTTCTTTCAGATCAAGCGCCCCTGCCGGGAAGGCAGGCGCGCGCAAACAGGGTTTCCGATGAAGACATCTCTCGTCGCAATCGCCGCATCGCTGGCATTGCTCCCCACCCATGTCGCCGCGCAGGACAGCCTGCCGGCCGATACCCCCATCGCCGATGACGCGGCCCCGCCGCTCCAGACCCGCTTCGACGCGGCTGCGCTCGATATCGGCAGCGCGCCGCTCAACGGCGCCCGGCTCGGCAGCGGCACATTGCGCCGTCGCGCCCTGTCGAGCAGCGATACCGCAGCCATCCTTGCCAGTCTGCCCGGCGTCGCGGCCAATGGCGGCGGCGGCTTTTCCTCCATGCCGGCGCTGCGCGGCCTGACCGAACAGCGGATTCGCATCACGCTTGACGGCATCCCGGTCGACATTGCCTGTCCCAACGACATGAATACGCCGCTTTCCTATACCGATCCGCAGACGGTCGGCAGCATCGCGGTGGTGCCGGGCGTCTCGCCGGTCAGCATGGGCGGTGACAATATCGCCGGTATCATTGCCGTCGAAAGCGCGATGCCGCGCTTCGCCGTCGATGGCGGCACATTGGTCACGGGCGAGGCCTCCAGCTTCTATCGCAGCAATGGCGACGCCTTTGGCGGCGGCGTCACGCTGACGGTCGCGGGCAAGCGGATCAGCGCCACCTATAGCGGCTCCTACACCCAGTCCGACAATTATGACGGCGGCGGCGACCGGGGCGTGGTGCGTTCGACCGAATATGCCAAAACCGACCATCAACTGGCGCTCGCCGCCCAGACCCGCCTTGGCCTGTTCGAACTGAAGGGCGGCTATCATTTCTCGCCCTATGAGGGCTTCCCGAACCAATATATGGACATGACCTCGAACAAGTCCTGGTTCCTCAACGGCCGCTATCGCGGCACCTTCGCCTGGGGCGATGTCGATGCCAGCGTCGGCTATCGCGACACCGCCCATCGGATGGACTTCCTCGCCGACAAGCAGCCCGGTTCCATGCCGATGAACACGCAAATTCACAGCTTCACCTCGGCGATGAAGCTGAGCCTGCCGGTCGGCCCGCACGACACGCTGCGCGTCGGCGGCGATTATCAGCATCAGGGCATGGACGACTGGTGGCCGCCGGTCGCCGGATCGATGATGATGGGCCCCAATCCCTATATCAACATCAACAATGGCCGGCGCGACCGGCTCGGCCTGTTCGGCGAATGGGAATCGCACTGGACCGATCGGCTCTCCACCTCGATCGGCGCGCGCTTCGATCGAGTGCGGATGAACACCGGCGACGTCCAGCCCTATGGCACCGGCATGATGAACATGGCCGACGCCATGGCGGCCGAAGCCTTCAACGCACGCAGCCATCGCCGCACCGACAACAACTGGAGCGCGACCGCGCTGGCCAGCTGGCAGGCGTCCGACCTGCTCGCCTTTGAAATCGGCTATGCGCACAAGAGCCGCGCGCCCAATCTCTACGAACGCTATGCCTGGGGCCGGGGTGCGATGGCCAGCCAGATGATCGGCTGGTATGGCGACGGCAATGGCTATGTCGGCAATCTCGACCTCAAGTCGGAACAGGCCGACACCGTCAGCGCCGCGCTGCGTCTGACCGCGAAGGGCGGGGCGACGCTGAAGATCTCGCCCTATTATACCCGCGTGAACGACTATATCGACGCGGTCCATCTCCAGGATCTGACCGACATGATGGGCATGCCCAGCGGCTTCGTGCAGCTGCAATTCGCCAATCAGGATGCCCAATTTTACGGCGTCGATGTCAGCGCTAGCGTGCCGCTCCAGCGCAGCGCCCATGTCGAAACCAGCTTCACCGCCAACGCTGCTTACGTCCATGGCCGCAATCTGTCGGATGGCGGCCCGCTCTATCGCCAGATGCCGCTCGATCTGAAGATGGGCCTCGCCCATCGCATCGACGCGCTGGAACTGGGCGCCGATGTCGAATTTGTCGCCGACAAGAATCGCGTCGACGCCACCCGCAACGAACCGCGCACGCGCGGCTATGCGCTGGTCGACTTGCGCGCCGGCTATACGCTGCCGCTCTGGGCCAAGGGAGTGAAGCTGACGGTCGAGGCGAAGAATCTCTTCGACGCCGGCTATGACCTGCCGCTCGGCGGCATGTCGCTGGGCGATTATGGCGCGACCGGCGTGCTGCGCCCGGTGCCGGGCATGGGCCGCTCGATCAATCTGGGCCTCAGCACGCGCTTCTGAGGAACCGGCCGGGCGCATCCCATCGGTGCGCCCGGCCTCCCAATCAGGATACACTCCGTGGGCGGCCGGGTGGGGCTGTGGGCCGGTGCGGACTTTCCAACCAGAAAGTCAGTGCATCGCCTCATAATCCTCGCGCAGCGCGTTGAGGTGCGGCCGGGTGAACAGCTTGCCGCGCTCCGCCCAGAAGACGATCAGCAATGATCCCGATCCGAACACGAGCAGCCCCAGCGTGAAGGGCAGGGTGGTCCCGTCGAAGGCGCGGCCGACCAAGCTGCCCAGCGCGCTAGACACCGCGGTCGTCAGGAACGCCTGGAAGGAGGAGGCGACGCCCGCTCCCTTGGAGAAGGGCTCCATCGAGATCGCGCTGAAATTGGACGCGGTGAACGCCACCGTCATCATCGTCATCGCCTGCAGGACCATGAAGGTGACGATCGTTTCCTGCCCGGCCAGGATCACCGCCAGATGCACCGCCGCGATCAGGATGAAGGCGATCAGCGCGCTCTGGCTCAGCCGCCGCGCACCGAAGCGCGAGACCAGCCGGCTGTTGACCAGGCTGCCGATGCCCATGCTGCCGGCGATCGTCGCAAAGGCGAGCGGGAAGATCTTCTGCGCATGGAACACGTCGAAGAAGATCTGCTGCACCGACAGGATGAAGCCGATGAGGCCGCTCATCACCACGCCGCTCGCCAGCATGTAACCGACCGAGCTGCGCGTGCGGAAGATCGTGCCGACCGTCTGGAGGATGGTGCGCGGGTTGATGCGGATGCGATTGTCGGGATGCAGCGTCTCGGGCAGGCGGATCGCCATCCAGCCTAGGATCGCGGTCGCCAGGATCGCCAGCACCCAGAAGATCCAGCGCCACGGCGCAATCCACAAAATCGCCTGGCCAAAGCTCGGTGCCATCACCGGGATCAGCATGAACACCGCGAAGATCAGCGACATGACCCGCGCCATCGCGTCGCCCTTGAACCGGTCGCGGATGATGCCGACGGTGATGACGCGGCTCGCCCCGGCAAAGAAGCCGGCGCTGGTGCGCGCGATCAGCAACATGGTGAAGCTGTGCGCCCCGGCACAGGCGATCGAGGACAGGATGAACAGGATCATCGCCCCGCCCAGCACCTTCTTGCGCCCGAACTGGTCCGACAGCACGCCGAACAGCAGCGATCCCACGCCCAGCCCCATGAAGTAGAAGCTGATGATCAACTGCCGGTCATTGGGATTGGCGATATGCAGGTCGCGGCCGATATCGGGCAGGGCCGGCAGCATCGGGTCGATCGACAGCGCATTCATCGCCATCAGGCACGCACACAGCAGCACGAACTCGCGGAAATGAATATCCTTTGCGGCAGGCTGCGCGCCCATGGGGGAATTTTCGGCCATCACTGGCCTATGCGGACAATCGCCCGGCGGCGCCAGCCCCAACGCGCTTATTTCCGCCCCTCATCGCCCACCTGTCATCGCCCGCCGGGCATTAACCCTGCTGCATCCAGCAGCTTCGGGCAAACTGCGCAAATATGCCGATTTTGCCGTTAACCATTTTTTACGGCCTGCCGGGCATTCTGCCCCCACTCGCAAACCAAAGGTTGGAACATTGGGTTAGGGATACAGGGGAAGATCATGGCAAATAGTCTCAAAAGTGCGCAGTTCTTGATGGATAGTCGTCTGGCCGGTGCGGCCCACGGCTCGGCAGAGGCCTGTTTCGAACTGGGCGTCGCCTATAGCTGCGGCACCGGGGGCATGCCGATCGACCTGGTCGAGGCCCATAAATGGTTCAACCTTGCGGCCCGTGGCGGCAGCGAAGCCGGCCAGAGCATGCGCGCCGAAATCGCCGAGGAAATGACCGCGCGCGAGATTGCCGAGGCCCAGCGCCAGGCCCGTGCCTGGATCGTCGCGACCGAAGTCCGCGCCGCCTGATCAGCCTTCCTTGCGGAAGGGCGTTCTTTCATTGAGCAACAAACGGTCGCGCTGCACTTCCTCCCGTTCGGCGTCGAGGAAGCCCGCCACCGCCCGGCGAAAGCTCGCATTGGGAATATGATGCGCCGAATAGGTGGGCTGCGGCGCATAGCCGCGCGCCAGCTTGTGGCCGCCTTGCGCGCCCGCCTCGACCCGGTCGAGCCCACGCGCGATCGCCGCATCGATCGCCTGATAATAGCATAGCTCGAAATGCAGGTTGGGCACGTCCTCGCGGCATCCCCAATAGCGGCCATAGAGCGTGTCTTCGCCGATCAGGTTTAGCGCCCCTGCAATGGCCTGGCCCTCGCGCAGCGCCAGCATCAGCAATATCCTGTCCGCCATCGTCTCGCCCAGGATCGAGAAGAAGGACCGGGTCAGATAGGGCCTGCCCCATTTGCGCGCGCCGGTATCCTGATAGAAATCCCAGAATATGTCCCAATGCGCTTCGGTGAGGTCGCGTCCGGTCAGGTGGACGACCTCCAGTCCCTCGACCGCGCGCCGCCTCTCCTTGCGGATATTCTTGCGCTTCTCGCTCGAAAGTTCGGCCAGGAAATCCTCGAACCCGGCATAGCCCTTGTTATGCCAATGGAACTGGCTGTCCTCGCGAATCAGCCAGCCCGCCGCCTCGAACAGCGCGATCTGGTCGGGATCGACGAAGGTCGCATGCGCCGATGACAGGTCGTTGCGCTCGACCAAAGTCTCGATTCCCGCGATCAGCGCCGGCCCCAGCGTCGAATCGCGCAGCAGCAATCGGGGGCCGGGCACGGGGGAGAAGGGCGCGGCGATCTGTATTTTCGGATAATATTGGCCGCCCGCCCGCTCCCAGGCATCGGCCCAGCCATGGTCGAACACATATTCGCCCTGGCTGTGGGTCTTGGCATAGAGCGGCGCGGCCGCCGCGATCGTCCCGTCCGGCCCGTCGATGACGATCGGCAAGGGTTGCCATCCGGTGCCCGGCCCGACGCTTCCAGACCGTTCCAGTGCGGTCAGGAAATCCCAGCTGACGAACGGATTGGCGCTGCCGGCACAGGCATCCCATTGCGCCCTGGGCAGGTCGGCGACGCCACCGGCGATGCGCGCGACAAATTCGCTCATGCCATCTCCTCGAAGATGATCTGGTCGACATGGGCCGCAGCGATCGCCCGCTGCGCCGCGCTGCGCACCGTCCAGCTCAACACCGGCAGCCCCCGGCGACGGGCGGCATCGGCGAAGCGGAAGGGCAAGTCACGGATATCACAGGCCAGAAAATCGGGATTGGCCAGCCAAAGTGCAAGGGTGCGGTCGAAAAGCGCGCGCAGCCGCCCCTTGTTCTGGCTGCTGCTCACCAGTCCGCGCACCATGTCCGGCCGATGTTGCGCAAACCAGCGCATCGCCAGCGGGTTGAACGACATCACCGCCACCGGCTGATCGCGGCCGTCGAGCGTCCTTGCCACCGCGGCGCAGATTGGCGCGACATCGCGCCCCTCGACCTTTATCTCGATCAGCAGCGGCGTCGTGATACAGGCGTCGAGCAGTGCGGCGAGGCGCGGGATTGCGCCGCCATCGGGCAGGCGCAGCGCGTCCAGTTCTGCCGCATCGCGATCCGCCACGGCGCCCGCTTGCCCGGTCATCCGCATCAGGCTGGCGTCATGAAAGACGAAGGGCAGGCCGTCGCGGCTCAGCCGGACATCGCATTCGATGCCCAGCCCCCTGGCGATGGCGGCATCGAACGCCGCCATGCCATTTTCGCTGATGCCCGCCCGATGCAGCCCGCGATGGGCGAAAGGGCGGGCGGTCAGCCAGTCAGGCCGCTTATGCAGCGGGGCGAACCTGCACGATCGCGTCGATCTCGACGGCTGCGCCCAGCGGCAGCACCGGCACGCCGACGGCGCTGCGGGCATGCTTGCCGGCTTCGCCGAACACCGCGACCATCAGTTCCGACGCGCCATTGGCAACCTTGGGCTGGTCGGTGAAGCCGGGCGCGCTGGCGATGAAGGCGCCCAGCTTGACGATCCGCTCGACCCGGTCGAGGTCGCCGCCCAGCGCCGCCTTCATCTGGGCGATGAGGTTCAGGCCACAGGCGCGCGCGGCTTCGACGCCATAATCGAGGTCGCGGTCCTCGCCCAGGCGGCCGGTCATCAGCTGTCCGTCCTTCAGTGCGATCTGGCCGGAAATATGCAGCAGGCCGTTGACTTCGACCGCCGGCACATAGGCGGCGACCGGCGCGGCGGCGGCGGGCAGGGTGATGCCGAGTTCGGCAAGGCGGGCGTCGATGCTCATGCAATGGCTCCATTCAGGGGCGTTGAAATAGCGGGTGCCGGCCCTTCGGCCAGGCGGGCGATGATCCATTTTTCGGCGCTGGCCCAATCGTCGATCCGGGCATGGGCCTTGTCCGCGACCGGGATGTCGCCGGCGATCTCGGGCTCGCCGACCATGTGCAGCCGCCATACACCGGGCGCATGACGCGCGACCGACGCATGATGCTCGCCCAGATCGTCGATGAACAGGGCGCAACTCGGCTGGCGCTCGGCCAGGATATTGGCCAGCTTGCGCCCCTTGCCGCCATGGTTCCAGTGGACCGGCAGGTGCAGGCCATGGCTCGCCAGCTGCTCGATGCGCAGCTGGTGGTGGCGCTCGCCGATATTGGTCAGCACTTCGATATCGGCGATCTGTGCCAGCCGGTGCAGCGCCTCGACCGCGCCGCTGATCGGGGTCTGGCGCGCCATTTCGGTATCGAAAAAGGCGATCAGCAATTCCCACACCAGTTCGCGTTCCAGCGGGATGCCGCTGTCCTTGTGGCGCAGCGCCTCGGCAAAACCCTGTTCGCGCATGTCGAAATGCACATCATGCGTCTCGTCCAGCCAGTGGCGGAACGGCACGACCATGTGCAGCAATACCTCGTCGCAGTCGGTGATGATCAGCGGACGGCTCATCGGCTCAGATTCTCCTTCGCGGCGATCAGGGCCGCCGGGCTGCTGTCGATCGCCTCGGCACAGGCAACCAGATCGGGTTCATGGTCGGCCAGAAAGGCCAGCACCGCGCCCAAAATCGCGCGATTGCCGACCCCGGCGCGCAGTGCATCGGCATCCAGTCCGGTCAGCGCCAGCAGCCGATCGGCCCGGCGACCATCGCTCAGCGTCCATCCCATTGCCATTAATGCCAAAATTTCGGCATCGGCGGCGCTATCCGGCTTGCCATTCTGGGTCTCGGGTCGCATGATTGGCTCTCGCGGAATGGGCGGCTATAGGCGCGCACCAAGGGGCTTCTCTGGAACGCGGGTGACTCGTGGCAAAGCGCGTGCTCGTTGTCGAGGACAACGAACTCAATCTGAAACTTTTTTGCGACCTGCTGCGCGCGCACGGGCATGACGTGCTGCCGCTGCGCGATGGCCGCGACGTGCTGGCGCAGGCGCGTGAATTTGCGCCGGACCTGGTCATCACCGACATCCATCTGCCCCATGTCAGCGGCTATGACCTGATCGTCTCGCTCAAGGGCGATGACAGCCTGTCGGCGGTGCCGATCATGGCGGTCACCGCCTATGCCGGGAAGGGCGACGAGGATCGTATCCGCACGGCCGGCGCCGACGCCTATGTGTCCAAGCCGATCTCGGTGCTGCGATTCGTCGAACAGGTGAACGCACTGCTGTAACCCACCGGCAACAGCGTCACTGATGCGTCATCATTCGGTCGCCGCACTGACATCATAGCGCAGTTTGCGCGTCATCCTCCTCTGTCACGTCATGCGCGCCAAGGGCGCGGCGGTCATGCCGACGCTCGGATGCACAGGGGTATTTTATCATGTCTCATCTGACCGACGAGGCGCGCGCGGCCACGCGTGCGGCCCAGCCGACCATCGATATGGGCGACCAGAGCCTGGAGGCGATCGTCGCCGCCAATCCGGCCCGCCGCACCATCCTCAAGAACGGCCTGCTCGGCCTCTCCATCCTGCCCATGCTCGGCGCGCTGGCCGCATGCGATGACGATGATGAAGAGACCCCGACGCCCACGCCCACGCCGACTCCGACCCCCACGCCGACCCCGACGCCCAGCTATGGCATCAGCTTCACGCCGGTCGCCGCCAGCATGGCCGACACCGTGACCGTGCCGTCGGGCTACACCGTCGACGTCCTGCTCAAGGCGGGCGACTCGGTCGAAACCGGCACCCCCTATTCGGGCAGCTATCCGACCCCGGCCGACGCCGAAAAATGGGCCGGCGGCAATCATGACGGCATGGAATATTTCGAACTGTCGGGGACCGACGCCAATAGCGGCGGCCTGCTGGCGATGAACTTCGAATATCCCGACTTCAACATCCTGATGGCCGGCAGCTATGACGCGGCCACCGCGACGGCCGATCAGAAGGCGCTCGCCCTGTCGGCGGTCGGCATCGGCGTGGTAGAGATCGCCAAGGCGTCGGACGGCAAATGGTCGGTCAAGGCCGGCTCGAAATATAACAAGCGCTACACCGGCAACAGCAGCTACAAGGCCAGCGGCCCCGCGTCGGGCCTGCTGTCGGGCACGATCAAGGGCATGCTCAACAATTGCTCGTCGGGCCGGACCCCCTGGGGCACCTATCTCACCTGCGAGGAATCGACCGACAATTATCTCGATCCGACGCAGCCGGAGGAAAATTACGGCTGGGTGGTCGAAATCGACCCCTATCTGGAACTGGCCGTGCCGACCAAGCGCACCGCGCTGGGCCGTTTCGACCATGAAAATGTCGCCTATATGGCCGACAGCAACAACCGCGTGGCCTTCTATATGGGCCATGACGGCACGCCGGGCTGCATCTACAAGTTCGTCTGCGATCGCGCCTATTCGACCGGCAATCGCGCCGCCAACACCGACATGCTCGACCATGGCACCCTCTATGTCGCCCGCTTCAACGGCGACGGCACGGGCGAATGGCGTGCGCTGGTCCAGGGTGAAAATGGCCTGGTCGTCGGCGCGTCCGATCCGGGCAATGTCAGCCAGTTCACCACGGCGCCTGCCCCGACCACGGTCGATTTCGCCAACCAGGCGCAGGTGCTGGTCAACACCATCTCGGCTGCCCGTGTTGCCGGCGGTACCGTCATGGATCGCCCCGAATGGATCACGGTTGCGCCCGACAACAGCGCGATCTTCGTGACGCTGACCAACAACAGCAGCCGCAAGTCGACCGACGCCGCCAATCCGCGCACGACCAACCGCCACGGCCATATCATCAAGTTCAAGGAGGACGGCAATTCGCCGCTGTCCACCAAGTTCAGCTGGGAAATCTTCCTGCTGGCGGGTGATCCCTCGCTGGCCAGCTTCGGCGCCGCCACTGACGATCTGGAAGGCAATATCAACGGCGACACCTTCTCCAGCCCGGATGGCATCCGCATCGATCCCAAGGGCCGCCTGTGGGTCCAGACCGACCATTCGGTGCCGGGTTCGTCGGGTGATTCCAGCCGCACGATCGAACAGGTCTTCGGCCAGAATGCGATGTTCTACATCGACCAGTCGACCAAGAAGTCGATGCGCTTCCTGGTCGGTCCGGCCGGGTGCGAGATCACCGGTATCGCCTACACGCCGGATCTGGTGAACTTCTTCATCAACATCCAGCATCCGACCGGCAACTGGCCGGTTTCGGGCCAGCAGCCGCGCTCCTCGACCATCGTCGTACGCCGCACCGACGCCAAGCCGGTCGGCAACTGACGATATCGGGCTCCCGATCTTCGGATCGGGGGCCTATCCGGCTCGAATGCCAACAGGAAAAGGCCCGCTCCCAACAGGGACGGGCCTTTTTCGGTGCCGAAAGATCAGGCGCGCGGGCGCGAAGCCCGCTACGGCTTACTTGATCTTGGCTTCCTTGAACTCGACATGCTTGCGCACGACCGGGTCATACTTGCTGAAGCTCAGCTTTTCGGTCGTGGTGCGCGGGTTCTTCTTGGTGACGTAGAAGAAGCCAGTGTCAGCCGTGCTGACGAGGCGGATCTTGACAGTTGCCGGCTTGGCCATGGCTTGGTCCCTGGTCTTGAAATAGCGTAAAAAGAAAAGCGGCCCTGTCGGACCGCCCCGTTTCAGCGGTGCCCCTTGGGGCAGATTCGCCCCGATGTCAAGGCTCGCGTGCCCAATGGAGGCTGCGCAACAGGCTTTACGGCCCTTTAACCCTATGCGCGCATGCTGTCAGGCGGGGCACGGATGAAGGGAGATGGCTCCATGCGACATGATCCGAAACTGGCGATTCTGGCGGACCTGCTGCGGCGGGTCGACGGACTCGCCGCCCAGCGCGGCCATGTGTCGGTGCCGCGCCTGCATGACGAGGTCGACCAGATCCGCCATATCGCGCGCGCCTTCCGCGTCGATAGCGTCGGCGACCTGGCCGCCACGCTCCAGTCGGTCCTCTCGCTAGACGGGCTCGATTCGGTGGTCCTCTCCTATCTCGACCGGATGCGGGACGCGATCGCCGACGAATTGCCGCCGCTCGACAATATTTTGCCGCCGGCCGCCGCGCCCGCTACGGTGCACCGCCTGCACGCCTGACGGGATTTGGAATGGACGCCTTGTTGATCGCCCTGCTGGGCTGCCTGTTCGGGGAAATCGGGGACAAGGGGCAGTTGCTCGTGCTGGCGCTCGCCCATCGCTATCAACGCGACGGGGCGATCATCGCCGGCGTCGCCGTTGCCGCCATCGCCAATGCAGCGCTTTCCGCGGCAGCGGGCGCCTGGATCGGGCCGATGCTGGGCCATGACGCACGGCTGTTGTTCATGGCGCTGTCGCTGCTGTTCCTGGGCGTCGGCCTGCTCTGGCCAGTGAAGATGCCTGACACGCTCGACGACTGGCGCATCGGGCCGTTCCTCACCACTGCGCTCGGCGTCTTCATCCTCGGCTTTGGCGACGGCCCGCAATTCCTGATTCTGGGCATCGCCACCCGCACGGCCGACCCGGCGCTGGCCGCGATCGGCGGCGCGATCGGCGTGATCGCCGCCAGCGTGCCAGTGATCCTGATGCGCGACCGGTTCCTCTCCGTGCTGCCGGTGCGCGCGATTCGGCTGGTCGGCGGCGGCATCGCCATATTGGCGGGTGCGGGCATGGCGATGAGCGCGATCGGCCGGCTCTGATCGATTCCCTTCATCAGCCTGACCGATAAATTGCCCAAAGATTTCCGACTTGCGGGGGCACCTTATTGACGGACAATCATTATATGTCCGAAATCAATTCCGCCCCAACAGGAGGACAATGCATGACCGCCCCCGATCTCAAGACGCCCACCGACCTCAAGAGCAACGCCACCAAGTCGGTCGCAGAGGCCCTGAACGGCGCCCTGGCCGACAGCTTTGCCCTCTATCTCAAGACCAAGAATTTCCACTGGCACGTCTCCGGCCCGCATTTCCGCGACTATCATCTGATGTTCGACGAGCAGGCGACCGAGATTCTGGACGTGACCGATCTGATCGCCGAGCGCGTGCGCAAGACCGGCAACACCACGCTGCGCTCGATCGGCGACGTCGCCCGTCATCAGACCGTCAAGGACAATGACGCCGATTTCGTCAGCCCGGCCGACATGCTCAAGGAACTGCGCGACGACAATCTGGCGCTGGTCGAAACCTTCCGCGCGGTGAAGGCCGCCGCTACCGAGGCAGGCGACAATGCGACCGAAGGCATTGTCGACGACTGGACCGACCAGGCCGAACAGCGCGCCTGGTTCCTGTTCGAGGCCGCCCGAGGCGCCTGAATCTGAAAAGGGCCTCCCGGCAAGTCGCCGGGAGGCCCTTTTCATGATCGCAATCGGTGAGGGGGCTTACGCCTCGTCCACCACCCCGATCGCCACGATCTCGATCGCGCCGTCCTTGCCGGCAAAATCGACCGCCTCGCCGATTTCGGCGTCCATCATCGCGCGAGCCAGCGGTGCGGAAAAGCTGATCCGCCCCTCATGCGGATCGGCCTCGTCATCGCCCACGATCGCCACGGTCTTCTCCTGCCGGTTCAGCCGATAGGTTACCCGCGTCCCGAACGCGACCGTCTCGCCATCAGGGGCCGGGCGCAGTTCCGCCGTCGCCAGCCGCGTGCGCCAATAGCGCAGCACTCGCTTGTGCTTCTTGGCGGCTTCCTCGTCCATCGCAGCGGTGTCGATCGCTTCCAGCGCCGCCACCTGTTCCTGCGTCAGCCGCAATCCGCGCGCCGTGACCCAGTTCGGCCCCAGCGGGATCGGCAGCTCGAACTTGGGCTCCATATGCTCATCGTCGCTCTCGCGACGAAAGGCGACACTCATCTTGCCTCTCCAGAATTCCAATAATGCGGGACGACGGGACCGAACTGGCCGGTCAATCCTCGTCGAACAGCCCTGCAAGCTGTTCAACCATCGTGCCGCCCAATTGTTCGGCGTCCATGATGGTCACGGCGCGGCGATAATAGCGGGTGACATCATGGCCGATGCCGATCGCCACCAGTTGCACCGGCGACCGGTTCTCGATCCAGTCGATCACCTGGCGCAGATGCCGCTCCAGATAGGTGCCGCTATTGACCGACAGGGTGCTGTCGTCGACCGGCGCACCATCGGAAATCACCATCAGGATGCGCCGCTCCTCGGGCCGCGCGATCAGGCGCGCATGCGCCCATAGCAGCGCCTCGCCGTCGATATTTTCCTTCAGCAGCCCTTCGCGCATCATCAGGCCCAGATTCTTGCGCGCCCGGCGCCAGGGTTCGTCGGCCTTCTTGTAGATGATGTGGCGCAGGTCGTTGAGCCGTCCCGGCATCGGCGGACGCCCCGCCGCCAGCCAGTCCTCGCGGCTCTGTCCGCCCTTCCAGGCGCGCGTGGTGAAGCCGAGGATTTCGGTCTTCACGCCGCAGCGTTCCAGGGTGCGGGCCATGATGTCGGCGCTGATCGCGGCGATGCTGATCGGCCGGCCGCGCATCGATCCTGAATTGTCGATCAACAGGGTGACGACGGTGTCGCGGAACTCGGTGTCGCGCTCGATCTTGTAGGTCAGCGACCGGGTCGGATCGATCACGATCCGCGCCAGCCGCGCCGCGTCAAGAATCCCTTCCTCCTGGTCGAAATCCCACGAGCGAAGCTGCTGCGCCATCAACCGGCGTTGCAACCGGTTGGCAAGCTTGGTGACGGCCCCCTGCAACGACACAAGCTGCTGGTCCAGAAAACCGCGCAGACGGTTCAGTTCATCCTCGTCGCACAGGTCGTCGGCGGTGACGACCTCGTCATGCTTCTGGGTGTAGGATTTATAGTCGAAACCGGGGGGCAGGTCGGATGTCGGCCGATTGGGCCGCACCGGCATCATGCCTTCCTCGCCCATATCGTCGGCGCCGTCTTCCGCGTCGGCGTCGAACTCCTCGCTATAGTCGGTGTCGCCCTCTTCGGTCTCGCCGCCCTGATCCTCGGACCGGGCTTCGGCGTTCATGTCGCTGTCGCCCGATTCCTCTTGGCCGGCATCGCCTTCTTCCTGCTCTTCCTCCTTGTCCTCGCCCTCATCCTCGGGTTCGGGGTCGTCGGTTTCGGGCGGCACGTCGGCATCGACCAGTTGCAGATGCTCCAGCATCGCCTGGGTCAGCTTCTGGAAGGCGCGCTGGTCGTCGATCGCCAGGCCCAGCGCGTCGAGATCGGTGCCCGCCTTGTCCTCGATCCACTGGTCGACCAGCTTCATCGCCGGCTGCAATTCCTCGGGCACCGCCTGGCCGGTCAGCCGCTCGCGCACCTTCAGCGCCAGCGCGGTCGACAGCGGCACCTCGTCCGCCGCCCGCGCCCGGCGGATCGGATCGGACTTCAGGCGCATCGCCAGCGCCTCATTGAGGTTCGCGCGCACGCCGTCCAGCGCCCGCGATCCGATCGCCTCGACCCGCGCCTGCTCGACCGCGTCGAACACCGCGCGCGCCACCGCTTCGCCTGGCGCCATCGCATTGTGCAGCCTGGCATTATGGTGGCGCAGCTTCAGCGCATTGGCATCGGCAAAGCCGCGCGCCAGTGCCACCTGATCGGCGGGCAAAGCGCGGCTGGGCGTCGGCACCTTGATCGCCTTGCCCACCATGTGCGGCGTGTCGGCGGTGAAGCTCACCTCCACCTCCATGTCGCGCGTCATCGCCCGCGCGGTGCCGGCCAGCACATCCTTGAAGGCGTCGAGGGGGGAACGTTCGGTCACCGGCCCTCCGGATCGCGCACGCGCGGCACGGCGATGGTCTCGATCTGCGTCTCGACCTCGCTCATCAGCTTGTGGACCGGGCATTTCGCCGCGACCGCGATCAGCTTGTCATGCTGCTCGTCGCTCATCGGGCCGGTCACGGCGATGCGGGTGGTCAGCTTGTAGATGCCGGCCCGCTCCTGGCTCGCATCGCGCACCACGCCGACATGGATATTCTCGACTGGAATGCCGTTGCGCTGGGCATACCAGAGCATGGTCATCGCCTTGCAGGCACCCAGCGCCGAATCATACAGGTCATGCGGGTCCGGCCCGGCGTCATGGCCGTCCGGCGCCGACATGTCGGCGACGATCTCATGGCCCCGGATGCTGATCCGGTGCGCACTGCCGCCATTGGGGTCGATCCGTTCGACGACGATCATGGGTCTGCCCTTTCGTTCAAGGGGCCGTGCGAAGGTTCAGTTCGCCCGGCTCGCCACGCTCTCGGGCAGATCCTTGCCAAAGACGCGCTGATAATATTCCGCCACCAGCGGCCGTTCCGCCTCATCGCACTTGTTGAGGAAGGACAGGCGGAAAGAGAAGCCGACATCCTTGAAGATCAGCGCATTCTGCGCCCAGCTGATCACGGTGCGGGGCGACATCACGGTCGAGATATCGCCGTTGATGAAGCCCTGGCGGGTCAGTTCCGCCACCTTGATCATGCTCTCGACCTCCTTGCGGCCGCCCTCATGATCATATTCGCCCGACTTCGCCAGCACCACCTGCGCCTCGGTCGCGGCGGGCAGGTAATTCAATGCCACCACCAGGTTCCAGCGGTCCATCTGGCCCTGGTTGATCTGCTGCGTGCCATGATAGAGGCCGGTCGTGTCGCCCAGGCCCACCGTGTTGGCGGTTGCGAACAGGCGGAAATGCGGGTTCGGCCGGATCACGCGATTCTGGTCGAGCAGCGTCATCTTGCCGTCGGTTTCCAGCACGCGCTGGATCACGAACATCACGTCCGGGCGACCGGCATCATATTCGTCGAACACCAGAGCGACCGGGCGCTGCAGCGACCAGGGCAGCAGGCCTTCCTTGAATTCGGTGACCTGCTGGCCGTCCTTCAGCACGATCGCGTCGCGCCCGACCAGGTCGATGCGGCTGATATGCGCGTCCAGGTTGATGCGGATGCACGGCCATTTCAGGCGCGCAGCGATCTGCTCGATATGGCTCGACTTGCCGGTGCCATGATAGCCCTGGACCATGACACGGCGGTTGAAGGCGAAACCGGCCAGGATCGCCAACGTGGTGTCCGGGTCGAACACATAGGCGGGGTCGAGGTCGGGCACGCGCTCATCGGCCTGGGAAAAGGCCGGGACCTTCATGTCGATGTCGATGCCGAACATCTCGCGCACATCGACTTCGCGGTCGGGCGCCTCCATCAGCGTCTCGGAACGGGCATCGGGCTGGATGTTGGAAATGTCGGTCATGTCGTCATCATCTTCCTGCGAGTCACTCTCGCCCTAAACGATCGGGCAAGGGTGTGTCGAGACAGTGGGGGCTGGATCGCGCGGGATCAAGCGGCCCATTCGGTCAGATTGGCCTCCTGTCCGACCAGTGCCAGCCCATGGGCGATCGATGTCAACTCGCCGCCGGTGGCAATCCGGTCATGGCCGAAACGGCGGAAGAAAATGTCGCGGATCGCCGGGATTAGCGACGATCCGCCGGTCAGGAACACCCGGTCGATGCTTTCCGGGGCGACATTGGCCTTGGCCAGCGCCTTGTCGACGGTCGCCTCGATCGCGGCGATGTCGGCCGCGATCCAGCGCTCGAAATCGGCGCGCGCGACCTCGGTCTCGATTCTGATCCCGCCGCCCTCGAAGTGGAAGTTGGCGCTGTCCGCGTCCGACAGGGCCCGCTTCAGCGCGCCGACCGCATCATAGAGCGGATAGCCCAGTTCCTTCTCGATCACGGTGATCATCCGGCCGATCGCGGCGGGATCGCGCGCCGCCTTCTGCAATTTGGCCAGCTCGTCCATCGTCCGCCGGTTGCGCATCAGCGCCAGGCGCGACCAGTCGGCGAAATCGGCGAAATAGCTGCGCGGTATCTCCAGTTCCTTGCCGAAGGAGGTGTAGGCGCCGCCCTTGCCCAGCATCGGCAGCACCAGTTGGTCCATGATGCGATAGTCGAACCGGTCACCGGCCAGGCCAATGCCCGCCGATCCCAGCGGCACGCAGCGCCGCGCCGCGCCCGGCGCCTCGACCCGCACCAGCGAAAAGTCGCTGGTGCCGCCGCCGAAATCCGCGACCAGGATGGTCGCCGCGCTGTCGAGCCGGCTGGCATAGCTGAACGCCGCGCCCAGCGGCTCATAGACATAATGGATCTCGCTGCCGAAGCCGGCGAACATCGCGTCATAGCGTTGCCGCGCCAGCGCCTCGTCGGGCCGGGCGCCGGCATATTCGACCGGCCGGCCGACGACGATCCGCTCCGGCCTTTTGTCCAGCGTGCCGCCGGCATGGCCGATCATCTTCCCCAGGAACATCTGCCCCAGTTCCTCGAAGCGATAGCGTTTCTCGAAGATGCTGGCGCTCTCGAAGATCGGGCTGGCCGCCACCGACTTGAAGGATTGCAGGAACCGGCTGTCCTCGGGAAATTCCAGATATTCACTGATCGCCCAGGGGCCGGCCTCATGCGCCATGCCGCCCTTCACATGGCTGTCATGCCAGAAGCACAGGGCAGACCGGAACACCGCGCCGGTCGCCTGCGCGCCGGCAAATTCGACCAGCTCCGATTGGCCGGCATGGGCGATGGCGGCGACGCTGTTGGTCGTGCCGAAATCAAGGCCCAGCGCGCGGGGCTGATCCTGCATGGGGTCTCTCCGGGAAAATCGAGGGCCGGGCGCTATGGCAGCGTCATTCCGGCGCGGCAAGGCCATCCTGTCCTACATCTGGGCGGGATGCCAGACCGGAATGGTGTGCAAATATGCGAAGTCAGGCGAACACCGGCGCCTTGCGCAGATGGCCATAGGCCTCGATCACGTCCTGCAACTGCCCCTCCTTGGTGCGGTCGCCGCCATTATGGTCGGGATGATAGCGGCGCAGCAATTCGGTATAGCGGGTGCGCAGCGCCTTGCGGTCGGCGTCGATCGGCAGGCCCATCACCGACAGCGCCTTGCGGTCCTCGGATGACAGGAACTGGCCGTCCTGCCTTCCCTGCGCATCGGCCCGTGCCTTGGCGACGCGCTCCTTGAACTTGGCGCCGATCGCGTCGAGCGGGTCCTGGAAGTCCGACCATTTGGGCGGCGGGCTGGCGGCATTGCTGGAAAAGGCGCGGGTCTCCCGCTCCCAGCCGGCATAGGGGCGCTGGGCCGCGGCAATCTCCTCCGGGCTCATGCCGGTGAAGAAATTATAACCCTGGTTGAAGGCGCGGACATGGTCCAGGCACAGCCAGCGCCATTGCGGCCCCTCGTGATGCGACCGGTGGCCATCCTGCAATGGCGCGCGAAATTCGCCCGGTTCCGGGCAACCGGGCACGGCGCAGGGGCGGTCGCTTTCCACGCGGCCATGGAAACGGTTGAAACGACGGGTCGAGAAGGGATCGCTGCTCAAGATTGTCCTGATGGAATGGCTGGCAAAGCAGCCTATATAGGGCGCATGACCACCGACCTCAAAGGCCCTGTCGCCACCGAAATCGAGGCGCGGCTGCGCGCCGCCCTGACTCCTGCCCATCTCGCCGTCATCGACGACAGCGAAAAGCATCGCGGCCATGCCGGCCATGACGGGTCGGGCGAAAGCCATTTCACCGTGGAGATCGTCGCCGAACGCTTTGTCGGCCAGAGCCGCGTTGCCCGCCAGCGCCTGGTCAATGCCGCGCTCGCCGACCTGCTGCGCGACAAGGTCCATGCCCTCGCGATCAAGGCCCGCGCGCCCGGAGAAGCCTGACCCCAACGACAGGAGCCGTCCCATGTCGAGCGACAATGTGCTGCTGCAGACGATCACGCCAACGACCCATGATCTGGGCGATTTCAAGGTGCATCGCGCGCTCCCGGCGAAGGAGCGGACCATGGTCGGCCCCTTCATCTTCTTCGACCAGGCGGGGCCGGCGCTATTGCCGACGGGGCAGGGGGTGGACGTCCGCCCCCATCCGCATATCAACCTGGCCACCGTCACCTACATGCTGGAGGGGACGTTCCTCCACCGCGACTCGCTCGGCACGCAGCAACTGATCGGCCCCGGCGCGGTCAATCTGATGACCGCGGGCAAGGGCATCGTCCATTCGGAACGCACCCCGCCCGCCGATCGCGGCCATGACAAGAGATTGCTGGCGATCCAGACCTGGCTCGCTTTGCCGGAGCGCGACGAGGAATGCGACCCGGCCTTCGAGCATGTCGAGGGTGGTGGTCTGCCGGTGCTGGAGGATCATGCCTCCTGGGCGCGGGTCATCATGGGCACGCTCTGGGGCGAGACGGCGCAGGTCTCGACCTATGCCGACACCATCTATGCCGATATCCAGCTGCGTCCCGGCGGCTCGATCCCGGTCGATGCCATTGCCGAGGAGCGGGCGCTCTATCTCTGGCAGGGATCGGCCACGCTCGACGGCGTCGAGCTGCTGCCCCAGACGCTCTATGTACTGCGTCCCGGCGTGCCGGCGACGCTGCACAGCGATCATGGCGCCAATCTCGTCCTGTGCGGTGGCGAGGCATTCGCGACCCCGCGCCATGTCTGGTGGAATTTCGTCTCCTCGACCAAGGACCGGCTGATGCAGGCGCGCGAGGATTGGGAGGCGATGCGCTTCCCGCTCATTCCGGGCGACGATCAGGAATTTATCCCGATCCCGCAGGGCCGGCCCAAGACCGTCAGCTACCCCTGACGGTCAGGCTTATTCGACGAAGGTCAGCGACAGATTCTCGGCATTCTTGGGAATGTCGATCCGGCTTTCGTTGATCGACGCTTCCTCGCCGGGCTTCAGCCGGGCCTTGTCCGCCTTGGTGGTCCAGCTGAACACCAGCCGGTTCTGCCGGTCGCGCAGCTGCACCAGCACCGGCGGCACCGGCAGCGCCTGCTTGCCGCTGTTCACGATCCGCGCGCCAAAGGCGAAATATTCCTCGCCGGTGGGCAGCTTGCGCCGCTCGGCAGGCTTGGAGAGATAGAAGAGCAGGTCCGGATCGCCCTCTTCGGCGACCAGGCCCATATTCACCGCCCAGGCCGGTGGCCCGAAATAATGGAGCGCAGCGCCGGCGGCCGCGACCAGCAGGAAGAAGAGGACGGCGGCCCAGGTCAGCAGCTTGGCGCCATTGCGCCGACGCTTGGCCGGCAGCGACGGCGGCGGTGGCACCTCTTCGGCCGGCTGCGATACGCCGGCATAAATGTCGTCGAACCGGTAATCGGGCGCGATCGCCGGCGTCGGCTCGGCCGCAGGTTCGATCGGCGGCGGTGCAGCGGCCTCCGGCTGCGCGGGTGCGACCGGTTCCGGCTCGGGCGCCGGCGTGAATCGCATCGGCGCTTCGGCGGGCGCGGCTTCCACGGGGGGCGGTGGTGGCGGTGGCGGCGGAGCGGGCGGCGGCGCAACCGGCGCGGGAGCGGCCGGTTCGGGCGCCTCTTCGCGCGGCGCGGGGGCGGGGCCTTCCTGGAACCAGCTATGCTTGCAGGCGGCGCACCGCACCTGGCGTCCGTCCGGGCCGACGGCGGTGTCGGGCACGATGTAGCGCGTCGCGCAATTGGGGCACACCAGGATCATTCTGCTTCATAGGCATGGCAGGGACTCTAGGGCAAGAGTCTGAAACACAGACCCGCTCATGGGCGCGACTCGCGGCATTGCGCGGGATAGTTTGTCGGCCTGCCCTTTACGCGTCCCCGCCGCCTGTGCCATGGCAGGGCTTCGGGGAAGCAGGGAGCGCATCGGCGCCACACGTCACTTATGTCGGCCATCGTCCAGTTCGAAAATGTCGGCCTGCGCTATGGTCTGGACAGCGAGACCCTGTCCGACGTCAGCTTCTCGCTCAACAGCGGCGATTTTTATTTCCTCACCGGCAGCTCGGGCGCGGGCAAGACATCCCTGCTCAAGCTCCTTTATCTCGCCCAGCGGCCCAGTCGCGGCGTGATCCGCCTGTTCGGCGAGGATGTGGTGACGCTCCCCCGCAAGCGCCTGCCCGGCTTTCGTCGCCGCATCGGCGTCGTGTTCCAGGATTTCCGGCTGGTCCCGCATCTGTCCGCCTATGACAATATCGCCCTGCCGCTGCGGGTCGCGGGCATGGAGGAAAGCGAGATCGACGCGCCGGTCAGCGAAATGCTGAACTGGGTCGGGCTGGGCGATCGCGGTCAGGCGCGGCCCGCCACCCTGTCGGGCGGGGAGCAGCAGCGCGTTGCCATCGCCCGCGCGGTGATCGGCCGGCCGGAGATTCTGGTCGCCGACGAACCGACGGGTAACGTCGACGCGGACATGGCCCGCCGCCTGATGACCCTGTTCGAGGCGCTCAACCGCCTCGGCACGACCATCGTCGTCGCCACCCATGACCTGCCGCTGATGGCGCAGGTGGCGAGCGCGCAGATGATGCGGCTGGACAAGGGCCGGCTGGCCGATCCGACCGGCGCGCTGCGCTATCCGCCCCGTCCGCAGGGTGGCGCCTGATGGCCGGGGGCAATCGTCGCAGCGCGGCCGCCGCGCGCCATCGCCTGCTGCCCGCCGGTCGGGTGGCGGGGCCGATGCCCTGGATCATCGCGATCATGATGTTCCTTACCGTGCTGGCCGCCGCGGCGGGCCTGGGCCTTGGCACCGCCGTCCGCGCGATGAGCGCCGATCTTGCCGGCCGCGCCACGGTTCAGGTGGTGGAGGCCGATGCGCAGCAGCGCGATCGTCTCTCCGCCCGCGTGCAACAGGCGCTGCGCGGCAATCGCGATGTGCGCCAGGTCGCACCGGTCCCGGCCGCTACGCTGGCGCAGCAACTGCGTCCCTGGCTCGGCGCCGATGTGACCAGCGGCGACCTGCCGATCCCGGCGCTGATCGACATCAGCCTGACGCCGGGCGATGCGACGGCCAAGGTCGACCGGTTGCGCCGGTCGCTCGCTACCCTGTCGCCCAGCCTGCGGGTCGAACCCCATGCCGCCTTCCTTGCCCCGCTGGCCGGCCTGCTCACCGCGCTGGGCTGGCTGTCGGGCGGGCTGGTGCTGCTGATGGGGCTCGCCACCGGCGCCGTCGTCGTGCTGGCGGCGCGAGGCGCGCATGACAGCCATCGCACCACGATCGAGGTGCTGCACCTGATGGGCGCGACCGATGTACAGATCGCCCGCCTGTTCCAGCGTCGGATCGCGCTCGACGCCACCATGGGCGGCGCATTGGGCTTTTCCTTCGCCGTGCTGGTGATCCTGCTGATCGGCGCACGCCTGTCGGCCACCGGATCGCAGCTGATGGGCGCGGTCGCCTTGCCCTGGACCAGCTGGGCGCTGCTCGCGGCGCTGCCGATTGCCGGCATTCTCCTGTCGACGCTCACCGGCCGCTGGACCGTGCTGCGCGCACTCGGGCGCTCGCTATGATCGTCCGCCTGATCGCCGTTACGCTGCTCGGCTGGATGCTGGGCTTCGCCTGGTTCGCGATGTTCCTGCCCCAGCCGCTCGACGGGCGACAGACCGACGCGATCGTCGTGCTGACCGGCGGCGCCGGTCGGATCGACCGGGGGCTGGCCCTGCTGGAGGAAGGCGCGGCCAAGCGCATGCTGATTTCGGGCGTCGACCGCTCGGTCCGTCCGGTCGAACTGGCGGCCGAATACAAGACGCGGCTGTCGCTCTTCACCTGCTGCATCACCCTGGGGCGCGAGGCGATCGACACCCGCTCCAACGCGATCGAGACGGCCCGCTGGCTGGAACGGCGCGATTATAAGAGCGTCCGCCTCATCACCACCGACTGGCATATGCGGCGTTCCGCGCTCGAACTGCGTCAGGCGCTTCCGGGCCGCATCAACCTTGTCTATGACGCGGTGCCCAGCCGTCCCAGCCTCACCATATTGGTGCGGGAATATAATAAATATCTCGCGCGCCGCGTGGCCGCGCTCTTTGGTATCTGATCCATGACCCTGTTCATTGCCCTTCGCTCGCTCGTCTTCATGCTGGCCTTCTATGTCGGCACGGCCTTCTTCGTGCTGGCGGCCGTCATCGGCGGGATGTTCAAGCCCGCGCATGTCCAGTCGGCGGCGACCGGCTGGAGCCGCTTTCATCGCCTCTGCGTGCGCTGGATATTGGGGCAGCGGATCGTGGTCGATGGCGACCTGCCGATCGGTCCCTATCTCTACATCATCAAGCATGAATCGATGTTCGAGACGATCGACCTGCTCTGCCTGTTCGACCGGCCGGTGATCGGTGCGAAACGGGAACTGCTCGATATTCCCTTCTGGGGCGGCATCGCCCGGCGCTACGGCCTGATCCCGATCGAGCGGACCGCCGGCGCCAGCGCGCTGCGAACCTTGCGTGCCTCCGCCAAGGACGCCGTGGCGCAGGGGCGGGCGGTCTGCCTGTTCCCCGAAGGCACGCGCGTTCCCCATGGCGAAGCGCCGCCGCTCAAGTCGGGCTTTGCCGGCCTCTACAGCCTGCTCGGCCTGCCGGTGGTGCCGATCGCGATCGACAGCGGCGTCGTCTCACCGCGCGGCAAGTTCCTCAAGCGCCCCGGCACGATCACCTACAAGGTGGGTGAGATCGTCCCCACCGGCCTCGACCGCAAGGAGGCCGAGATCCGCGTCCACGCCGCGATCAACGCGCTCAATTGAACAGATTCGCACAGCGCCCTTGGCGCTTTGCCAAGCCCGCGCGGCGCCTGAGCGTTTCAAGCTGCTGATGCTTAAGCATCATGGCAGCTTGCTATCAATGCGACCGGCCGAAGTCGGGCTTGGCGTCGTCCTGGCCCTGTTCGATGATCGACCGGCGGATCGCGCGGGTGCGCGTGAACAGGTTGAACAGCGTGTCGCCGTCATTCCAGCGGATCGCCCGCTGTAGGGTCGACAGATCCTCCGAGAAACGCTGCAGCATTTCCAGCACTGCGTCCTTGTTCGCCAGGAACACGTCGCGCCACATAGTCGGGTCCGATGCGGCGATACGGGTGAAGTCGCGGAAGCCGCCGGCCGAATATTTGATCACCTCGCTCTGGGTGACATTCTCCAGGTCGCTGGCCGTGCCGACGATCGTATAGGCGATCAGGTGCGGCAAATGGCTGGTCACCGCCAGCACCAGGTCATGATGCGCCGGGTCCATCGTCTCGACATCGGCACCGACCCGGCGCCACAGTTCCGACACCCGCTCGACCGCCGCCGGATTGGCATCGGCGGGCGGGGTGACGATCGACCAGCGGCCCTTGAACAGGGTGGCAAAGCCCGCTTCCGGCCCGCTATTTTCGGTGCCGGCCACCGGATGCGCCGGAATGATGATGCGGCCGGGCAAAGCGGCGTTGAGCTGCGCCAGCACGTCCGCCTTGCACGAACCCACGTCGCTGATGATCGCATCGGCCGGCAACTCGTCGGCAATCTCCGCCGCTGCCGCGCCCATGGCGCGCACCGGCACGCACAATATCACCAGTTCGGCGTCGGTCACCGAAGCGCTGGCCGTATCGGTGATGTCGTCGCACAGGTCGATGCGGCGGGCGGTTTCGCGCACCGCCGGATCGGCATCATGGCCGGTGACACGGACGGTCGGCATATATTCGCGGATCGCCCGCGCCAGCGAGGATCCGATCAGGCCAAGGCCGATGATGGTGACACGGGAAAAGGGCAGCATAGCGTCAGGCCGCCTCCGCCATGGCGCGCAGCTTGGCGGCGACGGCGCGGGTCTGTCCCTCGGTGCCGATGGTGATGCGCAGGCCATTGGGCAGGCCCTGGCCGGGCAGCCAGCGGGTGGCATAGCCCTCGTCCCACAGCCCTTTCATCGCCGCCTCGGCGGTCAGCTTGCCGTCGAACAGGATCAGCAGGAAATTGGTGCGGCTCGGCACCGCGCGCAGGCCATGGTTGGAGAGGGACGCGATCTCGCCGGCCAGCCATTCGCGCCATTGCGCATTATGGGCGCGGCTCGCCTCGACCCATTCATTATCCTGGATCGCGGCGACCGCAGCGGCCTGGCCGGCGGTGGTCACGTTGAACGGCGCGCGGATGCGGTGGAGGATGTCGATCACATCCTGGCTGGCATAGCCCCAGCCGATCCGCTCAGCGGCCAGACCATAGATTTTCGAGAAGGTGCGGGTGACGAACACGTTGCTGGCGGTCTTGGCCAGTTCCAGCCCCGCATCATCCTCGTCCGCGTCCAGATATTCGGCATAGGCCTGGTCGAGCACGAACAGGATATCGGGGCGCAGCCCGGCGTGCAGCCGCGCAATCTCCTCCCGGCTGGTCATGGTACCGGTGGGATTGTTGGGGTTGGCAAGGAAGACGACCTTGGTCTTCTCCGTCACGCAGGCCAGCAGCGCATCGACATCGGTCGCATAATCGGCGTCGGGCGCCTCGATCGGCGTCGCGCCGACGCGGCGGGCGGCAATGTCGTAGACCGAAAAGCCGTAGCGCACATAAAGCACCTCGTCGCCCGGCCCGGCATAGGCGCTGGCGGCGATATGCAGCAGTTCGTCCGACCCGGTGCCATAGATGATGCGCGCCGGATCAAGCCCATGGACCGCACCGATCGCCTCGCGCAGCTTGGCCGCGCCCGGATCGGGATAGGTGGCCAGGTCCGCCGTCGCCGCCACCAGCGCCGCGCGGGCAGCCGCGCCGGTGCCGAGCGGGTTCTCGTTGGCGGACAGCTTGATCAGCGGCCGGCCGTCATCGGCGGCGGACTTGCCCGGCACATAGGCATGAATGCCGAGAATCCAGTCCTTGGGGGCGGGTTTTGCTGCAGCGTCGCTCATGGAGCGCGGCTTTAGCGGCTTCCGCGCCAAAGGCAAAGCGGCTGGATCAGCGCGGCGCAGCCAATTCCTGTCGCGCCAGTTCGCGCTGGGCACGGAACACCGGATCGGACTGCAACCGCGCATAGGTGGCCGATGCCACGACCCGGCCGGCCAGCGTGTCGCTCAGCCAATGGGCGCGACAGATGACCCGGCTCTCGCCAAATTCATAACCGCGCTTGAGCAGGGCATCCTGCTTGTCGGGCATGACGTCGGTCAGGACCAGCGCCAGCATCCAGCCGATCGCGGTATGGCCCGACGGATAGGAGCCGTCCTTGCGCAGCATCGGCTCGTCCTGCGGGCGGCAGGTATTGCCGTCATGCTCCACGAACGGGCGCACCCGCTGATAATGGCCCTTGGCGCGCGAGGTGGAGAAGGCGGCGTCGGCCGCCGCGCGGCGCAGCAACATGGTCAGGTGCGGGTGGGTGCCGTCCGACAGCGACAGGCCGGCGATCGGCTCGAACGACTGGACCATGTGCGGCCAGCCCAGGTCCGCGTCCGACGCGGCCAGCGCCTGGCGATCGGCCGGCGCGGCGAGCGCGGCGCGATAGGCTTCCTCGTCGGCCGCCTTGGCGGCGGTGCCGGGGGCGGGCGGGGGCGGCAGCAGGGTCAGGCTGTTGGGCAGCGCGGCGGGGTCGAGATAGCCGCGCGGGAAGGGGATGGCCTTGGTCAGCTGCCCGACCGCCTCGATCGTGGTCGGCGGCACCGGGGCGCTGGCCGACGGCGGCGTGGCGGTGGTCGCACAGCCGCTGACCAGCAGGATCGATGCCAGAAGGAATGTCTGTTTTTGGAGTGTGCGCATCGCCTGTCCGCCTTTTGCTTTGGGGCCTGACGCCCGGCCCTATCAGCAGGGGCAGGGCGCGACCATCGGTGCTTGTCCCGATAGGCGGCCGCGGTGCAACCCTCAAGCGCGCTTGCCGATCCCCTTCTCGATCAACGCGTTGGCGATGTCGGCAATCTCCTGCGCCGGGCGGCTGTCGTCCCACACGCCATAGCGCAGGCCCAGGAACACATTCATCCCCATGATCGCCCAGGCATGGACCTCTTCCACGTCTGTGCGCACGTCGCCCTGCTGCGCGGCCTTCTTCAGGCGCGCGGCCATGCGGGTGGCGGTATTCTCATAATGGGCGCGATAGGCGGCCTGGTCGACGAACTCGGCCTCGTCGATGATGCGGTAGATTTCCTTGTGGGCGCGGGCGAACTCCAGGAAGCTTAAGAGGCCGATCCGCTCCGCCTCGATCCCGTTACTCGCATCGGCGATGCGCGGCGAGACATAGTCGCGCACCTGGCCCGACATGTCGTTGACCAGCGCGCGGAAAATGTCGTCCTTGCTGTCGAAATAGGTGTAGAAACTGCCCAGCGCACAGCCGGCCCGGCGGGTGATGCCGCTCACCGACCCGTCGTGAAAACCCTTCTCGCCAAACTCCTCGGCCGCCGCCGACAGCAGCGCGCGAAGCGTGCGTTCGCCCCGCGCGGTGCGTGGCGCCTTGTCGTCGCGTCTCTCATCCCGTGGGGAAGCCGGATCGGTCATGCTCTCTCCCTCTGCCTGCCAATACGTGCCTTTTCAATCATTTGAGGACGTCTGGTGGCCTTGTTCGCCGTCCCTCATATTTGAAGTTGAAAGATGGTTCAACTTTCATTATTCAAAGGGCAAGCAGATTGGCTACCCGGATGACCGGGGGCCGCTTCAGGAGAGGAAACGCCGATGAAGGCCCATCACAGCATTCGTGCCCTTGCCCTCGCATCCGCCGCCTGGACCGGCGCGATGGCATTCCCCGCCTTCGCGCAGGACGCGTCGGCGCCCGTCGCCGACACCGAAGAGGCCGGCATTATCGTCACCGCCCGCCGGCGTGAGGAAACGCTGGTGTCCGTGCCGATCGCGGTCAGCGCCTTCTCTGGCGCTGATCTGGAACGGGGCGGGGCGATCGACATCAGCGACCTTGCCAATGTGACCCCCAACACCACGCTGGAGGCGTCGCGCGGCACCAATTCGACGCTGACCGCCTTCATCCGCGGCGTGGGCCAGCAGGATCCGGTTTCCGGCTTCGAACAGGGCGTCGGCATCTATCTCGACGATGTCTATCTCAACCGGCCGCAGGGTGCGCTGCTCGACATCTATGACGTCGAACGGATCGAGGTGCTGCGCGGGCCGCAGGGCACGCTCTATGGCCGCAACACGATCGGCGGCGCGGTCAAATATGTGACCAGGATGTTGCCGCAGGACTTCTCGCTCAAGCTCAAGGGCAGCTATGGCAGCTATGATCAGGCCGATGGCATCATCAGCGTGTCGGCGCCGATCGGCGACCTGATGCGCGTCGGTGGCGCCTTCGCCCGCCTGTCGCGCGGCGGCTTCGGCAAGAATCTCACCACCGGGCAGGATAATTATAACAAGGATATCTGGGCCGGCCGCGCCACCTTCGAAATGGGCGGCTATGGCGCCCCGGTGCTGATGCGCATCACCGGCGACTATACCAAGGATAACAGCAACCCGCGTGGCGGCCACCGCCTGATTCCGGGCCAGGCATCGGGCGCGCCGGTGCTGGACGATGTGTTCGACACCCGCGGCGGGCTGGTCGACCCCAAGCAATATGTGAAGTCCTACGGCCTCTCGATGAACCTGACGGCCGAACTCAATGATGCGGTGACGCTGCGCTCGATCAGCGCCTGGCGCAAGGATGACAGCGCCTCGCCGATCGACTTTGACGCGCTGCCCGCCGTCGATGTCGACGTGCCGGCCTATTACAAGAATGAACAGCTCAGCCAGGAATTCCAGCTTCTCTATGACAAGGGCCGGCTGCACGGCATGGTCGGCTTCTATTATCTCGATGCCAGCGCCGACACCCAGTTCGACACCCGCATCTTCACCACCGTGGCCGGGCTGACCGCCTTCACCCAGGCCAATGTCGACACCGAAACCTATGCCGTGTTCGGCGACATGAGCTTCGACCTGACCGATCAGCTCAGCCTGTCGGCCGGTGGTCGCTATACCTGGGACACGCGCCGGGCCAATATCCTGCGGCAAAGCTATCTGGGTGGCGGCTCGCCGGTGTTCGACGGGGCGGGCATTCCCTTCGGTGCGCCCAGCACCAATTTCCGTGGCGAGCGCGAGTTCAAGAAGTTCACGCCGCGCTTCTCGGTCAGCTACAAGCCGACCGCCGATCACAATATCTACGCCAGCTATTCCAAGGGCTTCAAGGGCGGCGGCTTCGACCCGCGCGGGGTCGGCACCAACGCGCCCGACCTCAATGGCGATGGCATCCGTCAGGACAGCGAAATTGCCTCCTTCCTCAGCTTCGCGCCCGAACAGGTCGACAGCTATGAAGTCGGCTACAAGGGCAATCTGATGGATGGCGCCCTCTATGTCGCGGTCGCCGGCTTCTATGCCGATTACAAGGATGTGCAGATTCCCGGTTCGGTCGCCTGCACCGTCAATGTCGGCGGCGTGGCGACGCCCTCCTTCTGCGGTGTCGTGTCCAACGCCGGCAAGGCGCGCTTCAAGGGGCTGGAGTTCGAAAGCAATGCGCGTCTTGGCCGCGACATCTTCAGCGGCGGCGACCGTCTGAACCTGCAGACCGCGATCGGCTTCATCGACGCCGATTATCGCGAATATATCGCCAATATCGCCAGCGTGCCGACCGATGTCGCCGACTATCGCCGGGTCCAGAACACGCCGAAATGGACCGCCAGCGGCACACTCAGCTACAATGTCCCGGTGGGGGATGGCAGCCTCTATTTCGGCAGCACCGTCTCCTGGCGCTCCAAGACCTATCAGTTCGAAATCCCCAACCCCTATATCGATCAGAAGGGCTATGCGCTGTGGGACGCCAGCCTGGTCTATACCGCCCCCAGCGATCGCTGGAGCATCGGCGTCCATGGCAAGAACCTGCTCGACAAGGAATATAAGACCTCGGGCTATACCTTCGTCGCGGCCAATCCGGTGACTGGCGCGATCATCAACAATGCGGCCGGCTATCCCACCCCCTCGCTGGGCAAGGAAGGTACGCTGACCGCCTTCTACGGCAACCCGCGCCAGGTGTTCGTGACCGGGTCGGTCAAGTTCTGATCCTCTCCACCCCATCCGTTCGGTTCGAGCCTGTCGAGAACCATTGCATAACCGGCTTCTCGACTTGGCTCGAAGCGAACGGAAAATTTGGTATCAGACCCGCATGACCGACCGAACCTCTTCCCCCGCCTATCGTGGCGTCGTGCTGGCGATGCTGCTGCTGGTCTATACCTTCAACTTCCTCGACCGACAGATCCTGGGCATCCTCGCCGGGCCGATCAAGGCGGAGCTGGGGCTGACCGATACCCAGCTCGGCGCGCTGGGTGGCATCGCCTTCGCGCTTCTCTATTCGACGCTGGCGATCCCGCTGGCGCTGCTGGCCGACCGGACCAGCCGCACCTGGGTCATCACCGTCAGTCTGGCGGTGTGGAGCGGCTTCACCGCGCTGTGCGGCATGGCCGGCAATTTCATGCAGATGTTCCTGTTCCGCATCGGCGTCGGCGTGGGGGAGGCGGGCGGCGTCGCCCCCTCCTATGCCGTCATTTCCGACTATTTCCCGCAGCATCAGCGTGCCCGCGCCCTCTCCATCTATTCGCTCGGTATTCCGCTGGGGTCGGCCGGCGGCGTGCTGCTGGGCGGCTATATCGCCCAGACCGTCGAATGGCGCACCGCCTTCATCGCGGTCGGCATCATGGGCATCCTCATCGCACCGCTCTTCCGCCTGGTGGTGCGCGAACCGGCCCGGCCGGTGCAGGCGGGCACACCCGTGCCGGTCAGCGCCGTGTTCGGCATTCTCGCGGCCAAGCGCAGCTTCTGGTTCCTGGCATTGGGTGCCGCGTGCAGCTCGATGTGTGGCTATGGCGTCGCCTTCTGGCTGCCCAGCCTGTTGATGCGCAGCTTCGGCCTCGACCTTATGGGCGCGGGTCAGTTCCTGGGCGGACTGCTGCTTTTGGGCGGGGTCGCGGGCGTGCTGCTCGGCGGTTTCCTGGGCGATGCCATGGGCAATAGGGACAAGGCCTGGTTCGCCTGGGTGCCCGCGATCAGCTATGTGATCGGCATGCCTTTATTCGTGGTCGGGGTGCTCTCGTCCAGCGTCGGCTTCGCCTTCGCCCTGTTCCTGATACCGCAGGCTTTGGTCTATGTCTGGCTCGGCCCGGTGCTGACCGCCGTGCAGCATCTGGTGCCGCCGCACATGCGCGCCAGCGCCTCGGCGACCTTCCTGCTCATCAACAACCTGGTGGGCCTTGGCCTTGGCAGCTGGAGCGTCGGCGCCCTGTCCGATGCGTTGACGCCGACTTATGGCAACGAAGCGCTGAGATACGCCATCGTCGCGGCGCTAGGCTTCTACCTGCTCGCCGGCCTGTTCATGGCGCTCGCCGGCAAGGCGCTGCGCAAGGATTGGGTGACGGCCTGACGCGTGAGGTGACAGGGCATGGCCCTGTCACTTTCGCTGTCGGCTTAGCGCTCCTTGGTGGCGCTGAACTTCACCTTGGGATGGCGTTCCTGCTGATAGCCGATGTCCCAGGCACTGCGCGCCATGAACACCAGATTGCCGTCGCGGTCCTTGGCCATGTTGGCGCCATTATAGGCGACCAGATCCTTGATCGCCTGATCGTCGCCGCTGATCCAGCGCGCTGTGTCGAACGGCGACGGCTCCAGCACCGCCGCGACCTTATATTCCGCCTCCAGCCGGCTGATCAGCACTTCCAGCTGCAGCTGGCCGACGACGCCGACAATCCAGTTGCTGCCGATCTCGGGATAGAAGACCTGGATCACGCCCTCTTCGGACAGGTCGTCCAGCGCCTTGCGCAGCTGCTTGGTCTTGGTCGGGTCTTTCAGCTGCACGCGGCGCAGGATTTCCGGCGCGAAATTGGGCAGGCCGGTAAAGCGCAGGCCCGGCTTCTCGCTCAGCGTGTCGCCCACGCGCAGCGCGCCATGATTGGGGATGCCGATGATGTCACCGGGGAAGGCTTCGTCCGCCAGCTCGCGGTCCTGCGCGAAGAACAGGATCGGCGAATGGACGGCCAGTGCCTTGCCGCTGCCGCTCGGCGTCAGCTTCATGCCGCGGCGGAACTTGCCCGACACCAGCCGCATGAAGGCGATGCGGTCGCGGTGCATCGGGTCCATATTGGCCTGCACCTTGAAGATGAAGCCGGTGACTTCGCTGCCCTCGGGCTCGACCGGGGCCGGCTCGGCCGGCTGGGCGCGCGGCGGCGGCGCATGGGCGGACAGCGCGTCGATCAGCTCGGTCACGCCGAACAGCTTCAGCGCCGACCCGAAATAGACCGGGGTCAGGTCGCCATGGCGGTAACGTTCCAGGTCGAACTCGGCATAGCCGCCCTGGGCCAGCTCGGCTTCCTCGCGCAGCTTTTCCAGGCCCCGCTCGGACAGATAATCCGCGAGCTTGGGATCATCCAGACCGCTGAACTGGTGACGGGTGCCGTCAAATTCCTTGGACGGGCCAGTGGGCTGCATCAGCCGGTTGGTGGCGAAGTCGTAAATGCCCTCGAACTCGCCACCCATGCCGACCGGCCAGCTCATCGGGCAGACGTCGAGCTGCAACTGGTCCGCCACCTCGTCGAGCAGGCCGAACAGCTCGCGGCCCTCGCGGTCGACCTTGTTGACGAAGGTGATGATCGGCACGTTGCGCAGGCGGCAGACCTCGAACAGCTTGCGCGTCTGCGGCTCGATGCCCTTGGCCGCGTCGATCACCATTACGGCCGAGTCCACCGCGGTCAGGGTGCGATAGGTATCCTCGCTGAAATCCTCGTGACCCGGCGTGTCGAGCAGGTTGAAGGTGATGGTCTCGCCATCGCGCGTCCGTTCGAACGTCATGACCGAGGATGTGACGGAGATGCCGCGCTGCTGCTCGATCTTCATCCAGTCCGACCGGGCGCGCCGGTTCGCGCCGCGCGCCTTGACTTCGCCGGCCAGATGGATCGCGCCGCCTTCCAGCAGCAGCTTTTCGGTCAGCGTGGTCTTACCGGCGTCCGGGTGGGAAATGATCGCGAAGGTGCGGCGGGATGGGATGCTCATGGGGCGCCCATATAGGGATTTTTGCGCCCAAAGCGAGTCGCGCGTTAGGCCTCGCCCTCAGCCCCGACCAGCGTCACGTCCATGCGGAAGGATCGGCTGTCACCCGGCAGCAGGGTCATGACACCCTGCTTGTCCCAGACATCGCCGGTGAAGCCGACCGGGTCGGCCATGCCGGCCCAGGGTTCGACGCACAGATAATGGGCGCCCGGCTTCTGCCACAGGCCGAGCCAGGGCGTGTCGGGGAAATCGATCTTCAGGTGCGGCTTGCCGGGCACGCCCCAGCTCAGCGATCGACTGTTGAGATCGTCCCAGATGAGGGCATCGCCGGCGAACATGGCATGGGTCGGCGCCAGTTCCTTCCCCTCGACCGGCGAGGGCACGCTCTCCAGCGCGATCAGCCCCGGCTCGCTGCCGACCTTGCGGATCGGCGCGGGTTCGGCCTGCTCGAAGTGGATGCGGTGGTCCTCGACGCTGCCGCCATAGGGCAGCGGCCAGGCGAAGGCGGGGTGATAGCCAAAGCAGAAGGGCATCGCCGTCTCGCCCCGGTTCATGACGGTGGCGGTCATGCGCAGGCTCGGCCCCTCCAGCACGAACCCCATGTCGAGGCGGAAGTCGAACGGATAGACGGCGCGCGTCTCCCGATCCGCTTCCAGCCGGAATAGCACGGCTTCCTCATTGCGATGGACCAGGGTGAAGGGGCTGGTCCGGGCAAAGCCATGCTGGCCGATCGGATAGTCGACATCGTTCAGCCGATAGACGTCGCCGCGCGATCGGCCGACGAACGGGAAGAGCAGGGGGGCATGGCCGGTCCACCATTGCGGGTCGGCATCGGTCATCAGCTCGCGGCCCTGCGCATCGGTCAGCGACCAGAGTTCGGCGCCTAGCGGCGATATGCTGGCGGACAGATTGTCGGAGGCGATGGCGATGCGGTCGTTCATGGCGAAACACTCCTGTTTGCCCAGCGGCATAGAACCGGATCGTCATCTGTGGAAGCACCTTGGGCTTCCGCAGATGACGTGAATCAGGCTCTATTCCAAGGTCCGATGCGGCAAATCCCGACTGTCTCGCCCGCCGCGCAATCGTTACGTTGCGGAACCGACATGGGGGCTGGCGGGTTGAGCCAGCGGGAGGACCAATGATGAAAATTGCCGTATCGACCGCCACCATCCTGTTGCTGCTCGGCACGTCGGCGCTCGCCCAGGTAGAGGGCAAGAAGAGGGACGACACGCTCGACAAGGCGGGCGAAATCGCGTCCCAGCCGGCCCGCGATGTCGGCATTGAAAAGACGCAGGTGCCGCCGATCCTCGTCGCGGCCGAGGAAAATCCCTATGCCGCGCCATCGGGCAAGAGCTGCAAGGCGCTGAATGGCGACATGGCGGCGCTCAACAAGGTGCTTGGTCCCGATTTCACCATCGGCCGCGAAGCCAATGAGGATCGCACCAGCAAGATCGCCGAGGGTGTGGGCAAGTCGCTGGTCAATTCGCTGATCCCGTTCCGCGGCGTGGTGCGGGAAATCAGCGGCGCCGCCCCGGCGGAACGTCGCCTGCGCGCCGCGATTGCCGCCGGTCTCGCCCGGCGTGGCTATCTGCGCGGCATGGCATCGGCCAAGGGCTGCAAGATTACGGGCTGACCTCCGGCGCCGCCGGGCGCGGCGCCCCGAACAGCAGCAGCCAGATGGCGAAGGCGCCTTCGCCCAGAAGTGGCACGAAATCGAGCTGGCCGGGGATCGCCTCACCGATTGCCGGCGACAGCAGCGCCAGGCTGCGCGCGACCAGATGGACCGCGCCGCCCGCCATCAGCAGCGCACCGACCGCCACCGGCAACCGGCGCGATCGGATCGCCAGCCAGCCGGTCAGCAGGCAATAAATGCCGAAGAAGATGAGGCTGATGCCGTAGAGATCATTGTGGAGGCTGAGGCTGATCCGCACAAGCGACTGCACCTCCGCCATCGGGATGCCGGGATGTGGCGCACCATCAATCAGCGCAAGCGGCAGCAGATGGAGCAGACTGTTGCCCGCCAGCACGGCAATGCCGGTCAGGCTGAACAGGGCGGCGGTGCGGGCCAGCACCCGCCCGGTCGGCGCGAACAGGCCATAGAGCAGGGCGGTGACCGCCAGATAGCAGCAGAGCATGGCGACATCGCTCGCCCCGCCGGCCCGGTAGAGCCAGGGATAGTCGGCGATGTTGCGCATCGTCTCGCGCCCGTTGCCCGGCACGATCAGGGCCGCGCGCACCACCGCCTCGGCAAACATGCCGCAGCCAATGGTGCCGATGTAGAAGAGGCCGGCGAGGCGGGCCTGAAGTCGTTCAGCCTTCCCGTCCATCGCCGGCCTTTCTCGCTTTAGCCGCGCAGGCTCGCGCCCAGCTTCTGGGCGGCCTTGACCACGGCGGCGCTGATCGCGTCCAGCTCTTCCTGGGCGAAGCTCTTCTCGCCCGGCTGCAGCGTGATTTCTACCGCCAGCGACTTGTGGCCTTCATCCACGCCGGGGCCGGTGAAGACGTCGAACAGACGGGCGTCGACGATCGCCTTCTTGTCCGCGCCCTTGACCGCGCGCACCAGCGCATCCGCCTCGACCGCTTCCGGCACCAGGAAGGCGAAATCGCGCTTCACCGCCTGCAAGGCCGGCGGCGCATAGGGCGCGCGCATGAAGCCACTCTTGCGCTTGGCCGGGATCGCATCGAGGAAGATCTCGCCTGCGACCACCGTGCCGGACAGGCCGAACTGCTTGGCGAGGCTCGGGTGCAGCACGCCATATTCAGCCAGCACCACCTTGGGGCCGAGGCGCAGCGTGCCCGACTGGCCGGGATGATAGGCTGCCGATGCCTCGCCCATGCTCTGCAGGTTGCCGACCGGCGCACCGGCGGCCGCCAGCAGCGCGATCACTTCACCCTTGGCGTCGAACGCGTCGAAGGGCTGGGCCTTGCCGCCCTGCCAGCTGCGCGCGGTCTTCTCCCCCGCCAGCACGAAGCCGACGGTGGCGCGTTCGCCCTGCTTGAAATAGCGCCGGCCGAGTTCAAACAGTCGGATCGACGTGGCGCTGCGATCGACATTGCGCTTCGTCGCCGACAACAGGCCGGGCAGCAGTGAGGGCCGCATGACCTTCAGCTCTTCCGAAATCGGATTGGCTAGCATCCAGTCGCCACCGCCAACGCTCGCGGCTTCCTTCTCGGAAATGAAAGACCAGTTGATCGCTTCAGCCAGGCCCCGCGCGGCGGCGGTGCGGCGCACGCGGCGCTCGACCAGCTGCTCGGCCGTGGCGGTCGGGCGGGCGACGCCCGGCACACGCGGCAACGGGGTGGACGGCACATGGTCCAGACCGACGATGCGCACCACTTCCTCGACAATGTCGGGCCAGCCATCGACGTCGCGGCGCCAGGTCGGCACGCTGATGGTCCAGTGGCCCGGCACGCTCACCGGCACGCCGTCCTGATATTCGATGCTGCCGGCTTCGCCGCTGACGCCGAAGCCCAGGCTCTCCAGAATGCGCATCTGTACATCATGCGGTACATCGACACCGGCCAGCGCCAGGCACTGGTCGGGCGCATAGGCGACCGTCTTGGGCGTCGCGGGCGGGGTGCCGGCGCGGGTCGCTTCCGATGCAGTGCCGCCGCACAGGGTCATGACCAGGCTGGTGGCGATTGACAGGCCATCGTCCAGGAAGGCGGGGTCGACGCCGCGCTCGAACCGGCCGCGCGCATCTGAGGTCAGTGCCAGCTTCTGGCCGGTCACCGCGATCCGCTCGGGCGTGAAATAGGCGCATTCGATCAGCACGTCCGTGGTGCCGTCCTGCGCGCCGGAATGTTCGCCGCCCATGATGCCGCCAATGTCATGCACGGCCTCGTCGTCGGCGATCACGGTCATCGTCTCGTCAATGGCATAGGTCTTGCCATTGAGTGCCAGCACTTCCTCGCCGGCCTTGCCCTTGCGCGCGACCAGTCCGCCCTTGAGCGTCGCCATGTCATAGACATGCAGCGGCCGGCCAAGGTCGAACATGATATAGTTGGTGATGTCCACCAGCGCGCTGATCGGCTTCTGGCCGATCGCCTTGAGCCGGCGCGCCATCCATTCGGGCGAGGCGCCGTTGGTCACGCCCTTGACCGAACGGGCGAAGAAGGCGGGGCAACCGTCCACATCGTCCGTGCGCACGTCGGGGGCGGGGCCCACGCCGGCAATCTCGGGCACGATGATGGCGTTGAGCGTGCCAAGGCCTGCCGCCGCGAGATCGCGGGCGATGCCGCGCACGCCCATGCAGTCCTGGCGATTGGGCGTGATCGACACGTCGATGACCGGGTCGTTGAGGCCGGCCCAGTTCGCATAGACCTCACCGACCGGCGCGTCGCCGGCCAGTTCGATGATGCCGTCATGATCGTCGCCCAGCTCCAGTTCGCGGGTGGAGCACATCATGCCGTTGGATTCGACGCCGCGAATGGCGGTCTTCTTGAGCACCATGCCGTTGACCGGCACCACCGCGCCCTCGACCCCGAACACGCCGATCAGGCCAGCGCGGGCATTGGGCGCGCCGCACACGACCTGCAACGGATTGCCGTCGCCATGGTCGACGCTCAGCACCTGCAGCTTGTCGGCCTGCGGATGACGCTCGGCGGTCAGGATCTTGGCGATCTTGAACGCGCCCAGCTTCTCGGCCGGGTTCTCCACATCCTCGACCTCCAGCCCGATGGCGTTCAGCGTCTTGAGGATGGTGGCCAGATCGGCATCGGTCTTGAGGTGCGTCTTGAGCCAGCTCAGGGTGAACTTCATGCGCCGACTCCTCCCGACAGCGTGGGCACGTCGAGTGCCGAGAATCCATAATGTTTCAGCCAGCGCAGGTCGCCGTCGAAGAAGGCGCGCAGGTCGTTCATGCCATATTTCAGCATGGCGAGGCGATCGACACCCGTGCCGAAGGCAAAGCCCTGCCATTCGTCGGGATCAAGACCGCAGGCCTCGATCACGCGGCGGTTGACCATGCCGCTGCCCAGCACTTCCAGCCAGCCGCCACCGGGCGCATCGCCGTCGCCGCCGATCACGCGCTGGCCATTGGTCAGCGTGTAGCCGACATCGACTTCCACCGACGGTTCGGTGAAGGGGAAATAGCTCGGGCGCAGGCGCAGGACGATGTCCTCGCGCTCGAAGAAGGCCTTGAGGAAGGTTTCCAGCGTCCACTTCAAATGACCCAGGGTGATACCCTTGTCGATCACCAGACCTTCGATCTGGTGGAACATCGGCGTGTGGGTCGCGTCGGAGTCGCTGCGATAGACGCGGCCGGGCGCGATGATGCGGATCGGCGGTTCCTGCCCAGACGCAACAAAAGACTCCATCGTGCGGATCTGCACCGGCGACGTATGGGTGCGCAGCAGCATCTTCTTCTGCCCTTCCTCGTCCGGGAAGTAGAAGGTGTCGTGCATCGCGCGCGCCGGGTGCGTCTCGGGGATGTTGAGCGCGGTGAAATTATGCCAGTCGTCCTCGATCTCCGGACCGGTCGCGACCGAGAAGCCGAGGTCGGCGAAGATTTCCGCCAGTTCGTCCATCACCTGCGAAACGGCGTGGACGCTGCCCTGCGGGCCCAGATCGGCGGGCAGGGTCATGTCGACCTTTTCCGAGGCGAGGCGGGCGTCGAGCGCGGCCTGCTCCAGCGCGGCCTTGCGGTCGGCGATCGCGGCGGTCACGCTTTCGCGCAGATCCTGGATCGGCGGGCCTTTCTCGAGACGCTCCTCGGGCGACATGCCGCCCAGCGTCTTCAATAGGCCGGTGACGACCCCATTCTTGCCCAGCGCGCCCACGCGCAGCCCTTCCAGCGCGTCCAGCGTGTCGGCAGCCTCGATGTCGGCGATCAGGCCGGCTTTCAGTGCGCTAATTTCGGTCATTCTTCTTCCAGAGCCTGTGGTGGCGGAAACATGCCCGCGGCCTTAGCGGGGCATGTCGATCAAGGAAAGGGTTAGGCGCGCGCGCCCAGCAGCGCGCCGCCAAAGCCGATGAACATCAGGCCGGTGCCGCGGTTGAACAGCTTCTGCCGGTTGGCGGGCGCCAGCCAGCGGGCAAGGCGCAGGCCGCCGAGCGCATAGACCGAATACCAGAAGCTCTCGATCACCACGAAACTGACGATCAGGATCGCGAGCTGAAGCCAGAAGGGGCGGGCCAGGTCGATGAATTGGGGGAAGAGCGCTGCGGCGAAGATGATGAGCTTGGGGTTGGACAGGCCCGTCAGCAGGCCGGTCGCATACAGCGCACGGGCCGAGCGGACCGGGCCGGCATCGCCGCCGTCCGCATTGCCGACCGGCGCGCGCCAGGCCTTGATCCCCAGCCAGATGAGATAGGCGACGCCGGCATAGCGCAATATGTCGAACAGGCGCGGCGAGGCTTTCAGCAGCGCGCCAAGGCCCAGCGCCGACGCGATCAGGCACAGCAGCACGGCGCTCATCAGCCCCGCCATCGTCACCAGCGCCTTGCGCGGACCATGGGCGATGCTCTGTGTCATCACATGCAGCATGTTGGGGCCGGGCGTGGCCGAGATCAGGAAGACCGCCGTGACATATAACCACCAGAGATGCAGCGACATGGGATGGTTCCTCAAATGTCAGGCCGTCCCCAAAAATCCGTTCGGGCTGAGCCTGTCGAAGCCCCCGCCAGAGCGCAGCGAAGGCACTTCGCTGGCGCTCAGTGATGTCCTTCGACTTCGCTCAGGACGAACGGGGTAAAACCGGAAAAACAAAAAGGGCGCCGAAGGCATCTGCCCCGGCGCCCCTTTTGACGATCTTGCGATCGATCAGCTTCAGGCTGCGGGCAGCGCAGCCTTGGCCTGGGCGATGATGGCGCTGAACGCCTCGCCTTCGTGCATCGCGATGTCGGCCAGGACCTTGCGGTCCAGCTCGACGCCGGCCAGCTTCAGGCCGTGCATGAACTGCGAATAGGTCAGGCCTTCAGCGCGGACACCCGCGTTGATGCGCTGGATCCACAGGCCACGGAAGGTGCGCTTCTTGACCTTGCGGTCGCGATAAGCGTACTGGCCGGCCTTTTCGACAGCCTGGCGAGCGACGCGGATCGTGTTCTTGCGACGGCCATAATAGCCCTTCGCCTGAACCAAAATCCTCTTATGCTTCGCCTTGGTGGTTACACCACGTTTTACGCGTGCCATTGTCCTCTACTCCTTACTTCAGGCCGTAGGGTGCCCAGAGGCGGACGTGAGCCACGTCGGCATCGGACAGCACGGAAGTGCCACGGTTCTGGCGAATATACTTGGCGTTGTGCGAGATCAGGCGGTGACGCTTGCCAGCGACGCCGTGCTTGACCTTGCCGGAAGCGGTGAACTTGAAGCGCTTCTTCACACCGCTCTTGGTCTTGAGCTTGGGCATTTTCGTCTCCTTGTTTGGCGCGACGATTACAGACAGCCACGGCAGCCCTAGTTAGCCGGGCGGTCTCACTGAATATCGCGAAGGGCGGCCCATAGTCGGCCGCGCCCGCAAAAGCAAGCGATTCGGACCCAAAGGCGGCATGCCCGCGTTGACCCCGCCATGGCCGAAGTCGAACCTGTGCCGCCCAGCGCGTCCAAGCCCGCCCAGCCCGGCGGCGCGGCTGTGTATCTGCGCCGCGCGCGCGACCGCTGGCGCGCCCTGCCGCTGCCGGCGCGCATCCTGCTATGGATCATTGGCATCCTCTTCGCTGTCTGGCTGATCCTCTTCATCACCAAGGGGCGCTTCCTCAAGGGACCGTTCGAGCGCATCCTGTCCGCCCGGCTGGAGCGGCAGGTGCAGGTCGGCGGCGACTTCCAGCTCTATTTCGCGCCGATCGCGATCAAGTTCCGGGCGGAGGGCATGCGCATCGCCAACCTGCCCTGGGCCAGCCGGCCTGACCTGCTGCGCGCCGACCTGATCGATGCACGGATCGCGCCCTTGAGCCTGATCTTCGGCAGCAGATATCGCATCCCCTGGCTGGAACTGCGGGGCGCCGCCGCCGACCTCGAATGGTCGCGCGACCGGCAGCATAATACATGGACGCTGGGCGACCCCGACCGGAAGGGCGAGCCGATGACCCTGCCGCTCGTCCGCCGCGCGCTGCTCGCTGGCACGACCATGCGCTATCGCGATCCGGTGCTCATGCTCTCGACCGATATCGGCTTCGAGACGGTGAAGGCGCAGGACACTCGCTTTGCCAGCGACGTGCGCCTGTCCGGCACCGGCACGATGCGCGGCAAGCCCTTCACCCTCAAGGGCGGTCTGCTGTCGCCCAACGCCACCGTCACCGGCGGCAAGAACAGCCTGGCGCTGCGGGCACAGGCGGGCGCGACCGTGCTGGAGGTGACCGGCACGCTGCCCGGTGCGACCGAGCTGGAGGGCAGCGACCTGCGCGTCGTGGCGCAAGGCCCCAATCTCAGTCATTTGTTCGATTTCCTGGGCGTCGCCATTCCCGGCACCCGCCAGTATCGTTTCACCGCGGCCTTGACCAAGGCGGGCGAGGAGTGGCGCTTCACGCATTTGCAGGGCCGGTTCGGCGCGTCCGACCTGGCTGGCCGCTTCACCGTGTCGCTGCCCAACAACCGGCTGCAGCTCGACGCCGATCTGGCGACGCAGCGGCTCGACATTATCGATGTCGGCCCCTTCATCGGCTATGATCCGCAGAGGCTGGATGCGCAGGGCGGGGCGGGCGCCATCACGACCGTGCAGGGCACGCCCCGCCTGCTGCCCGACGCACCGCTGCGGATCGAGGCGATCCGCAATTTCGACGCCAATGTCCGCTACAGCGTGAAGACCATCCGCGCGCCCAACGTGCCGATTGCCAACGCCGCTATGACGCTGAAGCTCGACCATAGCCTGCTGACGCTCTCGCCTTTGACCTTCGACATGGCGGGCGGCCATGTCGCGTCGGATATCGCGATCAACGCCCGCAACCAGCCGGTGCGCACCGCCTATGACGTCCGCCTGGCCCCCACGCCGATGGGCACGCTGCTCGCCCGCTGGGGCGTCGAGCAATCGGGCACCACCGGCATGGTCAAGGGGCGGATGCAGATGACGGGTCTGGGCGATACCGTCCATGACTCGCTCGCCACCGCCAATGGCCGCATCGCCGTCATCCTGCCGGCGGGCAGCATGTGGGCGCGCAATGTCCAGCTTTCCGAAATCGATGTCGGCACCTTCATCACCAAGATGTTCGAAAAGAAGCTGAAGGATCCGGTGCAGATCAATTGCGGCCTCATCGCCTTCACCGTGCGCGACGGCGTGGCGGCGGCCGACCCGATCCTCATCGACACGCGCAAGAATGTGATGATCGGCCGGGGCGGCTTCTCGTTCAGGAATGAAAGCCTCGACCTCGCCTTCCGCGCTGACGGCAAGAAGATCAGCCTCTTCTCCGGCCAGTCGCCGGTCGGCGTTGGCGGCTATTTCGCCCGGCCGTCGATCAACGTCATCAGCCCGGATCTGATCGCGCGCGGTGGCGCGGCGGCGGCGCTGGGCATCGTCGCCACGCCGATCGCCGCGACACTGGCCTTTGTCGATGTGGGTGACGCCAAGGCAGCGGCCTGCGGCCCGGTGCTGGCCGGCGCCGATGCCGCTGCCCAGCGCACCCGTGGCGGCAAGCCGCGCGACGATGTCGGCCGCGGCACCACCGCAAAGGATGAAGCGGGCAAGGGCAGCAAGGCCGAGAAGAAGGCGCAGGACAAGAAGTTCCTCGGCATCTTCTGAACGGCGTACGCCGGGCCTATTCTGTGGCCCGGCCGACTCGATCCATGGGTCGGCGCGAAGGAGAGGATCATGAGCGACACGCCGTTCGTCCTGCCGGGGGTCACGCCCCATCTGACCATCGCCGACGGCAAGGCCGCCGACGCCATTGCCTTCTACACCGCTGCCTTCGGCGCGACCGAACAGAGCCGCCATCTGGAAGAGGATGGCACGCGGATCATGCACGCTCATCTGACGATCAATGATGGCGGGCTGATGCTGAACGATCATTTCCCCGAAATGTGCGGCGGCGGCCCGGCGGAAAAGCCGGCGGCGGTGACGCTGCATCTGGAAGTGGACGATGCCGATCGCTGGTGGGATCGCGCGGTGGCCGCCGGCGCGTCGATCCGCTTCCCGATCGACAATCAGTTCTGGGGCGCCCGCTATGGGCAGGTCACCGACCCCTTCGGCCATGTCTGGTCGATCGGCGGGCCGATCAGGGACTGAGGCTATGATGGTCGGGACGACGCGCTGGGACGTGGTGACGGGCGACATCACCCGTTGCGCGGTCGACGCGATCGTCAACGCCGCCAATAACAGCCTGCTCGGCGGTGGCGGCGTGGATGGCGCGATCCACCGCGCCGCCGGGCCGGAGCTGCTGGAGGAATGTAGGGGCATTGGCTGCTGCCCGACCGGGGAGGCGCGGATCACGCGCTGCTACCGGTTGCCGGCCCGCTATATCATCCACACCGTCGGCCCGGTCTGGCAGGGCGGCAATCAGGGCGAGCGCGACCTGCTCGCCAGCTGCTACAGCCACAGCCTGTCGCTCGCCCGCCATCATGGCCTACGCAGGGTCGCCTTCCCGGCGATCTCGACCGGCGTCTATGGCTATCCCAGGGCGCAAGCCGCCAAGGTTGCCGCCCGCGCCGTGGCGGAAGCGCTGCGCCGCGATCCCGATGCCTTCGACCATATCCTCTTCGTCTGCTTCGACGAAGACAATCGCGCTCTCTACGACGCCGCTGTCAGGGATGCTGTGGCGGGGGATTAGGGTGTGAACAAGACATTCCTCCCCGGCACGGGGAGGGGGACCGCTCGCGTAGCGAGTGGTGGAGGGGCACAGGCCGGATAGCGTAGTACCAATAGACACTTGCCCCTCCGTCAGGCGCTCCGCGCCTGTTCAATGGAGACGCGTGTCTCCATTGAACTCCCCGTGCCGGGGAGGAACGACCGCTCTTGGTCGCTTGCAGGCGCCTCAATGATCGTGATGATGCCCATGGTCATGCCCATCACCCGCGCCGTGGATCGCTTCCAGCACATCCTCCAGCCGCGCGGGATCGCCCAGTGCCAGCACATGGCCTTCGCTGTCGGCGGTCAGCGGTTCGCCATTCCAGTCGCACATCAGGCCGCCCGCGCCCTCGACCACCGGCACCAAAGCGGCGAAGTCATAGCTTTGCAGCCCGGATTCGATGACGATGTCGAGGAAGCCCGACGCCAGCAGGCCGTAATTATAGCAGTCGCCGCCATAGACCGGCCCCTGGCGCGGCGCCCCGCCCGATACTGCGCCGACCAGCGCCATATAATGGGGCACGTCGCCCTCGGCGAACAGATGCGGGCTGGTGGTGGCGATGCCGGCGCCCTCCAGCGCCTTGCACGCGCGGGTGCGCACCGGCTTGCCGTTGAAGGTTGTGGGCTGACCACTCATCCCGGCCCAGCGTTCCTGCGCGATCGGCTGGTCGATGATGCCGATCGTCGGCCAACCCGCCTGCGTCAGCGCGATCAGCGTGCCGAAGATCGGCCGCCCGGCGATGAAGCTGCGCGTGCCGTCGATCGGATCGAGAATCCACACCCGCTCGGCATCGGTGCGAACCGAACCATATTCCTCGCCGATGATGCCGTCGTCCGGCCGTTCCTTTTCCAGGATCGCGCGGATCGCGGCTTCGGCGGCGCGGTCGGCCTCCGTCACCGGCGACTTGTCGGCCTTGATCTCCAGATCGTAGCGCGCGCGGAAAAAGGGACGGATGGCGGCGCCGGCGGCGTCGGCAAGGCGGTTGGCAAGGGCCAGGTCATCGCGGGTCGTCATGCCCCTTCGCCTAGCCGGTCGGGGCGCGATAGGCTAGACAGGAGCGACCCGATTCACCGAAGGGGAGAGGAAAGATGCCCGGTTCACCCGTCATCCCGTGCCTGCGCTATGCCGATGCGCCCGCCGCCATCGATTTCCTGTGCGCCGCCTTCGGTTTCGAGCGGCACGCCGTCTATCCCGACGATCTCGACAACGGCATCATCCATCATGCCCAGCTTGTCCTGGGCGAGGGCATGGTGATGCTGGGCAGCGTCAAGGATATGGAGGGCGAGTCGCTCTACACTTGGTCGACGGTGCGCGACCTCGGCGGCATCACCGCCTGCGTCTATATGGTCGTGCCCGATGTCGATGCCCATTGCCTCCATGCCCGCAACGAAGGCGCGGTGGTGGTCGACGAACCGCATGACAATCCGGGCTATCCGGGGCGCGGCTATACCGCGCTCGACCCTGAAGGAAATGTCTGGAGCTTCGGCAGCTATGACCCCTGGAAGCCGATCCCCGAAGAGGGCGATTAAGCTTTTGGAAACCGTGCCGTTCTAGCCTCCCGGAAGAAAGGGGGCCGTCATGGCGCTGGTTGGCTGGATCTTGAGCTTCATCTGCCTGTTCGCGGGCCTCGCGCTGCGGCAGGACATGCCGATCGGCGGATCGGTGACGATCTCCAACATCCTCGTCGTCTTCGCCCTGCTCGCCTGCCCGATGGTATGGCGCGAACTGCCGCTGGGCGTCTCGCGCGGCCAGCGCATCGTCTCCGGCCTGGCGCTGGTCTTCGCCCTGCCGATCATCCTGTTCCCGACGCATTAAAGCGCCGGGCGCGCCAGCATCAGCCAGACGATCGCCAGAATCGCGCCAAAGGCGGGAAAGCCGAAGGCGAACCACCAGCGGAAAAGTCGATGATAGGCGGATGGTAGCGAATCACCGCCGGCGACGGCGGCTGCCGCCAGGTCGCGCATCCGCGCCTGCATCCACAGCACCGGCAGCCAGAAGGCGCCGATCAGCAGATAGAGCGCAACCGACAGCAGCAGCCAGGGCGTGTCGAGCGGCCAGCCGAGCCCGTGGGCCAGCGCCAGCCCGGTAATCGGCTGCACCACCACTGCGCTGGCGGTGAAGAGCATGTCGGCGATCACCACGATCCGTGCGACCGCCGCGATCACCCGCGCGTCGCCGGTGCGGTGTGCCATCAGCATGAAGAAGGCGATGCCCGCCCCGGTGCCGATCAGTACGCAGGCGCCCAGCACATGGGCCCAGCGCAGCGCCAGGATCAGGACATCGCTCATCGTTCCTCCAGCAGTATATGGGTGATCAGCGCGGCGATCATCACCACCAGTGCCTTGGCCAGCGGCGCCAGCGGATCGACCCACATGTCCGGCCGCACCCAGCTGCCCATGACCAGATAGGCGGCAGTCAGTCCAGCCATGCCCAGCACCGCGCGCTGCGCCCAACGCCGCACCAGGATTGCCGCGCCCAGCAGTAGGTCGGCGACGCTGCCGGCGATACTCAGCGCCATGGCGACTCCTGCGACCGGCGTCCCCTGCAATTCGCCGGCCACCGTGTCCAGCCGGGCGAGGCCGACCAGCCCCGACAGCAGGAACAGCAGCGACAGCGCCGCCACTAGGCACGGCATCAGCAGCATCAGCCGCGCCTGCGAGCGATCCTGCAGCCCCGATGGGTGGCGCGCCAATATCTGGTCCAGCGTCAGCAGCGGCCGGCCCAGCAGCGCCTCGCCGCCTTCCGGCGCGCCGGTCACGTCGCGCGCGATCATGGCCATGGCGGTGCTGCGCAGCGGCGATCGCCAGCCCAGATGGCCAAGCAGGTCGGCGACCGCGCTGACCGGCGTGGCGATCCGGCCGGGCAGGGCGATAACCGGAACGGGCGCAATCCCCAGCCAGCGGCGATGGGCGACGATAATGGCGTCCAGCGTCGATGCCTCACGCTCGACCAGGTCGATGTCGATTGCGCGCGGCGCGTCGGGCGCCAGGCAGCAGACCACCGCCTGCGCCACATCGTCCAGCGCGACGCTCTGGATGCGGCTGTCGCCATGGACGCTGAACAGCCGCAGCGGCATCGCCGCCAGCGCCCGGATCAGCAACGTGCCGCCATAGGCATTGCGGCCGATCACCAGACCGGGGCGCAGGATCGCCCAGTGCAGCGCGGACGCGCGCAGATGATCGTCGGCCACCGCCTTGGTCGACAGGAAGGGGCTGGCGTCCTTTGCCGTGGCGCCGGGCGCGGAAATTTGGATGAAGCGGGCAATGCCCTGCGCGGCGCAGGCGTCGATCAGCGCGGCGATGCTGGCGCCCTGGATCGCCTCCAGCCGTTCGCCGCCGCCGCTCTGCAACGCGCCGCTGGCATTGACCACGGCGTCGACGCCGTGCAGCGCCGTGGCCCAGTCGGCCGGCTGGGTCATGTGGTTGAGGTCGGCGAAATGCCAGGACAGGGCGGGGAAGAGGCGGCGGGCGGTCCGTTCGGACCGGCCCAGGCCGATGACCTCATGCCCCGCCGCGATCAGCGCGCGCGCAATCCCGCTGCCGATGAAGCCATAGGCCCCAACCAGCAGGACGCGCATGCGCGTCTTAGTCGAACAGGCTAGAAACGGAGCTTTCGTCCGCGATGCGCTTGATCGCTTCGCCCAGCAGCGGGGCGATCGGCAGGTGGCGGATGCGCTTGGCATCGTTCACCGCGTCGGTGCCCTGGATCGAGTCGGTGATGACCAGTTCCAGCAGTTCCGATGCCTCGACGCGGGCGACTGCGCCGCCCGACAGCACGCCATGGCTGACATAGGCGACGACTTCCTCGGCGCCCTGCGCCTTCAGCGCGGCGGCGGCGTTGCACAGCGTGCCGGCCGAATCGACGATATCGTCGATCAGGATGCAGAAACGGCCCTTCACGTCGCCGATGATGTTCATCACTTCCGACTCGCCGGCGCGTTCACGACGCTTGTCGACGATCGCCAGCGGCGCGTTGTCGAGCCGCTTGGCGAGCGCACGGGCGCGCACCACGCCGCCGACGTCGGGCGACACGACCATGATATTCTTGTCGCCGAAACGCGCCTGGATATCGGCCGACATCACCGGGGCGCCGAACAGATTGTCGGTCGGGATGTCGAAGAAGCCCTGGATCTGGCCGGCATGAAGATCGACCGACAGGACGCGATCGGCGCCGGCGGTGGTGATCAGGTTGGCGACTAGCTTGGCGCTGATCGGCGTGCGCGGGCCGGGCTTACGGTCCTGGCGGGCATAGCCGAAATAGGGAACGACGGCAGTGATTCGCTTGGCCGACGCGCGCTTGAGCGCATCGATCATGATCAGCAATTCCATCAGATTGTCGTTGGTCGGATAGGCCGTCGACTGGATCACGAACACGTCTTCGCCGCGGACATTCTCATGAATTTCCACGAAAACTTCTTCGTCGGCAAAGCGGCGGACGCTGGCCTCGGTCAGGGGGATTTCGATATAGTCGGCGATGGCGGCCGCGAGCGGCTTGTTCGAATTGCCGGTCATGAGTTTCATGGCGAAAATCCCCAGGCTAATTGGCGTGACGAATTGATGACGATGCGCGAAACGCGGCCCCTTTAGCGGCGCATGTCCCATGTGGAAAGGCGCTTTTGCGCCCTGCGACAAAATGGCCCCCGCATTTTCAGAACACGCGCGAAGCGGGTGTTCGGTTCGAAAATGCGGCATCGGAAAACAGAGCATTTTCGCAAATAGGCAAAATGCTCTAGGGCGCGGTGCATGACCGACAAACTCGTGATCGCGCTCGCCCAGATGACCCAGACCATGGGCGACCCGCGGGCCAATGCCGACGCCATGCTGGAATGGCGCGCCCGCGCCAGGGGCGCGGACCTGATCGTCTTTCCCGAACTGCAACTGATCGGCTATCCGCCCGAGGATCTGGTGCTCAAGCCCGCGCTGCTTGACCAGGCCAATTATCATCTCGACCGGCTGGCGCAGGAAAGCGCCGATGGCGGCCCGGCGATGCTGGTCGGCACCGTCGTCGCGTCGCAGGGCGTGCTGTTCAACGTCGTCGCCCTGATCGAAAATGGCGCCGTCACCGCGATCCGCCAGAAGCGCGAACTGCCCAATTACGGCACCTTCGACGAAAAGCGCCTGTTCGCCCCCGGCCCGCTGCCCGCGCCGATCACGTTTCGCGGCGTGAAGATCGGCGTGCCGATCTGCGAGGATATCTGGTTCCCCTTCGTCACTGCCCATTTGCGGGCCGAGGGCGCGGAAATCCTCATCAGCCCCAATGGCAGCCCGTTCGAGGTCGACAAGGATGATCGCCGCCTGAACGTCGTCGCCGGCACCCGCGTGCGCGAAACCGGCCTGCCGCTCGTCTATCTCAACCGTGTCGGCGGCCAGGACGAACTGGTGTTCGACGGCGCCTCCTTCGTCATGAACGGCGACCTCTCCATCGCCCAGCAACTGCCCGACTGGGAAGAAAAGCTGGTGCTGACCCAGTGGGAGAAATGGGACGGCCAGTGGGTCTGCCTGCCCGGCGAGCGTCATGCACTCGATCCGCGCCCGGCCGACATCTATAATGCGATGGTCTTGGGCCTGCGCGACTATGTGAACCGCAACCGCTTCCCCGGCGTCGTGCTGGGCCTGTCGGGCGGCATCGATTCCGCTTTGTCCGCCGCCGTCGCGGTCGATGCGTTGGGCGCCGACCGGGTCTGGTGCGTGATGATGCCCTCGCGCTTCACCAGCCAGGAAAGCCTGGACGATGCGGTCGAATGCGCCCGCCTGCTCGGCGTTCGCTATGACACCATCCCGATCGAGCCGGCGGTTGCCGCCTTCGACACCATGCTGGCCCCGGTGTTCGAGGGCAAGGCGCGCGACCTCACCGAAGAGAATATCCAGTCGCGCATTCGCGGCCTCACGCTGATGGCGCTCTCCAACAAGTTCGGCCATATGCTGCTGACCACCGGCAACAAGAGCGAGATGTCGGTCGGCTATGCCACCATCTATGGCGACATGGCGGGCGGCTATTCGGTGCTGAAGGACGCCTACAAGACGACGGTGTTCGACCTCTGCCGCTGGCGCAACGACAATATGCCCTCGCTCGGCGAAGGCTTTGGCCCGGCCGGCCCGGTGATGCCCGAACGCGTCATCACCAAGCCGCCCAGCGCCGAACTGCGCGACAATCAGAAGGATGAGGACAGCCTGCCGCCCTATGAGGTGCTGGACCCGATCCTCTATGGCCTGGTCGAAGAGGAATTGTCGGTGGCCCAGCTGGTCGAGCGCGGCTTCGACAAGGTGGTCGTCACCCGGATCGAGCATCTGCTCTACATCGCCGAATATAAGCGTCGCCAGTCGCCGCCCGGTGTGAAGCTGGGCATCCGCAATTTCGGCCGCGACCGCCGCTACCCGATCACCAACGCCTTCCGCAGCGTATAAGTAACATCCGTTCGCCCTGAGCGAAGTCGAAGGGCAGGCTGAGCATGGCGAAGCCCCTTCGTTCGGGGCGCACGGGTTTGGAAATAAAGATATGACTGTCATCACCCGCTTCGCACCATCGCCGACCGGCCATCTCCATGTCGGCAATATCCGCGCCGCGCTCCACAATTGGCTGTGGGCGCGCAAGTCCGGTGGCCAATTCCTGCTGCGCCTCGACGACACCGACCTGGAGCGCTCGCGCCCCGAATATGCGGAATCGATCAAGGCTGATCTGCGTTGGCTCGGCCTCGACTGGGACGGCGAGGAAAAACAGTCCGAACGCTTCGCTCTCTATGAAGCGCGGTTCGCGGCGCTCAAGGCCTCGGGCCATGTCTACCCCGCCTATGAAACCCAGCAGGAGCTGGAGCTGCGCCGCAAGGTGCTGCTGGGCCGCGGCCTGCCGCCGGTCTATGATCGCGCCGCCCTGTCGCTGACCCCGGACCAGATCGCTGCCTATGAGGCCGAAGGGCGCACGCCGCACTGGCGCTTCAAGCTCGACCATGACCAGCCGATCGTCTGGACCGACCTGATCCGGGGCGAGCAGCGCTTCGACCCCAAATTGCTGTCCGACCCGGTGATCCGCCGCGCCGACGGCTCATGGCTCTACATGCTCCCCTCGGTCATCGACGATGTCGACATGGGCGTCACCCATGTGCTGCGCGGCGAGGACCATGTCTCCAACACCGCGACCCAGATCCAGATGTTCACCGCGCTCGGCGCACCGCTCCCCGCCTTCGCGCATGAAGCGCTGCTGACCGGCAGCGAGGGCAAGCTGTCCAAGCGCCTCGGCTCGCTCGGCGTCGCCCATTTTCGCGAGATCGGGCTGGAGCCGGCCGCGATCGCCTCACTGCTCGCCCGCCTCGGCAGCTCGCAGCCGATCGAGCCCTTTGCGGATCGTACGCCGCTGATCGAGACGTTCGACTTCGCCCATTTCGGCCGTGCCCCCGCGCGCTTCGATGAAGCCGAACTGGCCAGCCTCAACCAGAAGATCGTCCACGCGCTTCCTTATGAAGCGGTTGCCGACCGCCTGCCCGCGGGCATGGACGCCGCCGCCTGGGCCGCGATCCGCCCCAATCTGGAGACGGTGGCGGGCGCCACCGCTTGGTGGCAGATCGTCACCGGCCCGATCGCGGCACCCGAAGCGGCGGAAGAGGACCACGATTTCCTCGCCGCCGCCCATCGCATCCTGTCCGCCGTCCCCTTCGACGCCGACATCTGGCGCACGCTGACCGGCGCGCTCAAGGAAGAAACCGGCCGCAAGGGCAAGACCCTGTTCCAACCCCTGCGCCGCGCCCTCACGGGCCTGGACCACGGCCCCGACATGGGCCAGCTCCTGCCGCTGATCGGCCGGGAAGAAGCGTTGAAGAGGCTGGCGGTGGCCGATTGATCGGGTTAGGCTGGCCGGACCGGACCATTCTGGAGGCCAGCCTGATGCGTTATGCTCTCATCCTGTCGTCCGGCCTGCTGCTCATGGGAGCCGCAGCGCCGTCTGCTTCCTATAATATCTTTCCCGAACAGGCGGTGATGAATGCCGCGGCTGTCGCCCCCGATGGGGTGAAGGGGGTGTTCGAACTGCCTGTCCGCGCCACTGGGCGCCAGGGCGGCTGGTTCTATCTTAATTCTCAGCAGGATTATCGCGATCCCCGCAACCTGACGATCGCCATTCCCGGTGCCATGGCCGATGCACTGGCACAGCGTTTCGGCGCGGAACTCGATCAATATCTGACGGGCAAGACCATCGCGGTCCGCGGCGAAGCGAAGCGGGTGAAAATTCATTTTCTGGCGGATGGCCGGCCAACCGACAAATATTATTATCAAACCCATGTGCGGCTGACCGATCCCAGCCTGCTGACGGTGGAGGGTGAACCAGTCCGTTACTGACCGCTCAGGCGGCCATCATCTCCAGCGCCTTGCCGACGGCCAAGATCCCCTCCGGCGCGGCGGCGAAGCCCATATGGGTGCAGTCGACCTCGATCGCGCGGTCGCGCTCGCCCGCTCGGCCCCTTGCGCATTCGGGCAGGATCACGCCGTCACGCTGCGACCAGAGCGCGACGGTCGGCACCGGCGGCTTCTCCTCGCGGGTGCAGGGGAAGGGCGGCGTGTCGACCGGGAAGCCCGACACCAGTTGATAGAGGCGCCAGGCATGGTTGGCGCGCGGATCGCCGGAAAAGGGCGTGCCCATCGTCACCACGCCGCCGACCTTGGATCGCGCGAACTTGGCATATTCGCGCGCATAAAGGCCGCCCAGGCTCCAGCCGACCAAAGTCACCGGCTTGCCGCTTGTCCGGCGGATCGCATCGACGCGGGCGTCGATCTTCTCCAGCGTATCGGCGCGCGGCCCGAAATTGCGCCCCATGTCCCAGCCATGCGCCTGATAGCCGGCGGCGTTCAGGATCGCGCGCAGCGGCTCCATCCGATGTTCCGACGCCATCAGGCCGGGCACCAGCAATATATGCCGCCCGTCGCCGCGAATCGCGCGGCTCAGTTGTTCGGCCTGGGCCTTGGTCCGGTTGATGTCGAACGGCACCGAGGCATTGCCCAGCAGATGCGACAGCGACGGACGCGCGGACGCACGCGGACCGCTGGCAAGGCGGCCCTTCCAGAAGCTGGCAATGGCATCGGCATAGGGTGGCACGAGAGATATTGTCCTGAACCGGGCGGGAAAGGTGACATTCTCGTGACAAACGCAGGGTGCGTCCATGGGTTTCATCGCAAGCGATGAACGGTGTGTCTCAGGAAATGAAGCTCAGGGGGCGAGGGGCGATGTCTGGGCGACGCTGGCGCCCTCGGTCGTGCGCAGCTGGCGCGGCTCCAATATCGCCGCCGTCTCAATCAGGTCGAGCGCCCGGCGCGCCTCCAGATAGCGGCGGGCATATTGCATCCAGCGATCGGCCGCAGCGCGATCGGGCATGCGCTCTACCTCGGCCAGCGCCGCGCCGACCCGGCTGGCGTCGATGTAGCGCAGCGCCCGCTGCATCGCCATGTGCGGCCGCGGCGAGGGGGTGGAGGATTTGCGGATGATGATCAGCTCGCGCGCCTCATGCTCGAAACTGTCCCACCAGCTGGCATCGGCCGGCGGCGATGTGACGCGGTCGGCGACATCGACCAGGCCGGCGCGCAGGTCGGCCAGCGTCACCGGCTCGCGCGCGGCGTTGATGATGGTGGCGACGGCGCGGGGCTGGGCCTGGCCGAAACGCAGCCGCAACTGCCCCTCGACATAGCCGAGCGGGGCGCCGGTATCGAGCGCGCGGCGGGCGGCAAAGGCGACCAGCAGCCCTTCGGCGCGCGCGGCATTGCCCGACGCGGCCTGTGCCTCGACGGTGATGCGGTTGAGCCGCTCCTCCAGCTGGATCACGCGGGCGTCGAGCATCTGCGCGGCATCCGCCGTCAGCGGACGGCCCGACGGGATGGCGTTGCTGCCCAGCAGCGGCGCAGGCAGGGCGGGCGTCGCCGCCTCGTCCTTGCCCCAGCGCCGTTCGATCTGCGGCATCGCCCAGATGGTGACGCCGATGCCGATCAGAAACGCGAACAGCAGCAGCACGGGCGTCAGCCAGGATGTGCGTCGGCGCGCGGGCGGCGGCGTTTCCTGCTGAATTTCCACACTCTCCTGCTCGTTCATCAAGTCTCTCTCGTTTGCGACCGCGGTTTCATTCGCACAATCGACGGGCGAGGGCCAGTACCGCCGCATCATTGGGCGCATCGGCGGCCTGCGCGCTGCGCCATCCGCTGCCGCAGGCGGCAAGCGCCGCCGGACTTATCGCCACCACGTCGCTGGTTGCGCGCTGATTTTCGGCTAATATCTCCGCCAGCCGGGCGCCGGCCGCCGCAGAATGGACCAGCAGCACGCCGCCGCTCAGGTCCAGCGGATCGCAGGGCAGGGGCATCATCCGATAGACCGGGATGCGCGTCACCCGCAGCGGCCCCGCGTCCATCGGCGCCACCGCCTCGCCCGACAGATGCAGCAACGCCCGGAGCCCGTCGGCCCCGATCCGCGCGGCGATCGCGCTGGCATCGCCATCCCCCGCGACCGGATCGGCAAATCCCGCCGCCCGCAGCGCCTCGGCGGTCGCCGCGCCCACGGCATAGGTCGGCAAGGCGCGATAGGCCTGCAGCGCGGCCCCGCCGAATCGCACCGTCTGCGCGCTCGTCACCAGCAGCGCATCGAAATCCCCGGCGGGTGGCGGCGTCCAGGTCATCGCCTCGGCCGCGAACAGCGGACACAGCCGCACCGCCAGCCCCATGGCCATCGCCTTGTCCGCCGTCCTGCCGGCGCCGGGCGCGGGCCGCAGGATGATAAGCGGTCTCACCCCTCGAACAGGCTGCGCAGCGCCGGGCTTGCCCGTTCCAGCAGGCTCCGGCCGCTCGCCTCGGCTGCGTCGAAATCGCCGCGCGCCAGCCGTGCCTCGTCCCGCACCGTCTCGTCCCCTTCCGGGCTGATGATCTCGGCGCGCAGATGAATCTGTTCGCCCTCCAGCAGCGCGAGCGCGGCGATCGGCGAATGGCATGTGCCGCCCAGGCCCCGCAGCACCGCGCGTTCAGCCATCACGCAATCGAACGTGTCGCGATGGTTGATCGCCGCCAGCCAGCCCAGCATGTCGTCATTGTCGGCCAGCGTCTCGATGCCGACGGCCCCCTGCGACGGCGCCGGCAACATGGTGTCGATTTCGACCGTGGCGCCAATGTCCGCCTGCCCCAGCCGGTCGAGCCCGGCGGCGGCGAGCAACGTTGCATGGGCTTCGCCGGATTCGAGCTTGGCCAGCCGGGTGGCGACATTGCCGCGGAACAATATGATCTGCGCGTCGGGGCGTAACCGCTTCACCTGCGCGGCACGGCGCGGCGAACTGGTGCCGACGATCGGCTGCGGCGGCAGCGCGGCAAAATTTTCCACGCCGACCAGCCGGTCGCGCACATCGGCGCGCGGCAGCATCGCGGCAATGCGGATCGCATCGGGCCGGATCGTCTCGACATCCTTCATGCTGTGGACGGCGCAATCGATCTCGCCCTCCGCCAGCGCCCGGTCCAGTTCCTTGGTCCACAGCGCTTTTCCGCCGATTTCCGCCAGCGCCCGGTCCTGGATCCGGTCGCCGCTGGTCTGGACGATGACGGTGGTGATGGCGTCCTGATCCCAGCCATGGGCGTCGCGCAGCGCCTGCGCGGTCATATGGGCCTGGGCCAGCGCAAGCGGCGATCCCCTGGTGCCAAGGCGCAACGGTCGTTCGGGTCTTTTCATAAGCGGCTTGCTCTAATGGCCACGGGCACTAGATGGAAGCGGCAATGACCATCATCCTCGGCCTGGAATCAAGCTGCGACGAAACCGCGGCGGCGCTGGTGACGGCCGACGGGCAGATATTGGCCCATCGCCTCGCCACGCAGGAAGACGCGCACCGTCCCTATGGCGGCGTCGTGCCCGAAATTGCGGCCCGCGCCCATGTCGAGGCATTGGCCCCGCTGGTCGAAGCGGCCCTGGCCGACGCAAAGATGACGCTGGCCGATGTCGATGTCATCGCCGCCACCGCCGGCCCCGGCCTGATCGGCGGCGTGATGGTCGGCCTCGTCACCGGCAAGGCGCTCGCCCATGCCAGCGGCAAGCCGCTGGTCGCGGTCAATCATCTGGAGGGGCATGCGCTCTCGCCGCGCCTCGCCGACCAGAATCTGCAATTCCCCTATCTGCTGCTGCTGGTGTCAGGCGGCCATTGTCAGTTGCTCAGGGTGGAGGGCGTCGGCCAGTATCGCCGCCTTGCCACCACGATCGACGACGCTGCTGGCGAAGCCTTCGACAAGACTGCCAAGCTGCTCGGCCTCGGCTTCCCCGGCGGCCCGGCGGTGGAAAAGGCGGCAGCGCAGGGCAATCCGCGCGCCGTGCCGCTGCCGCGCCCGCTGGTCGGCACCGATGAACCCCATTTCTCCTTCGCCGGCCTCAAGAGCGCGGTGATGCGCGCCGCGCAGTCGGGCCAATATGCGGTCGAGGATATCGCCGCGAGCTTCCAGCAGGCGGTGATCGACTGCCTGCTCGACCGCACTCGCCGCGCGCTCGCCGCGAGCGAAGGCGTGACCGCACTGGTCGTGGCTGGCGGCGTCGCCGCCAATCAGTCGGTGCGTGGAGCATTGACCACGCTGGCGCAGGATCATGGCCTGCCCTTCGTCGCGCCGCCCTTGTGGCTCTGCACCGATAATGCGGCGATGATCGCCTGGGCCGGCGCGGAGCGCTATGCTGCGGGCATGACCGACGATCTCACCATCCCCGCCCGGCCGCGCTGGCCGCTCGATCCGACGGCGGAAAAGGCGCGTGGAGCAGGAGTGAAGGCATGAAGGCGGGAGTCATCGGAGCAGGCGCCTGGGGCACCGCGCTGGCGCAATTGCTGGCGGCCGACGGGCAGGATGTGCGCCTCTGGGCGCTGGAAGCCGACGTGGTCGACGCGATCAACGGCGCCCATGAAAATCCGCTCTATCTGCCCGGCCTGCCGCTTTCGCCCTCGATCCGGGCGACCGGCGTCCTGTCGGACCTGGCTGATCGCGACCTGATTCTGGTGGTCAGCCCGGCCCAGCATCTGCGCAGCGTCGTCGCGCAGGCGCCGGCCGGCGTGCCGCTGGTTCTCTGTTCCAAGGGGATAGAGGCGGGCACCGGTCTGTTGATGTCGGAAGTCGCGGCGCAGGCGCAGCCAAGCTCGCCGATCGCCGTCCTCTCCGGCCCCACCTTCGCCCATGAAGTGGCAAAGGGCTTGCCGACCGCCGTCACCTTCGCTTGCGCCGACCAGGCGCTGGCCGAAAAGCTGGCGGCGCGCATCGCCCGCCCAACCTTCCGCCCTTATCTGTCGGACGATGTCGTCGGCGCGGAAATCGGCGGCGCGGTCAAGAATGTGCTCGCCATCGCCTGCGGCGTGTCGGAAGGGGCCGGCCTCGGCCTCAATGCGCGCGCCTCGCTGATCAGCCGGGGTTTTGCCGAAATGACCCGCTTCGGCCTGGCGCGTGGCGCCCGCGCCGAAACGCTGGGCGGCCTGTCGGGCCTGGGCGACCTCGTCCTCACCTGTTCCTCCACCAATTCGCGCAACTTCTCGCTCGGCAAGGGGCTGGGCGAGGGGCAGAGCGCAGCCGAGCTTCTCTCCAACCGTCGCACCGTGGCCGAAGGCGCGCATACCGCGCCGGTGCTGCGCGATGCAGCCCGCGCGGCCGGCGTCGAAATGCCGGTGGTGGAAGCCGTCTGCGCCCTGCTCGGCGACGCCGCACCATTGGCACAGGTCATCGACGCGCTGCTGGCGCGTCCGCTGCGGCCTGAATAAGCATCGCCGCGACACAATAGATCGCCTATAGACATGAGCATGACAATCGAGGGGGACCAGGGTCCTGTGACCGCGCAGGCGACCCCTGCCGAACAGAAGGATGACATCGCCGCCCTGGCCAAGGGCGGACGGACCAACGTCTTCGGCTTCCTGCTGCGCCTGGCTGCGCGCCTGCCTTTCCTGTTCATCGCCGGCCGCTGGTATGGCGCCGATGCGCTGGGGCGCTTCGCCTATGCCGTGCTGGTGGTGGAATTCGTCGCCCAGATCGCGACGCTGGGTCTCAAGCGCGGTCTTGCCGGCGCGCTCGCCCAGACCGAACGGCCGCACAGCCATGTCGTGACCGACGCGATGGTGGTGACGCTGATCGCGTCGCTGCTGGGGGCCGGCCTGTTGATTGCCTTCCCCCAGGCGATGTTCCCCAACAGCGGCATCAACGGGCTGGACCGGTTGCTGGCGCTGATCGTCATCGCCGTGGCCACCTCCGACGTTGCGCTGGCCGCCTGCGCCTATCGCTTCGACATCGGCGCGACGGTCCGCGCGCGCTCGATCATCGAACCCTGGGCGATCAGCATCGGCGCCTTCGGTTTCGCTTATTATTCGCTGCGCGACGGTCTGATCCTCTCCTATGTCGTGTCGATGGTCGCGGCGATGATCGCCTCGATCATCCCGATGTGGCGTCATTATGGCCGGCCGCATGGCTGGCGTCCCGATGCCGGGCGGCTCTGGCGTCTGGCGCGCCGCAACCTGCCGCTCGCCGCTGCGGACGGCGTCGAATGGGGCTCGCGCCGGCTCGACATGGCGATCCTGGGCCTGTTCGTCAGCCCGGCGATCGTCGGCATCTATTATGTCGCGCAGCAGGTCGCCTCGCTGCCGCAGAAATTGAAGACCAGCTTCGACCCCATCCTGGGCCCGGTCATCACCCGCAACCTGGCCGAGGGCAATCTGGCGGCGATCGCGCGCCAGGTCAGCCAGGTCGGCTTCTGGATCATCGCCGCGCAGGCCGGCATCGCGCTGGCGCTCGGCATTCCGGGTGAGGCCGTCATGGGCCTGGTTGGTCCGCATTTCGTCGGCGGCACCGGCGCGCTCGCCTTCCTGCTGCTGGCCGAAGTGGTCGCGGCGACCGCCGTGGTCAGCGAATCCGCGCTGGTCTATATCGCCCGCCACCGCAATCTGATGATCTCGCTCAGCATGATCGCGTTGCAGGCGGCGCTCAGCTTCGGTTTGATCCTACTCGGCAAGCGCTTCGGCCTCACACCGCAGGAACTGGCCGCCGCACCTGCTCTGGGCCTCTGCATCGCGCTCGGCGCTGGCGCTTTCGTCAAGGCGCGGCTGCTCTCCAGCCTGCTCCACGCCCGCGTCAATGCCTGGCGCTGGCCCCTGCTCAGTGCCTCGGGCGTCGCCTGCATCGTTGGTGCGGCCTTCGTCGCCCTGCCTGCGCGCTTCGAATGGGTCGAACTGGCGGTCGGCGTCTGGGCGATCCTGGGCGCCTATGGCTTCGTCATCTGGCGCTGGGGCTTCGGCCCGGACGACCGTGCCCTGTTCCGCAAGCAAAAGAACCCGGCCTGATCCACCCAATAAAAAAGCCCGCCTCTCGACCGGAGAGGCGGGCTTTTTTGTCAGTGTCTGTCGCGATCAGGCGAACAGCTTGGCGCGGATCAGGTTCAGATCTTCCTCGGGACGCGCGCCCCAGTGCGAGATCACTTCGGCGGCGGCCGCCGCGCCCAGCGCCAGGCAATCCTCGACGCTGCGCGCTTCCAGATGTGCGGCCAGATAGCCGGCGGCGAACAGGTCGCCCGCGCCGGTCGTGTCGATGATCTGGCTGACGGGCGCAGCCGGGGCCTCGTGACGCACGCCATCGACGATGGCGACCGCGCCCTTTTCGCTGCGGGTCGACACCAGCACCGGCACCTTGTCGTCGAAGCGGGCCAGCGCTGCATCGAAATCATCGACCTGCGCCAGCGACTGGATCTCGCCCTCGTTCGAGAAGAGGATGTCGATCAGCCCCTGTTCGATCAGGTCGATGAAGTCGGCGCGATGGCGGTCGATCACGAAATTGTCGGACAGGGTGAAGGCGACCTTGCGGCCGGCATTGCGGGCGGCGTCGATCGCGGCGCGCATCGCGGCGCGCGGCTGCTCGGGATCCCACAGATAGCCTTCCAGATACAGGATGCGGGCCGACTGGATCAGTTCCAGGTCCAGCGCCGCTTCGGGCAGGAACTGCGAGGCGCCCAGGAAGGTGTTCATGGTGCGCTGCGCGTCCGGCGTCACCAGGATCAGGCAGCGGGCGGTCGGAATGTCGCCCTGCATCACCGGCGTGTCGAACTTGATGCCCAGCGCGCGCACGTCATGGGCGAACACCGCACCCAGCTGGTCGTCATTGACCTGGCCGATGAAGCCGCACTTGGCGCCCAGCGCGGCGAGGCCGGCCAGCGTGTTGGCGGCCGAACCGCCGCTGATTTCCTTGGCCTGGGGCATGTCGGCATAAAGGGTCTCGGCCATTTCGGCGTCGATCAGCTGCATGCCGCCCTTGGTCAGCGCATGCTGCGCCAGAAATGCGTCGTCGCTGCGGGCCAGAACATCGACAATGGCATTGCCGATCGCGACAACGTCAAGCGTGGGGGAAGAAGTCACGCGGGCTCCTGTGAAAGATGATAGGAAAATAGCGGTAAATTGGGCCGTCTCTACCGGTCCGGGGGCGCTGGCGCAACGCTGCTGATTGACGGAGCCGCCGGCGCGCAGGATATCGGGCCATGATCATCACCGCGGCGCTGCGCGCCTTCCCCCTGATCTTCCACGCCGCCGCCCGCCGGCTGCTGGTCAAGACGCTGGCGCTGACCCTGTTGCTCTTCGCCCTGCTGGGCGTCGGGCTATGGGCGGCCTTTCACGCCACGCGCCTGCATTTCGGCTGGGGCGAGGGCGACGGTTGGGGCGGTATGGCGGAGGCGGCAGCGACCGGCCTTGCCATGATCGCGGCCAGCTGGCTGCTGTTCCGCACCATTGCCATGCTGGTCATGGGCCTGTTCGCCGACGATGTGATCGAGGCGGTGGAGCGCGATACTTATCCACAGGCTGTAGGCCGGCCGGTGGGCTATGCGCGCAGTTTCCATTATGCACTGCGCTCGGTCGGCCGAACGCTCGGCTGGAACCTGCTGGCGCTCCCCGGCTATGTGCTGCTGCTGGTCACAGGGTTCGGCACAATCGGGCTGTTCCTCGCGGTGAACGCCTATCTGCTCGGCCGCGACCTTGCCGACATGGTCGAGCCGCGCCATCCCGGCCTGCCGCCGATTGGCCGTGGCAACCGGTGGCTCATGGGCCTCGTTTCGGCGCTTCTCTTCCTCATTCCCCTGGTCAACCTGCTTGCGCCGATCTGGAGCGCGGCTATGGCGGTCCACATGTTGCTAGGGTCCAAGAGGAAGCCGGTCTGATGTCGCCCCGTTTCGCGCTCGCCGCGCTCCTGTCGCTGCCGCTTGCGGCCTGTGGCGGCGTCGTCCCGCCCGCCACCAGCTACACCCCGCCGCCCGCCGGTCCGCCGGCCAGCGCCTTCACCAAGACCGGACCGCTGATGGGCATGGATGCCAAACGCCTGACCCAGATGTTCGGCACGCCGCGCCTCGACATTCGCGAAACGACCGTGCGCAAGCTGCAATTCGCCAATGGTCGCTGCGTGCTCGACGCCTATCTTTATTCGCCCGGCAAGGGGAAGGAGCCGGTGGTGACCCATGTCGATGCCCGCACGCCCGCCGGCACAGACGTCGACCACGCTTCCTGCGCGGCTACGCTCCAGCAGCGCTGAGCAATTGGCCTAGCGCCCATTCGGCCGCTTCCGCCACGACTGGATCGGGATCGGAGGTCAGCGGCCGCAGCCGGTCGACCAGCCCCAGGTCGCCGCTATTGCCGGCCGCGATCGCCGCATTGCGCACCATCCGGTCGCGCCCGATCCGCTTGATCGGCGACCCGGAGAAAATCTCGCGAAAGCCCGCATCGTCCAGGTCGAGCAGGTCGCCCAGCGCCGGTGCCGCCAGCTCCGCCCGGCCGATGAAGGCGCGGTTGGCCGCTGCCCCCTGCGCAAACTTGTTCCAGGGGCAGGCCGCAAGGCAATCGTCGCAGCCATAGATGCGATTGCCCATCCGTGCCCGGAACTCTTCCGGGATCGGTCCCTTATGCTCGATCGTCAGGTACGAGATGCAGCGCCGCGCATCGACGATATAGGGCGCGGGAAAGGCATCGGTCGGGCAGGATGACAGGCAGGCCGTGCAACTGCCGCAATGGTCCACCTCCGGCGCGTCGGGTTCCAATGCGATCTCGGTATAGATGGCGCCCAGGAACAGCCAGCTGCCATGCTGACGGCTCACCAGATTGCTGTGCTTGCCCTGCCAGCCCAGCCCCGCGCCCTGCGCCAGCGGCTTTTCCATCACGGGTGCGGTATCGACGAACACTTTCAGCGCGGTCGGCTGCTGATCGACCAGCCAGCGGGCCAACGCCTTCAGCGCCTTCTTCACCACATCATGATAGTCGCGACCCTGCGCATAGACGGAAATGCGGCCCCGATCGCCGACCTCGGCCAGCGCCAGCGGATCACGACCAGGGGCATAGCTCATCCCCAGCATGATGACGCTGCGCGCCTCGGGCCACAGGCCCGTGGGCGATCCGCGCTGCTCGGCCCGCTCCTCCATCCACAACATGTCGCCATGATGGCCGGCCTCCAGCCATTGGCGCAGCCGCTCGGCCGTGCGCGGCGCGGCATCGGCGCGCGCGATCGCACAGGCGGCAAAGCCCAACTGCGCGGCCTGCGCTTTCAGGCGCTGCTCCAATGTTTCGTTTTGCACTGGCATGGTCCGGGATTATCAGGGGCGGATGATCGGTGACACTCCGGCTCCTGCCGCCCCCTATGCCGTCGAAGGCCATGCTCTTGTCAAGGCGTTCGGCGATTTTCGCGCGGTGGATGGCGTCGACATCGCCGTGCCCGCCGGCACCATCTATGGCATTTTGGGGCCGAACGGCGCGGGCAAGACGACCTTGCTGCGCACCCTGCTCGGCATCATCGACCCTGACGAGGGCCACCGCACCCTGCTGGGCGATCCGGCGCCGCTGCGCATGGCCAAGCAGGTCGGCTATCTGCCCGAGGAGCGCGGCCTTTACCCGTCGATGAAGGCCTATGAGGCGATCGCCTTCATGGGGGCGCTACGCGGCCTGCCGCTCCATGTCGGGCGCGAACGGGCGCGCGCCATGCTCCAGGACTATGGCATGGGTGCCTCGGTCGAAAAGCCGATCCGCCAGCTCTCCAAGGGCATGGCCCAGACGGTGCAATTGTTCGGCACCATCGTCCATGAACCGCGCCTCATCGTCCTCGACGAGCCCTTCTCCGGCCTCGACGCGATGAATCAGGAAAAGCTGGAGGCGCTGATCCGTGATCAGGCGCGCAAGGGCGTCACCATCCTCTTTTCCACCCATGTCATCGCCCATGCCGAACGATTGTGCGAACGCATCGCCATTGTCGCGGGCGGCCGCATCCGGTTCGAAGGATCGGTCGGCGATGCGCGCGACCGGCTGCCGCCCCAGGTGACATTGCGCACACGGCTGAGCGACGGTGCCTGGCGCCGCGCCTTGCCGACCGACACACTGGCGCAGGATGGCGCCTGGCATTTCGCGCTGCCCGATGACGGCATAGAACCGCTGCTGCGGGCCCTGCTCGACGGTCAGGCCGGGATCGAAAGCCTGTCGATCGAACGGCCGGGCCTGCATGACGCCTTCGTCGCGATCGCGGGGGAGGCTACCGCCCGCCAGATGCGCGATGACGCCACGCAGGAGGCCGGGGCATGAAGGAATTGCTGCGCGCCGCCAGCGTGATCGCCCGGCGGGATTTCACTGCCGTCGTCCTGTCCCGCACCTTCATCCTGTTCCTGATCGGGCCGTTGGTGCCGATCGTCATCGGCATGGTCTTTGCCGGTTTCACCCAGAAGATTTCCAGCACCGACCTGCGCCCGGTTGTCGGCATCGCCATGGCGCCCGCCGATGTCGGCGCGCTCGAACGGGCGCACAAGCGCCTGACCGAACGCATGGGGCCACAGGCGCTGCCGCGGCTTCACGCCGTTTCTCCTGATACCCCGCCGCGCATCTTGCTGGCCCGACCGGAATCGGACGTCGTCGCCATTCTCTCGGGCACGGTCTCCCGCCCGGTCCTGACCGGCAAGCCCGAGGACCTGGACCGGCTGCAGGGCGATCTCAGCCTGATCGCCAGCGCGGCGCAGGCCGAAAAGGTGCTGCACATGGTCAAGGTCGAGCGACAGGAAGTGGCGACCAGTCTCGGCGCCCAGTCTCAGGCCCGTCTGCTGATCGGTCGCACCGGCCAGATCGTCATCTTCTTCCTTACCATCTTGCTGGCGGGCATGATCCTGTCCAATCTGGTCGAGGAAAAGACGAACAAGATTATCGAGATATTGGCCGCTGCCGTGCCGGTCGACGCGATCTTCCTCGGCAAGCTGATCGCCATGCTGGGGATGAGCTTCGTCGGCATCGCCTTCTGGGGCGCCACCGCCTTCACCATCTTCATGGCGTTGAAGGCGCCCGGCACGGCCCTGCCCGATCCGGCGGTGGGCTGGCCTGCCTTCATCGCGCTCGGCATCATCTATTTCGCCATGGCTTATACGCTGCTCGGCTCGCTGTTCCTGGGCATCGGCGCACAGGCGGCGACCGTGCGCGAGGTGCAGACGCTCAACATGCCGATCACCATGGGGCAGATGATGATCTTCTTCTTCGTCTCCTACACGGTCGACCATATGGGATCGCCGCTGGAAGTGGCGTCGGTGGTCTTTCCCTTCTCGTCGCCCTTCGCGATGATCGCGCGGGCGGCGCAGGATGCGGCGCTCTGGCCGCATCTGGTGGCGATCCTGTGGCAGGGCGCGTGGGTCGCCCTCATCATCCGCATCGGCGTGCTGCTGTTCCGTCGCCATGTGCTCAAATCGGGCGGTCGCTGGTGGAAGCAGTTGTTCAGGAGCTCGACAGGCTGAGCAGGCTAGGGAGATGGAATGAACCGGCGGCATTTTCTCTATGGCGTCGCGACCGGCGCCTCTGCACTGGCCTTGTGGCAATTCCGCCCCGACGCGGCGGAAGCCGCCTATCCCTATCGCCTGACCGACGCGCAATGGCGCAGCAAGCTCAGCCCCTGGGCCTATAAGGTGCTGCGTCAGGGCGCGACCGAGTTTCCCGACAGCAGCCCGCTCAACCGCGAACATCGCGCCGGCATTTTCACCTGCGCGGGCTGTGCACAGAATCTGTTCAGTTCGAAGACGAAGTTCGACAGCGGCACCGGCTGGCCCAGCTTCTATGCGCCCTTGCCCGGCGCCGTCGGCACGTCGCGCGACTTCAGCCTGGGCGTGCCCCGGACCGAAGTCCATTGCGCCCGCTGCGGCGGGCATCTCGGCCATATGTTCGACGACGGGCCAAAGCCCACGGGCCTGCGTTACTGCATGAACGGCGTGGCCCTGGCCTTCAGTCCCGCCTGACCTTGTAGATGCGCAGCGGTCCCTTGGTGGGCAGCGGTTGCAGCCAGTCGGGCACATTGCTCCGCATCAGGTGCGCCGACAGGCTCTGGGGATGATCCTTGGCATAGAGCGCATATTCGGTCAGGCCCGCGCAGGTCACGACATAGTCGGCGCCACGCCCGCCATTGACCGACTGGATCACCGCGCGCGCCTTTTCCGGCGTCGCCATGAATCCTTCGATCACGGCGGTAATGCCGGCGGCGTTGCGGTGATGGGCAGTGCCGATCACGCGGTGCGGCGTCTGCACCAATATGTCGGGGCCAAGGTCCAGCGGCGCGAACAGGGTGGACGGGGGCAGGGTGTGCAGCGGCGCCAGCGTGGCGGCGGCCCGGCAATTGACGGCGCTGGTCTTGGCCGACGGGGCGTTGGGGATCAGGGCAATCCACAATGCGCTGATCCCGGCGGGGGTCAGCAGGATCAGCGCCACCGATCCCAGGACGCGCACCAGCGCCTGCGATGATGCCTGTACCTTGCGGAACAGGGCGATCAGCAACCAGGCGACACCGGGCAGAGCATAGACATGGGCGACCGACACGGCGCGCATAACCAGCAGCGATACCGCCATCGCCCCCAGCAGCAACAGGCCCAGCGCCAACCAGCGCATGCGCGCATCGCGGTTTACGGTTTGCCGCGCGGCGACCATTGCGCCGGCCAGCCCAACCAGTGCGGGCAACAGGATCACGCCGCGCAGCGACAGGCTCTGCACCCAGATCGGCCGGCCCTCCATCACCTGCAAATACCAATATTTATAGGCCAGCGGCCCGAGCGCCTGGAACGGATCGCCTGACAGGCAGGGACCACCGATCGCCAGCAGGATCGCAATGGCGGCCCCGCCGCCGATCGCGGCGATCAGGAAGCGCCGGGACATGCTGGCCGTGCCGATCAGCTTGCCGGCCAGCGGCACCAGCACCGCCATTGCCACCAGCGGCCAGACATAGGCGGCCGACAGCGCGTCGCATTGGTCATGCAGCAAGGCCGCCTTTCCGCGCAGCAAGGCCAGCAGCGCAAGCGCCGCCCCGCCCAGCGTCGCCGCAAAGGCCATGAAGCGCGGCGCTTCCCGGCCATCAAGCCATTGGCGCAGCGCAAACAGTCCGGCGAACAGCGCGACATAGGGCAGGGCTTCACTCGAAATCTGCAACCAGACTGCCAGCGCCAGCGCGCTCGTCACGCCGCCACGCACCCGGCTGCTATCCAGTGCGCCGGCCAGCGCGATCGTCGCCATCCAGATCTGCCAGCCATGATGGTCGATCCGCAGCGGCGTGAATTGCACCAGGATCGACGGTGCCGTCAGCAGCAAGGCCACGGTCATCAGGGCCAGAACAGGATCGCCAAGCCGCCGGGCCGCCAGATGCACGGTGCCGGCCAACCCGCCCAGCAACAGCAGCGGCACGGTGATGCAGGCGACCAGTTCTGCGGTCGCAGGCCCCAGCAGTAGCCGTGCCAGCAGGATCAGCCCTGCCACCGGCATGTCGACGATGCGCGACCAGTGCATCGGTCCGCCCAGTGGCGGGTTCACCCGATGCTGGCTGACATCCCAGAAGTTCTGTCCGCCGATCCAGTCACGCACCTGCACCAGCCGCATCGCATCGTCGGGGTCGCGAAAGCCCAGCGCGGCGAAATCGCCATGGAACAGCCACAGCATGACCGCGCTGCACGCCAGCCAGGCGAGCAGGATCAGCCAGCGGCCATGACGCTCAACTGCGCGCGAAAATGCCATATTTGCGGATCGCATAGACGCTCAGGAAACTGGCGGGGACCGATATCAGCTTGGCGATCGCCGGGGCAATGCCGACGGCGCTCAGCCCGCCAACCATGGCCATGGTGATCTCCATGCCAACCAGCGCACTGGCCACGAAGCCGAACCGCTGGGCGTGACTGGGGCCGGCGCCCGTGTCGAACACGAAGCGGATGCTGATCACCCAATGCACGACCAGGCCGATCGCATAGCCGCCAAAGGCTGCCAGCATCGGCGTTGTACCGGCTCGGCTCAGCATCAGGAAGGCCGCCATGTCGCTCGACAGCGCGCAGATGCTGGCCAGCAGGTAGCGGGCGAACATGAAGCGCGTGGCGATGGCGCCCAGCCGGGCGGTCAGGGCGCGCAACGGTTCGCCCATCGGCTCATGCGGCCTTCAGGCGGGAAGGCAACAGTCGTTCGCTGGCAAGGGCGGCGCGCTGTCCTTCGACATCCTGTCCCTCCTCGCCCGATTCATGATATTCGGCATCCTCGTTGACGCCCCAGACGTCATAGACGCGGGTGCCGGCCTCGATGTTGCGCACTGTCAACATCGCCGTCATCATCGCATGATCCTGGTTGTTATAGCGGTGCATGCCGTTGCGGCCGACCAGATGGAGCGTCGGGGCGACGGCTTCCAGCTCGGTGCGCATCGCCAGCACATGGTCGGCATAGGCATCGTCATAGACCGGATAGGCCTTTTCCTGCCGCACCACCGCGCCGCCGACGACATCGTCGGGATTGCACAGGCCCAATATGGCCATTTCCTTCTTGGCCAGGTCGATCAGGTCGGCGTCGGCCGACGCCCACAGCCCGTCGCCCTCGAAGCAGAAATATTCCAGGCCCACACAGGCGACCGATTCATCGGGCACCATTTCGGGCGACCAGCTGCGGAAATTCTGGATGCGGCCGACCTGTACCTTGCTGTCGTGGATATAGATCCAGTTGTCGGGGAACAGATCCTCCGACTTGATCATCAGCGTCACGGTCAGGAAATCGCGATATTTGAGCTCCATCGCCTCGGGCAGGGTTTCGGGCAGCGGATGGATGCGCGCGGCCAGCTCACGCATCGGCGCGGACGAAATCACATGGGCGGCGTTGATGATGACATCGCCGTCCGGGCCGTCCGCCACCACGCGCCAGCGCTCCGTGCCCTGATCCTGCGCCAGCTGCTTCAGGCTGTGCGCCATCAATATCTGGTTGCCGCCCTCGATCACCCGGTCGCGCGCGGCTTCCCACATCATGCCGGGGCCAAGGCGCGGATAGCGGAAGGTTTCGAGCAACGTCTTGGTCGCCATGCCGTCATTGGGCTTCTTGTTGAGGCCCAGCGAGCGCTTCAGCCCATCGACCACCGCCCCCCAGAGCGACAGGCCCTTGATCCGCTGCGCCGCCCAGTCGGCCGACATCTCGTCGCACGGCATGCCCCAGACCTTTTCCGTATAGGTCTTGAAGAAGATCGAGAACAGCTTGTGGCCGAACGCGTTGACGGTCCAGTCCTGGAAGGAACGGACATTGCGGTTGGGGAACAGCTTGGCCTTGGCGAAGCTCGCCATGCACAGGGTCGAGCGCCACACACCCAGATTCCACAGCGCCTCGAACGCGCGCAGGGGATAGGAGTAGAATTTCCCCTCATAATAGATGCGGCTCATGCGCGGGCGCTGGATGAAATCGTCCGGCAGGATTTCGTTCCACAGGTCGACCACTTCCTTCGACTTGGAAAAGAAGCGGTGGCCGCCAATATCGAATCGATAGCCATCCAGTTCGACCGTGCGGCTGATGCCGCCGACATAGACCGGGTCTTTCTCGATGACGGTGACGGAAAAGCCTTTCTTCGTCAGCAGATAGGCGGCGGTCAGGCCGGCCGGGCCTGCCCCGATGATGGCGACGTCCACACTCTGGTCGACACGCGACATGCTCTATATCCCCTGGATGGTCCTTCGTGTCACGCTGAGTGAAGGAAATCCTCTAAGGAGTGGTTAATCGCCGGTAAGCATGAATGAGCCGCCGACAGGAAAGGGCCGCCCCGCATGTGCGGAACGGCCCCCTGCAGTCCCCGTGACGGGGAAGGCTTCCCTTGCGGGATGGGTGAAGATCAGCCCTGGCGCTGGGCCAGCGCGTTGAGGTCGCTGCGTGCGCCGTCCAGAGCGCTGCCGACACAGTCGCGATAGTCGGGCGTCGCCGGCAGGATCGATCCGTTGACCCAGCCGCACACCTGCTTGGCGGCGCGGCTGATGCGATAATCGGCGCGGCGCAGGCCATTGTTGCTGGCCAGGTTCAGGTCGGCCACCGATACGGCGATGGTGCGGGTGGTGAGGCCGGTGGTGCCGTCAACGACGACTTCGTTGCTGCTGTTGCCGGCGATAGCCATGCCAGGCAGCGCAAGGGCCAGGGTGGCGGCCATCGCCACCAGCGTCTTCTTGGTCATCCTATTCTCCTGTCGAACATGCTTTTTCTTATGTCGTGCCCAACGCCTGACGTGGGTGCGGGGTCGTCATCCTAAATAGGATTGCCCGGTGACATTGAAAAGAGGCCAATTGCCAAAAAATGGCAGTTTTCTGCGATTTTGCGGGTGCGAACAGGATCGTTTCGCACCCGCATAAACCTGATCGCGATATCGTCCCAACGCGCCATCTAGCGCGTTGGGAAACAAGCCTTAATGGCGGAAGTGACGCATGCCGGTGAAGACCATCGCCAGGCCCGCTTCATCTGCTGCAGCAATGACTTCCTCGTCACGGATCGAGCCGCCCGGCTGGATCACCGCCGTCGCGCCGGCTTCCACTGCCGCCAGCAGGCCGTCAGCGAAGGGGAAGAAGGCGTCGGAGGCGACCGCCGAACCGATGGTACGCGGTTCGCTCCAGCCGGCCTTCTCGGCCGCGTCCTTCGCCTTCCAGGCGGCGATGCGCGCCGATTCCAGACGGTTCATCTGGCCCGCGCCGACGCCGGCGGTGCTGCCGCCCTTGGCATAGACGATCGCGTTCGACTTCACATGCTTGGCCACGGTCCAGGCGAACAGGCAATCCTTCAACTCCTGCTCGGTAGGCGCGCGCTTGGTCACGACCTTGAGCGCATCCAGATCGACCTTGCCATTGTCGCGGCTCTGGACCAGCAGGCCGCCGGCAATGCTCTTGACCATCAGGCCGGGGCGGGCCGGATCGGGCAGTTCGCCGGTCAGCAGCAGGCGCAGATTCTTCTTCTTGGCAAAGATCGCCTTGGCTTCGTCATCGGCGTCGGGCGCGGCGACGACTTCGGTGAAGATGCCGCTGATCGCTTCGGCGGTCGGGCCGTCGAGCGGACGGTTGACGGCGATGATGCCGCCGAATGCCGACACGCTGTCGCAGGCCAGCGCCGCTTCATAGGCTTCGATCAGCGTATCGCCGGTGGCGACGCCGCACGGATTGGCGTGCTTCACGATCACCACGGTCGGCGGGCCGTCGCGGAATTCGCTGACCAGCTCCAGCGCCGCATCGGCGTCGTTATAATTATTGTAGCTCAGTTCCTTGCCCTGGATCTGCTTGGCCTGGGCGATGCCATTCGCGGTCGGGCCGTTGGGCAGGTAGAGCGCCGCCGACTGGTGCGGGTTCTCGCCATAGCGCAGCGTGGTGCTGAGCTTGCTCGACAGTGACAGGCTTTCGGGGAAGGCGACGCCCTGGTCGGCAAAGGCGAACCAGCTGGCGATCATCGAATCATAGGCGGCGGTGGCGGCATAGGCCTTGGCCGCCAGCATCCGGCGGAAATCATAGCTGGTGGCGCCGCCCTTCTCGGCCATTTCGGCGATCAGGCGGGCATAGTCGGCCGGATCGGTGACGATCGCGACGCTCTCATGATTCTTCGCGGCCGAACGGACCATCGACGGGCCGCCAATGTCGATATTCTCGATGATCTCGTCGCGGTCGGCGCCCTTGGCCACGGTCGCGGCGAAGGGATAGAGGTTGACGATCACCAGGTCGATCGCGCCGATTGCATGCTCGTCCATCGACGCGACATGCTCGGGATTGCCCCGCACCGCCAGCAGGCCGCCATGGACCTTGGGGTGCAGCGTCTTGACGCGGCCGTCCATCATTTCGGGAAAGCCGGTCAGCTCGGAAATATCCTTCACGGCCAGGCCCGCCTCGCGCAGCGCCTTGGCGGTGCCGCCGGTGGACACCAGTTCGACGCCATGCTGGCCCAGTGCCTGGCCCAGTTCGATGAGGCCGGTCTTGTCCGATACGGAAAGGAGGGCGCGCTTGATGGTGACGTCGGTGGTCATGGGGATGCTTCCTGCTGTTCGGGATGCCGCTTCAGGCTTGCCGCAGCCCTCTAGTCGCGCGCGGCGCAAAAATACAGTCCTCAAGCGCAGGGAATTTCCCGATCTTGCGGGCCTTTGCCGCTACTGTATTGTGATTGCATAACAGTTGGGGGATCTGACATGCGCTATCTGCTCGCCGCCACCGCCTTGCCCTTGTTCGCCGCCTTTCCGGTGCTGGCGCAAATTCCGGCGCCGGAACGGGCAGTTACCGATCCCAAAAGCCTGACCTCGCCGGTCAATCCCGACGCCCGCGCCGTGCCGCTCGCCGATATCGGGGCCTCGCGCAGCCTGTCGAGCGCGGCGTGGAGTGCCGACGGCAAACAGATCTTCGTCGCCACCAACCTCACCGGCCGCACCAATATCTGGCGCACCGACACCGCCGGCAGCTGGCCGGTGCAACTGACCCAGTCGGATGATGCCCAGACCGGCCTCGCCGCCTCGGCTGACGGACGCTACCTGCTGTTCCAGCAGGATGTCGGCGGCAATGAATATAGCGACATCTACCGCGTGCCGGTGAACGGCAGCGCGGTCGAAAATCTCACCAACACCCCCGACCGGCGCGAAAGCGACTTGCTGGTCGGCCCCAGCGGCGGGCTGGTCGCGCTCGTCACCAAGCACAAGACCCAGGGCCAGTCCAATGTCGCGGTGATGGACGGCGCGGGCAGGGTGCGCGACCTCACGCAGGAGGCCGACCCGCAGTTCGGCTGGTCACCGGTCGCCTGGATCGCGGATGGCAAGGCACTGATCGCCAACCGCATGCGGATCGATTCCAAGGTCAGCGAAATCTGGCGCATCGACGTCGCCAGCGGCAAGGCGGCGAAATTGCTCGGCAAGGCCGACACCGTCTATGCCGCGACCGATGCGACCGCCGACGGCAAATGGATCGCCGTCTCCACGGATGAAGGCAGCGGCCAGATTCATGGCGGCCTGCTCGAAGCCGCCACCGGCAAATGGCGCTGGCTCAAATCCACGCCCTGGGAACAGGTGCCGGCCAGCTTCACCCGCGACGGCAGGGCGCTCATCTTCCGTATCAACGCCGACGCGCGCAGTAGCCTCTATCGCTTCGACCTGGCGAGCGGCGCGGAAACACCGCTCGCCATCCCGCCGGGTGTCAATTATCTGGTCGGCAGCGAGCCGCGCTCGCCCGACGGCGCCATGCTGATGCTCAACCATTCGGGCGCCGACTCGCCGGCCAACCTCTATCTCTATGACCTCGCGGCCGGCACCGCGCGTCCCGCGACACTGCTCGCCATCGCCAGCCTCCAGCCCGCCGCGCTGCCCAAGTCCGATGTCGTCACCTACAAGAGCTTCGACGGTACGCTGATCAGCGCGATCGTGACCATGCCCGCTAATCTGAAGCGCGACGGCAGCAACCCCGCCATCGTCCTGCCCCATGGCGGTCCCACCGGTCAGGCGCAGGATGGTTACAGCCGCTACGCCACCGCCTTTGCCAGCCGCGGCTATGTCGTGATCCAGCCCAATTTCCGCGGCTCGACCGGCTATGGCAAGGCATTCCAGGACGGCAACGTCAAGGATCTGGGCGGCGCCGACCTCAAGGACACGGTCGCGGCCAAGCATTTCCTGGTCGATAGCGGCTATGTCGATGCCAAGCGGGTCGGCATCTTCGGCGGCAGTTATGGCGGCTTCATGACCCTGATGGCGATCGGCCGGGCGCCCGACGAGTTCGCCGCCGCCGTCCAGTGGTTCGGCATCATCAACTGGCGCACCATGTATCGCGATCAGGATGAGGAACTAAAGGCCTATCAGCGCAGCCTGCTGGGCACGCCCGACAGCGATCCCCAGGTCTATGACGCCGCCTCGCCGCTCACCTATATCCGCGCCGCCAGGGCGCCCCTGCTTACCATCCAGGGCGAAAACGACATTCGCGTGCCGCGCGGCCAGGCGCAGGAGGTGCATGATATCCTCAAGGCCAAGGGCAATGTGGTGGAAACGATCTTCTATCCGGCCGAGGGCCATGGCTTCCAGAAGAAGGAGAATCAGCTCGACTCGCTGACCCGCACCGTCGCCTGGTTCGATACCTATCTCAGGCCGTCGCCTGCCAGATAGGGCGCGCGCTGCAGGCTGGCGCCTAGCAGCGCCGGCCACAAGGCCAAAGCGCCCAGCGCGACCCCGCTCATCAGTGCCAGCGGCGCGGCGAACAAGGGCATCGCCAGCAGCAACACCATCCGCCCACGCAGCCCTGCCGTTGCCTGTGGCCCCAGCCATAGCGCAGCGAGCAGCGCCATCACGCAATCATAGTCGCTGACATAGAGCGACCCTGCCAGCACACCCAGTACCAGCAGCGCCTTGGCTCGCGCCGTCGGTCCCTCCCGGTGCCAGACCCGCAGCACCAGCAGGGCGACGGTCAGGCTGGCGATCGCCTGCGCGGCATAGGCCAGCGGGATCGGTGCGCCGACATGCCGGACCAGCACGAAGATGGACAGCATCCGGTGCCATGTGCCGTCGCCATATTCCAGGATCACGCTCTTGAGCAGACTGCCTTGTTGCACATAGGCGATCCAGGCATCGATCCCGAACAGCGGCAGGGTGATGAGGATCAGCGCCAGCGCCGTCCCGATGAACGCGGCCAGCGCCCAATATTGCCGCCCGGCGAGCAAGGCGAGCGGGGTCAGCCAGCCCAGTTGCGGCTTCACCACGAACAGGGCCAGGATCATGCCCGCCATCGCTGGCCGCTCGCGCAACAGGATCAGGCCCCAGCCGATTATGGCCGCCGTCCAGCAGCCATTCTGACCGCCCATCGCATTGATGAACACCGCCGGCACCGCCAGCGCGACCAGCAGCCACTGCGCCGGCGCCAGTTGCCAAACCGCCAGTCGCCGCACCGCCAGCGCGAAGGCGCCCCATCCCAGCAATTGCCAGGCGGCCCAGGCCAGCGGATAGGGCAGTAGGCCGAACGGGGCGGAGATCAGCCACATCACCGGCGGATAGCTGTAATGATAGAGGTCGATGGGCGCGCCGGCGATTCCGATCTCGAACGCATGGAAAGCGGCCAGATCATAGATGATGCCGGCCTGTCCCGTCACCGCCAGATGCGCGCCGGACCAGAAATTCAGGAAATCCTCGCCAAAGGGATGGCCGGCGCCATCGGTCATGCCCTGGCGTAGCTGCCGCGCCAGATAGGCCAGGAACAGTGTGCCCGCGACCACGCACCATATATGCGCAATCCGTCGCAACTGCGCGGTCGGGATCGATCCCATCCGGTCGTAAAGCCCCGCCATCATGCGGACTGCCTAGGATGAAAGAATGAAGATCGGATTAGGCTTAAGGGAGGGAGGCGCTAGCGGCCCGGCCGCTGAAAGTGGCCGGGCCTGAGAGCGAGGTCGTTGATTGGTAGCAAACGGGCCTCGGGTCGCCCCTCTTGCATGCGCCCTTGTCCGGGCCGTTCATAGGAAAAAACGGACATCGATAGCCGGCTGAACAATAGCGCCCGCGTGATGGCCAATGCGATGCGGGTCAGCCGACCCGCTTGAACAGCCAGCCGATACTGGAGCCGCCCGGCAGTGCTTCGCTCGTGACCACCAACTGCCTTGTGGGGTGGGGGCGGCCGTCGCCATCGACCCACAGGCTATCCTCGACGCTCAGCACGCCGGCGCCGGTCCGGAACTGCCACAGCGCGCCCAGCTCGATCCGCAGCAACGCGCCCTGGCTGTCGGCGGTCAGGGTCGGTTCCACGCCCGGCGCCAGATGGAAGCGCAGCTGCACCGGCCGCTTGACCGGCTTCTTGCCGCGCGTCGCCGGGGTCAGCATATCCTCGCCGCGCACTTCCTTGCCATCGCCGCTCATCATCAGCAGCCGGCGGTGGACATAGCCCATGCGGCGGACATAGCCGTCATGGCTCAGTTCCACGCGGCTGCCATTGTCCAGCTCCTGCCGGTTCAGCTCGACCTCGGTCACGCCCTTGCCCAGCGTGCCGTCGGGCATCAGCGCGGTCGAATTGCTGTCGTCCAGCACCAGCGTGCTGTGCGCCGCGGTGGAGCGCAGCGCCTGGGCCAGATCGCGCGGGATATAGGCGCCTTCCAGCGCTGCGCCGCCGCAATTGATCACCAGCCGCAGCCGCCCGTCGCTGATCTCGATCGCGCCGGTGGAGGCGCAGCCGGCTGCGGCCAGGCGTGCGACCGGCGGCGGCGCCGCATCGATCTGCACCACCGTATTGCCCGCGCTGATCCGCTGATAGCCCCAGTCGCGCGCCTGGCGCAGCGGCCGGGTCCGCACCCGGCTGGCCTGCACCAGCGCCTCGACCATGTCGGGGTCGACCGCGCCCGCGCCCTGCCAGTTGCCCAGCCCCCCATCGCCATGGGTCAGGCCCAGCAAGGCCGGCACCGCGCGGCTCAGCCCGTCGATCAGGAAGCCGGGCACCTGCTCGCGCCGCACCTCATAGACCGCGACCACCATCGCCAGCAGCATCACGCCTTCCAGCTGCGCCAGCGGCGACCGGGAAATGATGCCGCCATCGCCATGGAAGGCGCTGTCGATCGCGCGCTTCAGGCCCGCTTCGCCGAACAGCTTGCGCGGATTGCCGCCGGGCATCAGCATCGACGCCGCGACGATCCCGCCCCAGGCGACCAGGCGCGGCAGGCCCGGCGCGGCTTTGTCCGCGCTCTGGTCCAGATGGCGCGCGGTGCGGGCGATGCAGTTGAGCACCAGCGACCGATAGACCAGGTCGCTCGACGACAGGATCAGCGGCGCATGGGCGGTCCAGAACAGCAGCCGCCAGGCCGCATTGTCGGCGCGCCAGGCCGGGTCGCTCGGCGTTTCGGCATGGGCGGCCAGCCATTTGCGCATCAGCGCCTCGGCCACCGGCGCGCCCTGCTCGCGCGTCGCGGCGGTCGACAGGTCGCGCAGCCAGCGGAAGCTGTGCAGATAGTCGGTGAAGGCCGGGCCGACCGCCAATTTGCCGAAATCGATCGTGTCGATCGCCAGCTTCTGGCCCCGGAACAGGAAATAGCCGGCACGAATCGCCTGGCCGGCGCGCGGGTCGCCGGGCACGACATCGTCCGGCACCGCCAACAACTTGAGCGGATATTTGCCCTTCAGCCGCCGGCTGTGCAGCGGCGTCTTCCAGCTCAGCCGATAGAAATGATTGGCGATCCGCTCGGCCAGCGACAGACCCTTGTCATCCGCGACGCGGATGAGCCGCTTGCCCTGTTCGATGCCGTCGTCGGCCGGGTCATGACCGGCCTCGACCGCGACAGGGGAGGACTGGCGCCGCTGGTTCGTCACCCGCCCCGCAGCGTCCTGATATTGTCGGCATAGGCGGCCGGGCCGCCGCGGAAGGTCGCGGTGCCGGCGACCAGCACGTCGGCGCCCGCCGCGATCGCCTTGGGCGCGGTGTTGATGTCGATGCCGCCATCCACCTGCAGGCGGATGTCACGGCCGCTCTTCTCGATCATCTTGCGGCACGCCTCGATCTTGCGCAGCTGATTCTCGATGAAGCTCTGGCCGCCGAAACCGGGATTGACGCTCATCACCAGGATCAGGTCAATATCGTCGATCAGATAGTCCAGCATCTTGGCCGGGGTGCCGGGGTTCAGCACCACGCCGGCCTTCACGCCCAGCGACTTGATATGCTGCACGGTGCGGTGGATGTGTGGGCCGGCCTCGGGGTGGACGGTGATGATGTCGGCGCCGGCCTGGGCGAAGGCGTCGAGATACTGGTCCACCGGCGAGATCATCAGATGCACGTCGAACGGTTTTTTCGTGTGCGGGCGCAGCGCCTTCACCACGGCCGGACCGATGGTGATGTTGGGCACGAAATGGCCGTCCATCACGTCGATATGGATCCAGTCGCAACCGGCTTCGTCGATGGCGCGGACTTCCTCGCCCAGCCGTGCGAAATCGGCGGACAGGATGGACGGAGAGATGAGAATGGGATGGATCATTTGACCGCTCGCATTAGCCCTCCCTTGGGGCGAGGGCAACGCATGATTTGCGCGGTGCGGCGATGAGTCGCGTCAGGGGATGAAGAAGGTCGTGGGTTCCAGTCGGACCGGCGCGCCGACATCCTTCGGCAGCCATTGCTTGACCCCGTGCAGCGCCACCGTCTCGCCGTCCAGTAGCACCGGCGCGGCGATCAGCCGCATCGCGCAGTCGCTGCCGTCCGGGCGGCGAATGTCGACGTCCAGCGTGAAGCCGCGCTGGTGGCGGATGGCATAGGCGCGCAGCCGTTCCATCGCTTCGCGGCTGTCATGCGCATAGAGCGACACCGACAGTGGCCGGGGCACGATGCTGCCCGGCTCCAGCCCGAATATGTCATAGACGCCCTGGGTCCAGCTGATGCTGTTGTCGGCCAGATTGCAATGCCACAGGCCCAGCCCCCGGTCCGCCAGCGCCGCCTCATTCCCCGCAATATCCTGGTCCAGAACCACCGGCGCGAGATGCTCGCGCAGGTCGTAGAGTGGCCAGCTATGATGCAGGGGCAGGGGTTCGGTCGGACGCAAGACGGGCCTTTCCAGCGAAGGGCCTCACCTTAAGCCCCTCATGGTTAAGCCTTAGTTCCCGATGCGCACGATCCTTGCAACGAAAAAGCCGTCGGTGCCGCCCTGCTCCGCCAGCGTGTCGGGCAGGGTGCGCAGCCAGCCGTCGGCGCTGGGCGCCATGCCGTCGGGCAGTTCGCCTGCCTGCACTGGCCGGAGCTGAAAATCGGGGCGCACCGCCAGGAAGCGCGCCAGCTGCGCCTCGCCCTCGGCCTGTTCCAGCGAGCAGGTGGCGTAGATCAGCGTCCCGCCCGGCTTCACCCAGTCGGCGACACGGGCCAGCAGTTCGCCCTGCAGTTCGGCCAGTTCCGCGATCTGGCGCGGGCCGATGCGGTGCAGCACGTCGGGATGACGGCGATAGATGCCGGTGGCGGTGCAGGGCGCGTCGAGCAGCAGCGCATCGACCGGCGCCTCGGGTGCCCATTGGCGCAAATCCGCCTGCACGACATCGGCCGACAGGCCGGTGCGGGCCAGATTTTCGCTGAGCCGCTCCAGCCGCTTTTTCGACTGGTCGACCGCGGTCACGGTCCAGCCGGCGGCCGCCAGTTGCATCGTCTTGCCGCCCGGCGCTGCGCACAGGTCCAGCACGGTCCGGCCTTCGCCCGCACCGAGCAGTCGGGCCGGGCAGGAGGCGGCCAGATCCTGCACCCACCAGGCGCCCTCGGCAAAGCCGGGCAGGTCGGGCACGACCGCCCCCTCGGGCAGACGGACATGGCCGGGCGCAAAGCTGCTGCCGCCCAGCGCCTCGACCCATTTGCCGGTCTCGGCCGGATCGTGCAGGCTGACATCGACCGGCGGGCGCACGGCATAGGCATGGGCGGCGGCCAGCGGCATCGCCTCGCCCCATTGCCCGGTCCAGCGTTCGGCGACGTCGGCGGGCAGGGTGGGCGGCACGGGCAGGCTCGGCTCGGCGCGGGTCACCGTGCCGAACACGCCATGGACCAGTTTGCGCGGCCCGCCATCGACCAGCGGCAGTGCGGTGGCGATCGCCGCATGGGGCGCGGTGCCCAGCGCCAGCACCTGGATCAGCGCGATGCGCAGCACCATGCGCGCCTTGGCATCGTCGGGCAGGGGCTGCTTGGTGGCGCCGTCGATCAGCGCGTCGAGATCGGGCAAATGGCGCAGCGTCTCGGCGACGATGGCATGAACCAGTGCGCGGTCGGCCCGGTCGGCCAGCCCCTGGGTCGCGCCATGCAGCGCGATTTCCAGCGGATCGCCCCGACGCAAGACGGCGTCCAGCAGCTTCAGGGCCGCGCGGCGCGCGGGCAGGCCGGGGACATCATCGGCGCGCGGGGCACCGGAACGGGCGTTGGGACGACGGGACATCAGCGGCCCCTACGCGCTTTTGGCCCTGGGGTCATCTTCAAACGAAGCAGACGGCCGTGTAGATCGCTGCCGCAACCAGGGCGATGCTGGTGGCGACGCCGACCCACAGCGCCAACCAGTCCGACCGGCGCGGGCGCGGCACCATCCGCTTCGGTACGACCCGCAAGGAAGAGGGGATGCGTTTGCGACCCAGCGTAGCGATCGCGATCGTCCGCCGGCCGATCGCATGGAACAGGCGCGGCGTGTGGCGGGAAAAGATATAGTCGACGGCGATGTCGACGACCAGTCCGGCCGCCTCGCGCGCCACGAACCCGGCGGCGCGGAAGGCGATCTCGCCAATCTCGTCGACCGGCATCAGCGCCCGTGTGGATCAAGGGCGCTGCGCCGACGCTTGGGCGCTGCCACTGGCGACGCCACCGGAGAAAGGGCCGATGCGCGCGTCGAAGTTTGCGACGGCATAGTCATGGGCGGCGGGCCGTCCTTCTGCCCCATATCCTGCGCGATTTCCTCCAGCGCGGCGATACGCTTCTCGGTCGCCGGGTGGGTCGAGAACAACTCGCTCACATGCACCGGTACGATATAGAGCTGCGCAGCGGCGGGATTGCGCTCGGCCACCGGGTTGGGGATCAGCTCGGCCCGGCCGGAAATCTTGGCCAGGGCGGAGGCAAGTGCGCGCGGATTGCCGCTGATCTCCGCCCCTGCCTGGTCGGCGCCATATTCGCGGGTGCGGCTGATCGCCATCTGCACGATCATCGCGGCAAAGGGGGCGACGATCACCGCCAGCAAGGTCGCGATCATGTTGCTATGGCCATTCTCCTCATTGCCGCCGCGGAAGAAGAGGCCGAAATTGGCCAGCATCGAAATGGCACCGGCAATGGTCGCCACCATCGTCATGATGAGGGTATCGCGATTCTTCACATGGCCCAGTTCATGCGCCATCACGCCGGCCACCTCATCGCGGGTCAGCATGTTGAGCAGGCCGGTGGTCGCCGCGACGGCGGCATTTTCAGGATTGCGGCCGGTGGCAAAGGCGTTGGGCGCATCCTGGTCGATCACATAGACGCGCGGCATCGGCAGGCCGGCGCGCTGGCTCAGCGCCTGGACCAGGCCGTAAAATTCGGGCGCGCTCCGGGCATCCACCTCGCGCGCATTGTGCATGGACAGCACGATCTTGTCGGCATTCCAGAAGGTGAACAGGTTCATGCCCGCCGCCACCAGCAGGGCGATCACCGCGCCGCCGCTGCCGCCCAGCGTATAACCCAGCGCCATGAACAGCGCCGTCAGCGCCGACAACAGCATCACCGTGCGAAAACCACTCACTTGCACATCGCTCCTTTGCGGCCCAGATAGCGGGCCTTCTACTGAATATGGGGTTGCCGCGCGCGCTCCGCAATCGAAAGGCCCGACATGGGACATTTCAACGGCAAGCGCCCGGCGCATGTGAAGGCCCCCGAGCATCTCTCCAAGAGCCCGCCCGTGCCCCAGCCCGATCCGGTCGACCAGCAGCCGGTGCTGGACGAGGAACTCAGCCCGGTCCGCTATGGCGACTGGGAGCGCAAGGGCATCGCCATAGATTTCTGATTTGGCGACTTCCGATCGGCCACCGCTGAACGCAACTTGTTCGGCTTGCCGACGTTTCAGCACATATTCCGCTGGCCCGTGCCCGGCTAGCGGGCGAGCGCGACCCCATGCTCTGGCCTTTCCGGCCGGGTCTGCGCAGATTCAGGGGCATGAGGAGTATGCGGGGCGTGAGCGCGGAATTGGCGCAGGACGACAAGGTGACGAAGCCGGTTGCGGCCTATGCGCCGGAAGATGCGGCATTATTGTGCGGCATCGGACGATTGGTTTGTGCCTGGACGATGTTGGAGCACAGTCTGGAGGCGCGGCTGGCCGAATTGCGGGAAACCATGGGCGACGTGCGTACCGTGGGCGCCCGCACGCGGCCGACCATGACGAAGCTGATGACCGAGTTACGCACCACCGTCGCGATGCGGGATCGTCGCAATGCGGCCGCATTGACCGAGATTGCAGAGGTCGAACGCGATCTCCAGCGTATCGACCGGTTTCGCTCCTTGATCATCGGCGGCTTTCAGCAACCGGCGCCCGACGGCTTTCTCTGCCGCGACCTACGTAATAATGCTCAGCATGTCAGTCTGGAACATTTGGACGAAGAAATCGCTGCGCTTGAACAAGTGGCGCAGCGTCTGCTGAATATCTGACAGATAAAAGACAAGTAGTCGCACCACTTGACCTTTTCCTCCCGGTTCGCGATCCCCAGCGGACCGGTATCCATCGAGAACGGAGTCCCATGTCGAACAAGCCGATTCGCAAAGCCGTCTTTCCTGTCGCCGGACTTGGCACGCGCTTTCTGCCCGCCACCAAGTCGGTGCCCAAGGAATTGCTGCCCGTGGTCGACCGTCCGTTGATCCAATATGCCGTGGATGAAGCGCGCGAGGCCGGGATCGAGCAGATGATCTTCGTCACCGGACGCGGCAAGGGCGCGATCGAGGATTATTTCGACATCGCCTTCGAATGCGAGATCACCCAGCGCGAGCGCGGCAAGGATCTTTCGGCGCTCGAAGGGACGCGCCTAGCGCCCGGCGACGCGGTGTTCCTGCGCCAGCAGGAGCCGCTGGGCCTGGGCCACGCCATCTGGTGTGCCCGCGACATCGTCGGCGACGAGCCGTTCGCCATCATCCTGCCCGACGAGTTCATGAAGGGTGCGCCCGGCAATGGCTGCATGAAGCAGATGGTCGAGGCCTATGAAAAGGTCGATGGCAATCTGGTCTGCGCGCTCGAAATCCCGATGGACCAGACGCCCAGCTATGGCGTGATCGATCCGGGCGCGCGCGACGGTGCCCTGACCGAAGTGAAGGGTCTGGTGGAAAAGCCCAAGCTCGGCACCGCCCCCTCCAACCTCATCCTGCCCGGCCGCTATATCCTGCAGCCCGACGTCATGACGATCCTGGAAACCCAGGAAAAGGGCGCGGGCGGCGAGATCCAGCTGACCGATGCCATGGCCTCGCTGATCGGCAAGCAGCCCTTCCACGGTGTCACCTTCGACGGTCGCCGTTTCGACTGCGGCTCCAAGGCCGGCTATATCGAGGCGAACCTCGCCCTGGCGCTGGAGCGCGAGGATATCGGCGCCCATATTCGCGACTTCGCGAAGGCCGAACTGGCCAACTAAGTTTCGATCCGCAGGGGTGGCCGCTGGTCGCCCCTGTTGCCCGTCAGAGCAGGCGGACGGCCTGCGCCAGCAAAATCCCGATGCCCGACAGGGTGATGGCGCCACCGATTGCCAGCTGCAGCGGGTGGACTATCTGTCGGATTGGCACACCGATGGCAGCTTCAATTTTGCTCATGCAAATCATTATCGCATAATGCGAGCGGAGAGTCACATCCATCTCTCCACTCACACTGATGCAGCGGATCGATCATCATTCGTGATTAAAAGTAACGAATGATCGGAATGGCCGCTCTAAAATCAGTAACGCAATAATGGGCTCAAACTGTCAGCTTCGCTGTCAACTTTGCACGGCTGGCGACACATAACCGGCGTCGTGAACGAACGGCATCGCCGCATCGTTCACCAGCGCCGTCAGGATCGCGGCAAAGTCCGTCGCGCAGCGAAACCCCATCTGGCGCTGCGCCAATCCCGCGTCATAGACCCGGCCGATCGACGCTGGCAGTTGCCAGCCACGTCGGGCATATAGCTCTGCAGCTTCGGGAAAATGGCGCGCGATCACTGCCGCCGCATCGCGCTTCAGTTCCTTGGCTTCCGCCCGAACGAACGGCGTTGGCGCGGAAACCAGATAGGTTTCGCAACGCGCTGGCGGCGTCCGTTCCAGCGCAACCAGATGCGCCCGCGCCGCATCCTCGACCGTCAGCCGGCGATGGAGAAATTCATTGGCCTTCAGATTCAGCCCCGACAGGCTGGCGTCCGTGTCGTCATCCTCCGGGAAGAAGCGGGCGGTGCGCAGGATGGTACAGCCGATGCCGCACTCCAGTTGCTGCACCCGGCACAGCCCCTCGGCCGCCAGCTTGGTCACGCCATAGATGTTGCGCGGCTCCAACGGACCGCTCTGCTCGTCGAGCCACACTGCCGCATCGCCAGCTTCGTCGCGCACCGCCTGGCTGATCATCAGCGATGTGGTGGATGTCATGACGAAGCGGTCATGCCCCGCCGCGACCGCTGCTTCCAGCAGGTTGCGCGTGCCGGTGACATTGACGTCGATGAAGGCCTGGGCGGGGTAGCGGGCGATGTCCGGCTTGTGCAGCGCGCCGCCATGGATCACCGCCTCGATCCCGCGTTCGGCAAAGACGCGCTCGATCAGCGCCCGGTCGGCGACCGATCCGATGATGTCGGTGCCCCGGCCTGACGCGACGTCCAGGCCGGTCACTGCATGTCCCGCCGCGCGCAGCATCGGCGCCAAGAAACGGCCCAGCCAGCCCGACGATCCGGTCAGCAGGACATGCATGTCAGGTCAATCCCTGTGGAAAGGACCGATCAGAACGGGACTTCGTCGTCCAGGTCGTTGTCGAAGTTCGGGCCGCCCTGACCGCCGCCCGAGGCGCGTCCGCCGCCGAAGCCGCCACCCTGGTTGCCGCCGCCCGACGAGCGCCCGCCACCAAAGCCGCCGCCACTGTTGCCGCCGCCGAAATCGTCATAATCGCCGCCGCCAAAGCCGCCGCTGCTCGCGCCCCAATCGCTGACGCCCTGGTTGCCGCCGCCCGAGGAGCGCCCACCGCCATAGCCACCGCCCTGGCCGCCACCGCCGCCAGGCGCGCCGTCCAGCATGGTCAGCACCGCGCCGGGGCCCGACAGGGCGACCTCGGTGGTGTAGCGGTCATTGCCATTATTGTCCTGCCACTTGCGGGTGCGCAGCTGGCCCTCGATGTAGATCTTCGATCCCTTGCGCAGGAAGCGCTCGGCGACGCCCACCAGGCCTTCGGAATTGATGACGACGCTATGCCATTCGGTGCGCTCCTTGCGCTCCCCCGACATGCGGTCCTTCCAGCTTTCCGAGGTCGCGATCCGCAGGTTGCAGATCTTGCCGCCATTCTGGAAGCTCTTCACTTCCGGGTCGGCCCCCAGATTCCCAATGAGAATGACCTTGTTGACCGAGCCTGCCATGATTCCTCCGAAAGCACTAAAGGCGCCGTTATAGAAGCCTCGAAGAACAAAGCTAGGCCAAAGGCCAGCTTGGGATCATCCGAGTCCCATCGCGACCGCCGCCCAATATGTCACGCCCGCCGCGGCGTAGGCCAGCACGAACAGGTAACCAATCATGAACAATGGCCATTTCCAGCCATTGGTCTCGCGCCTTGTGACAGCGATGGTCGAAATGCACTGCGGCGCGAACACGAACCAGGCCAGGAAGGCGAGGGCTGTGGCCAGGCTCCAGCGGCCGGCCAGCCGGTCGCCCAGTCCCTGTTCCAGCGCCTCGGCATCATCCTCGGCATCGATCGCATAGACGGTGGCGATGGCGGAGACGGCGACTTCGCGCGCCGCCATGCTGGGCAGCAGGGCCAGCGAAATGTCGCGGTTGAAGCCGATCGGCTCGACCAGCACGTTGATGCCGCCCGCGATCCGCCCGGCGATCGAATATTCGCTCTGCTTCACGCCCTCGGGCGCATGAGGGAAGCTGGCCAGCACCCACAGCACGATATTGGTGGCCAGGATGATGGTGCCGGCGCGCTTCAGGAAGATGACGCCGCGCTGCCACAGGCCGATCAGGATATCCTGCGGCCGGGGCCACTGATATTTCGGCATTTCCATCAGGAACCCGCCGCTGCGGCCCTTGGCCACGGTCAGGCGCAGTGCCCAGGCGGCCAGCATGGCACCGACGATGCCGGCGACATAGAGCAGGAACAGCACCAGCCCCTGGAGGCCGATGCCCGGCCCCACGCTGCGCGCCGGAATGAAGGCGGCGATGATCAGGCCATAGACCGGCAGTCGCGCCGAACAGGTCATCAGCGGCGCGATCAGGATCGTGGTCAGCCGGTCCTTGGGGTCGCTGATCGTGCGCGTCGCCATGATTCCCGGCACGGCGCAGGCGAAGGAGGAGAGGAGGGGGATGAAGGCCCGGCCCGACAGGCCGACCTTGGCCATGATGCCGTCCATCAGGAAGGCGGCACGGGCCATATAGCCGGTCGCCTCCAGCATCAGGATGAAGAAGAAGAGGATCAGGATCTGCGGCAGGAACACGATCACCGCGCCGACGCCGCCGACCACGCCCTGCAGCAGGAAGTCGTGGATGATGCCAGGCGGCAAAGTGTTGGTCACCGCCTCACCCAGCGCCGTGACCCAGCCTTCCAGCATGTCGGCGGGCACCGATGCCCAGGAAAAGACCGCCTGGAACATCACGAACAACAGACCCAGCAGCAGGGCGAGGCCCAGGACCGGGTGCAACGCGACCCGGTCGACCGCCGCCGTCAGCCGGCGCGACGGGGTTTCGCGCACGATCGCAGCGCGGGCGATGCGCCGGGCCTCGCGGCGCACGGCGTCGAAATCGGGTTCACCGGCGGAGGCGCGCAACATGCCCGTCTGCGCGCCGAGCAGCGTTTCCAGCTCGGTCTTGAGATGATCCAGGCCGCGCTTGCGCACCGCCACGGTGGACACCACCGGCACGCCCAGTTCGCGCGCCAGCACATTGGCGTCCAGTTCCAGCCCGTCGCGGGTGGCCAGATCGACCATGTTGAGTGCGACGACGGTGGGCAGGCCCAGCGCGATCAGCTCCAGCGCAAAGCGCAGATGATTGTCGAGGTTTGACGCGTCGACCACGATCACCAGCGCGTCGGGCAGCTTCTCGCCAGCCTGCTTGCCCAGCACGAAGTCGCGCGTCACCTGTTCGTCGGGGCTGGCCGGCGACAGGCTGTAGGTGCCGGGCAGGTCGACCAGTTCGACTGGCCGCCCGTCGGCCAGTGACAGCCGGCCCGCCTTGCGCTCCACCGTGACGCCCGGATAATTGCCCAGCTTCTGCCGCGCGCCGGTCAGCGCGTTGAACAGGGCGCTCTTGCCCGCATTGGGATTGCCGACCAGCGCGACAAGGGGAAGGCCGCTCATGCCTGCGCCTCCTGCGGGCCGGTGCTGACCTCCACGGCGGCGGCATGGTTGCGGCGCATCGCCACCGTCATGCGCCCGATCTTCACCGCCAGCGGTCCACGACCCAGCAGGCCGCCATGATGCAGCGCCTCGACGCTGGCGCCTTCGCACAGGCCGAACTCGCGCAGGCGCTGTCCTTCCACGGACGACAGCGATTCCCAGTCGATGGTTTCAACAAAAGCGGGTTGGCGCAGGGGCAGATCGGTCAGGCGCAAGGAGGATGGACTCTTAACCAGAAATCAGATTTGCGACTGACTATCAATTACGTCTGGTGAAGGCCAGCCCGAACTTCACACCGCCGGGTAGCGCAGCCGGCCGATGAAGCGCGACAGGCTGAGATGCTCGCCATCGCCCACGCCCTTGAACCGGGCCTTCATCTTCTCGAAGCGCATGATCCCCTCGATCCGTCGCGTCAGGAATGCGCGGCTGTCGGCATGATCCTCGCTCTCGTCATTGACGAAGGTCAGCAGCGTCGCGGCATAGATGCTGCCGAGCGTCGCGCGCTTGCTATAATGGTTGAGGTCGGTGGCGGTGTCGCCCGCTGCCCGCCACATGATATCGGCGGCGTGCCAGCCCAGCTTGGCGGCGCGCACGGCATTGGTCGGCATCGCCAGAATCGCCTGCGCCCGGCGCAGCGCTTCGCGGTCGGGCGCCAACAGGGCCAGGCGGGTCTCGATCAGCGCGCTGATCTTCTTGCGGATCGACATGGCGGCCAGCTTTTCGGGGGGGGACGCCTCCAGCATCCGCGTGTCGATGCTGGCGAACCAGGCTTCGATCATGCCCATGGCGCCGCCGTCGAAGGCCAGCGCGGCAACATCGGCATCGATGCCCTTTTCCGCCGCCGCCATCGCCACCGCTTCGGGCCGCCAGCCGTCAAAGGCGGCGTGGCGCGGCAGGATCGGCGCCAGCAGCGCGCGGATTTCGTCCAGGGTCAGGTCTTGGTTCTGGTCGCTCATGGTCGTAACCTAGGCCCGTCGGGGCAGGCGCACAAGCACCAGTGCGACCGCCACGGCCACGCCGCCGACAATGTCGGTCGCGCTCAATGTTTCGCCGAACAGCAGCCACCCGGCCAGCGCGGCGACGGCAGGTTGCAGCAACAGGCTCAGCCCCAGCACCAGCGGTGAAAAGCAACCGAGCGCATAGGTGAGCAGCCCCTGGCCGACGATCTGGCTGGACAGGGCGAGGATGATGAGCGGCGTCCAGTCCTGCGGCATCACCGCTTCGCCCATCGCATTGGCGGCGAGCAGCAGCGGCAAGGCCCCGGCTGCGCTGACGACCGCCAGCACCGACCAGCTGTCCAGCCGCTTGCGCGCGCCCTGGATCAGCAGAAGATAGGTGGTGTAGAGCAGCCCGGCGAGCAGGCAGAACAGGTCTCCCTTCAGGTTTGCGGGGGACAGCTCATAGCTGCTGCCCATCAATATGGCCGCGCCGATCGCGGCCAGGATCAGCGCGCCGATCTGCAGCTTCGATACATGTTCGCGCAGCACGATGAGGCCCCAGAGCGGTAGCATCAGCGCGCTCATATTGCCGAACAGCGTCGCGTTGGCGACCTTGGTATGGCCGATGCCCAGATGCCAGGCGGCCAGATCGGCGGCAAAGCAGACGCCGGCCAGAATCACGATCGTCCACTGGCCGCGCGACAAGCGGCTCTTGCGCAGCTTCGGCAATGCCAGGATGAACAGGAAGGGCATGGCGATCGCCAGTCGCCAGAAGGCGGCGGCCACCGGCCCGACATCGGCCAGCCGCACCAGCACCGGTCCCAGCGCCAGAATGATATTGGCCAGGATCAGCGCCGGAAAAGCGAGTCTGGGCGTCGCGATATGCGCCATGGGGGTTGAAGCGGCCATGGCGGCTCCCTAGCTGGCTTTCTGCATCAAGTCCCGTTGCAAATTGCAACGTTCATGAGGGAGGTTTCATGACCACTATTTTCGATCCGATACAGCTCGGCGCCGATACCGCCGCCAACCGCGCCATCATGGCGCCGCTCACCCGTGGCCGCGCCACCCGCGATCATGTCCCGACCCCGATCATGGTCGATTATTATGCGCAGCGCGCCTCGGCCGGCCTCATCATCAGCGAGGCGACCGGCATTTCGCACCAGGGCCTGGGCTGGCCCTATGCGCCGGGCCTCTGGTCCGACGAACAGGTTGCGGCCTGGAAGCCGGTCACCCAGGCCGTGCATGACAAGGGCGGGCTGATCGTCGCCCAGCTCTGGCATATGGGCCGCGCCGTTCATTCGGCTGTCACCGGCGAGCAGCCGGTTTCCTCCAGTGCCACCGCGACGCCGGGCGATGCCCATACCTATGAAGGCAAGAAGCCCTATGAGGTCGCCCGTCCACTGGCGATCGACGAAATTCCCGGCATCATCGCCGACTATGTGAAGGCGGCCAACAATGCGATCGCCGCCGGCTTCGACGGGGTCCAGATCCACGCCGCGAACGGCTATCTGATCGACCAGTTCCTGCGCGACAACAGCAATTTCCGCGATGATATCTATGGCGGCAGCATCGAAAATCGCGTCCGCCTGCTGCGTGAAGTGACTCAGGCGGTGGTCGATGCGATCGGCGCCGATCGCGTGTCCGTGCGCCTGTCGCCCAATGGCGATACCCAGGGCGTCAATGACAGCAATCCCGAGCCGCTGTTTGCCGCCGCCGCCGATGTGCTGAACCAGATCGGCATCGCCTTCCTCGAACTGCGCGAGCCTGGCCCGGACGGCACCTTCGGCGCCACCGACGTGCCGCGCCTGTCGCCGCTGATCCGCCAGCATTTCAAGGGACCGCTGGTTCTCAACAGCGATTATGGGCTGGATCGTGCGCAGGCCGATCTCGCCTCTGGCCTGGCCGACGCGATCAGCTTTGGCCGCCCCTTCCTCGCCAATCCCGATCTGGTCGATCGCCTGCGCGAAGGCGCGCCGCTGACCCAGGCGCAGATGGCGACCTTCTACAGCCAGGGCGCGGAAGGCTATACCGACTATCCGACCCTGGCCGAGGAAAAGGCGGCCGCCTGATTCTTCGGCAGCAATGAATAAGGGCGCGTTCCTCGCGGAGCGCGCCCTTCCTTGTGTCTGCCAAAAGGCCGCGGATCAGACCGCGAAACGCTCGCGCAGGCCCAGCATGGCGATCGCCGCCTTGGCCGCTTCGCCGCCCTTGTCCTTCTGGTCGGGACGGGCGCGGACCAGGGCCTGCTCCTCATTCTCGACGGTCAGGATGCCGTTGCCGATTGCGATAGCGTCCATGCTCAGCGCCATCAGGCCGCGCGCGCTTTCGTTCGACACCACTTCGAAATGATAGGTTTCGCCGCGGATCACCACGCCGATCGCGACGAAGCCGTCATAGCGGCCGGTCTCGGCTGCCAGTGCGATCGCGCCGGGGATTTCCAGCGCGCCCGGAACGGTCACCACCTCATATTTGTGGCCGGCTTCATCCAGCGCAGCCTTCGCGCCTTCGATCAGCAGGTCGTTGAGATGGTCGTAGAAGCGGGCTTCGACGATGAGAAACTTGGCCATGCGAATATCCTTCAGAGCTCGATCGGACGCTGCCCAACCACGGCCAGGTCATAGCCGTCAAGGGCGATCAGGCTGTGCTGGGTGTTGCTGAGCAGGATCATGTCATGCACGCCCAGTTCCGCCAGGATCTGCGCGCCTACGCCATAGTCGCGCAGTTCGTCCATGCCGCCCGGCTGCTTGCCGGCATGGGCCTGGATCATGCGGGTCAGCATGTCGGGTTCGCCGTCACGCAACAGCACGACCACGCCGGCGCCTTCCTTATTGATGATTTCCATCGATCGGGCCAGCATGTCGCCACGCGGGCCTTCGGCACCGAAAATGTCGCTCAGTGGTGCCAGCTGGTGCATGCGCACCAGGGTCGGCTGGTCGGGGTCGACCTTGCCCTTCTGCAGCACCAACTGTTCCGACTTGGTCGCCTTGTTGAAGAAGGTGATCGCCTTCCATTCGCCGCCCCACTTGCTGTCAAAGACGGTTTCGGCGCGGCGCTCGACCACATGGTCATGACGGCGACGATAGGCGATCAGGTCGCGGATCGTGCCGATCTTCATCTTGTGCTTGGCAGCGAAGGGGATGAGGTCGTCGAGGCGCGCCATCGTGCCGTCATCCTTCATCACCTCGCAGATGACGCCGGACGGGTTCAGGCCAGCCAGGCGGGCGACATCGACGGCGGCCTCGGTATGGCCGGTGCGCACCAGCACCCCGCCGTCCTTGGCGATCAGCGGGAAGATATGGCCCGGTGTGACGATGTCCCGCTTGCTCTTGCCGGAATCGATCGCGACCGAGACGGTGCGGGCGCGGTCGGCGGCGCTGATGCCCGTGGTGACGCCTTCGCGCGCCTCGATCGACACGGTGAAGGCGGTCTCATGGCGGGTGCCGTTGTTGCGGCTCATCAGGTCCAGGCCCAGTTCCTCGACCCGGCCCTTGGTCAGCGCCAGGCAGATGAGGCCGCGGCCATGGGTGGCCATGAAGTTGATCGCGTCCGGGGTCGCCATTTGGGCGGGGATGACCAGATCGCCCTCATTTTCGCGATCCTCGTCATCGACCAGGATGAACATGCGGCCGTTGCGGGCCTCGTTGATGATTTCCTCGGGGCTGGCAAGTGCGGTGCCGCCCTCGCGCTTGAGCAGATAGGCTTCCAGCTTGCCCAGCGTCTCGGCCGTCGGGTTCCAGTCGCCTTCGCCCAGCTTGCGCAGGCTGTTGGCGTGCAGGCCGGCGGCGCGCGCCAGACCCGATCGGGACATGCCACCATCGGTAACGAGGGCGCGGACGGAATCGATAAGCGAGGACGACATAAACACTCCTTCCCGGATCGGGTATGGGAGTTATATCACATTGCAATGTGATTTCTTCAAGGGTGAAATCACATCATTTGCTGCGAAGGCTCTGCATCCGGTCGAGATAGCGGGCCAGCACATCGATCTCCAGGTTGAACGCCCGGCCGTCGGGCAGGCTGTCCAGCGTGGTGGCGATCGCGGTGTGCGGGATGATGTTGAGGCCGAAATGGACGCTGCCGTCGGGCTGGTCTTCGACGCTGTTCACGGTTAGCGAGATGCCGTCCAATGTGATCGACCCCTTGGCGGCCAGCGCGGCGGCCAGTTCGGCCGGTGCGCTGATGACCAGGCGGATCGAATCGCCCTCGCGGCTGGCCGACACCAGATGGCCGATGCCGTCGACATGGCCGGTGACGATATGGCCGCCCAGCTCGTCGCCGACCTTCAACGCGCGTTCCAGGTTGAGCTTGCCGCCCTGCGCCCACAGGCCCGGCGCGGTGCGGGCGACGGTCTCGGCCGACAGGTCGACCGCGAACCAGCCCGACCCCTTTTCCACCACCGTCAGGCAGGCGCCCGAACAGGCGATCGATGCGCCGATCGCGACCGTATCCATGTCATAGCCGCTTTCGATGACCAGGCGCAGGTCGCCGCGCTGCTCATGGGTGCGGATGGTGCCGATGTCGGTGATGATGCCGGTGAACATGGTGCCCAGATCCTTGGGAAAGAAATTTGCGCTGATCTAGGCGCTGCGCGTGCGCGCGTAAACCTCCAGCCGGTCCGGGTCGAACCGGCGCTCCTCGGTCTGGCGCCAGCGCCCATGGGCATCAGCCAGGTCGGTCAGGCCGATATCGCCGATCCCGGCCAGGCCCGACCCGATCAGGATCGGCGCGCGATAGAGTAGCAGCCGGTCGACCAGATCGGCACGCAGGAAGGCGGCGGCGGTCTCGGCGCCGCCCTCGATCATCAGATGATCGACCCGGTCGAGCGTCGCGATATCCTCCGGATCGGCAATCGCGCTCCAGCCTTCGGGCGCCGGGCCACGGCTCAGCAGCAGCCGGCGCGGCGATCGCTCCTCCAGCCCCGGCAGGCGCACATCCAGACTGGGCGCATCGGCGCGCAGCGTGCCGCCGCCGACCAGGATGGCGTCATGCCGTGCCCGCTCCAGATGGGCATGGGCACGGGCATCCGGCCCGGTGATCCAGCGACTCGACCCGTCAGCCAGCGCGATCCGCCCGTCGAGCGTGAGGCCCAGCTTCAGCGTCACTGCCGGGCGCCCCAGAGTCTGGCGCAGCACGAAGCCGCGCATCGCCTCGGCGGCCTCGGCCGCCATCAGCCCCATCTCGACCACAACGCCACGCTCGCGCAGCCAGGCGGCGCCTTGGCCATCGGTGCGCGGATCGGGATCGCGCAGGGCAATCACGACTCGGGCGACGCCGGCGCGCGCCATCAGGTCGGCGCAGCGCGGCCCGCGCGGGCTGAGGTGAAAACAGGGCTCGAGCGTGACATAGGCGGTGGCACCTTCGGCCCGGTCCATCGCCTCGTCCAGCGCCTGCGCCTCGGCATGAGGGCGGCCGCCCTTCTGGGTCCAGCCGCGACCGACGACATGGCCACCGCGCACGATCAGGCAGCCGACATTGGGGTTGGGGGTCGACAGGCCCCGGCCACGTTCTGACAGGGCAATCGCCGCCGCCATGTAGCGACGGTCAGCGGCGACGTCTGTGGTCATGGTCAGGGTTTGGCGGTCGCCGCGTCGACCTTCTGTTCGGCCTCCGCCTTGGCCAGCCGCTGGTCCAGCAAGCCATTGATCTGGCGGACGGCCTCCTTGCGCCGTGCGGTGTTGCGGGCCTCTTCGTCGCGCCATTCGATGCCGAATGCGTCGGCATAGCCCTGCATCTTCTTCTGCTGCTTGACGAGGGCCGCCTCGCGCTTGGCGAAGTCGATCTTCTGCTGCAGGATCACCGCCGCGTCGGATCGGTTCGCATCCCAGCTCTGGACATAGATGATCTTGTTGCGGGTCGGCATCGTGTTGGTGTTCGCATCGACGATGAACGCCCATACGATTACATAGGTGAAGGCCGCGGACACGCCGAGCAGCGGCCATTTATGCTGGCGCTGCTGCCGGAAATAGCTCCAGAAATCACCAAAGGCGCTCTTGGGAGAAACGGGACGGGGAAATATCGCCATGCCGCGCTTATAGGGCAGGGCGGGCGCGGATGCAAAATGATCCATCGAACATCCCTCCATGAAGGAACGGGCGGGCTATGCCCGCCCGTCCTCTGCTCAGCGATCGGTCAGGGTGAAGCGCACGGTCAGCGTCTTGACGCTGCTCACAGCAACACCGTCGCGCGTTGCCGGCCGGAAGCGCCATTTGCGCAGCGCATGCTTCTGGGTCGCGAGCCAGAAACTCTCGTCGGTCGCCGAAATCTTGACGATGTCGCTGACGCGGCCTTCCGGACTGATGGTGACGCGCACGGTGACGTTGCCTTCCAGCCCCTGGCGGATCATCGCGCCGGGATAATCGGGCTGGAAAGAACCCAGGGCGTTTGGCGCTATCGTCGCATCGATCAGGACCGGGATATGTGGCGGGGGCAGGGGCGGATCGATGACCGTCCCGGTTCCGGAGCCGTCAAAGGACGAGGATGGGCCGGTTTCGACCGTCGGGCCGGCCGGAACGGGCATCGGTATGATCGGATCGGTGGTGGTCGGCTTTTGCGGCAGCGGGTTGGTCTGGACCGTCTGGGTGGTCGGTTCCGGTGGTGCCGGTTCAGGCGGCGGGGGCAGCGGTACGGGATAGCCGGTGATCGGCGGCGTCGGCCGTACCCAGTCGATGACCTCCTTGGGCATCAGCAGGAAGGCGCCGACGACCACGGCATGGACCGCGATTGCCCCGCCGATCCCGATCGGTGATTTGCGCCGCGCGGCATAGCCCGACCGGGTCGCATCCTGTGTCGGTTGCATCGTCATATACATGGACTGCACCCTCCTCTCGTGGCGCCAACTCTCTGGCGCCCATGGAATGATACAACATCAAAATATGTTATGTTGCAACATCAATTTTCAGGAGGGCGGTGCGCCTGAAATATTCGCGCTGCCTCGGGACATATCGGGGCAATGCGGCGATGCGAGACACTGCGGCAACGCAAATTCAGGAACTCCGATGCGCCTTCCCACGATGCTGCTATTGTCGACCTTGTTGCTGCCGGTGCCACTGTTCGCCCAGCAGCCAGCCGATCTGTCTGCGCGGACGGAAGGTCCGCATGACGGCGGGGCACGACCCGATGGGCCCTGGGCTGCCGATGCCGACGGTGATGGCCGGATCACGCGGGACGAGATGCAGGCCTGGCTCGACCGCCGTTTTTCGGCGATGGATTCGGACGGCGATGGGGCGATTTCAACTGACGCCATGCAGCAGATGCTGGGCCATCAGCGCGGCCCGCGCCAGGAAGGGCAGGGCGAACGCCGGCATGGCCGTGGTGGTCCTGGCGGCGGCCCCGGTGGCGCCGGCGGCCCTCCGCCCGGTGGTCCGCCATCCGGCCCGCGGCCGGGCGGCCAGGGTGGCGAGACCGCTCCACCCCCACCTCCGGGCCGCGCCATGCCCTATCCCGAGGATGGCAATGAGGATGGCGTGATCGATCGCGCCGAATTTTCCGCCCCATCGCTCGCCATGTTCCATGATCTAGACCGCAATGGCGACGGCGTGTTGAGCGCCGATGAGCTGCCGCCATCGCCGCCGCCACCGGGGGGAGAGGGCGGTCCCGAAGACTGATGTTCAGCTAGGAACCGGAAGCCGTCTCCTCTGTGCGACCGGTTCCGGTCGGGGCGCGTCGTTTTTGGCCCGATGCGCCCCGACCATTTCTCAGAAGAATGTGTCGATGGCGTGGATCGCCAGCCCCACCAGTCCGCCGACCAGCGTGCCGTTGATGCGGATATATTGCAGGTCGCGGCCGACCGCGTTCTCCAGCCGGCTGGTGACCGTGCCGGCGTCCCATCCGCGCACCGTCTCGCTCACCAGCTTGACGATCGAATCGCCATAGGTCGCCGTCGCCCCGACCGCGCCGCGCCGCACGAAGCGATTGATCACCAGTTTCAGCCGCGCATCCTCCTGCAGGGTGCCGCCCAGTTGCTGCAACGCCTCGCCCAGTCGCCCGGCCATCGCCTTGCCGGGATCGCGCACCGCACGCAGCAGGCCGGTGCGGGCCTGTTCCCACATCCCCTCGATCCAGCGCTGCATCGCCGGATTGTCGAGTATCTCGTCGCGGATCTTGGCCGCCTTCGCCTGCATCTCGATGTCGAACTGCAGGTCGAAGGCAAGCTTGGCCATGCCTTCCTCGGCCTTGAGGCGCAGGCTGTGGCCAGGATCGGCGGCCATGTCCGCCAACAACTTGCGCAGGCCGCCGAGAATCGCATTGGCCAGATTTTCGTCCAGCCCGGTCCAGCGCAGCACCGTGCCCGCGCGCTCATGCACCATCTGGCGGATCAGATGGTCATTCGCCTCCAGCGCCCTGTCTGCCCACTGGATGATGCCATCCATCACCGGCGCATGGCGGCCGTCGCGCATTGCGGCCTCGATTGCTTGCCCCACCAGCGGGCCGACATTGATCGCGCGCAGCCGCTGGCCGATCGCACCCTTCACCATGCCGCCCAACCGTTCCTGGTCCAGCGCCTCCAGCATGTCGGCCAGCAGCCGGGATGCGCCCATGCGCAGTCGGCCGTCGCCGGCGGACGGGCTGGCGAGGAAACGGCCGGCCGCACCGGCCACGTCCATGCCGCGCATCCGCCGCGCGACGACGGCCGGGGTCAGGAAATTGTCGCGCAGGAACACCGCCAGCGTGTCGCCGATCCGGTCCTTGTTGCGCGGAATGATCGCCGTATGCGGGATCGGCAGGCCAAGCGGATGGCGGAACAGGGCGGTGACCGCGAACCAGTCGGCCAGGCCGCCGACCATCGCCGCCTCGGCAAAGGCCTGGACGAAGCCGATAGCGGGATGGAGATGCACGGTGGCGCGCGCCGCGATGAAGATCGCCGCCATCGCCAGCAACATCCCCGTCGCCACCAGCCGCATGCGCCGCGCGGGATGGGCGGCGGCGTCGAGGGGCGAACGGGGCATGCGCAGCAGCTTCATGGCGGTGAAACGGTTACGCGCCCGTTTCGTTCAGGCAAGCCCCATATTTTGCCATGGGGCTGCCCGCGCGATCCCGGCCCCTTATTCCGCCGGCTGGGCATGGCTGCCCGAATGGTCGTCATGCGACTTGTGGGTCAGGAAGCGGCGGCTGAGCCGTGGCCCGGCCCATTGCTCGACGCCCAGTGCCAGGCTGAACACGGCCGGCACGATCACCAGCGTCAGCACCGTCGACAGCAGCAGGCCGCCGATCACCGTGATGCCCATCGGCGCGCGCCAGGCGGCGTCACCCGACAGCGAAAGGGCGGTCGGCACCATGCCCGCGACCATGGCGACCGTGGTCATCACGATCGGCTGCGCACGCTTGTGACCGGCGTCGAGAATCGCCTCCTGCTTGGGCACGCCCTTCTCCATCTCCTCCAGCGCGAAGTCGATCACCAGGATCGAGTTCTTGGCGACGATGCCCAGCAGCATCAGCAGGCCGATGAACACCGGCAGCGACATGGGCTGGCCGGCAATGTGCAGCGCGATCGCCCCGCCCAGCGGCGCGAGCAGCAGCGACCCCAGATTCACGAAGGGCGGCATGATCCGCTTGTAGAGCAGCACCAGCACCGCCAGCACCAGCATGATGCCGGAGAAGACGGCGATCACGAAGTTGGTCAGCATTTCCGCCTGGAACTTGCTGTCGCCCGCCTCGATCTTCTGCACGCCCTGGATGCGGCCTTCCTTGATGGCCTTCATCGTCGGCAGCTCGTTGATCTTCTGATTGGCCTGGCTGGTGACGATGCCGGGCGCCAGGTCCGCGCCGACGACGACGCGGCGGATCTGGTTATAGCGGCGAATCTGCGTCGGGCCTGCGCCAAAGCTGATGTCGGCGACCACCTTGAGCGGGACCGAACCACCCGACACGGTCGGCACCGGCATATTCTCGATCGTGGCGATATCCTTGCGGCTATCCTCGGCCAGGGCGACACGGATCGGGATCTGGCGATCAGACAGCGAGAATTTGGCGACATTCTGGTCGATGTCGCCGATCGTGGCGATGCGGATCGACTGGCTGAGCGCAGCGGTCGTCACGCCCATGCTGGCGGCCAGGTCGAGGCGCGGCTTGATGATGATTTCGGGCCGCTGCATGTCGCCCTGTACGCGCGGCGCGCGCAGTTCGCGGATGCCGGCCATTTCATGCACCAACTGGTTGGCGGTCTTTTCCAGCAGCTCCGGATCGTCCGAACCATACATCATGATGATGTCGCGGCCGAAGCCGCCGCCCGACTGCGACTGGAAATTGACCCGTGCATCGGCGATCGTCTGGAACTTGGGCGCGATCTTGCGTTCCCAATCCACCGACGACATCGGCCGGGTCTTCTTGAGAGTCAGGAAGATGTCGGCGCTGGTCGGCTCGATATCGGCAAAGGCGGCCTCGACCACATCCGTGTCGGCGGCCAGCATGTCGGCCACCTTGCGGGTGATGGCGGTGGTCTGCTCCAGCGTGCTGCCCGGCACGGTCTCGATCTTCACCTGGCTGAAATCGGTGTTGATCGTCGGCTGGAAGGTCATGGGCAAAGTGCCAAATGCGAACAGGGTCGCCACGAAGGCGAGCATGCCGATGCCCAGAGTCCACACGCGATGGTCGACGAAGAAGGCGACGAAGCGGTTGCGGAAACCGCCGCGCGCGCGGCGGGCCTTCGCCCTGCGCTGGTCCAGCGACCAGTGGAGCACGCTCATATAGCGGTCCATCAGCCAGCCCTCGCCATGGCTCGCCTCGCCATGGGCCTTCAGGAAATAGGCTGCGATCATCGGCGTGATCAGGCGCGCCACGGCCAGGCTCATCAGCACCGACACGACCACGGTCATGCCGAACTGGATGAAGAACTGACCCGAAATGCCCGGCATCAGTGCGACCGGCAGGAACACCGCGACGATCGCCATGGTGGTCGCCAGCACGGCCAGGCCGATTTCGTCGGCCGCGTCGATCGATGCCTGATAGGCCGATTTGCCCATGCGCATGTGGCGCACGATATTCTCGATCTCCACGATGGCGTCATCGACCAGCACGCCCGCCACCAGGCTCAATGCCAGCAGCGAAATGCCGTTCAGCGTAAAGCCCAGCATGTCCATGAACCAGAAGGACGGGATCGCCGACAGCGGGATGGCGAGGGCGGAGATCATCGTCGCGCGCCAGTCGCGCAGGAACAGGAAGACGATGACGACCGCCAGCACCGCGCCCTCGATCATCGCCGACATGGCACTGTGATACTGGCCGCGTGTATATTCGACGCTCGAATAGAGCTGCTTGAACTGGACCTTGGGATTTTCCTTCTTCAGCTTGTCCAGCACCTTCATGGCATCGTCATAGACGGTGACGTCGGACGATCCCTTGGCCTTTTCCAGGCTGAAACTGGTCACCTGCCGGCCGTTCATCAACGCCAGGCTGCGCTGTTCGGCATACATGTCGCGAACATCGGCAATATCGGCCAGCTTGACCGTGCGACCGCCGGAAATGGCGATCTGGGTCTGGCCCAGATCATGGGCGTTGCGGGCATTGCCCAGCACGCGGATCGATTGTTCGGCACCGGCAATTTCGGTGCGTCCGCCGGCCGCGTTGATGTTGACCTGGCTCAGCTGCGCATTCACCTGGGCGGCGGTGACGCCATAGGCCTGCAGGCGGGCAGGATCCAGAATGACGCGGATCTCGCGGCTGACGCCGCCGCCGCGCCGCACCGCTGCCATGCCGCTGACAGACAGCAATCGCTTGGCGACCGTATTGTCGACATACCAGGATAGTTCCTCCAGCGTCATGTCGGTCGCTTCGGCGCTGAAATAGGCGATCGGGCCACCATCCACGTCGATGCGCTGGACCTGCGGTTCCAAAATGCCGTCGGGCAGGTCGCTACGAATCTGGTCGACGGCATTCTTGACGTCGTTGACCGCGCGATCGACCGGCGTGCCGATCTTGAACTGGACATTGGTCAGCGACTGTCCTTCGGACGCGAAGGAGGTGATGTCCTCGACCCCGCTGATGCCGCGCACAGCGGCCTCGACCCGCTGGGTCACCTGGGTTTCCAGTTCGGTCGGCGCGGCGCCCGGCTGGGACACGGTGACGCTGACCATGGGGAAGCTGATGTCGGGATTCTGGTTGATGTCCATCCGCAGGAAGCTGACGACACCGGCCAGCATCAGCGCGGCGAACAGGACCAGCGGCGGCACCGGATTGCGGATCGCCCATGCGGAGATATTGCGAAAACTCATGACGGGCTTCCCTCACCGGACGCCACCGCGCCCGCTTCCAATATTGTCAGTCCTGCCGGTCCGGGCATGGTGACCCGGCCGGGACCATTGCGTCAGCGCGCCTTGAGCGCTTCCGGCTTCACCTTCTGCCCCACGGTCAGGAAGGCGCCGGCCGACGTCACGATGCGCTCGGCGCCGGTGATGCCGCTGGTGATGGCGACGCCCGTGTCGGACACCTGGCCCACCTTCACGTCGCGCCGTTCGACCTGGTTCTTGCCGTTGACGATATAGACATAGCTGCCCTTGGCGTCGCTCTGCACCGCCGATTCCGGCAGCAGCGGGGCATTGCCCGAGCCGCTGGTGATCGTCGCCGACGCGAAGCCGCCGGGGCGGATCGCGTCATTATAGGCGACCGCGATGCGGGCGATGCCCTGACGGGTCTGCGGATCGACGACCGGTGATACCTGCCAGACGCGGCCGCTGAAATGCTGGTTGCTGCCGACCGGGGTCACGGTCGCGCTGTTGCCGGCGCGCAGCGTTGCCAGATCGGCTTCGGCCACCTGCGCCTGCATTTCCATCTCGCCATCCTTGGCCATGCGGAACAATGTGCCGCCGCCGGCCTGGACGATCTGGCCGGGCTCGACCGTGCGGGTCAGCACCAGGCCGGATGCCGGCGCGCGGATGTCCAGGCGGCCGGTGCGGGCGCGCTGCTCGGCCAGTTGCGCTTCGGCTACGCGGACCTGGGCGACGGCCTGGTCGCGGGTGGCGGTGCGCTGGTCGATGTCAGCGGCGCTGATGAAGCCGCGGCCGACCAGCGCCTTGGCGCGTTCCAACTGGGCCTGGGCCAGCTTGGCATTGGCACGCTGTACTTCGACCTGGGCGGCCAGCGAATTGACCTGCTCGCTCTGGACCGATCGTTCGACGGTGGCCAGCACCTGGCCGGCGCGGACCCAGTCGCCCGGCTGCACCAGCACGCGGGTCACCATGCCGCCTTCGCCGACCACGCCGACTGGCATGTCGACACGGGCGGCCAGCGATCCGGTGCTGCTCACGGTGCGGGCGACCATCGTCTGGCCGGGGGTCAGCACGGTCACGACCGGCGCCTGCGGTGCGGCGTCGGGTGCGGCGGCATCCTTGCCACGCATCGACAGCGCGGCAGCCGCCGCCACCAGCGCAACCGCAACAACGCCACCGATGATCAGCAGACGCCGGCGACGGCGAATCCGGTCTTCGTCATCGATCAGGATCGCGGACGATTCGCCCGTCAGCGTAGTTTCGTAATTCATGCCGTTTCCATCTCTCCGGCGGGTTCCGCCCAAACTCGGAACTGTGTTATATGAATATATCACCGCCCTCAAGCCCCAATATCACGGTTGGACGGGCCTTCGCAAAGCCAATTGTGCCGATGCGAAGGGGCTGGCGGGCTCTTGCATCTTGTCCGTCTCTTGCCAAAGGGGCCGGACTATGTCGCTATGCCGCGCCTTGGGGCGGGTTGGCTAATATAAGAGGATGCGCACCATGGAATTGCTGGGATGGATCATGACGGGCCTGCTCGCGGGAGCATTGGCGCGGCTGGTCATGCCGGGCCGCGATCCGGGGGGCTGCGTCGTCACCATCCTGTTGGGCATGGCCGGGGCCTTGCTGGCGGCCTTTGTCGGTCAGATCATGGGCTTCTACGCGCCGGGCGAGCATGCCAGTTTCATCGCCGCCGTGCTGGGCGCGATCGCGGTGCTGGCGCTCTATCGCTGGTTCAGCGTCCGGCGCTGACGCAAAAAGGCCGCGTCCTTCCTGGGAAGGCCGCGGCCTTTGAGATGGAATTCCGGGTCGTTAGCGGACCGATCCGCGCCGTACCAGGTTGACGATCGCCAGCAGGATGACCGCACCCAATAGCGAAACGAGGAAGCTGTAGAGCGTCAGTCCGGCATTGTTGATCGAGCCGCCGCTGAAGATCAGGCCGCCGATGAAGGCGCCGACAATGCCGACGACGATGTTCAGCAAAATGCCCTGCTGCGCGTCCGTGCGCATGATCATGCTGGCAAGCCAGCCAATGATGCCGCCGACGATAAGCCACAAGATGATGCCCATGTTACTCTCCTTGACCACACCCCCAACGGGTTGCTGGCTATTCAACCCGGAACATGGCTTCGCGTTCCCGCAGAAAATGATTCCGCCTTGGAAACTATCCCCAAGGCGCAATGCAAAAGGGGCCACCGGACGGTCTGTCCGGCGGCCCCTGCATCATCCTCTCCGGCGCGCGCCTGTCGGCGGCACCCGATCCCTCAATATTTCTGCTGCCGCTCGTAGAGCGACTTATAATATTGGATGCGCGTCACGCGCAGGCCATGCATGCCCGAACGGTCCACCGCCCGTTGCCAGCTGGCAAATTCTTCCAGCGTCAGGCTGTAGCGGGCGCATGCCTCGTCCACGGTCAGCAGGCCCCCATTGACGGCAGCGACGACTTCTGCCTTGCGACGCACGACCCAGCGGGTGGTGTTCACGGGCGGCAGATTTTCCAGCGTCAGGGGTTCGCCGAGCGGTCCTACGACCTGTGCAGGCCTGATTTTCTGGTTCTCTATCATCTTTACCCTCAATTAGCGGCATTGGCGTTGCCGAATTCAGCAGCGAAACCTCGTTGTCACATCAGCCCTGAAGATCGGCTAAAGCCCCAAGGTAAACACAGGCTTCATCATCCTTGCCCCACCCCTAAATGGCTCGCGATCAGCGGGTTAAAGCTTCCTGCGAGACGAACGGCTTCGATCTTGCCGTCGGAACGTGGCGCGAAAATCTCGGCCAGTTCCTGAATCCAGTCCTCCATCCCGTCCTGCCCCCGCAGGACGCCCGCGACCGCCAGGGCCGTGGGACTGGCCGCCTGCGCCGCAGCCGAAGCTGCCCGCAGGAAAGGCCAGGCCGGGACGCGTGCCCGGCCTGTCGGCCTTGTCAGAGCGGGTTTCAGCCCGCCTGTCCGGAGAAAACTCAGATCCATGACCAAGCTTCTACCGGGCTAATCGATAAGGTCCGGTAAATGCCGGACACATTTTCGTCATCGAAACGATACGCTTGTGGGGGAAGATGCTGGAACGCAGCGCCGCCTGCGACTATATGGGCGGCCATGCAGCCCGAATTTCAGCTCCCAGAGCCGCTCTCGCAGCGGCGCATTGTCGTTGCCATGTCCGGAGGCGTGGACAGCAGCGTCGTCGCTGCGCTGGCCGCCAAGACCGGAGCGGAAGTGATCGGCGTGACGCTCCAGCTCTATGATCATGGCGCCGCCGTCGGCCGCACCGGCAGCTGCTGCGCGGGGCAGGATATCCGCGATGCGCGCGCCGTCGCCGACCGCATTGGCATTGCGCATTATGTCTTTGATTATGAAAGCCAGTTTCGCGATTCGGTGATCGCAGACTTTGCCGATGAATATATGGCCGGCCGCACCCCCATCCCGTGCGTCAAATGCAATATGGGGGTGAAGTTCACCGATCTTTTCCAGATCGCGCGCGACCTGGGTGCCGACTGTCTGGCGACCGGTCATTATGTCCGCCGGGTTGAAGGGCCGCAGGGTGCCGAACTGCACCGCGCCGCCGATCCTGCGCGCGACCAGAGCTATTTTCTGTTCGCTACGACTCAGGCCCAGCTCGACTATCTGCGTTTCCCGTTGGGTGGTTTGCCCAAGCCGCAGGTGCGCGAAATCGCCGCCGAACTTGGCCTGTCGGTGGCGTTGAAGCCTGACAGTCAGGACATCTGCTTCGTGCCCGATGGCGATTATGCCAAGATCGTGCGCAAGCTGCGCCCCGATGCGGATGAGGGGGGCGATATCGTCCATGTCGATGGCCGGGTGCTGGGCCGGCACAAGGGGTTGATCCATTATACCGTCGGCCAGCGCAAGGGGCTGGAAATTGGTGGCCAGGCCGAACCGCTCTATGTCGTGCGGCTTGATGCCGAAGGACGGCGGGTGATCGTTGGGCCGAAGGTCGCGCTGGCCGTGTCGGGCGCGCGCCTCAGCGACATCAACTGGCTCGGTCGCGATTTTACCGGGCCTCTGACCGCCAAGGTCCGTTCCATGGCAAAGCCGGTTCCCGCGCGCCTCGAAGGCGATCGGCTGATCTTCGACGCGCCCGAATATGGCGTCGCGCCAGGGCAGGCCGCAGTCCTCTATGCCGGCGATCAGGTCCTGGGCGGCGGCTGGATCGCCGCGACCGAGGCTGCGCTGGCCGAGGCCGCCTGAGCCGGCGCCACGGTCAATTGTGACAATTATATTTCCTTTCGTGCCCGATTCGATCTAGCGTCCCCGCCCCGGGGCACCGCTCGCAACAAGGGGCGCACGGATGGACAACCGCGAAGTCGAGCTGAAGCTGGAATTTGACCCGGCCGATCGCGCTCTGCTGGCCGATGCACCGCTGTTCGCGGGGCAGAAGGGGCAGGCGGCCCATCTGGTTGCGACCTATTTCGACACCCCCGCGCTCGATCTGCACCGTGCCGGTTTTTCGCTGCGCGTCCGGCGCAAGGGGCGGGCCCATGTTCAGACGATCAAGGCCGATGGCGGCAGGGCGGCTGGCCTCTTTGCCCGCTCGGAATGGGAAAAGCCGGTCGACGGCAATGTCCCGCTGTTCGATTCGATTCCCGATCCGCTCGATCGGGCCGTCGGCGCCGCCACGGTCGCGACCGCCGACAAGATTTTCGTCACCGACATCGAACGCACCGTGCATCGGCTCGATCGGGACGGGCAGGGGGTCGAATGCGCGATCGACATTGGCCGGGTTCGGGTCGGCCGTCGTGCCACCCCGCTGGCAGAGGTGGAACTGGAATTATTGTCGGGTGAACCGGCCCTGCTTTTTTCGATGGCCCGCCAGCTCAACGATCTGGTGCCGCTGCGTCTGGGCATGCGCTCCAAGTCGGATCGCGGCTATGCCCTGCTCGCGAAGGAACGGCGCAAGCCGGCCAAGGCCGAACCCATTGCGATCGCACCAGACGCAACCGTCGAGCAGGCCTTTCGTCCCATCGCCCAGGGCTGCATCCGCCAATTCCGCCTGAACGAGGATCTGCTGCTCACCACCGGTACGCCGGGCGCCCTGCATCAGGCGCGGGTGGGGCTGCGGCGGCTGCGCTCGGCGCTGTCGATTTTTGCGCCTGTGCTCGCAGGCGATCCCGCGCTCGCGCCGCTCAAGGATGGTCTGCGAGCACTTGCCGCCACACTCGGCCGGGTCCGCAATATCGACGTGCTGCTGCCCAACCTGCCTGATGATGCCGCCGCCCGCCTCGCGCTTGTTCGTGCGGAAGCGCTGGCAGATGCCGAGCTTCGCCTGCAGGCGCGCGAGACCCGCATCCTGATGCTGGATCTCGCCGAATGGCTGGCGCTGGGTGACTGGTGTAGCCGACCGGCCGATGCCGCTTTGCTGCATGCGCCTGTCAGGCCCTTTGCTGCCGAAATCCTGTCGGATCGACGCAAGCGGCTGAAGCGCAAGGGGAAGAATCTTGCCAGGCGCAGCGACGAGCGGCGCCACCAGGCTCGCATCGCCGCCAAGAAACTCCGCTACACCAGCGAATTTTTCGCGCCGCTTTTCTCGAAGAACAAGCAGCAGCGGCGCCATGCTAATTTCTCGGCCATGCTGGAAAAGCTGCAGGATGATCTGGGCGCGCTCAACGATCTGGCGACCGCGCCCGCCACCCTCGCGGCGGCCGGTATCGACTTCGATTGGCCCGCGCCGGATGACAAGGCGCAGCGCCGCCTGCTGCGCCGCGCCGAAAAGGCCTATGCCGCTCTGCTCGACACCAGGCGCTTCTGGGGCTGAGCTTCCCGTCCTTCCTGGCCCGAAAATCTTGTGCTTTGGCGCATCGATGGCTAAGGCCCGCGGGTCATGACTCGCCCGATCACCTTCGCCATCCCCAAGGGCCGCATCCTCGAAGAGGCGCTGCCCCTGCTCGCCAAAGCCGGTATCGAACCGGAGGCGGAATTTCATGACAAGAAGAGCCGGGCGCTGCGCTTCGCCACCAACCGGCCCGACGTGTCGATCATCCGCGTGCGCGCCTTCGACGTGGCGACCTTCGTCGCCCATGGCGCAGCACAGATCGGCATTGTCGGTTCCGACGTGGTCGATGAGTTCGATTATTCCGAACTTTACGCGCCGGTGGACCTCAATATCGGCCATTGCCGCCTGTCGGTCGCCGAGCCGGCGGATGCCGGGGATGAAGATCAGGCGGCGATGAGCCATGTCCGCGTCGCCACCAAATATCCCCATCTCACCCGCAAATATTATGAGGCGCGCGGGCTTCAGGCCGAATGCGTGAAGCTCAATGGCGCGATGGAACTGGCCCCCTCGCTCGGCCTGTCGCGTCGCATCGTCGACCTTGTGTCCTCGGGCGCCACGCTCAAGGCCAATGGCCTGGTTGAAACCGCGATCATCATGCCGGTCTCGGCGCGGCTGATCGTCAATCGCGCCGCCTACAAGATGCGTTCGGCCGATCTCACCACGCTGGTGGAGGCGTTCCGCAAGGCCGTGGAGGTGCGCGATGCCGCTTAGGCTCGACAGCAAGGCCGCCGGCTTCGCCGCCGATTTCACCGCCCTGGTCGATGCCCGGCGCGAGGCGGATGAGGATGTGTCGCGCGACGTCAGCGCCATATTGACGGCCGTGCGCGCCCATGGCGACACCGCACTGGCCGATTATACCAGCCGCTTCGACCATCATGATCTGGACGTCAGCGGCTGGGCGGTCGACCCGGCCGATTGCCGCGCCGCGCTCGATGGCCTGTCGACGCCGCTGCGCGATGCGCTCGAACTCGCGGCCGCGCGCATCACTGCCTATCATGAAAAGCAAAGGCCGGTGGATAGTGACGGTATCGACGCCGCCGGCGTGCGCCTCGGCGCGCGCTGGACCGCGGTGGATGCTGCTGGCCTCTATGTGCCGGGTGGCCGCGCCGCCTATCCCAGCTCGCTGCTGATGAACGTCATCCCGGCCAAGGTCGCGGGCGTGCAGCGCATCGCCATGGTGACACCGACGCCGAAAGGCGAGATCAACCCGCTGGTGCTGGCCGCTGCCCAGATTGCGGGGATCGAGGAGATCTGGCGCGTCGGTGGCGCGCAGGCCGTCGCCGCGCTGGCCTATGGCACCGAACGGATCAAGCCGGTCGACGTCATCACCGGTCCCGGCAATGCCTGGGTCGCCGAAGCCAAGCGCCAGCTTTATGGCGTGGTCGGCATCGACATGGTCGCCGGTCCGTCCGAAATCGTCGTCGTCGCCGATGGCCGGAACGACGCCGACTGGATCGCTGCCGATCTCCTGAGCCAGTCGGAACATGACCCGACCAGCCAGTCGATCCTCTTCACCGACGATGCCGCCTTTGCCGATGCCGTCGAACAGGCCGTCATGCGCCGCTTGCCGCTGCTGTCGACGCAGGCCGTCGCCACCACCAGCTGGGCCGCCAATGGCGCGATCATCCTGGTGCGCGACCTGGATGAAGCGATGCCGCTGGTCGATCGACTCGCGCCCGAACATCTGGAACTGGCGGTGGACGATCCCGACCGCTATTTCGCGCAGGTCCGTCATGCCGGCTCGGTCTTCCTTGGCCGCATGACGCCCGAGGCGGTGGGCGATTATGTCGCTGGCCCCAACCATGTGCTGCCGACCGGTCGCCGGGCGCGCTTTTCCTCGGGCCTTTCGGTGCTCGATTTCATGAAGCGCACCAGTTTCCTTGGCCTTACCCCCGACGCGATCCAGGCGATCGGCCCCGCGGCCGTCGCTCTTGCGGAGGCGGAGGGGCTGCCCGCTCACGCCGCATCGGTCGCGCTGCGGCTCTGATTTCTTCCCGTTCGGTTCGAGCCTGTCGAGAACCGGTTATGCGGGCTTCTCGACAGGCATGATATTCACGGATTAGAAAGCCGCATGAACGACCGCTCCAAATCCCGCTCCGCCGCGCGCCTCGCCGCGGTCCAGGCGCTCTACCAGCTCGAAATGGAGGGCACGCCGCTCCATCTGCTGCTGCACGAATTCCACGAACATCGCCTGGGCGCGACGATCGAGGACGTGACCTATGCCGAAGCCGAACAGAATTTCTTTGATGACGTCGTGTCGGGCGTCGATCGCCGTCGCGCCGAGATTGACGGGCTGATCAGCGCGCGCCTGTCGAGCGGCTGGACCCTCGACCGCCTCGACAAGCCGATGCGCCAGATTCTGCGCGCGGGCACCTATGAACTGCTCGCTCGTCAGGACGTCGCCACCGGCACCGTCATCAGCGAATATGTCGACGTCGCCCACGCCTTCTACGACAAGCGCGAAGCCGGCTTCGTCAACGGCCTGCTCGACGGCGTGTCGAAGGACGTGCGGAAATAAGGTTGCACGGACGCGTTCTGTAATGGACGTCATCCCGGACTTGATCCGGGATTCATTCAGCGCTTCCTCGCCAACATAGCGCGCAATGGATCCCCGCGTCCGCGGGGATGACGGGTGATTTCTGTAGAAGCGGGTGCTGGGATAGAGATTATATCATGTCCGCCGAATCCCGCTTCCTCACCCTGCTGCGCCTGCTCGCCCATGATCCTGCCGCGCAGGGTTTGCAGGACGATGTCGCGGTGCTGCCGGTCGGTGGCACGCGCCTCATCCTCACCAGCGACACGATGGTGGAGGGCGTTCATTATCTCCCCACCGATCCGCCGGCCGATATCGGCTGGAAACTGGCGGCGGTGAATCTGTCGGACCTCGCCGCCAAGGGCGCGAAGCCCGTGGGCTGCCTGCTCAACTACAGCCTGTCGGGCGACGATGGCTGGGACGCTGCGTTCCTCGAAGGTCTGGGCGAGGCGCTGGAGCGCCATGCCATGCCGCTGCTCGGCGGCGATACGGTCAGCATGCCGGCTGGCGCGCCGCGCAGCTACAGCCTGACCGCGATCGGAGAAGCGACCAGCATGCCGGTCCCCAGCCGCGCCGGCGCGCAGGCGGGCGATCGTCTCTATGTCACCGGGCCGGTCGGCGATGCCGGCATTGGTCTCGACCTTGCCCGCGCCGATCCTGCCGCATCCGGCCCGCTGGTCGCCGCCTATCGCCGACCGCGCCCGCGCCTCGCCGAAGGAACATTGCTCGCCCGCCTCGCGACCGCGATGATGGACCTGTCCGACGGCCTGTTGATCGATGCCGCGCGCATGGGCGCGGCCAGCAACCTCGCCGTCACCATCGACCATATCCCGCTATCCCCGGCGCTCGAAAGCGTGCGCGGCGCCAGCACCGCGATCCAGCTCGCCGCCGCCCGTGCCGGCGATGATTATGAACTGCTTTTCGCGCTGCCGCCCGGTGTGTCGCCGCCGGTGCGCGCGATCCCGATCGGCCGTTTCGCAGAAGGGGCAGGCCTGACCCTGCTGATCGACGGCGCGGTCATTCCGCTGCCCGACCGGCTCGGCTGGGAACATGGCTGATCTGGATCATTGCGCTACCGGCTTGACGCGCGGCGCCTGACCTGTAGCTTCCTATCACCCTATTCTCAGCCGGTTGGAGCGCCCGATGCGCATCGTCCTGTTGCTGATTGACGCGGTGCCCGATGCCGGCGTTTCTCCGTCCGGCCGCCCGCTGTTGCGCCCTTCGCCCGCCCGTCATTCCCTGCGGAGCGATCGATGACAGCAACAATAGGGGGAGAGGAACAAGCATGCAGATAGTCCATATCGCCATAGGGTGCGGCCTGCTGGCCGTGCTCTACGGGCTTTTCACCAGTCGCCAGGTGCTTGCCGCACCGGCGGGCAACGATACGATGCAGGCGATCGCGGGGGCGATCCAGGAGGGGGCAAAAGCCTATCTTGGCCGTCAATATACCACCATCGCCGTGGTCGGCATCGTTGTCGCCGTCCTTGTCTTCCTCTTCCTCGGGATCACCTCTGCGGTGGGATTCTTGATCGGCGCGATCCTGTCGGGTGCGGCCGGCTTCATCGGCATGAACATCTCGGTGCGTGCCAATGTGCGCACGGCAGAGGCGTCGCGCGGCACGCTGCAGAGCGGTCTCACCGTCGCCTTTCGGGCCGGTGCGATCACCGGCATGCTGGTGGCGGGCCTCGCCTTGCTCGCGATCAGCACCTTCTTCTGGTATCTGACCGGCCCGGCCGGCCATGCCCCCGATGACCGGCTGGTGATCGACAGCCTGGTCGCGCTGGCCTTCGGCGCCAGCCTCATTTCCATCTTCGCCCGGCTGGGTGGCGGCATCTTCACCAAGGCGGCCGATGTCGGCGCCGACTTGGTCGGCAAGGTGGAGGCTGGCATTCCGGAGGATGATCCGCGCAACCCGGCGGTGATCGCGGACAATGTCGGCGACAATGTCGGCGACTGTGCCGGCATGGCGGCCGACCTGTTCGAAACCTATGTCGTCACCGTCGGCGCCACCATGGTGCTGACCGCATTGCTGGTAACCGGCGTCGACAACGCCTTCCTGATGCGTCTGATGGCCTTGCCGCTGATCGTCGGCGGCGTATGCATCATCACCTCGATCATCGGCACCTATATGGTCCGCCTGGGCGCCAGCCAGTCGATCATGGGGGCGCTCTACAAGGGTTTCTGGACCACCGCGATCCTGTCGATCCCGGCGCTCTGGTTCGTTACCCACTATACGCTAGGTGATCTCAACACGCCGTTCGGCACTGACCTGGATGGCGTTGGCGGCTATACCGGCATGGCACTGTTCTGGTCGATGATGGTGGGTCTCACCGTCACCGGGCTGCTGGTCGTAATCACCGAATATTATACCGGCACCAATTATCGCCCGGTTCGCTCGATCGCCAAGGCATCGGAAACCGGCCATGGCACCAACGTCATCCAGGGCCTCGCCATCAGCCTGGAATCGACGGCGCTGCCGACGATCGTGATCGTGGTCGGCATCATCGTCGCCTATCAGCTGGCGGGCCTGATCGGCATCGCCTTTGCCGCCACCGCGATGCTGGCGCTGGCCGGCATGGTGGTCGCGCTCGACGCCTATGGCCCGGTCACCGACAATGCCGGCGGTATCGCCGAAATGGCCCATCTCGATGACAGCGTCAGGGTGAAGACCGATGCGCTCGACGCGGTCGGCAACACCACCAAGGCGGTGACCAAGGGCTATGCCATCGGCTCAGCCGGCCTGGCGGCGCTGGTGCTGTTCGGCGCCTATACGGAGGATCTCAAATTCTACAATTCGGCCCTCGGCCTCACCGAGCCGGTCGATTTCAGCCTGTCCAACCCCTATGTCATCGTCGGCCTGCTGCTGGGGGCGCTGCTGCCCTATCTGTTCGGCGCGATGGGTATGACGGCGGTCGGCCGCGCGGCCGGCGACGTGGTCAAGGATGTGCGCGACCAGTTCGCCACCAACAAGGGCATCATGGAAGGGACGTCGCGCCCCAATTATGCCCGTACCGTCGACCTCGTCACCCGCGCCGCGATCAAGGAGATGATCATCCCGTCGCTGCTGCCGGTGCTGGCGCCGATCGCGGTCTATTTCATCATTGCGGCGGTCGCGGGCGTACCCAACGGCTTTGCCGCGCTGGGCGCCCTGCTGTTGGGCGTCATCGTCTCGGGGCTGTTCGTCGCCCTGTCGATGACGTCCGGTGGTGGCGCCTGGGACAATGCGAAGAAATATATCGAGGATGGCCATCATGGCGGCAAGGGCAGCGAGGCGCACAAGGCTGCGGTGACCGGCGACACGGTGGGGGATCCCTACAAGGACACAGCCGGCCCGGCGGTCAACCCGATGATCAAGATCACCAACATCGTCGCGCTCTTGCTGCTCGCGGCGCTTGCGCACGGCGCTTAACCCGGTTTTAAATCGCCGGACTGACGATGACCCCGCCCGGCAACGGGCGGGGTCATGTTTGACTGGGGGGTATGTTTGAAACCGATTCTATCCGCCGCAGCCTGCGCGCTCGCGGCTTTTGCACCTGCTGTCTCTGCGCAAACCGATGCGACCAAGGCCGACGCTGCCAAGGTGCCGGCGACCGTCGCCAAGACCTGGCCGATCGAGGCCTTCGCCGAACTGCCGGCAATGGATTCACCCGAACTCTCGCCTGATGGCGCGCGCGTCGCCGCGCGGATCGCGATCAAGGGCGTGCAGCAATTGGTGATCGCCGAAGTGAAAGGCGGCAATGTTCGCACCATGGGCCTGGGCGAAAATGACCTCAACTGGTGGCGCTGGGTCAATAATGACTGGCTGATCGTCGGCATCGGCGCAGAAACCAATGTGCAGGGCATGCCCTGGTCGATCAGCCGCGTCGCCAGCATCAAGGCGGACGGCACCAAGGCCAGCATCCTTGCCAAGGCTGTCGCCGCGCAAAATGGCGACGATGTCATCTGGGTCGCCCGTGATGGCAGCCCGCGCATCCTGCTCTCCTACCAGACCTCCATCTATTATGATGATCTTGGTTTCTGGCCGCAGGTCAGCGAGGTGGACGTCAGCACCGGCAAGATGCGCACCGTCGTTGCGTCGCGCCAATATGTGCGCAGCTGGTATGCCGATGCGACTGGCGCGGTGCGCATGGGGGTGGGCTATAATGACACGACCCGTTCCTCGAAACTGCTCTACCGCCCCGATGGTCGCGGCAGCTTCCGCGTGGTCGACAAGGCTAATCGGCGCCGCCATGAATCGCTGATCGTGCCGATGCTGTTCACTGCCGATCCGGGCAAGGCGATCGCCAGCGACGATCGCGACGGCACCGATGCCTTCTATGAACTGGACCTAGGCACGCTTGAATTGGGTAAAAAGCTCTATGAAGCGCCCGGCTTCGATCTTGGCGGGCTGGAGGTTGATGCCGCTGGCACCGGCATGGCGGGCGTGCGCTACACGGCCGACGCGCCAGCCGTTCACTGGTTCGACCCGACTTTGGCGAAGATTCAGGCGGATATCGACAAGGCCGTGGGCGATCGCCGCGCGCGCATCATCTCGACCAGTCAGGATTTGAAGAAACTGATCGTGCATGTCGGCGCCGCCAGTCAGCCGGGCGCCTATTATTATTACGACACCGACTATGGCGCCATGTCGCTGCTGTCGAAGGTCAGCGAGACGCTGGGTGTCCGGCCTCAACTCTCGCCGGTCAAGACGATCCGTTACAAGGCGCGTGACGGTCTGGAGATCGCGGCGGTGCTGACCCTGCCTTATGGCAAGGCGGCGAAGGATCTTCCTTTAATTCTGATGCCCCATGGCGGCCCCTTCGCCCGCGACGCGGAGACCTGGGATTGGTGGGTGCAGTTCCTGGCCAATCGTGGCTATGCGGTGATCCAGCCCAATTATCGTGGCTCGTCGGGCTATGGTACGGAATTCGCGGCCAAGGGCGAGGGCCAATGGGGCCGTGCCATGCAGGATGACCTCAATGATGCGGTCGATTGGGCAGTGAAGCAGGGCATTGCGGACGCCAAGCGGGTATGCGTCGTCGGCGCCTCCTATGGTGGCTATGCCGCGATGCGCGCGGCCCAGCGCGATGGCGGTAAATATCGCTGCGCCGTCTCCTATGCCGGCGTGTCGGATCTGGGCGCGATGATGCGCTATGACCGGCGATTCCTGAATTCCGGTGCCAGTGGCGACTGGCTGAAGGAGCAGGCGCCCGATTTTGCTGTCGTCTCGCCTATCAATTATGCGGCCGGCTTCTCGACGCCGATCCTGCTGATGCATGGCAAGAAGGACCGGCGCGTGCCGGTCGGCCAGTCCCGCGAGATGGCGGAAAAGCTCAAGGCTGCCGGCAAGATGGACGGCCGCGACTATATCTATGTCGAACAGCCGCTGGCCGACCATTTCTTCTCGCGCCAGGCCGACCGGCTGGAATTTCTCCAGCAGCTCGAATCCTTCCTGAAAGCGCATAACCCCGCCTGATCGGGGCGCGGCGCGACCGTCAGAAGTCGCGCCGCAATTCCAGGAAGACGGTGCGCGGCCGGCCGACAAAGGCGCCCTTGCGCGCGTCGAAGGTGGCGACGGCATAGGTCTTGTCGAAGATATTCTCGACCCGGATCATCGCTTCGGCAAAGCCCAGATCCTGGGTGATGCTGCCGTCGAACACGGTAAAGCCGGGAATATGCGCGCCGCGCCGGTCGATCTGCCCCGACACATATTGGCCGCCCAGCGCCAGCGCCGTGCCCCAGGCAGGGATCTGATAGCGGGACCATAGCCCGGCCTGATGATGCGGGGCGTTGGGGAAGCGGCCGCCGACGGCATTGTCGATCGTCGCGCCGTCTGCACTGTCGGTGATGCGCGCATCATTATAGGCGTAATTGGCGGTCAGCACCCAATTCTTGCTGAGGTCCGCCGCCAGCGTCAGTTCGATCCCCTTGCTGGTGACTTCGCCGACCGGCGACAGCTGGTCCAGGCCATTGACCGGTGCCAGATCGGGATCGACCTGCACGATGCCGTTGCGCACGATGTGATAGAGCGCGATCGTCGGCTGCAATTTGCCCTGCATCAGCTCGCCCTTGGCGCCGACCTCAAACTGGCGGCTGGCGATCGGGGCGAAGGGGCCGCCGACGGCCGGATTCTGGTTGCCGGGGCTTTGCGGCTCGAAGCTCTGGGCATAGCTGCCATAGAGGGACACGGACTGGACCGGCTTGTAGATGCCGCCGACACGCCAGCTCCAGCGACCGCCATCGGCATAGGCGCCGCCAATCTCGTCCTTGTCGTCGAACCAGTCATGGCGCACGCCGCCGATCAGGATGACATGCTCGCCAATATCGGCCTGCTCCTGGGCATAGACGCCGTAGCGATGGGCGCGCGACGCATTCACTTCCGGCGTCAGGCCGGCCAGGTCCGCCTCGGTCGGGTTGCTCAGGCCATAGACGGGATTGCTGAGCGACAGGCCCGGCAAGCCCTTGATCGTCACGCCGCTGAAATCCTGGGTCTCGCGATACCAGTCGGCGCCGACCAGCAATGTATGCTTGATCCCGCCGGTCTCCAGCCTGGCGATCATGTTGCTCGCCAGGCTAGCGCCCTCGATCGTGCGATGCTGCGAGCGAAATTCGCGTGGCTGGGTATCGACCACGCCATCGCCGTCGGTGTCGATCGGCCCCAGCGGCTCATGATAGCGCTGATATTCGGTATAGCGGAACCAGCGACCCGATGCATTGATGCTGACCGCATCCGACAGCCGGCTGTCGAGCCGTGCCTGCAGCACCGTGCCTTTCAGGTCCAGTCTGTCGTTTTTCTCATTATGGGTCCAGTTGCGATCGGCCAGGAAATTCCCGTCTGCATCGATCGCCACGCCGCGCAGCCGGTTGCCCGGCAGATCCTGGTCATAACGGGTCGCCTGCACCGTCAGGCTGGTGTCGGGCGCCAGCTTGAACTTCAGCCCGCCGTCCGCGACCAGGCTGCGACTGCCGGAAAAGCGCTGCACCGTGTCGAAACTTTCATAGAACAGGCCGGCGCGCCCGGCGACCACGCCATTTGCGTCGATCGGCCCGGTCACTTCGCCCGACGCGCCATAGCGATCATAATTGCCGACCACCGCGCGCACGGATGCGGCGAATTTGTCTTGCGGCTTCTTGGTGACATAATTGACCATGCCGCCGGGCGAACTGGCGCCATAAAGCATGCCGACCGGTCCTTTGAGAAACTCGACCCGGTCGATGCTGAACAGGTTCGGCACGGCGAAGCCCTGGAACGGGTCGCCGCGCAGCCCGTCATAGAACATCGATTCCTGCCGGAAACCGCGATAGGTAACGGTCGCATATTGGTTGGCGCTGACGCCGGCGACATTGCGATAAAGGTCGGTGATGTCGCGTGCGCCCTGGTCGCGGATCAGCTCGCTGGTGATGACCTGGACCGACTGGGGAATGTCCATCGGATCGGCCGGGATCTTGCCGATCTCGCTATCCTCGGCGCGATAGAGTTTCTGCGCGCGGGCGGTGACCAGGATGTCGCTGTCGCCGGCGGCTGCATCAAGCGGGGCCTGCGCCAGCACGGGCAGCGGTGCAAACAGGAAGGGGAGGGCGCAAAGGCGCGCGAGGCGGAGGCTGGGCAAGGCGACGATCCCGTTGAAATGGATAAGGAATGGAGCCGGTTCGCTCCTTCTGGCCTCTCCCCAATGTCGCTCGGCTAATGATATTGCGACGATATTGCAATATGTAACAGGCTGATTTGGCGTGACATGTTCCGGCCTGCCGAATGCCTGACGGAGGATGTGCGCATCAGCAATCGTCCGGACTGCCATTGTCACAAAATGGCAATCAAACTGACGCTGTCATGTAATCTAATCGTCATAGAGGCCCGCCAACCCTGTTGGAGAGCAATGCCCGATGCGCCGCCTGTCCCTCTGCCTTTTTGCCCTGATGGCGCTGCCCGCGACCGCCCATGCCAGCGAGGATGAGCAACTCTGGACCACCACCAGCGCGACGGTGAAGCTGTCCGATCATTGGCGCCTCCAGCAGGAGATCGTCGCCCGCTTTAGCAATGATCGGGATGGCCTGTACGAGATCGAGAGCAACACGCTGGTCGGCTACAAGCTCGACAAGCAAGTGACGGTCTGGGCGGGTTACACCCATGACCCGCAATATGATGGCGGCGATTTCACCGTGATGGAGCATCGCGCCCGCGAACAGGTGACGGTCGACAATATCCTAAAGCTTGGTCCGGTGTCGGTCAGCGCGCGGATGCGGATGGAGCAGCGCTGGCGCGAAGGAGTTGACGGCACCGCCTGGCGCCTGCGTCCCTATGTGAAGCTGACCATGCCCTTCAAGGAAGGCGGCAAGGCCGCGCTGATCCTCAGTCATGAAAGCTTCATCGATCTCAACAAGACCAATTTCCAGCGTGTCCAGGGCGAGGAGAGGATGCGCAACCTGATCGCGATCACCACGCCGCTCGCCAAGAATGTGAATGCGGAGATCGGCTATCTCCACCAGCATGGCTTCCGCCCCGATGCCGACGACAGCAACGACAATGTCGCCTCGCTCTCGCTCAGCTTCAGTTTCTGATCGCTGGATTGATTGGGGGAGTCCTGCGGCGAGTGCTGAAATAATCAACGCCGCCCCTTGGCAGGACGAAATTTGCGATGCTTTGGGAAATGGTGCCGGGGACCGAGCATTTGTCATGACAAACCTTTCCGATCTTCCGATCACATTTCACAAAAGCAACAATTTAATACAAGTTATACTACCAGTATCCGAAAATTGTAATTCAGGTTCGATCTCGAAGTCAATTATTTTATCAAATCATCTATAGATTATCTAATCGCCGTCAGGATCGTCCAGCAGTTCGCGTGTCGTGCCATTTGGCCAGCTCGACTTGGCATCGAGAGCTGTGTCAAAGAAGGGCCGACGGCGGCGGTGCGCCCCTTGGCCCACATGGCCAGTAGGCGACCGTCCGGATTAGAGCCGGGTTGCGGGGATAGCTGACGCTCTCTCGGACTCAATCACCGACCAAAGTGCGTCGCCCCCCGATCGGGCTTTGAACGGCAGCTTTCGCCAGGACAAGCGACCCGCTCAGCACGAAGCCGCCTGGCAGGTATGCGCCTCATGAGCGGTCATTCGCCGAACCAGCCGCAAATCCTGAAAGCGGACGTTCCTTCAAGCTGGGCCATCGGGCGAGATGGCAGCGCTCGAGCGTTAACCATGGTAAATGAACGCTCAATTGATTGGTCACGTTCTGCGCGGGAAAGATGCTCCTGCGACATCGTTCTGAACGCTGGCCCGCCAAGCCTCATCCCAGCCCGTGACTGCCGATGGGTCGAGACGCTCGACCATTCGGGCAAGTCGCTTCGGATTTGTTACTAGGCCGCCCACCGGCACGGAATGATGGCCCAGGCGAAGATGGACGTTCACCAACGCGCCGATGCCGGGCACGAGCAACACCTCAAGGTTCGCGGGCAGATGCCCTTGAGGAAGAAGGTAGCCGCGCTCGAAAAGCCTGCGATGTTGGGATCTCACGGTCCGGTGGGTCGACCTCGGCATCGCCTGGACGGTTCTGAGTTCGGACCGTCCGGCATTCCGCGCGGCGGCTCGGAACTGATGAAGCGCTTCGGCCATGCATATAACGCCGATCGCCGGATCGCCCCGTCGTGAGAGTCCTTCGATGAGGGTCTCCTCTCTTGCCAGCCGTTGCAACAGTGTGAGCACCGTTGCGACCTCCGCATCGTTCCAAATGTCGCGTCGCATATTTTTGTCCTGCTCATCCGAGTTCGGAAGCTCGGCGGTAGGCGCAGCGTGTCCTCCGCCGAAAGGTAGGAATGGAAATGCTGCACGACCTGACCGCCCAGATCGTAAAGCAGGTCGGCATTGTCGTCATAGGATACGTCGGGGAAGTCGATCAGGCCGCTGACGACATAATCTTCCGGGCGATTTTCGAGAAAATTGCCCTGCGACATGCCGATGGAATGCCCCTCATTTCGCCCCAGATACTGCGCCCAGAGTGTTTCATCGGGTGCCACATAGGTCATGCTGCTAAGATCAAGCGTGAAGGGCCTGAACCCCGCTTTGATCTCTCCTTTGGGTGACACCGAAATGCGAGGAATGTTGATCGTGCGGTCAACCACGAGCGCGGCGGTTTTCGCGATCACCGTAGCAAAATCGGGTGCCGGCGGCGCAACGCCTTCCAGTTCCATTTGTTGCGGTCGATACTGGCTCTGGACCTCTCGCACGAGCTGAGCCTGCACCTCCGGCCGCGAGATATAACTGATGTCTGGAACTGTCCCAGGCGAACGGGACAGCTTCCGTATCGCCTCATAGGCAAGCTGAGCCACCTTCTCGGCTTCGGGATTGTCGAAGGCTCGCGCGGGTGGCGGCCCCGCATATTTCGCGCCTTCCTCGCTCTGTCCCGTTGTGATGCCGAGGCTCCCCAAGATCGTGGGCGCGGCCACCACTGTAACGCTTCTCCGCTCCAAGACCTCGTCGTCCAACACAAGTGCCTTTAAGCGATGCGGATGTGCTCGCGAAGCGTGATGTCGCGGTTCAATGGTGCCAGTGGGCAAGCGAACATGCTCGGCAGAGTGGCGGAAAGCCTTGGCGTTACGCGCTCATCCCGCATGATCAGATTGCGGATAATATGGGACTGGACTTCCTTCTTAAATCTTATGCTTGCAGTTGAGCATCGACGATCGTGAGGCGAGGCGCAGTAAATTTTTTGAGCGATAGTTGGTAGCAGAACGCGAACCAGTCATGCTCGCAACAGCTGGAAAGACACTTTGTAGCGGAAGAAACTGACGCTCGGCACCATCGCCAGTGCTCGGCGGATTCGGTGATCGTCATCCAGCGCGATGACCGCACCTTCGACGGTTTGCCCATCCTCCGCTAGTTCATCCTGCACATAGCCCATGTAGCGGAGGATTTGACCCACGACGGCATCGCTTGCGCGGCCCTTTTTCAGTTCCACGACGAGCAGGCGCTTGCGATCTTTACTTATCGCCAGAATGTCCAGGGCACCCGTATCTGTCGGATACTGCTGACCGACAATCTCACCCTCATCGGTGAAAATGTCAAAGTCGCGGCCCAGTTCGGTTTGAACCCAGTTGACGGTCATGCGGCGGAGCGACCGGCGCCCGCGCCGCAGGAAGACGCGCAGGGGAAGCTTGTCGGTCATGCCGCTGCCCCTCTGGCCAGGAGATAATCGGCCGCCTTGCTGGCCGCGCTTGCCGCCTTGAAGATCGCCCGCTCATCCTCGCGCAGGACGGCAAGCCAGGAGCCGATATAGTCGCTATGCCGGACGGTGGGCACGATCCCCAGCGACGCGCAGGTAAAAGCGCTGGCCATCTCGGCGACCAGTTCCTCTTTTGCATAGAGCGCCGTACCGAACCCGCCCGACTGATCGCGCGCCAACCGGCTGCGATGGCCCGACCAATGACCCATCTCGTGAAGTGCCGTGCGAAACCAATTGATGGGCTCATGAAAGGCCGCCTGAGGCGGCACCGCGACATAATCACCGGACGGGGAATAATAGGCTTCGCCCCCGCCGATGCGAAAGTCCGCGCCGCTGTTTCGGATCAGGCTGTCGGCCTGGGCGATCGACACCAGTGGCCCTGGTAGTTCAGGCACATGGGACAGGTCTTCGGGTAGCCCCTCGCACTGGTCGACGTTGAAGACGGTAAAGCGCTTGAGGAACGCAATCGACCGTGCCTCGCGATCCTCTTGGCCCGCGCGCTCTTCCTCGGCCTTGGGAGTGAACCGATCCGCATAGCAGATGACGCTGCCCTTCTCGCCCTTGCGGACATGGCCGCCAGCCGCCTCGGCCTGCCTATAGGTGAGCCAGCGCTGCCCGGTAAAGCCACGCTCGATCACGGTCGCCCACAGGATCAGGATGTTGATGCCCGAGTAGCGCCGCCCGGTGACGGCATTTTGCGGTATGGTGCAGGGACAGGCGCTGCTGTCCCATGGTTTCACCCAGGGAAGATGCCCTGCTTCCAGTTCCGCGATGATCCGGGAGGTGACTTCGCCATAGATGCTCTGGCGCTCAATGTTACCCATGCCCTTTCTCCTGCCTCTCCAGCACCGGCCGCCGGAATGGCGGGGGCGGGCGGCAAGGAGGCGCACGGCAGGCCCGTGCCCATGAGGCGGGCTGCACCCGCAGGGCCGTAACGCGAGAGGAGGAGCCGGCGCAGCCGGCTTGCGGCCCGCCGGCACGGGCCTAGAGAAAGCCGACGCCCACCCCCGTCATTCTGGCGGCCCCAGACAAACCGGCGTCAGCGTGGCGCAGCCGCGCTGGCCGCAGCAAGCAGTCCAAAAGGCTGCGATGCGTCAGCGATCATCGCCCGACAGGGACGAGACAAGCGCAGCGCCGACTCGGTGGAGCGAAGCGGAGCAGAGCGCAGTCCGCCACAGGCGGAGACGCCCGTTCCCATCTCCTGTTCTACGCCAGCTTACGCCAGATCATGACATAGCCCGCCAGACAGGGCTCAGTCCCTTGCCTCCGACCCAGCTCGTACCGAGGCTCATCGCAAAGGGGATCAGACTTATCCACAGCAGCAAGGACCAGCCATGACCACGACCCCGATCGACCGCATCCTTCGGCTCAACACCGTCCTCGACCGGACCGGCCTCAGCCGCGCGACCCTCTATCGCAAGGTTCAGGCCGGCACCTTTCCCAAACAGATCAGGATTGCCACCCGCTGCATGGGCTGGCGCGAATCCGCCATCAACGACTGGGTGCGCAATCCCATGTTCTGGACGGTCGAGGATGCCGACAAGCGGCAAAGGACATCGTCATTGTAAAGTCATCGACACGCACCATATCCAGTCTGTCGCTCCTTCCCCCCTTGGGGCGGCACCTCCCTGAACTATGGCCCCGCCGTGGAGATGTCTCCGGCGGGGCTGCTTTTATCGACGCCGCCTCATCTTGCCCCTGCCTGGCGCCTGTCTCCAGTCTTGCCATGAGCATGCAGAAATCCGATCGGTGCATGCTTGATGGGGGACAGGGGCAAAGCAGCATGAGAGCGATATTCACCGAGGCGGCATCATTGCTGGGTCGCCATGTGGAAAGCGTCACGCGCGTTGCAGGCGGCGATCTTTCCTTCGTTGCGCGCCTTTCCCTGTCAGGCGGTGATAATGTCATCGCCAAGCGGAGCGACAGGGTTGTCGAGGAAGCCCGCATGCTCGCAGCGATCGCGGCGACCGGCACGGCGGTCCCGCAGATATTGGCAGTCCAGGATGATCTTCTGCTGCTTGAAGACCTGCCCTCGAGCGGTCGGCTCGCCCGGAACTGGGCGCATCTTGCCGAACTGCTCGATCATCTCCATGCCCCGAGCCAGGCGGCCTATGGTTGGGATCGCGATTACGGCTTTGGCGATGTGCCGATCCTCAATGGCCGATCCGACAACTGGGTCACCTTCTGGGCGGAGAAACGCCTGCGCTGCCATGTCCCGCATCTCAGTGCCCAGCTGGCCCATCGCGTCGAGCGGCTCGCCGATCGCCTTGGCGAGCACATACCCAATCGCCCGCCCTCAGCCCTCCTCCATGGCGATCTATGGGGTGGCAATATCCTTGTCGGCCACGACCAGATCAGCGGGCTGATCGACCCTGCATGCTATCATGGCGACCGCGAGGTCGATCTTGCAATGCTGGGGCTGTTCGACCAGCCGCCACAGATATTCTACGATGCCTGCGGCCTAGCTCAGGGCTGGGAAGAGCGCCAGCCCGTCTATCGGCTGTGGCCGCTGCTCGTCCATGTCCGGCTCTTTGGCGGCACATATCATCAGCAGGCTGGGGCATGCCTCGAGCAGCTGGGCCTCTGACAGGCCCGCATCCTCCTCAATTGCGTAAGGCGCAATCGCACTCCAGCCTTTGTCAATTGGCAGGACAGCGCTACCCAACCATAGAGGCCCTGCCTTTCAGGCATCCTCTCCTAAAACTCATCGGCCGGTCTTCTGATCGGCCTTTTTTTGTCTGGCTCAGCGTTGACGAGAGGCGCTTTCGTGATCGTCATGTAAAGATCGAAACGCGCGCCCGCGTCCTGGCGATGTGGTCTGGGCGACCGCAAAAATATGCAACACGCGCGAGCAGTTGGCTTCGGGCGGTTGCTTGGAGTGGTCCGCCCGGCTGCTAACGGCAAGGGATGGGACTTTCCCGACCGTCCGGTCCTGAGGGCCGGATCGTTGATTCCGGACATACGGAGATCGCAAACGAGCCTTCCACGGCGCCAACCATACGGGCACTTCAACTGCCGCTTTTTGACCATCCAAAACTGGCCGCGCTGAGCATGAGTGCAAAAATGGTCACCAAATTGAACGGAGATGCGAACTATTAGAAACGCGTCGACCACACTTTCGCACGTGGCTATAAAATAACGCATATAACTCATATTTATATATAAAAATCGATAATATTAGAGGTTGTAATTTCATTTTTAGCAAAAATTTCATTTCGCTTATATGTAGCGAAATTGATTTTTAGTATTGACATTTTTCAATTATACCGTATTTGCGTTGATGCTTAACGTCGCCTGCGACGGAGCTTTCCCCCATTTGGGTGCCGCTTCCTTTCTTGCGCTATCAGCTTCGCCTGCAATTTCGCGGGTGGATTCTCTGTTTTCGTGAAAGGAAACACTCATGCCTATCGGCACCGTAAAATTCTTCAATGCTGACAAGGGCTATGGCTTCCTAGCGCCCGAAGATGGCGGACCGGACAGCTTCGTCCATATTTCTGCTGTCGAGCGCGCGGGAATGATAACGCTGCATAAGGATCAGCGCCTGAGTTACGAAGTCGAAGCAGATCGGAGGGGTAAACAGTCTGCTGTGAACCTTGAGACTGCTTAAGATAGTCGTCGAGGCAAAGCGCCCCCTATAATGCGTTAGCGGCGCGGCATCCCGTCGCGCCGGTTTGCCTGATCATTGGATGGCAAGACCGTACCGCGCAAGCGCTCGAAATGTGACCACTTGGCCCCGCCCAAGCTGTGGCGGGTTATGCTCCGGCTGTTCTTGTGCGCCTTATGCGCCGACACAAGGCGCCGTTTAGCGAGACTTTTTCATTACATCACACGCCAAGATGCGTGTTTCAGGAATATCATGAATCTCAGTATCCGTTCGAATATGGCTCATGCCAAATTATCGCCCGCGACTGGCAAAACGCCGCGTTCATTTTACCAAAACGTCCCTTTGGGCACTCTGCCCGTGCGCGAATTGCGCAGGGCTGTCGCTGAAATGATCGATTGACGTCCGTCGCAACGACATCCAACTCGCAGGAGATCGACATGCCCGCCACGATCGACTTCTACCTGGCCCGCGTCGCACAATGTGACAAAGAGGCGCAGGAAACCAATCTGGCGAATGTGAAAGAGCGCTGCCTGCGGTCAAAAGCTGCATGGCAGATCATGTCTGATCGCGCTTTGCTGGTCCAGATCGACCGCAAAAGACAAGCGCTGGACAAGATGCGAAAAAAGGATGAGCATCTTGATTAAGCGGGCTGGAAGACGGTTCGACGGTCCATATCTATCTTCGGATCAGATCGAGCGCCAAGGGCATATTCTTGAACTTGCCATAGCCCGATTGGGCTCTCAGGGCGCCATCGCATTTCTGAACGGCGAAGAGCCCGGCCTCGGCGGCCGACCACTAGATATCGCGGTAAAAAGCTCTTCGGGGCTTGAGGCGGTAAAGCGAATTCTCGAAGAACTCTGATAGATATTGTCAGATTTATCATTGATGCTTTTGCGCTTAAGCATCCGCGCATCGTTGCCCGATGGCCAAGGGCTGGGTCACGAACAGCGCAAGGTCGCGCTGATGAATATGCGGAACCCCGACCATAAGCCAACAAGCTTGGGATGCAGTCCAGCACCGTCATCTCCACTGTCAAGGCGATGGGTATGAAGGCAGTTCCATTGGGCCGGCGGCAAAGCAGGCGTGGATGGGCAGGGGAAGGCAGCCCGCCAGGCCATCCATGGTCATGAGCGGGCGCTGCATTTGCTATCAGCGCCAGGTGAGCGAGCGCATTTCTTGGTTGCCAACCAATTATGCCGAATTCTCGAACAGAGTGGAGGAGCGGCATATTGGATGGCTGGGACGATCTGAAGATCGATGAATTATGAAAATCTATAAAACTTGTTATGATGTTAAATAGATATCAAAGTGAATATGGTATAATATAATTTTTTTAAAATAATTAATGGTGACATACATATTTGATCTCAAATATCATGCATTATATTTTATGAAATATCGTTGCTATGTCGATCCAATAATTTTTAACGTTTTTCGTGTGATTTATAAATTGAATCATGGACTTTGAGAATATTGTTTGATAAACACAATCATTGCGCGAAATTTGCTGCAAGCATTCGCCGTGACAGAGAGACCAACGTGCTCCCGCTTGCCAGCTGAGGGAGCCCATCCGTGGAAGATCTAAATTATTTGCTCAAGCGCGAGCAGGAAGAGTTGCTGCGTGCCCAAAGCGCGCATTGCCGCGCTGCCTCCCATGCGCATCAGCGTTTGGCCAATCGTTATGCGCAGCGCATTCGAGAACATGTGCACCCCTATCGATCGGAGCGTCCCGATGGTTCAGCCCCTTTCGCTTTAAACGACCAGCGGGATTGTCGGATATGAGCAGGGCCATAAACATCATGGAATCAGCCGACGCCGTGCGGCTGGTCTGTCAAAAAAACGGCTTCAGGATTTCAGTTCTCGAGGCGCTTGACTCCGGTGGCGTGCGGATCGTTCTGCTTGACCCACGGGATGCCGATGCGCTTCGCGCTTTGATGAAGGGTAAGCTGATCGAAGGATCTGTCACACGCTCCCGATCGCATGTGGCCCGTCACCATCCGCCGTCAGCACGATGAATATGGCCATGGGTCGGTTCGACTATCTTAACCGCCGGAGATTGGCCGAGTTAAAGCATGCTGAGCTTGCGGAGAATCCTGCGATCAGAGCAAGGCACGAGGATTTGGCTCGTGCCTATGCGAAGATCATTTCCGTGTTGCAACGCGAAGAGGCTTCAACGCCTCTACAGCAGTGGCAATTCTGAACTAACCCGGCCAAGTGCCATCACGACAAATCAAATGTGAGTCTCCGGTTTACTGACCTGAGAACGACGATGCCTGCCAAGCCCGGTCGCGCGCTGTCGCGAATGGAAGCCTGGCAGGCTTGGTCTCATGCTTGCAAGGCTGGTACGGACTGTCAGGCCCCGGCCTTGGCGGCGAACCAGATATTGTGCCAGCGTTCGGCGCTGCCGCTAAAGGCTGGCAGCAAAATCTCATCCAGACAGAATCCGGCCTGCTCCAGCCTTTCGGCAAATGCGTCATCGCTGTAGGCTGACCATATCGACAGTAGGCCGCCCGGTTTCAGTGCCGCATAGGCCATTTCCAAGCCTTCGGTCGAATAAAGCCTGTCGTTGCTTTTTCTGATGAAACCGTCTGGACCATTATCGACGTCGAGCAGAATGGCATCGAAGCGATCCTTCTCATGGGTAATGACATCAAACACGTCGGCCAATTGAATTTTGACGCGCGGATCTGTCAGGTTGGCACCGAACAAGTGCATCAAGGGGCCGTTGGCCCAGCTTATGATTTTGGGCACAAGCTCGGCAACCGTGATGATCGCGTTTTGCGACCAGGCGTCGAGCGCAGCCCCAAGCGTGAAGCCCATGCCGAGGCCGCCAATCAAAATATTGCCATCGCGCTGAACAAGACGCTCTTGGGTCAGCCTTGCGAGAGCCTTTTCGGATTCATGATCGCGGCTTCCCATCAACTCATCATCGCCAAACTGGATCGAGAACTCTGTCCCACACTGGAGGAGGTGAAGCTGGCCACCGCCCGGAATATCGGCAATATCGACCGTAATTATCGGGAGGCTTTTGTCCGATCCTGCCCCGTTTTCCTGTACTCCTTTCCTTTCTGGGGATGCGTCTTTGCCATTCCAGGCGTCATTGCAGGCAGGGGGCGACGACCGCGCAATGCGCGTTCCGCTATAGTTCATGGAATTCCTGTCGCGTTCTGGATCAAGCGCGCCGTAAACCGAAGTGGCGTCGATTACGCGGTGACACCGAACCATGCCTGCCTTTTGAAGGCATGGCAAGGAAGGCTATATCGCACTGTGTAGCCTTGGAGGCTGCGATTTGGCGGGAAATACGGCAATGCCCCTCGACCAACAATATAGGGGCACCACGATTAGTCGCTGAAATATCAAATGAATTTGGGAACTTAATCCATATCAATCCGCTTACAGTCTATCGGTGACATGTGTGGCGCGTCACCGGCTGAGAGACCTCGTGCTCCCGCTTCTAGGGAGGACATATGCTGTCAGGATTGTGCGTGCTGGTCGTCGAGGACGATCCGCTGATTGCGATGGTGATTTGTGATAATGTGGAGAGTGTAGGCGGCACAGTCGCCGGGCCGTTTTCAACGGTCGGTGAGGCTCTAACTTTCCTGACTCAGGCCAAGATTGACGCTGCCATCGTAGACGCAAATCTCCGGGATGGCGACGTCACGCCTCTCGCACTTTTCCTGATGGAAACCGCAATACCCTTCATAGTGTACAGCGCTGCGGGCCTTCCTCCAGAACTGCACGCGCGGCATCCCGACTTGCCGCTGGTCATGAAGCCAGGAAAACCGTTGGAAAGGCTTTTTGCGCTCCTTCGGAACGGCACTACTGACGCATTATGACGGTGATCCCTTTCATCATCATTCGAGTCAAAAGCCGGGAGCCGAACTAATTCTTGAAAAGCAATCTGGCAGAGTAAGTAAATTTTTGGAGAAACTCTGCATCGCGCGAATTTTCGTCGAGGGATGCATTGCGTCATTTCCGAGGTTCAAGCGGGCTCGCCCATTTATTCTGCCATTCATCCAAAGCCTCGTTCAGCTTTTGGATGTCGGCATTGGAGAGATTCGTGCCGCGAGCCAGTTTCTCCCGTGCTGCACCGAGAAGCGCGGTCAAACGTTCAAGGCATTGGGACGGATTACCGCCTACCCTGTCTTTCGCGCGGATAAGCATATCGGCAAGATCGATGGCGGAAGTGGACGGGCACATATGCGTCTCTCCTGTATTTTCGGGAGCGCATGTGTCTCTCAGCCACTGCGATTTGCGCAGCGATTAGCTGCCATACCATAGTCACAGCGACACAACTAATCCGATTGACGTTCCGCAGCTTCGAAGATCGCTCCCGAACCCCTGATTTAAGGGGCGTGGATTAATTCGGCGCGCTGAATGAGCGGGATGGATGGATTACTGTCATGCTCCTCCCGTAAACGGGAGAGGAAACAAGCTCCTTTCTGGTCGACAGCCATTTGGCAGCTATTTCCGCCCGCAACCATTTTCCCAGCTCGGGAAAAGGACAGACAGCTATCTGCCACTATCTCGCATCCAAAATCGGCAGGCGGACCGGTCACACTTTTGGATGGAAAACCGGCGGCTGAACCGGTTACCAGGGGCGGAGCCGACAAGCCGAGGTGCCGGGGTGTCCCAGGCCTGTCGCTCTTCATTTATTCTGTTCCAGGACATTGGCCGTATCGGCGACATACATCATTCTTCAGACAGCCGAATTGATGCAAGGACTATCGGGAGATGTGCTAGGATGACGCATCACCCATATAATGCCGCAGGCATTTCGTGACAGAGAGACCATCGTGCTCCCGCCTGCTTTCGGGAGAGAGTGATGACTCTGCAACATCAATGCACGCCCTTGGATAAAACCTGCTGGCTACGTCCATGACGAAGCGTTCGAGCAGCACATCCGTGACATTCAGGGCGCCTTTCCAGTTACCAGGACTTGGGTTCCTGCCTGCAGGTACCTATGCACTCGATACCGATGAAGAGGCATTTGAAAGCAATACAGGGACGGTCTATCAGTGGATTGCGACGACGCTCCACATTCCAACAGGTAGCGGATTCGAGAGCCATCGGATCGAGCCCGAGGACTTGGAGCAGGCGCAAAAGCGGGACGAACAGGCTAAAGTCCAGGCCCGGATCGGAGGAATGGCGGCGGATGGTTCCGATCTCCTTGCCCCCCCTTCTTCGATGAACTTGTGGCGCTGGGTGCCTTTGTGGGTGCGCCACGCGCGTTCGGACGGGCGACCATGACCATCGCACTCAATAGTGCTTTGATGTGCAGGCAGCAAGAAGCCCTGCACAGCCAGAGGGCGGCCGAGACGCCGCTCGCCCATGTTCGCGCCGCTGCCCTGCGCGCGGCTGCGGCCTGGGGCCGTCAGGCGGTAGAGGCGGCCGACATCGAAGCCGGCGTGCGCCGTGTGCTCAGCGCAGAGGATGCAGCGATCGCGCTAGAATTCCTAATCGAAGATGCGGCCGAGCCTGCAGAACCAGCCAATCATGTCGTGTCAGAGGGCGCGGCGGAGGCAACCTCAATAAGACAAAGTCCGCTTAATTGCGGGACAGGAGCGCCTTGATGATCCTTCACAATCTACTGCGCCGGCATCGGCCCGATCCGGTCGAGGAGCATGTGGAAAATGGCTTGCTTATGTCGGCATGTCTGCTGTGTGGTCGCCCCATGGTCAAACCTTCGAAACGGGGCTGGCAACTGGCTGGACGGGTCAGGCCATGACGGATAGCGAAGCGATCGAACAGGCCCCATTTGAGGGCATTGCCTTTGGCACCTGGCTGATCGGCCAGCACGGCCGAGACGGCTGGATCGGCGATCTGGCAAGGGCGGCCAAGGCGGATCGGGGATTTCCGCGGCATGGCGACCCGGACGCCGTGCGTCTTCACCTCAATAAGATGCAGGCTGAAAGCGACATGTTTGAAGCGGTCGATGACGCCGAACGATTATGGGCACCATTTTGATGCGCCTCCGACGTTGTGTCTTATAATGTGCCGCCGCGATCCCTATATTGACTGGTGATCAGCGGTATCGAGCATGTCCGGTGCCGCTTCTCCAAAAAATCGAACGCCGGTCTAGAGTTTCGACCGAATTTCCAGAGGCTGGAAACACCTGCGTTGCGTTGGGCTGGCCCCTCGCGCGCCCGATGGAGTACGACCCATGATCGCTTATCTCATCCTCGTGCATCGCTTTCCCGAGCAATTCAAACGCATGTTCCGCGCAATCTATGCTCCAGGCAATCATTATCTGATTCATGTCGACGCCAATTCAGGGCGGAAAATGGCAACTGACATCGCCGACTTCATCGCGCCCTATCGGGGCAGCGCCATCCTGGAATCGCGTAAGGCGGTTTGGGGCGGTTACAGCCTGGTCGATGCCGAATTGAGGGGCATGGCCCAATTGCTCGAAATGGGCGCGACCTGGCGATATTTTATTAATCTGAGCGGTCAGGATTTTCCGCTCAAATCCCAAACTTACATCGCGGATTATCTCGCCAAGCATGACGGCACGCAGTTCATTCGGGCGATCGACCAGCAACTTACCCGTCCTGACACGATGAACCGTATCAGCCATTATTTCCTGGAAGCCTTCAGCCGCATCTACCGCACCGGCCTGCCTCGCACATATCTGTCGGGCGTGACGCCCTTCATCGGCACCCAATGGAAAGCGGTGACTCGCGATTTCTGTCATTTTGTCTGCCATGACCGTCGCGCCATCCGGTACAAGCGCTTCTATCGCGGGACGTTTATCGCGGACGAAGCGTTTTTCCAGACTGTCATGAAGAACGAGTTTCCTGATGCCCCCGTCGCTAACGACGATCTTAGGACGATCGATTGGATACCCGATGGCGACATCAAACTCCGCCCGCGCACTTTCACGATCCATGACCAGATGCGGCTGACGCTCAGCAAAGATCTGTTCGCGCGCAAATTCGACAGTAACGAAGATAGCGAGATACTCGATCTGCTCGAGGTTCACCTCAACTCGACACAGGCGCGTAGTCTTGATCATGGCGCCTATCGTGAGCCGATCAAGGTCGATGGGCCAGAACGAGAAGGCCGGATAGCGAACCCTGCAGCCTAGGCCCCGCACCGAAGATACGGCCTTTCCGTTCCCAAAGATCGGAGATGGCCCCTAAACGGCAAAATGGGTCTGCACTCCTGTGGAGCGTTGTTCCTATGGCCATTGCGGCCATAGGAGATGTGTCATGGGATTATCAGAATTTGATCCCGCCGCTCGCGAGCGGGTGTCGTGGAACGCCGGACGCAAGGTTGGTGCGAAGCGAGCGCTCAAGCCCCGTCAGATATGGGCGATCCGCTTCTTTCTCGACCAGCATGGGCGGGTCCGGGACAGGGCCCTTTTTGACCTTGCCATCGATAGTAAGTTACGCGGGTGTGATCTGGTCAAGATCAGGATCAGCGACATCGTTTGTGACCGAAAAATAAGGACGAGGGCTACGGTCGTACAGCAAAAGACCGGCCGGCCAGTCCAATTCGAACTGATGGATGACGTTCGCGCGAGTCTGTTGAAATGGCTCGAACTGCGGTGCGGATCCTTGGATGATTTTGCGTTCCCTAGCCGCACCGATCACGCAACCCACATAAGCACAAGGCAATATGCCCGCCTTGTCGATGAGTGGGTTACAGGAATTGGATTGCCCAGCGAGGATTATGGTACCCACTCTCTACGGCGGACCAAGGCATCGATCATCTACAAGGCAACCGGGAATCTCCGCGCGGTCCAGATTTTGCTTGGGCACACAAAGATTGAAAGCACGGTGCGTTACCTCGGTGTTGACGTGGAAGACGCGTTAACTCTCGCAGAAGGCACAGAAATCTGAGCTCGCCTGGCTCCTTGTCACTGCAAGGAGCCAGGATCCAGACTGCGGCGGTCACCCGTCAATCGTGAACATCACGAATGCAAAAGCGGCAGGTGTCCTGGCGGAGAAGGAAAATTGGTGGATGAGCGTCCGGCAAGGATCGCGGCCGGAGATGGTAGGGATGGCAGCTGCCACTGCAATTCTCGACGGATCCGGGCGATCATGTCAGGATGGCTCAAATCTGAGCGGTCGGAGATTCTCGGATGCAGACGAATGGACAAAGTGAAGCGTTCCGCGATTGGCTGATGAAGCAGACCGGCCGGGATGACTGGATCGGCACGCTGGCCAATCAGGCTAAAGCGGGTCTCCAGTTTCGCGCGGCGTCGATGACTGAAGATCTTGGTAAACGTCTTCAGAAATTCAGTGCCGAGGGCGACAGCTTTGAAGTGCTGGCTGACGCAGAAACCGAATGGCAGAACGCGTGACCGGGATCGCTAATGCTGTATGCGTTGATGATACTCCACAGGCGGTAAAACAACGATGCCGTGAAGAAGGAATTCATTACTCGTTACTTTCCGAAGGGCTGATATTTGGCACAATATTGGTTTGTCGGACGGCGGAAGATGCCGCTCATGTTTTGCGGGTGTATGGCGACCTTGCGCATAAGCGGTTGAAAGGCGATCACTGCTGACTGATCGGAAATGACACGGGCTCGCTGAGCGCATCGATCAGTTGATGGATTGCAGAACCGGCTGGCCGCTCAGCCGACAATAAGAAGGGTACCATGCTTGATGCGCTGCCGGATGGACGGGCGATCGTGAACATGATGACATTGTGACAAGTTCAGGAGTTTGCGAAACCTCGGTCCGGGTTGTCGCTCAGCAGCCTTTCCTCCTCACTGATTTCCTGTTCGCTCTGAGAGCGCGCCGTCTCGGCCATAGCGCGTATCTTCTCGCGGCGAGCTTCGCGCCGCTCTGCAAAGGCCGCCTCAGTACCCCATGCGTTAGCCGCCCGGCGGGCAATCGCTCGCTCATTTTCTAACGACGCCTTATCAGCGCGGTCGCGCTGGATGGCCTCCTGCGCGCGACAGAATGTGGATGAGGGTTCCATGGCATATCCTTCCAAAAGATCGTGCCCAATAAGCTTATGAACGGAAGCAGAATCAGGAGGGCGGATGATCCCGTCTCGTTTGAGCGATCGCATCAATGAGGCGAGAGTATCGATACTCCCTGTATTGAAACTGCACCCCTATCATCCGGGTGATGCCATAAAGATGCATCTTCGCAGCATCGCCTTCATCGAGCTCTACAAGAATACTCGTGCTTTCTGCATTGCTGCCTGAAAGCAGGTGCGCCGGACCACCAGCGTCGCCTTCTACTGGCGATGACGATAATGCCGCGCGCGACGCGCGTAGAGCTTGCGATGTGCCGCTTATGTGTCCATTGGCAAAATCGTTGGCCAGGACCCTTCTTTTACGATGGATTTCCGAACCGGGCGTCTCGACGTCGATCCCCGAGGTTGCTGGGGACGTAACATTAAGCTTTTCATCTGAGTCACATCCATCATCCCAGCTGTCTTCACAACTGTGATGCGCGGCTTCACGGCGGGCCGCCTCAGAAAAGGGTGCTAACGAAAAATCGGACGAAGCAACCGGCTTTTCCACGGCCGTTACCGCATCTACTAGTACAGACATAATTCGTCTCCAAGCATGAGCGGGAGCACGAACTATCTCTCTGCTGTATTCAAGCCCAAGGCGTTAGGAGTGCAGTATGTTCGATATAGGATGTGAAATCGGGAATACCATGGGTGGCGAACGATTTTGAGCAACTGTCGCGCTTCGTCTTTGTGAGAGTACGAAAAAATGGATTGCTAAGTCCTTTTCCCGTTCGCTGCGCCGAGCATTCATCTCTCCTCCACTTAACATTTTACCATGATGGGAATTTTAGAACATAAGGGCAACGAGATGCAGCTGTTTTTCGCAGAGGTGATCCTCGGTAGACGCACTTCGCAATCATTTTACAGACAGCGGAAATTCCGCAGGCGGCCAGCATCGATCGCTCAGGCCCGAAAAGCGGAACGTCCGGACCTGCGGCACGAAAACTGGCGACTAAACGGCAAAGATGGGTCGACCGCGGAATCAGGGCTGGCCCGCTATCGCTATAGCTGAAAGGTCCGCAGTGGTGGCGTCGATAGGCACACCAGCCTCCTTCCGTTCGGAGTATCGGTCAACGAGCTGCGACGCATGCGGCCGCATCAGCACGGTGAAGCGGACCAGTTCCTCCATCACATCGACGATGCGCTCGTAGTAGCTCGATGCCCGCATCCGGCCGTCTTCGTCGAACTCCTTGTAGGCCATCGCCACTGACGACTGATTAGGGATTGTGAACATCCGCATCCAGCGGCCCAGCAAGCGCAGCGAATTGACGGCATTGAACGATTGCGAACCGCCGGACATCTGCATGACCGCAAGCGTTCTTCCCTGCGTCGGCCGCATCCCGCGGATCTGGAGCGGCAGATGATCGATCTGGGTTTTCATGATGCCGCTGATCTGACCGTGCCGCTCCGGGCTGCACCAGACCATGCCTTCCGACCACAGCGCATGCTCACGCAGCTCGTGCACCGCCGGGTGATCGTCTCCCGCCACCTGATCGGGCAGCGGCAGATCGCTGGGATCGAAGATCCGCGTCTCGGCGCCAAAGAACTCTAGCAGGCGCGCCGCCTCTTCCACCGCGAGGCGCGAAAACGAGCGTTCCCGCAGAGAGCCGTAGAGCAGCAGAATACGCGGAGGCGGTTGATCCGGGCCAAGGCCAGCGGCAGGACGAGCCAACGCGAAGGCCTTGTCCAGAGCAGGAAGATGATCGGGGGCTGCGAGTTCGCGCAGTCTCATGCGGAAATACCTTTCTCGTACCAGGGACGGGTCCGCTTCACCAAGGCGACGATCGATAGCATCACCGGCACTTCGACCAGCACGCCCACGACCGTTGCCAGCGCGGCGCCGGAACTGAGGCCAAAGAGGCTAATCGCGGCGGCCACAGCCAGTTCAAAGAAATTGGAGGCGCCGATCAGCGCCGACGGGCCGGCGACGCACCATGCCACACCGAAGCGGCGGCTGAGCCAATAGGCGATGCCGGCGTTGAGATAGACCTGAAACAGGATCGGCACGGCAATCAGCGCAATCACCAGCGGTTGCCGGAAGATCTGCTCGCCCTGAAAGCCGAACAGTAGCACCAGTGTCAGCAGCAGGCTGGCAAGGCTGATCGGGCCGGTGGCGGACAAGAAATGCTGGAGCCGCTTCTCGCCCCCGCGAAGTAGGACTCGGCGGAGCAGTTGCGAGATGACCACTGGGACGACGATGTAGAGTCCCACCGACAGCGCCAACGTGCTCCACGGCACGGTAATCGATGCCACGCCCAGCAGCAGTCCTACGAGCGGCGCGAACGCAAAGGCCATGATCAGGTCGTTCAGTGCCACCTGGCTCAAGGTGTAGTTCGGCTCACCATCGACGAGGCTGGACCAGACGAAGACCATCGCCGTGCAAGGCGCTGCAGCCAGCAGGATTAGCCCGGCAATGTAGGACGACGATACGCCTTCAGGCAGCATCGGCGCGAACAGGTGGCCCAGGAAGAAGGTGCCGAGCAATGCCATGGAGAATGGCTTGATCGCCCAGTTCACTACGATGGTAATGCCGATACCACGCCAGTGCTGCCGAAGGCTATGGAAGGCGCCGAAATCGACCCGTAGCAGCATCGGGATGATCATGAGCCAGATCAGGCCCGCCACCACGAGGTTGACGTTGGCGATCTCCAGCGCTGCGATCGCCTCGAAGGCGCCGGGAAGCAAATGGCCGAGACCGATCCCGACTACGATGCACAGGGCCACCCACAGCGAGAGATAGCGTTCGAACAGCGACATGATCGTCAGTCCTTCCCGGAAGCGATAGGCGCGGTCGCCGTGCCGCCGCCCAAGGCGATCTGCATGTAAACTGTGTCGAGCCAGCGGCCGGCCTTCCAGCCCATGCCGGTCAGGCAGCCGACCTGCTCAAAGCCGCAAGAGCCGTGTAGTGCGACCGAGGCCGGTTCGCCGCCACCGATGACAGCGACCATCTGCCGGAAGCCATAGGCATCGGCGGCCTCCAGCAAGGCCTTGAGCAACAGCTTGCCGATGCCGCCACCGCGCCGGTCGTGCGCTACGTAGATGCTGTTCTCGCAAGCATAGGCGTAGGGCGGTCTGTCCCGGAACTGCGTGGCGTAGGCATAGCCCACCACCTCAGATCCATCGCAGGCAACCAGGAATGGCCAACTACGTCCGGTCACCGTCAAGATCTTCTCGACGGTCTCGTCCCCGGTCGGTGGCACAACTTCGTAGGTCGCGGTGCCATTCAGGACGTGATGCGCATAGATTGCGGCGATAGCTTCCGCGTCGTCGACATTCACCCTACGAACCGAAAGGCTCATCGCCGGGTCGCTTCCACGACTTCCCCGTTTTCCTTGACGAATGTGCTGCGCTGGTGAGCTGGCAGCAGGTCCAGCACTGCTTCGGAAGGCCGGCAGAGCTTCACGCCCAGTGGCGACACGACCAGAGGCCGGTTGATGAGGATAGGATGCTCCATCATCGCGTCGACGAGGGCCTCGTCCGTCAAGGTCTCGTCGCGGAGGCCCAGTTCGGCATAAGGCGTCCCCTTCTCGCGCAGCAGAGCGCGCGGGGTGATGCCGGCGCGGTCGATGAGTTCCAGGAGCAGCGCGCGGCTCGGCGGCGTCTTCAGGTACTCGATAACATGAGGTTCGATGCCGGCATTGCGGATCATGGCCAGGGCATTTCGAGAGGTCCCGCAAAGCGGATTATGGTAGATCACGATATCGGTCATTGTTGCCTCTTCAGCAGCAGGTAAGTTCGGCCAGAAGCGGCTCACACAGTTCGGCGCGCCCTTGGCAGCAATCCTTTGCCAGATAGATCATCAGTCCGCGTAGCGCATCGAGGTTGGCTCGCTGGATCTGTTGGCGACCTCGCTTCTCGGACAGGACCAGCCCTGCCTTCGCCATCACGGCCAGATGGGTCGAAAACGTGCTCTGGGTCAGCCCCGATGCCTCTACCAGTTCGCCGGTCGACAGCCCTTCGGGCTCATGCCGGATTAGCAGGCGGAACGCATCGAGCCGCGTCGGATGGCCGAGAGCGGAAAGGATCGAGAGTGCCTCATCGGTTGCCATGCATCGGAATTATCCGATGCGATATGGCCCGTCAACCAGATATCGGATATTCCCGATGCTTTATTCGTCAGTCAGGCTTGAGGGCAGCTTGGGACCAATTGGTAGATGGAAGCTGGCATTCCGAGATCGGCTCGACGCGCGGTTGGAACGGAAAACCTGACCGTCTGCTCCTGGGGCTCAAAAATCGCCCCTCGAACGGCAAATTTGGGTCGAGATCGGCGGGATCTGGGACTTTGCTGCCGTTCGCCTGCGGCATGTCGAACGGCGCCTCTCGTCAGAAGCCGACATTCAACGTTCGCCCGACCGGCCTCTGGTTATGTCAGAAGCTTGGCCGTTATACCAAGGATCATAGATGATGACTCCCCGCGCCAATGCCGAGGCGATCAAGGCGGCGGGCATTTTCCAGCGCTTTTATGTCTCGACCGGCATCGGCCATGAGTTCCTGACCTAGGGGCCAAACCTGTACGAAATGGCGCCGTTGCTGTTTCGCGACCGCACGGGGGCGGGGCATCCGAGGAATTCAATTGCGCGCGTGTTTCATTGCAAATATGCGTAATCGAAGATCACGCCGTCGCGGGAGCGACCCTCGGCGGCGTGGCAGGCAAAGCAGGGGCGGAGCAGGGTGCGCAGCACGAAGCGGCAGGATCTACACGTCGCGCACCGTTGCTGCAGCGGGCCTGCCGCGCTCGCCCTACTGCTCGCCTCTACCGGCACCGCAGTAGCGCAGGAGGCGCCGCCGCCCCCGCTCAGTTTTCAGGCAGCGCTCGCCAGGCTCGACAAAGCCTCACCGGGGCTCAGCGGCGACGACCATGCCGTCCGCGCCAGCGAGGAAATCGCCGCCGCCACCCGAACGCTGCGCCGCCCGGTGGTCACCGCCTCGGCGAGCGTGATCGAATATCAGAAGACGCTCTCGGTCGACCTGTCCGAGCCCAAGGCCGATGCGCTGAGCGCCACCAACGGCTTTCTAGACCAGCTTGGCGGGCAATTCTCCGGCGCGAGCGCGCAGATTGTGGCGCAGGTGACCCAGCGGATCGGCGCGGCCCTGCCCCGGCTGTTTGGCGCGATTCCCAACACGCTGGAGTTCCAGACGCGCGACACCGTGTTCCGTCCGGCGATCACCGCGGCGATGCCGCTCTATACCGGCGGCGCGATTCCCGCCGTCCAGAAGGGCGCGGACGCAGCGGTAGGCATCGCCCGGGCCAAGCAGGCGGGCGGGCAGGATCTCTCCCGCGTCAATCTGGTGCGCGCCTATTTCGGCCAGAAGGTCGCGAGTCAGCTGACCGTATCCACCCGCGAACAGCTCGAAGCCTTCGACCGGCACCTCTCGGACGCGCGCAAGCTGGAAGCGGAAGGCGTGCTCGCCCATGCCCGGGTGCTGGAGGTGGAGGTCGCGCGCAACACCGCCCAGCGCGCCTTCGAGCATGCCCGCAGCGAGGAGGCGATCGCCACCGATACGCTGGCGCGGCTGCTCGATCAGCCGCTGGGCGTCACCGCCTCCACTCCGCTGTTCGTCCATTCGGAGCCGCTGCCGCCGCTCCAGCGCTTCCTCGACGGCATCGACCAGTCGCCGCGCGCGCAGGGTGCGGATGCCGCCAAGAGCGCAGCGCAGGCCGGGGTGGATCTCGCCAAATCGCGTTATCGCCCCCAGGCCTTCGCCTTCGGCAGCTACAACGCCAATCGCAACAACGCGCTGCCGACCGAGCCCGACTGGATCGCCGGCGTCTCGCTGCGCATGACCCTGCTCTCCAACTTCGATCGCCAGAAGGCGCTCTCGGCCGCCCGCGAGAACCAGGCCGCCGCCGCCGATGCCGCCGCGCAAGCGCGCCGCGACGTCGCCGGTGAGATCGTTCGCGCCTGGAACATCGCCGAAGCGGCGCGCCGCTCCTTCCTGCTGCTCGATGCCAACCTCGCCGCCGCGCAGGAAAATCTGCGCGTGCAGCAGCTTTCCTTCCGCGAAGGCGAGGTCGCCTCATCGGCGCTGATCGATGCCGAGGCGGCGCTGTCGACAGTCCGCACCCAGCGGCTCGCCGCCGCCTATGAATATGACCTGGGGTTGATGGCGCTGCTCGCCGCCAGCCACCGCGTCGACGACTATAGCGACTTCATGGCGCGTGCCGACCGGCACGTGGAGGACCAGCAATGACCGACGAGACCGCGGCTCCGCCGCGCCGCAAGCCGCCCATCCTCGCGATCGTGCTCGGCATCGCGGTGCTGGTGCTGATCGTCGGCGGGCTGTGGCTCGCCAACCGGCCCGCACCCGAGCAGCTGCAGGGCATGGTCGATGCCGACGAGGTCAATGTCGCCACCAAGGCGCTCGCCCGCGTCGAGACTCTGGTGGCCGAGGAAGGCCAGCGCGTCCGCGCCGGCACGCTGCTCGCGACGCTGTCGAGCCCGGAGATCGCCGGCGGCAAGGCGCAAGCGCAGGGCGCGGTGGACGCCGCCCGCGCGATCGCCTCGGAAACCAATGAGGGCGTGCGGCAGGAGGACATCGCCTCGTTGCGCTCCACTTGGCAGGCGGCGCAGGCGGCAGCCGACCTCGCCGCAGTGACCAGCCGGCGCACCGCGAACCTTTATGCGCAGGGCGTGGTCGCGGCGCAGCGGCGCGACGAGGCAGCGGCAGCGCGCGACGCCAGCGCCAAGCAGGCCGAGGCCGCGCGGCAACAGTATCTCAAAGCGCTCGCCGGCGCACGCCCGCAGAACAAGCAGGCGGCCAACGCCCAGGTCCGCATCGCCGAGGCGGCGCTGCAGACCGCCACCGCGCTCGGCAGCGAGACCCAGCTGGTCTCGCCGATCAACGGCGAGGTTTCGCGCAAGCTTGTGCAGCCCGGCGAAGTCGTCAGCCCGGTGATCCCCGCCTATCAGGTGCTCGACATCGACCATAGCTGGGTAGCGCTCACCGTGCGCGAGGATCGCTTCAAGTGGATCGCGATGGGCAAGCGGCTGCACGGCCACATCCCCGCGCTCGGCCGCGACGGCGATTTCGCGGTCTATCATATCGCCCCGCGCGGCGACTTCGCGACGTGGCGCGCAACGCGGCAGGCTTCGGGCTATGACGTCCGCGCCTTCGAGGTGAAGCTGCGCCCGGTCACGGCGATCCCCGGCCTGCGCCCCGGCATGAGCGTGCTGTTCGACTGGCCGCAATGAGCGCCTTCGGCCACGCCTTGGGGGCGGAGCTGCGCCATCTGGCGCGGGACCGCTGGGACCTGGCCGGGCTGACGCTGATCCCCGCGCTTCTGCTGTTTCTGATCGGTGCGATGTTCTGGCAGGGATCGATGCGGCGGCTGCCGATCGTGGTGATTGACGACGATCGCAGCTCGGCGAGCCGCGATATCCTGCGCGCGATCGACGCGGCGCCGCTGGTCCATATCGTCGCGATGCGCGCCACCGAGGCGGAGGCAGTGGAGGAAGTGCGGCGCCGCCATGCCAATGGCTTCGTCCACCTGCCCAAGGATCTCGGCGCGGGGCTTGCCCGCCACCGCACGCCGGTAATCCGCATCCTCTACAATGCCAGCTTCCTATCTTCCGGCTCGCAGGCGGCGAGCGGTGCGGAGAGCGCGGTGCAGGCCGCCGCCGCGTCGCTGGTGGTGGACCAGCTTTCCGGCCACGCCCTGCCCCCGGATCCGACGCGGCGCTTCGCCGTCGAGGCGGTGCCGCTCAACAACGCCGCGTCGAGCTTCGAGTGGTTCCTCAGCACGCTGATCTATCCGGCGGTGCTGCATCTGGTCGCGGCGGTCACCTCCGCGATGGCGCTGGGCCGGGAACTGGAGGGGCGGTCGCTCGGCGGCTGGGCGGCGCGCAGCGGCACGATCGTGCCCGCACTGTTCGGCAAGCTGCTGCCGTATGTCGGAGCCGCAAGCCTGTGGGGCATCGCCTGGCTGCTGTTCGTGACGCTGGGGCGCGGCTGGCGGGTGGAGGGCAGCGTAGCGGCGATCGTCGCGGGGCAGACGCTCTTCTATCTCGGCACCGCCGCGATTTCCGCGCTGCTCGTCGCGGCCACGCGCGAAACCGCCACGGCGCTGTCGGTCTGCGCGGTCTATGCGGGTTCGGCGTTAGCCTATGCGGGCGCCACCCTGCCGCTCAACGGCGGCAGCGGCTTCGCGCGCTTCTGGAGTGAGGTGCTGCCCCTCACCCATTACCTCGCGCTCCAGACCGGGCAGCTGGGCGGACAGGATGTCGCCACCATCTTCCCGCCGATTCTGGCACTGCTCGCCTATGTGCTGGTGCCGGGCGCGCTCGCCTGGCTGCTGATCCGGCGGCAGGCGCGATGAGTTTCGCCGCCGCCTTCCGCGCCACCTGGGCGACGGTGCTGACCTCCCGCACCCTGCTCAGCACGATGCTGCTCGCGGTGGTGCTCTATGCCTTCTACTATCCGGCGCCCTACAGCCAGGAAGTCGCTCAGCAACTGCCGGTGGTGCTGGTCGACGAGGACGGCAGCGCGCTCAGCCGCGAGCTGGTCCGCAACCTCGAAGCCACGCGCGCCGTGATCGTGGCCGAACATGCACCGAGCGTAGCCGAGGCTCAGGCGCAGCTCCGCGCGGGCAAGGTGGACGGCGTGGTGCTGATCGCCCGCGGACTGCAACGCCAGCTGCGTACCGGCGCGCCGGGGGCCGGGATCGCGGTATGGGTCAATGCCTCGTACCTCCTGCGCGCCAGCACGATCGGCGAGGCGGTGACCGAGGTGCTGCGCGATCTCGCCGTCGAGAAGCTGGACGTGCTGGGCCAGGCCGTGCGCACCGGGCCGCCGGTCACCATCGTCCGCGAGCCGATGTTCAACCCGACCGCGGGCTACAAGGGCTATGTCTTCCCCGCCGTGACCATCGTCATCATCCAGCAGACCCTGCTGTTCGGCGTCGCTACCTTCGTCGGCGGGCGGCGGCGCGATGGGCGCTGGCGGATGGGGCATGGCGAATATCTCGGCACGTGGGCAGCGTTCACATCGGTTGGGCTGCTGACCTGCCTGTTCCTGTTCGGCTTCATCTTCTGGGTGCAGGGCATCCCGCACGACGAGAATGTCGCGGGCATGCTGCTCGCCGCACCGTTGTTGGCGGCCTCGGTCGCCGGGCTGGGGCTGTGGCTGGGCAGCTATTTCGACCGGTCTGAGCGGGCGATGATGATCCTCGCGCCCACCTCCGCGCCCTTCTTCTTCCTCTCGGGCACTGCCTGGCCGCTCGACCAGATGCCGGGCTTCGTCTGCGCGGTGGCGCAGCTGATCCCCTCGACCAGCGGCGTGCAAGTATTCGTGCCGCTTAACCAGATGCACGCCAGCCTCGCCGACGTGGCGCCGGGGGTGCTCACGCTCCTCGGCCTTGCGCTCCTCTATGGCGGGCTAGGCTGGTGGCGGATCACCGGGCTGCGTCAGAAACTGAAGCTGAGCTAGCCGGCGACGAAGTCCGAACTCGCATAGCCTGCCTTGGCCGACGCCGGCCCAGCGGCGAGATGCTCGTAGCGGCCGGTCAGCGACAGCCGCGGGGTGAGTGACCAAACCTCCTGCAGCCGAGGGACATCGGAGGTCCGAGTGTGGCGGACTTCACTCTTTATACCGAAGGCGATCAACCACGATGCGGAAGGCTGTGGTTGCCTAGGGCCGCTTTTGGCCCGAGCGGTCGTTCAAAGTGACTGGTGGGAACGGCTTGAGCTGGTCGACACTTGCCGGATTAGCGTACGGTCTGCACGTGGGAAGCGAAATTTGGACGCTGAGCGGCTGGAAAGGGTCGGTTGTGATGCATCCGACCACCCGGCCGTGGGATCATTCCGCCGTCCCAACTGGCTTGGCCCAACGACAGCTTTTCATATCATCTGGCGTTCGCAGTCCGCCCTGCGAAGCCGGCCTCCCGTAAACGCGGCGCGGGGAAATATCGGTCGCGGCAAGGCAAAATTCCTGGCGCTAGCTAGGTCTCACATCCTTGATCGGGGAAAAATGAGCGCATCCATGGAGAAGATGCCGCCGCCACGGGCGACAAGGGGAAGCAGGATCGCGGCCCAGCTGAGATGGGTCGGCCATGCTTCGGGATAGACAAATGTCTGGATAACCAGGGTCATGCCCAGCAGGGCGAGCGCCGAAAGCCGCGTGAACAGGCCTAGCAACAGCAATATCGGGAAGAGATGCTCCGCCCAGGTCGCCACTGTTGCAGCAAGGTCGGGGGGGACGATCGGCAGGGCATATTCGGTGCGGAACAGCTCATATGTGCTGTCGGTGATAGTGATGATGCCATTCACCTTCGTGCGTCCCGACAGGAAAAATATCGCGGCAATGCCCAAACGGGCGACCAGCAGTAGCAGCGCATCAGGCAGCAGCGCCTCGATCCGCCGAACGAAGACATCGCGCATTTTCAGGGACAGACTCATCGTTCGTCTCCAGGAAGTGTGGCCGGGACGGAATGGCGCCCCGGCCGCCATGGTCAGGCCTTGGGGGAAAGCGCGCCGTTGCCCTTGGGCGTCTTGATCGACGTACAGGTGCCGGCCTTCACCAGTTTCCAGGCATTGCCTTGATAATCGACCTTCGACGTGCCCGCGCAGCTGGTGCCGGCACCGGCCGCGCAGTCATTCTTGCCGGCGAGCGAAACGCCGTAGCATTTCTCCATCTTGGGCTTCGTCTCCGCATGGGCGGAAGCGGCGAGCGTGGTCGCCGAAGCGATGGCGATGCTGGCGGCGAGCGCCGCATGAGTTGTACGCATAATGATGTCCTCTACGATCCAGCGCCTCTGCGCGCGGCCCGGACAGAGGGCCGGGCCGCGCGGTGATCGGGGAGGAGGCGGGAAGCCCGTGTCACATACGCGGGTTCGGGGAAGAACAAGCTGCGGTTACAATCGAACGGCGCAGAAATTTTCGTCGATGCTGTAACTGATGGCCGGTTCGGCCCGAACATGTGGGCGAGGAGATTGAATGCAGACCACAGAGGAGCATCTGCGCGCATTGATGATTGATGGGCTGGACGGTGATCCCGCCGCCCATGCGGCATTGCTGCGCCTGCTTGTTCCGCTGCTGCGGGGTTTCTATCGGCGCCGTGTTCGCGGCGCCGACGACGATGTCGAGGATATGGTGCAGGACACCCTTATTGCCGTTCACACCCGCCGCGCGACCTATGATCGCGGCCGTGCCTTCACCGCCTGGCTCTATGCAGTCGCTCGTTACAAGATGATCGACCATTTCCGCCGTGTCGGCAGGTTGCGGCCGATCGACGATCTAGAAGACTTGCTGGTCTCCGAAGAATTCGAGGCAAGCAGCATGGCGAAGCTCGACATAGACGATCTGCTGGAGCAATTGCCGCCCAAGCAGGCGCGGATGATCCGCGCAACCCGGCTGGAGGGATTGAGCGTCGCCGAAGCGGCAAGTGCGGAGGGCATAGGCGAATCCGACGTGAAGATTTCGGTGCATCGCGGGCTGAAGGCGCTGATGGTGCGGGTGCAGGGGGCAATGCGATGAACACGGACGATCTGATCCGGCATCTTGCCAGCGATACTCGCCCGGTGGCCCGAAACAGCGTCGCGCGGCGGCTGGCCATCGGTATCATCGTTGGCGGGATCGCATCAGCGCTTCTCATTCTGGCTTCGATCGGCATCCGCCCGGATCTGGGCACGGCCATGCAGGGTGCGTCCTTCTGGATGAAATGGGGATATACTTTCTCCCTGTCGATCGCCGCACTGGTGACGACGGCCCAACTCGCGCGCCCCAACAGCGGTCGATTGCGCGGATTGTGGGCGCTTGCGATACCCGTCCTGCTTCTTGCGGCGGTCGGCCTGCTCGAACTGGCGCGCACGCCCTCGTCGCAATGGCTGGCAATGTGGCTCGGCCATAGCTGGAAGAGTTGCCCCTGGCTGGTCCTGTCGCTGTCAGCCCCCATCTTCGCCGGTTTGCTATGGTCCTTCCGCAGGCTCGCCCCGACCCGGTTGCGCGCGGCCGGAGCGGCCGCTGGCCTGTCAGCGGGGGCCTTCGCGGCAACAGTTTACTGTATCCACTGCCCCGAAGTGTCGGCGATTTTCGTCCTGACCTGGTATTCGCTGGGAATATTGCTCGCGACCTTGCTCGGCATGCTGGTCGGGCCGCGGCTGCTGCGCTGGTGAAGCAGAAGCCGCCATTGCGCAGCATGTTGCCATCGGTTCGGTAAATTTCTGGCGCCTCTGTAACCGGGGGCCGCTGCAGGCCGAAAGACAGGGGCCAGATTGGCTCAACATTCTTTCGGAGAAATCATCATGCTCACCCATAACAGCGGTATCGGCATGGCTGCTTCGGCCGCCGCCATCGCGATCGTTTCAGCAGCAGCGGCACCGGCCGTGGCGCAAGACAGCGGGGATACGAAAGTCGTTCACTGCTACGGCATCAACAGCTGCAAGGGCACGTCGGACTGCAAGACCGCCAGCAACGAATGCAAGGGGCAGAATGTCTGCAAGGGGCATGGTTTCAAGGCCATGACCGTCAAGGCGTGCAAGGCCGCCGGGGGCAGCCTGACCGAGCCGAAATGACGTTTCAATGCCCGGCGTGCACAGGCGCGCCGGGCAGCCTTTATCAGCAGGAAGTTTACCCATGATCCCCTCCTTCTCCGGTTTCGGACTTGGCCTGCGCAAACAGCATTATGCCGACCTCCTGGACCATCGCATCGCGGTCGATTTTCTTGAGGTGATCTCGGAGAATTTCATGATCGACGGCGGTCGGCCGCGACATATTCTGCGCGATGTTCGCGCCCGCTACCCCGTCGCCCTGCACGGCGTATCCATGTCCATCGGCTCGGCCGACGGTCTTGATCGGGCCTATCTCACCCGGCTTCGCGCGCTGGTGGATGACGTCGATCCGCTGTTCGTGTCAGATCACCTGAGCTGGTCGCGGATCGAAGGCTTCAACTCGCACGATCTGTTGCCATTGCCCTACACGGAGGAGGCGCTCGATATCGTCTGCACCAATATCGACCAGGCGCAGGATGCGCTGGGCCGTGCGATGCTGATAGAGAACCCGTCGACCTATATTGATTTCGCTCCGGCAGACATGACCGAATGGCAGTTCATCGACGCCCTGTGCGCGCGAACCGGCTGCGGACTGCTGCTCGATATCAACAATGTGTTCGTCAGCGCTAGCAATCACGACTTCGATCCTGTCGCCTACCTCGACGGCGTGCCGCATGACCACGTGCGCCAGATTCATCTCGCCGGGCACAGCCATGGCGACCACCTGCTGATCGACACGCACGACCAGGCGGTGCCGCCGTCCGTGTGGCAGCTCTATGCGCATGTCCTGACAAAACTTGGGCCGGTCGCGACGATGATCGAACGCGACGATGCCATCCCGCCGCTGGCCGACCTGCTGGTGGAGCTTTCCACCGCGCGCGGGATTTCCGCCGGGAAGATGGAGGAAGCGGCATGAGCCTGCTGGCGCTTCAGCGCGACATGCGAGACTGGCTGCTACGGGAAGACATGGCTGCTGCCGATCGCATCGGTGCGGAGGCTGGGCCTGGCCTTGCCGTCTATCAGAATAATTACCGCACCCAGCTTGTCACCTGTCTGGAACTCAGCTTTCCGCGCTCCCGTGCGTGGATCGGTGAGGATTTGTTTCTTCATGCCGCCGTGCATCATATCGACAGCGTCCCGCCGAGCAGTTGGACATTGGACGCATATGGACGCGATTTTCCGACGACACTTGCACGGCTTCACGCTGACGATCCTGAGATAGCGGAAATCGCTGGTATCGAGCTTGCACTGGAAGAACTGTTCGTCGCAGCCGATAGTCCCGCCGTTGGGCTGGACGGTTTGGGCAATGTCGACTGGGATCGCGCGGTGTTGACGTTTTCATCGTCGATCGAACTTATGCACCTTCAAACCAATGGTTTTGTCATATGGTCGGCTCTGGTTGATCGGAAAGAACCACCCGCGCCGCAATATCTGGATATGCCCGATATGGTCATTTTGTGGCGTCAGGGCGAGCAGTGCCGCATCCGGACTATCGACGACGGCGAATTGCAGGCGCTGCTCAAATTGCGTCGTGGCATGACATTCGGCGCACTGTGCCGCGACGTCGCTTTGTCGCTCGGGGAAGAGGCAGGAATGATGCTTGTTGGACGGTGGCTGGGTCTTTGGCTTTCCGACCAAATGGTCGTTGCCATAAACGATCGCGGGCAAGCTGAGCCGCCGTGCTTATAGTCCGGTGTTAAGACCGCGTTTTGCAGATACGGCTAGCGCGGCTCTCTTTGCAGAACGACGAAAATCGGTCGCCAGTTTGCCGACAAAGCGGAAGGTTTGCATCTGGTGACCCGTATCCCGGCTCTGAGCGTCTCATAATGATGACGTGGACGGCTCTCCAACTTTCCCGCAGTCTGACCTGCGTATGAGTCGGAAGGAGAGCTCCAATGGGAACGGTCACGACGATTGGTTCAGACCTGGCGAAGAACATGTTCCAGGTGCACGGTGTGGATGCATGCCAATGGTGCAGCGGTATTGCGCCAGCGATTGACGCGCGATCGTTTGCTGAAGTTCTTCGCGAAATTGCCGTCTTGCTTGATCGGAATCGAAGCCTGGGCCTCATCACATTTCTGGGCGCGTTAGCCCATCGCTCTGGGTCATGATGTCAAGCTGATGCCCGCTTATTATGTGAAGCCGTACGTCAAACGCGGAAAGAACGATGCAGCGGACGCTGAGGCGATCTGCGAAGCAGCCGTGGAAATAATCGGTTTCACATTTTTAGATTGACCAGGCTTAGCACTGCGCCTGGTTTCATTGATCCTGATCAATATGATTTTCAGGAACGAGAGTCAGCCCTCCAGGATTATTCCGCCATATCATATGAAAGGACTGGATGTGGCTACGCAGCTCAAGGCTGACGGATCTCAATTTCTGCAACAGGAATTTCAGGAGGTGCTGAGCCGCTGGAATCGCGAACGGCTATCGCCCACTTTTCCAGAGGACATGTCAGCTAGTCGCTTCGACAATGATCGCCATATGCTTCGTCTGGAGATGGGATTTCTTGAGGAGTTGCGGCGGGAAGTCATGGTTGAGGCGCGCGAGGCGCCAACGGACCCTGATCGCTTCATCGCCTGGTTCGAGAATCTCAAGGCGAGTGGGCCTGGACAGCATGATCGTCTTTTCCCGTGGCTCGCTGAACAGGCGGACCGAGATGAGCTTCGATGGTTCCTGTCGCAGGAAGCTGCGGGCGAAGCAGGTTTCGACGATCTGGTCGCAATGACGCAAGTCAAGCTGCCGGCGCGCGCCAAGCTCGAACTGGCGCGCAATTACTGGGACGAGATGGGCCGGGGTAACGCGAAGGGCATGCATGGGCCGATGCTGGGCCAGCTGGTCGATACTCTGGACCTCGATACGCGTATCGAAAATACTGCCTGGGAAAGTCTGGCGCTCGCCAATGCCATGACGGCCATGGCCTCTTTACGTTGCTATGCTTGGCACAGCGTCGGCGCCCTGGGAGTGATCGAGCTTACCGCGCCCGATCGGTCCGCGTATACTGCCAGGGGGTTGAAGCGCGTCGGCCTGTCTGGGTCCGAACGACGCTATTTCGATCTCCATGCCGTACTCGATATCAAGCACAGCCGTGAATGGAATGATGAGGCAATCTACCCACTGGTCGCGGAAGATCCCCGCCGTGCAACCGCCATGGCGGAAGGAGCGCTGATCCGCCTGCGCTGCGGGGAGCGTTGTTTCGAGCGATATCGTGCTCATTTCGGATTGGCCTAAAAGATGAGTAACCGCATCCTGCTGGTCGAGGACGACCCTGCCGTCGCCGCCGTCATCGCTAACATATTGGAGGACGCCAACTATGCGGTAGACGGGCCTTACCAAACGCTCGCCGACGGTATCGCTGCCGTGGCTGAAGATATGCCGTCCGCTGCTGTCCTGGATATTCGGTTGAAAGATGGCGACGTCGGCCTTTTGGCAGGTGATCTTGATCTGTACGGCATCCCCTATGTCTTTTGTTCAGGCGCTCCGGACTTCGCGTTAATGCGCAAACATCCCACTGCCCCTTTGATCCTTAAACCGCTGCTTCCGACCGAACTTGAGCGCATGCTTCAAACTATGCTGCACTGAGCGCCGGCAGGCCGAACGCGAGGGATCGCCCACGGCGGCGACCGGCAGATTTTTGCCCTGGGAACTGGGCTGCAACCGGAGCGTCGAACTGAACAGATATGCTTGGCGATCGTCGCGCCTATTGGACCAGGCATCCGCGTTGTACCTTCCATTTCGTCTCGACGACGTGCCCATGGCTCAATGCCATCGACCGCTTTTCGCTAAGCTCACAGGTCGCGGTCGAAAAGACGGCATATTTCATTCCGTCGTCGATCTGCAGGCCGCCATCAACCTCTTTATCAAGGAGAATAACGAGGCCCCCCGCCCTTTCATCTGGAAGGTCGATCTGGACGAAATTATGCACGGGCACCAAATGTCGGATTCAACCCACTGGCCCAGACAGCTGGCGCTCTTCGCATCCCCTTCTTTGGTAGCCTCTCGGGGCGCTACGCCCACCCAGCTATTGACCAGCGTACCAGCCTGCCAGCGCCTTTGACCAAAATGGCCACTCCACCCCAATCCATCTCGATGGAAAAAAGCCAAAGTCGCTGCCTTCAGCGATTTCGAGCGCGCCTCGATCTGTAACGCCTTCCAGCTTTCCCGTGCCAGGGAGATGGAACCGCACTCTACGTGCCTCGGTTCTAACAAAGGGGAAAAGCGTAGGCGGGATCGGCATAGGAATGAGCGAAACAGTGACGAGCGGAAACGGCACCGCCGATGCTCAAAGGATTGAAGCGGAAGTTTTAGGCCTCGACGCAGGGACGGATCCCTTCGTAGCTGCGGTGCGCGCCACGCGCATGCCGATGATCATAACCAATCCACGTTTGCACGATAATCCGGTGGTGTTTGCGAATGACTCCTTCTGTCGGCTGACGGGTTACGAGCGCGACGAGATACTGGGTCGCAACTGCCGATTTCTGCAGGGGTCCGAAACGGATCCGACGGATGTCCAGGCGATTCATGATGCGGTGGAGGCGGTGCGCCCGATCGAGATCGACATTCGCAATTATCGCAAGTGCGGGGAGCCATTCTGGAACCGGCTCCTCCTTGCCCCCGTATTCGACGGGGCGGGAAAGCTCGCATATTTCTTCGCCAGCCAGGTCGATGTGACGCTGGAGCGCGAACGTCTTGAGGGACTCGAAAATTCGAACGCCGTCCTCATGGCCGAAATTACCAGCCGGCTCCAACGCCAGAACGAGCAGGAGCGCGAGCTCGATTTCGCCCTTCGCGCCGGAAAGTTCGGGACATGGAGTATCAATTTCGAGACCGGAGAGCTCGCCTCCTCTCCGGCGTGCCGGGCACTGTTTGGCGTAGATACGGAAAATCCGTTTACATATGATGACCGCCTGGCGGCTATTCATCCCGCCGATCGTGCGGCTAACATCGATGCGATCGACCTGACACGGCGTACGGGTGTGGACTTCGATGTGACCTACCGGATCGTCACGCCGGGGGGGGAAATCCGGTGGTTGACCTCTCGCGGTCAGCCGTTTCTCAATGCCGACGGCAAACCTGTTCGGCTTGCAGGCATATCTTCGGACGTTACGGAGCTGAGGCGCGCCGAGCGGATGCGCAATGCGCTGGTCGAACTCAGCAATGTCGTGCGCGACGTGCAGGACCCTGCAGACATCTCCTTTGCTGCATCCCGGATATTGGGCGAGGCGCTGGAGGTCAGCAGGGCGGGCTATGGCGTCATTGATCCGGCTCTTGAGACGATCACGATCGAGCGCGACTGGAATGCCGAAGGGATATCGTCCTTGGCCGGGGTGCTGCAGTTTCGGGATTATGGATCCTACATCGAGGATCTCAAGCGCGGGAAAGACGTCATTATTGCCGATGCCGACCTTGATCCGCGGTCGGTGGAGGGAGCCGATGCGCTCAAGGCCATAAGCGCGCAGGCTGTGGTCAATATGCCGCTCACTGAACAGGGCGGCCTTGTCGCATTGCTCTATCTCAATCATGCCACCGCACGCGACTGGCTCGACGACGAGATCGCTTTCGTCCGTGAAGTTGCGGAACGAACCCGAGTTGCTACCGAACGGCGACGGGCGGAAATCGAACTTCGCGAGCTGGCGGCCTCTCTGGAGCAACAGGTCGAGGAGAGAACGCGAGACCTGATAGCCGCCGAAGAGGCGCTGCGCCAATCGCAGAAAATGGAGGCTGTTGGGCAGTTGACCGGTGGACTGGCGCATGACTTCAACAACCTGCTCACCGGGATCACTGGTGGGCTTGAGATGATCCAGATTCGTCGGGCGCAGGGTCGGCATGAGGATGTGGACCGCTATGTACACGCTGCGCAAGGTGCTGCGCGGCGCGCGGCAGCGCTGACACACAGGCTGTTGGCTTTTTCCCGTCGTCAGACTCTTGCTCCAAAACCAACCTGCGTTGTCGACCTCGTGAATGGCATGGTCGACCTCGTCATGCGCACTGTGGGGCCGGCTATTGAGGTGGAGGCGGTCAACGGGGTAGGGCTTTGGCCAGTCCTTGCGGATCCGAGCCAGCTGGAAAACGCTCTTCTCAATCTGTGTATCAATGCGCGAGACGCAATGCCCGATGGCGGCAAGATAACGATCGAGACAGGAAACCGATGGCTGGATCGCCGGACTGCTGTTGAGCGAGACATGGAACCAGGGCAATATGTCTCCCTGTGTGTTTCGGATACCGGCACAGGGATGAGCAAGGAGACAATCTCCAAGGCATTTGATCCATTCTTTACGACCAAACCCATAGGGATGGGGACGGGGCTCGGCCTCTCTATGATCTATGGATTCACACGTCAGTCCGGTGGGCAGACCCGGATCTATTCGGAGCTCGGTCGCGGCTCAACGATATGTCTGTATCTTCCACGCCATCTGGGGGAAGCGGGCACTCCCGCAACACCGGAAGCCGAGCCGGCGCTGGCGCCTCAAGCACGCGAAGGCGAAACCGTTCTGGTGATTGATGACGAGCCCACTGTGCGGATGCTGGTCGTAGAGATTCTAGAAGGGCTTGGCTATGGTGCGCTCGAAGCCATAGACGGCGCGGCAGGGCTAAAAATTCTGGAGAGCGATACACGAGTGGACCTGCTTATCACTGATGTCGGCTTGCCTGGTGGAATGAACGGCAGGCAGGTGGCAGATGCAGCCCGTGTGAACAGGCCAGATCTCAAGATTCTCTTCATCACCGGTTATGCGGAAAACGCGGTATTGAGCCACGGGCATCTTGATCCCGGTATGCACGTCCTCACCAAGCCTTTTTCGATGGAGGCCATGAAGCAGCGCATCACCGATCTGCTTCACTGAGAAATTGGATGCGGAGAAAAGGGCCGATCGCACGTTTTCCGCGCTTTTCCACGCGATCGCCGCCGTTTACATTGAACTTATTCCGGCCAGATGACACTTACTCCCAGCTCGACCTCTGTGCGCAGCCGCTGAATTGCATGACGCTTGATGCACCCGCTTACTTCGCGCCGTGGGTCTTGTCGCTTGCGTCGCGATCCCCTCGAGCTTGGCCACCCACCACCCAAAGAAAGCGCCCGCGGTTGTGCCGACCGTGCCGGAGAGGATGACGAAAATGATATTGAGTTCGCCGTCAGCCGCCGAATATTCCGCAAGCGGCATGATAGCCTCGGACGGTATCGGCGGGAAAATATTCTCCAGCATCATCAAAACAGCGATCGCCCAATAAGCAAGCTGTCCAACAAGCTCGGTAATCCACTGCGTCATCGCCACGTCCTCGAATTTTGCCCTTCCCTGTGCAGGGATAGCAGGTATTGCACCATTGAGAGGGGTTGCGCCCGGGTCAGGCCAGCTTGAGCCCTTCCTGATTCATCCGACGCGCAAGATAATCGCCATCTGCCTTTTCCAAGGCCAACTTAAGCCGAGGAAAGAGATCATGCTCTTCGTCGCGCATATGAGTTTCGATGTCGCGGCGAAAATTTGCCAATTTAAGTTGGAAAGCGTCGTTATCCTTCACAAGGTCTGTAAGTTTATAAAGATATTGCTTCACATAACCATGCTCGGCATGGAGCGTGTAGGATTCCGCCAGAAGACCATGCTGGCGCATAGCGGGGTAAATTGCATTCTCCTCTTCCAGCGCATGTTTGCCCAATGCGTGCTTGAGCTGCGCTAGAAGGATGAGCCGTTTGGTGGACGTCGTACATAAGGCTCCCCCAATCTGGATGCTCGAACAGAATGAGAGGGGGAATCCAACCAACACAAGTTAGGCGGGCGGGAGCTGAACCGATTTTATCGGAACAGTCGCGTCGTTATCAGGTTGCTTACCGAGGGTTTAAGCGAACGCGCAGCGGTGGTTGACCACCTCCGGCAGGAACGCTTTGGACATCACAAAAGAATGCAGGAGACGATCATGGCAGACCTGACCGCTATTGTTGAACATATGGAAATGATCGGAGCGGATGGCGTCCACATCGGGACCGTGGACCGGCTTGAAGGTGACAGGATCAAAATGGTGAAGGCCGATAGCGGTTCTCATGGTGACCATCACCACTTCATCTCGACCGGTCTGGTTGCTGCGGTGGAAGACGATCAGGTTCGCCTTTCGGCTAATGCCGATTCCGCCATCCTGCTCGAAGAGGAACAGGATGGCGGTGCTATCATGGACGATGGCCGACAGCCTGGCGAAGGCTAAGGATTGGAGCATGACGCACACGGTAAGAAAAAGGCATGAGGACGATGTCGGGCTCATGACCGACAAGGAACTGATCGACAATTGGGAGGCAGCCTCCAGGGAGGAGATCGAAAACCCTTCTTCCTTCCTGCGAGCTGTCATCGATGCGATGGCCAAGCGGGACATCTCATCTTCATCGGATCCGCGGGTAGCGTGATGAAAAAGCCCCTGAGGCGCTGATGATGCGGTTTTGTGGAAAAGCCATGGTACCAAAGCGCATGGTACTGTGGTGAATAAAGTTATGGCACCAAACCATATCAAAATTCACAAATTATCACCCTCCCGGCACAACTGGGAATACATACTGAAAAGCAATAAAAGCAGGCGTAATGATCGTTTCGCCACAAATATTACAAATTGACGGTTTTAAACACAAATAAAACTTCTCAACTATGTTCGCTAGATGATATATCTCCGTCCCCACGCAATTGGCAATGGAGCATCCTGCCGATGGCGGGAATTTGGCTTTCTTGTATTATTCATTTTTTTGGCGGCTATTTCTGACACACATGGGCGTTGCCTGAAGACAAGATAGTCGTCAACAATAACGCTACTGTGCGTACCGACCCATCCTGCGATCAAAAGCCCTGATATGATCGAGTGTTCCGAAATTGACGTCGAAATGGGTATCCATGTCTCAATATTACGGTAGGAAACTCTCGTCCAATTAATCGGCTAATCAGTTAGCAATTGTTTCCTATTCTTTTTGTAATAATGCCCCCCGAGCACCCGGCGTGTCCTCCGACCAACGCGCACGCATCGCATATTGCTGCGCCATCTCCCAATGCAGCCGCTTGGCGAGAGGATTTGCAATTTTCTCGGCAGTGGCAAGCTCCTGAATCTCACGCCGGCGAAAGTAGGCCGCATCGTCCTGATGGTGCATCGTCGTCTCTCCTCATCTCGCCATGGAATGACTCCTGGTCACCCAGCCTTCCATTACATGGATCAATTTAAAGCTATCGCCAATTGAAGGCGTCTCGAGCCATGCATTTGATCAGAAAGCAAATTCTCGCTCTTCCTAACTTAAGTGGGAAAGTTTCTTGCGATCACAGCCGGACACGAACCCCTGTTGCCGTGTTGGGAAAAACAAAATGGAAGGAGAGCCAACATGCCACGTGGAGACAAGTCGAGCTATACGGACAAGCAAAAGCGCAAAGCGGAGCACATCGAAGAAGGCTATGAAGATCGGGGCGTAAGCCATGAGGAAGCCGAGCGCCGTGCGTGGGCAACAGTCAACAAGGAAACCGGTGGCGGCAAGAAATCCGGATCAGGACGTGGCAAGGCAGAAAACCACGATTCACCCAGAAAAGGCGGCCGCATTGGCGGATCAGATCAAAGTCATGCGAAGCGATCGCAAGCAGCGAAAAAAGGTTGGGAGACCCGACGCAAGCAGGCGAATGGCTGATGTCCATCCACAAGATGATATCGCTCCATCCAGACGTAGGGCAGGATTTTAATCCGCTTTTGGCCACCGCGGCACGCCACGCGATGTTCTGCGCTGAAATGTGTACCTCATGCGCAGACGCTTGCATGGCAGAGAAAATGGAGATGACGCAGTGCATCCGGTCATGCCTTGATTGCGCGGACGTCTGTACAGCGATGGGCCGGATCGCCGTGCGGCGCTCGGGCTTCAATATCGAAGTTGTCGGAGTGATGCTAGACAGTTGCGCCCGCATTTGTGATCTGTGCGCGGCCCAATGCGGTCGATATGAGCATGCGCATTGCAAACTTTGCGCTGACATGTGCCGCGAATGCGCGGCAGATTGCCGCGCAGCGCTTCCTACCGTCCAATGACGCCGAGCCACATGGTCCGGTAGTCGGAAAGTGACGGGACTTGCCAAGGATATCATCGACGGCTCATGCGGCTCAGTTGCTGACTTTGATCAGTAGGACCCGATAAGGCAGAGGCTGCCCCCACAATTATAATTGGCAAGACAGGAACCGAAGTTCTGAGCCAGGCCGTCAGGCGGCCTTGCCATTGACCGGATTTGGGCGGACATTTTCGTTTGCCGCCTCCATCTTGGGCAGAGTGACCGTCAAGCCGCCGTTCTTGAAAGCTGCGTTAGCGTTGTCACGGTCGATGTCCTCGGGCAGCCGGATACGGCGTTCAAAGCAGCTATCGCTGCGCTCGGGATAACCAAAGTCCTTGTTTTCAACTTTGGACCGCCTCACTCCCCGGAGCGTGAGCGCACCGTCTTCAACGGTAATATCCACGTCCTTTTCGTCGAGACCCGGCAGTTTGGCCGTAGCGCGGATTTCCTTGTCGGTCTCGCCGAGCTCGACATGCGGCCAGCCGGCCGCGCGGTACAATCCAGCCAATGCGGGTACGCCGAAGGCGCGGAAGAGGCCATCGAACTGCCGGTCCACCTCGCGGTGGAGCGAGAGCATCGGGTGGGTATCGCTGTCTCGGCCGCCCTCGGCACTGACCGGGACGGGGAGCCGGTTTTCCTGCCGCCTCCAGGGAATGAGATCACGAAAAGCCATGATAGTCATCTCCTTTTGTGGCTGGAAGGGGTAGGCCTACCGGGCCGCTGGATGCGGCCCGGCAAACCCTTTGGTCGGGGATCAGGCTGCTTCGCGGACCTCATCCCTAGGTGCTTCGATCTGATCCTGGGCGGCCTTGCCCCCAGCGATCTCAATTCGGCGCGGTTTCATCGCCTCGGGCACCACGCGCCTGAGCGTGATGCTCAGCAAGCCGTTCTCGAAACGGGCATCGCCAGCTTCCACGAAATCGGCAAGCTGGAAGCGCCGCTCGAACGTACGCGTGGCGATGCCCCGGTGCAGATACTCGCCCTGGCCGTTGTCCTCGGCACCCTTGCCGGTCACGGTGAGCAGATTCTGCTGGGCCACCACTTCAATGTCCTCGGGGCGGAAACCTGCGACAGCGAGCGTGATGCGATAGCTGTCTTCGCCTTCTCTCAGAATATCAAAGGGTGGATAGCCATCGTCTTCGCGCGCGCCTGCCTCGAGCAGGTTGAACAGCCGATCAAAACCCACGGTTGAGCGTCGATACGGCGAAAAGTCAAAAGCAGTGGTTCTCATTTCCAAATCCTCCTGATTGAGCAATTCGGGCATGAGAAGCGCCGGAGAGAGCCGGCGCTCTCAATGTCCACCGGACCCAGGTTTCGGCGTCCGGCGAGGAAAAATTAGGAAGCAATAAACCGGTTTCAAGAGGCATTTTTAGCTAGCGCTGGCGTGCGTTCTTCATCCGCTCAGGGCGCCGATGGTCAAGACTAAAGCTGCGCTTGTCCCTGGAGCTGCTACAGGGCTTATGGAGCGTCCGTACTGGGAACCATATACGTCGTAGGAACGGAGCAATGTCGAGAGAAGCCCCGTCTGCGTTGACGTCGCCGCTCGCGAGGAGAAGTTCCTTGTCAGTCAACATTGGTCAAGTGCATGAGCAACTCGCCGGGTGACCACGTGTAATCGACGTTACCGGCACTTGGCGCCCCCATATGCATATCCCAGGCCCAAACTCAAATTCCGGCCAATTGGTCAGCTTCTGCGAAGCGATCTTGAAAGCCGTCGAGTCTGGCCGATGAGTGAGCTTTAGTTTATGAGGCGATCCCCGCAAGGGATAAGCCATCACGATGGGCAATCCCCAGCTATCGTCAATGTCCAGTCCTTACCGCTGGATAGTCTATGCAAAAGCCGCCCTCGGCACGAAGCCGTAGCCCTATTAAAGGGCAGAAGGCGGCCTACGGCAAAGCGCCAGTCTTGATAAGTCAGCGTCTAGCCCATTTCTCCAGCCGGGCCTGATACTTTTTGCGCGCTCTGTCGCGGGCGGTCTCCAGCTTCGTCATACGCTTATCGCCTTCCGCCTGCAAAGCGCGGCGCTCCGCGTCGAGAGCACGCCGCCTTGCTTCGATGTCTGCCAGGCTCTGCTTGAGATTAGCAGCCGCTTGTTCGAGCGCTATTTGGGCTGCATCGAGTTTTGCGCGGCTGGGGCGCGGAACCTTCTTCCTTGGCGTCGGCGCGATGGGCGGCGCGTCGGCTTTCGCCACATTCTCCGTAGATATTCGTCTGCTTTTCGGGCGACTGCGATGTGGTGGCGACTTTGGCTCGGCAGCCTCGAAATGGTCAGCCGCACTGCCCCGGCTGACCTTAATTACGACTCCGGGCTTCGCGAGCGGCTCACCCATCAGCTTGGGGTCGGTGACCTTTTCTGCAATCCCGCGCGCAAAGAGGTCGGCGTCGGATCCCCACGCGGCCAGTGCAGCTTTCTGACTTGGCGCCGCTACATAGGCGTCGTGGAAGCCGGCGGGCGTACGGAAGACCTTGAGTTTCGCCATAGAGGGGAAACAGCTGTCCTGGCGCCCCCGTTCCGATCCTGGCCTTTGATGCAGATTATCGGTGCAACCCGTCTAACCCATCCGTCAACCGCCCATCGCCTCGTGATGATCCATAGTTGCTTGCTTGAACGACTGGTGACCAGATTAGCGCGTAGACTCATTACGCGTTGCACCAGAGGCGAACGCATATGAGTTTGATGGCGGCGAGGAAGTTGTCGGGATCCTTGTCGTAGCGGGTGGCGATGCCGCGGAACTGCTTGATGCGGTTGAAGAAGCGCTCGACAAGATTGCGCTGCTTGTAGAGCCATGGCGAGAAGGCGAAGCGCTGCTTGCGGTTGGATCGATTGGGAATATTGGCCCAGACGTTCCTGGCCGCAGCGGCTTCACGGATGGCGTTGCTGTCATACCCTTTGTCGCCCAGCAGGATTGCGCCCTCGGGAATGGCTTCGATCAGCGCCTCCGCCTCGCAGGCATCGTGAATCTGCCCGCCTGTCAGTCTCAGGCTGACAGGACGCCCGACAGCATCGACAAGAGCGTGGAGTTTGCTGGTGAGGCCGCCCCGGGAACGTCCCATGCCACGATCGCAGCTTCCCCCTTTTTGCCCGTCGCACCATTTTGGTGGACGCGCATGCAGGTGGAATCGATCATCACCAGTTCGCCATTATATCCGGCGGAAACCTCAGCCAGAAGCCGGTCCCACACCCCGGCTTTGCGCCAGCGCACGAACCGGTTGTAGCAGGTCGTCGATGGGCCATAGCGCTCGGGAATTTCCGCCCATGTCGCACCGGACCGGAAACGCCACATGATCCCGTTCAGCACTCGCCGGTCATCAACCCGCGCCACGCCACGCGGCTTGTTGGGCAACAACGGCTCGATGATGGCCCATTCCCGATCTGTCAGTTCATACCGCCGCCGTGCCATCAAGTCCTCCAAATCTGGAGGCTCCTGAATCACGCAAACGGTCAACCCTCAAGCCATTTTATGAGTTTACGGCCTAATTCCGTCGATCCATGAAAGAGGCCGCTTGAAAGCAGGACGGTCGCCCTCTTTCATCGCGCCTCCGTCGAGACTGACATCAGCAATTGTCCCAAAAGCGTGAGAAATCATGTCAGAGATTGATTTGGTTAAGCGTGATTTTTGCGGCGGGAATCGAAACTTCAAATGCGTCGGGAGGATTTTAGAGCGGAGAATAAGTCGAGGAGCAGATATGGCCGACGTGCAAAATGCCGCTTCTTACCCCACTTCCGTGGCTTCGGGGGGAACGAGCGATTTGAAGGCCCGGCTCATTGCCGCCGCCGAATTTCTCAAAAGCCCGAACACGGTCGGCTCTTCATTTCCAGCATCGCACTGGCTGATCGACCGAATGCTGCACGGCGTTGATTGGTCTCAGGTAACGACGATGCTCGAATATGGGCCAGGTACCGGCGCGTTCACTAGCGCCATTCTCGCTCACCTCCGACCGCATGCCAGGCTGATTGCCATCGACACCAGCCCGTCATTCACCGACCATTTGGCCTCGGCAATTCCGGACAGGCGTTTGCACGTCATCACTGGATCGGCCACAGATGCTCAGCAGTATATGGCGGATCTCGGCCTTTCGCAGGCCGATTGCATAATTTCGGGCTTACCATTTTCGACACTTGAGCCTGCAATCGCAACGCAGATCATTGATCGCAGCGTGCAGCTCTTGTCCCCTGATGGGCTCTTCATGGCTTATCAAATGCGGAAGGCTGTACGCCCACTTCTCGAGCAGCGATTTTCGTCAGTGCACGCCGCATATGAATGGCGCAACATTCCACCATGCTATCTGTTCTGGGCGTCGAAACCTAATAAATGATGGTTTAAAGAGCGACGGATCTTCCGGTCTGAGGCGTGGCGTGCCTCACGGTCGCTGATTATAGGAGGGGCCGGTATGCTCAGTCGCAACATTGTTGCCAACGGCTTGATCCTGCTCGAGCTCTTCTCCGTGCCACAGGTTTCTGCCGACAAATATGATGATGAAAATGGCGATGATAGTGCCGACAACAAAAGCACCGGCTTTCCCGAGCCGGTGTGCAGAAGGCTTTTCGTTGGGCGACATCACTTAATGCCTTCAAGAAGGATTTCGCCTTCATTCTCGCCGTCCCAATAATGGGCGCGTTCGCCAATCACCTGGATCAGAACCAGACCGGGAGTTTGAATGCCCTGCGGCCACCACCGTTCGAGCCCCTTCGTCCAATGGGCTTCAAACTGAGTCCGGTCTCTGATCAAGGCGGCTCGCCCTTCGACCGCGACGAAAAAAGGACGGTGGCCCAGCAGACCGGATTTGCCCTGATAGCTAAGATTGACAGCTGAATCGGCTTCCATGTCCGAAACCATGGAGGCGGTTTCGTCTGTGAAGAACCACGCCGTGCCGTCATAATCGACTTCGCGATTATTGCTCATCGGACGCGAACCAATGGCACCGCCTTTGGCATGAGTTGCAAGCATCGCGAAATCGATGTCCTTTATCTTCCGGGACAGGTCCACGAGCGACAATGACATGACTCTCTCCTTCCCTCCCTCAACGCATGACGCGGCTTGTCGGGCCAATGCGTTGGAAAAGACTATCGATCCGCAAGTCTATAAGCCTGAGATGGCATTTCTCCGGCAGCTTGCTGTTGGGGGGTAGACGATCTGCGACCTCCCCGAACCATTTCCTCGATCCAGGTGAGCAGCAACTGGTTGTATGCGCGCCGGCAGCCCTCGTTCCGCAACGAATGATCGGCTCCTTTGAGGATACGGTAGCTCAAGGAATTACTGTTGTGAAACGCCGACATATAGGAGCTGATTGTCTCATGCGGGACATAGTCATCATGTTCTGACTCCACGATGAGCACATCGCCTGCAAATCGCTCGCATGCTGCCAGCGCCTTGTCCTCTCGCCCCGTCCGAAAGCGTGCCCGATAGGCATTGATGAGGTCGCGATCCAGCATCGCCTTGGGGACATCCCAATGTTCGTCCGGATAGAGAGCGGGCACACGTAAGGCCAGCCAGTTGACCGGACGGACTGCGGTGAGAAGGGTGGCAAGATAGCCGCCATAACTTGTACCCACGACTGCAATCGCAGATGGGTCGACCTGGTCCTGGCCGACAAGATAGTCGTAAGCGGCTACGACATCGGCAAGACCATGGGATCGTGTCACTCTGTTGCGTTCTTCGGCGTGCCGGGCATGGCCTCGCAGATCAAAGGTGAAGCAGATACAGCCCAGCTGCGCGATCTCTTCGGCGCGCACCATGTCCTGATCGCGCGAACCGCCCCAGCCGTGAATGAAGAGTATGCCAGGAACAAGCTTGTCCGGAGACAGGATTGTCGCCTCAAGACTTTCCCCTTCGACATCGAAGCATATCTGGCTGCCTGTCATTCCAGCTCCATTGCATATTTTGTCATCGGTCCCGCGACCGCATCGATACCGCTATAATAGACGATGCTACCGATCGGTGCGGCGTCGATCTCACCATAAATCTCCATCGTGGCGCATGTAACCGCCGACAATTCGGGATCACGCGCAAAGGCTTTGAAAGCCGCTATTTCGGCGCCACTCGCGCCGCCCGCCCGCCAACTTTGTTCAAGGACGCCAATGCGTATTTCCCCGGAAGAATTAATCCCGGCAGCGACATCATAGTTGCGGCGAGAGGCAATCAGATCCGGGTAGAATTTCGAGACGATCGCATCATATGCGATCGCCTTTTTGATACCCTGCTTCAGATCGTCTGCAAGATCGAGTCCGGCCAGTCGTTCAAAGCCACCCCTCACAACATGCAGGGTCGAGCCGCCATAGACGGTGGCTCCGTCATTGTTGGTGGCGAGACGCTGCGTGCCCCAATAGGAGATCAAGTCTCCAAAAAGGCATGTCATGCCGACGCTGTAGGTGATGACATTGTCGAGATTCTCTTCAATCACGACGCCATGACGGGCAACAGCCTCCGTATCAAGTTGGGCTATCGCTTCTTCCAGTTTCCGAGGCGAGGTAACGACAAATTGTCCGAGCCCTGCCGTCGCTTCAACTTCCTTCAGGCGGATTGCACCCTGTTTAAGCAAGTCGAGGCCGGCGGCGCGCACAGCATCTACACTGAAAGCTGACCAGCCGGAGAGAACATGAGGCGCGAGCGCAGCGCCCAGTTCCGAGTGCCATCCCACGGGCACTGCATCACTGCTTTGGAAAAGCGGATGAGTGATGACCTTGCTTCCCACGAAGGCATGGGGAACCACACCGCCGTAAATCTGGCTCTCATCGCTTATGCCCAGTTGCCGCGCCATGGCTAGGTCGATCGTGCTTGCCGGAATGAAGAGCGTCTTCTGCGCACTATCATCTAACGCCGAAAATCCTGGCGGGTCATGTTCGACGAATGTCGCTTCGCCAAGGCGGGCAATCCTTCGGGCAAGTTCGGCTCTGGCGACCCTGTCATGCTCGTTGTTCATCGCGCCGGACTGGGCGGGACAGATCTTCACGAAACGGGTCTGATGCGAACTGGCCATTAAACCTCTCAGATCCTTGAGGCTCTGCCGCTAGGCCGTTTTCAAACAACCAGGTGACACAGCTTATTATCCATATGCCTGGCGTGGCGACTCGGCGGGCCTTGCCCTAAATAGCGTTGACTGGCAGCATGAGCGGAAGATGGTGCATGCAATCGCTTTTGGGATGCCTAGCCAGTTCACCTCGTTCACACCCATGGAGCGCCCCTCCAACGTCCCGATCCTGGGGCGACCTCATTCGGACGGCTCGAAGCGCGGCAGGGACGGTTTTAGCTCGCGCTCGAAAAATTCGATGAAGCCCGCCTGATCGTCTCCAGGGCACGTCAGCACAATATGATCGAAGCCAGCGTCCACATACTGTGAGATCAACTGAATATGGGTCTGAACGTCCGGACCGGCTGACACCTTCGCTGCCAGATCTTCAGGTCGGACATACTGGCTAGCAGCCTCAAAGCCCTTGACCGAGGGAATCTCGCTGTTGACCGACCAATCGAAGGCAGAGAAGCGAAATCTGTCGCGTGTGATCTCCAACCCTCTTTCAGCGCTGGATGCATATGCGATGACGGCCTCCGCATAGCAGGCCCCACGATTGCCGGCCCTGGCTTCATAGCCTTTTACCAGATCGCTTTCCGGCGCGGTTGTCATGATCCCGTCACCTTTTTCCGCGGCAAGAGCGACAGACGCTGGACCGCTAACGCCAACGATGACAGGAATCGGTTTGGTCGGAAGATCGTAGAGCTGGGCATGGTCGATAAGGAAATGCTTCCCTTTCCAGCTATGGACGCCGCCCTCCCAGAGAAGGCGAAGAATTTCGACCGCTTCGCCGAGCATGTCGTGCCTCTCCGGCACTGAGGGCCACCGCACCCCTGTAACATGTTCATTCAGTCGTTCACCCGCTCCCACCGCCAGGGTGAAGCGATTGTCACTCATGATAGCGACAGTGGCGGCGGCCTGCGCAACGATGACAGGATGATAGCGCAGGATCGGGCAGGTGAGGCCGGTCGCGATGCCGATCCGATCGGTCGCATGGGCGATGGCCCCTAGGACGCTCCAGGCAAAGGGGGCATGCCCCTGGGATTCGAGCCAAGGATGGAAATGATCTGAGATAGAGACGAAGTCAAACCCCGCATTCTCTGCACGGATCGCGTTTTCCACGAGCGCTTTTGGCCCATGCTCCTCCGTCATCAGCTTATATCCGAACTTCGGCATGGTCTTTTCCTCGATATGTTCGGGATGTTGGCGAAAAACGTCGGATGCGAGCTCTCTTTCGGCACTGGAGCGCTCGAGTTCGGCCGCGCGCCCTTCGCAGTGCCGGCTCAGGTGGGGATCAGATTGACAGCTGTCGGTTTGGCCGCCGGCAAGCCTGCGGCCTTGGCCTGAACAACTAGCTCTTCCTTGCGTGCAAGCATCTGATCCCGCAGGACAATCAGGTCGACATCGGTCGCGCGACATTGCGCGAACATGCCTTCTCCACGCATTTCCTCTTCGTGGACATGGTGCTTAATCTCCTCAGACAACACCTTGACCTTGGCCTCGTAGAATTTGTCGTCCCAAGAGCCAGCCTCGATGTCGTTGATCAGCACCTTGGCGCCGTCATGCTCGACATAGGCTTCCTCTAGCGTATCGGCCTCGATCTTGCCCTCGAACGCGGGATAGAAAATCTCTTCCTCTATCAGCGTATGGATCTTGAGTTCGGTGCAGATCTGGTGGGCGATGTCGCCCTTTTTCTTGCCAGTCGCAGCTTTCTCGAACTGCTCGAAAAGCTCTTCAACCTTGCGATGATCGGCCTTTAGGAGGGCGATGGCATCGGAATATTCGGCCTTGGCCATGTGGGATCTCCTTAGTGGTTCTATCCGCTAAGGAAGCCGTAAATTGCCGAAGGGTTCCGAGCGCCAATTTCACCTAATCCACCTCAATAATCTGGATCAGGCGGAACACATTTTTTCGCATGGTCTGCGGCGTGTGCATTGACGATCGCTCAAAAGCGACTTCATCGCATTTCGCGCACAGAGATGCTCATTGTGACCTTTCCAGGTGGTCGCTGAACCTGCCTCGCTGCCCTGTCCATCGCGCAACGCCTGGCACGCAGCTTTACGGAGCCGCTTATTGGTCATTCTGAGCATAGAGTCCTGGCACAGCGTTTCTTGCGTCTCGCGACGGCATTTCGATGCCTCTTCGCACATCATTTGAGCCAAACCCGCACTGCTCTAAGATCATGCATCCAAGTCAAATTTGCCTTTCGATCGCCTACCAAAATAACGGACAGAAAAAATCTTAGCTAATCGTCGGAACATGACCGATAATTTTCTAGTCGTGATCGCATATCCAAATATACTGGTACATCATCATGACTTATGCGCTTGCAGCGCTTGCAAGTTTTGGCGACCGCAATCGCTGCGTGCCAAGCAAACGATACAATTCCCCCAATCAGTATCTGCGATTTAATAGGAGGGCGACTTCCATCGCTGAAAGTCGCCCTCTTTAGCCTCACTCATCAGAATAGATTGATAAGGCCTGGGCCATCACTCCTAGCGCCAGTCAGGCGATATGCTTTCGTCATCCCCGTCACGTGACGGAGCCGCCTGCTCGCCTGCAGAAGCTTGAGAAAATTTACGCCTTACGCCGGCTTCTGTCGAACGCAGCTGATCAAGGCGATCAGACCAATATTGCATCATCTGCACGCGTTCGCCCCAATGCTCGCCGCGCACATAGGCACGCCGGACATCATTGCCTTCGATGTGGCCCAGCTGTCGTTCAATGGCATCCGGATGCCATTTGCCGCATTCGTTGAGCAAGGTCGCCGCCATAGCTCGGAAGCCATGCGCCGTCATTTCGTCCTGCTTGAAGCCCATCCGGCGAAGCGCTGCATTCAGCGTATTGTCGGATATCGCGCGTTTGTCGGATCGCGGGCTGGGAAACAGGAGCTGACCGCCCCCGGTCATACCCTCCAGCTTCTCCAACAGGCCAAGAACCTGACGGGAGAGCGGGACCTTATGAAGACGACGCATCTTCGTCCGGCTCGCCGGGATGAGCCAGATACAACTGTCCGGATCAAACTCCTCCCATTGCGCCAGCCGTAGCTCGCCTGGTCGAACGAACAGGTGGGCCGACAGCTGAAGGGCGATTCGGACCGCCCCATCGCCGTCATAGCCGTCGATGGCACGAAGCAGCGGACCCACCTTGGCCGGATCCGTGATAGCCGGCCTGTGCTTGACCTTAGGCGTCAGCAACGCCCCACGCAATTCGCTCGCCGGATCCTTGTTCGCCCTGCCGGTGGCAATGGCGTAGCGAAAGATGGTGCTCAGTGTCCCTCGAAGCCGAATCGCGGTTTCGTGATGCCCTCGCGCTTCGATCTTGCGCAGGATCTCCAGCACCTCCGGCGTCGAGATATCCCGCACCAGCTGGTTTCCGAGCGCGGGCCGTGCGTATTCGAGGATCCAGATATTCTTGCTGACCGTCTTCTCGGCTCGACCCCGAGCCTTCAAACGCGCGACATACTCGTCGGCAAGCTGATCGAACGTCCCGGTTTCAAGCAGCCGCGCCTGAGCGGCATCAGCCTTCCGTCGGCTCGACGGGTCTTCGCCTGACGCAAGAATGCGGCGCAGCTCTTCCCGCCGTTCTCGCGCCAGTGCGAGCGAGACATCGGGATACACCCCGACCGACAGCGTCTTCTGCTTCTTGAGGAAGGTGTAATAGAAACGCCAGTAGCGCGCCCCATTGGGCATCACCATCAGATACAGGCCCCGGCCGTCCGATAATTTATATGGACGGTGGATGGGCTTCGCGTTGCTCACGGCCATGGCGCTCAGCATGGGGTATCTCCTTCAGGGTACCCGCGAGAATAGCTACCAACTTTGGCCAGAAAAGGTTGCGAGATGCAACTGGACGCCCTGAGAGCAAAAGGCTCAAAAGGTCGCAGAAATCCGCCATTTCCGAGAGGCGGCTTGGGCATTTCCGAGATGTTCTGAGGGGAACAAATGGTGCCCGGGGACGGATTCGAACCGCCGACACTGCGATTTTCAATCGCATGCTCTACCAACTGAGCTACCCGGGCATCGGGTCTCGGCGGAGGTGACCGCCGGATGGAGGCGTGCCTATAGGCGTCAATCCGGCTCGCTGTCCAGCCCATAATTATCATTTTTTTGCAGGGCTTCGTCGCCCGGCATGCCGGGCACGCGATAGCCCTCGCCCAGCCATTGCAGCAGGTCGCGATCGCGGCATCCCTTGCCGCAGAAGGGGCGGGTTTCCGGCTGTGCCGGCTGGCCGCAAACCGGGCAGGCGCCGGCCTTAAGCGACATGACCGGCCGCCAGCGACAGCGCGGAATCGGCGCGCAGCGTGACCTCGCCACCCCGACGGCGGGCGAGCTGTTCGATCCAGTCGGCACGCTTGTGCAGCAGGTCGATGATCGCCGGCGCGGCGGTGATCGTCGCTGCGCCGCCCGTACCATGCCGTTCGGCACGGCGCAGCAGCGCCAGCGCGGCGGTCAGCACCGGATCCTCGCGCAGCAGTTCCATCAGATTGGCGCGTTCGCGACGGCGGATGATCTGGACGAAGCCGAAGCCGTTGACCGCCGTCCGCTCGAACGGCAGCGGCAGATATTTGTCGATCTGCGCGGCCGCGACGATGCGCTCGTCCTTGTTGTTCATGGTCGGCAGGTCGATGCCGATCGAGCCAGCCAGCCCCATGCGGCGGATCGCCTGGGCCGACAGCTTCGCGCCCTTGGGGCCGAGCTGGGCCGGCGGCAGGCTGCCGTCGATGTCGATCAGGATCATCGCGGGGGTCAGGAAGATGCGCAGCGCCGCATCCTCGGCGCCGACTTCGCCGCTGACCGCCTCTTCCATCAGTTCGCTCCAGCCAAGGGCTTCGAGCCGGTCCTCCTCATGGGCGGGACAGGGGCGGATGGCGACATCGGTGGCGCGCAGCCGCTGCAGCAGGCTGGGCCCCGGATGCACCTTGGAACCGGGCTGGGCGATGCGGCCCTTGGCGCGCTTGCCCCGCCCTTCCTCGGCGATCGCCTCGCGGAAGATTTCGACCAGCACATTGGCGCCCTCGGCCACCTTGGGCGGGATCGGCTCGATCAGCACTTCCTCGCCCGAGATCAGGCGCACCACGCCGCGCTTGCGCGGAATGATGGTCTGGACCAGACGGCCCTGAAGGATGGCACCTGCACGGGCGACCTCGCCCTCGCGCTCGATCAGCGCCTCGACGATGCGCCCTTTTTCGATCAGCGCGGCACGGGCCTCGCCAATGCCTTCTTCATAGAGCCATTCGGCCATCGTTCAGTTACCTACTTGTCGTGATTTCCGAGCCGTGAAATGTACCATTTCACTCGAAATCCCGACGGTCCAGTGGATAGCCCGCTGCCTCAAGCAGCGTGCGGGTTTCGTAAAGCGGCAGGCCCATGATCGCGCTATGGCTGCCCTGGATGCTGCGGATGAGGCCCGCGGCACGGCCCTGAATGGCGTAGCCACCCGCCTTGCCCAGCCCTTCGCCGCTGGCAATATAGCGGTCGATCTCGCTGCGCTCCAGCCGCTTGAAGATGACGATGCTGGTCGACAGGCGATGCCGTGCCACGCCCGCAGCGTCGATCAGGGTGATGGCGCTGTAGACGCGGTGCCGGCGCCCCGACAGCAGGTCGAGACAGGCGCGGACCTCCGCCTCGCTTTCCGCCTTGGGCAGAATGCGGCGGCCGGCGGCCACCACCGTGTCGCCCGACAGGATCAGCGCGCCGGGATGACGGGCAGCGACCAGCGCGCCCTTTTCGGCGGCGACACGCGCAGCATAGGCGGCCGGCAATTCGGTCTTGCGCGGGGTTTCGTCAATGTCCGCAGGATCGACGGCATCAGGAAGCACGCCAATCTGCCCCAGAAGGTCACGCCGTCTGGGGGAAGCCGAAGCTAGAATGAGTCGCATCGAAAATGCGGCTTATTTGAAGCGGTAGGTGATCCGACCCTTGGTCAGGTCGTAGGGGGTCAGTTCGACCAGCACTTCGTCACCGACCAGCACGCGGATGCGGTTCTTGCGCATCTTGCCAGCGGTGTGGCCGAGAATTTCATGATCATTCTCAAGGCGCACGCGGAACATGGCGTTGGGGAGAAGCTCCACAACCTGTCCGCGCATTTCAAGCAGTTCTTCTTTGGCCATAATATCCCAGAATCGAAAAATCGCGCCGCCATAGCGCCAAAACGTGGAAAATGGAAGTCAGGACGCAGAACCGAAATAATCACCGGCTGCGACGAGGGCCGCGAAGACGGCATCGAGCTGCTGCGTATCGATGCAATAGGGCGGCATGAGGTAGATGGTGTTGCCGAGCGGCCTTAGCAAGAGGCCGCGTTCCAGGAAGAAGGCACGCAGGCGCGGCGCGAGATCTGACAGATAGCCAGCGTCGGCCGCAACCAGGTCGATCGCCATGATCGTGCCGATCTGGCGCGGGTTGGCGAAGGCGGGGTGGCCGGCCAGCAAGGCCAGCCGATCGGCGATGCCCTGCGCCAGCGCCGCAATCCGTCCACGCACATCCTCTTCGGCCCAGATGGCGAGATTTTCGGCAGCAGCAGCGCAGGCGATCGCGTTCGCGGTGTAACTGGACGAATGGTAGAAGAGGCGCGCCCGGTCGGTCGAGCGATGCGCCTCGAAGATGCGCGGGGTCGCCAGCGTCGCGGCAAGCGGAATGGCGCCGCCGGTAATCCCCTTGGCCACAGCCATGATGTCGGGCACCACGCCCGCTTGCTCGCAGGCGAACAGCGTGCCGGTGCGGCCCCAGCCGGTCATCACCTCGTCCGCGATGAACAGCACATCGTGGCGCGCGCAGATATCGGCCATCGCCCGCAGCACATGCGGCGGATAGATCAGCATCCCACCGGCTCCCAGGATCAGGGGTTCGACGATGAAGGCGGCCGGGTGATCGGCGCAGGCCGTCTCCAGTGCGGCAAGCGTCTCCTGCTCGCGACCGGGATGCGGGAAAGGGACAGTGCCGACATCGAACAGCAGGGGCGTCCAGGCGGCATTATAGACACCGCGCTCACCGATCGACATCGCCCCGATCGTATCGCCATGATAGCTATGTTCCAGCACCAGGATGCGGCTGCGCGCCTCGCCCAGCCCGTCGAGCGCGCGATTATGCCAATAGCCAAGCGCCATCTTGAGCGCCACTTCCACCGCGGTCGATCCGCTGTCGGAAAAGAAGACATGGGCGAGGGGATCGCGGCCCGGCGTCTGTGGCATGAGATCGACCAGGCCGCGCGCCACTGCCTCGGCCGGTTCATGGGTATAGCCCGCGAAGATCAGCTGATCGAGCTGCCCAGCCTGGCGCGCGATGGCCGCGGCGATGCGCGGATGGCAATGGCCATGGGTCGTCACCCACCAACTGGAAATGCCATCGATCAGACTGCTGCCATCGGCCAGATGCAGGATCGCGCCCTCTGCCCGGATGACATGGGGAATAGGCTCGTTGAGGCCGTGCTGGGTGAAGGGGTGCCAGACAGGAGAGGTCATCGGCGTCCCCTACGCCCGATCGGCGGCCAAGGCTATGGCTTGTCCTTGCGATCCACCGGCGAGATGCTGGGTAGCACGGCTGCCGTCGGCACCACGACCGTGGGCACCGCGACATGGATGTCGACCCGGCGATTCTTCGCGCGACCTTCAGGATCGTCGCTGCCATCCTCCTTGGCATTGGGCGCGACCGGCCTGGTTTCGCCCAGCGCGATCAGGCTGATGCGATCCTTGGCGATGCCCTTTTCGACCAGATAGGCCTCTACCGCCTCGGCCCGGATGCGGGAGGCTACGCGATTGTCGCCGTCATTGCCCTTGCTGTCGCTATGGCCGCGCAACGTGATCGCCCCGCCGGTCTTGATCGCCGGGGTTTCGACCAGCGTATCGAGCGCGGCGCGGGCGGCATCGTCCAGCTTCAGCCCGGACGTGCCAAAGGCGATGGTAGCGTCGAGCGGTTCGATCTTCGGCGCTTCGGGTTCGGCCACTTCGGGGCGCAGGATCGAGCGGACCGGCTCGGCGACGTTATCGGCCTCGTTCGCGGCTATATCATTGCCCAACGCATTGGCTGCGTTGGCTACGTTATCAACAGCATTGCCTGCGGGCCGATCACAGGCCGCCAGCATGACGCACAGGGCCAGCGCGGGGGCGAGCCTCCTCATTCCTCCTCTCCTTCCGGTTTCTTGCGGGTCTTTGATGCGGGCGGCACATAGGACAGGATCGTGTCGCCCGGCTGTGGCGTCGGTCGCGACGCATGGGTGAAGAAGCGCATCGTGCCGTTCTTGCGGAGCAGCAGGAGCATGTCGGCATCGGCCGGCAGGTCGGCCTTGGCCGCCTCGAAATCAAACTGGTCGCTGATCCGCGTCTTGCGGAAGGTCCAGCCGGCATCCTCGCGGATCATGATTTCCTCGACGCCGAGGCCTGAATCGAACAGGGCGCGGCCACGCAGCGATTCCGGCAGCGCGCGCGGATCATGATCGTCGCTGGCGTCGCCCAGCTGATAGACATTGTCGCGGCCGACTTCAGGCGCAAACTCGTTGCAGACGAGCGCGTTATAGGCCTCATTCTCCGACGTGGCGGCGAGCACCTGGAACTGGGTCAGGTCCAGCCGCTCCTCGGTCGCCTCCGCCAATATCTCGCCATGATAGGTCGGGATGCCGCCATGGCGGGCGGGGGCCAGACGCTGCCAGCTATTGTCGGCGATCATCACCGGCACCTCCAACTGGCGCAGCTGGGCGGCAAGGCTGAGGCTGAAGGGCGTGGCGCCGACCAGCAGCAGGCCCTTGTCCTGCGCGCCCGTGACCTTGAGCAGCCGGGCGACCGGCTTGATCGAGAAGCCATGGAACAGGATGGTCGCAACCACAATCGAGAAGGACAGGGTGACGAGGATCGCGCCATCGCCATAGCCCAGCCGATCGAGCCGCAGCGCGAACAGGCCGGAAATGGCGACCGCGACGATACCGCGTGGCGCAATCCAGGCGACCAGCAGCCGTTCGTTCCAGGGCACCGGCGAGAAAGCGAGGCTGAGCAGCACCGTCGCCGGGCGGACGACGAACAGCAGCACCAGCAGATAGGCGAGGAAGCGCCATTCGAACTGGCGCAGCACATCAAGGTCGAGCGAGGCCGACAGGATCACGAACACGCCCGAGATCAACAGGACGGTGACATTTTCCTTGAACGGTTGGATGTCGCGCAGGGAATCGAATTTCATGTTGGCGAGCGCCACGCCCATCACCGTGACGGTGACGAGGCCGGTTTCCGCCTGGATGAGGTTGGAGAGAACGAACACGCCGATCACGGCGACCAGCAGGATTGGCGCTTTCAGATATTCCGGCACATGGCCGCGCTGGAACGCCCAGCCGATCGCGCGGGCGGCGAGCCAGCCGATCAGGCCGGCGATGATCGCGGCAGCGACCAGCGACAGAATGACGGCCGCCAGCGTGCTGCCCTCGCTCGACCGACGCAGATATTCGTATGTGGCAAGGCCGAGCAGCGCGCCGACCGGATCGTTGACGATCGCTTCCCATTTGAGGATCGCGCGCGGCCGGGCGGCGACGTTGGACTGGCGCAGCAGCGGCAGCACCACGGTTGGCCCGGTCACCACAAGAATGCCCGCAAACAGGATCGCCACCGGCCAGACGAGGCCCGCGACATAATAAAGGGCGAGCGCGCCCAATATCCATCCGATCGGCGCGCCCAGCACCACCAGCCGGGTGACGGCGCCGTCGGTCTTGCGCAGTTCGCGGAAATTGAGGCTGAGCCCGCCTTCGAACAGGATCAGGGCGACCGCCACCGACACCATGGGTTCGAGCAGTTCGCCAAAAGTGAGTTTGGGATCGATAAGGCCGGTCACCGGGCCACCGATGACGCCGGCGGCGAGCATCAGGGCGATGGCGGGCCAGCCGGTGCGCCAGGCAATCCATTGGGCGCCGATGCCCAATATGCCGATCAGCGCGATTACAAGGGCCTGTTCATGCATGGCCGGGACCATAGACAGGCGAAGCCGCCATGGTCACCCCCTTTATTTTCAACGATCTGGGGAACCGGATCGCAGAGCGGGAATGGCGGGCAAGGGAGAACCCGCCATTCCCGTGGCAAATATGCTTATTGCTGCGGCGGGGTTGCCGGATCAGCCGGGGTCGCCGGGCTGGCGGGCGCGGCCGGTGCCGGCGTGCCGGCGGCAGCCTGAATCCGCTGCTGCAGGGCCGGGTCGGCGGCCGCAGCCTGGCCGATGGCGTTGAACTTTTCGGGCGGAATGCCCTTCGACTGCAGCGCGGCCAGCATCTTGGGCTGCTTTTCCGCGGCGGCAATCGCATTGTCCGACTGGATCTTGGTCACTTCGACGGCGGCGGCCGCGAACTGCTTGATGTCGGCATCGCTGAAGTTGCTGGCGCTGGCGGCGGGGGCCGATGCTGCGGGGGCAGCGGGCGTCTGGGCCGACACGGAATAGGCTGCCAGCAGCGCGACCGACGCGACACCGGTCTTGATGATGTTCGAAAGGTTGAGACCCGTCATGTGCTTCTCCTTGGCTTTGCTACCGCCCAAAGCTGTGGACAAAGCAGGCCGGGGAAAAGTCCGGACAGGATGAAGCGTGGCATTAGAAAGATGGCGGAAAAGTTCCGGTCAGCCTGCCGCGAAGGGGAAACGATCGGTCGTGGGCCTCATTTCCATGCCGCAACGAAAAAGGGCCGCCCGATGAGCGGCCCTTCCCGATTCTGCTTACCAGATCTTCACCCGATCCTTGGGATCGAGATAGATCTTGCCGCCCGGCGCGGGCTTGAACGCATCATACCAGGCGTCGAAATTGCGCACGATGTCGGCGCGATATTGCGACGGCGCATGCGGATCGGTGACCAGGCGCTGGCGCAGATTGGCCTCGCGATAATTACGGCGCCACACCTGTGCCCAGCCCAGGAAGAAGCGCTGGTCGCCGGTCATGCCGTCGATCACCGGCGCGGCCTTGCCGCCCAGCGAGGCATGATAGGCGTCGAGCGCGACGGCCAGGCCGCCCAGATCGCCGATATTCTCGCCCATGGTGAAGGCGCCCTTCACATGCGCGCCGGGGAAGGGCTCATAGGCGTCATATTGAGCGCCGAGCTTGGCGGTCAGCGCCGTGAAATTGGCGACGTCCTGATCGGTCCACCACTGGTTGAGCTTGCCGGTCTCGTCATATTTCGCGCCCTGGTCGTCGAAATGATGGCTGAGTTCATGGCCGATCACCGCGCCGATGCCGCCATAATTGACCGCCGGATCGGCATTCGGGTCAAAGAAGGGCGGCTGTAGGATGGCGGCCGGGAAGACGATCTCGACCATGCCGAAATTGGCATAGGCGTTGATCTCCATCGGGGTCATGCCCCATTCCCAGCGATAGATGGGCTTGCCCAGCTTGCCGATATTATAGTCGAAGTCGAACTGGTTCGCGCGCATCGCATTGCCGAACAGGTCGCCCGATTTGATGGTCAGGCCGCTATAGTCGCGCCAGCGATCGGGATAGCCGATCTTGGGCGTGAAGGCGGCCAGTTTCTTGTGGGCGCGGGCCTTGGCCTCGTCGCTCATCCACGGCAGGCCGTCGATGCGGCGGCCCATAGCGGACAGGACATTCTTGACCAGCTGGTCCATCGCCGCCTTGGTTTCGGGCGGGAAATATTTGGCGACATAGACCTTGCCGACTTCCTCACCCAGCGATTCCTTGAGGAAGGTGACGCCGCGCTTCCAACGTTCCTCGCGCTCGGGCGTGCCCGACAGGGTGGTACCGAAAAAGGCGAAATCGGCGCTGGCGATGTTGTCGGGCAGATAGTCGGCATAGCTGTGGACGCTACGCAGCAGCAGGCTGTCCTTCAGCACGCCGATCGGCGCCTTGGCAATCAGCGCGGCTTCGCCGGTGACGGCGGAGGGCTGGGCGACCAGCAGGTCGGTGGGCTTGAGACCAACGGCGCCGAAATAGGCGGCGAAGTCGAAACCGGGCGCGGCCTTCTGCAGCGCGGCGAGGGTCATCTTGTTATAGGTCTTGTCCGCGTCGCGGCTGTCGACCTGGGTCCAGTGGACCTTGGCGATCTCGGTCTCGAACGCCATCAGCGCGGCGGCGCGCGCCTTGGCATTGGGTTCGCCCAGCAGGGTCAGCATCTGTTCGAGATGGGCGACATAGGCGGTGCGGACCGCCGCCATCTTCTCGCCCTGATCGAGATAATAGTCGCGGTCGGGCAGGCCCAGGCCACCCTGCATCATCGAGAGGATGTAGGTTTCGGGATCCTTGTCGTCCTGGCCGACATAGAAGCGGAACGGGCCGCGCACGCCGGCACGGGCCGCCTTGCCGGACAGGGCTGCATAGGCCTTCAGATCCTTGACCGCGCCGATTTCGGCGAGCCAGGGCTTGATCGGGGCAAGGCCCTTCGCCTCGACGGCCGCCGAGTCCAGATAGGTCGCATAGGCGACGCCGATCTTGCTGTTCGGATCGGTCTTGGCGCCGTCCAATATCTCGCGGGTGCGCTTCTGCGACAGTTCATCCAGCACGGTGAAGGCGCCATAGTTGGACTTGTCCGCCGGGATCGGCGTGTTCTTCAGCCAGGTGCCATTGGCATATTCATAGAAATCGTCGCCGGGCTTGACCGAGCTGTCCATGCCGGCGGTGTCGAAGCCGTAAGTGCCATAGGTCGGCTTGGCGGCCGGGGCAGTGGCGGTCGTGGTGGCGGGCTGGTCGGCATAGGCCACGGTCGCGGCGAGCGCGAGGCCGGTGGCGGCAGCGCCCATCAGGAGGAACTTCATGAAGGCTATTCCCTTGCTTCGTCTGGATCGGACGTCATTCACTCTGTCCGTTCTGGCGGGCAGTTCAACGCCCGTCAAAGCGGCATGTCCATGTCGTTGGTCGAAAATTATCGGCCGTTGAAATTATCGGGAAGGTGTATGTGCGCCCTGAAGGCGGCCGCCAGACTGTCCCGGTCGAGCGGATCGAGCAGCGGCAGGCGCCCCAGGCTGGGGACGCCGGCGATGTGCGGGATGATCCGCTCATTCTCCTCATGCGCATCCCCGATGAAGGCGATGCCGACGACATGGACACCGCGCGCGCGCAGCGCCTCTATGCTGAGCAGGCTGTGGTTGATCGTGCCAAGGCCGGTGCGAGCGCACAGGATTGCGGGCTGGCCCCAATAGGCGAACAGGTCCGCCATCAGCAGGCTTTCGCTGACCGGCACCAGCACGCCGCCGGCCCCTTCCACCACCAGCGGCCCGTCGACCCTGGGCAGGGCCAGGCGATCGAGCGAGATGTCGACGCCATCGATCCGCGCGGCAAGATGCGGCGAGGCCGGCGTGGCGAGGCGATAGGCTTCGGGCAGGATGCGTTCGGGCGGCAGGCCCGACAGGGTGGCAACCCGCTCCTTGTCGCCCTGCGGATCGACGCCGGCCTGGATCGGCTTCCAATAATAGGCACCCAGCGCCGCGGCGAGGCCGGCGGCGAAGACGGTCTTGCCAATGTCGGTATCGGTGCCGGTGACGATCAGGCGGGTCATCGGGCGACCCGGCGCAGCACGTCGCCCAGCGCGATCACATCAGCCCGCCCGACATTGAGCGAGAGCGAGATGCGCAGGCGGCTGGTGCCGGCGGGCACGGTCGGCGGCCGGATGCCACGCACGTCAAAGCCGGCCTCCTGCAAGGCGGCGGCGGCGGCCATGGTGCGCGCATCCTCGCCCAGGATCAGCGGGATGATCTGGCTGCGCGGACGGGGCAGGCCGAGCGGCGCGCAGATCGCCTCGACCGCGTCCTGGCGCAGCGTCGCCAGCCGGTCGCGGCGATTGTCGGCGGTCTCGATCCGGTCGATCGCGGCGGAGGCGGCGACCGCCATCAGCGGTGACGGCGCGGTCGAGAAGATGAAGGGGCGGGCGCGGTTGATGAGATAGTCGATATGGATGCGCGGGCCGCAGATCAGCGCGCCCTCCACGCCCATCGCCTTGCCACAGGTGTGGAGGGTGATGACATTGTGCAGCCCGTCGAGGCCGGCCGACAGGCCGCGCCCGCCGGGACCGAAGACGCCGGTGCCATGGGCTTCGTCCAGCAGCAGCATCGCATCATGGGTGGCGGCCAGCTTGGCGAGATCGCCGAGCGGCGTCATGTCGCCGTCCATCGAATAGAGCGTTTCGACCGCGATCCAGATCCGGCCCTTGCCCCCTTCGGCGCGGAAGGCGGTGATGAGGTCGGCGAAGCTCTGCAGGTCATTGTGACGGGCGAAGACCGCGGTCGCCTTCGACAGGCGGATGCCGTCATGGACACTGGCATGGATCAGTTCGTCCGCGACGATCAGGTCGCCGCGCTGTGGCAGGGTCGCGAACAGCGCCATGTTGGCGAGGAAGCCATTGGCCAGGAACAGCGACGCCTGGGTGCGGAAGAATTCCGCGGCCTTGGCCTCCAGCCCTTCATGTTCGGGGGCATTGCCGCGCAGCAGGCGCGAGCCGCCCGAACCGACCGGCACGCCGCGCGCGACGGCATCGGCAACGGCCTGGCCGATCATCGGATCGGACGCGAGGCCAAGATAGTCGTTGGAGGCAAAATCACGCCCGGCGCGAGGGATCAGGTGGCGCAGGCGCCCCCGCGATTCAAGCGCTGCGAGTTGCGTGCGGAAGGGTTCGCTGCTCATGGCCGCGGGCTATAGGCCCCCACCCCGAGCCGGGCAAGCAAGCGCTTAACTTCGCACATTTCCCGCACATTTTGTCATCTTCATTCAAATGTGGGAAATTTCGTTACAATGCTGTTCGATCGCCGAGGCCGGGCAATATAGGGCGGTGACATGCTGTAGGACAGCATAAGCGGCATATCGGCAAAGGGCAGGCGCCCTGTTGCTTGGTTGCGTCCGCGCTGCGCGGTCGATAGCCTCGGCATCCTCCCTCCCCGACGAGTACCCCGTGTCGATGCGTTCCGTTGCCTGCCGTCTTGCCGTCTTCCTGTTCGCCCTGTTACCCGGTCTGGCCCATGCCCAACCCGCCAATCGGCCGACCCCCGGCTATACGCGGGTGGCGATTGATACGTCGGTCGGGACCATCATCGTGGCGCTCGACCAGCGCCGGGCGCCGCTGACCAGCGCCAATTTCCTGGCCTATGCCGACGACCAGCGGCTCGACGGCACGGTCTTCTACCGGGCGGCGCGGCGCAAGAGCGATCCCAGATATGGGCTGATCCAGGGCGGGATCGATACCGACCTGCGCCGGGCCTTGCCGCCGGTCCGGCATGAGCCGACCAGCCAGACCGGGATCAGGCATCTCGACGCGACATTGTCGATGGCCCGGCCCGACCGGCCCAATTCGGCATCGGGCAATTTCTTCATCACGGTAGGCCCGACGCCGAGGATGGACGCGCAGGGCAGTTCGATCGGCTATGCCGCCTTTGGCCATGTGGTGGCCGGCATGGACGTGGTGCGTCGCATCCTGGCGGTGCCGACCTGTTGCGGCACGGGGCCGATGCGCGGGCAGATGATCGTCAAGCCGATCATCATCCGGCATGTGCGACGGCTGGACGGAAAGGCGCGGCCGACCGGCAAGGTGAAGCCCTGGCTGATCCCGCGGGCCAAGCCGCGCCCGAAGAAGTGAGGGATCAGGCGATCGCCGCCTGACCGCGCATCCAGTCGCGTCCGGCATTGCGCGGCGGCCGGGCGGTGAAGCGCTTCCAGGCCTGTTCGTGGAAGAAGAAGGCGACCGCATTGACCATCGGTTCGACCAGCGCGATGCCGCCGGCCAGCGCGACCGATCCGGTCATCAGATAGGCGACGGTGAAGCCCACGGTCAGGTGGATCGACAAATAGGTGGCGGTCTTGATGAGATCGAGCGACATGGCGGAACCCCTTTGAAAGCTGTTGCCCGATAATTAAGAATTGTTCGCAATAATCGCCAATGGCTTTTCCCGCTGGCTCTGATCGTTCCGGGCGATCAATATGGCGCAGGGAGGATCTTCATGACGGGACGGATCAGGGTCGGCATCGGCGGATGGGTCTATGAACCCTGGCGCGGCAGCTTCTATCCCGTCGGCATGCGCCAGAAGGATGAACTGGCCTATGTCGGCGTGCAACTGACCGCGACGGAGATCAACGCCACCTATTATAGCAGCCAGAAGCCGGCGACCTTTGCCGGCTGGGCGCAGGCGGTGCCCGACGGCTTCCAGTTCGCGGTCAAGGCGTCGCGATTCTGCACCAATCGCCGCGTGCTGGCGGAGGCGGGCGAGTCGATCCAGAAATTCGTCCAGCAGGGGATCGTCGAACTGGGCGACCGGCTGGGGCCGATCCTGTGGCAGTTCATGCCGACCAAGAAGTTTGACCCCGATGATTTCGGCGCCTTCCTGCAATTGTTGCCGGCCAGCGTCGATGGCGTGGCGCTGCGCCATGCGCTGGAGGTGCGGCACGAAAGCTTCGATGATCCGGCCTGCCTGGCGCTGGCACGCGACGCGGGCGTGGCGGTGGTGCTGGCCGATCATGACGATTATCCGGCAATCACCGGCCATGATGTCGGTTTTTCCTACAGCCGGCTGATGCGCAGCCGGGAGGAAGAGGAGACCGGCTATACCGCGACGGACATCGCCGGCTGGGCCGATCGGGCAAAGGCGCAGACGGCGCAGGGCGACGCCTATCTCTTCTACATCAGCGGCGCCAAGGTCCGGAACCCGGCAGCGGCGCGCGCGACCATCATGGCTCTGGAGCAACAGCTGTGACATAATTGCGTTTGATGCAATTGGCATGTCAGGCTTTGCGATTGTTACAATGATGTGAAATCATCATATGGCGCTGCATCCCGATCCGGGATGTCGTTCCAATGATGGAGTCCAATATGCGTCAGGCCTTTCAGGCGACTGCGCTGGTGGTTGCGGTCAGCGTCCAGATGCTGACCTTCTACTCGGTGCTGTACGCTTAAGCGCAGATCGCGCTCATCCTTGTCCCGCCAATGTGGGGCATAAAAAGGCCGCCCAGGGCATATGCCGGGGCGGCGCTTTTGTATCCGGAAACCCTGCCTTCCGGTGGCGGCGAGGGATCAACCCTCGGCCAGCCAGCCGGCGAGCAGATAGGCCACGACGCCGATCGGGCCCAGGGCGCACAGGGTCAGCAGCACCAGGGCAACGCGGATCAGCGTGACATCCAGCCCGGTGCGGTTGGCGATGCCGGCGCACACGCCCATGATCTTCGCGTTGCGGCGGTCGAGGGTGAAGCTGTTGTTCATGGATCTGGCCTTCAATAATATCTGTGATGGGAAAGGGGCGGTTGCCCGATCAGGCGATCGGGGCAACCGGAACCGCCGCGCCGACGAACAGGCTGGCGAAGATGACGGCGCCGACAAAGGCGAGGGCGACGCTCTGGAACTTGGCGATGGACATGATACTCACTCCCTAGATATTTCCTGGCCGGACCGTCCGGCCTTGATGTCAGACGATATTGCAGGCGGCGTGCCAGTTTCGATTTTTGGCGGAAATCCGTGGGTTTTCCTCAGAGGCTTATTTTTCCGTAATGCGAAAAAATCCGATGGTTGGGAAAATTCGCCGTCAATCGGTGAAAGTTACAGGTAGGCAATGAATAGGCCGTTGCTTTTCGTTTATGGCACGCTGCGACCGGGCCTTGATGGGCCGATGGCGCATTGGCTTGCCGATCGCGCCGAGTGGATCGGGGCCGGCTGGATCGGCGGGAAACTCTATCAGGTGGCGGATTATCCCGGTTTCGTGCCGGGGGAGGCGGGGCGCGTGCATGGCGACCTGTTCGCGCTGCCCGAAGCGGAGGCGCTGCTGGCGCAGCTCGACGCCTATGAGGAATGCTCGCCCGACGATCCGTTGCCCCATGAATATCGGCGCGAACGCCGCATGGTGGAAACGACGGATGGCCCGGTCTCGGCCTGGGTCTATCTGTACGCCCTGTCCGTTACCGGACATCGGGTGATCGCCAGCGGCGATTATCTGGCGGAGCGCTGATCCGCTGGAATGGATGACTCTGGCCTCTGGACGGGCAGGGCTGCCTTGCGCCTGCCCGTCCCGGCTGACGATCAGAAATGATAGGCGAGGCCGACCAGGGTCTGGTGCCGGTCGAACTTGCCGCCGTCGCCAAGGTCACTATATCGATATTCGATACGCGCCGTCACCTTGTCGGCGACGAAGCGCTCGACGCCGGCACCCACGCCCCAGCCGTCGAAACTGTCATGGCCCGACAGGGTGCCGCTGGCGTCGCTGAGCGCGATACGGGCGCGCATATTCTCGTAGCTGCCCCGGACATAGAGCAGGGTGTTGCCGCCGACGACATAGCCGGCGCGGGCGCCGATATCGAAGCTGTAATTGGGATCGATCAGCGCTCCGCCGACGCGCGATGCGTCATCGGCGGCGATGTCGAAACCGGCCTCCACGCCGACCACGATCTTGTCGGTAAGCTGATGATCATAACCGGCAAATCCGCCACCGAAGAAGGCGTCGCGCGATTCATGCAGGTCGAGACGGCCGACATCGCTGTTGGCGCTGCCGATGCTGTCGCGGTTCCAGCCCGCCTGGACGCCGACATAGGGGCCCTGGAAGCTTTCGGCATGGGCGGTGCCGCAGGCGAGGGCAAGGCCGATGGCTGCCGCGGTGCTGGTCATGTTTCTCATCATGTCTATCCCTTTTCCCATTTGTTCGAGATGGGCTCGAAATAGGGAAAAAGGCGGGCATGATAAGCCGGCGGCGGCGCACCAGACTGTCTCGCGTTGCGAGACAATCCGGTGGCCGGCCGATGCGCCAATGCGGGAGGATCAGTTCTGAAGCTGGTCCTTCTTCGGCAGGATCTTCTCGACGATGACGGGCGCCACCGGAGCGGGATCGACCGCGCTCTTGACCAGGCTGTCGAGGCTGGAGCCGTCGAGGCCCAGTTCTTTCATCAGCCCGTCGATCACCGGCGCCTGGGCACGGTAGCGCAGCGCGGCGGACACCGCGGCGCTGGCGAGATTCTGGTCGCCACCGGCGCTCACCAGGCCGTCCGCGCCCGCACCGCCGCTCTGGCCGGTAAGGCCGTCGACCTGCACGATCTTGATCGAGTCGATCGATTCCATCGGCTTGGCCGCCTCGCGCACCAGGTCGGGCAACACCTTGAGCAAAGCGAGCTTGGTTTGCAGCGACATCTGGTCGGAGGACAGCAGGTTTGCCGCTTCGTTGACTGCGCGTTGGCCGGCGGCCTCCACCTCGAAGCGGACGCGATCGGCCTCGGCGCGCAGCTTGGCGGCTTCGGCCTCACCTTCGGCCGCCACGCGCAGCGCTTCGGCGCGGTCAGCAGCCGCCTGTTTCTCGGCTTCCGCCTCGACCCGGATCTGGATGGCGGCGCGCTCCGCCTCGCGCGCGGCGTCGATCAGTTCGATCCGCTTGGTGCGTTCGGCGATCTCGGTCGCGCGGCTGGTCTGCACCTGTTCTTCGGCGGCAACCGCCTTGGCACGGGCCTCGTCGGCTTCGGCCTTGGCCTGGCTTTCCTCGCGGCTCTTGTTCTGGACCGCGATCTGCTGTTCCTGGCGCGCCAGTTCGAGCGCCTGGGCCTGGGCGATCTTGGCCTGCTGCACGGCGCGGTCGGCCTCGATCTGCTGGCTGTCGACCAGCTTCTTCGCCTCGATCCGGGCCTGGTCGGCTTCCTGGCTGCGCAGCGACTGTTCGCGGGCGACTTCGGCGACCTGGGCGGCGCGGCGCATCTCAACCTCGCGTTCCTGCTCCAGCCGGGCAAATTCGGCGTCGCGGGCGATCAGCAGGGACTGGCGCTCGGCCTCCAGATTTTTGGTTTCGATCTGGACGCGGGTTTCCTGCTCGATGTCGTTGCGCGACTTCTTGCGCAGTTCGATCTGCTCGGTGAGCTTGGTCAGACCCTCGGCATCGAAGGCGTTGTTGGCGTTGAAATGTTCGATCGAGGTCTGGTCGAGGCCGGTGAGCGAAACGCTCTCCAGTTCGAGGCCGTTCATCGCAAGGTCGACCGAGGAGACCTGCTGCACCTTCTGCACGAAATCACCACGCTGTTCGTGCAGCTGATTCATGGTCATGCCGGCCGCGACCGAGCGCAGCGCGTCGACGAACTTGCCCTCGACCAGTTCCTTCAGGGCTTCGGGATTCATGGTGCGCATGCCCAGCGTCTGCGCGGCGGTGGCGATCGACTGGGCATCGGGCTTCACGCGGACATAGAATTCCGCCTTCACGTCGATGCGCAGGCGATCGAGCGTGATCAGCGCGTCGCTATTCTTGCGTTCGACCGCCAGGCGGACGGTGTTCATGTTGACCGGCATGGTCTCGTGGAAGATCGGCAGCACCAGCGCGCCGCCGTTCATCACCACCTTTTCTCCGCCGAAGCCGGTGCGGACAAAGCCGATTTCCTTGGATGCGCGCTTGTAGAGGCGGGCGATGACGATGCCCAGCACGATCAGGACGAGCAGGCCGCTGCCGGCGATCATCGCATAGGGCAGGATGGAGAAACTCTCCTGCACGGCGGGAAGATTCATGACTCTCTCCTAGAGACGGGGCAGATAATGGTCGCCATGCGAGATGGCGCGGAACAGATGCTCTTCGCGGCGCACGAGCAGGATGGTCTCGCCTTCCTCCAGCACCTGGCCGTCATTGTCGGGCTCGACCATGACATAATGGGCCTGGCCATGATGATCCTCGACCCGCGCGCGGGCGGGGGAGCCGCGGGTCGCGCGGCCGGTGACGATGCGGGCACGGCTGCCGACCAGATGGTCGAGCGGAATGGCCGTGCTGTGGTCGCGGGGCAGCAGCGGCGCGAGCAGGCGGGCGGCAAGGCCGGTGGCGGGTAGGGCCGCGACGCCGGCGGCCGGGACCGCAATCCAGGGCGACAGCATCGCACCCAGAAGGTCGTGCGCCGCCTGCTGGCCAAGCAGGCCGATGACGGCAAAGCAGGTCAGGAACAAGGCGATCAGCGCCAGCAGCGGCAGGCGGCCAAAGCCCAGCCAGCCGAGCAGGTCTGCATCCGCGTCCAGATCGAGATCGGCGTCGCCAGCCAGGCCCAGCGCCTGGACGCCACCGATCAGCAGCATCAGCAGCAGGGCCGACACGAAAACGATATTTTCCGGCGCGAGAAGAAAGCCTGCCACCCATAACCCCCTGATTCGGAGGCGATGCTATCCGACGAAATGACGCCGGGACAGGATAAAGCGACGCGCTGTCTTAGTTCAGTGCATCGCCACGTCGCGGCTGAGATAGACCTCTGCCACGCGGCCGTCCTTCATCGCGCAGGTGAAGCGGCGGGTGGTGCCTTCGGTGGCGCGATAGCTGGCGCGGGTTTCGACCTCGCCATCGATATTATAGCCGTCGGCGGTCGCGCGCGGCTCGTCGATGTGCCGGATTTCGGCATAGCCGGCCTGGCCCTGCGCCTCGTCCCGCGCGGCCAGCGCGCAGGCGTCGGTCAGCTGGTCATTGCTCTGGTTGGTGGCAGCGACGTCCGAAAAATCATCCGCGCGGGCGGGCGATTCGGGGCTGTAGACATCCGCGTTGCCGGCATCCGCTCCATAATCGGTGCCGCCGGTCGGGGGCGGGGCGTCATTGTCGGCATAGGGGCGGTTGTCGATATCGGCGCCGCGTGCGTCCTTGCGGTCCTTGGAGACGGAATTGGCGACCACCACGGCGGCGCCGAGCAGCGCGGCAATGCCGACCGCGTCGCCAAAGCCGAAGCCATTGCCGCGATCATGGCGGTGATGCCAGTAGCGATCGTCATAGCGGGGCCGGGCCTGTGCCGGGGCGACGCTGCCCAGCAGCAGTCCTGCGCCGACCAGCGCACCCGTCATCCACCGCGTCCTGTTCCCGATCATCTGCCTATCTCCTGCGATGGACAGAGCCATAGCCGCGTCGGGCTGTCCAGAGGCTGAATGGGCTCAGTCCGGTTTGCGCTGGATGTCGAGCCCGGTGAAATGGGCGGCAAAGGCATAGCTGTCGGCATATTCCTCGATCAGCTTGTCGATCGGCTTGCCCGCGCCATGACCCGCACGATTCTCCACCCGCAGCAGATGCGGCTTGTCGCCGATCGACGCGGCCTGCAGCGCGGCGGCATATTTGAAGCTGTGCGCCGGCACGACCCGGTCGTCGGTGTCCGCCGTGGTCACCAGGATCGCCGGATACTCCTTGCCGCTCAAGATATTGTGATAGGGCGAATAGCCATAGAGCAGGGGGAAATCGCGTTCATTGTCGGGCGATCCATAATCGTCGACCCAATAGCGGCCGGCGGTGAAGCGATCGAAGCGCAGCATGTCCATGACGCCGACCGCGGGCAGGGCGGCGGCGAACAGGTCGGGCCGCTGGTTGACCACCGCGCCGACCAGCAGGCCGCCATTGGAACGGCCCTCGATCGCCAGACCATCCTTGGGGGTATAGCCCTGGGCCTTGAGATATTCGGCGGCGGCGATGAAATCGTCGAACACATTCTGCTTGTTGGCGCCGCGCCCGGCATCGTGCCAGGCCTTGCCGAACTCGCCGCCGCCGCGCAGATTGGCGATGGCATAGGCGCCGCCCTGTTCCAGCCAGGCCATGCGGGTCGCCGAATAGCCCGGTGTCAGCGCGATGTTGAAACCGCCATAGCCATAAAGGATGGTCGGTACCGCCTGCGCATGGTCGGCCAGCACTTTCTTGCGCAGGATCGTCATCGGGATCAGCGTGCCGTCCTTCGAGGGGTAGCTGACCTGTTCGACGCCATAATCGGCGGGATTGAAGGGCAGGTCGGGCTGGGCGAAGAGCTGAGTCTGCTGGCTCGCCGTGTCGAAGCGATAGATGCTGGCCGGCGTCACGAAGCCGGAGAAGGAGAAGAAGGTTTCCGGGTCGCCATCGCGCCCGCCAAAGCCGGCCGCCGTGCCCATGCCCGGCAGCGGCACGTCGCCAACCTTGCGCCCGTCCAGCTCGACCAGTTCGGCGACGGTTTCCGATTGGGTCATGTAAGCGAGGATGAAGCGGTTGCCGACCAGCGATCCACCGGCCAGCGTATCGGCGCGTTCGGCCACCAGCGGCTTTTCGCTGCGCCCCGGCCGCAGGGCATCGAGCGTCACCAGCCGCATATGGGCGGCCTTGCGGTCGGTGACGAAATAGAGGGTCGATCCGCGGCTGCCGATCAGGCGCCAGTCATTGGCGAGGCCCTTGACCAGCGTCCGCAGCTTGACGGGGCCACCGTCGAGCGCGGCGACATGCAGCTCGCGGCGCGGGTCCATGCCGGCAAAGCTGCTGACGATCAGCCAGCGGCCGTCGCTCGTCACCTGGGCAGTGTGGCTGAGGCCGGGGCGATCGGGCGTCGCATAGATGAGCTGGTCCTGCGCCTGGGGCGTGCCGATGCGATGATAATAAAGCTGCTGGTCGCTGTTGGTCGACTGATAGGCTTCGCCGTCGACCGGCGCGGCGTAGCGGGAATAGAAGAACCCCTCGCCCCGGCCGTCCCAGGCGGTCTGCGAGAATTTGACCCATTCGACCTTGTCGTCGAGGATCTTGCCGCTGTCGACGTCCAGCACGCGCAGGGTGCGCCAGTCGCTGCCGGCATCCTGCACCCCATAGGCAAGGAAGCGACCGTCGGGCGAGGGCGTCCATTCAGCGAGTGCGCTCGCGCCATCGCGTGCCCAGCGATTGGGGTCGAGCAGCAGCCGTTGTTCACCGGCCAGTCCTTCGCGGACATAGAGCGGCGTCTGGTTCTGCAGCCCCTTGTTATAGCCGTAGAAATAGCGGGTGCCTGCCTTGCGCGGCACGGTGAAGCGGCCATGGGCGAAGAGCGCCTGCATCCGCGTCTTGAGTGCTTCGCGGCCGGGCAGGTCGTCGATATAGCGGCGGGTCAGGTCATTTTCGCGGCCGACCCAGTCGCGCACGGCGGGGTCGGTGCGGACGTCATTTTCCAACCAGCGATAAGGATCGGTCACCTTCACGCCGAAATGATCCTCGACCAGATCCTGGCGGCGGGTGCGCGGGTAATGCAGGCCGTTGTCCGGCGGCGTCGCGTCGATCGCGGCGGGGGTGGCATCGCCCGAGGCAGCGGCCGCCACAGCAGAGGCCGGCGCGGCGGCGATCACTGCCAGCAGGGCCGGCAGCGGCCAGATCAGGCGGCGAAGCGCGCGCATCCTCTCGACCCTATTGTCCTTGAAAAGAAAACAGGCCGCGGCTTCGGATGAAGCCGCGGCCTGTTCGACTATCGTCTATCCACCGTTACCGGCGGAACCGCGATCAGGCGGCTTCGAATTCGTCTTCGTCGACGGTGTTGACCGGACCGGAGTCCTGGCCCTTGGCATCGACGTCACGGTCGACCAGCTCGATGATCGCGATCGGCGCGGCGTCCGAAGCGCGGAAACCGGCCTTGATCACGCGGGTGTAGCCACCGTTGCGATCCTTGTAACGCTCGGCCAGGACTTCGAACAGCTTGGTCAGCTGCGCATCGTCCTTCAGGCGGGCGTCGGCCAGACGACGGTTGGACAGGCCACCCTTCTTGGCGAGGGTGATCAGCTTCTCGACGTAGGGACGCAGTTCCTTCGCCTTCGGCGTGGTGGTCAGGATCTGCTCATGCTTGATGAGCGAGGCAGCCAGGTTGCGAAGCAGGGCGGTACGATGACCGGTGCTGCGCTGAAGCTTACGATGACCAACTTTATGACGCATGTCTCATTCCTTCGTTCGTTAAGGGGCCGGATGAGGTACCCCAGACCAGGCGGTTTTCATGGGGACCGCCTAATACCCCATTGACCGTCCGGCGACCGTCACGGGAGTAAATCCCGTGACGTCAGACGACGCTGCGCGTCGCTGGCCGGTCGTTCGCGTTCGCGTTGCGAACCGCCGCGCTGCTGCGCTGCGCGGCTCGCTCCGACTTAGCCCAGCAGCTCCTGTTCGAGCTTCTTGGCCATTTCCTCGATATTTTCCGGCGGCCAGCCGGGGATGTCCATGCCCAGGCGCAGGCCCATGGACGACAGCACTTCCTTGATTTCGTTCAGCGACTTGCGGCCGAAATTCGGGGTGCGCAGCATCTCGGCTTCGGTCTTCTGGACCAGATCGCCGATATAGATGATGTTGTCGTTCTTGAGGCAGTTGGCCGAGCGGACCGACAGTTCCAGTTCGTCCACCTTCTTGAGCAGATAGCGGTTGATCTGGTTGGTGTCGCTTTCGCCTTCCGAAGCAGCGGCAGCGGCATGGCCGGCAGCCGGGGCAGCGGCGGGCAGCGCGTCCTCGAAGTGGACGAACAGCTGGAGCTGGTCCTGCAGGATGCGGGCTGCATAGGCAATCGCATCTTCCGGCGTCACGGTGCCGTCGGTTTCCAGCGTCAGCGAGAGCTTGTCATAGTCCAGTTCCTGGCCGACGCGGGTGTTATCCACCTTGTAGGCGACCTGGCGGACCGGCGAGTAGAGCGCGTCGACCGGGATCAGGCCGATCGGTGCGTCTGCCGGGCGGTTGGCGACGGCGGGGACATAGCCCTTGCCGATGTCAGCCGTCAGTTCCATGTTCAGCGTCGCGCCCTGATCGAGGTGACAGATCACCAGATCGGGGTTCATCACTTCGATGTCGCCGACGACGGCAATGTCGCCTGCCTTCACCACGGCCGGGCCGGTGGCGGACAGCTGCAGACGCTTGGGGCCTTCGCCTTCCATCTTCAGCGCGACCTGCTTGATGTTCAGGACGATGTCGGTGACGTCCTCACGCACGCCGGCGAGCGACGAGAATTCGTGCAGGACATTCTCGATCTTGATCGAGGTGACCGCCGCGCCCTGGAGCGAGGAGAGAAGAACCCGGCGCAGCGCGTTGCCGAGCGTCAGGCCGAAACCGCGCTCAAGCGGTTCGGCAACGAAGGTCGCCTTGCGCTTGCCGTCGCCGGTCGGCTTGATCTCGAGGGCGTTGGGCTTCTTCAATTCCTGCCAGTTCTTCATGTTGACAGTCATGTACTTCCCCTGGGGATGTGGCCGTAACGGGTAGATCCTGGACCCATCAGGACGTTCCGGCCGATGCAAACGGGTAAGCGGGCGACGCGTCCGCCGCCCGCCTTCAAGCCTCTAGCGAAGCTTAATTAGACGCGGCGGCGCTTCGACGGACGCACACCATTGTGCGGGATCGGCGTGACGTCGCGGATCGAGGTGATGTGGAAGCCGACGGCCTGCAGTGCGCGCAGAGCCGATTCACGGCCCGAACCGGGGCCCTTGACTTCGACTTCGAGGGTGCGGACGCCATGTTCGGCGGCCTTGCGGCCGGCGTCTTCGGCGCACACCTGAGCGGCGTACGGGGTCGACTTGCGGCTGCCCTTGAAGCCCATCATGCCGGCCGAGGACCACGAGATCGCGTTGCCCTGGGCGTCGGTGATGGTCACCATGGTGTTGTTGAAGCTGGCGTTGACGTGCGCGACGCCGGCCGAGATGTTCTTGCGTTCGCGGCGCTTAATGCGCTGGGGTTCGCGTGCCATTTTGCTCTAATCCTACAAAAATCGTTCAAAAGCAGAAGTCACCGGAGGGTCGGTCCAGAGGACAAGACCCTCGACGATTACTTCTTCTTGCCGGCGATCGGCTTCGCCTTGCCCTTGCGGGTGCGCGCATTGGTGTGCGTGCGCTGACCGCGGACCGGCAGGCCCTTGCGATGACGCAGGCCGCGATAGCAGGCCAGATCCATCAGGCGCTTGATGTTCATCGCGGTTTCGCGACGCAGATCGCCTTCGACGGTCAGGTCGGCGTCGATGGCTTCGCGGATCTGCAGGACTTCGGCGTCCGACAGGTCCTGAACGCGGCGCGCATGGTCGATGCCCAGCTTGTCGGCGAGGTCGACGGCGGTCTTGCGACCGATGCCGTGGATGTAGGTGAGCGCGATGATTACGCGCTTGTTGGTCGGGATGTTAACACCCGCAATACGTGCCATGGTACTTAAATCTCCTGCTCCACGGGGCAGTTGGCGCCGCCCCATCTCAAAGCGTTCGGGCCTCTTTCCTGGCAAGGAAAAACAGGCCATGATGTTGCTTCCCGAGACGCAAAAAAGACGGCCAGTGCAGGAAGCACTGCCGCTGTTACGCGTGTAGGGAACGGCGGCCTTTATCGATTCGCCCCAAAACTGTCAATATCCGGCGCTTTTTTGAGGCTCTCCGTGCGATGAACGGAGCGGTTGCGCATGGGGGCAAGCGGCGATGGCCGTGGCCGGCCATCCGCCTCTACCGTCGCCCTGCCCCTTTTCGGGTTGAGCGCTCCGGCCGGCTCGGGCATGGAAGCGCGATGCGTCTGACCCGATTTCTTGTGTCCGCCCCGGCCCTTGCAGCGCCGCTGACCCTGTTGGTGGCCGGCTGCGTCGCGCCGCCCTCCGCGCCGGCGCCGCGCCCCGCGCCAGCACCCCGGCCTGCGCCGGTGCCGCCAGCCGAGCCGGCCCAGCCTGCGGCGGTCGAGTGGCAATATCGCCCTGCGACGCCGGGCAACTGGACCTATCGCGCCGATCCGGCCGGGCCGGTCGCACTGTTTGGCGAGTCGGCTTCTGCCCCGCGTTTGACGCTGCGCTGCGACCGGGCGACACGGCGGATCAGCCTGAGCCGCGCCGGCGGCGGGCAGGGGGCGATCACGGTGCGGACAAGCTATGGCGCGAGCAGCTGGCCGGCGGTGATGGCGGGGACGCAGGTGCCGCAGCTGACTGCCGTGCGCGGCGCGAGCGACGCGGTGCTGGACCAGCTCGCCTATAGCCGGGGCCGGTTCGCGATCGAGGTGCAGGGGCAGGAGACGCTGATCGTGCCGGCCTGGGCCGAAATATCGCGCGTGATCGAGGAGTGTCGGGGCTGAAAATCAGCGGTCCCGCCGTTTCGGCGCGGACGTTCAAGTATGATTCCAAAAAAGAATATTACAAGTCTTGATCCTGCAATCCGTCTGATTCACAGTCCGTCTCGTGGCCGATCGAGGGGTAGCTCAAAGCCGGTCACGCGGGCTTAATTAGCGAAAGGAGGTGATCCGATGTCTCATGGTTCAGCAATGGGGTCGGTCAAGTCCATTCGGGAAACGCGCCGCTGACGACGCCGGAGCGTCGGTACAAACCCTTCATGGTGTAGAGACCAAGAGCGCCGACATACAGGCCGTCTCCGCCAGGGGCTTTAGCGCGAACTTGTCTTCCTTCTGGGCGGTTTCCGGCCGCTGACCATGCACATGATGGGCCGTCGGGCATTGCGTCCCGGCGGCCCCTCTCATGTCCGGGGTGCGGCGCTTTTTTTGAGACATCGCGAAAGGGCGATGTCTCGGTACGGTGCCGGCCCGCGCCCCCGCCCAACCACCCGACAGGATGACGCTGGATCGGGCGGTTGGGCGGGGGAGCGGGCTGGAACCGGCTTTCTAAAACGGACCCTCAACGCCGGCGGGTTGCGAACCAGATGACGTGGCGGGGGCCCTTGCCATTGTCGCGCGCCTTGACCGCGACTTCCTCGACCGCGAAGCCCGCATTCTGCAACCGCCGGGTGAAGGCGGCGTCCGATCCCGCCGACCAGATCGCCAATATGCCGCCGGGCTTGAGCGCGCGCATCGCGCTGGAGAGGCCGGCATTGGTATAGAGCCGGTCATTGGCGTCGGCGGTCAGGCCGTCCGGGCCATTGTCGACGTCGAGCAGGATCGCGTCATAGCTGCCATGGCCGGCGGCGATCACATGGGCGACATCATCCATCACCAGCCGCACGCGCGGATCGTCCAGGCAGCCGGCGGCCAGATCGACCATCGGGCCGCGCGCCCATTCGATGATCTCGGGCACCAGTTCGGCCAGCGTGATCTGTGCCTTGGTGTCCATTTCCGCGAGCGCGGCGCGCAGGGTGAAGCCCATGCCATAGCCGCCGATCAGCATATGGAGGCCGGCGCGCTTGCCCAGTCGCTCCAGCGTCATCAGCGCCAGCGCCTTTTCCGACCCGTTCATCCGGCTGCTCATCAGCTCATTGCGGTCGAGCACGATCATGAAGTCGCCGCCGCGGCGATAGAGGCGCAGTTCCTGTCCGCCCGGAACGGCGGCGGTGCCCAGCAATTCGCGCGGTGTCATGGCAATGGTCCTCAAGCAGGGCGGGGAAAGCGGCCGCATGACAGGTCGCGCGCCGCTGCGCAATGGCGGCCCATCGGACGGTTCGCCGCCTATGGGCTGGCCAGCGGCGGCGCAGGGGTCTATCGGCACCCCCATCATGCGTTATTTTCTCGATACCGAATTCAACGGCTTTGGCGGCGCGCTGATCAGCGTGGCGCTGGTGCCCGAACATGGCGACGATGATTTCTATGCGTCGCTGCCACTGCCCGATGTGATCGAACCCTGGGTCGAGCGCCATGTCATCCCCTATCTGCGCCATGTGCCGCCGGGGCTGGACCATGAACTCAGCCGGATCGAGGCGGCCGACCATATCGCCGCCTATCTGGATGGCGATTCCGATCCGGTGATCATCGCCGACTGGCCCGAGGATCTGGCCCATTTCTGCGCGCTGCTGACCACCGGGCCGGGGCAGATGGCGGCGGTCGACTATGGGCTGCGGCTGGAACTGATCAATGCGGCGGGCTTCAGCGCGGCGGCCAACAGCCGGGTGCCGCACAATGCCCTGCATGATGCGCGGGCACTGCGCGACTTTTACGTCAATAATTGAGGCGAAAGGGGCGGTGTTGCGCACCGCCTCTGGCTCTCAGAGACTGTTTGAGAAAGTCGGTTCCGGCCCGCTCCCCCGCCCAACCGCCCGACAGGATGACACTGGATCGGGTGGTTGGGCGGGGGAGCGGGCTGGTACCGCGCTGAAAAATCGCTCTTTCGCGATTTTTCAAACAGGCTGTCAGCGCTCCGTGCCCCTCGCCTTGCCCCAGGCATGGGCCGCGGTATAGCCGAGATAGGCGGTGCCGAAGAGCGCGTAGAGCGGCTCGGGCAGGGCGTCGAGATAGGCGCGCATGCCCGCGATGATCGCACCCGCTACCTCCGGCTGCCAGCCCGAGATCAGCCCCATCGGGATCGACCAGAGCAGCAGCGCATAGATGACGTAGAGAAAGGCCGGCCGCGACCGCTGGGTCCACAGGTCGGTCGGCTCGGTGGGGAGGGGGCCGGGGAGCAGGGGAATATCGTCGGTCTTCAACATGATCGCGTCTCCCTTCAGCCGATGCGGTTGGCGAGCCAGCCATAGAGAAAGGCCTCGTTGGCCGGGCGGCTTTCGGCCAGCGCCAGATAGCGTTCGCCCTGCAAGGCCTCGATCGCCTTGATCAGCACGGCGTCGCCGGCTGTGCCGCGCAGGGTGCGGAAGGCGCGCAGCGCGGCAAGCGTGCGGGCGCCGATCGCGCCATCGGCCTTCAGGTCGGGATAGTCGCGCTGGTTGCGGTTGAGCGCGTTCAGCGCTCGCTGGAGAAAGGTGCTGGCGACCCCCGGTCCCATGTTGACGGCGGTGTCGAACAGTTCGGCGGCGAGCGCCATGCTCTGCTGCGCGACCGCGGCATAGCCCGGCCCATCCCAATAGAGCTGGCGATAGATGGTGCGCGCGGTTGCGGGCGGCAGGCGGCGCATGTCGCCGGCAAAGCCGTTCGCCCGCGCGACGCCCAGCGTGATGCCCATATTGGTCGGCCCGCCGCGATCGGCCGGATGGTCGACATAGCCACCCTCCCGCGCGATCAGTTCGTCCAGCAATGTGTCGATGTCCATGATTGGCCCTTCCATGGTTCGTGGATGGCGAATCATTTATCCCATATGGTTATCTGTAGGACAGGGTGGAATGGCATGGGCGCGTCTGTCGAAGTTCAGTGTAAACGGGCATCTGGGGTCGTTCGCGCCTGAACCGCGTCGGCAACGCCTCTGCTGCGCGTCGGTCATGCACTGGAACGCGCCCCGTCCAACAGGGGCTGGGCCATCGTGCCGCGTTAACGCCGCGCGCGGCACGCGCCCCGGACGCGACACCCACGCGCCTTGCTTGCACGCGGCACGCACCGGTCGACTGGCGCGGGCGCATTCACTCGCACCACCAAGTGTAGAGCAGGGAGAGAGAGCGTAGGAAAGGGGATGTCGGGGCGGGGCCAGCATGGCGCAGCCCGGATAGCGCTCGGTCCGCTTCCGGGCGGAAGGCTGCCTGGCGCGAAGCGAGCAGGAGCGCTCATTCCTTCTCCCGTTGGCGGGAGAAGGATACGAAGCCTTGCCGGCAAAGCCGGTTAGGCGAAGTTGGATGAGGGCGGCTTGTTTCAGAAGACCCTCACCCTCCCACGCCTTCGGCGCGGGCCCCTCCCTCTCCCGTGAACGGGAGAGGGTAGGCTGACAGTCCGCCCCCCCTCTCCAACATGACCAAGATTTCATGATTGCGCGGATTGATCCGGCGCGGTGCGGGGTCTAGCGGCCATCCTGTTCCAGCCGGAATATTCCGCCCATCCTTTCGAGGAAATCATGTCCGACAACGACCATAGTCGAAAGACCGCGCGTTCGGGCATGGGGGCGAACTGACAGGTTCGGATCACCCGCCCGCCCCGAAGGCGCGGTCGCACGAGGTGATCCATGAATGCAGCCATCCGTTTTCTCGTCGGCTCCCTGCGCCGCGGACCCCAGGCCCCTGATCTCAACCGCCTGTTCGATGACGGCCAGACCTATGGCGAGCGGCTGGCCGACCGCGTCGCGGCGATCGGCGGTTCCTGGCGCTTCATCATCGGTTTCAGCCTGTTCCTGGTCGCCTGGGCGCTGCTGAACACGCTGGTGCTGGCGCGCCATGCCTTCGATCCCTTTCCCTTCATCTTCCTCAACCTGATGCTGTCGATGCTGGCCGCGTTGCAGGCGCCGATCATCATGATGAGCCAGAACCGCCAGGCGGCCAAGGACCGGCTGGAGGCGCGGCTCGACTATGAGACCAACCTGCGATCGGAAGCGCAGATTGCCAGCCTGCACGACAAGATCGACCTGCTGCTGGCGATGGCGGGCGAGAGGGGGGATATGGCAGGGGCGGCCGACTGATCTTCCGGCATTTCCGGGTCTTGTTTGACATTGTGGGTCATGGTCCCGCAATGTGGCTGCATGTCCAATGGGGCGACATGGGGAGGGTCAGGTCGTGCAGAACAGGCTTATCATCGATCGGCGAACATGGCTGGCGGGGCTTGTGGGGCTGGCCGGCCAGGCATCACTGACCGGGCCGGCTCACGCCCTGACCGCGCGGGTCCGCAGCCGGGTGATCATCGACAATGATTTTTCCGGCGATCCCGATGGCCTGTTCCAACTGGCGCATCATCTGTTGTCGCCTTCGGTGCAGATCCCGCTGGTCATCGGATCGCATATTCATCCCAGGGATTTCCTCGACGGGTCGGACCGGCAAGCCGACAATGCCGTGCAATGCGTCAGCGCCATTATGGATTGCATGCGGCTGCCGCATCGGCCGCCGGTGCTGGCGGGGCGCAATGCCGCGCCGGCGCCCGGCATGCCGCCATCGGCCACCCCGGCGGTGGCCGCGATCATCGCCGAAGCGCAACGGACTGATAGCAAATTGCCCCTCTTCTATGTTGCGGGGGCTGGCCTGACCGACCTGGCCGAAGCGGTGCGCCTGCGACCGGAGATCGCGCGGCGGATCATCCTGGTCTGGATCGGCGGGCCGGAACATGGGGATGTCGATCCCACCGTCCATGTCCGGGCAAGCAAGGAATATAATCTGACCATCGATCTGGCCGCCGCGCAGGCATTGTTCAACGATTCGGCAGTCGAGATCTGGCAGGTGCCGCGCAACGTCTATCGCACGCTGATGATCAGTCATGCCGAACTCGACCGGGAACTGGCAGGGGCGGGGCGGCTGGGCCGTTATCTGCTGGATCAGTTGGAGCGGGCAATCAGGCGGATCGATGCGCCGCTCGGCGAAACCTATATATTGGGGGACAGTCCGCTGGTCACACTGACCGCGCTGCAATCCTCCTTCGATCCCGATGCGGCGTCGAGCGATTATCTGATCCGGCCGACGCCGCGGATCAACGATCAGGCGGGCTATGTCGCACATCCGGCCGGGCGGCCGATGCGCGTCTTCACCCGGATCGATAGCCGGCTGACCTTTGCGGACATGTTTGCCAAGATCCGGGCCGGCAGCGTCTGACACGCAGGGGCAGGCCCTCCGCCGAAGCGGCGAAAATCATGGATTATGGCGATGTTCGGAGAATTTTGGTCGGGACGAGAGGATTCGAACCTCCGACCCCCACACCCCCAGTGTGATGCGCTACCAGGCTGCGCTACGTCCCGACCGGAGGGCGCCCAATAGAGGGATGAATTGGAAGTTGCAAGGGATTCGATGCAGGCTTTTTGCGGAGCGTGCAAATGAACGGCTTTCCCGTCCCTTGCCCGATGCTTTCAAAGCCCGTCATTCCGGGCGCGAAAAGCCAAGCTTGTTGCCTTGCCCCGGCCATCTGTGTTAGCCGCCCGCGCTTGATCCCATGCCCGCGCCCTGCGGGTTGGGGAGACCGAAAAACAAGGCGAAAGTCCCACCATGTTCATTACTCCAGCCTTTGCCCAGACCGCGGGCGGGCAAGCCTCCGGCGCCGGTATCCTGGTGCAGATGGCACCGCTGGTCCTCATCTTCGTCGTCTTCTACTTCCTGCTGATCCGTCCGCAGCAGAAGAAGATGAAGGAGCATAAGGGCAAGATCGACGCCGTGAAGAAGGGCGATCAGGTCGTGACCGGCGGTGGCCTGGTCGGCAAGGTCGCGCGCGTCGACGACATCTATGTCGATATCGAGCTGGCGCCGAACATGAAGGTCAAGGCGGTCAAGTCGACCCTGGCCGACGTGATCGACCCGACCACCGCCAAGCCCGCGAACGACTGATCCAACCATGCTGAACTTCTCGCGCTGGGCCATCGCCGGCATCCTGTTGCCGCTGATCATCGGCATCTTCTGCGCCGTCCCGAGCTTCCTGCCCGATTCGACGGTGGCGAAGCTGCCCCCCTTCATGCAGACGCGGGTCAATCTGGGCCTCGACCTTGCCGGCGGCAGCCATCTGCTGCTGGAAGCGTCGACCCAGGATGTGGCCAAGCAGCGGCTCGCCAATATGGAGGAGCAGGTCCGCACGGAACTGCGCCGGGGCGAGACGAAGATCGCGATCGGCGATATCTCCAGCCGTGACGGGAAGCTCAGCTTCATGGTCCGCAACCCGAGCGAAGTGGATGCCGCCGTCGAGCGCATCCGCCCGCTGACCCAGGGGGCGGGCCTGACCGGCCAGCGCGACTTCAATGTCGAGGTGGTCAACAGCTCCACCATCGTCATCACGCCGACCCAGGCGGGAATCGACAATGCGGTCAAGAGCGCGATGCAGGTCGCGACCGAAGTCATCCGCAAGCGCATCGACGAAATGGGCACGCGCGAGCCGACCATCCAGCAGCAGGGCGCCAACCGCATCGTCGTGCAGGTGCCGGGCCTGCAGGATCCCAAGGCGCTGAAGGCTTTGCTGGGCCAGACCGCGAAGCTGGAATTCAAGCTGGTCGACATGAGCGCCAATCCGAGCGAGGTGGCCCAGGGCCGCGCGCCGGTGGGCAGCGAAGTCCTGCCCTATCCGACCAATCCGGCCGGGCCGCCGGTGATCGCCGTCCACCGCCAGGTGATGGTGTCGGGCGAGGAGCTGACCGACGCGCAGCAGACCTATGACCAGCAGACCAACGAACCCAATGTCACCATCCGCTTCAACGGATCGGGCGGCAACAAGTTCGCCAAGGTGACGTCGCAGAATGTCAACCGCCCCTTCGCCATCATCCTGGATGGCAAGGTGCTGTCGGCGCCGAACATCAATGAGCCGATCCTGGGCGGGTCGGCAACGATTTCGGGCAGCTTCACCGTCGAGGGCGCCAACCAGCTGGCGATCGCGCTGCGGTCGGGCAAGCTGCCGGTCAACTTCGTCGTGGTCGAGGAACGCACTGTCGGTCCGGGCCTGGGCGCCGATTCGATCCGCGCCGGCCTGGTCGCGTCGATCGTCGCGGTCGTTGCCGTCGCCGCCTTCATGTTCGTGAGCTATGGCCGGTTCGGCATGTATGCGAACCTGGCCGTGGCGATCAACGTGCTGGTGATCCTGGGCGTGATGGGCATATTGGGCGCGACGCTGACCCTGCCGGGCATTGCCGGCTTCGTGCTGACCATCGGCACCGCGGTCGACGCGAACGTGCTGATCTATGAGCGTATTCGCGAAGAGCGGCGACGCGGGCGCGGGGTCGTGCAGGCGATCGAGTTCGGCTACAAGGAAGCCAGCCGCACCATCTTCGAAGCGAACGTGACCCATGCGATCGCCGGTGGCATCATGCTCGCGCTGGGCTCCGGCCCGGTCAAGGGCTTCGCCATCGTGCTGCTGATCGGCATCGCGACCAGCGTGTTCACCGCCGTGACCTTCACGCGCGTTCTCGTCTCGGGCTGGGTGCGTCGCACTCGTCCCACGGACATCCACATTTAAGAGGGGCGGGAGGAACAACCCATGAAACTTCTCAAGCTCGTCCCCGACAACACCAATATCGGCTTCGTCAAGCTGCGCCACTGGGCCTTTGGCCTGACGCTGCTGCTGACCGTGCTGGCGGTCGGCGCGACCTTCTACAAGGGCCTGAACCTGGGCGTCGACTTTGTCGGCGGCCTGATGATCGAGGCGAAGTTCCCGCAGGCGGTCGAGACCGACAAGGTCCGCGACACGATCGCGGGGCTGCGCGTGGGCGAAAGCTCGCTGCAGCAGTTCGGCGATCCCAAGACGGTGCAGATCCGCCTGCCGCTGCCCGAACAGGGCGGCGCCGGCGCGGCCAATGCGGTGGTCGAAAAGACCCGCAAGGCGATGGAGGCACAGTTCCCCGGCGTCACCTTCTCGCGCTATGACACGGTGTCGGGCAAGGTGTCGGGCGAACTGATCCAGAATGGCGTGCTGGCGGTTGTGCTGGCGATCATCGGCATCGCGATCTTCTCCTGGTTCCGCTACGAATGGCAGTTCGGCGTGTCGACCTTCGTCGCGATCGTCCACGACGTGCTGATGACGCTGGGCTTCTTCGCGATCACCCAGCTGGAGTTCGACCTCAACATCATCGCCGCCGTGCTGACCATCGTGGGCTATTCGATCAACGACAAGATGGTGATCGACGACCGTATCCGCGAGAATATGCGCAAATATCGCAAGATGGACATGAAGTCGCTGATCGACCTGTCGGTCAACGAGACGCTGCCGCGCACGGTCATGACCTCGGTCACCATCCTGCTGGCGCTGGGCGCGCTGCTGCTGCTGGGCGGCCATGTGCTGCGCGGCTTCACCGCGGCCATGATGCTGGGCATCATCGTCGGCACCTATTCGTCGGTCTATGTCTCCTCCTCGCTGCTGATCACGCTGGGCCTGAGCCCGCAGACGGCCGAGAAGAAGGCGAAGAAGGGCGGCATCGCCGCCCAGGCCGAGCGCATGGGCCCGCGCGACGGAGCCCAGCCCTGAGCGACCGTCACACCGGAATCGAACTGCGCCGCGACGATAGCGGCCAGGGTCCGATCGTCACCGGCTTTCAGGGCCGGGGCTTCCGGGTGAAGGACGATGTCTTCCCGGACGGGCTGTTGCTCAGCCCCGTCCGGGCACTGGCCTGGATGCAGGCGCCGGCGGTGTCGGCGATGAGCGTCGCGGCGCTGGGCGATTTGTTCGACCATCTGGAACTGGAGCCTGAATTCCTGCTGCTGGGCACCGGCAGCGGGTTGCAACAGCCGCCCCGCGCCTTCGTGCGGGAACTGGAAGCCCGCGGCATCGGCGTCGAGGCGATGGACAGCCGCGCCGCTGCCCGCGCCTGGGGCGTGCTGCGTGCCGAGGAACGCTGGATCGTGGGTGCGCTGCTGCCGCTCTGATCAGCCGGGCTGAAGTCGGGGATAGCGCGCCAGCCATTGCTTGGCGCGCACCCGTTCATCGAAGATCGTCCGCCTGGCGCCGAGAAAGGCCGGGCCGGGCACCAGCCGCAAGCCGAACAGATCATCCAGGCCGAAGGGGGCGTTGACCTCCAGCCGGTCGTCGGGCGTCAGACGGACGCCGATGGCGGTCGCCGTCTCGGTCCAGTGGCGCATCGCGTCGGCAGCATCGGCATAGGGGGCGTCCCGATTGCGCAGGTGCATCCGCGCCTGATTCTTGACCGACCAGTCGACGTCCGGGCGCAGCGTGGCCAGTTGCCGCTCGATCTGCCGGTCGAGCGCAGGATCGGTCCGGATGGGATCGAACCAGATGATGTCGATATCGCCGACGGGGATCGACGGGGCGTGGCCGTGGAGATGGTCCCAGACCGCATCGCGCACGAAGCCGGCGGCGACCCAGCCATCGGGCAGGTCAAGCGCGCGGAGCAGATGCAGGATGGCCATGCGCCAGGGATCGGCGTTCAGCAGATCGCGCAAACGGGCTTCCATGCGGATTACGACTTCATCGACCAGGCGGTCAGTTCCTCCAGGTCGAGGTCGCGTTCCAGTTCCTGCAGCACATGTTCGTCAATGTCGCCGGCGCGGTGCAGGCGCAGCAGTTCGGCGCGGCCGGCGGCGATTGCCTCCAGCACCAGATCGAAATGGGCGTGGAGCCGGTCGGCGAACTGTTCTTCCTGCCCGGCATAGTTTTTCGAGAGGACCGCGCGGCGCTGATAGCGTTCGAGCAGTTGCGGGTGGATGAGTTCGCCTGCCGCATCATAGGCGAGCTGTTCGACGCGCACGGCCTGGACCCTGGCGATGGCGGCTTCGGCATCGCTCATGCTGAGGCGGGGGCGATCATGAATCGGGTCGGAGAGGCCCGCCCAGCGGATCAGCAGGCCGAGCGTGGTGCCCTGGATCAGGACGGTGCCCAGGATCACGCCAAAGGCGGCGACCAGCAGGAAGTCGCGCCCCGGAAAGCCCTCCGGCACGGAGAGTGCGACCGCCAGCGTCACCACGCCGCGCATGCCGGCCCAGCCGAGCACGGTGGCGCCGCGCGGGCCGATCGGGCTGTAGCGGCGCAGGCCCATCGCGCGCAGCAGCAGGATGATGGCGTCCGAGCCGAACACCCAGACGAAGCGGGCGGCGGTGAGGGCGAGCAGGATGAGCAGCACCGGCACCGCCATATTGTCGAGCACGACGGCGAAGCCGCCGACCCGGTCGACCACGCCGCGCAGCGACGAGCCGATCAGCATGAACACGGTCGCTTCCATGAGGAAGATCATCACCGCCCAGAAGGCGGTGCCGCGCATCCGCACCGAGGCGGACCAGACGATATGCTGATACCAGCCGCAGATGAGGCCGGCTGCGACGGTGGCGATGACGCCGGAAACATGGAAGGCTTCGCCCAGCAGATAGGCCGACCAGGGCACCAGCATGGAAGAGGCGATCATCAGATAATCGTCACCCAGCCGCCGGACCAGCAGCACCCAGATGGCGCCGATCGCGCCGCCGACCACCAGCCCGCCGACGGCGAGCAGGATGAAGCTTTCGAGGCCGGCCACGGCACTGAAACTGCCGGTTGCGACGGCGGCGATGGCGAAGCGGAAGAGGACCAGGCCGCTGGCGTCGTTGAACAGGCTTTCGCCCTCCAGCAGGACCGACAGGCGGCGGGGGAGATGCACGCGTTGCAGCACGGCGCGCGCGGCAATGGCGTCGGGCGGCGAGACGATCGCGCCCAGCGCGGCGCAGGCGGCCCAGGGCAGGGACGGCATCAGGGCATGGGCGACGGCGGCGACCACGAGCGTGGTGAAGATCACCGCGCCGATCGCCAGTGACATGATGCCGATCAGGTGGCGGCGCAGATGGCCCAGCGCAATGAACCAGGCGCCGTCCATCAACAGCGGCGGCAGGAAGATGACCAGGACCAGTTCGGGGTCAAGCGAGATGACCGGCAGGCCGGGCACGAAGGCGAGCAAGGTGCCGCCGGTCAGCAAGGCGACCGCCGGCGGCAGGCCCAGCCGATGCGCGGCATAATGAAGCGCGATGATCGCCAGCAGCATGGCCACCAGCAGTTCGAACAATTCCACCGGATGCATCGGCCTGGCCCCTGTCTGTCGATCGCCCTACCCTAATAGGGTCGCCGATCCTGTCCAGCGGTCCGCCCGATCATCGCACCGGACAGGCGGCGAGGGCGGTGGCGATGGCATCATAAAAGGGTTTGGGCCGCAGCGCATCGTCGAAGGGGTTGCCGCGCATGGGCAGGCCATCCGGGCGGCGGCTCTTGGTCGGATAGCTGTCGCGATTGAGATTGGAATAGCGATCGCTGAGGCCCCAGCAGATGACCTGGGAGACATTGCGATGGCTGAGCGTGATGTCGAGATAGCCCTTCACGAAGGCGGCAATTTCGGCATCGCGTCTGGCCGGCTCCTGGTCGCTCAGATGGCGGTCGGCGCAATCCAGTTCGGTGATCAGCACCGTCATGCCCATGGCGTCCAGTTCGGCAAGGAAGCGATTCCAGGCCCGTTCGTCGCGGCCGCGGCCCAGCGTATTGCCCAGATGGCTCTGGATGCCGATGGCATTGACCGGCACGCCGCGCTTGAGCGCCTGTTCCAGCACGCGCAGCACGGCGTCGCGATGATCGGGATTCTGCTCCCAGCTCATATTGCCATTATAGACGCGCTGCGCATGGGGGGCATATTGCGCCATCAGCTGAAAGGCGAGGTCGAAGAAGCCCAGGCCAAGGATGCGGGTGTAGATCGAGTTCTTCAATTGTCCGCTCTGGACGACGAATGCCTCGTTCACGCAGTCCCATGATTCGATCTGGGGGAAGGTGGTCGCAATATAGCGGGCATGATCGTTCATCAGGGCGATGAGCGGGGCGCCACCCTTCTGTGCCAGCGCCGCCTCATTGGCGATCAGCCAGCCGGGCACCCGATCATCCTGGTTCCAGACGAACGTATGGCCCCGCGGCGACATGCGGTGGCGGCTGGCGAAGCGCAGGACGCGCAGCGCCTTTGCCGGGTTGCGCTGTCCCTCCTTGGCTTCGAGATATTTCCATTTGAAATTATTCTCGGCGGTCAGCACCGAACATTCCCGGACGATCAACTGGGCAAAGGCCGGATCGTCCAGATGGGTGGGCGATACGGCGGTGCCAAAGCGCAGGCCCCGGCTGCGGGCGATGGCGTCGAGTCCGGAAGGCGGCGCGACGGCCAGGCCGGGCGCGCAGGACAGGGCCGGGATGGCGCCCGCCGTCAGCGACAGCATGTGCCGGCGGGACAGGGGCGGGCCATGGTCTTTCATGCTGCATTTGTCCGAGCGGAGAGGCGCAGAGGCAATCGGTAATTGGCCGGAGGGGGCTGCCCGCAAAAAAAAAGGGCCGCCCCATGCGGGACGGCCCAATGCTTCTGTTGCCGGGGAGCTACTGTCAGAAGCGGAATTTGAGTGCGGCGCGATAGCTCTGATAGCTGAGGTTGCCGCGCCAGGCGGTGGTGTCGGCCGACAGGCTGATGTCGACATTGCCGGTGCTGAGGGTCAGGCCGCCGCCCACTTCGCCCCAATTCTTGTCCGAGCCACCCAGCGCGAAGGGCGCGAGCGATCCGGTGCCGCCGACGAAATTGGCCAGGAAATAGGCCGGCTGGTCGCGGAACTCATGGACATAATTGGCGGTCAGATAGGGCTTGAACCCGCCGACATCGATCTTCGCCGTGGCCCCCAGGCGCCCCTGCGCGCTCTGGATCGCATGGCGATGGATCACCAGCGCGGTGTCGCCGCCATATTCAGCGAGGTTGCCGCCGCTGATATAGGCGCCGCGCAGCGAGGCGCGCGGCGTGATGGTGAAGGCGTCGCCACCCAGCGGCGCGCCGATGCCGATCTCACCCGACAGGGCCAGTTGCTGGTCGCTGCCGCGCAGTGTGTAGGGGGTGGTGCCCACCGCAAAGGCGCGCTTGGTCTTGCTGGTGAGGGTGCCGGCGCTGCCGACGCCATCCAGAACGACGCCGCCCAGATCCCAATTGCCATAGACGGTGGCCTGGTACAGGCGGGAACGGGCGGTGTCGCCGATGCCGGTATTGCCCTTGAGCTCGCTGAAGGAGGCGGCCAGGCCGATCACGGCATCGTCGCCGATCATCTTTTCGATGCCGGCCGCACCATACCAGCCGTCGAACTTGTCGCGGCCGGTGGTGATGGCGCCCCGCATCGGATCGCTCTTGCCGTCGATATAGCCGCCGGCGATGAAGGCGCTGACGTCTTCAGGCAGGGCATTTTCCTGGGTGACGGTTTCGTTGCCGCCGCCCTGATCCATGCCCAGGTTCAGATTGTTCATGCTGAGCGCGGCGAGCTGGAGCGGCTGACCGGTCATGGTCAGCGTGCCGCCCATGCTGCCGCCGCTGACGCGTGCCAGGCGATCGCGATAGAAGCGGGCCATATTGTCGTTCAGCACTTCGGACATGGAGGTGCGGAGCGCTTCGGTGCGCGGTGCCATGGCTTCGAGCGACGCCTGGATCGCGGCGACGCTCAGCAGGTCGGCCTCGCCATAGAGGGTGGCATAATTGCCGTAGAGGGCGCGGTTCTGATCGAGCAGGCGGGCAAAGCTGGTCTGCACCTGCGAGCCGCCATTGACGACGCCGGCATAGGTGCCGGCATCGACCGTGACGCTGACGCTGTTGGCGCCATAGGTCAGCACGGGCTTCAGGATGGCGCTGATGTTGGTCGGCGTGTCGAACGTGCCTTCGACGCCGCCTTCCGCAGTCAGGAAGGTGTAGCGGCTGCCATAGCGCAGCTTGGCGCCGGTCGCCGCGCCGAAGACGACCTTGCCATCGACCGCCGCGACGCCTTCGACATCATCGGTGGCCTTGACCGCGAGCAGATCGGAACCGCTGCTGCCAAGGTCGACATGCAGCGTGCTGCCCGAGGAGAGGATGGCATTACCCTCGACCGTGAGCGTGCCGATGGTGCCGATGCCGCCAGGCGCGACCACGCCCATGATGTTGGTGAAATAGGGGGTCCGCAGCGTGCCCTTGCCCGAGAGCAGGCCCGAGAGCAGCAGATAGTCGCCCGGTGTTTCGACCGCGCCATCGACATTCACCACGCCGGCGAGATGATTGATGTCCATCAGGCTGGTGAGCGATCCGGCGCTGGTCACGTCGAGCGTCGAGCCGGTGCCCGAGATGGTGAAGCGATCGACGGTGGCGTCGATGTCGAGCGTGGTCTTGCCGGCGGCGCTGAGCGTGACGTCATAATAGCGACCGACGACGCCCTGCGCAGCGACAGGGTCGATATTGTTCGGCACGAAATTGGTGGCGCCGGGCAGACCGTTGGCCAGGGTCGCGGCGGGCAGGACGGCATCGCCCTCCGCCTGGGCCTCCACGATGGCCTCGTCCGCCAGGCTGGCGGCACCATCAGACGGGCTGCGCTCGGCGATCTCGACCTTGCCCTTGTTGTCGGCGACGGTCTTGCTGCCGCTGGTGGTGGTCGCGTCGGTCGCCTCGACCGGCTCGCCATTGATCAGCAGCGTGTCGGTGCCGACGTCGTAACAGGCGTCGTCCGAGCCATCATTGGGCTGGTAGCAGACCTGGCCGAACTTCTGCGCATCATCCTCGCCAAAGGCGCCGGCGCCGGGCGTGGTCGGCACGCCGTTCACCAACGATCCGTTGCTGTCGATGATCATGTAATTGGGATCGAGCGCCGTCACCCAGTGGCTGGCGTCGCTCCATTTGCCGTCGCCGGCCTTGGCAGTGGCGTAGCGATAGGGATTATTCTGCGCGATCCAGTCCCAGAAGAGGTAGAGCGGTTGATAGAAGGCGGAGCCGCCATAAGAGCTTTGCGGCTGTTCCAGGAAGTAGCGGCTGCCGCCCGACAGGACGCCCAGCACCACCTTCTGGTCAAAGGTCTGGTCGAGGATCAGCGGGCCGCCGGAATCGCCGCCGGCGGTATTGCCTTCATTGGGAAGCGCATCGTCCTTGAAGACATTGAAGTCGAATTCGTTGGTCCGGGTCGGATCGTCGAAGTCGGTCTGGTAGAGATTCTGGGTATAGCCACCGCCTTCGCCGAACAGGAAGATGTCGATATCGTCGAGCGAGCCGAGCATGCCGAGGAAATTCTCGGCCACCTTGCGGCGATAATCGATGCCATAGCTGTTGCCGGTGGTGCCGCTGCCGCTGCGGCCATAGCCGGTGATCGTCACATGATAGCCGGTGCCGGTCGTGTCGCTGATGCTTTCCGGCGCGGGCAGGGCGGAAAAGAGCATCGCCCAGGTCGGCACGTCGCTGGCCGGCGTGTCGAGCGTGGCCATCGCCGTGTCGCCATAGAGGAAGCTGAGCGCCGGCGGATCGAGCGAGTCCGGATTATAGGCGATATTGTTGACGTTATAGACGCTGAGCGCGGTGTTGGTGCGATAGCCGTTGTTGATCCAGTTGACGAGGCCGGGGCGGGCGTTGCTCTGGAAGGCGAAGGCGACCGGAATGCCGTCATTCACCGTGCTGTAGGTGCTGGGGTCATAATCATTGACGCAGTGGGCGGCGAAAATGACGGTGCGCGGATTGATCAGCGTGCCGGTGCAGACATAGCCGTCGGCGCGATACATGATGCCGACGCCGTTCACATCGGTGCCATCGACGATGTCGGCCGGCGTATTATTGTCGTTCGGCACGACGGCATGGGCTGCCGGTGCGATGCTCAGAGCGGACAGAGCGGCCGATGCCAAAAGGGCAGAACGACCGGCGCGTGCCAACAGGCCCGCGCCATTCTTACGAATGCGCATGATGTTAACTCCCCAAAGACCGTTGGCGAGGCTATGCAGCTATCAGGCGCAAGACAATTACCCAAAAATGAAAGTTTCTGTCATGTATCCAAAAAGACACAATGTTATCTTTGCGTTATGAATATCCAACGTTGATTGACTGATCCGGCGGTCATGCCGTTTTCTATGTTAACGGTATCGATTATGTAATTTATGCAAATGTAATGGGTCGAAGAAATGCCGGGGATTTTCGGCTTGTTTCCCGCCCACTTGCGGAAGCGGGCGGTTCCGCTTAAGCATGAAGGCAAGTTCCGATCGGATTTGCGCGATCGGCGATTGATGAAGTGAGATACGGCCTTGGTGCAGCATAGCCGCCCATCGCCGCAGAGTTCCGGCCCGGTTGGCCGCGTTTCGGGCAAGTCCGCCCGTTCCGGTTCGGGTAATGGGAGCAAGGCTGCGGCCATTACGCCCCCGTCGAAGCAACGGGGCCTTTATCCCTACACGGCGCGTGACCGCCGATCCTATGCGGCAATCGATCTGGGTACCAATAATTGCCGTCTGCTGATCGCCAAGCCGTCAGCGGACGGGTTTATCGTGGTCGATGCCTTTTCCCGGATCGTGCGTCTGGGCGAGGGGCTGGCGGCCACCGGGCGGATCAGCGATGCGGCGATCGACCGGGCCATCGCTGCGCTGTCGGTCTGTGCCGACAAGCTGCGGCGGCGCCATGTGACGCTGGCGCGGTCGGTCGCGACCGAGGCCTGTCGGCGGGCGAGCAATGGCGCCGAGTTCATCCAGCGCGTCTATCGCGAGACCGGGATCGCGCTCGACATCATCAGCGCACAGGAAGAGGCGCGGCTGGCGGTGCTGGGGTGCCACGCGCTGCTGGAAGAGGGCAATGGCCCGGCGCTGATCTTCGACATTGGCGGTGGATCGACCGAACTGGTGCTGGTCGATTCCCATTGCGACGGCGCGCCGCGCATCGTCGATTGGGTGAGCGCGCCCTGGGGCGTGGTGTCGCTGACCGAGAGTGAATTGTTCGACCATGCCAATCCGGCCGAGCGGCTGGCCGCCTATGGCCGGATGCGCGCGCGCGTGGCCGAGGCGTTCGCGCCGCTCGCCCGTCGCCTGCCGCAGGGCGAAGCGGGCATCAGGCTGCTGGGCACGTCGGGCACGGTGACGACTTTGGCCAGCCTGCACCTTGACCTGCCGCGCTATGACAGGCAGGCGATCGATGGGTTGATCGTGCCGAGCAGTTCGATGCGCGCGATTTCCGAACGGCTGTCGACCATGGCGCTGGCGGATCGGCAGCGATTGCCCTGCATCGGCACGGAGCGCGCCGACCTGGTGGTCGCGGGCTGTGCCATTTTGGAATCGATCCTCGACATCTGGCCGGCCGAGCGACTGGGCGTCGCCGACCGCGGCATTCGCGAGGGCATATTGCGCGGCCTGATGGACCGCCATGGAGCAACGACGTGAGGGGTTCTGGCGCAGGCAAGGTGCGGGTGAAATCCGCCAAGGGGCGCACCGCGCAGTCGGTGCGCTGGCTGGAGCGGCACCTGAACGACCCCTATGTCCACAAGGCCAAGCAGGAAGGCTGGCGCAGCCGCGCCGCCTTCAAGCTGATCGAGCTGGACGAGAAATTCCATTTCGTGAAGGGATCGCGCGCGGTCGTCGACCTGGGCGTGGCGCCGGGCGGCTGGGCACAGGTGATCCGCAAGATGGCGCCCAAGGCGGCGGTGGTCGGCATCGACCTGCTGCCGGTCGATCCGATTCCCGGCGTCACCCTGTTCGAAATGGACTTCATGGACGACAAGGCGCCGGACCTGCTGCGCGAGGCGCTGGGGCAGGAGCCGGACCTGGTGATTTCCGACATGGCGGCCAATACGGTGGGCCATGCCCAGACCGACCATCTGCGCACCATGGGGCTGGTCGAGGCGGCCGCCGATTTCGCCGTGCAGAATCTGCGCAAGGGCGGCACCTTCGTCGCCAAGGTCTTTGCCGGTGGCACCGACGCGGAGCTGCTGGCGGTGCTCAAGAAGCATTTCACCACGATCAGGCATGCCAAGCCGCCGGCGAGCCGCAAGGGCAGCGTCGAATGGTATGTCGTGGCGCAGGGATTCAAGGGACGGCCGGACGCGCAAGAGTAACGGGGACAAGCGATCGGCCGCCTTCATGGGGGAAGAAGGGGGCGGGGCCTTTGGTAGCGACGGTTTCGACGGTGGCCTATCTGGGCCTGGAAGCGCGCACGATCGAAGTGCAGTGCCAGCTTGTTCCGGGATTGCCGGCTTTCATCGTCGTTGGTCTGCCCGACAAGGCGGTGGCCGAAAGCCGCGAGCGGGTGCGCAATGCGATCGCCGCGATCGGCCTGTCGCTGCCGCCCAAGCGGATCACCGTCAATCTTTCCCCCGCCGACCTGCCCAAGGAAGGATCGCATTTCGACCTGCCGATCGCGATCGCGCTGCTGGGCGCGATGGGGGTGATCGATGCCGAGACGCTGGCGGGCTATATCGTCGTCGGCGAACTGGGGCTGGACGGCCGCACCGCGCCGTCGCCCGGCGTCTTGCTGGCGGCGCTGCATGCCGGCGGGCAGGATCTGGGGCTGGTCTGTCCGGCTGCACAGGGGAGCGAAGCGGCATGGGCGGGGCAGGTGGAGGTGGTGGCGACACCCGATCTTCTGAGCCTGCTCAATCATTTCAAGGGCACGGCCGCACTGTCGCCGCCCCAGCCCGGCGCGGTCGAGCCGCCGATGCGGGCCGCTGACCTGCGCCAGGTGAAGGGGCAGGAAAGCGCCAAGCGGGCGCTGGAGATCGCGGCGGCCGGCGGCCATAATCTGCTGATGGTCGGGCCGCCGGGGGCGGGCAAGTCGCTGATGGCGAGCTGCCTGCCCGGAATATTGCCCGAGCTGACGCCGACTGAGGCGCTGGAAACGTCGATGGTCGCGAGCGTCGCCGGCACGCTGGAGGGCGGACGGATCAGCCGCGCCCGGCCGTTCCGCAATCCGCATCATAGCGCATCGATGGCGGCTCTGGTCGGTGGTGGCCTCAAGGCGCGGCCTGGCGAGGTCAGCATGGCCCATCTGGGCGTGCTGTTCCTGGATGAGCTGCCGGAGTTTCAGCGGGTGGTGCTGGATTCGCTGCGCCAGCCGCTGGAGAGCGGCGAGGTCAGCGTGGCGCGGGCCAACGCCCATGTCACCTTCCCGGCGCGGGTGCAGCTGATCGCGGCGATGAACCCCTGTCGCTGTGGCCATCTGTCCGACCCGGCGCTGGCCTGTTCGCGCGCGCCGCGCTGCGCCAGCGATTATCAGGCCAAGGTGTCCGGGCCGCTGCTCGATCGCATCGACCTGCATGTCGAGGTGCAGGCGGTGACGGCGGCCGATCTGGTGCTGCCGCCGCCGGCCGAGGGATCGGCGGAGGTGGCGGCGCGCGTCGCGGCGGCCCGCACGCTGCAGACTCGGCGCTATGCCGGCAGCAAGGTGCGGACCAATGCGGAGGTTGATGGCGAGCGGCTGGAGGATGTGGCCGGGCCGGACGAGGCCGGGCGGCAATTGCTGGCACAGGCCGCTGCCGCGATGAAGCTGTCGGCGCGCGGCTATACGCGGGTGTTGCGGGTGGCGCGGACGATCGCCGACCTGGCCGGCGCCGAGCAAGTCGGCCGGGTGCATGTGGCCGAGGCGCTGAGCTACCGGCGGCGCGCGCCGGTCAACTGAGCGCTCAGGCTGCGCTGTCGCTGGTGATGAGCTTGAGGTCGGCGGCCGCGACCGGGCCATTATCCTTGTGGGCGAAGCGGCCTTCGACCCGGCTGCCGGCTTCGATCGTGATCCGCTCGTAGGTCACGTCGCCGGTGATGCGGGCGGTGCTTTCGACCACCAGTTCCTCGGCGCTGATCGATCCGTCGACCAGGCCCGCAAGGCGCGCGCTCTGCGCGGTGACATGGCCGATGATGCGGCTGTCGGGGCCCTGGACCAGCGCGGCGCAGCGAATGTCGCCGTCGATCACGCCATCGACATGCAGGTCGACGGTCGCGGCGAGATTGCCGGTAATCGTCACGTCGCTGCCGATCAGCGAGAAGGGGGTGTGCTTAGCCCCGGTTGCCGACATCGGCGAGACGGGCCGTGGCGATTTGCTGGACTTGGAGAACATCTTTGCGGGCCTCGAGGAAACGGCGGGGATTGATGGGATCGCCGTTCACGCGCACCTCGAAATGAAGATGCGTGCCGGTCGAGCGGCCGGTGGAGCCCATGCGGGCGATCTGGTCGCCGCGCGCGACCTGCTGGCCGACACGGGCATTGAAGCCGGACAGGTGGGCGTAGCGGGTCATGATGCCATTGCCATGGGTGACTTCCACGACATTGCCGTATCCGCTGCGCTGGCCGACATAGCTGACCTTGCCGGGGGCAGCGGCCAGAATCGGCTGGCCATAGCGGCCGGGAAAGTCGAGTCCGGCATGGAAGGCGGCGTGGCCGTTGAACGGGTCACGGCGATAGCCATAGGAGCTGCTGAGCATCGGCGTGCCGGTCGGCTGGCCCGATGGAATGCGCAGCAGGCTGGTTTCCAGAAATTCCATGCGCGACAGGGCGGTGGCGAGCTTTTCCAGCTCGGCCGGCATCGCATCTTCGTCCCCATGCCAGGGCACGAACGGGCCACCCTGGGCGCGGGCCGCGTTGCGGGCGAGCGCGTCGGGATTGAGGCCGAAGCTGCGGATCGCGGCGGCCGCCTTCTGCGCGCGGGCTTCCACCGCACCGGTCAGCAGGGCGGCAAAGCGGCGCTGGCGGGCGTCGACCTGCATCAGCGGCGCGGCTTCGGGCGCCATGCTGATCTTGGCGTCGAGCTTGCCCTGGCCGGCCTTGTCCGTGGCGGCGTCCGCCTTGCCGACCGGGGCATTGGCCGCGGCATCACCGGGTTCGCCGAAATGGGTCTTGTAGAGATCGTCGATGAAATCCTGGCGCGCTTCCAGGTCATGGGCGAGGTCGTTCACAGACTTGCGATAGCCGTCGACCTTGCGTGCCTTGCTGGCGACGGCCGCACCCTTGGCGTCCAGCATCGCCCGGTCATGGGCGACGGCGGCGCTGCTGGCGAGCATCGATATGGTGACCGCGCCCCAGCCGACCAGGCCGGTCGACAGGATGCCGAGGGCCATGAGCTGGGCGCGCTTGGAAATGCGGATGAACTTTACCTGGCCGCCCGAGCGCAGGAAGATTTCCCGCTCCGGGCACAAGGCACTGAGCCTGGCCCAGAGGGTGGCGACCCCCTTCTTCTTGCGCTGCGACAATTGCGACCCCGTAACTATTTATTTCGGTGAGTCGGGCCGGTAGCAAAAGAAGATCGGACGCGCGAATCCACAGCCGCGGACTCGTGACGAGTCGAAGCTAAACCGGGACGAAATGATCTTCGTCCCATTTGGTTCCCTGGCTTTGAAAATATTTTTCGCGATCCGCTTCAGCTTCGGCGGGCGAAGCGCGAGGGCTCAAGAAAGCTGGGTAATTGCGATGCCGGAACGGCCGCGCTCCAATAATAGCCCTGGCCATAATGGCAACCACCTGATCGCAAATATTCCAGTTGTTCAATCGTTTCGACGCCTTCGGCGACGGTTTTCACGCCCAGGCTGTAGGCGAGGTTGAGCACGGTGCGCACGATGGCGGCATCATCCGGGTCGGTTTCCAGATCGCGGACAAAGCCCTTGTCGATCTTGATGACGTCGATCGGAAACTGCTTGAGGTGGGACAGCGAGGCGTAGCCGGTGCCGAAATCGTCGAGGGCGATGGCCATGCCCGACTGGCTGAGGCGCTGAAGATTGCGTTCCACCACATCGACATTGCGGCCGAGGAAGACGGATTCGGTGACTTCCAGCTCGATCCGGCGCGGTTCGACATCGGCATGGGCGAGGCGGGCGAGCAGCCGGTCGGGGAAGGCGCGGTCATGCAGTTCGACGCCGGGGACATTGACCGCGACATGGCCGAAATCGATGCCGGCGCTGGTCCAGGCCCGGCAATCGGCTAGCACCTGATCGATCATCCGCTCGGTGATCTTGCGGCCCAGTTCGGGATGTTCGAAGGCGGCCAATATCTGGTCGGGCATCATCAGCGTGCCGTCCGGACGGACGCAGCGCAGCAGCGCCTCGAAACCGATGACGCGGCCGTCCTGCAGGTCGACCTTGGGCTGATACCAAGGCACGGGCTGGGCATGGGCGAGTGCGTCGCGGGCCCGTTCCAGCATCCGCGCCTCGGTCTGCCAGCTTTCCAGCAGACTCGGTTCGAACAGGCAGGCGCGTCCGCGCCCGCTATTCTTCGCCTCATACAGGGCGATGTCGGCATGTTTCATCAGGTCGATCATGTCGCCGGCATGGTCGGGATAGAGGGCGACGCCCATGCTGACGCGGCAATCAATGTCCCGCCCGCCATGGCGCAGCGGCATGTGCAGGCGCGCGATCATGCGGCTGAGGATGGTGTCGAGATCGGCCAGGCCGCGCAGGCGGGTGAGGATGACGGCGAACTCGTCGCCGCCCATGCGCGCGATCATGTCGGCGGGGCGTACCGAGTCGCGCAGCCGTTCCGCCACGGCGCACAGCAGGGCGTCGCCGGCGTCATGGCCGGCGCTGTCGTTGATCCGCTTGAATTCGTCGACATCGGTCAGCACGACCGCCATCTGGCCGCCGGATCGTTCGGTCGACTGGGCCGCCTGCATCAGGCTGGCCATGAAATGGGAACGATTGGCGAGGCCGGTCAGGGCATCAGTCATCGCCAGATGGGCAAGATGGCGTTCGGCCTGCTTGCGGTCGGTGATGTCGACGATGCTGGCAAGGATACATTGTTCGCCGGCGAGCAGGATCGGGCGGGCGCCCAGCAGAACATCGCGGATGATGCCTTCGTCATTGGCGAGGCAGCATTCGTCATTGTCGATGCTGTCGCCCCGCGTCAGCCGATCGAGCAGACGCAGCGGCGGGGCATGGTCGACGATCAGCGCCAGCCGGGCGACATCGTCCGCGGTGCCCAGATTGCGTGTGGCGGAATCGTTCATGCGCAGGACGGTGCCGTCGTCGCGGATGACTATCAGCGGCAGCGGCACGGTCATGAACAGCCGTTCGAGCGCTTCGCCATTGGCGGCGAGCGCGACGCGGGCGGCCTGCGCATCCTGGCTGGCGGTCCATTCCATACGCTGCAACCGGTTGGTGCGGGCGATCGCGATCCACATGCCGCAATGAAGCATCAGCACCGCCATGATCATGCCGGGCATGGTCGGCGATAGAGGGGCAGGGGCCAGATAGCCGATCAGCAGCGCGACGCCGCAGCCCAGGCCGCCGCTGACATTGCCGCGGAAGCTCGTTGGCACCACCAGGTAGAAGACGAGCGGCAGCATCACCAGGACGAAGATGGCGATGTCGCTGCGCGAGGAGACGAGGAAGGCGACGCCGATGGCGGTGACGCATTGCCAGGCAAAGCAGATGCGTTCGACCGCCTTGAAACTGTGCATGTAGCGGCACAGGCCCAGGCTGACGAGCGACCAGAACACCACGACCAGGCGGGCGGGCACCGCGACCCAGAAATGGGCCGTCCCGGCAAAGCGCCAGTCGCTCAGCAGGAAGAGGGTGTTGAGCAGCGCCGACAAGGCGAAGAGCAGATGGGCGTGGCGACGCGATTCGGGCAGTCGATCGGCCTGGAAGGCGGCCTCCCGTTCCGGGCTGTGGAACTCGCCGCTAATGCGGGAAAGTGCAATCACGACTGGTCCATCTGGATATGGGGGCTGCGGGGAAAGATCCCATAATCTGCAGCATGTTAGCAAAATGATAAAATGTCATTCACTATGTGGCGCGCGCATCTCCGCGCGTCTTCGGGTGCTATGCTTGACCCTTCCGTCCCTCGTCGCTATAGGGCCGCTGCCCCGCGCTATGCGTCTGGAAGACTCGTTTTCCCGCCGCTTTCCGGGGCAAGCACTAGAGCTGAACATTATCGGCTGTCCCTGCGGCTCCGGGCGGATCTTGTCCGTCGGGGGCCTTTGCCGTTCGGAATTTTCGTGATTCCGGCCGGTCAGGAACGCAGGTGGCGTCCGGTAAAGTAACTGAAAAGGTGAAGGGCTTCATGCCAACAATCAACCAGCTGGTCCGCAAGGGCCGCGAACTGCAGAAGACCAAGTCCAAGGTCCCTGCGATGGATGCGAACCCGCAGAAGCGTGGCGTTTGCACCCGTGTCTACACGACGACCCCGAAGAAGCCGAACTCGGCTCTCCGTAAGGTGGCGAAGGTGCGTCTGGTCAACCAGCGCGAAGTCATCACCTACATCCCGGGTGAAGGCCACAACCTCCAGGAACACAGCGTCGTGCTGATCCGTGGCGGCCGTGTGCGAGATCTTCCGGGCGTGCGCTATCACGTTCTTCGCGGCGTTCTGGATACCCAGGGCGTCAAGGATCGCAAGCAGAGCCGTTCGAAGTACGGCGCCAAGCGTCCGAAGTAAGGGGAGAACAGTAATATGTCACGTCGTCGTCGCCCCGAAAAGCGCGTTATCCTGCCGGATCCCAAGTTCGGTGATATCGTGCTGTCGAAGTTCATGAACAGCATCATGCAGGACGGCAAGAAGGCCGTCGCCGAGTCCATCGTTTACGGTGCGCTCGATACTGTCGAAGCGAAGTCCAAGAAGGACCCGATCGGCATGTTCCATGACGCGCTGAACAATGTGAAGCCCGGCATCGAAGTCCGCAGCCGCCGCGTCGGCGGTGCGACTTACCAGGTCCCCGTCGAAGTGCGCCCCGAGCGCGCCCAGGCGCTGGCGATCCGCTGGCTGATCACGGCTTCGCGCAACCGCAGCGAAACCACCATGGCCGCCCGTCTGTCGGGTGAGCTGCTGGACGCTGCCAACAACCGCGGCAATGCCGTCAAGAAGCGCGAAGATACGCACCGCATGGCGGAAGCGAACCGCGCCTTCTCGCACTACCGCTGGTAACAGCAGGGCGGGCGCTTATATGCCCGCCTTGTTATTTGGTTTCCAAAATCGGTCCGTTCGCCGTGGGTGGCTACCCATGGCGAACGGATTGGTTTAGGGGCCACGCGCAGAATTAACGAATCCCCAACCGCCGGCGCGCCGGCAACGGAGAAGCATCATGGCCCGCAGCCATCCGCTCGAACGCTATCGCAATTTCGGTATCATGGCGCATATCGACGCCGGCAAGACCACCACGACCGAGCGTATCCTTTACTACACCGGCAAGTCCTACAAGATCGGCGAAGTCCATGACGGCGCCGCGACCATGGACTGGATGGAGCAGGAGCAGGAGCGTGGTATCACCATCACCTCGGCTGCAACGACCTGCATCTGGAACGACCACCGCCTGAACATCATCGACACCCCCGGCCACGTCGACTTCACCATCGAAGTCGAACGCTCGCTGCGCGTGCTCGACGGTGCGGTTGCCGCGTTCGACGGCGTTGCCGGCGTTGAGCCGCAGTCGGAAACCGTGTGGCGCCAGGCGGACAAGTACAAGGTTCCGCGGATGTGCTTCATCAACAAGCTCGACCGCACCGGTGCCGACTTCTATTATTGCGTGCAGACGATCATCGACCGTCTGGGCGCGACCCCGGCCGTCCTGTATCTGCCCATCGGCGCAGAGTCGGACTTCAAGGGCCTGGTCGACCTGGTCGAGAACCGCGCGATCATCTGGAAGGATGAGAGCCTGGGCGCCGAATTCTACTATGAAGAAATTCCGGCCGACCTCGCCGACAAGGCTGCCGAATATCGCGAAAAGCTGATCGAGCTTGCCGTCGAGCAGGACGATGCCGCGATGGAAGCCTATCTGGAAGGCAATCTGCCCGACACCGCGACCCTCAAGAAGCTGATCCGCAAGGGTACGCTGGGTCACGCCTTCGTGCCGGTGCTGTGCGGTTCGGCGTTCAAGAACAAGGGCGTTCAGCCGCTGCTCGACGCCGTCGTCGACTATCTGCCGAGCCCGCTCGACATCGAAGACGTCCAGGGCGTCAAGATGGACGGCGAAACCCCCGACAGCCGTCCGACCTCGGACGACGCGCCCTTCTCGGGCCTGGCGTTCAAGATCATGAACGACCCGTTCGTTGGCTCGCTGACCTTCCTGCGCATCTATTCGGGCACCCTGACCAAGGGCACCTACCTGAACTCGGTGAAGGACAAGAAGGAAAAGATCGGCCGTATGCTCCTCATGCATGCGAACAGCCGTGAAGACATCGACACCGCCTATGCCGGCGACATCGTCGCGCTGGCCGGCATGAAGGAAACCACCACCGGTGATACGCTGTGCGCCGAGCGCCAGCCGATCATTCTGGAGCGGATGGAATTCCCCGAGCCGGTCATCGAACTGTCGGTGGAACCCAAGACCAAGGCCGACCAGGAAAAGATGGGCGTCGCCCTCAACCGCCTGGCTGCCGAAGATCCCTCGTTCCGCGTCTCGACCGATCACGAATCGGGCCAGACCATCATCAAGGGCATGGGCGAACTTCACCTCGAAATCCTGGTTGACCGCATGAAGCGCGAGTTCAAGGTCGAGGCGAATGTCGGTGCGCCGCAGGTGGCCTATCGCGAGTATCTCAAGAAGGCCGTCGACGTCGACTACACCCACAAGAAGCAGTCGGGCGGTACCGGTCAGTTCGGCCGTATCAAGGTCAAGTTGACCCCCGGCGAGCGTGGTTCGGGCTTCGTCTTCAAGGACGAGATCAAGGGCGGTAACATTCCCAAGGAATATATCCCCGCGATCGAAAAGGGCATGCGCGAAACCGCTGCCACCGGTTCGCTGATCGGCTTCCCGATCATCGACTTCGAAGTGCTGCTCTATGACGGTGCGTACCATGACGTCGACTCGTCGGCGCTGGCGTTCGAAATCACCGGCCGCGCCGCGATGCGCGAAGCGGCGCAGAAGTCGGGCATCACCCTGCTCGAGCCGGTCATGAAGGTCGAAGTCGTGACCCCGGAAGAATATCTGGGCGACGTCATCGGCGACATGAACAGCCGTCGTGGCCAGATCCAGGGCACCGATACGCGCGGCAACGCGCAGGTGGTCGAGGCGATGGTCCCGCTGGCCAACATGTTCGGCTATGTGAACTCGCTGCGTTCCTTCACCCAGGGCCGCGCGAACTACTCGATGATCTTCTCGCACTATGACGAAGTGCCGCAGAATGTTGCGGACGAAGTCAAGGCGAAGATGGCCTGACGAGTTTCCCTGTCCGGGCCGTGCAATCGGCTCGGATAGGGGCTGGTAATCTGTGAATATGCTGCTATGGACGCGCCTTCGCGAGGCGCGGCCGAGCGGTCAGACCCAAGCTGATTTTGATTAGAAGGTAGGATAAAATGGCTAAGGCTAAGTTTGAGCGGAATAAGCCGCACTGCAACATCGGCACCATCGGTCACGTTGACCATGGTAAGACCTCGCTGACCGCGGCGATCACCAAGGTTCTCGCCGAAACCGGCGGTGCGACCTTCACCTCGTACGACAACATCGACAAGGCTCCCGAAGAGCGCGAGCGTGGCATCACCATCTCGACCGCCCACGTCGAATATGAGACCGAAGCCCGTCACTACGCGCACGTCGACTGTCCGGGTCACGCTGACTACGTCAAGAACATGATCACCGGTGCCGCCCAGATGGACGGCGCGATCCTGGTTGTTTCGGCCACTGACGGCCCGATGCCGCAGACCCGTGAGCACATCCTGCTCGCCAAGCAGGTCGGTGTTCCCCAGCTGGTCGTGTTCATGAACAAGGTCGACCTGGTCGACGACGCCGAAATCCTCGAGCTGGTCGAGCTGGAAATCCGCGAGCTGCTGAGCTCGTACGACTTCGACGGCGACAACATCCCCGTCATCGCCGGTTCGGCTGTCGCTGCCCTGCAGGACAAGACCCCGGAAATCGGCCACGACGCCGTTCTGAAGCTGATGGCTGCCGTCGACAGCTGGATCCCGCAGCCCGACCGTCCGGTCGACAAGCCCTTCCTGATGCCGATCGAAGACGTGTTCTCGATCTCGGGTCGTGGTACCGTCGTGACCGGCCGCGTTGAAACCGGCATCGTCAAGGTTGGTGAAGAAGTCGAAATCGTCGGCATCAAGCCCACCAAGAAGACCACCGTCACCGGCGTCGAAATGTTCCGCAAGCTGCTGGACCAGGGCCAGGCCGGCGACAACATCGGCGCGCTGATCCGTGGCGTGGGCCGTGAAGAAGTTGAGCGTGGTCAGGTTCTGGCCAAGCCCGGCTCGGTCACCCCGCACACCGAATTCGACGCCGAAGTCTACGTGCTGTCGAAGGAAGAAGGCGGCCGTCACACCCCGTTCTTCGCGAACTATCGTCCGCAGTTCTACTTCCGCACCACCGACGTGACCGGCGAAGTGATCCTCCCCGAGGGCACCGAGATGGTCATGCCTGGCGACAACGTGAAGCTCGGCGTCAAGCTGATCGCTCCGATCGCCATGGACTCGGGTCTGCGCTTCGCAATCCGTGAAGGCGGTCGTACCGTCGGCGCAGGGGTTGTCGGCACGATCTCGAAGTAATATAGGACCGCAGCGGCGCGAATCGCCCGATTCGCGCCGCTGAAGTTTTTTACCCGCCCCGGATCGCCTTTCTCCGGCTCGAATGAGCTAGAAGGGCAAAACGGGGCGGATATTTTTTTGTTGGCGTGTTTTTGTAAATCAACGGCTGCTCCGGCTGATTCATGAAAATGCGCTGGTTATTGGCTCTTTCGCATCGGTACAGGAACAATGGACAGCAACATCCGCATTCGCCTCAAGGCGTTCGATCATCGCGTGCTCGATCAGGCGACCGGCGACATCGCCGAAACCGCCCGCCGCACCGGCGCCCTCATTCGCGGTCCGATTCCTCTTCCGACGCGCATCGAAAAGTTCACGGTCAACCGTGGTCCGCACATCGACAAGAAGTCGCGCGAGCAGTTCGAAGTCCGCACCTACAAGCGTATGCTTGACATTGTGCAGCCGACGCCGCAGACGGTCGACGCGCTGATGAAGCTGGACCTGGCTGCCGGCGTGAACGTCGAAATCAAGCTGGCCTAAGGTCGGCAAGTCCCCGCCTTCCGCAAGGTTGGCGGGGTATCGGGTATTCTGTTCCTCTTCTCTGGAGAGACGGAAGCTCAAACGACACAAGGGATACCGCACGGCCCGCCGGTGAACCGGCTAAGGCGCGTGGTCCTGGTCCCCCGTCGCCTTTCCCGAGAGGGATCGGCATCCAACCCGGACGGGGTGATCTATACATTGGGTTGGGCCGCGAAGCAGAGATGCTGAGCGGTTTTTTCGTTGGATACGCCCGCTGCTATGGCGGGCCTCTATGGGAGTAATCAGTGATGCGCACTGGCGTGATCGCTAAGAAAGTCGGGATGACCCGCCTGTTCCAGGACGACGGACGTCACGTCCCCGTCACGGTCCTCAGCCTTGAGGGTACGCAGGTCGTCGCACGTAAGGAAGTCGAGCGCGACGGTTATGTCGCCCTTCAGCTGGGCGCTGGCGTTGCCAAGGCCAAGAATGTCGCCAAGCCGCAGCGCGGTCACTTCGCCAAGGCGGAAGTTGAACCCAAGGCGCGTCTGGTCGAATTCCGCGTCGCCGAGGATGCGCTCCTCGACGTCGGCGCCGAAATCGCCGCTGACCACTTCGTCGCTGGCCAGCTGGTCGACGTTGCTGGTCACACCCAGGGTAAGGGCTTTGCCGGTGCTATGAAGCGCTGGGGCTTCGGCGGTATGCGCGCCACCCACGGCGTGTCGATCAGCCACCGTGCGCATGGTTCGACCGGTAACCGTCAGGATCCGGGCCGCGTCTTCAAGAACAAGAAGATGGCCGGTCACATGGGTGATCGTGAGCGGACCCAGCAGAATCTCGAGATCGTCCGCACGGACGTCGAGCGTGGTCTGCTGTTCGTCAAGGGTTCGGTTCCGGGCGCCAAGGGCACCTGGCTGACCGTCAGCGACGCCGTGAAGGTTCCCCGTCACGCCGACGCGCCCTATCCCGCCAGCCTAAAGCAGGCTGCAAACAGCAATGCCGCGCCGGCCGAGACGCCCGCGGAAGCGGCCGCTCCCGAAGCGACCGAAGGCCAGGAGGGCTAAACCATGAAGGTCAATGTACAGACCCTCGACGCCGCAGCTGCCGGTGAGCTGGAGCTCAACGATGCCGTTTTCGGCCTCGAGCCCCGCGCCGACATTCTGCACCGCGTCGTCACCTGGCAGCTCGAAAAGCGTCGTGGCACTGCCCGCGGCACGCGCGAGCGTTCGGATGTCGCCCGCACCGGCAAGAAGTTCGGTCGCCAGAAGGGCGGCGGTACCGCCCGTCACGGCGATCGCCGCGCTCCCGTCTTCATCGGCGGTGGTAAGGCTCACGGTGCCCGCGTGCGCGACTTCAACCCCTCGCTGAACAAGAAGGTTCGCGCGCTGGGTCTGAAGATGGCGCTGTCGTCGAAGGTCAAGGATGGTTCGCTGATCATTCTCGACAATCTCGACGTAGCCGAAGGCAAAACCAAGGCGCTGGTCGCCAACTTGGCCAAGCTGAACCTGAACAAGGTTCTGTTCATCGACGGCGACGCCGTGAACGTCAGCTTCGCCAAGGCTTCGGCCAACATCGTCGGCGTCAACCTGCTGCCGGCCGTTGGTGCCAACGTCTACGACATCCTGAAGGCCGACTCGCTGGTGCTCACCCGCGCCGCGGTCGAAAAGCTGGAGGCCCGTTTCAATGGCTAAGAAAGAAGCCGCGACCGTGGACAACCGTCACTTCGACGTCGTTGTCGCGCCGGTCATCACCGAGAAGTCGACCCTTCTCTCGGAAAACAACGCCGTTGTTTTCCAGGTCGCCAACGACGCATCGAAGCCTGAAATCAAGGCTGCCGTCGAGGCGCTGTTCGGCGTGACCGTCAAGGCGGTCAACACGCTGGTGCAGAAGGGCAAGGTCAAGCGCTGGAAGGGCAAGCCCTACAAGCGCAACGACGTGAAGAAGGCGATCGTCACGCTGGCCGAAGGTCAGTCCATCGACGTCACCACCGGTATTTGAGGCGAGATAGATGGCACTCAAGCACTATAATCCGACGAGCCCGGCCCAGCGCGGCCTGATCCTCGTCGACAAGTCGAGCCTGCACAAGGGCAAGCCCGTCAAGGCGCTGACCGAAGGCAAGCGCAAGACCGGTGGTCGTAACAACAAGGGCCATGTCACTTCGCGTGGTATCGGTGGCGGTCACAAGCAGCGCTATCGTATCATCGACTTCAAGCGTCGCCTGTGGGACGTTGAAGGTACGGTCGAGCGTCTGGAATATGACCCCAACCGCACCGCCTTCATTGCGCTGGTCAACTATCCAGACGGCACGCAGGCGTACATCATTGCGCCGCAGCGTCTGGCTCCCGGTGACAAGGTCATCGCGGGCAAGAAGACCGACGTGAAGCCGGGCAATGCGATGGAACTGGGTCAGATGCCGGTCGGCACGATCATCCACAACATCGAGATGAAGCCGGGCAAGGGCGCGCAGCTCTGCCGTTCGGCAGGCACCTATGCCCAGCTGGTCGGTCGCGACCGTGGCATGGTCATGGTGCGTCTGTCGTCGGGTGAGCAGCGCTACATCCGTTCGGACTGCATGGGCACCGTTGGCGCCGTGTCGAACCCCGACAATGGCAACACCAACCTTGCCAAGGCTGGCCGCAACCGTTGGAACGGCATCCGTCCTCTGACGCGCGGTGTTGCGAAGAACCCGGTCGATCACCCGCATGGTGGTGGTGAAGGCCGGACCTCGGGCGGCCGTCACCCGGTCACCCCGTGGGGCAAGCCGACCAAGGGTGCGCGCACCCGTCACAACAAGGCAACGGACAAGTTCATCATCCGTAGCCGCCACGCGAAGAAGAAGAGGTAAGCGAGATGGCTCGTTCCGTCTGGAAAGGTCCGTTCGTGGACCTCAGCCTTCTGAAGAAGGCGGAAGTCGCGCAGGAAAGCAATGGCCGCTCGGGTCCGATCAAGACCTGGTCGCGTCGTTCGACCATCCTGCCGCAGTTCGTTGGCCTGACGTTCAACGTCTATAACGGCCGCAAGCATGTTCCGGTTCTCGTGAACGAGGATATGGTGGGTCACAAGCTGGGCGAATTCGCTCCGACCCGCTTCTTCCCCGGTCACGCTGCCGACAAGAAGGGCAAGCGCTAATGAGCAAGGAAAAGGCTCCCCGTCGCGTCGCCGACAATGAAGCGCTCGCCGTCGGCACGCAGATCCGTGGTTCGGCCCAGAAGCTGAACCTGGTCGCCACGCTGATCCGCGGCCGCAAGGTCGAGGACGCGCTCAACATCCTCGCCTTCTCGAAGAAGGCGATGGCTGTCGACGTGCGCAAGGTGCTGGCTTCGGCCATCGCCAATGCGGAAAACAACCACAATCTGGACGTCGACGCCCTGGTCGTCGCGGAAGCATCGGTGGGCAAGAGCTTCACCCTGAAGCGCTTCCACGCTCGCGGCCGCGGCAAGTCGACCCGGATCCTCAAGCCCTTCAGCCGCGTGCGCATCGTCGTGCGTGAAGCTGGCGAAGAAGCGGAGGCGTAAGCACATGGGTCACAAGAGCAACCCGATCGGTCTGCGTCTGCAGATCAACCGTACCTGGGACAGCCGCTGGTTCGCCGAAGGCGCCGACTATGGTCGCCTGCTGCTGGAAGATCTCAAGATCCGCCAGTACATCATGAAGAACCTGCCGCAGGCCGCGATCTCGAAGGTCGTGATCGAGCGTCCGGCCAAGCTGTGCCGCGTGTCGATCTACGCTGCCCGTCCCGGTGTCATCATCGGCAAGAAGGGTGCAGACATCGAAAAGCTTCGCAAGAAGCTGGGTGCCTTCACCTCGTCGGACGTGTCGCTGAACATCGTCGAAATCCGCAAGCCGGAAATCGATTCGAAGCTCGTCGCACAGGGCATCGCCGACCAGCTGGAACGCCGCGTTGCCTTCCGTCGCGCCATGAAGCGTGCGGTGCAGTCGGCTCTCCGTCTGGGCGCCGAAGGCATCAAGATCACCTGCGGCGGCCGTCTGGGCGGCGCGGAGATCGCGCGTGTCGAATGGTATCGTGAAGGCCGCGTTCCGCTGCACACCCTGCGTGCGAACGTCGACTATGCCGAAGCCACGGCGCACACCGCCTATGGCGTTTGCGGCATCAAGGTCTGGATCTTCAAGGGCGAGATCCTCGGCCATGATCCGATGGCTACCGACCGGCTGATGCTGGAGGCTCAGACCTCCGGCGTGCGCCCGGCGCGCTGAGAATAAGAAGGTAATAGCGTCATGCTGCAACCGAAGAAGATGAAGTTCCGCAAGACCTTCAAGGGTCGGATCAAGGGCGATGCGAAGGGCGGCACTGCGCTGAACTTCGGCGCCTATGGTCTCAAGGCTCTGGAGCCCGAGCGGATCACCGCGCGCCAGATCGAAGCGGCTCGCCGCGCGATCCAGCGCCACCTGCGCCGTCAGGGTCGTCTGTGGATCCGCGTGTTCCCCGACGTTCCGGTCACCAAGAAGCCGGCAGAAGTCCGCCAGGGCAAGGGCAAGGGTTCGGTCGAATATTGGGCGGCTCGCGTCGCTCCCGGCCGTATCCTGTTCGAACTGGACGGCGTTCCCGGTCCGCTCGCAGCAGAGGCCTTCTCGCGCGCCGCGATGAAGCTGCCCATCAAGACGAAGGTCGTTGCCCGCCTCGGCGACACCTCGCACCTGGAGGGTTAAGCTGTGGCCAACGTTGCAGACCTCAAGACCAAGTCGGACGACGAGCTGTCGACCGAGCTGAACAACCTGAAGCGCGAGCAGTTCAATCTGCGTTTCCAGGCGGCCACCAACCAGCTGGAAAAGCCCAGCCGCGTTCGTGAAGTCCGTCGTTCGATCGCGCAGATCAAGACCCTGCAGACCGAGCGTTCGCGCTCGGCCGCGAAGTAAAGGAAACACACGATGCCCAAGCGCGTGCTGACGGGAACGGTGGTTTCCGACAAGACCGACAAGACGGTGGTGGTTCGCGTGGAGCGCAAGGTTAAGCATGCGCTCTACGGCAAGATCATCCGCCGGTCGAAGAAGTACCATGCCCATGACGAGGGCAATGTCTACAAGGAAGGCGAAACGGTCCGTATCGAAGAGACCGCTCCGATTTCCAAGCTCAAGACCTGGAAGGTCATCGAGCGTGTGGACACCCACAAGTCGCCGGAATCGGCGGCCTAAGGGCAGTCACCGACTCTAGAGTCGAAAAAGTTCGGACGCGGGGCTGGCCTTTTCCTTCGGGAGGAGGTACAGGCCCGCGCTTCGTGCATTTCGATTCACCGGGTCGACTCACGAAATTCGGAACCGCCGGGATAGTCCCGGTAGGCCAAATAAGAAGGAACCGGATCCATGATCCAGATGCAATCCAATCTTGACGTCGCGGACAACAGCGGCGCCAAGCGCGTCCAGTGCATCAAGGTGCTGGGCGGCTCGAAGCGGCGTTTCGCCGGCGTGGGCGACATCATTGTCGTCTCCGTCAAGGAAGCTGCTCCGCGCGGTAAGGTGAAGAAGGGTGACGTGCATCGCGCCGTCATCGTGCGCACCGCCAAGGACGTGCGTCGCGCTGATGGCAGCGTGATTCGCTTCGACGGCAATGCCGCTGTGCTTATCAACAAGAACGAGGAGCCGATCGGCACCCGTATCTTTGGCCCGGTCGTTCGCGAACTGCGCGCCAAGAAGCACATGAAGATCATCTCGCTCGCTCCCGAGGTGCTGTAATGAGCGCTGCTAAGATCAAGAAGGGCGACAAGGTTGTCGTCCTGGCTGGCAAGGACAAGGGCCGTACCGGCGCCGTCCTCCAGGTGATGCCCAAGGACGACAAGGTCCTGGTCGAAGGCATCAACGTGCATGCGAAGCATCGCAAGCCCGACCAGTCGAACCCGCAGGGTGGCATCGACCGCAAGCCGGCCCCGATGCACATTTCGAACGTCGCTGTCGCCGACAAGGATGGCAAGCCGACCCGCGTCCGTTTCGAGGACCGCGACGGCAAGAAGGTCCGCGTCGCCGTCAAGTCCGGTGAGGTGCTGTAATGGCCGACAAGTATATTCCGCGCTCGAAGTCGATCTACGACGACGCCATCGTGAAGGCGATGGTCGAGAAGTTCGGCTACAAGAATGTGATGGAAATCCCGAAGATCGAAAAGATCGTGCTCAACATGGGCGTCGGTGAAGCCACGCAGGACAAGAAGAAGGTCACTTCGGCCGCCGAGGAAATGGAACTGATCGCCGGCCAGAAGCCGGTCATCACCAAGGCGAAGAAGTCGATCGCGCAGTTCAAGCTGCGTGAAGGCATGCCGATCGGTGCCAAGGTCACGCTGCGCCGCGAGCGCATGTATGAATTCCTTGATCGCCTGATCAACATTGCCCTGCCGCGCGTGCGCGACTTCCGTGGTCTCAACCCGAAGAGCTTCGACGGCCGTGGCAACTATGCCTTCGGCATCAAGGAGCAGATCATCTTCCCCGAGATCAACTATGACCGCATCGACAAGGTGCGTGGCATGGACATCATCGTGACCACCACGGCGAAGACTGACGACGAAGCGCGCGAACTGCTGCGCCTCTTCGGCTTCCCCTTCCCGATTGAAGAGAAGCAGGCGGCCTAACAGGCCCCGCTTCTCTCCCAACGCTTAAGCTAAGGAAGAGAACTTAAGTCATGGCGAAACTGAGTTCGATCAACAAGAACGAGCGCCGCAAGAAGCTGGTGAAGAAGTATGCCGGCCGCTATGCGAAGCTCAAGGCGATCGCAGCCGATACCGCTCTCGACGACACCGAGCGTCTGATTGCGCGTCTGAAGATGGCGGAAGTCCCCCGCAACGGCAACCCGACCCGCATTCGCAACCGCTGCGAACTGACGGGCCGCCCGCGCGCTTACTACCGCAAATTCCGTCTCTGCCGCGTGCAGCTGCGTGATCTGGCCAACAAGGGCCTGATCCCCGGCGTCACCAAGTCGAGCTGGTAAGGATCATTTGAGATGGCATTGACCGATCCCCTGGGTGATATGCTCACCCGCATCCGTAACGGGCAGCAGGCGAAGAAGGACAGCGTTGTGTCCCCCGCCAGCAAGCTCCGTGCCCGCGTGCTCGACGTGCTGCAGCGCGAAGGCTATATCCGTGGTTATTCCGAGGAAACCCTCGGCAATCACCCCGGCCTGCGCATCGAGCTGAAGTATTTCGAGGGCCAGCCTGCGATCAAGCATGTTGCCCGCGTGTCCAAGCCTGGTCGCCGCGTCTATTCCGGTTCCAAGGAACTGCCGGTGATCCGCAACGGCCTGGGCATCACCATTGTCTCGACGCCCAAGGGCGTTCTGTCCGACGCCGAAGCGCGTGAACAGAATGTCGGCGGCGAAGTGCTGGCGGAGGTGTTCTGATGAGCCGCACTGGCAAGAAGCCGGTCACCGTGCCTGCGGGCGTGACCGCGTCGATCGCTGACGGTCAGCTGTCGGTGAAGGGCCCCAAGGGCACCCTCGCCATGCCGCTGGCCGACGAAGTGACTTACACCGTCGAAGAAGGCAGCATCGCTGTAAAGCCCGCCAACAACGGCAAGCGCGCCCGCGCTTTCTGGGGCATGCAGCGTACCCTGATCCAGAACCTGATCACCGGCGTGACCCAGGGCTTCTCGAAGAAGCTGCTGATCACCGGTGTCGGCTACCGTGCGAACTCGCAGGGCAAGACCCTGAAGTTGCAGCTCGGCTACAGCCACGACGTCGATTTCGAGATTCCGGAAGGCATCGAGATCAAGACCCCGGATAACACCACGGTCGAGATCAGCGGCATCGACAAGCAGCAGGTAGGCCAGGTCGCCGCCGAGATCCGCCGCTGGCGCAAGCCCGAACCCTATAAGGGCAAGGGTATCAAGTACGCCGGCGAATTCATCTTCCGCAAGGAAGGGAAGAAGAAGTAAGATGGCTAAGCTTTCCCTCTTCGCGCGGCGTCGTCGCCGCGTTCGCACCGCGCTCAAGGCTGTTTCGGGCACCCGCCCGCGCCTCAGCGTCCATCGTTCGGGCCGTCACATCTACGCCCAGATCATCGACGACGTCGCCGGTACCACCGTCGCCGCCGCTTCGACCCTGGACAAGGATGTTGGCTCGAAGGCTCTGGGCAAGACCGGCGCCTCTTCCGAAGCCGCTGCCGATGTCGGCAAGCGCGTCGCTGCCGCTGCTACGGCGGCCGGCGTCACCAAGGTCGTGTTCGACCGCGGTGGCTTCCTGTTCCATGGCCGCGTCAAGGCGCTGGCCGATGCCGCCCGTGAAGGCGGGCTGGAGTTCTGATCATGGCTGACGAAAACACCAACGAAGTCGTCGCGCCCGTCGAGGGTGCCGAGGCTCAGACCGAAGGTCGTGGTCCCGGCCGTGGCCGTGGCCGTGGCGGTGACCGCAACCGTGGCGAGCGTGGCGGCCGTGGCCGTCGCGACGACCGCCGTGGCGGCAACCGTGACGAGGAACAGGGCGAAGAGCTGATCGAGAAGCTGGTTCACATCAACCGCGTCTCGAAGACCGTCAAGGGCGGTAAGCGCTTCGGTTTCGCTGCTCTGGTCGTCGTCGGCGACGGCAAGGGCCGCGCCGGTTTCGGTCATGGCAAGGCGCGCGAAGTGCCTGAAGCCATCAGCAAGGCGACCGCTTCGGCCAAGAAGGCCATGGTTCGCGTTCCGCTGAAGGAAGGCCGCACCCTGCACCATGATGGCCTCGGCCACTTCGGTGCTGGCAAGGTGACTGTCCGTTCGGCTCCGGCCGGTACCGGCATCATCGCCGGCGGTCCGATGCGCGCCGTGTTCGAAAGCCTCGGCGTCGCTGACGTCGTGACCAAGTCGAACGGCACCTCGAACCCCTACAACATGATCCGTGCGACCTTCGCGGCGCTGGGCGAGCAGACCAGCCCCAAGTCGGTGGCGCAGCGTCGTGGCAAGAAGGTCGCTGACCTTCTGCGTCGCGGTGGTGCCTCGGCCGAAGTCGCGCAGGCTGACGCCGAAGCGATTGCGGAGTAACTGACATGGCGAAGATCAAGATCAAGCAGATCGGTTCGCCGATCCGTCGCCCCGAAAGCCAGAAGAAGATTCTGATCGGCCTGGGCCTTGGCAAGATGCATCGCGTGGTCGAGCTGGAAGACACGGCGGAAGTCCGCGGTGCCATCAAGAAGCTCCCCCACATGGTGGAAGTGGTCGAGGGCTAAGCCCTTTCGATCTGACGAAATGAAGCGAAAGAGGGGGAAACCCCTCTTTCGTTTTTTCAGCGGAAGCGCTAACGGGCGCTTCCTTTAGATGATCCCGCACGGGATCAGCGCGACAAAAGCGAAAGCGAGTGCGAACATGAAACTGAACGAAATCAACGACAATGCCGGTGCCCGCAAGGGTCGTATGCGCGTCGGCCGCGGTATCGGCTCGGGCAAGGGCAAGACCGCCGGTCGCGGCCAGAAGGGTGCCAAGGCACGCTCGGGCGTCAGCATCAACGGCTTCGAGGGTGGCCAGATGCCGCTCCACATGCGCATCCCGAAGCGCGGCTTCAACAACATCTTCGCCAACGATTATGCGATCGTGAACCTGGGTGAAGTGCAGGCCGCGATCGACGCCGGCAAGCTGGACGCCGCTGCCGTCATCGACCATGCTGCGCTCAAGGCAGCCAACCTGGCCCGTGGTGGCAAGGATGGCGTCCGCGTTCTCGCCAAGGGCGAACTGACCGCCAAGGTCAGCTTCCTGGTCGCCGGTGCCTCGAAGAGCGCCGTCGAAGCGGTCGCCAAGGCCGGTGGCAAGCTGGACGTGATCGAAGTCGTCCCGGCAGCCGAGAAGGCCAAGGCGAAGAAGGGCACCGCCCTTGCCGCCAAGAAGGCCGCCAAGGCCTAAGTCTCGCCCGAGACTTGCAAGCACGGCCCCGCTGCCCGATATGGGTTGGCGGGGCTATGTGTATCGGGGGGAGCATATGTTCGTCGCAACGGCGGCAACTCCCGTTCGACATGGTCTTCCCGCCCCGCTAAGGGGGTAGCGATTCCGCCGCGGAGCCCGATGGCTCCGGCAAGAATGATTTGAAGGGCAGCCACAATGGCATCGAGAGCCGACCAGCTCGCATCCAATCTCAGCCTCGCGAAGTTCAGCCAGGCGACCGACCTCAAGAAGCGCCTGTGGTTCACCCTCGGCGCGCTGATCGTCTTCCGCTTCCTCAGCTTCGTGCCGCTGCCGGGTATCGATCCCACCGCGCTCGCGGCCTGGTCGCAGAAGTCGGCCGGTGGCATCCTCGACATCTTCAACACCTTCTCGGGTGGTGCATTGTCGCGCGCGAGCCTCATCACGCTCGGCATCATGCCCTATATCACCGCGTCGATCGTGGTGCAGCTGGCCGCCTCCCTCTCGCCGCAGCTCGCGGCGATCAAGAAGGAAGGCGAGAGCGGCCGCAAGAAGCTGAACCAATATACCCGCTATGGCACCGTCGGCCTGACCGCCGTGCAGGGCTACGCCGCCGCCGCCAACTGGCAGGCGCAGGGCGTGGTCGTGGACCCCGGCATGCTGTTCGTCGTCTCGGCGATCATCTCGCTGATCGGCGGCACCATGTTCCTGCTGTGGCTGGGTGAGCAGATCACCTCGCGCGGCATCGGCAACGGCACCTCGCTGATCATCATGGCCGGTATCGTCGCGCAGCTGCCGGTGACGCTGAGCAACCTGTTCAAGTCGGGCAGCGAAGGCTCGATCTCGGGCCTGGTCATCTTCCTGGTCGTCGTGCTGGGCTTTGGTCTGATTGCCTTCATCTGCTTCATGGAACGGGCGCAGCGCCGGGTGCTGATCCAGTATCCCAAGCGCCAGACGCGCCAGGGCCTGATGCAGGCCGATCGCAGCCACCTGCCGCTGAAGGTCAACACCGCAGGCGTGATCCCGCCGATCTTCGCCAGCTCGCTGCTGCTGCTGCCGCTGACCATCTCGCAGTTCATGGGCGTGAAGGCGGACGATGACAGCCGCTGGAGCAGCATCGTGCTGACGATCAACCAGTATCTGTCGCACGGCAGCCCCTTCTACATGGGCCTCTATGGCCTGGGCATCGTCTTCTTCTGCTTCTTCTACACCGCCGTGGTGTTCAACCCTGAAGAGACGGCCGACAATCTGAAGCGCAATGGCGGCTTCATTCCGGGCATCCGTCCGGGCAAGAATACCGAGAATTATCTCGATTATGTCCTGACCCGGATCACCGTGATCGGTGCCGCCTACCTGGCCTTCATCTGTCTGGTGCCGGAATTTGCCATCGCCCGGGCGGGAATTCCCTTCTACCTTGGTGGGACTAGCCTGCTGATCGTCGTCAATGTTACGGTCGATACCGTGACCCAGATCCAGAGCCATCTGCTTGCCCATCAATATGGGGATCTGATCAAGAAGGCGAAGCTGAAGGGCCGTCTGCGCTAAGGGGGCGCAGACAGGCAAGCGCAAGTACAAGGGGAGAATGCGCGCAATGAATATCATTCTGCTTGGTCCTCCGGGTGCCGGCAAGGGCACCCAGGCCACGCGGCTCGTCGACAGCCGTGGCATGGTTCAGCTGTCGACCGGCGACATGCTGCGGGCTGCGGTCAAGGCGGGGACTCCGGTCGGCCTTCAGGCCAAGGCGCTGATGGAATCGGGTTCGCTGGTGCCGGACGAGGTCGTCTCGGGCATCATCGGCGAAGCGCTTGATGCGCTGGCGGCCGATACCGGCGTGATCTTCGACGGGTATCCGCGGACCGAGGCCCAAGCCCATTCGCTCGACACCATCCTGGCCGATCGCGGCCGCACGCTCGATCATGTGATCGAGCTGGAAGTGGACGAGGATGCGCTGGTCGAGCGCATTACCGGTCGCTTCACCTGCGCGACCTGCGGCGAAGGCTATCATGATGTCTTCAAGCAGCCCAAGGTCGAGGGTACGTGCGACAAGTGCGGCGGGCATGAGTTCAAGCGTCGTCCCGACGACAATGAGGAAACGGTGCGTACCCGCATGGCCGAGTATCGCGCCAAGACCGCACCGATCCTGCCGATCTACGAAGCGCGCGGCATCGTCAGCCGCGTCGACGGCATGGCCGACATGAACGACGTCAGCGGCGCGATCGTCGCCATCTTGGACGGCGTTCCGGCCTGAGCTATTCTCCCTCCCCGGCGACAAGGCGGGGAGGGGACATGGCCTATCCAATCAAATCGATACTGACAGGCGCCGGCATGGCGCTGGCGGCCGCGCCCGGACAGGGTGGGGTGGTTGCCAGCAGCGATGCCGGCTTTGTCGTGCAGGCGAGCGTGGACGTGGCGCTGGCGCCCGACGCGGCCTATGCGCTGCTGGCAGAGCCGGGGCGCTGGTGGAACAGCGCCCACACCTATAGCGGCGATGCGCGCAACATGGTGCTGCAGGCGAAGGCCGGGGGTTGCTTCTGCGAGACCCTTCGCGACAAGAGCGGAAACGGCGCCTCAGGCGGCATCGAACATGCGCGGGTCATCTATGCGGCACCGGGCCAGCGATTGCGGCTGAGCGGGGCTCTGGGGCCGCTGCAGAGCGAAGCCGTGACCGGCGTGCTGGACTTCGCCATTGCGGCCGCGCCGGGCGGCAGCCGTGTGACGCTGACCTATTCGGTGGGCGGTTATATGCGCGCTGGCCTGGCGCCGATCGCGCCGATCGTCGACAAGGTGCTGGTGGAGCAACTCGACGGCTATAAGCGGGCGGCCGACAGCAAGGGCTGACGCGCGACCGCGCCGGCAGGCAATAGCAAATCGGGGTGGAAGCCCGATGGCCTCCACCCCGATGGATGATGCTTAATTCTCGTCGCCCATGCGCAGCGCGGCGATGAAGGCTTCCTGCGGAATCTGGACGCTGCCATATTCGCGCATCCGCTTCTTGCCTTCCTTCTGCTTCTCCAGCAGCTTCTTCTTGCGGGTGATGTCGCCGCCATAGCATTTCGCCGTGACGTCCTTGCGCATCGCCGCGATCGTCTCGCGCGCGATCACCTTGCCGCCGATCGCCGCCTGGATCGGGATCTTGAACAGGTGGCGGGGGATCAGATCCTTGAGGCGCTCGCACATGTGGCGGCCGCGCGCTTCGGCGGCGGAGCGGTGGACGATCATCGACAGCGCATCGACCGGCTCGTTGTTGACCAGGATGCTCATCTTGACGAGGTCGCCCTCGCGCGTGCCGATCTGGTGATAGTCGAACGAGGCATAGCCACGGCTGATGCTCTTCAGGCGGTCATAGAAGTCGAACACCACTTCGTTGAGCGGCAGTTCATAGGTCACCTGAGCGCGGCCGCCGACATAGGTGAGGTTCTTCTGGATACCGCGACGGTCCTGGCACAGCTTCAGGATCGAGCCCAGATATTCGTCGGGGCAGTAGATCACCGCCTCGATCCAGGGCTCCTCGATCATCTCGATATGATTGGGATCGGGCATGTCGGCCGGATTGTGCAGGTGAAGGGTGCGACCATCCTTCATATGCATGTCATAGACGACCGACGGCGCCGTGGTGATCAGATCCAGATCATATTCGCGGCTCAGACGCTCCTGGATGATTTCCAGATGCAGCAGGCCGAGGAAACCGCAGCGGAAGCCGAAGCCGAGCGCGGCCGAAGTTTCCATCTCGAACGAGAAGCTGGCGTCGTTGAGGCGCAGCTTCGAGATCGACTCGCGCAACTTCTCGAAATCATTGGCGTCGACCGGGAACAGGCCACAGAATACCACCGGCTGCACTTCCTTGAAGCCCGGCAGCGGCTTGGCGGCGCCATTCTTCACCGTGGTGATCGTGTCGCCGACGCGGGTCTGGGCGATTTCCTTGATCTGGGCGGTGATGAAGCCGATCTCGCCGGCGGCGAGTTCGGGCAGCGCCTCGATCTTGGGGCGCATGCAGCCGACGCGGTCGATCAGATGCTCGGTGCCGCCGATCATGAACTTGATCGCCTGCCCCTTCTTGATGACGCCGTTGACCACGCGCACCAGGATGACGACGCCCAGATAGGGGTCGTACCAGCTGTCGACCAGCATCGCCTCCAGCGGGGCGTTGCGGTCGCCCTTGGGGGGCGGGATCTTGGTGACGATGGCTTCCAGGATATCGTCGATGCCGATGCCCGACTTGGCGCTCGCCAGCACCGCTTCCGACGCGTCGAGGCCGATCACCTCCTCGATTTCCGCGCGCACCTTTTCCGGCTCGGCGGCGGGCAGGTCGATCTTGTTCAGCACCGGCACAATCTCATGATCATGCTCGATCGACTGATAGACGTTGGCTAGCGTCTGCGCTTCCACGCCCTGCGCGGCGTCGACGACCAGCAGCGCGCCCTCGCACGCGGCCAGCGACCGCGACACTTCATAGGCGAAGTCGACATGGCCCGGCGTGTCCATAAGATTGAGCTCATAGGTCTCGCCATTTTTGGCGGTATAGTCCAGGCGCACGGTCTGCGCCTTGATGGTGATCCCGCGCTCCTTTTCGATGTCCATGTTATCAAGGACTTGCGCGCTCATCTCCCGGTCGGTCAGGCCGCCGGTGCGCTGGATCAGGCGATCGGCCAGCGTCGACTTGCCATGGTCGATATGCGCAATGATCGAAAAGTTTCGGATATGGGACAGGTCGGTCATCGGCGCCCGATAGCAGCAGTTGCGGGCGCTGTCAGCAGGATCACGCTGTGCATGGCACGTGAAATTGCGGTGCGATGACAAGCATCGTCATTAACCCCCTTTGCTTGGAAGCCCCTTGCGGCTGTGTTACGTTCCAGAAAAATATCCGGGGCGCACCAATTTCTCTCGACCAGACAGGAAACGGGGTTTTTGAAAATGCGTGTATTGAAGATGCTGACTGCGGCTGCGGTCTGCCTTGGTTCGGCCGCGCCGATGGCGATGGCCGCCGAAAAGGGTTCGTCGGCCCGTCAGGAACAGTCGCGAAAGCAGGCGGAAATCCCGCGCTGTACCAAGCGCCTTGGCACCGTTGCGATCGTCGAGCCCGACAATCAGTGGTGGCGCGAACTCAATCTGGGCAGCCCCGAGGCGATCCTGAAGATCTTCGTGCAGCAGTCGGGCTGCTTCGGCCTGGTCAATCGTGGCCGGTCGATGGCAAGCCGCAACATGGAACGCGCCATGGCCGACAACGGCGAATTGCAGGCGAACAGCAATCTGGGCCGTGGCCAGGTGAAGGCGGCGGATTATTTCCTGGAGCCGGACATCGTCTCCTCAAACCGCAACAGCGGCGGCAATTCGCTGGGCGGCGTGCTCGGCGGCTTCATGGGTGGCAGCACCTGGGGCCGGATCGCTGGCGGCATCAACGTCAAGAAGAGCGAGGCCAATGTCACCCTCTCGGTCGTCAATGCCCGCACCACCGAGGAAGAGGCACTGACCGAAGGCTATGCCCGCAAGTCGGACCTGAGCTTCAACGCCAGCGGCGGGTCGAGCTGGTGGGGCGGTTTTGCCGGCGCCGGTGGCGGTGGCTATCAGAATACCGAGATCGGTCAGGTGATCGTGCTCGCCTATCTCGACGCCTATACGAAACTGGTGACGCAACTGGGCGGCCTGCCCGAAAATGCGGCCGCTGCCGCGCCGGTCGCGCAGCCCTGATGACAAGGGGGCGCTGCCGCTGCGGCAGCGCCCTCATCCGCTCGGCGCGATTTCCGCGAGCGGGCCGGGCGCCCGTCGCCGCTTCTTCCACCAGCGCAGGATGATCTCTCCTGCTGGTCGCTCGACCAGGCGGTTGATGAGCGTGCCGAGCGTCAGCGCGACCAGGAAGGCGGCGGCAAAGCCGATCCAGGGACTGTAGCCGGCCCTGGCGATTTCCAGCATGACGACGAAGCCGACATGCTGGTGGATCAGGTAGAAACTGTAGCTGATCCCGCCCATCCAGACGAGCGGCCGGATCGCCAGGAAGCGCAGATGATTGCGGATCAGCGCTGCGAAGGTCGCCATCAGCACCAGGCCGACAATGGTCACGTCCCATGTTTCCATGGTCGCGATCGACAGCAGGGCGAGCGCGGCATAGGGGGCCTGCTGCTGCCAGCTGCGTTGCCCAGCCCATATGCGGTAGGCCAGCATGCCGATGATGAAGAAGGGCGTATAGCGCAGCACCAGCAGCATCACGACCCGTTCGGGCACGATGTCGGGCCAGAGCTGCATGACCCAGCGCAGGATCAGCCAGACCACCAGCGTCGGTTCCAGATGCCGCAGGCCGATCCATTTCCAGATCGAGACCATGCAGAAATAGAAGGCGATCTCCACCGTCAGCGTCCAATAGGCGCCGTCCACTTCGGGAATGAAGGCAAAGCCCTGGAGCATCGTCAGATTGGCGAGAATCGCAAAGGGGCCGACCAGCAACTGGGTCGCCTGCGCCAGATATTCGATCGACAGCGTCACCAGCATCGCCACCAGATAGGCGGGGTAGAGGCGGGCGAAGCGGTTGACGATGAAGTCGGCGACCGTGCCGATCCGGTCCAGCGTGAAGAAGATTGCAAAGCCGGAAATGGTGAAGAACAGCAGCACGCGGTAATTGCCGCCGGGAAAGCTGAAGGGCACATGGCTGGCCTGCGGGAACAGCTCATGGAAACGGGTCGAATAATGGAAGACCAGCACGCACAAGGCGCCGATGCCGCGCAACGCGTCCAGCTCCGTCAGCCTTGTCCGTTTCGGCTTCGTTTCAACCATGATGCTTCATAGCAATGATGGAGCAACGAATGGGATATTTTCTTGGTTAACGCGCAATGCGCAAATGGCGGATACGGGCGCTGTCGGTCCCAATCTGGAACGTCCCGCCTTTGCCCCCGTGCGGGATCGCGGTCTTAGCCGGCCGCGCACCAGTCGATTGGCTTGGTCGACCAGGGGCGGGCATAGCGTTTGAGGATGAGGAGTTGGCCCAGCGAGACACCGTCGCGCAGCAGGATGCGGGCGGTCGGATCACTGTCGGCGGGATCGGCATGGGCTTCGAAGCTGCCGCCGTTCAGCATGCCCTGCAACGCGGTGCGGCCGGCGCGGGCAAGGGCGGCTTCCTGCGGGCAGGCAGCGCCTTCGAGTCGCGGCGCGCTGATGTCGGCGAGATGGTAGCGACGGCCCTGATAGGCATAGGCGTCGGTGGCGAGGACACAGGCCTGGCCGTCCAGATCGTCACAAGCGGCAAAACGGGTGGATATGGTGGCGGGGGCGTCGATGGATGGTGCTGAAGCCGTCGTCGACGCGGGCAGCACATGGCGCATCAGGACCAGCAGCAGCGCCCCCATCAACAGGGCGATGAGGATGAGACGAAGCGGCACGATGGCGCGGCGCTGATCCTGCTTGTCATTCAGCCAATGGCCGGAACGGTCCCGGTCTTCGTCACCAATATCATGCAGGCTATAGGCCATGATTCATCCCCAATCGGAGGCCATCGCTAGTAAATATTGGGAAATTTTTGGTTAACCATGACGCTCGCACAGGGGGCGGCGGACGGCGCCTTGACGCCGCGCCGGGGCCATGGTGAAAAACCGCTGGAGCCAGACGAGGGAGACGGCGTGAGCGAAGCATGGCTATATGACGAGCATCCGGCGATGGTCCGGGCGCATCCCTTCCTGTTCCTGCTGCTGCTGGTTTCGGTGGTCGGCATATTGGCGATCGGCGTGTGGTGGGTGATGCACAAGGGCGAGCGGCTGGCGCTGAGCGAGCGCGAAGTGCTGCTGGAGCGTGGCTTGCTGGCCAAGCAGCGGACCGAGATCGCGCTGTCCAGCATCCGCAGCGTGCGCATCACGCAGACCTTCGGCCAGCGGCTGTTCAATGTCGGCAATGTCGAGCTGTTCAGCGCCGGTGACGTAGCGGAAATCGCGATCCGCAACATGCCGCGACCGGGCCGGATTCGGGCGATTGCGGCGGCCCGCAACCTGGACCTGCTGCCCCAGCGCTGAGCGGTCGAGCAGGGGCGGTGCGCACGGAAAGCGCACGAAATCCGCCATTTTCTTGTCGAACATAATGTCTAGGCCCTTGACTTGGGCGCATTTATTTTAACCAATAGGAGCCCAGGGGCCGGCAGAGCTTTCCACCCGCACGAGGACGCCAGGAACAAGCAACGTCGATCCGCATCAGGCGGACGGCGGGAAAAAGGGGGCGCCTTGATGGTGGGTTTGCGCGTAATGCCGCTGTTGCCGGAACTGACGGCCGATCAGCGGGCCGAGATTCGGCAGTCCTGCGGCTTTGCCTGCGTGCGCTGCGGGGTGACCATCTATCGTTATCTGGGGCTGCCAGACGGGCCGGGGGCGACGCTGCTCTGCCCGACCTGTCACGGGCTGGTGGAGGAAGGGCGGCTGACCGCGAATCAGGTCCACAGCTTCCATGCCAATCCGGTGGTGCGCCAGCGCCACTTCGCGCGCGATCGCCTGCCCTTCTCCAACGAATTGCCGCAATTGATCGTCGGTGGATCGCGGATGCTGCGCGATACGCCGATTCCCATCACCCTGGACGGCGAGCCGATCCTGATCTTCGCGCCGCCGCGCCGATCCATGGGGGCGACGCGGATCAGCGTCAGGCTGGGCGCGGCCGACGGCACGCCGATGCAGGTGATCGATGGCAATGAATGGAAGCCGCATGACGGCAGCTGGCATTTCCTGTTGCGTGGCGACCGCTATTCGATGATGGCGGCGCGGGGCGACGGATTGTGCGTTTTGCGTATCGTTGCGCGCAACCGGCTTGCGGTCGAGCATCTGCGGACCACGATCAACGGGCGCCGGCTGGAAGTGACGCCGGACTGGCTGGAGGTCGATGGCAAGCGCTATGTCGACCGGATCGGCAGCGGTACGCTGATCGGCCTGGAACTGTAGACGGCGCCTTTCGGGGCGCTATCCGGGCTCCCGATTGCAGCTATTGCGGATCGAGTCATGTCATGACTGGATTCCGTAACGGAAACAGGCGATGCCCACAGGCGTCGCCTTTTTCGTCTCACCGATATGGATGAAGTGTATCTGATATAAATCAATGGCTTGGCCGGCATCATAAAAAATTGATCATAGAAGAAGTTTACATCCGTTCCGGGGCATGATTCCCTGTGGGCGATCAGAGGGGTTGGAATGTCGAATGCGGTTGCCAGTCTGGACGATAATCAGCGGGCATGCCTGCGGCTGGTGGCACAGGGCTATACCTCCAAGCAGATCGCGCAGCGCACATCGCTGACCCCCGGCACGGTCGACCAATATGTCTATCGCGCGACCGTGGCGCTGGGCGCCAAGGATCGGCGCGAAGCCGCCCGGATATTGGTAGAGGCCGAGAAAAACGCGCAATTCAAGCAATTTGAATTAAAGCCGGAGCCGCTTGTTGAACCGGCGATGGCGGGTGAGAAGGAGGCGTCGGCACCAAGCAGGCCGACCCGGACCGGCGACATCCCGGCTGGTGCAGAGCGGCAGGAAAAGGGTCGTTTGCGCCAATTGGGTAACCGGATTCTGGCAACCATGGGAGGGGAACCGCATGGGCTGAATCGATGGCAGATCCTGACGACCATCTTCCGGGTCGCGTTATGGGCAGGGGGTTCCCTGGCCGCGCTGATCACGATGGGATATTGGCTCAATCATCTGTTCGGCTGACGGTCTCCAACAATCCAACCATCTGATGGGCCAGCGAGCGCTGGCCTAAAAAGGGAGCCTTGCCATGTCCAATGCCCGCCGCGCCGAGCGCGCCGCCAAGAGCGAAATGCACATGTCGGACGACACCTTCTTCAACCTGAGCGGCCAGGTCCGCGATGCCTATGTGAAGCTGGACGATGTTCTGGCCCATACGCTGCGGATGAGCGCCGACATGATCGACACCGCCCGCACCATCGGCCTGGCCCCCGAACAGGGACAGAAGCTGTTCAAGCGCTTCCATGGCTGCATCGACACGATGATGCAGAGTCGCGAGCAGCTGCTGGGCGCCCATCTGGAAGCGACCAAGATCCGCATGAAGACCAATCAGGCCGAACGCGCCGACGGCTGCTACAGCCCGTGGAGCGCGCTGGAAGAAAAGCAGGCCGACGCCCTGCGCCTGGTCGCCTGACGCGACCGGACCGGAAGGCAGGATCGTGCAGATCTTCCTCGCTTATACGATCGCGCTGATCGCCACCTCGATCTTCGTGGTGCGCTATGGCGGCGCGACCGGGCGCTGGAGCATCGTCGGCGTCTGGGCAGGGTTCATCCTGGCCCAGACGGCGGTCCTGACCATCCGGCCGGAGGCGGTGCTGATCCGCACGATCCTGGCGATCGAATGCGCCTCGCTGCTGTTCAAGATCATCATTTCGATGCTGAGCAGCCGGCGCTGGCCGATCATCGTCGCCGCCTTCCAGCTGAATGTGGCGGCGGTTCAGGTCGCGGTGATCGTGTCACCCGCCTACCTCACCAAATTCTTCTACGCCATGTCGACAATCTGGGCGGTGCCGGTGCTGGTCGTGATGGCCATGGGCACGCAGATGGACCGGAAACACGCGTTTCCGGCCTGAGCAAAGGAAACAGGATGCGGAAATGCCCGTCATTCCCTCTTGAAGCCGTCCCGTCCCGAGGAAGGCATGTTGCTTCTGTTTTTGTCCGATTGATGGAGGGCCGATAATTATGGCATCAAGGGACATGACCCAGCGCGTTACGCGCCATCTGAACCCAGTAGGGAGTGATGGAATGGAGGGAGAGGGTGGTTATCCGGCCGAAAGTCCGGTCGTCACCGCGGCCGACCTGGTCCGCGGCTTTTCCGAATGTCGCGACATGGCGACACGCACGCCGCTTTACATCACCCATCATGGCCGGGCGACTCATGTGCTGCTGGGCGTCAACGAATTCCGGGCGCTGAAAGCCCAGTCGGGCAGCGCCGGTCAGGAAAGCGCCGAGGAGAAATTGTTCGCGCTGGCCGACTGGGTCGATCAGGCGGTGATCATCTGCGACCAGGACATGCGCGTCGACTTCGTCAACCGGGTCGCCAGCGCCATCTGTCGCAAGCCGGTGGGGCAGATGGTCGGCCCCAAGCTGGACGTCGTCCTGCCGTCCATCAGCGGCAGTCTGATGGAGGTGCATGTGCGCCGCACCGTGAGCGGCGGCGAGCCGAGCGCAGCCGATATTCCCTCCCCCTTTGCCGACGGCGCCTGGCTGCGGCTGCAGAGTTTTCCCCTTGGAAGGTCAACCGTCATCATGTTCCGCGACATTACCGAGGATGTGCGCCGCCATCGGCTGGCCGATGCCAAGGCCGCGATCATCGAGGCGATGACCGCCCATGGCGATGTCGGCTATGTCCGCCTGTCGGTGCGCGGCACGATCGACGCGGTCGATGTGCCCTTCACCGACATGCTGAGCCTGCCGCGCGAGCGGGTGATGGGCGTGCAACTGACCGATCTGGTGCTGACCCATGGCCGCGCAGCATTCCGCCAGGCGCTGGAGCGGGCGATGCAGGGGCAGGGCGCGCAATGCGTGCAGACCATGCTGCTGAGCAATCGCGGCGAGGCGGTGGCCGTGAAGGCCTCTATCGTCGCCCTGCACGGCGCCTATGGCGCCGAGGGGGCGGTGGTGCTGATCACCGCGCTCGATGGGAGCACGGTAGTGGAGTTGCCGCGCGCCGCCGAATGAGGGCGCGCGCGGGTCAGCCGCAGCGGGCGCTGGTGACGACCATCTGATCGTCATAGCTGACGGTCAGCCGGTCAGGGCGGAAGTCCATGGTCATGGCCATATTGGGGCCGCCCCAGCGCAGCGTCTTCGCGCCCGATGCCTTGAGCAATTCCGCGCCCAAATCGGCCGTCGCCTTCTGGCCGGTGAAGCGGTCGAGCCCGTCATGGCTGCACGGCCCCTGCGCCATGGCAGGCGGCGATGCGGAGTCGGGGCCTTCACCATTGGTCCCGGCACAGGCGGTCAGGGGCAGGAATATCATCGCCATCATCGTCATCCGCATCGTCCGTCTCCTCATTCGGTCCGCGTCATTTTCAGCCGGCCATTCTTGACGGCAAAGGCCAGGCGCCCTTCGACCAGGTCCACCGCATCCCGGCCGAACTGGTCATAGCGCCAGCCTTCCAGGATCGCGAGATCGTCGCGCACGCCAGCGGCCAGCGCCTCGATATCGTCGGTGCGGGCGAGCAGGCGCGGGGCGACATTGATGTCGCGCGAGCGGATCTTGAGCAACAGCTTCAACAGGTCGGCGACCAGTGCGCCATCCTTGCCCAGGCCCGGACGCTTGGGATCGCGTTCGGGCATCTCGTCCTTGCCGAGCGGCTTGTGCGCGCCCAGCGCCGCCATCAGCCGGCCGCCAATGTCGTTGCTCTTCCAGGTGGCGGACAGGCCGCGCACCTTGCCCAGATCCTCCTGCGCGCGCGGCGGGTGGCTGGCGATGTCGGCCAGCGTCTCGTCCTTGACGATGCGGCCGCGCGGCAGATTCTTGTCCTGGGCTTCCTTCTCGCGCCAGGCGGCCAGCGCCTTGAGGCGACCCAGGACATCGGCCTTGCGGCTGGCGATGCGGACGCGCTTCCAGGCTTCGGACGGATCATTCTCGTAATTGGAGGGATCACTGATCCGCTCCATTTCCTGGTCGAGCCAGTCGCCGCGCCCGGTCTTGCGCAGTTCTTCCAGCATCTTGGGGAAGATTTCGATCAGATAGGTGACATCGCCGATCGCATAGTCGATCTGGCGCTTGTCGAGCGGGCGGCGCGCCCAGTCGGTGAACCGTGCGCCCTTGTCGAGTTGCACGCCGAGCCAGGCGTCGACGAGGTTGCCATAGCCGATCTGTTCGCCAAGGCCGAGCGCCATGGCGGCGATCTGGGTGTCGAACATCGGATGCGGCGTCTTGCCGGTCAGATTATGGACGATCTCGATGTCCTGGCCGCCGGCATGGAAGACCTTGAGCACGTCCTCATTATTGACCAGCAGGTCGAGCAGGGGCGTAAGGTCGATCCCCGGCGCCTTGGGGTCGATCGCCGCGGCCTCGCTGGAGTCGGCGACCTGGACCAGGCAGAGTTCGGGCCAGTAGCTATTCTCGCGCATGAACTCGGTATCCACCGCGACATAGGGGGATTTGGCCATGCGGGCGCAGAAATCGGAAAGCGTCTTGCTGTCGGTAATCAGCGGATGAATTTGCATATGGTCTTCGATCTTATTATGGGCTGGCCCGCGTCCTGCGGGCTGGTCGATAGTCGACAAGGCAAGCCCATAGCCGGGCCGCAACAATTTGTCATTTCCGTAAAACGAATTTGAAAGATCGAAACGCCATGCACGCCTATCGCACCCACAATTGCGGCGCCCTTCGTGAAGCCGATGTCGGCGCGAATGTGCGCCTGTCCGGCTGGGTGCATCGCAAGCGCGATCATGGCGGCGTTCTCTTCATCGATCTGCGCGACCATTATGGCCTGACCCAGATCGTCGCCAAGGCGGACAGCGAGCCGCTGCGCATCCTGGACGGCCTGCGTGCGGAATCGGTCGTGACGATCGACGGCACCGTCGTCGCGCGCGGCCCGGAAGCGACCAACCCGAAGATGGCGACCGGCACGATCGAAGTCGTGGCCGACAAGGTCACCGTGCTGTCGACCGCGGCTGAACTGCCGCTGCCGGTGGCGGGCGAGCAGGAATATCCCGAGGATATCCGCCTGCGCTATCGCTTCCTGGACCTGCGCCGCGAAACGCTGCACGCCAATATAGTCACCCGCACCAAGATCATCCGCGACATGCGTCGCCGCATGGAAGATGCCGGCTTCACCGAATATTCGACGCCGATCCTGACCGCGTCCTCGCCCGAAGGTGCGCGCGACTTCCTGGTGCCCAGCCGCATCCATGCGGGCAAGTTCTACGCTCTGCCGCAGGCGCCCCAGCAATATAAGCAGCTGCTGATGGTCGCCGGTTTCGACCGCTATTTCCAGATCGCCCCCTGTTTCCGCGACGAAGATCCGCGCGCCGATCGCCTGCCGGGCGAATTCTACCAGCTCGACCTGGAAATGAGCTTCGTCACCCAGGAAGATGTCTGGAACACGATGGAGCCGGTCATCGCATCGGTGTTCGAGGAATTTGCCCAGGGCAAGCCGGTCACCCCGGCCGGCAGCTTCCCGCGCATCCCGCATGCCGAAGCCATGCTCAAGTATGGCAGCGACAAGCCGGACCTGCGCAACCCGATCATCATCCAGGACGTGACCGAGCATTTCCACGGCTCGGGCTTCGGCATCTTCGCCAGCCTGGTCGAAAGCGGCAATGTCATCCGCGCGATCCCGGCGCCGGGCGCGGGCGCGGGCAGCCGCAAATTCTTCGACGACATGAACAACTGGGCGCGCGGCGAAGGCTATTCGGGCCTTGGCTATATCAACATCAAGGATGGCGTCCCCGGCGGCCCGATCGCCAAGAATCATGGCGAGGAAGCGACCGCCAAGCTGATCGCGGCGCTGGGCCTTGGCCCGAACGACGGCGTGTTCTTCGCCGCCGGCAAGGAAGGCCAGGCGGCGAAGCTGGCGGGCCTGGCGCGCATCCGCGTCGGCGAGACGCTCGACCTGATCGACAAGGACCGGTTCGACCTGTGCTGGATCGTCGACTTCCCCTTCTATGAATATGACGAGGACGAGAAGAAGGTCGACTTCGCCCACAATCCCTTCTCGATGCCGCAGGGCGGGCTGGACGCGCTCAACAATCAGGATCCGCTGAGCCTCAAGGCCTATCAGTATGACATGGTCTGCAACGGCTATGAGATCGCGTCGGGTTCGATCCGTAACCAGTCGCCCGAGGCGATGGTCAAGGCGTTCGAACTGGTGGGCCTCAGCCAGGCGGACGTGGAAGAGCGGTTCGGTGGTCTCTATCGCGCGTTCCAGTACGGTGCGCCGCCCCATGGTGGCATGGCCGCCGGTGTCGACCGCATCGTGATGCTGCTGTGCGGCGCGCAGAATCTGCGCGAGATCACGCTGTTCCCGATGAACCAGCGCGCCGAAGACCTGCTGATGGGGGCGCCCAGCGCCGCCGAGTTCAAGCAGCTGCGCGAACTGCATGTTCGTGTCGTGGAGCCGCAGGCGAAGGCATAAGCCTTTCCATCGGCTGGGAAGAACAGGGCTCCCGCCATCTGGCGGGGGCCTTTTTCTTTGCCGTCTTGCCTTGCTGTATTGTTATGATAACACACGTGGCGGCAAGGGAGCGTGGCGGATGATGCGGACGATCATGGCGATAGTGGCGGCGGGGCTTGCGGCGGTGTCTGTGCAGGCGACTGGTCCCGGTTTCGATCCGCGCGCTTTGAAGGCGGTTGCCGGGCCGCCCAATGAGGTGATGGTGCTGGGCACGCCCCATCTGTCGGGCTGGCCAAAGGATTTCGATGCGCAGGCGCTGGGGCCGTTGATCGACCGACTGGCGGCGTGGAAGCCGCAATCGATCGCGGTCGAAACCCTATCTGGTCTGCAGTGCGATGCGTTGCGCCGCGCGCCGTTCCGCTATGCCGAGACGGTGGAAACCTATTGCTGGGACGCGACGCCGGCGCGCCAGGCGACCGGGCTGGACGTTCCGGCTGCCACGGCCGAGGTCGAGCGGCGTCTGACCGCCTGGCCGGAGCGACCGACGGCATCGGACCGGCGCCATCTGGCGGCCTTGTTCCTGGCGGCGGCGGATCAGGGATCGGCGCTGGTGCAATGGCTGCGGCTGGACGGCGCGGACCGTCATGTGGGGGATGGGCTGGACGCCATATTGGTGGCGCGGCTGGAAACGCTGCGCCAGCGTCGCAACGAGGAGTTCCTGATTGCCGCGCCGCTGGCTGCCAGGCTGGGGCTGGAGCGGCTGGAACCGATGGACGACCACAGCGCCGACCGGCCCTATCGCAATGCCGAGGAGGAGAAGGCAGCGGGCGCGGCGATCATGAAGGCGTGGGACAATGAAGCGACGGCGCGGCGCAAGGCGGCCGATGCGGCGCTGCAGCCCGGCATCCGGACGGGGGCCGGCGTGCTGGCGCTCTATCGCGCCTATAATGCGCCGGATCAGGCGCAGACCATCTATGACAGCGATTTCGGCGCGGCGCTCAAGGAGCCTTCGCCCGAGCGTTTCGGGCGCGGCTATGCCGGCTATTGGGAGGTGCGCAACCTGCGCATGGCGGCCAATATTCGCGACGTGTTCGCCGCCGCGCCGGGCCAGCGCATGCTGGTGATCGTCGGCGCCTCGCACAAATTCTATCTCCAGGCCTATCTCGACATGATGCACGATGTGCGGCTGGTCGATACCGACGCCATACTGCACTGAGGCCGCGCTTGCTCTTGGCGGCGCGGTTCGATCTAATCAGCCGTCCCCTTGCAGGAGAGCGGCGCATGACGATCAATCTGTCGGACTATGAAACCGGGGCGAAGTATAAAGGCGATTATGATGCGGCGCTGCTGGCGCTGCAGCGTCGCCTGTCGAAGATTCAGGTCGCCCATATCCTGCATCGCCGCCGGACCGTCATCATGCTGGAAGGCTGGGATGGCGCGGGCAAGGGCGGCATCATCAAGCGGATGACCGCGGACTGGGACCCGCGTTACTATCAGGTCCACCCGATTGCCGCGCCGACGCGCGAGGAACTGGACCATCATTTCCTCTGGCGCTTCTGGACCCGGCTGCCCGCCAGCCAGAATATCGGCCTGTTCGACCGCAGCTGGTATGGCCGGGTGCTGGTCGAGCGGGTGGAGAAATATGCCACCAAGGCGGAATGGAAGCGCGGCTACAAGGATATCAATGCGTTCGAGGCGCAGCAGGTCGATACCGGCACCAACATCATCAAGCTGTTCGTCCACATCACCCAGGAGACGCAGGATGAGCAACTGGCGCAGCGGCTGGATACGCCGTGGAAACGGTGGAAGACCGGCGCCGACGATTATCGCAACCGGGCCAGGCGGGCCGAATATTGGGATGCGATGCACGACATGTTCGAGAAGACCGACACCAAGCAGGCGCCCTGGAAGGTGATCGACAATAATAACCGCAAGGCCGGACGAATCGCGGCGCTGACCTATGTCGCGGAGCGGCTGGAGAAACTGGTGCCGATGGATTTCCCGGCGGCCGATCCCGAGGTGGTCAAGCTGGCACGCGAGGCATTTGGCTATAAGCCGGCCAAATAATTCCGTAAAAACAACGATCTGTAACAAAAGCGTCATCAAATACTAAGCGGTCATTTACCCTTTTCTTCTAGGCCGGGCGCCATGTACGCGCCCCAGATGCTCGATCGGCCCGACCCGGAGCCGCATGTTGCCGCCGGCACCGCCTTGCCCTTTGCGCAGGGCTGCACTGCGGTCCGGCTGGGCCAGCCGCTCAGCCAGGCCGTCGACCGCTTCCAGGACGATGCGGCGCTGCGGCTGCTGCCGGTAGTGGACGCCGCCGATCGGCCGGTGGGGGCCATTTATGAGCGCGACATGCGGCGCATCCTGTTCAACCCCTTCGGCCATGCGCTGCTGCGCAATCCCAGTTTCGGCGGGCGGCTGGACGAACATGTGCGGCCGTGCGCGACGGTCGAACAGAGCGCCAGCGTCGAACGGCTGATCGACCTTTATGCGGCGCAGGGGAGTGATTGCGAGGGGCTGATCGTGACGCAGGGCGGCCATTATGCCGGCGTGGTCGGCGGCCTGCTGCTGCTGCGGCTGGCGGCGGAGCGGGATACGCGCGATGCGCTGGCCCGCACCCGGCGGCTGGAACATGTGACGCGCGAGAGCGGCGCATTTCGCGCGGATGTCGAGGCGCTGATCGCGGATCTGGTCGGCATGGCCGACATGCTGTCGGCGCGCGCTGAACAGGCGGTGGAGCGGGCGTCGGGCAATGGCGAGGCGGCGGCCGGCATGGCGGTCGCGGCGGAGCAGACTGCCGACAGCCTGCACGGCATCGCCAGCGGCGGGCAGGAACTGGGCGGGCTGTTCCAGGCGATGGAAAGCCAGGTGCGCGCGGCGGGCGAGGCGATCCGCGCGGCGGTGGCGCAGACGCAGGTCGGGGCCGAGCAGACGGCGGCGCTGCGCGTCGAGGCGGACGGGATCGGCGCGGTCATCACCCTGATCGACGATATTGCGCGGGCGACCAGCATGCTGGCGCTCAATGCCAGCATCGAGGCGGCACGGGCCGGCGAGGCGGGGCAGGGCTTTGCCGTGGTGGCGCGCGAGGTGAAGACGCTGGCGAGCCAGACGCGCGAGGCGGCGGCCGAGATCGGCCAGCGCATCGGCCATGTCCGGCTGGCGGTGGAGACGGTGGCGCAGGGCCATCTGCACATGGACGCGGCGATGGCGACCGCGAATGAGGTGTCGGCATCGGTCTTTTCGGCGGTGGCGCGCCATGGCGCCTTCAGCCGGTCGATCGCCGCCAGCCTGTCGGAAGCCGGATCGTCGAGCGACCATATCCGCCAGAGTGCGCGCCAGATCAGCGACAATGCAAGCGCGGCGGCGGCGGGCGCCCATGATATCGGCGTTGCGGCGGGGCAACTGGCGACGGTCGCGCACCGGCTGGATGATCGGGCGAGCCGGTTCCTACAGGCGATCCAGGCAGGCTGAACCGCACAAAGCCTCTGGTAACGGCGCAAAAAGCAGCTAGTCTTGCACCCAATGGGTCCGGCACGGGCCGAAAATGGGAGAGAAGATCATGCTTGTCATGTTCGTCGGCGTCGATCGCACCGAAACCGCGGTCAACCCTACCCAGGTGACCTTCGTCTCATCCGTGACCGACGGCACCCGCATCCGCTTTGGCGAAGGCCGCAGCGTCACCGTGACCGAACCGATCGCCGAGGTGCTGGATTCGCTCAACCGCGCCCTGCGGCCGCACGAATAGCGGTCTTTTCCCTCTTCCCCTCCGTTGCGCCTGCATGGCGACAGCCCTGTCGCGCGCCCGGCAGGTAAAAGGCCCGCCGCGCCATCGCGCGACGGGCCTTTTCAGAGCGTGAAGCCAGAGGTGGACGAAAGGCAGGATCAAGCGCCCGGTTGATCCGGTCGGGCGCGGTCGTCCTGCTTAGTCGTCATCCCCCGCTTCGGGTCCGGCCATCATCCCTTCGGCGACTTCCTCGGTCTTGCCGCGGATCGCCTTTTCCAGGCGGTCTGCCATTTCGGGATTTTCCTTGAGGAAGGTCTTGGCGTTTTCGCGACCTTGGCCGATGCGGACCGAGTCATAGGAGAACCAGGAGCCCGACTTCTCGACCAGCCCGGCCTTGACGCCGATGTCGAGCATCTCGCCGATCTTGGAAATGCCCTCGCCATACATGATGTCGAACTCGACCTGCTTGAAGGGCGGGGCGACCTTGTTCTTCACCACCTTCACGCGGGTCGCGTTGCCGACGATATCGTCGCGATCCTTGATCTGGCCGGTGCGACGGATGTCGAGACGGACCGAGGCGTAGAATTTGAGCGCGTTGCCGCCGGTGGTGGTTTCCGGATTGCCGTACATCACGCCGATCTTCATGCGCACCTGGTTGATGAAGATCACCATGCACTTGGAGCGGGCGATCGACCCGGTCAGCTTGCGCAGCGCCTGGCTCATGAGACGCGCCTGCAGGCCGACATGGCTGTCGCCCATCTCGCCCTCGATCTCGGCACGCGGCACCAGCGCGGCGACCGAGTCGACGACGAGGATGTCGATGGCGTTGGAGCGGACCAGCGTGTCGACGATTTCCAGCGCCTGTTCGCCGGTGTCGGGCTGCGACACGATCAGTTCGTCAATGTCGACGCCCAGCTTCTTGGCATAGATGGGGTCGAGCGCATGTTCCGCGTCGACGAAGGCAGCGGTGCCGCCGGCCTTCTGGGCTTCGGCGATCGCATGCAGCGTCAGCGTGGTCTTGCCCGAGCTTTCCGGGCCATAAATCTCGATGATGCGGCCCTTGGGCAGGCCGCCGATGCCGAGCGCGATGTCGAGGCCGAGCGAGCCGGTCGAGATCGATTCAATCTCGATCTTCTCGCGGCTGCCGAGCTTCATCGCGCTGCCCTTGCCGAAGGCGCGATCAATCTGGGCGAGCGCCGCCTCCAATGCTTTCTGTCTGTCCATTGTGCCTGTCTTCTTGGAATCGATGAGTGAGAGCATAGCGGTCATCGGCCTATCCCCTGTCAAGCGGATCGCGTCGAGTCACTCGGCGCCTGCCAATGATGTATCCTGTTTGTTCCTGTGGAACAAGAGGGGAACGGAAATTTCCTATCCTGCCTATTCAGTCGGCGAGAATCTTCTCCAGCGCGCGTTCCACGGCACCGATGGTGAAGGGCTTGGCGAGCGTCGGGCGATCGGCATGGCCCTGCGGCAGATCATCCGCCATGCCGCCGGTGGCGAACAGGAAGGGGATCGACTGCTGCGCCAATATGTCGGCGACCGGCCAGCTTTTTTCACCCTGGAGATTGCAGTCGAGCAGGGCGGCGTCGAACCCGCCCTCGCGCGCCAGGGCGCACGCCTCGTCCACCGACGCGGCGGTCGCGTGGAGGCGATAACCGAGCGCGTCGAGATAATCTTCCAGCATCATGCCGATCATCGCTTCATCCTCGACGATGAGGATGGACTTGCCGTCAGCCATGCGCCCTTGTCCCTTGTGCTTGCTTCCCATCGCTAGCCAAAGGGGCAGGCGATGCCCAGCATAATCGTTTGCCGGCGGCCAAGTTCATTCCGCCGCCGGTCGCATCGCCAGCGCGTCGCGCGCCGCTTCGGCCAACTGATTGACGGAAAAGGGCTTGGGCAGGAAGGCGACATTGGCGATGTCGATCGACTTGCGCAGTTGCTCCTCGGCATAGCCGGACATGAACAGCACGGGGAGGTCGGGGAAACTGCGTCGCGCCTGCGCCACCATGGCCGGGCCATCCATATTGGGCATCACCACGTCGGAGATCAGCAGGTCGATCTTCTCGCCGCCGCCCAGCACTTCCAACCCCTGTTCGCCGTCGCTGGCGGTCAGCACCTTGTAGCCCTGGCGGGTGAGGGCGCGTTCGGCCACGGCGCGGACCATATCCTCATCCTCGACCAGCAGAACCGTGCCGGTGCCCCAGGTTTCGCTGCGCTTGATCGGCGTCTTGGGCTTGGCCTGCTCGATGTCGCCGCCGGCATAGACCGGCAGATAGATGACGAAGCTGGCGCCCCGGCCCAGCTCGGATTCGGCGAAGATATAGCCGCCCGACTGCTTGACGATGCCATAGACGGTGGAAAGGCCAAGGCCCGTGCCCTTGCCCAGTTCCTTGGTGGTGAAGAAGGGCTCGAAGATCTTGGACAAGATGTCGGGCGGGATGCCCAGCCCCGTGTCGGACACGCGCAACGCGGTATAGTCGCTGATCGGCAGAATTTGCTGCCGCATCTCGCGCACGCGGTTCGCCGGCACGCCATAGGTCTGGATATTGAGCGTGCCGCCTTCGGGCATGGCATCGCGGGCATTGACCGCCAGGTTGATGATGACCTGTTCCAGCTGGCCGGGGTCGGCACGCACTGCGCCGAGGTTGCGGCCATGGCTGACGTCGAGCTTCACATTCTCGCCGAGCAGCCGCTTCAGCAGGTTGGAGACGTCGGCGACGATGTCGGGCAGCTGCAATATCTGGGGGCGCAGCGTCTGCTGGCGCGAGAAGGCGAGGAGCTGGCGGGTGAGGCCCGCCGCGCGATTGCTGTTCGACTTGATCTGGGTGATGTCGTCATAGTCGCTGTCGCCCGGCGTATGGCGCATCAGCATCAGGTCGCAATGGCCGATGATGGCGGTCAGGATATTGTTGAAGTCATGGGCGACGCCGCCGGCCAGCTGGCCGATCGCCTGCATCTTGGTCGCCTGCGCGACCTGACGCTTGAGCTTCGATTCCTCGCTATTATCCTTGAGGCTGAGCAGCACGGCGGCCTCGCCCAGGCCGCGCACGCCGGCAAGGCTGAGCGCGATCGGTTCCTCGGGCTGTTCGCGCATGCGCACGGCGATGTCGCCCGACATTTGCGGGCCGACGGCAAAGCGGCGTACTGCATCGGCCACCGCCGCCTGATCCTCGCGCACGACAAGGTCGCCGGGATAGTTGGGCGTTTCGGCATCCTTGATGCCGGCGGCGCGGGCGAACGCCTTGTTGACGAACAGCACCCGGCCGTCGCGGTCGGCCATGGCGAGGCCGAAGGGCAGCAGCGAGAGCAGGGTTTCGATATAGGAAAGGGCGGAGGTGCCGCCGCCGCCGGCCGGCTCGTCGATCAGCAGCAGCAGCATCGGGCCGTCCTGCGCGCCATTCTGGACGCCGCCCGGCTGCGACGCACGGCGCAGCGGCACCTGGAGCAGGCGCAGCGGCAGGCCGCCGCTTTCCTCGCGCGCCAGGAACAGCCGGCCCTTGTCATCGACCCGCATATGGGCGGCGAAATCGCGGCCGGTGATGTTGGCGTCGATCCGTCCGGCGGCGCGCAGCAGGAAGGCACCGTTGGCGGCGCGGATGCGGCCCTCGCCGCCGATCATCACCGCCATGATGCCGGCTTCGCCCAGTTGCCGTCCGGCTTCGCCCGTCAGCACGCGATGGACATCGTCGAGCGCGCTGGGCTGGCGCATCGGGGTGAAGCGCCAGAGCAGATAATCTTCGGAGCGACCGGTGCGGGTGATGTCGACGTCGAGGCGCAGGGTCGCATGGGCGATCGCCTCCACCTTGGCCTCGCCATCGCGCCAAGCGGCGCGGGCGGCGGCGGTCAAGCTCTCGATCAGCGAGGCATCGGCATTGACGGCCGGGGGCGAGGGGTAGCCGGGGAACCATTCGCCGAACAGGTCGCTCGCGCAGACCAGCCGGCCGGCGCGGTCGGTGACGGCGATCGCCATGCTGGAGGCGTCGGCGGCGGCGCGCGCCACGGTCCAGTCGGGCACGGCATCACTGGCGGACAGCGGCGGGGGGTAGAGGCGGCGATACCAGGCGAGCAGCGCGGCGATGGTGATGACCGTGGCGGCAAAGCTGGCGGCCAGCGCCCAGTCGCCAATGGCATAGAGGACGATCGCGGCGGAGGCGGCCGCGGCGAGCGCGAGCAGGGGCACGAAGCTGCGCGACGGGGCCTGCCCCATCCACGCCTCATCATCCCTATTTACCCGCGCGACCATCGGCGCCGTCCCCTTAAGCCCTTACAATGGAACCATGACGCCACGGATCAGATCCGGGCGATCTCTTCCAATGCGCTGCTTTCGGTGCGCTTGCCAATCCTCAATTTGCGCGCCTGCCACTTGCGCCCCATGCGTCGGCGCCAGAACCAGTCGGCGCCGACATAGCCGAGCACCGCGCTGGCGAGCGAGATGAGGAACAGGCCGAGCAGCATGGCCGGGGCGGCTTCGGAAAAGAGCCAGGCGCACCATTGGCCGATCGAGGCATGGCCATCGACCAGCGCCATGAAGCCCGAGGTGTCGGCGCTGCGGCCGAGCATCCAGTTGCCGAGCCACACCGACGCCATCAGGATCAGCGGCGTGGTGGCCGGGTTGGACAGGAAGGTCATTGCCGCCGCCACCGGAATATTGGCGCGGAAGGGCAGGGCGAAGATCGCGGCGCCGGCGATCTGGACGCCGGGGATCAGCAGGAAGATGCCGACGAACAGGCCGAGCGCGACGCCGCGCGGCACCGACCGACGGGTGAAGCGCCACAGCGAAGGTTCCAGCACGCGATGGGCGACGGGGGCAAGGACGCGGCTCTTCTCCAGCGATTCACGGGTCGGCGCGTTGGCGTGCCACCAGCGGGAGAAGCGATTGTCCATGGATCAGCTATGCGCCTTCATGATGCGCTGCTGATCGCGCTTCCAGTCGCGTTCCTTGATCGTGTCGCGCTTGTCGTGATTCTGCTTGCCTTTGGCCAGCGCCAGTTCGACCTTGGCCCGGCCCTGGCTGTTGAAATAGACCATCAGCGGCACCAGCGTCATGCCCTTGCGCGACACCGCGCTGTGCATCTTCTCGATCTCGCGCTCGTGCAGCAGCAGCTTGCGCACCCGCTTGGGCTCGTGATTTTCGCGGTTGCCATGGCTATATTCGGGGATGTTGCTGTTCACCAGGAAGACCTGGTTGCCCTTCACCTCGGCATAGCTTTCGGCGATATTGCCCTCGCCGCCGCGCAAGGCCTTCACCTCGGTGCCCTGCAGCGCGATGCCGGCCTCGAACACGTCCTCGATGAAATAATCGAAACGGGCGCGCCGGTTCTCGGCGACGATCTTCTTCTTGTCGAAGGTTGCGGGGCGGGGGCGGGCCATAGTCTGCTGCTTAACTCAATTCATCATATAGGGACGCCGGCGCGTCAAACCAGACCGGCGATCTCTAGCGCGCGATCGACCGCGGCGCGGCTCGATTCCGACGGCCAGGTAATCGGCAGCCGAAGCTCGCCGGGCATGTCGGGCCGCACGCGGGTAAGCGCATATTTGACAGGGCCGGGTGAAGAATCGCTGAACAGGGCATCATGCAGGGGATAGAGACGATCCTGCAGCGCCAGGGCACCATCCCAATCCTGCGCGGCGCAGGCCGCCTGGAAATCGGCGACCAGGCGCGGGGCGACATTGGCGGTGACCGAAATACAGCCCCGGCCGCCCATCGCGTTGAAGCCGAGTGCGGTTTCGTCATTCCCCGAAAGCTGGCAGAAGTCCGGGCCGCAGGCGAGGCGCTGCGCGGTGACCCGCCCCAGATTCCCGGTGGCGTCCTTCACCCCGACGATCGACTGATATTCCTGGCTCAGCCGGTGCATCACCGGCACGCCGATGTCGGTGATGGTGCGGGTGGGGACGTTGTAGAGGACGATCGGCAGGTCGCAGCGCTGCGCAAGATAGGCGAAATGCTGGTAGACGCCTTCCTGATTCGGCTTGTTGTAATAGGGCGCGACGACCAGCGCCGCGTCGGCGCCGGCGGCCTGCGCCGCATACATATGCTCCAGCGCGATGCGGGTGTCGTTCGATCCGCAGCCGGCGATCACCGGCACGCGGCCGGCCGCCTGGTCGACGCAGATGGCGATGACGCGATTATGCTCTTCGACCGTCATGGTCGCGCTTTCGCCGGTGGTGCCGCAGGGGACCAGCGCGCTCGACCCTTCCTCGATCTGCCAGTCGACCAGGGCGCGGAAGGCGGCCTCGTCCACCGCTCCGTCGCGGAAAGTGGTCACCAGGGCTGGAATCGACCCGGAAAACATCATTAAACTCCTTCAATTCTCCGGGCGACCGGGGCATGATCGGGCAAGCGGCGCGCTATAGCGCGTCATTCAGGGCCTGATAAGGATGCAATAGCGATTATGTCCAGCATGCCGAAGCCCGGAACTGTCGAAAGTTACCTGATCCGCATGCCTGTCATTGCTTTATTGCTCGCAACCGCCGGTGCCGGCGCCCAGACCGAAACCCCCACCGTCTATGCCCAGGCGATGGTGCAGCCTTTGCCGGGCCAGCCGGGCTCGACTCAGCCCAGCGCCTGGAACCAGGCGGCGAGCCGCGTCGGCATGCCGTCCGATCCCTCGATCGCCGGCACGATCAGCCAGTGGCGCGCCTTGCAGCAGAGCGATGGCCTCGGCTTTTCCACCTATGCCAGCTTCATCATGGCCAATCCCGGCTGGCCGGGCGAGAACCGGATGCGGCGGCTGGCCGAGACCGGGATCAATCCCGACAGCTTTGATCCGCGCCAGGTGATCGCCTTCTTCGCCCGCTTCCCGGCGCGCACCGCGACCGGCCATGCCCGCAATGCCGTGGCGCTGATGCAGGCCGGGCGGATGGATGAGGCGCGGGTGGCCGCGCGCACCGCCTGGATCACCGGCACGCTGAGCCCGACCGACGAGGCGAGGCTTTTGTCGCTGTTCGGATCGGGCTTTACCGTGGCCGACCATGACCAGCGCGCCGATGTGCTGTTGTGGAGCAATGATACGATCGGCGCGATGCGAATGCTGGCCTATGTCAGCCCGGCGCGGCGGGCGATCTATGATGCGCGTATCGCCTTTCGCCAGAAGTCGCCGGACGCCGCGATCAAGATGCAGACGGCCGAGCCGGCCGGCGGCGCGAGCGATGCGGGCTTCATTGCCGACAAGGCGACCTGGCTGCTCAACAGCGGCAACTGGATCGCCGGGCGCCAATATCTGGCCAATCGCCAGCCGCTGACCTTCCGCCCCGGCAATGCCGAAAAATGGTATGAGACGCTGCTGACCCAGGCGCGGTCGTCGGCGAACGACAGCCAGTGGAGCTTTGCCTATGGCATCGCAAGCCAGCTGGACGACGCCTATGCGCCGGGCACGGATGTGTCGACCCGGCCGATCGGCGAGCGCGACGATTATACCAGCCTTGCCTGGCTGGCGGGCACGACCGCCTTCTACAATCTCAACCGGCCGACCGATGCGGTGGCGATGTTCCGCCGCTATGCGACCGGCGGCAAGTCGCCCCAGGTCCAGGCCAAGGGCTATTATTGGGCCGGGCGCGCGGCGCTGCAGGCGGGCGATGCCGCCAGCGCCAACAGCTATTTCAACCAGTCGGCACAATTCCCCGATCAATATTATGGCCAGCTGGCGCTGGAACGGCTGGGCCGGCCGGTGCCGCCGCCGCCCGAACGGGCGGTGGCGATCTCGGCCGCCGAGCGCAGCGAGTTCAACAACCGTTCGGTGGTGCGCGCCGCCAGGGCGCTGGGCCAGATGGGCTATTGGGAAGACCAGAGCAAGTTCGTGCGCGCCATTGCCAATGGTGCGGACAGCGATGGCGATCATTTCTTGGCCGCAGAGCTGGCGCAGAATCTGGGCCGCCCCGACATGGGCGTGATGGTCGGACGTCGCGCCGTGTCCAACGGCCTGACCGGCTATGGCGCCAGCGCTTTCCCGCGCGTGCCGGTGCCGCCGACGGCGCAATATAACTGGACCATGGTCCATGCGATCGCGCGGCAGGAAAGCCAGTTCGACAAGCAGATCGTCAGCCATGCCGGCGCGCGCGGCCTGATGCAGCTGATGCCGGGCACGGCGCGCGAGCAGGCGGGCAAGCTGGGCCTGAGCTATGATGCCGGTTCGCTCAATGATCCCAGCTACAACATCATGCTGGGGTCGGGCTATTTCCAGCGCATGCTGGACTATTATGGCGGCAGCTATCCGCTGGCGGTCGCTGCCTATAATGCCGGGCCGGGCAATGTGAATCGCTGGGTCAAGGCCAATGGCGACCCGCGCCTGCCGGGCGCCGACATGCTGCGCTGGATCGAGCAGATTCCGATCTTCGAGACGCGCAACTATGTGCAGCGGGTGCTGGAAAATGCCGTCGTCTATGAAGCGATGAATCCGGAGCGGGCCAAGTTCAAGGGCAGCAATGCGGTGCTGAGCCGCTATCTGGGCAAGCAGACGCCGGGCTGATCTTTCCGGTTTGCGCGTCGGCCAAGGCTGTGGATAAGGGGCGGCATGAGCGGTCCCTATCCCAATTATATCAGCCCCGAGGGCTTTGCGAAGCTGCGCGCCGAATATGACCATCTGCTGGGTGTCGAGCGGCCGCGCATCGTCGAGGTGGTGAGCTGGGCCGCGGGCAATGGCGACCGCAGCGAAAATGGCGACTATCTTTATGGCCGCAAGCGGATGCGCGAGATCGACGGGCAATTGAAGCGCCTGTCGAAGAAGATGAAGGACGCCAAGGTCGTCGACCCGCGCCAGCAGCCCGATAAGGGGCGGGTCTATTTCGGCGCGACCGTCACCATCGCCGACGAGGATGACAATCATCGCACCGTGACGATCGTCGGCAATGACGAGACCGATGTGGATGCCGGCCGGATCGGCTGGGGATCACCGATCGCCCGTGCGCTGCGCGGGGCGGCCATCGGCGACCTGCGCCGGGTGCATCTGCCCGCCGGGGAAAAGGAATATGAGGTGATGGCGATCAGCTATCCGCAATAGGATTTCGATCGCTTAACTTCCCATATTTCCCGCACATTTCGATATAGAATTTCCAACCCCTATAATATCCTTGCGCGGGCCACCCCCATTATAGGGGCGATCAGCCCTGTAGGACAGCATCCGCCAGCCAGGCGCGGAAGGCGGCCATGGCGGGGCTGTCGGGGCGGGACAGCAGGCGGGTGAGCCAATAGCCGCCGACATCGACGCTCTCAGGAAAAGGCTGGACCAGCCGCCCGGCCTGCAGATCGGCGGCGAACATCGCGACCGGGGCGAGGGCGACGCCAAGGCCGGCGCGCGCCGCCTCCACCATCAGCAGCGAGGTGTCGAACATCGGCCCGCGCAGCGGCGGGCAGGGCGCACCGGCGGCGGCGAACCAGCGCGGCCATTCGTCGGCACGATAGGAGCGCAGTAGCGGCTCGCGCGCGAGCGCGGTGGAATCGATCAAGCGAGCGGCGAGGGCGGGCGTGCAGAGCGGGGCGAGCGGCGCGCGCAGGATCGGCTGGGCATGGGTGCCGTGCCAGGCACCCTCGCCAAAGCGGATCGCCAGGTCCAGCCCTTCGCCGGCCAGGTCGACCCGGTTATTGTTGGTCATCAGCCGCAGATCGACATGGGGGCAGGCGCGGGCGAAATCGGCAAGGCGCGGCAGCAGCCAGCCGCCGGCAAAGGTGCCAACCACGCCCAGCGTCAGCACTTCATGCAGCCGCCCGCCCTCGATCCGCTCCAGCGTGCCGCCGACCCGGTCGAACGCATCGGCCAGCACCGGGAGCAGCGCCAGCCCCTCATCGGTCAGAGCGAGGCCGCGCGGCAGGCGGCGGAACAGCGGCGCGCCGATCCGCGCCTCAAGCTGCGCGACCTGCTGGCTGACCGCGCCCTGGCTGACGCAGAGTTCGAGGCCGGCGCGGGTGAAGCTGAGATGCCGGGCGGCCGCCTCGAAGGCGCGCAGGGCATTGAGCGGCAATTGGGCGCGATCCATGGTCCAGGCATAAGATCAGCTAATGACTGTGTCGAGAATTGATGCTTTGTCGCTAGCCGGTATCTCCCGCAATCTCTGCCCATCACCAAGCATATAGGGGTAGGACGATGCGCAACTGGATGGGCGTAGGTATCAGCATGGCTGCGATGTTTCTGGGTGGCCCGGCCTGGACGAAGGCGGCGGATGATCCGTTGCTGCGGCCGATCGCGCTTGCCTCGTCCAAGCGCTGGCTGGCGCCGCAGGCGCCGATCCGGCTGCATGGCCAGACCTATCTGGTCGGGTTCGGCGGCCTCAATGTCGCGCTCATCAGGACGAGTGCCGGGCTGATCCTGATCGACGGCGCGGTGCCGCAGGCGGTGCGCGACGTGGAGGCGAACATCAGGGCGCTGGGCTTTTCGATCCGCGACGTGAAGCTGATCCTGAGCACCGAACCGCATTTCGACCATGCCGGCGGGCTGGCCGCGCTGGCCCGCGACAGCGGCGCGACGGTGGTGGCGAGCGCGCCGGCAGCGGCCGTGCTGCGCACCGGCGGCATCGATCCTGCCGATCCGCAGGCGGCCTGGCTGGAGCGTTTCCCCGCCGTCCGCCGGCTGCGCACGGTCAAGGATGGCGAGGAGATCCGGCTGGGCGACACGGTCATCACCGCCGTCGCGACGCCGGGCCATACGATGGGCAGCATGAGCTGGCGCTGGAAAAGCTGCGAGGGGCGGCAATGCGCGACCATGGTCTTCGGCTCCAGCCTCAATCCGATCGCGGCCGATGGCTATGCATTTTCCGATCCGGCGCACCGGCCGGTGGTCGACGCCTTCCGCGCGACCTTTGCCAAGGTGGGGGCAATGGATTGCGACCTGTTGATCACCGCCCATCCCGATCCGGCCGACCCGGCCAAGCTGGCGCGCCTGCGGGCGAAGCGCGTGCCCAATGCCTTCATCGATCCGACCGCCTGCCACCGCTATGCCGACCGCGCCGCCGGGATGCTGGACAAGAAGCTGGCGGCGGAAGGGGAAACGCGCAGTTACAGCCGGGGCCAATAGCCCCTTTCCCTGCCGGCCTTAATTTGCGACACTATTGTTGTAAATATAAAGGAGAGCAGGATGCAGATCGCGGGCAGGACGATATTCATCACCGGGGGCGGCGGCGGTATCGGCGGGGGGATGGCGCAGGCCTTTGCCGAGCAGGGCGGGCGCATCATCCTGGCCGATATCGATGCGGATTTTGCCGAGGCGGAGGCGGCGAAGCTGCCGGCGGGGACGGACGCGATGGCGCTGCCGATCGACGTCACGAGTCGCGACAGCTGGGCGCAGGCCAGGGCAGCGGCGGAAGCGCGCTTCGGGCCTGTGGATATCCTCTGCAACAATGCCGGGATCGCGTCGGGCTTTGCGCCGCTGATCGACATGGACCCGGCCGATTTCGACCGGCTGGTCGCGGTCAACCTGACCGGCGTCTATAATGGCATCGCCTGTTTCGCGCGAGCGATGGTCGATCGGGGCGCGGGGCATATCGTCAACACATCGTCGATGAACGGGCTCAACCCCTTCGGCCTGTTCGCCGCCTATTGGGCGAGCAAGTTCGGCGTGCTGGGCCTGTCGGATTCGCTGCGGCAGGAACTGGCGCCCCATGGCGTCGGCGTCTCCACCCTGTTTCCCGGCCTGACCCGCAGCCGCATGTCGGAATCCGATACGGTCGGGCCGGGCGCGATGGACCCGGCGCGGCTGGCGCAGATTCGCGCCAACATGATGGAGCCGATCTGGCTGGGCCGGGCGGTGGTGCGTGCGGTCGAGCAGGACCAGCCCTATATCATCACCCATCCCGAATATCGCGACGACTTGGCCCGCCGGTTCGATACGATCCTGGCGGCGTTCGGCGAACCGGCCCAGCCGGGCTATCGCACGGGGGCGTCGGCGACCGGGCGCTGACTGAGGCGCGAAAGCTCAGGCCCGAAAGCTCAGGCCCGATAGTTCAGGAACGGGCGGCGGCGAGGATCATCTCCGCCCCCTTTTCCGCGATCATCATGGTCGGCGCATTGGTGTTGCCCGACGTGATCGTCGGCATCACCGATGCGTCGATGACGCGCAGCCCGGCAATGCCATGGACGCGCAATTGCGGGTCGACCACCGCGCGCGGTCCGCTGCCCATGGCGGCGGTGCCGACCGGATGGAAGATGCTGCTGGCGATCGCGCCGATTCCTTCGAGCAGGGCGGCGTCATCCTGCCGCTCCGGGCCGGGCCGGAACTCCTGCGGCGCATAGGGGGCGAGGGCCGGCTGGCCGACGATCGCGCGGGTGACGCGCACCGCCTCGACCGCGACCTGGCGGTCTTCGGCCGCCGACAGATAATTGGGGCGGATGGCAGGCGGGGCGAGCGGATCGGCGGAATGGATCCACACATTGCCGCGGCTGTGCGGGCGCAGGTTGCAGACGCTGGCGGTGAAGGCGGGAAAGGCGTCGAGCGCGCCACCGAACGCGGCCAGGCTCAAGGGCTGGACATGATATTCGAGATTGGCGGTGGCATGGCGCGGGTCGGATTTGACGAACATGCCAAGCTGGCTGGGCGCCATCGACAGTGGCCCGGAGCGGCTGGCCAGATAGTGCAGGCCCATCCACGCCTTGCCCAGCCATGATCCGGCGCGGCCGTTGAGGGTGGCGATGCCGGTCACCCGATAGGCGCAGCGTATCTGGAGATGATCCTGCAGATTTTCGCCGACGCCCGGCCGGTCGGCCAGCACGTCGATGCCGAGTGCCGCCAGCCGGGCGCCGTCACCGATGCCCGATCGCTGGAGGATGGCGGGGCTGCCGATCGAGCCGGCCGACAGGATGACTTCGCCATCGGCCTGCGCGGTGCAGGCGTCGCCATCCAGCAGGAAGCGGACGCCGGTGGCGCGGCCCTGCGCAATCGTCACCCGGTCGATCGTCGCGCCGGTGACGATGCGCAGATTGGGGCGGTTCATGGCCGGACGCAGGAAGGCGTCGGCCGCGCTCCAGCGCCGGCCGCGCCGCTGCGTCACCTGAAAATAGCCCGAGCCCAGATTGTCGCCGCCGTTGAAGTCGGCGGTTTCGGGCACGCCATATTGGCTGGCGGCCTGGCGGAAGCGGTCGAGCAGATCCCAGCGCAGCCTTTGCCGCTCGACCCGTATCTCGCCGCCCGCGCCATGGGTGGCGCTGGCTCCGTCCTGATGATCCTCCGCCCGCACGAAATAGGGCAGGATATCGTCCCAGCCCCAGCCGATATTGCCGGCCTGGCGCCAGCCATCATAATCGGCGGCCTGACCACGCATGTAGATCATGCCGTTGATCGAACTGCTGCCGCCGATCACCCGGCCGCGCGGATAGGCGATGGCGCGGGCGCCAAGGCCGGCCTCCGCCTCGGTCTTCAGGCACCAGTCGGTGCGCGGATTGCCCATGCAATAGAGATAGCCGACCGGGATTTTTATCCACAGCCAGTCGTCCTTGCCGCCGGCCTCCAGCAGCAGCACGCTATTGCGCGGATCGGCGCTCAGCCGGTTGGCCAGCACGCATCCCGCGCTGCCCGCGCCCAGGATGATATAATCCCAGCGGCCATTATCCCGGTCCATTGCCTCTCCTCTTGTGCGCGAAGCATGGCCCGGCGGGGGCGGCGGCGTAAAGGGGAAGGGCGGGCGCGGTGGCGATATCTGGCCGGGCCATGGCCTGCAAACTGGCCATGGGCGTGGCCGGGCAAGGGGCTATGGCAGGCGGGTGACGGCGCAGGAGGATGACCAATGCAGATTGCGATACTGACGTTCGAGGGTTTCAACGAACTGGACAGTTTCATCGCCGCCGCCATCCTCAACCGGATGAAGCCGCAGGGCTGGGCCGCCTATATCACCGCGCCCGACGAGACGGTGACGTCGATGAACGGGGTGAGGGTGCAGCGACAGCGGCCGCTGGACTTTGCGGCGCAAGCGGACGCGGTGCTGATCGGCAGCGGCATCCGCACGCGCGAGATTGCGACCGATGCGGCGATGCTGGGGCGGATCACGCTCGACCCGGCGCGCCAGCTGATCGGGGCGCAATGTTCGGGCACGCTGCTGCTGGCGAAGCTAGGCCTGGTCGGCGATCTGCCGGCCTGCACCGACCTGACCACCAAGCCCTGGGTGGTGGAGGCGGGGGTGCGGGTGATCGATGCGCCCTTCATTGCCCATGGCAATGTCGCGACGGCCGGCGGATGCCTGTCGGCGCCCTATCTCGCCGCGTGGATGATCGCGCGGGGCGGATCGATGGTGGATGCGGAAGCGGCGCTCCATTATGTCGCGCCGGTGGGCGAGAAGGCCGACTATGTCGCGCGGGCACGGGCGGTGATCGCGCCTTTCGTGGAAGCGGTGCCGGCCTGACGATCGGCTATCTGCGCAGCAGGAACACCGCATGTTCGGCGAACAGATTGGCGTTCGCATGGGTGGTTTCCTTGTCCCCTTTCAGGAACCACTGGCCATCGATGGTCCAGCCGCGATCCTTTACCAGCGCGCGGAAATCATCCACCGTCACATGATGGATGTTGAGCGTGTCATACCAAGTGTCGGGCAATAGCCGCGTCACCGGCATGCGACCGCCCCACAGCAGCGACAGGCGGCCGCGCCAATGGGCGAAATTGGGGAAGGAGACGAAGGCCTGCCGGCCGATGCGCAGCAATTCCTCCACCACCAGGTCGGGGCGCCGGGTCGTCTGCAACGTCTGGCTGAGGATCGCATAGTCGAAGCTGGCGTCGGGATAATAGGCAAGGTCGGTGTCGGCGTCGCCCTGCACCACCGACAGGCCGCGGCCGACCGCGGCGGCGACATTGGAGCCGTCAATCTCCAGCCCGCGGGCATCGACCTGGCTGGTGTCGCGCAGCGCCGCCATCAGCGCGCCGTCGCCGCAGCCGACATCCAGCACCCGCGTGCCCGGCCGCACGGTGCGGGCGATCAGCGCGAGATCGGGGCGGAGGAGATCGCTCATGCCCGGCCACCGCGCAGGAAGCCGTCGACCACGCGGTTCAGTTCCGGGCTTTCGAGCAGGAAGGCGTCATGGCCGAAGGGGCTGGACAGTTCGACGAAGCTGGCCTGCGCGCCCGAGGCGTTGAGCGCATGGACGATCGCGCGGGATTCGGCGGTGGGATAGAGCCAGTCGGTGTCGAAGCTGACGAGGCAGAAGCGCGCCCGCGTCGCCGTGAACGCCCGCGCCAGCGACCCGCCATGATCCTCGGCAATGTCATAATAGTCCATGGCGCGGGTGATGTAGAGATAGCTATTGGCGTCGAACCGTTCGACGAAGCTCAAGCCCTGATGGCGCAGATAGCTCTCCACCTGGAAGTCCGCGTCGAAGCCGAAGGTCTTGGCGTCACGCCCCTGCAACCGGCGGCCGAATTTCTCGGTCAGGCCTGCTTCGGAAAGATAGGTGATATGCGCCGCCATGCGCGCCACGGCGAGGCCCGCGCTCGGCACCTTGCCATCGGCATAATAGTCGCCGCCGCGCCAGAGCGGATCGGCCATGATCGCCTGGCGCCCGACCTCGTGAAAGGCGATATTCTGGGCGCTGTGCCGCGCGGTCGAGGCGATGACGACGCAGCGTTCGACCCGGTCGGGGAAGAGGGTGGGCCAGGTCAGCGCCTGCATGCCGCCCATCGATCCGCCGATGACCGCCGCCAGCCGGTCGACGCCCAGATGGTCGAGCAGCATCGCCTGCGCCCGCACCATGTCGGCGATGGTCAGCACCGGGAAGCGCATGGCGTAAGGATCGCCCAGCGCCGGATCGATGCTGGCGGGGCCGGACGATCCCATGCAGCTGCCGATGACGTTGGAGCAGATGATGAAATGGCGCGCCGGGTCGACCGGCCGGCCTTCGCCCACCATGCGCCACCACCAGCCGGGCTTGCCGGTGACGGGATGGTCCGATGCGACATATTGGTCGCCGGTCAGCGCGTGGCAGATCAGGATGACGTTGGATTTGTCCGCGTTCATCTGCCCATAGGTCTCATAGGCGATGTCGACCGGGGACAGGCTGGCGCCGCTCGACAGCGGCAGCGGGCCGGGAAGGCGGGCCTGGCGGCGCAGGCCGAAACGTGTGTCAGGGGAAACGCTGGCCATGACATCGGGCTAAGACGAGGGAAAGAGGCTGTCAATTGGCGGGGCGGGGTGGCGATCGGCCTGCGCCGTGCCTAGATGGAGGGCATGACCGATCAGACCCGCCCGACCATCGTCGCCTATGGCCCGCTCTATCCCTATTTGACCGACCAGCTGGAGCAGCGCTTCACCGTCCATAATGTGGCGGCGGACGCGGATATGTCCGCGCTGCCGGCCGAGGTGCTGGAGGCGCGCGCGCTGGTCAGCTTCGGATCGGTCGGGGCGCCCGCCGCCATCATGGACGCGCTGCCGAAGCTGGAGATGATCGGGCTATTCTCGGTCGGCTATGACAAGGTCGATGTCGACCATGCTCGCGCAAAGGGCATCCGCGTCACCAACACGCCCGATGTGCTGACCGACGATGTCGCGGACCTGGCCGTCGGCCTTCTCTATGCGACGGTGCGCAACATCGCCGCCAATGACCGGCTGGTGCGGTCGGGCGGCTGGGCGCGGGGCGAGAAGCCGGCGCTGGCGGGCCGGGTGACCGGCGCGACCATCGGTATATTGGGGCTGGGCCGGATCGGCCGGGCCATTGCCAGACGGCTGGAGCCGGTGGCGGGCGAGATCCTCTATCACAACCGCAAGCCGGCGGCCGACACCGCCTATCGCTATGTCGCCGACGCGATCGACTTTGCGCGCCAGAGCGACGTGATCATCGTCGCTACGTCGGGCGGGCCGGAAGCGGCCAAGCTGGTCGACGGCACGATGCTGGACGCGCTCGGGCCGGATGGCGTGATCGTCAATATCAGCCGGGGCGGCGTGATCGACGAGGTTGCGATGGTCGAGCGGCTGGCCGACCGGCGCATCGCCGGCGCAGGGCTGGACGTGTTCGCGCACGAACCGCATGTGCCCGAAGCGCTGTTCGCGATGGACCATGTCGTGCTGCAACCCCATCAGGGCAGCGCCACCGTCCACACCCGCAAGGCGATGGCCGACCTGGTGGTCGCCAATCTGGACGCCTGGTTCGCCGGGGAAGCGCTGCTGACGCCGGTGGTGTAGTATGGGTGGGTCGCGGACTGTCCGAAAATCCTCTCCAAGCTTGCTTGGGGAGGGGGACCGCCGAAGGCGGTGGAGGGGCAAGTAGATGAGGTTGCGCCATTTCCCCTCCGTCAGCGCTTCGCGCTGCCACCTCCCCAAGCAAGCTTGGGGAGGAATGAGAAACGTTAGCTTCTGGCCGCTAGCCGTCCTTGCAATCTCAATGGAAGTCGCGCGATTTGGGTAGAATGCGCACGTCGCGGGGGTGACGGGCGGCGGGGGCGGCCTGTATCGGCGGTTCGGATTGCGACAATCGGTTGAGGTCAGCGGTGCGGTCATGGATGCGGCTGGCCATCAGATGGACGACGCCCTCCTTGCTGCGCTGCACCTCGCCCTCGACCAGCATCAGACGGCTGGCCATGACCGGGCGGCGCTGCAGCTCGAACAGGCGCGCCCAGAGCAGGATATTGGTGATGCCGGTCTCATCCTCGATGGTGATGAAGACGGCATTGCCCTTGCCCGGCCGCTGGCGCACCAGCACCACGCCGGCGGTGCGGACGCGCGCGCCATTCTTCGCCGCGCTGGTCTGGGCGCAGCTCAGCACGCCTTCGGCGGCGAACACCGGACGCAGGAACTGCATCGGATGGCCCTTGAGCGAGAGGCGGGTCACCGCATAATCGTCCATCACCTGTTCGGCGAGCGGCATGGCGGGCAGCATCGCATCGGCCTCCTCCCCCAGTTCGCGCGCGGCGCGGTCGTGCCGGCGGGCGGCGGCGAACAGCGGCAGTTCGTCCGACGGGGTGCGCCGCGCCTCCCATAAAGCGGTGCGCCGGTCCTGTCCCAGCGAGCGGCAGGCATCGGCATCGGCCAGCAGCCGCAGCGCCCGCGCGGGCAGGCCGGCGCGCCGGGCCATATCCTCGATGCTGGTGAAGAGGCCGCCCTGTGCCCGCGCGTCCATCATCTGCGCCGCCCATTGTTCGCGAAAGCCGTCGACCTGGCGCAGGCCAAGGCGCAGCGCCAGCGCCCGACCGGTGCCTTCGCCCTTGTCCGCGCGGCGGCTGCGCAACAGCGGTTCCAGGCCATTGTCCCAGCCGCTCATATTGACGTCGACATCATGGATGGCGACGCCATGCTCGCGCGCGTCGCGGACCAGCTGGGCCGGGGCATAGAAGCCCATCGGCTGGGAATTGAGCAGGGCGCAGGCGAAGATGGCGGGCTGGTGGCATTTGATCCAGGCCGAGACATAGACCAGCCGGGCGAAGGACAGCGCATGGCTTTCGGGAAAGCCATAGCTGCCGAACCCTTCGATCTGCTTGAAGCAGCGCGCAGCAAACTCCGCCTCATAACCGCGCGCGGTCATGCCGTTGATCATCTTCTCGCGGAAATGATGGATGGTGCCGACATTGCGGAAGGTCGCCATCGCGCGGCGGAGCTGATTGGCTTCGGAAGGTTTAAATTTGGCGGCCGTAATGGCGAGCTTCATCGCCTGTTCCTGGAACAGGGGGACGCCATAGGTCTTGCCGAGCAGGATCTTGAGTTCATCCGCCGGGCCATGTTGCGGGCTGGGTGAAGGATAGGTCACCTTTTCCTCGCCGCAGCGGCGTCGCAGATAGGGATGGACCATGTCGCCCTCGATCGGGCCGGGCCGCACGATCGCCACCTGGACGGTCAGGTCATAGAGGGTGCGCGGCCTGAGGCGCGGCAGCATGTTGATCTGCGCCCGGCTTTCGACCTGGAACACGCCGATGCTCTCGCCCTTGCAGAGCATGTCATAGACGGCCGGATCGCTGGAATGGAGGTCGACCGTCAGGCGATGGTCGCCCAACCCCTGGTCGCGCATCAGGTCGAACGCCTTGCGGATGCAGGTCAGCATGCCGAGCGCCAATATGTCGACCTTCATCAGGCCGAGCGCGTCGATGTCATCCTTGTCCCATTCGATGAAGCTGCGGTCGGCCATCGCCGCATGATGGAGCGGCACCGTCTCGTCGAGCCGGTTCTGGGTCAGCACGAAGCCGCCGACATGCTGCGACAGGTGACGGGGAAAGGGGGCGTCCAGCAACTGGCCGATCAGCGCACGCAACTGCATGATCTGGGGATTGTCGAGCGCGAAGCCGGCCTCGACGATGCGCTGGTCGCCGACATCGCCCGAATAGCTGCCCCAGACGGTGCTGGAGAGGCGGGTCGCGACATCTTCGCTGAGGCCCAGCACCTTGGCGACCTCGCGCACGGCGCTGCGCGAACGATAATGGATCACGGTCGCGGCGATGCCCGCGCGATGGCGGCCATAGCGCTCATAGATATATTGCATCACCTCCTCGCGCCGCTCATGTTCGAAATCGACGTCGATGTCGGGTGGCTCGTCCCGCTCCTCCGACACGAAGCGGGAAAAGAGCAGGTCATGCTGTTGCGGGTCGACCGAGGTCACGCCCAGCAGGAAGCAGACCATCGAATTGGCCGCCGATCCGCGCCCCTGGCACAATATGCCCTTGCTGCGCGCGAAGGCGACGATGTCGTGTACGGTCAGGAAATAATAGGCATAGTTGCGCTCGCCGATCAGCTTGAACTCCTCGTCCATCAGCGTGCGCACCTTGTGGGGGATGACCGGGCCATAGCGGGCATGGGCGGCGCTGACGGTCAGTTCCTCCAGCCATTGCTGCGCGCTCCAGCCCTCCGGCACCGGCTCGTGCGGATATTCGTAGCGCAGCTGGTCCAGGGTGAAGCGGATGGTGGAGAGGAAGCGGATCGTTTCGGCTACCGCCTGCGGACAGGTGCGGAACAGATGGGCGATCTCGGCCGGGGCATGGATATGGCGCTCGGCATTGGCCTCCAGTTTCCTGCCCGCCCTGGCGATGGTCGTGCCCTCGCGAATGCAGCTCAGCACATCCTGCAGCGGCCGCTGTTCGGGGCTGGCATAAAGGGCGTCCATCGTCGCCAGCAGCGGCACGCCGGTCCGCGCCGCCAGATCGGTGAAGCCGGCCAGCCGTCGCGCATCGCGCCCGTCGCGGCGCAGCGCGGCGCCCAGCCAGATGCGACCAGGGGCTAGGCGATGGAGGCACAGCAACAGGGCTTCCAGTTCGGTCGGGCGCGGCGGCGGCACCAGGCTCAGATGCTTCTGGCGGATCGCTTCGCCGGGCGGACGATCGGCAAAATCATAATCGACCGGGTGGCGGTGCGCCTGCTGCTCGGTCGCGCTGGCATAGGGCAGGACGATCAGTTGCAATTCGTCGAGATGACCGGTCAGATCCTCATAGCGCAGGATGCAGTCGCCCTTGATCGAGCGGAGATTGCCGACCGTCAGCAATTTGGTGAGTTCGCCCCAGCCGCGCCGGGTACGCGGATAGGCGATGATGTCGGGCGTGCCGTCGACGAACACCAGCCGGGCGCCGACCACCAGGCGCAGGTCGCTCTCGCAGCCCTGTTCCTCTTCCGGGCTAAGCATGAGCGGCAGACCGGCCTCTTCCCTGGCCGTCATCAGGGCGGCGCGCGCCTTTTCCGGGGCCTTTTTGAGGGCGACATGGGCGCGGACCACGCCGGCGACGCTGTTTCGGTCGGCAATGCCGATGCCGGTGAGGCCCAATGCCATGGCGCGTTCCACCATGTCGCTGGCGTGGGAGGCGCCGCGCAGGAAGGAGAAATTGGTGGCGGCGACCAGTTCGGCGAAGGGGGGCTCGGCCGGTGCCGGGCGCGGCGGGGCGGGTTTCGTTTTTTCTCGGGCTGCCTCGATCGCGTTCAATTCGCGCCGGTCGATCGATCGGGGTTTGGCGGGATCGGGCGGCGGGCGCCGGCCGCTCATGCGAACAGGCCGTGAATATACCAGCCGGGATGGACCGTCTCCGCGCCATAAAGGCCGTGACGGAAGATCCAGTAGCGGCGGCCGCGCGCATCCTCGACCCGATAATAGTCGCGGGTGCGGCCGGTGCTTTCGCCCTCGATCGCGCCGTCTTTGGCCTGCCACCATTGCGGCGCGATCCGTTCCGGCCCCTCGAACCGGGTGACTTCATGCAGGGTGCGGCGCCAGCGGAAGCGGTGAGGCGGGCCGTCGGGGACTTCCGCGATCACATCGATCGGTTGCGGCGGATCGAACAGATGGAGCGGGCGCATCGGCGGGTCGCCGGGCTCGCCGACCGGCGCCCAGCCTTCGGGTGCGCGATGCTCGACCGCCGGCAGCGCCAGCTGTGCCTGTTCGGGAATATGGCTGTCGCGTGGTTCCAGCCGCTGGATACGCGCACGCCCGGCGCGGATCGACAGGCGATCGACCAGCGCCTCCACGCCCTCGCTCTTGCGCGCCTCGCCCCCTTCGAGCGCGAGCTGGGTCGGCGCCATCGGGTCGGCGCGCGGCACGGTGAGGCGCAGCATGTCGAAGCCGAAGCCGGGATCGAGCGGGTCGGACAGGCTGTCGATCCGTTCCTGGAACAGGCGCATGATCGCCGGCGCATCGCGGATCGGCAGGCTGGTTTCGACCCGGATCGGGAAGGCGAGGCCGTCGCTGCGGAAGAAGACCGCCTCGAACCGGCGGCCGCCCTGGCCGCGCTCGGCCAGTTGTTCGCCGGCTTCCGCCGCCATCTCCGCCACGATCTTGATCGCATGGGCGCTGCTGCCCATCGGTTCGGCAAAGCGCCGTTCGACCCGGATCGCGGGGCGCGGGCGGCGCGGGGCAAGCGGGCGGTGGCCCAGGCCCAGCAGCGCGTGGAGCGCGTCCACAGCCTCCTCGCCGAATCGGGCGGCGAGCGCGGCGGCCGGGCGCGCGGCGAGGTCGCCGACGGTGCGCAGTCCGGCGCGGCGGAGCGCCACCGCGCTCTCCGCCTCCAGCTCCAGCGCCTCGACCGGCAGGCGGCGCACCGCCGCATCCTCGTCCGGCGCGGGGGCGGCGGGGAAACGGGCGAGCGCATGGGCGGCCTCGGGCGATGCGGCGATGGCGTGGCGCACGCGCATGCCATGCCGTTCCAGCCGGTCGGTCGCAGCCTGCGCCAGTTCCGCCTCGCCATCCCACAGATGGGCGCAGCCGCTGATGTCGAGCATCAGGCCATGGCCGGAATCGAGCGCGGCATTGGGGGTGTAACGGGCGCAACCGTCGCACAGCCGCTCCAGCCAGTCCTGGTCGCCATGGGGATCGGCCTCGAACACGCGCAGTTCCTGCTCGCGGGCGCGCGCATCGGCCAGCGTCATGCCGGCGGTAAGGCCCGCCGCCAGCGCATCGGCATCCAGCGTCGCGAGCCGCATCGCGCCGCGAACATTTTCCACCACCACCGCGGGCGCATCGCCCTGCGCGGCCCAGAGGTCAGGCCGCGCGATCCGCAGCCGATCGATCGGCAGGAAGGGGAACCAGAGCGCCAGATAGCGGCGCGCCGTCCTGCTGTCCGTCCTGTCCATGCTCATGGCGTTCATGCCGTCCGTCTCCAAAAGCCCCTTTCTCGCCATCCCATATCAGCCGCCAGGCCAGCCCGTCCGGCCCCGCCCGTCGCCGCAACAGGCTGAGGGCGAAGGCACTGTGCCCCGGCGCATTGCCGGGCAGCGGATCGGATGGGGCGGCCGCCACCTGCCAGCGGGTTTCCGCCGCGCTGGGCACCGGATCGCCGCCAACCCGCAGCAGGAAGGCGGTGACGCCCGATTGTTCGGCCGCCAGCGCCAATCGCCGGCTGGCAGTGAGGTCGAGCAGCGGGGCGCGCCCGCGCAATTCGATCAGCAGCGCGCCGAGTGCGGGGCAACGCAGCCCCTCCACCGCCGCGCGCAGCAGCATCGCGTCATCGGCCATCAGCCCGATCAGCAGCCGGGCCGGGTTCAGCCCCAGCGCCGCGAGGCCGGGGCCATAGGGCGATCCGCCCGCCCTGGCCGATGTGGTGGTGCGCAGCCAGAGCAGGGGGGCGTCATCCGCCGCCAGCCGGGCGAGGATCAGCGCCAGGCCGGCCGCCGCTCCTTCCTCCTCGGCCGCGCCGAACAGTTCATGCACCCGCCCGCGCAGGAGGCCGCCGTCGAGCGCCGCGTCCAGCCCGGCATGACCGGTCGCAAGCCGGGCACAGCCGACCGTCAGCGCTGGCGTCCGGTCCAGCGCCGCGATATGCCGCTTCAGCGCGGCGAGACTTTTGATCGACTCGCTCATTGCATTTGTTCCTGATATGTTCTTATTTCACGCCATTGGCTTCCCGAGTCAATCCGCTTGCCAATCCAGAGGACAAAGAAGGATTTCCTGATGACCGACACCGCCCGCAAACGCGCCGATTTCCGTGCCCTGCACCAGGATGGCTTCTTCCTGCTGCCCAATGCCTGGGACGCGGGCAGCGCGGTGCGGCTGGCGAAGAAGGGCTTTCGCGCGATCGCGTCGACCAGTGCCGGCGCGGCCTGGGCGGCGGGCAAGGATGATGGCGAACTGGGCCGCGACGCGGTGCTGGCGCATCTGGAGATGCTGGTTGCGGCGACCGACCTGCCGGTCAATGCCGATTTCGAGAATGGCTTTGCCGATGCGCCCGAGGATGTCGCCGCCAATGTGACGCTGGCGGCGCAGACCGGCATTGCGGCCCTGTCGATCGAGGACTGGTCGGGCGGCGCGCTCTATGACCTGCCGCTGGCGGTGGAGCGGATCGCGGCCGCGCGTGAGGCGATTGACCGGGTCGATCCGGCGCTGATGCTGGTCGGGCGCAGCGAGAATTTCCGCGTGCCCGGCATGGCGCCGAGCGAGAGCATCGCCCGCGCCGTAGCCTATGCGGAGGCGGGAGCCGACTGCCTGTTCGTGCCTTTCCTGCTGGACCATGGCGCCGTCGCCGAACTGGTCGCGGCGGTCGCGCCCAGGCCGGTCAATGTCGTCATCCATGACTATGACGCGGCCGGCATCGCCGCGCTGGCGGCGCTGGGCGTGCGCCGTTGCAGCATCGGCGCCAGCCTGGCCCAGATAAGCTGGGCGGCGTTCGACGATGCGGCCGGGCGGTTGAAGGTGGCCGAGGGGTAAACTTCCCCGTCTCCGTTCGTTTCGAGCCAAGTCGAGAAAACGTAGCGCTTCCCGCTTCTCGACACGCTCGAAGCGAACGGATGTTGGGAGAAGGCTTCGTTCTACTCCACCGTCACCAATGTCACCGACTTGGACGGCAGGGTCAGCGCCACCTGGCCCTGCGCCAGCCGCGCCGGCAGCGGGCCGGGCACGAAGGGATCGGCGCCCTCGAAGCGGATGCGGGTGTCGATGGTCGCGGCGGTCAGCGTCCGGGCGCTGGCCTTGCGCCAGGCGCCCCCTTTCAGGTCGATGCGCACCGGCCGGGCGGCGGCGGGGTCGAGATTGACGATGCTAAGATGCAGCGCGCCCGCCGCATCTTTCGACGCCGACACGCTGAGCCCCGGCAGCCGCACCGCGCCCGCGACATAGTCGGGCGCCTGCACATCGACCGGGATCATCGTCGCATTCTGATGGACCTTGTAGAGGTCGAACACATGCCAGGTCGGCGTCACCACCATCTTGGCGCCCTGCGTCAGCACCAGCGACTGGATGACATTCACCATCTGCGCGACATTGGCCATGCGCACCCGGTCGGCATGATTATTGAAGATGTTGAGGCTCATCCCGGCGATCACCGCGTCGCGCAGCGTGCTTTCGAGGTAGAGCTGCGAGGGCGCGTCCTTCTCGCTGTCGAACCAGGCGCCCCATTCGTCGACCGCGATCGCCACCTGCTTCTTGGGATCATAGCGGTCCATGATCGCGGCATGGCGGCGGATCAGTTCGTCGGTCAGATGGGCGCGGGCCAGTGCGGAGGCCCATTGGTCGGTGCCGAACCCGATATTGCGCCCCTTGTTGCGCCAGTCATTGCCGGCGAAGCTGTAGAAATGGAGCGAGAGGCCCCACATCAGCGGACGTTCGGTGTTGTAGGCGAGCGGCGTGGGGTTGGGGCGCCATTTCATCGCCTGCGCCATGACCTTTTCGGTCCATTCATAATCGTCGGTATCCGCACCCACCGCGATCAGCTTCGGCCGCTCGCCCGAATAGGCGCGCAGGAAGGCGGCATAATGACGGAAGGCGGTGGCATAGGTGTCGGCGGTCATGTTGCCGCCACAGCCCCAGCTTTCATTGCCCACACCGATGAAGGGCACGGCCCAGGGCGCGGCATGGCCATTGGCGGCGCGCTCTTTGCCCGGCTGGCTGTCGGCCGGCGCGGTCATGTACCGCATCCAGTCGTCCGCCTCGCGCACGCTGCCCGATCCGACATTGACCGACACGAAGGCCTTGGCGCCGATCTGGTCCAGGAAATCCATATATTCATGGGTGCCGAACGCATTGGTTTCGGCCGACTTGTCCCAGGCGGCGTTGATGCCGGCAGGGCGCTGCGCGGCCGGGCCGATGCCGTCGCGCCAATGATAGCCATCGGCAAAGCAGCCGCCCGGCCAGCGGATCACCGGCACCTTCACCTGGCGCAGCGCGGCGACCACATCGCTGCGGATGCCGCGCACATTGGGGATGGGGCTGCCTGGCCCGACCCATATGCCTTCATAGACGCCGCGGCCCAGATGCTCGACGAACTGGCCATAGATATTGGGATCGATGGTGGCGCCGGGCTTGCCGGTGTCGACGGTCAGGACGGCGCTGCCGCCGGGCGCAGCCGCCGGGGCCGATGCGCCGGCAAGACCGGCGAGCAAGCCCGCCGTCGCCGCCAGCAGCGCCCGCCGCGTTCGCACCCAAGCCCGTCCCGAAAGCTGCACGCTCATGCCATCCCCTTCCTCAATTTGTCTGAGTATAGGCTAGGCGGGCGGCAGGGCCGGGGTCAAGGGGCCGTAACGTCCTTGGGTTCTTCCATCCGCGTCACATGGATCGCCTGTTCGTTCATCTGGGCGCTGCCGAAGATGGTCATGAAGGCGATGTCGGTGGCGTCGCGGCCGACGGCGATGCGGACCATCCCCTCGATCGGGGCCAACCCCGTCGCGTCGACCATATGCCAGGCGCCGTCCAGCCACACCTCCACCACCGCGTGGAAATCGGGCGGATCGAGATCGGCGGCATAGACCGACACCAGCCGGGCTGGAATGTCGCGCGCGCGGATCAGCGCGGCGGTGAGGTGCGCGAAGTCGCGGCACACGCCACGCTGGGCGACGAACGTGTCGGCGGCAGTGGTGGTGATATCCGAACTGCCCGGCACATATTGCAGATTGTCATGCACCCAGCCGACCAGCGCCTGCACCAGCGGGCCGCCGTCCAGCCCTTCGAAATGGCCGCAGACGAAGCTGACGAACCTGTCCGCCTCGCAATAGCGGCTGGGCCAGATGAAGGGCAGCACATCCTGCGGCAGGCTGGGCAAGGGCGAGCGGGCGAGCGAGAAGAGATCGGGCGCGGGCCGATCGACATCGACCAGCGCCTTGTAGCGGCTCAGCATCCGCCCGGTGCCGCTGCGCGTCCAGGTGCGCCGGCCGATCGCGCTGCCGCCCATGAGGTTGGTCAAAGGCCCGGCATTGTCGATGATGTGCGATTGTTCGACGATGCGCTGATCGGCCATGGCGGCGGCCTCGACGGCCATCAATACGTCGGTCGGCCCGGAAAATTCATAGTCGAGGGTCGCTTCGATCGCGAGACGCATGGCCATCCTTCAGGAGAGATTCGGCAAGATGTCATCCTGCCGATGCTGCAGGCCGCTGTCGCGCTATTCCGGCAGCTTGCCGAACGGCAGCAGCTTGCGCGCCTGGGCGGCGGCGGCCTTGCCATTGCCGGCGCGCAGCGCGGGCAGGATGGCGGCGGCATTGCGCTTCATCAACTGGTCGAGCGGGGCGGGGGCAGGGGCATTGGCCGCCCGTTCGGCCAGCGCCAGTGCGCCGGCGACATCATTATGATCGGCGCGGATGCGCATCAATGCGGCCAGGCCCGAGTAGAAGGCGCGGTTGCCGCCCAGCGCGACCGCTTTGCCCAGGGCGGCCTCACCCACCTGCTCCTTCGCGCCCAGCACGGTGCGGGCGATGAAGCTGCCAAGCTGGTCGATCGCGTCGAGATGCCAGCCGGCGATCACCATCTGTGCCTCGGCATCACGTGGGTTGCGGGCGGCCAAAGCCTCGAACGCGGAAAGCGAGCTGCGCGCATCGGGTCGGCTGCGGGTCAGCTTGGCGCGATAGCCGATCGCGACCGCGCGTTGCAGCACCGCCTCATGATCATTGGGGGCGGTCATCAATATGCGGTCGGCGGCGCTGATGGCCTGACCGATGAGGCTGAGCGCCCGCGCCTTGTCGCTGGTCTGGAAGGCCGCCGCAGTCAGCAGCTCGCGCGGGGTTTCCGCCAGCGCGGCTGGCGCTGCGGAGAGGGCAACGGCACAGATGATCGGACGGCAGAGCGACGGGGCGAAGGGCACATATTCTCCTGTTGTGGCGGCGCCACCCTGGCGCCGGATCAATAGTCCCTGGAATAACGAAGTGCGGCGGAAGATCCCGCATTGGTGCCGGTCTTCGACAGGATGCTCAGCGTCTTCGACAGGGCGACTTCCAACTGGGTGGCGGTGAAGCCCTTCGAGTCTGTCACGACCTCCACATAGATATTGTTGGAGATATGCTGGCCGACGGCGAGCGACGTGCCGCGCCCGGTATCCTCATCACCGCCGACGATGCCGATCCGGTCGAGGCCCGATGCGCCCTGCAGCTTGCCCATCGGGTTGAGCCCGCCACTGCCGCCGCGCAGGCCGTTGAGCGCGGCCGCCAACTGGATCGCCTGGGTGGCGGACAGATTGGCGACATTGTCACCGAACAGGATGCGCGAGAGAATCTCGTCCTGCGGCAGGGTTGGCGTCGACACAAATGTGATGTCGGGCTGCTGCGCGGTGCCGGCGACGGCGATGCCGGCGCTGACATCGTCAATCTCGGTCAGCGCCTTGATTGCCAGCGTCGGGTTCATCATGTCGCCATTGAAGGTGATGACGCCCTGATCCAGGTCGAACTGATGGCCCGAGAAGCTGTAGCGGCCGCGGATCACCTCGATCTTGCCGCTGACGCGCGGCTTGGTCGCGGTGCCGGTGACGCGCATGTCGGTCTTCCATTCGGAATCGAGGCCCATGCCGGTCACATAGATCTGGTTGTCGGCGCGCAGGCGGATGTCGAGTTTCCAGTTGGTCGGCGATGCCGCGGCGGCCTTGCGGTCAGCGATGCGCTGCGCCAGCACATCCTGGCCCTCGCCCTTGCGGCGGACGCCCTGCAATTCGCGAATCTCGGTGCCACCCTGCCAGGCGACGCGATAGCGGGTCTCGGGCAGCGACAGGTCGCCCTTGATCAGGCCGCCATTTTCCGCGCTGTTGGTGATGTTGAGGGTGCCGCTGACCACGCTGGTGATCGCTTCGCTGCGGGCGAGGCGGGCATGGTCCATCTTGACCGCGATGTTCATCGGGAAGCCGCTGTCGGCGGCCAGGCCGACGGTGCCGCTGGCCTGGACCGTGCCGTTGCCGGCGCGGCCGGAAAAGTCGCGAATGTCGAGCCGGTCGTTGGTGAAGCGGCCGTCGAGCTTCATCTGGGTGACGCGGGTGCCGAAGCTCGTATTGTCATAGGTCAGCGCATTGGCGCGGACCAGGCCGTTAAGCTGCGGCGCGGTCAGTCGGCCGCCGAAATCGGCCGCGACCGCGATGCCGCCGCTCAGCCGCTGATCGGCAAGGCCGGCGAAGGAGAAGAGCACGTCGGCCGGGCCGGCATAGCGAATGCCGCCGCCCAGCGGCGCAGCCATCAGCTGTTCCGACCAGTTGGCGCCCGGTCCCGGCGGGGCCATGGTGGCGACGAAGCGGCCGATCGTGCTGTTGCCCTTGCGGATGAGGCCGCGCATGTCGCCGCCGGCGGAGGACAGCTTGCCCTCGACATTCATCGACACTGCGTCGGACACGGCGGCCAGGCTCGACCGGCGGAAATCGCTGATCGCCAGGTGCGTGGTCGCGGTCGGGAAGGCGGTTCCGCTCTGGCTGTAATCGACCATGCCGGTCGCCTTGCCGCCGATGCCCAGGCCCGGATTTGCGACATTGGCGATGGCGAGGTCGAAATCCTTGAAGCGGGCCTGCAGCGCCGTGTCCGTGCCGAAATGGCCAGCCAGATCGACCTTGCCCTGCGGCAGCACCAGGCTGACCGGTTCCAGCCGATAGCCGGTCTTTTCAGCGCGGATGATCGCCGGCTGGTTCAGGCGGAAATCGACATTGCTGGCCTTGCCCTGCAGCGCGACGGCATAGAGGTCGGGGCGCAGCGCGGCGTTGACCGCGACCGAGAAGGGCACGCCGCTGGAGCCGTCGGCGACCAGCTGGGCCTTGCCGCGCCCACCCTGATAATCGAGCTTTGCCCGCGCCTTGCGCACGACATAGTCGCCATAGGCGGCGTTCGCCATCTGCACGTCGGCGATCACCTTGGGCTGGTCGCTCAGCAGCATGGAGGCGGTGACGACGGCGCGGCCGATGACGATGTCGGCCTCGCCCGGCAGCTTGGCATTGCTGGCGGTCGCGTTGACGTCGACGCCCTGTAGCTTGCCGACGGCATTGAGTTTCACCGCACCGGTGATGCCAGACCCGTTCATCGCCAGCTGGCCGGTGAAGGGGCCGGCATTGGACTGCTGGATGCGGCCGTTCATGTCGACCCCGGCGAAGCGCGCCTTGGTCACGTCGATCGTCAGCGGGCCTTGCGCGGTGCGGATCAGCACATTGGCGAAGAAGGGGCCATAGGGCGATCCGCCGGTGGCATCGAGGCGATAGCCGGCCGGTTCGCCATTCAGCTTGGCAACGACATCGGTCAGCTGCACGCCGACATTGGGGCGCGGCGCGCGCAGCACCGCCTGCGGCCGGTCCGCTGTGCCGCGCACGGTCAGGAACAGCGGGCCATATTGTTTCGAATAGGCTTCGGTGTCGAAAGCGAGCTGGCCGTTGGTGTCATAGCTGCCCGAACCGGACTTGATCTGGAAATTGGGCGCGGCACCCTTGAGCACCGCCAGGGTGAACCTGCCCTCCGGCGTCATGCCGATCCGGCCGGACATCACAGCATTGCCGCCCAGGAAGTCGCGGACCGAGGCATTTTCCCAGCGCGCGGTGCGCACGCCGAACATCCCCGACAGGCCGAAGCCGCCCTTGGGTCCGGGGATCAGCTTGACGTCGGTGTTGAGGTTGACGATGCCGACGCCGTCGATCCGATAGTCGTTGACCCGGCCTTTCAGCGCGCCACGATAGATGGCGTTGTCGAGATCGGCGAGGATGATGGCGGTGGCGTCGATCTTGTCGCTGTCGAGCTTGAGATTGTCGCTGATCAGCTTGCCGCCGGCATAGGCAAAATCGCCCTTCACCCGCAAATTGGTCATCAGGCCGCCGGCGGCGGCATTGAGGCCGGTGACGCGCTTCGCGGTCGCATTGACCGGGATGCGGATGCGGTCGGCGTCGATCACGGCGCGGCCGCTGGCCTTCAGATTCTCGATGCCGGTGGCGTCGAAGGCGAGGGACGTGGCGCTGATGTCATAATCGATGAAGGGCGTCGCCATCGGCCCGTCGAGGATGATCGAGGCACGGACATCCTTGCCCTTCACCTTGTCCATGAAGGCGCCCGGCTGCAGCAGCGAGGCATTGATCTTGAGCGCGCTGAATGTGCTCTTGCCCAGGTCCGCCAGACCCTGCGCATCGGCCGACATGGCGGGTGAGCGCAGCGACCCCTTGAGGTTGACGCGCCGTTCGTTGAGGCCGGCGAACAGGTCGACATCGAGCTGCGGCCGGGTCAGCCGGTCGGCAATGTCGCCATAGACGAGGCCGGGGCGCAGCGGCCCCTTGGCGGTGAAGCTGCCGTCGCGGGCGGCGAGCGCGATATTGGCCAGTTCGCCCCTGGGCGTGGTGGCGATCAGCTTGCCGTTCCAAGCCTGCCAGGTGCCCTTGCCGTCGAGCGAGGCGGTCATGCCGTCGGGCAGGCCGCTCATCGCCGCGATCACGCCGCCCTTGGGCGCGGTCAGCGTGCCGCTCATCGCCAGGCGATTCTGTGCCGGCACCGCGTCCAGCTTCGCCTGCAGCCGATCGCCGCTGTCGACCACCGCATTGGCGGACAGCTGGGCACGGCCGTCGGCGATATGGACGACGCTGTCGATCGCGATCTCACGCTTCTGGCCGATCACGGGCTTGGCGAGCAGGAAACGGTCGAGCCGCATCCGGTCGACGTCGATGTCGAGGTCGGGCAGGATCGGCGCATTGGGATCGGTCGGGGTCTGGTTGAATTGCGGGCTGCGCGCCAGCACCACCAGCGGGCTTTCCAGATTCTGCACCGAAATATGGTTCTGGAGGTAGCGGAACGGGCGCCAGACGACATGCACCCTGGGGCTGACCGCGAACACGCCCTTGGGATCGCGCAGGATCAGGTCGTGGATGGTCATGTCGCTATAGATCGATCCCTCGATCCGGCCGACCTCGATCCCCATGCCCGATTCCATCTTGAGCGCGGCGATCTGCTTGATGAGGAAGCTTTTGCCCGGCTGGGTATCGAGGAACAGCAGCAGCCCCGCGACCAGCACCACGAGCCCGACGATCAGGCCGGCCAGGCCGATGGCGATCTTCTGCCACAGCGGGCGGCCCTGGCGGATCACCACGGTCTCGGTCGCTTCGGGCGCGGGGGGAGGGGTATTTTCCGCCATCAGAAGGCCTGTCCGATACCGATGTAGAGGGCGAATTTGGATTCGCCGGGCTGGCGGTTGATCGGCATGGCTATATCTGCGCGGAAGGGTCCGAAATTGGTGTAGAAACGTCCGCCCAGGCCCACGCCATAGCGGATGTCGGAAAATTGCGGGATCTGGCTTTCATAGACCTGGCCCGCATCGACGAAGGCGACGACGCCATAATTGCCGAAGCGATAGCGGCCCTCGACCGCGAATTCATTGACTGATCGGCCGCCGATCGGATCATTGTTCGCGTCCTTTGGCCCCAGTTCCTGATAGCCATAGCCGCGCACCGACCCGCCACCGCCGGCATAGATGCGCCGCGAAGGGGCGACATCGTCGCGGGCGACGCCGTTGATCGTGCCGATCTTGGTCCGCGCCGCCAGCACGAAACTGTCGGAAATCGGATAATAGCCGGCCAGGTCGAAGCTGGCGCGGACATAGGGCGAGACATTGCCCTGCAAGGACGCCTCGGGCGACACGCGCAGATTGGCGCGAAAGCCGCTGGTGGGGTTGAGCAGGTCGTTGGAGCGGTCATAGCCGACCTGCACCGGCAGGGCGCCGATGAAATAGGTCAGCCGCTTGTTTTCGCCGCTTTCGTCGATCGTGGTATTTTCGTTCGAAAGCAGGATTTCGCCGCCATAGGTATAGGTCCAGCGCTTCTGGAAGATCGGTGTCGATTGGCGCGACCAGCTGGCATTGAGGCCCAGGGTGAAGGCTTCATAGGCGTCATATTTCTGATGGTTGACGCCGGCGCCCGCCTGGAAGGTCTTGTCGCGCTTGCCCGCATTGGACCGGCGGAAGGTGCCCGATACGCCCTGTTCCTGGGTGCCGGCGATGACGCTGGCGATCAGCGCGCCTTCGGGCGGGAACAGGTTGCGATGGGTCCAGCTGCCTTCGGCGCGGAAGCCCTGTCCGGTGCCATAGCCCAGTTCGCCCGCCAGCCGCCGGGCCGGGCCGGCTTCCTGATCGACATGCAGGTCGACATATTCGGTGCCATCCGGGCCGGGCTCGCCGGTCTGGACCGGATCGACGGCGACGCTGGCGAACAGGCCGGTCGCGACCAGCGCCTTGCGCAGATCATCGACCTTGCGGCTGTCATAAAGGTCGCCTTTGTCGAAGCGGGCGATCACCGCCATATGGTCGGCGCCGAACGCCTGCTTCTCGCCGCTGGTGGTGATGGTGCGGAATGTGCCGCGCGGGCCTGGCTCGACCGGCAGCGTATAGTCGCCGGTCACGGTCGCGGGATCGAGCAAGATGTCGCGGTCGCCGATCCTGGCGAAGGCATAGCCCTGTTCCGGCAGCTTGAGCGCGACATTGGCCTCCGCCGCCTCGACCGCGGTGGCGACGATATAGTCGCCGGTCTTCAAGGTCAGGCTGTCGCGGATCAGGCCGGGCGGGATGGTCTCGGGCGCATGGATGACGATCTCGTTGATCTTGTAGCGCTTGCCCGGCGTCACCGACAGGATCGCCTTCAGCGTGCCATCCTGCTGCTGGTCGAGCGAGGCGAGGGCGGTGGCATCATAATAGCCCTCCGAATGGAACAGCCGCACCGCCAGTTGCTCGTCGGCCTGGGCGCGCTGCTGCACCATCGATGCGGTCTCGGCCTTGCCCTTGCCGTCGACCAGGGCGGATGCGGCACGGAACTCATCCTCCAGACCGGTCTTGCCGAAACCGTCGAGCTGGGTCGCGTAGCGGACCTCGGGCGTCTTTTCGTCGCTGTCATCATCGGCGACATTTTCGGGCACGGTCACGCTGTCGAGCGCGGGCAGCGGCTGGGCCAGTTCGGTTTCGACCGGCGGCTCGGTGGCGGGGGGCAGTTCGGCGCCGGTCGCGGGTGCGGTCGCGGGCGCCGTGCCGCTGGCCGGCGCGCTGCCCTGGGCACTGCCCTGGGCCGGCATCTGCTGGTCGAGCCAGTCGTCGATCGAGGGCAAGGGGGCCTTGCTGTCGGTCCCGCTATTGCTGGCCTTGTCGTCGACGCTGCCGGCGCCGGGCAGGCGCGCGTTGAACTCGTCGTCGGGCAGGATCGGTTCTTCGTCGGCGGGCGCTGTGGTGCTGGGGGCGCTGGCCGGAACCGTCTGCGCCATCAGGGGCAGGGGAGAGGCGGCTGCCATGATCATGCCCAGCGCATGCCGAACATATCTCGCCTGCCGCTTCTTCATCTGTCTGCGATGCCCCTTTCGCACCGGGCATCCCATATGTCCGGCAAACAGGCAATACGCCCAATGACTTGCAACGGTTCCGCCTGCGTGACGATTTCGCCCGGCGGCGCGGCGCTTCCATCGGTGCCCCCGCCGGTCTAGAGCCGCTTCATGACATTTGCGCTCAACATCACCCGATCGATCACTGGCCAGCCCTGGCGCTGGCGCGGCCTGGGGGCGGACGCGCGTTCGCCCGGCTATCAGCCCGACGATCTGGTGGCGCAGCTGCTGCTGGCGCGCGGCTGTCCGCCCGACGGGGTGGAGGCGCATCGCAATCCCACCATCCGCCATTTCATGCCCGACCCCAGCCTGTTCCGCGACATGGACGCGGCGGCCGAGCGGCTGGCCGATGCGGTCCAGCGCGGCGAGGATGTGCGCATCTTCGGTGATTATGACGTCGATGGCGCGACCAGCGCGGCGCTGCTGATCCGGTTGCTGCGTGACATTGGCCTGGATGCCCGGCCTTATATCCCTGACCGGCTGATGGAAGGCTATGGCCCGTCGGGCGAGGCGCTGGTGCGGCTTGCGGGGGATGGCGCGCAACTGATCGTCACCGTCGATTGCGGCGCGCAGGCGTTCGAGGCGCTCGACATGGCGAAGGCGGCCGGGGTCGACGTCGTCGTCGTCGACCATCATAAATGCGCAGCGGCGCTGCCGGTGGCGCTGGCGCTGGTCAATCCCAACCGGCTGGACGAAAATGCGGGCGCGGCCGTCCATGGCCATCTCGCCGCCGTCGGCATGGCCTTCCTGCTGGGTGCGGCCCTGCTGCGGACGTTGCGCGCGCGCGGCTGGTTTGCGACCCGGCCGGAACCGGCGATCATGGAGTTGCTCGACATCGTCGCGCTCGGCACCGTCGCCGACGTCGCGCAGCTCAAGGGGCTCAACCGCGCCTTCGTGGCGCAGGGGCTCAAGGTCATGGCCAAGCGGCGCAATATCGGCCTTGCCGCGCTGATGGACGCCAGTCGCCTCAATCGTGCGCCGCTCTGCCATGATCTGGGCTTTGCCCTCGGCCCGCGCATCAATGCCGGCGGGCGCGTCGGCAAGGCGGATCTGGGGGTGCGGCTGCTGACCACCGAAGATCCGGCCGAGGCCGCGCGAATCGCCGCCGAACTGGATCGACTGAACGAGGAACGGCGCGCGATCGAATCGATCGTGCAGGAACAGGCGGAGGCCTTGCTGGCGGCGCAGGACAATCGCGCCGTGGTGCTGGTCGCCGGGCCGGGCTGGCATCCCGGCGTTATCGGCATCGTTGCCGGGCGGCTCAAGGAACGGGCCGGCCGTCCCGCCATCGTCGTCGCGCTGGACGAGGATGGCGTGGGCAAGGGGTCGGGCCGCTCCATTTCCGGCGTCGATCTGGGCGCGGCGGTGCTGGCGGCCAAGGATAGCGGCCTGCTGGTCGCGGGCGGCGGCCATGCGATGGCGGCGGGGCTCACCGTGATGGCGGACAAGGTCGATGCGCTGGCCGACTTCCTGGATGATCGCCTGTCAGCTGCCGTTGCCCGTGCGCGGGATGGGCGCGCGCTGCTGATCGACGCGGTGCTGGCGCCGGCCGGGGTCAATCCCGACTTCGTCGCCGCGATCGAGGCGGGCGGCCCCTATGGCGCAGGCTGGCCCGCGCCGTTGATCGCCGCCGGGCCGATGCGGGTGATTCGCGCCGATGTGGTCGGCAATGGTCATTTGCGGGCGATCATGGCGGGCGATGATGGCCGGTCGATCAAGACGATCGCCTTCCGCCAGGCCGAGTCGGAACTGGGTCAGGCGATTCTGGGTGCGCCGCGCGACCGCCGCCTGTGGGTGGCGGGCCGTGCGAAGATCGACGACTGGGGCAGCCGACCCGCCGCAGAGCTGCATCTGGAGGATGCCGCCTGGGCCGATTGAGAAAGATTGCAATTTTCTTGCGCAAAGGGGGTTGACCCTTTCGCCGGTCCCGCCTAATTGCGCCCTCGCTTCGCAGCGCTGCCACGGCGGCGACAACGAACGGCCCCTTCGTCTAGCGGTTAGGACGCGGCCCTTTCACGGCTGAAACACGGGTTCGATTCCCGTAGGGGTCACCACCTTCATGACAAGGTGGTGCATCGCTTTGATAGCGAACCCGTCCCTGTCAGGGACCATCCAGCAGCATATATTGCCGATCGTTTCACGCACCGGCATTTGGTTTCCACGCGCGGCGCCCCCTCTTGTGGTTGATGGCCGAACCGCATGGAGATTGCGAAAAAAAAGGCCCGAAGCCATATGAAGCTCCGGGCCAAGAAAAGGTTGCCCCACCGGGGCCTCCTTCGGGTCGCGCTGATTCCCTAGGGAAATCTCCTCGGCATGGCCGTGATGCAGATCACATATTTTCCGAGAATCATCCTGCCCTCCTGTTCATCCGGAGCGCATAGGCTATGCCGGTAACGGAACGATCGATCGTCACCGAGGAGTGGAGGATTGCAGGTCGAGGAACAGGTCGAGGTGCTGGCAGCGGTTTTCCGATGTGATCGGAAGGCGGCAGAGCTGCTGCGCCGCGTGCTGGTTCCGCAGCAGGTCGGCGCCAAGCAGATATTGGCCCGGCAAGGGGAGGCGTCGCACCATTGCTGGCTGATCGTCGACGGCTGCGTGGCGGTGCAGACCTTTGGCATCGACGGCCAGCGCCAGCAATTGGCGCGTCATGGGCCGGGGGAGTTTTTCGGCGCCTACCCAGCGCCCACGACGCACCGGGCGGAGATAGAGGTGCTGGTCGAAAGCCGCCTGTTGCGCGCGGAGGCACAATCGCTGGCCGCGCTGGTGGCGGGCGATGCGCAGATCGGCGCGGGCATGGCCTGGCTGCTGGCGCGCCAGCTCGACCGGGCGCTGGATCGAATGGCGACCCGGTCCACCTATAGCGCGGCCGGGCGGGTCTATAGCGAATTGCTCGCGCTGGCCGATGGTCGCGACCATATCGTGCCCGCGCCGCAGGTCACCACCCTGGCGCTGAGCGCGAACACGACCCGCGAGACCGCGTCGCGCGCGATCGCCGTGCTGATCCGGCGCGGTATCGTCAGTCGGGAAGATGGTCAGATGCAGATCCATGCGCCGCGCATGCTGGCGGACATGGTCGTCTGAAGGCGCGCGCCGTCAGCTGGACGGCGGATAATAATGGCCGACCGGGCAATCGCCCTGGCGGGTCATCACTTCGCCGGCAATTTCAAACCGATATCCGGGGCCTTGCAGCGCCATGGCGGCGGCCTGTGGCCAGGGCATGCAGATGCTGCCGGCCGGTGCGGCTGGCGCCAGGAGCAGCGCCAGGCATTCCTCGCCATCGATCGGATCATTCGGCATGACCGTTTGATATTCCAGCGCCAGCCCATGGTCCGGCCAGTCCCTCAGGATCAGGCTGGCCTGGAGCATGGCGGTGGCCATATCGTCGAATGCCTGGAAATGCAGGCCATTGGCGCTTTCGCGCATGGCTGGCGCGAGGCGTGTCGTCGATGCCAGCACAGCCTTGTTGATGGCCATGGGCAGCGCATCGCCAGAGGGAGGCATTGATTGTTCGAGGATGATCTTGCGCACGGGCAATGTGCGTGACTGCCACAGCCGATAGGCAGGGGCAGGCTGATCCGAGGCACGCCCGATATGTAGCGCGATGGCCTGTGTCGCAAAGGCGTCGGCACGGCGCAGCGCCAGTCCCATGGCGATCTCGCACCCCTTGTCGATCGCCGCGTTGGACAGGCTGGTGATGGCGTCGGGCGCGTCCAGGCTGTCGGCCATGTCGATCAGGCGATCGAAGCGGGCGAGCCAATGGTCACCGAACCGGCCGACCGAACTTTGCCGAAAGACGTCGAGACTTGTCGGCAGGACGATGTGCAACTGGATGCCCCGGAAAAGGGCGCATTCGGCGATCAGGATATCGGCGCCCGCGGCGAGCGCCCCGAAGGCGGCACCCGGCGCAATCTGATCGAGCGCCGCCTCGATCTTGGTGCGGGCTTCCTCCTCATTGTCCGGCAGGCCGATGATGCCGCTGAAATAGAGGCTGGGTGGCGGGCGCAGCGGATCGAGGGGCGCGGTAGAGCGCCCCTGCCTGGTCAATATCTCGTGGAATTGCCGCAGGGTCGCGGCATGATCTTCCCAGGCGTCCGGCGCGGCCGTCATGGCCTGTGCCAGGGCGGCCTGCGCTGCGGCCTCGTCACCCAGCAGCAGATGGGCTTCGGCCGCTGTCGCCGCCAGCCAGTAGCGCGTTTCCTGCACATGATCGCCGCTGTCGAGCAGCGCCAGCACCTGGCGGGCGAGGTCGGCCGCGTCGGCGGGGCGATCGTTCAGAAAGGCGAGGGTGGCGGCATTGATGAGCGGATAGGTGGCGCGGCAGTCGCTGGCCGCCTGGAGATAGGCCTGTCGCGCCTCGTCCAGCAGCGCGGCGCGTTCGGCGCCCTCGCTGCGCAGCGCCCGATCCTTGAGCAGCCGGCCCTTGAGGGTCAGCGCATCGCTGTCGCGTGACGGCAGCAGGCCCGCCGCGCCGAACATCGTCCAGGCGCGAACGGTGTCGCCGCTGCGTGCAACCCTGCGGATTTGCGCAAGGATCGGAAGGATCATGTCGCCACCACCCCGTCGCCGCGCTCAGTCTTCCTTGGGCGGTGGATTCTTGATGTCGGGATCGATCGACAGCGGGATCCATTTGGGTTCGGTGGCACTGGGATTTTGCAGCAGGTCGATATTGATGTTGAAGCCGTGCCGCGTGCCATATTTGCCGCCCTGATTGTAGCGTGCCTGGAACCGGACGGTCTTGTAGCGGTCCTGATCGGCGCGATAATCATCATAGATCAAGCCGCCGTAAAAGGAAGAGAGCGGCTCCTCGGTCGTTATGGCGTCGTAATTTTTCGAGAAGAACAGCTGATCGCCGATCAGGTTGATTTCCACGATCGAATTTTCGGTGATGGCGATATAGTCATGATCGGTGACGCCGGGCTGTTCATAGCGCAGCGAAACCCAGCCCTCCTCGCCCTTCAGTGCGACATTGAACTGCAGCGGCGCGACGCCATCTTCCAGTTCGACCTCGATCAATGGCGCCAGGCCATATTGGGTATAATTCAGCGTCGACATCTTATTTGCTCCCCTTCGTCAATGGTTTGGCCAGCTTGCCCTGCCAGACCTGCCAGTCCTTGTTCGCCGGATCGCGCGCCACCAGGTCGGCGACGTCGGCGCGGGCCTCGGCGCGCAGCGCCTTGGCGCGATCGGTTTCACCCAGATCATAGAGCAGGTTCGACATGGAATAGCGCGCCAGCATCCAGTCCTGCAGATAGCCGGCATTTTTCGGATCACGCCGGAGCAGCGACCGCAGGATCGTATCCTGCTTTTCGCGCTGCACCAGTGCCGCCCGGTCATCCCCCTGCAAGCGCAGCGCGTCCGCCATCCAGGCATGGCGATTGGCGAGATCCGCAGCGATCGCCGGATCGCCGGGCGCCAGGCGCTGGACCCGCATCATGGTGTCGAGCGCGCCCTTGCAGCTTTGCAATGTTCTGTCGGGATTCTTCCTGGCGAGGGCGATGGTGCAGATATTGCCCTGCGCATAGCCCAGTTCTCGCCAATAGGCGTCGTTCGCCGGTCGTAACTGCACCAGCCTTTCGGCCAGCGCCTGATAGGATTGGAAGTGTGTCAGGGCGGCGTCGTTCCGATCGCGGATAAAATCGACATAGCCGAGCCAGAATTCGCTCTGGGCATGGGCGAACAGGCGTTGCGGATCGTTCGGTGCGGCGGCCAGCAGGGTTGAAGTGACGCGATAGGCCTCGCGGAACTGGGCGATGGCCTCTGGCGTGTCGCCGCGCTTGAAATCATCCTCGCCCATGGCCTGCAGGATGCGGGCGCGCCGTTCGAGCGAATCGCCCGGCAATGTTTCCAGGTCGGGCTGGTCGGCATAATAAGCGAGCGCACGCTTGTTCACCGTCTGCAGCACGTCGAGCCGGCCAACGCCCTCCAGCTTTTCCCGCAGATCGGTCAGCATGAATTCGATCAGTCCCTCTGCCTGCTGGCGCTGGCTTTCTGCCTCGCTCCTTGCCCGCGCGACAAAGACCAGCATCGCCGCCATCAATAGGACAAGAAAAAGCGCAACAAATGTGACGGCTATCACACGGCGCAACTGGCGCTGGGCGTCGCGCTGGATGATCTGGTCGAGCGGTACGCCGGTCAGGCCGGCGACGATCTTCAACCGGGCCAGTTTGGGGCCGTCGCTGTCGGCGCGGAAATCGGCGGCGATCGGTTCACGCTCTATGCCAGCGGCATCGCGCGCGATCAGCGCGGCGGGAAAGCTGTCGGCCGGCTCACCCGCGACCAGCGCGGCGATGATCGGCCGGTCGGGATGAAGTTCGCGGAACAGCGCGATTTCCGCATTGACCCAGCGCGAGGCCTTCGCCGCTGGCGAGCATAGCACCAGCAGGGCGTCCGACTGGGACAGGGCCAGGCGCACCTGTTCGTCGAGGCTGGAAGCAGCCGGCAATTCGGCGCGATCGCGAAAGATCGGGGTCAGCCGGCGCGGGACCGCCGCCCGGCCGGCCTGTATGCCGACCAGGCGCCTGGGCATCCGATAGGTTTCCAGCCAATGATGCAGCTTTCCCGCCGCGCGCTCGTCGGCATGGCTGTAGCTCAGAAAAGCACGATATTGGCGCGCCCCGACCGTGGCAGGCGCCTCCTTGACCTTGTTCATGCGCGACCCGCACTCACTCCATTGTCCCCCACCTGTCATTGTCGGCGTGAGCCCGGTCGGCGATACATGGTCGCCATCTTGTCGGATCCCGCCGCAATCTCCTTGGGGTGTGCCAGAAAAACATGATTCATCAAGGGGAAGCGTCGCATCGTCGGGATGGCGCGGTCTTCGGCGGACGCCTAGACGTCGCTCATCCCGGCCGCCTCGCGATCGTCGGCGCCCAGCGCGACGAACTGCTCGATCAGCCAGGATGCGGCCGGGCCGGGCGGGGTGTCGCGGCGCCAGATGCCCGAGAAGCGATAGGTGCCGCCGGGATGATCGGGCATGGCGAGCCGCACCAAAGTGCCGGCGACCAGATCCGCCTCGATCATCGGCAGCGGCATATTGCCCCAGCCAATCCCTTCGCGCAGCAGCGCATGCTTCGCGCCCAGATCGGCCAGGCGCCAGGTCTTGGGGCTGGCAACCGAGAAATCGCGGCCTTCGGTAAAGCGCGACCGGTCGGTCAGCACCAACTGGGTATAGTCGCGCCCGGCGCCCGGCGCGATCGCCTCCATCCGGCCAAGTGGATGATCGGGCGCCGCCACCGGCACCATCGGCACCAGTCCGGCGGACATGCTCTCAATCCCCTCGACCCCGGCCGACAGCGGCCCGGAAATGCCGATTACCGCGCCCCGGTCCAGCACCATCGCCACGATCGCGCCCAGCGCCTCGGCATGGAGCCGCAACTGTACCGTCGGAAATTCCTTCGCGAAGGCGCGCAGCACCTTGCCCAGCCGTTCGGCCGGCAACATCACGTCGACCGCCAGATTGACCTCCGCCTCCAGCCCGTCGAGCAGCCCCTTCACCTTGGCGCGCAGCCCGTCCATGCCATGGGCGATGCTGCGGGCCTCCGCCAGTAGGGCGCGGCCGGCGACGGTGAGCTGCGGCTTGCGCGTGCCTTCGCGCTCGAACAGCAGCACGCCCAGCTGCGCCTCCAGATTGGCGATGCCATAGCTGATGACCGACACGGCACGATTGAGCTTGCGCCCGGCGGCAGCGAAGCTGCCGGTGTCGACGATGGTGAGGAAGATGCGCAGCTGGTCGAAGGTCGGGGTGCCGGGATTGTTCACTGTTCGATTTCCTGGAACGTTTCGATGCATTTTATCCATCTGAACGGAAATGCGTTCAAGCGCTAATTGGGTCTTCGACAGGGCGGCCCCATCATGGATGTGCCGCCCGCAGGAGACACAAGATGATCGAACTTCGTCCTTTCGACAGCCTGGGTGGTGCCAATCATGGCTGGCTGGATGCCAAGCATCATTTTTCGTTCGCCGGCTATCATGATCCCGCTCGCGTCCATTGGGGCAATCTGCGCGTCTGGAATGACGACACGATCGCGCCGGGCACCGGCTTCCCGCCGCACCCGCACCGCGACATGGAAATCATCACCTATGTCCGCGAAGGGGCGATCACCCATCAGGACAATCTGGGCAACAAGGGCCGGACCGAGGCTGGCGATGTGCAGGTCATGTCGGCCGGCACCGGCATCACCCATTCGGAATATAATCGCGAGGATGTGACGACGCAGATCTTCCAGATCTGGATCATCCCGACCCGCGACGGCGAAGCGCCGAGCTGGGGCTCGCGTCCCTTCCCCAAGGGCGAGCGGAGCGGCCAGTTCGTGACGCTGGCGTCGGGTTACGGGAATGACAATGACGCGCTGCCGATCCGCACCGATGCGCGGGTTGTCGCCGCGACGCTGAAGGCTGGCGAGAGTGCCGAATATCCGATCGGCAAGGATCGCAAGGCCTATCTGGTCCCGGCCACCGGCGCGATCCAGATCGACGATGTGCGGGCCAATGCCCGCGACGGCGTGGCGATCCAGGATCTGGATGTCATCCGCGTGACGGCGATCGAGGATAGCGAGATCGTGCTGGTCGATGCGGCCTGACGACAAAAGGGGAGGGGCGCGGGTCATGCGCCCCTTCTTTTCCAGAATATAGAACAGAGTGACCGATTTTATCCGGCTGATCCTGAAAGTGCGATCGCGCTAGAAGGAAACCAACGAAACGGTCCAGACGAACAGGGAGCCTTCTCATGCTGAACATCGCCACCCCGCGCCTCAGCTCCGCCGAATGGCAGGACGTGAAGGCTACCTTGAGCGCCGTTGCCGATTGCGGCTGTGGCGAACCGGCGGCTGCCGGCCCGGTCCGCTCGCGGATTGGCCATGCGCTCGACGCGATCCTGGGACCGAAAAAGGCCCAGCCGGTGATGCTGGCCCCGCATCTGCACGATGTGCGCGAATTTCTCTGCGAATCCGGTCGCACCCGCGCGATTGCCGAACGCCATGTCCCCGCACTCGCCGCGCAGGGCTATAGCCGCGCCCAGATCGAGGCGCTGGCGCTGCTCGGCGCCTGACCCCATTTTCCGAAAAGAGGATAAGTCCCATGTCCATCCGCACTTCAGAGGTCGACGGCGTCGATCTGGTCATCCTGCCCCCGGTCCGCGATCTGGGCGATGGCTTCTCGGTCCGCCGCGCGCTGCCGTCCGCGCATCGCCGCATGGTCGGCCCCTTCATCTTCTTCGACCAGATGGGCGAGGCAACCTTCAACAGCGGCGAGGGGCTGGATGTGCGCCCGCATCCGCATATTGGCCTGGCTACCGTCACCTATCTGCTGGAGGGCGAAATCCTGCACCGCGACAGCGTCGGATCGGTCCAGTCGATCCGCCCCGGCGAGGTCAACTGGATGACTGCGGGCAGCGGCATCGTCCATAGCGAGCGCACCAGCGAGGAAAATCGCGCCAAGGGCAGCAAGCTGTTTGGCCTGCAGACCTGGGTTGCGCTGCCGACGCAGGCGGAGGAAGTCGATCCGGGTTTCGCCCATCACAAGGCCGACGAAATCCCGACGATCGAGGATGCGGGCACGCGCCTGACCCTGATCGCCGGCAGCTCCGATGGTCTGGTATCGCCGGTGAAGACCTTCTCCGACATGGTCTATGCCGATATCGCGTTGCAGGACGGCGCCCGCTATCAGCTCAAGGCCGAGCATGTCGAACGCGCCATCTATGTGGTGCAGGGTGAAGTCGAGGTGATCGGCCAGACCGGCGGCTTTGCGACCGGCGAACTGGTGGTGTTCAAGCCCGGCGCGGAGATCATCCTGCGTGCCAAAGGCGCGACCCGGCTGATGCTGATGGGCGGCGAACCGCTGCCCGAAAAGCGTCATATCTTCTGGAATTTCGTCTCTTCCTCGCCCGATCGGATCGAGCAGGCCAAGGCCGACTGGCAGGCCCAGCGCTTCGCCCCGGTGCCCGACGAGCATGAATTCATCCCCCTCCCGGCATAAGGAGCAGCATCATGGCCCAGGGTAGCGCCCATATCGGCAAGGACCGGTATCGCACGGAGATCGTCGTTGGCGGTCATGCCATCACTGCCGACGAGCCGAAGGCGCTGGGCGGCGCCAATCTTGGCCCGGCCCCCTATGATCTGCTGCTGGCGGCGCTGGGTGCCTGCACCGCGATCACGCTGCGCATGTATGCGGAAAAGAAGGGCTGGCCGCTGGAATCGCTCGACGTCGCGTTGCGCCTGTCGGGCAAGGAGGAAAAGCGGATCGACCGCACACTGACGATCGTCGGGCTGGACACGGAGCAGCGGGCGCGGCTGGCCGATGTTGCCGAGCGGACCCCGGTCACCCTGACCTTGAAACAGGGCCTGCCGATCGCGACGATGCTCGGCTAATGCCCAACATCCGTTCGTTTCGAGCGAAGTCGAGAAATGGCGGCGCTAACGGTTCTCGACAGGTTCGAACCGAACGGGATTAGGGATTCGTGCGCAACCGAGCCACGATTGCCCTGGCGGCGCGGGTGACATCGTCCCAGCTGATGTCGAAGCCGGCGTCATTGCCATAATAGGGGTCGGTGACCCCGCTGCCTTCCCGTCCCGGCACCAGGTCCATCAGCAGCGACAGGCTGGCGGTCCCGTCGCCGGGGCGGATGCGGCGCAGATTGGCGAGATTGTCGCTGTCGAGCGCGAAGATATGGGTGAAGCGGTGGAAATCCGCCGGCTTCGCCTGCCGCCCGCGATAGCCGCTAATGTCGATGCCATGGCGCCGCGCCACCGCCTGCGCGCGCGGATCGGGCGCGTCGCCGACATGCCAGTCGCCGGTGCCGGCCGAATCCACGACAATATCAAGACCCGCCTGTTCGGCCTCCGCCCGCAGCGCGGCTTCCGCCAGCGGGGAGCGACAGATATTGCCGAGGCAGACGAACAGGACCGACGCCTGCGTCATTCGGCAGCGGCCGTGCTGAGGCCGAGCGCCGGGATGCCGATCGAACGGCGGCCGCCGAAATCGGTCCGCGCGACGATCACGCCCAGCTTCTCCATATATTCGATCAGCCGGCGGACGCGGCCGGGCGAACTGGTGCCATAGGCGCGGGCCAGCACCGTGTCCTCGGGGCAGGGCTCGCCCTCCATCGCCGCGCGGGCGATCAGCAGGAAGGGAGCCAGCATATCTTCCGGCACCGGATCGGCGGCGCGGATCGGCTCTTCCCAGCGCGGGTCGGCCGAATCGCTCATGCCGGCGAGCGCCATGGCGAAGCGCTTGCGGAAGGCGGGCAGGTCGAGTGGCGGCTTGCGCAGCCCCTTCATCCGGCAGCGGACGCCGAAATCCTGGAACAGGGCAGCGACGCTGGGGACGGCTTCGCCCAGGTCCGCGACGATCTCGTCCAGCACGGCGATCACGATCGGCTCATTCTCGCCGAAATCCAGTTCCGGCGCGGCGGGCTTGGCCGACGGCACATCGGCGAGCTGGCGCATGATTTCCTCGGCCGGGCGGGCAGGCGGTTCGGCGCGGGGCGGGGGCGGCGGCATCGATTCTTCCTCGACCCGCGCGAACAGCAATTCCTGAAAATCCTCGCCGGTGGTGATCGGCGGCGGCATCAGCTTGTGGGTGCCACCGCGCGTGCCGGTCTTCACCGCCCCGATCTTCACCGCGACCGGGCGGCGCGCGATCGCGGGCCCAAGCCCCAGGAAACGGCCACGCTCCAGATCGCGGATCTGCTCCGCCTGACGGCGCTCCATGCCCAGCAGGTCGGCGGCGCGGGCCATGTCGATGTCCAGGAAGGTACGACCCATCAGGAAGTTGGAGGCTTCGGCGGCGACATTCTTGGCCAGCTTGGCCAGGCGCTGGGTGGCGATGACGCCGGCCAGGCCACGCTTGCGGCCACGGCACATCAGGTTGGTCATGGCCGCGAGCGACAGGCGCCGGGCTTCGTCCGACACGTCGCCGGCGGCGACCGGGGCGAACATCTGCGCCTCGTCCACCACCACCAACGCGGGATACCAATGGTCGCGCGGCGCGTCGAACAGGGTCGACAGGAAGGTCGCGGCGCAGCGCATCTGCGCTTCCAGTTCCAGCGACTCGAGGCTCAGCACCACCGACGCGCGATGTTCGCGGATGCGGGCCGCCATCTTGACGATCTCGCGCTCATTATAGTCGCCGGCATCGATCACGACATGGCCATATTCGTCGGCCAGGGTGACGAAATCGCCTTCCGGGTCGATCACCACCTGCTGCACCATCGGCGCGCTTTCCTCCAGCAGGCGGCGCAGAAGATGTGACTTGCCGGACCCGGAATTGCCCTGGACGAGCAGACGGGTGGCAAGCAGTTCCTCGACATCGACCAGCACGGGATTGCCCGTACCGTCATTTCCTATGCTGATGCTGGCGGTCACGAACGTCCTTTGGCCCAGCCTGTGGCCTGCGCGCAACCCGTATTGGGCAGTTTGCCAGCGTTGGCCGCGTAATATCTTGACCATCGCATTGTTGCGATGCAGCATCGATCCATCATGGAGAGCATAAACCCCGCCCAATCCGCGCCTGCGATCACGCAGAATCCCGACATCCGTTATCTGGGACGCCTGCTGGGCGATGTCATTCGGGCCTATGGCGGGGAGAAACTCTACAAGCAGACCGAATATATCCGCTCCGCCTCGGTCGACCGTGCGCGCGGGCTGCAGGGCGCTGACCTGACCGACACGGGCCTGGATGCCCTCAATCTCGACGACACGCTCAACTTCACCCGCGGCTTCATGCTGTTCTCGATGCTCGCCAATCTGGCCGAGGATCGGCAGGGCGTGGCGGCGGAACCGGGTGCCGATGTCGCGTCGGCGGTGGCCAAGCTCGAATCGCATGGCATCGGCAAGGATGCGGTGCTGGAATTGCTGTCGCACAGCCTGATCGTGCCGGTGCTGACCGCCCACCCGACCGAGGTGCGGCGCAAGAGCATGATCGACCACAAGAATCGCATTGCCGACCTGATGCAGCTCAAGGATGCCGGGCGGACCGAGACGGATGACGGCGAGAATCTGGACGAGGCGATCTTCCGCCAGATCGCGCTGTTGTGGCAGACGCGGCCGTTGCGCCGCGAAAAGCTGTTCGTGCAGGACGAGATCGACAATGTCCTGACCTATTTCCGCGACATCTTCCTGCCGACGCTGCCGGCGCTCTATGGCCGGTGGGAACGGGTGCTGGGCGCGCGGCCGCACAGCTTCCTTCGGGTCGGCAACTGGATCGGCGGCGACCGCGACGGCAACCCGTTCGTCCAGGCGCCGCAGCTGCGATCGGCACTGGGCCGCGGCTGCGAGGCGGCGCTGGCCTATTATATGGAATCGATCCATGCGCTGGGCGCGGAACTGTCGGTCTCGACCGAACTCGCCCATGTGCCCGAAGCGGTGCTGGCGCTGGCGGAGGCGAGCGGCGACGCGTCGCCCAGCCGGCAGGACGAGCCCTATCGCCGGGCCATTTCGGGCATCTATGCGCGGCTGGCGACCACCTATGTCCATCTGGTCGGCAAGGCGCCGCCGCGCCCGTCGGCGCTGAAGGGCGAGCCTTACGCCGCGCCGGGCGATTTCCGCCGCGATCTCGTCACTGTGGCGCAGGGGCTGGCGAGCGAGGGCGATGGCGCGCTGTCGACCGGGGGGGCGCTCGGTCGGCTGATCCGCGCGGTCGAGACATTCGGCTTCCATCTCGCGACGCTCGACATGCGGCAGAATAGCGACGTGCATCAGCGCGTGGTCGCCGAACTGCTGAAGGTCGCCGGGGTCGAGGCGGATTATGCCGGGCTGGACGAGTTTGCCCGTATCGCCCTGTTGCGCAAGGAACTGGCGACCAACCGGCCGCTCGGCACGCGCTTTGCCGAATATTCCGAGGAAACGGCGTCGGAACTGGCGATCGTCCATGCCGCCGCCGAGGCGCACCGCACCTATGGGCCGCAGTGCATCACCCATTATATCATTTCCAAGGCCGAAAGCGTGTCCGACATGCTGGAGGTCAATATCCTGCTGAAGGAAGCGGGGCTGTGGCGCGCGCCGGAAAATGGCGACCCGGCCAAGGCGGCGATCATGTCGATCCCGCTGTTCGAGACGATCGGCGACCTTGAGGCCGCGCCCAAGATCATGACCGCCTATTTCGGCCTGCCCGAAATCGCCGGGGTGGTGCAGGCGCGCGGCCATCAGGAAGTGATGATCGGCTATTCCGACAGCAACAAGGATGGCGGCTACATCACCTCGACCTGGAGCCTCTACAAGGCGAGCCAGGCGCTGGAGCCGGTCTTTGCCGAGGCTGGCGCGGCGATGCAGCTGTTCCATGGTCGCGGCGGCGCGGTCGGGCGTGGTGGCGGCTCCGCCTTCAAGGCGATCCAGGCGCAGCCGCGCGGCAGTGTGCAGGGGCGCATCCGCATCACCGAACAGGGCGAGGTGATCGCCGCCAAGTTCGGCACGCGCGACGTGGCGATGACCAATCTGGAGGCGATGACCAGCGCGACCCTGCTCGCCAGCCTGGAACCCGAGGGCGTGTCGGCGAAGGATGCCGCCCGCTTTGCGGCGGCGATGGACGAACTGTCGAAGAACGCCTTCACCGCCTATCGCGACCTGGTTTACGGCACCGAGGGGTTCAAGGAATTCTTCCGCCAGCTGACCCCGATCCAGGAAATCTCCGGCCTCAAGATCGGGTCGCGTCCGGCGAGCCGGACCAAGAGCACCGCGATTGAGGATCTGCGCGCCATTCCCTGGGTGTTCAGCTGGGCGCAGGCGCGCGTCATGCTGCCGGGCTGGTATGGTTTCGGCCATGCGATCGCCGCGTTCGAGGACAAGGCGCTGCTGGCCGACATGGCGCAGCACTGGTCCTTCCTGCAGTCGGCGCTGGCCAATCTGGAGATGGTGCTGGCGAAGTCGGACCTGGGCATTGCGGCGCGATATCTGCCGCTGGTCGAGGACCAGGCCAAGGCGGAAACACTGTTCGGGCGTATCCGTGAAGGCTGGTCGCTGACCCATGACGGGCTGCTGGCGGCCACCGGCCAGTCGCGCCTGCTGGAACGGAGCCCGACGACCGAGACGTCTATCCGGCTGCGGCTTCCCTATATCGAGCCGCTCAATCTGCTGCAGGTCGAACTGCTCAAGCGCTATCGCGCCGGCGAGGATGATGCCCGGATCAAGGAAGGCATCGAACTGTCGATCAACGCGATCGCGACCGCGCTGCGCAACAGCGGCTGAACTGGAATGCTACGGAGCGGGTTGGGGATGGCCGACCCGCTCTGTAGGATTTGTCGCGCTTAACTTCGCATATTTCCCGCACATTTTGATCGTATCGATCAATTGTGGGAAATCATGTTGCGAGCGGCCAGCCGGTCCATCCCCCTTATAGCATCGCCCTGCTGGGTAGGACAGGCGCGGTCAGGGGAGGAGGGCGACGCGCCAGGTCTCGCCCTCGATCGGGTCGCCGAAGACGGTGTGGACGTCGCTCGACACGCAGACGAAGCCATGCCGGGCATAGATGCGGCGGGCGGGTTCCAATATCTTGTGCGTCCAGAGGGTGACGGCGCGATAATGTTTGTCGCGGGCGAATTGCAGGCAGGTGGCGACCAGCGCGTCGCCGATTCCGCGCCGCCGGGCAAAGGGTTCGACATGGAGCAGGCGCAGCCGGGCGAGGCCGTTGCCCTCGTCGGTCAGGAATATCGCGCCGGCCATGACGCCGTCGATCTCCGCGATCCAGCATTGTTCGCGGTCCGGCTTGAAGTCGCGCAGGAAGGCGGCGACGGTTTCGGCCTCCAGCGTTTCGAGCGGCCGGCCCCAGCCATGGCTGGCGGCGTAGAAGATCGACTGGCGGGTGACGACCTGGCTGACCTCGCCGGTGCGGAAGGGGCGGATGGTGAAGGGGCCGCCGCTGGCGGGATCGAGCAACAGCCGCGCGCGGGTGAGCGCCTGGAGCAGATCCTGCTGCTCGACGCTGTCGAGCCGGTCCAGATCCTGGGCAACAACGGCGCGCTGGCGGCTGTCGATCTGGTCGAAGGCGGCGCGGCCGACGGTGGTGAGGCGGATCGGACGGGCGCGGGCGTCGGCCGTTTCCTGATCACGGACGATCCAGTCCTTCTTCTCGAAGCGGGCGATCATGCGGCTCAAATAGCCGCGATCCAGGTCCAGTTCGGCCTGGAGCGTGCTGGCCAGCACCGGTTCCAGCCGGGCGATTTCGAACAGCAGCCGCGCCTCGGGCAGGTTGGCGTCGCTGTCGAGGAAGCGCGCGTCGATCGCCCCCACATGGCGGGTGAAGAAGCGGTTGAAGGTGCGGATGGTTGCAATGGCCTGTTCCATGCCGACGCTTCAGCATGGAATGTTGACGGAGTCAACTATATTGGCAACTATATTGGGGCAGGCGAATGCGGGACGGCCGCAGTCCATGGCCGTCCCGCACCCCAGATCCCTTTATGGAAAGGGATGAAGGCTGGGCGGGCGGGCCGATCAATGACCGGCCCACCCGTTCATGCGATCAATATTTGACGACGACGCCGGCCATCGGGCGGATCGAATGGAAATTGCCGGTGGTGTCGGCCTGGACACGCAGGCGGACATTGCTGCGCTCGGCCGAGCTGCCAAGGTCGGCGGGCGACAGTTCAAGGCCCGCGCCATAGGTCATGCCATGATAGTCGCGGCTATCCTTGCCCAGCGCGTCGAAATTGGTCCACTGATAGCCGACCTTGCCGAAGAACATGCTGTCCTTGCCGGCCTTCACGCCGACGCGGCCGGCCGCGCCATATTCCCAGTCGATGTCGCCGCTGACGCCCTTGGACACGGTACCTTCGACGCCGAGCACGAGCGGGCCGGCGACATTATAGTTCACGCCCGCGACGCCTTCGACCATGCGGCCCTTGTAGCCGACGGGGGGAATGCCCTCCTTGCTGGTCTCGCTGTCATAATTATGCACGCCCGCCATCACGCCGACATAGGGTTCGATGCGGCGGGTGGAGCTGCTGTCTTCCTGCGCCATGGCGGCGGCAGGCAACAGGGTGGCGGCAGCAACTGCCGTGAAAAGCAGTGTCTTCATGGGGGTGACCCTTTATCTGTTTCTGAAATTGGGCCGGGGTGTGGACCCGCCGGCATGTCCCGTGCGCTGCAAGCGTCTGCGAGGACATGGGGCATCAATGGTCGGGGCCGGTGGAAGGTTTCCTGAACGAAATGCGAAATATTGCCCAGGCCATGATTATGTGTTGGAAACGACACGGTTTCTGTCAGGGGGATGAACAAAAGTCGCTTTTTCTGAACCACAGATAAATGCCCGATCTTGAACCGCTTTTCATTCACCACCAATTCAACCGCAGGGCGTTAACCGGGGTCATGAAGCATATGAGGAGACAGGCAATGACGCGGACCGGATCACGATTCCTGGCTGCGCTTGGTCTCGCGAGCGCGATGGCCCTGGGGGGCTGCGCCTATGATGACGGCTATGGTTATGGCGGCGTGAGCGTCGGCACCGGCTATTATGGCGGTGGCGGCTATTATGGCGACGGCTATTATGGACCTTATGGCTATGCGCCGGGCGGCTATGGCGGCTGGTACAATGACTATTATTATCCGGGACGCGGCTATTATGTCTATGACCGCGCCGGTGCGCGGCATCGCTGGAATGACAGCCAGCGCCGCTACTGGGAAGCGCGTCGCAAGGACCGGCCGGGCAATGGTCGGCCCGGTGACGGCAGGCCCGGTTATGGGCGACCCGGTGACGGACGTCCGGGCGATGGTCGGCCGGGCTGGGATCGTCCGGGTGACGGGCGCCCCGATGGCAATCGACCGGGCGACGGACGCCCTGGCGGTCGCCCCGGCTGGAATGGCGGTGACGGTCGGCCTAATGACGGCAATTGGAGCCGTCCGCGCCCGCCGCGCGGCAATGACACGCCCGGTCGCGGGCGTCCTGGCGCCAGCGGCGGCGACCAGCGCTATGTGCCACAGCCCGGCCAGCGCCCGCCCCAGGCGAGCCGCCCGCCGCGCGACATGGGCGGCAGCGCCCGTCCGGCGCCGCGCATGCGGTCGGACGCCGGGACAAGGGGCGGCGGCCGCGAACCGGTTCGGACCCGTCCTCAATAATGCGGGAGACGTTCATGAGGGGAATGACCGGCGCCGCGTTGTTGCTGGGCCTGGTGAGTCTGGCCGCCTGTGACGGGCGGGAGGAAAGCGCGATCGACAATCTTGCCAATGGCGCCAATGCCAGCCAGGTCGAGAATAATGTCCGGGCCGAGGCGCAGGCGCTGATGGAGCCGCTGGCGCCGCCTGCGCCCGGCACGCCCGGTGGCCTGCCGGTCGAACCGGCGCCGGCCGAGGAAGGGGCGATCGACCCCGACAGCGCCCAGGGCGCGGCCCAGGTGGTGCAGGGCTATTATGGCTTGCTGGAGGAAAAGCGCTTCAGCGACGCGCAGGATCTGTGGAACGACAAGAGCGCGATCGGCGCGCAGGATGATGCGCATTTCGCCGCGCGCTTCCGTGGCTTCAGCGAGATCCATGCCAATATCGGCAGCCCGGCCGAGATCGAGGGCGCGGCCGGATCAAGCTTCGTGACGGTGCCGGTGCAGGTCTATGGCCGGCTGAAGGCGAACGGCAAGCCCTGGTATCGGCTGCGCCAGGTGGTGTTGCGCCGGGTCGATGCGGTGCCGGGCGCGAGCGAGGCGGATCGGCGCTGGCATATCGAATCGATCGGCGCCTATGTCGCGCCGCCGGCGGACGAGTCGGACAATGCGACCCAGACCGCGCAGCTGATTTCCGCGACCGACGGCCTGGCCCGGAAACACTGACACCGGCGCGGCGGGGCCGCACCGGTGTCGGGGCTTGGCCTGCCGCCATGCCCATGAGGGCTGGCGGTGGCCTTGACGGCGTATCGCTTAGGCGACGGTCGCCTTGACGATCTTGCCCGGAGTCTTGGGCGGCTCGCCCTTGGGCAGCGCGTCGACATGTTCCATGCCCGAGGTGACTTCGCCCCAGACGGTATACTGACCGTCGAGGAAGGTGGCGTCGTCGAAGCAGATGAAGAACTGGCTGTTGGCGCTGTTCGGGTTCATTGCGCGGGCCATCGAGCACACGCCGCGGACATGCGGTTCGCGGCTGAATTCGGCCTTGATGTCGGGCAGCTTGGAGCCGCCCATGCCGGTGCCGGTCGGATCGCCGCCCTGCGCCATGAAGCCGGGGATGACGCGGTGGAAGACCACGCCGTCATAGAAGCCGTCCTTGGCAAGGGTGGTGATGCGTTCGACATGGCCGGGCGCCAGATCGGGGCGCAGCTTGATCACGACGTCGCCGCCGCTGTCGAGGGAAAGGGTAAGGGTTTCGTCGGCCATGAAAGATCCTCTCATTGGGGAAGGCGTTGATCGCCTCATATAGAGGCTTGGGATGGGGATGGAAGCGGCTGTTTGGCAAAGCCTGTCCCATCTGTTGCCAAAGCGCGTCCAACCCCATTGCAATTATATTGTGCATCGGCGAAAGCATCGAAATGTTACAGGAACCGGACAGTTGCGCGCGCCATGACCGAACGTGGCGATTTGGCCGAGCCGCGGCCGCACGAGGAACTTGCTGACGAGAGTCTGATCTCGGCCGGTATGGAGCAGGCCGAGTCGAGCCTGGACGAGGATGACCGGCTGAAGCCCGAATTCCTGTCCGCCGTGCTGGATGCGGTGGATGAAGGCGATATCGACCATGCGCGCGAGTTGGTTTCGCCGCTGCACCCCGCCGACATCGCCGACCTTCTGGAACTGACGCCCGCCGAGCAGCGTGGCGAAGTGGCCGCCGCGCTGGGCGACCTGGTTGGCGCGGAGGTTCTGTCCGAACTCAATGATTATGTGCGCGACGACCTGATCGGCGCGCTGGCGCCCGAACAGGTCGCCGAATTCGCCTCCGAACTCGATACCGACGACGCCGTCGCGATCATCGAGGACATGGAGGAGGCCGACCAGCAGGCGGTGCTGGAGGCGATGGAGCCGGAGGATCGCGCCGCGATCGAGTCCGCGCTTTCCTATCCCGAAGAATCCGCCGGCCGCATGATGCAGCGCGACCTGGTCGCGGTGCCCGAGCATATGACGGTCGGCCAGGTGATCGACTATCTGCGCGACAATGGCGACCTGACCCGTGATTTCTGGGAAATCTTCGTCGTCGATGAGGGGCATAAGCCGATCGGCACCTGTCAGCTCAGCTGGGTGCTGACCTGTCCGCGCGGCATAGCCATGGCCGACCTGATGAAGCGCGAGCAGACGCTGATCCCGGTCGACATGGACCAGGAAGAAGTGGCGCTGCGCTTCCAGAAATATGCGCTGATTTCCGCCGCGGTGGTCGATGGCAGCGGCCGGCTGGTCGGCATGATCACGGTCGACGACATCGTCCACATCATTTCCGAGGAAGCGGGCGAGGATATTCTCCGCCTGTCGGGTGCGGGCGAAGGCGACATCAACGAGCCGGTGATGGACAGTTATCGCGCGCGCGTGCGCTGGCTGCTGACCAATTTGCTGACCGCGCTGGTGGCGTCCACCATCATCGGCATTTTCGAGAATACGATCGAGAAGATGGTGGCGCTCGCCACGCTGATGCCGATCGTCGCGGGCGTGGGCGGCAATGCCGGCAGCCAGACCATGGCGGTGACGGTGCGCGCGCTGGCCACCAACCAGATTACCGGGTCCAACGCCCGCCGCACCATATTGCGCGAAATTCGCGTGGCTTTGCTCAATGGCTGCACCGTGGCGCTGGTGCTGGGGCTGGGCGTGGGGCTGGTGTTCCACAATGTCGCGCTGGGCGGCGTGATAGCCGCGGCGATGATGACCAATATTGTGACGGCCGGGCTGGCGGGTGCGGCGGTGCCGCTGGCGTTCGACCGGATGAACCTCGACCCGGCGGTGGCATCCTCCATCTTCGTCACCATGATCACGGATTCGATGGGCTTCTTCGCTTTTCTGGGGTTGGCGACGGCGGCGGGATTGACCGGCTGAACCGCCGCCCCATCTAGACGCCAATGCCGCTGCACCTGACCAAGATCGCCTTCCAGAGCGAAAGCCCCGCAACCCTCAAGGCCTGGCTGGAAAGCCATGCGGACGAGGCGCGCCTGACCACCCGTTACCTGCCCAAGCGGCTGGAGGAGATGGAGGGCGGGTCGCTCTACTGGATTCACGGCCATGCGCTGGTCGGCCGCAGTCCGATCCTGGGATTTCAGGAGACCGGGCAGGGGCGCTACTGGATCCGGCTGGCGCCGCGGCTGATCCCGGTGCGGACGGCGCCCAAGCGTGCGCATCAGGGCTGGCGCTATCTGGAGGACAAGGATGCGCCGCCCGATCTGGGCGGGGGCGAGGCGGACGATCTGGAAGCGATGCCGCCCGCCATGCTGAACGAACTGGCGCGGCTGGGGCTGGTCTGACGCCAGCCCCAGGCGAGGTTCAGATCATCGGCTTGCCATCGGCCTTCACCACGGCGCCGCCCTTCATGACGAATCCGACCTTTTCGAGCTGGCGGACATCGGCCAGCGGGTCGCCGTCGACCGCGATCAGGTCGGCATAGCGGCCGGCCTGCAACGTACCGACATCGGCGCTGCCCAGCAGGTCGGCGGCATTGGCGGTGGCGGCCTTGATCGCTTCCATCGCCGGCATGCCCGCCCGCACCATCAGCGCGAATTCCTGGGCATTTTCGCCATGGTCGGACAGGCCGAACGTGTCGGTACCGAAAGCGATCTTGACCCCGGCGGCATAGGCCTCGCGCAGATTCTTCTGCAGCAGCGGGCCGATCACCAGCGCCTTTTCGGCGGTCGAGGGATTGAGCTGTTCGGGATGTTCCTTGGCGCGCTGATAGACGCGCTCGCCCACCAGCATGGTCGGCACCAGATAGGCGCCATATTGCTTGAAGATCTTGTAGCTGCCGGCGTCGGCATAGGAACCATGCTCGATCGAATCGACGCCCAGCGCGATCGTATGGTCGATCGCCTCCTTGCCATGGGCATGGGCCGCGACCTTCATGCCCAGGCTGTGGGCGGTATCGATCACCGCCTTGATCTCCTCGTCGGTCATCAACTGATGCTTGGGATCGTCGCCGATCGACATGACCCCGCCCGAGGGCATGATCTTGATGAGGTCGGCGCCCTCGCGCTTGAGCCTGCGCACGGCGATGCGGGCGGCTTCCGGGCTGTCGATCACATTGTCGCTGATGTGCGGAATGTCGGCAAATTCGACGCGCAGGCCGTTGACCGCGTCGCCATGGCCGCCGGTCGGGCCGAGCGGCGTGCCCGCCACCCACAGGCGCGGGCCGGGGATGACGGCGCCGTCGATCGATTTCTTGAGCGCGACGATCACCTGGGTATCGGCGCCGCAGTCGCGGACCGAGGTGAAGCCGGCGAGCAGCGTGTTGCGCACGAAACCGGTCGCCTCGATCGCGTCCTCATAGGCGCTGCGCGTCACGGCGTTGCGGATCGGGTCGCCGCTGTGCCAGCCGGCGGTGATATGGTCATGGGTGTCGATCAGGCCGGGCAGCACGGTCTTGGCCGACAGGTCGATCACCTCTGCGCCGGCGGGGGTGACGAAACCGGACTGGATCGCGGTGATGCGATCATCATGGATCAGGATCGACACTTTCTCGCGCGCGGCAGCGCCGGTGCCGTCGATCATCCGTCCGGCATGGACCACGACATCCTTGGCCATTACGGCCGGCGCCGACACCGCGACCAGTGCTGCCATGCTGCATGCGGCGAGTGCCGCTGCCTTCCCCCAGATCATGTAACCCCCTGTTTAATTTGATGGCGGCAGCGTCGCGCGCAGCGAGCCGGCCGTCAACGGATTTATATCAGGCGAGGGCGTGGAGCCGATCGCCGACCATCCGCAGGTCGGCGACGAAGCGGGCCTGTTCCTGCGCCTGACGATCGGGGTCGGGCAGGCGCAGCAGATAGCTGGGATGGACGGTGATCCAGGCTTCGGTGCCGTCATCGAGCGGGATCGGCCGGCCGCGCATCTGGCTGATCGTCACCGGCTTGCCCAGCAGGGCGCGGGCCGCGGTGGCGCCCAAAGCGACGATGATGCGCGGGCGGATCAGGTCCAGTTCCTGTTCCAGCCACCAGCGGCAGGCCCTGATCTCCGGCACGTCGGGTGTCTGGTGCAGGCGGCGCTTGCCGCGCTGTTCATATTTGAAATGCTTGACGGCGTTGGTGACATAGGCGCGTGCCCGATCCACGCCGGCTTCGGCCAGTGCAGCGTCGAACAAATGGCCGGCGGGACCGACAAAGGGGCGACCGGCCAGATCCTCCTGATCGCCCGGTTGTTCGCCGATGAAGAGCAAAGATGCGTCGAGCGGCCCTTCGCCGAACACGGTCTGCGTGGCTGGCCCGTGCAGCGGACAGCGGGTGCAGGCCATCGCTTCGTTTCGCAACGCCTGCCAGGCGGCGCGGCTATTGCCGGAGCGAGCGGCCGGGCGTGGCGCAGTGGCGATCATCGCCGCCTCGCGTGCCTGGGCGCCGGCGACCAGATCGGGGATCAGGGCGGCTTCGGGCAGGTTGCGCCAATATTTGCGCGGCATTTCCGACAGCATCGCCCCGGTCTTCAATCGGGCCGGGTTGAAGATGGCGGCATAATAGCCCTTCCACACATCTTCGACCGGATCCTCGGCCGGGGCGTCGCCGCGCTGCGCGCCGGGGCCTTCGGTCAATATGTCGCCATCCCAATGGATGCTGACCTCCGGCGTCAGGATCGACCAGCGCATCGATGCGAAGCGGCGGGTGAAGAAGCCGGCATTGGCGCGGACGATATGATGGTCGGGCTCGAACCAGGCGATGAAGCGCGGGCCGTCGCCTTCATCCAGTTCGCGGAAGCGGACGAAGGCGCGCATCTTGTGGATATCGCGCCGCACCGCCTTGGCCAGATCCTCGACCCGGCGCAGCAGCGGATCGGCGCGATCCTCCATCCGGCCGGGCACCGCGCGCACCGCCAGCAACAGGCTGTAGAGCAGGGAGAAGCGGGCGGGATCGCGATGGAGGATCGCGCTTTGCGCCAGGTCGACAAAGGCGCGCGGCACGGAAAAGGCCGCATCCGCCGGAGCCGGGGGCAGGGGTGTTGCGTCGCTGCCGAACAGGTCTGGCGTGGCGCTGCCCGCGACATCCCAGAGGATGGCGTCGGCGGGAATGGCGGCCAGGGCCAGCGCGCGGGCCGCATCGCGCCAGCCCTCAAAATCGTCCGGCCCCGCCAGCGTCACCCGATGCATGGCCGTCCGGTCAGTCCTCCGCCTCGGCGCGGGCCAGTTCGGCGGGCTTGCGGCGCGCGAACAGCTTCGCCAGCTTTTCCTCCTCGGCGGCGCTCAGTTCCTTGGCGGCGTCGGGGAACATCTCTTCCTCTTCCTCCTCGATATGGTGGAGGTAGCGCTTCTTGAGCTGGTCGAAGGTGCGGCGCCAGGCATCGCCATTGAATTTCAGGCCATCCAGCTCCTCCAGGAAATCGTCGATTTCCTTATGTTCGGACACGCTGTGCTGGGCATCTTCGCGCAGGTCGGGCTGGGCGAGCATAGTGGCGTAGAGCGTCTCTTCCTCGGCGGCGGCATGGGCCGTCACCTCGATCTTGAACTGGTCGAACAGCTTCTCCAGCCGGTCGTCATCCTTTTCGCGCGTCGCCTCCGCCATCTTGTCGAACAGCTGGCGATGGGCGTCATGATCCTGTTTCAGGCGATCGAAAATGCTGGCCTTGGCCATGGGCAATCCTCCTTCATGCGATGAAGGAGGAAACGATGGCCCAGTAAAAAGGGTCCGGCGCTTAGCCGAACAGCGCGTGGAAGATGATCGCGACCGGAACCCAGAGCAGCGCGCCCAGCAGGCTGGTGCCCCAGAGCTGGAGCAGGTCGCGGCGGAAGCGCAGGCGCAGACCGGCATGGGACAGGCCGCTGTGGTCAAGCATCTGCCAGCGATGTTCGAGCGCGCGGGCGGCGATGGCGAAACCGCCGATCGCGATGATGACGCCGAGGTGCAGGACCAGCGAGCCGCCCATCTTGGCGACGATGAAGATCTGAAGCAGGCAGAAGACGACAAGGGCGGCCGCAAGATGCGTGCTGATGCGCTTGGCAAAGCCTGCGCCCTGCCGCTCCATGGCCTGATTGTCGAAAAGTGTCGCCAAAGTCCCGATCCCCTTGCTGATCGTGTTACAAGAGTTTCATGAACCGTGCTTGCGATCAACCGCAAAATTGCCTCGGCTCCCCTTAAAAAAGTTCGAGCTGGGCGGCGGGACGCCGCAACTGCGCGGACAGATCGACTCGGTCGGCCAGTTGCACCGGGCGCCAGTCGGCGGCGATCAGGAAGGGGCGCAGCTTGACGATCGACGTGGTCAGGCGCGCGACATCTTCCAGCCGCAGCTGGCGATGGCGGCGACTGGCCAGGATGCGCTCGACCGCCTTCACCCCCAGGCCCGGCACCCGCAGCAGCATTTCGCGCGGCGCATGGTTGACGTCGACCGGGAAGCTGGCGCGATGCTGCAAGGCCCAGGCGAGCTTGGGATCGATGTCGAGCGGCAGGCAGCCACTGTCCCGGTCGGTCGCGGCGGCGATTTCGGTGGCGGAATAGCCATAGAAGCGCATCATCCAGTCCGACTGGTAGAGCCGATGTTCGCGCATCAGCGGCGGGCGCTTGAGCGGCAGCACGCTGCTGGGCGAGGGGATGGGGGAGAAGGCGCTGTAATAGACGCGGCGCAGCCGGTGCCGGTCATAAAGGCTGCTCGCCCGCTGGATGATGGCGCGATCGTCAGCGGCATCGGCACCGACGATCATCTGGGTCGACTGGCCCGCCGGGGCAAAGCGGGGGGCATGGCGATATTTGCGGCGGGCGTCGCCCATATCGTCCATCTGGCTGCGCATCTGCGCCATCGCCCCCTCGATCCGACGGCCGTCCTTTTCCGGCGCCAGCCGCTTGAGGCCGGGTTCGGTCGGCAGCTCGACATTGATCGACAGCCGATCGGCATGGAGGCCGGCCTGACGCAGCAGGTCCGGATCGGCATCAGGAATGGTCTTCAGATGGATATAGCCGCGAAAATCATGATCCTCGCGCAGGCTGCGGGCGACCTCGACCATCTGCTCCATCGTATAGTCGGACGAGCGGATGATGCCGGAGGAGAGGAACAGTCCCTCGATATAGTTGCGGCGATAGAAGCTGAGCGTGAGGTCGACCACTTCGCGCGCGGTGAAGCGGGCGCGGCGGACATCGCTCGACCGGCGGTTGATGCAATAATGGCAGTCGAAGATGCAGCTGTTGGTCAGCAGGATTTTCAGCAACGAGATGCAGCGGCCGTCGGGCGCATAGGCATGGCAAATGCCCATGCCTTCGGTCGAGCCTATCCCCTTGCCGTCGCGCGAATCCCGCTTGGTCGTGCCGGACGAGGCGCAGGACGCGTCATATTTGGCGGCATCGGCAAGGATTTCGAGCTTTTTACGGGTGGACAGGGCGGACATGTGTTCATGTTACGTTCCTGATTCCGGCTTGTCCATAATCCAGATCAGGCCGGCTCCTCGTCCAGCACCTGGCGCACCTTGCCGGCGAGCTGGTCCATGGTGAAGGGCTTGGCCAGGAAGGCGACGCCGGGATCGAGCATGCCGTTATGGACGATGGCGTTGCGGGTATAGCCGGTGGTGTAGAGGACGCGCAGTTCCGGCCGGTCGGCACGGGCGCGGTCGGCGAGGATGCGGCCGTTGATGCCGGGCATGACGATGTCGGTGAAGAGCAGGTCGACCCGCGGTTCGATCGCCAGCATCGCCAGCGCCTGTTCGCCATCGGCGGCCTGGACGATGGTGTAGCCCAGTTCGCGCAGGGAATCGACCGACATGTGCCGCACCCGGTCCTCATCCTCGACCACCAGGATGATCTCGTCCCCCTGGGCACGGGGCAGATCGAGGGCGATGGCGGGCGCCACCGGATCGGCGACCGGCACGCCATAATGGCGGGGCAGATAGATTTTGATCGTGCTGCCCTGACCGGGTTCGGAATAGATTTTCACATGGCCGTGCGACTGGCGGACGAAGCCGAACACCTGGCTGAGGCCCAGGCCCGTGCCCTTGCCCACGCCCTTGGTGGTGAAGAAGGGGTCGAAGGCGCGCTCGACCACGTCGGGCGTCATGCCGGTGCCGCTGTCGGTGACCGACACCAGCACATATTGGCCGGGGATCACCTCCGCATGGGTCGCGGCATAGGCATCGTCGAGATAGGCATTGCCGGTTTCGACCGTCAGCCGGCCACCATCGGGCATGGCGTCGCGGCCATTGACGCACAGGTTCAGGATCGCCGCTTCCAGCTGGCCGGGATCGATGCTGGCCCGCCACAGGCCGCCGGACAGCACGCTTTCCACCCGCACCCGCTCGCCGATCGTCCGGCGCAGCATGTCCGACATGCCGCCGACCAGCTTGTTCACGTCGGTCGATTGCGGCGCCAGCGGCTGCTGGCGCGAGAAGGCGAGCAGCCGCGCGGTCAGTTGCGCGGCGCGCTGCGCGCCCTCGGTCGCATTGTCGAGGCCGTTGCTGATGCGCCGATCGATATCGGCGGGCAGGCGGCGCCGCGCCATGTCGAGCGAGCCGATGACGACCGCGAGCATATTGTTGAAGTCATGGGCGATGCCGCCGGTCAGCTGGCCGATCGATTCCATCTTCTGCAACTGGCGGACCTGCGCCTCCATCGCCGTGCGCTGTTCCGCTTCGCTGACCAGCCGGGCATTGGCCTCGGCGAGCGCCCGTTCGCTCGCGACCGCCTCGATCATGCGGCGGCGGGCGTTGCGCAGCGCCAGCAGGCCCAGGATGATGACCAATGCGGCGCTGACCGACAGGCTGGCGGTGACCCAGAAGGTCAGCCGGTTGGCCTCCATGCTGCGCAGGCGCAGCAGATCGGTCTCGCGCGCCTTCATGGCGGTGATATGGGCATGGATGCCGGCCATCGACATCAGGCCCGGCGCGAAGGCGTTGGGATCGACCGGGCGGTTGCGCCGTCGCAGCTCGATCCCGCCGTCCAACAGGGTCAGGCGCTGCGCCAGCATCTGGCCCAGCCGATCGGTCGCCTGCACCTGTTCCGGATTGTCGCGCACATCCTCGCGCAATTGCGCGATCTCGCGCGGCCAGTCCGCCTTGAACGTGTCGAACGGCCCCAGGAAAGGATCCTGGCGGGTCAACATATAGCCGCGCTGGGCGCTTTCGGCGGCCTGCACCCGCGACAGGATCACCGACAGGCGGTTTTCGACGCGCAGCGTGTGGTTGACCCAGCCGATCTCGGCTTGCTGGCTGCGATAGAGCCAGATGGTGCCGCCTACCGCAACGATGACGGTGGCAAGCGCGAGCAGCAGAACGACGATGGATCGTTCGGGGCGGAGCGCATTCATCTGGTCTTAATGGGCAATTAACAACGGTGGGGCAACCCGATTGTGTCTGTCATGCGACGGGTCGTTGCGGTTATGTCCGGGCACTTCGTTGAACCGGTCGGCAGATAGGGGGCGGGATGATGGACAGACGCGATTTTCTGGCGCGGGGCCTGGGCGGGCTGGGTGCCCTGTCGCTGGCGGCGGGGGGCGATGCGGCCAGCCTGTTCGATCCGCTGGCCGGGCTGGAGCCGATCCGCGCGACGCCCGATCGCATCTTTCGCATCACCGTCTGCCTGCGGCCCTTCCGCGCCGCCGGGCCGCGCATCGCGGTGGAAGAGGTGGGACGCAAGCGGGTCGTCCATCATTATGGCCATGGCGGCAGCGGCTGGTCACTGTCCTGGGGATCGGCCGAGGTTGCGGTCGGCATGGCGCTGGCGGATGGGATGACGGATATTGCGGTGATCGGCGCCGGCGCGATCGGCCTCACCACTGCGCTCACCGCCCAGCGTGCCGGGGCGCAGGTGACCATCTATGCCAAGGAGCAATTTCCCGACGTGCGATCGGCGCGGGCGACCGGCACCTGGTCGCCCGATTCCCGGATCGCGATGGAGGGTGGCGTCGATGCCGGCTTTGGCGATCGCTGGGAGGCGATGGCGCGGCGATCCTTCGCTTTCTATCAGGGGCTGCTCGGCCTGCCGGGCGATCCGGTGGAATGGACCGACCGTTACATGCTGTCGGACGGCCCGGCCGTGGCGCCCGCCGTCGAGATGCCGACGCCGCAGCGGCCCGATCGCTTCATCCGGCTGGAGGAGCGGCTGCACGACATCATGCCGCGATCGGTCGAGCTGGCGCCGGGCACCCATCCCTTCCGCACCGAACGCGCCCGGCGCAGCAGTTCGCTGACCTTCAATGTCGCCGACCTTGCCCATCAATTGACCAATGATTTCCTGATCGGCGGCGGCCGCATCGTGCCGATGGAATTGCACGAACCCCAGGATGTGACGCGGATGAAGCAGAAGACGGTCATCAACTGCACCGGCTATGGCGCGCGGGCTTTGTGGCGGGACGAGAGCATCGTGCCGGTGCGCGGCCAGATCGCCTGGCTGATCCCGCAGGCCGGCGCCACCTATGGCGTCTATCATGACAAGCTGGCGATGCTGGCGCGGCGCGACGGCATCGTGGTGCAGGAGGTCGGGGAGGACGACTGGTTCGGCTATGGCGACGCCAACGAAGCCCCCGACCGCGCCGCCGCCGAGGCATCGGTGCGCAAGCTGGCGGGCTTCTGGAAATAGCGCGGCGCCGTCCAGCCCCGCCCCCGCCTGTCAGGCGAAGACCAGCGACTGGTGCGCGCCGACCCCGGCCTTGACCCCGGATGCGGAGGCAAAGGTCGCATTGTGCATGGGGGAGGTGGCGTCGCCGGCGGCATAGACGCCGGGCACCGAGGTCAGGCCCCAGGCGTCGATGCTGATGAAGGGGCCGGTCGGGCCATCCTCCAGCGCGCAGCCGAGCTGGACCGCGACATCGCTGCTGAGCCGCGTTCTGGGAGCGGTGAAGACAGCGGCGATTTCTATCGTCCGGCCGTCGGCCAGTTGCACGGCGCTCAGCGCGGGCGCGTCACCAATCAGTGCGACCACGGGCACGCGCTCGATCGTGACGCCGCGCGCCTCCAGCCGGGCGCGTTCGGCATCGTCCGGCTCATATTGGCCCTGGGTGAAATAGGTGGATGGTCCCCAGTCGGGGATCAGCGCGGCCTGATGCGCGCACATTGGGTGGTTGGCGATGATGCCCAGGGGATGGTCGCGCACTTCATAGCCATGGCAATAGGGACAGTGCAGCACCGTCTCGCCCCAGCGTTCCGCCATGCCGGGGATCGACGGCAGCTCGTCGCTCACGCCGGTCGCCAATATCAGCCGCCGGGCCAACCGGGTTTCGCCGCTGGCCAGGGTCAGTGCGAAGCTGTCGCTGCTCTTGATGGCATGACGCACTTCGCCGGCCAGCATCCGGGCGGTGGGATAGGCGAGCAGCTGGCGCGCGGCATCGCGGATGATGGCGCGGGGCGTGCGGCCATCCTGCCCCAGGAAGCCATGGGCGGCGTCGGCAAAGCGGTTCCGCGGCAGGCCGGCATCGATCAGCAGCACATCCTGCCGCGCGCGGGCGAGCTGCATTGCCGCCGACTGGCCGGCAAAGCTGCCGCCGATCACGATCACGTCATGCATGGGTCTTCCTTTCAATGGCTGCACCGAATCACGATACTTGATAAGTTACATAATCGTGCCTCGCACATTTGCAACAATTGATGTTGCGTGATAGGCGAGCGGGAAAGGAGACGCCTGCGATGCAGCTGGATGCGCGCCTGTCGAGAATGCTGCATATCCTGATCCACATGGATCGGCTGGACGGCCCGATGACGTCGGAGCTGGCGGCGCAGATGCTGCGCACCAATCCGGTGGTGGTGCGGCGGACCATGGCGGGCCTGCGCGACGCGGGCTATGTGCGATCGGAAAAGGGGCATGGCGGCGGCTGGACCCTGGCCCGTCCGCTCGACGCGATCCGCATCCTCGACATTTATCGCGCGGTGGGCGAGCCGCGCATCTTCTCGATCGGCCCGGCCGACCCCAATCCGCAATGCCTGGTCGAACAGGCGGTCAACGCCTCCATGGCGGCCGCGATGCAGGAGGCGGAGGCGATGCTGATCGCCCGGCTGGGACAGGTGACGCTGGCGCAGATCGCGGCGGACTTCGACCAGCGCTATGCCGCGCTGCTGGCGACCGGGGCGATCGAGCCGCTGACCGGCCATTGAGCCAAGCGGCTTGCCAACCGCCTGTGGCGCGGCCATCAGGCGGGGCATGCAATGGCAATTCTGGATCGACCGCGGCGGCACCTTTACCGACGTGGTGGCACGCGACCCGCAAGGGGTTCTTCACACCGCCAAGCTGCTGTCGAGCGACCCCGAGCGCTATGCCGACGCGGCGGTCGAGGCGATCCGGCGGCTGACCGGCGCGGGCGACGGGCCGATCCCGCCCTGTACGCTGCGGATCGGCACGACCATCGCCACCAATGCGCTGCTGGAGCGCAAGGGCGAGCCGGTGCTGCTGGCGATCACGAAGGGATTTCGCGACGCGATCCGCATCGGCTATCAGGACCGGCCGGACCTGTTCGCGCGGCGGATCGACCTGCCGCCGCCGCTCCATGCCGATGTCGTGGAGATGGACGAGCGGCTGATGCAGGATGGCACCATCCTGACGCCGCTGGACGAGGTCGCGGCGCAGGCGGCGTTGCAGCGCGGCTATGATGCCGGGCTGCGCGCGGTCGCGATCGTGCTGATGCATGGCTATCGCTATCCCGCCCATGAGCAGGCGCTGGCGCGGATCGCCCGGCAGATCGGCTTCACCCAGATATCGGTCAGCCATGAGGTCGCGCCGCTCATCAAGCTGGTCGGGCGGGGCGACACGGTGCTGGCCGACGCCTATCTCTCGCCGGTGCTGCGCGCCTATGTCGACGGGCTGGGCGCGGCACTGGGCGAGGACGCCGACATGCTGTTCATGCAGTCCAATGGCGGGCTGACGCGGGGCGACCTGTTCCGTGGCAAGGACGCAGTATTGTCCGGCCCGGCCGGCGGCATCGTCGGCCTGGCTCGCACCGCCGAGCAAGCCGGGTTCGGCGAGGTGATCGGTTTCGACATGGGCGGCACGTCGACCGACGTGTCCCATTATGCCGGCAGCTATGAACGCGACAATGAGGCGCGGGTGGCGGGCGTGCGGCTGCGCGCGCCGATGATGCGCATCCACACCATCGCGGCGGGCGGCGGCTCCATCTGTTCGGTGGTCGACGGGCGTTTTCGCGTCGGCCCGGAATCGGCCGGCGCGGTGCCGGGGCCGGCCTGCTACCGGCGCGGCGGACCGCTGACCATCACCGACTGCAATGTCATGCTGGGCAAGGTGCAGCCCGATTTCTTCCCCAGCCTGTTCGGCCCCAATGGCGACCAGCCGCTCGACCGGGACGCGGTCGAGGCGCGCTTTGCCGACATTTGTGCGCAGGTGGAGGCGCAGGCCGGCCGGGTGATGAGCGCGCGGGACGCGGCGCAGGGCTTCATCGCCGTCGCCGTCGCCAGCATGGCCAATGCGATCAAGCGCATCTCGGTCGCGCGCGGTCATGATGTGGCGCGCTATACGCTGGCGAGCTTTGGCGGGGCGGGCGGGCAGCATGCCTGTCTGGTCGCCGACGCATTGGGCATGGACCGGGTGATGATCCATCCGCTGGGCGGCGTCCTGTCCGCCTATGGCATGGGCCTGGCCGACCGGCGCGCGGTGCGCGAGCGGACGCTGGCGCTGCCGCTGGACGATGCGGGCGCCGACGCGCTGACAGCGGCGATCGCAGACCTGGGGGAGCAGGCGCGCGCCGACCTGCCCGAGGCGGAGCGGAGCGAGACGGTGCTGCGGCTGCGCTATGATGGCACCGACAGCCTGTTCGACGTGATGCTGGGCGATCGGGCGGCGATGCTGGCCGAGTTCGAGGCGCAATATCAGGCCCGCTTCGGCTATGGCGGCACCGGCACCGTGTTGGTCGACATGGTGCGGGTCGAGGCGATCGCGCCGACCGCCGAGGATATGGGCAAGGTGGCGACCATCGCGACCCAGAAGGCCGCGCCGCTGGCGCAGGTGATGCTGGCGGGCACACCGGCGCCGGTGTTCGACCGGGCCGGGCTGACGCTGGACAGCGCGATCGATGGCCCGGCGCTGATCAGCGACCCGGTGTCGACCACGGTGGTCGAGCCGGGCTGGCGCGCGCGGCTCGATTTGATCGGCAATCTGCTGCTGACCCGTCATGCGCCGCGCCCGGCACCCGCCGCCGATGACGGCACCGCCGTCGATCCGGTCCGGCTGGAGGTTATGGGCGGCCTGTTCATGGCGATCGCCGAGGAAATGGGCGCTGCGCTTCAGCACAGCGCGTCCTCCGTCAATATCCGCGAGCGGCTGGATTTCTCTTGCGCCCTGTTCGATGCCACCGGCAATCTGGTCGCCAATGCGCCGCACATGCCGGTTCACTTGGGCAGCATGGGCGAAAGCATCCGCGCGGTCATGCGCCGGCGCGGGATCGGTGCCGATGGCCGGGCGATCGACGGGCGCGGCATGCTGCCGGGCGACGTCTATGCGCTCAATGCTCCTTATGATGGCGGCACGCACTTGCCCGACGTGACGGTGGTGATGCCGGTGTTCGTGGATGAGACGGCGCACGCGCCCGCCTTCTATGTCGCGGCGCGCGGCCATCATGCCGATATTGGCGGTATCTCGCCCGGCTCCATGCCGCCCGACAGCCGCAGCATTGAGGAAGAGGGCATCGTCCTCGATAATGTGCTGGTGGTGGATCAGGGCCGCTTCCTGGAGGGCGATCTGCGCGCCTTGCTGGGCTCCGGCCGCTGGCCCTCGCGCAATATCGACCAGAATATCGCCGACCTGTCCGCCCAGATCGCCGCCTGCGCCAAGGGCGCGGCCGAGCTGCAGCGGATCAGCGGCGATTATGGCGCCGATGTCGTGGCCGCCTATATGGGCCATGTGCAGGATCAGGCCGAGGCAGCGGTGCGCCGGCTGATCGATCGCCTGTCCGACGGGCACTATCGCTATGCGATGGACAATGGGGCGGAGGTGGTCGTCAACGTGACGATCGACCGGGCGGCGCGCGGCGCGACGGTGGATTTCACCGGCACGTCGGACCAGCTGCCGGGCAATTTCAACGCGCCTTTGTCGGTCGCGCGCGCGGCCCTGCTCTATGTCGTGCGGACCCTGGTGGACGAGGCCGTGCCGATGAATGACGGCTGCCTCAAGCCCATGACTTTGGTGGTGCCAGAGGGATCGCTGCTGCGGCCGCTTTATCCCGCGGCGGTCGTCGCCGGCAATGTCGAGACCAGCCAGGTCGTTACCGACGCTCTGTTCGGCGCGCTGGGCGTGATGGCGGGCGCGCAGGGGACGATGAACAATTTCACCTTCGGCAATGCGCGCCACCAATATTATGAGACGATCTCGGGCGGATCGGGCGCCGGGCCGGATTTCGACGGCGCCGATGTGGTGCAGACCCACATGACCAACAGCCGCCTCACGGACCCCGAAATATTGGAAAGCCGATTCCCGGTGCTGCTGGAGGAATTTTCCATCCGGGCCGGATCGGGCGGCGCGGGCGCGCATCATGGCGGCAATGGCGGGCTGCGCCGCATCCGCTTCCTGGAGGATATGACCGCCGGCATCCTGGCCAACCGGCGCAGCGTGCCGCCCTTTGGCCTCGACGGCGGCGCGCCCGGCGGGCTGGGGCGCAACTGGGTCGAGCGTGGCGATGGCCGGGTCGAGATGCTGGGCGCGACCGGATCGGCGCAGATGGCACCGGGCGACGTCTTCGTGATCGAGACGCCGGGCGGCGGCGGATTCGGCAAGGGCTGATCCGCCTCCGTCCGCGCGGAGCGAACGGAGGTCGGGAGGCAGGGTGCTCTAGTCCCGCCAGCTCCTGTCGGTGCGGTCGATCAGGCGGACCATCGCCTGGAAATCCGGCACGCCGACGCCGACCGGCAATTGCACCCCGGCGAGGTCGCGCTGATGCACGGCGATGACATCGGCGGGGATCTCCACCGGCGTGCCGGCGGCGCAGGCCGCGACCTGGATCTCGCAGGCACGCTGGAGCATCCATTGCATCAGGAAGGCTTCGGGCAGGCTCTTGGCCATCACCAGCGTGCCATGGTTGCGCAGCATCATGATTCGCCGCGCGCCCAGATTGGCGATCAGCCTTTCCCCTTCGTCCGGCCGGATCGTGACGCCTTCGAAGTCATGATAGGCGATCCGCCCGGCAAAGGCGGCGGCGTAGAAATTGATCGGCCGCAATCCTTCCTGCGTGGCGCTCACCGCCATGCCTGCGGTCGTATGGGTGTGGATGATGCAATGAGCGTCGGCCAGGTGGCGGTGGAACACGCTATGCTGGGTGAAGCCGGCGCGATTGACCGGATAGGGGCTGCCGTCCAGCACATGGCCGTCGATATCGATCTTGACCAGGTTGGACGCCGTCACCTCGCTGTAGAGCAGGCCGAACGGGTTGATGAGGAAGGCGTTTTCCTCATCGGGCACGCGCAGGGTGATATGATTGTAGATCAGTTCCGACCAGCCGAAATGGTCGAAGATGCGATAGCAGGCGGCGAGCTGCTGGCGCGCCTCCCATTCGGCAGGCGACATGTCGGGCTGTCTGGCGGCACTTGCCATGGCCATCCTCCTTTATATTATGGACGCCACTATCCTCCGCTCGACGCATTCTGTCGAGGGAAAGGGCGTGAAAGCCCTGCAGGGGTTGAATTTGCCCGACTCTGCTGGTAGGGCGCGCCCCACATGCCTCAGGGTGACCTGTGGCGACTCACGGATTTTTATATTCGGTCGGCCCGTCGGGAGGGTTTCATTCCTGGCGATCCGCCCGTTTTCGATTGGAGATTGACGGACTTATGCAGATCATCGTTCGCGACAACAATGTCGACCAGGCCCTCCGCGCGCTCAAGAAGAAGCTGCAGCGTGAAGGCGTGTATCGCGAAATGAAGCTGCGTCGTCACTACGAGAAGCCCTCGGAAAAGCGTGCGCGCGAAAAGGCGGCTGCTGTCCGCCGCGCCCGCAAGCTGGAGCGCAAGCGCGCCGAGCGCGACGGCGTCCGTTAAGGACTGCCGATATCAGGACGGCCGGTTCGCGGTCGTCCTGACTCTTTGCTGATTTCCCGTTCTTCATTGCGAGGCGTTCGCCCATGTCCACGACGGCTGTCCCCCTTCGTCCTATCGCCAAGGGGTCGCTGACGCGACTCTGGATCGGTGTCGCCGCGATCGCGCTGGCGGCCGGTGGTCTGGCCTGGGCAGGGCAGCAGGGCGTGGAAGCATCGCCGGCCGCCTTCCTGACGCAGAACGCCCATGCCAAGGGCGTGGTGACGACCGAGTCGGGCCTGCAGTACCAGGTGCTGGAGGAAGGCAGCGGGCCGAGCCCGACGACCGCCGACGTTGCGCTGGTGGGCTATAAGGGCACGCTGCTCGACGGCACCGTGTTCGACGAGAATCCGCAGACGCCGATGCCGGTCGATGGCGTGGTGCCGGGCTTCTCCGAAGGCCTGCAGAAGATGAAGAAGGGCGGCAAATATCGCCTGTGGATCCCGCCGCAGCTTGGCTATGGCGAACAGGCCGCCGGCCCGATCCCGGCCAATTCGGTGCTGGTGTTCGATGTCCAGCTGCACGACTTCAAGTCGCGCGCGGAAATCATGCAGATGCAGCAGCGGATGCAGCAGATGCAGGGTGGCATGCCGCAGGGCGCCGTTCCGCAGGGCGTGCCGGGCAACTGATCCGATCGATCCGAGAGTAGAGAAGGGCCCGGTTTCCGGGCCCTTTTTCTTTGGTGGTTAGAGGTTGTCTGAAAAATGCGCGAAAGGGCGCATTTTTGATGCGGTGCGGCTGCGCCAGAGGCGCAGTCCGGACAAATGCTCAGAGGCTGGCCTGATCGCCGGGCGCCGATGGCGGGAAGGCGAGGCCTTCGGCGCTGCCAATCTTTTCCTCGCCGGTGAACAGGCGGTCGAGTCGCGCCTTCACGTCGCGCCGATATTCGACGCAGGACACCGAACGCGGTGCGCCAATGTCGATATCGTCGGCGATCGCCGACTTGATCCGTTCCAGTGCGTCATTGTCGAGGATGCCGGCCCGATGCAGTTCCCGGCAGAGCTGGACCATTCCGGCGGCGGTCGCCTGGGCCCGCATGCCGACATTGGTCAGTTCGAAATGCAGCTTCTTCTGCTGCTCCATTGCCACGGTCATGCCATTCTCTCCTTTCGCTTTAGGATAGAAGCGCAGGAGCAATCGTTACGTTCCGGGACGCATTCGTCAATCGCCGTTTTTATCGTCGCTTTTCAGGATGGTCTGCCCTGCCAGAGCCTTGGACCGTTCCTCCAGATAGACCTTGATCATGGCGACGATCGGATCGGCCAGGAACAGGCCGAGGATGCCGAACAGCGCACCGAGCAATATCTGCGCCGCCAGCACCAGTGCCGGGGCCAGGTCGGTTGCGCGCTTGGCCACCATCGGCACGATCAGATAGCCGTCGATGATCTGCACCGCCATGTAGACGCCAAAGGCATAGAGGCCGGTATGGGTGCCGCCGGAAAAGCCGACAAGGACGATCAGCACGCCCGAGATGATCGCGCCGATATTGGGCAGGAAGGCGAGCAGGCCGGTGAGGATGCCGAGCAGGCCCGCCATCGGCACGCCGCCCGCCCACAGCAGCAGCCATACGCCCACGCCCTCCACCGTCATGCCGATCAGCCGGCCGAACATCAGCCGGCGCAAGGTGAAGGCCATCTTGTCGGCGACGGTGTAGAAATGGGCGCGCTTGTCCATCGGCAGCATCCAGGCGACGCCGCGCTCGTACAGCTTGGGTTCGACCGCGATGAAGATGGCCAGCACCAGCATCATGACGCCGCTGGTGATCGCGCCGACGGCGGTGCCGACGGCGGCGGTGACCCGGCCCATGGAACTCATTGCCTGCTGGGCCAGGCCCTTGAGGTCTTCGGGCGTGGTGGTGATGCCAAGCTGCTGCATCCAGCCGCCGACCCGCTCCACCTGCGCCTCGACGATGGTGCGCATCGCCTGCGCCTGGGCGGCCAGGCTGGAGCCGGTGAGGTAGAAGGTGTAGGCGAGGAAGGCGACGACGGCGAGCAACACGATCGTCAGGCGCCAGCCCCGGCCGATCGGCAGCACGCGGCCCAAGAGGCGGGTGCCGCCATCCATCATGGTGGTGAAGACCAGCGCGCCCAGGATCAGCATGATCGGCTGGGCCAGCAGCACGATCAGCGCGATGCCGATCGCCATCGCGAACCAGACGCCCGCCCGCTTGATCTCATGCTGGACCAGCGGGCTGCGCAATTCGCTGGGGCCGGGTTGCTCGATATGCTGCTGCGCGTCGCTCAAACCCGGAACCCCCTGTCAGATGCTGTGAACTATTTCGCCTCGGTAACGCTCTGGGGGCGCAGGCTGTTCCCGGCACGGCCGCCACGGAAGGCATGGAGCCAGCTGATCGGATTCCAGCTCGAATCGCCGTCCAGGCTGAAGGTGATGAATTCGGCGCGACCGCCGATCGCTTCCCACGGCACCGGGCCGCCCAGGCCATTTTCCTCCAGCGGCGCGCGGCTGTCGGCGCTGTTGTCGCGATTGTCGCCCATCAGAAAGACATGGTCGGCGGGCACGCGGACCGGGCCATACCAGTCGAGCGCGCTCGGCCCCATGTCGATCGTGACATAGGTCTTGCCGTTGGGCAGCACTTCCTGCCGCACCGGCAGTTCGCACCAGCTCTTGCCCGCCTTGTCGGTCACCAGCGCGCCAGGGAACTGCATCGGCGGGCAGGGGGCGTTGCCGTCGACCGCTATGCGCAGGGGCTTGAGCACCTTCTGCGGCACCGGCACGCCGTTCAGGATCACCTGACCGCCGCGCACCTCGACAATGTCGCCGGGCAGGCCGATGACCCGCTTGATATAATCCTCGCGCCGGTTCTGGGGCGAGACGATGACGATGTCGCCACGCTCGGGCAGATGGCCCAGGATGCGCCCCTTCAGGAAGGGCAGCGGATGGAAGCTGGGGCTGACATAGGACCAGCCATAGGGGAATTTGCTCACCACCAGCCGGTCGCCCTTCAGCAGCACCGGCATCATCGATTCCGACGGGATGTAGAAGGGCTTGGCGACGAAGCTGTGAAAGGCCAGCACGGCGAGGATGAGCAGCACGATGCTCTTCACCTCATGCCACCAGTTCACCCCGCTGTTGCCGGCCCCGCTATTGCCTGCCTCCTTGTCGTCGGCTGCCGTTTCGGGCGCGGCGGGGGGCAGGGGGTCGGTTTGGGTCATGTCGACTGCCGTCATGGAAGGGCTATGCTCGGATGGGGAGGGCGGCCCGCTCAAAGCGGCAGCGCCTCGATGATGACGAAGGCCTGCGCCCATGGATGATCGTCCGTGAGCGTCAGGTGAATGACCGGCTTGTAGCCCGCCGGCACCATCGATGCCAGCCGCTGTGCGGCACCGCCGGACAGCGCCAGCGTGGGGGCGCCGCTGGGCGCGTTGACGACGCCGATATCCTTCATGAAGACGCCGGCCTTGAAACCGGTGCCGACCGCCTTGGAAAAGGCCTCCTTGGCGGCGAAGCGCTTGGCCAGCGTGCCGGCTTTGGTAAACGGCCGGCGTTCCGCCTTGGCCTGTTCGACATCGGTGAAGACGCGCTGGACGAACCGGTCGCCGAAGCGGTCGAGCGAATTCTGGATCCGCTCGATATTGCAGAGATCGGAGCCGAGGCCGATGATCACGCTTTGGCGGCCTTCATCGGGCCAGGTCCATCTGGCGCCGCATTTCGCGGATGCTGGCTTCCAGCCCGCCGAAGATCGCCTCGCCGATCAGGAAATGGCCGATATTGAGTTCGGCGATCTGCGGGATGGCGGCGATCGGCGCGACATTGTCGAAGGTGAGGCCATGGCCGGCATGCGGCTCGATGCCGTTCTTGGCGGCGAGCGCGGCGGCGTCGGCAATGCGGCGCAGCTCGACCGCGCGGGCCTCGCCGGTCAGATGGGCATAGGCGCCGGTATGAAATTCGACCACGGGCGCGCCAAGCTGGATCGCGGCCTCGATCTGGGCGGCGTCGGCCTCGATGAACAGGCTGACGCGGATGCCGGCCTCGGTGAGTGCGGCGACGATCGGGCGCAGCACTTCGATCTGGCCGGCGGCGTCCAGGCCGCCCTCGGTCGTGCGCTCCTCGCGCTTTTCCGGCACGATGCAGGCGGCATGCGGCTTGTGCTTGAGGGCGATGCCCAGCATTTCCTGCGTCGCCGCCATTTCCAGGTTCAGCGGCACGTCGAGCGCCGCCATCAGCATCGCGATATCCTCGTCGCGGATATGGCGGCGATCCTCGCGCAGATGCGCGGTGATGCCGTTGGCGCCGGCCTTCACCGCCAGCAGCGCGGCCTTGACCGGATCGGGATGTTCGCCGCCCCGCGCGTTGCGGATCGTCGCCACATGGTCGATATTGACCCCCAGGCGCAGCGGAACGGCGGCCATCTTATTGCTTCCGGCTGCCGGGCTTGATCGCTGGCACCGCTTCCAGTTCGGGCGGCAGCTGATCGGCGTCATAGACCGGGAAATTGATGCTCACGAGCGGGTAGAAGGGGACGCCCAGGTCCACTTCGCCGGCCGAACGATCGACCAGCGCCACTTCGGCGACGACGATGCCGCCTTCGCGCTCGACCGCCTCGATCGCCTGGCGCGAGGACAGGCCGGTGGTGACGACGTCTTCCACCATCAGCACTTTCTGCCCCGGCGATATGGCAAAGCCGCGGCGCAGTTCGAACACGCCCTCGGGCCGTTCGAGGAACACCGCATCCTTGTCGAGCGCGCGGCCGACTTCATGGCCGATGATCAGGCCGCCCATGGCGGGCGACACGACCAGGTCGATCTCCTGGCGCAGCTCGCGCGGCAGCTGCTGCACGGTGGCGCGGGCCAGCTTGCCGGCGCGCTCGGCATTCATCAGCACGCGGGCGCACTGCAGGTAATTGGCGCTGCGGCGGCCCGACGACAGGATGAAATGTCCTTCGAGCAGCGCACCTGCTGCCCGGAATTCTGCCAATACTTCTTCGTCGGTCATTCCGCCCTGTTCCACTATTCCGTTGCGGGAGGTCGCGCAAAAACGGCGCCCGGCCCGCCCATATCGCACGGGCATGACATGCCCATGATCGCGCACCTGTGCGCGAGGTGCGAGATAGGCGGGAGCGGGAGGCGTTGCAACAGCGAAGAAAATCTGGTCCACACTGACTTGAGGCAGAAAAATTCGTTGCCTATAAGCCGCCACATAGACCGAACGGGCGGGCACGACGCGAAAGTGGACGTTCCCGTTGCAGCGGCAACAAGGGGTTAGGGGTAGATGAGGCTATGAAAAAGGTGAGATCGCTCATTCTGGCCGGCTTGCTGGCAATGGCGCCGGCAACGGTGATGAGCCCGATGGCATTGGCGCAGGAGAATGCCGCCGCTGCCGCCCCCGCTGCTGACAATGCAGCTATATCGACCGAATCACCCGACAATGCGACGGCCCCTGCGGCCGAAGCCGCGCCCGCCGCCAAGGTCGCCGCGCCGCCGCGGATGAAGCCGACCGAAGGCATCGGCATGCCCAAGCCCGGCGAGATCACGCTGCAGGAGCAGTTCACCTCCACCGGCCACACCGCGCGCTGGCTGCACGACAAGATGCTGCTGCCGCTCATCACCATCATCTCGGTCTTCGTGCTGCTGCTGATGCTCTATGTGATGGTGCGCTATCGCCGCTCCGCCAACCCGGTGCCGTCCAAGACCTCCCACAACACTGTCATCGAAGTGGTGTGGACGCTGGTCCCGGTCCTCATCCTGCTGGTGATCGCGATTCCCTCGATCGGCCTGCTGGCCGACCAGTATAAGCCCGCGCCCAAGGATGCGCTGACCGTGAAGGTCACCGGCTATCAATGGTATTGGGGCTATGAATATCCCGACAACGGTATCCCCGAATTCGTGTCGAACATGCTGCCCGAGGACAAGGCGAAGGAAAATGGCGAGCCCTATCTGCTCGCGCCCGACAATCGCCTGGTCCTGCCGGTCGGTCGTCCGGTCAAGCTGATCATCACCGGCGCCGACGTGATCCACAGCTTTGCCGTGCCTTCGCTCTGGGTGAAGATGGACGCCGTGCCCGGACGCCTGAACGAGAAGAGCTTCACCATCGAGAAGCCGGGCGTCTATTATGGCCAATGTTCGGAACTGTGCGGCGCACGCCACGGCTTCATGCCGATCGCGATCGAGGCGCTGCCCCCGGCTCAGTTCGACCAGTGGGTCCAGTCGCAGGGCGGCACGCTGAAGGGCGCAGCGGCGGAGAAGACGGCTGAAGCCGCTGCCGCTACTGCTGAAAAGAAGATCTGAGGGGTAGGAACGTCATGACCACCATCACCGCCGACCATCATGGCGATCATCATGGCGACCATGCCCATGATCATCATGATGCCGACCACAAGCCGGCCTTCTTCCAGCGCTGGTTCATGTCCACCAACCACAAGGACATCGGCACCCTCTATCTGATCTTCGCGATCATGGCCGGCCTGATCGGCGGCGCCATTTCCGGCCTGATGCGCATGGAATTGCGCGAGCCGGGCATCCAGTTCCTGCATATCTGGGCGCAGTGGAGCGACGGTCCCGCCGCGACGCTGGACCAGGCCTATCACCTCTGGAACGTGCTGATCACCGCCCATGGCCTGATCATGGTCTTCTTCATGGTGATGCCCGCGATCATCGGCGGCTTTGGCAACTGGTTCGTGCCGATCATGATCGGCGCGCCGGACATGGCCTTCCCGCGGATGAACAATATCAGCTTCTGGCTGCTCATCCCCGCCTTCCTGCTGCTGCTCGGCTCCACCTTCGTGCCCGGCGGCACCGGCAATGGCGCGGGCACCGGCTGGACCGTCTATGCGCCACTGTCGACCAGCGGGTCGGCCGGCCCGGCCGTCGACATGGCGATCCTGTCGCTGCACATCGCCGGCGCCAGCTCGATCCTGGGCGCGATCAACTTCATCACCACCATCCTCAACATGCGTGCGCCGGGCATGACCCTGCACAAGATGCCGCTGTTCGTCTGGTCGGTGCTGGTTACCGCCTTCCTGCTGCTGCTCGCGCTGCCGGTTCTGGCCGCGGCGATCACCATGCTGCTGACCGACCGCAATTTCGGCACCACCTTCTATGATGCGGCCGGTGGCGGCGATCCCGAACTCTACCAGCATCTTTTCTGGTTCTTCGGCCACCCCGAAGTCTATATCATGATCCTGCCGGGCTTCGGCATCGTCAGCCAGATCGTCTCGACCTTCAGCCGCAAGCCGGTGTTCGGCTATCTCGGCATGGCCTATGCCATGGTCGCGATCGGCGTGGTCGGCTTCGTCGTCTGGGCGCACCACATGTTCACCACCGGCATGTCGGTGAATGTGAAGATGTATTTCACCGCCGCCACCATGGTCATCGCGGTGCCGACCGGCATCAAGATTTTCTCGTGGATCGCCACCATCTGGGGCGGGTCGATCAGCTTCAAGACGCCGATGGTATGGGCGCTGGGCTTCATCTTCCTGTTCACCGTGGGCGGCGTGACCGGCGTGGTGCTGGCCAATGGCGGCGTCGATGACGTGCTGCACGACACCTATTATGTGGTCGCGCACTTCCACTATGTGCTCTCGCTGGGCGCGGTCTTCTCGCTGTTCGCGGGCTTCTATTACTGGTTCCCGAAAATGACGGGGCGCATGTATAATGAAGTGCTGGGCCAGCTCCATTTCTGGGTCTTCTTCATCGGCGTGAACCTGCTGTTCTTCCCGATGCACTTCCTGGGCCTGAGCGGCATGCCGCGCCGTTATCCCGACTATCCCGAGGCGTTCGCCTATTGGAACAAGATCGCGACCCACGGCTATGAGATCATGGCGGTCGGCGTGCTGATCTTCCTGGTCAATGTCTTCTGGTCGCTGTTCGCCGGCAGACGCGCCGAGGGCAATCCCTGGGGCGAAGGCGCGACGACGCTGGAATGGACGCTGACCAGCCCGCCGCCCTATCACCAGTTCGAGACCCTGCCGGTCATCGACTGATTGCCATGCGGGTGCCCGGCCTAGACCGGGCACTCCATCCCCCTGCGGCGGGGCAGATGGGTAGGACCGTCTGTCCATTTGCCGGAATCGGTCAGGGCCTGTATGGGGCGCCGGCTGATCGAAGAGGAGTTTATGGCCAGTTCGCCGCTTTCGTCCGGGGCTAATGCCCCCGTCCTGCCCGCTCATTGGCGCGATTTCGTCGCGCTGACCAAGCCGCGCGTGATGACGCTTGTGGTGTTCACGGGCCTGTGCGGGCTGCTCGCCGCGCCCGGCCATATCCATCCGGTGCTGGGCTTTACCGCGATATTGTGCATCGCGCTGGGCGCCGGCGCGGCCGCCGCGCTCAACCAGTGGTGGGAAGCCGACATCGACGCCAAGATGAAGCGCACCGCCAGCCGGCCGCTGCCCGCCGGCCGGATGGAGCGGCAGACGGCGCTGCATTTCGGCGTCGGCCTGTCCTTCTTCTCGGTGATCCTGATGGGGATGGCGACCAACTGGCTGGCCGCTGCGGTGCTGACCGTCTCGATCCTCTTCTATGTCTTCATCTATACCATCTGGCTGAAGCCCCGGACGGCGCAGAATATCGTCATCGGCGGCGCGGCCGGCGCCTTCCCGCCGGTGATCGGCTGGGCGGCGGTGACGGGCGACATCACCGCGCTGCCGATTGCGCTGTTCATGCTGATCTTCTTCTGGACGCCGCCCCATTTCTGGGCGCTCGCGCTATTCGTGAAGACCGATTATGCCGCCGCCGGCATCCCGATGCTGCCGGTCGTGTCGGGCGAGGTCGTGACCCGGCGCCAGATCCTCTTCTACACCTTCATCATGGCGGTTGCCGCGCTGGCTCCGGTCGCGCTGCAACTGACCGGCGCGATCTATGGCACGGCGGCGCTGGTGGGCACCGCGATCTTCGCGGCCATGGCCTTCCAGGTCTATCTGCGCCGCGAAACCGATCCCGCGCGCATGGCGCCGGAAAAGCGGCTGTTCAAATATTCGATCCTGTATCTCTTCCTGCTGTTCGGGGCAGTGGTCGTCGACCGCTGGCTGCTGGCATGAGTCCGGAAGATCAGGATCAGGTGCGCGCACGGCAAAAGTCCCGTGCGCTGGTGACCGGGCTGCTGCTCGGCTTCCTCGCCATCCTCTTCTTCGCCATCACTTTGGCGAAGATCGGCGCGAGCCATAATATCTGATGGCCTCGCTCCCGCCCTCGCCCTTTGACCGCGACCGCCGCAACCGGCGGACGCTGGTGGCGATGGCGGGCATCGGCCTGGCGATGCTTGGCCTCGGCTTCGCCTCGGTCCCGCTCTACCGCATCTTCTGTCAGACGACCGGTTTCGGCGGCACGACCCAGCGCGCGGCGGCCGATGTGAAGCTGACCCCGGTGGCCGGGCGGACCATGTCGATCCGCTTCGATTCCAATGTCCAGCCCGGCATGCCCTGGGAATTTCGCCCCGAACATCGCACCGACACGGTGACCGTCGGCGCCCGCGACATGGCGATTTTCATTGCGAAGAACCTGTCCGACAAGCCGGTGACCGGCACCGCCAGTTTCAACGTCACGCCGACCCAGGCTGGCGCCTATTTCACCAAGATCCAATGCTTCTGCTTCACCCAGCAGACGCTGCAGCCCGGTGAAGAAGTGCGCATGCCGGTGATCTATTATGTCGATCCCAAGATATTGCAGGATCCCGACAACAAGGACACGCAGCAGATAACGCTCAGCTACACCTTCTATCCTGTTGAGCAGGGGAAGCAGCCAAGCTAAGCTGACGAGAATAACCGAAAAACAGGGAAGAGGTAGAAACCGTCATGGCAGGCGCCAAGAACCACGATTATCATATCCTTCCGCCCAGCATCTGGCCGCTGTTCGGCTCGATGTCGGCGCTGGTGATGGCGATGGGCGCGATCATGTGGATGCATCCCGACGCGATGCCCGCCGGCGGTGGCTGGATCTTCCTGATCGGTGTGGCCGGTGTCCTCTTCACCATGTTCAGCTGGTGGAGCAATGTGATCGCCGAGGCGCATGCCGGCGATCATACGCCGGTGGTTCAGCTGCATCTGCGCTATGGCATGATCCTGTTCATCGCGTCCGAAGTCATGTTCTTCGTCGGCTGGTTCTGGGCCTTTTTCGACTTCTCCCTCTTCCCCAGCGAACTGGCGCCGATCGAGGGCATGTTCCCGTCCAAGGGCATCGAGGTGATGAACGCGTTCGAGCTGCCCTTGCTCAACACGCTGATCCTGCTCTGCTCGGGCACCACCGTCACCTGGGCGCATCATGCGCTGATCCACGGCGATCGCGAAGGGCTGAAAAAGGGCCTGTGGTGTACGGTGATCCTGGGCGCGCTGTTCAGCTGCATCCAGGCCTATGAATATATGCACGCGCCGTTCCCGTTCGGCGGTTCGCCCTATAGCTCGGCCTTCTATATGGCGACCGGCTTCCATGGCTTCCATGTGCTGGTCGGCACCATCTTCCTGGTGGTGAACCTGATCCGCGCCTATAAGGGCGACTTCACCCCGCGCCAGCATTTCGGCTTTGAAGCGGCCGCCTGGTACTGGCATTTCGTCGACGTGGTGTGGCTGTTCCTGTTCGCCGCCATCTATGTCTGGGGCGGCTGGGGCGCGCCGATCCACGGCGGCTGATGATTCAAGCATGACGGCGAAGGCGACAGGCATGGACCTGCTTGCGGCCTCCGCCCGCGGCCTTTGCCCCCGTTGCAGCGCACCGACCCTGTTCGAAGGGCCGGTGCGTTTTGCGTCGCGCTGTCGCCAGTGCGGGCTGGACTATGGCCAATATAATGTCGGCGACGGGCCGGCGGCTTTCCTGACGCTGATCATCGGCGCGGTCATGGTCGCGCTGGCGCTCACGCTGGAACTGACGGTCCATCCGCCGCTGTGGCTGCACCTGCTGCTCTGGGCGCCGCTGACCGCCGGCGCCGTGGTCGGCAGCCTGCGCGTCGCCAAGGGCGCGCTGCTGACGGTCGAATATCGCAAAAATGCCCGCGAGGGACGGGTGGTGGAGAAGAAGGACGCATGAGCGGACGGCGCATCCCGATTGTTCCGACCGTGCTGGTCTGTGTCGCGATCGCTGTCATGATCGCGCTCGGCATCTGGCAGTTGCAGCGCCGGGGCGAGAAGGAAACCATGCTGGCGTTGGCGGCCAGCAATGTGTCGCGCCCGGCCGTCGCCTTCCCCAAAATGCCGCCGGTGCCCGATGAACTTCTGTTCCGCCCGTCGTCGGTCCATTGCCTGCGCGTCGTCGGCTGGCAGGTGGAGGCCGGGCGCGCCGCCGACGGATCGACCGGCTATCGCCATATCGCCCAATGCACGACCGGCGCCGAAGGGCCGGGCGCGCTGGTCGCTGTCGGCGTCGGCCAGAAGCCGGATGACAAACCGGCCTGGACCGGCGGGCAGGTCGAAGGCTGGATTTCGCAGGAGCCCGATCATCGCTCGCTGATCGCGCGGGCAGGGGGCAGGACCATGCCGCTGCGGCCGATGCTGGTCGCGCGCGCCGCACCGCCGGGCCTGAAACCCATGGCACCGCCCAGCACCGCCGACGTGCCCAACAATCATCTCGCCTATGCGGTGCAATGGTTCATTTTTGCCGCGCTGGCGGCAATAATCTATCTGCTTGTCCTGCGCCGACGCAATGCGGAGCCGCCAAGGCCGTCGTAAAGGCTTGCCCCGGCGCGCGCGCGTCGCTACCGCGCTTTCCCATTATGCAATATGTCAGCACCAGGGGAAGCGCACCGGCGCTCGGTTTTGAAGATGTCACGCTGGCGGGCCTGGCGTCCGACGGTGGGCTTTATGTGCCGGAGAGCTGGCCGCAATTTTCCGCTGCCGACATTCGCGCCCTCGCTGGCCTTTCCTATGTCGAAACCGCCGTGCGCGTCATGGCGCCGTTCGTCGCCGGATCGCTGAGCGAAGAGGAACTGCGTGAGCTGTGCACCGCTGCCTATGGCCGGTTCAGCCATGACGCGGTGACGCCGCTGGTCCAGCTCGACAATCGCCACTGGATGCTGGAGCTGTTCCATGGTCCGACCCTGGCGTTCAAGGATGTCGCGCTCCAGCTGCTCGGCCAGCTGTTCGAGCGCTTCCTGTCGCGCCGCGACGACCATCTGACCATCGTCGGCGCCACATCGGGCGACACCGGTTCGGCCGCGATCGACGCGGTCGCCGGCCGCGAGAAGGTCGACATCTTCATGCTGCATCCCGAGGGCCGGGTGTCCGACGTGCAGCGCCGCCAGATGACCACGGTGCTGGCGCCCAATGTCTACAACATCGCGATCGACGGCAGCTTCGACGATGCGCAGGCGCTGGTGAAGCGCATGTTCAACGACGCTGACTTCAAGGCGCGCTTCAACCTGTCGGCGGTGAACAGCATCAACTGGGCGCGGCTGATGGCGCAGGTCGTCTATTATTTCTACGCCGCCGTGCGGCTGGGCGCGCCCGATCGCCCGATTGCCTTCTCGGTGCCGACCGGCAATTTCGGCGATGTCTTCGCCGGCTATGTCGCGTCGAAAATGGGCCTGCCGATCGCCAAGCTGGTGGTCGCCACCAACGTCAACGACATATTGCACCGCGCTTTGTCGGAGGGCGACTATAGCCAGGGCCAGGTCGTGCCGACCGCGACGCCCAGCATGGACATTCAGGTCAGCTCCAATTTCGAGCGGCTGCTGTTCGATGCCGGCGGCCGTGACGGCGTTGCGCTCGCCCAGCAGATGCAGGGTTTCGAGGCGAGCAAGGCGATGCGCCTCACCAATGCTCAGCGCGAGGGCGCGGCGAACCTGTTCACCTCCGCCCGGATCGATGCCGACGGCATGACCATGGCGATGCGCTGGGCGTTCGACGCCGCCGGCCAGGTGATCGACCCGCACAGCGCCATCGGCCTCGCCGCCGCGCGCGAGGCGGACATCGACCCGTCGATCCCGGTGGTGACGCTGGCGACCGCCCATGCCGCCAAGTTCCGCGACGCGGTGGAGCGGGCGACCGGCACGCGGCCACCGCTGCCTGCACGGGTCGGCGACCTGTTCGCGCGCGAGGAAAGCTATGCCAAGCTGCCCGGCACGTTCGAGGCGGTGACCGCCTATGTCGCGGAGCGGGCGACGCCGCGCGGCTGATCGCGGGTTGATCCCCTCTCGACAGGAGCGGCGCAAGAGACGATGAGGCCGAAATGGAACTCAAGACTCTCATCGGCGAACCCTGGTCCGACTATGGCCTGATCGACTCGGGCAACGGTCGCAAGCTCGAACGCTATGGCCGTTTCCGCTTCATCCGCCCCGAACCGCAGGCGATGTGGGCGCCGGCGACCGAAGACTGGCGCGCCGACGGCGAATTCATCCCCGGCTCTGACGAGGATGGCGGCGGCCGCTGGTATTATGACAAGCCGGTCCCGGCCGAGGGCTGGCCGCTGCACTGGAAGGAAGTGACCTTCCAGTCGAGCTGTACCCCCTTCCGCCATCTCGGCTTCTTCCCCGACATGGCGCCGGTGTGGGATTTCATGCGCGCCAGCACCGCCGACAAGCCCGAGGCCGAGGTCATGAACCTGTTCGGTTATACCGGCGTCGGGACGCTTGGCATGTCGGCGGCCGGCGCGCGCATGGTCCATGTCGATGCGTCGAAGAAATCGGTGGCGCAGGCGCGGGCGAACGCCGACCTGTCGGGCATGGGCGGCCGGCCGATCCGTTGGATCGTCGAGGATGCGGCCAAGTTCGTCGCGCGCGAAGTGCGGCGCGGCCGCCGCTATGACGGCATATTGCTCGACCCGCCCAAATATGGCCGCGGCCCCGACGGCGAAGTGTGGCGGCTGGAGGAGGATCTGCCGGGCCTCATCGCCAATTGCCGCCAGTTGCTGGACGCGGACAGTCGCTTCCTGTTCCTCACCGTCTATGCGGTGCGCATGTCCGCGCTGGCGATCGGCGAATTGCTACGCCAAGCCTTTGCCGACCTGCCCGGCGAGGTGGAAGCGGGCGAACTGACCGTGCGCGAGGAAGCCCGCGGCCTGCTGCTCCCCACCGCCATCTGGGCGCGCTGGAAGCGCTAAACCGCCTATAAGCCCTCTCCCGTTTACGGGAGAGGGTTGGGTGAGGGCTTTTCTACGACTGCCCTCATGATAGACTCTGCCAATGCCCAGCATCGGCCCGACCAGTCCCAACGCTTCACGTCTGCGGCGCAACGCAACTGAATGTGAGCAACGGCTATGGGCCGTCTTGCGCAATCGCCAGCTTGAAGGTTTCAAGTTCCGGCGCCAGGCGACGGTCGGGCCATTCGTGGTCGATTTTCTCTGCGCCGAATATCGCTTCATCGTCGAGATCGATGGCGGGCAGCATGATGAACGGACGGATGCGTCGCGCACGACGCAGCTGCAATCGGCGGGCTATGTGATCCACCGGTTCTGGAATCATGATGTGGTCGAGAATTTCGACGGCGTGGTGGAGCGGATCAGGCTGGAATTGCTTGCCGTTCGAGAGACGTAAGCAAGAAGACCCTCACCCAACCCTCTCCCGCCTGCGGGAGAGGGCTATTACGCGCGTTGCCTTACTTCCCGACCTTGATTTCGAACAGTTTCGGCCAGTTCTTGCCGGTGATGAAGACGCGGTCGGTCTTCGCGTCATAGGCGATGCCGTTGGCGACGGCTTCGCTGTCGGTGACGCCGGCCTGCTTGCGCAGCGGGGCGACATCGATCCAGTCGATCACGCCGCCGCTGCGCGGGTCGATCCGGGCGATCTTCGTGTCATACCAGACATTGGCCCAGATCTCGCCCTTGACCCATTCCAGCTCGTTCAGCCGATCGACCGCGCGGCCGTTCCAGGTGACGGTGATGCGGCGCTGTTCGTTCAGCGTCTCGGGATCGAGGAAGCGCAACTGCGCGCTGCCGTCGCTCATGATGATCGACCGGCCATCCTGGGTCAGGCCCCAGCCTTCGCCTTCATAGCGGAAGGTGGAGAGGGGCGAGAAATCGTCCAGCTTCCAGACAAAGCCCTGGCGGTGGCGCCAGGTCAGGCTGACCAGCTTACCGCCCCAGTTGACGATGCCCTCGCCGAAATAGGGCTGCTCGACCACGCGGCGCTGTTCGACTTTGCCGGTCTTGAGCGCGACCTTGCGGATCTCCGACTGGCCTTCAAGGCCGGTGCTCTCATAAAGCGCGCCGTCGAGGTAGAAGAGACCCTCGGTGAAGGCCGCCGGATCATGCGGATAGGCCTTGACCAAAGTCCAGGGGGTTTCCGCCCCGGCCGGCGCGGTCAGGGTAAGGGCGCAGGCGAGCGCCAGCAGCCCTTGCCTCATTCGGCGGCCTGCGCGGCGATCGCGGTGGCGAGCCAGGCGGGCAGGGTGGCGGGGGCGATCGCCTCCACCCGTTGCAGTTCGATCGAGAGGCCAAGGTCGGGCAGGGCGGCGCGCTGGCGCTTTTCGTCGGCCTGTTCCAGCGGCACCGCGACCAGCCGCCGGTTCACCTTGTTGCGATAATGCATGCGGGCGGTGTTTTCCTGACCGACATAGCAGCCCTTGTCATAATCGACGCCGTGCAGCTCCTCGGCATTGGTTTCGAGCCACAGAATCTGGTCCTGCCCCAGTTCCGCCGCGCCTTCGAACACCCCAAGCGACAGCCGATGGGCGCGGAACGCGGCGGCGGCGTCGCCATCGCTCGCCGGCGCCAGCCAGCGCGCGCCCAGTTCAGGCAGGCGCGGGTCGCGGGGTCTGTCGGCGGCATCGAGCGCCCAATGCACCGCCAGCGACTCGTCGCGGGCAATCACCACCTTGCGGCGCAGCCGGTATATGGTCAGCCGCTTGGCCAGCGCATCTGCCTGCGCCGCCTCGCAGTCGATCAATATATCGCCGTCATCGCCCCACAGGATGAAGTCGAACAGCGCCTTGCCCTGCGGCGTCAGCAGCGCGGTCCAGCGCGCTTCGCCGTCTTTCAGCGTCAGCACGTCGCGGGTCAGCAGCCCCTGCAGGAAGGGACGCGCCTCTTCGCCGGAAATGCGCAGCACCGCGCGGTCGGTAAGGGTGGTATCGGTCATCGGCTTTAGGTAGGACGGCGGCACGACTTCGCCAAGCGGTTCGCGCGAACAGCAGACAGGAATATCGCCATGACCCAGACCTTCGACATGATCCTCAAGAACGGCACCGTCCATACGCCGGGCGGCGCGGAGCAGGTGGATGTGGGCGTGCGCGGCGGCAAGATCGTCGCCATCGGCACCAGCCTTGGCGATGCGGGCGAAGTGATCGACTGTACCGGCCTTGACGTGCTGCCGGGCTGCATCGACAGCCAGGTGCATTTCCGCGAGCCGGGGCTGGAATATAAGGAGGATCTGGAATCGGGCAGCCGCGCCGCGGTGCTGGGCGGCGTCACCGCCGTGTTCGAAATGCCCAACACCAATCCCAATACCGACACTGCCGAGCGGGTGCATGACAAGCTGAAGCGCGCCCATCACCGCATGTGGTGCGACCATGCCTTCTATGTCGGCGCGACGGCAGAAAATGCCGAGCAGTTGAAGGAACTGGAGCGCATTCCCGGCACGTCCGGCGTCAAGATCTTCATGGGCGCATCGACCGGCAGCCTGCTGGTGGATGATGACAATGCGCTGGCCCGCGTGCTGGCGTCGGGTACCCGCCGCGTCGCCATCCATGCCGAGGACGAGACGCGGATGAACGCGCGCAAGGATTATCGGGTCGAGGGCGATCCGTCCTCGCATCCCGTGTGGCGCGACGATGAAAGCGCGATGATCGCGACGAAGCGGATCATCGCGCTCGCCCGCAAGGCGCGCCGCCGCATCCACATCCTGCACGTCACCACCCCGGCGGAGCTGGAATATATCGGCCAGAACAAGGATGTCGCGACCTGCGAAGTCACACCGCAGCATCTGACCCTGGCCGGCGAGGATGCCTATCCGCGCCTGGGCACCTATGCCCAGATGAACCCGCCGATCCGCAGCGCGGCGCATCGCGACGGCCTGTGGTTCTGGCTCAACCAGGGCGTGCCCGACGTGCTGGGCAGCGACCATGCGCCGCACACGATCGAGGAAAAGGCGAAGGTCTATCCCGCCTCGCCCAGCGGCATGCCGGGCGTGCAGACGCTGGTGCCGCTGCTGCTCAATCATGTCGCCGAAGGGCGGCTGACGCTGCGCCGCTTCATCGAACTGACCTCGTCGGGGCCGCAGCGCGTGTTCGGCCTCACCTGCAAGGGCCGGATCGCGCTCGGCTATGATGCCGACTTCACCGTGGTCGACCTCAAGAAGAAATGGACCGTCGGCAAGGATTGGCTCGCCTCGCGCTGCGACTGGTCGCCGTTCGACGGCATGGACCTGACCGGCAAGGCGATCGGCACCATCATCCGCGGCAACCGCGTGATGTGGGAAGACAGCCTGGCCAATCAGGCGGTCGGCGAGCCGGTCCGGTTCGAGGCGACCGAATTCAACTGATCGGGATCAGGCCGTCGCCACCGACGGCCTGCAGCCCCCTCCCGTAAACGGGAGGGGAATGGCGGGAAACCACCCATCTCAGACATGAAAATGGCCCTGACCATCCGAAGACGATCAGGGCCGCAAGTCGTACGGAAAAGAATTCCGGGCCGGTCGCTCAGCCGCGTTCGCCGAGCAAGATCAGATTAGAAGCGGAAACCGCCCGTTACCGCGATCTGATGGCGCGACGCGGCGATGCCGGTGTTGAAACCGTCATAGCTGTAATTGCCATAGTCGCTGTAGCGATATTCGAGACGGGCAAAGTTTCCTGCGTTCGCGAATTCGATGCCGCCGCCGACGCGGTAACCGTCAAGGTTGTCGCCTTCGCTGGCGCTGTCGCCATCATAGCTGACCGAGAGCTTCGCGCGGGCGTTGGTGTAGCCGCCCTTGGCATACAGCATCAGGTTCTGCGACACCGGGAAACCAAGGCGCGCGCCGACATAGAGGTCGCGGCCAGCCGACAGCTTCCAGCGATCGCCATCGACAAGAACGTCGGTTGCGGTTTCCTTGACGGTGGAGTCGCTGACTTCACCTTCAACGCCGATTACCAGAGTGCCGATGTCATAGTCATAGCCAGCGGTCAGGCCATAGAGGAAGCCGCCCTTGCTATCGTCGAGATCGTCGTAGGACAGATTGACACTGTCATAGCCAACGGTCGCACCGACCTTAAAACCGCCGAAATTCGAGGCTTCCTGCGCGTATGCGGGAGCCGACACAGCAGCCAGAGCGGCCGCCGCGAAAAGAACGTTCTTCAAATTACAAACCCCTGATATTGATGCACAAAGTTATCGTGCGACCCTTGCTGGCTCAAATAGGGGGTGAAGCCGTTAGGGCAACCTTGGTTTCGTTTCCAAACCGTTTCGAGGATGGATTGTGACAATTATGTCGCGTTGCGATTTGTCGGGATGGATTGACGATGATTGGGGTTATCGTCCCCGATATGGCTCACATGCGATGCCATCCCCGTCGCCATCCATATGTGCCCCATAGCCCGGCTGCCCCCGGTGGATTGGCGCAGCGCCGGCTGCACGGGCGTCGGCGCAATTCCGATACGACCATGTTCCCGACCCCGTTGGAGTTTGGGCGCGTGGGCTGCGCTGAGGAGTGGCGCTAGAACCTGAAGGCTGCTGGGCGTCCAGTTCGTCCGCCGACATCGGGCGATCCCGGATCGTGTCGCGGGTCGGTCGCCACTCTGATGTGACTTCGTCGGCGGCGCTGGCTTCGGGGACCGTCGTTGAGGAGGACATGTATCTGCTACCACCGCCCACGGCGACGCCGACCAGCCCGGCGACCGCAAACGACTTCAAGGCGAAATTGTTACGCATGTGGGGCATATTGTCGATCGAGAGTAAAGGATCGGTTTGCATTCGAGGGCGGTGCCGATCCGGTGCCCCATTGGCGCGACTCGCTTTGATGGGAGCCGTGCTGCCGCGCGGCGGTCAGAGGGTTTCCGGCTTTGAAGTGGGGGGCCTGCCAGCGGGCCTGTTCGAGATTGCATCAGTGATATGGATAGCCATGGGACAAGCGCGAGGCGGCGTGCCAACGATTATGTCCAGTATCAAACATTCTCTTCCAAAACCCGTCAGTCCGCTTCCCACCCATTCCGGCCGCCCCGATAAAAGCCCTGTCCTACAGCCATGTGCCCGGTATAAACTTCCGGCCGGCTCCTTCCTATCGTCAACCCATTCTATTCCGGTCGTTTTTTCCGATCGGCCCAATATCCCTCATGGCGCACACGCGTAAACTTCCACGCGCTTGCAGCTAAGGCATTGAAAAGATGTTGTTATGATCGGGGCAAAACGTCATCGGGCAGCCGCTATCGCCGCCTGATCGGCATAGTTTCGCCTCTTGCGACCAAGTAATCCCGCTGTTTGGGCCTTTTCGCCCACCATGCACGCCCATCCGCTACCCTGAACGGGTCTGTCCAGACCGGGGTCAGGCCGTGGCCAGCCGGTTGCGGCGGGCGGCGGCATAGCTGTCGCTGGCGAAGAGGATGAGGCCCAGCCAGATCAGGCCGAAGCTCAGCATCTGCCCCTGGCTCAGCGTCTCGCCCAGCAGCACCACGCCGCACAGAAATTGCAGCGTCGGCGCCAGGTATTGCAGCAGCCCCAGCGTCGCCAGCGGCAGGCGCTGGGCGGCGGTGGCGAACAGCACCAGCGGCACGGTGGTGACGCCGCCGGCCAGGATCAGCAGGCCGGTGGTCGGCACGTCCTGGCCAAAGCTGATGCCGCCATGGCCCGACAGCCAGATCAGGTAGCCGATCGCGGGTGCGACCAGCAGCAGCGTCTCGACGCCGAGGCCCGTCATCGGCGCAATCGGGGTGAGCTTGCGGATCAGGCCATAAAGGGCGAAGCTGATCGCCAGCGCCAGGCTGATCCACAAGGTGGTGAGCGCGGCCGCAGCCAGGATGGCGACGCCGATCGCGGCGATCGCGATCGCCAGCATCTGTCCGCGCCGCAGCCTTTCCTTGAGTATGACGACGCCGAGGCCCACGCTGACCAGCGGGTTGAGGAAATAGCCCAGGCTGCAGGCGACGACATGGCCGTCATTGACCGCCCAGACATAGACCAGCCAGTTGATCGCGATCATCACCGCCGATGCCATCAGCGGCAGGACCAGCCGGGGCGTCCGCAAGGCGGTTATGAAGGCCGCCAGTCCCTTGCGCGCGGCCAGCAGCACCAGGATCAGGATGACCGACCAGATCACCCGCTGGGTCACGATCTCGATCGGGTCGACATGATGTAGCAGGCGGAAGAAGAGCGGCAGCATCCCCCAGATGCTGTAGGTGCCGATCGCGGCGATGACGCCCTTGCGGGCTTCGCTTTCCGCTATGGTCACAGGATTCCGCCGCCCAGGAACAGGCGCAGCGCGCCGAAGGCGGCGACGATCAGGCAGAAATTCTGCCCGCCCTTTTTCGACGACATCAGGCCGATGAAGGCGCCGAACAGCGCCATCGGCACCAGCAGCCAGTTGAGCGCGCCGAGCAGCGGAAACACCGCCGGGATCATCAGGACAAGGGTGACAAGACCGATCAGGGCTGACAGAAGGTTGAGCATAGTCCGACTGATGGCGGCTTTGCTGTCCCGGAACAAGACAAGCGACCATGCCACCCTGCAGAAACTGGCCCTGCGATGGGGTAGGGGCGTCTATGCACCCTGAATGCGAACGGAAAGTCCCGCTATCCGTTCTATGTGCCGGGTTATGAAGGAGCGAGGCGGATGGCGATTTCCAGACAAGTTGGTGTGATGGCGTTGCTGCTGGCGCTCGCGGCCTGTGGCAAGGGCGGCAAGGACGGCAATCTTGCCGCGCTGGACGACCAGTTGACCAACAATGCCGCGGACCCGGCGGTCAAGGGCGCGCTGGCCGATGATATCGTCGTCGATCCCAATCTGGTCGGCCAGTCGAACCGCAATGCCGTGCGCAGCGCCGATCGTGCCGCCAATGGCGCATTGCCGGTGCTGAGCGGCGACGCCGGCAAGGCGCAGGCGGAAGCGGCCAAGCTGGTCGGCGGCAAGCTGCTGTCCGCCCCGGCGCCGGTCAGCGGTCCGATCAAGAACAGTCCGATGACGCTGGGCGGGCTGGCGCGCGAACAGGCGCAACTGGGCGGCGGGGGAAATGCCGGCTGCGCCAAGAAGCTGGTCTATGGCATGCAATGGGCCAGCCGCATGCCCGATCCCTTCACCCTCTATCCCGGCGCGCAGCTGACCGAGGCGGCGGGTGCGGAGAAGGATGGCTGCACCCTGCGCGCGGCGAGCTTCGTGACGCCGGTGCCCAAGCAGGGCGTGATCGATTATTATTATACCCAGGCCCGCCGCGCCGGCTTCGATGCGGAACATCGCATCGTCGAGGGCGACAATGTGTTGGGCGGCACGCGCAAGGCCGATGGCAGCGCCTATTTCATCGTCTTCACCAATGCGCCGGGCGGCAAGACGGGCGTCGACATCATCGCCGACCACGGCCGATAAGCGTAAGGGGGGCTTCGCCCTCTTTTGCTGCACAGGGTCGCTTTGTTTCCAAAACGGAAACGATCTGTCGTCCTTTTGCCGGCTACAAGCCCGACCCGTGCATCGCTACATCCCCTGCAACAACAGGTGGGATCAAGGCGATGCAACACTCCGTCTTCAACCGGGCCGATACGGCCAATGACAATGTCGGCGAACCCTTTGACGCGCAGGAGCGCCAAGTGCTCTGGCTGGCCGATAGCGATCCGGCCAGTTCCGTGCCTTCGGTCCGCGCGCCGCTCGGCCGCTTGCGCAGCTTCCTGCGCGGCCCGGAACCGACCTACACCCTGGCCAATCCGCGGCTGGAAACGCTGCGCCAGAGCGCGATCATCCTGCGCACTGGCCGGTCGCTGACCGGCGAGGAGCTGGAGGCGTTCGATGCGGCGGGTTTCTCGCGCGAGCAGCTCGACCTGCTGCGCGTGCTCTACATGACCGGGGATGCCCGGCGGGCGGTGGTCCGTGCGGCCTGATCCTTCAGGCGGCGCGTTGCGCCAGCCGCCGATGCAGGCGCTGGAGATGCTGCGCGCATTCCATCTGGCGCATCCGCGTGTCGTCACGCGGCTGGCGCTGTTCTTCCTGATCCTGTTCGTGGAAATCGTCTTGTTCAGTGGCATCAACGGCATGGTCGATGATCTGCTGGTCTCCTTCGTGGCGACGGTCGCGGCGTCGCTGCTGTTCCTGCCGATGATGGTCAGCGGCCAGGCGCGGTGATCGTGGATGCCGCGCCCGGCTGGCGCCAGCCGGGCGGAGCGTGTAGCACCGGTCCGACGCGGAAGGAGAGCGGACGGGACGGCGCCATGGATCTGGATGATTTGCGCAGCTTTGCCCAGGTCGTGCGCCATGGCGGCTTCAGCGCGGCGGAGCGCGCCACCGGCGAACGCAAGGCGAAGCTCAGTCGCCGGGTTGCGCGGCTGGAACAGGTGCTGGGCGTCCGCCTGATCGAGCGATCGACCCGCAATCTGCGCGTGACCGATGTCGGCCGCGAAATCTATCGCCAGTGCGAGACGATCGCCGAGGGGATCGACGCCACCCAGGCGATCGCCGCGCGTGCCCGGTCGCAGATCAGCGGCAATCTGCGCATCGCCTGCCCGCCGGGGCTGGCCCGTTATCTGCGCACCGATGTCTTTGCCCGGTTCCTGCTGCTCTATCCCGACGTCCATCTGGAAATGCATATCAGCAGCCAGCGGATCGACCTGATCCAGGAACGGTTCGATGCCGCCTTTCGCGTGGATATCGACACCGTGCATGATCAGGCGCTGACGATGCATCAATTGGGACGGCTGGACCGCATATTGGTTGCCGCGCCGGCGGTGGCGGCGCAGGTCGCGGCAACGACCATCGCCAGCCTTGCCGACCTGCCGACGCTGAGCGTGGGCGAGCATGTCGAACATGATGAGTGGCTGTTGATGAACGGGCAGGGGCGACAGCATGTCGTCGCCCATCATCCCCGATTCTGCAGCAATGATTCAGCGACGGTGCGCGATGCGGCGGTGGCCGGGCTGGGCGTGGCGCTGCTGTCGTCAGCGGCCTGTTCGGTCGAGCTGCAACAGGGACGGCTGGTGCATGTCCTGCCCGACTGGCGGACCAGCGAGGGCATCGTCCACGTCCTCTTCACCGCGCGCACCGGCATGTCGCCGACCCTGCGCGCGTTCATCGACTATGTCGCGGAAAGTTTTCCGTCGCTGACGAGCGGCCCGCTGGCCTGAATGGCCGTCAGCGCAAGCCGGCTTCCTTGGTCAGGCTGTACAGCCCGCCGACGATCAGCCCGAGCGCCAGCATGTGCGCCGAAAATTCGAAAACAATATCAACCATCATCGATCCCCACCGATTGGAAGCGATCCTTCTGCGGCCATGCGCCTAACAAGCCGTTAATGCTGATGGGAAAGAGGGGCGCCCGGCACGATGCTTGACGCTTGTTTGTCCCGATCATAGCATTGGGGCCAAATTTGGTGGAGCGTTCGGAGACTGGGTTCCATGGAAGAAAATGTCCAGGAACGTGGCGCCGGATACCGCTATTCGCGGCGTGCGACCCTGCCGTTGATCCGGCAATTGTCGGTCGTGCCCAACTGGCGCAACGCGCTGCTGCTGGCGCTGCAATGGGCGGTGATGATCGCCGCCTGCGTGATCGCGATCCGGGCCGATCGCTGGCCGGCCTATCTGATCGCCGGCATCGTCATCGGCACGCGGATTCAGGTTCTGGCGGTGATGATGCATGAGGCCTGTCACGGGATGCTGTTCAGCAACCGGCGCGTCAACGACCTGATCGGCGACCTGTTCGTTGCCTATCCGCTCGCGCTGAGCATCGATCTCTACCGTGTCGCCCATATGGTGCATCATCGCCATACCAACACGATGCGCGACTATGATTATCGGGTGCAGCGCAAGGATGCCGACCAGCATTTCCCGAAAAGCGGGCGCGCCATGGTCGTGCTGCTGCTGCGCAGCCTGTCCGGCCTCAACTATTATCGGGCGGCGCGGGCGGCACGAATCTGGTCGCCCTTGTCCAATTTCCACAATCCGATGCGCTTCGGCTTCGATTTCCGGCTGGCGCTGCGCGTCCGCTACATCGTCTGGGCGGTGCTGGTCTATGGCGCGATCCTGTGGTCGCCCTGGCGCTGGCAGATATTGGGGCTGTTCATGATTCCCCAGTTCATCTGGGCCAATGTGTTCAACCGGTTGCGGGCGATGGCGGAACATAATGGCGTCACCGACGAGACGGAAATCCGCGGTACCCGCACCGTCATCCCGACCCTGATCGACCGGATCCTGATCGGGCCGCTCAATGTCAGCTATCATCTGGAACATCATCTGTTCCCGTCGGTGCCCTGGCATAATCTGCGCCGCTTGCACCGGCATCTGATGGCATCCGATCCGCTCTATGCGCGCGATGCGCACGTTACGCAGGGCTATTGGGGGGTGATCCGGGAATTGATGCCGCCGCCTGCGGTCAGTGGTCCCGATCGGCAGCAGGTTCCGGTCGAGACGAATCCGTAATTCGAAGGGGCGCACGGATCAGGGAATGACCAGTTCCATCCCCGCCTTCACCCGGTTGAGCGCCAGATAGCTGTGATAGCTGGCGACCGATTCATTTTCCGCGAACAGGCGGCGGGTGATCGCTTCATAACTGCGCATGTCGGGTGCGACGATCAGCATGATGAAGCTGCGGCCGCCGGTGACATAATAGCATTGTTGCACTTCGGGCGCGTCGCGGAACAATTGCTTGGCCTTGTCGACGCGCGCCGCCTTTTCATCGACCAGATTGACCTCGACGATCGATGTGACGCCCAGGCCCACCTGATCGGGATCGACGATCGCGACATTGCGCACGATCACGCCGCTGCGCTCCATCGCGGCGATGCGGCGCTGCACGGCGGCGGTCGACAGGTTGACCGCCTCCGCAATTGCGCGCTGGGGCATGCGGGTGTCGCGCTGGATCAGGCGCAGAATCGCCCGGTCGAAATGGTCGATCTTGGTGGTCTGGCTCATGAAATGAGTAATTGTTGCATTTGACCGGCCAATCAAGAGCGCCTTTCTCATGTCGATGATGATATTTCCCGTCACCTGAATTTTCGACAGGCGGAAGGCGAGCATGAACCAGTCACGAGCATCCGGCGCGATCCTGGCCGGCATCTTTTGCGGTATGGGAGCAGGGGCGCTCTGGGGCCTCGTCTTCCTGGCGCCTGAGATCGTGCCGGGCTTCAGCCCGCTTGAACAGGCGATCGGCCGTTATCTGGCCTATGGGCTGATGTCCGTGCTGCTGGTTGCGCCGCGCTGGCGGGCGATCCGGCCGCTGCTGACGCCGCGCATCCTGTGGGCGCTGGCCTGGCTCGCACTGGCAGGGAACCTCTTTTATTATGTGCTGCTGGTGAGCGCGGTGCAGATGGGGGGCATTGCCATGACCTCACTGGTGGTCGGCTTCCTGCCGGTGGCGGTGACCATCGTCGGCAGCCGGCAGGCCGGCGCGGTGTCGCTGCGGCATCTGGCGCCGTCGCTGCTGCTTTGTGTCGCGGGTGCGCTGTGCATCGGCTGGCAGGCGATCGTCATGCCGGGCGGGGGCGCGGTGGCGACGCGGATCATCGGCTTTGCCTGCGCGGTCGGGGCGCTGATTTCCTGGACCGCCTTTGCGATCGGCAATGCCCATTGGCTGCGGCGGATGGACGGTATCACGTCGCAGGACTGGAATTTCCTGATCGGCCTTGCCACCGGCGCGCAGGCGCTGCTGTTCCTGCCGTTGGTGCCGTGGCTGGGCAGTGGCACGCATGATGCGGCCGACTGGACCCGCTTTGCGGCTGTCGTGATCGCTGTCGCTCTGTTTGCCTCGATCGTCGGCAATGCGCTGTGGAATCGCATGACCCGGCTGCTGCCGCTGACCATGGTGGGACAGATGATCCTGTTCGAAACCGGCTTTGCCCTGCTCTATGGTTTCATCTGGGAAGCGCGGCTGCCGACGCCCTTGGAGGGCACGGCATTCGTGTTGGTGATCCTCTCGGTGCTGAGTTGCATCGCCGCCCATCGCCGTCCCGTCCCGGCGGAGGCCAGCATCGCCGCCTGAATGCGTCCTTTCCCCTTTGGCGGAATCGCGATAGGGCGACAATCATGACCAATATCTTCCTTGTTATGGGCGGCGGCGCGGTTGGCGCGGCGCTGCGTTATCTGCTGGGGCGGTTCGCCGGGCAGATGGCGCCCGGCGCGGCCTGGCCCTGGGGCACTTTTGCCGCCAATCTGATCGGCGGTTTCGCCATGGGCCTGCTCGCCGGATGGCTGGCGCGTGGCAGCACGGCGTCGGGCGAACCGATGCGGTTGCTGCTCGGTGTCGGCGTGCTCGGCGGTTTCACCACCTTTTCCTCCTTCAGCCTGGAGACGATGCTGATGATCGAGCGCGGCCAGATCGGCCTGGCGCTGGGCTATGCACTCTTCTCGCTGGTCGGCGCGGTGGCCGCGCTGGCGCTGGGTCTTACGGTTATGCGGAGTGTTGCGGCATGAAGGGGCGTCCTCCCGGCAAATCCGGCGGTCCGGCACGGGGCGGCAAGCCCGGCGGTAGCAGCGCGAAACCCGGCGGCCGCAGCGGCGCGCCCGGTCGCGCCCGCGGCGGCGCCAAGGCGGCGAGCGCGCGCAAGCAGGATGGCGACCGGCCGTTCAAGTCAGGCGGCAAGCCCGGCACCAAGTCAGTGGGCAAGCCTCGCACCAAGGCCCCCGTCGCCAAGGCGGCGACACCGACCCCGGCGGTCGCGGCCAAGTCCAATCCGGCCAAGGGCGTCAGCCTGGACGTGCGGCAATATCGGGTGCAGGCCGATGACGATGGCATCCGCCTCGACCGCTGGTTCCAGCGGCATCTGCCCGATGTCGGCTTCAACATCGTGTCGCGCTGGTCGCGTACCGGCCAGTTGCGTGTCGATGGCGCCCGCGCCGCGCCCGGCGACCGCATCGCCGAAGGCCAGATGATCCGCGTGCCGCCGGCGGAGCCCAAGGTGGCGGCGGCCGACAAGCCCAAGCGCGTCCGCGTCATCGACCTGACCGAGGACGAGATCGCCTATGTCCAGGACATGGTGATCCACCGCGACAAGCAGGCGATCGTCATCAACAAGCCGCCCGGCCTCGCCACCCAGGGCGGGACCAAGACCGACGAGCATGTCGACCGGCTGCTCGACGGGCTGATCTTCGACGCGGAATCCCGGCCCAAGCTGGTCCATCGCCTCGACAAGGACACGTCGGGCGCACTACTGCTCGCCCGCTCCAGCCGCTCGGCCGCGCATTTCGCCAAGGCCTTTTCCAGCCGCACCGCGCGGAAAGTCTATTGGGCGATCGTCATCGGCGTGCCCAGCATCGACGATGGCATGATCGAACTGCCGATCACCAAGCAGCCGGGCACCGGCGGCGAGAAGATGCATGTGGACGAGGAAGAGGGCCTGCCCGCCCGCACCCGCTATCGCGTGATCGAGCGCGCCGGCAATCGCGCCGCCTGGGTCGAGTTGCAGCCCTATACCGGCCGCACCCACCAGTTGCGCGTCCATATGGCGGCGATCGGCCACCCGCTGGTTGGCGACGGCAAATATGGCGGCAAGGACAGTTTCCTGTCCGGATCGATCAGCCGCAAGATGCACCTCCATGCCCGCCGCATCCGCGTCGACCATCCCGATGGCGGCCGCATCGACATGAAGGCGGAACTGCCCGAACATTTCCTCAACAGCCTGGTCGCGCTCGGCTTCGACCTGTCGCTGGGCGATATGCCGCTGGATGACGAGATCGACCGGACGCCGACCCGCGAGGACGAGAAGAAAGCGGCCCGCGCCCATGCCAAGCAGATCCGCAAGGGCCGGCGCGGCGAACGGCGCGGTCGCGGCGAGAAATAAGGGGCGGGGCATGAGCAACCGCCTTGCCGTCTTCGATTGCGACGGCACGCTGGTCGATAGCCAGCACAGCATCTGCACCGCGATGGCCCATGCCTTCGAGGGCGAGAAGCTGACACCGCCCGACCGGCTGGCGATCCTGTCGATCGTCGGCCTGTCGCTGCCCCATGCGATGGCCCGGCTGCTGCCCGATGCGGAGCCGGACTATCACCAGTTGCTGACCGATCGTTACAAGGCGGCCTTCCACGCCCTGCGCAGCGCCAATGCCGTGTCCGAACCGCTCTATCCCGGCATGGCCGACCTGGTGCGGGCGCTGGACGGCGATGGCTGGCTGCTGGGCGTCGCCACCGGCAAGTCCGATCGCGGCCTCAACCTGTGTCTTGCCCATCATGATCTGGCGCATCATTTCGTGACCCTGCAGACCGCCGATCGCCACCCGTCCAAGCCGCACCCTTCGATGCTGCTGCAGGCGATGGCGGAGGCGGGCGCGGTGGCCGAAACCACGGTGATGATCGGCGATACCCATTTCGACATCGACATGGGGCTGGCCGCCGGTACCCGCGCGATCGGCGTCGGCTGGGGCTATCATGCGCCGGCCGAACTGGTGCAGGCCGGCGCCCATGCGGTGGCGATGGACAGCGACGAATTGCGCCGCCATATCGACGCGCCATGAACGACATGCCTCCCATCCCGCCGGTCGACCCGGAAAAGATCGCGCGCCAGCGCCATTTCGCGCTTGGCCTGTTCCGCCTGTCGGGTGCCTTCCTCGTCATGTTCGGTTTCCTGGCGATCATGCAGCGCTTTTCCTGGGTACAGGGCGACAAGGCCAAGGCGTTCGGCCTGATCATGGTCGTCGCCGGCCTGTTCCAGTTCATCATCGTGCCGCGCCTGATGCTGGCCCTGTTCAAGCGGAGCCGCCCGTGAAGCGTTTCTACAAGGATGTGACGGTCGAGCCGGTCGAGGGCGGTTTCGCGATCCGGCTGGATGGCCGCCCGGTGCGCACGCCGGCCCGCGCTGAACTGGCGCTGCCCAATGCAGTGCTGGCGGAGGCGGTGGCGCAGGAATGGCGCGACCAGGGCGAGACGGTCGATCCGGCGACGATGGCGTTCACCGGCCTTGCCAATGCCGCGATCGACCATATCGCCGGCAACCGCGCGAAATTCGCGGCCGACATTGCCGAATATGGCGGCACCGACATGCTCTGCTACCGGGCCGAGGGGCCGGAGGCGTTCGTCGCGCGTCAGGCCGCCGCCTGGGATCCGCTGCTCGACTGGGCGAGTGCCCGGTACGACGTTGCCTTCGTCACCACCCAGGGCATCATCCATGTCGCCCAGCCCGACGCGACGCTGGAACGGCTGGCGGCGGCGGTGGACGGACTGGATCCCTTCACCCTGGCCGGCCTGTCGCGGCTGGTGACCTTGAGCGGCTCGCTGGTCTGCGGCCTGGCGGTGCTGGAAGAGGCGTTCGACGCAGATTCCGTATGGGAAGCGGCCGAGATCGACGAGCGCTGGCAGGCCGAACAATGGGGCGAGGATGCCGAAGCGCTGGCCCGTTCGGCGCGCCGCGCGGGCGAGTTTGCCGTGGGTCGAGCCTTTTGCGGGATGGCACGAGCCTAGGGGGCTGGGAACGGGACCGCTCGTTCGTTCATTCTTGTGTTGGCGGATGCCCTGACTGCATCCGCCACATTGGATCAACGACCAGGGAGACCCTGACCTTGCAGTCCCGCCTTTTGGTTCCTGCCTTTCTTGCCCTTTCCACCCTCGCCGCACCGGCCCTGGCACAGGATGCCCCGGCAGCCAGCGCTGCCCCCGCCGCCGGCCAGATGACCCCCGAACAGATCAACGCCTTCAACCAGGCGGTGACCGATTTCACCGCCGGCCAGACCGCGCTGCAGGCGGGCGACAATGCCACCGCCGCAACCAGATATGAGGCGGCGATGCCCGCCATCCGCACCGCGGTGGAGGTCGACCCGACCAAGATCGACAATGTCAATTTCCTCGCCAACGCGCTTTATGCCGATGCCGCTGCCCAGGGCGCGCTCGGCAAGATGGACAAGGTGATCGCGCTTTATGGCGAATCCCTGCCGCACTGGCGCAAGGTGGTGGAGGCCAAGCCCGCCGATGCCACCAGCCGCAATATCCTGGCCGGTATCCTGATCCAGTTGGGCAACCAGAAGCTGGGCGCGCAGGACAAGGCCGGCTCCGCGCCGCTCTATCAGGAAGCGCTGGGCCTGGCCCGCAAGTCGGCGGCGGCCAATGCGGCCGATCCGGTGACGAAGAATATCCTGCTGTCGGCGCTGATCGGCGCCAGCCAGGCGACCGACGATGCCGCGCTCAAGACCGAAGCGGCGACGATGAGCAAGGCGATGCTGGCCGACGGTTCGGTCGATGCGTCGAACAAGCCTGCCGCCCAGGCGCTGAGCGGCGTCAAGGCCGGCTGAGCATGAAGAGGCCTCGCCCGGTGATCCGGGCGGGGCCTTTGCCGGTCAGGCTTCGACCATGCCGGTAATCTTGTTGGCATAGACCATGCGGCCCGGCCCCAGCATACCCAATACCTGCGGCACCATGTGGCGGGCGAGCGCGAAACAGCCCTCGCTGCGGCCGCACTTGCCCCAGGCAGCGACATGGTCCTCGCTGACATAGTCGGCGCCATGGATGACGATGGCGCGCATTTCGGCATTGTTGTTCTGCGGATCGAGCCCCGCCAGCCGCATTGACCGGCCATGCTGGCCATCATAGACGGTCAGCGTCTTGTAGGCGCCCGACGAACTGGCAAGCGAATTGGGCTCGTTGGAAAAGCTCTGCAGCCAGCCCGAATGGCCCGGATCGGACCCGCGGCCGTGCGACACCAGATAGCTGTTGGCCTGGCCACCGATCAGGTCGACGATATGGAACCGAAATTCCTTCGACGGCGCGTTGAAGTCGGCGATGGCGATGCGGTCGCGCAGGGTGAAGTCGCGCGCATGCTGGTCGAGCGCGGCCTTCGCCTCTTCCAGCAGCAGCGCATAGGGCTTGCGCGAAAAAATCGGTGCGGCCGATGGAGTCGCGGGAACCGGAGGGCGGTTCGCGGGTTCAGGCGCTACCGGTAGTGCGGCCTTGCCAACACTATCGGTCAAAAACGAGAAGGCGAGTCCGCTTAAAGCGAACTTCGTGAATTTGCGGCGATCCATGTGCCGTCTATAACAAATCAACGCCCCCGCTCCAAGACGGGGGCGCCCTTCGTCACAGGCTGCTATTGCCCGCTTCGTCCGCTCCCTGGCTCCCCTCGCCGTTTTCGCGCAGGCGTGAGGTCATGCCGCTGGCTTCGGCATCATCCAGAATCTGCTGCTGTTCCGACACGGACGGCGGCGGTGCCGGAGTCGGGGTGACGACATTTTCCGGCTCGGGCGGCAGCGCTTCCGGCTCGTTCACGATGACATTCTCGACCGGCGGTTCGACCAGATTATTGGTCGCCGGGGCTTCCTCTTCCTTCTGGCCGCAGGCGGCAAGCAGCAGCGCGCCCGACAGGGCGGCGAAGGTCAGGGGGCGGGCAAAATGGCGCATGGGGATCAGTCCTTGGCTGCGGGGGCGGTCGAATTGACCGCAGTGGGGTCGACGCGGCGGCTGGAGGCCTCGATCTTCTGGGCCAGCAGCTTGTCCCAGTCATAGGGATCGGCGCGGAAGTTCATGGTGCCGTTGCTGCTGGCAAAGGCGGTCCAGTAGAGCAGATAGACCGCGACCTGCGAGGGCAGCGACACGCGCTGGGTCTTGTTGGTGTCGATCAGGCTCTGGATCTGGCCCGACAGGCTGGGATCGCTCGCCACCATGAGTTCGGCCAGCGATACCGGCTTTTCCAGGCGGATGCAGCCATGGCTGGCAAGCCGGTCATAGCTGGAGAATTTCCCGCGCGAAGGCGTGTCGTGCAGATAGACGGCGAAGGGATTGTTGAAATCGAACTTCAGCCGGCCGAGCGCGCTGTTGGGACCGGCGGGCTGGACGATGCGCTCGCCGCCCTCGGGCGTCTTCACGATCTTGTAGCCCTGCTTGGCCAGGGTTGCGCGGCCCTTGGGGAACAATTCCTTCCTGGCGATCGACATCGGCACGTTCCAGGGCGGATTGACCACGATGGAATGGATGTTCGACGACAGCATCGGCGTCTGGTTAGTCGGGCTGCCGGTGACGGCGCGCATCGATGTGACGGGTTCGTCGCCCTGGAACACGGTCAGCACGGCGGCGGCGATGTTCACCTGGACGCGGTTTACCGGCAATTCGCGCGGCATCCAGCGCCAGCGTTCCATATTGGCCATGATCGCGGCGATGCGATCATCCACCGACACGTTGAGCGCGGTCAGGGTGCGTGCGTCGAGCAGGCCGGTGGGGTTGAGGCCATAGCGGCGCTGCGCGCGTTGCAGCGCGGCGGTCAGCGGCTCGGTGCCGGTGACGCTCTTGTCCTCCAGCGCCAGGCGGGCGCGCACGACATCGGCCGAGGCGCCGGCCGACAGGCTGGGCCAGCCGCCGGTGTCGCGGATCTTCTCATAGGTGGCGAGGCCCTTGCGCAGCCCGTCATAGCCCGAATAGGGCGGGGTCAGGCTGGCGGCCCATTGCGGCAGCCGATCCTCGGCAATCGCCTTGGCGAGCGAGGGGCGCGGATCGAAGGCGGCAGGGCGCAGCGCCCAGACCTCCAGAAAATCGGCGGTATCGACCCGGCCGGTGCTGAGCGCGCGGCCGCGATCCAGCAGTGCGTTCAGCAATTGCTGCCCGTGCATCGGCGCGGTCGGCTTGCTGCGCGCCATCAGCCCTTCGGCCATGCCGCTCTTGAGCCATTCATTCGCCCAGTCATCCTGCGCCTGGGACAGGGCAGGCAGCGGCACGGGCGGGGGCATCACCGCCATCGGCGGAGGCAGCACGACCTGGCCGGCCGGCGGCGCGCTCTGGGTCGGTGTCACCGCCGGTGGCTGCGCGACGGCCGGGATGGCGGCGGCGGCCAGCAGGGGCAGGGCGAGGAAACGGATCAAATCGGGACGGTTCATGCTGGACCAGATAGCGCAAAGCGGCCATCTATCAAATCGCGATAGCGGGAAAAGATCATGCTGCACGTCGTTCACCATCCCGCCTATGTCTCCCCGGCCACAGACGGCCAGCAGGCGCGCTTCGACAAATATGGCCTGGTGATGGACGTGCTGGCCGAAAGCGGCGCGCCGATGACCGTTCATGCGCCCGATCCGATGCCCGCGTCCTGGATCGCGGCGGTGCATGATCCCGCCTATGTCGAAGAGGTGCTGGCGCTCGCTGTGCCGCCCGAAAAGGAACGGCGGATCGGCTTTCCGGTAACCGAGCGGGTGATGCGCCGGGCGCTGCTGTCGCCCGGCGGCACCTGGCTGGCGGCGAAGCTGGCGCTGGTCCATGGCTATGCCGCCAATGCCGCCGGGGGCAGCCACCATGCCCTGGCCGACAGCGGCGCGGGCTATTGCGTGTTCAACGATCTGGCGATCGCGGCCAACCGGCTGATCGCGGAGGGGGATGTGAACCGCATCCTGATCCTCGACCTCGACGTGCATCAGGGCGATGGTACGGCGTCGCTGATGGCGGGGCGGGGCGATGTCTTCACCCTGTCGATCCATGCGAAGAAGAATTTCCCGGTGCGCAAGGCGCGCTCGACGCTGGATCTGGGCCTGGCCGACGATACCGGCGACGCAGACTATCTGGCGGCGCTGGGCGAGATGCTGCCGCGCGTGCTGAATGATTTCGTGCCGGACCTGATCCTCTATCAGGCCGGAGTGGACGGTCATGTGGATGATCGGCTGGGCCGGCTGGCGCTCAGCGACGAGGGGCTGGCCGCGCGCGACGGACTGGTGATGGGTCAGGCGCTGGCGCGCGCCATTCCGGTCGCCAGTTGCATGGGTGGCGGCTATGGCGCGGACCGGATGGCGGTCGCGCGGCGCCATGCCGCCTGCATGCTGCGGATGGCGTCAGTGGAGCGTGCTGTCTGACGCGCTGGGCTTCGCGGCGCGCCCTTCCATCAGCTTCGCGGCGATCAGCCCGGCCACGCTCAGCGCGACCAGATCGCTCAGCGCCAGATAGAGGCTGTAGCCCCAGGGCGCATGGTTGAACACGGCCTGGCCGATATGCAGCCACAGCACCGTGGCGAGCGCGAACAGGATCGACACCCGCGCCCGGCTGTTGAAGTCGCCGGTGACGAAGCGCAGCGCGAGCGCAATCAGCACACCGGTCGCCAGCGCCAGCAGCAGCCCGCCGATCAGGCTGGAGCCGTCCATCACCGGGAAGCCGCCATTATTGTAGAAAAGCATCGCCACCGGCCCCTTGCCATAGAGGATCGTGCCCTGCGCCGTGGCGGGATCGGGGATGACATAAACGCCGGTGCCGCTGCGGGCCAGCGCCTGCGCCATCGCGGCCTGGAGATTGGCGCTCGCCTGCGGATCGGCACGACTGAGCGCCAGCGCGCTCAGGGGCGTGCCCCAGAAGAGGAAGCCGATGATGAACATGGCGAAACCGCCAAGCAGTCCGCCCAGGATGGTCCGCAGCATCATAGCCTCACTCCCCGTTCCAACGCGCTCCGACAGTGGAGGCTGATCTACAAACGCCGGGAAGGCAATGTCTTTCCGTGGAGCGGATCAATCCTTTGGACGGGCGGCCTTTTCGACCAGGCCCGACAGGCCTTCGCGCCGGTCCAGTTCGTCGAGCACATCGTCGAAGGGAATGCCGCAATCGGCCAGCAGCACCAGCAGGTGGAAGAGGAGGTCCGCGCTTTCGCCGACCAATTCGGCCCGATTATCGGCCATGGCGGCGATCACCGCCTCGACCGCTTCCTCGCCGACCTTCTGGGCGATCTTGCCCCGGCCGCGGGCGGTCAGCTTCGCCACATAGGATGCCGATGGATCGGCCTTCCGTCGCTCGGCGATGGTCTGTTCGAGGGTTTGAAGGGTCGCGCGCATGGGCTGCATCAAGCGTCCCGCGCGCGACCCGTCAAATGAATTTTACTTCTGCTTGCGGCGCGCGAAGAAGACGCGGCCGGCCAGAACGGCGGCGCCCATGCCGAACAGCGCCATCTGTTCGGGTTCAGGCACCGGGGTCGGCGTGCCACCGCTGCTGCCGCCCGACGAGGTGCCGCCGCCGCTGGAGCCGCCGCACTTGAACCAGCAGAAGGTGGCGTTGGCCGGGGCGGGGATGGCGAGGCCCATCAGGCTGGCCGAACCCGCTACGAGAAGAAGTTTGCTGATCTGCATAAAAGTCACCCTGTTTCAAAATGGACAAATCGCTTCGAAACGACCCTGCGCCCTGTCTACGCAGTAACCGTGCCAATTTTGCCAAGTGACGTTTTTCTGCGGTTGGCGACCGATGGCCGCCAAAAGCCCCATATGGTTAATGTCAATTAACCCGACATTTTGGCGCTTTTCTGCGCTTTAATGGCCCCGAACGGGGATGCCGGCGCGGGCCAGCGCCTGATGCGCTTCAGCAATAGTATGTTGACCGAAGTGAAATATCGAAGCGGCCAGCACCGCGCTGGCATGGCCTTCGACCACGCCCGCGACCAGATGGTCGAGCGTGCCGACGCCGCCGCTGGCGATCACCGGGATCGACACGGCATCGGCGATCATGCGGGTCAGCGCCAGGTCATAGCCCTGCTTGGTGCCATCGCCATCCATCGAGGTGACGAGCAGTTCGCCTGCGCCAAGCTCCGCCAGGCGCAGTGCATGTTCCAGCGCGTCGATGCCGGTCGGCTTGCGGCCGCCATGGGTGAAGATTTCCCAGCGCCCCTCGCCCACCTTGCGGGCATCGACCGAGCCGACGATGCACTGCGCGCCGAAGCGATCGGCGATGTCGGCCACCAGTTCGGGGCGGGCGACGGCGGCGCTGTTGACCGCCACCTTGTCCGCGCCCGCCAGCAGCAGGGCGCGGGCGTCCTCCGCGCTGCGCACGCCGCCGCCGACGGTGACGGGCATGAAGCAGACTTCCGCGGTGCGGCGCACCACGTCCAATATGGTGCCGCGTGCCTCATGAGTCGCGGTGATGTCGAGGAAGCAGAGTTCGTCGGCGCCGGCCGCGTCGTAGAGCTTGGCCTGCTCCACCGGATCGCCGGCATCCTTGAGGTCGACGAAATTGACGCCCTTCACCACGCGGCCATTGGCAACGTCGAGGCAGGGAATGACGCGGGTGCGGACGGTCATTGAAACAGGCTCCCAGATCCGGTGGGGAGGGGGTCAGGCCGCCGCCTGCGCGACCGCTAGCGCGGTCTTGAGGTCGAGGCGGCCGTCATAGATGGCGCGGCCGGTGATGACGCCTTCGATCCCGTCATCGGCATGGAGGCTGAGGACGCGGATATCCGCGATCCCCGCCACGCCGCCGCTGGCGATCACCGGCATGTCGGTGGCGCGCGCGAGATCGACGGTCGCATCGATATTCACGCCCTTGAGCAGGCCGTCGCGGCCGACATCGGTGAAGAGCAGGCTGGCGACGCCCGCATCCTCGAACCGGCGGGCGAGGTCGATCACCGGCATGTCGCTCTTTTCCGCCCAGCCGTCGGTGGCGACGAAGCCGTCGCGCGCATCGACCGCGACGACGATGCCGCCGGGGAAGTCGCGCGCGGCCGCCTTGACGAAGGCGGGGTCTTTCAGCGCAGCGGTGCCGATCACGATGCGCGATACGCCCAGGTCAAACCAGCGTTCGACCGATTCCCGGTTGCGGATGCCGCCGCCGAGCTGGACATGGCCGGGAAAGGCCTCGACGATGCGTTCGACCGCTTCGGCATTGACCGCATGACCGGCAAAGCTGCCATCCAGATCGACGACATGGATATGCTGGGCGCCGGCCGCGGCAAAGATCAGCGCCTGCGCGGCGGGATCGTCGCCATAGACGGTGGCACGGTCCATGTCGCCCTCGGCCAGGCGGACGACCTGGCCGCCTTTGAGGTCGATGGCGGGGAAGACGATCAGGGACATTATCCGATTTCCGTTCGGTTCGAGCTTGTCGAGAACCCACGCGCAACGGTTCTCGACAGGCTCGAACCGAACGGGGGTAGGGGCGGTATCACGGCTTCCAGTCCAGAAAGCGCGCGAGGAAGGACAGGCCGTAGCGCTGGCTCTTTTCCGGGTGGAACTGGCAGCCGATGATGGTGTCGCGCGCGACGGCGGCGACCAGCGGCCCGCCATGGTCGGTGACGGCGGCGACATGGGCCGGATTTACGGCCTCAAAATGATAGCTGTGCAGAAAATAGGCCTCGCCGGCCTCGATCAGCGGCGGCTCGCCGTTCAGCACCACATCGTTCCAGCCCATATGCGGCACCTTGATCGAGGCATCGGTCGGTTCGATCAGGCGCACCGTGCCGGGAATCCAGCCCAGCCCCTCATGCCGGCCGAACTCCTCGCCGGCGTCGGCGAGCAACTGCATGCCGACGCAGACGCCCAGAAAGGGGATGCCGCGCTGGTTCACCGCCTCGTTCATCGCGTCGACCATGCCGGGGATCGCGACCAAGGCATCGCGGCAGGCGCGGAAGGCGCCGACGCCGGGCAGGACGATGCGGTCGGCCTTCGCCACGACATCGGCATCGGCGGTGATGGTCACATCATCGGCGCCCGCCTTGCGCAGGGCATTGTGGACCGAATGGAGATTGCCCGCGCCATAGTCGATCAAGGCAATGATCATGGCAGCAGCGTGTCCAGATTGACGCTGGCGGCACGCGCCGGGAGGAACTCGATCAGGTCGAACGATGCCGCGCCGTTGACGACGAAGGGATCGGTCGCGGCCTTCGCCGCGATCTCGTCACGTTCGCCGCGCGCCAGCAAAATGCCGCCGGTGCGCGGTTCGCGCCGGCCGGCGAGCAGCAGCCAGCCATCGGCAATGCCCTGGTCCAGCCAGGCCCGATGATCGGCCAGATGGCCGTCCAGCACATCGATCGGCGCCGTATAGGTCAGCGAAATGATGAACATGGGGTCGGCCTTTCTATGGAAATGATGCTTAGAGCATGCCCTTGGTCGAGGGGATGGCGTCGGCCTTGCGCGGGTCGATCTCCACCGCCTGGCGCAGCGCGCGGGCCAGGCCCTTGAACGCGCTTTCGACGATATGATGATTGTTGCTGCCATAGAGCAGCTCGATGTGCAGCGTGATGCCGGCGGCCTGGGCCAGGCTGTGGAAGAAATGCTCCACCATCTCCGTGTCCCATTCGCCGACCTTGGTGACGGTGAAGGGCAGCTTGCACACCAGCCAGGGGCGACCGGAAATGTCGAGCGCGACGCGGCTCAGCGTTTCGTCCATTGGCGAATAGACGCTGCCGTACCGGCTGATGCCGCGCTTGTCGCCCAGCGCCTTGGCCAGCGCCTCGCCGATTGCGATCGCCGTATCCTCGGTGGTATGATGCTGGTCGACATGCAGGTCGCCGACGGTCTTGACGGTCATGTCGATCAGCGAGTGACGCGACAGCTGCTCGATCATATGGTCGAGGAAACCGATCCCGGTGGAGACGGTGTAAAGACCGGTGCCGTCGAGGTTGACGGTCACGTCGATCTGCGTTTCCGCAGTGTTGCGGTGAATCTCGGCCGTGCGCATGCGCGCCCTATAGCGCGTCGCGCGCGCCATGCAATCTGATGATGTACCTCTCGGGCGGGGGTTGACCGCCGCTTTCGCGTCGTTAGGACATATGCCCCATGAGTGAAGACCTGCCCGACAGCCTGATTCCCTATGACGAAATCGTGCAGGAGGCCCTGCGCGCGGTCGTCGGCCGCGTGCTGGGCGAAGTGCAGCAGACCGGCGGCCTGCCGGGCGCGCATCATTTCTACATCACGTTCAAGACGCATGCCGCCGGGGTGGATATCCCCAAGCATCTATCGGAACGTTTCCCGGACGAGATGACCATCGTCCTCCAGAACAAGTTCTGGGATCTCAAGGTCAGCGACCGCCATTTCGAGGTCAGCCTGACCTTCAACCAGGTCGCGGCGCATCTGGTCATTCCCTTCAGCGCGATCACCGCCTTCGTCGATCCCGCCGTCAATTTCGCGCTGCAGTTCCAGGTTCAGGCCGACGAAGAGCCCGAACCCCATGACGTGGCCGAAAATGACGCGCCGCTGGTCACGACCGAGGATGGCTCCAACGTCGTCACGGTGGATTTCGGCAAGAAGAAGTGAGCCCGGCGGCCGGCATCGGCCGCAGGCTCAAAATTCGTGGCGATAGGAGAAGCGCAGCTTCTGGCTCGTCCCGAAACTATTGTCGACATAGCTGATATTGGCGCCGACCGTGTCGCGACGCGTAAGATGGTAGGACAGGCCACCACCCAGCGCCACGCCCGAAAAATCATGGGTGCCCTTGGTCACATTGCCGCCCGCCATCGCGGTCAGCTTCGGTCCCAGCGGCCGCAACAGGAACAGCCCGACATAGCCGCTGTTGCTGCTGAGCGCGATCGGCAGGCCATCGCTCTGGTCGATATCGCTGACCGGGCCATGCCCATTGGTATAGGTATAGCCGAAGGGCACGAATATCTGCAATTTGCCGGTCTTCAGCCCGATTTGCGACAGGGGCACGAAGCCGCCGAGCGAATAGCGCGTCTGTTCCACGCCCGAATCGAAATGACTCTTGCCGGCCGAGAAGGTCAGGATCGCGACCGGGAGCAGATAGGATGCGCCGACCGACCAGAGGCCCGATTCCGACACGCGGGCATTGAATTTCAACTTGGGGCCGACCGCGACCGATCCGGACAGCGAAAATTCGTCGGAGGCGCGGGTGATGCCGACCTTGGTCGCGATCTTGGTGGGGTCGTCGGACGATTTTTCTTCTTCTGCTGCGTGGACCGGAGCCGTCGTGGCGGCAAGGCAGAGGAGGAGGGCAAGGACGGGGCGATCGGACATGCGGTTTTCCTCCTGGATGCCGGGCAGGATATCGGGCCGCGTGCGCCGATCAATTGCGGTAAACCCCGGTAAAGGCGCAGATCCTGCCTCTGCATGACGGCCTGTGGCCCGCCGTGCGGATGGGCCATAGGGATATGCGATATTCGCAAGTTTCGCCTTGGAATTTCCCGCCCCGGCCCTACATCGGAACCAGTTTTGCGATTGATTCTTAACTGGGAGTTCTGAATGTCCGCTACCCGCACCGAAACCGACAGCATTGGCGCCATCGAGGTGCCGGCCGACGCCTATTGGGGCGCCCAGACCCAGCGCAGCATCGAGAATTTCCCCTTCGGCGCGACCGAGCGGATGCCGATCGGCATCGTCCATGCGCAGGCGATCGTGAAGCAGGCGGCGGCGCGGGTGAATGCGAAACATGGCCTAGACGCGACGATCGTCGCGGGCATCGAGAATGCCGCGCAGCAGATCGTCTCCGGCGCGCTCGACGACCAGTTCCCGCTCGTCATCTGGCAGACGGGCAGCGGCACCCAGACCAACATGAACGTCAATGAGGTGATTGCCGGCTATGCCAATGAGCAGCTGGCCGGCACGCGCGGCGGCAAGAGCCCGGTCCATCCCAACGACCATGTGAACATGAGCCAATCGTCGAACGACAGCTTCCCGACCGCGCTCCATGTCGCGACCGTGCTGGCGACCCGCGACAAGCTGATCCCGGCGCTGGAGAAGCTGACCGGCGTACTGACCGCCAAGGCAGAAGGCTGGGGTCATATCGTCAAGATCGGCCGCACCCATACGCAGGATGCGACGCCGCTGACGCTGGGCCAGGAATTTTCCGGCTATGCCGCGCAGCTGGTCAGCAGCAAGGCGCGGATCGAGGGGGCATTGAACGGCAATATCCGCAAGCTGGCGATCGGCGGCACGGCGGTCGGCACCGGTCTCAACGCACCCGATGGCTGGGCGGACGACATGACGGCGGCGATCAGCGACATTGCCGGCACCCCGTTTGAAAGCGCACCCAACAAGTTCGAGCAGCTGGCCGCCAAGGATGGCCTCGTCTTCTTCTCCGGCGCGCTCAACACGCTGGCGGTGGCGCTGACCAAGATCGCCAATGACATCCGCTTCCTGGGCTCCGGCCCGCGCTCGGGCCTGGGTGAGCTGGACCTGCCCGCCAATGAGCCGGGCAGCTCGATCATGCCGGGCAAGGTCAACCCGACCCAGTGCGAATCGCTGACCATGGTGGCGGCGCAGGTGATCGGCAATCATCAGGCGGTGACCGTCGGCGGCATGCAGGGCCATTTCGAACTCAATGTCTTCATGCCGCTGATCGGCGCCAATGTGCTGCGCTCGATCCATCTGCTCAGCGTCGGCATGGAAAGCTTCGCCGACCGCTGCGTCGAAGGGATGCAGGCCAATGAGGGCCGGATCGCCGAACTGGTCGAACGCTCGCTGATGCTGGTGACCGCGCTGGCGCCCGAGATCGGCTATGACAATGCCGCGACCATCGCCAAGCATGCGCACAAGAAGGGGCTGACGCTCAAGCAGGCGGGCCTCGAACTGGGGCTGGTCGATGAGCCGACCTTCGACCGGCTGGTGCGGCCGGAAAATATGGTCTGATCCAGATCAACTGGCGGAACCGGGGCGGGTGCGATACATTAATCCCCTATGAAGAAAACGCCCGCCCCGACCGCCGCAAAGCTTCCGTCCACCGCGACGCGCGTTCGCAAGTCGAGCCTGTTTCGCAAGGCGGCACGGCTCGGCGCGACGGTGGTGGCCGCACGGGTCGCCGCCGACACGGGCAAGAAGGGCGTGATCGGCCTGATCGCCGGGGCCGGCGCCAAGCGCCTCATCATGCGCTATCCGGTCGGCGCCATGGTCCTTACCGGCGCCTATCTGGCGGGCAAGCTCTATGAGGCCAAGCGCGAGGCGGACCGCAAGATGGCGACCAAGCTGCTGACCGACGCCAGCGCCAAGCCGATCCTGATCGACGAGGCGCGTGCCGCCCGCAAGAAGGCGGGCTAAAGCGCGCCCTGCCAGGCCTTGATCGCGTCGATCGGCCAGGCGAGCATCAGGACATTGAGTGTCAGATTGTCGCGGATCACCGCCAGTGCCAGCAATTCAAAGCCGATCGCGACGATGATTGTCAGCCAGACGGGCGCGCGCGACGCGAACAGGAAGCCCAGGGCCATCATGCCGATATCGCTCATCGAATTGAGGATGGAATCGCCTGAATAGCCGAGTGCGATCGTCGCCGTGCGGTAACGGTCGATGATGATCGGTGAATTTTCGAGGATTTCCCACACCGCCTCGATCGCCACCGCCACCGACAGGCGGACGCCGAGCGGCCTGCGTCGCATCAGAAAATGGGTCGCGCCATAGAAGAGGAAGCCGTGGATGACGTGGCTGAGGCTGTACCAGTCGGACAGATGCTGGCTGTTACCGCTGTCGATCGGCCCATGCCATAGCGCGATCGTGCCGCAGGTGCAGATCGGCGGGCGGCCCATCAGATAGAGGATCGCGGCAGCCGCCAGCGCGATCAGCAGGGCGAGGATAAAGCCCCGCTGTTTCATTCCTTTACGCGATCGCGCCAAGCCTCTTCTCCCCCAACCTCTTGCAAAATGCCGTCCACGACGCCACTAGCGGCCATGGCCGACAACATTCCCACCGACACCCCCGATTTCAAGCGCCGCGGCGTTCTCTTTGTCCTGTCCTCGCCCTCGGGCGCCGGCAAGTCGACGATTGCACGCAAATTGCTGGCCTGCGAACCGGACCTGTCGATGTCGGTGTCGGCGACGACGCGGACGATCCGGCCGGGCGAAGTCGATGGCAAGGATTATCATTTCGTCGACCTGGAAGAGTTTCGCCGCATGGCGAACGACCATGAGTTCCTGGAATGGGCGCATGTCTTCGGCCAGCGCTATGGCACGCCGCGCGCGCCGGTCGAGGCGATGCTCAAGAGCGGCAAGGATGTGCTGTTCGACATCGACTGGCAGGGCGCGCAGCAGCTGCATCAGATTGCCGGCGGCGACGTGGTCCGCATCTTCATCCTGCCGCCCTCGATGGAGGAGCTGGAAAAGCGTCTGCGTGGTCGCGCGACCGACAGCAATGAAGTGATCGAGGGCCGCATGGCGCGCGCCGCGGGCGAGATCGCCCACTGGGACGGCTATGACTATGTGCTGTGCAATGTCGACGTCGAGGAATGTTTCGAGCGCGTGCGCACCATCCTGCACGCCGAACGGATGAAGCGCAGCCGCCAGACCGGCCTCATTGGCTTCATCCGTCGCCTCAGCCGCTATCATCAGGAAGATTGAAATCTAGTGGATTGATTTTGACATTTGCATCCCTTGTCGATGGGCTGGATTTGCAAATGTCAAAATCGTAAAATCCACTAGAAACAAATATTTCTAGTGGTCCGAACAGATTCTGACATTCGTGTGCGACATCGCCTCAAGCGGTATCGAATGTCAGAATCGGACCACTAGCGGCCAACGGGGCCGCTATTTCTCGAATCCTGCCGGGTCGGCCCAGTCGGGGTGGACCCAGGCCATCACCTTGAACAATGTCCCCATCTCCGCTTCGTCGGTGAGGCGGTGGCGCTGCGCCTCCAGTTCGGCGGCGCGCTGCGGGCTGCCCTTGGCCAGCACGGAAGCGCGCACGTCGATGCCCAGATGCTGCAGGAAATGGCCCTGCGTCACCGCGCCATGGACGCGCAGCCCGGCCTGGCGCGCGACATTGGCCAGCATCATGAAATCGACATGGGTGGTAAGGTCGCTCTCGCCCGGATCGGTGAAGGGATCGGTGAACTGGTGGTTCTTCACCGCCTGCAGCGTGTCGCCCAGGGCCGGGCCTTCATAACCATAGTCGATGATGATCGCGACGCCGCCCTGGCGCGCGATCCGGCTGGCAAGGGCATAGCCCGCGGTGGCACCGGCCTGCGCCACTTCGATGATCGCGCCCTCGGGCGCCTGCGCGGCGATCGGCGGCAGGCCCGATTCGATCCGGCGATAGCCCGGCACCGCCATGAAGCGGCCTTCTTCCTCGCGCCGGATCACCACCCGTTCACGCCATTCGTCGCCGACGCGGATCATCTGCCGCACGGGCAGGGCATCGAAAAATTCATTGGCGACCACCAGCAGCGGCGACTGGTCGGGCAGGCTTTCGACGCTGTCATGATGGACGACATGGGGAATCTGGGCGCGCTGCCGCTCGCGCAGGGTCGGGCTGGTCTCGACGAAATGGATGCGCGAGGTGACGTCGGCGCCCTCCAGCGCGCGCAGCGCATCGCCTGCCAGCGTGCCGCGCCCCGGCCCCAGCTCGACATAGAGCGGATCGGCGCGCCGGCCCGATCGCAGCCAGACATCGGCCAGGCACAGGCCGATCAGTTCGCCGAACATCTGGCTGATTTCCGGGGCGGTGGTGAAGTCCCCCTCCAGCCCCAGCGGATCGCGCGTGCCATAATAATGCTGGTTCGCCTCGCCCATATAATGGGCGATGGAGATCGGCCCGCCGGCGTCGATCTGGCGGGCCAGGCGCTCGGGCAGGCCCATCGCGCCGGGCAGGGCGTCAGCTGACACTGGCGCTGCCCGCGATCGGTTCGACGCGCACACGCCGGCCCTTGGCGGTGACGATCAGGTAGAGGCCGCCCAGGATCATCGGCACGCACAGCCACTGGCCCATGTGCAGGCCGGTGCGAGCGGCAAATTCCATCAGCTGGGCATCAGCCTCGCGGAAATATTCGACGCCGAAGCGGAACACGCCATAGAAGAAGACGAACAGGCCGACCAGCATGCCCGGCTTGTAGCGCGCCTTGGTCTTCCAGAAGGCGAAGGCAAGGATGCAGAACAGGATGATGCCTTCGAAAAAGGCTTCGTAAAGCTGGCTCGGATGGCGGGCGAAGGGGCCGCCGGTCGGGAAGATCATCGCCCAGGGCACGTCGGTTTCCTTGCCCCACAGTTCGCCATTCACGAAATTGGCGAGGCGGCCGAAGAACAGGCCGAAAGGCACGACGCAGGCGACATAGTCATGGATGCGCAGCCAGCTCAGCTTCTCCTTGCGCGCCATGTAGAGGATGCCGAGCGACACGCCCGCCGCGCCGCCATGGAAGGACATGCCGCCATTCCACAGCTTGAAGATGTCCAGCGGATGCTGGAGGATTTCGGGCTGGTAGAAGAAGACATAGGCGAGCCGGCCGCCGATGATGATGCCCAGCGTCGCATAGAAGATCATGTCGTCGGCATGGCGCCGGGCCATCGGCGAACCGGGCTGGGCAATGAGCTTCAACAGATACCAGTAGCCGATCAGGATGCCGGCCAGATAGGCCAGGCTATACCATTTGAGCGTGAAGAAGCCCAGGTCCAGGGCGACGGGGCTGAGCCCCAGCTGGTCGAAGCGGATGGCGCTCGAAGCGGCGGCGACAAGGTCCAGGATCAAAATGGCATTCCCTCGGCAATCAGGCCTGCGGCCATAGAACAAGCGGCCGGCAAGATGAAGAGGGGCGATCCCGATTGCAGGATGATCGGGGCAAATAGGCCGGACATGCCCGGCGCGGCGACGTCAGGCCGCTTCGCTACAGTCCAGCAGCGCCGCGCGATCCCGGATTTCCACCATGCGGCGGCCGGGCAGGGCGATGATGCCGATCCGCTTGAGGTCGGTCAGCTGCCGGCTCACCGTCTCGATCGTCAGGCCCAGCACGTCGGCGATCTGCTGGCGCGACAGCGGCAGGTCGAACCGGTCGAGCGGGGGCTGGCCTTCGCGGGCCAGCCGGCGCGACATGTCGAGCAGGAAGGTGGCGATCTTCTCGCGCGCATTCTTGCGGCCGAGCAGCAGCATCCAGCTGCGCGCCCGGTCGAGATCGTCGAGCGTGCGTTGCAGCAGCCGATGCTCCAGCTCGGGATGCTCGCGGGCAAAGCCGTCAAAGGCGCCGCGGGTGAAAAGGCACAGGCGCGCGTCGGTGAGCGCCGTGACGCTGTGCGGCGTGCTGCGGCCGAAGGGGCGGCCGATGAAGTCGGATGGATAGACCACGCCGACAATCTGCTCGCGCCCGTCACCGGTCGAGGCCGACAATTTGAGCGTGCCGTCGATCACATTGGCGACGATGGTGGCGTCGTCGCCTTCCCACATCACCGTCTGCCCCGCCGCGATCGTGACGCGCCGGCCCAGGCGATTGAGCGCGCCGCGCTCATCCTCTTCCAGCGTGGCGCAGATGGCGCGGTCGCGCACCTCGCAGCGCTGGCAGAAGCTGGCGTCGGAGCAGGGGGCAGGAACGGGCATGCCGCCGGGCAGGGTTTGCGCGAGATCAAAATGCATGTTCATGACCGCTGCTTGGCGCGGCGGCGGGGCGGGCACTATCCGTAAATCCCCTATGGGACTTTCTGTCCTATTCGACCCCCGCCTGGAAGGCGATGCGCAGCGTTTCCGACAGGCTGTGGACCTGCAGCTTCTGCATCAGGTTGGCGCGATGAATCTCCACTGTGCGCGGGCTGATGCCCAGGTCATAGGCGATCGTCTTGTTGGGCAGGCCGTCGACCAGGCCCTTGAGCACTTCGCGTTCCCGATCGGTCAGGATGTTGAGCCGGGCGCGGGCGGTCTCGCGCTGGCTGTTGCGGCCCTGGTCGGCGCTTGCCTGCGCGCAGGCGGCTTCGATCGCGGCGAGCAATGCCGCCTTCTCGAACGGCTTTTCGATGAAATCGGTGGCCCCGGCCTTCATCGCGGCGACCGCCATGCCGACATCGCCATGGCCGGTCATGATGATGACCGGCAGCATCATGCCGCGCGCGCGCAACTCGCGCTGCACTTCCAGCCCGTCAATGTCGGGCATGCGCACGTCCAGCAGCACGCAGCCGCCCTCCAGCGTCCCGACCTCCTTCAGGAATTCGGTGCCGCCCGAGAAAAGCCGCACCGAAAAGCCGCTGGTCTTGAGCATGAAAGAGAGAGACCGGCGGATCGCCTCGTCATCATCGACGACATGGATGGGCTGGTCGGTGGGCAGGCTCATGGCAGGCGGTCCGCAGAATCGAGAGTGAAGTGGAAGGCGACGCCGCCCCAGTGCGAGGCGTCGGCCCAGATCCGTCCGCCATGCCCCTCGACGATGGTGCGGCTGATCGACAGGCCTACGCCCATGCCGGCGGGTTTCGTCGTGCTGAACGGGGTGAAGAGCGATCGCGCGACCGCCGGATCGAGGCCGGGGCCACTGTCGGCGATGATGAGTTCGACCTGTCCGTCCTCGGCCGGCACCGCCGACAGGCGCAGGATGCGGCGATTGCGGCCGTCCATCGCCTCGACCGCGTTGCGCACCAGGTTGATGATGACCTGCTGCACCTGCACCCGGTTGGCGATCACCCGGCCGACGCGCGGGTCGACGACGATGTCCATGTCGATGCCCCGGCTGTCGATGCCGATGAAGGCCAGCGCGACCCCCTCGGCCAGCAGCGTGGCGGCCGGTTCGGCCTGGCGATCGGCTTCGCCTCGGCGGATGAACTCCCGCAGCGACCGGATGATCTGGCCCGCGCGCATCGCCTGGCGCGCGGCTTCGTCCATCGCCTCGCCCAGCAAGTCGCGGTCGACCGGTGCATCGGTGCGCAGCAGGTCGCGGCCTGCCTCCATATAATTGGCGATCGCAGTCAGCGGCTGGTTCAGTTCATGCGCCAGCGCCGCAGCCAGCGTGCCCATCGCCGTGACGCGGGCGGCATGGCTGAGTTCCGCCTGCAGATCCTGCAGGCGGCGCTCGGCCTTCTGCCGATCGGTCAGGTCCCGCACGAAGCCGGTGAACAGCTTTTCGCCATGGTCCTGCACTTCGCCGACCGCCAGCTCGATCGGAAAGGTGGAGCCATCGCGCCGGCGCGCGGTGGTCAGTCGGCCGATGCCGATGATCCGCTTTTCGCCGGTGTCATGATAATGTTGCAGGTAGGAATCATGGCGCTCGCGATCGGGCGAGGGCATCAGCATCGCGACATTGCGGCCGAGCACATCGGCCTCGGCATATTGGAACATGCGCTGGGCGGCCGGGCTGAACGAGACGATATGCCCGGTCGCGTCGATCACGATCAGCGCATCGGGCACCGTTGCCAGGATCGATCCCAGCAGAGCCTGTTCCCGGCTGGTCGCATTATCCTGCGGATCGCCATCGTTGAACGCCATGTCCGATCACTGACCGTAAATCAGTGCGCCAGCAAGAGCGGAACCCGTGTTTCGGCCAGAATATAGCGGGTTACGCCGCCAAAAATGGTTTCCCGCAGCCGGCTGTGGCCAAAGGCACCCATCACCATCCAGTCGATCGACAGTTCCTGGCAGGCATGGGACAGCGCTTCTTCCACGCTGCGATCCTTGCGCGGCCATTCGTGAATCTCGACCGCAATGCCGTGGCGCGAGAGATATTCGGCCGCGTCGGTCGGCGGGAAGTCGCGCTTCGACCGCTCGTCCACGGTGACGACATGGACTTCGCTCGCCACCCGCAACAGGGTGCGGCTCGCGGTCAGCGCCGACGCCGCCTCATGCGATCCGTCCCAGGCAACCATCGCGCGGCCGGTGCAGCGAAAGCCCTTGGCCATGCTCGGGATCGCCAGCACCGGGGCGCGGCTGTTGACCGCCAGGTCGGCGACGATCGGCGCTGGATCATCGGCCTGCCGGCGGCCCGGCGGCGGCAGGGAAACGAGCATCGCGTCGGCCAGGCGACCGGTTTCCAGCAGGCCCTGGACCAGGTCGCCGCTGCGATAATGCCAGTCCCACGCCATGCCCTCGCGCCGCAGGCGCTCTTCCAATCCGAGCCGCATTTCCTCGTCCCGGCGGCGCACCGCATCGATCGCCTCGGGCACCAGATAGCCGCTGCCATAAAGATCTGCGGCGACCAGTTCGGGCAGCGGCGCGATCTGCAGGCAACTGATATGGGCGCCGGTCGCGCGCGACAGGTCGAACGCGGCCTGCAGGCGGCTTTCCATGCCGTTGTCCGCGCGGATGTGCAGCAAGATGGTCTTCATCGAACATGTCCCGACAAGAGGGCGCCGATGCAGCGCCGCATGATCGTCATCCTGACTAGTAGCCCGCTCGGCTCGTCTCTATCCGCAAATTTCCCTATTTCGATCGCCGATCCAATGGCACATTCGGGGGGCAACGATCATAGCAAGGGATGCCTTCTTCATGACCGACAAGGATATTCTGGAAACCCGCACCGGCATTCGCGTCCAGGTGCGCCCGGCGCAGGATGGCGATGCCAAGGCGCTGGCCCATTTCTTTTCGGCCGTATCCGATGATGATCGCCGCTTCCGCTTCCTCAGCAGCGCGCCGGGCGTCAGCGCCGGGCAGATTCATGATCTGATCCATGGCGACCCCGATAATTGCGAGACCTTCCTGGCGACCGACGAGAAGGGCGCCATACTGGCGGCCGCGACCCTGGCCGCCGATCCCGACCGGACACGCGCCGAAGTCGCTATTTCGGTGCGCGCCGACCATCGCGGCAAGGGCGTGGGCTGGAGCATGCTGCGCCACGCCACCGACCGCGCGCAGGAAATGGGTGTCGGCCTGCTGCAGGCGATCGAGAGCCGCGCCAATCATGCCGCGATCGAACTGGAGCGCGAACAGGGCTTTGTCGCCCGCAGCGTCGATGACGAGCCGTCGCTGCTGATCCTGGAAAAGCGTTTCTGATCGCATGGCTGGTAAAATGATGAAGGGGCCGGAGCGGCGATCCGCTCCGGCCCCTTCCTTCTGGTCCACCCCCCGGAGGATCAGAAGCGCATGCCGACGCCCACGCCGAACACGAAGGGATCGAGCGATACCTTGACGTTCTGGGTGCCGGCCGCCGCGGTGGTCAGCCGCACCTTGGTGTCGATGTCGATATATTTGACGTCGAGGTTGAGGAAGATCTTGTCGTTGAGGTCGATGTCGACCCCGACCTGGCCGGCCCAGCCGAAGCTATCGGACATATGGACCTTGGTCTTGCCGACCGCATCCTCCAGCCCGCTCGACGCATCCTCGTTGTAGAACAGCGTATAGTTGACGCCGGCGCCGATATAGGGGCGGACATGGCCTTCGACGATCGGGTGATATTGCATCGTCAGCGTCGGCGGCAGCACCCAGGTGGAGGCCAGCTTGCCGATCCCGCCGGTGGTGCCGCTGCGGCCGCTGGCGCTATGCTTGGTGGTCGCGGCGATCAGTTCGAAGCCGATATGGTCGGTGGCCATGTAGGTGACGTCGACTTCGGGCGCGATGCCGTTGTTCACCGACACCTTCTCGCCGGGGAAGCCGGGCAGGATGCTGCCGCTCTTTTCGGTGGGGGCGACCATGATGCCGCGCACGCGCACCAGCACGTCGCCCTGCTTGGCTTGGGCCGGGGCGGCGGCCAGCGCCGTGCCCATGGCGCCCATCGCGGCGACAATCATCATCTTTTTCAAGTGCATGTCTTTTCTCCATCCCTGATCGTGGGTCAGTGATGGCGCTCTGCTCCCGATCGGGGCGGCCTTCCTTGATGCGGCGCAATCGGCGATTTGATCCTGCGCAATGTTCGGCATCGGGCGCCATGGCAGGCGGGGCGCCATGTTCCGCTATCATCCCGACCTGCTCGCCGCGCCGGTGCCGCGCTACACCAGCTATCCCACTGCTGCCCAGTTCGGCGAGGATGTCGGCGCGACCGACATGGCGCAGCGGCTGGACGCGATGTCGGCGGACGCGCGCCTGTCGCTCTATGTCCATATCCCCTATTGCCATGACATTTGCTGGTATTGCGGGTGCAACACCGGGGCGGCGACCCGGCCCCGCCGCCTGTCCGCCTACGTCGATGCGCTGGAGCGGGAAATGGCGCTGGTTTCGGCGCGGCTGGGCGGGCGTGGCCGCGTCACCCATGTCGCCTTTGGCGGCGGCAGTCCCAATTCTCTGCCGCTGATCGACTGGGTCCGGCTCAATCATCAGTTGCTGCTCTGCTTCGACGCCAGCGCGGCGGCGATGGCGGTGGAACTGGACCCGCGCCGGATCGACCGGGCCTGGATCGACGCCATGGCCAAGGTCGGGGTGACGCGCGTCAATCTGGGGGTGCAGACCTTTGCCACCCATGTGCAGCAGCGGATCGGCCGGGTGCAGCCGGCCGAGACGGTGGCGATGGCCGTCGGTGCGTTGGCCCGTGCGCGCATCCAGGTGGGGTTCGACCTGATGTATGGCCTGCCGGGGCAGAGCGAGGCGGATCTGGCGCAGACGCTGGAGGACAGCATTCGCCTGTCTCCCTCGCGCATCGCGCTGTTCGGCTATGCCCACATGCCGCGCCTGCTGCCGCGCCAGCGGCGGATCGACGCGACCGAATTGCCGGGCGTCGAACAGCGCTTTGCGATGGCGAAGCTTGGCCATGCGATGCTGACGGCGGCCGGCTATCAGGCGATCGGCTTCGATCATTTCGCGCTGCCCGACGATCCGCTCGCGGTGGCCGCCGCTGCCGGAAGGCTGCGCCGCAATTTTCAGGGCTTTACCGAGGATGACAGCGATGCGCTGATCGGCATGGGCGCGAGCGCGATCAGCCAGTTTCCCGACCTGATCGTCCAGAATGAGAAGAATGCGGGCGCCTATCGTGAAGCGCTGTCGGACCATCGGCTGCCCGCGGCCCGTGGAGTGCGGCGCAGTGCCGACGACCAGCGGCGGGGCGCGTTGATCGAACGGCTGCTGTGCGACGGTCGGGCGGCCTGTGGCGACCTTGCCGAACCGGCGCTGCTCGACCGGTTCGAGCGGATCGGCCTGCTCCGGCGGGAGGGGGACGAGTTGCTGCTGCAACCCGGCGCGGCGCCCTATGCCCGGTCCATCGCCGCCTGTTTCGATGCCTATCTGCGTCCGGCCGAAACGCGCTTCAGCGTCGCGGTCTGATCGCCGGCCCGGCCACTGCCGGGCCGGCGATCGCACGTCGGATCAGAAGCGCACGCCCACGCCCATCCAGACACGGGCCGGGTCGATCAGATAGCCCGCCGTGTCATAGTTGAGCCGCTTGTCGAGCAGGTTCTGCACCCCGGCATGGACGGTGAAGGCGGGCGTGATCTTGTAGGATGCGCCCATGTCCACCACCGTATAGTCGGGCGACACGATATTATTGCCGCTGATCTGCGCCTCGGTGACGGCTTCCTCGCCGCGATAGACGGCGCGCACGAAGGCGGAGAAGCGCTTATCCGGGCGCCAGTTGAGCGAGGCGCTGGCCTGCTGCTTGGGCGTGTCGTTAAGTGCCGCGCCGATATTGGCGCCGCTCAGCTGTTCCGAATCCGTCAGCGTGCCGGTGGCGTTGAGCCGCAGCGTGTGGGTCAGCGGCACGTCGACCGAGACTTCGACGCCGCGTACCCGCGCTTTGTCGACATTGACATAGGTCGTGGGAGGACGGCCGATCGAGCTGAGCGGTTCATCGACGCACCAGGCCCCCGCCACTTCGCAGGTCACGCGCGTGATCTTGTCGTTGAAGCGGGTGTCATAGGCAGTGACGCTGGCGTTGAAGCCATTCCGCGAGAAGAGCAGGGCAGCCTCGATCGTGCGGGAGGTTTCGGCTTCTAGGTCGGGATTGCCATAGATGGTGCCGCCACGGCTGGTCTGGCCCCAGTCGGGAATCGTCTGGCGCAGGCTCGGCGCGCGGAAGCCCTGCGAATAACCGCCCTTCAGCGTCAGGGACGGGGTGATGTTCCACACCGCATAGACGCGCGGGGTCCAGTGGACGCCATATTGTTCGTCATGGTCCATGCGGATGCCGCCGGTCAGCGCCAGTCCGTCGAGCAGCTTCAGCTCATTTTCGGCAAACAGCGCCCAGCTGGTGCGGGTGGTGCCGGTGGTGGTCGATCCCGACAAAAGGTTGCCGGTCAGGTCCGACAGATCCTCATAGCGATAAAAGCCGCCGACGGTCAGCGTGTTGGACGGCAGCGGGATCACCCACAGGCTTTGGCCGACCGTGTTCTTGATCCGCTTCTGCGCCTCGACATCTTCGGCATCCTCATATTGCAGATAGGATTCGGAACTGGCGAAGCCCCACTGGCCGCTATGGCTGATCGATGCGACCTTGCGCTTCTGGGTCTGGGTGGTTTCGGTGCCGAGCGGCGCGGTCGCCGATGTCTCGGTCGTCTCGCCGGCAACCTCGATCACCTTCTGCCGATAATAGCCGCCCTCCAGCAGGATCTGGTGGTTGGCGCTGAGGTTGAAGCCCAGCTTGCCGGCCAGGCTGTCATCATGCCGCTCGGGCGTGCCGCCGATTTCCGTGTCGCCCTCGCGCCGGTTCATCGATCCCTGCAATTGCAGGCCGATGCCGTTGGTGACGGGGCCGGACAGATAGAAATTGCCGTCGGTATAATTGCCGAAATTGTCCGCCAGCTGCATCGTGCCGTTGACGCGTGCGCTGCCGCGCCAATGATCGCTGATCCGGCGGGTGATGATGTTGACGACGCCGCCCATCGCGTCCGATCCGTAGAGCGAGGACATGGGGCCACGCACCACCTCGATGCGCTCGATCGCTTCGAGCGGCGGCAGCAGGCCACCTTCGCTGACATTGCCGCCATTGGTGCGGGATTCGCGCGACGACAGCCGCTTACCGTCGACCAGGATCAGCGTATATTGCGGCGCCATGCCGCGGATCGAGATGTCGCGGCTATTGCCTTCGCCCGGCGTGACGGTGACGCCGGGGATTTCCATCAGCGCATCGGTCACTTCGCGATAGGGCATGGCGTCCAGCGTCTCGCGGGTGATGACGCTGATCGAGGCTGGCGCGTCGCGGACCTCCTGTTCGCGGCCGGCGGCGGTGACGACGATCTGGTTGGAATCCTGGTCGGCCTCGGCCGCCAGCGCCTGCTGTGCGCTGGTCAGCGCGACAAGGGCCGCGGTCGCCCGCAGCAAATGGATGGATGGCATGGAAATCCCCTGTTCTGGATAGACGGGCACCCGCCAGCCACCCGGCCGGACGGGTGCCGGAAATCAGTGGTGCGGGCCGGGCCCGATCGGTGGAACGAATATCATGGCGGGTTCATTTGCGATCGATTGTCAATTGCAAGTGGCCGTTGCCAGAAGCGCGGGGCGGCGCCAAATATCGATATCGGATAAGGCTTATGCGGCCTTGCTATGGGGCAGGGCTGCGTCGCTGCCGCAATGGTCGGCGAACATGTCGCACAGCCAGGCGATGGCCGGGTCGCGATGCGACCGCTCGTTCCACAGCAGCCGATAGCCGAAGGTGCCGACCAGGTCCGGCGCGGGCAGGCAGGCCAGGTCATGGGTCCGGGCGATTGCCTCGGCCGCGCGCGTCGGCAGCGTCATCAGCGCGTCCGATCCCCGGATCATGTGCGGTGCCGCCTGGAAATAGGGCAGGCGGGCGATCACCCGCCGGCGCGGCGCCAGATCGCCCAGGCGCAGTTCGATCCGGTCGAAGCCGCTGTCGCTGACGACGAAGCTGATATGCGGGCAGGACAGGAAATCCTCGACCGACAGGGATCGGTCGGTCGGATGCGCCGCCAGCTTGTGATGGCGATCGACGACGCAGCTGAACGTTTCGGTGAACAGGAAGCGCTCATAGGTCTGGGCCGGATCGGGATCGAGCCCGCTGATGATGAGGTCGATCTCGCCTGCGGTCAGCCGCGCCACCATGTCGCCGGTCAAAGGCACGATGTCGATCGCCGCCAGCGGCGCCGCGCGGCCGATATGCGGCAGGGTCGGCGCCACCACGGCGGCGACGCCGAAATCGGTCGATGCGACGCGGAATCGGCGATCAAGCGTCGCCGGATCGAAACAGGGCGGTTCCAGCAGGCCGGCGGTCGTCGCCAGCCAGTCCTGGAGCGAGGGCGCCAGTTCCTCCGCCCGCCGGGTCAGTTCCATGCCGCCGGCGGTCCGCACCAGCAGCGGATCGCCCAGCAGGCTGCGCAACTGCGCCAGCGACCGGCTGACCGACGGCTGGCTGACGCCCAGTTGCTGCGCCGTGCGGGTGACGCTTTTCGTGCGCAGCAACAGGCCCAGTATCACCAGGCTGTTGAGATCGAAATGCACGCCGCCAAGCAAGAGAGACCGGTCCGTTCCTTAAGGATAATGCGGACCATTCTTAACTTCAGGGGTGGTCAGGGTCCAGTCCCGTTGCATTTCCGGACTGTTGCGCGGCGCGATCGGTGCCGATTGACAGGCCCCTTAATCCGGATTTATGAAATAACCTGTATCACATCTTCGTCGATCAAGAGGCTGTGCGCCTGCAATCATTGTGTCCGGGGCAACAGGTGCGACGATGATGAAAGGGATGGGCGCCGTCTGTGCGGCGCTCGACGCCGTGACGGTCGATCCAGCATATAAGGGCCGCGCGGTCTGGATGGGAGGATGCCATGACACGCCGTTTCCGGACGTTGCTTCTCTGCGCCTGCGCGACTCTGCCCACCCTGCCGATCGAGGCCCAGGCGCAGGATAAGGCGCAGGACAGGGCCAGCGTGACCCAGGACATCATCGTCACCGCCCGCCGGACCGAGGAACGGCTACAGGACGTGCCGATCTCGATCACCGTGTTCAATCAGGAAGAACTGGCCAACCGCAATGTCGTCAATGCGCAGGATCTGGCCGCCTATACCCCCTCATTGTCCGCCAACGGCAATTTCGGCAGCGAAAATAGCAGTTTCGCCATCCGCGGCTTTGCCCAGGACATCGGCACCGCGCCCTCGGTCGGGGTCTATTTCGCCGATGTGGTCGCGCCGCGCGGCGCCTCCAACGGCCTGCCCTCGGGCGATGGCGCTGGGCCGGGTGCCTTTTTCGACCTGCAGAATGTCCAGATATTGAAGGGGCCACAGGGCACCCTGTTCGGCCGCAACACGACTGGCGGCGCGATCCTGCTGGTGCCGCAGAAGCCGACCGACGAATTTTCCGGCTATGTCGAAGGATCGGTCGGCAATTTTGACATGTGGCGCGGTCAGGCGGTGGTCAACGCGCCGCTCGGCGACCGGGCGCGGATGCGCATCGGGGTCGACCGGCAGAAGCGCGACGGCTATATGCGCAACGGCAGCGGCATCGGCCCCGACCGGTTCGGCGATGTCGATTATATCGCGCTGCGCGCCAGCCTGGTCGTCGATCTGACCCCCGATCTCGAAAACTACACCATCCTCTCTTACAGCGATTCCAGCAATAACGGCCCGATCCAGAAGCTGGTCGCGGCCGCGCCGGAGGGGCTGGGCCAGCTCGCCTATGGCCAGTTGCTGCGCCAGGGCAACGGTTTCTATGATGTCATGCAGTCACTGGAGGATCCCTATTCCAGGACCGAGCAATGGCAGTCGATTAACACCACCAGCTGGCAGGCGAGCGATACGCTGACGGTCAAGAATATCGTCAGCTATGCGCAGTTGAAGCAGCGCATGAACGCGCCGCTGTTCGGCACCGATTTCGTCGTGGATTTCGCCGCGATCAATCCTTTCCTCGCCGCGCTGGGCAGCTATCATCTGCCCTTCACCACGGTGACGTCGATTCCGGGCGGCTATACCGCCAACCAGTCGACCTTTACCGAGGAACTGCAAGTGCAGGGGCGCTCGGGCGATGGCCGGCTCAACTGGCAGGCGGGGGCCTATCTGGAGGTCAGCGAACCGCTGGGCATGAGCGGCAGCCAGTCGCCCTTCCTGGCGTCCTGCACCGATTCCGCCACGCTGCAATGCACCGATCCGATGGGCTTCCTGTCCAATCTCGATCCGACCATCCCGGCGTTCGCCAAGCCGATCCATGCCGGCACCGTCAATTACACGGCGGGGCGCACCAATTTCCACAATGTCGGCCTCTATGCGCAGGCGACCTATGCACTGACCGAGCAATTGAAGCTGACCGGTGGTTTCCGCTACACTTGGGATCATTCGCGCAATGTCAGCGACCAGCGCACCTATATCGTCGCCTATCCGCCGCAATATGGCGCCTTCAATCCGGTCGCACCCTATCGCTGCACCAATCCGCAGGCGGCGGCGACCAATTGCGTGTCGCACTATTATCAGTCGTCGGAAAAGCCGACCTGGCTGGTCGACCTGGATTACAACCCGACCCAGGACATATTGCTCTACGCCAAATATGCGCGCGGCTATCGCGCCGGCACGATCGTGCCGAACATCACCGCGCCGCTCAACATCGTCGAGCCGGAGAAGGTGGACAGCTATGAGCTGGGCCTCAAGACCAGCTTCGGCGGGGCGCTGCGCGGCACCTTCAACCTGGCCGGCTTCTATAATGATTTTTCCAACCAGCAATTGCAGGTCGGCTTCAATGCGCGGCCGCTGTCGGGGCAGGCGTCCACCGCCGCGCCGGTCAATGCCGGCAAGTCGGAGATATGGGGGCTGGAGGCCGATGCCTCGCTCACCCCGTTCCAGGGACTGGTGCTGACCGGCGGCTACAGCTATTTGCGCACCAAGATCAAGTCGGTGCCCGATTTCTCCAGCTTCAACGATCCCAATTATATCCTTGCCGCGCCGTTCCAGCCCGGCGATCCCGAAGTGCTGTCGCCGCGTCACAAGGTCACGGTCAGCGGCACCTACACCCTGCCGCTGGACGAGGAGAAGATCGGCCGCATCTCCTTCGGCGCGACCTTCACCCATCGTTCCTCGATGCTGGTCAACTATACCGACCGCACCAATCCCGATCCGTCGATCGCCGCGCTCAGCACACTGGCGCCGCTCGATCTGCTGAACCTCAACGCCAGCTGGAACAGTATCGCCGGCGCCCCCATCGACCTCAGCCTGTTCATGACCAATGTGACCAAAGAAAAATATTACAGCTTCATCGCCGGGCTGGGTTCGCCCAGCGTCAATTTCGAGACGGCGACGCTGGGCGAGCCGCAAATGTATGGCGCGCGCCTGCGCTTCCGCTTCGGCGGATGAACGGGCGCCGACGACTGCGAAAATTGATCCATGTCTAGGACGGCGCTTCCGGCGGCTGATAGGTTGCATGGCAATCAAGCGGAGTCGGTTCGATGGACGTGATCACGGATGCTGCCTATCTGTTTCGCCGGTCGCGCGACGAGACGCGCAAAGCCGACGAAGCCCGTGCGCGCGGCGATGCGGTGTGCGTGATTGCTGCGCACAATGAACTGGCGCTGCGCTACAAGGTTCGCGCCCTGTCGCTGTCCAGCGGCGCGGTCCCCTGCATCGACGCGACCGGGCGACGATCGGCCTAGGGGCGATCGACATTCAGATGATGACGTGACGAAAATGGTGGTTTTCCGTGACCCGGAGCGCAGCGTACTTAAAGTACGTGAGCACCGGAAGCGCGGAGAACCGCCATTTGCAGGCCGTCAGGGCTGAATGTCGATTGACCCTAATCCTTCTCGCCCTGCAGGCTGATACGGCCGGTTTTCAGCCCCGGCGCGCTGACCTGTAGCGTGATTGCGCCCGGCTTGCCGGTGCCGCGCAGGAAGGCGACCGCCTTGCCGCCCACCGCCGCGCGCTGCGGCGAGGCAAAGGCGGTATGGTCGGTGACGCTGCCATTGTCGAAGGCGACGACGCGGCCCGGCCCCGATACCGTCGCGCTGAGCAGCGGCGTGGCGCCGGGCACCAGCACGCCCTTCGCGTCCACCACTTCGGCCCGCACCGCGACGACATCGTCGAAGCCGCCGCCGACTGCCTTGGCCTCCGGCACCAGCCGAATTGCAGCGGGCGCGCCGGCGCTGCGCAGAATATCTTCCGCCACCTTTGCGCCGCCGCGATAGCCGACCGCGCGCAACTCGCCCGGCGCATAGTCGACGTCCCATGTGATCGCGCTGTCGTCCGCGTTGCGCGGCTTGCGCCCCAGCGACTGGCCGTTGAGGAACAGCTCGACCTCGTCGCTGTTGCTGTAGACCTCGACCTTTTCCTTGTGCGCGGCGCGATTGTCGGGCGACCAGTCGGCTAGCGCGCCCGGCCCCTTGGGTTGGGGCAGGGCGATGCCGACCATGGTCGGCATTTCGCTGATGTCGATCACCTCGGTCACGCGCCGGGCCAGCTTCACCACCGGCTTTTCCGACCACCAGCTCGCCCGTTCCCAGCCGATCGGCTTCACGCCATCGACCCGGTCGACCAGACCGGACGGGTTGCTGATCGCCGGCCAGCCGGCCCGGTCCGCCTCGCCCAGATAATCGACGCCGGTCCACAGGAACATGCCGGCATAGGCCGGGTCGTCGCGCACCACGAGCCAGCTTGACCGGTTCTTGCTGTTCTCCGTGCCGATGATCTTGCGGCTGGGCTTGTCGGCATGCGCCTTGGCCAGTTCATTCTCGCGATAATTCTGGCCCACCACGTCCAGCAGGTCGGCGGTGCCATTGTCATAATCATGGGTGGTGTTAGGGCGGAACAGCGCCATCGTCACCGGCCGGGTCGGATCCTCGGCATGGAAGATGTCCTGCAGGCGGGTGATGATCGACTGCGCCACCAGCGGATAGGGCGTATCGTGAATCTCGTTGCCGATCGACCAGATGACGATGCTGGGATGATTGCGATCGCGCCGCACGAAATCGCGTGCATCGATCGACGACCAGTCGGTGAAATAGAGGTGATAATCCTGCGGATTCTTCGCCACCGTCCACATGTCGAAGCCCTCGTTCATGACGATCAGGCCGAGCCGGTCGCACAGGTCGAGAAATTCGGGCGAGAAGGGGTGATGGGCGGTGCGCACCGCATTGATGCCCAGCGCCATCAGTCCCTTGAGCCGCCGTTCATAGACGGCCAGCGGCACCGCCATGCCGAACGGTCCGCCATCGGCATGGATCGCCACGCCCTTCAGCTTGATGTTGCGGCCATTGAGCCAGAAACCGCTCGCCGCCTCGAACCGGGCATCGCGCATGCCGAAGGGGACGCGTTCCTCATAGAGCAGCCGCCCGTCGGTCGCGCGCACACGCAGCAGCGCCTGGTGCATCGCCGGATCGCCAATGTCCCAGCGGCGCGGATCGGCCAGGGTGCCGGTGACATCCATCTGGGTCGCGCGCCCGGCGGGCAGGCTGATGCTCTGGCCGGTGAAGGTCGCGATGCTGCGGCCGTCCGGCCCCTCGATCACCGCCTCCAGCCGCGCCTCGACCGGGGCACTGCCCTGGTTCATCACGCTGCTGCCGATGGCAAGGTCCGCGCTCTTCGCGTCGAGCCTGGCCACGCGCACCGTGCTGCCCCAGGTTTCGGCATGGACATCACCCAGGGTGATGATGCGGACATGGCGGTAGATGCCGCCGCCCGCATACCAGCGCGAGGCTGGCTGGGCGGACGTGTCGGCACGCACCGCCAGTACATTCTCCTGCCCGGCGGGTTTCAAATGCTGGGTGATCTCGTAGCGGAAGCTGGCATAGCCGCTCGGCCGATGGCCGACATGCTGGCCGTTGATCCACACGCCCGACCGTTCCATCACCCCGTCGAACTCGACGAAGACGCGCTGGCCGGCGCTGGCAGGCGGCAGGGTGAAATGCTTGCGATACCAGGCGACGCCGGTGGGCAGGAAGCCGCCCGATCCGGTCGCGGGCGCATGTTCGTCGAACGGCCCGGCGATCGCCCAGTCATGCGGCAGGTCGACCGACTGCCAGCTTGCATCGGCAAAGCCGGGCTGTTCCGCGGTCGCGACATCGCCCTGATGGAAGCGCCAGCCGGCATCGAAATTCTGCGCGCCGGTCGGCTGGGCAAAGGTGGGGGCGGGCAGAGCGATCAATAGCGCCAGCGCCAGACCGGCGGCACTCCGCCCGATCATCCTGCGCATCCGTGCGGTCCGTCCCGTCGCCATATCGGCCCCCTCTCCAGAATATGTCCACTATGTGGCGCTGTGGCGCCCTATGTGGGTATATGGCTACAGGAGTGGCGGGCCGATGCCAAGCGGCTTTGCTGGCCCTGCGGAACGGGCGGTGACGCGACAGGCAAATCTCCTACGAAGTTCACAGTGTCGTGCGCGGATTCGAGCGAAATGCGCCGCAAACGCCCCCATGACGCGCCTGCCACGCGACGGCGACGCGTCGGTCGGGTCATGATGCGGGTCATCCCGACGCGTCGCCGACGCGACATCCAGGCGACAGATCAGCGCTGCTGATGCGCGTGAACGGAGGGAGGCATGGAGGGGGCGGGCCATCCGACAGGATAGATCAGAGAAAGGCCGAGTAGGAAAGCGGGTGTCCGGAAGCGTCCCGCGCGTCATCGGTGTCGGTGCGGACTGAGGGCCATGCTTGCAGGCAAGCTACAAAATTATTGGGACAATTGCATGTCCAGGCCAAGCAAGCTGGCAAGTTTGAAGGTGGCGAACAGCAGGCCGACGAGCAATAGCGCCAGGATCGCGCTTATCTTGCCAACGGCGGTCAGGACATCGCCTTTCCGTGCCTTCCTGTCCTGATCATAATGCCATTTGACGGCAAAGAACATGCCGGTGCCGAGGACCGCAATCTTGAATATTATGAATATGACAGGGAATGAATCCATCACCCAAATTATTCCGGTGTAATTCTTGAAGCTAATGATTTTTTTACGTCGCTGGAACGGTGGCGAACATTGGACATAATGCCCGCCCTCGATCGAGGCCGCTTTCAGTGTCAGACCTGACCCGCTGGTGGAAAGCGAGGATGTGCCCCTTCAGCGCACCTTGAAACTATATGTGCCGCTGACCGGCTGATGGTCATTGCCCATCACCGTCCATTGAAGATCATAGCTGCCGGTCGGCAGGGCGCGGGGCAGGGTGATGACCAGGCCCTTGCCATCGGCGGCCGCGGCGGTGGTGAAGCCCTTGATCGGCATTGGCGGATGATCGGCCATGCCCGGCATGCCGGTCATGGTGAGCGTGATGCTGCTATGGTCGGCCTGCAGCGCTTCGGAAAAGCCCAGGGTCAGCCGGGTCGGCTTGGCAACGCTGGCATTGGCGGCGGGGTTGGCCGCAACGAGCTGCGGCTTGGCGAAGGCGGCGCCGGGCAGGGCGGTCAGCACAAGGGCAGCAGCGATCAGGGGCAGGCGGGGCATGGCAAACTCCGAAAAAATGCGCGTCTTGCAGGGGAATACGCATTGTCCTGTCGCATCCCTCACGCGCCGCGCTATTTTGTTCGAGGGATGGGCCGGCCGGATGCGTATCGTCAGGCAGGACATGAAGGACGGGACGATGGACGATCTGGATGACATGCTGGCCGGGCTGCGCGACGCGCCGGCGGCGGCGCGCTTCGACGGGCTGGAGGCTGCGGTGATGCAGGGGCTGGACCGCCGCCGCGAACGCAGCGTCGCGCGGCGCAGCCTGATGCTGGCCGGCGTGATGGCGATCGGCATCGGCTGGATCGGCAGTAGCGTGCCCGCGCAGCCGGCGCAGGCGGCGCCCGGCCCGCTGCTGATCGGCATGTCCGACTATGCGCCCTCGCGCCTGCTGGAGCGATAGGCATGGGCAAACGCTATTGGCTGGTGGCGCTGGTCGCCTTTGCCGCGGCGCTGGCCGCCGTGCTGGTTGCGCGCACCTGGCTCGCGCCCGCGCCGCCGGTGGAGAATGAAGTTCATGCCCTGCTCCATGATCGGCTGACGCTGGACGCCGGCCAGAAGCAGCGCATCGCCGATCTGGAAGCCGCCTTCGCCCAGCGCAAGGCGGCGCTCGACGCGGAAATGCGCGCCGACAATCAGCGGCTGGCCGCGGCGATCGCCGCCGAACATGGCTATGGCCCGCGCGTCGCCCAGGCGGTCGACCGGTCGCACCAGGCAATGGGCGAATTGCAGAAGGAAACATTGAAGCACATCTTCGCGATGCGCGGCGTGCTGCGGCCCGATCAGGCCGCGCTGTTCGACGCCGCCGTCGTCAAGGCGCTGACCCAGCCTGCCGGGTGATAGCCGACGATCCCGATGATGCCACGCTGGCGGCGCAGGCGCTGGCCGGGCGGCAGGCGGCCTATGGCGCGCTGATGCGGCGGCACCGCGATGCCGTCTATCGGCTGGCCCGCGGCCATGTCGGCGATGCGGACGCGGCAATGGACATCGTGCAGGAAAGCTTCGTCGCCGCCTTTGCGTCGCTGGCCCGCTATGATGGACGCCGGCCCTTTCGCGGCTGGATCGCGCGGATCACGATCAACAAATGCCATGACTGGGCCCGCCGCCGCGCGGTGCGTCGCTTTTTCAGCTTCGCCCGGCCGATCGAGGACGCCGCCCATGTCGCCGACGCGGCGCCCGATCCCGAGCAGGCGGCCCAGTCCCGCGCTGGCGTCGCCCGGATCGAGGCGGCGGTAGCGGCGCTGCCGGTGGCGCTGCGCGAGGTGGTTTTGCTGCGCGGGATCGAGGGCATGAGCCAGGCCGAGGTCGCGGCGATATTGGCCGTCAGCGAAAAGGCGGTGGAAACCCGCCTTTACCGTGCCCGCCGGCAATTGCAGGAGATGTTGAGGGAAAGCGACGCGAACCGCGTATAGAGCAGCATGACCGACCTGCCTTCCCTCCCTGTCGACCGCCGCAGCCTGATCCGGGGGGGCGCCGCGCTTGCACTGGCGCAGGCCTTGCCCGGCTGGGCCGCCACCGGCACGCAGGACGCGGCGCAGGGCGCGCTGTCGGGCGAGGCGATCGCGCTCAGCATCGGCGACGGGCATTTTGCGACCGGCGGCCGATCGGCCCATGCGATCAGTGTCAATGGCGGCACACCGGCGCCGCTCATCCGCCTGCGCGAGGGGCAGCATGTCAACATCGCCGTCACCAACCGGCTGAAGGAGGATAGCTCGATCCACTGGCACGGGCTGATCCTGCCCTTCCAGATGGATGGCGTGCCCGGCATCAGCTTCCCCGGTATCGCGCCGGGCGAAACCTTCACTTATCGCTTCCCGGTGCGGCAGGCCGGCACCTACTGGTATCACAGCCATTCCGGCATGCAGGAGGCGATGGGCCTTTATGGCCCGATCATCATCGATCCCGCCGGCGCCGATCCGGTGGCCTATGACCGGGAGCATGTGATCCTGCTCGCCGACTGGAGCCCGGTCCATCCGCACAGGTTGCTGCAACGGCTCAAGCAGATGGGCGGCTATTACAACATGCAGCGCCAGACGCTGGCCGGGTTGCTGGCGGGGAAGGATCAGGCCCTCAAGGACCGGATCGACTGGGGCGCGATGCGCATGGACCCGACCGATATTTCCGACGTCACCGGCGCGACCTACAGCTATCTGGTGAACGGCATGGGCACGGCCGAAAACTGGACCGGCCTGTTCGCGCCGGGCGAGCGGGTGCGGCTGCGCATTATCAACGCGTCGGCGATGACCAATTTCAATGTTCGCCTGCCCGGCCTGCCGATGACCGTGATCCAATGCGACGGGCAGGATGTGCAGCCGGTCGAGACCGACGAGTTCCAGATCGGCATTGCCGAAACCTATGACGTGATCGTCCAGCCCGGCGAAGCGAAACCCTATGCCCTGATTGCCGAGGCGATCGACCGGTCGGGCCTGGTCCGCGCCACCTTGGCGCCGCAGGTCGGCATGGTCGCGCCCGTGCCGGCCCGGCGCGCCCGGCCGCTGCTGGGCATGAAGGATATGGGCATGGACATGGGCGGCATGGATATGGGCCATGGCGGCGTGATCGACCTCAGCCAGCCGGCCAATGAAAGCATGTCCGGCCACAGCATGAAGATGCGCGACAAGTCGGTCGCGCCCGGCGTGAAAATGGGGCCGGGCGTCGCCACCCTGTCGCCGATGCCGGCCGATCGCACCGCCGACCGGCCGACGGGGCTGGAGGATGTCGATCATCGCGTGCTGACCTATGCCGATCTGCGGTCGCTGACGCCGAACAGCGACCTGCGCACGCCGACCCGATCGCTCGACATCCACCTGACCGCGAACATGGAACGCTATATGTGGTCGTTCGATGGGGTGAAGCTGTCCGAAGGGGCGGAGCCGATCGCCTTCCGCCATATGGAACGGGTGCGCGTGACCCTGATCAACGACACGATGATGCCCCATCCCATCCATCTGCACGGCCATTTCTTCGAACTGGTGACCGGCGAGGCTGCGCATAATCCGCGCAAGCATACGGTGAATGTGCTACCCGGCGGCAAGGTGAGTTTCGACCTTACCGCCGATGCGCTGGGCGACTGGGCGTTCCACTGCCATATGCTGATGCACATGCATGCCGGGATGATGCGGGTCGTGACGGTCCGCCACGAGGAGGACGCGGCATGAAGCTGATCGCGCTCCTGCTGCTCGCCGCCGCTGCGCCGGTGCAGGCCCAGACGATGGATCATAGCCAGATGGACCATGGAGCGATGGGCCACAGCATGCCCACCACCGACGCCGCCATCCCGCAAGGCACGGCCCCGCCGGTGCCGACCGACCATGCCGCCGACGCGCTCTATGACCCCGCCGCCATGGCCAGCGCCCGCGCGGCGATGATCGCGGAAGGGGGCGGCATGACCTATTCGCAATGGATGCTCGATCGGCTGGAATATCGCGCCGGCAAGGGCGCGGATGGCTATGCCTGGGAAGGCGAAGGCTGGATCGGCGGCGACATCAACCGCTTCGCGGTCAAGAGCGAGGGTGAGGGGACGGTCGGCGGATCGCTCGAACGGGCCGAGGTGCAGGCGCTCTACAGCCGGGCGATCGACCCCTGGTTCAACCTGCAGGCGGGCGTGCGGCAGGATTTCGGCGAAGGGCCGGACCGCAGCTATGCGGTGATCGGCATCGACGGCCTGGCGCCTTACTGGTTCGAGGTCGGGGCCGAAGCCTTCCTGTCGACCAGGGGCGACGCCCATCTGCGGCTGGAGGCGAGCTATGACCAGCGCATCACCCAGCGGCTGATCCTGCAGCCCGCCGCCGAGTTCAATCTGGCGGCGCAGGCCGTGCCCGAACTGGGGATCGGCGCCGGCCCGTCCGATATCGAGCTGGGGCTGCGGCTGCGCTACGAGATTGCCCGCGAATTCGCGCCCTATGTCGGCGTCAATTGGGAACGCAAGCTGGGCGACACGGCCGACCATGCCCGTGCTGCCGGCGATAGGCCGTCGGCCACCAGCCTAGTGATCGGCCTGCGCGCCTGGTTCTGAGAGGCGCTTGCAGCCCGCCTGATATTCGATTATCGATCCCGCCGATCCTGCGCCGCACGGCATGGGATCATGATCGCGCCGGTGTCCCGAAAGGGGCTTAATAGGGAATGCGGTGCGGACGGGTGACTGTCCAAATCCGCAGCTGTCCCTGCAACTGTAAGCGGTGAGCGCGATGTACATGTGCGGACGGCAGAATGACCGATCCGCCAGCCACTGGGCCGGACGCTAAATCCTGCGAGGCCTGGGAAGGCCGTGCATCAAGCGATGACCCGTGAGCCAGGAGACCTGCCGGCGTCTGGTCGCTCTTGCCTTGGTCCAGGGGATGGCCGCGGCACGGTAACTTCCGTCTGAGCGACGAACGAGCGGCTGGGGCCGCTGCGACAAACGCGCGTCGGTTGCCCATGGGCGCCCGGCCGGCGCGTGTGTCGGACGTTCGCGCGCGTGCCGCTCGTGAAGGTTGCCCCCGCCCGTCGAACGCGGCGCCGGATGGGGGAATATATGAAGTCCATTATCGTTTCGCGGGCCGCCTTGGCCCTTTCGCTCGCCTTTGCATCGCCGGCTCTGGCCGACGAAGGAGAAGGCGACAGCATCGTCGTCACCGGCACCAGCCTGGAAGAGACGCTGCCGCAGCAGCTGTCGCGCTATGGCCATGCGATCGAGATCGTCACCGACACGCAGATCCGCGATGCCGCCGCGATCGATACCGCCCGCGCGCTCGAAGGGGTGCCGGGCCTGTTCATCCGGTCGCAGTCCGGGCCGTTCAGCTATGTCGACATTGCGTTGCAGGGATCGCGCACCAAGGATGTGCTGTGGACGATGGACGGCATCCGCCTCAACAACCGCCTCTATGGCGGCACCTCGCCCAACGACACCATGGCCGCCAGCATGATCGAGCGGATCGAGGTGCTGAAAGGCGGCGAAAGCCTGTTCTACGGCACCCAGGCGGCGGCCGGTGTCATCAATGTCGTCACCCGCGACTTCAGCGATGATCTGGGCGGCCAAGTCAATGCCAGCCTCGACAGCTTTGCCGGCACTAGCCTGGATGGCTATGTTCGCGGCGCGATCGGCCAGCATCGCTTCGTGGTCTGGGCCAATCGCAGCCAGTCGGACGGCTATCGTCCCTATGACGTGATGCAGCCCAGCGCCACCGATCGCGCGCGCGGCTATGATCTCTGGTCGGCGGGCATCAAATATCAATATGATATCGCGCCGGACCTGCGCCTCAACGCGCTCTACCAGCACACCAAGGCCGATCTCGACAATATCAGCGCGACCCGGACGAAGGAGAGCCGCAACGACCGCAATGAGGAAGTGGCCAGCCTGCGCCTCGATTATACCGGCGAGGATGGGGTGCAATTCTTCCTCAAGGGCTATTTCCACGACTGGAAGACCGCCTATGTCCAGATCCGCAACCCCATTCCGGCGGGGCCGCCGCAGGTCATCTACCCGGCCGGCACCTTCTGGGGCTATCAGGATTATGGCGGCAGCGCGGTGGTGCAGCTCAACATGCTGCGCGGCATCGACACGCTGATCGGCTATGATTTCCAGAGCTTCAACGGCCGCGACGACGTCCTGCTGATCGCGCCGACCGATGAACAGGTCCATGCCGGCGTCTTCCAGCTGCGCACCAATGACGAATTGTCGAGCAAGGGACGGATCGCCGCGGGCCTGCGCTACAACAAGGCGAAGGGATCGGAAAAGACGATCTGGAACGTCTCGGGCCGTTATGATGTGAGCGAGGCGCTGTTCGTGGAGGCCAATGGCGGCACCTCCTTCGTGCTGCCCGACGCCTCGCAGCTCTATGGCAATGATCCCTGTTGCGAGGTCGGCAACCCGAATTTGAAGCCCGAGGAAAGCCTGAACCTCAACGCCGCGCTGGGTGGCGCGCTGGCGGGCGGGGCGATCCGGTGGAAAGCGACCTGGTTCAACCGGCGCATCACCGACCTGATCGACACCACCTATGATGATCCGGCCTTTCCGGAAGGCACCTATATCAACGTCAGCGACAAGGTGCGGGCCAGGGGCGCCGAACTGGAGCTGAACGCGAATTTGACCGGTGGCTGGGGCCTGTCGGCCAGCTACACCTGGTCGCGCGTCCGCAATCAGGGCAGTTCGGTGCAGCGCGATCGCAATCCGGAACAATATGGCCGCGCCGCGATCGTCTATGCGCCGCAGACCGGCCACTTCGGCGCCAATCTGTCGGCCAATTGGGTGGGCGATGTCTGGTCGACCGCATCGGGCTTTGGCCGGATGAACTATGGCAATTATGCCGTGGTCGATGCGGGCGCGCATCTGTGGCTGGATCAGGCGCGGCGCAACCGGTTCGGCATCAATGTCGAAAATCTGTTCCACCGCGATTACGCCTCCACCGGCTATCGCTCGGCGGTCAGCGATGCAGGAGTATTGGACGGCAGCAACAGCCGCTTCCTCTACTTCTACCGGGGCGTGCCGCGCACGCTGCGGGTCAGCTATGGCCTGAGCTTCTGACCATGATGCGGCCGGTCCTGCTGCTGCATCGCTGGCTGGGCATCCTCATCGGCGCCGTCATGACGCTGTGGTGCCTGTCCGGCTTCGTGATGCTCTATGTCGACTATCCGCGCCTGACACCGGCCGCGCAGCTTGGGGGGCTTACGCCCCTCAAGCTGTCGGCTGAAAGGGCGGGGATGTTGCCCGACGCCATGATGCTGTCCGCCGCCCGGATCGAGATGATGGCGGGGTGGCCCGTATTGCGGGTGACGCCCGCGCTCGATCCGACGCGCACCATTCCCCAGATGCGAGTATCCGCTGGCACCCATGACTGGGCGTCGGGGAAAGCGGTCGAGCAGGTCGATCCGCAAAATATCCACAGGATCGCGCGCGAATTCGGACGCAACAGCGCCATTGCCGGCCCGGTCGGGCAGGTCGCCCAGACGGAGATGGACCAGTGGACGGTCCAGACCTTCCGCCGCAATGCGCCGCTCTACCGTGTCGATTACGCCGATGCGGCCGGGACGCAGGCCTATGTCTCGGGCAAGAGCGGGGAAGTGGTGCAGCTCACCACCCGTTTCCAGCGCTTCTGGGGCTGGCTCGGCGCGGTGCCGCACTGGCTCTATCCCACGATCCTGCGGCAGGATGGCGCGCTGTGGAGCCAGGTCGTCATCTGGACCTCGCTGATCGGCTGCTTCCTCACGATCACGGGCCTGTGGGTCGGCATCGCCCGGCTGCGCCGTCGCCGCGACGGCAGCATCGGATCGCCCTATCGCGGCCTGTGGTGGTGGCATCATATGGCCGGGCTGTTCTTCGGCATCCTGACGCTGACCTGGGTGGCGAGCGGGCTGCTGTCGATGAACCCCTGGGGGCTGCTCGACAGCGAGGCGATGATGACGGAGCGCCAGCGGTTGAACGGCGACTTCGCCTGGGGCGATGCGCGCCGGGCGATCGCGGCGCTGCCCGCCTTGCCGACGGGTATCGTCCGGCTGGAGGTAGTGCCTGTTGCCGGTGCCATCCATCTGGTGGCGATCGATCGCGCTGGCAAGGCGCAGCGTTTCGACGCTGCTGGCCGGCTTGCCGCTTTGTCCGAAGCGGGGTTGCGCGCGGCGCTCCAGGATGGCTCGCCGATCGGCTCGATCGTCCTGCTGCGCCAGGAGGATGCCTATTATTACGGTCACAAGGCTAGCGTCGCCCTGCCGGTATGGCGCGTCATCCTGGCCGATGACCAGGCGACACGCCTCTATGTCGATCCCGCGTCCGGCCGTCTGATCCGCGCCTTCGACCGCAATGGCCGGGCCTTCCGCTGGATGCAGGACGGGCTGCACCGGCTCGACTTCCCGCTGCTGCGCACCCGTCCCTGGTGGGATCTGATCGTCCTGCCGCTGCTCGCCATGGTCACGCTCGTTTGCGGGACGGGGACGTGGATGGGCCTTTCCAAGCTGCGGCGCGATCTGCGCCGCGTCCGCAATCGCCGGCGGCGCGCCCGCGCCCTACGGCCCCTGATCGGAGAAACCGCATGACCGCCACCCCTTTGCAGGCGTCGCTTCGGCGACGCAGCGTGCCGCTGATCGCGGCGCTCGTCCTTGCCAATCTGGCCGTCTGGGGCTGGGCCTTCGCCCTGTTCGGCGACCGGCCGGTGATGATGGGCACGGCCCTGCTCGCCTGGGGCCTTGGCCTGCGCCATGCGGTCGATGCCGATCATATCGCCGCGATCGATAATGTGACGCGCAAGCTGATGCAGGATGGTCAGCGGCCGCTGACCGTGGGCCTGTGGTTCGCGATCGGCCATAGCGCGATCGTGCTGATCGCCGCGCTGGGCCTTGCCTATGCGGTCAGTGCGCTGGCCGGGCTGGAGCGGTTCCGCGCTGCCGGCGGCGTGGTGGCGACGCTGATTTCCGCCACCTTCCTGTTCGCTATCGCGATCATGAATCTGGTGATCCTGCGCCAGGTCTGGGTCACCTTCCGTCGGGTGCAGGCGGGCGGCACATATGTCGAGGCGGATCTCGACATGCTGACCGGCGGGCGCGGGCCGCTGTCGCGCCTGTTTCGTCCGGTCTTCCGCCTGATCTCGCGCCCCTGGCAGATGGCGCCGCTCGGCTTCCTCTTTGGCCTCGGCTTCGACACCGCGACCGAAGTGGCGATATTGGGCCTCTCCGCCGCGCAGGCGAGTGACGGCTTTGCGCTCGGCCCGGTGCTGGTTCTGCCCCTGCTGTTCGCGGCGGGCATGGCGCTGGTCGATACGGTCGACGGCATGCTGATGATGGGCGCCTATCAATGGGCGTTCGTGAAGCCGCTGCGCAAGCTCTACTACAACATCGTCATCACCGCCCTGTCGGCGGCCGTGGCGATCGGCATCGGCACGATCGAGACGCTGGCGCTGCTGGGCGACAAGCTGGGCCTCTCCGGCGGCATCTGGGACGTTGCCGCCACGCTGGGCGAGCATTTCAATGATCTGGGCTTCGCGATCATCGGCCTGTTCATCGCCTGCTGGATCGCCAGCGCGCTCTTCTATCGCTGGAAGGGCTATGACGCGATCGAACTGACCCCGGCGGGCGAGGTGCGGGCTTAGCCTATTCCGTTCGGGCTGAGCTTCGGTTTCGCCCAGCCCGAACGGCAGTTTTTACCCCTCGCGCGCGACCTGGAAGCCGGCGAAGGACTGGCTGACCGGCATCAGTTCCAGCGTGTTGATGTTGAGATGCGCCGGCTGGTTCGCGACCCAGAGCAGGGTGGCGGCGATATCCTCCGCCGTCATCGGATTGGCATTGCCATAGAGGGTGTCGGACGCCTGCTGGCTGCCGGTGCGGATCAGCGTGAATTCGCTCTCGACCATGCCCGGCTCGATCGAGGTGACGCGCACGCCGGTGCCGTGCAGGTCCGACCGCAGGCCGAGCGAGAATTGGCGCACGAACGCCTTGGTGCCGCCATAGACATTGCCGCCGGTGTAGGGATAGGTCGCCGCGACCGAACTCAGATTGATGATCCCGCCCTTGCGCGCGACGAGGCCCGGCAACAGCTTGTGGGTGACGGTGACGAGGCCGGTGATGTTGGTCTCGATCATCTGCTGCCACTGGGCGAGGTCGGCCGACTGGGCCGGCGCAGTGCCGAGCGCCAGGCCGGCATTGTTGACCAGCATGTCGATCGCGCGGAAGGCTTCGGGCAGGCTGGCCAGCGCCGCATCGATCGCGGCTTCATCGCGCATGTCGAACACCAGCGGGCAGAAGGCGTCACCGATTTCGGCGGCCAGCTTTTCCAGCCGATCGGCGCGACGGCCGGTGCCGATCACCTGCCAGCCATCGGCGGCAAAGGCGCGGACGGCGGCTTCGCCGATGCCGGCGGTCGCGCCGGTGATGAGGACGGTCTTGGTCATGGGGCGCTCCTGTCTTTTGTCGTCAGCCCAATAGCGAGATCAGGCGGCCCCGCCCAGCGCCTTCACCAGCGCGACGCTGGCGCGCATCCGCTGGGTCTGAGCGATCAGCACCGCGCGCTGGGCGTCAAGCGCGTCGGTCTGGGCCGTCACCACCTCCAGATAGTCCGACGCGCCATCGCGATAGCGGGTCAGTGCCAGATCGCTGGTGCGCTGCGCGGCGTCGGCGGCGCTGCGCTGATGGCCGATCTGGTCGGACAGGTGATGATTGGCGGCAACCGCATCCTCGACCTGGCGGAAGGCGGTCAGCACCGTGTCGCGATAGCCGGCAGCCAGTTCCTCATACTCCGCGCGCGACATCTTCACCTGCGCGCGGCGCTTGCCGCCGTCGAACAGGTTGAGCAGCGCCGATGCTGGACCAAGGCCCCAGAAGCTGTTGGGGGTGGAGAACAGGTCGCCATGGGTGGTTTCCCAGCCGCCGGTCAGGCCCAGCGTCAGCGTCGGGAAGAAGGCCGCCTTGGCGACGCCGATGCGCGCATTGGCGGCGAACATGCGCCGTTCGGCCGCCGCGATGTCGGGCCGGCGTTCCAGCAGTTGCGAGGGCGCGCCGGTCGGCACGTCCGGCGCGGCGAGCGGCTGGGTGCGGGCGGCGATGCTGAAGTCCGACGCGATCGCGCCGACCAGCGCGGCGATCTCATGCTCGGTCGCGGCGCGTTCATTGGCGATGGCGGAGATGTCCGCCTTCGCATTGTCCAGCACCGTCTTGGCGCGATTGACGTCGATGCCCGACGACACGCCGCCCTTGTGGCGCCGGTCGGTCAGGTCATAGGCCTTGCCGAAGGCTTCGACCGTCTGGTGCAGCAGTTCCGCCTGTGCATCCAGCCCGCGCAGCCGCGCATAGGCGTCGGCGACCGCCGCCTGCAGGCTGAGCCTGGCGGAGGCGAGATCGGCATTGCTGGCGTCGGCATCGGCCCGCGCCGCCTTCACGCTGTTGCGGATGCGGCCCCACAGGTCGAGCTCATAGTCGAGGCTGCCGCCTACCACATAGTCATTATAGGTAACGGCGCTGCCATTGCCCTGGAATCGGTTGCCCGACACGCGGCGGCGGCTGGCATCGGCGCCGGCACTGATTTGCGGGAACAGGTCGGCATTTTCCACCCGTGCGGCGGCGCGCGCCTGGTCGTAGCGGGCCAGCGCGGCGGCCAAAGTCGGGCTGGCCTGCTCGGCGCGGGTTTCCAGATCATTGAGGACGGGATCGTTGAACGCCTCCCACCAATTGCCGCGCGGTGTGGCATCGGCCGGCTGGGCGGCGGTCCAGCCCGCCACTTCCTTATATTCGGCGGGGGCGCTCGTCTGGGGCGGCTGATAGGCCGGCGCCATCGAACAGCCGGCCAGCAAGACCGCCGCCAATGTCACGCCTGCGCCGCCGATCCGGCGGTCAGCGCGCATGCGTCGCACCCTTTCCGCCGGCGGGCGCCGACGCCTGCACCTTCACCATGTCGCCGGTGCGGATCGCATCGGGAGGGGTGTCGACGATCCGGTCATTGGGGCTGAGGCCGCTGGCGATCTGCACCGTGGCGCCCTCGTCACGGGCGATGGCGACCGGCTTCATGGTGATGCGATTGTCCGCACCCACCACGGCGACGCTGGGGCCGTTGTTGCTGTAGAGGATCGCGCTGCCCGGCAGGGTCATGCCATTGCCTTGGCCGGCGCCGACCTTGAAGCTGACCTGGGCGAAGGCACCCGGCTTCAATGCGCCGTCGGGATTTTCCGCCTGCAGCTGGACCAGCACGGCGCCCGACTGCGCATCGACCGCGCCTGAACTGCTGGTCAGGGTCGCGTTGAAGCTGCGGCCGGGATATTCGGGCAGGGTCAGGGTCGCGCCCATGCCCGGCCGGACCGAGGCGGAATAGCCCTGTGGCACGCGGACATAGATGCGCATGCGATGGACGTCGGACACGGTGAACAAAGGCTGGGCGGCGGCATTGCCGGACACCACCAATGCGCCGATCTGGGCCGAACGGCTGGTGACGACGCCGTCGAATGGCGCGGCGAGGCGGGTGAAGCCCTGCTGGGCCTTCAGTCGCTTGACGTTGGCGAGCGCCGCGTTGGAGACGGCGGTGCGGGCGGCAAGATCGCCGGCCTTCTCGTCGGCTTCCTGGCGCGAGACGGCGTCCTGCGCCAGCATCGCGCTCCAGCGCTTCGAGGTGGTTTCGGCGAGGCGCTGGTTGGCGAGCGCGGTCTGATAATCGGCCTGCGCGGCGGCGACCTGCTGGTCGAGGTCTGGCGCGTCGAGCACGGCGAGCGGCTGGCCCGCGCGCACCCGGTCGCCGATATCGGCCAGCCAGCGGCGGACATAGCCATTGGTGCGGGCATAGATGGCGGCGCTGTTATAGGCCTGCACATTGCCGGGCAGGACCAGGTCATTGCCCTCGCCATTCACCGTCGGCTTGACCACCGCGACGGTCGGCACCGATGCGTCGGCGGCGGTTTCGCGCAGTTCGTTGGTGGCGCTGATGCGCGAGGCGACGCCCACGCCGACCACGACGAGCGCGACAACGGCCGCGCCGATGCCGATCTTCTTCAGCGTGCCGCTGTCGGGGCCGGCCTGCTCGGGATTTTCGATGCTGTTATGGTCAGACATGGCTTGGCTGAATTTCCATGTTGTTGGCCTTCGCAGCCTTGCGGCCGTGGACGAAGGCGAAGACGGTGGGGACGAAGAAGAGGGTGGCGATGGTGGCGCAGATCAGGCCGCCGACGACGGCGCGGCCCAGCGGGGCATTTTGTTCGCCGCCTTCGCCCAGGCCCAGGGCCATCGGACCCATGCCGATGATCATGGCGAGCGCGGTCATCAGCACCGGGCGGAAGCGGACCATGCCGGCCTCCAGCGCAGCCTTGGTCGCGTCGCCCAGTTCAGCGAGCCGTTCGCGGGCGAAGCTGACGACCAGGATGGAGTTGGCGGTCGCCACGCCCATGCACATGATCGCGCCGGTCAGTGCCGGCACCGACAGGGTGGTGCCGGTCATGAACAGCATCCAGATGATGCCGGCCAGCGCCGCGGGCAGGGCGGTGATGATGACGAACGGGTCGACCCAGCTCTGGAAGTTGACGACGATCAGCAGGTAGATGAGCACGATCGCACCGGCGAGGCCGAAGCCAAGGCCCGAGAAGGCGGTGTTCATCGTCGCATATTGGCCGCGAATGGTGATGGTGGCGCCCTTGGGCTCCTCCGCCTTCAGCGACTTGATCGCCCGGTCGATGTCGCCCGCCACCGCGCCCAGGTCACGGCCCTGCGTGGTGGCGAAGGTGTCGAGCACCGGTGCGATATTATAGTGCGACACGACCGGCACGGTGTTGGAGCGGACGATGGTCGCCAGGCCGCCCAGCGGCTGAACCGCGCTGGCGCCCGCACCCGACACCGGGACGTTGGACAGGTCGCTCATCGACCCGACCAGATATTCGGGCGCCTGCGCGACGACCGGATATTGGACGCCATTCTGCGGGTTCACGAAGAAGACCGGTGCGGTCTGCGAGGTGCCGGCCAGCGAGCTGGCAAGGCTGGTGGTCACGTCCCGTTCGGTCAGGCCATATTGGCCGACGCGGGAGCGATCGACATCGACATCCAGCTGCGGCGCACGTCCGGGCTGCTGGATGCGGGCGTCGGCCAGGCCCGGAATGGTGGTGATCTTCGCCAGCAGCTTCTGCGCATAGGCGCGGTTCGCCTCCGCATCCTTGCCCGCGATCTGGATGTCGATCGGCGCGGGCGCGCCAAAGTTCAGGATCTGGCTGGTGATGTCGGCGGGCAGGAAGGCGAAGGTCGTGCCGGGGAAGCGGCGCGGCAGTTCACGGCGCAGCTGCGAGACGAACTCGTCGGTCGGGCGATGGCCCTTGTTGAGCGCGATCAGCATGTCGCCGTCCTGCGGACCGATGGTGCCGCTGTTGTTGTAGACGGTGTTGATGGAGCTGACCGGCAGGCCGATATTGTCGGTGATCGATCCCAGCTGGTCGGCCGGGATGATCTTGCGCACTTCGCGTCCGATCTGGTCGAAGCGGGCGGCCGTATCCTCGATCCGGGCGCCGACCGGCACGCGGATATGCATGGCGATCTGGCCGGAATCGACCGAGGGGAAGAAGTTGCTGCCCAGGAACGGCAGCAGGCCGAAGGACAGCACCACGACGGCCATGAAGCCGATCAGGAAGGGCTTGCGGGCGCCCAGCGCGCGGTGCAGCATCCCGACATAGGAGGTGCGGACCTTCTCGAACCGATATTCGAAGCCGCGCTGGAAGCGGACGAACGGGTTCCTGGACGTCGCGGTGCCGGCCAGATGCTCGTCCTCGTCACCGACATGGTGCGGTTTCAGCAGATACATCGCCATGGTCGGCACCAGCGTGCGCGACAGGATGAACGACGCGATCATCGCGAACACCACCGACAGCGCCATCGGCACGAACAGGAAGCCGGCGACGCCGGGCAGGAAGAACATCGGCACGAACACGATGCAGATGCAGAGCAGCGAGACGAAGGCCGGCGTCACGATCTGTGCCGCGCCGTCCAGGATCGCCTCGATCACGCCCTTGCCCTGTTCCAGGTGCCAGTTGATATTCTCGATCGTCACGGTCGCGTCGTCGACCAGGATGCCGACCGCCAGCGCGAGGCCGCCCAGCGTCATGACGTTGAGGGTCTGGCCGAACATTGCCAGCGCCGCGATCGCCGCCAGAATGGCGAGCGGGATCGACAGCGCGATGATGACGGTCGAGCGCCAGCTGCCCAGGAACAGCAGGATCATCAGCGAGGTGAGCGCTGCGGCGATCGCGCCTTCATGGATGACGCCCTCGACCGCGGCCTTCACGAACAGCGACTGGTCGCCGATCGGCAGGATCTTGAGCGTGTCGGGCAGGGTAGCCGAAATCTTCGGCAGCGCCTGCTTCACCCCGTCGACGATGGCGAGGGTGGAGGTGCTGCCGTTTTTCAGCACGGTCAGCAGCGCGGAACGGCTGCCTTCCACATGGACGATATTCTGCTGCGGACCGGCGCCGTCGCGGACATAGGCGACGTCGCGCATGTAGATGGTCGCGCCGTTCACCACCTTGACCGGCAGGTCGTTGAGCGCGGCGATCGATTCCGGCGCATTGTTCAGGCGGACGCTATATTGGGTCGCGCCGATCTTGACGAAGCCGGCCGGGTTGATCTGGTTCTGCGCGGCGATGGCGTTGCCGACATCCTGCGCCGACAGCCCCTTGGACTGGAGCGCCAGCGGGTTGAGGTCGATCTGCACCTGGCGCTGCTTGCCGCCCGAGGGGAAGGGCATGGCGAGGCCGGGGATGGTCACCAGCTGCGGCCGGATCTGGTTCTGGCCAAGGTCGAACAATTGCTGTTCCGACAGGCCCTTGCCCGACAGCGCGAGCTGCAGGATCGGCACGGTCGATGCGCTGTAGTTCAGGATCAGCGGCGGGGTGACGCCCGGCGGCATCTGGCGCAGCACGGTTTGCGAGATCGACGTCACCTGCGCGGTGGCGGTGCGGATGTCGGCGCCGGGCTGGAAATAGATCTTGATGACGCCAATGCCCTGCAGCGACTGGCTTTCAATATGTTCGATGTCGTTGACCGTGGTGGTCAGCACGCGCTCATAGGGGCCGACGATGCGGCCCGACATGTCCTCGGGCGACAGGCCGGCATATTGGAAGGCGACCGCGATCACCGGGATGCGGATATTGGGGAACATGTCGACCGGGGTGCGCGCGGCGGACAGGATGCCCACGATCGCGATCAGGATCGCCATGACAATGAAGGTCAGCGGGCGATGCAGGGCAACCTTGACGATACCGATCATTCACGACTCCCGGCGCATCTCCCGGCGGAACGATGCCGGGGTGCGAAAATTTGGCGCCTCTCCAGAAGGAATGCCCTTATTTTACGGGTTCTGCAGCCGGGTTGCCAGAGCGGCATGGCGGCATGAGCCTATGAACGGCATTCATGAATGTGACGGCAATCCGCTGGTCGGCCGCAATATGACACGCGCAGCGGGATCGGGGGCGAATCCGCGCACAATGCCATGGGACGATGAGGACCACCGCCACATCCGCGATGGGCCATGCGCCCTTGGACATTCTGCGTCTAATATATAATATGGCATAATCGATATTTCTGACGAATGGATCAATGGATCTCCGCCATCTCCGCTATTTCCTGACTGTTGCCGAGGAAATGCATTTCGGCCGGGCCGCGCTGCGCCTGGGCATATCGCAACCGCCGCTCAGCCAGCAGATCAGGGCGCTGGAGGAGGAACTGGGCGTGCGCCTGTTCGACCGCACTAGCCGCCGTGTCCGCCTGACCGAAGCGGGGCGGCTGTTCGAGCCGGAGGCGCGGGCGACATTGGTGCAGGCGGATCGCGCCAGCCAGACCGCGCGCCGGGCGCAGCGTGGCGAGATCGGCCATCTGGGTCTGGGCTTCACCGCGTCCGGCCCGTTCGTGCCGCAGATCGCCAGCGCCCTCTATCGCTTTCGCCAGACCTATCCGCAGGTCGAACTGATCCTGCGCGAACAGGGGCGCGACGAGCAGATCGAGAATGTGCGCAACCATCAGCTCGACATCGGCCTGGTGCGCGACTTCCTGCCGCCGGTCCTGCCCGAGGACATGGTGTCGCACTGCCTGTTGACCGAGGATATGCTGCTGGCGCTGCGCGACGATCATCCGCTGGCATTGCGCAAAGAAGATCCCAGCATCACCGATCTCGCCGGCGAGCCGCTGGTCCTCTATGGCGCGCCCAATGGTGCGGGCTTTACCGAGCATTTCTTCGCCCAGTGCGAGGCGGCGGGGTTCGTGCCGCGGATCGCGCATGAGGCGCGCAGCCTGGCGACCTTGCTGGGCCTCGTCTCCGCCGGGTTCGGCCCGACCGTGATCGCGCGGTCGATGGCCCGGCTGCATGTCGACAATGTCGTCAACCGCCGCTTCACCTCGCCCGTCACCAGTTCGCTATGGATGATCCACCATCGCACCCTGTCGCCCCCGGCCGAGGCGTTCCGTGCGACCGTGCTGGAGGACAGCCCGACGCGCTGACATGGCTCAGGGCGTCGGGGTGGCACCATCCTGCGCGAACCAGGGTTCGGCCAGTCTGGCTGGCGTCGGCCAGATTTCGTCCAACGTCGCGGGATCATAGAGCCGGCCATTCTTCATGACGGCGCCGATCTTCTGCGCATTGGCGATGTCGGCCAGCGGGTCGGCGTCCAGGATCAGCAGGTCGGCAAACTTGCCCGGCTCCAGGCTGCCGACATCGTCGCTATGGCCGATCACCTCGGCCGACCCGATCGTCGCAGCCTTCAGCGCCTCCATCGGCGTCGCGCCGCCAGCGGCAAAGGCCTGCAATTCCCACTGATAGCCCAGCCCCTGGATCTCGCCATGGCTGCCAAGGCCGACGAGGCCGCCGGCGCGCTGGATCTTCACCGCGTCGGCCGCGATCTGCTGCCAGCTCTGCGCTTCGGGCGGCATCCAGTGGCGGTTGCGCAGCTTGTCGCTGACGATGCCGGCCGGCACGAAATGGGTCCATTTCGCATCATCCTGTGGCCGCTTGTTGATGATGAAGTCGAACAGCGCCGGGGTGGTGCCATAGGCGACGAGGATGGTCGGCGTGTAGCTGGTGCGGCTCTGCGCGAACAGGCGGACGATATCCTCGCGCAGCGGCGATACCGGGATGCTGTGCTCATTGCCGGAAAAGCCGTCGATCGCGTGGGTCAGGTTCAGCACCATGTCGCTCGCGCCTTCGGTCGTGGGCATCATGCCCAGTTCCGCCGCTGCCTCGACCATGAACTGGCGTTGGGCGCGGTCGCCGATCATGTAGCTCTTGATATTGCGGGTGCGATAATGGTCGCGATAGCGGGTGAGGACGTCGACCGCATCCTGCTTGCTGTGGATTTCCGCGTTCACGAACACGCCCGGCCCGGTCGACCAGGCGCGCGGCCCCCGCATCATGCCGGCATCGATCATGTCCTGATAGGCGAAGATGTCGGTGGTGAAGGGCTGCGGGTCGAGCGCCGACGTGACACCGAAGGCGAGGTTTGCGGCAAAGTCCCAATGGCCGCGTTCCTGGATGCCGCGCCGTATCTCGAACCAATGGGCATGGGTGTCGACGAAGCCGGGGACGATATATTTGCCGCTCACATCGCGGATCGTCGCGCCCTGTGGCACGGCGACCGATCCGCTGGCGCCGACCGCGACGATGCGATTGTCGGTGATGACGATGTCGGCATTGCGGATCACATCCTGCCCGCCCGCCATCGGCATGACGGTCGCGCCGCGCAGCACGACGCTGCCGCGGGGCACATCGCGCGGCAGTTCGACCGGCAATGCGAAGCTCTGCGCCACCGCCTCGGCCGTGCCCGGCGCAGCAGACAGCGCCTGAACGGTCGGCAACCGGCGGAAGGTCGATCCGACCGACCAGGTGACGGTCGCGCCCCTGTCGGCCCAGTCGATGAAATCGGCGCCGACCCGTGTCAGCTTGCGTCGCGCCACCGCCGGCGTGTCGAGATTGACGGTCGCCGGCTCGCCGCCATTGGCCGGCGGGATATCGACCAGATAGGCCTGGCTGAACGACTTGATGAGTGCGCGTCTGCCGTCCGGGCTGATCCGCACATCCTCGACCGGCGCCGGGCCGGGGAAATATTGGCCCAGCCCATGGGCCAGCACGCGCAACAGCGGCTGCGGATCGCCCCCCGCCAGCGGCACCGATGACAAGCCGCCGGCGCCGTAGAAATAGAGGGTGTCACTTTCGCCGCCGAACTGCGGCTGGCGCGCACCCATGGCATGGGCGACCAGCCGCGCTGCGCCGCCGCCGACGGGCATGCGGATGATGTCGGTCGGGCGCGCGGGATCGATCTCCGACGCGGTGCGCAGCCGGTCATACTGGTTCGCGCGCAACGCCACCAAGCCCTTGCCATCGGGGGTAAAGACGGGCTGGCTGTAAAAGGCCGGGACCTGGGTCAGCCGACGCGCCGTGCCGCCCGTCGCCGGGATCGTCCAGACATGGCCGCCTTCCTTGGCGGTCCAGCTGACATAGGCGATGCTCTTGCCATCGGGCGACCAGCTCGGCTGGAAGGCATCGGCCGCGACAAGGCGTTTGGGTGTCATGTTCGCTGTCAGCTTCTGGACATACAGCCCGCCCAGAGCGGTGAAGGCGACGCTGCCGCCGTCGGGCGACTGGCGCGGCGCCTGCACCACGCGGACGCGCACCGGCCCGGTCTCTTCCGTCTGCCGCACGCGGGTCAGCGGGCCGAGGCCCAGTTGCACCGGCGCGGTGAAGGGGATGTCGCTGATCTTGCCCGATGCAATGTCGAGCCGCCTGATCCCGCCGCCGACGCTCATTAGCATCGCCTTGTCACCCGGCAGGAAGCTGAAGCGCGGTAGCAGGTCGGCATAATAGCCGCCATCCTGGCCGTCCCGGTCGATCGGGAAGGCGATCCATTTGTCCTCGCCGGTCTCCAGATTGCGGAGCCTGAGACCGTCCTTCTGGCCCTGCCGGCTGGCATAGGCGAGCAGCTTGCCATCATGCGACAGCGCCGGGCGCATCGCGCCCCCGGCCGACTGGATGATCGTCTCGTCCTGTCCGCTCTTGAGGTCGCGGCGCGCGATCGACCAGTTGGGCAGGTCATTCTCGGTCCAGGTATGGCCGCGCTTGGTCGCATAATAGAGATAGCGGCCATCGGGCGCCGCGACCGCGCCCATGGCGTTCATCTTCGCGTCCCAATTGTCGGGCGATCCCGCCTTGGTGATCTGGATGCCGCTGCCGCCATCGCGATCATACATGAACAGCTCGAACGCCAGGATCGAATGGACCGTGCGCGAGACATAGACATAGCGGCCATCGGGCGACCAGGCCGGCGAGGAATAGATGGCGAGCGACTGGTCCTGCGACAGCTGTTTTAGGCCGGTGCCATCGGCATTGGCGATCCAGAGATTGGTGACGCCCGACCGGTCGGAAAGGAAGGCAAACTGCTTTCCGTCGGGCGAGAAGACCGGATTGCGCTCGAACGCCATGCCGGTCAGCAGCGGCCGCGCCGCGCCCCCGCCTGCGTCCAGCGCATAGATGTCGCCCAGCAGGTCGAACAGGATCGTCTTGCCGTCCGGCGACATGTCCGGCTGCATCCAGGTTGCCTCATGCGCGTCATAGCGCAGCGTCCGGGTGGGCGTCAGGCTCAGCCCCTTGCTGTCCTGCGCCAGCGCGGGATGGGCACAAAGCAGGGACGCACCCAGCAGCAGGGAGGCAAGAGAACGCATTGCGGCCTTTCGGTCAGAAGCTAGGAAGGCAGATAGGGAACGGGGCCGCAACCTTGCGGATGCGGCCCCGTTCTTCAAGGCGGTTAGAGGCTCCAGTCGGCACGCAGGCCGATGGTGCGCGGCCGGATGATCGAGCCCTGCGGCGTCGCCGCATCGTTCGCGAACGGGGCGTTCAGCACGCCATATTTGTCGAACACATTGTTGGCGAAGGCCATCAGCCGGACCTTCTCGCCCAGGCTGACCGAGGCGCGCAGGTCGAACACGTTGAAGTCGCCACGGCGCGAGACATCGTCGAAGCTGGTCGGCGCCGACGAGAGGTAGCGGTGCGCGATGTCGAAGCTGGGGGCGCCGGTCACATCGGCGAAGCTGAGCGTCAGATTATTGGCGATCGACCATTTGGACGAGCCCGGCAGCGTCGTGCCCTTGGCATAGCCGCCCAGCCCCGCGACGTCGAACGGATAGGGCAGGAATTCGGTCAGTTCCGCATCCTGCCAGGTGACGTTGGTGGTGAAGTGGACGATCTTGTTGACATTCACCGTGCCGGAAAATTCCACGCCGTTGACGCGCGCGCCGCCGGCATTGACGACATAGGAATAATAGGACGGGCCGGGGCCGAAGAGGCGCGCCTGGATATTGTTCCAGTCGAGATGGAAGCCGGTCAGGTCGATGGCGAAGCGGCCGTCGGGCGTCTGCGCCTTCACGCCGATTTCGTAATTCTTGACCTTGTCGCTCTCATAGGCCTCCGGAATGCTGGGCAGCAGGCCGGCATTGGGGTTGATGCCGCCGACGCGATAGCCCTGCGAATAGGTGGCATAGACCATGACATCCTTCGACGGGCGCCAGGCGATCGTCGCCTTGGGCAAGAAGCCGTCTTCCTTCTGGTTGACGCTGCCGCTGCTGTCGGTCGGCGTGTAGCCGCCTTCATAGCCGCCCAGCGCACCGGCCTGGTTCAGCACGTCGGCCTTGGCGGTGGTGTCATAATAGCGACCGCCCAGCGTGATCTCGATCTGCTCCACCGGCTTGTAGGACAGTTCGCCGAACACGCCGAAATCCTCGTTCGTGCTCTTGGTGAAATAGCCATAGAGGCGGTCGCCGGGCGTCAGCTGCGCGCCGGAATAGCCCCCGAACAGATCGGGATTGGCGTCGATATAGTCGGCGGCACCGGCCTGGAAAATCTGGTCATAGCTGTTCTTCTTGGCCTGCAAATAGCTGACGCCGACCAGCCATTTGAACGGACCGTCGCCGGCCGAGGCGAGGCGGGCCTCAACCGTCTTGATGAGCGCATCGGCCTCGCCCAGCGAATAGGCCGCACCATTGCCGGTGGTGACGCCGGTCACATAGGCATAGGGGTAGGAGAAGATGGTGGTGTTGGTCTTCTTGGTGATCGACCCCAGCACCGTCAGATTGGCGATGTCGCTCACTTCTTGGTCCAGCCGCAGGCTGTTCATCCAGAATTTCGTCTTCTGGGTTTCGGCGCGCGGCAGGTTGCGGACATAGGGGTTTGGCAGGTCGAGATAGGTCTGGTCGTCCAGCTTGCTGTCCTGCCAGCTCGACAGATAGGTGACCTTGGTCGTCTCGCCCAGATTGGCGACGATCGATCCGCGCAGGCCGCGGGTGCGATAATCGTTCGAGCCGTTCACGCCGATGCCGGGATTGTCGAGATAGCCCGCGTCCGACCGCTGCAGCGCGACCAGGCGCAGCGCCAGCTGATCGGCGACCAGCGGGATGTTGATCATCGCCTTGGCGGCATAATTGAGTTCGCCCGAGGCATTCTTGGTGGTGCCGACCAGGCCCGATGCGGCGGCGTCGACCTTGGACGGATCGGCGACATTGGCGACATAGTTGACCAAGCCGCCCAGCGTCGAGGAGCCGAACAGCGTGCCCTGCGGCCCGCGCAGCACTTCCACGCGCTGCAGGTCGAACGTGTCGACGTCGGGGATGCCGATCGGGAAGCCCGGCTCCACCACCGGCACTTCGTTGAGATAATAGCCGACCGTGGTCTGGCCCTGCTCATGATAGGTGGTGGCGGCGACGCCGCGGATCACGACTTCGGAAATGCCGGGCTGGTAATCGTTGAACACCACGCCGGGCAGGCGGACGATATAGTCCGACAGGCTGTTGGCGTTCATCTTCTTGAGCTGCTCGCCGGTGACGGCGCTGATCGGCAGGGCGACCTGGCGGATATCCTCGTCGCGCTTGCCGGCGGTGACGATGATCGTCTCGCTGTCGCTGGCGGCCGGGGCCTGGGCAAGGGCGGTGCCGGACAAGATGGTCGCGGCCGCCATGGCGGTGAAACTCACAGTCTTGAGATGCGTCAGTCTGTTCATTGTCATTCCCCTTATGATGTGAGAACCGGCCTTGTTCCGGCCGGCTTTCTCCCTTGCTCTGTTGTTAGATGTCGCTCCCTTCGCCAAAGCGCTGGCGACCGCCGACGATCGTGCGCAGCACCTTGGTCGCGCCAATCTTCGCCGGATCGATCGCGAACAGATCGGCGTCCAGCACCGCGAAATCGGCCAGCATGCCGGGCTTCAGCAGGCCCATCCGGTCGTCGCTGAAACCGGCAAAGGCGTTGGTCGCGGTATAGGCATGCAGCGCCTGGAGCATGCTGATCTTCTGCTCGGGCAGCCAGCCGCCAGGGTTTGCGCCGTCGATCGTCTGGCGCAGCACGGCGGCGGCGACCCCGGTCAGCGGATCGAGCGGCGCCACCGGCCAGTCCGATCCGAAGGCGACCTTCGCCCCGGCGTCGAGCAGCGACTTGAACGCATAGGTGCCCTTCAGCCGCTCGGCGCCGACACGCTGGATCGCCCATCGTCCATCGTCGATCGCATGATAGGGCTGGACCGATGCAATGACCTGCTGCTGCGCGAAGCGCGGGATCGCGGCCGGCGCCAGATGCTGGGCATGTTCGATGCGGAAACGGCGGTCGCGCTTGCCATTCTTCGCGGCGGCGGCGGCAAAGATGTCCAGCGCCTCGTCATTCGCCTTGTCGCCGATGCCGTGGATGGTGATCTGCAGGCCAGCCGCATCCGCATCGTTGGTCCATTGCTGGACATCGGCGCGCTTGTGGATCGGGAAGCCTTTATTGTCGGGCGCGTCGTCATAGGGGCGATAGAACATCGCCGTGCGCGACCCCAGCGATCCATCATATTGCAGCTTCAGTCCGCCCCAGCGGACCCAGTCGTCGCCGCGCCCTTCAGCCTCGATCAGCGCCTTGAGCTTCGCCCAGTCCTGCAGGGGCACGAAGGAATAGAAGCGCATGTCGGTCTCGCCCTTGGCACGCAGGCGGCGCAGCGTGTCATGGGTGATCCAGTCCAGTTCGGTGGTGTGGACCTGCACCACGCCCTTGGACAGGCCATGGGCGATGCCCTGGCGCGCGGCATCCTCCTTGTCGGCGTCGGTCGGCGCGGGGATGGCGCGCTTGACCAGGTCCATCGCCGCATCCTTCAGGATGCCGGTCGGGTTCCCATCCTTGTCGCGCACGATCATGCCGCCGGCTACATCGGGGGTGTCGCGGTCGATCCCGGCCAGTTTCAGCGCCAGCGAATTGAGCGCCAGCATGTGCAGGTCCAGTCGCTGCACCGCGACCGGGGTATGGGGCGTCACCGGGTCCATCCAGCTGCGGTCGGGCAATTCGCCGCCCCATAGCTCCGCGTCCCAGCTGCCGCCCTGCAACCATTGGCCGGGCTTCAGGCTCTTGGCCGCCTCGCCGACGATGCGGGCAAATTCCTGCGGGCTCTTCGCCTCGCGCAGATTGGGCTGGCTCAGCAGATAGGAACCGGTGAGGAAATGGGTGTGCGCGTCGGTGAAGCCGGGCATGACGAAGGCGCCGCCCAGATCGATGATACGGGTGGTCTTGCTCGACTGCGCCTTGACCGCCGCCGCGCCGATCGCGGCGATGCGTCCGTGGGCGATGCCGATCGCCGATCGCGCCGTCGGCATGCCCTCGCCGGTCCAGACCGTCGCATTGACATAGGCGGTGTCGAGCACCTGTCCCTTCGCCCACAGGCTGCTGCTCAATGCCAGTCCGGCCAGGCCGGTCGCACCCCCGGCCAGCATCTCGCGTCGGCTGAACATCATTGCTCTGCTCCCTCGTGGCTGGTTTCGTCCAGCCGGTCCTCATTGTAGATCTGCATCCAGTCGCGCAGGCCGCCGGGGGCCAGGCTGCCGACAATCTCGTTGATGCCCTGGCGGCTTTCGTCGCGGCCCAGCTTGAACCGGCCATCGATCGCGCGGACATGGGCACGAAAGCCGATAATATGCTTCATCATCGGTTCCAGCCGCGCGCCGGCGTCATCGATATGCCAGGGGGCGACGCGGCCCGCCTCCATCCGGTCGGTCAGCGTCTCGATCGACTCGCGCGTCGCTTCCGGCAACAGCTCGACATCGACGGTCAGCACCGCCATCGCATAGTTCCAGGTCGGCACCCATGTCGGGTTCGACTGCATTTCGGGTGAGATATAGCCCTGCGGCCCGTTCACCAGCACGGTGGCGCGGGGCGCCGCGCGCAGTTGCGCGACCTGCGGGTTGGACAGGGCAAAATGGCCCAGCAACGACACCAGCGCACCGTCCGCGTCGCATTCGGCCAGCAGCGGCAGCGGCGTCGCGCCGAAGCCGGCCTCGCTATGGGAGACGATCCAGCAGAGCGGATGGTCGCCGATCAGGGTGACGATGTCGTCCGGGGAGCGGGGCGCATATTTCATATGCATGACACTGCGCCGGCATTGGACCCGCCCGAAACATCCAATTCGGGAAAGTGAAGGGGTCCAAGTAAGATCAGGGTTCGGCGCAGCGGCGCAGCGCCTGCAACACCTCTTTCGCCTCCTCCTCGGTCAGGCTGGCAAAGCCGATGCGCAGCCCCCGCTCGGTCCCTTCCTCGGCCGCATAGCTGTGCGAGGAGGCGAAGCTGAGGCCGATCTCGGGTGCTCGCGCTTCCAGCCGGTCGAGCGCCGCCATGTCCTTGAACTGCAACCAGAAGGCGAGGCCGCCATCGGGCAGGCGATAGTCGATCAACCTGTCCATTTCGCTGTCAAGATTGCGCGCGAAGGCATCGCGCCGCCGGGCGTAGATCTGCGCGGTCTTGCGCACATGGCGCCGCACCTCGCCGCTCTCCAGCAGTTCGGCGGCGGCCTCCTCCGTCACGGTATTGCCCATGCCGTCGATCAGCGAGATCTGATAGGCCAGCGCGTCGACGACCTTGGGCGCGGCGGCGATGTAACCGATGCGCAAAGCCGGCACGAGCAGCTTGGACATCGACCCGGCATAGATCACCCGCGCCGGGGCGTAGCTCGCCATCGGCAGCAGCGGCTGCGCGCCGAAGTGGAACTCATGGTCATAATCATCCTCGATGATCGCGAAGGCGAATTGCCGCGCCAGCTCCAGCAGGCGCAGCCGCCGCTCGGGCCGCATCGACACGGTGGTCGGAAACTGGTGATGCGGCGTCACGAAGATGGCGCGGACGCGATGCTTGCGGCAGGCGCGTTCGACATCGGCGACGTCGACCCCGTCCTCGTCCAGCCCGACCGTGACGATCTTGGCGCCGCAGGCACGGAAGGCGGCGACGGCCGGCTCATAGGTCAGCCGTTCGACCAGCACCGCGTCGCCCGGCCGGATCAGGATGCGCGCGGTCAGGAACACGCCCATCTGGCTGCCGCGGGTGATGCAGATATTCTCAGCGCTGACCATCAGCCCGCGCTGGCGCCGCAACATGCTGGCGATCTCCTGTCGCAGCCGTGGCGACCCGCGCGGGTCGCGATAGTGAAGCGCATTGGCGCGCGAGGCCCCCTCCGCCGCCTTGCGATAGGCGCGGGCGAGGAGGTCGGCGGGAAACAGGCGTCCGTCGGCGACGCCCTCGTCCAGCTTGCGCCATTTGCCCGCCGGGATGGCGATCAGCCGGTCGGGTGCGGCCAGGAAGGGATATTCGGTTTCGTCCGGCTGGCGGGTGTCGGGGGCGATCGGCGGGGCAGGGGCATCGTCGCTGCTGGGCAGGGAGGTCGACACGATCGTGCCGCGCGTGCCTGCGCTCACCAGCCAGCCCTGCGCGATCAGTTCCTCATAGGCGGTGACGATGGTCTTGCGATTGACCTCCAGCGCGGCGGCGAGTTCCCGGCTGCTTGGCAGGAACTCGCCGGGCAACAGCCGGCCGCGCTCGATCTCGTGAATCAGCCCATGGGCGATCTGCATGTAGCGCGGGCTGTCCGGCGCGATCCGCACCCGTTCCTTGAGCGGCAGGGTCCAGGGGCGCAACATCCGCGTGGCGATCAGCGCCGCGATGCCGCCAGGGCCATGTCGGCAAGGGCGATCGTTCCGAGCGGCCCGGCGCGGTCGCCCAGTGCCGGGTGGGCGACATAGTCGTCCATCGATGCGATCGTCGCAGCCGCGCCATAGGCCGCCAGGCTGGCGGTCAGTCCATCGCGGATCAATGGCATCAACTGGGGCTGGCCCATGGCGACCCCACCGCCGATCAGGATACGCTGGGGCAGGCTGGTCAGCGCCAGATTATGGCACATTGCCGCCAGTGCATGGGCGACGAACGACCATTGCGGATCATCAGCGGACACGTCGCGTCCGCGTTGGCCGGTCCGCGCCTCGATCGCGGGACCATTGGCCAGTCCCTCCAGGCAATCGCGATGGAAGGGGCAATTGCCTGCAAAATCGTCGCCGGCGGCGCGCGGCACGCGCATATGCCCGGCCTCGCTATGGCCCAGTCCGCGCACGGGCATGCCGGACACGATGCTGCCCACGCCGATGCCGGTGCCGACCGTGACATAGGCCCAACTGGTCAACCCCTGCGCCGCGCCCCAGCGACCCTCGGCCAGCGCTGCACCATTGACGTCGGTATCGACCATGAAGGGGCGTCCGGCCGCGAGGTGGGTGATGTCCGTTCCGCTCCAGCCAGGCTTGGGCGTGCTGACGATCGAGCCGAAGCTGGCCGACGCCGGATCAAGATCAAGCGGTCCGAAGCTGCCGAGGCCCAGCGCTGCGAAATCCCATCCGGCCAATGTCGCGGCCACCGCTGACAGGGTCTCGGCAGGCGTGGTGGTCGGAATTTCCACCTGCGCCTGGATATCGTCCGGCCCGGTGCCCAGGATGCAGATGCACTTGGTGCCGCCCAGTTCTACGCCTGCCAGCATTGGTTCATGCTCCCCAGATCATCTCGGCATAGGCAAGGAAATTGCCGCCCAATATCTTCTCGATGCGGGCCGTCGAATAGCCTTTGGCGCGCAGCAGCCCAACGAGCTTGCGGAACTGGTCCGGGCCGCGCAGGTCGACGACGAAGGGGTAGGTGTCGGATCGTTCGCCCTTGGCGCTGATCCCGGCGGCCTGGCGCGCGGCGATTTCCTTGGCCAGCACCGCCTCATAGGCCTTCAGGTCGTCGATCTGCGTCACCGTGCCGTCGGTGCCAATGCCGACATGATCCTCGCCGCACAGCTTCACCGCATGGTCGATATGGGCGACGACATGCTCGGCGCGGGCATGGCCAGACAGGTCGAGGAAGGGCATGAAATAGATGCCGATGAAGCCGCCGCGATCGGCGACCAGCTTGAGTTCCGCATCGGTCTTGTTGCGCGGCAGGTTGGTGACGGCGCGGCAGCCGGTATGGTTGATCGAGATCGGCTGTTTGGAAATGCGTGCCGCCTCCAGGCAGGTCTGCTCGCCGCTGTGGGACAGGTCGACCATCACCCGCTGCGCATTGCAGCGCGCGACAACCTCGCGCCCGAACGGGGTGAGGCCGCGATTGCCCGGCGCCATCGACCCGTCGCCCAGTTGGTTGGCGGGGTTGTAGGTCAGCTGGAAGATGCGCACGCCCAGATTGGCGAAAATATCGACCCGGCTGGCATCCTGGCCCATCATCGCGCCATTCTGGAATCCGTAGATCAGGCCCACTTTCCCTTCCGCCTTGGCGCGGCTTATGTCGGCGGCGGTCAGGATCTTCATCAGGTCGCGGCTGTTGGCACGTATCTGCGCATCAGTCTCCGCTACCTCGCGCACGCTCTGGACGAACGGGTCATCCGATCCGGAGACATAGCCAATGGTGATGTTGACGGCAGTCAAGCCGGACGCATGGGCTTCCGCCAGCACGCGCGGGCTGAACTGCGGGACCAGTGAATCGGCGGGCTGGTTGGGATCGCCCAGGCCACCGAGCGCATTGATGACGATCATGTCCTTGATCGGATCGGCCTCCACGCCTGCCGCGCGCGCGCCGCTGGCCGCCAGCATCGCGGCCGACACGCCCATGAAATTCCGCCGATCCAGCTTCATTCGTCGTCCCCCATCTCGTCCTTGGTCACCGGCACATAGGCGTTGCGGGCATAGGCCTTGCCGCGCTTCACCACCGTCTCGATCGTCTGGATATTGGCGATGTCGGCGACCGGATCGCCTTTGAGCACCACGAAATTGGCGAGCTTGCCCGGTTCGATCGAGCCCATTTCATTGCCCTGCCCGGCCGCCTGCGCGCCGACCAGCGTGGCGGACCGGATCACCTCGACCGGCGGCATGCCGACATTGCGGGCAAGGAAGAGCAGTTCCTCATGAACGGCGGGCCACTGATCCTCGACCTCGCCGACGAAATCGGTGCCGGTGGAGATGGGGACGCCCATCTTCCACGCCTGACGGGTGAGGCGGGTGGTGAGGTCGCCGGTGCAGCGCAGCGGCTTCGCCTTGGGATCGGCCTTGCGCTTGGCCTCATATTTCACGAACAGCGCGCCGGTTGCGTCGAGGATCGTGCCCTGTTTCAGCATCGCGCGGAACAGGTCGGCCATCACCGGGTCATCATCGCCCGGCGCCAGCAGATTTTCATGCACCGGCGTCCGGTCTTCATACGCCGCCAGCATCACCGGCTCGCGCTGATAGGCGAGATAGCAGACATGGCTGATCGCGTCCGGCCCGGCGGCGATCACGTCGGCCGGGCGGGTGGGGAAGACCGAACTATGCGCCCAGACCAGCATATGCTGGCGATGGGCGGCGGCGGTCACGGCTTTGACCTGCCGCGGAGTGAGGTCGGCATAGACCTTGATCGCGCTGGCCGATGTGCCACGCGCCAGGGTGATGGCTTCCTTGAGGTCGGTCCTGTCGTCGATCGCCTGCATCCAGGGCGCGGTGCCCGGCGTCACCCCTTGGCTGGCGGCGGCGACACGCGGATCGGCGAAGAAGGGGCGGCCGGCCATGATCGCGGCATAATAGATGTCGGGCGCAGGGATCTCGGCCATGCGCGCCTCGCGCGCCAGTTCGCCGACCGAGCGCAGATCGTCGGCCATGTCGCGCACCGCCGTCACCCCGCCATAGAGATTGCGGCGCAGCATCGCCTTGGCCTGCACGGCATTGGGCGGGGTTGCCATATGGACATGGCTGTCGATCAGGCCGGGGATGACATAGCGGCCGGCCAGATCGACCTGCTTCGCGCCGGCGACATCGGCGGCGGGCAGGCCGCCATGCGGCGCCAGCGCGACGATCCGGTCGCCGCGCACCAGCATGTCCTGATTGCCGCGCGGCGCCGCGCCGGTGCCGTCGATGATGGTGGCGCCGCTATAGAGTATCACTTCCTCGGCCGGTTTGGGCGGCTGGGCAAAAGCGGCGAAGGGCAGGGCGCAGGCGATCAGGGCGGCAAGGCGGGCAGTTTTCATCATCTGTCCTTATTCGCCGGGCCGGTAGGTGCGGACGGCATGGGCCTTGATATCTTCGGGGTAGAAATAGACCGGGCGCAGATCGCCCTTGGCATAGAGGTCGACCTGATCGGCGAAATGGGGCGAGTGGGGATCGCCGCTCTCGCCCCCGGCGCTGACCGCGCGGGCGACGACCTTCGGCCCGAATTCGACCGCCGCGACGAAGCTGTTGCCCTTGGTGCCATAATAGCGCTTCGTCCCCGGATAGCGCGCCGCGCCGAAGGCGGCGAGCGATCCCCATTGCGACGAGGCGAAGGGAATGGGCGTGCTGGGCTTGGCATCGTCGAACGTCTGGACGATCGCGCCGTCATTGCGCTGGTAGCGGTTGATCTCGCCCCAGGGCACGGCGATGCTGCCGAAATCGGTGGTCAGCCGCTCGACCGCCTCGCGCAGTGCCGCGAGCTTCTGCGCGTCGGTCGCGCGGGTCGCCATATAGTCGATGGTGGACAGGCCCGCCTCCTTGGCGGCCGGGGCCACCGCCTTCCACAGTGCCTCGCCCCAGAAGACCGCGAGCGAAGTCTCCGTCGAAGTCAGGCTCCATTTATAATCCCAGCCGCGCAGGCTCTGCACCGCATCGGCCAGCGCCGGATCGGGCGCCCTGTCCTGGGCCGCGATCAGGCCCGGAACCAGCCGCGCGAAGCCGGTCAGATAGGGATCATAGGCCGCGCCGATCAGGCTATCGAGGGTGAAATGCTCATTGGCCGACAGCACGATCTGCGCATGGGGGCCGCGCGGATTTTCGCCGGCCTGGTCCATGTAGCGGGGAAAGGCCGCGCGCTGTGGGCTATCCGCGCCGGCGGCCGTCCAGGGCCAGTTATTGGTGTTCATCGCCCAGCCGCCCTTCGGGTTCACCGCCTGGGGCAGGCTGGACAGGTCATGCAGGCCGCGCCAGTCGGTCGCCGGATCGCTGCCGTCCACGGGCTTCGTATAATCGAAGCGATCGTCGCGGATCGGCACGAATTGCGGGTGGAGATAGGCGATCTCGCCCCTGTCGTCGGCCAGCAGCGTGTTGTTGCTGCTGTTCGCCTTATTCTCCGCGACCTTGAGGAAGCTCGCATAATCGCTGGTCTTGGTGCGCAGATAGCTTTGTTCCAGCGCCGGCACCGGCTTGTTCATCAGCGCGAAGGCGATCCACTTGTCGCCTTCGGTCCGCACGATCGGGCCATGATGGGTGGAGTAGCCGGTGAAGGCGCGCTGGGCGAGCTTGCCGTCCGGCGTGCGGTAGGAAATGGCGATGGTCTTTTCGGTGACCGGCCGCAATTCCTTGCCATAGCGGTAGAAGAGGCGATCGCCCTGCGGCACGATCGTCTCGGCAAATTCGTCGACATTGTCGATGCCGCTCGACGTGTGCATCCAGCCGATATGGCGGTTGAAGCCCTGATAGATGAAGAACTGGCCCCAGGTGACCGCGCCATAGGCGTCCAGCCCTTCGTCGCTGCTCATCTGCAGTTCGGACCGGAAGAAGAAGCTGGTGTGCGGGTTGATCATCAACAGCGCATGGCCGCCTTCCGTCCGGGACGGCGCGATGGCAAAGCCGTTCGACCCCTGCGGCTCGCGATAGGCCAGGCCCTGTTCCAGCATGGTCAGCGCCACCGGCTTCTTCTCGTAAAAGGCCTGTAGCTGGGTCAGCGGCACCCGCTCGATATCGCCGCCGATGCTGCCTTCGGTGAAGCTCAGTGCCATCCACGGCTCGAACCGGGTGATGACGCGCGGCTTCACCATCGGATGGGTCGAGAGATAATAATTCAGGCCATCGGCCCAGGCCTGCATCAGCTTCTTGAGCCAGGCCGGGCTGCGGGCATAGTCGGCCTGCAGCCGGGCAGGATCGATGAACAGGCGCTGGCGCAGATCCTGCCAGATCGCCTTTTCGCCCTCGGCTTCGGCGAGGCGGCCCAAGTTGACCAGATAATTGGTCTCGATCCGGTTGAAGTCGTCTTCGGCCTGGGCATAGACCATGCCGAACACGGCGTCGGCATCGGTTGCGCCATGGACATGGGCGATGCCCCACTGGTCGCGGGTGATGGTGACCTTGGCCGGCGAGAGCGCGGTCGGCGATTGGGCAAGGGCAGGGCAGGCGGCAAGAGCGACCAATGCCCCCGCAAGGGAGGTGGCGCGCGGCAGGAATTTCGTCATAGAGAGGGGGAGTAATGAAGGGGGCGGGGCGGCGCAAGCAGCCTCCCGTCAAGGGGGATGATATCGATGCACAGGCTTTTGATCCTGCTGGCCTTTCTGTTCGTCGCGCCGATGCCGGCGGGGGCGGAGCAGGCCGCGCCGGCGCTCTATCTGCTGCGCCCCGATGCCGTGTTCGACGGCGCGACGTCGCATCGCGGATGGGCGGTGCTGGTGCGCGGCAACCGGATCGAGGCGGCCGGACCGGGGATCGCGGTGCCGGCTGGGGCAAGGGTGATCGGCCTGCCCGGCAAGACCCTGCTCCCCGGCTTGATCGAGGGCCATTCGCACCTCTTCCTGCACCCCTATAACGAGACAAGCTGGGACGATCAGGTGCTGCACGAGCCGCTGGCGCTGCGCACCGTGCGGGCCACGGTGTCGGCGCGGGCGACGCTGATGGCGGGCTTCACCACCGTGCGCGATCTGGGCACCGAAGGGGCTGGCTATGCCGATGTCGGCCTCAAGCAGGCGATCGAGCAGGATATCGTCGCCGGGCCGCGCATGCTGGTCGCGACCCGCGCGCTGGTGGCACCGGGCGCTTATGGCCCGCGTGGCTTCGAGCCGGGCGTCGTCGTGCCGTTGGGCGCGGAGGAAGCCGGCGGTCCCGATCTGGTGACGGCGGTGCGGCGACAGATCGCGGCCGGCGCCGATGTCGTGAAACTCTATGCCGACTATCGCTGGGGCAAGGGCGAGCCGAGCCGGCCGACCTTCACCCAGGCGGAAATGGCAGCGGCAGTGGAGGCTGCGCACAGCGCCGGGCGCAAGGTCGCGGCCCATGCCGCCACCGACGAGGGGATGCGCCGGGCGATCCTGGCCGGGGTCGACACGATCGAGCATGGCTATGAGGGGAGCGCCGCGACCTTCGCGCTGATGAAGGCGCATGGCGTCGGCTATTGCCCGACCCTGGCGGCGTCCGATGCCACAGCGCGCTATCGCGGCTGGACCGGCACGGAACCGGCGCCGGCAGCGGTCGTCCAGGCGCGCCAGGCCTTTGCCCGCGCGCGGGTGGAGGGCGTCACCCTCTGCCTGGGCGGCGATGTCGGCGTGTTCGCCCATGGCGACAATGCCCGCGAGGCGGAGCTGATGGCGGCCGCCGGCATGGCGCCCCGCGACGTGCTGGTCGCGGCGACCAGCGGCAATGCGGCACTGTTCGGCATTGCCGACCGGCTGGGCGCGGTGAAGCCGGGCCTGCTCGCCGATCTGGTCGCGGTCGAGGGCGATCCGACCCGTAGCATCGACGCATTGCGCCAGGTCGGCTTCGTGATGAAGGACGGCGTCATCTACAAGGGGCCGGGCGCGCAGCCATGAGCCAGGGCGATCACGCGTTCCTGGGTCATCCGCGGGGCCTCGCCTATCTGCTGTTCACCGAAGCGTGGGAGCGTTTCTCCTATTATGGCATGCAGTCGCTGCTGGCCCTCTATCTGGTCAAGCATCTGCTGCAGCCGGGGCAGGCCGACGGCCTGCTCTTCTTCGATGCCTTTCGCCAGCTTTATGGCGGGCTGGACGGCCAGCCGCTCGCCTCCGCCATTGTCGGCACCTATTTCGCCAGCGTCTATGTGACGCCGATCCTGGGCGGGCTGGTCGCGGACCGGCTGCTGGGCCGGCATCGCACGGTGCTGCTGGGTGCATTGACGATGATGGCGGGCCATTTCCTGATGGCGGTCCAGGCCGCCTTCCTGCCCGCGCTCGGCTTGCTGGTGCTGGGCAGCGGCCTGTTCAAGGGCAATCTAGCCAGCCAGATCGGCGCGCTCTATCGCCATGATGACCCGCGTCGCGATGGCGCGTTCCAGCTTTATTATCTGGGGATCAATATCGGCCTGATCGCCGCGCCGCTGGTGATCGGCACGCTGGCGGAAACGCGCGGCTGGCATGTCGGCTTTGCCGTCGCCGGGGTTGGCATGGTGATCGCCACGATCATCTATCTCGCCGGACGCAGGCATCTGCCGGTTGACGATTATCGCCCCAGATCGAACGGGCGCGGGCGCATGACCGGGCAGGATCTGCGTGGCCTGCTGGGCATCGTCCTGCTGATCCCGCTGCTGGCGGTGGCGCTGTTGCCCAACAATCAGATATTCAACGCCTATCTGATCTGGGGCGACGCGCATCTGGAGCTGACGTTGGGCGGGCTGCGCGTGCCGACGAGCTGGCTCATCACCCTCGATGCGGGGCTGGGCCTGGCGATCCTTGCCGGCCTGCCTTTCGTCTATCGCCGTTATGCGCGCCACCGGCCCGAACCCGGCGATCTTGCCAAGCTGACGATCGGGTCGCTCTTTGCGACGGGGGGCATGCTCTGCCTGGCACTGGGATCGGCGCTGGCGGGTGCGGACGGCAGAACGGGGCTTGGCTGGGCGATCACCTTCCATCTGCTCAACGGCATCGGTTTTGCCCATATATTGCCGGTCAGCCTGGCGCTGTTCACCCGCGCCGCGCCGCCGCGTCAGGCCGGGCTGGCGATCGGCCTCTATTATCTCGTCTTCTTCCTGGGCAATATCCTGGTCGGCTGGGTGGGGGGCTTCTACGCCCGCATGCCGGCCACTGCCTTCTGGCTGCTGCATGCCGGGATCGCTGCGGGATGTGGCGCGATTTTCCTGATATTGACGCTACGGAAAGCGATTTTTCGGTCGGATTGACGCTTTTTTCACGTTCGACCAACACCTGGCCTCACACTGACCATGTCATTCCCGATCCTGCGAGCGCGGGCATCCGACGCGCGCCGACAGGAGGGAATGATGACTGCCGATTTCGATCCCGCCGATTTTGACGGCGACAGCGCGCTCGATACCGACATGGCCGGTTTCGACATCGACCCCAAGCTGCGGCCGGTGCGGCACCTGCCGCTGTTGGTGCAGGCCAGCGGCCGCTACAATTTCGTGCGCTCGCCGCGCTTCCCGATGCCGCGCGCGCTGCCCGGTGCGGTCGATCGCTTCGACGATGATATCAATGCGCTGACGCTCTATACGCGCGAGGAACTGCGGCTGGACGTCGATGGCCGCTATCCGCAGATGACGGTCAGCGGCACGCGCGCCGGCCCGCTGGGGCCGGTGGTCAGCTGGGTTGCGGCGCTGACCCGGACCGGTGCCAATCATTATAGCGGCCAGATCTGGTTCAAGGATGGTCAGGTCGGCGCCATCCCCCATACCCAGATCAGCCTCAAGGTGACGAAGAGCCTGCTCGCCGCCCAGCGCAAGGTCGAGGCGACCTTCAGCGGCGGTGGCGCGGCGAGCTTCGTGCGCACCTATCAGTTCAGCTCTGCAAGCTTCCGTCCGGCCGAGTTCGAATATGACACGGTGGCCGGCGCGACCCGCGTGACGGAGATCGGCACGCACGATCATCCCAATCATCCCGCGACCATGGCCAGCGAGACGCTGAGCCTTGACACCGTCTATCGGCGGGCGGGATTCAACGTCAGCGACGCGCCCGGCAATGGCGCCATCCCGCTCGGTGCGGCCGGCGCCGATCAGCGCTGGACCGACCAGGAAATGCATGACGCGATGCAGATCTACTGGTCGCGCTTTGCCGACAAGCCGCAATGGTCGTTGTGGGTGCTGTTCGCCTCGCTCCATGTGCAGGGCAGCAGCCTGGGCGGCATCATGTTCGACGATATCGGGTCGAACCATCGCCAGGGGACGGCCATCTTCACCGACGCTTTCATCGCCCATCCGCCGGCGGGCGATGCCGATCCCGACGCCTGGGTGCGGCGGATGCGCTTCTGGACGGCCGCGCATGAGGTCGGCCACGCCTTCAACCTGGCGCATAGCTGGCAGAAGTCGCTGGGCACGCCCTGGATTCCGCTGGCCGACGATCCCGAAGCGCGCAGCTTCATGAACTATCCCTATGCGGTGGCGGGCGGCCAGGCGGCCTTCTTTGCCGATTTCGACTTCCGCTTTTCCGATCCCGAACTGCTGTTCATGCGCCATGGCCCCGAACGCTTCGTGCAGATGGGCAATGCCGACTGGTTCGACCAGCATGGCTTCTCGCAGGTGGCGTTGGACCCCAATGAGGAGTTCGGCCTGACTCTGTCTGTCAATGCCCGCGACAATCGCCTACCCTATCTGTTGCCGCCGGTGGTCGAGATGGCACTGGTCAACCGCAGCGGCCGGCCCAAGCTGGCATCGGCGGCGCGCCTGTCGGAACGGGCAGGCCTGACCCTGATCATCAGCAAGGATGGCCGGCCCGCGCGCCAATGGTCGCCCTATTCGCGCCATTGCGGCGAGAGCCTGGAAATCATTCTGGGTCAGGGTGAGGCGCTCTATGACAGCGTGCTGGTCGGCGCTGGCCGCAATGGCTGGGACATGGCCGAACCGGGCCGTTACACCATCCAGGCGATGCTGGTCGTCGATGGCCGGGCCGTCATCTCCAACGCGCTGGAGGTGAAGGTGGAGCCGCCCGAAAGCCGCGAGGAAGAGCGGCTGGCGCAGGATATCTTCACCCCGGAAGTCGGCCAGGTGCTGGCCGTCAACGGCACGCGCGGCGTCCAATCGGCGGTCGATGCGCTGAGGGCGGCCACGCGGATGCGCCAGCATCCGCTCGCGCGCCAGGCGGCGGTCGCGCTCGCTGGCCCGTTGGCCGACGAATATAAGCTGCTGCAGGTGGATGAGCGGGCACGGCCCGGTGAGACCCCTGCTGCGGCCGCCCGCCGCATCGAGGTTTATGACGCCGATCTCAAGGAAGCACGCCACCTGCTGGCGATCGCGACCGAGGGCAGCGCCGATGCCGCCGTCAATGCCGTTGGCCATACCCGGTTCCTGCGCGAGGCAGGCAAGCTGGCTCGCGCGCTGGATGGCGGGGTTGCCCCGGCGCTGCGTCAGACGGGGCTGGGCTTCGACGCGGTTCGGGCGGGCGATGTCATCGGCGGCTTCAACCTGGGCCAGGACATGCAGCGCATGCTGGCCCTCAAGGCGAACGGCCTCAGTATCTGATCCATGCAGGCGCATCGCCTGTCATGGCGGTGCGCCCCATTATTCCGAAAGGGGACCAACAATGTCGGAATTTCGCAAAATCACCATCGCACTCGAACAGGGATTCAAGGATGACAGCGTCCGTATCTCGATCGGCGATAGGCTGGTGCATTGGCTCGACCATGTGAAGACCCGCGCCAAGATCGGCGTCGCCCACACGCTGGAACTCAGCCTGCCGGCCGGCAATGATCCGGTGCAGGTGGAATTGCCGAGCAAGGATGTGCGCATCTCGATCGAACCGGGGATGGGCGAGGCATGCTATTGGGGCGTGTCGGTCAGCCCGAACGGCAAGGCCATGTATGTGAAGCGCTCAGTCGAACCCTTCGCTTATGTCTGATATGCTCCGTGCGGCGTTGATAGGGGTTTCCCTTATTGTCCTCGCCCTGCTTGTCATTACGGTCCCGCAACCTACTTTTGATCCGTCACGAACTATGGGGGTATATATGGCTGAATCCTACGACTCCGACGCCAATTATGTCATCAAGCTGACCGACCCGGCCGATCCGGCCAAGGTCGTTGGCTATGCCTTTGTCGAGCAGGTCCATTATCTGGCCGCCGATGATGACGGCGATGATGCCAAGGCGGCGATCGCTGGCGTGGCCGGACTGTTCACCGATGGTCCGGTTCTGGACGCGGTCGCCCTGCCGGGGCAGCAGCGCGCCACCCGCGCCTATTTTGCCGAGATCGGGTCGGGCAAGGCCGACTTCGCCTGAGGCCGATCGCGCCCATGAAGATGTTCCGGCGCGGGGCGCATCGCTCCCGCCGTCCTGCCGACACCCTCGCACGGATCGCGCCTGCGGCTCGTGCGCTGGGCGTCACGCGGCTGGCCGATGTGACCGGCCTCGACCGCATCGGCATCCCTGTATTCCAGGCGGTCCGTCCCCTGTCACTGTCGCTGTCGGTGTCGCAGGGCAAGGGCGCCACGCCTGATGCCGCGCGTGTCTCCGCGCTGATGGAAGCGATCGAACTGCATCACGCCGAAACCTGTCCCGCCAGCAGCCACAGTTGTGCCGATGCCGGCGAAGCCCGGCTCTGGAGCCAGATGGCACGGGCCGACAAGCAGGGCGCTTCCTTCGATCCGGTACGACCACGCGGCTGGGTCGAGGCGATCGACCTGCTGAGCGGCCGGCCCATGCGGATACCCCATGGGCTGGTGACGATGGATTTCACCGTGCCGGCCGAACCCGATCTGTGGCCCAACAGCAATGGGCTGGCATCCGGCAACACCCCGGCCGAGGCGCGCTGTTCGGCGCTGTGCGAACTGATCGAGCGCGAGGATCATGCCCGCTGGCTGGAACGGGGACTGCGCGCGCGCCGGGCGAGCGCGATCGATCTGGACAGCGTGACCGACCGGCTGGGCCGCAGCCTGATCGCGCGAGTGCGGCGCGCGGGCCTGTCGCTATCCTTGTGGGACATGACCGGTCCGATCGGCGCGGCGGTGATCGGCTGCGCGATCACGGAACGCGGTGCCGTCCGCAGCGTGCAATTGCCGCCGGCAATGGGGGCGGGATGCCATCCCGATGCCGGCGTCGCACTCGCTCGCGCCATTTGCGAGGCGGCGCAGACCCGTGCCGCGCTGATCGCCGGTGCGCGCGACGATATCGATCCGGCGCGCTATCGCGATGCCGGGCAGCAGCGGCAGGGCTTCCTGTTGGCGATGCTCGATTTCGCGCCGGCAACCCGACCCTGGTCGGCGGTGCCCTCCGTGGCGCATGACGGGGCGGAGGATGATCTGGCCTGGCTGCTCGATCGCTGTGCGATGGTGGGGGCAGGGCCGGTCGCCTGTCATGACCTGACCCGGCCCGACCTCGGCATCGATGTGGTGAAGCTGCTGGTGCCGGCCTTTGGCGATCATGATCGGCCATCGCGCACAGGCACGATGCAAGCGGCGATGGAGCCGGCATGAGTCTGCATGCGATTGTCTTTGCCGGGCCGAGCCTGGGCGGTTCCGTGATGGCCTTGCCCGATGGTGTCGAGTTGCGCGGGCCGGCGCGGCGCGGCGACATGCTGCGCGCCGCGATCGAACGACCGGCCGCGATCGGCCTGATCGACGGACTGTTCGAAACCACGCCATCGGTCTGGCACAAGGAAATCATCCAGGTGATGGCCGAGGGGATCGCCGTCTATGGCGCGGCCAGCCTGGGCGCATTGCGCGCGGCGGAACTGGCGCCGTTCGGCATGGTGGGCATCGGCGCGATCGCGCAGGCTTACAGGACGGGGCAGATCGAGCGGGACGATGCGGTGATGGTCAGCCATGCGCCGGCGGAATTGGGACATCGCGCGATGACGCTGGCGCTGGTCGATGCCGAGCATGCGATCGCGCAGGCGGAGATGGCGGCAGGCGACCGCGCACTGCTGCTGCGGCTGGCGCGGCGGATGAATTTCCGCGATCGCAGCTGGGCGCTGATCGGCGACGCCTTCCGCCAGGCGACCGGGCGCGACCTGCCACCGATCGATCAGGGGCTTAGCCTCAAGCGCAAGGATGCGGAGCTGTTGCTGTGGACGATTGCTGGCCCGGTGGCCGTGCCGCATGTCGCGCCGCCGCCGCAAAGCTTCTTCCTGCGCAGCCTGCGCGCGGAGATCAGCGCGGCGTGATGCGCAATCCGGCCTGTTCCAGCCCGGTTAGGAACAGGCTGCGTTCGGCCGGCCCCTGCAGCGGCAGGAACTGGATCATGGTGTCGACCAGATCGGCGTCGCGGGCTGGAGCATCGCCTTGCCACAGGCTGGCGAAACGCTGGCGCAGTTCGTCGATCACCGGGGCGGCCTGCTTCGCGCCGCCCAGCATGCCCAGATTGGCGCCCCGCACCGCCAGATAATGGATCGATCGATTGCGGCCGATCTCGAACTGGGTTTCCGCTGCCTCATGCTCGCCCGACAGGGCGTAGAGCACGGCCAGATCGGAAAAATATTCGTCCGACGGAAAGGGGTTCAGTTCGAAGGCGCGGGCGATCAGGCGCTGCGCTTCCTTCATCTCGCCCAGATGGACGAGGCCGAAGCCGATCTCGTTGATGCCGTCGGCGTGAAAGGGCGTCAGGTCGAGCGCGGTCATGAAGCCCTGCATCGCCTGCTTCATGTCGCCGCGCCGCAAATAGCACCAGGCGAGGCGCGACTGCACGCCGCCATGGGTGGGTTCCAGCGCGACCGCGCGGGTGCAGAGGTCGAAGGCGCGGGCGCGCAGCGGCGCGGCATCATGGCCCGCCATCAACTGCATGAAATCGGTGTTGTAGAGGCGCGCCAGTTGCAGATAGGCGTTGGTCAGGCGCGGCTCCAGCAGGATCGCGCGTTCCAGCAGGTCGGCGCCTTCCTGCACCTCGGCCAGGTTGGCGGCGGCCAATATCTTGGCGCGGGCGGTGAAATAGAGCGGATAGGCGTCCGACCCGCTGGGCACACGTCCTTCCATCAGCTTGCCGACATCGCGTTCGACCACCGGCAGGATGGCGCCAGCGATCCGGGCGACCAGATCGTCGATCGCGGCGAGCAATTCGCCCTGGCGCACGGTCAACTGGCGCGTCCAGACCAGGAAGCCGCTGTCGATCCGCGTCATGCGCAGATTGATGCGCCAGCCGTCGCCATCAGCGCGGACCGACCCGTCCAGCGCATAGCTGGCGATCGAGGCGGGGGCGGCCGCCTTCATCCGCTCGGCCGATGGCGCGTCGACTGACAGGATGCGCAGGTCGCGCATGCCACCCAGGGCGGTCTGCAGATCGTCATGGCAAATGCTGGTGAGCAGGGCGCCGTCCGGGCCGCTATCGCCGATCAGCCTGAAAGGGGCGATCACCAGGATCGGCGGCTCGACATTGGCCTGCGGGATTGTGGCGACAGCGGGCGCGGCGGTCGCGCGCGGGGCGGGAGCGATGACCGATCCGACCGTCGTCAGTTCGCGCAGCAGTCTTTCGGTGTCGGGCGACACGCGGGCATCCAGATCGCGTTGCAGCCCGGTCTCCAACTGGCGGTAGCGGCGGTGGAGCGCGACATGGTCGCCGGCCTTCTGGTCGAGCGCCATGCCGAGCCGGGCGATCCGTTCATCGCCGGTGTCGAGCCGCTGCAACTGGGTCAGGATCGCCCGGCGCAGGTCGAGCAGATCGTCCTGGCCATTGCGCTCGACAGCGTGCAGCACATCCTGGACGATGCGCTCGCGCCAGCGTTGCCGTTCGATCATCAGCCAGTCGTCGAAGCTGCGATCCAGTCCCTCCAGCCCGTCCAGTATCGCGCTACCCGCGCCATCCAGGATACGGGCCAGTCCGTTCAGGTCGTTGGCGGCGGCGCAGGCCAGTATCTCGCCCAGGTCGCTGGAAAAGCCACCCTCTGCCAGATGCAGGTCACGCCGTTCGATTTGGATGAGCGGGGCGGCCGGATGCGCACGCAGGTCGGTCAGTGCCTGGCGCAGGCTGGCGCGGGCCTGCACCTCGCCCCGGTCGCTCCACAACAGGCCGACCAGCCGGTCGCGGCTGGCGCGGCGATCGGGCTCCAGCGCAAGATGGGCAAGCAGGGCACAGGCCTTGCGGCTGCGCGGGCTATGGTCGCGTCCGTCCGCCTCGTCGATCAGGCGGAAATCGCCGAGCAATCGAAAGCGAAACCGAAGCTCGCCAGCCGCTGTCACCATCATGCCCTTTATTGCTGGCGGCCTGCAGTGCCGGGCCGCCGATCGATCCGCCCTAACACAGCTTGCTGAACAGGGCGACGGTCCGTTTAGGCTGCGTCACGATCGAGGGCCATAGCCAATTCAGCGGTCGAACAGCTTGATCTCCGCCAGCCGGATCGCCTTGCCCTGGGGCTGGCGCATCAGCACCCGCCACTGGCGCGCGGCGCGGCCGGCAAAGCGCAGGTCGGTCACGCCATTGGCGAGCGGCGCGCCCTTGGGCGTCGCGACATCGCGCCATTGGCCATCGACCATGGCCTGCAGGCGATAGGATTGCGGCACGGCAAACTGCTTGCCGTCGGCGAAGAAGGCGAGTTCGGCGCGGCCGATGGACACCGGTTTGCCCAGGTCGATGGCATACCATTGGTTGGCCTCTCCGGGCGCGGAGGACCAGCCATTGGGCAGTTCGGGGAAGAACCAGGTGCGGCCGTCGATCGCGTCATGGACATTTTCGGGGTCGGTGTTGCTGGATGCGCTGCCGATCGGGAACTGGCCGCGCACCAGTTGCACGGCGCGGTTGATCGGCCGGGCGACCGGCGCATTGGCGACGCGCGCCACCGGCAGCTCGATCCGGCCCAATGTCTCGCGCCGGGCGACTTCCTTGCCGTCGACCTCGACCGACAGGCCCTTGCCCCGGCCATAATGGCTGCCGTCCGCGTCCCAGGTCACGGCGATGCGATGGCCATGATAGGGCACGTCCTGCGCCCGGAACCAGGCCAGCGCCTGCGGATCGCCGGCGTCGGGCAGCAGCGGGTTCACCTCCAGCACGTCGTCGACGCGGGGGCGGATGCCGACCAGACCGCCCAGGATCAGGTCATTATAGCCCGAATGGAAATAATGATGGCTGCGATCGAGGCCGACGATCGGCTTGCCGGTTTCGGGATGATAATCCTCCTCCAGATCGAGCCGGTTCCCCTGATAATGGAGCGCGGTATATTGGCGCAGCAGGCGCATATAGTCGCTGCGGGTCACCGGGCCCTGCTGGGCATGATGATCGAGCAGATTGGCCATGGCGATCAGCACCTGGGTCGTCTGATAGGGCCAGATCGGGCCGTTCCACTGGCATTCCGGTGCATCGCCCAGATAGCGATATTGCCGCATATAATATTCGTAATTCGCTTCGACCGTGCGCATGCCCGCCTTGCCGGCGAGCGAGGCGGGGTCGAGCAGATGCGCCCAGGCGCCGGCATATTTGGCGTCGTCCGGGACCAGGTCGAACATCCAGGGGAGGTAGCCGACCAGTTCGCGATTGCGGATCGGATCCCAATATTTGACGTGCGGATTCTTGCGGCTCTCGTGCCGGTCGATGAAATGGTCGAGCTTCTCGCTCCACAGGTCGGCAAGGACATGGTCCTTCAGCGCCTGTGCCCGCGCCTCATATTCCTGCGCCATGGCGGTGTCGCCGGCCATGGTCGCCATCTTCGCCAGCGCGCGGGCATTGGCATACATGTAGCTGTTGACCGAGGGGCGGAAGGCGTCGCCACCGCGGAAGCCGTCCTTGCCGCCCGAAGCGTCGATCGAGGAGACGGTATATTCGGTCGCGTCGAGCAGCGGCTCGACGAAATAGAGCCCCTTGTCGAAGTCGAACTTCTCGTCCCACAGGCGGTAGATATGGCGCATCACCGGCAGATGTTCGAGCACGCCCGCCTTGTCGCCATCGATCAGGTAACGGCCCCAGACCGAGTCCGCCATATAGTCGGTGAAGTGGCGGTCATTGCCGCCGCGATACATGAAGCGGATATAGTCGTCGGCAAAGCGCCGGTCGTTCAGCCAGCGCCCTTCGGCCAGATGAAAGCCGGTCGCGTCGTTGAGGCTGGCATAGGGATGGCGCTGCCAGTCGACATCGTCGAAAAATTCGGTGGTGATATACCCTTCTTCGCCCAGGTCGCGCTGATGCCCGCGATAGAGCTGCCAGCGATAATAATAGACGGCGTCGATCTTGGGGTCGGCGGATTCGAAGAAGGGGATGCGATCCTGATACCAGGGCGCGTCATTGCCGAAGCGCTGCACCGCGATCGCATGGGTATCGAGGCCGGCGGAGCGGGGAGGGGGAGAGGCGGCGCCCATGCCGATCATGGCAGCCCCTGCCAGCAGAAGCATCCTCATCGCGCGCATCGTCCGTCTCCCTGTATCCTGAAACAAATATGGCGGCCGTTCCGGGGAGTTGGAGAGGGTTCCCGGAACGACCGCCATGAAAATGGGGCGCAGCGAGGAGACGCCACGCCCCATCGGGCACTCAGTCAAACTTGAAGCGAACACCCAGAGCGAAGGTCCGATCAATCAGCAGCGTGCTGGAGTTGAACTCCGTCGGATTGCCGACATCGCCGAACTTGTAATAGTTCTGCTGCTTCGCCTTGGTGATGTTCACCGCGTCGAAAGTGACGCCGATATCGTCATTGACGTTCCAGGTCAGCTGGAAGTCCAGGCTCTTTTCGGGCGCGCGCCACATGCCGATCGGGTTGGCGAAGGAGCGGCCTTCATTGTTGTTCAGGAAGCCCTTGCGCCAGATGTAGGACAGGCGGGCACCGACCGGGCCGCTGTCATAGGCCAGCGTGGCGTTATAGGACAGCTTCGACACGCCGAAGAAGGCCGACTTGGCGGTGCCGGTGATCTCACCTTCATTGTTGACGACCGGGATCGTCTGTTCGGAATCCAGGATCGTCGCGCTGCCGGTGAAGCCCAGGCCATCGAGGATCGACGGCAGATAGGACGGGAAGTAGGTGAGACCCAGTTCCACACCCTTGAGCGTGCCGTTCGAGGCGTTTTCAGGCCGGGTGATGTTGAAATATTCGGTATAGGTTTCGTTGCGCGGCAGATAGTTGTTCGGGATGAACTCACGCACGGTCAGCGGCACAACCAGACCGTCGATCTTGCGACGGAAAGCGGTCGCATAGATGGCGCTGTTGCGTTCGAAATACCATTCGATCGCAAGGTCCATATTCTTCGAATGGGTCGCACGCAGATTGGCGTTGCCCGACGAACCCGAGCCAAAGCCGATGCGGGAGAGATCGCCCGTCAGCGCCAGATTGGGGTTGAGATCGCCAAAGGCCGGACGGCGCAGCGTTTCGCCATAGTTGAAGCGGATGCGCAGATTGTCGGTCAGATTATAGCGCGCGGTGAAGGACGGCAGGAACTTTTCCGAACCGGTCGACACGGTGGTGCGCGCGAAATTATTGCCGCGGTCGAAATAGTCGTACAGCGTGTCGATCGCAACGAAGCGCACGCCAGCCTGAAGCTGCAGCGGGCGACCGAAGATTTCGACTTCACCATCAGCCATGACATAGGCGGCCAGATTGGTTTCGTTGATGCCGAACACATGGCCGAAAGTCATTTCGTCCGACAGCAACAGGCCGGGGGCTACGGAACGATAGAGGCTGCGGACAGCATCCTTGTCCATGCTGCGCGGGTCAGCCAGCACCCAGCTGGTCGGGATGTCGGCGCGTCCGTCGAAGAAGCCGCTGTTGGTGAAGGGAGTGCCCTGGCTGAAGGCCGCCAGTGTCATGCCCGGCAGGCCGCCGGCGCCCTGATCGCGGACGTAGGAATCGGCATTGCGATCATCGAAGCGGAAGCCGGCCTTGATGCGACGCAGGAAGCCTTCATCCCACTTATATTCGCCGTCCAGCATCATGGTCAGGGCGCTGCCGGTGTTCTTGGTGCCGCTGTCGAACAGGTTGCCGACGGTCCACTGGCTTGCATCGGTCAGCACGCCCTGATTGGCGAAGCTGTAGGCAGGCAGGCCGCCACCGGCGTTGAAATCGACGTCGATGTCGAGCGGGCCGCGATCGGTACGGATAGCGAAGAAGGAGGTTTCGTTCTTGCTGTCCTGATAGGCGATGTCGGCGACGATCTTGCCGCGCTCACCCACGTCCCACTTGGCGTTCAGCGCATAGACATAGCTGTCTGTCTTGTTGGTCGCCATGTCGCCGCTGTTGAAGCCGGCGACCGCGCCCATCTGGCGCGACTTGATGATGTTGGTGCCATCATAGAGTTCAAAGCTGTTGGCCACGTCGGCGGGCAGGTTGCCCCACCAGTCGGCAAAGCTGAAGTGCAGGCTGTTGAAGGTTTCCCCACGGAAGCCGGTGTAGAACACCTCGGCGGTGTAAACCGAACTGTCATTGGGCGCCCACTGGAGCGCAGCGTTGACCGACGGACGCTCGCGCTTGCCGTAGAGGTCGGAGGCGATGACGGCGTCACGCGAGAGATAATAGGGCGTTTCGACGCCGTTGATGTTGAGTGTCGAACCCGGTGCGGTCGGCAGGCCGGCGTCGAGGCCCGGCGTCCAGTTCTCGTTGGTCGCGCCAGGGAAGATACGCTGCAGCGGGGTCAGGCCCGAACCTTCGGGCGGATTCTCGGTGGCGAAGGGCACCATGGCGCCGGCCTGGAGATTCTGGTTACGATAATGGGCACGGGTGTAGCTGCCGTTGATCAGGAAGCCGATGTCGCCGATGCCGGTTTCCCAGCGATCGCTGACCAGCAGAGCGACGTTCGGATTGAACTTGTCCGCCAGCTCCGAATAGACGCCGCGCGCCAGGCCGGAAATGGTGAAGCCATCGAAGTCGAGCGGGCGACGGGTCTGGACGTCGATCTGGCCGGCAAGGCCGGTTTCGAGCTGGTCGGCCGAACGCGTCTTGTAGACATCGACCTGCTTCACGAGGTTGGCCGAGATGTCTTGCAGGGCGAAGGACGTGCCGGCGGCAGTGAAGATGTTGCGGCCGTTAAGGGTGGTCAACGGGTCGGTCAGGCCGCGAATGGTGATGGTCGCCGCTTCGCCGCCGGCGCGGTCGGTAACCTGGATGCCGGTTACGCGCTGAAGCGCTTCGACGACATTATTGTCAGGCAATTTGCCGACGTCTTCGGACACGATCGAATCGACGATCTGGGTCGATTCCTTGCGGACGTTCAGGGCGCCGACGATCGACGCGCGCACGCCGGTGACGACGATATCTTCGGTCGGTGCTTCCTGAGTAACGGTCTGCGGAGCGGCGTCGGTCTGCGCGAAGGCGGCGCCCGACAGGGTCAGCGCGACAAGCGACGCAGAACAGAGTGCGATCGGCCGGATAGCCATTTTCAAGTCCTCCCCAAGGGGCTGGCCCGTTGCCATGCCCACGAATTACTCGGACTAATTATTTCCACATGCTGAGAAGCGCAAGTGAAATATTGGGTCGGGGTTGCGCTACGTGGCACCCATGTTGCAAATTTGCCGCAGCGATTCTGGCCCGGTTTTTCGGGCGTTTCAGGCCATAAAAGGCCGAAAGGCCATGGGCTTGCGCGGCTTTTGGCGGCGCGAGCCCATGGCCCTATTTGTCAGACTCGGCGAGTCGCGTTCAGTCGGCGTACCATTGCGTGCGCGGGTCCTTGCTGCGCGCGAGGCCGATGCGCCCGTCGATTGCGGCGAGATGCTTGCCGGCGACGGCGATGGTCGCGAAGCGGACCGTACCCTGGGCCGCATCCTCGAACCGGACGAACTGGCTGCGCAGCGCGAAATCGGCGCTGCGATCATCCTTCATCAGGCTGACCGTGCCGTCCTTGGCCGCGACCAGATAATGATCGGGCAGCAGGATGGGGGAGAGCATCACGCTCTTCGCGCCGGCGCGGCCGGGCGACTGGCGGAACTGGGTCTGGGCGAGCGCGGGATTGCCCGCGATCAGCTCCGTGCCCTGATGGGCCAGCAGCGCCTTGGGATCGGCAGCCGAGACGAACCGTTCCGGCATCGCGCCATTGCCCACGGGCACGCCGAAGTCCGGGGTGCCGTCGGCCTGGAAATAGAGGCGCTGGACGCGGGTGTGGCGGTCCGGGTTGAACAGCGGGTCGCCCTGGATCGCCTCATAGTCGCGGCCATGATAGACGAGGATGTCGCGGCCCTTCTCGTCCACGGTGAAGCTGTTGTGGCCGGGGCCATAGACGCTGGTTTCGGTGCAGGTCTTGAACACCGGCTGGGGCGACTTGGTCCAGCTCTTAGGATCGAGCAGGTCGGCATTCTCGTCGGCGGTCAGCATGCCCAGGCAATAGCGCGCGTCGGTGGCGCTGGCCGAATAGGTCATGAACAGGCGACCATTGCGATGCAGGACGGCGGGGGCTTCGGCCACCTTGTAGCCGCGCACTTCCCAGTCGAGCGTGGGCACGGTCAGGCGGGTCGCCTTGCCGGCCAGATTCAGTGGCGATTCCAGCTTGGCGATGTAAAGGTTGCTGTTGGTGTTGATGCCCGGTTCCTTCTGGGCCCAGGCGAAATAGCGCACGCCCTTGTGGACGAAGCTGGTGGAATCGAGGTTGAAACTGTCCCAGGGGGCCTGGAATTCGCCCAGTACGCTCCATTTGCCGGTCATCGGATCGGCGCCGTCGCATACCACGGCATAGGTGCGGATGCGGAACACGTCGTCGCCGCCGCCGCTCGGGCCGGCGGCGAAATACATGTACCATTTGCCGTCGATCTGGTGGAGTTCGGGCGCCCAGATGAAGCCGGAGCGCGGGCCGCTTGCCTCATGGCGCCACAGCACCGCCTCCTCGGCGGTGGCAAGGCCGGCCAGCGTCTTGGAGCGGCGCAGCACCAGACGGTCATATTCGGGCACCGATCCGGTCATGTAATAATAGCCGTCATCATGCAGGAAGACCTGCGCGTCGGCGCGCTGCTTGACCAGCGGATTGACCGGAACCGGGGCGGCAACGGCCGGAGCGGCGGCACCGGCGCGCGCGGCGATCGGCGCGGCCGACAAGGCGGCAGTGCTGGCAAGGAAGCCACGGCGGGACAGGGCGAAATTCATTCTTCTCTCTCCTGATGCCGCGGCGGGACGCGGCGATAGTCAGACAATTGGATCAATAATCGGCAACGGGCCAGCCGTCAGCCCCCCAGCGCACCGGCGCAATGCGCAGGGTCGGGGCGCCGTTCGCCTGTTTGTCATAGGCATGGTAGACGACATAGTCCTTGCCATCGCGATCATGCAGCCAGCCGGCATGGCCGGGGCCGCGGAAGCGCTGCTGTTCCTGCAGGTCGGCGCGCAGGAAGATGCTGCCGCCGCCTTCCATCAGCGGGCTGCCGTCCTTGCCTAGATAGGGACCGGTGATGTCCTTGGAGCGGCCCATCACGGTGTAATAGGTGCTGTTCACGCCCTTGCAGCAATAGTCATAGCTGACCATCAGCCAATAATAGCCGCCATGATCGACGATGAAGGGCGCTTCCACCGGCGCCGGGCCGCCGGCGGGGGCCGGGCGACGCGCGATCGAATAGGGCTTGGCCTTGGGATCCTTGGGCTTGCCGGTCCTGGGATCCAGCTCGAACAGCTTGATACCGGTCCAGAAGCTGCCGAGGCTCAGCCAGTGGCGGCCATCGCGGTCGATGATGAAATTGGGATCGATCGCGTTATAATCATCCTCCCTGGTCGACATGACGACCAGCCCCTCGTCGCGCCAGCCGAAATTCTTCGCCTTGGGGTCGAGTGTCGGGCTGGTGGCAAGGCCGATGGCCGAGCGGTTCGAACCGAAGGTCGAAACCGAATAATAGAGGCGATAGCGGCCGTTCACATAGGAAATGTCGGGCGCCCACATGCCGTTGCTGCCGGGGATCGCCTGCTTGGCCCAGTCGGGCAGGGCGGTGAAGACGGGCTTGCCGGCGGTCCAGTGGACAAGGTCGGGCGAGGTCCGCGTCTCGATCAGCCGGTCGCCATGGCCGGTGCTGAAGACATGATAGGTGCCGCCTTCGCGGATGATGACCGGATCATGGGTGGGGACGAGGTCGCCGGTCAGCCGGTCGTTGAGCGTGGTGGCGGTCGGCGCAGTCGGTGCCTGCGCGATCGCGCTGCCGGCCAGCAGGGCAAGGCTTGCCAAGGTGATGATGGTCTGCCGCATCTGCCGGCCTCTCCCCAAATTATCGAAAACGAAAAATGGGCGGGCAGCCCCGAAGAGCCGCCCACCCAGTTGGCGAAAAGCCTTATTGCAGTTCGAGCACGACCACCGACTTGGGCGGCAGCGCGACGGTCAGCGTGCCGCCGCTGACCTGTGCGCCGGTGAAGGCGACGGGCTTGACGGTTTCGGGCGCGTCGAACGTGTTGTGCGAATTGATCGCCGACGCCGTCAGGATACGACCGGTGACGCCGCTGGCGCTCAGGCCATCGAGCTTCACGGTGACGGTGTTGGTCTGGTTCGGGTCGAGGTTCGACAGGCCGACATGGACCTTGCCGTCCTTGCCCTTGACCGCCGAGCCGCTGACCGCCGGCATCGTGTACTGATCCTTCGCATACCAGGGCGACTGGATGTCGATCGGCAGCACGGTGGCGTCCTGCCAGGGCTTGTACATCTCGAAGACATGATAGGTGGGCGTCAGCACCATCTTCTTGCCGTCGGTCAGGATCATCGCCTGCAGCACGTTCACCATCTGCGCGATCGCGGTCATGCGGACGCGGTCGGCATGCTTGGCGAAGATGTCGAGATGGATCGAGGCGATCAGCGCGTCGCGCAGCGTATTCTGCTGGCGCAGGAAGCCGGGATGCGTGCCCGGATCCTGGGCATACCAGCTGCCCCATTCGTCGACCGCCAGGAAGACGCGCTTCTTGGGATCGTACTTGTCCATGATCGCGCTGTGCTTGGTGATCAGCTCGTCCATGTGCATCGCGCCGTTGAGTGCGTCGGCCCAGCCATTTTCGTCGAAATCGACGGCGGGTGCGCGCGGCGGCCAGCCACCGGCGGGGTGGACATAATAATGGAGCGAGACGCCATCGAGCTTGTCGCCCGCGACGCGCATCATGGTTTCGGTCCAGTTATAGTCGTCGACATTGGCGCCGGCGGCGACCTTCATGATCTTGGTGCCGGCGGGCGCCTTGACGAACGTGGCGTAACGACGGGTTTCGTCGGCGGCGAATTCGGGGCGCATGTTGCCACCGCAACCCCACAGCTCGTTGCCGATGCCGAAATAGGGAACGGCCCAGGGTTCCTTATGGCCGTTCTTGGCGCGCAGTTCGGCAAGGCTGCCGGCGGGCGCGGTCATATATTCGACCCATTCGGCCATTTCCTGCGGCGTGCCATTGCCGACATTGCCGGCGATATAGGCTTCGGCGCCGACCTGGCGCAGCAGCTCGAAAAATTCGTGCGTGCCGACGGTGTTGGGTTCGGTCACGCCGCCCCAATGGGTGTTGACCTTGACCGGGCGGTCCTTCTTGGGGCCGATGCCCTCACGCCAGTGATATTCGTCGGCGAAGCAGCCGCCGGGCCAGCGGATCACCGGCACCGACAGGTTGCGCAGTGCGGCGACGACGTCGTTGCGGAAGCCGTTGGTGTTGGGGATGGACTTGTCGTTGCCGACCCACAGGCCGCCATAGATGCCATTGCCCAGATGCTCGGCAAACTGGGTGAAGACGCGCTTGTCATAGACGGCGCCGGGCTGGTCGGCATGGATCGTCGCCGTGGTCGGCTTGCCGCCGGTCTGGGCGTGCGCGGCCGGGGCGAGCGCGGTGGCGCACAGCAGCAGCGCGGCCGTGGTACGGCGCAGGGCTTTCAACATTCCTCTCTCCTCTCGAATGTCAGTCGTGAAATGCGTCGGTGGTTTCCCGCTTGCCGCGCAGGAAGGCGTCGGCGACCAGGCGCAGCGGGTCGGTGTCGACATCGCTGCGGCCACCGCGGATCAATGTGGCGAAGCGGCTGTAGAGGCCGGCATATTCGATATCCTCGCCATGTTCGGTGCCGCTGGGCAGCGACAGCACGGCGCCGCCATGGCTGAGCTTCAAGGGGCCGGCATCGGTTTCGACGATGATGTCCCAGCTTTGCGGGCCGGTCTGGCGCCAGTCGAGATCCATGTGGATTTCGGCGCCGGCGGTGTCGCGGAACAGGATGTCGGCGGCGATCGGCGCTGCGCGGTTTTCCGGCAGCACCAGGGTCGCGTCCTTCAGGAAGAAGGGGCGCGGCAGGATATGGGTCGCGATCGACAGGGCGTTGATGCCGGGGTCGAACACGCCCAGGCCGCCGGGCTGCCAGATCCAGGCCTGGCCCGGATGCCAGACGCGGACATCTTCACGCCAGATGATCGACACCTTGTCGATCCGCCGTTCGGCAAGCCAGGCGCGGGCCGGGGCGACGCCGGCGGCAAAGCGCGAATGCCAGGCCGCGAACAGGCTGGCCCCGACCTTGTCGGCACGGGCGCTGAGCGCGGCCACTTCAGCCAGGGTCGCGCCGGGCGGCTTTTCCAGGAAGACATGGATGCCCTTGGCCAGGGCCTGCGCCGCCAGGTCGTAACGGACCTGGGGCGGGGTGCAGAGCGCGACCGCATCGACGGCCGGACCCTGTTCCAGCAATTCGTCCAGGCTGGCATGGTGCGGCACGTCGTCCAGCCCGGCGTCATGCGGGCTGACCGTCGCGGCAAGACTGAATGCGCTGTTCCCACGGATGGCGGGGACATGCTGGTCGCGTGCAATCTTGCCGATGCCGATGATCGCGATGCGGATCGGGTCCATCGCTTCAGAGCGCCTGTACGGTCACTTCGACAGGTTCGGCACGCTTGAGCGCATTGCGCACCGGCAGGGTGAACGGCGCGGCGATGATTTCGAACACATCACCTTCCTGCGTCTGCACGCCGTCGCTGAAGGACAGGGTGGCGGTGCCGAAGAAATGGACATGGACGTCGCCGGGGCGGCGGAACAGGTCATATTTGAAATGATGATGTTCCAGGTTGGCGAAGCTGTGCGACATATTGCCTTCGCCCGACAGGAACGGCTTTTCCCAGATGGTCTGGCCGTCGCGCAGGATGCGGCTGGTACCCTCGATATGTTCGGGCGGGGTGCCGACCAGCAGTTCCGGGCCAAGCGAAGCCTGGCGCAGCTTGGAGTGGGCGAGCCACAGATAATTGTGGCGCTCGGTCACATGGTCGCTGAACTCGTTGGCGAGCGCGAGGCCGAGGCGATAGGGCATGCCGTCGGGGCCGATGATGTAGATGCCGGCGATTTCCGGTTCCTCGCCGCCATCCTTGGCAAAGGCTGGCATGGTGAGCGGGTCGGTCGGGCCGACGAGCTGCGAGCCGTCACCCTTGTAGAACCATTCGGGCTGCTGGCCGGTCTGGCCAGCGGCGGGCTTGCCGCCCTCCAGCCCTTCCAGGAACATGCGCATCGAATCGGTCTGCTTTTCGACGGCGGCCGCTTCGCGGTGCATCTTGTCGCGACCCTCGGCCGAGCCGAGATGGGTGAGGCCGGTGCCGGTCAGCTGGATATGGGCGCCATCCTCATGGTCGATCGGGGCGAGCAGTTCGCCGGCCTCGAAAGCGACACCGATGTTGACAGCATCACCCTTGCCCGCGGCGGCGACCGCTTCGGCCAGGCTGATCTTGCGGTCGATGGCATGCAGCGCGAGCGCGCGGATGCTGTCGAAACCGGGAACGAAATGGGCGGTTTCACCTTCGGCCGCGATCACGGACCGGACGCCGTTTTCGGCGCGGTGCTGCAACAGACGCAATGTCATGAAAAACTCTCCTCCCGCGCGCCGATCCATGGCGCTGGTATTGGCTAGACAATCCCGCTTTGCGCCAAGCTGGCGCGCTGCCTGGAAAGGTCGGGCAATCAGCCGAATGGCGGCCGCCTTTTCCCTTTCCATCCCTTAATTACTCCGACATATTACAGGAAGATGGTAATGGCAATGATTGTCTTTTAAGAAGAGCCATGCCTGATGAGGGGCAGGCCGAGAGGAGCGTGAATGGAACAGGGGAAGCCGCCCGGAAATGGGGCAGGGGCGGACAATGGCGGAGGGGCGGCCAAGCCGACGCGCGGCCCCGGTCGCCGGCTGCATGGCGCGATCGCGCACAAGCTGGGCATGGCGATCTTGTCCGGCCAATATCAGCCCGGCGACACGCTGTCGGGCGAAGTCGCCTTTGCCGAGGAACTGGAAGTATCGCGCAGCGCCTATCGCGAGGCGATCCAGGTGCTGACCGCCAAGGGGCTGGTCGAAAGCCGGCCCAAGGCGGGCACCCGCGTGCTGCCGCGCAATCGCTGGAACCTGCTGGACCCTGAAGTGCTGGCCTGGGCCTTTGCCGGCGAACCCGACATCCAGTTCGTGCGCGACCTGTTCGAGCTGCGCGCCATCGTCGAGCCGGCAGCAGCGCGGCTGGCGGCGATGCGGCGCGACAAGGAGGATCTGCGCATCATGAAGGATGCGCTGACCGCGATGCGCCGCCATACGCTGGCGACCGAGGCAGGGCGCGCGGCCGACCGCGATTTCCACAATGCGATCCTGAACGCGACGCGCAATGATGCCTTGCTGACGCTGACTGCCAGCATCGGCGCGGCGGTCAACTGGACCACCCAGTTCAAGCAGCGCGCCCGCGCCCTGCCGCGCAACCCGATTCCCGACCATGTCCGCGTCTATGACGCGATCGCGGCGGGCGATCCGGTCGCGGCGGCCGAGGCGATGGGTGTGCTGGTCGACCTGGCGCTGGAGGATACGGCGAGCACGATGGGGCGCTGAGGGGAGGCGCCGTAGGCGCCTAGCAAAACAACCCAAACAGAAAAGGCCGGGGTGGCGATCCACCCCGGCCTTTTCTGTTTGGGTCCAAGCCTGACGTTTAGTGCAGTTCCGGCTCCGGCAGCGCCTGCGTCGTCTTCGATCCCCACAGGGCGTAGAAGAGGACATAGAGTTCGCAGGCGGCGGTCAGCAGGAAGCTGGTCTGCAGGCCATAATGGTCGGCCATCCAGCCCTGCACCACGACCAGTGCGCCACCGGCGATTGCCATCACCAGCAGGCCCGAACCTTCTTCGGTCAGCGGGCCGAGGCCCTTGATGCCGAGGGTGAAGATGGTCGGGAACATGATCGAGTGGAACAGGCCGACCAGGATCAGCGACCACATGGCGACCGGGCCGGTGGTGAAGACGGTGACCATCATCACGATGAAGGCACCGACCGAGAAGGCGGCGAGGACATGGCCCGCGTCGAACTTTTGCATGATCGCCGAACCGGCGAAGCGGCCGACCATCATGCCGCCCCACAGCAGCGACAGATAATTGCCGGCCTGCTCATGGGTCAGGTTGGCGATGGTCGGCTGGCTGACGAAATTGACGAACAGGTTGGCGACGCCGATTTCCGCGATCAGATAGATGAAGATCGCCGGGATGCCGAACACCAGGTTGCGGTGCGACCAGAGCGAATGCTTCTTGCGCTCTTCCTTGGCCAGGCGCGAGGTCGCGCTGCCCATGGCGGGCAGGGGGAAGCGGGCGATGACGAAGGCTAGCACCACCAGCACGATCGCGACCAGCACATAAGGCAGGATCACCGACTGGGCGTCGGCCAGGCGTTCGGCCTGGGTCAGGACGACTTCGCCCTGCGCCGTGCCGGCCTTCGACCGGCCGAGGATCAGATAGGCGCCGAACATCGGGGCCAGCATCGTGCCGGCCGAGTTCATCGCCTGCACCAGGTTGAGGCGCGACGAGGCGGTTTCCGGTTTGCCGACGACCGCGACATAGGGGTTGGCGGCGACCTGCAGCAGGGTGATGCCGCTAGCGATCACGAACAGCATGACCAGGGTCACGCCATAGGAGGGGATCGATGCGGCGACCGTCATGCCCAGCGCGCCGGCAGCCATGATCAGCAGGCCGATCACCAGCGACTTCTGATAGCCGACCCGCTCGATCAGCTTGGCCGAGGGAATCGAGGCGACGAAATAGGCGATGAACCAGACCGATTCGATCAAGGTCGTCTGGGTATAGCTCAGCTCGAACACGCTGCGCAGATGCGGCAGCAGCGTGTTGTTGATGACGGTGATGAAGCCCCACATGAAGAAGAGGCTGGCCAGCAGCGCGAGCGCGGGCCCATAACGCGTGCCGGGGTTATGCGTTGCGACCGGCGCAGCGCCTGAGGAAATCGGTCCTGCCATTCATCCTTCTCCAGTGCAGTTCCACTAGCTGACGAGACCGATCTAGGGTTGCGTCCGCTTATTTTGTCGGAGTATATCCCCCGTAACCGCCCGTCAATGGGCGTAGGTTTCACGAGAGGAAGTCCATGCGAAAGGTCGTCGATTTGAAAACAGCGCTGTCATACGCACTGGCCCTGTCGCTCGCAAGCGGCACGGCGATGGCGGCGGATGCCAGCCGTGCCCCGGCCGGCAAGCTGGCGGACGGCACCGCGATCGAGACGATCACGCTGAGCAACAGCCATGGCGTGTCGGCCAAGATCCTGAGCTATGGCGCGACGCTCCAGTCGCTGTCCGGCCCGGATAAGGACGGCAAGAGCGCCGATGTGCTGCTCGGCTATGACGATCTGGCCGGCTATGTCGACCATCCCAACTTTTTCGGCGTGACCGTAGGCCGCTATGCCAACCGCATCGCCGGCGGCAAGTTCAGCCTTGATGGCAAGGCCTATCAGCTGCCGCTCAACGACAAGGTCAATTCGCTGCATGGCGGCGGCAAGGGCTTCGACAAGCAGGTGTGGAAGGTCGTGTCGGTCAAGAGCGGCCCGGTCGCGACGCTGATACTGTCGCTGGTCAGCCCCGATGGCGATTCGGGCTATCCCGGCAAGCTGGACGTCACCGTCACCTACACGCTGGATGAGAGTGGCAATCTGGGCATTGCGTTCGACGCGAAGACCGACAAGCCGACCATCGTCAACATGACCAACCATGCGATCTTCGACCTGGGCGGCGAAGGCTCGACCGACGGCGCGCTGGGCCATGTGCTGACGATTCCGGCCAAGGCCTATACCCCGGTCGATGCCAACCTGATCCCGACCGGCGAACTGAAGCCGGTGGAAGGCGGCGTGTTCGACTTCCGCAATGGTCGCCGCGTTGCCGACGGCATTCGCGATGGCCATGATGCGCAGATCATCGCGGGCCGCGGCTATGACCATAATTTCGCGCTCGACAAGGGGCTGACCAAGATGCCGGGCCTGGCCGCGCGTCTGGAAGATCCGGCATCGGGCCGCGTCCTCGAAGTGCTGACCACCGAGCCGGGCGTACAATTCTATACCGGCAATTTCCTGGACGGCACCTTCATCGGCAAGAACAGCCATGTGTATCGCATGGGTGACGGCATCGCGCTGGAACCGCAGAAATTCCCCGACTCGCCCAATCAGCCGAGCTTCGTTTCGGCGCGGGTCGATCCGGGCAAGCCCTATCATCACCAGATGGTCTATCGCCTGTCGGTGAAGCGCTGACATGACCGCCTGGCGCAAGATCGAACGCGGCGATATCCGCGACACGCTGGGGGAGGGGACGCTCTGGTCCGCCCGTGAAAATGCCGTCTATTGGGTCGATATCCTCGCCCCGGCGCTCAACCGCCTGTCGCTCGACGATGGCCAGGTGTCGCGCTGGGCCATGCCCGAACCGCTTGGCTGGGTGGCCGAGCGGGCGCAGGGCGGCTTCATCGGTGGTTTCCAGAGCGGCTTTGCCAGCTTCACGCTGGACCCGCTGGCGATCACCCCGATCCATGATCCCGAACCGCATCTGCCCGGCAATCGCATGAACGATGGCAAGGCGGACAAGGATGGCCGCATCTGGTGCGGCACGATGGACATGGCCGAAGGGCAGGATGTCGGCGCGCTCTATCGCCTCGATCCCGATGGTTCGGTCACAGTGATGGACGATGGCTATCGCGTGCCCAACGGCCCGGCCTTCTCGGCCTGCGGCGAGTATCTCTATCATAGCGATACCGGCCGCCGGATCATGTATCGCTTCTGCCGCGGCCCGGACGGAACGATTCACGATCGCCAGCCCTTCATCACCTTCACCGAAGCCGATGGCCATCCCGATGGCATGACGGTGGATGCCGAAGGCTATTTGTGGGTGGCCCATTGGGGCGGTTCGCGGATCAGCCGCTTTTCGCCCGAGGGTAAGCTCGATCGGGCGATCGAACTGCCAGCCAAGCAAGTGACCAACATCACCTTCGCCGGTCCCGACCTCGACCGCATGTTCGTCAGCTCGGCCGCGATCGGCCTGCCCGAATCCGACTATGACGGCGCCTTTTTCGAGGTGGAATGCGGTGTGAAGGGCCTGCCGACCAATCTCTACGGCGGCTGATACAAGCCGACCGACAGAAAATAAGCCGCCGGCCTGCAAGGGCTTGGCGGCTTTTTTCATGTCCTGCGACGAGCCGTGGCAAATCGCTGTTGCAACCCCTGCGGCTACGCGCTAATGCGCAGGACAACGTTGTCACTCCCCTCTCCAAAAGGGTGGCAATGCTTCATCCCGGTCGATGGCCGGCGACTGCACGCGCTACGCTGTCGGCCGGGATGTGCCTTTCCCCTGAAATCGCTGGAAAATCGGGCGCTGCTCAGGCGGGGCGGCGCAGGCGCAATGTCGCGCGCAGGCCGGGTGCGGCATCGCCCAGCAGCAGTGCGCCATGATGCAGCCGTGCCACGGCCTCGACCAGCGACAGGCCCAGCCCCGATCCGGGCTTGGTGCGCGACGGGTCGAGTCGGCCGAAGCGTTTCATCGCCGCCTCATGCTGGTCGGCGGGAATGCCCGGCCCATTGTCGCTGACACTGATGCTGAGCGCGTCGCTATCCATCGCGGCTTCAAGCGCGATGCTGTCGCCGCCCTCGGCATATTTCAGCGCATTCTCGACCAGATTGGCGATCGCCTGGCTCACCAGTTCGCGGTGGAGCGGGAAGGCGAGGCCGGCGGGGGCGGCGACATGGAGGGTGAAGCCGCTATCCTCGATCAGCGGGCCATAGACTTCGGCCAGATCCTTCAGCAGTTCGGCGATGGGCGTGTCGCGCATCCGGTCGCTGCCGAAGCCTGCCTCGGTACGGCTGATGAGCAGGGCGGTCGAGAGCATCCCCTGAAGCGTCTGCGCCTCGCGATGGACCTTTTCCAGCGCGTCGAGCGCCTGGTCGTCGCGGGTCTGGGTGCTGGCCTGCTCGACCACCGAGAGCAGGCGGGTGACGGGGGATTTCAGATCATGGGCCAGGCCATCGGTCATCATCCGCAACTGGCTGACCAGCGCGTCGATGCGCTCCAGCATGGCGTTGATCGACAGGCCCAGCCGATCGAAGGCGTCGCCGCTGCCGTCAGTGGCGACCCGGCGATGGAAGGCGCCGACGGCGACCGCATTGGCGGTGTCGGCGATCGCGGAGATCTGGCGTGCCAGCACCCGGCCGAGCAGGATGGCGATGATGAGGGTGAGCAGCAGGCTCATCAGGAAGGCGATGGTCAGCGCCTCCTCATAGATGCGGGTCAGTTGCAGGCTGTGGGACGTGACGATGCCGGCGAGCAGGCGGCCGCCATCGGGCAGGCGGGATGTGCTGACGCCGATCGGCTCGGGCTGTTCGCCGCCGATGCGATACAGCTCGATCGTGCGCCAGGGGGTATTGTCGGGAATTGTCGTCGGCCAGGCGCCCAGATTGCCGGCGACGATCCGGCCCTGCGCATCGGTCAGCAACAGCACGATGCGTTCGCTGCGCACGGTGGGCAGGCGCCGTTCGATATCCTGCCGCAGCCCGGCCGCGCCGCGCTCCCGCGCGACCCGCAGCAATTCGTCGCGCAGGTCATGGACGGCATCGCGGTCGGCGGCGACGACGGTGCGCTGGCTCGCCTGCTGCACGAACAACAGCACGCCGCCGGTCACCAGGAACTGGCAGAGGAAGGCGAGCCCGACGAAACGGCCGATGGTCGACCGGGCAAAGCCGCGCCAGCCGGTCGCAGCCCCGGCCCGCGCCTCCACCTCAGCCATCGAGGCCCAGGCGATAGCCCATGCCACGCACCGTATGCAGCAGCGGCCGGTCCGATACGTCGTCCAGCTTGCGGCGCAGGCGGCTGATATGCACGTCGATCACATTGGTGCCGGGGTCGAAATGATAGTCCCACACGCCTTCCAGCAACATGGTGCGGGTGACGACCTGGTCGGGGTGGCGCAGGAAGAATTCGAGCAGGCGAAATTCGCGCGGTTGCAGGTCGATCGCCTTGCCGGCGCGCTTCACCCGGCGGGCGAGCAGGTCCATGTCGAGATCGTCATAGCGCAGGCTGGTGACGACCGCGGCATTGCCGCCGGCCTTGCGCAGCAGCAACTGCACCCGCGCGAGCAGTTCGGCAAAGGCGAAGGGCTTGGTCAGATAATCGTCGGAGCCGCTGGTGAGCCCCTCGACCCGGTCCTCGGGCGTCCCGAGCGCGGAAAGGAAGATGACCGGGGTTTCGATGCTGGCGGCACGCAGCGCCTTCAGCATCGCCATGCCGTCCATCGCCGGCATCATCCGGTCTAGGATGATCGCGCCATAGCTGCCGTCGCTGGCGAGGAACAGGCCGTCACGGCCATTATCCGCCTGATCGACGGTAAAGCCCGCCTCGGTCATGCCCTTGACGATATAGGCGGCGGTGGCGGCATCATCCTCCACCACCAGAATCTTGTGGCTCATGCGCGCGGCCCCCTAATCTGGCGAACGGTCGAGCGCCACCATGCGGACGGCATCCTGATGCCGCAAGCCCAATATGAGATGGGCGTTGCCATGCTGGCTGAGATAGGCATTGGCCTGGTCCAGCGAGGCGATCGGCGTGCCGTCGATACGGATGAGGTCGTCGCCCACGGCGATGCCGGCGCGGGCTGCCGGGCCGCTCGATTCCATGCTGGTGACGACAAGGCCGGTGCCGGCCGGCTCGGCATTTTCCAGCGTCAGCCCCGGCAGCAATTGGGCGCTGGCGCCCGACACGCTGCCATGATCCTCCGCATCGCGGCGGACGTGCAGGAAGAAGGCGCCGCTCATCAACGCCGCACACAGCGCCAGGCCGATCAGCAGGCGGCTGGTTGCGGTCTTGTCTATGCGCGGGGCCTCCATGTTCCTGGCCATGTCCTGAGCTGTGTTTGCGGGTAGAATGGGCGAGGCGGGGTTACGTGTCATGTTACACTTTGTTCATGCCTGGGGCCGCCGCAGCCGGCGTGACCGAGACGCGACCCGACCGCTCCAGCTTGCCCCATCCCACGACCCAGCCGCCAATGGCCGATGCGATCGCGCGCACCACCACCCAATACATGATCTGACGATAGACGAAGCGCTGGGCAACCAGCAGATGGGCGGGGTAGCGCACCTTGTTGCCGTCGAGCCGATAGGCCATCCAGCCGCAGGCAATATCGATGCCGGTGAACACCAGCCAGTAGAGCGCCATGGTCGCGACGTCGCCGCTGGTCTGGGCCCAGCCATGCTGCTGCACGCGCAGGATCGTCCCGGCGATCGACAGCAGCAGCGCCAGATCGATCAGCGGCGAGATGGCGGCAAAGACGATCTGGAACAGCCAGGCCTGCGGCATACCGACCAGCGCGAGGCCGGTCGGCTTGCGGCTGCGCAGGATGGCGGCATGTTTCCACAGGCATTGCAGCGTGCCGAAGGCCCAGCGATAGCGCTGCTTCGACAATGCCCTGAAGCTTTCAGGCGCCTCGGTCCAGGCGACCGCCTCGGGATCGAAGGTGACGCGCCAGCCGGCGCGCTGGATCGCGATGGTCAGATCCTGATCCTCGGCCAGCGTGTCTTCGGGATAGCCGCCGACCGCATCCAGCGCCGTCCGGCGCCAGGCACCGACGGCGCCGGGCACCACGGTCATGGCGTCGAAGCCGGCGAGCGCGCGCCGCTCCAGATTCTGCGCGGTGATATATTCCAGCGCCTGCCAGCGGGTGACGAGATTGACCCGGTTGCCGACACGGGCGTCACCGGCCACCGCGCCGATCGCCGGATCGGCGAACCAGCGCGCCAGCCGCGCGATCGTGAGCGGCTCGAACTGGGTGTCGGCGTCGAGCGCGATCAATATCTCGCCGGTGGCATCCTTGAGGGCGCGGTTAAGCGCCGCCGCCTTGCCGCCATTCTGCAAGGTCAGCAGGGTGACGCGCGGATCGTCGGCAAAGGCGCGGGTGACGATGGCGCTGGTCTCGTCCTTCGACCCGTCGTCGGCGACGATCAGCTGCAATGCGGGATAGTCGCTGGCCAGCACACGGCGCACCGATGCCTCGATCACCCGCGCCTCATTATAGGCAGGGATGATGACCGAGACGGTCGGCTGATAGACCAGCGGGGCCGGGCGATCACGCCGGGTCTGGAACCAGGCGAGGAAGGTCATCAGCAGCGCGCGGGCGATGCCGAGCGAGATGGCGACATAGAAGATCCAGCCGAGCAGGGCCGAGATGACGGCCAAGGTGATGAACATGCCGACATCGACGCGCACGGCGGTCAGGTCGCCGGCACGGACCGGCGGCATTGCTGCTTCGCGCGACAGGCCGGCAAGGCGCGACACCGGTACGAAGCGATAGCCTTCCTTCTGCAAGGTGGTGATGATCTGCGGCAGGGCGGCGACCGTCTGTGAGCGTTCGCCGCCACCGTCGTGCAGCAGGATGATATTCCCGGACCGTTCGGCATCGGCGGCATGGACCTGATCGATCACCTGGCGGACGATCGTATCGGTGCCGGGCCGCTGCCAGTCATTGGGATCGACGTGCAGGCCGACGACGGTATAGCCCGCCTTCTGCGCGGCCAGTGCCGGACCCAGTTCGTCCGCCGTGGTCGGTTCGGCGTCGCCGAAATAGGGGGCGCGGAACAGCTTCATGCTGCGCCCGGTATAGGCCTGGACCAGCCGCTGGGTGGCGTTGAGTTCGAGGCGCGTGCTCTCGTCCGACCAGGTGGCGAGATTGGGATGGCTGTAGCTATGGTTGCCGATCTCGTCGCCGTCGGCGACGATCCGCTGCAACAGGCCGGGATGCTCCAGCGCATTTTCGCCGATGACGAAGAAGGTACCGGGCACATGATGCTGTTCCAGCACCGCCAGGATCTTGGGCGTCCAGGTCGCGTCCGGGCCGTCGTCAAAGGTCAGCGCCAGCATCTTGGGTTGGGCGCCGCCGGTCCGCCGCACCTGATAGGGGGTGGGCAGGACATGATAGGTTTCGCGCAGGATCGTCCCCTGCGGGCCAAAGGCGATCGAGCGGCTGCCGTCGGTCGGCGTGGCGGTGATGCGCAATATCTCGCCCGATCCCTCGACATCGGTGTCGAGCTTGCTCGCGACCTGGCGCAGGTCGGGCCGGCTGCCGTTGCGGAAGGCGGTGAGATCGGACCAGATGCCCGGATCCTCGCTGCCCAGCCGCCACAGCGCTACGCCCTGGATGCCCAGACGGCGCAGCGCCTGCAGCTCGTTCCAGCTGGCGGCGGCGTCGAGCATCCAGACCTGATGGCGATGGCCGTCATCATCATAGGCGAAGCCGGCATTGCCGCTGGCGGGGTCGAAGCTGACCGGGGCGTCGCTGTCATGGGCGGCGAGCCAGGCTTCGTCGAGCGACAGGGCATCGGCGCCGCCATCATGCCAGTCATAGCCATAGCTGCCGAGCGCGACGATGATGCGATCGCGGCCGACGCGGCGGCTGGCATCCTCGACCGCGCGGGCGAACCAGTCCTGCGCCGCGATCGGGCCGGGCGTGCCGCCCTGCCAGTGCTGGTCATAGGCCATGAAGATGACATGGTCGGCGATCTGGCCGAGGCGGGCGAGCGGCCATTCCTCGCCGGCGGGGGCGGTCACCGCCAGCTTGGCGCGGGCGGGCAGGTCGCTGCGCAACTGACGCAGGAAATGGAGATAGGCGGGCAGCGCGCCGGACGGCAGCGATTCAAAGTCCATCACCAGCCCGGCATCATGATGCGCCGCGACCGAGGCGGCGAGCCGCTGGGCGAGCTGGCGGCTGGCGGCCGGATTGGCGAGCAGGCGGGCGGTGCCGGCGCCGTTCCAGCCATGGGCGTCGAGATTTTGGACCATCGGCAGCAGCTTGGGCGGTCGGCCCATGCTGGCGATCATCTGGTCCAGGCGCGGGTCGGCATGGAATCGGGGCGCGGGATCGCTGCCCGGCACGGTCACAAGGGCGGGCACGACCCAGTCGAGCTGGCCGACATGACGGCGCAGCGAGGCGATGCTGCTTTCGTCATCGGGGACATAGAAGCCGACATTGAGCGGACGGGCCTGTGCGACATGGCCGGGCCAGCGCGGCAGCCATTTGGACAGGTCATGGCGCAGCCGCGACATGCCGGTCAGATGCGCGGCGCGTGGCTGGGGCAAAGGCAGCGCCAGATCGCCTTCCGACGGGACGGCGATCAGCGTCGTCGCAAAGGCAATGGTGGCGGCGATGATGGCGCACAGCAGGGCGGCGAGGGCGCGCCGCGCCCAGATGCCGCGCCGGCCGGTGGGATCGAAGAAAATGGGTCTGGTCATGGCCTGTGGTCCGCGCGTCGCTACTCCTCTGCGACGATGACGCGGCAATAGGCCGGCCCGGCTTCCCGCCGGATGATCCCATCATGAAATCTTGGTCATGAACCTTATCGCGCGGTCCAGCGATCAGCGAGGCGCACCGGCTTCCACAGGTCGGGGCCCATCAACAGCAGCGCCATCCCGCCGCTGGCACAAAGAAAGGCCAGCGCGGCGAGCGACAATTGGCCGATGGTGACCGCTGGATGGCCATGGGCGAGCGCAGCCAGGGCGCGCCCTTCGGGCCAGAGCGTGGCCAGCAAGGCTAGGCCGAGCAGGCGCAGGCCGATCTTCAGGGTCCAGCGGGGACGCCAATCTTGCATCGCATGCCGCCTCCGTTGCGGCGGCATCGCAATTAAGCGGACGGGCATAGGGATGCGAGACAGGGAACCGGCAGATTGCGTAGGGATTTCATAGCATTTGAGGCGCATACGGGCCGTCCGGGCCGGAATCATATACGAATCCTATGCCGGGGAGGGCAGACCCCTATGGTTTTCAAATGGCCTTTCATGGCATGGCGGCCCGATAGAAAGACGAAGGGCACGCATAGATGACTGAACAGGGGGATCCGGCCGCAGGCCAGGATCGCACGCCGCATGGCCGACCGGCTGCGCTTGCGCTCGGTGCGCTGGGCGTGGTGTTCGGCGACATCGGCACCTCGCCGCTCTATGCGCTCAAGGAAAGCTTCGTCGGCCATCACCCGCTGACGGTCGATCCGCTGCATATCTATGGCGTCCTCTCGCTGATCTTCTGGACGATGACGCTGATCGTCACCGTCAAATATGTGTTCATCGTCATGCGCGCCGATAATGATGGCGAAGGCGGCAGCATGGCGCTGCTGGCACTGATCGGCCGGCGGCTGGGCGAGACCCGCTGGACCCCGGCGATCGCGATGCTGGGGGTGCTGGCGACCGCGCTCTTTTATGGCGACGCGATCATTACGCCGGCCATTTCGGTGCTCTCGGCGGTCGAGGGCCTGACCATCGTGCAGGCGAGCCTGGCAGATATGGTGCTGCCGATCGCGATCCTGATCCTGATCGCACTATTCCTGATCCAGCGCTTCGGCACGGCGATGGTCGGCATGGCCTTTGGCCCGATCATGGCGATCTATTTCATCACGCTCGCCGCGCTCGGCATCGCCAATATCGTGCAGCACCCCGAAATCATCGGCATCGTCAATCCGCTCTGGGCGATCCGCTTCTTCGCGATCGACCCCAGGCTCGCCTTCCTGGCGCTCGGCTCGGTCGTGCTGGCGGTGACCGGGGCGGAGGCGCTCTATGCCGATATGGGCCATTTCGGGCGCAAGGCGATCAGCATCGCCTGGCTCTATGCCGCCTTCCCCTGCCTGATGCTCAACTATCTGGGGCAGGGGGCGCTGCTGCTCGACAATCCGGCGGCGGCACAGAATCCCTTCTTCCTGATGGCGCCGGACTGGGCGCGTCTGCCGCTGGTGATCCTGGCCACCATGGCGACGATCATCGCCAGCCAGGCGGTGATCTCGGGCGCATTCTCGGTTACGCAGCAGGCGGTGCAGCTGGGCTTCCTGCCGCGCCTGCGCATCCTGCACACCAGCGCTTCGGCGGCGGGGCAAATCTATGTGCCGCTGATCAACTGGCTGCTGCTGATCTTCGTCATCCTGCTGGTGCTGGGCTTTGGCAACAGCAGCAATTTGGCGGCCGCCTATGGCATCGCAGTGACCGGCACGATGGTCATCACCGCCTGCATGCTGGGCGTGCTGACCTTCAGCGTATGGCGCTGGCCACTGCCGGCGGCGGCGGGCGTCACCGGCCTGTTCCTGATCATCGACGGCGCCTATTTCGCGTCGAACGTGACCAAGATCCCCGATGGCGGATGGTTCCCGCTGCTGGTCGCGGCGGTGGTCTTCACCGTGCTGACCACCTGGGCGACCGGGCGGCGGATCATGCGCCATTATCTGCGCGAAGGGGCGATGGAGCTGGACCTGTTCGTGCGATCGACGCTGGCTTCGCTCAAACGCGTGCCGGGGACGGCGATCTTCCTCTCCTCCACCACCGACGGCGTGCCGCCGGCGCTGCTGCACAATGTGAAGCATAACAAGGTGCTGCACGAACGGGTCATCATCCTGACCGTGCGCACCCAGGGCGTGCCGCATCTGCCGTTGCAGGGGCGCACGACGGTGGAGGATCATGGATCGGGTTTCTACCGGCTGATCCTGCGCCATGGCTTCATGGAGGATGTGGATATTCCGGCGGCGATGAAGTCGGTCCATGACTGTGGCGGGCCGATCAGCGTCAAGGACACCAGCTATTTCCTCAGCCGCCAGACGCTGATTCCGTCGGAACGGCCGGGCATGGCGATGTGGCGCGAAAAGCTGTTCGCCTGGATGATCCGCAATGCCGAAAGCCCGATGGCCTTCTTCAACCTGCCGACCAACCGCGTGGTCGAGCTGGGGTCGCAGATCGAGATCTAAGGCTTTCCTCGTTGCCGTCATCCTGACGAAAGTCAGGATCCATTCGGCGCTATGGCTGTGAGGAAGCTTTGAATGGATCCCGGATCAAGTCCGGGATGACGTTCGGAGAGAAGTCAGTCTGCGCCCTGTTTCAGGCGGTAGCCGATCCCCAGTTCGTTGCTGATGATCTGGGGGCGTTGCGGGTCAGCCTCCAGCTTCTGACGCAGGCCGCGCACCAGCACGCGCAGATATTCGACATGATGGGCATGTTCGTTGGGCCAGACATGGTCCATGATCTGCTTGTGGGTGATGACCCGGCCGGGAAAGCGCGCCAGCTGCTCCAGCACGCCATATTCCTTGGGCGTCAGATGCACCTCGACCCCGCCCTTCGTGACGATATGGGCGACTAGGTCGATCGTCAGGTCGCCGGCCGTCACCTTGGTCGATCCGCCGTCGCGCGTCATCCGGTTGCGCAGCGCCACCCGCACGCGGGCAAGCAGTTCGTCGGTATCGAACGGCTTGGTCAGATAATCGTCGGCGCCCAGGTCCAGCGCGGCGACCTTCTCATCGGTGGCGTCACGCGCCGACACGATGATCAGCGTCGTGTCGCTTTCCTTCTTGATGATCGGCACCAGCTCCAGCCCGTCGCGATCGGGCAGGCCCAGGTCCAGCAGGGTGATGTCGGGCCGCTCGCTGCGCAGCTTGTCCAGTGCTTCGCGCGCGGTCTGCGCCTCGATCGTGGCATAATCGGCGCGGGCGAGGGCGGCCTGGATCAGCCGGCGGATCTGCGGTTCGTCGTCGACGATCAGCAGGCTGTGGCGCGGCTTCATGCGATGTCCTTTTCCATGATGTCGGTGAGGATGAGGGATTGGGGAATATGCAGGGTGAAACAGGCGCCGGGCGGGTCGGCAACGGTGCGCGCCGATACGGTAAGGCCCATCGCCTCGGCAAAGGCCTTGACGATGGCGAGGCCCAGGCCGGTACCGGTCTTCGACCGGTCAGATCCTTCCAGCCGGGTGAAGGTGTCGAACACCCGCGCTTCCATGCCGGCCGGAATGCCCGGCCCCTGGTCGATCACCGACAGGCTGATGGCGTCGGGTTCGCGCAGGCTGCGCACGGTCACCGGCGTGCCGGGATCGCCATAGCGGCCGGCATTGTCGAGCAGGTTGATGAGGATATGGTGCAGCAGCACCGGATCGACCCGGACCAGCGGGATGTCGGGCGGGATCTGCACGTCGAGCTGGCGATCGGCCAGCGCGCTGCGGCTGTCATGGGCGGCGCTGGCGACCGCATCGAACAGGTCGGTCGCCTCCGCCCGCATCGGCAATGCGCCGGCCTCCACCCGCGCCATGTCAAGCAGATTGGCGACGAAGCGGGACAGGCGCTGGGCCTCGCCATCCAGCGTATCGATCAGCTCGGGCGAGGGATGGGTGCGCAGCTCGCGCGTGGCCGAAATGATGGTGGTGAGCGGCGTGCGCAGATCATGGCTGACCGAGGAGAGCAGGGCGGAGCGCAACCGGTCGCGCTCGCGAATCTGCCCGGCTTCGAGCATCGCCTCCTCCAGCGCCATGCGGTCGAGCGCGATCGCGGCCTGGTCGATCAGGCTCATCAGCAGCGGGAACTGATCGGATCGGACCGGTTCGCCGGCATCCTCGCGCGCGAGGCCGATCACGGCCAGCACTGCGTCCTTGGCGGTCACGGGCAGGAACAGCCAGTCCGACGCGGTGAGGGTGGAGGAGCCGCGCCCGGCCGGCTCGCCATGCTCCATCGCCCAGCGGGCGGCGGCGCGCTCGATCTCGTCCAGCCGGTCCTCGGGCGGATAGGCAGCGCGCAATTGCGGCCCTTCATCCGACGGGATCATCAGCACGGTGCGCACGTCGAACAGCCGGGCGATCTCGGCGCAGATGGCGTGGCGGATTTCCTCCAGGCTGGGCGAGGCGGTGAGTTGGCGCGAGAAGCCGGCCAGCGTCGCATTCTGCCGGGCGCTGGACTGGGCAAGGACCGACTGGGCGTGCATCCGCGCGGCAAACTGACTGGTGACCACCGCCACCCCCAGGAAGACGAGGATGGAGATGACATTTTCCGGATTGCTGACGGTCAGCGTGCCCGTGGGCGGCAGGAAGAAGAAATTATAGGCAAGGCTGGACGCCAGGCCGGTGGCAAGACCCGTGCGCAGGCCATGACTGGCCGCCGCGAACATCACCGGCACCAGATAGAGAAGGGCGATATTGCCGAGGTCGATCACCTCCAGCATCAGCCGGCCGAGCAGGGTCATGCCGATCACTGCCAGCATCGACCAGACATAGCCGATCGGATCGCCCCAATGGCCGCTGCTGGCGGTGCGGGGGCGCGGCGCGCTTTCCTCGCCGGGCATGACATGGACGGCGACCGGGCCGATGTCGCGCACCAGCCGGTCAACCACCGACCCATGGCGCAGCTCGAACCACCAGCTGCGTGCCGACTTGCCGATCACGATCTGGGTGGCGCGCGCGTCGGCGGCGAAACTGCGCAGCCCGTCGGCGACGCTGGGGGCGGGGATGGAGGCGGTCTCGGCGCCGAGACGGGAGGCAAGGGCAAGCGTATCGGCCAGACGCTGCCGGTCCTCGTCCGACAACTGCGGCCCACGCGGGGTTTCGATATGGATGGCGGTCCAGGGGGCGCGCAGCGCATCGGCCAGCCGCTTGGCGGAACGGACCAGGCCGGCGGCGCTCGGCTGTTCGCTCACCGCCACGATCACCCGCTCGCCGGCGGCGAAGCTGCCCGCCAGCGCATGGGCGCGGACATAGTCGAGCATCTGGGCATCGACCGCCTGGGCGGCGCGGCGCAGCGCCAGTTCGCGCAGGGCGGTCAGGTTCGACTTGGAAAAGAAATGGTTGAGGGCGCGGCTGGCTTCCTGCGGGATATAGACCTTGCCGTCCTTCAGCCGCTCGATCAGCTCGTCGGGCGGAATGTCCACCACTTCGATCTCGGCATGTTCCAGGATCGAATCGGGCACCGTCTCACGCACGCGGACGCGGGTGAAGGAGGCGACGACGTCGTTGAGGCTCTCGACATGCTGGATGTTGATCGTCGAATAGACGTCGATGCCGGCGGCCAGCAATTCCTCGACATCCTGATAGCGTTTGGGGTGGCGACTGCCCGGCGCATTGCTGTGTGCCAGTTCGTCGACCAGCGCCAGCTGCGGATGGCGCGCCAGGATCGCGTCGATGTCCATCTCGCCCAGGCTGTGGCCCTGATGGTCGACGGTGCGGCGGGGGATGATCTCATGGCCATGGACCAGCGCTTCGGTCTCGCGCCGGCCATGGGTCTCCACCACGCCGACGACGACATCGACGCCTGCCTCGCGCCGCTGCCGTCCTTCGGTCAGCATCTCCCATGTCTTGCCCACCCCCGGTGCGGCGCCGAGAAAGACCTTCAGGCGGCCACGGCCTTCCTGCGCGGCTGCGCGCAGGAAGGCTTCTGGATCAGGGCGATGCTGTTCGTTCACTTGGTCCGTTTAGCGTCAATTGCATCCAGCCGTCGATTGAGATCGAACAGATTGACGCGGGGTTCGCCGATGAAGCCCAGCAGGGGCTGCTCGACGCTCTGTTCTACCAGGCTGCGGACGCGCGCCGCATCGATCCCGCGCGCGGCGGCGACGCGATCGACCTGATAAAAAGCTGCCTCGGGGCTGATATGGGGGTCAAGCCCCGAGGCAGAGGTGGTCACCAGATCGGACGGAACAAAACGACCAGGTGTAGCAGCTTGAAGAGTCTCGACGTCGGTCTTGACGCGGTCGGCCAGCGCCTGGCTGGTCGGACCATAGTTGGAGCCGGAGGAGGCAAGGCCGTCATAGCCCTTGCCCGCCGCCGACGGACGGCTGTGGAAATAGATGTCCGAGGTGAAGGCCTGACCAATGATGGTCGAACCGACGACCTTGCCCTGATCCTCGACCAGGCTGCCATTGGTCTGGGACGGGAACACCGCCTGGCCGATGCCGGTCAGCGCCAGTGGATAGGCAATGCCCAGCAGCAGGGCGAAGAGCAAAGTCATGGTCAGGGCCGGACGCAGGGCGGATTTGAAATCGATAAACATGGGTTTGTCCTTCCTCAGGCGAGGCCGAGGCCGTTGACGGCAAGGTCGATCAGCTTGATCCCGGCGAACGGCGCGATCAGGCCACCCAGGCCATAGATTGCGAGGTTGCGGGCCAGCAGCGGACCGGCGCCGATCGGGCGATAGGTCACGCCCTTGAGCGCCAGCGGCACCAGACAGGGAATGATCAGCGCGTTGAAAATGATCGCCGACAGGATCGCGCTTTCCGGCGTGGCCAGCCCCATGACGTTGAGGATGCCAAGGCCCGGATAGAGCGCGACGAACATGGCCGGGATGATCGCGAAATATTTGGCCACGTCATTGGCGACCGAGAAGGTCGTGAGCGCGCCGCGCGTCATCAGCAACTGCTTGCCCAGGCCCACCACCTCGATCAGCTTGGTCGGATCGCTGTCCAGGTCGACCATGTTGCCGGCTTCGCGGGCGGCCTGGGTGCCGGTGTTCATGGCGACGCCGACATCGGCCTGCGCCAGGGCAGGGGCGTCGTTGGTGCCGTCGCCGCACATCGCGACCAGGCGGCCGCCCTGCTGTTCCTTGCGGATCAGGGCCAGCTTGTCCTCCGGCGTTGCCTGCGCCAGGAAGTCGTCGACCCCGGCCTCGGCCGCGATGCTGGCGGCGGTCAGCGGGTTGTCGCCGGTGATCATCACCGTGCGGATGCCCATCTGGCGCAGTTCACCGAACCGTTCCCGGATGCCCGCCTTGACGATATCCTTGAGGAAGATCGCGCCCAGCAGCTTGCCGTCCTTGGCCACCGCCAGCGGGGTGCCGCCGGCACGGGCGATCTCGTCGGTGATGCGGCGCAGTTCGTTGGCGACCGGGGTGGAACCCAGGCCCGGATTGGCCTTCAGCACCGAATCCACTGCCCCCTTCTGGATCGTCGATCCATCAATGGTGACGCCGGAAATCCGGGTCTGTGCGGTGAAGGGAATGATCTCCGCATTGGCGGGCAGGGCATCTACCGACTGGTTGAAGCCTTCGCGGGCCAGCAGCACGATCGAACGGCCCTCGGGCGTCTCGTCGGCCAGGCTGGCGAGCAGCGCGGCTTGTGCGAGCTGGGCCGGGGTGGCACCGCCGACCGGACGGAATTCGGTCGCCTGACGATCACCCACGGTGATGGTGCCGGTCTTGTCCAGCAGCAGCACGTCGATGTCGCCTGCCGCCTCGACCGCGCGGCCCGACTTGGCGAGCACGTTGAAGCGCACCAGACGGTCCATGCCGGCAATGCCGATCGCCGACAGAAGGGCGGCGATGGTGGTCGGGATCAGGGTGATCAGCAGGGCCGCCAGGATCGCCACCGGAATGGCGCCGCCGGCATAGCTGGCGAAGCTGGGGATGGTGCCGACCGCGATCAGGAAGATGATGGTCAGGCCCACCAGCAACAGGGTGAGGGCGATCTCGTTCGGCGTCTTCTGCCGCTCGGCACCCTCGACCAGCGCGATCATGCGATCGAGAAAGCCCTGGCCGGGATTGACGGTGACGCGGACGCGGATCTCGTCGGAAATGACGCGGGTGCCCGCCGTCACGGCCGAACGGTCGCCGCCCGCCTCGCGGATCACCGGCGCGGATTCGCCGGTGATGGCCGCTTCGTTGACGGAGGCGACGCCGGAGACGACCTCGCCGTCGGACGGGATCAGGTCGCCGGTCTGGACCAGCACCACGTCGCCCAGCTTCAGCGCGCTGGCGGCGACATTTTCATAGCTTTCGCCATGGCCCTTCAGCCGCTTGGCGGTCAGGTCCGCCTTGGTCGCGCGCAGCGAGGCGGCCTGCGCCTTGCCACGGCCTTCGGCCAGCGCCTCGGCAAAGGTGCCGAAGAGGACCGTGAGCCAGAGCCAGATCACCAACTGCAGCTTGAAGCCGACGGCCAGGCTGTCCTGCCCGACAAGGAGCAGGACGGTCAGCAGGACCGCGACGATCGCGGTGGTGAACATCACCGGGTTGCGGATCAGTTCCTTGGGATTGAGTTTGCGGAAGGCGTCTCGACAAGCCGGGACGATCAGGTCCGCCGTGAAGAGCGATTTTTGTTCGGACCGAGCCATGTGCATGGATCCTTAGAAAAGCTGGCCACGGATCATCGCGAGATGATCGGCGATGGGGCCAAGGGCGAGGCTGGGCAGGAAGGTCAGGCCGCCCACGATCAGCACGATGCCGACCAGCAGACCGGTCCACAGTGCCCCGGTGGTGGGGAAGCTGCCGGCGGTTTCGGGCGTATATTTCTTCGCGGCCAAGCTGCCTGCGATGGCCAGCATGGGAATGATGATGAAGAAGCGGCCGATCCACATCGCGACGCCCAGCATCCCGTTATAGAAGGGACTGTTGGCCGACAGGCCGGCAAAGGCCGAGCCATTGTTGCCGACGGCGCTGGTGAAGGCGTAGAGGATTTCGCTGAAGCCATGCGGTCCCTTGTTGAGCGGCCCGGCCAGGCCCGCGTCGGTGACGCTGGCGATGGCGGTGAAGCCCAGGATGATCAAAGGCAGCACGGCAATGGCGAGCACGGCCAGCTTGACTTCGCGGCTCTCGATCTTCTTGCCGACATATTCCGGCGTGCGGCCGACCATCAGGCCCGCGACGAACACGGCCAGGATGGCGAACAGCAGGAAGCCGTAGATGCCTGCGCCGACGCCGCCGATGACGACTTCGCCCAGCTGAATGTTGAACAGCGGGATCATGCCGCCCAGTGCGGTGAAGCTGTCATGCATGGCGTTGACCGCGCCGCAGCTTGCCGCCGTGGTGACGACTGCGAACAGGGAGGAGGCAGCCATGCCGAAGCGGACTTCCTTGCCTTCCATATTGCCACCGGCGACGCCCAGATTGTGGAGCACCGGATTGCCGGCCGCTTCCTGCCAATAGGTGACGGTGACGCCGGCGAGGAAGATCACCAGCATGGCGGCGAGGATGGCCCAGCCCTGGCGCGGATTGCCGACGGCCTTGCCGAAGGTCCAGGTGAGGCCGAAGCCGATCACGAAGATCGACAGCATCTGCACCAGATTGGTCAGCGCGGTCGGGTTCTCGAAGGGATGGGCGCTGTTGGCGTTGAAGAAGCCGCCACCATTGGTGCCCAGCATCTTGATCGCTTCCTGGCTGGCGACGGGGCCGAGCGCCAGGGTCTGCTTCACGCCTTCCAGCGTGGTCACGTCGACCGACCCGGCCAGCGTCTGCGGTACGCCGCTCGCGATCAGGAACAGGGCATAGACGATGCAGATCGGCAGCAGCAGATAGAGGGTCACGCGGGTGACATCCGCCCAGAAATTGCCGATCGTCGATGCGCTGCGCCGGGCAAAGCCGCGGAACAGGGCGAAGGCGAGGGCAATGCCGGTGGCGGCCGACAGGAAGTTGTGGATGGTGAGGCCCAGCATCTGGCTGAGGTTCGACATGGTCGACTCGCCCGAATAGCTTTGCCAGTTGGTGTTGGTGGTGAAGCTGACCGCCGTGTTGAAGGCGAGGTCGCTGCTGGTGCCGGCAAAGCCCTGCGGGTTGAGCGGCAGCAGCCCCTGCAGGCGCAGCACCGCATAGGTGAAGAACAGCAGCGCGACGTTGAAGAGCAGCATGTGAACTGCGTAGCGGCGCCAGCTCTGTTCGGCGTCCGGATCGATCCCCGACAAGCGGTAGAAGCCCCGTTCGATCGGGCCGAACACGGCGTGAAGCGGCGTGCGGCGGCCCTCATAAAGGGCGAAAAGCCACAGGCCCATCGGCTTGGTCAGCGCCAGCAAGATGCCGACAAAGGCTGCGATCAGCAGCCATCCCTGGAAGGTCATGTACGGCCCCCCTTAAAAGCGTTCGGGCCGTGCGAGCACGGCAACGAGATAGACGAGAAGCCCGGCGGCGTTGATCGCCGCGAGCCAGAGGTCGATGGTCATGGCATCCCTCCTTCAGGCGTCGCCGCACAGCCGGACATAGCCGAGGCTAGCCGCCGTGAGCGCCAGGATGATGCCGATCCACAAGAGATCCTGCATGGGGGTAACTCCCGCATCACGCCCGCCGCGGGAGGCGGACAGGGTCGTTAGCGAGCGCCCGATTAGGCCCCTCTTCCGTTTGAATGCGAGACGCGGGGCGGGGCGGCCGCATAGTATTTGCGTATGATTTTTCAGCAGGCCTGAGAGCCTGTCTGGAAATGTGCGGAAGAGCGCATTTTCGATACGGCACCGGCCCGCACCCCCACCCGACCGCCCAGACATAGTACCCTGATGGGTGGTCGGGTGGGGGTGCGGGCCGGTGCGGATGCGCCGGAGGCGCATTTCCAAACAGACTCCAAGACGGATAGCTTTTCTACCGCGACGGCCAGCATTGCTTGGGGGACGATTCTCTATACCATCGGTAGATAAGCCGCCCGAGTCGGCAGAGAGGACGCATATATGGCCTATCAGGATCAGGACGGACCGTTGACGCGCCTGCGCGATCGGCTGGCGCAGGCCCTTTTCAGGGAACCTGCCGTCGTGCTGTTCGAGCGCGATGCCGATGACCGTAGCGCGCCCATGTCGCGTAGCGATCGCGAACGCCAGCCGCAGGATGCCTGCGCCTGATCGGGGAAACCCTGTGTTTCCAGGGCGAAAGTCCAACGCCTCTTCGCAGCGGCGGAACATCCGCTAGATAGATTTCCAACAGCATGGCGCGCCGATCGCGTCATCGCCTTGAAGGAGATCCAGATGGCCACCAGCCCGCGCGAAGTTACCCGTCCCGTCGATCCGCTGATCCTGGAGCGCTGGTCGCCCCGCGCCTTTGACGGCTCCGCGATCCCCCAGGCAGATATCGACACGCTGTTCGATGCCGCCCGCTGGGCGCCTTCGGCCTTCAACTACCAGCCCTGGCGCTTCCTCTATGCCCATCGCGACAGCGCCGACTGGGCGCGCTTCCTCGACCTGCTCTTTCCGTTCAACCAGGGCTGGGTGCAGCATGCCGGGGCGCTGGTCTTCGTCATTTCCGACACGCTGATGGCGGCGCAGGGATCGGAAGACTACAAGCCTTCGCACAGCCACAGCTTCGATGCGGGCGCCGCCTGGGCGACGCTGGCGCTGCAGGCGACGCGGCTTGGCTATCATACCCATGCGATGACCGGCGTCGATTTCGACAAGGCCCGCGCCGAACTGGCGGTGCCGGATCGTTTCCGGATCGAGGCGGCGATCGCGATCGGGCGGCAGGGCGACAAGGCGAGCCTGCCCGAAGCGCTGCAGGCGCGCGAGGCGCCGAGCGGTCGGCACGAGATCGAGACATTCGCCCATCAGGGCAATTTCATCGTCTGAAAAAAAGGGCGGCGTTTTTTGAAACGCCGCCCTTTCTGTATCAGGTCGTGGTCCAGCCGCCGCCCAAAGCGCGGAACAGGTCCACCTGGGCAAAGGCGACCGAGCGGTTGGCGGTCGCCAGGTCCGCGTCGGCCGAAGCCTGGGTGCGTAGCGCATCCAGCACGGTCAGGAAGTCGATCTGCCCCTCGCGCTGGCGCGCCAGGCTGATCCGTGCAGCCCGAGCCGCCTCGTCCCGCGCCGATTGCAGCGTCGCCCGCCGCTCCAGCGCATTGGCGTAGGTGGACAGCGCCGTCTCGGTTTCCTCCAGCGCCTGCAGCACCGTGCCGTCAAAGGCGGCAAGCGATCCGTCGCCATCCGCCTTTGCCGCCGCGATCTTTGCCCGATTGGCTTCCTGATTGGGGAAGGCCCAACTGATCAGCGGCCCCAGCAGGAAGTTGAGCGGTCCGGCGCCAAACAGATTGCCGCCGCCGACCGCCGTGGTGCCGATCGATCCGCCCAGCGTGATGCGCGGATAGAGGTCGGCGGTGGCCACGCCGACCCGCGCTGTGTCGGCCGCCAGCCGCCGTTCGGCCGCGCGCACGTCCGGCCGCCGCGCCAGCAGTGCCTGGCCGTCGCCGACCGGGATCGGCTGTGTCACATTCGGTGTCACGGTCGCGTTCTGGACGGACGCGGGCAACTCCTGCGGCGTCCGGCCGGTCAGCGTCGCCAGCCGGAACAGGGCGGCATTGCGATCGGCGACCAGATTGGGGATCAACGCCTGCTGCTGTTCGCGCAGTGTCGTCACTCGGATAACATCCAGCCGGTCGGACCGGCCGGCGTCGAAGCGGGCGCTGGTGATGCGGATCGACTTGTCGAGCAGGTCGACCGTTTCCTTCGCGACGGCAAGCCGCTGGGCCGAGGCGGTGGCGTCGACATAGGCGCGCACCGTATCGGCGACGACGGCAACCCGGACCGCATCGGCATCGGCCTGGGCCGCGCCGACATCGCCGCGCGCGGCCTCTATGCTGCGCTTCACCCGGCCGAACAGGTCGACCTCATAGGCGACGTCCAGCCCCATATCGACGGTCCAGTTTTCCCGGTCCATGCCGGGCAGGGTCTGGGCCTGCGACACCCGGCCATAGGTCGGGGAGCCGCTGATATTGGTGCTAGGCAGCCGGTCGGACCGGGCGCCGCGCAACTGGGCGCGGGCACGTTCCAGTCGGGCGACGGCGACGCGGATGTCGGTATTGGCCTTCAGCGCATCGCCGACCAGCCCGTCGAGCAGCGGGTCGTTATAGAGCCGCCACCAATGGTCGTCGGCGGCGCTCTGGGCGACCGCCGGGTTCGCTGCCCCGATGAAGGGGGCGGCCGCCGTGGTCGGGGTGGCGGGGGCCTTGTAATCCGGCCCGGCGGCGCAGGCCGTCAGGGCACTGGCGCCGAGCAACAGGGCAATCAGGTTCCTTGTCATGGCTTTTGTCCTCATTCAGCCGGCTGCAATGCAGCGGCATCATCGGCTTCCGGGCGCCGGCGGCGGGCGAAACGATCGCCCAGCGCACGGCACACGACATAGAAGGTGGGGGTGAAGAGCAGGCCGAAGGCCGTCACGCCGGTCATGCCGAAGAAGACCGCCGTGCCCAGCGCCTGGCGCAGTTCCGCACCGGCTCCGTTGGCGATCACCAGCGGCACCGCCCCCAGGATGAAGGCGAAGCTGGTCATCAGGATCGGGCGCAGACGGGTCTGGGCAGCCTGGACGGCGGCTTCGACCGGGCTCAGCCCCTGTTCCTCTTCCGCCTGCTTGGCGAATTCGACCACCAGGATGGCGTTCTTCGCCGCGAGCGCGATCAGCACGACCAGACCGATCTGCGTCAGGATGTTGTTGTCCATCCCGCGCAGGTTCACGCCCAGCATGGCCGCGAACAGGCACATCGGCACGATCAGGATGATCGACAGCGGCAAGGTCAGGCTTTCATATTGCGCCGCCAGCACCAGGAAGACGAAGAAGACCGCCATGCCGAAGACGATGCCTGCGGTATTGCCGGCACTGATCTGCTGATAGGCAACGCCGGTCCATTCGCTGGCATAGCCGGCAGGGGCGGCGTCGGCGAGCTTCTCCATCGTGCTCAGCGACTGGCCCGACGAATAGCCCGGTGCCGTGTCGCCATCGATTTCCACCGCGGGCAGCAGATTGTAGCGGACCACGCGATAGGGGCCGGTCTTGTCGCGGAAGGTGGAGACCGAACCGATCGGCACCATCTGGCCGCTGTTCGACCGGGTCTTCAGGTTGGCGATGTCGGCCACGGTGCCGCGATGTTCGGCATCGGCCTGGGCGGTCACGCGATAGGTGCGACCGAGCAGGTTGAAGTCGTTGACGAAGGCAGAGCCGAGATAGACCTGCATCGCTTCGAACACGCGCTCGGGCGGCACACCCAGCAGGTCGGCCTTGCGGCGATCGACATCCGCGAAGATGCGGGGGGTGCCGACGTCGAACAGGGTGTAGACCTGTGCCAGGCTTGGGCTCTGATTGGCCTTGCCGATCAGTTCGCCGGCGACCTTGTTGAGTTCCGCATAGCCGCGATCCTCCCGGTCCTCCAGCATCAGGCGATAACCACCGGCCGAGCCAATGCCCTGGATCAGCGGCGGCGGCACCAGCAGGATGCGCGCCTTGTCATAGCCCGCAACCGCCTTGTTCGCCTGATCCATGATGCCAGTATAGGTGGCGCCTTCCGCCTTGCGCTCGGCAAAGCTCTTGAACGGGAAGTAGATCGCCGCGCTGTTGGGCGCCTGCGTCTGCGAGGGGCCGTGGAAGCCGGCGAACATCACCGCACCGCGCAGCCCCTTGATCGGCAGGATCTTCGCCGCGACCTCGCGCGTCACCTTGTCGGTGCGCTCCAGCGATGCGCCCGAGGGCAGCTGGACGACGGCCAGGAAATAACCCTGATCCTGCGCCGGGATGAAGCCGCCGGGCGTCACCCAGAACAGGGCGATGGTGGCGGCGATCAGGCCGGCATAGGTCAGCAGCATCTTCTTGGGCCGGGCGACGAGGAAGCGGGTGAGGCGCGCATAGCCCGCGCTCATCCGATCAAAGCCCTGGTTGAAGCGATCCGCCGCCTTGGCCGCGACCTGGCGCCAGCGCGGCGCATTGTCGAGATCATGGGCGCCATGCTTGGGCTTCAGCAGCAGGGCGGCTGCAGCCGGCGACAAGGTGAGCGAAAGGATCAGCGAGATGACCGTCGCGGTCGAGATGGTGACCGCGAACTGCTGGTAGAAGGCACCGGAAATGCCGGTGATGAACAGGGTTGGCACGAACACGGCGCACAGCACCAGCACGATCGCGATCAGCGCGGTCGACACTTCGTCCATCGACACGCGCGCCGCCTGCAGCGGGCTCATGCCATTTTCGATATTGCGTTCGACATTCTCCACCACGACGATCGCGTCGTCGACGACGATGCCGATCGCCAGCACAAGGCCGAACAGCGACAGGTTATTGAGCGAATAGCCCACTGCCGCCAGCATCGTGGCCGTGCCGATCAGCGAGACCGGGATCGCGATGATCGGGATGACCGCCGCGCGCCAGTTCTGCAGGAAGATGAGGATGACGAGGACAACCAGGATCACCGCTTCGAACAGCGTGTGATAGACGGCGTCGATCGACTGACTGATAAATTCGGTGGGGTTGTAGATGATGCTATATTCCAGGCCCTTGGGGAAGCGCTTGGACAGTTGCTCCATCTCCGCCTTGACCTTCTCCGCCGCGTCGAGCGCGTTGGAGCCGGGGCGCTGCATCGTCGCGATGACGACCGTCGGCTTGTTCGACAGATAGGTGTTGGTGCCATAATCCTGCGCGCCCAGTTCAACGCGGGCGACATCGCGCACGCGCACCTGGTGGCCATCGGCGTCCGAACGGATCACGATGTCGGAAAACTGATCGGGCGTGGTCAGGCGGCCCTGCATCTCGACGCCAAGCTGGAAAGCCTCGCCCCGGTCATAGGGCGGCTGGCCGATCGAGCCGGCCGATACCTGGACATTCTGTGCCCGCAGGGCGGAGACGATCTCTCCGGCGGTCAGGTCCAGCGCGGCGGCACGATCGGGATCGATCCAGATGCGCATCGCATAGTCGCGCGAACCGAACAGCTGCACGTCGCCCACGCCGTCCAGCCGGGCGAGCCGGTCGCGCACCTGGGTCAGGGCATAGTTGGAGATATAGTCGCGGTCATAGGTGCCGTCGGGTGACTGCAGGTTCACGACCATCAGGAATTCGGGCGTGGTCTTGCGGGTCACGACGCCCAGCCGCTGCACCTCTTCGGGCAGGCGGGGGATGGCGACGGCGACGCGGTTCTGCACCAGAACCTGCGCGGCATCCAGGTCGGTGCCGATCTTGAAGGTAACGGTGATGACGACCTTGCCATCGCCGGTCGACTGGCTGCTCTGATAGAGCATGTCGTCGACGCCGTTGATTTCCTGTTCGATCGGCGCGGCCACGGTCGACGCGACCGTTTCGGCCGATGCGCCGGGATATTGGGCGGACACGGTGACCGTGGGCGGCACGATGTCGGGATATTGGGACACCGGCAGGCCGATAAAGGCGAGCGCACCGACCACGGTGATGACCACCGCGATGACGGCGGCGAAGATCGGCCGGTCGATGAAGAAACGGGAGAAACGCATCGGATCGTCCTTTGCGAAAGGCGAAAGGGATACCGCGCGATCCGGCTAGGCCGGATCACGGGCAGGGAATATCAGGTCGACCTCTCATTCCGTTCGCCCTGAGCTTGTCGAAGGGCCCGGCTGAGCGAAGCGAAGCCACTTCGCCTGCGGCTCAGTGGAAGGCTTCGACTTCGCTCAGCCCGAACGGAGGAGAGGGCAATTACCGGGCGAAGGTGGCCTGGGCGGCGACCGGGGCGGCGCTGTCGACCGGCGTGACGGGCGCCGGGGTCGGGGTGATCCGGGCCGGCTTCACCGCAACCTTGGCACCGGGCATCGCTGCCTGGAGATTGGTCACGATCACCCGGTCCTTGGGATCGAGGCCGCTGCGGATGATGCGCAGCCCGTCGACGATCGGGCCAAGCTCGACCGGCTTCACCGCGACGCTGTCCTCCTTGTCCACCACCAGCACGGTCTTGCGTGCCTGGTCGGACTGGATCGCCTCGTCCGGGACCAGCAGGGCATTGGCCTTGCCGCCATTGGCCAGGCGCATATTGCCGAACAGGCCGGGGGTCAGGAAATTGCCCGGATTGTCGAAGACTGCGCGAATGCGGATCGTGCCCGACCGGGGATCGAGCCCATTGTCGGTGAAGTCCAGGCGGCCCTTGTGGTTATAGTCCGCCTCATCCTGCAACCGCACCTCGACCGCGCCGCCATTCTCCTTGTCGCGCTGCGACTTGAGATAGAGCGCTTCGGAGGCGTCGAAGTTGAAATAGATCGGATCGAGCTTGTTGACCGTGGTCAGCAGCGACGCGGTGCTGCCTTCTCCGCCCGAGACCAGATTGCCGATGTCGACGCGGCGATCCGACACGCGGCCGGAGATCGGGGCGCGGACCTGGGTGAATTCTACATCCAGTGCCCGGCTGCGTTCGCGGGCCTGCGCGCCGGCCAGGGCGGCCTGTGCCGCCTGCAGACGCGAGCGGAGCGAGTCCACTTCGCTCGCCGACACGGCTTCGTCGCCGGTCAGCCGCTGGACGCGGCCATAATCATTCTGGGCCAGCAGCAGCTCGCTTCGGGCGGACGCGACGCTGGCGCGCGCTTCGGCCAGGGCGGCCTGGAAAGGACGCTGGTCGATGGTGAAGAGCAACTGCCCCTGACGGACGAAATCGCCGTCGCGGAAGTGGATGGCGGTCACCGCGCCTGATACGCGGGGGCGGATCTCGACCGTCTGGCTGGGGGCGAAGCGGCCGACATAATCATCCCACTGCGTCACGCTGCGGGCGAGCGGCGCGGAAACGCCGACCGCCGCCAGCGGGGCGGCCGCGGCCTGGGCGGACGGGCGGTCGACCAGCTTCCAGCCGATGCCGAACAGGGCGATGAGGGCGATGGCAGCGATGCCGCAATGCTTGCGCGACCAGCGGTTGCCCGGTGGCGCGTGAACGTCCGACGCGCTGCCGTCGGCTGTGATCTTGGTGAACTGGTTCATGGATTAGCTCCGGGGGGCGCGGGCGGTGCGGCCCGCGCTGATGGTGGCGAGCAGCAATTCGAGCTGCGCGGTGGAAAAGCCGGCCGCGCGGAAGGCGGCGAGGGCGGAAAGCGACACGGCATAGCCCTTGTGCCAAGCCTCGACGGCCAGGCGGCGCAGTGCCTCCAGCCGTTCGCTGGCCAGGGTGGGGCTATGTTCCTCGCCCCAGATCCACTTGCGCAGACGGGCGAAAGAACCGGGGCCGCGCAGCGAGCGCAAGCCGTCGGTGCGGGCAAGGTCGACGATCTGCCATTCCTGGGCGGAAAAGCTGGTTGCCTGGGCCTCAACACTGATGGCGGGTACGGCGGGAGTGGGGCGGGTGGCGCCGACCGCCATCTGCGGACCGGCAAGTGCCTGGGCGAAATCAAGGAAAGCCAAGGCTTGTTCCTTCCTGCGATCTGAAGCGGGCGCACGGCTCCACGCGGAAAAGCGCGGATCGCGTCCCGAAAAACTCGCCCGAAGATGCGGGCATGCGTCCTTGCGGCGCGAACGGCACAAACCGTCGCGAAGAGGGCGCAAAGATGATGAATCAGGAGGAACCCGTTACCGGGAAACCGCCCCTTTGGGTGACGCTATCGTCGACAGCGCCGATGGTGGAATTGCTGCATGATGACCTCCCTGGGCTACACACCCAGCATCATTGTGTACCGTATGGTATATATTAACGGGGGCTGTCCCGTCAACCGTCTTTTTGTACCGGGAGGTATTTTATTTGCAGTGCGGCAATTTCAAGACCCGCATCGCTGCAAAAGCGAAATAAATTCCGCTATTTGCTCGGCCACATGGTGAGGGTGGTGTCGATCAGCTGCTCCAGCCGATCGCGCGGAACACCGGCACCGGCCTGAACGGCCATGCCCTGGATCACGGTCGAGAGATAACAGGCGAGCGCCTGGGGCTCGACTCCGGCGGGCAGGTCGCCCTCTGCCTGGGCGCGTTCGAACCGGTCGAGCAGGGCGCGGTCGGACGAGGCACGGCGGGCCAGCACTTCGTCGCGGATACATTCGGAATGGGCGGTGCCACCGACCGAACTGATGACGCCCATGCACCCCTGGGGATCTTTGTTGCCGGTCTGGATCGCCAGCGATCCGCGCAGCATGCGCTCGGCCACGGCCTTGGCGGTCGGTGCCTCCAGCGACGACTTCACATAGCAGAGCTTGTCGCGCTCATAGAGGTCGAGGGCCTTGCGGAATAGGGCTTCCTTGTTGCCGAAACAGGCATAGAGGCTGGGCTTGGTGATGCCCATCGCCTCGGTCAGTTCCGCCAGCGATGCGCCTTCATAGCCGCGCCGCCAGAAGACCTGAAGCGCAGCCGCCAGGGCTTCCTCGGGATCGAACTCCCGCGGGCGGCCCCTGCCACTCTGTGTTGCCGTGATTTCCATACCGACCGGTATATAGGGATGATGGCCGCCTACGTCCATAGGGCGTGCAACATCATCGCTGGTCAGTTTTTATCTGATGGGGGAATATTTGGATGCCCGACAAGGATTCGAACCTTGATTGACGGAGTCAGAGTCCGCTCTCTTACCATTAGAGGATCGGGCATCATCAGCAGGGCTTGCCCCGCTTGGGAGGCCGCAGATAGGCGGGGATTCAGAGTCGGTCAAGCGCTTTGTGCAGCCTTTCCGCAGTTTTTTGTCGATCCTTCTGATCGCCGACCGGCTGCCTTTACCGGACAAAGAAAAGCCCGCCGGATCATCGCTGATCCGGCGGGCAATATGTCGGTCTCTCTCAAAACCGGGCTGGGAGCCGCTCCCCATGTAGGAAGCGGCTCCCGCCTTTTCAAAGTCAGTCCATGTCCTGCGTGGTGAAATCATCACCCTGCACGGCACCCAGCGGATCGTCGCCGATCGCGGCTTCCGGACCCTGGGCCAGTTCGGCCGCATGTTCCTCGGCCGCGCTCTTCGGCGCGATCAGGTCGACCTGAGCCGAAGCGCGCAGCGCGGCCCGCATCGCCGCGTCACGCGACGAGGCGGCAACGCGCAGGCGGTTCATGCCGGCACCGGTGCCCGCCGGGATGAGGCGGCCGACGATGACGTTTTCCTTCAGGCCAACCAGCGTGTCCTTCTTGCCCTGGACCGCCGCTTCCGTGAGGACGCGGGTGGTTTCCTGGAAGGACGCCGCCGAGATGAACGAACGGGTCTGCAGCGAGGCCTTGGTGATGCCGAGCAGCACCGGCTTGCCGGCAGCGGGGGCGAAGCCCGGCTGCAGCTTGCTGTTGATCTCGTCCATTTCCTCGCGGTCGACCTGCTCGCCCACCAGCAGGGTGGTGTCGCCGGACTCGATGATCTCGACCTTCTGCAGCATCTGACGAACGATCGTCTCGATGTGCTTGTCGTTGATCTTCACGCCCTGCAAGCGATAGACTTCCTGGATTTCGGCGACCAGATATTCGGCCAGCGGCTCGATGCCGAGCACTTCCAGAATGTCGTGCGGATCGGGCGAACCACCGATCAGGTTGTCGCCACGCTTCACGTAGTCGCCTTCCTGAACGTCGATCACCTTGCTCTTGGGGATCAGATATTCGACCGGCTCGCCGCCATCCTCGGGATTGATGGCGATCTTGCGCTTCGCCTTGTAATCCTTGAGGAACTGCACGCGGCCCGAGACCTTGGCAATGATGGCATTGTCCTTGGGCTTGCGGGCTTCGAACAACTCGGCAACGCGCGGCAGACCACCGGTGATGTCGCGGGTCTTGGCCGCTTCACGGCTGACACGCGCCAGCACGTCACCGGCCTGAACCTCTGCACCATCGTCGACCGACAGGGTCGCACCGACCGCCAGCATGTAGCGGGCGGCTTCACCGCTATTGTCGTCCATCAGGGTCAGACGCGGACGCAGATCTTCCTTCGTCCGGGCGGCACCACGATGCTCGATGACAACGCGCTGTGCGATGCCGGTGGCTTCGTCGGTCTGTTCGGTCAGCGTCTTGTTGTCGATCAGGTCGACATACTTAACGATACCCGGCTTTTCCGTGATCACCGGCATGGTGAACGGATCCCACTCGGCGAAGCGATCGCCCTTCTTCACGGCATCGCCATCTGCGAACAGGATGGTGGCACCATAAGGCAGGCGGTGCGTTTCGCGTTCGCGACCTTCGCTGTCGATGATCGCGACTTCGCCGTTACGGGCCAGCGACAGGCGACGGCCATTCTTGTCGGTGATGGTCGGCATGTCGCGCAGCTCGATCGTGCCGTCCGACAGGGCTTCCAGGTTCGACGTTTCGTTGAAGTTCGCCGCGCCGCCGATGTGGAAGGTACGCATGGTCAGCTGCGTGCCCGGTTCACCGATGGACTGTGCCGCGATGACGCCGACCGCCTCACCGATGTTCACCGGCGTACCACGGGCGAGGTCACGGCCGTAGCACTTGCCGCAAACGCCCATCCGGCTTTCGCAGATCAGCGGGCTGCGGATCTTCACGGCCTGCGTGCCGATCGCCTCGATCTGGGTGATCATGGCTTCGTCCAGCAGGGTGCCGATCGGGATGATGACGGTGCCATCCTTGCTGTCGACGATATCCTGCGCCGTGGTACGGCCCAGAATGCGCTCGCCCAGCGAGGCGATGACCGAACCACCCTGTACGATGGCCTTCATCTCCAGCGCCTTTTCGGTGCCGCAATCATCCTCGACGATGGTGCAGTCCTGCGACACGTCGACCAGACGGCGGGTCAGGTAACCCGAGTTTGCCGTCTTGAGCGCGGTGTCGGCCAGACCCTTACGGGCACCGTGGGTCGAGTTGAAATATTCAAGAACGGTCAGACCTTCCTTGAAGTTCGAGATGATCGGCGTTTCGATGATCTCGCCCGACGGCTTGGCCATCAGGCCGCGCATGCCGGCCAGCTGCTTCATCTGGGCCTGCGAACCACGGGCACCCGAGTGCGCCATCATGTAGATCGAGTTGATCGGCGCCAGACGGCCGGTCTTGGGATCCTTGGGCTGGGCACGGATCTCGTCCATCATGGCGTTCGCGACCTGGTCGCCGCAACGGCTCCAGGCGTCGATCACCTTGTTGTACTTTTCCTGCTGCGTGATCAGACCGTCCTGATACTGCTGCTCATAATCCGCCACCAGTGCCTTGGTCTCGTCGACCATCGTCACCTTGCTGTCGGGGATGACCATGTCGTCCTTGCCGAAGCTGATGCCGGCCTGGAACGCGTGGCGGAAGCCCAGCGACATGATGGCGTCGGCGAACAGCACCGTGTCCTTCTGGCCGGTGTGACGATAGACCTGGTCGATGACGTCACCGATTTCCTTCTTGGTCAGAAGGCGGTTGACGACGTCGAAGGGCACCTTGTGCGACTTGGGCAGGCATTCGCCCAGCAGCATGCGACCCGGCGTGGTCTCGAAGCGCTTCATATACTGCTGACCATTTTCGTCGGTCTGCGGCACGCGGCTGATGATCTTCGAGTGCAGGGTGACCGCCTTGGCATAGAGGGCCTGATGGACCTCCTGCATGTCGGACAGCAGCATGCCTTCGCCCGGCTCGCCTTCGCGTTCCATCGACAGGTAATAGATACCCAGGACCATGTCCTGCGAGGGAACGATGATCGGCTTGCCGTTGGCAGGCGACAGGATGTTGTTGGTCGACATCATCAGCACGCGCGCTTCCAGCTGGGCTTCCAGCGAGAGCGGCACGTGGACGGCCATCTGGTCACCGTCGAAGTCGGCGTTGAAGGCCGAGCAGACGAGCGGGTGCAGCTGGATCGCCTTGCCTTCGATCAGCACGGGCTCGAACGCCTGGATGCCGAGGCGGTGGAGCGTCGGCGCGCGGTTCAGCATGACCGGGTGCTCGCGAATGACTTCGTCGAGGATGTCCCAGACTTCCTTGCGCTCCTTTTCGACCCACTTCTTGGCCTGCTTCAGGGTCATGGACAGACCCTTGGCGTCGAGGCGGGCGTAGATGAAGGGCTTGAACAGTTCGAGCGCCATCTTCTTGGGCAGGCCGCACTGATGCAGCTTGAGTTCCGGACCGGTCACGATGACCGAACGGCCCGAATAGTCGACGCGCTTGCCGAGCAGGTTCTGACGGAAGCGGCCCTGCTTGCCCTTGAGCATGTCGGACAGCGACTTGAGCGGACGCTTGTTGGCACCGGTGATGACACGGCCGCGACGGCCGTTATCGAACAGGGCGTCGACGGCTTCCTGCAGCATGCGCTTTTCGTTGCGGACGATGATGTCCGGCGCACGCAGCTCCATCAGGCGCTTCAGGCGGTTGTTGCGGTTGATGACGCGGCGATACAGATCGTTGAGATCCGAGGTCGCGAAGCGGCCACCGTCCAGCGGCACCAGCGGGCGCAGTTCCGGCGGGATGACCGGCACGACGTCCAGGATCATCCATTCGGGGCGGTTGCCCGATTCCAGGAAGCTCTCGACGACCTTCAGGCGCTTGATGATCTTCTTGGGCTTCAGTTCCGACTTGGTGACGGCCAGTTCGTCCAGCAGCGCCTGCTTCTCGCCTTCCAGGTCGAGATCCATCAGCATCTGCTTGACGGCTTCGGCGCCGATGCCGGCCGAGAAGGCGTCCTCGCCATATTCGTCCTGCGCGTCGAGCAGTTCGTCCTCGGTCAGCAGCTGATATTTCTCCAGCGGGGTCAGGCCCGGCTCGGTGACGATATAGCTTTCGAAATAGAGGACGCGCTCAAGCTGCTTGAGCTGCATGTCGAGCAGCAGGCCGATGCGCGAGGGCAGCGACTTCAGGAACCAGATGTGGGCAACCGGCGCGGCCAGTTCGATATGGCCCATGCGCTCGCGGCGGACCTTCGACACGGTCACTTCCACGCCGCACTTTTCGCAGACGATGCCCTTGTACTTCATGCGCTTGTACTTGCCGCACAGGCACTCATAGTCCTTGATCGGACCAAAGATGCGGGCGCAGAACAGGCCGTCACGCTCGGGCTTGAACGTGCGATAGTTGATGGTTTCCGGCTTCTTGATTTCGCCGAAGGACCAGCTGCGGATGCGCTCCGGGGAGGCCAGGCCAATCTGGATCTGGTCGAAGGTTTCCGGCTTCTGGATCGGATTGGCGAAGTTCGTCAGTTCGTTCATATCTCAAGTCCCTCTAGAGGGTGTAATTTTCGGGCGAAGCAGGGGAGGGGGCGCTGCCGGAGCAGCGCCCGCGCATCCCTTATTCCGCCGCAGCCGCCATGCCGTCGTCGTCAATCTCGTCCATCGCGGCGAGTTCGACGTTGAGGCCCAGCGAACGCATTTCCTTGACCAGCACGTTGAAGCTTTCGGGAATGCCGGCCTCGAACGTGTCGTCGCCCTTGACGATCGCCTCATAGACCTTGGTGCGGCCGACCACGTCGTCCGACTTCACCGTCAGCATTTCCTGCAGCGTGTAGGCGGCGCCATAGGCCTGGAGCGCCCACACTTCCATTTCACCGAAGCGCTGGCCACCGAACTGCGCCTTACCGCCCAGCGGCTGCTGGGTGACGAGCGAGTAGGGGCCGATGGAACGTGCGTGGATCTTGTCGTCGACAAGGTGATGCAGCTTCAGGACATATTTGTAGCCAACGGTCACCTTGCGGTCGAACACGTCGCCGGTACGGCCGTCGAACAGCGAAACCTGGCCGGATTCGTCCAGGCCCGCCAGCTTCAGCATCGCCGACACGTCGGATTCGACGGCACCGTCGAACACCGGCGTCGCCATCGGCACGCCTGCACGGACATTCTGCGCCAGCTCGACGATCTGCTCGGGGCTGCGCGCCTCGATTTCGGCGACATAATTGTCGCCATAGATCGTCTTGAGCAGTTCCTTCACCGCCTCGGGGGGCTGGCCCGCCTCGGGGTTCGGATTGGCTTCGCGCCATGCGTCCAGAGCCTGGCCGATCTGGGCGCCCAGGCCGCGTGCGGCCCAGCCCAGATGGGTTTCGAAGATCTGACCGACGTTCATGCGCGACGGCACGCCCAGCGGGTTCAGCACGAAGTCGACGGGGGTGCCGTCTTCCAGGAAGGGCATGTCTTCGGCCGGCAGGATGCGGCTGATGATACCCTTGTTACCGTGACGGCCGGCCATCTTGTCGCCCGGCTGCAGCTTGCGCTTCACCGCGACGAACACCTTGACCATCTTCAGCACGCCCGGCGGCAGCTCGTCGCCGCGCTGCAGCTTGTCGACGCGATCCTCGAACTTCTCGACGATCAGCTTCACCGCTTCGTCATACTGCGCCTTGACGGCTTCGATGCCGGTCTGACGGACATCATCCTCGACCGCGAACTTCCACCATTCGTGACGCTCGACTTCGCCCAGCAGAGCCTCGTCGATCACAACGCCCTTCTTGACGCCCTTGGGCGCGGCAGTGGCGGTCTGGCCGATCAGCATTTCCTGCAGACGGTTGAAGGTCGCACGGTTGAGGATGCCGCGTTCGTCTTCACGGTCCTTGGCGAGACGGTCGATTTCCTCCCGCTCGATCGCCATGGCGCGTTCGTCCTTGTCGATGCCGTGACGGTTGAACACGCGGACTTCGACGACGGTACCGGCAACGCCCGGCGGCAGGCGCAGGGACGTGTCGCGCACGTCGCTTGCCTTCTCACCGAAGATCGCGCGGAGCAGCTTTTCTTCCGGGGTCATCGGCGATTCACCCTTGGGGGTGATCTTGCCAACCAGAATGTCGCCCGGCTCCACTTCGGCGCCGATGTAGACGATGCCAGCCTCGTCGAGGTTACGCAGCGCTTCTTCACCGACGTTCGGAATGTCGCGGGTGATGTCTTCCGGCCCCAGCTTGGTGTCGCGGGCCATGACCTCGAACTCCTCGATATGGATCGAGGTGAAGACGTCGTCCTTCACGATCCGCTCGGAGATCAGGATGGAGTCTTCGTAGTTGTAGCCGTTCCAGGGCATGAACGCGACGAGCACGTTGCGGCCCAGCGCCAGCTCGCCGAACTCGGTCGACGGGCCGTCGGCGATGACGTCGCCGGCCTGCACCAGTTCGCCCACCTTCACCAGCGGACGCTGGTTGATGCAGGTGTCCTGGTTGGAGCGCTGGAACTTCTGCAGCGTGTAGATGTCGACGCCCGACTGGCCGGGTTCGACATCGCCGGTGGCGCGGATCACGATACGGGTCGCGTCGACCTGGTCGATGATGCCGGCGCGCTTGGCGGCGATCGCCGCGCCCGAGTCACGGGCCACGGTGCCTTCCATGCCGGTGCCGACGAACGGCGCCTCGGCACGGACCAGCGGCACCGCCTGACGCTGCATGTTCGATCCCATGAGCGCGCGGTTGGCGTCGTCATTTTCCAGGAACGGAATGAGCGAGGCCGCGACCGACACCAGCTGCTTGGGGCTGACGTCCATCAGGGTGATGTTGTCGCGCGGGGCCATCAGGAATTCGCCGGCTTCACGGGCGGAGATCAGGTCTTCCGCCAGCGTGCCGTCGGCATTGGTTTCGGCGTTGGCCTGCGCGATCGTGTGCTTGGCTTCTTCCATCGCCGACAGATAGACGACGTCGTTGGTCACCTTGCCGTCGATCACCTTGCGGTACGGGGTTTCGATGAAGCCATATTTGTTGACGCGGCTGAAGGTGGCCAGCGAGTTGATCAGACCGATGTTCGGGCCTTCGGGCGTTTCAATCGGGCAGATACGGCCATAATGGGTCGGGTGAACGTCGCGGACTTCGAAGCCGGCGCGCTCACGGGTCAGACCACCCGGCCCAAGCGCCGACACGCGGCGCTTGTGGGTGACTTCCGACAGCGGGTTGGTCTGGTCCATGAACTGCGACAGCTGCGAGCTGCCGAAGAATTCACGCACCGCGGCCACGGCGGGCTTCGCGTTGATCAGGTCGTTCGGCATCACGGTCGACACGTCGACCGAGCTCATGCGTTCCTTGACCGCACGTTCCATGCGCAGCAGGCCGACGCGATACTGGTTCTCCAGCAGTTCGCCGACCGAGCGGACGCGACGGTTACCGAGATTGTCGATATCGTCGATCTCGCCCTTGCCGTCCTTCAGGTTCACCAGTTCCTTGACGACCGCCAGGATGTCCTCGACGCGCAGGGTGGTGACGGTGTCCTCGGCATCCAGGTCGAGGCGCATGTTCATCTTCACGCGGCCGACCGCGGAGAGGTCATAGCGTTCCGGATCGAAGAACAGGCCGGCGAACAGCGCTTCGGCGGTTTCCTTCGTCGGCGGCTCGCCGGGGCGCATGACGCGATAAATGTCGCTCAGGGCCTGGTCGCGCTCTTCGGCCTTGTCGGCCTTCAGCGTATTGCGGATCCAGGGACCGGTGGTGACATGGTCGATGTCCAGCAGTTCCAGGCGGTCGATGCCCGCCTTGTCGAGCTTTTCGAGGTTTTCAGGCGACACTTCGTCGCCGGCCTCGATGTAGATCTCGCCGGTCTTCTCGTTGATCAGGTCATAGGCGCTGTAGCGGCCATAGACTTCCTCGGTCGGGATCAGCAGGGTGGCCAGGCCATCCTTTTCCGCCTTGTTGGCAGCGCGCGGGCTGATCTTGTGGCCGGCGGCGAACACGACTTCGCCCGACTTGGCGTCGACGATGTCGAACGCGGGCTTCAGGCCGCGCCAGGCTTCGGCGGTGTAGGGGATCTGCCAGCCGCCTTCGCCACGGACGAAGGTCACCTTGTTGTAGAACTGGCCCAGGATTTCCTCGGCGGTGAGGCCGAGCGCGTACAGCAGCGCGGTGACCGGCAGCTTGCGCTTGCGGTCGATACGCACGTTGACGATGTCCTTGGCATCGAACTCGAAGTCGAGCCACGAGCCACGATAAGGAATGACGCGGGCAGCGAACAGATATTTGCCCGACGAGTGGGTCTTGCCACGGTCATGGTCGAACAGGACGCCCGGCGAACGGTGCATCTGCGACACGATGACGCGCTCGGTGCCGTTGACGATGAAGGTGCCGTTCTGCGTCATGAGCGGCATGTCGCCCATGTACACGTCCTGCTCCTTGATATCGAGGACCGAACGGGTTTCGGTGTCGGCGTCGACCTCGAACACGATCAGGCGCAGGGTGACGCGCATCGGCGCGGCATAGGTGATGCCACGCTGGCGGCATTCCTCGACGTCGAACTTCGGGTCTTCCAGTTCATAATGGACGAAGTCCATTTCGGCGGTGCCGGCGAAGTCGCGGATCGGGAAGACACTGCGCAGGGTCTTTTCCAGGCCCGACACATAGCCGATCGCGGGGTTGGAACGGAGGAACTGTTCGTAGCTCTCCCTTTGAACTTCGATCAGGTTCGGCATCTGCACCACTTCGTGGATGTCGCCGAACACCTTGCGGATGCGCTTCTTAGCGCCGGTGTTGATCGTTGGGAGAGCCTTGGTCGCCATGCGGTTCCTGCCTGTCGTCTGTTCGTCGTGTTTTTCCGCATTGCAACGGAAATTCAGTCCGGATGCTCTGGAATCCGGGGTGATTCGCACCCCATATTCCACGCAAAAAAGTGCGGGCCGGGACTGTCCGATCCGCACTGTCAGCGTCTTGTTGCCCGCCAAACTCGCCCAATTCCGCCGGTTTCGTGCGCCATGCGAACCGGACCCCGAGCGATGAGGGGGACGGACCATCCCATCCAGGGAGGACAGGAACGGACCGATTTCGAACTGCCCATATAGGAAAAGGGGGCGGCTTTGTGAAGGGGGGCGGGATCAATCCATGTCGATCGTCAGATGGCGGACATCCCCTTCCAGCCGACCATGGGGTGTCGCATAGTCGGTGACGGTCACGCCAATGTCCTGGCCGATGTCCAGCGTCTCGCCGTTGCCGGCCGGCATCAGGAAGCTGACCGGCAGCGAAAGCTGCGCTAATTGTGTTTCGCCGGAACTGAGCGTGACCTCTGCCGGCTTGCCGAAGCCGCTGGTGGCAAAGCGCAGCCGTATCGACGTGCTGCCGGCGGAAAGAGGGGTGGCCGCTGCGACCCGTGCAACCTCTTCGGGCTTGGTCGACCGGGCGAAGACGAAGCTGGGGCGACCATGGTCGAGATAGAGGCTCCAGCCGCCGAAATGGCTGCCCAGCGCCATGATGGAGCCCGATGCATCCGGCTTGTCGAGGTGCAACTGGGCGGTGATGGTGAAGGATCGACCGACCAGGAAGGGCTGGCCGATGGCTGGCAGGCTGATATCCTTGCCCCAATATTCATAATGGCGCCTGCCGCCGCCGATGAAGGCCGCCATGCCCTCCGCCCGGCCGGCGCCGAAACGGTGGTCCAGCGGGAAGACCTGGTTGCGTTCGGCCTCAGTCTGCCATGTGGCCTGCATCGCCTTGAGCCGGTCGGGCTGAGAGGTCGACAGGTCGGTCGACTGCGAAAAGTCGCGCTCCAGGTCATAGAGCGTCCAGGTGACGGGGGGATTGGCGCCACCCGGTGGCATCGCGACCCAGGGCGCACGGCCATCGTCCATGCTGGCAAACCAGCCATCCTGATAGAGGGCAGCCTTGCCCCCGATCTCGAAATATTGGGTGCGCGGCGCCTTGGGCTGGCACTGGCTCAGGCTGGGGAGCAGGCTTTTCCCATCGATAGGCTTCTGCGCGATTCCGTTGACGCTCGTCGGTGCGGGCAGGCCGGCGGCGTCCAGCACGGTGGGCACGATATCGTTGAGATGGCCGAACTGCGCACAGATGCTGCCCGGCTTTGCGACATGCCCCTTCCAGGCCATGATCATGCCGTTGCGAATGCCGCCCAGCATCGACGCCACCTGCTTGGTCCAGCGGAACGGCGTGTCCATCGCCCAGGCCCAGCCGGCGGGATAGGTGCCATAGGTCATCGGTCCGCCCATGCGGTCGATATTCGATGCCAGCCATTGCGGGCTTTCATTATGGCGCCCGACCGTCTGCATCTCGTTGACGGTGCCTTCGACACCGGCTTCGGCGGCGGCGCCATTGTCGCCCAGTATCACGCTGATCAGCGTTGTCTCCAGCAGACCCATGCGCTCCAGTTCGTCAAGCACCCGGCCGAACTGTTCGTCCTGATAGACCAATTGCGCCGCAGCGACCTCCATCGTCCGCGCGGCAAAGGCTCTTTGTTGTGGATCAAGACTGTCCCAGGCGGGAATTTCGGCCGGCCGGGCGGTCAATTGCGTGCCCTTGGGAAGGATGCCCATGGTCAGTTGCCGGTGATAGCTTTCCTCCCGCATCCGGTCCCACCCCTGGTCGAACCGGCCCTTGAAGCGGGCGATATAGTCGGCGGGCGCCTGATGCGGGGCATGGGTGGAGCCGGGCGCATAATGGATCAGGAAGGGCTTGTCGGGCGCGGCTGCCTTCTGGTTATGGACATAGCGGATGATCTCGTCGGCCAGGCGCTTGTCGAGCAGGTCGGCCTTATTCTCCTCCGGCGCGACCCGGCTGATCCCCCGGAACAGGGTGGGGGAATATTGATCATTATCCCCGGCGATGAAGCCATAATAATATTCGAAACCCCGGCCCGTGGGCCAGTTGTCGAATGGCCCCGCCTCGCTCTGCTCGCTCTTGGGCACATTATGGTCCTTGCCGAACATTGCGCTGTTATAGCCGTTGAGGCGCAGCATCTGGGCAATCGTGGCGGTGTCCGGTCCCATCCGGCCCATATAGCCAGGGAAGCCCGTCGGCAGGTCGCTCAGATAGCCATTGCCCGCGGCATGATGGTTGCGCCCGGTCAGCAGCGCCGCGCGGGAGGGCGAGCAGATGCCCGTGGTATGGAAGCGGTTGTACCGCTGGCCCATCGCCGCCAGCCGCTCGAAATTGGGTGTGGGCACCGGGCCGCCAAAGGCGCTGGACATGGCAAAGCCGACATCGTCGCTCATGAACAGCAAAACATTGGGCGCGCCGGCTGGCGCGCGAACCGGCTGCACCGGCATCGGGCGTGAATTGGCGACATCGGGCGCAATGACCCCGTCGAAGGGCGCGGGGGGAATCGGCAGGGTGGTGCGCACCGTCTGCGCCGGGCTGGCGGCGGCGATCATCAGCGCAGCGGCGCCGGCGCTGGCATAGAGGAATGCGTGCATGGTCTCTCCCTGTCGTCCGTTCAGGAACGGTTGGCTTCAGGGTGCTGTGCGCGATGCATATCGTCCAATGCATATTGGATGCGATTAGGATAACATATATGCATGGATATCCTTCGCCTTCGCCACATCCTGACCGTCGCGCAGACCCGCAGCTTTTCGCGAGCCGCCGAGCAGCTCAACATCACCCAACCGGCGCTCAGCCGCTCGATCGCCGCGTTCGAGGTGCGCTATGGCGTGCGGCTGTTCGATCGCAGCCGCAGCGGGGTGATGCCGACCGCGATCGGCCGCCAGATCATCGATCAGGCACGCGATCTCGTCGGGCTGGCATCAGGTATGGATCGCGACCTGCGGCTCCTGGCACGCGGTGAGGCGGGAGAGGTCGCGATCGGCTTTGGCCCGTTGATGGCCAGTCTGCTGCTGCCCGATCTTGGCGCCTATGTGCAGCGCACCCGCCCCGGCCTTCTGCTGCGGACCATGATCCGCACGCCCGACCAGTTGGTCCAGGCACTGATGGACGATCAGATCGAACTGATCTTTGGCAATAGCTGGCCGCTGGCCGATGTGCAGGGACTCAGCGTGCAGATGGTCGGGGCGATCGAGGTCGGATTGCTGGTGCGCAGCGGGCATCCGCTGGCCGGGCGCACCGGGCTTGGTCGAGCGGATCTGGGGCCTTTTGCCATTGCCAGCGCGTCCGATCTGGTTCTCGCCGGCTTGCCGGACATGACCGGCGCTTTCATCTGCGACAATTTCCATATCCTGCGGGATCTGACGCTGCGCTCGGACGCGGTCTGGGTCGGGGCGCCGGCGGCGGCGCAGGCCGACATCGCGGCCGGTGCGCTGGTCATGCTCGATCTGGTTGACCGCCCGCCCATACAGAGCGAGATCGCGCTGGTGCGACGGGCCGGTCGCTCGCTCTCCACCGCCGCAATAGCGGTGACGGACGAAGCCCGGCGCCTGCTTGCACAGGCGGCGGACCGTCTTAGCTGAACAGTTTCCGCTCCGCCCTGATCGCGGCGACCAGCCGGTCCAGCTCGGCGCTACTGTTGAACAGGGCAGGCGTCACGCGAAGCACTGGCCCGGATGCGAGCCCGGCCTTGGCCACCACCAGCAGGCGATATTTGTCGAGGAACAGCTTGGCTGCCTGTTTGGCGCCATCCGGGCCCTTCATGCCGGGCAGGCGGAAACCGGTGACGGCGCCGAAGCGGCCGGCCTCCTGCGGCACCAATATCTCCAGCCCGGCGATGTCGCGAACCCGTTCGACCCAATAGTCGCGCAGCCGGACGAGATGGCGATATTTCGCCTCCAGTCCGATAGCATCCTGCACCGCGATCGCGCGCGGGATGGTCAGGCGGGCGGCGAAGTCGACCGTGCCGGTCGGGATGCGCGCGCGAATATCCTCCGGCCCATGGATGCGGTTGCCGAGCCAGGGGGAGATGTCCTGCAGCCGGTCCTTGCGAATATAGATGCCGCCGGTGCCGAGCGGCGCGGCCAGCCATTTGTGCAGCGAGAAGCCGATGAAGTCGGCGCCCGTGTCGTCCACTGTAAAGGGCAGGTGGCCGACCGCCTGGGCGCTGTCCAGGATCACGTCGACGCCCCGTGCCTTGGCCATGGCGACGATCGCCTTGACCGGCGGCACCAGCCCGTTGCGGTTGGACAAATGGGTGAGCAGCAGCAGCTTCGCGCGCGGCGTTTCCTTCAATATCCTGTCATAGGCGGCCAGGATATTCGCTTCCGTATGCGGCTCGGGCAGGCTGAAGCGGACGATGCGGGCGCCCCGGCTCTGCTCCAGATAGTCGCAGGCATATTGCATCTCGTCATAGTCGACATCGGCATAGATCACCGCGTCGCCGGCCTTGAGCAGCGCATAATTGGCGATCAGCGCATAGAGCGCCTCGGTGCCGCCGCCCGACAGCGCGATCTCCTCGGTCTGCGCGCCGAGCAGCTTGGCCACGGCCGTGCGCGACCGATCCAGCTCGGCGTCGCGCGGATGGCCGGGTGCGGCATTGCGCAGGAACAGCGAATTGTTGCGGTTCACCCATTGCGAATAGGCGCGATAGCTGGCCGCGACCGGCCGGGTCATCGCCCCATAATAGGCCGCGTCGAAAGTCGCGAAATCGCGCTCCACGTCATAGAGGGGCAGCAGTGCGCGCTGTGCCGCCTCGAAATCCGTCATGTCGCCGGCGAAACGGAAGGGCGCCTCGTCGGGCCAGCCATCCGACGGTCCGGCCGTGGCCGCAACCGCGCCGTCCAGCCCCAGGCTGACACCGAAAGTGACACCCAGCGCGCCGCCTGCCCGTCCGATAAAGCCCCGCCGCGTAACCATCTTGCCCCCGAAATGTCGTGATTTTATACCATAACGTAATCGCGCGCGAAATCCGCCAGCGCCGTCCGCATCAGGAGCCGGATGGCGTTACGGGTGTCACCTTCGGTGTCACGATCGGCGGCGTGGCGGGTGGGGCCGGTGCAATCTTGACCGTCTCGAACCGCTCCTTGCGCCGCACGCCATCCAGCGAGGGCGCGACGGCGGCCGCGGGCGGCGGCGCTGGCGTCGCGGTTGGCACGCGCTGCCGCATGCATTCGGCCTTGGTCGGGCGGGGGAACTGGCTGCAGTTCCACAGCGCCCGCTGCAATCCGTTGCCGACATAATGGATATAGGCGAAGCTCATCGCCTCAAGCTGGGCGTCGTTGAGCGGCAGGCCGGTCGGGACGGCGCCGCCGCGCCAGCCCATGATCCGGCATTCGGGCCGTCCGGCACAGAAGGTCTCGGCCAGCGCGGGCCAGCTTTCCGGCGGGCTGCTGCGATTGAGCTCGACCAGGAAGCTGCGCCCGCCCGGTGCGATCGCGATCAGTCGGACGCCACCGATCGTCTTGCCCAGCGAGTCCGATCCGATGGCGCGTTCCGGCCTGGCGGCCAGCGCGGCGGCCGCTTCGGTCGCCAGCACCAGCGGCATGCCCGGCAGGCCGCTGCCCGGCAGGCCCTGATGCGCGGCGGACAGGCGGGCGATGCGGGCGATCAGCGGCTCGCCACCGGCTTCGCCCAGGCGGAAGGCGGGCGGCGTGCCCCACCAGCCGCGCCAGCGAAAGAACAGATGCGTGCCGACTGCGGTGATCTTGTCCAGACTGCCGCTCCAATAGGGCACAACCCAGTCGGTATGATAATGGGTGGCATAACCGACAGCCTTGAACACCTTGCCGGCCAGCGCGCCACGCGCAATCTCCCGCGCCCGCGCCCAGGCGCCGATGGATGGCGTGCGGGCCAGTGCGCCGTCGCAGGTGAAGGTGAACTGGCAACCGGTGGTCCGTTCCTGCCCCTGGAACACCACGCCGCAGACAGTCTTGGGGAAGGCCGGGTGGCGCACGCGGTTGAGCACGACCTGTGCCACCGCCTGCTCGCCGACCGCATCGTCGCCCGCTTCGTAAAGCTGGGCCGCCGCCAGGCAGTCCGTGGCTCGGGCCAGATCGGTTTCCGATCCGCGGAACATGAACGGTCGGGCCGGCGGATTGGGATCGCGGGAAAAGGGGATCTGGGCGTTGAGGTCGCGGGCCTGCTCGGGGCCGAGCGCGAAAATCGCGACGGGTTCGACGGCGGGCGGCGGCGTTGCCGGTCGGCGCTGGCGGGCGGCTGCAACAGCCGCCAGCCGGCGGCCCTGCGCCACCTCATCGCCAGCGCGCGGCCGGCTTTCCCAGCCGGCGACCGCCATGGGCAGACCGACGAACAGCAACAGCCATATCAGCCACATCGCGCGATGTGGCCGGTCAGGGAAAGTGCCGTCGATCATGCCCTAGGCTTTGTGCCGTTTATTCGGGCAGGAAGTCGGGCACCGAGAGATAGCGTTCGCCGGTGTCATAATTGAAGCCCAGAACGCGGCTGCCCGCGGGCAGTTCCTTCAGCTTCTGCGCGATCGCGGCGAGCGTGGCGCCCGACGAGATGCCGACCAGCATACCTTCCTGGCTGGCGGCGCGACGGGCATAGTCCTTCGCATCGGCCGGATCGACCTGGATCACGCCGTCCAATATCTGGGTGTGCAGGTTCGCCGGGATGAAGCCCGCGCCAATGCCCTGGATCGGGTGCGGGCCGGGCTGGCCGCCGCTGATGACCGGCGACAAGGTCGGCTCGACCGCATAGACTTTGAGGTTCGGCCACTGCTTCTTCAGCACCTCGGCGGTGCCGGTGATATGGCCGCCCGTGCCCACGCCGCTGATCAGCACGTCGATCGGCGCGTCGGCGAAATCGGCGATGATTTCCTGCGCGGTGGTGCGGACATGGACGTCGATATTGGCGGGATTCTCGAACTGCTGCGGCATCCAGCTGTCGGGCGTCTGCGACACCAGTTCCAGCGCCCGTTCGATCGCGCCCTTCATGCCCTTTTCACGCGGGGTCAGGTCGAAACTGGCGCCGTAGGCCAGCATCAGCCGGCGGCGTTCGATCGACATGCTTTCGGGCATGACCAGGATCAGCTTATAGCCCTTGACCGCGGCGACCATGGCGAGGCCTACGCCGGTATTGCCCGACGTCGGCTCGATGATCGTGCCGCCCGGCTTCAGGTCGCCCGATGCCTCGGCCGCCTCGATCATGGCGAGCGCGATGCGGTCCTTGATCGACCCGCCGGGGTTCGACCGTTCCGACTTGATCCACACTTCAGCGTCCCCGAACAGCCGGTTGACCCGGACATGGGGAGTATTGCCGATGGTATCGAGAATAGTGGCAGCTTTCATTGGGCCGTCTCCTGGCTGATGTCCGCCTCCCTTAAGTCGGGTGGGTCGAAAGTGCGTGCAAGGCGCAGTTCGGGAAAGAGCCGCGCCCAGAATATCGTGACGAGAATGGCGCCCACGCCACCCCCGATGACCGCAGCGATAGGCCCAACGAGCGCCGCAAGGAAGCCCGATTCCGCTTCGCCCAGTTCATTGGAGGCGGAAATGGTCAGTTGCGACAGGCTGGAGACGCGGCCGCGCATCGCATCGGGCGTGTGCAACTGCACCAGCGACTGGCGCACGAACACCGACACCATGTCGGCACCGCCCAGCACGATCAGCGCGGCGATGCCGGCCTCCACCGCGATGTCGCGCGGCAGGAAGGCGGTGCAGCCGAAGGCGATCGTGGCCAGGCCGAACAGGATGACCGCCGCCAGCATCTTGAGGCCGACCTGCGTCTTCATCGGCCGGAAGGAGAACCAGAGCGCTGTCAGCGCCGCGCCGATCCCCGGCGCGATCGCCAGATGACCATAGCCGGTCGACCCGACATGCAGGATGTCGCGGGCATAGACGGGCAGCAGCGCGGTCGCACCGGCCAGCAATACCGCGAACAGGTCCAGCGTGATCGTCGCCAGCACGAGCCGGTTGCTCTTGAGATAGGTGAAGCCGTCGATCATCTGGCGGATCGGATGGCGGCCCTGCTGGCGCGGCGGCTGGGGCACCGGCCCGATCATCATCATCGATATCAGGCCGACGCCGAACAAGGCCGCCGACAGCGCATAGGCGGCCCAGGGCTCGATCGCATAGGCATAGCCGCCCACCGCCTTGCCGAGGATGTCGCCGGTCTGCCAGGCGACCGACGACAGGGCGATGGCGGTCGGCAGCACGGCGGGCGGCACCAGATTGGGCGCCAATGCCCCATAGGCCGGCCCGTTGAACGCGCGGGCGATGCCGACGATGACTGCGATGCCAAAGATCAGCGGCAGGCTGACCCAGCCCTCATAGGTGGCAAAGGCCAGCACGGCTGCGGCGAGCATCAACAGCGCCAGCGTCAGCCGGGTGATGATCCGCCGGTCGAAATGATCGGCCACCCAGCCGGTCACCGGCGTCAGGAAGAAGAGCGGCAGGAACTGCGCCAGGCCGATGAGGCCAAGCTGCGCCGATGCCTCGCCCGTGCTCATCGTCTCCCGCGCGACATTATAGGCCTGCCAGGCGAGCAGGATCATCATGCTGTACTGCGCCAGCGTGGCGCAGAAACGGCCGACCAGATAGGCGCGGAAATTGCCGTAATGGAGCGGGTGGGGTGCAGCAGCCGAGGAAGACATGGCCGCGCTCTAGCCTTATCCCGCGGCGGATAGCAACGGGCCGGACATAATCGACCGGCCCCTTGTCCATGTTACTGGCCCATCCTTATTTGAACAGGCTGCCCAATATGCCGCGCACCAGCTGGCCGGCGATGCCGCCGCCCGAGGATCTGCGGCTCGATCCGCCGAATACGGCGCGGCCCAGTTCATTGGCGACCTGACGGCCGACCGAGGAGGCGGCGGAGCGGGTGGCGGACTGGACCGCCTTGTCGAGGCTGCTGGGCTTGGCCGCCTCGCGCGCCGCGGCGGCATCGCGCCGGGCCTGTTCCTTCAACTCCTGTTCGCGCTGCTTGGCCTCGACCTTGGCCTGGGCGGCGGCGGCCTTGTCGGCTTCGGCCTTGGCCTTGGCTGCCTGCGCGGCGGCAGCGGCGGCCTCGCCGCGCGCGGCCAGGATTTCCTCGGCGGACTCGCGGTCGACGGCGGTGTCATATTTGCCCTCGCAGGGCGAGATCGACTGGATGATCGCCCGCTCCTTGGCGTCGACCGGGCCGAGGCGCGAGCGGGGCGGGGCGATCAGTGTGCGCTGGACCACGCCGGGCGCGCCATCCTCCTGCAACAGCGACACCAGCGCCTCACCGGTCTTGAGTTCGGTGATCGCCGTCTCGATGTCGAGATCGGGGTTGATGCGGAAGGTGTCCGCTGCGGCCTTGATCGCCTTCTGGTCGCGCGGGGTGAAGGCGCGCAGCGCATGCTGCACCCGGTTGCCGAGCTGGCCGGCAATGGCTTCGGGAATGTCGATCGGGTTCTGGGTGACGAAATAGACGCCGACACCTTTGGAACGGATCAGGCGAACGACCTGCTCGATCTTGTCCTGCAATGCCGCCGGGGCGTCATCGAACAGCAGATGGGCCTCGTCGAAGAAGAAGACCAGCACCGGCTTTTCCGGATCGCCCACTTCGGGCAGCGTCTCGAACAATTCGCTCAGCAGCCAGAGCAGGAAGGTGGCGTAGAGCTTCGGGCTCTGCATCAGCTTGTCGGCGGCGAGGATGTTCACATAACCGCGCCCCTTGTCATCCACCTTGAGGAAGTCGTGGATGTCGAGCGCGGGCTCGCCGAAGAAATGGTCGCCGCCCTGGGTTTCGAGCTGGAGCAACTGGCGCTGGATCGCGCCGACGCTGGCCTTGGTCACATTGCCGAAGCGGGCCGAGAGCGTATCGGCATTTTCCGCGCAATAGGCGAGCATTGCCTGCAGATCGCCCAGGTCGAGCAGCAGCAGCCCTTCCTCATCGGCATATTTGAAGGCGATGTTGAGCACGCCTTCCTGCGTGTCGTTGAGGCCCATCAGCCGAGCCAGCAGCAGTGGCCCCATCTCGCTGACCGTGGTGCGGATCGCATGGCCCTGTTCGCCATAGAGATCCCAGAAGATCGCCGGATTGTCGGCATAGCTGTAATCGGCGATGCCGATTTCCTTGGCGCGCGACACCAGCTTGTCGGCATTTTTGGCGGTCGGCGAACCGGCCATCGAAATGCCCGACAGGTCGCCCCTTCACATCGGCCACGAACACCGGGACGCCGAGCGCCGAGAAGCTTTCGGCGATGCCCTGCAACGTCACCGTCTTGCCGGTGCCGGTTGCGCCGGCGATCAGGCCGTGGCGATTGGCCCGGCGCAGGTTGAGATATTGGGGGATGCCGCCGTCCTTTTCGGGCGCGCCCAGACCAAGGAAGATGCCGTCGCTCATGGGCTTATGCTCCTCAAAAACGGGTCGGGCCGCGCCCGCCGGACTGTCTGCTCCTTCTTAGAAGGGAGGCAGGCAATCCGGCAAGCGCGGCCCGTAACGATTGTCGCTTTCGCTGACTTACTTGTCGCGCAGGCGGATGGGCAGGAACAACGGCGCCTGGCCGCGACGCAGCACCTGCAGCAGGATGGCGTTGCGACCCCTGGGCCGACACCGCCTTCACCTGCGCATCCAGATCTGCCTGGGTCAGCACCGGGCCGGTTATTGGCCGACAGGATCACGTCGCCGCGACGCAGGCCCTTGGCGCCGGCATCGGGTCGATCCGTCAACGGCGGTGATGACGATGCCGCGCGTGTCGCCGGCAACGCCCAACTGGCGGGTGATGCTGGGGGTCAGCGGGATGGCAGAGATGCCCAGCGACTTCTGCGCCGCCTGGGTGTCGCTGCCCTGGTCGCCCTGCTGGCTGAAATCATCATCCTGCTGCTGGGCGAAATTATTGAGTTCGTCTTCGCTCGGGCGCTCGCCCACGACCGCGTTCAGGGTCATGCGCTGGCCGTTGCGCAGCAGCACGATCGGCACGCTCGACCCGATCTTGCTGTTGGCGACGATCGACGACAGATTCTGGTCCGGCGTCACTTCCTGACCGGCAACGCTGACGATCACGTCGCCTGCCTTGATGCCGGCCTTTTCGGCGCCCTTGCCAGGCTCGACGCCCTGCACGAACTCGCCGCGATTCTTCGCGAGGCCCAGCGAGTCCGCCATATCCTCGCCCAGCGGACTGATCTGCACGCCCAGATAGCCGCGCTTGATGCTTTGGCCCTGGCGCAGCGTGTCGACGATCGGCGCCGCCTGTTCCGAGGGGATGGCGAAGCCGATGCCGACATTGCCACCAGAAGGCGACAGGATCTGGCTGTTGATGCCGATCACGTTGCCGCGCATGTCGAACATCGGGCCGCCGCTATTGCCCTGATTGATGGACGCATCGGTCTGGATGAACTTGTCATAGGTGCCGCCGGTGCCGCGATGCACGGCGGAGATGATGCCGGCGGTCACGGTGCCCGACAGGGCGAAGGGGTTACCGATCGCGACGACCCAGTCACCCACGCGCGCCTTGGTGCTGTCGCCGAACTTGACGAAGGGCAGGGGCTTCTTCGCGTCGATCTTCAGCACGGCAAGGTCGGTTGCGGGATCGCGGCCGACCAGCTTGGCGGGATATTCTTCCTTGTTGGTCATGGTGACCGTGATGCTGTCGACGCTAGCGCCTTCGGCACCGGCCGACACGACGTGATTATTGGTCACGATATAGCCATCGGCCGAGATCAGGAAGCCCGAGCCAAGCGACTGGGCCTGACGGGTCTGCGGCTTGCCGCCGCCACCCTGGCCGAACAGGTCGCCAAAGGGCGTGCCGGCGAAGGGATTCTGCACGGTGACGCGCTGCTTGGTCGAGATGTTGACCACGGCCGGCTGCAGCTTTTCGACCATGTCGGCCAGGCTCGCCGGCGCGCCGGCGGGTGCAGCGGCCTGCAGGCCTTCATTCTGGGCGGTCTGCGCGCCGACATTGGAACTGGTCGTGACGGCGATGGCGGTGCCGCCGAGCAGCAGGGCGCCGGTGATGGCATAAGCGTAACGCACTCGTGACGGTCCTCTTCAGAAATTCGGGAGCGGGAAGGGCGGGACTCTCGGGGAGCCTTATCGATGCGCCGCCCTGCCTTAACCGATATTGAATGACACTGGTTCCGTAATGATCCTGAAACCTGCTGTTAGCGGCCCTGGAACTGCTTCAGGAACTCATTGTCCTTCGACAATACCATCGTCGTGCCGCCCGCCCGATCCGGGGCGAAGGTATAACGATAGGCCTGCATGGCGCGATAGAAGTCATAGAAATTCGCGTCCTTGCCAAAGCTTTCCGCATAGATGCGGGCGGCATTGGCGTCGGCCTCGGCGCGAATGATCTGTGCCTGCTTCAGGCCCTGGGCGCGGATCGTCAGCGCTTCCTGCTGGCGTGCGGTGCGCATGCGGGTGAAGGCGCTTTCCAGCGGCGTGCCGTCGGGCAGGTCGGCGCGCTTGATCCGCACGTCGACGATCTCGGCGCCATATTGGCGCGCGACCCGGTCAAGCCCGGCCTCGATATTCTGCATCACCTGGCCGCGTTCGGGGCTGAGCAGCGCGGCGAAAGGCCGCTTGCCCAGTTCGTTGCGCAGCGCCGAGCCCAGGATCGGGCGCAGCGCGTCCGACACCTTCTCCTCGCTGCCGGCCGAAATATACATCCGCAGCGGATCGACGATGCGGTAGCGGGCAAAGGCATCGACCTGCAGGCGCAACTGATCGGTCGAAAGCACCTGCTGGCGCTCCATCTCGACCGAGAGCACGCGCTTGTCGATCCAGACGATCTGGTCGAAGAAGGGCACGCGCAGGATGACGCCGGCGCCGGTCTTGCCGAAATCCTCGTTCGGGCGATAGCGGTTGATGATCTGCTTGGGCTCGCCGAAGCGGACGATCACGCCCTGCCGGGTTTCCGGCACGATGGTGACGGTGCTGCCGACCAGGATCAGCAGGATGATCGCGCCGATGGCGAGGGCGATGGGATTGCGCAAGCTCACTGGCCTTCCTCCGTCGCATTGGCAGCCGACTGGGGTGTGCCCTGGGCGCGGCGCTTGAGTTCGGGAAGGGGCAGGAAGGGGGTGACGTTGCCGCTTTCGACGATCGTCTTGTCGACGGTGGACAGGACGCCCTCCATGGTTTCGTAATACATGCGCCGGCGGGTCACGTCGGGTGCCAGCCGATATTGTTCATAGACCTTGTCGAAGGCTGCGGCTTCGCCCTGCGCCTTGGCCGTGACCTGCTGTGCGGCGGCACGGGCCTCGTTCAGATAGGTCTGGGCGGTCTGCTGCGCGGCCGACACTTCCTTGAAGGCGTCGTTGACGGCGGCCGGCGGATCAGCCTGCTTGATCGCCACGCCCTGGACGCGGATGCCCGACTTGTAGCCGTCGAGAATCTCCTGCATCCGCTGTTCGACCTGCTGCTCGATCTCGGTGCGGCCCGCACCCAGCGCATCGTCCAGGCTGACGCTGGCGACCACCGAGCGCATCGCGCTTTCCGCCACTTCGCGGATCGATGCATCCGGGTCGGCCAGCTGGAACAGATAGAGTTCCGGATTGCGGATGTTCCAGCGCACCGAATAGGCCAGGTCGACGATATTCTGGTCGCCGGTCAGCACCAGATTTTCGCTCTCCGCGCTGGCCGAACCGATGTCGATCGTGCGGATTTCCTCGACATCGACCGTGCGCACCGCCTCGAACGGGGCGGGCAGGGTCAGGCTGATGCCGGGCGAGAGGGTGCGGCTATATTTGCCGAGCAGGGTGACGACGCCGCGTTCCTGCGGGCCGACCCGGTGGAAACTGGTCAGCACCAGCCACAGGACGACGACAATGCCGACGGCAATCGGCCACAGCGCCCGGCCGTTCGCGCGCGGCGGCAGACCACCGAAGCCGCCGCCCTGGCCAAAGCTTTCGCGGCTCTTGCGCAGCAATTCCTCGATTGCGGAGGGAGATTTTGCGCCGGCCGGCTTGCCGGGCTGGGTCCAGGGATTGCGCGGGCCATCACTGCCCCCGCCGGACCCGTTCTTGCCCGGTCCGTCATTGCCCTCAGGCCCGTCACCCTTGCCGCCCCAGGGACCCTGGGCCATGGCGCTCGCGATGCCGGGCATCCACCCGAATAATCTTCTCATGTCATCTCTATAGGAATGGCTGCACGCGAAAAACAGTGCCCTTAACGACGATTATTGCCTAGAGGGCCCAGTCATGACCGATATCGATGATTTTGCCGCCCGCCTGAAGACGTTGACCGATGGCCGTGCCAGCGCGCCGCGGGTGAAGGATGGCGTCATGACCTTGGCGCTCGACGTGGGCGGTCTGGCGCCCGAACGGCGCGATGCCGTGGCCGCCGCCATCCGCGAGGGCGGCCTGATGCTGCCGGGTGTCACCGATGTGCGCATCGCCATGACGGCCGAGCGCCGCGCGCCGCGCATCATCGCCGTGGCGTCGGGCAAGGGCGGGGTGGGCAAGTCGACCCTGTCGGCCAATCTCGCCATCGCTTTGTCTCGGCTGGGGCACAAGGTCGGTCTGGTCGATGCCGATATCTATGGCCCGTCGCAGGCCCGCCTGCTCGCCAGCGAGGACCAGAAGCCGCAGGCGCGCGAAAAGCGCCTGTTCCCGGTCGAAAGCCCGCTCGGCATTCCGATGCTGTCGATGGCGCATCTGGTCGATCCCGGCAAGGCGCTGGCCTGGCGCGGGCCGATGGTCGGCAATGCGCTGGGGCAGTTGATCGACGCCGACTGGGGCGACACCGACCTGTTGGTGATCGACTTGCCGCCGGGCACCGGCGACATTCAGTTGACCATGCTCCAGAAGCACAAGCCGGCCGGCGCCGTGATCGTCTCGACGCCGCAGGATCTGGCGCTGATGGATGCGACCCGTGCGATCAGCCTGTTCGAACAGGCGCAGGTGCCGATGATCGGCTTGGTCGAAAATATGGCCGGCTATGCCTGCCCGCATTGTGGCGAAGTGTCCGATCCGTTCGGCTGTGGTGGTGCGGAAGCGGCGGCGGGCGAGCTTGGCCTGTCCTTCATCGGCCGCATTCCGCTGGCGATCGACATTCGCAAGCGCTCCGACGCGGGCGATCCGCCGGCGGCTGGCGAAGGGCCGCATGCCGATGCCTTCCGCGCCGTCGCCGAAAAGGTCGCGGCCTGGCTGGCGAAGGCCGCCTGATCAGAGGCCGAGGTGCAGGAACTGGTTGAAGGCGCTCGCGCGATAATCGCCGAACGCCTCGCCATTGCCGAAACCATTCCGGCGATAGAGCGTCAGCGCCGGATCGAAGGCGGGGCCGCTGCCGGTTTCCAGGCTGAGCCGGGTCATGCCGCGCTGCCGTGCCTGCCCGATGATATGGCGCAGCAGCGCTGCAGCCACGCCCCGGCGCAGATGATCGGGATGGGTGCGCATCGATTTGAGTTCGCCCTGGCCGCTGCCCAGATCGCGCAGCGCGGCGACGCCGGCGATGCTGTCGCCATCCCAGGCGGTCCAGACGCAAATGTCGGGCTGCTGCAATCCTGACAGGTCGAGCGCGAAGACGCTTTCTGGCGGCGATTCCGCCTGCATGCCGGCCAGATGGATGGCCAATAGCGCGCGGGTCGGTGCGCCGCTCAGATTGTCTTTGCGAATATCGAACATGGGCAGGGTCTAGCCGTGGCGCGTGCGGTGCGCCACGGCCAAGTCCGGCTTATTTGACGTTGATCTCCAGCGACGGGTCGACCATCGACCGACGCGGTGCTGGCCGGGCGGCCGGCAGCGGCGCAGCGCGGGGCGCGGGCGTGTAGCTGGCGGGGATCGGTGCCGGCTGGCCCAGCATGGGCGCGGGGCGGCGCGGCGGCGCCAGCGCGATCTCATTCTGGGTGAAGGCCTGCAGTTCCCGGCCGGCCGGGATGATCGCCGTCTTGCCGGTGATGAAGCCCGCGAACACGCCGGCCGCGATCACGCCACCGATGGTCGCGGCGGTATTGCCTTCGCCCTCCTGGCGGAAGCTGCCCTTGATCGGGATGCGGCGCCCGGCGACTTCGATATAGCGCAGCTCGATATTCATCTTGCCCGATTTGCCGAAGGCGCCCTTGCCGGTCAGCCAGGTCACTTCGCCCACGGCGCGGGCATTCATCGGGATGACGACATAGCCATCGACCATCACCGGATCGGCGACCGACAGGTCGAACATCGACCCTTCCTTGGCGGTCTTGCTGGACAATTCACTGTTCATGCGCAGCATGACGGCGGTGTTGGCGGGCAGGACCATGGCCGGACTGGCCTCGGGCGGCTGCATGACGGGCAGCGGCGCATCGGCCTGTGCCAGCAGCGGCTGGGCAGTCGCGGACATGATGGCAAGCGCGGCAATGACGACAGACTTCATCTCAGACCCCCTGAATACGGCCCGTCCCCACCGGCCGGCGCGAATCGCGCATTGCCGGGCCTAGCCGGACGCTGCTTAGGAATTGGTTAGGACCGGCGCGCGCCAGGCCCCTTGTTCGCGCCTTCGCCCTGCCCATATCGGGGACCAGGACAGGAGGACCGCCATGCCGCTCACCGCCGCGCAGGATATTGCCGATCTGCTCAACGAAACCCGGACGATCGCGCTGGTCGGTATTTCCGATCGCCCCGACCGGCCGAGCTATAGTGTGATGAAGACGCTGCAGTATCATGGCTATCGCGTGCTGCCGGTCAATCCGCAGATCGCCGGCGAACATGTCCATGGCGAATTCGTCTGGGATCGGCTGTCGGACATCGGCGTGCGGATCGACATGGTCGATATCTTCCGGCGCAGCGAGGCCGCGGGCGAGGTGGTGGACCAGGCGATCGCCGCTGGCGCCAAGTCGGTCTGGATGCAGTTGGGGGTGATCGATGCCGATGCCGCGGCGCGGGCCGAAGCGGCGGGGCTCAAGGTCGTGATGGACTATTGCCCGGCGATCGAGATCCGGCGGCTTGGCCTTGCGCCGATCGCGGCGGATTAGCCCTAGGCAGCACGGCCCCGCGCCTCTATCAGCAAGGCCATGGCGCGGGCACCGTTGAAACGACGCAAAGACAGAGGTTTGAGCGACACAGGTGTGAGCCGTCGCACGCTGCTGGTCGGTGGCGGTGCGGCAGTCGGACTGGTTCTGGCCTGGGCGGCCTGGCCGCGCAGCTATCGGCCCAATCTCAATGTCGGGCCGGGCGAACAGGTTTTCGACGCCTTCCTCAAGATCGACCGGGCCGGGCAGGTGATCGCCATCGTGCCGCAAACCGAAATGGGGCAGGGGGTGACCACCATCCTGCCGCAGATTTTGGCGGACGAACTGGGCGCCGACTGGCGCACCGTCGCGGTGCAGAGCGCGCCGATCAGCCCGCTCTATGCCAACGGCCTGCTGGCGCGTGACTGGCTGGCGAGCGACTGGACCCGCGTGGCGGGCGATGCCGGCACCTGGGCGATCGACCAATATGCGACGCGCAGCGCGCTGATGCTGACCGGGGCGGGCACGTCGGTGCCGATGTTCCATGACGCCTATCGCCGGGCTGGTGCGGCGGCGCGTGTGCTGCTGTGCAAGGCGGCGGCGGCGCGCTGGGGCGTGCCCTGGGAAAGCTGCGACATCCAGAATGGCATCATCACCGACGGGGCGGAGCGCAAGCTGCGGCTGGGCGATGTAGTGGAGGATGCGGCCGGTTTCACCCTGCCCGACATCCTGCCCTATCGTCAGGGCAATGACGGTCGGCTGACCGGGCAGGATCTGCCGCGGCTCGACACCCCGTCCAAGATCGACGGCAGCCATAATTTCGCCGCCGACATCCGCCTGCCCGACATGGTCTTCGCCTCGATCCGGCAGGGGCCGATCGGCGACGCCGTGCTGAAGGATGCGCGCGATGCCGAGGCGCAGAAGGTCACCGGCTTCCTGAAACTGGTCCGCACCGAGCGCTGGATCGCGGCGGTCGGCACCAACTGGTGGGCGGCGAACCGGGCGCTCGACCTGATCGATCCCAGCTTCACCCTGCGCGGCACGCCGGTCGACAGCGGTCGCATCGATGCTGCGCTGGAGGATGCCTTTTCCAAGGATGCCGGCCGGCGTCTCTATGTGCAGGGCGACCTGCTGCCGGTGTTCGAGAAGGCGACGATCCTGGCCAGCGAATATCAGGTCGATCCCGGCCTGCATCTCGCATTGGAGCCGATGTGCGCGACGGCGCGGGTGACGGAGGAGGGCGCCGAGGCCTGGATGGCGACGCAGGCGCCCGCGCTGGCCCGCGCCGCGATCGCCGATGCGCTCGGCCTGTCGGACAGTGCGGTGACGCTCTACCCGCTCCATGCCGGCGGCGCGACCGGACGGCATATGGATTGGGAGGCGGGTGTGCAGGCCGCGCTGATCGCGCGCGATGTTGGCCGCCCGGTGCAACTGCTCTGGTCGCGGCTGGAGGATGTGATTCAGGATCGGCCCGGCGCGCCGGCCCATGCCCGCATGGCGGCCAAGCTGGGCCGTGGTGGCATGGTCGAAGGCTGGCTGGCCAAGGTGGCGGCTCCCTGCGCCATGACCCAGACCTGGTCGCGCATCGCCCATGGCAAGCTGTCGCATGAGGCCGCCGCCGAAGCGGGCGACAAGGCGACCCGGCTGGCGGTGGCCGGCATGGTGCCGCCCTATGCCATTCCGAACTGGGCGGTGGATCATTATCCCGCTGACGTTGGCCTGCCACTCGGCTTCATGCGCGGCAATGCGCATCTCCATGGCGCCTTCTTCACCGAATGCTTCCTGGACGAACTCGCCCATCTGGCGGGGATCGAGGCGATGTCCTTCCGCATCCAGATGCTGGGCAGCAACCCGCGCCTCGCCCATTGCCTCTCCACGGCGGCCGCGATGGGCGGCTGGCAGGGGGGCATTGCCGGCAGCGGGCAGGGGATCGCCGCGCATATGATGAACGGCGCCTATGCCGCCGTGATGGTCGAGGCGGGGATCGAGGGCAGCAAGCTCAGCGTCCGGCGGATGGTTGCGGCGGTGGATTGCGGCGATCAGGTCAATCCCGATATCGCGCGACAACAGATAGAAAGCGGGCTGATCCATGGCCTCGCGCTCGCGATGGGGGCGTCGGTGCCCTATGCCGGCGGCATGCCGACGCGCGCGATGCTGGGGCGGATGAACCTGCCGCGGCTGGGCGACATCGGAGAGATCAGCGTGGAACTGATCCGCAGCACGGCCGATCCGGCCGGCGTCACCGATCTTGGCGCGCCGCTTGCCGCGCCGGCGATCGCCAATGCGCTCTTCACCGTCACCGGGCAGCGATTCCGCAGCCTGCCGATCATGGGAAATGGCTGATGCCTGACAGCGAAGTTGACACTCGAACGCCATCGCGCGTCGGCGTGCTGCTGATCAATCTCGGCACGCCCGACGCGCCCGATGCCACATCGGTGCGCCGTTATCTGGCGGAATTCCTGTCCGACCCGCGCGTGGTGGAAATTCCGCAGATCATCTGGCAGCCGATCCTGCGCGGCGCGGTGCTGACGACGCGGCCGAAAAAGTCGGCCCATGCCTATCAGCAGGTGTGGATGCCCGGCGGATCGCCGCTGGCGGTCTATACCCGCGAGACGGCGGAGGCGTTGCAGCAGGCGATGGGCCCGGACCTGATCGTCGACTGGGCGATGCGCTATGGCAATCCGTCGATCGCCAGCCGGCTCCAGGCGATGATGGCGCAGGGGTGCGAGCGCATCCTGCTGGCGCCGCTCTATCCGCAATATTCGGGCGCGACCACCGCGACCGCGCTGGACAAGGCCTTTGCCGCGCTGGCCGACATGCGGCTGCAACCGGCGATCCGCACCCTGCCGCCTTATTATGCCGATCCCGACTATATCGCCGCGTTGAAAATATCGATCGACGGCCATCTGGCGCCGCTCGACTTCAGGCCCGATGCGCTGCTCGCCAGTTTCCATGGCATGCCGGAACGGACGCTGAAGCTGGGCGACCCCTATTATCACCAGTCGGTGGAGACGGTCCGGCTGCTCGATGCGGCAATGGACCTGCCCGTCCATATGAGCTTCCAGTCGCGTTTCGGCCGGGCCAAATGGCTGGAGCCGGAGACCGAAGCGACGCTCACCAGATTGGTGAAGGAAGGTGTCCGGAACATTGCTGTCGTGACACCCGGATTTTCGGCAGATTGTCTGGAAACCCTAGAGGAAATCGGGCTTCGCGCGAAAGAAGTTTTTTTAGCGGAAGGTGGCGAAAAATTTGCCTTTTTGCCCTGTCTAAACGCATCCCCCGAAGCTATCACCCTCTACCAGCGGCTGGTCGGCCGCGAGCTTTCAGGATGGGTGGACCAGAGGGTCTAGCACAGGAGAGGACAGGCGCATGTCGAGAGTAGCGATCGTGACCGGCGGAACCCGCGGTATCGGGGAAGCCATCAGCCTGGCACTCAAGGAAATGGGATATACGGTTGCCGCCAACTATGCCGGCAACGAGGAAAAGGCCAAGGCCTTCACCGACGCCACCGGCATTGCCAGCTTCAAATGGGATGTCGGCGATCATCAGGCCTGCCTGGACGGTTGCGCTGCGGTGGCGGAAGCGCTCGGCCCGGTCGACATCGTCGTCAACAATGCGGGCATCACCCGTGACGGCGTGCTCGCCAAGATGAGCTTCGACGACTGGAACGAAGTCATGCGCATCAACCTTGGCGGTTGCTTCAACATGGCCAAGGCGACCTTTGGCGGCATGCGCGAGCGCGGCTGGGGCCGGATCGTCAATATCGGTTCGATCAACGGCCAGGCCGGCCAATATGGCCAGGTTAACTATGCCGCCGCCAAGTCGGGCATTCACGGCTTCACCAAGGCGCTGGCGCAGGAAGGCGCCAAATATGGCGTCACCGTCAATGCGATCGCGCCCGGCTATATCGACACCGACATGGTCGCCGCCGTGCCGGCACCGGTGCTGGAAAAGATCGTCGCCAAGATCCCGGTCGGCCGTCTGGGTCAGGCGCATGAGATCGCCCGTGGCGTTGCCTTCTTCTGCAGCGACGAGGGCGGCTTCGTGACCGGCAGCACGCTGTCGATCAACGGCGGCCAGCACATGTATTGATGGCCAAGGGCGACGCTTCCGATGGCGCAGCCGCGTCCGGGGCGTCGCCCTTTGCCCCTCCGGTCAAGCGCAGCGTGACCATTGCCGGGCACCAGACCGCGATCAGCCTGGAGCCGATCTTCTGGCAGGCGCTGCGCGATGCCGCGGCTGAGGCCGAATTGCCGATCAATGCGCTGATCGCCCGGATCGACGTGACGCGCATGGCGGCCGACGATCCCCCCAATCTGGCCAGCGCGATCCGCTGCTGGCTCTTCGCCCGCGTCCGGACACAGGATTTTCCGCAGGGCTGAGCGTCTCCCGGCTCTTTCCCTTATTGCTATAGCGTTTCTTCCGCACTTCTGCGCCGGGGCGAAATAGGCTAGGGCGCTGCGAATGAAATTGATTCGCATTATGGTCCGCTGTATCGCGGACTGGGGCTGACGGACGGAGGACGGGCAATGCTGCAGGCGGCACAGGGCAGGGCGGAGGTCTATGCGACCGATTTCGCCGATGTCGGTGACGATCGTCCGATGCCCGTTGCCAGCGGCCATGCCATCGCTGTTCCGGCCGAGCGCTATGGCGCGCGTCGCGGCCCGAACCTGCCCGCCATTGCTGCCATTCTGGTCGTGCATGCGCTGCTGATCGGCGCGCTGATCCAGGTGCGCAATCATGTCGTTCGGGCCGAAGAGGCGAAGCTGACGGTAGTGAACCTGTCGCCACCCCCGCCACCGCCCGCCGCCGAAGCGCCCCCGCCGCCGCCATCCCAGCCGCAGGTCGTGGCGCCGCCACCGATCGTCCAGACACCGGTGCCGCCGGTGCAGATCGCCACCACGCCCGATCCGGTCCCCGCGCCCTCGCCGGTCGCGGTGTCGGCCCCGCCATCGCCGCCGGCACCGGCCGCGCCGGTCATGGCTGCCGCGGCCCCTTCGGTCGTCCAGGCGGGCGATATCGGCGCGCAGATGGTGTCGGGCAAGCCGCCCCGCTATCCGATCGACAGCCGGCGTAAGCGCGAGCAGGGCACGGTCGTCCTGGCGCTGGTGGTCGGCACCGACGGCGGCGTCGAGAGCATCGGCATCGCCCGCAGCAGTGGTTTTGCACGACTGGATGATGCCGCGCGCGATGCGGTGAAGCATTGGCGCTGGCGCCCGATCATCCGTGACGGTCAGGCCGTGCGGGTGAAGGGCGTGGTCGAAATCCCCTTCGTCATCCGCACCGACAAGGCCTGACAGACAGGGCCTGACAGACAGCGCCTCACCGGCGCGCCTCGCTCGACCGCAGGCCCAGGCCATCCCGCCCCGGAGTATCCTTCATGCTGATCGTCATTCCCGACCTGATCGACGCCGCCGGCGTCGCCCACATCCGCGCGCTGATCGATGCGGCGCAATGGGTCGATGGCAATGTCACCTCCGGCCATCAGTCGGCGCTGGCCAAGCGCAACCTGCAACTGCCCGAAAGCGCGCCGGAAGCCCGCCAGGCGGGGCAGATGATCCTCGATGCGCTTGGGCGATCGCCGCTGTTCATCGCCGCTGCGCTGCCGCTCAAGATTTTTCCGCCTTTGTTCAACAGCTATGCCGGCGGGCAGGCGTTCGGCACCCATGTCGACAATGCCGTGCGCATCCAGGCCGGCACCGGCTTTCGTGTCCGATCCGACCTGTCGATCACTGTCTTCCTGGAGGAGCCGGAAAGCTATGAGGGCGGCGAACTGACGATCGAGACTAATTTCGGCGTGCAGCAGGTGAAGTTGCCGGCGGGGCAGGCGGTGCTCTATCCCTCCTCCTCGCTGCATCGGGTCGAACCGGTGACGCAGGGCCGGCGCGTCGCCAGCTTCTTCTGGATGCAGTCGATGATCCGCGACGACGCCGCGCGCCAGATGCTGTTCGATCTCGACAGTTCGATCCAGCAACTGGCGCTCGATCGCGGCCATGACGATGCGCAGGTGATCCGCCTGACCGGCGTCTATCATAATCTGCTGCGCCGCTGGGCCGACGCCTGAGCCTGCTGCCTGTTTTGACTATAGCTAACTGACTGGCAATTATAGCGAATCTATAGCCGTCACGCCGCGCGTGCGGACGCTGGCTCGCCGCACATGTCGTTCGTCGGCGCTGGTTGCCCTTTGGTCGAAAGCCCGCATGTCACGCCCTGCCGTCCGGAAAAGCCGTTTGACCTCATCTGTCCGGCTCGCAATGATCCGCGCCATCCACGCGGGGGGTGCCAAGGGGGTGGCCTTCGCGACAAGACAGACCCGCGATCTGCGGGCATTCCAGTGGAGGCTATCTTGCATAGACGCGACTTCCTGGCCTTTGGCACCATGGGTGTCGGCGGGCTCGTCCTGCCGTCCTTTTTTGGCAAGGTCATTGCAGCAGAGGATCTGAACAGCGCGCTCGACGTCGGCTTCAAGAAGGGGCTGGCCGACGCCGCGATGAACGCGGCCAAGAGCGCCGGCGCCAGCTATTGCGACGTGCGCGTCGGCCGTTACCTGCGCCAGTTCGTCATCACCCGCGAAAAGAATGTCGAGAATATCGTCAACACCGAATCCACCGGTGTCGGCATCCGCGTTCTGGCCAATGGCGCCTGGGGCTTTGCCGCCACCAATGAGCTGAGCAAGGAAGCGGTCGCCAAGGCGGCGCAGCAGGCGGTCGCCATCGCCAAGGCCAATGCGCCGCAGCAGAGCGCCCCGGTCCAGCTCGCCCCGGTCAAGGGCGCGGGCGAGGTCAGCTGGAAGACGCCGATCGTCAAGAACAGCATGGCCGTGCCGATCAAGGACAAGGTCGAGCTGCTGATGGGCGTGAACGCCGCTGCGATGGAGGCGGGCGCCGACTTTGTCAATTCGATCCTGTTCCTGGTCAATGAGCAGAAATATTTCGCCAGCACCGATGGCAGCTATATCGACCAGGACGTCCACCGCATCTGGGCGCCGATGACGGTTACCGCGGTCGACAAGACCAGCGGCAAGTTCCGCACGCGTGAGGGCCTGTCCTCGCCGATGGGCCTGGGCTTCGAATATCTGGACGGCGCCGCCAGCGGCAAGACCGTGCTGCCCAATGGCGTCACCGTCTATGGCAACAGCTATGACATGAAGGAAGACGCGATCGCCGCCGCCAAGCAGGCGCGCGCGAAGCTCAAGGCGCCGTCGGTCAAGCCGGGCAAATATGACCTGGTGCTCGACCCGTCGCACACCTGGCTGACCATCCACGAATCCGTCGGCCACCCGCTCGAACTGGACCGCGTGCTGGGCTATGAGGCGAACTATGCCGGCACCAGCTTTGCCACGATGGACAAGCTGCAGGCCCATTTCCAATATGGCAGCGACAAGGTGAACATCGTCGCCGACAAGGTCCAGCCGGGCAGCCTGGGCGCTGTCGCCTATGATGACGAGGGCGTGAAGACCAAGAAGTGGGATCTGATCCGCGACGGCAAGCTGGTCGGATACCAGGCGATCCGTGACCAGGCCCATATCGAAGGCAAGAAGGAATCGGACGGCTGCGCCTATGCCGACAGCTGGTCCAATGTGCAGTTCCAGCGCATGGCCAATGTCAGCCTGGAGCCGGGCAAGACCAAGCAGGGCGTTGCCGACATGATCGCAGGTGTCGAGGACGGCATCTACATCATCGGCGATGGCAGCTTCTCGATCGACCAGCAGCGCTATAACGCCCAGTTTGGCGGCCAGCTCTTCTACGAGATCAAGAACGGCAAGATCACCCAGCAGATCGAGGATGTCGCTTACCAGATCCGCACCCCGGAATTCTGGAATGCCTGCGTCGGCGTCTGTGACCAGAGCGATTATCGCCTGGGTGGCTCCTTCTTCGACGGCAAGGGCCAGCCGGCCCAGGTCTCCGCCGTGTCGCACGGGTCTTCGACCGCGCGCTTCAACGGTATCAACGTCATCAACACCGCGCGTTCGCTCGGCTGATCGCTTAGGGAGACAGAAAAATGAGCATCCTTACCGAAGCGCAGGCCAAGGCCATCCTGACCAAGGTCGTCGCCCTGTCGAAGGCCGACGAATGCACCGCGCAACTGACCGGCAAGATCCAGGGCAATATCCGCTTTGCCCGCAACGACGTGTCGACCGCGGGCCTGACCGACGATATCGAGCTGGCGGTCCAGGTCGCCTATGGCAAGAAGGTCGGCACCGCCACCATCAACCAGTTTGACGACGCCTCGCTCGAACGGGTGGTGCGCCGCGCCGAAACGCTGGCCAATCTGGCCCCGGACAATCCGGAATTCATGCCGGCGGTGGACAGGCAGGCCTATAAGGCCAGCCCGACCTTCGCCCAGTCGACCGCCGACATCACGCCTGAATATCGCGCCCAGGTGGCGTCGACCTCGATCACTGCCTGCAAGTCGCAGAAGCTGATCGCGGCCGGCTATCTGGAGGATAATCAGAGCTTCGTCGCGATCGCCAACAGCAAGGGCAATTTCGGCTATCAGCGCTCGACCATGCTGGATTATACCTGCACCGTCCGCACCGAAGATGGCCGGGGTTCCGGCTGGGTCGGCACCGACACGCAGGACGCCACCCGCTTCAAGGCGGACAGCGACATCCAGATCTCCATGCGCAAGGCATCGGCCTCGTCCGAGGCCAAGGCGCTGGAGCCGGGCAAATATACCGTGATCCTGGAACCGATGGCGGCCGCGGGCCTGATCGGCTTCATGTTCTACTTCTTCGGCGCGCGCGAGGCGGACGAGGGCCGCAGCTTCCTGTCGAAGAAGGGCGGCGGCAACAAGCTGGGCGAACAGGTATTCGGGCCGCAGGTCAATTTCTACACCGACCCGTGGGATCCGGTCGCGCCCTGCCTGCCCTGGGACGATGATGGCCTTGCCCGCCAACGCGTCGACATGGTCAAGGACGGCAAGGTCACGAACCTCAATTACAGCCGCTACTGGGCGAGCAAGCAGGGCAAGCCCGCGATCGGCCAGATGGGCAATATCCTGATGACCGGCGGCACCAAGACCACCGCCGATCTGGTTCGCTCGACCGAGCGCGGCGTGCTCGTCACCCGCACCTGGTATATCCGCATGGTCGATCCGCAGACCGTGCTGCTGACCGGCCTGACCCGCGACGGCACCTTCTATGTCGAGAACGGCCAGATCAAATATCCGATCAAGAATTTCCGGTTCAACGAGAGCCCGGTGATCATGCTCAACAATGTCGAAGAGCTGGGTCGCCCGGTCCGCGTGCCGCCGGACGAAGTGTCGATGAACATCGTCGTGCCGCCGATGAAGCTGCGCGACTTCACCTTCACCTCGCTGTCGGACGCGGTGTGACGGATTGAGCTGTGCATGATCCTCCCCTGTGAAGGGGAGGGGGACCATTGCGAAGCAATGGTGGAGGGGTGTCACCCCATCGATAGCGGGACACCCCTCCGTCTGGCTTCGCCAGCCACCTCCCCTTTCAGGGGAGGATCATGCAAATCCTATGTGATTGGATGTGATGACACGCGGCGAGTTTCTTCGGTTGATGGCGGGCGGTCTGGCTGGCGCAATGCTGGCCCGTCCGCTTGCCGCCGCGGGAGGCTATGATTTCTGGTTCACGCGGCTGCGCTATGACTCGGGCGACTGGGATGTCGACCAGCGCATGCCGTCCAACCTCATCACCTCGCTGATCGATTATACGACGCTGCGGGTCGATCCGAAGGAGCATGTCATCGCCCTTTCGGACCCGAAGATGCTGACCGCGCCCTTCTGCTACATGGCGGGGCACAAGCTGGTCGAATTTTCGGAGGCCGAGCGGCGCAATTTCGAGCGCTATGTCCGCAATGGGGGTTTCGTCCTGGTGGATGATTGCAACCATGACATAGACGGCCTGTTCGCCCGCTCGTTCGAGGCGCAGATGGCCAAGATTTTCGGCCCCAAAGGCTTGAAGATGCTGCCAAAGACCCATCCGGTCTATCGCAGCTTCTTCAAGTTCGACGGGCCGCCCAATACCGGGCTGGAACTGAATGGCTGGGGCGATGATCTGGTCCATGATTATCTCAAGGGCATAGAGGTCAATGGCCGCCTGGGCGTTCTCTACAGCAACAAGGATTATGGCTGCGAGTGGGACTATGACTGGCGCAACAAGCGCTTCCTGGCCGAGGATAATACCAAGTTCGCGGTCAATATCGTGATGTACGCGCTGTCGTCGTAATGCCTGCCGTCCGCCGTCTTTTTTTCGTCATTCCCGCGAAAGCGGGAATCCACCTCCCAACCTCGCACTCGTGGAGAGCGTCGGAGATGGATCCCCGCCTGCGCGGGGATGACGGCATTTGCTAGGAAATATCATGACCGATATCAGCGAAGCGGAAATCCAGCAGAAACTGGCGCGCCTGGGCGAATTGCGCGCGGCGATCGGCCAGGCGATCGTGGGGCAGGGGGCGGTGGTCGAACAATTGCTGATTGGCCTGCTCGCCGGCGGCCATTGCCTGCTGGAAGGGGTGCCGGGCCTGGGCAAGACCTTGCTGGTCCGTTCGCTTGGAGAAGCGTTGAAGCTCGACTTCCGCCGGGTACAGTTCACCCCCGACCTGATGCCCAGCGATATTCTCGGCACCGAATTGCTGGAGGAGGATCATGGCACCGGCCATCGCAGCTTCCGGTTCCAGAAGGGACCGATCTTCACCAACCTGCTGCTGGCCGACGAACTCAACCGCACCCCGCCCAAGACGCAGGCGGCGCTGCTGGAGGCGATGCAGGAGCGGACCGTCAGCTATGGGGGCACCACCTATCAGCTGCCATCGCCCTTCTTCGTGCTGGCGACGCAGAACCCGCTGGAACAGGCCGGCACCTATCCGCTGCCCGAAGCGCAGCTGGACCGCTTCCTCCTCCATATCCGGGTCGATTATCCGACCGAGCAGGAGGAGCATGACATTCTGGCCCAGACCACCGGCGCCAAGCCGGGTGCGGTGCCGGCGGTGATGCAGGGCGAGGAGGTGCTGGCGCTGCAGAAGCTGGTGCGTGACGTGTATTTCGGCGAGGATCTGCTGCGCTGGGTGACGCGGATCGTGCGCGCCAGCCGGCCGGGCGAGGGCGCGCCGGAGGATATCCGCAAATATGTGAAATGGGGCGCTGGGCCACGCGCCGGTCAGTCGCTGATCCTGGCGGCCAAAGCGCGAGCGCTGCTCCAAGGCCGTCTGGCGGCCACGCGCGAGGATATCGTCGCGCTGGCCGGCCCGGTGATGCGCCATCGCCTGCTGCTGTCCTTCGCCGCCGAGGCGGAAGGGAAAAGTGCCGATGATGTCGTCGCCGCGCTCGTCCGCGCCGTGCCGCTCGGCTGATCCGGACACAACGTCATGGCCGATTTCATCCCCCCAGACGTGCGGAGCCGGCTCAAAAGCCTGCGCCTGCTCACGCGCCGGGCGGTGGGATCGCATGGGCTGGGCCTGCATCACAGCCATAGCCGGGGCGCGGGCCTGGAGTTCGCGCAATATCGCGCCTATGAGCCGGGCGACGAGTTGCGCCAGATCGACTGGAAACTCTATGCCCGGTCGGACAAATTCTTCGTCCGCGAGGCCGAACTGGAAAGCCCGGTCGCAGTCTGGATCCTGATGGATGCCAGCGCCTCGATGGCGCAGACCGATGCGATCCGGCCCGATTATAGCCGGCTCGACGCGGCCAAGAGGATCGCCGCCAGCATCGCCGAACTGGCGATGCAGCAGGGCGATCGCTTCGGCTGGATGGCGCTCTCCGATACCGGGCTGCGGTTGCTCCCGCCCGCGACCGGCCTGCGCCAGCGCGACCGGCTGCTGCTCGACATGCTGCCGCTGCGCGCCGAGGGGGGCTTTGCCGCCGAAGCGCAATTGGGGCCGGTCTGGGAACGGATTGGCGCGCATGATCTGGTGATTTTGCTCAGCGACTGTTTCGAGCCCGGCGCGATCGATCTGGTCGAGAAGCTGTCGGCGGCCGGGCGCGAGGTTCTGGTGATCGAGATGCTGACCGTGGGCGAGCGGGATTTCCCGTTCGACGGCGGCTATCGCTTCCGTGACCCGGAGACGGGCGAGGAGCTGCTGGGGGATGGCGCCGCGCTGCGCGCCGAATTTCTGCGCCGCTTCGGCGAGGCGCGGGCGGAGTTGCATGCGCGTCTCGATGCGGTCGGCATCCGCCGTGCGACCCATGTGCTGGACGAGCCGATCGATATGCCGCTGCGCCGCCTGTTCGGCGCCCATGACGCGGCCGAATATTCATGACGCCCGCCTTGCTGCTCTCCGCCGCGCTGGCCGGCCTGCTGGCGCTGCTGATCCCGCTCGCGATCCATATCGCGCGGCGCAGCGAGCAGTTGCCGACCGATTTCGCCGCGCTGCGCTGGCTGCGGCAGAAGCCCAAGCCCCGGTCCTGGTTACGGTTCGACGAATGGCTGCTGCTTGCCCTGCGCCTCGCGCTGCTGGCGCTGGTCGTGCTGTGGATCGCCCATCCGGTGCTGTTCGGCGCGGCGAGCAAGCAGCCCTATGTCGCGCTGACGCCCGGCGTCGATCCGGCGGCGGTGGATGACAAGGCGCTGGCCGAGGGCAGGGCGCACTGGCTGGCGCCCGGCTATCCCCGCGTCGAAGCGGGCAAGCCGCTCGCGACCGACGCCATCCCGCTCGCCAGCCTAGTGCGCCAGTTGGACTCGGACCTGCCGCAGGGCGCGCCGCTGACCATTATCGTGCCGCAGATCCTCCAGGGCGCCGATGCGGAACGGCCGCGCCTGTCGCGCAAGGTCGACTGGCGCATCGTCCCCGGCGCGATGCCGGCGGGCAAGCCGGTGGCGCTACAACCGCCGTCGATCGCGATCCGTGCGGATAGCGGCCATACGGGTGGGTTGCACTATATTCTGGCGGCAGCGGGCAGTTGGCAGCCGGCAGGCAAGCCGGCGGATGTCGACAGCGGCCCACTGACGGCGCCACTGCCTCCGTCGGACAAGACTTTGTTCTGGATGAGCGCCGGCACTTTGCCGGAAGCGCTGCAACGCTGGATCGCGCAGGGCGGGCAGGCGATCGTCGCCTCCGATGCGCTGCTGCGCCAAGGCACGACGCCCGCGCCCCTGTGGCAGGATGATCTTGCCCGGCCGCTGGTGGAGGCGGTGCCGATCGGCAAGGGCCGCCTGCTCCGCTTCACCCGCCCATTGCAGCCGGCGCAGATGCCGCAATTGCTGGAGGCGGATTTCCCCGCCCGCCTGCGCGCGCTGATCCAGCCACCGAGCGTCGCGCCGCAGCGCGCCGATGCCGCCGCCTATGCGCCACTCACCGGTGGACGCGCCTATCCGCAACCGCCGGCCGACTTGCGCCCCTGGCTGGCGCTGCTGATCGCGGCGCTGCTGCTGGTCGAGCGCTGGTTCGCCACCAGCCGCAAACGGGCGATCGCGCCATGAGCGCCGACGCCCTGCTTTCCACCTGGCTGACGCCCAGTCGTCGGCGCGTGCGGCTCGACACGCTGCTGCTTGGCCTGCCGGTCCTGCTGCTGGCGAGCGCGCTGGTCTGGCGCTTCGTCGGACTGGTGCCGGCGGCGATCCTGCTGCTGCTCGGCGCTGGCCTGCTTGGCGCCCTCATCGTCCGCCGCGCCCGGCGCTTCGATCAGGCCTGGCTGGTACGCCGCCTCGACGCCAGTCGCGCCGATCTGGAGGATAGCAGCGCGCTTCTGTTCGCCGATCCGCAGGGCTTGGGGCCGTTGCAACGGCTGCAACGCGCCCGGCTCGACCAACGGCTCGGGCAGGGCATACCAGAAGAACTGGCCCCGGACTGGTCGCGTCGCGCGATCCCTATCCTCTGGATCATTGCCCTGCTCGGCAGCGCCGTCCTCCTGCTCTGGCCACGCGGTGCGGATCGTCCGGTCGTGCTGGCCCCCGCCGCTGAAGGCATAGCCGCAAAGCCCGGCATCCCGCGCCTGGTCGCGCAAAATCTGCGTATCATCCCGCCCGCTTATACCGGCCTGCCGCTGCGCGACGAGGCGAAGCTCGATGCGCGCGCGCCGCTCGGGTCACGGCTCGAATGGACCTTCCGCTTCGACCCGCAGGCAAGCGCGCCCGCGCTGCTGCCGCTGGGCGGGGCGGGCATTGCGCTGCGCCGCGATGGCGATCACTGGATCGCCAGCCGCACGCTCGATGCCTCCTTCCTCTATCGCGTCGACCCGGCATCCGGGCGCGGCCCGCTGCCGCCGCTGCACCGGATCGATGGCGTCGCCGATGCGCTGCCGCAGGTGAAGCTGATCGCGCCCGCCGCCAGCCTCAATATGGTGGCGCCGGGCCAGCGTAGCTGGACGCCCGTCTTCGCCGCGACCGACGATTATGGCGTTGCCGCCACCGCCCGGCTGCGCATCACTTTGGCGATCGGCGAGGGGGAGAATATCCGCTTCACCGAACGCGAGATTGCCGTGTCCGGCTCCGGCCCGGCGCGCGACCGGCGCTTTGCCCCGAGCCTCGATTTCGGCGCGCTTGGCTTTTCGGCCGGTGGCGACATGGTGGTGCAGATCATCGTGCGCGACAATCGCGCGCCATCGCCGCAGGAGGTGCGCGGCCCCAGCGTCATCTTGCGCTGGCCCGCGGCCAAGGCCCCCGAGAGCGGCGGCCTGCAGGGCATGGTCAACACCACCTTGCCGGCCTATTTCCGCAGCCAGCGCCAGATCATCATCGATGCCGAGGCGCTGCTGAAGCGCAAGCGCAGCCTGTCGGCCGACAAATATCTCTCGCAATCCAACGGCATCGGCAACGACCAGAAAATCCTGCGCGGCCGCTACAGCCAGTTCTTGGGGGGCGAGAGCGAAGGCGAACCCAGCCTGCCGACCGCCGATGCGGATGGCCATGGCGAGGGTGACGGCCATGATCATGGCCCGCCGGTCGCGGCCCCCAATGTCTTTGGCGAGAAGGAGGATGTGCTCGCCGAGTTCGGCCATCCCCACGATGAATCGCCCGCCTCCAGCCTGGACCCGGAAACCCGCGCGATCCTGAAACAGGCGGTGGACGAGATGTGGCAGTCGGAAATGCAGTTGAAGCAGGGCCGACCCGACCTGGCCTTGCCCTTCGCCTACAAGGCGCTGCGCTTCATCAAGGAAGTGCAGCAGGCGACCCGCATCTTCCTGTCGCGCGTCGGCCCGGAACTGCCGCCGATCGACCCCGCCCGCCGCATGACCGGCAAGCGTGAAGGGATAGCCGGCCATTTCGAGCCGCTGGTCGCGGTCGAGGGCGACGATGGCCCGGCCGCCGCCGCCTGGCGCGGGCTGGCGCAGGGACCGGTGCCGCTCGACGCGCTGGAGGGCTGGTCTCGGGCCAACGCCGCGCGCCTGCCCGATCCGCTGGCATTGAGTGGCGCGATCGACGCCGTGCGGCGCGAACCGGGCTGCGCTTCCTGTCGCGACAAGCTGCGCGCGCAATTGTGGATGGCGATGGAGCGGCCGCAGGGCGGCGTGGCGCGGCGGCGTCCGGCCGACGCTGCCGGCGCCCGCTATCTCGGCGCGATCGGGGGGCGGCCATGAGCGCACAACTCATCACCGCGCTGCTCCTTGGCGCGGCCGTGCTGGTCGGCTGGGCAAGGCTGCTGCTGTGGCAGCGTCCGGCCGGCGATCTGGGCGCCCGGCCCTGGCGCCTCGCGACACTGTTGCTGCTCCAGCCGGTCGTCGCGCTGCTCCTCTATTTCGGCCTGTTTCCACCCGCGCTGCCGGTGGCAGGCGGCACGCTGACCGTCGCCACCCAGGGCAGTTCGCGCTTCGCCTCGGCCGGCAAGGGCGCGCATCTGGTCGCGCTGCCCGAAGCGCCGGACGTGGCGGGCGCGCAGGCGGTGCCCGATCTGGCGACCGCGCTGCGCCGCTATCCCGACACGCGCCGTCTCGTCATCCTGGGGCAGGGCCTCGTTGCCCGTGACCGCGATGCGGTACGGGGGCTTGCGATCGACTATACGCCGCCGGCCACCGCCGCAGGACTGATCGCGCTAGCCCGGCCTGACCGGATCGCGCCGGGCGCAACCTTCGCCGTCGGCGGACAGGTTGCCGGCCTGCCCAAGGCGCAGGTCGAACTGCTCGATCCCGCCGCGCGCGTCACCGATACCGCCCCGGTGGATGCCGATGGCCACTTCAGCCTGACCGGCACCGCGCGCGCCGCCGGCACCGCCGAATTCACCCTGCGCTTGCGCAGGGCCGATGGCGGGTTGGTCGAGCAGGCCGTGGTGCCATTGCTGGTCGAGGGCGATGCCATGCCGCGCCTGCTGATCCTGGCCGGGGCGCCGGGGCCGGAAGTCAAATACCTGCGCCGCTGGGCGACCGACGCCGGCTATGCCGTCACCGTCAACATGAGCGCGGGCGGCGGCATTGCGCTGGGCGACGCACCGGTCGCAATCAACGCCGCCAGCCTGCGCCGCTATGACCTGCTGGTCGCCGATGACCGCGCCTGGGCCGGCCTTGGCGGCGCACGCGGCGCGGTGCTGGAAGCGGTGCGCGGCGGCATGGGCCTGCTGCTACGCGGCAGCGGCCCGGCCGACGGCGCGCTGCGCGGCCAATGGCGCGCGCTCGGTTTCGATCTGTCCGGGGGCAATGGTGTCGCGCCGATCGCCCTGCCGGCGCCGCTTGCCGCCGATCGTGCCCGCACCCGTGCAGGCATCGGCAGCGTGGACATACCCGCCGATCTCAATATCGGCGACGATCTCCTGCCCGAAGCGACCCGCATGGATGACGTCCCGGCCGGCCGCGACGTGGTTCCGCTGGTGCAGGACGCGGCGGGCACGCCACTCGCCGCCTGGCGCGCGCTGGGTGCGGGTCGCGTCGCGATCTGGACCGGCCTCGACAGTTTCGGCTTGGTGCTGAGCGGCCGGGGTGATCTTTATGGCGACTGGTGGGGGCGGATGATGGCCGCGGTCGTGCGCCCGGCACCGGGGTCTGTTGCCGCCTTCACCGGCCCGGCGTGGGTCGGCGAGCGGATCAGCCTATGCGGCCTGAAGCCCGGTGCCCGAGTCGATGGCGCGCCCTTGGCGATCGATCCAACGACTGGCGATTGCGCCGCCTGGTGGCCCGATCGGGCAGGATGGCATCAGGTGCGCCGGACGGATGGCGCATCCACAGCCTTCTACATCTACCCCGCCAATGCCCTGCCGGCCCTGCGCATCGCGCAGATGCATCAGGCCATGACCCTGTTGCAGGGCGCCGATCAGAAGACGGATTCTGCCACTGCCGCGCGCTCCGTTCCCGGCCCGTCCTGGCCCTGGCTCATCGGCTGGCTGATCGCCAGCGCCCTGCTCTGGTGGTTCGAGCGGTCCCGGATCGGCCGCACGGTGACCCCGCAGGCCTAACCCACGCCCAGCATCACCGGTCGCAACCGCTCGCTCGTCGCCACCAGCCAGCCGACAAACTGGTCGATCCGGGCAATGCCGCGCAGGTCGCGGGGCACCACCAGCCAGAAGCTGCGCTGGATATCGACCGCCTCGGGCAGTACGCGGACCAGCCCCGCCGTGGCGTCGCCGATGAAGCAGGGCAATATGCCGCAGCCCGCACCGCTGGCGATGATCTCCGCCTGGGCATTGATGCTGCTCGACCGGATCGCCGGTTCCAGCCGGGCGTCGACCTCCGCCAGATAGCGCAGTTCGGGCGCATAGATCTGATCGGGGACATAGCCGACCAGCACATGGCGCAGCAGGTCGCTCTTGACCTTCAACGGCGGCGCACCCTCCAGATAGGCGGGCGTCGCATAAAGCCCCAGATGATAGTCGGTCAGCTTGCGGGTGATCAGCGGGCCGGTCTTGGGCCGGGCCAGCATCACTGCAATATCCGCCTCGCGCCGCGAGGGGTTGAGGAAGCCGCTCGACGCCACCAGGTCGATCTCGATCCGGGGATGGTCAGCGGTGAAGCTGCGCAGATGCGGCGCGATCACCCGGCTGCCAAAGCCCTCCGATGCGCTCAGGCGGATCGTCCCGGCCATCTGCGTGCCCGCCGCGCTGCCGCTCCGCTGCACGCCGAGCGCCGCCGCCTCCATCCGCTCGGCCTGTTCCAGCAGGCGGGTGCCATGGTCGGTCAGCACATGGCCGGCCGGCGTATGCTCGAACAATCGTTGCTCCAGCGCCTGCTCCAGCCGCTTGATCCGCCGCGAGATGGTGGTGGCGTCCATCCTGGTCATCGCCGCCGCCGCGCTCAGCCGCTCGGTGCGCGCCACCGCCAGGAACAGGCGCAGATCGTCCCAGTTCATGGATGCGGCATTTTTGCAGGATGGATATGCATATCCGTCAGCTTGCCTGCATTTCTGATATCCTGCAAGGCGGGGCGAAAGCATCGTGCGGAAAAGTGGGAACCGGTTTTCCGCTTCAAACGATGCGACAAAAGAAGTTGGAGCGCGCGACTTGCGTCAGAGTGATCGCAGCGCGCTCCAAAGCATATTGGAGAGGATGGGCCATGCGTATCATCGATCATGTCATCAGCGGTCATTCGGCAGGTGACGGCGGCCGCACCAGCGACGTCTTCGACCCCAATAATGGCGGTGTGCAGGCGCAGCTGCGCCTCGGCACCCAGGCCGACCTGGACGCGGCCATGGCCGCCGCACTGGCCGCCCAGCCGGCCTGGGCCGCGACCAACCCGCAACGCCGCGCCCGTGTCATGTTCGCGTTCAAGACGCTGGTCGAACAGAATATGGACGAACTCGCCCATCTGCTCAGTTCCGAACATGGCAAGGTGATTGCCGACTCCAAGGGCGACATCCAGCGCGGGCTGGAGGTGATCGAGTTCGCCTGCGGCATCCCCCATCTGCTCAAGGGCGAATATACCCAGGGCGCCGGCCCCGGCATCGACGTATACTCGATGCGCCAGCCGCTTGGCGTGGTCGCCGGCATCACCCCGTTCAATTTCCCGGCGATGATCCCGATGTGGATGTTCGGCGTTGCCATCGCCTGCGGCAATGCCTTCATCCTCAAGCCCAGCGAGCGCGACCCGAGCGTCCCCGTGCGCCTCGCCGAACTGATGCGTGAGGCGGGCCTGCCCGACGGCGTGCTTCAGGTCGTCCATGGCGACAAGGAAATGGTCGATGCGATCCTGGATCATCCGGAGATCCGGGCGGTCAGCTTCGTCGGCTCGTCCGACATCGCCCATTATGTCTATCGCCGTGGCGTCGAGGCGGGCAAGCGCGTCCAGGCGATGGGCGGCGCCAAGAATCACGGCATCGTCATGCCCGACGCCGATCTCGACCAGGTGGTGAATGACCTCGCCGGCGCGGCCTTCGGCTCGGCCGGCGAGCGCTGCATGGCGCTGCCGGTGGTGGTGCCGGTGGGCGAGGCGACGGCGATCGCCCTGCGCGAGAAGCTGATCCCGGCGATCGACGCGCTGCGGGTCGGCGTCTCGACCGATGCCGACGCCCATTATGGCCCGGTCGTCACCGCCGCGCACAAGGCGAAGATTGAATCCTATATCCAGATGGGCGTCGATGAAGGCGCCGAACTGGTGGTCGACGGCCGCGGCTTCACGCTGCAGGGCCATGAGCAGGGCTTCTTCGTCGGCCCGACCCTGTTCGACCGGGTGACGCCGCAGATGCGCAGCTATCAGGAGGAGATTTTCGGCCCCGTGCTCCAGATGGTGCGCGCCGAAAGCTTCGAGGACGCGCTGCGCCTGCCGAGCGACCACCAATATGGCAACGGCGTCGCCATCTTCACCCGCAACGGCCATGCTGCCCGCGAATTTGCCGCGCGGGTCAATGTCGGCATGGTCGGCATCAACGTGCCGATCCCGGTGCCGGTTGCCTATCATACATTCGGCGGCTGGAAGCGCAGCGCCTTTGGCGACACCAACCAGCACGGCATGGAAGGGGTGAAGTTCTTCACCAAGGTGAAGACCGTCACCCAGCGCTGGCCCGACGGCGGCGCGACCGGCGACAGCGCCTTCGTCATCCCGACCATGGGGTGAAGAGGAGCGGGGAGGCGCGGCGATGCCTCCTTCGTCATGCTGACGAAAGTCAGCATCCATTCTCTCTAGGCCAGAGGCGGAAAGCCTAGCATGACGGCACGATCTTCCCAGAATGGATTATTCTGTTCGATCAGCGCGATCTTCCAGTCGCGCCGCCAGGCTTCCAATTGCTTTTCCCGTAGGATGGCGGCGTCCATCGTTTCGGCCATTTCATAATGGACCAGCCGCTTTACCCCGTGACGTGCCGTGAAACCGGGGACAGCGCCGGTGCGATGCTGATGCAGCCGCGCCATCAGGTTGGATGTGACGCCGATATAGATTGTGCCATGGCGCCCGCTGGCAAGGATATAGACGCATGGTTGACGGTTCATTCCGGCGCCGCGCTAAATGGATGCTGACATCCGTCAGCATGACAATTTGAAAGAATGAGACAAGCCCCATGACCCAGTTCGACCTCACCGACGAGCAGCGCGCCGTGCAGGAACTGGCGCAGCGCTTCACCGCCGATGCGATCACGCCCCATGCGGCCAAGTGGGACGAGGAGCATCACTTCCCCCGCGACACCATCCGCCAGGCGGCTGAACTGGGTTTCGGTGCCATCTATGTGTCGGAAGAGAGCGGCGGCATCGGTCTTGGTCGGCTTGAATCCGCCCTCATCATGGAAGCGATGGCCTATGGATGCCCCTCCACCTCGGCCTTCATCTCGATCCACAATATGGCCGCCTGGATGATCGACCGCTTCGGCGAGGAAGCGGTTAAGCAGCGCTATCTCCCCTCGCTGGTCACCTGCGAGACGATCGCCTCCTACTGTCTGACCGAACCGTCCGCCGGCTCGGACGCGGCGTCGCTGCGCACCCGCGCGGTGCGGGACGGCGATCATTATGTCGTCACCGGTTCCAAGGCGTTCATTTCGGGCGGTGGCGAAAATGACATTTATGTCGTCATGGTCCGTACCGGCGAAGATGGCCCCAAGGGCATCAGTTGCCTGGTGATCGAGAAGGACATGGAAGGCGTCAGCTTCGGCGCGCAGGAGCGCAAGCTCGGCTGGCATTCGCAACCCACCGCCCAGGTCAATTTCGACGGCGTCCGCGTGCCGGTCGCCAATCGCGTGGGCGCGGAGGGGCAGGGCTTCGCCATCGCCATGGCCGGGCTCGACGGTGGCCGGCTCAATATCGGCGCCTGCTCGCTCGGCGGCGCCCAGCGCGCGCTGGACGAGGCAGTCAATTACACCCGCGAGCGGCGCCAGTTCGACCGCGCGATCGCCGATTTCCAGAATACCCAGTTCACCCTGGCCGACATGGAGACCGAGCTTCAGGCCGCCCGTGCGCTGCTCTATCTCGCCGCCGCCAAGGTGAGCGAGGGTGCACCCGACAAGACCAAATTCGCCGCCATGGCCAAGCGCTTCGCGACCGACACCGGTTCGGCCGTGGCAGACCGCGCGCTGCAGCTGCATGGCGGCTATGGCTATCTGATGGACTATCCGGTCGAGCGCATCTGGCGCGACCTGCGGGTCCACCGCATCCTGGAGGGCACGAACGAGATCATGCGCATGATCACCGCCCGCGAATTGCTGAAGGCCTGAAAGGGATGACCATGACCGACGATGTGCTGATTGCGGTGGAGGGCGGCGTCGGACGCCTGCGGCTGAACCGGCCCAAGGCGATCCATGCCCTGACCCGCGCCATGTGTGCGACCATGACCGACGCACTGCTCGCCTGGCAGGATGATCCGGCGATCCGCGCGGTGATGATCGACCATGCCGAAGGGCGCGGCTTCTGCGCCGGGGGCGACATTCGCCTGATCGCGGAAAGCGCGGCCGGCGACAATCTCGCCGCGCGCGATTTCTTCGCGACCGAATATCGCCTCAATCATCTGCTCTTCACCTATGGGAAGCCGGTGATCGCCTTCATGGACGGCATCACCATGGGCGGCGGCGTCGGCATCGCCCAGCCGGCGCGCTATCGCGTCGCGACCGAACGCACCGTCTATGCCATGCCGGAAACCGGCATCGGCCTGTTCCCCGATGTCGGCGGCGGCTGGTATCTTTCGCGCCTGCCGGGCCGATCGGGCCGCTATCTCGCCGTCACCGGCGCGCGCATCGACGGCGCGGACGCGATCGCGCTCGGCCTTGCCACCGACTATCTGCCAAGCGATCGGCTGGAGGAGGCGAAGGCCGCGATCATCGCCGACCCGTCCGATATCGGCGCCGTACTGGCGCGCTTTGCCGTCAGCCCGCCCGACAGCGATTTCGCCGCCCGCCTGCCGGATATCGACCGGCTGTTCGCCAGCGACCGGTTGGAGGATATCTATGCCGCGCTGCGTGCCGACAGATCGGACTGGGCGCAGGCGCAGCTTGCCGCGCTCGACACCAAGTCGCCCCAGACGATGAAGGTCGCGCTGCGGCAATTGGCGCAGGCCAGCCGCCTGACCCGCTTCGTCGACAATATGGCGATGGAATATGATCTGGCCTGCCGCGTCATCGCCCGGCCCGACATTGTCGAAGGGGTGCGCGCGCTGATCGTCGACAAGGACAACCAGCCCCGCTGGAACCCGCCGACGGTGGAGGCGGTGACCGACCAGCTGGTCGACGCGATCTTCGCGCCTCTGCCGGACGGCGAGCGCTGGACCCCGCTGCCGCAAGCAGCGGTCGAAGCCTGAGAGTGTATTTGGAAATGCGCCGTTGGCGCATTCGCACCAGCCCGCACCCCCACCCGACCACCCATCAGGGTACCATGTCTGGGCGGTCGGGTGGGGGGGCGGGCCGGTGCCGCATCGAAAATGCGCTCTACCGCGCATTTTCCAAACAAGTTCTGACATAATAAAAGGATAGGATGGACATGAGCAGCATCGGCTTCATCGGCCTGGGCAATATGGGCGGCGGCATGGCCGCTAATCTGGTGAAGGCGGGCCACGCTGTCACCGCCTTCGACCTGTCCGAAGTCGCGCTGGCCCGCGCCGAGGCGGCCGGTTGCACCCGCGCGGCGTCTGCCGCGGGAGCGGTGAAAGGTGTCAACATCGTTGTCACCATGCTGCCCGCCGGCAAGCATGTCCGTGCCGTCTATGGCGAGCAATTGCTGGGCGCGGTCGCGCCGGACACGCTGCTGATCGACTGCTCGACCATCGACGTCGCCTCCGCCCGCGCCGTCATCGAACAAGCGAGCGAACGTGGTCTTGCCATGGTCGATGCGCCGGTGTCGGGCGGCATCGCCGCGGCCAATGGCGGCACGCTGACCTTCATGGTCGGTGGCGAGGGTGCCGCCTTCGCCCGCGCCGAACCGATCTTGCAGGCGATGGGCAAGGCGGTGATCCATGCCGGTGCGGCCGGGGCGGGGCAGGCTGCCAAGATCGTCAACAACATGCTGCTGGGCGCCACCATGGTCGCCACCTGCGAAGCCTTCGCCCTCGCCGAAAAACTGGGTCTCGATCTCCAGACCTTCTTCGACATTTCGTCCAAGGCGTCGGGGCAGAGCTGGTCGATGACCAGCTATTGCCCGGTGCCCGGCGTCGGCCCGGAAACGCCGGCCGACCGCGACTATGAGGGCGGCTTTGCCAATGCGCTGATGCTCAAGGATCTGAAGCTCGCGGTGGAGGCCGCCCATGGCGTCGACGCCAGCGTGCCGATGGGCGCGGCGGCGGAATCGCTCTATCAGGCGCTCGTCAACACCGGCGCCGGGGCCAAGGATTTCTCGTCCATGATCCGTTTCCTCAAGGGCGCGGCGGCCTGACATCCCTGACTTGACCGCAACCACATATGATCTACTGTGTGTCATATGTGGTTGCGCGATCGCTCCTGCGCGCGTGACAGCAGCATGGGAGAGAGACGATGGTGGCACTGGAGGCGCGCGACTATTTCACCGATCGCGGCATATTACAGGATCCCTATGCCTTTTTCGAGGCGGTCCGGGCGCATGGACCGGTCTATCAGCCGCCGGGCCGCGACTATCTGATCGTCACGGGCTTTGACGAAACGCTCGAAGTCCTCGCCAATGCCCAGGATTTTTCCGCCGTCAACGCGCTGCAGGGGGCTGCGGCGCCCTTGCCCTTTGCCCCGCAAGGCAGCGACATCAGCGCGCAGCTTGAAGCGCATCGGTCCGATTTTCCCGGCGGCACGATGCTGGTCGGGCTGGACGACATGCCCCACACAATGTTGCGCGGGCTGGTCAACCGGCTGTTCACCCCGTCCCGCCTGAAGGCGAATGAGCGTTTCATATCCGACTATTCGGACCATCTGGTGCGCCGGGCGGTGGCGCAGGGGCGCACCGAGCTGATCCGGGACATCGCCACCCCCTTCGTCACGCTGGTGATCGCCGATCTGCTGGGCGTGCCGGCGGAGGATCGCCAGCGCTTCATGGATGTGATCGACGCCGCGCCGCCGCCCGGCAGCCTCGACACGGCGGACAATGACTATGCGGGGGAGGGGCATCCGCTGATCGTCATGGGTTCCTATTTCGCCGCCTATGTCGAGGATCGGCGGCGTCATCCGCGCGAGGATATATTGACCGAACTGGCGCTGGCCAAATATGCCGACGGGACCACGCCCAGCGTGGCGGAGATCGTCAACCTCGCCACCTTCCTGTTCGGCGCCGGGCAGGACACCAGCGCCAAGCTGCTGGGCAACGCCATGCGCCATATTGTCGATCAGCCGGGGCTACAGGACCAATTGCGCGCCGACCCGGCGCTGATTCCGGCCTTGATCGAGGAAGTGCTGCGGATCGAGGGATCGAGCAAGCAGACGGCGCGGGTCGCGCGGCGCGATACCCGGATCGGCGATCGGGCGGTGCCGGCGGGCACCTGTATATTGCTGGCGCTGGCGGCGGCCAATCGCGATCCTGCGCGCTGGGAGGGGCCGGCAGAGTTGCAACTGGATCGCCCCCGCATCCGCGAGCATGTCGCTTTCGGCCGGGGCAAGCATGTCTGCGCCGGCGCGCCGCTCGCCCGTGTCGAGGTGCGGATCATTCTGGAGAAGTTTCTGGAGCATAGCAGCGCGATCGAACTCGACCCGGCCCGCCATGGCCCGCCCGGTGCCCGCGACCTGCATTTCGAGCCGAGTTTCATCATTCGCGGGCTGGCCGACCTGCACCTGACCCTGACGCCATCGACCACCGCATTGGCCGATCGGGGTGAGACGGGCAGCTTCCCCGTTGCGGGGCAGGCGCCGCAAGCACAGGTGGAACCACAGGATGAAATGCTGTCGACCGCTCGCACGAAGATCGGCGTGCTGCTGGCCGATCCGCAGACGCGCAGCCTGCTCGATCGCTATTTTCCGGGCGTGGCGGATGACCAGCGCATTGCGATGGCCAGGGGCATGACGCTCCGCGCGATCCAGCCCTTTGCCCCGTCGCAGTTCACCGATGCGGCGCTCGACGCGCTGGACGCGGATCTGGCGGCTCTTGCCGCATGAGGCGGCGGCGCGGGTCGATGGCCCGCGCCGCCCCGGTCTCAGTTGTTGACGAAGGTCAGCGTGGCGATGTTGTAGAGCGTCGCCACCTTGGCGCCGCGCAGGCTGAGATCGCCCTTTTCCTCCTGCGTCGCGGTCAGGATATAGCGGCCCTTTTCCCTGATCGGCAGGGTCACGCGTCCCTGGGCGTCGGTGACGAAGCCCTTCGACCATTTGTCGGGCGAGATCGCGGTTACCTTGACCCCGGCAAGCGGCTTGCCGTCGCGGACCAGCGTGAAGCTGTTGGCGCCTGCAGCGGTCGGCACGATTTCCAGCGGCATCCCGGCCTTGGCTTCGCTGCGACCGGCGCGCGCATAATAGATCACGCCTTCCTTCTTGCCTTCCTCGCCCCAGGGATCGAACACGCTGTCGTCGATCACGCGCACGTCGCCGGCGGGCACAGCGACCTCGATATAGCCGGCCTTGCGCACCTGCGCGGCGGAGGATGCGGGCACCAGCTTGGGTGCCTTCAGCTTCTCGAACTCTGGGTCGCCGCCTTCGGGCAGCGGATCGCCCGGCTCGCCCAGATAGATGCGCGCCGGGCCGGCGCCGTCACGCTCGACCCACACTTCATGCGCCTGCGCCATTGCGGGCAGGCAGGCGATCGCCAGCAGCGCACTAGTCCATTTCAGCATAGTCTCTCTCCTCAGAAACGGAAGCCGACCGTGCCCATGACGTTGCGCGGCGCACCCATGAAGCAGTCGCCACGCGCCAGGCAGGACGCGTAGAATTTCTTGTTGAGCAGGTTGGTCGCATTGAGCGCGAAGCGCCAGTCCTGCCAGGTGATTTCCGCCAGCGCGTCGACGGTGGTGCGCGACGGCGTGACGATTGACCAGATCGCGCTGGTCGACACGCTCTTGCCGCTATAGACGACGCCGCCGCCCAGGCGCAGCTGCGCCTCGTCTGCCAGGCCGAAGGTCTTGGTGGACCAGAGCGATGCGGTATGGCGCGGCATATAGTCGAGGCTGGTGTTGGTTTCCGACTTCAGCTTCGAATAGCCATAATTGGCCAGCAGTTCGAAATTGCCGGGCAGGGTATGGCTCGCTTCGATCTCGAAGCCCTTGGTGTTGAGCACGCCCGACTGTTCGGTGCCGCCGGCCGCGAGATAGAGGACGCGGTTGCGCTCCTTGATCTTGAACACGGTGGCGGTGACCAGGGTGCTGGGGGCGGGCTGCCACTTCACGCCGGCTTCATATTGGGTGCCGGTCTGCGGCTTGTAGGCATCGCCATAGCTGCCATCGCCATTGTCGATCCGGCCGGCGACCGGCAGGAAGCTCTCGGTGTAGCTGAAGAAGGGCGAGATGCCGGCGCCGATTTCGCCGATGATGCCGGCGCGGAAGGTGGTGGCATTGTCCTTCTGGCCCGAAGAACCGGTCACGCGGTCGCGGCGGGCGCCCAGCACGACCGATACCCGGTCATAGAAGCGGATCTGGTCCTGGACATAGACGCCGAGCTGCTTCTGGCTGTCGCTGGTGAACGGACCGGTCGGATCATAGGTCGCCAGCGCATCATAATCGATGTCGTAAAGGTCGACCAGTTCATAGCCGCCGGCATAACGCTTGGACACCTTGTTCCAGCTATAGTCGATGCCGACCAGCAGCTTGTGCTCGATATTGGCGCCGGTGTTGAAATTGAACTGGACGTTGTTGTCGGTCGAAAAGACGTTCATCCGCGCGTCGCTGGCATCGGCCGTCAGCGCGATGGTGCGCCCGTCGGTGCCATAGACCGAGAAGGGATCCTGCGGGTTGGTATAGCTGTCGGCATAATGGGTGTTATATTCCAGGTCGCTGTCGATATAGCGCGCCTTGAGGCTGAGCTTCACATTGTCGGAGAAGCGGTGGGTGATCGAGCCGCCACCCTGCAGCGACCGGCCATCATAGCGATCCCAGCCGGCCTTGCCGACGAAGGTGTAGCGATCCAGCTGCTCGCCCGCGACATTGTTGGGCATGAAGGTGCCGACGATCGGCAGGAACTGCGACGTCGAACCGGTATCATCCTCCTGATAGAGGCCGGTCAGCACGATGTCGGTATCGGGCGTCGGCTGCCAGCGGATCGAGGGCGCGAACATCACGCGGTCGTCGGGGACATGGTCGACATAGGTGTCGGCGTCGCGGACGCGGCCGACGAAGCGCACCGCCAGATTGTCGGCCAGCGCGACATTGACGTCGCCCATCGCCTCCTTGCGGTCATAGCTGCCATAGACAAGGTTGAGTTCGCCGCGCGTGGTGAAATCGGGCGTCTTGCTGACCAGGTTGACCAGGCCGCCGATCGACCCCTGGCCGAACAGCACCGATGCCGGGCCGCGCAGGATTTCCACGCGCGAGAAATTATAGGGGTCCGACGTGATCGACGCATAATAGCTGAAGATGTCGCGCATGCCGTCGCGGAACTGCAGCGCGTCCAGGCCACGGACGTTGAAGCCATCGACGCGGGTATCGCGGCCATAGGGGTTGGCCAGCACGCCGGCGGCATATTTCACCGTGTCGCTGATGCTGATCGCGCCCTGCGACAGATATTGTTCGGACGTGATGACCTTGATCGGCTGGGGCAGTTCGACCAGCGCGGTGTCGGTCTTGGACCCGGTGGTCGCGGCGGTGACGACGATGCTGTCTTCGTCGGTGCGGGGGGCGTCCGCAGCGGCCGCCTCTGCCGACCAGGCGGTGCCATGGCACAGCGCGATCAGGGCCGCGCCGCTCAATGCGATGAACTTCTTCATATGGGATCCCCCGTGACTCGTTTATGGGGCGCCCATAGCGATATTGATATTCGTTCGCAATTCTGTTGACTTGCATTTGCGAAAGGCATGTTGCGCAAATGCAACCGGCCGCCCCAGACGGAGCGGCCGCGTGCTGATTGGAAACCGGCTGTGCCCTTATAATTCCTCGGGCCAATAGAGCCGCATGGGGTTGTCGATCAGCAGCTTGCGCTGCAATTCCACCGTCGGGGCGATGCGCGGGATCATGTCGACCAGATGGCCGTCATCGGGGACCGCATCCTGCATGTTCGGGTGCGGCCAGTCGGTGCCCCACAGCACGCGGTCCTGATAGTCGGCGACCAGCGGCGCGACCGCTTCGGCAAAGGCGTTCCACGGATCACCTGTCGGATCGAGCCGATCCGGGCAGGTCGCCTTGAACCAGATGTCGTCACGGCTGTCGAGGAAGGCGCGGAACGCCTTCATGTCGGCGCCGTCCGGACCCTGGGTCACGTCGGGGCGCCCCATATGGTCGATCACCAGCGGCACCGGGATCGCGTCCATGAAGGGGCGCAGTTCCTCCAATATGTCGGCCTCGAAATAGATCACCACATGCCAGCCCTTGGGCAGGCGCTTGGCCACTTCCAGGAACTTGTCCTTGGGTGCGTCATCGACCAGGCGCTTGAGGAAATTGAAGCGGATACCGCGCATCCCGCCCTCATGCAGGGCGGCAAGATCGACTTCGGAAATGGCCGGATCGACCACGGCAACGCCGCGCGCCTTCCCGTTCGACCTGGCGATGGCGTCCAGCGTTGCGGCATTGTCGGTGCCATGGCAGCTGGCCTGCACGATGACGTTGCGGGCGAACCCCAGATGATCGCGCAGCGCGAACAGCATGTCCGGGCCGGCATCCTCGGGCAGATATTTTGCCTTCGCGCTGAAGGGGAACTGCGCCATCGGACCGAACACATGGCAATGGGCGTCGATCGCGCCGGCCGGCGGGGTGTAGCGCGGTTTGGACGGTTTGCCGTGCCAGCTGATGATGCGGCCAGGTTCGGGGGCGGTCATGCGAAAATCTCTCCATCCATCAACTTGCGCGCGGTGCGCAGCATGGCGGCGCTGATCACCGCGCCACTCTCGTCCAGTTCCATGACGCAGGTCGTCTCGCCGGTCGGATGCTCGACCGACAGCGTCTTGCGATTGCCTGCCGGGATAACGGCAACTTCGGCCGCCGGCGATCCGTCGATCAGGCAGGCGGTGGCGACGCTGACCGCGCCCAGCACGCCGATCGAGGCATGGGCGCGATGCGGGATGAAGCTGCGCACCGTGACCGCGCCGCCATCGCGCGGCGGGGCGACCAGCATCATCTTGGGCACTGACTTTTCCTTGACGTCGCCCAGGTTCATGCGTTCGCCGACAGCGAGGCGGATCACTTCGATCCGGGCTTTGAGCGCCACGTCCTTGTCCAGCGTGTCGCGGTCCTCATAGCCGGTGATGCCGACATCCTGCGCCTTCATCACGACGCAGGGCATGCCATTGTCGATCAGCGTGACGCGCACGCCCTCGACCTCGTCAAAGGCATTGCCGGTCGGCAGCAGTGCGCCGCAGGAGGAGCCGGCGGTGTCGCGAAACTCCAGCGGGATCGGCGCGGCACTGCCGGGCACGCCGTCGATCCTGGCCTCGCCAACATAGCGGACCGTGCCGCCCGGCGTCTGCACCGTGGCGATCGCGATCTGTCCGGTATTCTCCATGAAGATGGCGACGCGGGTCTCGCCGTCCTGCCCGGCGACAAGGGCACGCTCGATCGCGAAGGGGCCGATGCCAGCGAGGATATTGCCGCAATTCTGCGCGTCGCTGACGATCGCCTGATCGACGAAGACCTGGAGGAAGAGATAGTCGACATCGACGCCCTCCCGATCGGATTTCCTGACGACGCCGACCTTGCTGGTCAGCGGATCGGCGCCGCCCATGCCATCGATCTGGCGCGGGTCGGGCGATCCCATGGCCCGCAGCAGGAAGGCGTCGCGCGCGGCGCTGTCGGCGGGCAGGTCTTCCGAAAGGAAATAGCCGCCCTTGGACGTGCCGCCGCGCATCCACATGACTCTGGCCGACGTCATGCCCTGCCTCCGTTCGGTTCGAGCCTGTCGAGAACGGGGCGCAGGGTTCTCGACAGGCTCGAACCGAACGGGGAATATGTGAGAGCCTTACACATATTTCAGGCCCATTTCCTGGAGGCGCGGGCGCATATTGTATATGTCGAGGCCCAGTTCCCCGGCGGCCAGGCGGACGCGCTTGGCTTCCTCGGCGGCCTCGCGGGCCTGCGCCTTTTCCAGCACGGCGGCGGCGTCGGCGCGCGGCACGATGCACACGCCATCATCGTCAGCGATGATCACGTCGCCCGGATTGACCAGCGCATTGGCGCAGACAACCGGGATATTGACCGATCCCAGCGTGCCCTTGATCGTGCCCTGGGCATGGACCGCCTTGGACCAGACCGGGAAGTTCATCTGCTTGAGGTCGCGGACGTCGCGCACGCCCGCGTCGATGATGAGGCCACGGCAGCCGCGTGCCTGGGCGGAGGTGGCGAGCAGATCGCCGAAATAGCCGTCGGTGCAGGGGCTGGTCGGGGCGAGCAGCAATATGTCGCCTTCCTTCAACTGCTCGATCGCGACATGGACCATCCAGTTGTCGCCCGGCGGGGCGGAGATCGTCACCGCGCTGCCGGCGATGCGGGCGCCCGGATAGATGGGGCGCATATAGGGGGCGAGCAGGCCCTTGCGGCCCTGGGCTTCATGGACGGTGGCGACGCCCGCCTTGGCGAGGCCGTCGATGACGGCGAGGTCCGCCCGTTCGATATTCTGGACGACAATGCCGGACATCAAGCCTTCTCCTAGCGCATAAGTTGACAGCGATGTGGACAGGTGCAGCGCGATGCTCAAATCCGAACTGGAACCAGTGCATAAATTTTTGCTAAGTGTTGGACATGAACCCCGACCAGTTCAATATCCGTCATCTCGCCGCGATGGCGGCCGTGGTGGAGCTTGGCAGCGTCAGCCTGGCGGCGCGCGCGGTGAACCTGACCCAGCCGGCGGTGACCCAGGGGATCGCCAAGCTGGAGGCGCAACTGGGCCTGCCGCTGTTCGCGCGCCAGCCCGGCGGCATGGTCGCGCTGGAGCCGGCGGAGCGGCTGAAGCCCCGGATCGATGCGGCGCTGCGGCTGATCGGCAGCAACCGGGTGACGGCGGCGCAGGTGCGCGCCTTCGTCGCCCTGGCGCGCGGCGGCAGCTATGCCGCGGCGGCGGTGGCGACCGGCGTGGCCGAACCCTCGCTGCACCGGGCGGTCGGCGATCTGGGGCTGGCGCTGGGGCAAAGGCTGGTCGACCGGCGCGGGCGTGGCGTGATGCTGACCAGGGCCGGGACGGTGCTGGCGCAGCGGCTGCGGCTGGCGCTGGCGGAATTGCGGCAGGGGCTGGAGGATCTGGCCGACCTGCGCGGGCAGGAGGGCGGGCGCATCCTGGTCGGCGCCATGCCGCTTTCGCGCGCGCGCCTGATCCCGGATGCGATCGCCCGGTTCCGCGCCGATTTCCCGCTGGTCGACATCAGCGTGCATGAAGGATCGCATGCCGAACTGGTCGGCCCGCTGCGCGATGGCGAGATCGACATGATGGTCGGTGCGCTGCGCGATCCCGCCATGGCGCTGGACCTGGCGCAGCGGCCCCTGTTCGAGGATCGGCCGACCATCCTGGCGCGGCGTGGCCATGCGCTGGCGGCGGGCTGGGACGCCGATGCGCTGCGCCGCTATCCCTGGATATTGCCGCCGGAGGGCACGCCGCTGCGGCAATTGTGGCAGGCGATGTTTGCTGCGCTGGGCGGCGATCTGCCGGCGGTGCCGATCGAATGCGGATCGGTGATGACGATCCGGCAATTGCTGGTCGGCGGCGAGTATCTGACCTTGCTGTCGCACGATCAGCTGGCGCTGGAGCTGGAGGCCGGGCTGCTGATCGATATCGGCCCGGCACCCGGCGCGATCAGCCGGACCATCGGCCTCACGACGCGGGCCGACTGGCGCCCGACCCGGTTGCAGCAGCAGTTCATGGCCGCGATCGATCAGGCTGCGGCACATATGAATTCGTAAAATCTTATACTGGTCCAGCGGATTCGATTGGCGGCATCTGACATGATCCGTCATCCAACCCGACATGGAGCAGGAAATCGGTCTGATCGGATTTGGCGAGGCAGGGGCCACCTTTGCGATGGCGGGGGACTGGATCGACGCAGCCCGCGTCTATGATATCCAGACCGATGTCGGCGCCACCCGCGATGCGATGTTGGCGCGCTGTGCCAGGGCCGGCGTCCGGGCCGTGCCGACGCTGGCCGATGCTGTTGCGCCCGTCACCTTCATCCTGTCGCTCGTCACCGCCGACCAGGCGCTGGCCGTGGCGCAGGCCGCCGCCGCCCATATCGCCCCCGGCGCGCTTTATTGCGATCTCAACAGCGTCGCGCCGCAGACCAAGCAGGCGGCGGCCCGCGCGATCGAGGCGGCCGGTGGCCATTATGTCGATGTCGCCGTCATGGCGCCGGTCGATCCGGCCCGGCTGAACGTGCCGCTGCTGGTCAGCGGTGCCCATGCCGATGCGGCGCGGGCAGGGCTGGCCCGGCTGGGCTTCACCAATATCCGCGTCGTCGGCGAGGCCGTCGGCCGGGCGTCGGCGATCAAGATGATCCGGTCGGTGATGGTCAAGGGGCTGGAGGCGCTGACCGCCGAGTGCATGCTGGCGGCCGATGCGGCGGGCGTGCTGGACGAGGTGATCGGATCGCTCGATGCCAGCGAGAAACCGCGTCCCTGGGACATTCGCGCCGACTATAATCTCGACCGTATGATGGTCCACGGACTGCGCCGCGCGGCCGAGATGGAGGAGGTGGTCAAGACGCTCGACGGCCTTGGCACCGGTTCCGCGATGACGCGCGGCACGGTCGAGCGCCAGCAGGCGATCGGCACGCTGGGCCTCAAGGCACCGCCCGAAGGGCTGGGCGCCAAGATCGACAGCATCATCCAAGCAAAAGCAGAACAGACAGGAAAGGCCGACGCGGCATGACCATGATTATCGACTGCCACGGCCATTATACCGTGCTGCCCAAGGGGCATGACGCCTGGCGCGAGGAGCAGAAGGCGGCATTCAAGGCGGGCGTGCCTGCCCCCGCCTATCCCGACATCAGCGATGCCGAAATCCGCGAGACGATCGAGGCGAACCAGCTGCGCCTGATCAAGGAACGTGGCGCCGACCTCACCATCTTCTCGCCGCGCGCTTCGGCCATGGCCCCCCATGTCGGCGACGCGGCGGTGGCGAAGGAATGGGCGATGCGCTGCAACGACCTGATCGCGCGCGTCGTCGGCCTGTTCCCCGAAACCTTCGTCGGCGTGTGCATGCTGCCCCAGTCGCCCAAGGCGGACATGGCCAACAGCATTGCCGAGCTGGAACGCTGCGTCGACATGGGCTTCATCGGCTGCAACCTCAATCCCGATCCGGGCGGCGGCCATTTCCAGCATCCGCCGCTGACCGACAAATATTGGTATCCCTTCTACGAGAAGATGGTCGAGCTGGACGTGCCGGCGATGATCCATGTGTCGGGCAGCTGCAATCCGGCGATGCACGCGACCGGCGGCTATTATATCGCGGCCGACACGATCGCCTTCATGCAGTTGCTGGAGGGCGACCTGTTCAGGGACTTCCCGACCCTCAAGTTCATCATCCCGCATGGCGGCGGCGCCGTGCCCTATCATTGGGGTCGCTATCGCGGCCTGGCCGACATGTTGAAGAAGCCCGACCTGTCGACCCATCTGATGAACAACATCTTCTTCGACACCTGCGTCTATCATCAGCCCGGCGTCGACCTGCTGGCCGACGTGATCGACAACAAGAATATCCTGTTCGGGTCGGAAATGGTCGGCGCGGTGCGCGGCATCGATCCCACCACCGGCCATTATTTCGACGATACCAAGCGCTATGTCGATGCGCTGGACATCAGCGAGGGCGAGCGTGCCGCGATCTTCGAGGGCAATGCCCGCCGGGTCTTCCCCCGGCTCGACGCGCAATTGAAGGCGCGCGGCCTGTAACCCTATCCCCGCGGAGGGGCGCGTTCATCCCCCGGTCCTTTGTTGGAAGGAAGGGCCGGGGGATGGATGCCAAGAGAGGATGAGATGAGCATCGATATCCACGAATATCTCGCCGAGTTCGACGATATCCCCGGCACCCGCGTCTATACGGCGGCGCGGGCGCGTCAGGGCTATTGGATGAACCAGTTCGCGATGAGCCTGATGAAGGCGGAAAACCGCGTGCGCTGGCTGGCCGGCGAGCGCGCCTATATCGACGAATGGCCGATGACCGAGGCGCAGAAACAGGCGATCCTGGACCGCGACTATAATCGTTGCCTGGACCTGGGCGGGAACATCTATTTCCTTGCTAAGGTGTTCTCGACCGACGGCCTCAGCTTCCTGCAGGCGGTCGGCACCATGACCGGGATGAGCCCGGAAGACTATCAGGCGATGATGATCGCCGGCGGCCGCTCGCCTCAGGGTGTCCGCTCCATCAAGGAGAAACGCTGATGGCCCGCATCACTGCCGGCGTCGCCACCAGCCATGTGCCCGCCATCGGCGCTGCCATGGATCTGGGCAAAACCGCCGAACCCTACTGGCAGCCTTTGTTCGCCGGCTATGACTGGTCGCGGCAATGGATCGCGCAGGAAAAGCCCGATGTCGTGATCCTGGTCTATAATGACCATGCCTCCGCCTTCGACATGAAGATCATCCCGACCTTCGCGATCGGCTGTGGCGAACGCTACAAGCCGGCCGACGAGGGCTGGGGGCCGCGCCCGGTGCCCGACGTGATCGGTGAGCCGGACCTGGCCTGGCACATCGCCCAGAGCCTGATCCTCGACGAATTCGATATGACCATCATCAACGAGATGGATGTCGACCATGGCCTGACCGTGCCGTTGAGCCTGATGTTCGGCCAGCCCGACGCCTGGCCGTGCCGGGTGATCCCGGTCGCGGTCAATGTCGTCACCTATCCGCCGCCGTCGGGCAATCGCTGCTGGCGACTGGGCGAGGCGATCGCCCGCGCGGTTGAGAGCTTCCCCGAGGATCTCAACGTGCAGATCTGGGGCACGGGCGGCATGAGCCACCAGCTTCAGGGGCCGCGCGCCGGACTCATCAATGCCGAGTGGGACAATCGTTTCCTCGACCTGATGAGCCAGAGCGACGATGGCGAGGCGCTGCGCGCGATCGAGCATATCGAATATCTGCGCGAGACCGGGTCCGAAGGGATCGAGATGGTCATGTGGCTGATCATGCGCGGCGCGCTGGGCGACAAGGTCCGGCCGCTGCACCGCCATTATCATGTTCCCGCTTCCAACACTGCGGTCGGGCACCTGGTGCTCGAACCAACGGACTGAATTTCGGTTCGCACTCGTGCCTCCCCTCCCTTCCAGGGAGGGGCCGGGGGTGGGTGCGAGCGTAGCGAGCCTCCTTCGGAGGCACCCACCCTTGAATAGAGACAGGTGTCTCTATTCACCCCCCCCTGGAAGGGAGGGGCTTTAGATGGAGAAAATTCCATGCGTATTGCCCTCGCCGGTGCCGGCGCCTTTGGCGAAAAGCATCTTGATGGCCTCAAGAATATCGACGGCGTCACCGTCACCTCGATCATCGGCCGCGAACTGGAGGCGACGAAGAAGGTCGCCGAGAAATATGGCATCGGCCATGTGACCACCGACCTCAACGAGACGCTGGCGCGTGACGATGTCGATGCGGTGATCCTGTGTACGCCGACCCAGATGCACGCGGAACAGGCGATCGCCTGCATGAATGCGGGCAAGCATGTCGAGGTGGAAATCCCGCTCGCCGACAGCTGGGCCGATGCGCAGGCGGTGCTCGCCAAGCAGCAGGAAACCGGTCTTGTCTGCATGGTCGGCCATACCCGCCGCTTCAACCCGTCGCACCAGTTCGTCCACAACCGCATCCAGGCGGGCGAATTCAACGTCCAGCAGATGGACGTGCAGACCTATTTCTTCCGCCGCAAGAACATCAATGCCAAGGGCGAGCCGCGGTCGTGGACCGACCATCTTCTGTGGCATCATGCCGCGCATACGGTCGACCTGTTCGCCTATCAGGCCGGCAAGATCGTCGCCGCCCATGCGATGCAGGGGCCGATCCATCCGGAACTGGGCATCGCCATGGACATGTCGATCCAGCTCAAGAGCGAGACCGGCGCCATCTGCACCCTGTCGCTCAGCTTCAACAATGACGGGCCGCTTGGCACCTTCTTCCGCTATATCGGCGACACCGACACCTATATCGCCCGCTACGACGATCTGGTGAACGGCAAGGAAGAGCCGATCGATCTGGCCGGGGTCGCCATCTCGAACAATGGCATCGAGTTGCAGGACCGCGAGTTCATTAGCGCGATCCGTGAGGGCCGCGAGCCCAACAGCTCGGTCGCCAAGGTGTTCGACTGCTATCGCGTGCTGGGCGAACTGGAAACGCAGCTCGCCGGCTGATTCCGATCCCTTCGGGGTCGCAAGGGGGCGTGGATGGCGACAGGCCGTCCGCGCCCTTTGTCTTTGACAAGGTGCAGTGATGCTGGCGCATCAGCACCTTGCAACGCTCAAGCGCCGCGCGGGCTTGGCATTATCGATCGATCAGCGGATGGCGCAGGTGCAGGTCGTCGAGCAGCGTCTCGATCACCGATATCTCGCCCGCCGTGCCGTTCGGCGTGAAGGCCCAGTTGCAATGGGGATGGGTGGCGCGGCTGTAGATTCGGACCGGGCCGATCGCCTTGCGCCAATGATGCTTGCTCTTGCCATGGGCGATCACCAGCCGCGCGATCATCATGTCGATCAGCCGGTCAGACGTCATCGTCCCACCCTTCGATCCCGTCCGCGTCGCGATTGCCCGACCAGCTGACCGGGCTGTCCAGATAGGCTTCCAGCTCGCGCCAGTGCCGGTCCCAGCCGGGGCCGCGCCGCGCTTCGGGCACCTGCCGTTCGACCAGCCAGCGGGCGCGGGCCACGGGATTGCCCGCCGGGGCGCGCAGCCGGTCGAGGATGGCGCGGATGCTCTGCTGATCGTCGGTCATGATGACCGCCTGATAGGCGGCGACTTTCCCGCGTTCAAGCGAGCATCCGCGCGGCCCCTGCTTATTGTTCCGCCGACAGCGTGACCGGCCCGATCAGGCCCGACGGACGCAGCGGCGCATTGGGGCGATAGGTGGGGGCGGCGGTGAAGGTGATCTTGTCCGCGCCGGGCTGCTGGTCGCCGATCAGGCGGTTGACCCACAGGTTCGCGACCTTCACTTCGATCGCGTTGCGGCGGGGCTTCACCAGCTTTCCGACGTTGAGGCGATAGGGGGCGAACCAGCTTGTGCCCGCGACCTGGCCATTGACCCTCACCTCCGCGACATCGCCGACACTGCCCAGATCAAGCCAGAGCGGTGCGCCGGCTTTGGCGCCCTTGGGCAACGTAAAGCTGCTGGCATAGGTCGCCTCGCCCGAGAAATAGCGCACGCCCGGATCGCTGCTCTTGTCGAGCGCCGTCAGTGTGGGCATCGCAATCTCGGCCGGCGCGCCGCGACCCGGCTGGAAGCGCACGGTCCAGGGCTGCGACAGGGTGGCGACCGGCTTCACCGCCACCGGCGCGATCGTCCGGCTGGGGGCCTGCGCCGGTTTGCGGAACAGGATGAAGAAGGCATCCTCCGGCCCGACATCGAGCGGGACGACCGTGTCGCTGCCCTCGGTCCTATAGGACAGCGGCGCGGCGCTGCCGTCGATCGCGCGCCAGATTTCCGGCTGGCGGCCGGTGACGCGGAAACGCGCTTCGACATGCTCGGCCTGCGCCTTGCCATTGGTCACATAATAGAGGTCACCATCGGGCAGGGCGCGGTGGAGGAAGCGATAGGCACCGGCATCGCCGCTGCCGGTGACACGGAAATCGGCGCCGATGCCCGTGCCGGCGAGCGCGGCGTCGATATCGGCGCTGGCGATTACCTTGCCCTTGCCGACCGGCTTGCCGCTCCACAGTTTCGCCACCAGCGCGCGGAAGGCGGCGGGATCGTCCTGCAGGCCGGGCGCGCGTTCGGGTGCCGTGCCGATCAGGGTGGCGCCAGCCTCGACCAGCGCGGCGATGCGCTGCAGCGTGGCGAGCGTCATCACCTTGCTCGATCCGCCCAGATACAGCGCCTTGTAGCGCGCCTTGCCGGCGATCAGGTCGCCATCCTGCACCGACGCTTTGGTCGCCAAAATCTCGGCATTGACGAAGTCATAGGCATAATCGCTGGGCAGGGCCGGCACGCCATGTTCGAACAGCGCGGTGATCGGCGCATCCTCGCCATAGAAATAGGCGATGTCGGCATGGTCGCGGCCCTGCTGCAACAGGAAGCCGGTGCGCGCCATATAGTCGACCCAGGGCTTGGCCATATTGGCCCAGCTTTCGTGGCGGTTGAAATATTGGCCGAAGATCATGAGGCTGAGGCCCGGCACCTTGTCATCCACCGGCTGGTGGACGGAGGTGTGGACGATCGGCCGGTTGACGCCGGACACGAATTCCAGGTCGATCACGCGCTTGAGGTCCGCCGGGGCAAAGGCCCAGGGCGCGAAGGCCGAGGTCATGCTTTCGGCCGACACGATATTCTGTCCATAGATATGGGCGACCGACGCCGCGCCCTTCATGTCGCCGATCAGCGTCGGGCGCGGCGCGCTGCCGCGATTGAAGGTCCACATCGCCGCCATCGGCACGTCGGTATGCGATCGCATGGCAAGGTCGTCGCCCAGCACCGGCCGGCCATTTTCCAGCGCTTCGCCATAGACGGTCAGGCCATTTTCATGCGCGACCCGCGCCACCGTGCCATAATGGGCGTCGGCCAGCAGGTCGGCCAGGGTCTGGCGATAATCATGCAGGAAGGCGTCGCTGCACGCGGGCGATCCCACGACTGCGCCGGTCAGGGTCGGCAGGAAGGGGACGGGATCATAGCCGCGCCGCGCCTTGAACTCCTCCACCATGCGCGGTGTCCAGTTGGACGCGCCCACCTCGATACTGTCGGTCAGCAGCGCGCTGATGCCCTTCCTGCCGATCCAGTCGGCGCCGACCGCATCGCGATACATGGCGAGATAGGTTTCGAGATAGCGGCGCACGGCGGCCGCATCATATTTGTCGACCTCCAGCCCGGTGGCTTCGGGCGTGGCGGGATGGTTGGTCTTGCCGGTCAGCGACCAGCCCATGCGGACGATGCGCCAGCGCGTGCCCTTGGGCGCGGTCCAGTCGAGCGTGCCGTCGGGGCGCAGCCGGTCGGTCAGGTCGATGACCCTGGCCGGATCGATCGCCGGTGCATCGGCCGGACCCATGCTCAGACGGTTATAATCGGATGCGATGGCATAGCCGGCCTTCGCTTCAAACTGGTCGATCCGCGCCTCGGCCGACAGGCGCAGGTCGCCAATGCCCAGGGTCGGGCTGGCCGGGCGGCCGAACACGTCGATCATCACCGCGCCGGGTGCGCCATCGCCCAGGCCCGGCGACTTGGCGGCATCATTGGGCGACAGGACCAGCCGGAAGCGCTGCGCCGTGACGGGCGCAAAGCTGGTGGTGGAGGCGACTTCGGTCAGCGAGAAGCGGCCGAGCGGCTGCCAGCCCTGCGCCGTTTCCGCCTCGATCGTCGGGCGATAGGCGGGATCACCGAAGGGCGGCCGGGCATGAGGCACGAACAGGCTGGCCGATCGCACCGTGACGGGCTTGCCATAATCGAGGATCAGCGTGCCGGGATGCGCCGCATCGCCCTTGGCCATCTGGGCCACGGTTTCCAGATCGCTATCGCCCAGCGCGGCGGCGCCCGCGATCGGCTGGCCATTGGCGTCAAGGATGCGGGGCGTCGGCAAGGGTGCCGCTGCAATCGGATAGGCCAGCACCCGCGCCTCGCCATAGGCGCGCGGCTGGTCCGGTATCTCCGCGTCGCCCGCCAGCGGATCGCTGAACTTGGCGCTCTGGAACGCGCCGGTCACATTGGACGGGGCGGGCAGGGCGCCCTTGACCCGCTGGCCGCCCTCGACCTCGACTTCAGACCAGACCAGCTTCTTCATCGCGTCCTGCGGCTTGACCCAGGGGCCGCCAGTCTCGCTCCAGCCCGGCGACGCCGCGATCGCGAATTCCAGCCCCTTGGCATCGGCGGTCTGGACGGCATGGCGGAAGGCGTCCTTCCAGCCGTCGGTCATATAGACCAGCCGTTCCTTGACGATCTGCGGTGTCTGCAGATTGGCGTCGAAATTCTGCACCCCGCCAATGCCGATGCGCGCCAGCCAGTCGAGATCCTTGTCGATCCCGTCCTTGGTCACATTGCCGTTCAGCCAGTGCCACCACACACGCGGCCGGGCCGACTGGGGCGGATTGTTGAAGCCGTCGGCCAGATCGTCGGCCTGAGCCGGCATGGCGAGAACAGTGCCGGCCAGCAGCATGGCGAGACGCAGGGAACGGAATGTCATCGGGGCGATCCTCATTCAGATGATTGGGGCGGATGACAGCATCCGCCGCAGCGCCAGACTGGCGACCAGCGCACCGAGCGCGCCGCCATAGGCAATCTTGATGGCCAGCGCGGCGCTCCAGCCGATCGGCGGCAGGCCACCGGTCGCGAGTGCAAGCAACCCGCCCAGCGCGGCGCCGGCCAGCGCAAAGCCGGCGGCGCGCAGCAGGATCGGACGCAGGGCGCCACCCACCCGTCTGCGCGCGATCAGCGCCGGGACGAGCGCGCTCATGAGCGCAACGGCAATGCTCTGCGGCACGAAATCCAGCGCCAGTCGATCGGGCGTCGCCCAGGCCAGCAGGCGCGGCTGAGTGCCGAACACAGCGAGGAAGAAGGCCAGGCTCAACGCGCCATTGATGCCGACGCTGATCGCCGCCTCCCGCCGGATCGAGACGGTGCCGGTCATTGTCCCGCCTTCGTAAGCAGGCCGCGCATGTCCATCCAGCTCAGAAATTGCGGCAGCAGGCCCATGGTCGTCGTGCCCGGCTTGCCCATGCCGAACCCATGATCGCCGCGTTCATAGGCGTGGAGTTCGACCGGCACATGCGCCCGGCGCCAGCTTTCCACCAGCGCATAGGAGGGATTGGGGAACAGGCTGTCGTCATTGGCGATCGCCGCGAACATCGGCGGCGCGTCGGCGGGGACATCGCGCGGCAGCATCGGGCCATAGACATAGCCGATGAAGGACGGGCGATCCGCGCCCTTGCCCTCCAGCGTGGCGTTCATGACGGTCATGGCGCCGGCGGAAAAGCCGATCATGCCGACCCTGTTCGGATCTACGCCCCATTTGCTCGAGTTTGCGCGGACCAGTTTGAGTGCGGCTAGTGCATCCAGTGTGGCGCGCGGCTCGCTGATCGTTGGCGGGACGTTGGGATCGCGCAGCGAATCCGCCATGCGCTTGCCCATATAGGCGGATGCCTCGGCGGTGTCGGCCGGGGTCTGGTTCAGCCGATATTTGAGGACGAAGGCCGCGACGCCATGATCGGCCAGCCAGCGCGCGACATTCCAGCCCTCATGATCCATCGCCAGCAGCATGAAGGCGCCGCCGGGCGCGACGATCACCGCCGCGCCGGTCGCCTTCGCCGGATCGGGCAGGACCGGCGTAATGGTCGGCACGGTGACGTTGCGCACGGCGAGGTCGTCGCCGAAACGCACCCAATTCTCGGCCGATCCCTTGGGCGCCTTCAGATCAGGATAGAGCGGGATGGCATTGGGCTCGGCCGGAGCCTGCGCCGGCACGGGCGTCGGCATCTGCGCGATGGCGGGCGAGGCCAGCAGCAGCGGCAGGAGGACAAGGCGCTTCATGGCAGGCCTCCCCTTCAGAGCGCGTTGCGGCGGGCGATCGCGCCATAGACGGCGGCGCTGGGCTTGGCCGTGCGGGCGAAGGTCACCGGATCGACGCTGTGCAGGCCGAATTTGGGCTTGTAGCCGAAGATCCATTCGAAATTGTCGAGCAGCGACCAGTGGCAATAGCCCAGCACCGGCACGCCATCGTCGATCGCGGCCTTGAGCCCCGCCAGCGCTTCGGGAATGAACTTCGCGCGGACCGCATCATCGTCGCTGCCCACGCCATGTTCGGACACCAGGATCGGCACGCCGGTCGCTTCATGGGCAAAGCGCACCGCGCCGCCGAGCGAGGGCGCCCAGACTTCGGTGCCGGACCAGTTGACGGCCGATCCCTTGGGCGCGGGCAGGCGGCCCTTGTCGCCCCACAGGGCGCGCTCGTAATTCTGGACGCCGATGAAATCGTCGGCCTTCGCAATCTCCAGCCAGTTGCCGTAAAGCTGCTTGCGCATGGTATCGCGCACCGAATGGGCGCCGACCGCCTGATCATCCATCAGCGCCAGCGAGAAGCCGACCGGCAGGTCGCCGCGCACCGCCTTGATCGCGGCCTTGCCGGCCTTGTGCGCGGCTTCCAGCCCGGTCTGGAGCGCGGGCAGATCGTCGAAGCCGGCGACATTGGCGCAGACATATTTGGGCACGCCCAGCCGCTTGGCGGCGGTTTCCAGCGTCAGTTTCTGGATGTCCCACACCTGCGGCGGCAGCATGGGCTTGAGCAACAGCAGGATATTGGGCTCGTTGAGGGTGATGGCGCTGGCGATGCCCTGGCCCAGCGCGCGCATCGCCTTGTCGCAATAGCGGGCGAAAAGCTGCGCGCTTTCCGGGTTGGTCCAGCCGCCCTGCGCGCTGAACCAGCGCGGCGCGGTGAAATGGCTGAAGGTGACGATGGGGGCCAGGCCGCGGGCATGGCAACCGTCGATCACCGCCTTGTAATGATCGAGCATCGCCTGGGAGAAGAGGCCCTTTTCCGGCTCGATCCGTGCCCATTCGATGCCGAAGCGATAGGCGTTGAGGCCCATGGCCTTGACCAGATCGAGGTCGGTTTCCCACAGCGCGAAGCTGTTGCAGGCGTCGCCCGAAGGCTGGGCAAAGACGGTCGGCTGCTGATTCTCCACGAACCACAGGTCGCTGGCGATATTATTGCCCTCGACCTGATGCGGCGCAGTGGCCGCGCCCCAGTAGAAGCCCTTGGGGAAATTGGGGGTGGCGCTCTTGCGCGCGGCGATGGCAGGGGCGGCCATCAGCGCGGCGCCGGTAGCCAGAAGGGTGCGGCGATCCAGCATGTTCCGTCTCTCCTATTATAATTGTCAGGCAGTGGTTTCGCGCACAAAGGCGCAGATTTCTTGCAACAGCCGCCGGTCGGCGGTGCCCAGATGCATGGCCATGCTATAATGATTATGGCCCGACTGGATGAAGGCGCGCGGCATGGCGCCATGGCGGGCGAGCCGGTCCTGCAACAGCCTCAGAAACTCGGCCTGGAAGCGGGGCGGGTCGAACTCGGCGCAGGCGATCAGCAGCGGCAGATCGGTTGCGGCAACGGCCTCCAGCGGCATGCGGTCGGGATAAAATGAAGCATCGCCATAATAGAGCGTGTCGCGCGGATCGAGCGGGGTATAGCCATAAAGACCCGACAGCAGCACGGCGGCGCGCACGGCGTCCGATCCGGCAAGTTTCAGATAGCCCGCGACATGGACCGCGCCGGCCGATGTGCCCATCAGGACGATGCGATCGGCATCGCCGCCATGTTCGGCGGCATGATCCTTGAGCCAGCCGACGACCGCCGCGACATCCTCGGACCCCGCCGGCCAGCCATGGTCGGGGGCAAGGCGATAATTGATGACGACGCCCAGGAACCCGGCCTGCGCCGCCATCCGGCCGACATTGGCATTGGGCCAGGCGTCGGCGCTGCCCTTGTCGCCTTTCAGGAAACCGCCGCCATGGACGAAGACCAGAATGGGGGCAGGGGCATCACCCTTGGGGGCATAGAGGTCGAGCCGGTGGCGGGCATCCGGGCCATAGGCGATGTCGGCCTGCGTCACCGGAACCGCCGCCGCCAGCGCCATCTGCTCGGCATCGAACAGCGCCCGGCACTGGCCGAGTATGTCCGGTCCCAGATCGGTGCCCAGTGCGGTGATGGCGTCCCTGATCGGCTTCATATGTCCCCTCTGGCCAGAAGGATTAGGAAAAAAGACGGGACGCCACCAGCGGCGCCCCGCCTCAGGAGGATCAGAATTTTGCGTCCAGGCTGATGCCGATCTGGCGGAAGGACTGCGGGCCATAGATGGCGCCGATATTCTGCTCGCCCTGGTCGGTGGTGTAGGGGAAGTCGCTCTGCATCAGCGAAGGCTCATGCACGTTGAACAGGTTGCGACCGAAGATCGCGACGCTGTAGCGATCGTCATCGGTGCGCAGGCCGATGCGGCCGCCGACCAGCCAGTGCGACCGGAAGGTGGTTTCGTCGTTCGAATTGGCTTCGTAGCGCACCTTCGACTTCCACACCGTATCCGCCGCCAGGAAGCCCTTCAGGCGGCTCGTGACCGGCGCTTCATATTCGCCCGACAAAGTGAACTTGTACTTGGGCGCATAGGCAAGCTGGCTGCCGCCGATATTGGTGCCATCGGTGCCGATGAAGCCGCCCGGATAGGTCGCCTTGGCATAGATGAAGCCGGTGTTGAGCGACAGGCCATCGAAGACCTTGCCGAAGAAGTTGATTTCCGCGCCGCGCGACTTCACGCCATTGATGTTGGTCTGGACGCAGGAGATGACCGCGGTGCTGTCCACCGTGCACTGCTGCGCCTGGAAATTCTTGATCTTGCTGTAGAAGACATTGAGGTCCGCGACCCAGCCGCCGAACAAGGTGCTCTTGAGGCCCAGTTCATAGGCGGTCGGGATTTCCGGCTGCACGACGAAGGGCTTGGCCGGCGCCGAGGGGATGGCGATCTGCCCGCCCTTGAACCCGCGCGAGGCGGTCGCATAGACCATGGTGTCGTTGGCCAGGTCATATTGCGCGCCCAGGCGCCAGGAGAATTTCTGGACGTCCAGCACGGTGCGGCTGAACGGATCGGTGGGGGTGAAATAGTCGTAGCGGTCCATCGACAGGCGGTCGGTGGTGTAGCGACCGCCGGCGATCAGCCGCAGTGCGGGCGACAAATGGAAGGTGCCCTGGCCGAACACGGCGAGCGATTCATCCTGAATGTCGATGTCGGCGCCGGGGTTGCGCACGATCGGGATGACGAGGCCGGGGAAGGGCACGACCGACACCGCCAGCGTTTCGGGATCGCGGGTCTGCTTCTGGTTCGAATAGAAGACGCCGGCAGTATATTCCAGGAACTGGTCGGCAGGCGAGCTGACGCGCAATTCCTGGGTGAAGAGGCTCAGGCGCCGGTTGGTCGGGCCATTGGCGACCTGCAATTCCAGCGGATCGCCGCGGAACACGTTGGTCGCCGCGCCATAGCCGGTCTCGTTCGACTTGCGATAGGCGGTGATGGAGGTGAGGGTGAAGGGATCGGCCTCATAATCGACCTGCAGCGATCCGCCATAATTTTCGGTATGGCCGACATAGCTGTCATCGCTGCAATAGTCGCGATTGCCTTCGCCCGGCGTCACGCCACAGCTGGCAAGCCGGGCGGTGATGCCGGTGGTGTCGGCGAGCAGGCCGCCCAGCGCCGTGCCCGGACCGCTGGTCTTGACGAAGGTGAAGAAGTCGCCGCCATTCTCGATCCGGCTCTTGGTATAGTCGCCGATGACATTGACGGTCAGGCGGTCGGTCGGCTCCCACAGGAAGCGGCCGCGAATGCCGTAGCGATCGGTATCATTATAGTCGCCGGTGCTGGCATTGCGGTTCGGCCCCTGGCGGAAATTGGCGACGCCCGACAGGCGGATCGCGGCGTTGGTCGCCAGCGGGATGTTGACCATGCCCTGCACGATCTGGTTGCCGAACTTCGACCCCAGCGTGCCGGCGTCGGACAATTCGGTACGGACGCGAGCGGCAAAGCCGGTCGGATCGGGCGCATTGGTGGTGATGTTGATGACGCCGGCCGATGTGGTGAGGCCGAACAAGGTGCCCTGTGGTCCCTTCAGCACTTCGATCCGGCTGACGTCGAACAGGTCGGAGATATTGGCGTTGCCCTGGCTCACCTGGTCGACAACCACGCCGACCGAGGCGACGGCACCGGCCGAGAAGGTCTGGGTGCCTATGCCGCGGATCGACCCGCCGCCGCCGGTATTCTGGCCGGGCGCCTGCTGGATTTCCAGGCTCGGCGCGATGCGGTTGAGGTCGTTCATCGTGTTGACCTGCTGCCGTTCCAGCTGGGCGGCATTGGCCACGGTGATGGAGATCGGCACCTCGGTCACCTTCTCCGCCTTGCGCTGGGCGGTGACGATGATGTCGGAATTGTCCGCCGGCTGGGCCGCCTGTTCGGGCGCGGGTGCGTCCTGTGCGAAGGCCGGCGCGGTGATCGCGATGGCGCTCGCGCTGGCGAGGGCCGCAATGGTGATTTGGATGTTACGCATGGTCTGTCCTCCCCCGGTATGCGGGTTGATGATTGTTATTGTTCGTCGATGATGCGGTTGCTGAGCGTGCCGATGGTGCCGATGGTCACTTCGACCTTGTCGCCGGCCTTCATGTAGAGCGGCGGGGTGCGCTTATCGCCGACGCCGCCGGGCGTGCCGGTGGCGATCACGTCGCCGGGGCTCAAGGGCGTGAAGGCGGTCACATATTCGATGACCGTGGGAATATCCCAGATCATGTCGCTGACCGGCTGGTCCTGCACCAGTTCGCCATTGAGGCGGGTCTGGACGCGCAGCGCGGCCAGATCGTCAATCTCGTCGGGCGTCACCAGCGCCGGGCCGAAGCCGCCGGTGCCGGGAAAGGTCTTGCCCGGCGTGAACTGGATATTGTGGCGCTGCCAGTCGCGCGCGCTGCCATCGTTGAAGGCGGCGTAGCCGGCGACATAGTCCCAGGCGTCGGCGGCCGCGACCTTGTGCGCGGGCTTGCCGATCACCAGAGCCAGTTCGCCCTCATAGTCGAACCGCTCGGTCACGGCCGGCTTCACCATCGGCTGGCCATCGGCGATCAGGCTGTCGGCATAGCGCACGAAGATCGCCGGATGCGCCTTCTGCTCGCGGCCGGTTTCCTTGACATGCTCGGCATAGTTGAGGCCGACACACAGGATCTTGGCGGGATCGGGGATCACCGGCAGCAGCACGACATCGGCGGCGGCATAGGATGCGCCGTCGGCCAGACCCGACAGGCTGCCGTCGGTCAGCGCGGCCTTGAGGCTCGGCGCGACATCGGTCGCCAGCTCGACGATCGTCTCGCCCTCGATCCGGCCGAAGCTGGGGGTGCCGTCGGGACGGCGGAAACTGACATAGCGCATCAGGCTTGTTCCTCGTTGATCAGGTCCAGCGGCCGGGCATCCCAGTCGCGGCGATGGCGGAATTTCTCTTCGGCGGCGCGCAGGCCGGCGAAATCCTTGTCGGACATGCCCCACTGGTCGATCCGGCCCTCGGGCCAGGTCCAGTCCTCTGGCGCGCCGGGCTGATAATCCTCGGCCACCTTTTCCACGGCGGTCGAAAATTCGATCACCGGGCCAAAGGGGGCGATGAAATAAGCAAAGATATTGGCGCCCGGACCATGGCGGCCCGGCCCCCAGGCGGGCACCATGCCATGGTCGCGCAACCGGCCGATGCCGCGCATCACCGCGTCCATGTCCGCCATTTCGAAGGCGATATGGTTGAGGCTGGAAAAGCCGGCGCGGGCAAAGGCGGTCGAATGGTGCGAGTCATTGCAGCGCACGAACACCATGCCCTTGGTCCGGTCCGAGACGCGAAAGCCCAGCGCCTGCTCGACCAGATGGCCGGTTGCCTCCGCGTCGGCGCTGTTGAAGACGACATGGGTCAGCTTGACCGGCAGGTCGGTGCCCGCGATCGGCGCGACCTCCTCGGCATCGACCAGGAAGCGCAGCAATTCGCCCTCGGCCAATTCAACGATGATGCCATGGCCGCCGCCCAAATCTTCCGACACGGTGGGTGTCGCGGGCAGGCCGGCGGCGGTGACGCTGCGCTTCAACTGTTCCAGCCGGTCGGCGGTGCAGACGAAGGTCGTCGAGCGCACATAGGCGTCCGCCGATTCCGTCAGCGCCACCAGATAGGGATAGCTGCCCGATCCGCGCAGATAATGGGTTTCGCCTTCGATCGCCGCCGGGGCCATGCCCCAGATGTCGGTCAGGAAGGCAGCGGCCTCACCCGCATGGGGCAGCGCCAGTTCGATGCTGCGCAGCTTCATTTTCTGTCTCCGTGGAAAAGTCCGGCGGCGTCAATGCCGGCGATGGCGCAGGCCTCGTCGCACTCGCCGGTGTCGCCGCTGATGCCGACCGCGCCGATCAGCGCGCAGTCCGCATCGCGGATCAGCACGCCGCCGGGTGAGAAGGCCATCTGGCCGGTGGCCGCTGCGATGCTCTGGAAAAAGACAGGGTTGGACGCGGCGCGGGTGGCCAGCACCCGCGTATCCGCGCCCATCCCCAGCGCACCCGAGGCTTTGGCCTTCGCGATGTCGAAACGGAACAGGCTGGCGCCCTCTTCGCGGGCAAAGGCGACCGGATGGGCGCCGGCGTCGAGTATGATGACGGCCAGCGGCTGGGCACCATCGGCGCGTGCCTTGGCGAGTGCGGCGTCGATGATGGCACGGGCCTGCGCGAGCGAGAGGGTCATGCCGCAATCTCCTGCCGGGCGGTGCCGGCGATCAGCGCGTCGCGCCGGGCGATCAGCTCTGCGGGCTTGCCGGTGCCGAAGACATAATGGTCGGGGCGGACCAGCACCGCCTCGACGCCGCGCGCATCGAGCCAGTCGGCGATATGGCCGTCATCGCCCAGGTCCGCGACATCGATCACGGTCACGTCACCGCCGACAACCGGCTGGCGGGTGAACAGGCGCCAGCCATCGCCGGTCACATCGTCCAGCAGCCGGTCGCCGACACGCGGCTGGATGAAGCGTTCGCCCGCACCCGGCGTTCCGGTGGCGATGATGCCGGTGGCGATGGCGGGGATCAGGTCGGCAGCGGTGCCGCTCTGGGCGCCCTTGGCGGCTTCGCGCAGCTGATGGTCGCGCGCGGCCGCGGCGTCGGGATCGAGCACGCAGATATAGCGGCCCGCGCCCACGGCGGCGGAGATGACGGCGCGGACATGGGGATCGCGCTCGGGCTGATAGCTGTCGAGCAGGCTTTCGGGCGCCTTGCCCGCCAGCACCAGTTCCAGCTTCCACGCCAGGTTCGCGGCGTCGCGCAGGCCATGGCACATGCCCTGGCCGAAAAAGGGCGGCGTCTGGTGCGCGGCATCGCCGGCCAGGAAGACGCCGCCCTGCCGCCACCGCTCGGCGATCAGTCCATGGAAACGATAGGTAGCCGCGCGCACGATCCTGTGCGGCACGCCGTCAAGATAGGGGGCGACCAGCGCAGCCACCGCATCGGGCTGCATCATCGCCTGGTCGTCTTCGCCGGGCAGCAGCATGAACTCCCAACGACGGTGATTGCCGCGCCCCGGCACTATGGTCGCCGGGCGTTTGGGATCGCACATCATCACCGACAATTTCTGCAGGTCGGCCGCTTGCGGCACGCCCCACAGGTCGGGGAAGCGGACCGGGCCATCGACCTCGGCATCGACCACCAGCCAGGGTTCCTCGAAATCCAGATCATCCAGGCCGATGTCGAGCGCCTTGCGCACCGCGCTGCGCGCGCCGTCGCAGGCGATGACATAGCGGGCGCGGACCTGTTCCTCGCCAGCGTCCGACCGCAGCGTCAGCGTGATGCCGTCCTCGTCCTGCGCCAGCGCCTCGAACGCGGTGCCCAGCGACAGCTCGACATTGGGATAGACGTCCAGCGCATCGCGCAGATGGTCTTCCAGTTCGGGCTGGTAGAAGAAATAGTCGTTGGACCAGCTAAAGGGGCGGGGGCGGCCGACCGTGCCCATGTAGCGGATCACGCCATGATCGGCGCCGACATGCAGATGCCCCTCGGTATCGCGCATGTCCGGGGCGACCCGGTCGATGACGCCGGCCGACTGGAACAGGCGCATCATCTCATGGTCCAGATGGACCGCGCGGGGCAGGGGATAGGGGTTGGCCTCGCGCTCGATCACCAGGACCGAGACGCCCGCCTTCCCAAGTAAATTGGCCGCAAAGGCCCCCACCGGCCCGCAGCCGATGATCGCAACGTCGAACATGAAAGCGTCTTTCCGGTCAGACCGTCAGGGGCTCGGGCACGGGGGATTTGTGCATCCGCCCGCCCAGCATGATCATCTTGATATTGGCCGCATCCTGCAGCAGGCGGACGTCCGTCGTCGGATCACCCTCGACCAGCAGCAGGTCGGCGAGATAGCCCGGCTTCACCTGGCCCACGGGCTGGTCCATCAGCTCGCCGCCCAGCATGGTGGCGGCATGCAGCGCCTCGGCCGGGGTGAAGCCATAATAGGTGACGAAATGCTCCAGGTCGCGGGCGTTGCGGCCATGGGGATTGAAGGGGAAGCCATAGTCGCCGCCGGGCAGGACACGCACGCCGCGCGCCTTCAATTTGGGCACCAATGTCTTTTCCAGTTCCAGCCGCTCGGCCGCGCTCGCCTTCATCGACGCCATATTGATATGGGGCGGCGGATTGGCCTCCAGCGCGGCGACCGATACGCCGGGGCCGGGGGCGTAGAAGATGGCGTCCTTCTTCGCCGCCATGGCGTCGACCGCTGCATCGTCGGCGAAGGAGCAATGATAGAGGATGCGGGCGCCGGCTTCGAGCGCCAGATTGATGGCGCGCGGGCTATAGGCATGGGTGGCGATCCACAGGCCCGCGTCCTTCGCCGCCTCGCCGGCCGCGATCATCTCTTCGTCGGTATAGAGAATGTCCTGCGACGATCCGGGCTTGAGCGCATCCTCGCCCGAAATCACCAGCTTGAGCGACTTGACGCCCTCCGCCGCGCAATAGGCGACGAAGGCGCGCATTGCTTCGGGCCCCCGCCCGTTGAAGACATCGCCGGTTTCGACCCCTTCCTCGCCTTCCGGGCTGCGCTCCAGCGTGGAGGGCACCAGGCGCGGGCCGGGGGTTTCGCCGGCCGCTATGGCGCGGGCCAGTTCCGGTTCGATCTGGTCGCCCAGCGCGCCGGCCGAATAGAGGCTGGTATAGCCATGGTCGAGCAGCACGCGGGCATTGCGCCAGGCGGCGACCTTCAGCTCCTCGGGCGGCAGGATGAACTGATGATAGATTTTCTCGACCGAGCTGCCCCATGTCAGATGGGTATGGGCGTCGATCATGCCGGGCATCAGCGTCGCGCCCTGGCCGTCGATCACCATGTCGGCCTGCGCCGCGTCGATCGCGGCTTCGTCGCGCAGGATGGCGGCGATGCGATCGCCCTCGATCATGACCGCGCCGGGGAAGGGCGCACTGCCGGTCCCGTCGAAAATCGCAATATCGCGGATCAGCTGCCGCACGAGGGCTCTCCCTTGGTCTCTTGTTGAATGCCCTTATGCGCCGAATTTATACGCAAGAATAATAATGATTTTTGGGAACGTCATAGCTTGGAGCTATGGATCATGATGTCCAGCAGCGCCTCGCCCAGCCGCGACAGGCGCGCATCCTTCAGCTTGCGGATGCCGATGCTGCGCTGGAAGGTCGCTTCGCGGATCGCGATCGCGCGCAGCACGCCGATCGACAGTTCGGCCGCCGCCACCTTCATGGGCAATATGGTCAGCCGGCTGCTGTTCCGCACCATCGCCTTGGTCGTCAGCAGCGAATCGCACCGGATCACATCCTGCGGCACCGGCACGCCCGCCGCCATGAACAGCGCGTCGATCTGCCGGCGAAAGGCGCCCCGCGCCTCCGGCAGCACCCAGCGCTTGGCCATCATGTCGCGCAGCGACACCTCGGCCGGCAGATGGTCGTTGCGGCGCCCCACGACCAGCGCGAACGGATCCTGCGCGAAGGTGATTTCCTCGATCCCCTCGGGCGGTTCCTCCAGCCCCGTGGTGACGAAGGCCAGCTCGATCTCGCCCCGGTGCAGCATGTCGGCCAGGTCATGGTCGGGCCGCTCCACCGCATGCAGCGCGAAATGACCCATCTTGTCCTCCAGCCGGCGCACCGCGTCGGGCAGCAGGCTGACGAGGGCGCCCGGCGTGCCGCCGACGCGCAGCGGCCCGGTCACGCCCGCGCGCGCCAGTCGCAATTCCTCCTCCGCGCCGCTGATCAGGCTGTCGACCGCCTCCGCCCGGCGCAGCAGCACTTCGCCCTCCGGCGTCAGGCTGATGCCGCTGCGCGACCGGGCGAACAGGGCCGCGCCGACCGACTGTTCCAGTTGCGCGATCGCATTGGACACCGATGGCTGGGAGATGTTGAGCAGCCGCGCGCCGCCGCTGATCGAATTGGCACGGCAGACGGCGAGGAAGGTGCGAAGCGCGCGGGGATCGATCATCGGCCTAGATAGCCCGACCATCGCCGCGCACAACAAGACAATCTAGCCCTCGGTGCCGCTCGCCTCCCGCACCAGGGCGATCAGGGCGGCGGGGCTGCTGGCGCCGGTCTTGGCGACGATCGCGGCGCGATGATCCTCGATCGTCTTGGGGCTCAGCGACAGGGCGGCGGCGACCATCTTGTTGCTCATCCCCTGGGCCAGGCAGTGCAGCACCTCGCGCTCGCGCGGGGTCAGCGGCGCCAGCCGGGCCAGCGCTCCGCGTCGCTGCCGGCTCCAGCGCGCGCCCTCAGCCACGGCCGCCAGCAGCCGGCCCTCGTCGATCGGCTTTTCCAGATAGTCGAGCCCGCCATAGCGGCGCACCGAATCCACCGCGCTGCTGGTGGTCGGCCAGGCGGTCATGAAGATGATCGCCACCGCCGGATCCTGCGCCCGCATCCGCTCGGCAAAGGCAAAGCCGTCCATGTCCGCCATCATCACGTCGGTGACCAGGCAATGGGCCGGCTCGTCGGCCTGGGCGCGCAGCATCGCGCGGGGCGTGTCGAACGCCTGGGTGCGATAGCCATGCCGGCCCAGCAGCCGCGCCACCGCCCGGCCCAGATCAGGGTCGTCATCGACCACATGGATGATGGCGGGATCGGCCGGGTCAGTCATGGCTGGGCTCCGTGCGGGGCAGGGACAGGCTGGCACGCGCGCGGCCCTGCGCGATGTCGCGGGTCAGCGTGCCGCCATGGGCGTCGGCGATGGCGCGCGCCACCAGCAGGCCGATGCCCATGCCGCCATAGTCGGGGGTGGGGGACGGGACCGGGTTGGCGACATGGATCGTCACCTGATCGGCCCGGCTTTCCACGGCGATTTCGATGGTCGATCCGGGCGCCGCCAGCATCGCGTTGCGCAGCAGGTTGAGCAATATCTGTGTCAGTTCGATCTCATGCCCGGTGACCTGCAAGCGCGCATCCATCGGCGGCAGGCTGATGGCGCAGCCCAGGCTGCGCGCCTCGCCGCCGACCATGCCGGCACAGTCGCGCAGCATCTGGCCGACGATGATCGGCGATGGTTCGTCGACCGCGCGCCCGCCAAAGCTGCGCAGCCGTCGCACCATGTCGGCCAGCAAAGCCGCCTTGCGATCGACCAGCTCGATGCTCTCGCGCATCTCCGCCAGGTCGGGCTGCGGATCGCGCGACAGGGCGGACAGATGCCGGGTCTCGATCGCCAGCGTCGACAGCGGCTGGCTGATCTCGTGAATGATTGCCACCGACATGGCGCGCAGTGTCTTCAGCCGCTCGGCCTGGAACAGGATGCGGTCGCGCCGGGCGATATCCTCGCGGGCGCGGATCTGCGCCTCGGCAAAGCTGCCGGCCAGATAGGTGGCAATCGCCATCGCAGCGAGACCCATGTGCAGCGCGAAGCGGGTGGCGCTGGCCGACAATGGCGCCGACCAGGGCAGGATGATCGCGGCCGACAGGATGATCGCAATCCAGGCGCCCAGCCGGCCACAGCGCAGCCCCACCCAGATCGCGCCGATCAGCACCGGCGTGACCGCGATCTGGGGTTCGACCCGCGCCAGACCCCAGGCGAGCAGCCAGGCAAAGACGAAGACGGCGGCCGCCTCGACCGCGCGGCCGCGCCCGATCTGCATCAGCCGCCGCGCCTCTTCATTGCGCGTGCCGATCCACAGCAGGGGCGGCGCGACCAGCAGCACGCCCAGCAGGTCGCCGACCAGGAAGGCGGCGATGGTGGTGGCGACCGGCTGGCTGGGCAGGGTGCCGGACACGCCGGGCCACAGCCATTCCCAGAAGCCGGCGGTGAAGGACACCAGCGTCGGCGCCAGCACTGCGGCCAGGCCGAAGGGCATCGGCGCGATCGCCAGTTCCGACCGGCTGCGCCGTTCGATGAAGCGCACCAGCGCGATCATCAGGCCATAGGCGGCGGGCGCGCGCGCCACCCCGCCCAGCTGGTTGAGAAATTCGGGACCGCCCCATATGATCGTGCCGGTCAGCAACTGGATCACGCATTCCTCGACGATCAGGACCGGCGTGAAGCGCGCGCCGATCCGCCACAGCAGCGCCAGCCGCACGCCGGCAGCGGGATACCAGAGGCTGAAGAAATGGGCGCCGCCCCACGGGCTGGCTGCCATATGCGCCAGCTTGAACGCGAAGGGATAGGCCAGCAGCAGCGCCACCAGCCGCCAGTCGATGGCGTGCGCCTCCAGGCGAAAAGGGCGCGGCCGGGCGCTTATGGGGGACAGGGTGGCCATGGCCCTGTCCTAGCCCGGATCACTCGCCTGCCAAGCCGGGAAATTCCCTGCCGTTTCAATCTTATCCGGGAATTAACCGGATAGGCCGGGCGCTGCGACGCGGCCATCACGGGGGCGACCGTTTGGGGGCAACGCCTTTCGGTTGCCGGGCGGCGCTTTGCGACCCGCGTCGCCCGGTCCCACAGACGCCGGCATCTTCCTGCCTGGCATGGATGGAGGACATCCCATGAGCGTGATCGGAACCAACAGCGCGGCGCTGCGCGCGCAGCGGGCGATCGAGGCGGCCACCAAGGCCCAGGGCCAGGCAAGCGAGAAATTGTCGACCGGCAAGCGGATCAATTCGGCCAAGGATGATGCGGCCGGCATGGCCATCGCCCAGACCATGACGAGCCAGCTGCGCGGCATGGAAGTGGCCAAGCGCAACGCGGCCGACGCCATATCGCTGACCCAGACGGCCGAGGGCATATTGGGCGAGGTCCAGAACAGCCTGCAGCGCATGCGCGAACTGACGCTCCAGGCGGCCAATGGCGTCAACCGGCCGGAGGATCGCGCCGCGCTCCAGACCGAAATGGATCAGACCGTCGCCCAGATCAACGCGTTGCTGCAGAACAGCGAATTCAACGGCGTGAACCTGTTTTCGAACACGACGCAAGGGACGGCGGCCCGCGACTATAATGCGGATGGCGATCTGCTCGATATCCACGGCCCCTACAATTATCGCGATGAACTGATGCACAGCGCCGGCAGTACCGTCATCAATGTCCAGGCCGGCGCCAATGCGACGGACAATGTCGCCATCACCCTGCCGACCCTGCGCAGCAACAGCGACGATTTCACCCTGCTGGGCACCGACCTGTGGGTTGGTGGCACGATGCGCTTCGTGGGAATCAGCAATATCGATTTGACCTTGGACTATGATGTCGGTGTGGCCGCCGTCGAGCGCACCAATGATCTTGGCGGATTTGGCTGGATGGACCCGGAAGGCTATGTCGCCTTCACCGATTCCGACTATAAATCCTACGCCCAGATCGGCGTGACCGCGCAGCAGGGGCTGGCGGTGATCGACGCGGCGCTGGCGCAGATATCGACCGCCCGCGTCAATCTGGGCGCGGCGCAGAGCCGGCTGGAATCCATCTCCAGCCAGCTCGACACCAATATCGTCAACCTCACCGACGCCCGCTCGCGGATCGAGGATGCCGACTTCTCCACCGAATCCACCGCCCTCGCCAAGAGCCAGATCCTGTCGCAGGCGGCGACGGCGATGCTGGCCCAGGCCAATGCCCGGCAACAGGATGTGCTGAAACTGCTCGAATGATCCGCGCGGCCGGGCTAGGACCGCTGCGGACATTCAGCGGGAGAGGCGGAGATGATGAAGCGGGCCATGGCCCTTTGCCTGCTGCTGGGCAGCGCAGCGGCGGCGCAGGCGGGCGATCCGCCCCGGTTCGATGTCGCGATCACGGTCGATGATCTGCCTGCCCATGGCCAGTTGCCGCCCGGCACCACCCGCGCCGATATCGCCCGCCGCTTCCTGGCGACCCTGAAGGCGCATCATGTCACGGAGGCCTATGGCTTCGTCAATGCGCGTGGGCTGGCGGAGGATCCGGCGTCGGACGCGGTGCTGACGCTCTGGCGTCAGGCCGGCTATCCGCTCGCCAACCACAGCTACAGCCATTTGAATCTCGACGGCGCGTCCTCGCTCGACGCCTGGCAGGCGGATGTGATCGCGGGCGAGCCGGCGCTGGAACAGCATATGGGGAAAGGGGACTGGCACTGGCTGCGCTTCCCCAACCTGTCGAGCGGCAAGGATGCGACCCGCCATGACGGCGCCGCCGCCTTCCTGAAACAGCGCGGCTATCGCATCGCCAGCGTCAGCCTCGCTTTCGAGGACTGGGATTATAGCGATGCCTATGCCCGCTGCCGCGCGCAGGGCGACGATCGCATGATCGCGGCGATGAAGCGTCACTATCTGGCCGTGGTCGATCAGGCGATCGCGCGGGTAAAGGCCAATGCCCAGCGCGTCCATGGCCGCCCGATCCCGCATGTGCTGCTGCTCCATGTCGGCGCCTGGACCGCGGACACCCTGCCCGATGTCATGGCCCGGCTCGATGCCGCCGGCGCGCGCTATATTCCGCTGGCACAGGCGGAGGCCGACCCGGCCTATGCCCAGGCCGAAGCCCTGCCGGGCGGCGGCGGCATCATCGAACGGGTGGCGCAGGCACAGGGCATCGCTCTCCCCGCTGCCCCATCCCCGGCACCGGAAATCGACCCGCGCCAGGCCTGCCGCACGCCCGGCTGAGGCGACTTCACCTTGCATTCAGCGCGCGACCGATAGAATGGCGCGCAATATGATCATGGGTAAAAGCCGGCATGGCCGGGCGCTGACAATCTTCCTGCCTTTCCTGGTCCTGACCGCGGGTGCGACATCCGCGGCGCAGGCGACGACCTATTATGTCAACAGCGCCACCGGCAATGATCGCGCCGCCGGCACCACCGCCGACCAACCCTGGCGCAGCCTGGCGCGGGTGCGCGACTATCCGCTGATGCCGGGCGATCAGGTGCTGCTGATGGCCGGATCGCGCTGGCAGGAGCCGCTCACCATCACCCGATCGGGCCGCTCCGGCGCGCCGATCAGCGTCGCCGCCTTCGGCACCGGCGCACGGCCGCGCATCGACGCCGGCGGTGTCTCGCCCCATGGCGTGGGCGTCATCAACGCCGAATATGTCAGCGTCAGCGGGCTGGAAGTCACTAACGACAATCCCGCCCCGGCCCAGCGTTTCGGCGTGCTGGTCTCCGCGGTCGACCGGGGCGTGACGCGCGGTATCCGCATCAGCGACATGTATATTCACGACGTGCGCGGCGTGAATGATCGCAAGGATAATGGCGGCATCGTCTTCAGCGCGACCGGGAAGAAGTTGCCGACCCGCTTTCAGGATCTGGTGATCGAACGCAATATCGTCTGGAAGGTCGACCGGTCCGGCATTGCCGGCATCGCCGACCGGATCAGCGCCAAGGACTGGTTCCCCAGCGAAAAGATCGTGATCCGCGACAATCTGGTCGAGGATATCGGCGGCGACGGCATCGTCCCGCGCGGCACCGACGGCGCCCTGATCGAACATAATATCGTGCGCTATGCCGGTGCCCGAGCACCCGGCTATAATGCCGGCATCTGGCAGTGGAGCACCGACAACAGTCTGATCCAGCTCAACGAGGCCGCCTATACCCGCACCCGCTATGACGGGCAGGGCTTTGACAGCGACTTCAATTCGCGTCGCACGACATTGCTCTACAATTACAGCCACGACAATGCCGGCGGCTTCCTGCTGATCTGCTCGCCCGGCCGCAACGACAAGGATAATCTGGGCAATCGCGGTACCGTCGCGCGCTACAATGTCAGCCGCAACGACGCGCTGCGCATCTTCCAGCTCGCCGGCAATGTCTCTGACGTGCTGGTGGAGAAGAATGTGATCCATGTCGGCAAGGGCATGGATGTGCAGATGGTGGTGGCGACCAACTGGGACGGCTGGGCGCAGGATGTCCGCATCGTCGAAAATGACTTCAAGGTTGCCGGCACCGCCCGCTATGGCAGCGAAAGCGGTCGGTCCGGCCCCGATTATCTCATCAAGGCGGGCTTCGCCCCGGCCCAATTTATCCGCTTCCGCGACAATCGATACTGGGGCAGCCATGTCGACCTGCCGGCCGAGGCGGCGGGCGACGTGATCCCGCCCTATCTCGATCAGCCGGCCGACTGGCAGGTGCCCGTGTTCGACCCGGCCAGGGCAGAGGGTTTCCCCGAATTCATGGCCCGGCACCGCGCCTGGATGCTGGCCATGCTGCAACGCGAACTGGGCCAGGCGGTGCAGCCGCGCCAGCCGCGCCGCATCTCCATCTTCGAAGCACGCCGCTGACCGGCGGCGCGGGCGGCATGCACCGCCCGCGCCCGGCCGTCACCCGCCCGTTACAGGGTGAGCGAGATGCGCCCGTCCACCTTGCCGGCGCGCAATTCGTCCAGCACGGCGTTCACATCGTCGAACGGCCGGGGCGTCACATGTGCCTTGACCTTGCCCTCGACCGCGAAGGCGATCGCTTCGGCCAGGTCGCGCCGCGTGCCGACGATCGACCCGCGCACGGTCACGCGCTTGAGCACCACGTCGAAGATTGGCGTCGGGAAATCGCCCGGCGGCAGGCCGACCAGGCTGACGGTCGCGCGCCGGCGGGTGCAGGCGATCGCCTGGGCAAAGGCGGGAGGCGACACCGCCGTCACCAGCACGCCATGGGCGCCACCGCCGGTCGCATTCTGCACTTCCGCCACGACATTGTCGGCCCGCGCATCCAGCGCCAGGTCGGCGCCCAGCGACCGGGCCAGCTCCAGCTTGCTCTCGCCAATGTCCAGCGCCACGACATGCAGGCCCATCGCCTTGGCATATTGCACGGCGACATGGCCCAGCCCGCCGACGCCGGAAATGGTCACCCATTCGCCCGGCTTCGCCTCGGTTTCCTTCAGCCCCTTGTAGACGGTGACGCCCGCGCACAGGATCGGCGCCATCGTCACGAAATCGACACTGTCGGGCAGGCGGCCGGCAAAGGGCGCGCTGGCAATCGCATATTCGGCATAGGTGCCGTTGACGCTGTAGCCGGTATTATGCTGCCGCTCGCACAGCGTTTCCCAGCCGGTCTCGCAATATTCGCAGGCGCGGCAGGCGTCGTGCAGCCAGGGGATGCCGACGGCGTCGCCTTCCTTCAGGTCGGTGACACCCGCACCCAGTGCCACGACATGGCCCACGCCCTCATGGCCGGGGATCAGCGGCAGGGTCGGCTTCACCGGCCAGTCGCCATCGATTGCGTGCAGATCGGTATGGCATACGCCACTGGCGACGATCTTCACCAGCACCTCGCCAGGCCCCGGCTCGGGTATCGCTATCTCCTCGATCGTCAGCGGCGCCTTGAACGTCCTGGCAATCGCGGCTCGCATGGTCGTCGGCATCATTTCCTCCTTCTTCTGCGGCTGTTGGACTGTGGATAATGGCGGTCAGATATCCTCGAACCAGGCGAGCCGATGGGCGGCCAGCTTTTCGAGTTCCAGCACGGCGAACATCGCCGCGCCCAGGCCGATGATCATCAGCCCGTCGGTCAGCGACAGCGGCCGGCTGTCGAAAATATCGGGCATGAACGGCGCATAGGTGAAGAGCAACTGGGCGATCACCACCGCCACGATAGCCGCCAGCACGACCGGCGTGCCCATCGCGCCGCGCAGCGTCAGCGATCGCATGTGCAGGAAGCGCACATTGAACAGATAGAATATTTCGCCCACGATCAGCATGTTGACCACCATGGTCCGGGCGGTGTCGATGTCGTGGCCGACATGCTGGGCATAGAAGAATATCCCCAGCGCCATCGCCCCCATCAGCACCGATACCAGCATGATGCGCCACAGCAGGAAGGGGGAAAGCAGCGGCGCGCCGGCGGCACGCGGCCGCCGCTCCATCGTTCCCGGCTCGGTCGGCTCGAACGCCAGTACCAGCCCCAGCGTCACCGTCAGCACCAGGTTGATCCACAATATCTGCGTTGCCGTCATCGGCAGGGCAAAGCCGGCAATGATCGCGATCACCACCGCCAGCGTCTCGCCGCCATTGGTCGGCAGCGTCCAGCTGATGACCTTGCGGATATTGTCATAGACGGTGCGCCCTTCGCGCACGGCCGCCACGATCGACGCGAAATTATCGTCCAGCAGCACCATCTCGGCCGCTTCCTTGGCGGCCTCCGTGCCCTTGATCCCCATCGCCGTGCCGACATCGGCCTGTTTCAGCGACGGCGCATCGTTGACGCCGTCGCCGGTCATGGCGACGACCAGCCCGTGCGACTGGAGCGCGCGGACGATGCGCAGCTTGTGCTCGGGGGAGGAGCGGGCGAACACATCGACATCGCGCACCCGCGCCGCCAGCGCAGCATCGTCCAGCGCCTCGACCTCGGCGCCGCTCATCGCCTGGGGATCATCGTCCAGCGCCAGTTGGCGGGCGATGGCGATGGCGGTGCCGACATGGTCGCCGGTGATCATCTTGACGGCGATGCCGGCCGACCGGCACTGGGCGATCGCCTGGCGTGCCTCGTCGCGTGGCGGATCGATGAAGCCCATCAGCCCCAGCAGCTCGACCCCGTTCTTCAGATCGTCGAAGCCGATCCGGTCGGGCGCCCCTGTGATCCGCTTGACGGCAAAGCCCAGCAGGCGTTCGCCCCGGTCGGCCGCGGCCGACAGTCGCGCGTCCCAGGCGACGATATCCGCGCCGGCCATCGCCAGCACTGCTTCGGGCGCACCCTTGATGAAGATGGCGCTGCTGCCATCGGGCGCGCGATGCAGCGTCGCCATGAAGCGATAGGCGGCGTCGAACGGGATTTCGTCGATCCGCGGCCACTCGTCGCGCACATGGTCAGCGCTCAGCCCCGCCTTCATCGCCAGCGCGACCAGTGCCCCCTCCATCGGGTCGCCCTGCACGGTCCAGCCGTCATCCGCTTGGCGCAGCAGGGCATCGTTACACAACAGGCCGCAGCGCAGGATTGGCGCGGCATCGGCCAGCCCCTCCGCATCGTCGCCGCCGCCAGCGACACTGATGGCGCCCGTCGGCGCATAGCCCGATCCGCTGACATGCAGGTCGCCGCCGGGCAGCAGCAGGTGACGCACGGTCATCTCGTTGCGCGTCAGCGTGCCGGTCTTGTCGGTGCAGATCACCGATGTGGCGCCCAGCGTCTCGACCGCCGGCAGGCGCCGGATCACCGCCTGGCGCGCGGCCATGCGCTGCACGCCGATCGCCAGCGTGATGGTGATGACGGCGGGCAGTCCTTCCGGCACGACGCCGACCGACAGCGCGACGATGGCGATCAACGCATCGATCCAGTGGAAGCCGCGCGCCAGCACCGCGAACAGGAACAGGACGACCGCGCCGGCCAGCACCGACCAGGTCATCAGCCGGGCGAAATCGTCGATCTGCCGCACCAGCGGCGTCTTGCCGACCTCGACCGCCTTCAGCATGCCGCTGATCCGGCCGATCTGGGTGTGGCTGCCGGTCTCCACCACCAGGCCGGTCGCCTGGCCGGCGGCGACCAGCGTGCCGGAAAAGGCCATGTTGCTCTGGTCGGCGATGCCGGCGTCGGCGGCAATCAGCGTCTGATGCTTTTCCGCCGCGACCGATTCGCCGGTCAGCGCCGCCTCGTCGATCAGCAGGCCGCGGGCGCGCAGCAGCCGGATATCGGCCGGCACCCGGTCGCCCGCTTCCAGCAGCACGATGTCACCCGGCACCAGATCGGGCACCGCCACGACGCGCCGTTCGCCGCTGCGCAGCACCATGGCATGCGGCGCGATCATGTCCTGGATCGCGCCCAGCGCCTCTTCGGCCTTGCCCTCCTGGATGAAACCGACGACCGCATTCACCAGCACCACAGCCAGGATCACGGCGGCATCGATGCCATGGTTCAGCAGCAGCGCGATCAGCGCCGCACCCAGCAGGAAATAGATCAGCACGCTGTTGAAATGCGCCAGGAAGCGCAGCAGCGGATGCTGGCGCGGCGCTTCGGGCAGGGCATTGGGACCATAGCGCCGCAGCCGGGCCTCGGCATCGCGCTGGTCCAGCCCGGTCGCTTCGACGGACAGCGTTGCCAGCGCCTCTTCGGGCGGCAGCGCATGCCAGGCAACGGGCGGGGCAGAGGACATCGGCTTCCCTTTCAGTCGCGTCGAGCGGCCGGGGGCAAGCCACCCGGCGGTCAGCGCACCAGCGCGAAGCCGATCCGCAATCTTGTTATGGAACGATTATAGTCCAATAGGTTCTCGCCATATCCGGCAAATCCCTGAGCGAACAAATAGAGATCGGGGCCGCCGCCCAGCAGACGCGGCAGCGGATAGGACAGGTCGGCGTTGATCGCGCCCTTGCCCGATCCGAAATTGAATCGGCTGTTGGTCGACAGGCGCAGCCCGTCATCATCGCCGACCTGCAGGAACAGGCCGGCATGGCCGCGATAGCGGACGATATCGGGATTGTCGGACTTGTCGCCGACATAGAAGGTCAGGCGCGGTGCCACCAGCAGCCGCCGTTCCTCGCCCAGCGAGAAGGCCGCCATTGGCGCGACATAGAAGCTGTTGATGCTGCGCGACGCATCGCCGTCCCGGCCGTTGGATTCGTGCCGAAGCCCGCCCTGCAGCGCCAGCGACATGCCGTTCTTCAGCATCCGGGTCGGCGTCACATAGATGATCTCTGGCTGATAATCGATGTTGCGGAAGGGCATGGAATTGGCGCCCAGATCCCAGAACATGCGCTGGGTATAGGCGAAATGCAGGCCGTCCCGCCAGGAACTGGGCAGGTGCGCGGCATCGCGCGACCCGAACAGTCGATATTCGAAGCTCAACTGCAACCGGGCATCGGTATTGGTGCCGGGGCCATAGACCGCATAGATCGGCTCATAGGGCGCCAGATTGCCGATGAAGGCATTGCCGGCGCTGCGATCGGCCGGCGGCGCGACCGGCGGCGGCACCGGGGTTCCGGGCGGCGGCGGCGGCGGTGGGACAGGCACCGGCGAAGCGGCCGCCATCCGCGAGGCAGCCGCGCCATGCAGCGCAACCTGCGGCGAATTCCAGGCCGGGATCGACAGCAACGTCCCCTCGGCCATGTCGCTTGCGGCCAGTTGATAGCGCGCCTGGGCAAAGCCGCCCGGCGCAATCTCCACCGTCTCCGGCACGCCCGGCGCCCGGCGCAGCCACAGCCGGCGCGCGGCGCCATCCTGTTCCACCAGCGCCTCGACCCGGTCGGGCAGCGGCATGGTGGCGGGCGCCGCGCCCATGTTGAGGAAGCGCAGCTCCACGCTCGCCATATTCTGGTCATCGGGCAGGGCGATCCGCCCTATCAGGGTTTCTACGGGTTCCCCGGCCAGGGCGCTTGTCGCAAAAGAAGGCGACAGGCCAACCAGCAGCCATGCCAGGCTCGACCAGGGGGCAGGCAAGCGTCGTGGTTGCGCGCGGCGGTTGTGGATCATCCTGCGTCCCTTGTCGCGTTGCGCCCCTCGCAACGGCGCGAGCGGTCAGGTCAGGTGCGATTGACGATACTGGTTGTGGTCGATAAACACAAATATATTAAAGGTATAAGTTGTTCGTGAGTCTTTGTGGTGTTTTGAAACATCATGTCTCACAAAATCGAGAATAGATGAAATCGGTCGATGCTATATCGATTGAATACGGGTCCATGTTGCTCGAAAAGGGGTGCTTGGTGTCGCTTGGCAATTCCGATTTTGCGATAGATCATGGCTCGTTGGGGAGGGTTTTCCCTGAAGCTTTGGCGATGTTTCTGGCTCTTTACTTGGCCGGTTGTTCCTTTGTACCCGATTATGTCCAGCCATCCCTGCCGGTGCCCGACAGCTATGCCGTAGCGACGCCCGAAGGCGGCTCGCTGGCCGGGCGCGACTGGGAGCAGGTTTTCCCTGATCCCGAATTGCGCGCCTTGGTCGCCCAGGCGCTGGCCAATAATCGCGACATTCGCATCGCCGCCGCCCGCGTGGCGCAGGCGCGCGGCGCCTGGCGGATCGAGGGTGCCTCGCTCTATCCCCAGCTCGATGTGGTGGCGACGGGCACGCGCGGTCAGGCCTTCTACAGCCTGCCGGTGATCGGCGACCAGATCGTCGACGTGAAATCGATCACCGCCCAACTCAGCGCCAGCTGGGAAATCGATTTCTGGGGCCGGCTGCGCAATCTGAAGGAGGCCGCCCGCGAACAGTTTCTGGCGTCCGAGGAATCGCGCCGGGCGGTCGCGACCGACCTGATCGCGCAGGTGGCGCTCGGCTATCTGCTGGAGCGCGAATATGAGGAGCGTGCCGCCCTTACCCAGCAGTCGATCACCACCCGGCAGGAAACGCTGCGGATCATGCGCCGCCGCTATGAGGTGGGGTCGGGGTCGAAGCTGGACCTGGCCCAGTCCCAGGTGCTGCTGGCGCAGGCGGATACCACCATGCATGTGCTGAACCTCGACCGCGCGGTCAATCGCAACGCGCTGGCGCTGTTGGTCGGCCAGCCGGTGGAGATCGCGCCCGGATCGTTGCGGCTGGCCGGACCGGGCGGCGATTATCAGGTGCCCGCCGGCCTGCCGTCCGAACTGCTCACCAACCGGCCCGACATCGTCGCGGCCGAGCATCAGCTGCGCGCCGCCAATGCCAATATCGGCGCTGCCCGCGCCGCCTTCTTCCCCAATATCAGCCTGACCGGCGCCTATGGCACGACCAGCCCGGACCTCGACGGCCTGTTCGGCGGCAATAGCGAGGTGTGGAGCTTTTCGCCGACGATCCGACTGCCCCTGTTCAACGCCGGCCGGCTGAAGGGCAATTTGGACGTGGCGCAGGCGCGCCGGGACGAGGCCGTCGCTACTTATGAAAAGACGATCCAGTCGGCCTTTCGCGACGTGTCCGACGCGCTGGTCCGGCGGCGCCAGATCGCCCTGCAGATCGGCACCACGCGCCAGCTGGTCGATGCCCAGCGGGAACGCGCGCGCCTCGCCCAGTTGCGGTTCGACAATGGCCGCTCCACCTATCTGGAAGTACTGGATGCCCAGCGCGACCTGTTCGATGCGGAACAGGCGCTGGTCCAGCTTCGCCGGGGGGAACTCTCCAGCATCGTCAGCCTTTATGCCGCCCTGGGCGGCGGCTTTGTGGTCAATCGCGGCATCGCGGCCGCCCCGTCCGGGAACCAGGGGGAACCATGAGCATGAGCAAGCGCTGGATCGTCAGGGGGGCTGATCGTGGCGGCGGTGGCCGGCATCGCCTTCCTGCTCTGGACGTTGCTGAAGCCGGCCGGCCTGCCCGAAGGCATTGTCGGCGGCAATGGCCGGCTGGAAGCGACCGAGATCGACGTCGCCTCCAAATCCGCCGGGCGGATCAAGGATATCGTCGCGGATGAGGGGCAGCTGGTGAAGGCCGGCGAGATCGTTGCCCATATGGATGTCGACGTGCTGGACGCACAGCGGACCGAGGCCGTTGCGCAACTGGCAGAGGCGCAGAATGCCGTCCTCGTCGCTCAGACCCAGGTCGCCCAGCGCGAGAGCGAGAAGGCCGCGGCCCAGGCCGTGGTGCGCCAGCGCATCGCCGAACTCAACGCCTCGCGCAAGCGCCTCGCCCGGTCCGAAACCCTGGCCCGCGAAGGCGCGACCGCAGTGCAGGAACGCGATGACGACGCCGCCCAGACCGAAGGCGCCGCCGCCGCCGTGGAGGCGGCCCGTGCCCAGCTTGCCTCGGCAGAGGTCGCCATCACCAATGCCCGCAACCAGGTGATCGGATCGCGATCCCGCGCGGAGGCCGGCCGTGCCACCATCCAGCGGATCGAGGCGGACATCAACGACAGCAGCCTGCGCGCGCCACGCGACGGCCGCGTCCAGTATCGCGTCGCCCAGCCCGGCGAGGTGGTGACGGCCGGTGGCCGGGTGCTGAGCCTGGTCGACCTGTCCGACGTGACGATCAGCTTCTTCCTGCCTGCCACCGCCGCCGGCCGTGTCGCCATCGGCAGCGAGGCGCGGATCGTGCTCGATGCCATCCCCGACTATCCGATCCCGGCGCGGATCAGCTTCGTCGCCGACGTCGCCCAGTTCACACCCAAGACGGTGGAAACCCAGAGCGAGCGCGAGAAGATGATGTTCCGGGTCAAAGCCCGGATCGATCCGGCGCTGCTGCGCAAGCATATCGCCCAGGTGAAGACCGGCCTGCCCGGCATGGCCTATGTCCGGATCAATCCGGGCGTTGCCTGGCCCGCCTCGCTCGCGGTCCGCGCCCTTCCCGAAGGATCGCGGGCGGTCCAGTGAACCAGCCCGCCCCCATCGGCGCGCCAACGGTCGATCCGGTCGTCCGCCTGTCCGGCGTCCGCCTCCATTATGGCAAGACGCAGGCGCTGCGCGGCATCGATCTCGACATACCGGGTGGGCGGATGATCGGCCTGATCGGACCCGATGGCGTGGGCAAGTCCAGCCTGCTCTCCCTCGTCGCCGGTGCCCATGTCATCCAGGATGGCGATGTCCATGTGCTGGGCGGCGACATGCGCGACAAGCGCCATCGCAGCGATGTCTGCCCGCGCATCGCCTATATGCCGCAGGGGCTGGGCAAGAATCTCTATCCCACCCTGTCGGTCGAGGAGAATCTGCAGTTTTTCGGCCGCCTGTTCGGCCATGACGGGGCGGAGCGGCGACGGCGGATCGATGCGCTCACCCGCGCGACCGGCCTTGACCCGTTCCTTGCCAGGCCGGCGGGCAAGCTGTCGGGCGGCATGAAGCAGAAGCTCGGCCTGTGCTGTGCGCTGATCCATGATCCCGACCTGTTGATCCTGGACGAGCCGACCACCGGCGTCGATCCGCTGGCCCGCGCCCAATTCTGGGATCTCATCAACGACATTCGCCAGACCCAGGCGCAGATGAGCGTCATCGTAGCCACCGCTTACATGGACGAGGCGCAGCGTTTCGACTGGCTGGTGGCGATGGATGACGGGCAGATCCTCGACACCGGCACCCCGGCCGAGATTTTCGCGCGCACCCGCACCAGTTCGCTGGAGGAAGCCTTCATCGCGCTGCTGCCCGAGGAGAAGAAGCGCGGTCATGAGCCGGTCATCATCCCGCCGCTCGAAGCCAGCGAGGATGACATCGCGATCGAGGCGCAGGGCCTGACCATGCGCTTTGGCGATTTCACCGCGGTCGATCATGTCAGCTTCCGCATTCGCCGGGGCGAGATATTCGGCTTTCTGGGGTCCAATGGCTGCGGCAAGTCGACCACCATGAAGATGCTGACCGGCCTCTTGCCCGCGACCGAGGGCAAGGCCTGGCTGTTCGGCAATGCAGTGGACCCGGACGACATGTCCACGCGCAAGCGGGTCGGCTATATGAGCCAGGCCTTCTCGCTCTACACCGAACTCACCGTCCGCCAGAATCTGGAATTTCACGCTCATCTCTTCCATGTCGCGCGCGAGGATATTCCCGCCCGCGTCGCGGAAATGGCCGATCGGTTCGATCTTGGCCCGGTGATGGAGGAACTGCCCGACAGCCTGCCGCTCGGCATCCGCCAGCGCCTCAGCCTTGCGGTGGCGATGGTCCACAAGCCGGAACTGCTGATCCTGGACGAGCCGACCTCCGGCGTCGATCCGGTGGCGCGCGACGGCTTCTGGCGATTGCTGGCGGAGCTGTCGCGCCGCGACAAGGTCACGATCTTCATCTCCACCCATTTCATGAACGAAGCGATGCGCTGCGATCGCATGTCGATGATGCATGCCGGCCATGTGCTGGACAGCGATGCGCCCGCGCGCCTGATCGAGAAGCGCGGCGCCCCTGATCTGGAACAGGCCTTCATCGGCTATCTGGTCGATGCCGGCGGCGACACCCGCCCGCCCGACGAGGAAAGCGCGCTCAAGGACATGGCCCAGGCGGAACATGGCACGATAAGGCGCGGCTTCAGCCCGCAACGCGCGCTCACCTATGCCTGGCGCGAGACGCTGGAACTGCAGCGCGATCCGGTCCGTGCGACGCTCGCGCTGATCGGTTCGCTGATCCTGATGCTGGTGATCGGCTTCGGCATGACCACCGACATCAACGAGCTGAACTATGCCGTGCTGGATCGCGACAACAGCATCCTCAGCCAGAATTATGCGCTCGACATTTCCGGCTCCTCCTATTTCGTCGAACATGCGCCGATCCGCGATTATGATGATCTCGACCGGCGTATGAAGGATGGCGAACTGGCGCTGGTGATCGAGATTCCGCCGGGCTTTGGCCGGGATATCGCGGCCGGGCGCCAGGTCACGGTCGGCGCCTGGTTCGACGGCGCCAATCCGCAGCGCGCCGAAACCGTGCAGGGCTATATCCAGGGGCTGCATCAGCATTGGCTGAGCCAGCAGGCCGCCGCGCGCGGCAGCGCGGTCGGCAGCAGCTTCTCGATCGAGAACCGCTATCGCTACAACCCCGATGTGCAGAGCCTGCCGGCGATGGTGCCGATCGTCATCCCGCTGCTGCTGCTCATGCTGCCGGCGATGCTGACCGCGCTGGCGGTGGTGCGCGAAAAGGAGATCGGGTCGATCATCAACCTCTATGTGACGCCGGTCAGCCGCAGCGAATTCCTGCTCGGCAAGCAGCTTCCCTATGTCGTGCTGGCGCTTGTCAACTTCCTCCTGATGGTGCTGATGGCGATCTTCATCTTCGGCGTGCCGGTGAAGGGCAGCTTCCCGACCCTGCTGCTGGCCGCCGCCATCTATTGCGTCACTGCGACCGGCATGGGCCTGCTCGCCTCGGCCGTGACGCGCAGCCAGATCGCCGCGATGTTCCTGGCGATGATCGGCACGATGATCCCGGCCACCACCTATGGCGGCATGACCGACCCCGTCTCCTCGATGGAGGGCAGCGCGCGGATCATCGGCGACATCTATCCTGCCAGCCACATGTTCACCATCAGCCGCGGCGTCTTTGCCAAGGCGCTGGGCTTTTCGGACCTGGCCGGCTCCTTCCTGCCGCTCGCCATTTCCGCGCCGCTGATCGTCGGGATCGCGATCATGCTGCTCAAAAAGCAGGAGGCCTGACGTCGATGCTGGCGACGATTTCCAACATCTACCGGCTGGGCGTAAAGGAGCTGTGGAGCCTGTGGCGCGACCCGATCATGCTGGTGCTGATCCTGTTCGTCTTCACCGTCTCCATCTATACCTCGGCCAATTCCAAGCCGGAAACGCTGCACAATGCAGCCATCGCAATCGTCGATGAGGATGAATCGCCGCTGTCACAGCGGATCGTCGCCGCTTTTTATCCGCCGCAATTCACGCTGCCCCGGATGATTGCGCCGGCGCAGATCGATCCGGGCATGGACGCGGGCGATTTCACCTTCGTCCTCCACATACCCCATGGCTTCCAGCGCGACGTGCTGGCCGGCCGGACGGCGGAAATCCAGCTCAACACCGACGCCACGCGCATGAGCCAGGCTTTCTCGGGCAGCAGCTATGTGCAGCAGATCGCGACCGCCGAGGTGAATGAATTCGTCAACCGCTATCGCGCCAACAGCGTGCCCAAGGTCGACCTGGCGGTGCGGGCGCGCTTCAACCCGACGCTCAACCATACCTGGTTCGGTGCGCTGGCACAGATCATCAACCAGATCGCGATGCTGTCGATCATCCTGACCGGCGCGGCGCTGATCCGCGAGCGGGAACATGGCACGATCGAGCATCTGCTGGTGATGCCGGTCACCCCGTTCGAGATCATGCTGTCAAAGGTCTGGTCGATGGGGCTGGTCGTGCTGCTCGCCTCGTCTCTGTCGATCAACCTGGTGGTGCAGGGGCTGATGCACGTGCCCGTCGCCGGATCGCTGGCGCTCTTCTTCGCGGGCGCTGCGCTGGTGCTGTTCTCCACGACCTCGATGGGCATTTTCCTCGCGACGCTGGCGCGCAACATGCCGCAATTCGGCATGCTGATGATCCTTGTCCTGCTGCCGCTGCAGATGCTGTCGGGCGGCACCACCCCGCGCGAATCCATGCCCAAGCTGGTGCAGGATGTGATGCTGTTCGCGCCGACCACCCATTTCGTCGAACTGGGTCAGGCGATCCTGTTCCGGGGCGCCGGCATCGGCGTCGTCTGGCCGCAATTCGCCGCCACCGCCGCGATCGGCGTCGCCTTCTTCCTGATCGCACTCACCCGCTTCCGCCGGACGATCAGCGCCATGGCCTGATCGTCCGGCCGCTCTTCACGGCGCCAGCCGGTCCACGCTCAGGCGCCGGCCGCCATATTCGGCAAAGCCCCGGCTGTGCGGCTGGCCATCGGCTTGGGGCGTGAAGTCGATCGCGGCGGGCTTGGGGCCGCCCAGCGGTCCGAACGTCATCTGCAGCTTCATGACGCCGGGGCGGGGGCCGGTCAGGCGGATATCCGCTTCGTAGCTGGACTGGCCGCGCATGTTGATCTGCGTCGTCTCGCGCCCGCTATAGACCTGCTTCCCGTCGTTGCTGAAATTGACATAGATTTTCTCGATGGCGCCGCTCGTGCGCCGATAGAGGATATGGCCCGACCGCCGGCCATAGACCTTCACGTCTATATTCTGGCTCTTGCCCGCCAGCGCCGGCAGGGTGGACAGGTCGCTATCGCCATAGGGCAGGCTGTCGGGCACGGCGCGCGGGGCGACCGCCGGCCCGGCCTTGTATTCGGGCAGGGTGACGATCTGGACCCGCTTGGTCTCGCTGCCGCGCAGCCCCTCGATCCAGGTCGCCCGGCGGCTGTCGGGATGCCAGGACATGGGCGAATGAAACACCCAGTCGGCCTGGCTGCTGAGGTTCGCGCCCAGATAGCCATCCTCGCGCTGCGACCGGGCGATGTCGATCAGCGCCGGCCCGACATTGCCCGGCCGCGCCGTGCGCACGCCGGTGACGGCATAGGTATAGGCGAACATGCTCAGCCCCATGTTCAGGCTGTCGGGATAGGGGCGGGGCATCAGCCCCAATATCGCCGGGTCGGTCTGCGAAAAGCGGGTGGTCATCACCATGCCCAACCGCTCGTCCGGCGAGAAGATCGTCGTTTCGGTATAGCCCGGCGTGTCGGTGATCGGCGTCACCTTGCCGCTCATCAGGTCCATCACTACCGAATCGGGCAGGTCGCGCTTCACCGCGCCGACCAGCGACAGGGCGCTGCCGCCATGGACGAACTGCTTCACCTCGCCGCCGCGGATCGGCGCCGGGATGACGCCATCGGCATGGGCCGGATCGGGGCGAAAGGGATCGCTGCTGCTGATGATCTGCGGCCGGGTGACGACATAGCCGTCCGGGCCGCGCGTCAGTTCGCCGGTCAGCACGGCGGCGGAATAATTGGCGAGCAGGGTCGTCCAGGCGATATGGCGATTGTCCGGCGCCACCACCATTTCCGACCAGCGATGCCAGATATGCGCGCCATCGGCCACCTGCGGCGGATAGGTGACGGGCACCAGTTGCGCCTGCGTGCAATCGTCCAGGCTGGTCGGGCATTCGATCACGAAATCGCCCAGGAAGATGCGCTTATTGTCGGCAAACACCATGTAGCGGATGCCATTATCCTTCGGCCGGGCGGGAATCGTCCCGCTGAAGATCGGGCGGATATGGCTGCCATCATCGTCCATGATGGCGAGGTTGATCTGCCGCGGATCGCTCTCGCCTGGCCGGGCATAGGTCAGCAATATCCGGCCCGACGGCGTGTAGGTGGCGCTTTGCGGCCGCATGTCGGCGGGCAATGGCAGGGTGCGGATCACCGGCTGGCCGAACAGCGCGCCTTGCGCCCCAGGCCGGGCCAGGGTCGGCCCGCCATCCAGCGCCAGTCCGCCGATCAGGATGGGCAGCATCGCCAACATGGGCAGCCGGCGGGAAGGGGGCTTGGTCACCAAATTCTCTCCTCGTCTCGGCCTTGGCCCAGGGGCACCGGGCGGCCGTCCACCCTGCTGATGGCACCAGCCCGCCGGCCGGCAAGCGCCAATCCGTTACGCGGAAAGGGGGCTTGCCAATGTCCCGCAAAACCGGGCATTTTCCAGCCGGCGCTTCGCGAACGGGCAGGGCGACAAGCGGGACGGAGAGGGGAACAGCCGATTTTCAACCGACGCATCTTGCTGGAGCTGTGGGCGATGCTGCTGCTGGCCGGCATCATCGGCTTCATGGGGCCGTTCGGCACCTATATGCGCGACGGTCTGCCGGGGCGGATCGGCCATTGGTGGCTGCTGCTGATGGGGGCCTATATCCTCGTCCGGCCGGTGATCTGGCTGCTGCGCCGGCTGGCGCTGCGGATCGACCTTTCGGTGTCGATCACCGTCTTTTCCGGCGTGTCGCTCTGCGTCGTGCCGCTGGCCTTCCTCTGGCGCAATGTCGGCCGCACCGCCTTTCGCGACCTGGACGGCTTTACCGGCCTGCTGCCCTTTTCCTTCCTCTGCGCGCTCACCGTGCTGGTCGTCACCCACTGGGCCGAACAGACCGACCGGCGGCTGGCCCAGCGAGGTATCCTGCCGCCGCCCGCCGATGCCCCGCACCCCGAAGGCGCCGCCGCCACATCCCCGGCCGAACCCGCCCTGCGCCATCGCCTGTCGGCCGGATTTGCCGGGCCGATCCTGGCGCTGCAGAGCGAGGATCATTATGTCCGCGTCCATGGCGCAGGCGGCAGCGAATTGCTGCTGATGCGGTTGCGCGACGCGATTGCGGAGATGGAGGGGGTGGCCGGGGCACAGGTGCATCGCAGCTGGTGGATCGCCCATCGCGCCATCCTGCGCTGCGATCCCGCCGGGCGCAGCTGGCTCATCACCCTGGATGGCGGGCTCAGCGTCCCCGTCGCGCGCGATTCGGTCGCCCGGCTGCAACGCGCCGGCTTCCTGCCCGCGTCCTGACCCGCTCTGGCGGGCAAAAGAAAACCCCGCCGGAGCAAGCTCGACGACGGGGCCAGGTTCAGGGAGGTGTCACTCCAAAGGGGGGAAGAGTGACAGGACCAATCTAGGAAAGTGCGCGTGGCTTTCAAGCATCAGCCGCATATTTTTGTCGTCGGCCGCGCCCATGCCATCGGCCCTATCGCACGGCTGAACCCGCTATTTCGGCCATTTCCCCTACGGTAACCGGGCATGTCGTGAATATGGCTGAATACGTATGCTGGAATCTGTGCAGAGGGTCGGGGGCGGCGCTATTTGAACCAGACCGACACATGTCGGCAAGAAACGCTCAAGATGCGTCCTGGGGAGGATCACTGTCATGCATCAATTCCGTCATACCGTCCTGCGCGCTGCGCTGCTGGCAGGGGCTTCCTTCTCGTTCGCCGCGGTCGCCCATGCGCAGACCGACGCCGAAACCGCGACGCCCGCCGCACCCGCCGCCGGCGAATCCGAAGGCATCGTCGTCACCGGCATCCGCGCCTCGCTCGCCTCCGCCGCCAAGGTGAAGCGCGATTCCGTGCTGATCGTCGATTCCATCTCGGCCGAAGATGTCGGCAAGCTGCCCGACGTGTCGATCGCGGACTCGCTCGCCCGTCTGCCCGGCGTCACCGCCCAGCGCCTCGAAGGCCGCGACCAGCGCCTGTCGATCCGCGGCCTTGGCCCGGACTTCTCGACCACCCTGCTCAATGGCCGCGAACAGGTCACCGTCGGCGACAATCGCGGCGTCGAATATGACCAGTATCCCTCGGAATTCTTCCAGAACGTCAATGTGTACAAGAGCGCCGACGCCGCGCTGATCGCCGCCGGCATTTCCGGCACGGTCGACCTGCGCATGCTGCGTCCGCTCGACAAGAATGACCGCATCCTCGCCGTGTCGCTGCGCGGCCAGATGAATGGCATGGACAAGCTCAATCCCGATGGCGAACGCTATGGCTATCGCGCCTCGGCCACCTATGTCGATCAGTTCGCCGACGACACGCTGGGCCTGTCGCTGGGCTTCGCCGCCTCGCAGACCCCGTCGCAGAATGAGCGCTTCAACGCCTGGGGCTATCCCACCGATGCCGACGGCAATCTGATCATCGGCGGCGCCAAGCCCTATGTGCAGTCGAACCTGCTCAAGCGCTATGGCATGGTCGGTACGCTGGAATGGCAGCCGAGCGATAATTTTCACTCGACCTTCGACGTCCTCGCCTCGCATTTCGAGGAAGAACAGCGGCTGCGCGGCATCGAATTTCCGCTCGTCTGGGGCACGGACGTCGGCGTCAGCGACGTGACGGTCGAAAATGGCTTCGTCACCGGCGCCACCTTCTCCAACGTCTATGGCGTTCAGCGCAACGACTATAACAAGCGCAAGGCCGACACCATTTCGCTCGGCTGGAACAACGACATCCGCCTGAACGATCGGCTCAAGCTCAATGTCGACGCCAGCTGGTCGCGCGCTAAGCGCACCGACTTCCTGCTCGAAACCTATTCGGGCACCGGCTATCTGCGGTCGGGCGTGTCCGACACGGTGCGCGTCGAGCGCCAGTCTAACGGCCTGTTCAGCATCGTGCCGACGCTCGACTATACCGACACCAACGTCATCAGCCTGACCGACCCCAATGGCTGGGGCTATAACGGCACCACCGCCGTCGTGCAGGCGGGCTTCCTCAACCGGCCCAAGTTCATCGACGACATGAAGTCGTTCCGCGCCAACCTGGTCGGTGACATTTCGGGCAGCATCTTCAGCAACTGGGAAGTCGGCGGCAATTACAGCCGGCGCAAGAAGACCAGCGCCTATACCAGCTATTTCCTCTGCCCCACCGGCGGCACGGACTGCACCATCGCCAATGGCACGCCCGGCTCGGCGCCGGTGCCGCAGGAGGCACTGCTCGGCAAGAATGTCTCGCTCGACTATCTGGGCGTGCCGGCGATGCTGACGCTCGATCCGCTCTATCTCTACAACAACACGCTCGACGCCGTGTTCGACAATCGCCCCTCGTCGCTGGTGCGCGACAATGTCGTGAAGGAAGATGTCTTCACCGGCTATGCCAAGATGACGCTGGATGGCGATCTGGGCGGCAAGCCGCTCAAGGGCGCGATCGGCGTGCAGGTGATCCACACCCGCCAGGCATCGACCGGCACCATCTCCAACTTCTCCAACGGCGTCGTCACCGTCGTCCCGGCCTCGGGCAAGGAAAGCTTCACCAATTTCCTGCCCAGCGCGCAGTTCTCGGTCGAGCTGGAACCCGGCTTCTTCGTGAAGATGGGCGCGGCCCAGACCATGGTGCGTCCGCGTATGGACCAGGAACGGATCAACCAGGAATATAATTTCAACCTGGCCAATGTCGGCCTCGGCTCCGACCCGCAATATAGCCCGTTCAGCTCGAATGGCGGCAACATCGCGCTGCGTCCCTATCAGTCGACCAATATCGACCTGTCGATCGAGAAATATTTTCCGGGCGGCGGCTATGTCTCGCTCGCGGGCTATTTCAAGAATCTGACCGACTTCGTCGATCCCAACAACAATATCGCCTATGATTTCTCGGACGTGCTGGCCTCGCTGCCTGCCGACATCCGCAACCAGATCATCGCCGACGGCAGCTATATCGGCCTGCTGAAGGCCCCGGCCAACACCGGCAAGGGCACGATCATGGGGGCGGAAGGCACCGTCTCGCTGCCGTTCAAGGTATTCAGCGAAACGCTCGACGGCTTCGGCATCTTCGCCAGCGGTTCCTACACCCACAGCGAAGTCAAATATGGCAGCAACCCGACCGATGTCGTCACCCTGCCGGGCCTGTCCAAATGGGTCGCCAGCGGCACCGCTTATTATGAAAAGAGCGGTTTCCAGGCGCGCGTCTCCTATCGCTATCGCTCCTCCTTCCTGGGCGAAGTCGCCGGCCTCTCGGCCGCGCCGACCTTCCGCACCGCCAAGGCAGAGGGCATTCTCGACGCGCAGATCGGCTATGAATTCCAGTCGGGGCCGCTCACCGGCCTGTCGATCCTGCTGCAGGGCAAGAACCTCACCGACCAGCCCTTCGTCACGTATCAGAATGGCGATAAGCGCCAGGTCATCGACTATCAGCGCTACGGCCGCGATTATTATCTGGGCCTGACCTACAAGTTCTGATCGGCCTGCGGCCGATCGGGCAAGTTCTGACCGGCCTTTGCGCCGGTCGGGCAAGTTCTGAAATTCCTCCCCGGATTGCCCGACTGCACGCGGGTAATCCCCCTCCCCGGACCGCCACCCCTTAGAGGGGAGGGCGGTCCGTTTTTCTTTGGAGGGAGGAGGGCATGGACTCAGCCGCTCTTCTTCCTCCCCTCCCTTCCAGGGAGGGGTTGGGGGTGGGTACCGCCGAGGCACTCGGTGGCCCTGTTCAAGATAGCCTCCACCACACCATCCGGATTCTCGATTACGTCGCCATTCCAGAAGCGCAACATCGTCCAGCCCTGTCCCCTTAGAAACAGGGAGCGACGTTCGTCATAGGCCTGCGCATCCAGATGCTGGCTCCCATCGAACTCGATCGCCAGTTTCGCCGAACGGCATGCCAGATCGACAATATAGGGGCCGATGACCAACTGCCTCGTGAAGCGCGGGCGATAGCGGGATATGCGCAACCAGATCACCGCTCCGCATCGGTCTGGCCGTTGCGCAGCGCGCGGGCATTGGCCGTCATATGTTCAGGAACGCGGCGCATGAGGCCAAGCTAGCAAGGCTCGCTCCGCTCGCCTACCCACCCCCAACCCCTCCCTGAGAGGGAGGGGAGGGAAGCGCGTGGTTACTATAAGGCAATGTCACCCAAAATTGATCTGGGGTCCATTCGACACTCCCAAAACGAAAAGTCGAATGAATCCGTTTCAGGACGCGGCTTCCTCGGCCACAATTTCCATAACTTCCCTGATAAGTTCTTCCAGAAGGGCCTCCTCTTCCTCGCCAAATGGCAGATTGAGGTTTGCGGCACGCCCGCGGATATCGTTCAATCGTGGATCAGCTATTTCGGTAGATGTGAAATAATCCCAATCACCAGAGCCGCCCTTACCTTCGAGGAAATCCCGAAGATATGTGGCGACCTCCTGCGGAGATCGTTCGGCCGGCTTTTCGAAAGGAAGCAATGCCAGCTTGAGGACCAAGGCTACAGGAACGATGACGAAGAAACCGACCATCCTCAGGGGAAGCAGAGCAAGCGACCGAATGGAGGATGCGGTAGATGATCGCACGATACTCAGGCCCTAAGCCGTCATCCGCGTGATCAGCCGGGGCGCCAGCAGCGTCGGCGTCACCGGCTTGCGGTCGATCTGGCCGATCAGCGCGTCGACCAGCACCTCACCCGCCCGCAGATAATCCTGCGCCACGGTGGTCAGCGGCTGCCGCGTCAGGCTGGCGGCAGGGATATCGTCGAAGCCGATGAGGGCGACGTCGCCCGGCACTGACAGCCCATGTTCGTCCAGCGCCCGCATCGCGCCGATCGCGATCAGGTCGGACCCGGCGAAGATCGCGTCGAACGTCACGCCGCGCGCGATCAGGCGGCTCGCCGCCTCATAACCCGACTGTTCGGTCGACAGCGCATCGACATGCAGGCCGGGGTCGACCGCATGGCCGGCCTCGCGCAGCACGTCGGACAGGCCGGCATAACGGTCGCGAAATTCGGGATAATGGCTCGATGCGTCGCCCAGAAAGGCGATCCGGCTGCATCCGCGCGCGATCAGATGCGCGCCCGCATCGCGCCCGCCGCGCCGGTTGTCGCAGCCGATCGTCATCCCCAGCGCATGCTGGTCGACCGACCCCCAGCGCACGAAATGCGTGCCCTGCGCCACCAGCTGCTCCAGCCGGGTGCGATAGATTTCATAGTCGCCATAGCCCAGCAGGATGATGCCGTCGGCCTTGCGGCTATCCTCATAATCGACATGCCAGTCGGTCGACAACTGCTGGAAACTGGTCAGCAGATCATAGCCGCGCTTGGCGCAGGTCTGCAGGATCGGCCCCAGCATCGACAGGAAGAAGGGGTTGATCCAGCTTTCGTCGGGCAGCAGATCCTCGAAGAACAAAAGAGCCAGCGTATTGCTCTTGCCCCGCCGCAGCGAGGATGCATTCTTGTCCACCGTGTAATTGAGCTGCCGGGCGATCGCCTCGACCCGCAGCCGCGTCGCCTCGCTCACCGTCTTGTCGCCGCGCAGCGCGCGCGACACGGTCGGCTGGGACACGCCGGCCAGCGTGGCGATGTCGAAGGATGTCACTTTGTCGTTGGCGGCCATGGCGCGACCCTACGCCAGCGAGTCTCCATTGGGAATAGAAGGGTTTGAAACCGGTCTGAATACGTATGCCGCTCCCTTGGCCCGCCCTGTCCCCGCCGACTAAGAAGGGGCCAAGCCGCGGCAATCGGGCACAAGCGGCAATGGGAGGGATGAAGGCCATGCGCGGACGAACGGCAATGCTGCTGGCTGCGCTCTGCGCGCTTCCCGCTCCGGCGATGGCACAGGATGACGGCTTTCGCGCCCGCTTGCCCGAAGATGAAGTCATCTATTTCGTCCTGCCCGACCGGTTCGACAATGCCGATCGGGCCAATGACAAGGGCGGCCTCAAGGGCGACCGGCTCCAGACCGGCTATGATCCCGCGTCCAAGGGCTTCTACCATGGCGGCGATATCCAGGGGCTGATCCGCCGGCTCGACTATATTCAGGGGCTGGGCGCCACCGCCATCTGGGTCGGCCCGATCTTCCGCAACAAGCCGGTGCAGGGCCCCAAGGGCCAGGAAAGTGCCGGCTATCACGGCTACTGGATCACCGATTTCGAGCATGTCGATCCGCATTTCGGCACCGACGCGGATTTCGCTGCGCTGGTGAAGGCCGCCCATGGCCGGGGGATGAAAGTCTATATGGACATCATCGCCAACCATACGGCCGACGTGATCCAATATCGCGAATGCGCCGACCGGCCCTGTCCCTATCGCTCGCGCGCCGACTATCCCTATCAGCGCCGCGGCGGCGTGGCCGGCCCGGCGATCAATCCGGGCTTTGCCGGCGACGCCGATCATAGCGCCGCCAATTTCGGCAAGCTCACCGACCCGGCCTATGCCTATACCCCCTTCGTGCCGAAGGGCGAGCAGGCGGTGAAGAACCCGGCCTGGCTCAACGATGTGCGCTATTATCATAATCGCGGCGAGACGACCTATTCGGGCGAGAGCGCGACCATGGGCGACTTTGCCGGGCTCGACGATCTCATGACCGAACATCCGCGCGTGATCGCCGGCATGATCGACATTTTCGGCGGCTGGATCGACCGCTTCGGCATTGACGGCTTCCGCATCGACACCGCCCGCCATGTCGACCCGCATTTCTGGCAGCAGTTCGTCCCCGCCATGCAGGCGCGGGCCAAGGCGCGGGGCATCCCCAATTTCCATGTCTTCGGCGAAGTCTATGTCGAGACGGTCGATGCCGGCCCGCTCGCCTGGCACACCCGCGAAGGCGGCTTTCCCGCCGTGCTCGACTTCGCCTTCCGCCAGGCCGCGCTGGAAACCGTCGCGGGCAAGGCGGCGACCGCGACCTGGGAACGCATGCTGACCGGCGACGCCCTCTATCAGGGTGGCGCCGCCACTGCGCGCCAGTTGCCCACTTTCGTCAGCAATCATGATGCCGGCCGTTTCGCCACCTTCGTCCGCCGCGCCTTCCCGCAGGCCGGCGAGGACGAGGTGCTGCGCCGGGTGATGCTCGCCAACGCCATGCTGCTGACGCTGCGCGGCGTGCCGACCATCTATTATGGCGATGAACAGGGTTTCGTCGGCGATGGCGGCGATCAGGACGCGCGCGAGGATATGTTCGGCAGCCAGGTGGCGAGCTATAACGACAATCGCCTGCTCGGCAGCACTGCCACCACCGCCACCGCGCGCTTCGATCCTGCCCATCCGCTCTATCGCGAGATCGCGGCGCTCGCCCGCCTGCGCACTGGCCATGCCGCGTTGCGCCGGGGCAGCGAAACGATCCGGGCGCGCGGCGACGAACCCGGCCTGTTCGCCGTCTCCCGCTTCGATCCCGATACGGGCGCGGAATATCTGATCGCCTTCAACACATCGACCGCGCCGATCAGGGCGCAGGTCCAGGTGGATATAGCCTCCACCGCCTTCGACACCCTTGCCGGCGCGGCCTGTGCCCCGCGCGCGTCCGCGCCCGGCAGCCTCTCCCTCGACCTTCCTCCCCTTGGCTACAGCGTCTGCGCTGTACGGAGCGCTAATCCGCAATGACCGACGCACTGACCCCCTGGTGGCGCGGCGCCACCATCTACCAGATCTACCCGCGCAGCTTCGCCGACTCCAATGGTGACGGCATCGGCGATCTGGCCGGCATCACCGCCCATCTTCCCTATGTCGCCTCGCTCGGCGTCGACGCCATCTGGCTCTCGCCCTTCTTCAAGAGCCCGATGCGCGACTTCGGCTATGACGTGTCGGATTATTGCGATGTCGATCCGATCTTCGGCACACTCGCCGATTTCGATGCGCTGATCGCCCGCGCCCATGACCTCGGCCTGCGCATCATCGTCGATCAGGTCTGGGCCCATACCTCCGACGAACATCCCTGGTTCATCGAAAGCCGCTCCAGCCGCCAGAACGACCACGCCGACTGGTATGTCTGGGCCGATGCCAAGCCCGACGGCACGCCGCCCAACAACTGGCAGTCGGTGTTCGGCGGCCCGGCCTGGACCTGGGACGCGCGGCGCGGCCAATATTATATGCACAATTTCCTGAAGGAGCAGCCACAGATCAACCTGCACAATGGAAAGGTGCAGGCGGCGGTGCTGGATATTGTCCGCTTCTGGCTCGACCGCGGCGTCGACGGCTTCCGCATCGATGCGATCAACCATTCGATGCCCGACCCGCAACTGCGCGACAATCCGCCCGCGCCCGAAGACGGTCGCATCCGCACGCGCCCCTATGATTTCCAGATCAAGCGCTACAGCCAGAGCCACCCGGACATTCCGCTGTTCCTGGAAAAGGTGCGTTCGGTGTTCGACGAATATCCCGATCGCTTCACCGTCGCCGAAGTCGGCGGGGATGACAGCGATGCGGAGATGAAGGCCTTCACCCAGGGCGATCATCGCCTCAACACCGCTTATGGCTTCGACTTCCTCTACGCGCCCAAATTGACCGCGCCGTTCCTCAAAGACGCGCTGACGCGCTGGCCGGCGGAGCAGGGGATTGGCTGGCCGAGCTGGGCGTTCGAAAATCATGACGCGCCGCGTGCCGTCTCGCGATGGGCCGGCGACATCGACGCCCATGCCTATTGCCGGATGAAGATGCTGCTGCTGGCCTGCCTGCGCGGCAATATCTTCCTCTATTATGGCGAGGAACTGGGCCTGCCGCAGGTCGATATCGCGTTCGAGGATCTGCAGGATCCCGAAGCGATCGCCAACTGGCCGCTGACCCTGTCGCGCGACGGCGCCCGCACACCCATGCCCTGGACCGGCGCGGCCCCGTGGCTCGGTTTTTCCGATGCCAAGCCCTGGCTGCCGGTGGGGGAGGCGCATCGCCCGCTCGCCGTCGACGCGCAGGAAGCCGACCCCGCCTCGCTGCTCCACTGGACGCGCGAGGTGCTGGCCCTGCGCAACGCCACCCCGGCGCTGCGCAGCGGCACGATCACCTTTCTCGATACGCCGGACGATCTGCTCGCCTTTGAACGGACGCAGGACGGGCAGCAGCGCCTCTGCGTCTTCAACCTCGGCACCAGCCCCGTCGCCTGGCGCCCGGCCGATGCGGACCGCTGGCAGGTCGAACTGTCGACCGGCAGCATCGCCGACTGGAATTTCGCCCCCGCATCCGGCCTCGTCGCCGCCTTCCAAGTTTAAGGACGTTCCCATGACGCGACTGACCGCGCTCGCTCTCCCGCTCATTGCCCTGGCGCTCGCGCCCACCGCCGCGCGCGCCGATGTGGTGGCCAAAGCCGCCTCGCCCGACGGCCATATCACCCTCACCATCAGCCTCGATGGCGAGGGGCGCCCCAGCTATGCCGTGCAGCGCAATGGCAAGCCGCTGATCGCCGATTCCCGTTTGGGCTTCATGTTCACCGACGCGCCCAAGATCGAGCGCAACCTGACGCTGGCCGATAGCAAGCAGGCGAGCAGCGACACCAGTTGGACGCAGCCCTGGGGCGAATGGACCAGGATCCGCGACCATCATAATGAGTTGACGCTGGTCTTCCGCGAGAAGGGCGATCTCCAGCGCGAGATGGACGTGACCTTCCGCCTGTTCGATGATGGCGTCGCCTTCCGCTACAGCCTGCCCGATCAGGCCAATCTCCATCACGCCAACATTGCCGAGGAACTGACCCAGTTCGCCTTCGCGCAGGGCGGCACGGCCTGGTGGAAGCCCGCCTATGAGTGGAACCGCGAGGAATATCTCTACAACCGCACCCCGCTCGACGCGGTCGGCACCGCCCAGACGGTGATGACGGTGAAGCTGGCCGACGGCACCCATGTCGCCCTGCATGAGGCCGCGCTGGTCGATTATGCGGGCATGAATCTCGCCCGCGCCGAGGGCAACACCTTCCGCGCCGATCTGACGCCGGGGGCGGGCGCCCCCAAAGTGTCGCGCGACGCCGGCTTCTCCACCCCCTGGCGCACCATTGCCGTCGCCGACAATGCCGCCGGCCTCTACATGAATCACATGATCCTGAACTTGAACGAGCCCAACAAGCTCGGCGACGTTTCAAGCTGGATCAAGCCGGGCAAATTCGTCGGCGTCTGGTGGAACATGATCAAGGGCGAATGGAGCTGGGCGCGCGGTCCCAAACATGGCGCCACCACCGCCAATGTCCGCCGCTATATCGATTTCGCCGCCGCCAGCGGCATCCCTGCCGTGCTGGTCGAGGGCTGGAATGTCGGCTGGGACGGCAACTGGTTCGGCAACGGCAATGCAATGAACTTCTCGCAGCCGACCGAGGACTTCGACGCCGATGGCCTTGCCGCCTATGCGAAATCCAAGGGCGTCACCCTGATCGGCCATCATGAAACGGGCGGATCGGCCAGCCATTATGACGGTCAGCTCGACAGTGCCTTCAAATGGGCGGCCGACCATGGCGAGCAGGTGGTGAAGACCGGCTATGTCACCGATGCCGGCCAGATCGAGCGGGTCGACGCCGATGGCGCGAAGCATCGCGAATGGCATGAAGGCCAGTGGATGGTGAACCATTATCTGCGCGTCGTGCAGGCCGCCGCCAAATATCATGTCAGCATCGACAGCCATGAACCGGTCAAGGATACCGGCCTGCGCCGCACCTATCCCAACTGGGTCGCGCGCGAAGGCGGCCGGGGCATGGAATATAATGCCTGGGTCGGTGGCAAGAACCCGCCAGAGCATGAGGCGAACCTGGTCTTCACCCAGTTGCTGGGCGGCCCGATGGACTTCACGCCGGGCGTGCTCAGCCTGTCGGGTTCGGAAGGCAGCACGATCCACTCGACCATCGCCAAGCAGCTCGCCCTCTATGTCGTCCTTTATTCCCCGGTCGTGATGGCGGCCGACACGCCGGAAAATTACGCCAAATATCCCGGCCCCTTCCAGTTCATCAAGGATGTGCCGACTGACTGGTCCGACACCCGCGCCTTGAATGGCGAGGTCGGCGACTATGTCACCATCGCGCGCAAGGCGAAGGGCAGCGACGACTGGTATCTGGGCGCGGTCGGCGATGAACAGGCGCGCTCGTCCAAGGTCACGCTCGACTTCCTCGATGCCGGCCGCAGCTATACCGCCGAAATCTATCGCGACGGCCCCGGCGCCGACTATCGCACCGAGGCACGCCACGCGATCGTGATCGAAAAGAAGCAGGTGAAGAAGGGCGACGTCCTCAGCCTCGACCTGGCGCCCGGCGGCGGCCAGGCAATCCGCTTCGTCGCCAGCGGCGGCAAGCGCAAGCGGTGAAGGCTGACGCCTCTTCTGTTCCTACCGTCATCCCGGACTTGATCCGGGATCCATTCAGCGCTCGCTCGCAGATGTCGCGCCGAATGGATCCTGACTTTCGTCAGGATGACGCAGGATCGAAGGGCGCGATCAACAGCCCCCGGCTGTCCTATTCCGCCAGCGCTTGATAGGCTGCGTGACCGCATGCACGCAGACTTTCCGATAGGATCAGGTGCTCGCAACTTAATATCAAAATGTGCGGGAAATGTGCGAAGTTAAGGCGAAGGATGGGGATGGCCGGAATGAATGAGATGGGGCTGGAACCGGGCGCGACGACGTCCGATGGCCGGCCGCGCCAGGGCTTCTGGGGGCTGTGGAATATCAGCTTCGGCTTCTTCGGCATCCAGATCGGCTTTGCGCTGCAGAACGCCAACATGTCGCGCATCTTCCAGTCGCTGGGCGAAAATCTCGACAATCTCGCCTTGCTGTGGATCGCCGCGCCGTTGACCGGCCTGCTGGTGCAGCCGGTGATCGGCCATTATAGCGACCGCACCTGGTGCCGCCTCGGCCGGCGCCGGCCCTATTTCTTCGCCGGTGCATTGTTCGCGGCGCTCGCCTTGTTCGGCATGCCCAATGCGCCCGGCCTGATGGCCGCCGCGCTGATGCTCTGGATTCTCGACGCCTCGCTCAATGTCTCGATGGAGCCGTTCCGCGCCTTTGTCGGCGACATGCTGGCGAAGGAACAGCATATGGCCGGCTATGCGATCCAGACCGCCTTCATCGGCACCGGCGCGGTGATCGGCTCCTCCACCCCCTGGCTGCTCGACCAGATGGGCGTCTCCAATGTCGCGTCCGCCGGCATGATCCCCGACACGGTGCGCGTCAGCTTCTATATCGGCGGCGCCGCGCTGTTCCTCGCCGTGCTCTGGACCGTGCTCACCACCCGCGAATATTCGCCCGAGCAGATGGCCCGCTTTGCCCAGGCCAGCGAAGCGGCAAGGCAAGAGGAGGCGCCGCCGGTCCCCGCCGGCGGTCCGCTCTGGATCGTCGCTGGCCTTGCCATCATCGCCGCCGTTTGGGGCTGGGCACTGGAAAAGGAATTGTATCTGCTGGGCGGGCTGCTCGCGGCCTATGGCATCGCCCGTATCGTCGCGCGGGGCCTCCATGCGCAGGGCCGGACCGACAATCTGCTCAGCCATGTGGTCGGCAATTTCGCGACCATGCCGGCGATGATGAAGAAGCTGGCGCTGGTCCAGTTCTTCACCTGGTCGGCGCTCTTCATCATGTGGATCTATACCACGCCGGTGGTCGCCCAATATGTGTTCGGGTCGGCCGACCCGACCAGCGCCGCCTATAATGAAGGGGGCAATTGGGTCGGCATCCTGTTCGCCACCTATAATGGCGTGGCCGCCTTCGCCGCGCCCTTCCTGCTCCAGCCGCTCGCCTGCCGCATCGGCCAGGCCCGGACCCATGCGCTGGCGCTCACGCTTGGCGCGCTCGGCTTCCTGTCCTTCCTGGTCCTGCGCGATGCACAGGCGCTGCTACTGTCGGAAGTGGCGATCGGCATCGCCTGGGCCTCGACCCTTGCCATGCCCTATGCGATGCTCGCCTCCAGCGTGCCGCAGACCAAGCTCGGCATCTATATGGGGCTGTTCAACGCCTTCGTTGTCATCCCGCAATTGCTGGTGGCGACGGTGATGGGCACGATCATGCGCCATTTCTTCCCGACCGAACCGATCTGGACCATGGCTTTTGCCGGCGCCGTCATGCTGCTGGCGGCGCTTGCCACCCTGCGCTGCCGGGACTGACCGACAGCGCAGAGGGGAAGGGGGACTATCAAGGCGTGATGGGTTTTCCACATCACGCCTTGATCAAGCCCGCGCGGCGTCTGAGCGTTGCAAGCCGCTGATGCGCAGCATCATTGCGGCTTGCAATCACGCCGCCTGGCGTTCGGCCTCGCCGATGATGGCTTCGGCCATTTCGTCGGCGACCAGCGCGGGGGAGCGCTCCTCGCGCTTGGCCTGGTCAAGTATCTGGGCGACCCGGCCGCCGATCTGGTCGACGCGGGCGGCGACGCTGGCGCGGTCCTCGCCCAGATATTCGGCCGACACGCTGATGATGCCACCGGCATTGGCGACATAGTCGGGCACATAGACGATGCCGCGCGCCCGCAGCAGCTCCGCCACATCGGGCGTCGCCAGCTGGTTGTTGGCCGCGCCGCAGACCAGGCGCGCCTGCATCGCCGCCACGCTCTGCGGATCGAGCGCGCCGCCCAGGGCGCAGGGGGCAAAGATGTCCGCCTCGACCGCGGCGATGTCGGCCACGTCCACCACATTCGCGTTCAGCACGGCGGCCAGGGTGTTGCGGCGGCGCGGATCGATGTCGGCGATCACCAGGCGGGCGCCGGCATCGGCCAGGCGACGGCACAGCGCCGCGCCGACATTGCCGGTGCCCTGCACCGCGACCGTCAGGTCGGACAGTTCGGCACCCAGCGACTGGCGGGCGGCCGCCTGCATCGCCTCGAACACGCCCAGCGCGGTCCAAGGCGACGGATCGCCGCCGGCAGCGCCCTCGGCTACGTCCAGCCCGGCAACATGGCGGGTCTGGCTGGCCACCGCCTGCATGTCGGCGACGCTGGTGCCGACATCCTCGGCCGTGACATAGGTGCCACCCAGTTCCTCGACCGCGCGGCCGAACGCCTGGAACAGCGCGACCCGGTCGAACTCGCCTTCGGGCCGGCGCAGCACCGCCTTGGCGCCGCCGAAGGGCAGGCCGGCCATGGCATTCTTGTAGCTCATGCCCTCGGCCAGGCGGCAGGCATCGTCCAGCGCCGCGCCGATGTCGGCATAATGCCAGAAGCGGCAGCCGCCGGCGCCCGGCCCGATCGCGGTGCTGTGGATGGCAATCACGCCGTCCAGCCCGCTGGCGGGATCAAGCAGCCGCACCGACTGCATCGGCGGGTTCAGGCGGGCAGGACGGGAAACCATATTCTTCTCCTCGGGATGATGCCGCCTTATCGCCGGTCTCCAGAGAAGAATCTTGCCTGATTTGAAGCCCGATATCGCCAATATGAGGATGAATTATCCTGTCATCGTCGATATGTAGGAAAATATGATCGAACTCGACCGTTTTGAGCGGAAGATTCTCCGCGAATTGCAGCGCGATGCTAGCCAGACCACGGCGGAGATCGCGGACAAGGTCGGGCTGACCCCGTCACCCTGCTGGCGCCGCATCGACCGGCTGGAAAAGGAAGGGCTGATCCGCAAGCGGGTGGCCCTGCTCGACCGGCGCAAGGTCGGCCTCAATGCCCAGGTCTTTGCCCAGGTAAAGCTCAACGCCCATGGCCGCGCCAATCTGGACGAATTCAGCGCCGCGATCGGCGGCTTTCCCGAAGTCTTGGAGGCGTTCGTGCTGCTCGGCACGATGGATTTCATGCTGCGCATCGTGGCCAAGGATATCGAGGCCTATGAACGCTTCTTCTTCGAACGGCTGAGCAAGCTGCCCGGCGTCCAGGAAATCAATTCGACCGTCGCCCTGTCCGAAATCAAGTCGACCCACGAACTGCCGATATGACATGGCGGCCGGTAGGCATCGGCCGCCACGCCTCACATCTTACTTGCGCTGCGCCTGGCTGGCGTCGCGGGCCGCGCGGAATTCGCTGTCGTTCGACCAGTTGGGCCAGTCATGGCCGTCGGCCACGCGGCGACCCACATTGTAGAGCAGGGTCATGTCGCCCTCCCAGCTGCTGGTATTCCAGCTGTCGTCATACTGGTCGGCCGGCTGGTGATAGCGATCGCGGGTATAGATATCGCCCAGTTCCTTGCCGCGCGCCGCGCCGCCATTCACCAGTTCGCGGCCGGGGTTGAACGAGATGGCAGGCACGCCGCGCTTGGCCATCGGGAAATGGTCGGAGCGGTAGAAGCTGCCCGCTTCCGGCCGTGCGTCCGGCGTATAATGGCGGCCCAGCTTCTCGCCTTCCTGCGTCAGCAGGGTCAAGAGGTCCAGCTTCGCCGCGCCGGAGATGGAGAAGTTCACTGTCTTCTCGGCGGCGAAGGGACCGTCCATGTTGATGACGCCGGCCGTGGTCGCCAGCGGGCGCAGTGGATTGTCGGCATAATATTCCGAACCCAGCAGGCCCTTCTCCTCGGCCGTCACCGCCAGGAACAGCACGCTGCGCTCGGGCTTGGGGCCCTTGGCATAGGCGCGGGCCAGTTCCAGCAGGGCGGCGGTGCCCGACGCATTGTCGCGCGCGCCATTATAGATGGTGTCGCCCTTCGCGTCCGGCGCGCCGATGCCCAGATGGTCCCAGTGCGCGGAATAGATGATGGTCTCGTCGGGATATTTGCTGCCCGGCAGGATGCCCGCGACATTGTGCGAGGTGATGATTTCCGACTTCACCGCATAGTCGGCGCTCATCGTCGCCTTCAGGGGAATGGGCTTGAAGTCCTTCTTGCGCGCGGCCGCCTTGGCCGCCTCGAAATCGACGCCCGACGCGGCCAGCAGCTTGGCGGCCAGATCCTTCTGGATCCAGCCTTCCATCTGGGTGTGCGCGCTCTTGGGATCGGCGCGGACGATGTCGAACATGGTGTTGGTGTTGCTGTTCTTGACCGTCGCCCAGCCATAGGAGGCGGGCTCGCTTTCATGCACCACCAGCACGCCGGCCGCGCCCTGGCGCGCGGCTTCTTCATATTTGTAGGTCCAGCGGCCATAATAGGTCATCAGCTTGCCGCCGAAATCGCCTTCGCCGCCCTCGAAATCGGGGTCGTTGACCAGCACGACCATGATCTTGCCTTTAAGGTCCACGCCCTTGAAATCGTCCCAGCCGCGTTCCGGCGCCTTCACGCCATAGCCAACGAAGACCAGCGGCAGGTTGGCGAACTTGACCGCCGACTGGCCGGTCTCGGCCGCGCGCACGGCGATTTCCGTGCCCTGGGTCAGCGGCTGGGCCGCGCCGCCCACGGTCATCGACAGGCTGGGCGTGCCGGTGATGTTCGACATGCGCAGCGGCACGTCCTGGAACCAAGTGCCCTTGTCGCCGGCGGGCTTCAGCCCGGCTGCCGCCATCTGCTTGGCGATATAGTCGATCGTCTTGGTCTCGGCGCGGGTCGCCGGGCCACGGCCTTCAAACTCGTCGCTGGCCAGGATCTTGATGTCGTTGACGATGCGCGCGACGTCGAACTGCGGCGCGGTCGTGGCCGCCACGGCCAGGGCGGAAGCGGACAGCAGCCCGGCACAGGCCAGCGTCCGCCAGGCGGCGCGTGAGGCACGGGACAGCGGCGACATCGTCATGGGTAACTCCTTATCTCTCTTGAATATTGCGCGGCGCGAGTCAGCGGCCGGCAATGCGAGGGGATAATGCCCATGCGACGCCATATGTCGATATGGCGTGGAATTTTAGGTCGCCGCCGCCATCCGCAAGGGGACGGCGGCGGCGCTCGGGTCACACCAGCTTGTTGGTGCGCACCAGTTCGCGATACCAGTCGGCGCTGAGCTTGGGCGTGCGCTTCTGGGTCTTGAAGTCGACATGGTGGATGCCGAACAGCTTGGTATAGCCATCCTCCCACTCGAAATTGTCCATCAGGCTCCAGACGAAATAGCCCTTCACCGGAATGCCTTCGCGGGTCGCGCGCTGCAGGTGGGTCAGATAGTTGCGCAGATACATGACGCGGTCGGTGTCATAGACCTTGCCGTCTTCGGCCACCTTGTCGTCGGCCGAGCAGCCATTTTCGGAGATATAGAGGCCCTTGGGCTTCCAGTTCTCGGCTATGGCGCGCATCCCCCAATAGATGACCTCCGGCGTCACATAGAGCCATGGGGAGGGCATGCGGGGCGCCTGACCCGGATGGGGCAGGATCTTGTAGCCCGACGGCGCGGTCTCGTCGGCGCGGACGGTGTTGCCGGTATAGACGTTGACCGACAGGAAATCGAGCGGCGCGCCGATCAGCTTCATGTCGCCATCCTTGACCACCGGCGCATCCTTGCCCTGCGCGGTCAGGTAGCTGTCGATGTAGCGGCCTTCCATGATCGCGGTCAGGAACATGGCGTTCTCCTCGCGCACGGCCTTCTTCACCGCCTCGATATGTTCGGGCGTCTCGATCGCGGGGACATAGATGTTGGGATTGTCGGCAATGCCGACCTGCGTGCCCGATTTGGTCGCGGCGCGGATCGCCTGCACGCCCAGACCATGGGCCAGCACGCCATGATGGCGCACCTGGTTCACTTCCTTCATCGGCAGCTTCAGGCCCGGCGCCTTGCCGCCGGTCATGTAGCTCAAATCGGTGAAGCAGCGCAGTTCGTTGAGCGTCATGAAATTCTTCACGCGGTCGCCCAGCTTGCCGGCGGTATAGCCGGCATAGTCGGCAAAGGCGTAGCTGGTGTCGCGATTCTGCCAGCCACCCGGCAGGGCGGCGGGCAGATCCCAGTGGAACATGGTGACATGCGGGGTGATGCCCGCCGCCAGCAGCCCGTCGACCAGACGATTATAATAGTCCAGCCCCTTGGCGTTGGGCTGGCCCCGGCCATCGGGAAAGATGCGCGACCAGGCGATCGAGAAGCGATAGGCCTTGACGCCCAGCGCCTTCAACAGGGCGATATCGTCCTGATAGCGGTTATAGCTGTCGCAGGCGATGTCGCCGGTGTCGCCATTGGCGACCTTGCCGGGCGTGTGGGAAAACACGTCCCAGTTGGTCTGGCCCCGGCCGTCGGCGTTCACGGCGCCCTCGATCTGATAGGCGGCGGTGGCGCAGCCCCACAGGAAGTCGGCGGGGAAGGCAAGATCGCCTTGCGGCGCGGCCCCGGCCGCATTTTGGGTGCTCGCGGAGCTGCACCCGGCCAGGCCCGCGCCCAGCGCGGCGGCACCCAGGCCCAGGCCCAGTTCGCGGCGATTGATACCCGTCATCTTCTTTGTCTCCTTATTGACCGACGATCTGCACCAGGCCGCTGATGGCCTGGCCGGTGGGCAGCTTCGTCTTGCTCGTCAGCGTCTTTGCCTTGTCGTCCCAGACCAACTCGGCCTTCATGCCCCCCTTGCGATAGGCATTGGTCGTGCCGTCATCGTCATAAAGGGTGAAGCGCGCGTCGGCACCCGGATAAACCCGGATGCTTTCCAAGGCCTGCTTCTCGGCCGTGCTCTTCACCTGCACGCCCATCGGCACGATAGAACCGGCCTTCACGAACAGCGGCATGCGGTTGATCGGCGCATCCACCTCGATCGTCTGGCCGCCCTCATATTTCTGGTTGGTCCAATAATCATACCAGGCGGTGCCGGCGGGCAGATAGACCGACCGCTTGGTCTGGCCCTGCTTGGTCACCGGGGCGACCAGGAAGGCGGGGCCGAACATATATTGGTCGCCGATGGCCGACACCTTGGGATCGTTCGGGAAGTCCATGAACAGGCCGCGCATGAACGGCGCGCCGGTGTCATAGGTGTGGCGGCCCAGCGCATAGATATAGGGGATCAACGTGTAGCGCAGGCGCAGCCAGTCGGCCAGGATCGGCTCGGCCGCCTTGCCATAGGTCCACAATTCCGTGTCCGGGCGCTGGCCATGGATGCGCAGCGTCGGCGTGAACACGCTATATTGGAACCAGCGCACGAACAGTTCGGGATAATCGGTATAATCCGCACCCGCCGCCGTCATGCCGGCCGGATCGAGCAGCACCGGATGCTGCGCCTTGGGGCCGCTCGGCCACTGCCAGCCGCCAATGTCGCTACCCCAATAAGCCAGGCCCGACGCGGTGAAGTTGAGGCCGGCCGGCACCTGCCGGTCGAGCGCTTCCCAGGTCGACTTGATGTCCGACGACCAGAACAGGCCGCCATTGCGCTGCGAGCCCAGATAGGCGGCGCGCGCCAGGATCATGTTGCGGAAATTGGGACGGTCGCGCTCCGAGCCTTCGGCCACGCCCGACGTATGCACCAGCGGGAACAGATTATGATAGCGGTCGCCCGAACCGATCGAGTAGAAATAGCCGTCCGGCACCAGATCGGGCTCGGTCTCGTCCAGCCAGAACCAGTCGAAGCCCTGGCTCGCAATATTGTCGCGCAGCTTGCCCCAGAACCATTCCCGCGCTTGCGGATTGGTGCTGTCGATCAGCGCGCCGGCCCGGTCGGACCGCATCGGCAGGCCATCGACCGGATTGCCGTCCTTGTCCTTCAGGAACCAGCCCTTGGACTTGAGATACTCGAAATAGCGGCCTTCGCGCTCGAACCGCGGCCACACGCTGATGATCGACCGCATGCCCATGGCATTGAGCTGGTCGTTCATCCCCTTGGGGTCGGGATAATAGGTGCGGTCGATGTCGAGCTGGCCCATACGGGTCCAGTAGAACCAGTCCAGCACCATGATATCGAGCGGCAGATTGCGCTGGCGATAGCCATTGGCGACGTCGAGCAATTCCTTCTGGCTCTCGTAGCGCGCCTTGCTCTGGATCAGGCCGAAACCGGCCTTGGGCGGCAGCGGCGTCGCGCCGGTCAGCTTGGCATAGCCGGCATAGAGGTCATCGGTCGTCTTGCCGGTGATGACGAAGAAGGAGACGCGTTCGCCGACCTGGCTCTGGAAGCGGGTCGAATTGTGCAGGCCCGGCCACACCAAAGTGCGCGCCGGATTGTCCCAGACGATGCCATAGCCCTTGTTGGTGACCAGGAAGGGAACGCAGACGGTCTCGCCGGCCGGCGCGTCATAGCTGTGCGAACAGTCGATCTGCTTGCCGCGCAGATCCATATAGCCTTCCTGGTTCTGGCCCAGGCCGTAATAATGCTCGTCCAGCGGCGCGTCGAAGCTGGCGCCGACCTTGAAGGTCTTCTCGCCATTGACCGTCACCGGCGCCATTTCCCAGCCGGTCATCTTGGTCAGGACGGTGCCGCTGGCATCCTTCACCGACAGGCTGACCGGCGGCAGGGCCGGGGCGAAATAGCGCTGCATCTGGGTCGGCGCGCCGGGCCAGGGCTGGGCATCGATGGTCAGCGAGATCGCCGAGGAGGTGAAGATGTCGCCGGTCGCGTCGCTGCTATGGGTCCAGCCGCTGGCATCGGCCTTGGCATTGGGGCCTTCGCCTGGTGCCGCCTGCGCCAGGTCCGGGTCCATCGCGATGGTGACGCGCACGATATTGGGGGCATAGGGTTCGATCGCGACCCGGCTGCCATTGCGGTCCAGCAGCGCCATCGGTGCGGCCAGCGCTGGTGCGGCGATGGCGATGCAGGATGCACCCAATGCGATCCCCGCCAGTCTTGCCTTGAAGCCCTTTGCGATCATCCCAGTCATTCCCTGTACTTGCATTAAACCAGACCCCGGCCGTCGATGCGGACGGCGGGGACGAAATCGATGCCGTGCGGCATGGTGAAGTGGAGGCCCGCGCCATCCTGATGGAAGGCAAGCTGGCCGCCGCCGAGCAGCGTCACCCGCTCGATTGTGCCAGTCCCTTGGCTGCGCGCCAGTGAGCGGATGGTCGTAGATCCGGCCGGCTTGCCCAGGAACAGCGCATAGAGCGCGCCCTTGTTGGTGGTGAAGCGGATGTCCTGCGCGGTGAAGGGCTTGGCCTTCTCCTCATTCTGCATGCCCACGATCGCCTGGGTCGGCCCTTCGCCATAGCGCTTCCACGGGCGCGAACCGAAGATCGCCTCGCTGCCATGCACCATCCATCCCGCCATCGCGTCCAGGATCTTCTCGGCCTCGCTGTCGATGGAACCGTCGCCGGGCTGTGGGATGGACAGCATCAGATTGCCGTTCTTCGACACGACATCGGCCAGCCGCTGGATCACCTGCTCGGCGCTCTTGTAGCTTTTGTCGGTCAGGCGAGCGATATTGTAGAACCAGTCGCCGATGCAGGTGTCGGTCTGCCACGGCTCGTCCCAGATATGGTCAGTATAGCCGCGCTCGACATCCTGGACGATGCCGAACCGGGCATAGGGCTTGAGCTGCTTGCCGGTCATGACCACGTCGATCTTGCCGTGCCATTCGATCGACCGGTTATAATAGTCCGCCGCCGCTTCCAGCCCTACGGGTCCGAAGGGCAGTTCATGATCGTCCATATAGACCATGTCGGGCTTGTATTTCGCGACCAGGTCGGTCTGGCGCAGCAGCCAGCGGGTGACATAGGCCGGGTCATCCTTCGGCCCGGTCTCGATCCACTGGCCGTTATGGACGTCGTGCCACTTGTCCATCGCCTCGATCGTGTCGATGCCGTCGGGCAGCACGGCATGGCCGCCGGTATAAAGTTCGCGCGGGTCGAGGCCATCCCACCATTGGCCGACGCCATCGGCCTTTCGCAGCGTATAGGCGTCATAGCGCACGCCCTTTTGCGGGCCGACCGGATCATAGCCATAAGCGGGCTGATACCAGTGCCAGGCATGGGCGGCATGGTTCGACACGCCGAATTTCAGGCCGGCCTTGCGCGCCGCCTTCTCCCAGATGCCGACGATGTCCTTCTTCGGCCCGACGCGCAGGCTGTTCCAGGCGTGATAGCGGCTGTCATAGCAATCGAGATTGTCGTGATGGCAGGCCAGCGCCATGAAATATTTCGCGCCGGCCTTCTGATATTTGGCCATCAGCGCATCGGGATCCCACTTGTCGGCGGTCCAGAGATTCTGGATGTCCTTCATCCCCGCGACCGACGGATGGCCGTAGGTTTTGAGGTGATGTTCGTACATCGGGTGGCCCTGCATATACATGAAGCGGCCATACCAGTCGCCCTGCGCCGGCACCGATTGCGGCCCCCAGTGCGACCACATGCCCAGCTTCGCGTCGCGGAACCAGTCGGGATAGCGGTAATTGTCGACCAGCGAGGGCCAACTCGCCTGCACCGGACCCTTGGCGGTGCCCATCGGGCTGGCCGCGCGGGCGGCATTGGCCAGGCCCAGCGCAGCCGCGCCCGCCAGGAAGGATCGGCGTCCGAAATCCTGCATCACTTGGCTCCTAATGTCTTGGCGATCGCGGCTTCGGCCAGCGGACGCATGATGGCATAGCCTTCCCTGGTCGGATGGACGCCGTCGCTTGACAGGCCCGGCTTCATCGCGCCATCGGGCTGCGCCATCGCCTTGTGATAGTCGACGAAGGTGAAGCCGTTGGCGTGGGCATAGTCGGCCAGCCATGTGTTGATCGCGGCAACCTGCGGCGCGGGCGTCATGCCGGGGCTCCAGGGGAAGGCGGCGGCGGGCGGCACGGAGGCGATGATGACCTTGATGCCGTGCGCGCGGGCGAGGTCGGCCATGGTCTGGATATTGCCCAGCACCGTTTCCATCGTCGCCGCACCGGTATTGCCGGCGATATCGTTGGTCATCGCCATGATGTGAACCGCCTTCGGCTTCAGCGCGATCACGTCATTGCGGAAGCGCACCAGCATCTGCTGCGTCGTCTGGCCGCTGATGCCGCGATCGACCAGCCCGTTCTGGAACATGGTCGGGTCCAGGTTGATCCAGTTGTCGGTGATGGAATCGCCCATGAAGACGACGCGCACTTTCTGACCCTCGATTGCCTTGTTGGCGGCGGCATAACGGCACAGCTGCCCGAAATCGCGGGTCAGCATGTGCAGGTTCCACAGCTTCCAGCCGGCCTCGTCGCTCGGCTTCTCATGGGGGGGGCAGGGATCGGCGACGATGCCGACCGGATCATTGGCATGCGGATCCCCCGGCACCTTGGTTTCGGCGAGGGCGGGCGCGGCCAGCGCCACCGCGCAGGCAGCGGCGAGAAGGGGGGCGGTGAAACGCAGCATCGTCGTCCTCATTTCCTTGTTCCTAGCGCCTGCGCGATCGCCCTGGCGGCGATCGGCGCCATCACGGCATAGCCATTGTCCAGCGGATGCACGCCGTCCTGGGTAAAGGCGGCGGCCATCAGGCCATTCTGGTCGACCATCGCGGCATGATAATCGGCAAAGACATGGCCATGCTGCGCGCAATAGGCACGCAGCCACTGGTTGAGCGCGACCAGTTCGGCCGGCTTGCGCTCCGCCACCACATCCTTCGCCGCATCCGTGTAGTTGTTGACCGGCAGGATCGATCCGAACACGACCCTGATATGATGGGCGGTGGCGATGTCGGCCATCGCTTCCCAATTGGCCTCGATCTGCTCGGGCCTTTCCTGTTGCAGGAAGCCCTGGACGTCATTGATGCCGGACAGGATCACCACGACCTTCGGCTGCAGCGCCACGACATCCTGATGGAAGCGCAGCAGCATCTGCGCCGTCACCTGGCTGCCGATGCCGCGATTGACATAGGGCTTGCCGGGGAAGCTTGCCGCCAGGTTCCAGCGATCGGTGATGGAATCGCCCAGGAACACGACGCGCTGCTCGCCAGGTTTCGGCGCGGGCAGCGCGGCATTGGCCGGGGCGTAAAGATAGCGTTCGCCAAAATCCTGCATCAGGCTGGGCACCAGTTTCGCGCGGAACGGGCCAAGCCATGGCCCCCAATCCTTTTCCGCGACGGCGCGGCGTTCGGGCGCGCTTTGATAGGAGCCCGGTGCCGCGGACGCAGCGCTGGCGACAAGCGCGAGCAGGCCTATCGACAGCGCTGTCTTCATTGCGCCAGCAATCCCTGCTTGGCGGCGAATGTCATGAACAGGCCGGGCCAGGCCGACGCCTGCATCGTCCTGGGCAGGCGCACGCCGAAACCATGGCCGCCATCCTCGAAGATATGGAGCGCGACTGGCCGCTTGGCGACTTCCATCGCCTGGAACAGGGCGATGCTGTTGGCCGGCGGCACCAGCCCGTCGTCGCTGGCATGGACCAGGAAGATGGGCGACGTATCGGCGTCCACCCGCATCTCCACCGATCGCGCCCGGCGCATATCGGCGCTGGCGCCTTCCCCCAGCAGCATGTCGCGCGACCCGCCATGGGTGAAGGGTGCGTCGAGGCTGACCACCGGATAGATGAGGCCAGCGACATCGGGGCGCGCGCTTTCGCGATCGGCGGCATCGACCGGGGCATAGACGCGCTCGCCATGCCGCGTCGCCAGCGATCCCGCCAGATGGCCGCCGGCCGAAAAGCCGAGCACGCCGACGCGGCCCTTGTCGACAGCGAAATTGACAGCCCGCGCGCGGATCAGCCGCATCGCGCGCTGGGCATCCTGCAACGGCACGTCCTGCCGCTGCACCCAGCCTTCGCCGGGCAGGCGATAGAGCAGGATGAAGGCGGTGATGCCCTGTTCGTTGAGCCAGGCGGCCTGGCTCGTGCCTTCATTGTCATAGGACAGGAAGCCATAGCCGCCGCCCGGCACTACCAGCATCGCCGCGCCATTGGGGCGGGCAGGGCGGCGCACCACCAGCACTGGGCGGGCGATCCCCGTCACCCAGCGATCGGACTTGGCCGGGTCTTTCGACTGATCGTCGATCTTGCGGACGATCCGCGCGCCCGTGTTTCCGGGCGGCGGGCCGGGCCACAGCTCGATCACCTCGTCGGCCGTCGTCGTCTGCGCGGCGGCAAGGCCGGGCAGGGCGGCAAGGCCGGCGGCGGCGATCAGCGCGGTGCGGCGATCCAGCAGGGTCATTGCTCTTCCTCCATGGCGTTGGCGCGGGACGGCGCATCCTTGATCGGCGACATGGCCGCGCCGATCGCCTGCGCGGCGGCGCGCACCAGGTCATTGCACTGCTCGATGCTCGCCCGGTTGGCGGCGCCGTCGACGAAGGGCATGGTCAGCGATGCACGGGCGATCCCGCCGACCAGGATCGGCGCCGACAGGTCGGTGATGCCGGTCAGCATCGGGCTGGGAGACACCGCGCCGCCCGCCGCGACGGCGGCGTCCAGCCGCGCGACCAGATCGCCTTCCTCGAACTGCGGATCACTCGCCCGGATGTCCTTCAGCATCGCCTCGCGATTTTCGGGCGACTGGAAGGCGAGCAGGATGCGGCCGGAATTGGAGCGGTGCAGCGGCCGGCGATAGCCCACGCGCACTGCAAAGCCCGACAGGCCCGGCGCCTCGATCGCGATGATGACGACCATTTCCGCGCCCGACACCACCGCCATATGACAGCTTTGCCCGGCCTGCCGCGCCAGTTCCTGCATGACCGGCAGGGCGGTCGAGGCAAGGTCGCGAATCGGCGGCTGGCTCATGCCCAGGGTGAACAGCCGGTTGGTCAGGCGATAGCCATCCTCGGCGCGGGCGATATAGCCATGTTCCTCCAGCACCTGGAGCATGCGGAAAATCTCGCTGACCGACCGGCCGAGCGCGGCGGAGATGTCGGACATGATCAGCGGCTCGCTGGAACCGGCCAGAAGCTCCAGAATTTCCAGCCCTTTCTTCAGGGCCGGCGCTTGGTAGCGCGCCTTGCCTTCCATCCCGATCCCCTCACCAATCGGGCGCTATCTCGCCTTTGGTAGCGCCATCATCTGTTGGTCCTTCCCTACACACCATCTACAGGTGAAATCAATTTTTATATTTCACAAATTGGAAACGGAGAGTAATAGGGCGCCGCGTTGGTATCGCTCCCAATAGGGAAATATCACGGCAGGGGAATATGTTTTTGCCGCGGCATCGCGGCGCCGAATCGATCAGTGCTCCGACCAGGGGCCAGGGGAGAGGAAGGGACCAAATGTTCAAGAATTTTAACGTGCCGTCGCGTGCGGAATTGCTCGCCGGTATCTCGCTCGCCAGCGTCATGCTGGGGTGCAGCGTCCAGGCGCACGCCCAGGATGTGGCTGCGGAACAGTCGAGCGATGCTCCTGCGTCCGAAGATGGCATCGTTGTCACCGGTGTCCGCGCCAGCCTTTCCAGCGCCCAGTCGATCAAGCGCAACAGCGACGTGATCGTCGACTCGATCGTCGCCGAAGACATTGGCAAGCTGCCCGACCGGAATGTCGCCGAAGCGCTGCAGCGCATCACCGGCATCCAGGTCCAGCGTCAATATGGCGAAGGCAGCTCGGTCGCGATCCGCGGCCTGACCCAGGTCCGCACCGAACTCAACGGCCGCGACATCTTCACCGCCTCGGGCGCCAACCAGCTGAACCTGGAAGACATCCCGTCCGAACTGCTGTCGGGCATCGACGTCTACAAGAATCCGTCGGCCGATCTGATCGAGGATCAGCTGTCGGGCACGATCAACTTCCGCACCCGCAAGCCGTTCGACTTTGACGGTCTGAAGGTCGCCGCCACCGCGACCCAGAGCTATTTCGACCTGACCGACAAGTTCAAGCCGTCGGCCTCGCTGATGGTCAGCGACCGCTGGGACACCGGCATCGGTGAAATCGGTATCCTCGCCAGCGTCTCCTTCCAGAAGACCGCCTTCCGTCAGGACACGATCTCGACCGAGCCCTTCTACACGCTCGATCCGACCAACGCGACCGACGCCGAAGTGCTGGCGAGCCTGGGCCGCACCGGCCAGACCACGACCCTGCCGCATGGTACCGGTATCGGCGAAGTCTATGGCGATCGTCGTCGCCTCGGCACCGATGTCGCGCTCCAGTGGCGCCCCAGCGACACGCTGGAGCTGACTGCCGAAGTCTTCCGTTCGGACTACAAGTTCCGTTTCGACGACTATAGCTTCTTTGCCTACAGCTCGGGCAGCGCAATCATCCCGCAGCCGGGCGCTGCCTTCACCTATGCCGACAATGGCGATTTCGAGAGCGGCACCTTCATCGACGTGCCGGTCGGCAACAACACCAGCGCCCAGACCCGTCATTCGACGACGACGGACTATTCGCTGAACCTGAAGTGGAAGCCGGTCGACAATCTGACGATCACCGCCGACGGCCAGTATGTCGATGCCAAGACCAAGAATCTGCGCTCGATCTTCGGCCTGAACGGCGTTGCCGACACGCTCTATCAGGATATTTCGGGTTCGATCCCGGTCGTGAACATCGGTTCGGAAACCGGCCTCACCAACCCGGCGACCTACACCAGCGCCTTCTATCTCGATAACCTCAATGAATCGAAGGCGTCGGACAAGACCGCGCGCCTCGACGCCGAATATCGCTTCGATGCCGGCATCCTGTCGTCGATCAAGGCCGGCTTCCGCTATGCCGACCGCAAGAACCGCACGATCGACACCGGCTATCGCTATACTGGCCTGTCGGGCATCCCCAGCGAACTGGAAACGGTTGACCTGGGCGACTTCTTCCGCGGCGACGCCGACCTGTTCGGCAACATCATCGCCTTCAACCGCGGCATCATCCGCAACTATCAGAACACGCTCGACACGCTGGGCATTGCCAGCGCGCCGGCCTATACCCAGAGCGGCACCAACCAGCAGCGGCAGAAGACCTTCACCGGCTATGCCACCGCCTTCTTCAAGGCCGATCCGATCGACGGCAATATCGGCGTCCGCGTGGTCCGCACCAATCTCGACGTGTCGGGCTATTATCAGCAGACCCCGATCGTGCTGGACGAAAATGGCAATGAAGTCAGCGGCCCGACCGTGTTCAACCCGATCGCCGTGTCGCAGGATTATACCTCGGTCCTGCCGAGCCTGAACCTGCGCGTCCACCTGACCGACAATCTGCAGCTGCGTTTCGCCGCCGCGAAGAACATCTCGCGTCCGACCTTCACGCAGCTCAACCCCAGCCTGACGATCAGCGAACCGGGCGCCGCGCAGCAGGATCAGATCCACACGGCCAGCGGCGGCAACCCGTATCTGAAGCCGATGAAGTCGGACAATCTGGACGCGACGGTGGAATGGTATTTCTCGCGGACCGGCTCGCTGACCGCAGCGGCTTTCTACAAGAATATCAAGAACTACATCCAGACCGCCGTGTCCTATCGCGACGTCACCTTCGACAATGGCAACAGCTATGAATATGAAGTGACGTCCTACAACAATGTCGCCAAGGGCAAGGTGAAGGGCTTTGAACTCGCCTATCAGCAGTTCTTCGACTTCCTGCCCGGTCCGTTCGACGGCCTCGGCATGCAGGCGAACTTCACCTATGTGGACTCGCAGGCACCGTCGCCCGCCACCAGCGGCCCGGTCACCAACGTTCCGCTCGAACTGCTGTCGAAATATAATTACAATATCGTCGGCATCTACGAGAAGGGCGGCCTGTCGGCCCGCGTCGCCTATAACTGGCGCAGCAAATATGTCGTGACCACGGCGGGCAACGGCACCGGCAGCCTGCCGGTGTTCAACAAGCCCTTCGGTCAGCTCGATGCGTCGATCAGCTATAATGTGACGCCGCAGTTCGCGCTGGCGCTGGACGGCACCAACCTGACCAACACCCGTCGTGCGACCTATTTCGGTATCGACAGCCGTCCGCGTGACGTGGTGGTCAATGACCGTCGCATCAGCCTGACGGCCCGGATCACCTACTGATCCGCATGGGAGGCGTGTAGCCTCCCCCGACTGCGCAGGCCCGATCCCAACAGGGACGGGCCTGCCATGTTCGCCAATAGAGAGGATGGGTGATGCAGGCAGATGCCAGGGTAGACAGACAGGAAGATAGCGGCGCCACAAGGATGGCGGTCATGCTGACGATCGGCCTCTTCTTCCTCTGGGGCCTTGCCAATAATCTCAACGACGTGCTGATCGCCCATTTCCGGCACGCCTTCGCCCTTTCGGACTTCGCCTCGGGCCTGGTCCAGTCGGCCTTTTATCTGGGCTATTTCTGCTTCGCCATTCCCGCCGCGCTGACGGCGCAGCGTTTCGGCTACAAGGCGACGGTGATCCTGGGCCTGCTGCTGTTCGCGCTTGGCGCCTTGCTGTTCCTGCCGGCCTCCGCCGCGGTCAGCTATCCCTTCTTCCTGTTCGCCCTGTTCGTGATCGCCAGTGGCCTGGCTTTCCTCGAAACCGCCGCCAATCCGATGGTCGCGGTGCTGGGCGATGCCGCCGGTGCCGCCCGCCGCCTCAATCTCGCCCAGGCGTTCAATCCGCTCGGCTCGATCACCGGCGTGGCGCTGGGCGCGACGCTGATCCTGTCCGATGCGCCGGCACAGGGCGCCGCTGCTGCCGCGGCCGTGCGCCTGCCCTATCTGCTGATCGCGCTGGTCGTGCTGGCCTGGGCGGCTCTGCTCGCGCGCACCTCCTTCCCGAAGGCGGCGGTGGAGGGCCATGCCGGCGCCACTTCGCCGCTGGCCGGCTATCGCCAGTTGCTGCGTCGTCCGCGCTATCTGGCCGGGGTCGCAGCTCAATTCTTCTATGTCGGCGCGCAGGTCGGCATCTGGAGCTATCTCATCCGCTATGCGCAGGCGGCGCTGCCGGGCATCACCGCCCAGCATGCCGCCTGGCTGCTGACCCTGTCGCTCGGCCTGTTCATGGCCGGTCGCTTTGCCGGTGCGGCGCTGCTCTCCCGCTTCGATGGCGCGCGGCTGATGCGGCTGTTCGCGCTCGTCAATCTCGGCCTCGCGCTGGTCGGTTCGGTCTGGCTCGGCCTGCCCGGCGTCGTCGCGCTGGTGGCGGCCAGCTTCTTCATGTCGATCATGTATCCGACCATCTTCGTCCTCTCGCTCGACGGCCTCGGCCCGCTGACCAAGCCGGGCGCATCGATGATCGTCATGGCCATCATCGGCGGCGCGGTGCTGACGGCCGTGATGGGACTGATTTCCGACCTGGCCGGCACGATCAACGCCGCGATGGCGGTGCCCGCTTTCTGCTTCCTGGTGGTCGCGGACTATGCCCATCGCATGCGGGGCAAGGGCGGGGCGGCATGATCGACGCCCATGTCCATCTCTGGCAGCTTGGCTGCAACGATTGCAGCTGGCCCGGCGAAGACCTGCCGGCGATCCATCGCGATTATGGGCTGGATGATCTGCTCGTGCAGCTAGATGCCAACAAGGTCGACGCCGCGATCCTGGTGCAGAGCCAGGAATCGGATGCCGACACCCATTGGCTGCTGTCACTCGCTGCCGAAACCGATCGCATCGCCGGCGTCGTCGGCTGGGTCGATCTTACGGGAGACGTCGCCGCTCGCGTCGCCGCGATGCAGGTCGCCGGGCCGCTGGTCGGCATCCGTCCGATGATGCAGGGCCGCGCGCCCGACTGTTTCGACGATCCGGCACTGGTACCCGGCTTTGCGGCGCTCGCCCGCGAAGGGCTGGTGCTCGACGCGCTGGTGCGGCCGCAGCATCTTGCCTCGCTCGCCCGGCTGGCCCGGCGCCAGCCCGACCTCAGCATAATCGTCGATCACGCCGCCAAGCCGCTGGTCGGCGACGCGATCCCGACGGACTGGCGCGCCGCCATGGCCGATCTCGCCGCTTGCCCGAATGTCGCCTGCAAGCTGTCGGGCCTGCTGACAGAGCTGGCGCCGGGGGCAGGGGAGGGCGCCGCCGCTCCCTTCACCGCCGAACTGCTCGCCCTGTTCGGCCCGGATCGCCTGCTCTGGGGCAGCGACTGGCCGGTGCTGACCCTCGCGTCCGACTATGCCGCCTGGCTCGATCTCGCGCGCACATCGCTGCCGGTCGTGGCCCATCGCGCCATCTTCGCCGACAATGCCGCGCGCCTCTATAGCGTCACGCTGGGAGCCGCCGCATGATCGATTTTCCCACCCTCGGCATGGGCACCGCGCCCATCGGCAATCTCTATCGCGTCGTCAGCGATGCGGAGGCGCGCGCCACCCTCGACGCCGCCTTCGCCGCCGGCATCGCCTATTTTGACACCGCCCCCCATTATGGCTTTGGCCTCGCCGAACGGCGGCTGGGTGCGGCGCTTGCCGACCATGACCCGCAGAACAAGGCGCGGGTCTCGACCAAGGTCGGCCGCCTGCTGCGGCCCACCGAAGCGCAGGGCGAACGCCATGGCTTCGTCGATGCCGACCCGTTCGAGCCGCATTTCGACTATGGCCATGACGCCGTGCTGCGCTCCTTCGAAAGCAGCCAGAAGCGCCTGCTCCGCGACCGGATCGACCTGCTGCTCGCCCATGATATCGGCCGCCTGACCCATGGCGACGCGCATGATGATCATCTCGCCGCCTTCCTCGACGGCGGCTATCGGGCGATGCGTGACCTGCGGGACGCCGGCGCGATCGGCGCGATCGGCATCGGCGTCAACGAGGTCGCGATCTGCCACGAATTGCTCGACCGGGTGGAACTGGACGCGATCCTGATCGCCGGCCGCTACACCTTGCTCGATCGCGGCGCGGAGGAACTGCTCGACCGCTGCGCCAGCGCCGATGTGCAGGTCATCGTCGGTGGCCCTTATAATAGCGGCATCCTCGCCCGTGATCTCAGCGGCCCGCTCCATTTCGATTATGCCGCACCGGACCCGGCGATCCTCGCCCGCGCTCATGCCATGGCGGCGCTCTGCCGCGATGCCGGCGTTGCGCTGCCCGCCGCCGCGCTGCAATATCCGCTGCGCCACCCACAGGTCATGGCCGTGATCCCCGGCCTGGTCGGCGCGGATCAGGTCCATGACACGATCGCCCGCCTGGGCGCCTCCATTCCAGACACGCTCTGGCCGGCGCTCGACGCCGCCGCCCGTGCCCATCCTCTTGCCAAGGCCCACAGCCATGCTTGAACATGACAGCCGCCTCATCCTGCTGCACCCTAACGACAATGTGCTGATCTGCGTCAGCGCGATCGAGGCGGGCGATATCCTGCCCGTCGCCGGTGGCACCATCCCCGCGCGCGAAGGCATCGCGATCGGCCACAAGATCGCCCGTATGGCGCTGGCGCAGGGCGACAAGGTCATCAAATATGGCGCGCCGATCGGCTCGATGACCGCGCCGGTCGTCGCCGGCCAATGGGTCCATATGCATAATATGAAGAGCGATTATATCAGCAGCCACACCCGCACCGCGCTGGAGCAGGGCGCATGATCCAGGGCTGGCTCCGTTCCGACGGGCGCAAGGGCATCCGCAATGTCGTCGCCGTCGCCTATCTGGTCGAATGCGCGCACCATGTCGCGCGCCGCATCGTAGACAAGGCCGATGATCCCGATGTCCAGCTGATCGGCTTCCCCGGCTGCTATCCCAACGCCTATGCGGCCAAGGTGATGGAGGCGATCGCCACCCATCCCAATGTCGGCGGCCTCGTCATCGTCTCGCTCGGCTGCGAAAGCTTCAACCGCGAAAAGCTCCGCGCCGTCGTGGAGGCGAGCGGCCGTCCGGCCGAGCTGCTGGTGATCCAGGAAAAGGGCGGCACCGCCGCCACCATCGCCGCCGGTCTGGAAGCGGTCGAGCGGGTGCGGGCGCAGATCGCCGGGGTCGAGCGCGTGCCGATGGGCGTCGAGGAACTGGTCGTCGCCACCATCTGTGGCGGGTCGGACGGCACCAGCGGCATCACCGCCAATCCGGCGGTCGGCCGCGCCTTCGACCGGCTAGTGGCGGAAGGGGCAGCCTGCATCTTCGAGGAGACCGGCGAACTGGTCGGCTGCGAGAAGATCATGGCCGACCGCGCCGCCACGCCCGAACTCGCCGCGGCGATCGAGGCCTGCGTGCAGAAGGCGGAGGCCTATTATACCGTCATGGGCTTTGGCAGCTTCGCGCCGGGCAATGCCGAAGGCGGCCTCACCACCCAGGAGGAAAAATCCATGGGTGCCTACAGCAAGTCGGGCAGCTCGCGGATCGACGGCATCTTGAAGCCGGGCGATATCCCCCCGATGGGCGGCCTCTATCTGCTCGACGTCGTGCCCGATGGCGAGCCGCGCTTCGGCTTCCCCAACATCTCCGACAATGCCGAGATCGTCGAGCTGATCGCCTGCGGCGCGCATGTCACCTTGTTCACCACCGGGCGCGGATCGGTGGTCGGATCGGCGATCTCGCCGGTCATCAAGATCTGCGCCAATCCCGAAACCGGCCGCCGCCTGGCCGCCGACATGGACGTCAATGCCGGCCGCATCCTGGAGGGGGAAGCGACCCTCGATCAGGTCGGCCAGGAAATCTATGATGCCATCCTCGCCGTCGCGGCGGGCGAGCGCAGCCTTTCCGAACAACTGGGCCATCAGGAGTTTATTTTGACCTACAAGGCTTTCGATCCCATCGGTCCCGAATGTCTGCCGATGGTGGCGCGCGCATGAGCGCCCCGCAGAACGGCCGCCTCGCCGGCAAGACCGCGCTCATCACCGCCGCCGCCCGCGGCATCGGCCGGGCTTCGGTCGAGCGTTTCGTGGCGGAGGGCGCGCGCGTCTTCGCCACCGACCGCGATCTTGATGCACTCGACGGGCTGGAGGGCTGCGAGCGGCTCGCCCTCGACGTCACCGACGGCGCTGCCGTGCGCGCACTGGCCGCAGACATCGGCCCGATCGACATCCTCGCCAACATTGCCGGCGTGGTCCATGCCGGCAATATCCTGGAATGCAGCCAGTCCGACTGGGACTTTGCCGTCGCGCTCAACATGACCGCCCAATATCACACCATCTCGGCCTTCCTGCCGGGCATGGTGGAAAAGGGCGCGGGCGCGATCGTCAACATGTCCTCCATCGCCAGCTCGGTGAAGGGCATCCCCAACCGCTTCGCCTATGGCGCGACCAAGGCGGGCGTGATCGGCCTGACCAAGGCGGTCGCCGCCGATTTCGTCGGGCAGGGCATTCGCTGCAACTGCATCTGCCCCGGCACCGTCGACACCCCCTCGCTGCAGCAGCGGCTGCACGACACCGGCGATTATGAAGCCGCCCAGACCGCCTTCGTCGCGCGCCAGCCGATGGGACGCCTCGGCAAGGCGGAGGAGATTGCCGGCCTGGTCCTCTATCTCGCCAGCGACGATGCCGCCTTCACCACCGGCGCGGTCCATGTGATCGACGGCGGCTGGGTGATGTGATGCGTCATGTGTTGCTGATCGACCTGGCCGACGATGCGGCCGCCATCGCCCAATATGAGGCATGGCATGCGTCCGGCGCACTGCCGCCGGCCATCGGCGCCAGCATCCGTGCCGCCGATGTCCGGGCGATGGATATCTATCGCAGCGGCAACCGGCTGGTCATGCTGATGGAGACCGGCCCGGATTTCGACCCGGCGGCCAAGGCGGCGGCCGACGCCGCCGATCCGGCGGTGCAGGCCTGGGAAGCGGAGATGGACGGCGTCCAGCGGCCGTTGCCCTGGTCCGTCCCCGGCGCCAAATGGACCGCCGCCACCCGCATATTTTCCCTAGACGAACAGCCCTGAGAGACCCGATCTGATGCGCAATCTTCTTCCCCTGCTCACGGGCGCCATGCTGCTCGCAACCCCCGCGCTCGCCCAGAATGGCGGACAAGTGCCGCATATCGAGAGCAAGAATGGCCGCCATGCCCTGATCGTCGACGGCGCGCCCTTCCTGATGCTGGGTGGCCAGGTCAATAACAGCAGCAATTATGCCGCGCCCCTGAAGCAGGTCTGGGACCGGCTCGACAGCATCCATGCCAATACGGTCGAAGTGCCGGTCGCCTGGGAGCAGCTTGAGCCCAAGGAAGGCCAGTTCGACTATAGCTTCGTCCAGACCCTGCTTGACGAGGCGCGCGCCCATGACAAGCGCATCGTCCTCCTCTGGTTCGGCGCCTGGAAGAATACCGGCCTTGCCTATACCCCCGACTGGGTGAAGCTCGACAATCGCCGCTTCCCGCGCATGAAGACCGCCGATGGCAAGGATCATGGCGTGCTTTCGCCCCATGGCGCGGCCACGCTGGCGGCGGACAAGCGCGCCTTTCTGAAGCTCATAACCTATGTGCGCGACCATGATGCGCAGAATACGGTCATCATGGTGCAGCCCGAAAATGAGGTCGGCAGCTACCAGAATCCCCGTGACTTCAGCGCCGCCGCGCAGAAACTGTTCGAAGGCCCGGTCCCGGCCGAACTGACCCGTGCCCTCAAGAAGCCGGCGGGCAACTGGAAGAGCGTGTTCGGCGACACCGCCGATCGCACTTTCAATACCTGGTACACCGCCCGCTATATCGAGGAACTGGCCAAGGCCGGCAAGGCGATCAAGCCGCTGCCCATGTATGTGAACGCCTCGCTGACCGATCCCTACAAGCCGGTCGACCCGATGACCGTGTCGAGTGGCGGGCCGCAGGGCGATGTGATCGATATCTGGAAGGCGGCGGCACCCTCGCTCGATTTGGCCGCGCCCGACATTTATGACCGGGGCAGCCGCAACGTCTTCAAGCATCTCGATCTCTACACCCGTCCCGACAATGCGCTGATGGTGCCGGAGATCGGCAATGCCGCCGAATATGCCCGCTATTTCTGGTCGGCGCTGGGGCGCGGGGCGATCGGCTTCGCGCCCTTCGGCATGGATGATGCCGACTATTTCAACTATCCGCTCGGCGCCAAGAGCTTCGACGACGCGACCATCCACGCCTTCGCCTCGAAATTCGGTGTGCTCGGCGCGGCGATGCGTCCCTGGGCCAAGATCGCCTTCGCCCACCCGACCTGGGGCGCGGCGCGGCCGGACGACGGCACGCCGCTCAGCACCACCATGGGCGACTGGACGGTGACGGCCAGCTTTGGCCAGTGGCAGTTCGGCCAGCGCGAATGGTTCCCCAATGCCGACACCCCGGCCTGGGACAAGGCGATGGTCGGCGGCATGGTCGTGGCGCAGCTTTCGGCCAACGAATTTCTCTTCACCGGTGACCATGTCCGCGTCCAGTTCGGCTCGCGCGAAGGCGCCCCGGCCAACGGCATGATCGTCAAGGTCGAGGAAGGCCATTTCGAAGGCGACAACTGGGTCTTCGATCGCATCTGGAATGGCGACCAGACCGATTATGGCCTCAACATCATCGACAAGCCGGTCTGGCTCAAGGTGACGATGGGCCGCTATCGCTAAGCAGCACGCGACCCAATTCCTCCCCAAGCTTGCTTGGGGAGGGAGACCGCCGCAGGCGGTGGAGGGGCACAGGCCCAATAGCGCAGCACTAAGAGGCACCTGCCCCTCCGTCAGCGCTTCGCGCTGCCACCTCCCCGTTCCGGGGAGGAATGTCCGACATTGATCGCCTGCGGTCGTCTGGCGGCGCTTTCCTATTCGGTCTTTCTCTGATCTATCCTGCCGGATGAAACAGGCCGCTCTTCCGACATCACGCCTTTTGCCGGTTCGCTATTCGGCGTCGCGCGCGCCGCCCGGCGCCGGTCCGACTGTCGCCTTGCTGTCGCTTCACTGTCGCCTGACTGTCGCGTCAAAGGAGCGTCAGTGTAGCGCCACTGTCGCTTCGTCGGCGCGTAACAGGCGCATTGCGCCCATTTTCGGCCCGCCAGCGCTGGCTATCGACACTATGAACTTTCAACTGTCGCGTCGGTGTGACCCTATCCCAGCCAGGCCAGATCCCAGCCAGATCAGGGCCCGGTCGCGCAGTTCGCTCGCCGGGACATTGGTGGTCAGGATCATCGCCCCTTCCTCGGGCAGCGGCGGTTCCAGCGTGGCGAGCTGGCTGTCGAGCAGGCTGGCGGGCATATAATGGCCCGGCCGGTTGCCCAGCCGCGCCAGCAGTTCGTCGCGGTCATTGTCGAGCAGGATGAAATGCACCGGCACGCCGATCGCCGCGCGCAGCCGGTCGCGATAGGCGCGCTTCAATGCGGAGCAGGCCGCCACCGCCACGCCCTGCGCCGCCACCGTCCCGGCGATCGCCGCGCCCAGCCGGTCGAGCCAGGGCCAGCGATCATCGTCGGTCAGCGCCTGCCCGCCGCGCATCTTCTCCACCGCCGCCGCCGAATGATAGCTGTCCCCCTCCAGGAAGGGGCAGTCCAGCGCCTGGGCCAGCATCGCGCCCAGCGTCGACTTGCCACAGCCGCTGACCCCCATGACGATGACGGCGCGTCCCACGGCTTTGGGCGAAACGGGGGCAGGGTCGGCGGAAATCGGCAAGCGGGCGTCCTTGGTCGCTGGGGCAGGGGGATTGGTTTTTCCGCTATAAGGCCGCGCCACCCCGCAGGAAAACTACGACCTTTGTCGCAAGTGCCAAGCCGCGACCGCTCCCCTAGCCATGCACCATCTATAAAAATGAGGATGGGAGGCGGACATGATCGGACGCAGCATGATCGCGGCTTTGCTGGCGGCAACAACGCTTGGGGCACCGGCCTTCGCCGCGACGACCTCGGTCTTCCCGGTCGCGCCGGCCGAGCCCCATGCGGTGACGGTGAAGGCCGTCGGCGACGGCCGTGCCGACGACAGCGCCGCGATCCAGCAGGCGCTCGACCAGGCCCGCGACGCGACCGGCCATGGCATCGTCTTCCTGCCATCGGGCACCTATCGTATCACCCGCTCGCTGATCGTGCCGGCGGGCGTGCGCGTCTATGGCGTCGGCCCGACCCGCCCGGTGATCCTGCTCGGCGCCAACACGCCGGGCTTCCAGCAGGGCGTGTCGACCATGGTGATCTTCGCCGGCGGCGATCAATATCAGGTCGGCAAGGTGCCGGTCCCGGTGCCGACCGTCGTGCCCCGCGACAAGGTCGTGCGGGATGCCAATTCGGGCACCTTCTATTCGTCGATGAGCAATGTCGATATCGAGATCGGCGCCGGCAATCCGGCCGCCGCCGGCGTGCGCTTCCGCATGGCCCAGCATGCTTTCTTGAGCCATATGGAATTCCGCCTCGGCACCGCCTTTGCCGGCGTCTATCAGGCCGGAAACGTGATCGAGAATGTCCATTTCCAGGGCGGCCGATACGGCATCGTCACCGAAAAAACCTCGCCCGCCTGGCAGTTCACCCTGCTCGATTCGACCTTCGACGGCCAGCGCGACGCGGCGATCCGCGAGCATGAGGTCGACCTTACCCTCGTCAATGTCGCGATCAGGAACACGCCGGTCGGGATCGAGATCGACCGGGGCTACAGCGACAGCCTCTGGGGCAAGGATGTCCGGTTCGAAAATGTGTCCAGGGCCGGGGTCGTCATCTCGAACGAGAAGAATGTCTTCACCCAGGTCGGATTCGAAAACGCCCTGGCGGTCAACAGCCCGGTCTTCGCCCGCTTCCGCGACAGCGGCAGGACGATCGACGGCAAGGGCAAGGCCTATAGGATCGCCAATTTCTCCTATGGCCTCGCCGTGCCCGCACTCGGCCACACGGGCGACTATGCCACCACCGCCGACATTCAGCCGCTCTCCGCCATGCCGGCGCCGCGTGCGCCCGCGATCCGCGACCTGCCGCCGATGGACCAGTGGGTCAATGTCCGCACCCTGGGCGCAGTCGGCGACGGCAAGGCGGACGACACCGCCGCCCTGCAAAAGGCGATCGACGCCAACCGCATCCTCTATTTCCCGACCGGCTTCTACAAGGTGACGGACAGGCTGACCCTACGGCCGGACAGCATCCTCATCGGCCTGCACCCGGCCATCACCCAGCTCTTCATTCCCGACAATAACCCCAAACATGCCGGCCTCGGCGCCGTCCTGCCGATCCTCGAAAGCCGCAAGGGCGGCGACAATATCCTCTCCGGCCTTGGCCTTTTCACCGGCCGGGTGAACCCGCGCGCCTCCGCTCTGCTCTGGCGATCGGGCGAACAGAGCCTGGTCGAGGACGTCAAGATCATGGGTGGCGGCGGCACGCCCACCGCCGATGGCAAGATGCTCGGCACGCTGCGCGTCAACACCGGTGATCCGGTCACCGACAGCCGGCTCGACGCCCAATATCCCAGCATCTGGGTGACGGATGGCGGCGGCGGCACCTTCGCCGATGTCTGGAGCCCCAACAGCTTTGCCCAAGCGGGCTTCTACATCACCGACACCGACACGCCCGGCCATGTCTATGAAATGTCGGTCGAACATCATGCCCGCAATGAATTCGTGCTCGATAACGTCCATAATTGGGAGTTTCTGGCACCCCAGACCGAGCAGGAGGTCGATGATGGCCCCGACGCCATCTCGCTCGATATCCGCAACTCCAGCAACCTGCTGTTCGCCAATTATCATGGCTATCGCGTGACCCGCACCTATGCGCCGGAAAAGAGCGCGGTGAAGATCACCAACTCCGGCAATATCCGCTTCCGCAACGTCCATGTGAATGGCGAGAGCGGTTATGCCACCTGCGACGATGAAGGCTGCGGCACCTTCCTGCGCGCCAGCAAATATCCGTTCGACAATGCGATCGAGGATGTCAGCCGCAAGCTGCTGGTGCGCGAGCGTGAGTTTGCCGCACTGGATATCGGCCCGGCCGGCAGCGCGGTCCCTGCGGTCGCGCCTTCGGGCACGAAGGTCGAGAAGCTGGAGGATGGCTTCTGGTCGATCTCCGGCGCGGCAGTCGATGCACAGGGGGCGCTCTATTTCATCGATCGCCGCTTCCAGCGCATCCACCGTTGGAGCGAGGGCAAGGGGCTGGAAATCGTCCGCGACCATGCGCTCGATCCGGTCAATCTCGCCATCGACGCTTCGGGTCATGTCATGGTCCTGTCCTCGCTCGGCGCGAAGGGCGGCGCCTATTCTTTCGACCCGGCTGGCCCCAAGGACGCGCTGACGCTGATCCAGCCGACTCCGGTGCGCAGCACTGGCGCGGGCAAGACGCTGCTGCCGGTCAACTGGTGGAATAATGGCGAGTTTCGCGACCAGCTCGACCCCAAGACCTACGAGTTCACGACGCTGGCCGAAATGTTCGCCCGTGACGTCGGCACGCCCAAGGCCAAGGAATATGTCTCACCCGACGGCAGCCTGTCCTTGCCGGCCTTTCGCGTCTGGCAGCAGGGGCCGATCGATCACACCGGCTGGCGCTGGTCCGACGGGCTCAACGCCAATGGCTTCGTTTCCGGCAAGATCGGCGATCGCCTGTTCGTCACCAACGGGTCGGAGAATATCACCTATAGCGGCACGGTAGGGCCGGGCGGCACGCTGACGGCGCTCAAGCCCTTCGCCAATCGCGGCGGCGAAAGCGTCGCGGTGGACGGGCAGGGCAGGGTGTTCGTCGCCAATGGCCAGATATTCGTCTACGGCCCCGACGGCAAGGAAACGGGCCGGATCGATGTGCCCGACCGGCCGCTCCAGATCCTGTTCGGCGGCCCCGACAAACGCACGCTTTTCATCCTGACGCATCACGCGCTCTACGCCGCAAAGCCCTGAAAAAGCGACGGTTCGCCGCCGCCTACGACCTATGTCGTAAGTGCGGTGGCGACCGCTCGGGATTAATACTCACACAATAGCCCGCCATGGGCGCGCCGACGCCGGGAGGGCGCCTGGTGACAAGAGGGGAAGAGGAATGAACGTGCAGATCGCAATCCACCGGCATATGGCGGGCGTCAGCCTGGCCGCCGTCGCCATCATGGCGCTGGCCGGCACCGCCCAGGCCCAGACCGAACCGGCGGCCGAACCCGTGCCGCAGGCCCAGACGAGCGATGCGCCTGCCGCACAGAGCGCCGACATCATCGTCACCGGATCGCGCATCACCACCAGCGGCTTCAATGCGCCGACGCCCACCACCGTCATCGGTGAGGAGCAGATCGCCAACAACGCCCAGCCCAACATCTTCAACACCATCGCCCAGCTGCCCTCGCTCCAGGGCTCGACCGGCGCCGCCACCGGCACCTTCTCCACGTCCAGCGGCCAGCAGGGCCTCAGCTCCTTCTCGCTGCGTGGCCTGGGCGCGATCCGCACCCTGACCCTGCTCGACGGCCAGCGCGTCGTCGGCGCCAATGTCACCGGCGTGCCCGACATCTCGATGTTTCCGCAGCTGCTGGTGAAGCGCGTCGATGTCGTCACCGGCGGCGCGTCGGCCTCCTATGGTTCGGATGCGGTCGGCGGCGTCGTCAACTTCATCACCGACACCCATTTTGAAGGCTTCAAGGGCAATATCCTGGGCAGCATCACCAAATATGGCGATGACGAAACCGCGCTGGTCCAGGCCGCCTACGGCAAATCCTTCATGGATGATCGCCTGCATGTCGTCGTCAGCGGCGAATATGACCATGAAGGCGGCGTGGGCGCCGGCGACTTCGGCACCGATCTGGCCGGCAGCCGCAACTGGTATCGCGCCACCACGCTGATGAATACCGGCCAGACCAACAATGGCCTGCCGCAATATAATTACCGCGACTATGCCCAGCCCTATCAATATGCCCGCTACGGCCTGATCAACAATGGCCCGCTGCAGGGCATAGCCTTCGACCAGAATGGCAATCCCTATCAGTTCAACTATGGCTCGAACGGTACGCCGACCGGCACCGGCGCGGTCACCAACTGCTATCGCGGCAACAGCTTCTGCGAGGGCGGCGACCTGTCGGGCGCACCCGGCTCGGGCGCCTCGCTCAAATCCTCGCTGGAACGCATCAACGGCTATGGCCGGATCGGCTATGATTTCGCCGACAACAACGAAGCCTATGTCACGGTCAATGTCGCGCAGGTGAAGACCAACAACCAGCCCAGCCCCGGCTATGGCCGCGCCAACCTGACCGTCCAATGTTCCAACCCCTATCTGCCTCAGTCGGTGCGCGACCAGTGCGCCACGGCCGGCATTACCTCCTTCGGCTTCGGCTCGTCCAACGCCGCCTTCCCCGATCCGCAGGTCTATACCGATCGCAAGCAATATCGCTTCGTCGCCGGCGCCAAGGGCAAGTTCGGCGCGGCCGGCACCGACTGGAATTATGACGCCTATTATGAGCATGGCATCACCATCTCGGACATCCGGGTGAAGGATATCGTGCTGCAGAACCGCTATGCCGCAGCGGCCAATGCGATCGAACTGAACGGCGCGATCGTCTGCGCCGATCCGGCCGCCCGCGCGCTGGGTTGCCAGCCGATCAACATCTTCGGTGGCTTCACCCCCTCGGCCGCCGCGCTCGCCTATGTCGCGCCGCATGACAATGGTCCGTTCCAGCACACCAAGCTGACCCAGGACGTCGCCAGCCTCAACTTCTCGGGCAATCCGGTGGAATTGTGGGCGGGACCGCTGTCGGTCGCCTTCGGTGCCGAATATCGCCGCGAATTCTATCGCGTGAACGCCGACCCCTATGGCGCGGGCGTGTCCGACCTCAGCCCCAACAGCGCCGATTATCCGGCCGACCCGCTGCTCAACGGTGCGCAGGGCAGCAACTGGGCAGCCGGCAATTACAAGAATGGTCGCGGCAAATATGAAGTCTATGAAGGCTTCGTGGAAATCGACATGCCGCTGTTCGACAGCGAGGCGGTCGGCCGCGCCAATTTGAACGCCGCGGGCCGTGGCACCCATTACAGCACGTCGGGCACGGTCTGGGCGTGGAAGGTCGGCGGCACCTGGGACACGCCGCTCGACGGCATCCGCCTGCGCGCCGTCACCTCGCGCGACGTCCGGGCGCCGAACCTGTCGGAACTGTTCGCCGCGCCGACCGTCACGACCCTGCCGAACTTCAGCGATCCCTTCCAGGGCGCAGCGGTTCAGGCATTCCAGAACACCATCGGCAATCCCAATCTGAAGCCGGAAATCGCCCGCAACACCGAAATCGGCATCGTGCTGGCGCGTCCCTCCTGGCTGCCGGGCCTCAGCCTGTCGTTCGACTATTATGACATCAAGCTGAAGGGCGTCGTCTCCAGCCTGTCGGCGCAGCAGATCGTCCAGTTTTGCTATGACGGCAATCAGGCCTTCTGTGGCGGCTTTAGCCTCGACAATGCCAATCCCAGCCTCAACTATATCAATGTCCAGCCGTTCAACCTTGCCTCCTGGCGGACCAGCGGCTTCGATATCGAGGCGAGCTATCAGTGGCAGCAGCCGCTCGGCCTGCCGGGCAGCTTCACCGTCCGCGCGCTGGGCACCCATATCCGCAAGTTCATTGTGGAGGCGGGCATTGCCGGTGTCGATCCGGTCGATCAGGCTGGCGCCAACAACGGCAACACCCCCGACTGGAAATGGCTGGCGGTGCAGACCTATGACAGCGGCAAGTTCAGCCTGACGGTGCAGGAACGCTGGATCAGCGACGGCACCTTCGGCAACCAATATGTCGTGTGCCAGTCGTCCTGCCCGACCTCGACCGCGAACCACCCGACCATCGACTATAACAAGATGAAGGGGGCCTTCTATGTCGACATCGGCGCCACCTTCAAGTTCAGCGATCGTGTCTCCCTTTATGGCAAGGTCGACAATCTGTTCGACAAGGATCCGGTCGCCTCGCCCCAGACCAACACCGGTCTCGATATCAACCCGGCGCTCTACGACACGCTGGGCCGCATCTATCGCGCCGGTGTCCGCTTCAATTTCTGATAAAACATAACATCTCTCCCCCCAAACTTGTCCCGGTCCTGCACGGCCGGGACATCTTCTTTTTACGGAGCCTGATAGATGTATCGTGGATTGAGCGGAGCCTGCGCATCCGTCCTGCTGTGCCTGGCCGCAGCACAGCCCGCCGCCGCTTCCCCGTCCGTCTATACCGCCATGCCCGACGATGCGCGCGCCGTGACGGTGAAGGGCGTGGGCGATGGCCGCGCCGATGACAGCGCCGCGATCCAGCAGGCGCTCGATGCCGCCGCCGCGACGCCCGGCGGCGGCATCGTCTTCCTGCCCCAGGGCACCTATCGCATCAGCCGCACCCTGTTCCTGTGGCCGGGCGTGCGCATCTTCGGCATCGGCGCCCAGCGTCCGGTGATCCTGCTCGGCACCAACACGCCCGGTTTCCAGCGCGGCGTCGCCCATATGCTGATCTTCACCGGTGGCAAGCGTCAGACCGACAAGGACAGCTGGCCCGCCGCCTTCCCGCCGGCCGGCAGCGTGCCGTTCGACAAGACAATTGCCGACGCCAATCCGGGCACCTTCTATTCCGCGCTCGGCAATATCGATTTCCGCATCATGGACGGCAATCCGGCGGCGACCGCGATCCGCTTCCATTCCGCCCAGCACAGCTTCGTCAGCCATGTCGATTTCGACATCGGTTCGGGCCTCGCGGGCCTCTACCATGTCGCCAACGAGGCGGAGGATCTGCACTTCAAGGGCGGCCGCTATGGCATCCTCGCGGAAAAGACCTCGCCGGCCTGGCCTTTCGCCCTGGTCGACGCGACCTTCGAGGGACAGCGCGACGCCGCCATTCGCGAGCATGAAGCGGGCCTGACCCTGCTCAATGTCGCCTTCCGCAATGTGCCGGTCGGGATCGAGATTGACCGGGGCTATGGCGACTGGCTCTGGGGTCAGGATGTCCGGTTCGAAAATGTGTCGAAGGCCGGCGTCATCATCTCCAACGAGAAGAATGTCTACACCCAGGTCGGCTTCCAGAATGTACTGGCCGCCAACATGCCCACCTTCGCCCGCTTCCGCGAAAGCGGCCGGACGGTGGCGGGGCAGGGGAAGGCTTACAAGGTCTCCTCCTTCACCCATGGCCTGACCCTGCCGGGGCTTGGCCGGATCGGCGACTACAAGACCGATATGCAGGCGCAGCCGATCGCCAGCCTGCCGGCGCCCGGCGCGCCCGCCATTCGCCCGCTGCCGCCCGTCTCCGAATGGGTGAATGTCCGCACCTTGGGGGCGAAGGGCGACAATAGCACGGACGACACCGCCGTGCTGCAGAAGGCGATCGACAGCCATCGTGTCGTCTACCTCCCTGCCGGCTTCTACAAGGTCAGCGACACGCTGCGGCTGCGCGCCGACACGGTGCTGCTTGGCCTCCACCCCAGCCTGACCCAGATCGTCCTGCCCGACGGCACGCCTGCCTTCCAGGGGGTCGGTGCGCCCAAGGCGCTCATTGAAAGCGCGCAGGGCGGCGATGCGATCGTCGCCGGCCTGGCACTCGACACCAATGGTGCCAATCCGCGCGCGACCGGCCTGTTGTGGAAGGCCGGCGCCAACTCGATGGTCAACGACGTCAAGTTCCAGGGCGGCCATGGCACCGATGCCTTCGACGGCAGCCGGCGCACCCCCTACAACAACAACGCCACCGCCGATCCCGACGCATCGCGCCGCTGGGGTGGCCAATATGCCAGCCTCTGGGTGACGCAGGGGGGCGGAGGCACCTTCGCCAATATCTGGAGCCCCAGCACCTTCGGCCATCCGGGCATATTGATCTCCGACACGGACACGCCGGGCCGGTTGATCCAGGCCTCGGTCGAACATCATGTCCGCACCGAAATCGGCCTCAACCGCGTCGCAAACTGGGAATTGCTGGCGCCCCAGACCGAGGGGGAGGCGGGCGAGAGCGGCGATGCCGTCGCGCTCGAAATCCGCGACTCCCGTAACATCCTGGTCGCCAATTTCCACGGCTATCGCGTCACCCGCACGCGCAAGCCTGCGCCGACCGCCGTGTCGCTCTACAATTCCCACGACATCCGCTTCCGCAACGTCCATGTGAACGCGGAAAGCGGGGTCGGCACCTGCGATGAAAATGGCTGCGGCACCTTCCTGCGCCTCACCAAATATCCGTTCGAGAATGCGATTCAGGACATCACCCACGGCCTGGAAGTGCGCGAACGCGAATTCGCTGTGTTGGATGTGCCGGCGAAACCCGATCCGGTCGCCCCCTCGACCTTTGGCGGCGCCAGCGTGGAGAAGCTCGCTGACGGCTTCTATGGGTTGGGCGGCGGCGCGGTGGACGCACAGGGCCGGCTCTATTTCATCGACCGTTTCTTCCAGCGCATCTGGCGCTGGTCCGACGCGGGCCGGCTGGAGATGATCCGCGACGCCGCGCTCGATCCGGTGAACCTGACCATCGACAAGTCGGGCAACCTGCTCGTGCTCTCCTCCTATGGCCGCAACGGTACGGTCTACAGCGTCACCCCCGGCGCGCCCGACACGCAGGTCAGCGTTATCCCGGTGACGCCCGCGGGGCAGGGCAGCGCGGCCACGATCTTCCCGGTCAACTGGTGGGTGAATGGCGAATTCAGGGACCAGATCGATCCCAAGACCTATGCGTTCACCACGCTTGCCGAGATGTTCGCCCGCGACACGGCGCAGCCCAATGCGCAGGCCTATGTCTCGCCCGATGGCAGCATCGCCCTGCCGGCCTGGCGCGTCTTCGCCCAGGGACCGGTCGACCATCGCGGCCTGCGCTTCTCCCACACGCTCGACAGCTATGGCTTCGTCCAGGGCAAGCCGGGCCAGCGCATCTATGTCACCAACGGATCGGAAAACCGTACCTACAGCGCGCTGGTCGCCGGCAACGGTACCCTCACCGACCTCAAGCCCTTCGCCGATCGCGGTGGCGAGGGCGTGGTGAGCGACGCGCAGGGCCGGGTCTATGTCGCCAATGGCCAGGTCTTCGTCTACGCGCCCGACGGCAAGCCGATCGGCCGGATCGACGTGCCCGAACGGCCGCTACAGCTGCTGTTCGGCGGCCCGGACGGCAAGACCCTGTTCATGCTGTCGCACCACGGCCTTTACGCAGCGCGGGTCGAGTAGGGGATCAAACTATCAGTCCGGGGATGATCTTGTTCGTCTCCAGACTGCCCGTGCCCCAACGGTCGACCGGCACGCCCATCGCCTGTTGCAGGGTCAGGCCGACCCGGCTGACCGGCGATCCGTCGCCGGTGATATATTGGCCGGTATGGATGCGCCCGCCGGCCGATCCCGCCGTCATCATCGGGATATTGTCGATGGTGTGGAATTTGGCGAACTCGGTCTCGCTATGGGCAAAGACCAGGCTGTTATCCAGCAGGGTGCGGTCGCCTTCCTTCACCGCGTCCATCGCCTTGATGAAATAGGTCCAGGCTTCCATGCACTTGTCGACATAGAAGGTGACTTCGGGCTGATAGCCCAGCCGGTTGTCCAGCACCTCCTCATGGGTCAGCTGATGATGGGTGATGGTGCTGCCCACCCGCGTCAGCGACGATGCGCCATTGTTGAAGTTCATGTTGAACAGCCGGACATTGTCGCAGGCCATCGCCATCACCAGCAGATCGGTCATGATCTCGTGATTGCGCATCACATTCTCGATCTCGGCATTGACCGGCAGGTCGGGCACCTTGGGCGGGACGACACAGGCCTGCATCGGCGCCGGCTTGGTCAGCTGCACGTCGAGCTGGTTTTCCAGCTGCCGCAGCGAGGTGAAATATTGGTCGAGCCGCTGCCTGTCGGCCGCGCCCAGCCGCGCCTCCAGCGCCTGGCGCTGGTCGGACACGCCGGACAGGACACTGCGCCGCGCCATGACCGCCGGATCGGGGGTGAAGGTCGCGCTGTTGGGATCATGGAAGCCCGCGCCGAACAGCCTTGTATAAAGGGCGGCGGGCGACACTTCCGCCGGGTTGAGATTGCCATTGCCGCGCCCGGACAGCGAATTGCGCGGATCGCCGGTCGCCGACAGTTCGATCGAGCGGAAACGGGTACGGGTGCCGATCACATCGCCGATCGACACGTCGAAGGACGGCCCCGGCAGGCCCCGGTCGGAATCGATCGCCATGCCGGTGCGGATGCCGATGCCGCCGCTGATGTGCGGCAGGTTGGGCTTGCCATCGAGCGGCAGGGTGAAATCGCCCAGGATATTGACCTTGTGCTTGAGCGCCTCGATCGAGGCCAGCTCGACCTTCAGCTCATAATCCTTGCCGGCGGCAGTGGGGAACCAGCGCGGCGGATTGACGCCCAGCCCCCAGAACCAGGTGCCGAAACGGATCGGCATCGGCGCGCCGGTCGCCGCCATGGCGGTGCCGTTGCCGTCGAGGAAGATGTCGAGCAGCGGCAGGCCGACGGCCACGGCCATGCCGTTGACCATGCCGCGCAGCGCAGTGCGGCGATCGAGGGTGAAGCTCATGGACGGTCTCCTTCACGGATATGCGGGCTGGTCATCATCGCGACCTGCGGCTTGGCCAGCGGTGGGGTGCTGATGCGATAGGCATCGGCCATGGTCGCGACCCGCAGGAACAGCGCCTGGATGCGATAGCCATCGGCAGCAAAACCCTGTTCCAGCGCCATGGCGGTCGCCTCCTCATCCTCCGGCATGCGCCCGGTCGCATATTGGAAAGCGCGCCCCGCAACGCATTCGGTGGTCGATTTGCTCGCCGCCAGCGCCTGCCCCAGGCCGACATTGCCCTGGAAGGCCGTCCCCTCGAACACGCCGGCGGTATCGATCGGCGCGTCATTCTCGGTCCGGCGGAAGGCGCCGATGCCGTCAAACCGTTCCAGCGGCAGGCCCAGCGGGTCGGTGATCTTGTGGCAGGCGGCACAGACCGGATCGCTGTTATGGGCGTTCAGGCGAATGCGCGCGGTCGGCATCGCCTTGTTGCCGACATCCTGCACGGCGGTGAAATTGACGTTGCCAGGCGGATTGGGCACCGGCTGGCACAGCAGCAGTTCGCGGATCGCCCGGCCGCGCAGGGTCGGCGAACTGCGCCCCGAATGGGAATAGAGCGCCAGGAAACCGGCTTGGCCCAGCAGCCCGGCGCGATCGTCGCCATCGGCAAATTCATAGGGCACCCAGCCCTGCATGCTGGACACCTTGGCCTGATAGAGCGGCCCCAGCGCCCGGTTGATGAAGGTCCGCCGGGTGGTGAACAGGTCGCGATAATCGCCCTGCCGCGTCACCAGCTGGTCGACGATCATGCGCAGCATCTGTTCGGACAGGGCCGACGCCACATCGGGGTTGAAGCGGGGATAGACGATCTGGTCCTTGGCCATCTCGTCGAACTTCTCGAACAGCAGCATGTCGGCGAAGAAGGCCCGCACGCCGTCCTCCAGCCGCGGCGAACGCACCATCTTCTGCGCGATTGCTGCGAGCTGGGCCGGATCGGTCAGCTTGCCCTCGTCGGCCGCGCGCAGCAGCGCCTCATTGGGCGTCGTGTTCCACAGCAGATAGCTCAGCCGCGCGGCGCGGGCATGATTGTCGAGCCGCAGGCTGCCGGGCGCTTCCGGGTCGGGCTCCGCGCTCTCGATGATGTAGAGGAATTGTGGCGATACCAGCATGGCGGCGAGCGCCAGCTGCATCCCGTCATAGAAACCCTGGCCATCGCCAGCGCCCTTGCCGGCCATCATGACGAAGGCGCCGATCTCTTCCTGCGTCATCGGCCGGCGAAACAGGTAGCGGCCGATCGGCATCAGCGTCCGCGCAGCGCAATCGGCATCGGGTGCGGCTGCATCGCGCGGGGCGCAGGGCATGAACTGGGCGCGGCGATCCGGCGCGAAGACCTGCGCGGCGATATTGCGCGCCATCGCGTCGAACTGCTCCAGTCCGGCGGGTGAGATGGTCGATGCGCTGGCGCCGGTCGAGATCAACTCATGCACCGGCCGCACGATCGGCTCGAACCGGCCTGCCACCTTGATGTCGGGACCGAAAATGTCCGCGATGCTGTTGCGATATTGCGCTTCGGTCAGACGGCGCATCCCCGCCACCTGGCCCAGCGGCGTCTTCAAGGGCGCGAAGCTGGCCTCGGGCGTGGCGGCGGTCTGCGGCGCCTTCTCGACCGTGCAGGCGCTCAGCAGCAATCCGGCGAGCAGCGCCCCGCGCGCCCGGCGGCGAAACGGCCAGCTCATCGCTGCGCCACCTTGGGCTGGGGCAGGCGGTCGGTGATGAAGGCGGGCACGGCCCAGGCCTCCATGCCGCTGGAAATGCGGCGGCACTGGCCGGTCGCCGGATCGCGATCGCCATCGGCCATCGCCTTCAAGGCGGCATACATGGCGGCGCAGTCATAGCCGGCCGTGGTCGCCGCGCCCTCGCCACCGACCGAGGCGCTGGCCATCACGTTCCAGATCGGCTGATAGCCGCCGACGATGCCCTTGATCGATCCGTCCGGCTGGAAGGTGAAGCGCAGCCGCGCCTTGGTGAAATCATATTCGTTGCGCCGGCCGCGAATGTCCCGCTCCGATCCCTGGCCCCAATTCTGCTTCAGGCGGATATGGGCCGGCTCGGTGGTCAGCACGCCATTGACGATCCGCCCTTTCAGCACATTGCGATGGGCGGCATTGGCGGTGACGCTGTAGCTGGCGCCGGGGATGAAATTCTGGCGCGAATCCACCACCGCCCGATCCTCGGTATTGGCGTAGATCACCGTCACGTCGGGATCATTCTCCAGACTGTCGACGCCGCTCAGCAACAGCACTTGGCTATGTTCGCCGCTGACCAGAAACTGGGTCAGGCCCTTGACGATATCGCCGCCCATACCGTCGACCCCGCGCCAGGTGCGCACGCAGCCCATCGCCCGCCACATCTGGTTGTCGACACCTGGCTCGCCGGCAGGCCCGGTAAAATTGGCATGGCCGCACGTGTCGCCCGCCGCCGCGCCGTCCGCATCATCGTCCAGGTTCAGCCCCTGCGCGACCTTGCCCTGCACCATGCGCTGGGGCGGCCGATCGAACTTGTCGGGATGGGTGCAGATGTTGATATTGTCGGGACCAAAGGCATAGCCGGTCCAGCGCGCGGTCAGTTCTTTCTCGTTCGCCTTTTCCAGCAGCCGCGCCCGCTCGCCAACCGGCTGGGTCTGGAGATAATTTTCGCGCAGGGTGGCGGCCAGGCCCTGCGGGCAATCTTCCTTGCCCTGATAGATGGCGGGCGCGAAATGGCTGACAACGAAGCCCATCTCGCCATTGGCCGGCGGCGCGGGCAGCGCTGCGGGTTTCGCGGGGGCATCGCCCTGCGCTGACACAGATGCCGGCACCGACGCCGCGAGTGGCAGCGCGCCCAGCAGCAGGACCAGTGTGCGATGATACTGCACGATCATCCTCTCCTTGCGAAATGTCATGGGATCAGCGGTTCGGCCTCGGCGGGAATGTCCGCCGGGTCGTCGCCCGCGATGGTGAAGACCGGCCGGTCGCGATAGGCCCATTGGGCGCGGTCGCCATCGGGCCGCACGGTCCAGGCGCCCATGCCCCGCCGCGCCATGCCCGCCGGGAAGACGCGCCAGTCGGCGCAGGCCGTGCCACAGGCCTTGCCCTTATGCGTAATCAGCAAATTCCCCTGACCATCGACCAGCAGATAGCGTCCGTCCACCAGCCGCGCCGTCACATCGGCCGGCGCGTCGATCTTGGGCGCGGCCGGCACATATTTGAGGCTGTTCCAGACCAGAGCGTCCTCGCCTTCATGCCCGATCGTGCCGGGCCGATCGCCGGCATGGGTGAAGACCAGATTGACCCGCTTATAGACCCATTGCGGCCCGCTCGGTCCCTGCATCACGATCCAGTCGGCGCCGTCCTGCTTCAGCCGGGGCGCCTTGCGATCGCCGCCGAACTCGGGCGGTGCAGGCACGATCTCCGCCTTGGCCGGCGCGGCCAGCGGCGTCCATTGCATCAGGCAATCGCCCGAACACCAGAGCGGCTGATGCCCGGTCCGCCCGGTCACGGCGCGCATGTCCATGCCATAGAGGGTGCGGCCATGGGCATCGACATAGATGCTCTGCTCGCCGACCTTGCGGACGCTGACGCCGGCCGGCAGCGGCTCGCCGCTCGCGGCCTCGGGCGGCAGGTCGGCGGCCTGCGCCCAGAGCGCGGCCGGCTGCACCAGCCACAGGATCGCGGCCGCCCGGCGCCACATCAGCGCTTCTCCTCGACGCGGAAGCTGCGATGGCAGGTGCCACAGCTTTGCCCCAGCGTCTTGGCCGCAACCCGCATCTTCGCCACGTCGCCGCTCGCCGCCACGGTGGCGAAGCTGTTGGCCTGTGCGGTAAAGCCGTCCTGCGCCGCCTTGAATGCGGCCGGCTGGCTCCAGATTTCGGGCTTGGCCGCCGTCTTGACGCCGGGTTTCAGGCCGCTGCCGGCCGGGAACCAGCCCTGCTGCTGGCGCGCATAATCGCGGATCTGCCGCGCCGAAATCTGGATCACATAGGTTTGCGGCGTGGCCGATTTCAGCTCGTCATTGATATTCTTGAACGCCGCGCCGACCTCGCGAAAACCCGCGATCCGGGTGGCGACGATATCGCCGGGCGCGGCCGCCAGCGGTGCCGCGCAGAGCAGTGCCAGCATCGCGATCGGCCGCTTCATCCGGGCTGTATCGTGCATCCTCATCCTCGTCCCTTTCATGTCTGTCACAGCATCGGATCGGCAAAGACCCACCAGGCGAGGCTGCCCGCCAGCAGGATGGCGACGGCGAAGGCGACAGGCGACGCGCGCCGCACCGCCACCGGCTCGCCGGTCACTTTCGCGCGGCCGCTGACCATCGGCCCGATCAGGTTGCGCCGCCGCACCAGCAGGTAGAACAGCACCGCCAGGACATGCAGGCCGATCAGCATCTGCAGGATGGTGAAGCTGATGCCGTGAATCTCGGAGGCGAGCCGGCCCTGATCGAAATCGACCAGATGCGACAGCGGCCCGGATTCGATGCCGTCGATATCGACCGCGAACAGGCCGGTGCCGACTTGCACCGACAGCGCCAGTAGCATCGCCAGCACGCTCCAGCCGCCCAGCGGATTATGGCCCGGCGCCGCGGGCACACGGCCGGTCAGATAGGCGAAGATCGCGCGCGGCCCGCGCAGGAACTGGGCAAAGCGCGCAGGCCCCGATCCGATCACGCCCCAGATCAGGCGAAAGGCGATCAGGAACAGCACGGCCTGACCCGACAGGCGATGCCAGTCCATGTGATAGGTTTCCGCGCTCCACCAGGAAAAGCCGATCAGGCCGACCAGCGACCAGTGAAACAGGCGGATGGGCAAGTCCCAGACATATTGGCGGGCTGGGTTCGCCATCAGCTCTTCTTCGCCCAGCTGTCGCACACGCCTTCGGCCGGCACGATGCCGCCGCTCAGCAGCGCGCATTTGCCGCAACCGGGCTGGGCGGCGGTGAAAAAGGCGCACAGGCCGCAGCGCTTGGTCGCATCGCTCGACGTGCGAAAGCCCAGCGACTTGCGCATGCTCTTCTGCGCGGCCGACAGGCTGGCGGGATCGACGCATTCGGCGGCATTGGCGATGCTCGCAATCCCCAGCGGCACGCAGGCGATCAGGCCCAGCGCCGATCGGCGGCTCCAGTGACGGACATGATGATGGCTTGCCGCCATGCGGCCCACTCCTCTTCCGTGCCGGCCCGGTTGCTCCGGTCCTCTTGTGCGATCCTTCTAGCAGGGGGGCGGCGGATTAATTTGTCAGCGCCGACAAAATCGGCGCAGAATGCAGGCGCTTATTCCGCCCTTTGTGTCGGGCCTGACAAAATCCGGCGCGGGCCGGCGGCTAGAAGGAGCGGCATGGGAAGAGGAGAGGTAAGGGTGACAGCGAAGCTGACAGGCGACAGCGCGCCGGGCGACACGCATATCCTGATCGTCGATGACGATCCGTCGCTGCGCGCGCTGGTCCGCGCTTTCCTGATACAGGAAGGCTATGTCGTCAGCGAAGCGGCCGATGGCCCGGCGATGCGGGCCATACTCGCCCATCAGCCGGTCGACATCATCGTCCTCGACGTCATGATGCCGGGCGAGGATGGGCTGTCGATCGCCCGTTCGCTCGCGGGACAGCAGGATGCCGGCATCATCATGGTGTCGGCGCTGGGGACGGAGGGGGACCGGATCACCGGCCTGGAAATGGGCGCCGACGACTATCTGCCAAAGCCGCTGTCGCCGCGCGAGTTGCTCGCCCGCATCCGTGCGCTGCAGCGCCGCCGTCGCCCGGTCGCCGACACCCGCCAGCCGGTGCTAGCCCATTATCATTTCGAAGGGTGGCAACTCGATCCGGTGCGCCGGGTGCTGCGCGATCCCGCCGGCATCATCATCAGCCTGTCGGAGGGGGAGTTCGCCCTGCTGCTCGCCTTCATCGAACATCCCCAGCAGATATTGAACCGCGACGCGCTGGTCGAACTGGCGCGCGGCGAGGATGCCGATGTGTTCGACCGGGCGATCGACACCCAGGTCAGCCGCTTGCGCCGCAAGCTCGGCACCCGCGCGCGCGGCGAATTGATCCACACCGTCCGGTCTGAAGGCTATATCTTCCAGGCGCCGGTGCAGCGCGGATGAAGGCGGGCTTCCTGCGCTGGGCCAATTCGATCCACGCCCATCTGCTGGCGCTGGCCCTGGTCGTGATCCTGACGCTGACCGCCTTCAGCCTGACCCTGCTGCTCTATTTCATCCCGCCCGAACGGGTGCCGCTGTCGGTCTATGAGATTGCCCGCATCGTCCATGGCCAGCCCCTGCTGCGCGACGAGCCGGTGGTGCATGAGGTGCGGCAGGCCATCGCGCCGCCGGCATCGACCGACCCGGCCGATCGGCTGATCGCCGCGCTGCTGGCCCGGCGCCTCAGCCTGCCGGCGGCCGATGTGCGCATCCGTCTCGACCCCGGCGATCGCGAGCGGATCGGCCAGTTCGTGGCGGAGATGCAGCTTTATGGCCCCGATGGCGTCGCCGATCCCTTCATCCTGGGCACCTTCACCGCCGCGATCCGCCAGCCCGACGGTCAGTGGCGGATGATCACGCGGGAAGCGCGGGGCGGGCGGTCGCTCTGGCGGCTGCTCGGCCAATATGCCTTCCTCGTCGGCATCCTGCTGGTGGTGCCGCTCAGCCTCTGGTTCAGCGCGCGGCTGACCCGCCCGATCCGCGCCTTCGCCGCCTCGGCCGAGCGGATGGGGGCAGGGCAGGAGGAACAGCCGATCCCGCTCGACGGGCCGAGCGAGATCCGGCTGGCGGCGCAATCGATCAACGAGATGCAGGCGCGCATCGCCCGCTATGTGCGCGAACGCACCTCGGTCGTCGGCGCGATCGCGCATGATCTGCGCACGCCGCTGTCGCGCCTCCATTTCCACCTCACCGCCGCGCCCGCGCCGGTGCGGATCGCGGCCGAGGAGGAAATCCGCCAGATGGAGGCGCTGATCGGTACGACGCTGGACTTCGTCGACAATGAAAACCGCCCCCGCCTCAAGGAACCGCTCGACCTTGGCCTGCTGGTCGAGGGGCTGGTCGACGATTTTTCCGATATGGGCCGTGACGTGACCCTGCTGGGCGCGGAGCCTGTCATCATCGCGGGTGACATGATCCTGCTCAAACGGCTGTTCACCAACCTGATCGACAATGCGATCAAATATGGCAATCGCGCGCGGGTGCGGGTGATGCGCGACGAGGGGCGGGCGATCGTCACGATCGAGGATGACGGGCCGGGCATGGAACAGGCCGATATCGCCCGCGCCTTCGAGCCCTTCTATCGCGGCGAACCCTCGCGCAACCGCAGCACCGGCGGCGTGGGTCTGGGGCTGTCGATCGTCCAGTCGGCAGCGCAGGCGCATCAGGGGCGGGTGCTGCTGGCGCGCACGCCCGATGGTGGGCTGCGCGCGCAGGTCGAGCTGCCAGTTTAGAGCGTTTTCTGATCAGGTGGAATCACCTGATGACTCGGAAAACGCGTTAAACCAAAAACTTAGAGCAACCGATCTGACGCAGTCGGATCGGAATTTGCTCTAAAGCCCTTCCGCCTCCACCCATTGCGCGCCGGTCAACGCGCGCGCCATGTCCCAGCTATGGCGGCGGATATCGGGCACGGCGACGATCTCCCAATGAGCGCCGCGCGTCATCGGCCCGACCACCAGCAGCCGTTCCTGCGCGCTGCCGTCGCGTGCGATGGCATGGCCCTGCCGGTTGGTGTCGATGCCGATCGCCAGCGCATCGGGCCGGATTGCGCCACGATCCGCCAGCCGGCGCAGCAGCACATCGTCGGTCCGGCCCAGATCGGCCAGCGGCCCGGTGCAATTGACCACCCGCGCCACCCGGATATCCTGCACCTGTTCGCCGCCGCGCGGCCGCCATTGCACGATCAGCCCCTGGTCGGCGTCCTGCGCGCCGATGATTCGGCCCGCCGCGATCCGCAGCCGCCCGCTCGCCTGCATCGCGGCGATCCGTTCAGCCACCTGCGGCGCGATGCGGTGGCGATGCACGTCCCAATAGGGCCGGGCATGACGCAGGAAGCGCGCCCGTTCGACCGGGGAGGCCGCCCGCCATATATCCTGGGTGAAGGGGCGCAGTTCATCGACCGCGCGGCGCCAGCCGACCGCATCGGCGCGCTGGCGGATGGTGCGGACCAGCCCGGCGCAATGGGCGGCGGGCCGTTCGCGCAGGGCAGGGAAGGGCGCGGCCGGCGCATGGCTGTGCGGCACCAGCCCGCGCCGCGACAGCGCCAGGATCGATCCGCGAAAGCCGGCGCTGTCCAGCGTCTGCGCGCAATCCACCGCGGTCAGGCCCGTGCCCAGCAGCAGTATCTTGTCGCTCGGCGTCAGCCCCTCGGCAATGTCCGCGCCCCAGGGTTCGGATACATAGAGCGGGGGCGCCTTGTCCCGGAATGGCGGCAGGTCATGCGGCGGCAGATTGCCCGGTGCCAGCGCCACCGCGTCGGCCGTCAGCACCTTGCCCGACGCCAGTTCGACGACACAGCCATCGCCGGTCATGCGGATGTCGACCGCCGCATCATCGATCACGTCCAGCCGGTCGCCCGCCTCGGCGCGGGTCTTGTCCAGCAGCGCGGAAAGATAGCGGCCATAGGTCGCCCGCGTCGCGAAGCTGGCGTCCGATCCGCCACTCGTCTCCGCCAGCCATTGCGCGAAATGGCCCGGCTGGTCGGGAAAGGCGCTCATGTTGCCGGCGCGGACGTTGAGGATATGATCGGGCAGGGCGCTGCCGAACGCGACACCCTTGCCCAGCCGTTCGGGCCGCCGCTCGACCAATGTCACCCGCATCGTCCCGTAGCGCAGCAGGTTGATCGCCAGCAGCGTGCCGCTGAACCCGCCACCGACGATGATCAGGTGGGAAACTTGGAACATGGGGGAAATCTCTCCGGGCAGGGAAGGGGCCTGCCAGATAGAGCAGCCCGTCGGGGCGCTGTCGAGGGGGCGGCACAGGTCGCGTCTCATGCCCGCCTCGTCCCGCAGACGGGGCGATCCGACCGAAGGTCCAATTGCACCGGCGGCCTGCTTTGCCATCTTCTGAAGGCTGAAAGACGATCACAAAATCGACCCAGGAGACAAGATGATGCTGCAACAGGCGCTGGATAAATTCGCCGGCCAGACCCTGATCCGCGACCGCTACGACAATTATATCGGCGGGCAGTGGACGGCACCGGCCAAGGGCCAGTATTTCGACAATATCTCGCCGGTCACCGGCCAGGTCGTGTGCCAGGTCGCGCGCGGCACGGCGGACGATATCGAGGCCGCGCTCGACGCCGCCCATGCTGCCAAGGACGCCTGGGGCAAGATGTCGTCGACGCAGCGGTCCAACATCCTGCTCAAGATGGCCGATCGCATGGAGGCCAATCTCGACCTCATCGCGCTCGCCGAGACGATCGACAATGGCAAGCCGATCCGCGAGACCACCCATGCCGACATTCCGCTCGCCATCGATCATTTCCGCTATTTCGCCGGCTGCGCCCGCGCCCAGGAAGGATCGATCAGCGAGATCGACCATGACACCATCGCCTATCATTTCCACGAGCCGCTGGGTGTCGTCGGCCAGATCATCCCCTGGAACTTCCCGATCCTGATGGCGGTGTGGAAGCTGGCGCCGGCGCTGGCCGCCGGCAACTGCATCGTGCTCAAGCCCGCCGAGCAGACGCCGATGTCGGTGCTGGTCCTGGCCGAGATCATCGGCGACCTGCTGCCGCCGGGCGTGCTCAACATCGTCAACGGCTTCGGCGTGGAAGCGGGCAAGCCGCTGGCGTCGAACAAGCGGATAGCCAAGATCGCCTTCACCGGCGAGACCACGACCGGCCGCCTGATCATGCAATATGCCTCGGAAAACCTGATCCCCGTCACGCTGGAACTGGGCGGCAAGTCGCCCAACATCTTCTTCGAGGATGTGATGGATGCGGACGATGATTATTTCGACAAATGCCTCGAAGGCTTCGCCATGTTCGCGCTCAACCAGGGTGAGGTCTGCACCTGTCCCAGCCGCGCGCTGATCCAGGAATCGATCTACGAAAAGTTCATCGAGCGGGCGATCGCGCGGGTAAAGGCGATCAAGCAGGGCAGCCCGCTCGATCCTTCGACGATGATCGGCGCCCAGGCGTCGAACGACCAGCTCGAAAAGATCCTCTCCTACATCGCGATCGGCAAGGAAGAGGGCGCACAAGTGCTGACCGGCGGCGATCGCGCCACCCATGACGGCGAACTGGCCGATGGCTTCTATGTGACGCCCACCGTGCTCAAGGGGCATAACAGGATGCGTATCTTCCAGGAGGAGATTTTCGGCCCGGTGCTGGCCGTCACCACCTTCAAGGACGAGGCGGAGGCGCTCGCCATCGCCAATGACACGCTCTACGGCCTGGGCGCGGGCGTGTGGACCCGCGACGGCGCCCGTGCCTATCGCATGGGTCGGGGCATCCAGGCCGGTCGCGTCTGGACCAACTGCTACCACGCCTATCCGGCCCATGCGGCCTTCGGTGGTTACAAGCAGTCGGGCATCGGCCGCGAAAATCACAAGATGATGCTCGACCATTATCAGCAGACCAAGAATCTGCTGGTCAGCTACAGCCCCAAGGCGCTGGGCTTCTTCTGACGGATCCACAGCGGAGCGCCCCTTCTCTCTCCTTTCTCGGCGCTCCGCACCTTTGGCGGGCATCCTCCCCCGGATGCCCGCCAGCTTTGGTTCTGCCAATGTTGCCAATGGCGGTTTTGGTTCTGAAGGATCGGATCGATGGCCGATTGTCCTGCCCGCATTCTCGCCACGCCCGCGGCCGACGCGCTGATCGCGCGCCTGACCGATCAGCATGGCCCGCTGATGTTCCACCAGTCGGGCGGCTGCTGCGACGGTTCCGCGCCGATGTGCTTCCCGCGCGGCGAGTTCCGGGTCGGCCCGCAGGATGTGCTGCTGGGCCATGTCGCGGGCGATGTGCCGGTGTGGATCGGCGCGGCCCAGTTCGAATATTGGCGCCATACCCAGGTGACGATCGACGTGGTGCCGGGGCGTGGCGCCGGCATGTCGCTCGAAAGCCCGGAGGGGCAGCGCTTCATCGTCCGCTCGCGCGTCTTCACCGATGCGGAGGCGGATCTGCTGGAAGCCGCTGGAGAGCCGGCGCGTGGTGGCTGAGCGGCGCTTCACCGAACATGCGCTGCGCCCGCAGGTGGTGGGCGAGATGCAATTGCGCCGCGAACCTGCGCTGACGGTCCCGGCACGGATGATCCAGCTTGTCCGCCTGCTCGATGCGGACGCGCGCACGGCCGAACTGGCGGCCGTGTCCGCCATGCCGGGCGATCTGCGTCCAGGGCATGACAGCCGCCATCGCGAGACCCGGCTGGGCGCCGACATCCATCTTCACTGGGAGCAGCATAGCGAGGCCAGCACGGTCACCCTGGTGCGCGGCGGCAGCGATCCGGTCGGCTGGGATTTTCCCGATGCGGCCGACGCCCGTGCCGCGATCGCCTGGGCCGAATATCTGCCGGGTGCGGTGATCCGCGCCGTGCGGCTGGCGATCGTCGCGGATGAAGGCGCCGCCGCTGAGCTGGTGGCCAGTGCCGGTTTCCCGGCGGGCCAGCTCGTCACCTGCCATGTCGGTGGCGGCGCGCGCATCTGGACCGATTTCCGCATCCATGATGATGGCTATGGCCGGATGGTGGTGGCCGCCAACGGCCTGCTGCCCGGCGATCTTGCCCGCTGCGTCCAGCGGCTGCAGGAACTGGGCAATTATCGCAATCTGGCGCTGCTTGGCCTGCCGCCCGCGCGCACGGCCTGGGCCGATCTCGACTGGCTGGAACAGGCGCTGGAGCAGGTCGGCCGGGCGCTGGCCGCCGGCGAGGTGCGCGACGATGTGCTGCTGGGCCGACTGATCCAGTTGTCCGCCGACATATTGTCGATCGACAGCGGCTGCGCCTATCGGATGAGCGCGACCGCCGCCTATGGCCGGATCGTCGCCAGTCGCCTCGCCGAACTGGACGTCGTGCCGATCGCCGGTCATCGCTCGCTCGCCGACTTCACCGAAAGGCGGCTCTGGCCTGCCGTGCGCACCTGCGCGGCGCTGACCGATCGGCTGGCGCTGCTCAACGGCCGCGCGGCGCAGTTCACCGCCCTGCTGCGCACCCGGATCGAAACCCATATCGAGAACCAGAATGGCCGCCTGCTCGCCTCGATGGACCGCAGCGCACGGATGCAGCTCCAGCTTCAGCAACTGGTTGAGGGGCTGTCGACGGCTGCCGTCAGCTATTATGCGCTTGGCCTGCTCTCCTATCCGCTCAAGGCCGTGGAAAAGCACTGGCCGCGCCTGTCCGCGACGCTGCTGCTGGGGCTTGCCATGCCATTCGTCGCATTGCTGGTCTTCCACCTGATCCACGGCGCCAGAAGCCGGCTTGTTTCGCGTGACAGGCCAGCGGAACCCGCTACATGATAATGCCCCAAAGCATAAGAAAATGGGCGATGGGGAGAGACAATGGCGACAGGCGCAGGGGTAAGGGCAGGGATAGGATTTGCGTCCTCCCATGCCGACGATCCGTTCGAGGCGATGGCGGATCTGGTGGATCAACTCGGCACGGAGCCGCTGGCCGGCGCCGTGATCTTCTGTTCCCAGCATTATGACCGGGATAGCCTGGCGCGGGCGATCAACCTGCATAGCGAATGCACCACCGTGATCGGCTGCACCAGCTCGGGCGAACTGACCGATGCGGGCTATGATCATGACAGCCTGACCGTGATCGGCTTTCCCGCTGCCGATTTCTGCATGACGTCCCATTGCTTCGACGACATCGACAATTTCGATCCGGTCGCCGCGCGCGAAATCGTGCGGACGCTGGCGGCGCAGGCGGAACGGGACAGCCGCCGACTGGGCGGGCTGGTCAACCATGTCGCGCTGTTCCTGGTCGACGGCCTCTCGCACCGGGAGGAACTGCTGACCATGACGATCCAGGATGCGCTGGGTGATATTCCGCTGATCGGTGGATCATCCGGCGACGATCTCGCCTTCCGCCAGACCGCGATCTTCGATGGCGGCCGCTTCCATGCCCGCGCCGCCGTGGTGGCGATCCTCTCCTCGACCCGGCCGATGCACGTCTTCAAGGCGCAGCATTATCAGCCTGGCGCCGCCAAGATGGTGATTACCGGCGCGATCCCGCACGAACGCATCGTGACCGAGATCAATGCAGAGCCGGCCGCGGCCGAATATCTGCGGCTGGCCGGCCATGCCGGCGAGGAGCTGGGGATGGAATTTTTCGCGGCGCATCCGCCGATGGTCCGGGCCGGCGGCGAATATCATGTCCGCTCGATCCAGAGCGCCAACCCGGACGGCAGCCTGACCTTCTATTGCGCGATCGACGAGGGGATCGTGCTCAACATCGGCGAGCCAGTGGATCGGATCGCCGGCATGCGCCAGCTCTTCTCCGACCTGCACGCCCGCGTGGGCGAGGTGGACCGGATCATCGCCTTCGACTGCGTGCTCAACCGCATCGATGCCGAACAGCGCCAGATTTCGCGCGATGTTTCCGCCCTCTATGCCGGCAACCGGGTCATTGGCTTCAACACCTATGGCGAGCAATATCATGCGTTGCACGTCAACCAGACCTTCAGCGGATTGGCGATCGGCCGATGAGCGAGCTGCGCACCGCCCTTGAAACCGACGCGGAGCTGGATGCCCTGCGCGAGGAGGTGCGCAAGCTGCGCAAGATCAACGGCGCGCTGATGGACCGGGTGGAACGCTCGACCGACATGTCGGCCAACGCCTTTTCCATGTTCGAAACCGCCATCTCGCTTGAAGCCAAGGTGCGCGACCGGACGCTCCAGCTGGAGGATGCGCTGGGCCGCCTCGCCAAGGCCAATGCCGATCTGGCCGAGGCCCATGCCGATGCGGACGCCGCGCAGGTGCGCCTGCGCGATGCGATCGAATCGATCAACGAAGGCTTCGTGCTGTTCGATGCCGAAGACCGGCTGATCCTGTACAATGAAGCCTATCTCGGCTTCTGGCCGCAGGTCGCCGAGCGGCTGGACCAGAATCTGACCTTCCACGACATCGCCCGCATCGCCGCCCACAGCCAGGGGCCGGCCGGGGCACAGGTCGCGCCCGATCGCTGGGTGTCGGATCGCCTGGCAAAGCATGGCATCGCCGATGGTGGCCAGGTGCAGCGGCTGGCCGATGGTCGCTGGATACAGATCAACGAACTGCGCACCAGCGAAGGCGGCATCGTCGGCATCTATACCGACATTACCGAGGCGAAGGCGGAGGATGCCCGCGCCCGTGCCCGCGAACTGGCCGAACGCAACGTCGTGCTGCAGTCGACGCTCGACAATCTGTCGGAGGGGGTCTGCGTGTTCGACGGCAGTGGACAACTGGCCGCCTGGAACGACGCGCTGCGCCGGCTGCTCGCTTTGCCGGAAAATTTCGCCGGCGCGCTTGGCAGTCATGCCGAATTGCAGCGCTGGTGCCGCGAGACGCTGGCGATGGACGATCAGGGCTGCCTCGACTGGCGCGGCGGCGGCGCGGACCAGCAGGCGATGGTCTGCCTCTGCACCGCCGGGGAACGGCATTTCGAATTGCGCAGCAACGCCATGGCCGATGGCGGCCAGGTGTTCGGCTTCACCGACGTCACCGACATGCTGCGCGCCCAGGCCAGCCTTCAGGAAACGGCTGAAACGCTGGAACGGCGCGTGTCGGAACGCACCGGCGAACTGGTCGACCTCAACCGCAAGCTGGAAGGCGAAGTGGCCGAGCGCCGCGCGATCGAGGCGGCGCTGATCGATGCCAAGATCGTCGCGGAAAAGGCGAACCTGTCCAAGACCCGCTTCCTCGCCGCCGCCAGCCATGATCTGCTCCAGCCGCTCAATGCCGCCCGCCTGTTCGTCGCGGCGCTGGGCGACCGGCGGCTGGCGCTGCCGACCCGCGCGCTGGTCAACCAGACCTCGACCGCGCTCGACTCGGTCGAGGATCTGCTGGAGGCGCTGCTGGAAATCTCGCGCCTGGATGCCGGTGCGATCCAGCCGGAAATCGGCCCGTTCCGCATCGATCGGCTGCTCCAGACGCTGAATGTCGAATTTGCCCCCATGGCCCGATCGGCTGGCCTTGCCTTCCGGATCGAGGCGCAGCCGCTCTGGGTCGAGACCGACCTGCGCCTGCTGCGCCGTATCCTCCAGAATTTCATCTCCAACGCCATCCGCTACACGCCGCGCGGCACGGTTTCGGTCGCCTGCATCCAGCATGACGACCGGGTGGAGATCAGCGTGACCGACAGTGGCCCCGGCATCGCGCCCGAGCAACAGGCGCTGATCTTCGAGGAGTTTCGCCGGCTCGACACCCGCAGCCAGGGCAAGGGGCTGGGCCTCGCCATCGTCAAGCGGGCCAGCGACATGCTCGGCCACCCCATCACCTTGCGCTCGCAGCCGGGGCAGGGGGCGACCTTCGCCATCGCCCTCCCCATCGGCCAGCCCCAGCGCGAGGAGGATGGCGACACCGGCCAGCCGACCCGCGACCGGTCGATGCGCGACCTGTCGGTGCTGGTGGTCGACAATGAAAAGCAGATCCAATCGGGCATGCGCACCCTGCTCACCGGCTGGGGGTGCAGCGTCGTCACCGCCGACGGCTATGACCAGGCGTCCGCGCTGTTCGCCGATGGCCGCCGGCCCGACATCATCCTGGTCGACTATCATCTCAAGGACGGGGAGACCGGCGACACGGTCATCACCCGCCTGCACGATCATTTCGGCGTCCGCATCCCCGCCGTCATGATCTCGGCCGATCGCGGCGAACCGCTCAAGACCCAGCTCGCCGCCGCCAACATCCCCCTGCTCAACAAGCCGGTAAAGCCCGCCCAGTTGCGCGCGCTGCTGCGCACCATGCTGGCCTGAAAGGGGACGGGACAAGGCGTGCCGCGCCATCTTCCCCCGCAGGCCGAATCCCGGTAAGGGCTGGCGATGACTTCATCGCCCGCGCCGCTGACCCGCTCCCTCTTCGTCTTTTCCATCCTTTATGGCGGCATGGTCTGCATGGCCGGCGTGCTGGGGGTGAAACAGGTCGCGCTGGGGCCGCTCGCGGTGGAGGCCGGCATCTTCGCCTTCCTGCTGCTGGTCATCATTTCCAGCGCCGTGTCGGAACTGCACGGCCAGAAGACGGCGACCGCGCTGGTGCGCCTGGGCTTCGTGCCGCTGCTGGTGTCGGCCGCGCTGATCCATATCGTCATCGCCCTGCCGCATGATCCGGGCATGTATCCGCCCGCCGTCGATGCCTTCCCGATCGTCGTGGGACAGGGATCGCGGATGATGCTGGCGGGCCTCATTTCCTATGGCACGTCGCAGACGCTCAACGTCTTCATCTTCTCGCGCCTGGCCGGGGGCGAGGGCCGTCTGGTCTGGCTGCGCGGCATGGTGGCCAGCGTCGTGTCGCAGATCGTCGACACCCTGCTGTTCATCACCATCTCCTTCTATGGCGAGCGGCCGATCATGGACCTGATGGTCGGACAGATGATTACCAAGGTGCTGCTGTCGATCATCCTGGTGCCGCCGCTCATCTCCGCAGCGGTCGCATTGGGCCGTCGCCTCGATCGATAACTTGCCGTAGCGCGCATATGGGCTTATGCGCGCGCGCATGACCAGCAACTACGCCCCCGATCCCGCGCTCCTCGCGAAGGCCGAAACCCTTGTCGAGGCGCTGCCCTATATGCAGCGCTATGCGGGCAAGACCTTCGTCGTGAAATATGGCGGCCACGCCATGGGCGATCCGGAGGCTGCACGCGACTTCGCCGAGGACGTCGTCCTGATGAAGGCGGTCGGCATCAATGTCGTCGTCGTCCATGGCGGCGGGCCGCAGATCGGCGCGATGCTCAAGAAGCTGGGCGTCGAATCGCAGTTCGTGAACGGCCTGCGCGTCACCGACAAGGAAACCGCCCAGATCGCCGAAATGGTGCTGGCCGGTTCCATCAACAAGGAAATCGTCGGCTGGATCAGCGGCGCGGGCGGCCGGGCCGTAGGCATCTCCGGCAAGGATGGCGGCCTCGTCCTGTGCGAGAAGGTCGGCCACAGCCGCGCGCCCGATCCCAATTCGGGCATTGAGCGCCATGTCGACCTGGGCTTTGTTGGCGATCCGGTCTCGGTCGATCGTCGCATCCTCGACACGCTGACCCAGGACGGCATCATCCCTGTGGTCGCGCCCGTGGGCATCGGCGCCGATGGCCATACCTATAATGTCAATGCCGACACCATGGCCGGCGCGATCGCCGCCGAACTTCAGGCGTCGCGCTTCTTCCTGCTGACCGACGTGCCGGGCGTGCTCAACAAGGACAAGGAATTGCTGACCGATCTCGATCCGGCGGCGATCCATGCGTTGCAGGTCGACGGCACCATCACCGGCGGCATGATCCCGAAGCTGGAAACCTGCGTCAAGGCGGTCGAGAGCGGCGTCGATGCCGCCGTCATCCTAGACGGCCGGGTGCCGCATGCGATGCTGCTGGAAATCTTCACCGATCGCGGTGCGGGCACGCTGATCCGCAAATAAGCCCGGATTTACCGGAGCAGGATTGCCGGATCAGCCCAATATATGCGCTTTTCCGGCAGGGTCCGGCCGTCCGGGCCGGGCTTGTCCCAATCCTCGACCTCGACCCCGCCGCGCGAGGCATAGAAGCCGCGCGCGGCCAAATTGTCGCTGTAGCACCACAGGAACAGGCCGGTCTGCGGCCAGCCCTCGATCGCCCATTGCGCCCCGCGCGCCAGCAATGCCGTGCCAAGGCCCGTGCCGCGCGCGGCGGGCAGGGCGTGGAGATTGTCGACCAGCGTGCCCCAGCGATCATCGGCCCCGCCGATGATGCAGGTGAAGCCCATCGGCTGCCCGTCCCGTTCGGCGATGATGATGCGCTGTCCCGGCGCCGGATGTTCGAGCCGCTGTGTCCATGTGGCCAGCCGCTCGGCCTCGATCCCGCCCGCCAGATAGGCCGGGTCCATGATATGGGCATAGGCGATGCGCCAGCTTTCCACATGCATGGCGGCGATCAGCGGGGCATCGGCGGGGGAGGCGTCACGAAAATCCATGGCTCCGCTATAGCGCGACGGGCTGGTCCCGCTACCCCTTCCTGCCGAACCGGCTTTTGCAGAACTATGGCGTCCTTTGGTGGAATAAGGGACTGTCGCGACTTGTGGCCGGCCCCATGCCTCGGCTAGAGCGAGCGCCAACCGCTCTTTCGGAGACCGCATGGCCTACGCCCTCTATCAGACCATCGTCATCCTGCTCGACGTGCTGTGGTGGATCATCATCATCCAGGCCGTCATGAGCTGGCTGATCGCCTTCAACGTCGTCAACATGGGCAGCGATTTCGTGCGCACCGTGATGGTCGCGCTCGATCGGATGACGGCGCCCATCTATAATCCGATCCGCCGGGTCATGCCGGACCTTGGCGCGCTCGACCTGACGCCGATGGTTGTCCTGCTGGGCATTCTCATCATCCGCCAGGCGATCCTGCCGCCGCTCTTCTCCAGCCTGATGTGACCGGGTGGCGCCGGGACGGGGATGACCTCATTCTGGCGGTCCGCCTGACGCCCGGCGCCACGCGCGAGGATGTCGGTGGGCGCTGGACCGACGAACATGATGCGCACTGGCTGTCCGCCCGCGTGCGCGCCGTGCCGGAAAAGGGAAAGGCCAATGCGGCGCTGATCGCGCTGCTGGCCAAGCGGCTGGATTGGCCCAGGGGCGCGATTTTGCTGGAATCGGGTGATACCAACCGGCTAAAGCGATTGCGGATACAGGGCGGGGCGCAGGCGTTGGACCGGCTGACCGCCATCATCGAGACATGGATAGACGCGACATGACGATCGGCAAGATTATCGACGGCAAGGCTTTTGCGGCCGGACTGCGGGACAAGGTGGCCGATGGCGTCGCCGCCTTCGTGGAACAGACGGGCCGCAAGCCGGGCCTGGCCGTGGTGCTGGTGGGCGAAGATCCCGCGAGCAGCGTCTATGTCCGCAACAAGGGCAAGATGACCCTGGCCGCCGGCATGGAAAGCTTCGAGTTCAAGCGCCCCGACAGCATCGGCGAGGATGACTTGCTCGACCTGATCGAGGAACTGAACCATGACGACCGCGTCGATGGTATCCTGGTCCAGCTGCCGCTGCCCAAGCATATCGATGAAGCGGCGGTGATCGCCGCGATCGACCCGGCCAAGGATGTCGACGGCTTCCATGTCGTCAACACGGGGCGTCTGGCCACCGGACAGGATGCGCTGGTGCCCTGCACGCCGCTCGGCTGCATCATGCTGCTGAAGGATGAACTGGGCGACCTGTCGGGCATGGAGGCGGTCGTGGTCGGTCGTTCCAACATCGTCGGCAAGCCGATGGCGGCGCTGCTGCTCGCGGAAAATTGCACCGTCACTATTGCCCATAGCCGCACCCGCGACATCGCCAGCATCGTCCACCGCGCTGACATCGTGGTCGCTGCCGTCGGCCGCGCCGAAATGGTGAAGGGCGAATGGATCAAGCCGGGCGCGACGGTGATCGACGTCGGCATCAACCGCGTGGTCGATACCGAAGATGGCAAGGGCCGGATCGTCGGCGATGTCGCCACGGCCGAAGCGCTGTCCCATGTCCGCGCCATCACCCCGGTCCCCGGCGGCGTCGGCCCGATGACGATCGCGGTGCTGCTGCGCAACACGCTGGTCGCCGCCCATGCGCGCGCGGGCCTCGCCAAGCCGGAGGGGCTGTGAAGGGGCGCGGCGCGCTCCTCGCCCTCAGCCTGGTGATGCTGGTCGCGGCCAAGCCGCCGATGCGTTACCAGCCCGATCCCAGCTCGGTGATCGCGGCCGAAATCGCCTTCAACCGGCTTGCCCAGCAAAAGGGGCAATGGACCGCCTTTCGCGAGACGGCAGCGGATGACGCCGTGATGTTCGTGCCGCAGCGGGTGGTGGCGAAGGACTGGCTGAAGAAGCAGGCGGACCCGCCGGCCTCGGTCAGCTGGTCGCCCTCGATCGTCTATGTCTCCTGCGACGGCCTGCTTGCCGCCAGCACCGGCAACTGGAAACGGCCGGACGGATCGGTCGGCTATTTCACCACCCTGTGGAGGCGCGACAAGAAGGGCCGCTGGCAGTGGATCCTCGATCATGGCGATCGTCTGGCGACCGAACGGGAGGTGCCGGAATTTCTGACCGGCAAGGTCGCGACCTGCAAGCGCGGCGCGCGGCCCGAAGGTCCGCCCCCGGCAAAGGGGGAGGCGCCGCCGGTGCCGCAGGATGACAGCCTGATCTGGTCCGCCGATGTCGCGACCGACGGCAGCCGCCGGATCACCGTCCGCATGTGGAACGGGACCGGCTATGATGTGGTAATCGACGACAAGGTGGGGGCGCCGTCATGATGGAATTGTTCATATCCGCTTTCGTCACCCTGTTCGTGGTGATCGATCCGCCGGGCTGCGCGCCCATCTATGCCAGCCTGACCAGCGGGGCGAGCATCGCCCAGCGTCGGTCGATGGCGATCCGCGCGGTCGGCATTGCCGCCGCCATCCTGCTGGTCTTCGCCCTGTGGGGCAAGCAGCTGCTTGGCGTGCTCGGCATCGAACTGGACAGTTTCCGCATTGCCGGCGGCATCATGCTGTTCATGATCGCGATGGACATGGTGTTCGAAAAGCGCACCCAGCGGCGCGAGGACCGGGCGCAGAAGATCGCCGAGACGCCGGAGGTGGAGGATGTCTCCGTCTTCCCGATGGCGATGCCGATGATCGCCGGACCGGGCTCGATCGCGACCGTCATGCTGTTGATGTCGCGCGCCGATGGCATGGTCGACCGGCTGGTCGTGCTGGTCGCCGTCGCGGTGACTTTGGTGCTGATGCTGGGCGCCTTGCTGGCGGCCGGGCCGTTGATGGCGATCCTGGGCACCAAGATCGAGGCGGTGATTACCCGCCTGCTCGGCGTGCTGCTCGCCGCGCTCGCGGCGCAGTTCGTGATCGACGGGCTGAAGGCCAGCTTCTGACCCGTCCCTGCCTGTCCTACAGCCCCTGTTCCATGCTAGTCGGGAACAGGGGACGATAGGGATGAGGCGCGCAACATGATTTCCAACATCGGCATCAAAATGTCGAAATGTGCGGGAAATATGCGAAGTTAAGCGCGGGATTTCCTATTTTTCGCGCTCAATTGTCGCCGTCGAAATGGACCCGGTTGGCCAGGATCACCGCCTGGGTCCGGCTGAAGACGTTGAGCTTCTGCAGGATCGCGGACACATGCGCCTTCACCGTGGTCATCGACACGCTCAGGTCATGGGCGATCTGCTTGTTCAGCCGGCCATGGACCAGATGAGTCAGCACGATCCGCTGCTGCGGCGTCAGGCTGCCGATCCGGGTCAGGATATCGGCTTCCTCGGCGCTTTCCTGCGGCGCCTCATCGATCGCGTCGGGCATGTAGATTTCGCCGGACACCACCCGATGCAGTGCATCGACGATGGCGCTGCGCTTCATCGACTTGGGGATGAAGCCCGCCGCGCCGGCGCCCAGCGCCTCGCGTACGATTCCCCGGTCGAACGCGCCCGACACCATCACCACCGGCAGGATCGGATGGCGACTGCGCAGCAGTTTCAGGCCATCGAGCCGCTTCACGTCGGGAATATTGAGATCGAGCAGCACCAGGTCGAAATTGGACTGTTTCTCCAGCGTCGCCAGCGCTTCCTCCAGGCTGGCCGCCTCGAAAATCTCGCAGCCGTCGAAACTGACCGCGATCACGCTGCGCAGCCCGTCGCGCACCAGCGGGTGATCGTCGACGATCAGCACCCTTTCCATCATCGCATCACTGTCTTCGACCTGCATGTCCGCCCCCTGGCCATGATGATGGATCATAGGCGGGGGCGCGGCAAATTGCCCGCGATTTCCGCCGTGCATATGCTGTCCGCGCCCCATGACGATCATCGTCCTCGCCTCCTTATTTGGCCAGCTTGAACACCCAGAGCGAACCGCCCTGATTGATATCCTTGAAGGACTTGGCCACTTCGCCGCCCCACAGCGGCACCGCGCCGCCCCAGCCGGACATGACGGCGACATATTGCTCGCCATCCTGTTCCCAGGTGACCGGCGATCCGACCACGCCCGACCCGGTCTGGAACTTCCACAATTCCTTGCCGGTCTTGGCGTCGAAGGCCTTCAGATAGCCTTCGGGCGTGCCGGTGAAGACCAGGTTGCCGGCGGTCGACAGCACGCCGCCCCACAGCGGCGCCTTGTTCTTATATTCCCAGACGATCTTGCCGGTCCTGGGGTCCATCGCCCGCAGCGCACCGATATGATCCTCGGCGATCGGCTTGATGGTGAAGCCCGCGCCCAGATAGGCGGCGCCCTTCTTGTAGGCGATCGGCTCGTTCCAGATGTCCATGCCCCAGTCGTTGGACGGGATGTAGAACAGGCCGGTGTCCTTGCTATAGGCCATCGGCATCCAGTTCTTTCCCCCTAAGAAGCTGGGCGAGGAGAAAACGGTGCTGCCCTTCTCGGTCGCGCTCGGCGCGCCGGGGCGACCGGCCGGGATCACGATCGGCTTGCCATTCTTGTCATAGCCGCTGGCCCAGGTCGTCTGCATGACGAAGCGGTTGGCGCTGACGAACTTGCCGTTGGTCCGGTCGAGCACGAAGAAATAGCCGTTGCGGTCCGCCTTGGCGCCCAGCTTCATCGGCTTGCCGTTGATCGTCGCGTCGAACGGGATGAACTCGTTAACCCCGTCGAAATCCCAGCCGTCATGCGGGGTGGTCTGGTAATGCCATTTGATCACGCCGGTTTCGGGATCGATCGCCAGCGTGGACGCGGTGTAGAGATTATCGCCGGGCCGCAAATGGCTGTTCCAGGGGGCCGGGTTGCCGGTGCCGAAATAGAGAAGATTGGTTTCCGGATCATAGGTGCCACCCAGCCAGGTCGCGCCGCCGCCGGTCTTGTAGAGATCGCCCTGCCAGGTCGCGTTGAGCTTGCCGGTGATGCCATTATCCTTGCCGCGCAAGGTGCCAATGTTTCCTTCGATCACCGGGCGGTGCCAGATCAGCTCGCCGGTATCCACGTCGCGGGCCTCGACCGCGCCGACGATGCCGAACTCGCCGCCCGAATTGCCGGTGATGACCATGCCCTTGACGATCAGCGGCGCGGCGGTCGCGCTGTAGCCGGCCTTGTAATCGGCAATCTGCTTGTTCCACACCACCTTGCCGGTATGGCGATTGAGCGCCACCAGCCGCGCGTCGAGCGTGGCGAAGATGATCTTGTCGCCATGGATCGCCGCGCCGCGATTGACGACGTCGCAGCAGGGCATGATGTCGTCGGGCAGGCGGGCATTATATTCCCATTTCTCCTCGCCGGTGCGGGAGTCGAAGGCATAGAGCCGCGAATAGGAACCGGTGACATAGATGGTGCCATCATAGACTAGAGGCTGAGCCTCCTGGCCACGCTGCTTCTCGCCACCCAGTGACGAAGCGAAGGCGGGCACCAGCTTGCTGACGGTGTCGGTGTTGATCTGGTTGAGCGTGCTGAAACGCTGCGCCTGCGGTCCCATGCCATAGGTCAGCACGTCGCCGGTCGATGCGGCATCGTTCATCAGGTCGGCATCGGTCGGCCCGCCTGCCGCATCGGCCGCCAGCAGTGGCGCGGCCCCGGCCACCAGCGCGATCGCGGCTGCCCCCAGGAACGAACGCGTGAAACGTCCCGTCATAGTCATCCTCCCTTGTTTTCCGGCGTGATCAACGCCGTCGATGCAGCACCTTATGGGGCACGGCGGCCGTGCCAATTGGACCTTGGGTCGCCCGTTCAGCCGGCCGCGACGGCCGGCGCATAGGCGACGCCATGGCGCTCGAAGATCGCCTTGAGCGCGCCCGATTGCGTCATGTCGGCCAGGATGGTCTCGACCGCATCGCCCAGGTTCCGGCTATTCTCCTTCACCGCCATGCCGATGTCCCATCCGGCCGAGGTGAAGGCGGGCAGGGGGCTGGTGCGGCGGACGATGTTGGTGGCGCCGCTGTCGTGCAGCACCGCCTCTATCTGCGCCCGGCTGGCGAGCGCGCCATCGGCCCGGCCATCGGTCAGCGCGGTGACGGCTTCCGTCCCGCCGGGGAAATGGACGACATTCCTGGCCAATATGCCGCCGAATGTGCCGATCAGGTAGAAATCAGGAATGGAGTCGATCTCGACCGCCAGCCGCTTGCCGCGATATTGGGTCGGCGGCGCGTTGACGTCGATCTCGCCCTTGACCGCCGCAAACTGGAAGCTTTCGCGATAATAGGGGGCGATGATCGCGACCTGATCGTTGCGTGCGGCGAAAGTCCGGTCGAACGGCACATGCAGCATGATGTCGGCCGGCTGGAAGCCCAGAAGGCCGCCCTTCCACACGCCGTTGCGCAGGTCGTCGTCGGCGCTTTCGTCCGCGACCAGTTCGGCAATGTCGGCGCGCACGCCCAGCCCCTTGGCCAGCGCCTGGGCCAGGTCGACGTCGATCCCGGTCAGCTTGCCGTCCTTGCGCCAGGACCAGGGGCGGTTGTCCTTATAGACTGCGACCCGAAGGACACCCAATTCCCTGACCTTGCCGAGCGGCGCGGCCTTTGCCGCCTGCCCGCCCGAAATATAACCAACCAGCGCGGCGGCCGCCGCGCTGCTCAAGAAGGCGCGGCGATCCATCGCGATCACTCCTGATGCTTGGTTTCGAGCCAGGCGCGGATCGCCCATCCGGCCTTCTGTCCCAGCACGTCGCCAAAGGGCGGCATATAAACCTTGCCGTCATGGCTGGAGCCATGCTGGAAACGCTGGATATACCATTCGTCGCCGCTGTCGCCGACTTCCAGATAGCGCAGGTCCGGCGCGATGCCGCCGCTTTCCGCGTCCAGCCCGTGGCAGCGTGCGCAATTCTGGCCATAGGCGGATTCGCCGATCTTCGCCGCCGTGGCATTGCCGCGATAGGGGTTGTGCTGAACCCAGTCGGCACCGATTTCCGGCAGGGCCGATGTGTCGACCGCCTGCGGCGTGACATTGCCATGCGCCATCAGTGCCGATGTGATCGATGCGCCCGCCAGGCAGGCCGCGCCGAACAATGCGATCCGTCCGTAATTCCTCATCCCAAACCCTCGTCTGTGCCGCGTGCCTGTGCTGGCCGCATGTCGTCCCTGTCGCTGATGACTGTAGGGGAGGGCGGGGGCGGCCCCCATTGGCCATTGGTACAATCCCGCCGCGACGGGCCGGGGGCTAATCCGCTATCAGGCCAAAAGAACGAGAGGATGCGGGCATGATGAAGGGCGTGATTGCGGGGCTTGCGCTGACGGTGGCGATCCCGTCGGTCCGGGCCGAGACGCTCTATGTCTCCAACGAGCGGGGCAATAGCGTCAGCGTCATCGATGCCGCCACAATGCAGACGGTCGCGACCTGGCCGGTGGGCGGACGGCCGCGCGGCATCACCCTCACCAAGGACGGCAAATATATCCTACTCTGCGCCAGCAACGACCATGCGGTGCAGATGATCGACCGCGCGACCGGCAAGGTCGTCGCGGACCTGCCATCGGGGCAGGATCCCGAGCAATTCTTCCTGTCGCGCGATGGCCGGACCTTGTTCGTCGCCAATGAGGATAATGCCGCGCTGACCGCGATCGACCTCGACAGCCGCAAGGTCGCCTTCCAGGTCGATGTCGGCAAGGAGCCCGAGGGCGTGGCGCAAAGCCCCGACGGCAAATGGGTGGTGGTGACATCGGAGGATGACGGCGTCGTCAACTGGATCGACCTGGCGAACAAGACGATGGTCGACGCGACCGAGACTGATCAGCGCCCCCGCCATGTCGAATTTACCGCCGATGGCAAGGAGCTGTGGATCGCGGCGGAGATGGGCGGCACGGTGCAGATTGCCGATCCGGCCACGCGCAGGATCGTCGAGACGCTGCATTTCGCCATTTCCGGCGTGCAGGATTATCAGCTATTGCCCTGCGGCATACGCTTCACGCCGGACGGCAAGACGGCGGTCGTGGCGCTCGGCCGCGCCAACCATGTCGCGCTGGTCGATGTCGCCACCCGCAAGGTCCGCGCCTATGTGCCGGTCGGCAAGCGGGTCTGGCATGTCGCGGTCAGCCCGGACGGCGTGCGCGCTTTTGCCGTCAATGGCCTTTCGGACAATGTCTCGGTGATCGACCTGGCTGCCGGCAAGGTCGTCGGTACGGTAGCGGTCGGCGCCGGGCCGTGGGGCATCGCCGTCGCGCCCTGACCAAAAGTATAGCGAGGTGCGCGGAGGGAGGACGAGAACCAAAGTCCAATTTCGGCCGCCATCGCCGCCGCCCACTCTTCCCGACAGCCGGCACGACCGGCGCATAAGAGGGAGGATGAGATGGCACGGGGAACATTCCTCGGCAGCGCCGCCATGGCGTTGCTGTTCGTCGCAGGGGCAACGCCGGCCAGCGCCGGCACGACGAGCGAACTGCTGAAAAGGCTGCATGAAAAGGGGATCCTCACCGACGAGGAATATGCCCAGCTGGCAAAGGAAGACGCTGCGGCGCCGGCCGCTGCCGCTGCGCCCGCCGCATCGGACGGCAAGCCCGTGGTGCGCGTCGCCGACAGCGGCGTCGGGTTTGAGGTGGGCGATGTCACGGTCAAGATGTCCGGCTCGGTCAACGGTTTCTACACCCATGAAAATGGCCAGGCGGCCGGGCCGAATACCGATGTCGTCGGCGGCGTGGTGCCGGTTGGCGGCAATAGTTCGGCGATCCGCAACGGCCTGCTGCCCGGCTACCTGAAGTTCGACGTCACGACCAATCAGGGCGGCTGGGACGTCGGCGCTCATTTCGGCATGTATCCCGGTATCAACAGCGCGGATTATTCCGTCGGCGGCGGCGCCAATGCCGGCGGCCGGCCGGTGGCGCTGCAGACCGCCGGCATCGATTTCCGCCAGACCTACATGACCATCGGCCGTTCCGGCCTAGGCGAGTTCAAGCTGGGTCGCGACATCGGCCTGTTCGGCTCGGAAGGCATATTGAACGACATCACCCTGCTGTCGGTCGGGTCGAGCGGCGGCAATGTCGCGCCGTCCAACACTTCGCTTGGCCGCATCGGCATCGGCTATATCTATACCGACTTCCAGCCGCAGATCACTTACACGTCGCCCAGCCTGTCGGGCTTCCAGGTCTCGGTCGGCGTCTTCCAGCCGCTCGAATCGCTGACCGGACCGGGCGAAAGCAACAAGTCGCCCGGCTTCCAAGGCAAGATCGTCTATGACGGCAAGTTCGGCGATTTTTCGGCCCGCGCCTGGCTGTCGGGCATCGCCCAGCGGCATAATCGCGTCGACGGCATTTCCTATACCGGCAGCGGTTTCGATACCGGCGCCAAGATCGGCTATGGCCCGATCGTCCTGACCGGCTATTATTATAATGGCTCGGGGCTGGGCACGACGGCGCTCAACCTGTTCGACACCGATGCCGCCGGCAACAAGCGCGACAGCGACGGCTTCTATCTTCAGGGGCTGGCGACCTTCGGCAAATTCTCGGTCGGTGGCAGCTATGGCGAGAGCAATCTCCATTATGCCAATGCCGCGGACGCGCTCGCCAACCCGACGTTGATCCGCAAGAACAGCAGCTGGGTGGGGCAGGGCCGTTATGGCCTGACCAGCTGGGTGACGCTGATCGGCGAATATATCCACAGCACCTCAAAGGCGCATAATGGCAATGAGGCGCAGGGCGACACGATTGCCGCCGGCGCCATCCTCTTCTTCTGAGCGGGGGAAGGGCCATCGGCCCAAAGGCCAATGTTCCGGCAAGGGGCGGCATCCTATCGAAGGGATGCCGCCCCTTCGCATGACGGGGCGGCAGGGGAGGATATATGCGCAGAACAAAATGGCTCGCGCTCGGCATGGCAATGGCGCCCTTCGCGGCGCAGGCGGAAACACCCGATGGCGCTGGCGAGGCGATGGCCGCCGCGTCGATCGTGGTGACCGGCACGGGCCTCGCCCTGCCGCCTGGGACGCCGGCCTATGGCTCTGTGGTGATCGACCGGGATCGGCTTGAGGATGCGGCGTCGGGTCGGATCGAGAGCGTGCTGGCCGATGTCGCGGGCTTCCAGCAGTTCCGCCGCTCTGACAGCCGAGCGTCCAATCCCTCGAACCAGGGCGCCACCCTGCGCGCGCTGGGTGGCAATGCGTCGAGCCGGACCCTGGTGCTGCTTGATGGCGTGCCGGTGGCTGATCCCTTCTTCGGCTATATCCCCTTCTCGGCTTTGGTGCCCGACCGGCTGGCGCTGGTGCGGGTGACGCGCGGCGGGGGCAGTGGCGCGTTCGGGGCCGGCGCGGTTGCCGGCACGATCGAACTGGCCAGCGCCACCCGCGACCAGATGCCACACTTCGGCGCCAGCGCCTTCTACGGCAGCAGGGATGCGACCGAGCTGTCGGCCAGCATCGCGCCGGATCTGGGCAGCGGTTACGTGTCGCTGTCCGGCCGCTGGGATCGGGGCGACGGTTTCCAGACCACGCCGAAGGACCAGCGCGTCGCCGCCACCGTGCCCGCCGCCTATGACAGCTGGTCGACCAATTTGCGCGCCGTCGCGCCGATCAATGCGACCTCGGAAATCCAGTTTCGCGGCACCCTGTTCCAGGATAATCGCACGCTGCGCTTTGCCGGCGCCGACAGCATGAGCCAGGGCCAGGATGCCAGCATTCGCTATATCAGCCGCGGCCGCTGGCAGGTCGATGCACTCGCCTATCTCCAGGCGCGCAACTTCTCCAATATCGTCATCTCCTCCACCAGCTTCCGCAAGTCGCTCGACCAGCGCAACACCCCCTCGACCGGGATCGGCGGCAAGATCGAGCTGCGCCCGCCGGTGGGCGCGGATCATGTGCTGCGTATCGGCGTGGATAGCCGCTTTGCCACCGGCGACATGTATGAGGATGCCTATAATGCGGGCCTCGCCAGCAACCCGCTGACAGCGCGCCGCCATGCCGGTGGCGACCAGATCACATCCGGCATCTTTGCCGAGGATGACTGGACGATTGGCAATCTTGTCCTGACCGGCGGGGTGCGGGCGGATCGCTGGTCGATCCGCAACGGCTTCTACAAGGCGGTCAGTGCGGCTGGGACGGTGACGCAGGACAGCAGCTACGCCAATCGCTCGGACTGGGCCTTCTCCGGTCGGGCCGGCGCGCTCTACCATATCAGCGATGCGGTGGCGCTGCGCGGCGCGGCCTATAGCGGCTTCCGCTTGCCGACGCTCAACGAGTTGTATCGACCCTTCGTCGTCTTCCCGATCACCACCCAGGCCAATGCGGCACTCAAGCCAGAGAAGCTCAAGGGCGTGGAGGGGGGCATCGACCTCACCCCGGCACCGGGCATGCAGCTCTCCGCCACGCTTTTCTACAACCGGCTCGACGATGCGATCGCCAATGTCACCATCGATAGTGTCACCCGCAAGCGCCAGAATGTGAACGCGATCGTGGCCAAGGGCGTGGAACTGACCGCCAGCGCGCAACTGCCGGCCAATTTCTCGCTGCTCGCTTCCTATGCCTATAGTCACAGCAAGGTCGATGCGCCGGGCATGGCATTCGACGGCTTCGCGCCGGCGCAGGTGCCGCGCCACTCCGCCAGCGCGACGCTGGCCTGGGCGCCCAAGGCCGGACCGGAGCTTTCGGCGACGCTGCGCTACACGGCCAAGCAATATGAGGATGATCTGCAGAGCGATGTGCTGCCCGATGCGCTGACGCTCGACGCCCTCGCCCGGCTGCCGATCGGCCATGGCATCAGCCTGGTCGCGCGCGGAGAAAATCTGTTCGACGAGGATGTCGTCACCCGCAATGCCGGTGGATCGATCGACCTGGGCACCCCCAGGACGCTCTGGATCGGCGTGCGGTTCGGCCAATGAAGGGAGCCATCATGTCCGAAGACCTGTTTCCGATACCTGCCGACTGGGCGGCCCATGCCCGCATGAACCAGGCGGCGCGCGCCGCCGATTATCGCCGGTCGCTCGACGCGGGCGACGCCTATTGGCTGGAACAGGCGCAGCGGCTGGACTGGATCACGCCGCCGACCCGCGCGTCGGAAAGCAGCTTCGACGAAGCGGATTTCGGCATCCAGTGGTTCGCCGACGGCACGCTCAACGTGTCGGCCAATTGCCTCGACCGGCATCTGGCCGAGCGGGGCGACGTTACCGCGATCCTCTGGGAACCCGATGATCCGTCTGAAGCGCCGCGTAGCCTGACCTATCGTGAATTGCATGCCGAGGTCTGCCGGTTCGCCAATGTGCTCAAGGATGCTGGCGCACGCCGGGGCGACCGCATCACCATCTATATGCCGATGATCCCAGAGGCGGCGGTGGCGCTGCTCGCCTGCGCCCGGATCGGCGCGATCCACAGCGTCGTGTTCGGCGGCTTTTCGCCCGAGGCGCTGGCAGGCCGCATCACCGATTGCGATTCCAGCATCGTCGTCACCGCCGACGAGGGGCGGCGCGGCGGCAAGCGCGTGCCGCTCAAGGCGAATGTCGACGCGGCGCTGGCGCTCGACCATTGTACCAGCGTGCGCCGCGTATTGGTGGTGCGCGCGACCGGCGGGGCGGTGGCGATGCAGCCCGGCCGCGACAGCTGGTATGACGAGGCAATGGCCGGCGTCGCGCCCGATTGCCCGGCCGAGGTGATGAATGCGGAAGACCCGCTGTTCCTGCTCTACACCTCCGGCTCCACCGGCAAGCCCAAGGGCGTGGTCCATTCGAGCGGCGGTTATCTGCTCTGGGCCAGCCTCACCCATGCGCTCTGCTTCGACTATCGGCCCGGTGACGTCTGGTGGTGCGCGGCCGATGTCGGCTGGGTCACGGGGCACAGCTATATCGTCTATGGCCCGCTGGCCAATGGCGCGACGACGCTGATGTATGAAGGGCTACCGAGCTGGCCGACGCCCAGCCGCATCTGGGAGGTGGTCGACCGTCATCAGGTCCACACCCTCTTCACCGCGCCGACCGTACTGCGCGCGCTGATGAAGGAGGGCGACCATCATGTCGCGAAGACCAGCCGCGCGTCGCTCAAATTGCTGGGCAGCGTGGGCGAGCCGATCAATCCGGAGGCCTGGCGCTGGTATCATGGCGTCGCGGGCGAGGGGCGCTGCCCGATCATCGACACCTGGTGGCAGACCGAGACGGGCGGCGCGATGATCGCGCCGATGCCGGGCGCCACGGACCTGAAGCCCGGCAGTGCGACCTTCCCCATGCCCGGTGTCGAGGCGCAGATCGTCGACGGCGAGGGCGTGGTGCAGGAGGGGGCGAGCGAAGGCAATCTGTTGATCGCCCGGTCCTGGCCCGGCCAGATGCGCACCGTCTGGAACGATCATGAGCGCTTCTTCCAGACCTATTTCACCACTTTCCCCGGCAAATATACCACCGGCGACGGCGCACGGCGGGATGCGGACGGCTATTATTGGATCACCGGCCGCGTCGACGATGTCATCAACGTATCGGGCCATCGCATGGGCACGGCCGAGGTCGAGAGCGCGCTGGTGCTGCATGCGACCGTGGCGGAGGCGGCGGTGGTCGGCATGCCGCACGACATCAAGGGGCAGGGCATCTATGCCTATGTCACGCTGAATGTGGGTGAGGAACCGAGCGAGGATTTGCGCCGGACCCTGACCCAATGGGTGCGCAGCGAGATCGGGCCGATTGCCACGCCGGACGTGATCCAGTTCGCGCCCGGCCTGCCCAAGACACGATCGGGCAAGATCATGCGCCGCATCCTGCGCAAGATCGCCGAGGGGGAGGTGTCGGCACAGGCGCTGGGCGATGTCAGCACGCTGGCCGATCCCAGCGTGGTCGCGGACCTGGTGCGCAGTCGCGCCGGGGTCGCGGCCTGATTTTCGCACGCGACCCAAGGTATAATGGAGGCGATGGCCAGCCCTCCCTAGCGTTCTTTCCATAAACAGAGATGGGAGAGGAATATGCGGGGCAGGGGCTGGCTTTGCGCGGGTCTGGCGGGCGTGGCGCTGATACCGGCGCTGGCATGGGCGGAAGAACCCGATGCCGGCCCGGCGCAGACGATCATCGTCACCGCGCCGGGCGGGGCGATCGACGTCGATGATGCGCTGTCCATCTCCGGCCGGGATATCGGCATTGGCGGCACGCCCGACCTGCTCGGCGTTCTCACCCGCAATATTGCCGGCATCACGCTGCAGGACGCGCAGAATAACCCCTGGCAACCCAATCTTCTCTATCGCGGCTTCGTTGCCTCGCCGCTGCAGGGGCAGGCGCAGGGGCTGGCCGTCTATATGGACGGCGCCCGTTTCAACCAGCCGTTCGGCGATACCGTCCAGTTCGACCTGATCCCCGAAGCGGCGATCCGTAAGCTGAGCCTGCTCGACGCCAGCCCGGTCTATGGCCTCAATGCGCTGGGCGGGGCGATCCTGCTGGAAACGAAGGACGGGCGCAGCGATCCGGGGCTGGAGGCAAGCATGACCGGCGGCCGTTTCGGCTATGCCGAGGCGAGCATCGCCGGCGGCTTTGCGCGCGGCAATTTCAGTGCGTTCGGCGCGTTTCAGTATAGCCATGACGATGGCTGGCGCGATCATAGCCCGTCGCATCTCTATAATGGCTATGCCGACCTGGGTTTCGACACGGAGAAGGGCGGGCTGCACATGAAGCTGGTCGGGGCCAAGACCGACCTGACCGGCAATGGCGTGTCGCCGGTCGAGCTGCTGGCGGCGGACCGGCGCGCCGTCTTCACCTGGCCCGACAATAGCCGCAGCAGCTATGGCCGGATCAGCCTGCACCCCTGGGGCGCGCTGTCCGACACGACCCGGATCGAAGGGACGCTCTATGCCCAGCGGTTGACCTTGCGCACGGTCAATGGCGACGCCGCCGATATCGAGGGGTGCGAGGATGAGGATGACGCCGGGCTGCTCTGCCTGGAGACGGTGGGGAGCGATGATGACGGGGACGAGGTGCAGTCGGTCCTGACCGATGCCAACGGCAACGCCATTGCCGACAGCCTGGGCGGCGAGGGCTATGGCGTGCTCAATCGGGGGCGGACGCGGACCGATGCGATGGGCGCGCTGGTGCAGTTGATCGACGATCGCGCGCTGATGGGCGGCACCAATCATTTTGCGATCGGCATGAGTTACGACACGAGCCGCACCCGGTTCGATACATCGACCGAATTGGGGGCGATGACGGACGAGCGCAGCGTCGAGGGGCTGGGGTCGATCATCGTCCAGCCGGATGGTGCGATCGCGCCGGTCGGACTGGTCGCGCACACCGATTATTGGGGCGTCTTCGTGCAGGACCGGTTGCCGCTGGCGCCCGGGCTGACGGCGGAACTGGGGCTGCGCTGGAACCATGCGCGGATCGAACTGGTCGACCAGATCGGCACGGCACTGAACGGGCGGCATAATTTCCAGCGGCTGAACCCCGGCGCGGAGCTGGACTATCGGGTTTCGGACGGGCTGTCGCTGCGGGTCGGCTATGCCGAGACCAACCGCGCGCCGACCCCGGCCGAACTGTCCTGCGCCGACGAGAATGCGCCGTGCAGCCTGACCAATTTCTTCATCGCCGATCCGCCGCTCAAGCAGGTGGTGGCGAAAAGCTGGGAGGCGGGCGGTTCGGGCCGCTTCGCCGTCGGGGGATGGACCGCCGACTGGCTGGTTTCCGCCTATCGCACCGGCAATCATGACGACATCCAATATATTGCGTCGGACATTCGCGGTCGGGCCTATTTCCAGAATATCGGCAAGACCCGGCGCCAGGGTGTCGAGGCATCGGTCAAGGCGGCGCGGGGCGGATTTACCGCAGGCCTCAGCTATGCCTTCACCGATGCCACCTATCGCAGCGCGCTGACATTGAGCAGCCCGGCCAATCCCGAGGCCAATGACGACGGCACGATCGACGTCGGCAAGGGCGATCGCCTGACCGGTATCCCTCGCCATAGTGCGACCCTGACGCTGGATTATGTTGGCATCATGGGCGGTCAGCGCCATTGGTCGGTCGGCGGCGACCTGATCGCCCGGTCGGGCCAATATCTGGTCGGTGACGAGGCCAACCGGAATGCCAAAGTGCCCGGCTACCTGATCGCCAATATCCGCGCCGGCATCGACATCATTCCCGGCGTCACCCTGTTCGGCGAGGTCCGCAACCTGTTCGACCGCCACTATGCGACCTTCGGCACCTTTACCGAGGTGGATGAGATCGAACTGGACGAGGCGCCGGGGGCGAGCGACCCGAGGGCCTATGGCGCGGGCGCGCCACGCCGCTGGTATGCCGGGGTGAAGGCGACATTCTGAAGCATGGCGGCGCCCGCGATCGGGCGCGCGTCTGCCGAAGTTCACAGTGTAAACGGCCTGTTGGGGGTGTTTGCGCCTGTCGCGCACCTGCGACGCGTCGGTAACGCGCCTGTGCCGCGCCGGGGGTAATGGGGGCAGGGGCATGGAAGCGCGTCGCCCTTGCCCCTGTCGCGCGCCCATGACGCGACAGCCGCGCGCTACATAGGCGCCTGCCACGCGCCGGGCGGCCGGGTTGGGCGAGGGGGAACAGCCTCTGTCGCATGGCGAGGGACAGATCAGAAAAGCGGCGTGTAGGACATCGATGCCCGTGGCAGCGCTATCGCCCTGCAGACGGAAACATCTGCCGGAGCGAGGCGGGCGCATGGCATTTGCGGATCGCGGTTTCGACATGGCGGGCGCGTTCGGCGGTCAGCGAGGCGGCGGACAGGGCGAAGCGCCGTTCATGGGCGACTTCCTCGGCGGTGAAGGGCGGGCTGCCCTGCGGCACGCTGCCGCCGCCCAGGCCGAAGACGACGAAGTTCATCATGTCGGCCAGTTGCTGATTATCCTTGATCCGGCTGAGCGCGACATTGGGCAGGCGGATGAGATAGGCGCGGGTCTGGGGCGTGCAGAGGAACCAGCCGACCCGGCCGCGCAGTTCGGGCAGGGCCGCAGGCGCGGCGCTGCCCTGCACCCCGTGGCAGCCGCCACAATTTTCGACATAGTCGGACCGGGCGAGGTCCGGGTCAGTGATCGCGCTGGGCAACAGGCCCATCGGCGGCAGGGCGGCGCGGCCGATGCCGACCGCGCCGAGCAGCGCCAGCGATCCGATCAGCAGCGCGTGCCGCATGTCCTGCCGGCCTCAGCTGGCCGCGCCGACCAGCACGGCGGTCGAACAATGATATTCCATGCTGCTGGTGCCGAAGCACCAGATCACGTCATTGTTGAGCTGGGGCATGTAGAGCTGGGTTTCGCGATCGGTATTGTCGCAGCCGCACTGGCCGCAGGCGGGCTTGCCGCAACAGTCGCGATAGGCGATCAGATAGGCCTTGCCGTCGTCCGGGTTGATGCAGGTGCCGACCCAGGAGACGGGCGAGGGTTCCGAACCCGCCGGGCAGCTATGGATGCCGCCGCCGCAGCAGGTGCAGAGTGCGCCGTCGATCGCGCAATAGCGCCAATAGTCGCACTTGGTCTCGTCCTTGCTCTGCGCAGTGCGGGCGAAGGCGGTCTTGGCCTCGGGCGAGCGGTCGGGCTTGGCCGCTTCGGCGCGGCTGACCGGCAGCAGCGGGAAGGCGGGCGCAGCGACCAGGGCGGCCCCCAGGCGCGAGAGCATCGAGCGGCGGGATGTCCCCCCGGCGAGGCGTCGCAGCAGCTTTTCCCCCATGGCGTCGGCGTCGAACTTCTTCATGTCACGGACCCCCTTTGAACTTGCGATCAGGCCGCCTGCGCTTTGAGCGAGCCGATATAATCCTGCACCGTGGCGATCCCCATTTCATGGGCGACGACCAGGCTTTCGAGATGCTCGCGGCTGTTGACCAGTCCCTTGGACAGGATGGTGCCCTCGGCATCGAGCAGCACGGCGAAGGGCAGCTTGGCGACACCATAGGCCTGGCCCGCTTCCGGCCCGTTGACGAAGGCATAGGCCTCCAGCCCGTGCTGGGCGATCATCGCGCGCTGGGCGGCGACATCATCGTCGCCCACGAAGGTCAGCGCGACCCGCTCGTCCCGCGCGAAGGACTTGGCCATCGGGATGATATTCTTGCACAGCGGGCATTGGGCGGAGACGAACATCAAGAGGCGCAGCGCCGTGCCATGGGCATGGCCGCCGATCGTGACGGGCGCGCCGTCGATGGTGCGGGTATCGATCTTGACGATGGCGTCGCCCACCGCTGGGCCGCCGCTGGTGGCGAGCGCGCCGGCGGGCGCGACGCGGATGTGCAGCACGCCGACCTGCCGCGCGACCGCCAGCAGGGCGATGCCGAGCGCGAAAATGGCGACCCAGGACAGGATCTGCGCGATGATGAGCGAGGTCAGCATAGGTCTTCTATCTCCGGTAGGCGGCAGCGGGCGTGGCGATCAGCGCCAGGATGGCGCCGAGCAGATGGAAGGCGAGGAACAGAGCGATGCCGCCAGCGGCGGCGGTGGCGATGTCCAGCACGGACAGTGGCGGGGCGGGCAGCAGGCGCGGCGCGACGAGCGCGACCAGCAGCAGGTTGCGGATCACCAGCGGCCAGCCGATCGGATGGCGTAACTGTGAACGGCCGCAGCCGCAGTCGATATGGCTGCGCCCGCGCGCGATGTTGATCGCCATCGCGCCGGCAAAGAGGCTAAGCAGCAGCATGGCAAGCAGCACCGGCACCGGGGCAAGACCGGCGATCAGCGTGGCGCCGATGGCGATCTCCGCCAGCGGCAGCAGGATCGCGGCGGGCGCGACCAGCGCCGGCGGCAGCAGCCGGTAATTGGCGATCACGCCGGGCAGCAGGACACGGTGGCGCAGCTTCGACAGGCCCGCCTGCAACAGGATGAGGCCGATCCCGATGGCAGCCGCCAGCGCGGCGATCGCCAGACCCAGTGTCATGGTCAGGACGGGTCCGCGACCGTGATGGTGCTGCCGCCGGCCTTCTCGATCTTGTGCTTTTCTTCCCAGGTGGCGAGGTCGATGACGAGGGCCGTGCCCTTCTCGCCGTCCATGATCAGCAGCGGCTTGTCCGACTGGGTGACCTCGATATTGTTCATGGGCTCTTCCAGCGGGCGGCGCTTCACCACCTTCTGCGTGGCGAGATCGACTTCCCACACTTCCGTGCCCGACGCCTTGTGCGACCAATATTCGCCCATGTGCATCAGCACGAACAGATGGCCGGTGGCGCGGTGCAGCGCCATCGGCTGGCGCCCGCCGGGATACCAGTTCAGTTCCAGCGGCTTGGTTTCGCCCGGCCGGATGCCGGCGGCCGCCTGGATCGAGAAGGGCGCGGAGATGGTCGGCGCCGGGCCAAGCTTCGCGGTCCAGATCTGGCCGGTGTAGCTGAGGAACGTCGTTTCCTTCTTCTTCCGGTCATAGGTGAAATTGTCGAAGATCGGATCGTCGGTGGCCGAGAAGAAGGGCGCGCTATGGGTGATGTCGGCCTTGCTGCCAGTCAGCTTCACGGTGGCGAGCGATCCGTCGGCGCAGAGCGCGGAAAAGCCGACGCCCGGATTGGGCATCATGCTGGCGCAGCCGGGCACTTCGACATTGGCGACGAACTTGCGCTTCACCAGATCGACGATGTTCACCGAGGAGGCGGGGCTGAGATTATAGACGAAGCCGGTCTTGCCATCATCGCTGATGATGAAATTGTTCTTGCGCGATCCGATCAGGATGCGGTCGGGAATGGTGATTTCGGTGACCAGCTTCAGTTCGCGCGTGTCATAGACCGACACCATGTCCTGCCGCGTGCCGCGATCGCCCTTCGACCAGATCGTCTCGGCGACATAATAATATTTGCCGGCCGGATCGATTGCCATGTCTGCGAGGCGCCGGGTTTCGACCATGCCCACCATCTTGCCGCTGTCGCCGTCGAAGATGCTGGTGCCCGGCATGTCCCATCCGCCGTCGACGAAGAACCAGTTGGGCTTGGGTGGCTCCATCGTCACCACATCGGACGTTTCCGGCTCCAGCGCGGCCGTGGTGTCGGCGGGCGCGGCATGGACGGTGATGGCTGCGCACAGGGCGAAACCCATGGCGGCGGTGGCGAAAAATCCCCTGACGGCGGCGCTCGACATCTGGTGTGATCCCCCTTGATCGGTGCGGCGGCGCTGGACTCATCTGGTCCGCGTTCCGGCGCTGAAATGAAGGCTGGACAAGTGTCAAGGATTGGTCAAGGGGGTGGAGGCGCTCCCCGCAAAATAATTTTGCGCCGCAGCAAAACTAAGCGATAATCTCGTGCACGCCCTCGATCCGGGGCAGGCGCAGCCTGTCGGGGGCAGCAGCGACCAGCAGCGCGAAACAGCCGCCGGTGAGCGCGACCAGCGCGCCATCGACCAGCCCCTGTTGCCCCAACCCGTCGGACAGCAGCGATCCCGCCACCGGCCCGGCGATCATGCCCAGGCTGTGGACGCAGGCGACGAAGCGGCGGAACAGCGGACTGCCGCCGCCCGCTGCCGTGGCAAGGCCGGAAAAGCGGATGATGGTGGCGGTCGACCCGATATTGAGCAGGCCGATCGCCAGGATGAACAGGGTCGGTGCGCCGGGGCGGGTGAGGGCGAGCGGGGCAAGCAGGCAGAAGGCGCACAGCAGGCCGGTCAGCGGCAGCGGCACGATGCTCTGTTCGCGCATCAGCGCGATCGCGGTTAGCGCGCCGATCACCGATCCGATCGCCACCGCCTCGCCGATCACGCTGTCGTCGATGCCGGCGGCCAGCGCCAGCGCGCCGGAAAAGCTCCAGATCATCATGGTGGCGGCGATGAAGCAGAACAGGGCAACGGCCAGCGCCCAGGCGCGGGCCGGGGTGGGCGCGCGTTCATTGGCGTCGCCGGTGGGCGTCTGCGCCGGATCGGCGGCCGGCATCAGCAGGCTGAGCAGCAGCACGCCGATCGGTGCGAGCGCCAGCAGGCGCAGCGCAGCGGCCGGCCCGGCGCTGTCGCCGATCGCCGGCAGCGCCAGCGCGACCAGGGTGGACAGCAGCAACTGGACCAGGAAGACGGCGGCATAGGCGCCGGTCGGGCGCTGCGAGGCGGCGGCGCTCATCGCGTGGGTATAGGCGACGCCCATGCCGACGCCGAACAGACCGCGCGCGGCGATGAGCGTTGCCAGTTCGTCGAGCGCCGGCGTTATCAGGCTGGCGGCCAGCGCGATCAGCGCGGCGAAGGCCGGCGCGCCGGCCGGCAGGTGCGCGCCGCCGCGCCAGACGAGGATCGCGCCGATCGCCATGCCACCCTGGGTCGCGCCGACGATCCAGCCATGGTCGGATGGATCAAGCCGGGTGGCAGCGGTCAGCAGGGTGAGGAAGACGGGATCGATGCCGGGTTGCAGCAGCGCGAGCGCGGCGGCGGCGATGCAGGCGATGGTCCGGTCCGGTGCCCATCCGGGCAATATACGGCTTTGCGTCATGATGGCCCCCACAGCATGAACAGGCGCCGGTGGCGCCCCTGCCGTTCAGACCATCTCTCCCCCTTGGGGCGGCGTCAGGCCGCTTCTGTCATCAGCCCTGCAAGATCGCGCGAAGTCACCGTCTTGGCAAGATGCACGAACGACATTGCCGCCAGCGCGGTAAAGACCGGCATCTTGGCCGCCCAGGGCTTCTGATGCCCCAGGAAAGGCGTCGATCCTTCCATCGACGCGCTGATGAACAGGGCGACGCTATGCACCTCGTCCGGGGACAGGGCCGGATTGATCTGCGCCACATATTCGCCGATCACCTCATGCACCTTGCTGTAGAACAGGCGCACCCGGTCGGCGACGAACTCGCTCTGGTTGGCGAGCGCCCAGAGTTCGGTGAACAAATGGGTGGTGCGCTTGGTCTGGATATCCTCCAGGCACAGGATGATGACCAGCTTGAGCCGTTCCTCGGCGGTGAGGCCGGGCTTGCGCACCATCTCCTCCAGCAGCTTGTCATAGGATTCCAGCATCTCGTCCAGCATCACCTGGATCAGCATTTCCTTGCGCGGGAAATGATAGCTGACATTGCCGACCTTCATGTCGCAGCGCGCGGCGATGCGGCGCAGGGTGAAGGCATCGGCACCCTCGTCGATCAGCACGTCCAGTGCTGCCTTGAGGATCTGGTCCACCGTTTCGGACCCGCGGGCATAGATGCCGGGCCGTGAGGGAGCGAGTATCATATCACATCTGCCTTGGCGGCCCTCCTACCACGGCGCGGCCCGGTTCGCCACCCTTTGCGCATCGCTCGCAACGGCGGGCTTGACGAATATTTGAAGACTGTCCAGTATTTGCGCATCCACATAATCTTGGGAAGAGGCGTGAAATCCGGTGCGGCACCCTGGCGGGGGCGGCTTCCGGGGTAAACGTCCATATGTGCGGGGACATTTCAGGCGATGATTCAGGGTATCAAGCGCGTCATATTCTCTCTGCTGGCGGTTGCGGCGGTAGGTTTGCCGGGGGCGGCACAGGCGACTGGTCCGCAGACCTTCGCCAACCGCTGCTCCATGTGCCATCAGCCCTCGGGCGCGGGCCTGCCGGGCCAGTTTCCGCGTCTCAACGGCCGGGTCGCGCAGATCGCGACCAGCCCGGAGGGGCGGCGCTATCTCGCCATGGTGCTGCTCTATGGCATCTATGGCCCGATCACCGTGGACGACAGGAAGATCACCGGCCTGATGCCCGGCATGGGCACCATGTCCGATCAGGATATTGCCGATGTGCTGAATCATGCGGTGTCGCTCAAGAAGGCGGCCAAGCCCGCCGCGCCCTTCACCGCGGCGGAGGTCGCCAAGGTGCGCGCCGGCGGCAAGCAGACCGCGGCGCAGGTCGCGGCCGAACGCGGCCGTCTGGCGGGCAAGGGACTGATCCCGTCCTGATCCGGGCGGCCATCCTATAACTCTATGCTATGGGATAGTCGGTCTTGAGCGGTTAAATGGCGGTGCCGGGCTGTGGGATAAGGGGGCTTCAAGGAGATCCCCCATGTCCAACGCCATCGCCACCGTTTCGCTGCGCGGCACGCTTGAAGAGAAATTGCGTGCCGCTGCCGCGGCCGGCTTTGCCGGGGTCGAGATATTCGAGAATGACCTGATCGGGTCGGAATTGGCGCCGCGAGACGTGCGGCGCATGCTGGACGATCTGGGCCTTGCCTGCATGCTCTACCAGCCCTTCCGCGATTTCGAGGGGATGCCGGGCGCGCTGCGCCAGCGCGCCTTCGACCGGGCCGAGCGCAAGTTCGACCTGATGGGCGAACTGGGCACCGATCGCATCCTGGTCTGCTCCAACTGCTCGCCTGCCTCTCTGGGCGAACGGGAGCGGATCGTCGACGATTTCCGGGATCTGGGCGAGCGGGCGGCCAAGCGCGGCCTATTGGTGGGCTATGAGGCGCTGGCCTGGGGCCGGCATGTGTTCGATCATCGCGATGTCTGGTCGATCGTCGAGCAGGTCGACCATCCCCATATCGGCATCATCCTCGACAGCTTCCATTCGCTGTCGCGCAAGATTCCGAGCGACAGCATCCGCGATATCCGTGGCGACAAGATCGTCTTCGTTCAGCTCGCCGATGCGCCGCTGCTCGACATGGACCTGCTCTATTGGAGCCGCCATTTCCGCAACCTGCCGGGGCAGGGCGGGCTGGATGTCGCCGGCTTCGTCGCGGAGATATTGGCCACTGGCTATGACGGGCCGTTGTCGCTGGAAATCTTCAACGACCGGTTCCGCTCCAATGCGGCGACGCTGGTGGCGGAGGACGGGCATCGTTCGCTCGACTATGTGCGCGATGCGGCGCTGCGGCAGTTGGGGCGCCCGTCGACCATGCCGGCGCCGGAGCCGGTGCTGGGCGCCGAATTCGTGGAATTCACCACCGCCAGCGCCGATTCCGCGCGGCTGGGCCGCACGCTGACGACACTGGGCTTCAGCCTTGCCGGCGAGCATCGCCAGAAGAAGGTGACGAGATGGCGCCAGGACGGCGTCAACCTGGTCATCAATGCCGAACCCAAGGGCTTTGCCAGCGCCTATCGTGCGGCGCATGGATCGTCCATCTGCGCGATCGGCGTGCGGGTGAGGGACAAGGCGGCGGTGCAGGCGCGCGCGGCGGCGCTGGGGATCAAGGCCTATAGCGCGGAAGGCCGCCCCGGCCGGATGGCGATGCCGGCGCTGCGCGGGGTCGGCGGCAGCCTGGTCTATCTGATCGACGATAATGAGGTCGAAGGGCTGTGGGCACGGGAGTTCCAAGCGATCGAGGCAGCGCCCGATGCGCCGGTCCATGCCCATGGCTTCGACCATCTCGCCGCCGTCGTCCATAATGACGAATTCCTGTCCTGGCAGCTTTACTGGCGCGCCCTGTTCGGGCTGGAGGCCAAGGCGGCGCAGGATGTGATCGATCCGTCGGGACTGGTGCATAGCCAGGCCTTGCAGGCGCCCGACGGCGCCTTCCGCGTGACACTCAATGCGTCGGACGCGCGCGAGACGCTGTCGTCCCGCTTCCTCGACCAGGGGATTGGCGGCGGCTATCAGCATGTGGCGCTGGCGACCGACGATATCTTCGCGACGGCGCAGGCATTGCGGGATGAGGGCGCCGCGGTGCTGACCATCCCGGCCAATTATTATGCGGACATCGCCGCGCGCTTCGGCTTTGACGATGCGCTGGTGGCTCGGATGCAGGCGCTGGGCATCCTCTATGACGAGGACGCCGATGGGCACGGCTTCTGGCAGCTTTACAGCCGCGCTTTCGACAAGCTGTTCTTCTTCGAGTTCGTCCAGCGCGATCGTGGCTATACGGGCTATGGCGCACCCAATGCCGGCGTCCGGCTGGCCGCACAGAACCGGTTCCGCGCCGAGAACCCGGTCGATTGAGCGGGGTCAGAGGATCAGCTTGATCGTCATGCCGGCCACCACCGCATCGGGATAGCGGCTCGTCGCCCCGACGCGGTGGATATATTGGAGGTTGGGGCGCAGCAGCAATGCGCGGGTCGCCTGCCAGCCATAGAAGATTTCGCCGCTTGCTTCCCAGCGCTGCGGATCGACATCCTGTCCCAGCATCTGCTGGTCGCGCTGCCGATCGGCGATGCGCGGATTGACCCTGGCATAGACGAGGCCGAGGCCGAAATTGTCCCTGGGCCGATTGTCCCACAGGCCGCGCGCGACGAAGCCGCCGCTCAGGAACAGGGGCACGCGCGCGGTCGCCCGGTCGGACAGGGTCATGGTGCCGAACAGCGACAGGCCGCGTTCGCCGGGGCCGAAGCGGACGATCATCTTTTCCGCCATGGCCCAGGCGCTCCACCGTTCGCGCCGGGTGGCCGGGGCGAGGCCGGACAGGGCGTAGGAATCGCCATTGGCGTCGGCATAGACGTCGGGCTTGTCGGTCGTGTCGATGAGGCCGCCGACCCGGACCAGGCCGGGCAATTGCCCCGCGCCCTGGCCCGATTTCCAGCCCAGTTCGACCGGCAGGACGACACTGTCGAAACGCGGCGCCAGTTGCCAGCCATTGCCGGTCTGGGCGCGGATGCTGTTCACTTCGAAGGCGGCGACGCTGATGCTCAGCCCATGGCCGATGTCCTGCCGGGCGCGGATGCCCCAGCGCGGGATCGGGAAGCCGGAAAAGCCGCTATTGTAGAAGAGCGTGGTCGGGCGCGGGCAGAAGGCGAAATTCTGGAACTGGCAGCCCGAGGGCAAGGTCGCGAAATCGTCGCCCGTATGATAGAGGCCGATCTTGAGCGCGGTCCGGCCGCCGTTCAACTGCTGCTCATAGCTCAGTTCCGCCGGGCGCAGATCCTGCCCGCCGCCGAACAGTTCCTGCACCTCGAACAGATTGCCGATGCGGGTCGCGGTCAGATCCTGCCCCTTGCGATGGATGATCGTCGCGATGATCTTCCCGCCTGAAAGGCCGAACGCCTTGCCGGTGTCGACGACCGCCGATGCCAGCAATTGCTGGGTATAGGCTGCGCCCTGATCGCGCCCGCCGCTGATCGATGCGGCGCTTTCGGAGACATAGGAGAAGGTGAGGTTGACGCCGCTGTCCTTGAGCCGTGTGCGCCAGCCGGCCTGGGGCGCGGCCGGCGGCGGGGGTGGGGGCGTCTGTGGTCCGGCGGGCGGCCCCTGCAATTGCGGCGCGGGCTTCACCGCTTCGGCGACCTGGACGGGCAGGACGATGGCGGGCGGGCTGTCGGCGATCATGGCGCGACAGCCGCATCGGTCGCGCGGGCGAAGTCCGCCAGCATGCGGTTGCTGTCCGGTGCGACCGCTGTGAACAGGGCGAAGGCATGGGCCGCCTGCATCACCGCCATGCCGCCGCCGGTCAGTATGGCGCAGCCCTTGGCCTGCGCCGCCACCAGCAACGGGGTGTGCAGCGGGAAATAGATGATGTCCGACACCCATTGATCGGGCGTCAGCAGATCGGGATCGAAGGGCAGGCCGGGATGGCTGAGCATGCCGATCGGGGAGGTCTGGACCACGCCATCGGCGCCGGCTATGGCATCGGCCGCATGGGCCATGGCCTGCACCTGCGCCGCCGGGAAGAGCGCGCCAAGCCGATCGGCCAGCGCCGCCGCGCGGTCCTGTGCCGGATCGACGATGGCAAGATGCGTCGCGCCAAGGTCGAGATGGGCATAGCCGACCGCTGCCGCAGCGCCGCCTGCACCGATCATCGCGATCCGGCCGCGCGGGCGATCGGCAAGGCCTGCGACTAAATGGGCGCGATAGCCCGACCAGTCCGTATTGTCGCCATGCGCCCGGCCGTTGCGGAACAATATGGTGTTGACCGCGCCCAATGCCCGCGCCGCGTCGGACAGGCTGTCGAGCAAGGGGATGACCGCCTGCTTGAAGGGATGGGTGACGTTGATCCCGTCAAAGCCCATCGCGCCCAGCATCGGCAGCAGGCGGGGCAGGTCGTCCGCGTCATAGCCCATCCGATCGGCATCGAGGATGCGGTAGACGAGGGTCAGGCCGAGCGCCTTTGCCTCCGTCTCGTGCATGTGCGGGCTGCGCGATCCGGCGATGCCCTGGCCGATCAGGCCGCAGAGAATGGACGCGCGGGGGCGATCCGCGACGGGCGCGGGGGACTGGAACATGGCATTATCCTTGGAAGAGGGGCGGTCAGTCGGCCTTGGGCAGGCGGATCATCGCGGCGCAGATGCCCGCGATGACGGCTGGCACCGCGAAGACACCGAAGATGACAGGCAGTGAGACTTTCGCCGCGAGCAGGAAGCCGCCCAGCATCGGCCCGATCACTGCGCCGATCCGGCCGACGCCCATGGCCCAGCCGATGCCGGTGCCGCGTGCTTCGGGCGGATAGAGGCTGGCGGCGAGCGGGTAGCAGCCGTTGAAGCCGCCCTGGACGAAGACGCCGATCAGGAAGGCGGTGGCGAGCGTCGCGATCAGCGGCATGGTGACCGATCCGAACAGGACCAGCGTGACGGCGGCGGCCGACATATAGCCCAGGATCAGACGGCGCAGGTCGAAATGGGTGCCGGCTATGCCGATCAGGGTCACGCCGACAAAGGCACCGATATTGTAGATGGCGCCGGCATAGATGGCGTCCTTGGCCGGCAGGCCGGCCTCGACCGCCAGCTTGGGGATCCAGCTGATGACGAAATAGAGCGTCATGAAGCCGGAGATGGTAGCCATCCACAGCAGGATGGTGCCGGTCGCGCGGCCATCGGTCAGCAGGCCGCGCACACCGGCCTTGTTGGCTTCATGCACCTTCCTGGCGGGCAGCGTGTCGACCGCCGGCTGGCCCATCGAGCGGAGCAGGCGGTTGGCCTTTTCCAGCGCGCCCTTGGGCTGGCGGCTGAGCAGGAAGTCGATGCTTTCGGGCAGCAACAGCCAGACGAAGGGCAGGGACAGGGTGCAGAGGATCGCCGCGCCCAGCAGCATCGCCTGCCAGCCGTAAATGGGCAGCAAGTTGGCGACGATGAAGCCGGTGATGGTGGCGCCGACCGGATAGCCGGCCTGGAGGAAACCGACCGCGAAGGTGCGATGCCGGGGCGGGGCATATTCGGCGGTGAGCGCTGCCATGCTGGCCAGCACCGTGCCGATGCCGATGCCGACGATGAAGCGGCTGACGATCAGTTCGCCGATATTGGCGGCCATGGCCGAGCCGAACATGGCGCCGGCCATCATCACCAGCGAGGCGAGGATCAGCTTGCGGCGGCCGAACCTGTCGGCCATCGGCGCGATCAGCAGGCCGCCGGCGGCCATACCGGCCAGCCCGGCGCTGAACACCACGCCCAGCCGTTCGGGCGTCACCTGCCAGTCGGTCGACAGGGCGGGGGCGATATAGGACAGGATCAGCACGTCCATGCCGTCAAGCATGTTGAGGATGAAGCAGATGGCGACGACCAGTATCTGGCGCGCGGTCCATAGGCTGTCCGATGCGACGGGCGCAGCCTGGCCGTCAACGGTCACATAGGGCCGCACGGACACGCTGCCGGTGGCGGAATAGCTGGCCATCTCGAATAATGCCTTTCATCCTCTCGCGGCGCCCTGCGCCCTTGCCTTGCTTGTCCGGTGGCCTGTCGGCTTCTATTCTGCGGATGGCTATGCCTCATCCATTCAATAGGTAATTTCCACCGCTCCAGATGCGCTTCGCTATATCGCTATGTTATGGCTTTGGCGGGCGCGGCAGGGCGAGCATCGCACTGCGGGCAATCTCCTCGAAGGTTTCGCCGATGATGGCGCGCGGCGATTCCATATTGCGGTTGATATAGACCGGAAGCACGCCGGGGTCTTCAAATTCCAGGAAGCGGACGGTGTCGGCATGGGGCTGCATCGCGGTGAAGCTGTCGACCAGCGCCACGCCCATGCCGTTCGCGACGAAGGCGACCGCGGTTTCGGCGAAGCGGATATAGGTGGAAACGTCCGGTTCCTGCCCGGCGCGGGCGAACATGTCGGTGATGATCCGCCCATGGGGCGTGTCGGGGCGGAAGGATTGCAGTTGCGCGCCGGCAAGGTCCGCCACGCCGATCCGGTCGCGATCCGCCAGTGGATGATGGCTGGGCACGGCGCAGACCATGCGCCCGGCGCCGATCCGGCTGGACAGGATGTTGGGATGATCGATCGGAAAGACGGTCAGCGCATATTCGCCGCGCTGGAGCGCGAGATAATCGATCGCCTGTTCGACCGAGAGAATGTCGAACTGGATGGTGAGGCCGGGATAATTGGCGCTGAGGCGGGCCAGCATCTGGGGCAGGATCGAATGGCCGAGCGAGGGCGATGCGCCGACGCGAAAGGTCTTGTCCTCCCCCTTGGCCAGCCGGCGGATGACATGGGCGAGATCGTCGAAGCCCTTGTAGATGCGTTCGATCTCCTCGAACAGCACGCCCGCTTCCTGGGTCGGCACCAGCCGGCCGCGGGTGCGGTCGAACAGGCGGAACTGCAGCCTGTCCTCCATATGGCCGAGCATCCGGCTGAGGCCGGGCTGGGACGTGCCGAGCATCCGCGCGGCGCCGCTGACCGTCTTGGTAATCATGACGGCGCGGAAAATTTCTATCTGTCGAACCGTGAGCATCGAACGTCCATGATCCTGCACCGGATGGATAGCGCGTGCTAGCCCAGCGGGGCGGCGCATGAAAGCCCGCCGCGTGCGTGCCGGTCGTTCGAAGGCGGGTTTTCAATGTGCGCGGGCAGGGGGCAAGGGGTTGCCCGCGCACATCGATCAGCCAGGGATCAGAAGCGAACCTTGGCGCCGACCGTCATGTAACGGCCGATCGTGTCATAGTGGATCGCGCCATAGGTGGTCAGCGGCGGATCGCGGTCGAACAGGTTGTTGACGTTGGCGAACAGGGTAAACTTGTCGACATTCACCTGGGCACCGAGGTCGACATAGACGCGGGCGGCGATGTCGTTGTTGGCGATATCCAGCGCATGGTTGAACTTGCCGCCGCCGACATAGCGGACGCGGGCGTCGACCGAGACGTCCTGGCTGCTGTAGTTGATCGACCCGGTGGCGCGCCAGTGCGGCGTGCCGAAGCTGACATTGTCGCCCACGTCACCGGCGCGGTCGACGCTGGTCATGCCGTCGTTGATCAGCACCTTGTCGACATAGGTGGCAAGGCCGCGGAAGCGCATCGTGCCGCCCAGGCCGCCGCTCACCTTGCTCAGCGGCAGGGTGTAGCTGGCCTCGATATCCACGCCGGCGGTCTTGTATTCGGCCAAGTTGATATAGGTGGTGTAGATGGTGGTCGGGGCACCGGCAGTGTCACGCACGATCTGGCTGCACAGGTCGGTATTGCCGTTGGCGCAACCGCTGATGACGTCCTGCGCACCCAGCGAGGTGATCGCGTCCTTGAGCTTGATGTTGTAATAGTCGACCGACAGGTTGAAGCCCGGCAGGAAGGTCGGCGTGAACACCGCGCCGGCGGTCAGCGTGCTGCCGATTTCGGGCTTCAGGTTCGCATTGCCGCCGCCATAGCGGGTGATCGAGTAGGTGCTGCCATTTTCCGCGACCGTGGTGAAGCTGGTCGTGGTGGTGGTGTAGAGTTCCGCCAGGCTGCCGGAGCGGATGTCACGCGAACGCGACACGCGCAGCAGCAGATTGTCGAAGATGCGATCGGTCACACCCAGCTTCCACGACCAGATGCCACCGCTGGTGCTGTAGCGGCTGTAGCGGGCCGCACCGTTGACATCGAGCTTGCTGAACGGCTGGTCGAGCAGCGGGATGGCGACTTCGCCGAACGCTTCCTGGACGTTGAACCCGCCGTCGAGCGGCGAGAAGTTGAAGCGGCTGAAGCCCTTGGCGGCCGAGGTGGCGTCGAGGCTGTTGGTGACCTGCTCTTCCCAGCGGGCTTCCGCACCGAAGGCGACCGAAACCGGGCCGGCCCAGGTGGAGAAGGGATCGCCGCGCAGGCTGGCGCCGGCGCTGTCGAGCTTGGTGGTGTAGACGACGCGGGCGACATTGCCGAACACATAGTCGATCGCGTCCTGGCTGGCGGCGCCTTCGCCCAGGATGTTGAGCGGGCGGCAGGCGGTCGTCGGATCGGTGAGCGCGGTGCGGCAGACGATATTGCCGCTGCTGTCGGTCACGGCATCCAGCGCGGCGGTCAGGTTCGCGCCGGTGATCTGGTTGTCATAGCTCTGCATGTTGCGGTTTTCGCCATGGCTGTAATAGGCCGAATAGCGCCATTTGCCGTCCGCGAAGCTGCCATCGACGCCGATCGCGCCTTCCACATTCTGGCGATAATAGCCGAAGGTGCGATAGCCATAATCCTCGAAGAAGCGGCCGACCTTGATGCTGGTCTCGCCGGCGGCGGCGAGCTGATCGCGGATCGACTGCGACAGATAGGGATTGCTGGCCGACAGGGTGTAGGTGCCATTTTCCGCATAGAAGGGATATTTGGCCCAGATGCGGCTGTAGCTGCCGTCCGCCCAGAAGGTGGCGTCGCCAACCTCAAAGCTGGCGCGGGCATAGCTGTTGACGCGCTGATAAGGGTTGGTCAGCGCATATTCGTCGTTGGTGGCCACGCCTTCGCCGCCGACCATGGTCGAACCGCTGATCTGGCTGCCGTACTGGAAGGCGCGCAGCGTGCCGTCCGAATTGAAGGTCTGGCCCTTGAGCGTGCCCGAGGTGATCAGGCCGCCGAGGCTGGTGGTCGAGCTGTTGACGTCGCGCACCAGGATATAGTCATGGTCGCCCGTGGTCGGCGAGAAGAGGTTGGCGCTGCCGACATTCTTGCGCGAGTTGCGGTCGAGAATGCCCTCGTCATTCTGATATTCGGCGCCGATCATGAAGTGGCCGCGGCCGTCGGCGAAATGGGTGCCGAAGGTGCCGTCGAAGCTGTAGCGATAGCCGTCGCCGCGCGACGACACGCCGTTCTGCGCGCCGATGGTCAGGCCTTCCAGATCATCGTCGAGCATGATGTTGACGACGCCGCCGATCGCGCCCGAGCCCCAGGCTGCGCTGGCGCCGCCGGTGACGATCTCGACCCGCTTCACCAGGCCCTGCGGCACGGTGTTGAGGTCCGACGAGCCGGTGAAGCGGCGGTTGTTGAGCAGGGTCAGGGTGCGGGTGACGCCCAGGCCGCGAAGGTCCATCGCCGACGAGGAGGAGTTGGTGTTGGCGACGGTGCTGGCCGGCGACTGGGTTGCGCGGAACTGCGGCAGGTCGTTCAGCACCTGCGCGATGCTGGGACGGGCGCCCTGGCGCAGTTCGCTTTCGCCCACGACGGTGGTCGGGGTCGGCGCGTCGAAGCCCTTGCGGTCGATGCGCGAACCGGTGACGACGATCGAACCGGCGTCATCGTCGGCGGCGGGCGTGCTGTCCTGTGCCATGGCGAGCTGCGCCGAGGCGAGGGACAGGACCAGAGCGGCCCCGGCGCTGCCCGCCATCAGCAGGCGGCGAAATCCAGTGTCTTCAATACGCATTTCCAATAGTCCCCTTTTGCTCTTGCTTTGTTGTGGCCGCGACCCGAGCGGCTCTTGTGTGATGGCTGAAAATCAGTCGGCGACGCGGCGGAAGGCGACGTCGTAGGCACGCCCTTCGCCAAAGCGCAGCGCGGTGACCGCGCCCGATGCGTCGCGTTCGAACTTGACGGTGATGCGGCCCGCGCCCGGCGCGGCCTCGCCGGTGAAGACGTCGGCATAGGCGGGGCTGAGCGGCGTGTTGTACCAGCGCGGGCCGCTATAGGTCAGCGTGTCGCCCTGCTGCTTGAAGCTGAGGCAGGCGAAGGTGTCGACGCCGCAGAAGCGGCCGACATAGGGCTTGGCGTCGAAGGCGGTGACGGCATCGACCTTGCGATAGGCGATCTTCTCGCCCTCGCGATGTTCCAGCGTCAGGCCGGTCTTGCCAAAGGCGAAGATATCCTCGCGCTGGGCCCAGCGGCCCGGACCCACCGGGGTCAGCACCCGGCCGTCTGCGCGCAGATTGCCCTTGTCGTCGCTGTCGAAGCGGACCGGGAAGCCGGTCATGCTGTCGGCATAGGTGCCCGAGGGCAGCGGCCCCTTGGGGGTATAGGTCTTGGCCTTGTAGGCGGGCAGGAAGATGTCGGCGACATCGCGGCCCAGCACCGGCGTGTCGGCATTGCCGGTATTGCAGAGCAGCGACACGGCCAGCTTGTGCTGCGGATAGCGGGCCATCCAGGCGCGGTAGCCGCCGGTCGACCCGCTATGGCTGACTTCCTGCTGGCCATGATGGTCGAGGTTCACCAGCGCCAGCGCATAGGCGATCGGCGTGCCGTCATTGAGCTTGGTCGGCGTCTGCATCTGCGCGGTGAAGCCGGCGCCGAACGTGTCGGCGTCGAGCGCCGCCTGCCACTTCACCAGATCGCCGACCGTGGTCAGCAGGCCGCCATTGCCATAGGCGTCCTCAATCACCTGGTCGTTGCGATAGACGCCATCGTCGAATTCATAGGCACCGGTGCGGCCCGGCACGACATCGCCATGATCGTCGCGCCAGCGTGTGTGGGTCATGCCCAGCGGCTTGAAGATATGGTCCTGGGTGAAGTCGGCGAGCGACTGGCCGCTGACCCGCGCGACGATGATGGCGAGCAGGTTATAATTGCTGTTGCTGTAGAGATAATGGCTGCCGGGCGCGAAGTTCAGTTCCTTCTGGCGCGCGACGATGTTCAGCATGTCCTGATTGTCGGCGGTGCGGCTGTTGCGCGGCCAGCCCTCGATCGCGGCGACCGAGCCCCAGTCGCGCAGGCCGCTGGTGTGGTGCAGCAGGTGGCGGATCGTGACCGGGGTGCCGTAATCGGGCATTTCCGGCACGACCTTGCGGATGTCATCGTCCAGCGACAGCTTGCCGGCATGTGCCAGCATCAGGGTCGCGGCGGCGGTGAACTGCTTGGAGTCCGATCCGGCCTCGAAGATGCTGTCCGGGGTGAGGGGGACGCCCAGTTCCAGGCTGGCCATGCCATAGGCGCGGGTAGCGATCGCCTGGCCATTGCGCGAGACGGCGACGGCGCAGCCGGGGGCGGTCTCGCTGTTCCAGCGCGCAAACAGCGCGTCGAGACGGGCGAGCGATGCGGCATCAGCCGGGGCCGGGCTGGCCGATTGCGCCATGGCGGCAGCGGGCAGTGCCGCAGCCATGCAGATGAGCGCCCCCGCGAGCGAGGACCGAACGGTCGTCATATCTATTTTCCCCTTGTGCGCCCGAAGCGCTCTTGCCGCGCTGCGATCTGTTTTTTCTGGCGGCGCGTACGGCGGAAAATCCGTCGTCGTCCGTCTTTCCTGGCGAGTCCTAACCGGAGTCGCTGTCACGAACCTGACACAGAGAGGGGTGGGGCGGCCGATCTTGCAATCAACGGCAAGATAAGGGCTTTTTATTTGGTATTTGCATTCCTGCTGCGGATGCGTATCGCAATTTAATGTCGATCGAGGGTGCCTGCCGGGATCGGTAGGAGTGCTGTAATGCGTTTGTTGCTGGTGGAAGATGATGAGCGTCTGGCGCGGGGGATCATGGCCTCGCTGGAAGGCGCGGGCTTTGCCGTCGACATATTGACCAGCGGCGAGGATGCGCTGCGGCTGGCCGATCAGGAACCCTATAGCGCGATCATCCTGGACCTGGGCCTGCCCGATCTGGACGGCCTGGAAGTGCTGAGCCGGCTGCGCGCGCGCGGTGCGCGGACGCCGATCATCATCCTGACCGCACGTGACATGATCGACGACCGGATCAATGGTCTGGATCGCGGGGCCGACGATTATATGGCCAAGCCGTTCGATCCGCGCGAGCTGGAATCGCGGGTCCGCGCGCTGGTGCGACGCAGCCAGGGCACACTCGATCCGGTGCTGCGCATCGGCACGCTGACCTTCGACCGGTCCAGCCGCACTGTCTATCTGGAAGGCAGCATGATCGACCTGCGCCGACGCGAACTGGCGGTGCTGGAGACGCTGATGGGCCGGCCGGGCAAGGTGGTGGCCAAGGAAAGGCTGTCGGCCGAAGTGTTCAACTTCGACGATGCCGTCACGCCCAATGCGCTGGAGGTCTATGTCGGCCGCCTGCGCCGCAAGTTGCAGCCGTCCGGCCCGTCGATCCGCACGATCCGCGGGCTGGGCTATATGATCGAAGCGGCCTGAGCGCCGGACTGATCGACCGCCACGCACATGCGCAGATTGTCTTCCTCGCTGCGGCTGCGCCTGACGGGGGCGGTGATGATGCCGCTGACGGCGCTGGTGCTGGTCTTTTCCGTCATCACCGCACTGGTCAATCACAATACGGAGGCGGACACGGTCGATCGGGTGCTGGTGGGGTCGGTCCGGACGCTCAGCCTTGCCTATAACAGCCCGCCGGCCGACCAGAAGCGGCTGGTGCCGCTGGTCATTCACCTGCTTCAGCGCCGCGCCCGGCCGGTGGTCCATTACAGCGTCTATCGTGGCGATACGCTGGTCGCCGGCGATCCCAGCCTGAAACCGCCTGCCGACTATCGCGCGGACTGGGACGGCGTGACCGATCGCCATCCGCCCGCGACCTTCAAGAATGCCTATCGCAAGACGCCGCTGGTGCGCGGCTATCTCGATCCGGCGGACGCCCATTATGTTACCCAGGCGGCCTATCTGCGCAGCAGCACGCTGCACGGCAAGCCGGTGCGGATCGCGACCGAGATGCGCCGTGCCTATGGCGATGACAAGCTGATCGCGATCCAGATTGCCGACTATCTGGATGATCGGTCCGCCTATGAACGGCTGTTCCTGCGCCAGGTGCTGCTGGTCGGCGTCGCGGTGCTGCTGGTCACCGGGCTGCTCTTCTGGTGGGCGATCCGCTGGGGACTGCGACCGCTGTCGGACCTGACGGGGCAGGTGGAGGCCGCCCGGCGCGAGGCGTCGCCGGCTTTCCGCATGGAAATGGCGGAAGCCACGCCGGTCGAGATCAAGCCGTTCGTCGCGGCCTTCAACGGGCTGATGGCGCGGCTGGAGCGGGCGACCAATTCGCTGCGGCAGTTCACCTCCAACGCCTCGCACCAGATGCGCACGCCGCTTGCCGTGGCGCGGGTCCATCTCGATGTGCTTGATCGCTATGGCGCGGCCTCGCCCCAGGGCAAGGCGGCGTTGCAGGATATTCCCCACGCCATCGACAGCCTCGAACAATTGCTGCGCCAGTTGATCGCGCTCGCCCGCAGCGAGGAGGATGGCGACATGCGGATGGTACCGTTCGACCTGTCCGAAGTTGCCGCGGACGTGATCGCCGATCGCGCGGCCCAGGCGCCGGCCGATATCGAGATCGGCTATGACAAGGCGATGGTCGGTCCGGCCATGGCAGTCGGCCAGCCGGGGCTGGCGGCGGAGCTGATCGGCAATCTGCTCGACAATGCGATCCGCTACAATCGGCCGGGCGGCACGGTGACCGTCCATCTCTATCGCCGCGAGGGGCAGGCGATGGTCGATATCGACGATGATGGTCCGGGCATTCCCGAGGCTCAGCGCGAGAAGGTGTGGGACCGTTTCTACCGCATGCCGGGCAACAGCGCGACGCCGGGCACCGGCCTTGGCCTGCCGATCGCCCGCGCGCTCGCCGACCGGATGGGCGCGCAGATCAGCCTGGCCGACGGACGGACCGGCCGAGGGTTGTGCGTCACCATCGCGTTTCGCGCCGAATAGGCTCGCCGAACAGAAAAGCCTGTCCCGGCGACAGGTTCATGTCAGCCCGACCGGCTATCCCCGACACAAAGTTACAAAGGGGAAGTCCGTTGATGCTGTCCAAGATTCTTCGCCGCCGCGCGGTGCGCAGCCTGTCGCTGGCCGGCGCCGCGCTGATGCTGACCGCGCCGATCACGGCCCATGCCGAGGAAGAGGAAAGCGGCGGCCAGCTGTCGACCCGCCGCGTGCCGACCAGCCCGATCGCCGGTGATTTCAGCTTCGCGGCGGTCGGCGACCTCATCTATCTGCGGCCGATGCTGGCGACGATCGAGCAGCAGTCGCCCGACATGCTGCGCATCCTGCGTGGCGCGGACGTGACCTTCGGCAATTTCGAGACGACCGCGCTCGACCTCAAGACCTTCAAGGGCTCGCCGCAGGCGGAGTCGGGCGGCACCTGGATGCTGGCCGATCCCGCCGTCCCGGCCGATGTGGCGAAGATGGGCATCGACATTGTCGGCCATGCCAACAACCATGCCACCGACTGGGGCGTGGAGGGGCTGTATGACACGCTGGCGCTGCTCGACGGCGCGCATATCGTCCATGCCGGCACCGGCCGGTCGATGACCGCGGCCCGTGCGCCGGCCTATTATGACGGGCCGCATGGCCGCGTCGGGCTGGTGTCGGCCACCACCAGCTTCACGCCGATGACGCCGGCCTCCGATCCACTGGGCCAGGTGCCCGGCCGTGGCGGCGCCAACACCATCCGCAGCGTCGAGGTCGGCCTGGTGTCCGATACCGACCTGGCGACGATCGCCCGGCTGGCGGGCACCAAGGCGGGGGCGTCGGTCAAGATGAAGGGCCGCGAATATCGGACGACGACAACCCCGACCGCACCGATGACGATCGAATATGATCTCAACGCCAGGGATGTCGCCGCCAACATGCTGGCCGTGCGCCAGGCCAAGCAGAATGGCAATTTCGCCGTCTTCTCGCTGCATAATCATGAGCCCGGCAATGCCAGCCAGACGCCCGCCAATTTCGCCCAGGGTCTGGCCCATCAGGCGATCGATGCCGGCGCGGACGCCTATGTCGGCCATGGCCCGCACCAGCTGCGCGGGATCGAAATCTACAAGGGCAAGCCGATCTTCTATTCGCTCGGCAACTTCGCGATGATGAACAACAGCCTGGATGACCTGCCGGCCGACATGTACGACCAGTTCGGCATCACGCCGGGCAGCGTGACCGCACCCGAACTGCTGCAGGCGCGCGGCGCGAAGGAATTTGGCGATCCCAACCTCTATGAAACGGTAATCGCGGTGAGCCATTACAAGGATGGCCAGTTGAGCGAAATCCGCCTCTATCCCGTCGACCTGGGCGTCAACGCGACGGGTGCGGGCAAGGGCGTGCCGCACCTGGCCGATGCCACGGTCGGTGCGCGCATCCTGGAACGGCTGCAGCGCCTGTCCACGCCGTTCGGCACGAAGATCGAAACGGTCAAGGGCGTGGGCGTGATCCGCGTGGCAGCTTCGCGCCCCTGATCGAATGGCGGCTTCAGGGGCGCAGGACGGCGCCCCTGAAGCCGCCTTGTCCTATTCCGCGCTGTCGAGCGCGAAGAGGTCGAGCCGTTCGGCCAGCGCGGCATCGTCCAGATGCTGCGGGTTGGCGGCGCGCATCTGGGTGCGGGCATGGGGCTTGATGCGGACGGCTTCGGCGCTGGCATTGTCGCCATGGCGGAACACGTCGATCACGCTGTCGAGATTTTCATAGACGACCGCGCGCTTTTCCGATGGGGCGGCGATCACCACCTGCAGCCCGATATCGTCGTAAAATTCGAGCAGGGTGCGCTGGTTGGGGCCGTCCATCTTGCTGAACGCCTCGTCGAACACGGCAAGGCCCAGACCCAGCTCCGCCCGCTCATATTGCCGGCGCGCGCCATGATAGATGCTGGCCAGCGCCGCGCCGATCACCACATAATAGGGCACTTGCCGCTCCGCGCCGCTCGCCGTGCCCTTGCGCTTGTCATAGCTGGTGGTGCGCCCCTTGTTCACATCCTTCATGCGCAGGTCGAAGGTGAAATAGTTGCGGTAATCCTGGTAGGCCGAGAAATCGAGGGACTCGTCGCTCAGCAGCCGTTCGACCTCCGCCAGCGCCTGGGCATGTTCGGCGTCGCGCGGGGCGGCCCGGCCAAAGAGGGCGTCGAAGGTCAGTTCGTCATGCTCGCTCTCGCGCGCCAGCCGGTGGAGCGCGGCAAACTCCTCCTTGGGACGGGCATGGAGCGTGTAGATCTCGCCGTGGAGCGGCCGCATCCGCAGCGCGCGGGTGAGGTTGTCCAACTCCGAACGCAGATCGTTGAAGCGGGCGTTCAGCTCATGGATGAAGGCGGTGCGGAACAGCTGGCCGATCTGCTCGGCGGCTTCGTCGGCCTGGCGCCGATACTGGATCAGCTCATTTTCCTCCAGCGCCGCGATATTGGCGGCGAGCCAGGGCTTCACCTCGGTCGCGATCGCGCCGGGCAGGGCAATGGGCGCGCTATTGTCGAAATCGGCGCGGTAATGGCCCAGCGTCTCGCGAATTTCGCCCTGCAACGCCTGATAGGCGTCGCGGGCCTCGTCCGCGCGCTTCATCATCTCCTGCACCAGTCGGGGCAGGGGACGTCCGCGCTGCTGGCGATAGGCCTCGCGCAGGATCGAGAGGCTGGCCGATGAGCGCACCCGATCCTTGAACAGGGCGCGCCGCGAGCGCAGGCAGAGCCAGGAGCCGGGCTGGGCATCGCCCGCATCCAGCCGCCGCTGGATTTCGATCCTGGCCTGGCCAAGCTGGCCGCGCCGGCCGATCAGTTCTTCCTTTTCCTCGGTGGCGCTGCGCAGTTGCAGCTTCACCTTGTCCAGATTGTGCTGGATCGCCGGATCGACCGTCATCGCGATCTTGTCGAGCCGGTGCTGCAATTCGGTGCGGCTTTCCTCATGCTGGTCGATCGCGGCGACCAGCAGGTCGAGCCGGTCGGCCGGATCGACATCGGCCATCAGCGGCAGCAGCTTGCGATGAATATCGTCATGGAACCGCTCGGTTTCGGCATGGACGGCGATCAGCGCCTGCCGATCCTCGATCCGGGCGAGCAGTTCGGCCTCCATCAGCGGGGCTGCGGCCCGGCCGATCTTGAGGTCGCGGGTGCGCAGCACCTCGACCACGATGCCGCTATTATAGGCGCCATCGCGCATGATCGCGCGGCCGCCCGCCAGCAATTCCGCCTGGGTGCCGGCGAGGCGCACCTGACCCGTGCGGAAGCGCAGGAAGGCGATCGCCAGCGGATCGTCGCTGGCAAAGACGGTGGCGAGGGAATCGGTGTCGAAGCCGGGCGGCTGTTCGGCGAGGCGCCGGCTGTTGATGACCCGGCATCCGCGGAAGCCGTCGCGGTTGGCGCGCACGATCTCGACCGCGCGGGACGCATGTTCGGGATCGACCAGGATCGCCTCTCGGTCGCGCCCGAGCAGTGCCTCGGCCGCTTCGCGCCATTGCGGATCGACGATTTCGGCCACCTGGCAGAGCGTGCGCGGGCGCATATTCTCCCGCTCCAGCGCGGCCATCAGGCGGATGGTGCGATCATCCAGGCTCACCTGGCCGGCGCGCGCCTTGTCGCGGCGCGCGACCAGATCGGGCAGTTCGTCCTGCAGGCCACGCCGCTGGGCGATCGCCTGGTCGCGCCGTTCCTGGATCTTGGCGACGCTATCGATGGCGCTGCGGCGGGCGGTGGCGATCAGATCCTCCATCGCCAGCGGATCGCGTGGCCATGTCGGCGGCTCCAGCCCGTCGCTCTGCTGCCGCAGCGCCTCCAGCGCCTGGAACAGGGCGCCGAGTTTCAGGGGCGCGAGCCGCTCGCGATGGTCGAGCAGGCTGGCGCCGAGCGCGGCCGCACGGAAGCGGGCTTCGAGCCGTTGCACCACGCCGGTGCGGGCCAGGTCCACGGCCTTGAGTTCGCTGGCGACCACGGCACGCTTGCCGGCAGCACCCTCCGCCACGGACTGGGCGAGCAGGCTGTCCTGCCGATCGCCCAGTGCCGCGATCTCCGCATCGCAGCGGCCGATATCGTGCTGGATGTCGTCCAGTTCCGCCAGCGTGTCGCGCCGTTCGCGCAGATTGGCGATCAGCGCGGCGCCCGCCTCGATCATGGCGGCGAGGCGGGCGGTGCCACGGGCGACATCCTCCCGTTCCAGCAAGGTGACGAAGCGGGACACAAGTTCGGCCAGCGCCCGCAGCGCGTCGAGCCGCCGTTCCAGCTCATGCACATCCTTCTGGATGTCGCGATAGCGCTGGATGCCCTCGCGCAGCTCGCCGATGTCGATGTCGTTCCGGGCGAGCAGGAAATTATGCACGAAGCCCTCGACCGAGCGCATATCCTCGAACGACAGGGCCATGACGAAGGCGCGGATGAACCGATCCGGATCGCTGTGGCGCCGGCCGGTGAACAGCTGGCGCATATATTCGCGGATATGGTTGCGTGGGCCGTCGGGGCGAATGAGTTGGGTGCCGGCCGCTGTGCAGGCCTGCTCCAGCCGTTCGCGCACCAGGCTCCAGGGCGCCGAGCGCTGCTGCCCGCCGTCCAGATGCTCGATCAGCAGATCGGTATCCACCCGCACGCCGGGCGCGATATAGCGGCCGACCACCTGCGCATCCTCGATCGCGGATGCCTCGACGCACAGGCCCACACTCACCGGCGGACGCAGGCCATCGGGATCGTCGAACGTCAGCACGATGTGGGTGACGGATTCCTGGCGCAGAAATTCATGTTCGTTGAGCTGGCCGAGGCAATAGCCGCGCAGCGTGCGTTCCGACTTGCGGCTGCCGGTTTCGCCGGCGGAACGATTGAACTGATACCAGCGCCGCGAACCGCCGGTCATCACCGCCTGGATGAGGTCGATCAGCGTCGACTTGCCGGAGCGGTTCTGGCCCAGCACGGCGGTGTCGCCGCCGACGGCCAGGTCCTCGCGACCGAACAGATGCCATTGCACCAGTGCGATATGGGCAAGCTGCATCATGCGACCTCCTCCTCGTCGGCGTCATCCAGATCGATGACGGGCTCCTCCGTCTCGCTTTCCTGATAGTCGCCGCCGGCCAGCAATTGTTCGAGATGGGCCATGAACTCCTCGCCCGCGACGGTGGCGATCAGCGCGCGGATGGTGATCGGCATGTCCTCCATCTCGTCGTCGATGTCGCCCATATGGACGATCGCCCGGCGGTCGAGTGCGGTGACCAGTGCCTTGAACTCGTTGATGCCCAGCGTCGCGCGGCGGGCGCGGGCGACCATGTCCTGATAGGCGTCATAGGCGGCGTTGAGCGTCACCATCACGCTGCCATAGCGTTCGACATCGCCTTCCTGGATGCCTTCTTCCCACAATCGGCGGAACAGCAGCAGCACCAGCGTCTCGTCGATCCGCATGCGCGGATGGCCGATCTGTTCGGTGTCGGGCAGGATGCCGGCCCAGCCCTCGCTTTCGCGCACCACCAGCCGGTAGCCGGCGACTTCGAAATAATCCGCCACCAGCCGCTCGACCTCGGGGCGGAGCAGGACTTCGAGCAGCGCCGATGAGCCGCGATCCTGCACATGCAGGAACTGATGGCGCAGCAACTGGCTGATCGCCTGGGTCACGCGGTGCATCCGGCGCGGATCGCGCGCCTCCAGGGTCTGAAATTCACTGAGCATCTTGTATCTCTGGGGTCACGGCATCGCCGATGCGCGAGACGGTGAAGCCCGCGCAGTGCAGCCAGTCATTGTCGATGGTCGATCCGGTATCGACCGAGAAGCGGAAATGGGGCGCCAGATGGTTGGCGATGGTATTGCCCCGGCCGTCGGCATCGGCGGCCAGCACGGACAGGCGCAGCGCTTCGAGCGTCAGGAAATCATCGACCGTCTCGATCGCGAAGCGGCTGGCCTCGCCCGATCCGAAGGGCGCCACGCGCCGTTCGAGGAAGCGGCTCACCTGTTCGGGCGTGACGGCAAGGCGGGCCAGATAGTCCCGGTCCAGCCGCTTGCGCCATTCGCGCAGGGGATCGGGCGGCGGCAGGACCAGCAGGCCGCCCGAAACCGTCGAACGATAGGTGCGCGGCCGAGCAAGCAGGGCGGGGGACCAGTAGGACCGGCGCGGTTCCAGCAGACCGGACATGGACGGCGCCATATCCTGTCCATCCGTCCGGGCGAGCAGCCGATCGAGTTGCAGCAGCATCGGCTCGCTGCGCTGGAGGAAGCTGTTGCCGCGCCGTCCGGCATAGCGGACGGTGTTGCGCAGCCGCGTCTCCAGCCGGCTGCGATGCTGCTGGATGCGCTCGAAAGCCTCCTCTATCTGGTCGAACACGCGCCGCACCTTGTGCAGATCGTCATAGACCAGATCGCGGGCGGCAGACGGATCGGGCGCCAGTCGGGCCTCATTATAGGCTTCGGCGATGGCGGCGACGTCGGCGATCGAATCCTCGATCGCGTCCAGCGCGGTGAAGATGCGATGGCGGAAGCGATAGGGGTGGGAAGTGGTCGAGATGGCCGCATAATCCTGCAGCAGCAGCTTCTCGACGAAATCCTCGAAATAATGGCGCAGCCGGCGGCCGACGCTGTCGCTTTCCACCACCCGCTTGTCGATGTCGCGCAGCGCGCTCAGCACGCTGCGCAGATAGCGGCCGAAGCTGGCGGCGTCGCGCGCCGCCTTGTGCAGGCCGGGCGCATTTTCCCGCGCATTGCGCTGCAGGGCTTCCAGCTCGTTCTTCACCTGGATGACAAGGCCGCCAAGCTGGTCGGACAGGCCTTCGCGCAAGCTGCAGAGAAATTCGGCCAGGCGCATGGCGCCGGCCGGCATGTCGACCGTGACCTTCAGGCCATAGCGGCTTTCCTCGATCCAGCCGGTTGCCTGCAGTCGGTTGTAGATATGCCGGGCGCGCATCATCGCCGCGCTGGTCGCCTGCGCGTCGGCGGCTTCCAGCTTGCGCCGGCGCACGCGGCGGCCCGGTCGCGCGGCCAGCTTGTCCAGCACCACCGGGCTTTCATCCTCGCGCCACAGCTCCGCATTGTCGCCCAGCAGCGTATAGATCAGCTGGACGACCTCGCCCTGGGTCGGGAAATGCAGGTCGGAACGGTAGAAGCCTTCATAGAGGCCGATCAGCACGCGCTCGTAGAGAAAGCGGTTCGACCCGGCGAACAGCGCGAAGATATCGGAATGGAGTTGGCCGAACAGCATCAGGCGGCACCATGCGCCGCCAGGCGGGACGCGCGATCGGGTGCGGTCGCGGCGATGGAGACATCGCCGGTGCGCTGATGGTCGGACAGGGACGGATGACGGGCAGGCTGGCGCATTGTCCTCGGCGATGCCGGAGAAGCGCCTCCAAGGGCCGGGCGCAGCGTTGCACACGACCATAGACAGGGGCTCGTCCGGCAAAAATATGGGTTCGGCCGGCGCAGATGCCATGTTCGGGCGAGCCGGGCAAGCCGATGCCGGAATTGCAGAAAAGAGCGCGCGGTTGACGTATAACTTGTAAATTATGCCGCCAATCCAAGCCCGTTTTCTGTAATTTCATATGTAAATATTGGCCATGTCGAGAAAGGCAGGCGATCATTTTGCGAACAGAACAGGCAAAGGCCTCTTAACCATTGTAAAATGCTTCCATGGCCTAATAATGCGATGGATGAGGCAGGGTTGCTCAAGGTTTTGAACCCTCCCGCGCGCGCGGGCAGCATGGACGCGTCCTGCACCATGTCCGCCTATTTGCCTGCGGCTTTGCTGTTGCTGGCGGGGCTGGTCGGGCTGGCGGCCGCCTGGATCATGAGCGGCAGCGGTTCGGGCCGCTATCTGGTGATCGCGCCCTGGGGGGCGTCGCGGGCCGAGGCGATCAACCTGGTGCGGGCGGCCGACGGGGGGCTGGTCGGCATGGGGCGCCTGTCCAACATCATCATTGCCGGGTCGAACCGGCCGGATTTCGCGGCGGCGTTGCGCAGGGCGGGGGCCTGGGGCGTGATCGCGACGCCGTCGCGGATCGAATGCGGCGAACCATTGCCGGGGGGGCAGACATCATGATTATCGAGCTGGACAAGCTGCGTTTCCATTTCGGTCGCTTCCTCGTGCCGCTCTTCTGGGCGCATGTGCCGTTGCTGGCGACGGTGGCCCTGCTTACGGGCCATTCGCCGATCGCGGCGGCGCTGGGCGGCACATTGCTGGCGGGGGCCTATCATCTGACCTGGTGGCGCCAGGGGATCGCCCCTGCAACCCGCTATCTGTCCGCCGTCGCACTGATGGGCGAGCCGGCGATCCTGCTGTTCCTGCTGCGCGGCCATGCCTGGCAGATGGACATGCACATGTATTTCTTCGCCATGCTGGCGCTGACCATCGCCTGGTGCGACAAGCGCGCCATCCTGGCGGCGGCGACGGCGACGGCGCTGCATCATCTGCTGCTGCTCTATCTTCTGCCCTATGCGGTGTTTCCGGGGCAGGGCAATCTGGAACGGGTGCTGCTGCATGCCGGCATCGTCGCCTTCCAGACGGCGGTGCTGGTCTGGCTGAGCGACAAGCTGGTCGAGAGTTTCCAGCGCAACCAGAAGATGGGCGAGGAGATATTGGCCAAGAATCAGGCGCTGGAGGCACGGACCCGCGAGGCCGAGGAGGCCAATCGCGCGAAGAGCCTGTTCCTGGCCAATATGAGCCATGAAATCCGCACGCCGATGAATGCCATATTGGGCTTCTGCCATCTGGTCGCCCGGACCGACCTCGACCCCAAGCAGCAGGATTATATCGGCAAGATCAACCAGGCTGGCGTGTCGCTGCTGCGGCTGATCAACGACATCCTCGATTTTTCGAAAAATGAAGCGGGCAAGCTGACGCTGGAGGCGCATCCCTTCACCCTGCGCAGCGCGATCGAGAACCAGATCCAGCTGGTCGCGGCCAATGCCGAGGCGAAGCAGGTCAGGGTCGTCTCGCGGGTCGACGCCGATGTGCCCGAGCGGCTTATCGGCGACGAAATGCGCTTCTGCCAGGTGGTGCTCAACCTGATGAGCAATGCCGTCAAATTTTCCGAGGAAGGCACCGTCACCATCGGCCTGTCGGCGTCCGAGCAGAATGGCCGGTTGCGGCTGCAGCTGACGGTGCGCGACACCGGCATCGGCATGACGCCCGAGCAGCAGAAATCGCTGTTCCATTCCTTCACCCAGGCGGACAGTTCGACCACGCGGCGGTTCGGTGGCACCGGCCTTGGCCTCGCCATCTGTCGCCAGATCGTCGAGCAGATGGGCGGCGACATCGCGGTCGAAAGCGCACCCGGCCAGGGCAGCAGCTTCATCTGCCACATGCTGATGGATGCGGACGACCGGGCGATGGGGCTGGAAATGCCGATGTCGGCGCATGTCCGCCGGCTGCGCGTGCTGGCCGCCGACGACAATCCGGCGTCGCGCCAGATCATCCATGACGTCTTTGCCGGCTGGGGCATGGCGGTGGACCTGGTGGCGTCGGGCGGCGAGGCGATCGCCGCGATCGAACATGCCGACGAACGGGGCGAGCCCTATGACCTCGCCCTGCTCGACTGGAAGATGCCCGGCATGGACGGGATGGAAACAGTCGATGCGCTGCGCGCCAAAGCGCTGCGGCATCCCTGTCCCAAGGCGCTGATCATCACCGCCTATGGCGCCGACGATCTGTTGCAGGGTGTCGATACCGACAAGGTTGCCGCCTTCCTGACCAAGCCGGTCGTGCCCAAGATATTGCTGGATACGATCACCGAGATCTTCGCCGAGGAACATGCGCCCGTCGTTCATGTCGCCGCTTCGGCCACGCCCGCCCTGCCGATGGTGGCCGAGGCGCTGCGCGGGCTGCGCGTGCTGTTGGTCGAGGATAATGAGATCAACCGCGAGATTGCGGCCGAACTGCTGGACGATGCCGGGTTGAAGGTGGATTTCGCGGAAAATGGCCGCATCGCCTGCGACATGGTGCGCGAGAAGGGGGCCGGTTATGCCGCCGTGCTGATGGACGTGCAGATGCCCGAAATGGACGGCATCAGCGCCACCCGCATCATCCGCGAGCAATGGAACGCCGAGGATCTGCCGATCATCGCCATGACGGCCCATGCCTATGAGGAGGAAAAGCAGCGCTGCAAGGCCGCGGGCATGAACGATCATATCGCCAAGCCGGTAGAGCCGCCGGTGCTGGTCCGGGTGCTGGATCGCTGGCTGAAGGCGGGTCGAGTGACCACGCAAGTGGCGCCGACAGTGGCACCGCCGGTTGCCAGTTCGTCGCTGCCCGATCGGCTGCCGCCCTTCGACCTGCCCGCCGCACTGGCGCGGGTCAATGGCAAGACCGGGCTGCTGCGCAAGCTGATCGTCACCTTCGGTGACAGCTATGACCATGTTGGCCGGGATTTGCGGGCGCATTTGGCGGCAGGGTTGCTGCCCGATGCGCGGCGCCTGGCCCATAGCCTGAAGGGCGTGGCCGGATCGCTGGAACTGCCCGGCGTCCAGCAGATCGCGTCGGACATCGAACGGATGTTGGCGGCGGGCGAAACCGGGCCGGCGCTGGCCGCGATCGTTGATCTGGAGGTGGCGATAGCACCAGCGATCGCCGCCGCGCGCAGCCTGACGGCGGGGGCAGAGGCATCGGACGTTGCGATCGTCACCGTCCAGGATGATGACGCGGTCGAACAGGCGCGCACCGAGTTGCGCGGGCTGCTCGCGCGCCGGAGCCTCAGCGCCCGCGCCGGGTTCGAGCGGCTGGCGCAGGCAATGGGACTGACGCCCGATCAGCGCTCCGGCCATCCCGTTCAGCGGGCGCTGGAGCAACTGGATTATGAAACCGCCCTCGCGCTGATCGATGCGCCGGGCGCGGGCACAGCAGGCCGGTCGATCGATCCGGCAGGAGCGACATCATGAGCAAGGCCACCATCCTGATCGTCGATGACGAGATTTCGAACATCGAAATCATGAACGCCGTGCTGGAGGATGATTATGAGATCTGCTTCGCCACGTCGGGCCAGCAGGCGCTGGACATTGCACGCACGGTGCAGCCCGACCTGATCCTGCTGGATGTGCTGATGCCGGGCATCGACGGGTTCGAAGTCTGTCGCCAGATCAAGGCGGACATCATGCTGGTCGATATACCGATCATCTTCACCACCGGGCTTGGCGATACGGAAGATGAGATGCGCGGCCTGTCGCTGGGCGCGATCGACTATGTGACCAAGCCGATCCAGCCGGCGATATTGCGCGCGCGGGTCGGCAACCATGTCGAACTCAAGCGCCTGCGCGATCAGCTCGCGACGCTGGCCGTCACCGATGCGCTAACGGGCCTGAGCAATCGTCGCCACATGGAACGGTCGCTGCAGGCGGAAAGCGCGCGCTTGACCCGGACCGGGGAATGGATGTCGGTCATCATGCTCGACATCGATTTCTTCAAGCAGTTCAACGACACCTATGGCCATCCCGCCGGGGATCGCTGCATCGCGATGGTCGGCGCCGCACTGACCCGCGCGGTCAAGCGCGCGACCGACCTGCCGGCGCGCTATGGCGGCGAGGAGTTCGCCTGCATCCTGCCCGGCGCGGACCCCCAGGGGGCAGAACTGGTTGCGCAGGAAATCCGGCTGCAGATCCAGTCGCTCAACATTCCCCATGCCCAGTCGCAGGTCAGTCCCTTCATCACCGTCAGCATCGGCGTCGCCAGTGCCCGTTGCCATGCCGACCTGCCCGCCGAGCTGTGGATGGCGGAAGCCGATCGCCAGCTTTACGCCAGCAAGCAGCGCGGCCGCGATTGCATCACGACCACCCAGTTCGACGCGCAGACCTGCCATGGCTATTCCCTGGCAGCCAATGAATAGGCGCTGTTCAGAGTCGCCTGATCAGAAGATGACCGTGACCAGCACCGTGTCCGAATAACTGCCGGGCGGGACATTCTGCCCGGCCGGGATACGGCCATAGACGGTCGTGGTTTGATCCAGACTCAATAGCGCAATGAAATTGCTGGTCACCGTCTGCGATCCGCCGGTCCCATCGCCCCAGACCTGGTTGCGCGCATTGCTGGTGTAGAGATTATAGGCGAGCGTCGAGCCGCCACTGGTCAGGACGCGTGGCGCATAGGTGGACGATGTCCCCTTGCTCAGCTGGATCGTGTAGCTGCCGCCCAGCGCGACCACCAGCGAGCAGCGCACGCGCACCGTTCCCGATGAATCATTATCCCCGCTGGCGACCGGGTTGTAATTGCCGAAGCTCAGGCCGCTTGCCGATACGGTGCAGGTGCACAGGGCCAGGGGATCGCACGCCGCCTGCGCGGGGGCCGCCATGAACAGGGCCGCCAGCGCGACCGCAACGGCGTAGAGGGCATGGCCAGTGCGCATCCTCATCCTCCTTATGGCACGCATGTCAGCGGCCCGATCACTGGTAGCATTTCGTCCGGCACGGCGTCGACCCGAACATGGCAGGGGCCGTCCCCCGTATCGACGGACAGCATCATGCCGGGATGAAGGCTGCGGATGAAGACGGCGCCGTCGTTGCCGACAAAGGATTTTTCATCTTCCGCGGTGACGCTGGCGCCGATTTCCGCCGGCGCGCCGTCCGGCATGACGATGCGCAATGTCGCCGGATGCTCCCGGACCGCGACGAAACGCGCGCTGACGGCGCCCCGGTAGCGCGGCACCACCCTGATCTGGTCATTGGGCATTCGGATGTCGATCGGCACGTCCGCCGCCGCGATGCTGAGGCGATTGACTTCATAGGGGCGCAGGTCGGGAATGACGGCCATGCCACGGGCGTCGGTCCGCGCGACCAGTCGGTTTTCCTGATAGATGCGCACATCTGCCTGGCCGGGCACGCGCACCACGGCAAAGCCGCTTTCCACCCGGCGGGTCGGGAACAGCGCGCCATCGGCCAGCAACAGCCCGCCCTGGCCGGTGACACGCCAACCGGTTTGTCCGCCGGCACGGTCCACCTGCGCGGTCATCTCCACCGCATTGCCGCGCCACAGGATCTCGCCCTGTTGCTGCGCATTGCTGCCGGTCGAAATCGCCGCCCGATAGCCCCAGCCTCCGCTTTGCGGCGGAGTGCTGCGCATTTCCGCCCGCACGCCACCCCGATCGGCCTGGAGATAGGCGCTGCTGCGCGGGCCGAAGGGGATGGTCAGATTGAAGCCGATGCTGTTTTCATGGCCGCTTTCCGAAAAGTGGCTGCGGATCGCGTAGGCGCTGACAAAGGCCTTGTCGCGCAGGGACAGGCTGTAATTGCCCGACAGGACGCGGGCGGACTGGCTGTCGGCATAGGTCAGGCTGGTATAGGATGCGCCGATCGTGCCCATCGTGCCCAGGCTCCATCCGGCAGAGCCCTGCACCTGTTCCACGATCCGCTCGCTGGCACGCTCCACGCCGATTTCGCGATAGCGGTTCGACGCCCGCTGGTAACTGAGAGCGACGTTCCAGGTCGGCGCGTTGCGGGCAAAGGCTGCCCGATACAACAGGCCCTCACCGGCCTGGCTCGTCGATCCCGCTGCCGCCAGGCTGATCTCGCCGATCGGAACGATGATCATGTTGACGCCGCCGCCGGCCATGGTGACGTCGGCGCTGGCTTCGGCCCGTCCCTCGATCGTCAGCCGGTCGGTCAGGCCGCGGCGATAGGTGCCGGCCAGGAAGGGATTGTCATAGCCGAAGCTGCGCAGCCCATAGCCGCGCCGTTCGGCTCCTGCCTCCATAGACCAGGACGCCAGGCCCGCGCGCAGCAGGTGGGAACTCACATAGTAGCTGGACGTGACGCGCCGCTCTACACCCAGCGGATCGCGGATGACCAGCGTCACCTGGCCGGCGCCCGTGACCAGCGGCACCTGATTGATGGAGAAGGGCCCCTGGCCGACATCGGTCTGGAAGCGTTGGGTGCCGTTCACCAGCAGCTCCACGTTCGACGGCACGGCGGCGCTGCCGGCAAGGGACGGGGTCGGAAAGGTCAGGAGGCTTGGCTGCAGGGCGAACTCGGTGCCGAAGCGCACGCCGCCAAAGCGGATCTGCCGCGTCCAGTCGCGCGCATCCGTTACGCCATCGCCGATGACGAGGCGCGTCAGGTTGATCGGATCGTCACGCAGATAATAGCTGTCCAGCCGGGTCGCCCGACCATAGACCGTGCCGTTGCCCAGCAGCATGCTGTTCGACACCACGCCCCAGTCATCGGACAGCCCGGCCTCCACGAAGGCGCCCAGGCGCGCCTTGCCGGCATATTCGGCAGAAATGTCATAGTTGAGGAAGGCGGCGAGCATATTGTCGCTGGGCGCGGCGACGGCGCTGGCCGGCGCAACGCTGGTCGCTTCGAAGGCTTCGGGCGACACCGTCAGCAACAGGGCCTGGTTGGGCTCGTCGAAGGCGGCCGCGACGCCGCCGAGCGCGGATAGCGCGACAAAGGCGTCGCCATCGATCAGCACTGCCGTGCCCGTCGGCGGGCGCATCCGCCAGGCGGCCAGATCCTTCACGCGCACCAGGAATGCGCCGGCGCGTCGCGCAAGCAGATAGTCGCCTGGCAACAGCCGGCCGTTGAGCGTGACCGAGGCCAGCATCATTGTGGGCGCCGTCGCATCCGCCGTCGTCGCAACCGCGCCTGTCGTCGGCGCGCTGTCCTGCGCGCTGGCAATGCCGCAACTGGCCACGACGCAGGGCAGGACAAGAAGGGTGCTAGCGCGTCCCACCGGCATGGGATGCCGACTGGAGGACGAGCTCTGCGGTCAGGCTGCGCTGGCCGGTGGCCGCCTCCAGCGTCAGCTTCTCTCCGCCGCCCACCGGTCGTTGCATGTCGAACAGGAAGCTGCGTGTCGCGCCGGGAAGGATGTAGATCGATTCCTGCCTCGTCGCCAATGCGGTGCCGTCGGCCCGCTTCAGGTCAAGGCGATTGAGGTGAACATGCGCGCTGCCTTCATTGCGTGCGGTCAGCGTGAGCTGCCTGTCATTGGTGGCGGTTAGCTGCCACGCCAGGGATGCCTGCGCACCGGGCGCGGTCACGAATATGGGGATGCTGACGCGCAGCAATGTGCGGATCTCGCCAGCGGCGGTCGGGCGATCGGTCGGGATTTCCTCCAGGAAGACGCGATAGCTTTTCTCGGTCGGTGTGGCGGCCGTGCGCAGGCCGAAGCGCGCAATCTGCTGCCCGCCTGCGGCTATTTCGAACAGCGGCGGATTGGCCAGGATGTCGCGTGTTTCCTCGAACAGATCCTGCCCATTATCCTGCCGCCATGCCACGACCCGCACCTGCATGCGGGCCGGCGCATCGCCGCTATTTTCGATCGTCATCGTCTCGACCGGGGTCTTGTCGTCAAGCGCGACCAGGACCGGATAGATTTTCAGCGTCGCGGCCCAGGCGGTGGTTGGCTGTGCCAGGGCGAGCAGGGCCGCTGCCGCGCGTCGTGCGAACATCTTGGGCATGGCCGCCTCGCTCCGGATCGATCAATAGACGACGTTGACGGTGATGGTGTCGCTATAGGAACCGATCGGGACATTCTGGCCGGCCGTGATCCGGCCATAGACGGTCAGGGCATTGGTGCCGACCGGCGCCGTCGCGGCGGCGGTGTCGGTCGCAGGCGTGTTGCCCCAGTTCGTCGTATGCGCCGAATCCTGATACAGCGCATAGCTCAGCAGATTGCTTCCGCTCGACATCTTGCGCGTGGTCACGGTCGCCCCCGATGCCGTGCCCGCGGTCAGGCCGACCGTGTAGGTGGTGCCGACCGTGCAGAGAACCGACAGGGTGGAGGTGGCGTCGGTTGGCCCGGTCGCGGTCGGGTCATAATTGCCGAACGCCAGCGCCGTGGCCGACACGACGCAGGCCTTGATCACGGTTGCGGTAACCGGGAAGGTCGTGGTGGTGGTGGCTGCCTGGGCCGTGCCTGCAAGACCCGTGAGCAGGGCCGCGGCTGCGAGGGATGCGGCCAGTTTGAAACGAAACATGTGTCCTCCAACACCTCAAGCTTTGATGGAGGGAGTATCGTCAATGTCGGTTAATAACGCGCTTTTGGGCAAAAGGCGGCTTTACCAATATTTTGCGTAAATCGCCTTCGTCGCAAGATAACGGATCGGTCCGTCAGAATTCATAGGACAGGATGTCGTCCTGCCGGCTGTGATCCATATTGCCGCTGCGAAGGGAGACGACTGTTCCGTTGTCGCTGGACGATTTCACCATGCGATAATGATATTGTCCGCAATTTCCAGCAGCCTGGTCGCTGGAAATGCGGCAGGGCTGCACGACCACCGCGCCGACCAGCAGCGAGCCATGCGCGGCCTGCTGCGCAGGCGCAGCAGTGCCGATGGCCATCGATCCCGCAATCAGGAAGGTGCGGCCGGAATGGCGCAACATGCAAATAACCCCGTTCATCGCGCCCTCCTAACGGATCGAAGCGGCAACTGACAGCGATTCCTGACCGGCGGCCGAAGGGCAGACGATGCGTGGAATAGGGAATCTATGCATAGACCATGAGGGGGAGACGCTGACGGCGGAGCGCAGTGGGGCGTCAAAGCGGCTCGGACCGGTCGATCCGGCCGCTGTCGAGCAGCGGTGCGGCGTCGATCGAATCTGCGTCCATCAGCATCGCCAGCCTTTCTGTTGCGGCGAGGATCATGGCCTGTTCCCAGCTTGGCAGGGCGTCGAAGCGATCGGTGAAGCGCTTCTGCAGTGGGTCGGGGGCGTCGGCCAGGGCATCACGACCGGCGGGTAGCAGGGTCAGGTGGATCTGGCGCTTGTCGCGTTCGCCGCGCTGGCGCTGGACGAAGCCGAGCGCGACCAGCCGGTCGACGATCGCGGTGATCGTCGCCTGGCTGAATTGCAACGCCTGCGCCACGGCGGAGGGGGTGACGGACAGGCGCGTGTCGATTTCCCGCAGCACCAGCAATTGTGAGGGGGTGAGCCCGGTCGTCGTCGCCAGCTGACGGCTGCCGATTTCGGTCGCGCGAAGGACGCGGCGCAGCGCGCGCAGGGTCAGGGAGGCGATTTCGGAATCCATGGGAAGGCGCATAGCGCGAAGTCCCGCAAAGCGCCAACGGGCCCAAAAGTTCCTCACCATATACTTCATCATGTGAAATATAATTTCGGCTTTGGGGTTGAAGATGGCGCTGATGATCGGCATATAACCGCCCGTCTCGCCGGAGAATCTGCTTCTCCGAGTAAAATATAATTCGGGAGATGAACAATCTTCGATTCCCAAGCTACAGCGGCTGCTTCGCCGCCACGGGCTTCTGCGCGCTCTCGATCGGGCGAGGGGCAGGACATCGTCTTACGCAAGCCCGTCGCCACGGACGGGCCAGCCATCAGCGGATTGATCGCGGCCTGTCCGCCGCTTGATCCCAATTCGGCCTATTGCAACCTGCTGCAATGCACGGACTTTGCCGACAACTGCATCGTCGCCGAGCGCGGCGGTGCGGTGGTCGGCTGGGTATCGGGCTATCGCCCGCCGGCAGCGCCCGACAATCTTTTCGTGTGGCAGGTCGCGGTGTCGTCCGCCGCGCGTGGCCAGCGCCTTGCCGGGCGCATGATCGAGGCGCTGCTGGCCCGGCCCGCGCAGGCCGGCGTCACCCATCTGACGACGACCATCACCGACGATAATCGCGCCTCCTGGGCCCTGTTCCAGGGGCTGGCGCGGCGGTGGGGCGTTCGGATCGAAAAGACCGCCCGCTTTGAAGAACAGGCCCATTTTGCCGGCGCCCACGCCACCGAATGGCAGGCGCGCATCGGCCCGCTGCCGACCCTGGCACAGAGTTGAGAGAGATTGAAAAGCATGACCGTCACGACCCAGCCCAAACCCACCAGTGCCATGCCCGACACGGCCATTTATGAGCGGCGCGAGTCCGCCGTGCGCAGCTATGCCCGCGCCATGCCGCGCCAGTTCAACCGCGCGGAAGGCGTGTGGATGCACGACAATCAGGGCGGCCGCTATCTCGACTTCCTGTCGGGCTGCTCCACGCTCAATTATGGCCACAACCACCCGGTCCTGAAGGCCGCGCTGGTCGACTATATTGCCGGCGACGGCATCACCCATGGCCTCGACCTGCACACCGATGCCAAGGCCGACTTCCTTGCCACGCTGGAGGATGTGATCCTGCGTCCCCGCGGGCTTGATTATCGCGCCATGTTCACCGGGCCGACCGGCACCAATGCGGTCGAAGCCGCGATCAAGCTGGCGCGCAAGATAACGGGTCGCGAACTGGTGATCGCCTTCACCAACGGTTTCCACGGCATGACGCTGGGCGCGCTCGCCTGCACCGGCAATGCCGCCAAGCGCGGCGGCGCGGGCGTGCCGCTCAGCCATGTCGCCCATGAACCCTATGACGGCTATCATGGTCCCGATGTCGATACCGCCGACCTGCTGGAACGGCGCCTGTCCGATCCGTCGAGCGGCCTTGATGCGCCGGCCGCCATCCTGGTGGAGACGGTGCAGGGGGAAGGTGGCCTCAATGCCGCCTCGCCGCAATGGCTGCGCCGGATCGCCGAGATCGCCAGGCGCCATGGCGCGCTGATGATCGTCGACGACATCCAGGCCGGCTGTGGCCGCACCGGCAATTTCTTCAGCTTCGAAGGCATGGGCTTCACCCCCGACATCGTCACCATGGCGAAGTCGCTGTCGGGTATGGGCCTGCCCTTCGCGCTCACCCTGTTCCGTCCGGAACTGGATCAATGGGCGCCGGGCGAACATAATGGCACCTTCCGGGGCAATAACCATGCCTTCGTCACCGCCACCGCCGCGCTGCGCCATTTCTGGGGCGATGCGCAGTTCGAACAGGATATCGCCCGTCGCGGCGCGCTGCTGGAACGGCGGCTGGACGCGATGGCGGCCGAACATGGCCTGTCGACGCGCGGCCGCGGCATGATGCGCGGCATCGACGTCGGATCGGGCGAAGTCGCTCAGACCATCACCGCCGCCTGCTTTGCGCAGGGGCTCATCATCGAAACCAGCGGCGCGCATGACGAGATCGTCAAGATACTGGCGCCCCTCGTGATCGAGGACGCCGTGCTGTCGGCCGGCCTCGACATTCTCGAGGAGAGCATCCGGTCCGCGCTGACCGTCACCTATGGCGTCGCCGCAGAATAAGAGGAGATTTCAGACATGATCGTTCGCAAGCTTCAGGACATCCGCAAGTCCGACCGCAATGTGAAGTCCAAGGGCTGGGAAAGTGCCCGCCTTCTGCTGAAGGACGACAATATGGGCTTTTCCTTCCACGTCACTACCATGTACGCGGGCGAGGAATTGCACATGCACTACCAGAACCATCTGGAGGCGGTGCTGGTGCTCAAGGGCACGGGCACGATCGAGGATCTGGGCACGGGCATCACCCATCAGCTGGCGCCCGGCGTTATGTATGCGCTCAATGCCCATGACCAGCATATCGTGCGGCCGGAAACCGACATATTGTGCGCCTGCACCTTCAATCCGCCGGTCACCGGCAAGGAAGTGCATGACGAGAATGGCGCCTATCCCGCCGATATCAGCGCCGCGCGCGAGCCTGCGCTGGCCGACTGATGCGTGACGCTCCAGCATTTTCAAAGCAGATGGCCACATCTGCTGACTCGGAAAATGCGGACAACAACGAAAATTGGAGCTTGATCCGATTCAGTATGAACGGATCAAGCTCTGGCTTGGGGGCTGCCCGAGCCAGCCACGCCCTTATTATCTTAGATTGAAAAAGGGGGAGTCCCATGAAAGACCTCTACCCGTCCCGCCATGCCGACATGGCGGAATTCCTGCCGCGCCACGATCCGGTCGTCCATGCCGACTGGAGCGCAGGCGCGCCGATCAGCCGCGACCAGGCCGATGCCTTCGACCGCGACGGCTATCTCGTGCTGGAAGACATTTTCTCCGACGCGGAAGTCGCCTTCCTCCAGCACGAGGCCCGCAAGCTGCTGGCCGATCCCGATGCGCTGGAAGCCGAAACGGTGATCACCGAACCGGGCGGCAAGGAAGTTCGTTCCATCTTCCGCATCCATGCCCAGAGCCGGGTGATCGAGCGGCTGGCGGCGGACAGTCGCCTGGCCGGCGTGGCCCGCTTCCTGCTGGGTGACGATGTCTATATCCACCAGTCACGGCTCAACTATAAACCCGGTTTCCAGGGCAAGGAATTCTACTGGCACAGCGATTTCGAGACCTGGCATGTGGAGGATGGCATGCCGCGCATGCGCGCGCTGTCCATGTCGGTGCTGCTGGCGGAAAACACGCCGCATAACGGCCCGCTGATGCTGATCCCCGGATCGCATCGCCAATATCTGACCTGCGTCGGCGAGACGCCCGAGGACCATTATCGCCAGTCGCTCAAGCGCCAGGAATATGGCGTTCCCGACGAGGATAGCCTGGCCGAACTGGCGCATCATCATGGCATCGTCGCGCCGACCGGCAAGCCCGGATCGGTGGTGATCTTCGACTGCAACATCATGCACGGGTCGAACGGCAACATCACGCCCTTCCCGCGCGCCAATGCCTTCCTGGTCTATAATGCGGTGTCCAACCGGCTGGAGGCGCCCTTTGGTGTCGACCGGCCGCGCCCCGCCTTCATCGCTGCGCGCGGCGAACCGGAACTGATCGCTCCGGTCACCGGCCCCCTGATGCAGGAGGCGCTGGCATGAGCAGCCTGCATAGCGTCGAGAAGATCGGCGGCACATCCATGGCCGCGACCGCGACATTGTTCGACAATGTGCTGATCGCCGGCCGCAAGGGCGCGGATCTCTATCATCGCATCTTCGTCGTGTCGGCCTATGCCGGCATGACCGACCTGCTGCTGGAGCACAAGAAAAGCGGCGAACCGGGTGTCTATGCCCGCTTCGTGGCGGACGAGGATGCGGATGGCTGGCGCCAGGCGATGGAGACGGTGCGCCGCGCCATGCGGGAGCGCAATGCGACGATGTTCGTCCGCGCCGACCGGCTGGCGGAGGCCAATGCCTTTGTCGACATGCGGATCGATGCGGTCGCCGCCTGTCTCGACGATCTGGCGCGGCTGCGCAGCCATGGTCGCTTCTGCGTCAAGGAACAACTGGTAACGGTGCGCGAACTGCTGGCGGGTCTCGGCGAAGCGCATAGCGCGCATTCGACCGCGCTGCTGCTCCGCGACCGGGGCGTCAATGCGCAGTTTGTCGACCTGACCCTGTGGGACCAGCAGGACATGCGCGAACTGGACGACCGGATCGGCCAGGCGTTCGCGCCGATCGACCTTTCCACCACCCTGCCGATCGTCACCGGCTATGCCGGATGCAGCGAGGGCATGGTGCGCCTCTATGCCCGTGGCTATTCGGAAATGACCTTTTCACGCATCGCCGTGCTGACCAAGGCGCGCGAGGCGATCATCCACAAGGAGTTTCACCTGTCGAGCGCCGACCCGCGCCTGGTGGGGACGGACAAGGCGCGCAAGATCGGCCGCACCAATTATGATGTGGCGGACCAGCTTGCCAATCTGGGGATGGAGGCGATCCATCCCGGCGCCGGCCGGGGGCTGCGCCAGACCGACATTCCACTGCGGGTGCGCAACACATTCGACCGGGAAGATGGCGGGACGCTGATCTGCGGCGCCTATGTGTCCGACACGCCGCGCGTCGAGATCGTCACCGGCGTGCGCCATGCGCAGGCGCTTCAGTTCTTCGAGCAGGATATGGTCGGCGTGAAAGGCTATGACGCGGCGATATTGGACGCGCTGGCCCGCCATGGCGCCTGGATCGTCAGCAAGGCGTCGAACGCTAACACCATCACCCATTATCTGTCCGCGGATGCGGCGACGGTCAAGCGGGTGATCGCGGATTTGCAGGCGCGCTATCCCGACGCTGCCATATCGGCCCAGCCGGTGGCGATCGTGTCGGTCATCGGCAGCGACATATCCCGGCCGGGGCTGGTGCCCGATGCCCTGCAGGCGCTGGCCGATGCCCATGTGCCGATCGTCGCGATGCAGCACCAGATCCGCAATGTCGACGTCCAGTTCATCGTCGATGTCGATCATTATGAGACCGCCGTGGGCGCGCTGCACCGCGCCCTGGTGGAGGACGGGGCGGAACCGGCGGAGGATCGGCGCGCGGCCTGATCCGCACCCGATTGTCCCCCATGTTCGCCGCGATCCACCCCGTCCGCAGTCTGCTGCTCGCCATCTTCATGCTGATGGCGGGCAGCGGCTTCCTGTCCACGCTGATCGGCCTGCGGCTGGAGCGGGCAGGGGCAGGCACGATGGCGATCGGTGCGGTCGCCACCGCCTATTTCGGCGGACTTGTGGTGGGCGCGTTGCGCGCCGGGGCGATCGTGCGACAGGTGGGGCATATCCGCGCCTTCGCCGCCTTCGTCTCGCTGCTGTCGGCCAGCACATTGGCCTATGCACTGGTCCAATATCCGCTCTTCTGGGCCTGCCTGCGCCTGATCGACGGCATCTGCGTGGCGGGCGTGTTCATCTGTCTGGAAAGCTGGCTCAACGACCGGGCGGAGGCGGAAACGCGCGGCAGCGTGCTCGCCGCCTATATGGTCGCGCTTTATTCAGGGCAGGCGGTCGGGCAATTGCTGCTGGGCGCCAGCGGTGCGTTGCCGGCGGTGCCATTCCAGATCGCCTCCATTCTCATTTCCCTGGCCATCATCCCGCTCTGCCTGACGCGCAGCAGCGCGCCCGCGCCGGTCGATGCCCAAGCCTTCACCATCCGCGCCCTTTATGCCGCCTCGCCGCTCGGCACGGTCGGCTCGGTTGCGACCGGGCTGATGCTGGGCGCCTTCTATGGCATGGCGGCGGTGCATGTGCGCCGGCTGGGGCTGGATCTTGGCGCGACCGCCAGTTTCATGATGATCGTCATCCTGGGTGGCGTCGCGCTGCAATGGCCGCTGGGGCGCCTGTCGGACCGGCTCGACCGGCGCCGGGTGATCGTCGGCTGCTTTGCCGCGACGCTGGCTGTCTGCACGGCGCTGGCGATGCTGGTGTCGGGCGGCCCGCTGCTGCTGGCGCTTGGCGCCCTGTTCGGCGGCCTCAGTTTCGCCCTCTATCCGCTCTGCGTCGCCCACTGCAACGACCGGCTGCTGGCGACCGAGCGGGTCGCGGCGAGCGGGCGGCTGGTGCTGCTCTATTCGGTCGGCGCGGCGATCGGTCCGCTCGGCGCTGCGCTGCTGATGAGCCTGGCGCCGACGAGCGGCCTCTTTCTGTTCATTGCCCTGTGTGCCGGCGCGACGCTGGCCTTCGGCCTCTGGCGCCAGACGGCGACCCCGCCCGTGCCGGTGCCCGACCAGCAGGACTTCCAGATCGTGCCGCGCACCACGCCGGTGGCCTCGCTGCTCGATCCCAATACCGTAGACGGACAGACTGAATGACCGCTTCCGCCGTTCCTGCCAGCCCTGCTGTCCCGGTGCAGGCCGACAAGGCCACCCTGCGCCGGGCCATCGCCGCGTCGGCGCTGGGCAATGCCACCGAATGGTTCGACTATGGCATCTATGCCTATGGCGTGACCTATATTTCCGCCGCGCTCTTTCCCGGCGAGGTGGACGATGCCATTCTGTTCGCGCTGGCGACCTTTGCCATTTCCTTCCTCGTCCGGCCATTGGGTGGCCTGTTCTGGGGACCGCTGGGTGACCGTCTAGGGCGCAAGTCGGTGCTCGCGCTGACCATATTGCTGATGTCGGGCGCGACACTGGCCGTCGGCCTCATCCCCTCCTATGCGCAGATTGGCTGGGCGGCGCCTGCGCTGCTCATCATCCTGCGCATGGTGCAGGGATTTTCCACTGGCGGCGAATATGGCGGCGCCGCGACCTTCATGGCTGAATATGCGCCCGACGCCCGACGCGGCTTCTATGGCAGTTTCCTGGAGTTCGGCACGCTTGCCGGATTCTCCTTCGGTGCGGCGCTGATGCTCGGCTTTTCGCTGCTGCTGGGGGACGCAGTCATGCACGCCTGGGGATGGCGCATTCCCTTCCTGGTGGCCGCGCCCATGGGCCTCATCGGCATGTATCTGCGGTCGCGGATGGAGGACACGCCGGTCTTCCGCGAGCAGGCGGCCGAAGGCAGCGGATCGCCGTCCCTTTCCCGGCTGCTGCGCGACCATAAGCGGCCGATGCTGGTCGTGGGCGGGCTGGTCGTGGCGCTCAACGTCGTCAACTATACGCTGCTCAGCTACATGCCGACCTATTTGCAGCGCCGCATCGGCCTGTCCCCGGACGAGGCGCTGGTGGTGCCGATCATCGGCATGCTCTTCATGATGGTCTTCCTGCCGATCGCCGGCCATATGTCCGATCGGATCGGGCGGCGGCCGATGTGGCGGCTGTCGCTCATTGGCCTGCTGGTCGCGGTGGTGCCGCTCTACATGCTGATGGCGACGGGCCTGGCCGGCGCGATCATCGGCTTCGTCCTGCTCGGCCTGCTCTATGTGCCGCAACTGGCGACGATTTCGGCGACCTTCCCGGCGCTGTTCCCCACCATCGCACGCTTCGCCGGCTTCGCGATCGCCTATAATCTGTCGACCTCGCTGTTCGGCGGCACGGCGCCGGCGATCGGCAGCGCGCTGATCGGCGCGACCGGCAATGAACTCATGCCGGCCTTCTACATGATGGCGGCCTGCATCATCGGCCTGATTGCGCTCCGCTTCATGCCGGAAACGGCAGGCCAGTCGCTCCATGACGATCCGTTTACACGGGAGCGTGCAGCATGATCAGCCAGCTCTATATCGCGTCGGACAGCCTCCAGATCCTGACCCGCGGCTATGTTGAGAATGTCTGGTTGCAGGCCATGACGGGATTGCTGCTGCTTGGCGCATTCGCCTGGGCGGCCAACTGGGTGGCCAAGCGTATCGTCCTGACCCTGTTGCTGCGACTGATCGATCATCTGCCGTTCCGGGTCGAGGCCGCGCATATTGGTGCCGTCGTCGCGCGCCTGTCCAACATCGTGCCGGCGCTCATCATCCAGTCGGGCGTCGCCGCCGTCCCGCATCTGCCGGTCAGGCTCGCCGGCTTCATCGCCAGCCTGTGCGCCGCCTTCATCATCCTGACGCTGGCCATCGCCTTGAGCGGCCTGCTGACGCTCGGCAACGACCTGTATCAGCGCCGCCCCGATGCCGCGAACCGGCCGATCAAGGGCTATGTGCAGGTGGCCAAGCTGCTGGTCTATGGCGCGGCGAGCATCCTGATGATCGCGGCGCTAATGGACCAGTCGCCCTTGCTGCTATTGTCGGGGCTGGGGGCGATGGCGGCCGTGCTGATGCTGGTGTTCAAGGACACGATCCTGTCGCTGGTCGCATCCGTCCAGATCGGCTCCAACGACATGATCCGGGTCGGCGACTGGATCGAGATGCCGCAGCTCGACGCCAATGGCGATGTTATCGATATCGCGCTGCATACGGTGAAGGTCCAGAATTTCGATCGCACCATCACCACCATCCCGACGCACAGGCTGATCAGCGAGAGTTTTCGCAACTGGCGCGGGATGCAGGAATCGGGCGGCCGCCGGATCATGCGGGCGCTGGTGATCGACCAGAACAGTGTCGGCTTTCTCGATGAGGCAGGGTTTGATGCCGTCGCACGCTTCGGCCTGCTCCGAACCTATCTGCATGACAAGCAGCATGACCTGTCACGCTGGAATGGGGACCATGCGGCGGACAACAGGCTGGATGGCCGGCGCTTGACCAATATCGGCACCTTTCGCGCCTATGTGCTGGCCTATCTGCGCGCGCATCCCAATATCCGGCCCGACCAGACCCTGTTGGTGCGCCAACTGGCGCCCAGCGAACATGGACTGCCGCTGGAAATCTACGCCTTCGCCAACAGCATCGTCTGGGCCGAATATGAAGGCATACAGGCCGATATTTTCGACCATCTGATCGCGATCCTGCCCGAATTCGGGCTGCGCCTGTTCCAGCGGCCCGCGGGAAGCGATCTGGGGCAGCTCATGTCGGGCACCCGGATATAGAAGGGGCTGGGCGCGCTCGAAGCGCAAGCGCTGTGTCAGGTGGGGTGAACGGCGCGGGTTTTTCCGTTCGGTCTGCTGCCGGATACTGCAATATCTGGTATGAGAAATAGTTTTTCTCGTTCACAGCATGCCGGCATCGCTCGATGCATTGCCGATCAGCAGCAGCATTTTCGAACGTGCATCCTCACCGTCTCCTCGCATGATCGCGTCGAAAACGGCGTCATGGTCGGGCATCGGATCGCGCGACTCCTGGCGCTCATCGCGCGCAAAGCGCGTGGTCCAGGCAACTACCGCCGTGACCGATGTCGCGAGCGTGATGAGGGACTCATTGCGGGTTGCGAGCAGGATCTGGCGGTGAAAATTCTGGTCGGCTGCGCGTCCCTCCATCGTCTGGAGTCCGCAGCGCCGCATTTCCTCGAGCGCATGACCCATGCGTGAAATGTCCTGCGTATCACGGCGCAGCGCTGCAAACTGAGCTGCGGCCGGCTCCACCACGATACGCAATTCGAAGATGTCGCGGAGAAACTCGGGCGTGGGTCCGGCTTCGAACATCCATGCAAGAACGTCCAGGTCCAGCATGTTCCAGCGAAGCCGGTCGTTGATGCGCGTGCCGCTCTTCGTCCGGCTATGGACCAGCCCCTTGGCTGACAAGACGCGGACCGCCTCACGATAGGCGGTCCGCGAGATGCCCTGTTCGGCGCTATAACGCTCCTCGCCTGGCAATATGTCTCCCGGCTGATAGCGGCCGCCCACGATGGCGATGCCCAGGTCATGCGCGATCCTGTCGTGCACGGCGCGCTGGGGCTGGCTGGCGGGGCGGGACAGTGGGTGCTCATCTGCTTGCGTCATAGGTTCTCGTCCGATTTGCGGCTGCGATCGTCAAGCCTGATCCGACATTTGCCAGAACTGGTATGAGGAAAAATAGAAAATTTTCGACATATCCCTATTACTCCGTCAAAATATCGCTTGAAACCGCCTTTAATTCGCATAACCTAGTATGAGAAATAAAAATGACTCGGAGGGATTGCTGTGATGAAAGGTGCTATGAAGCTGTCCATCTCATTGGTCGCGTTGCTGGCGGCGCAAGAGGCCGTGGCACAGGGTGATGCGGAGGCGAGCGGGACGGGCGTGAGCGATGTCGACATCATCGTCACCGGCATGCGAGCCAGCCTTTCGTCGGCACAAAACATCAAGCGCAATGCGCAGCAGTTGGTGGATTCTGTCGTTGCCGAGGATATCGGCAAGCTACCCGACAACAATGTGGTCGAGGCGCTTCAGCGCGTGCCCGGCATCCAGGTTTCGCCCCGCGCGCGCGGCGAATCCGCGACCGTGCTGATCCGTGGCCTTCCCGACGTCGTGACATTGGTCAACGGCCGCAACATCTTCAGTACCACCGGCCGTTCCCTGTCGCTGGCCGATGTGCCGGCAGACCTGGTTGCCGGCGTCGACGTCTACAAATCGCGTTCCGCCGATCAACTGGAAGGCGGCATTGCCGGGCTCATCAACGTGCGCACCCGCCGGCCCTTCGACTTCAAGGGGCTGGAAGTCGCGCTGGCCGGACGCGAAGTCTATAGCGAGCAGCCCGATACGATCGATCCCTATGCCAGCGCGCTCATCAGCAATCGCTGGTCGACCGGCATCGGCGAGATTGGCGCATTGGTGAGCGTCTCCTACCACAAGACCCGCTATCGCGACTTCACGGTCTATAGCGGCGGATATTTCGGCTATAATCTCGACAATAGCCGCGCGCCCTACACCCCGGGCGTCCCGCTCGACCCGCGCGGTAACGGCGCAAATGACCCTGCCGTGTTTCGGACCGACGTTATCGGTGCCTTCGATCGGATCGGCACCCGGACCCGCCCGGCCGTCAATGCCACGCTGCAATGGGCGCCGGATGATCGCCTGACCATTCATGCCGACGGCCTTTTCTACGGCTATCGCGAACGCGGCAACGGCAATCAGAATTTCACGTCGATGAATGGCACATTGCGCTCGCCGCTCGCATTCGTGGGCGATACCAAGCTGGTAGAATCGCTCAGCATCAGCGGCGGGCGTGTCGCCAATTTCGGCACGGCCTACCGAAACAAGGCGGATCGCTGGCAAGGGGCGATCGGTGCGGATTGGGAGGCCAACGACTGGAAGGCCGCGACGGAACTGTCCTACACAAGGTCTAAGACCACCGATGTCGGCAATAATCTGGACGTCGACTTCATCGCGTCCCGCACCGATGCCGTCTTCAATGATGGATCGGGCACCCCCTATTTCTCCCTGCCCAATGACGACATTGCCGATCCGGACCGCTATTATCTGTCTCGCCTGTCCACCACGCGCACGATCGGCGACGGCAGGGAATGGGCCTGGCGGGGCGATCTCTCCTACCGCGCGCCTTTCCTGATCTTTTCCGGGCTGGATACGGGCCTTCGGATCAGCCAGCGCGATGCGCAGTCGGACAGTTTCACCCAGACCGTGAATTGCGGTCCGGCGGTTTCGGTCAAATGCTATGCTGTCAAGGCGGCCAGCCTGCCGGGGCTGATGACGGTGACACCTGGCGGATTCGATACGGGAACCGGCAAGTTCGTGGAGCAATGGGCAACGCCGGGCACCGACTATCTGCTGAACAATATCGGATCGCTGCGGCAATTATTCGGTCTCGCGCCCGGCGATCCGGCTTTCCAGGATACCCAGCATTTCGACATCAAGGAGAAAAACCAGGCCGGCTATGGCCAGGCCAATATCGAGGTCGGACAACTGGACGGGCAGGTCGGCGTGCGCGTGATCCGCACCGACATCACATCCAATGCCTTCCTGGTTCTGCGCGGCGCCACCTCACCCGTCACGATCCGGAACAAGAGCACGGATGTGTTGCCCAGCCTGGCGCTGCGCTACAAGCTAAAGGACAATCTCTTCCTGCGCTTCGCTGCCAGCAAGACGATCACGCGCCCGAGCTTCACACAGCTCAATCCGGCGCTCACTTTGACGCCACCGGTACCCGGTCAGCAACCGTTCGGCCGGGGAACGAGCGGCAACGCCGATCTGAAACCGATCCGCTCCGACAATTACGACCTGTCGCTCGAATGGTATATCGACCGTTCCAGCTCGATCACCGCCACGATCTTCCGTCGCGACGTCAAGGGCTTCATCCAGTCGGTTACCAGCAATTTCGACATCGATTATCTGGGCGCCGACAATGGCGTCTATCAGATCACCCGCCCGGAAAATTCCGGTTCGGGACGCCTGCAGGGAATTGAGGGCGGCTTCACCTTCTTCCCCAAGGGACTGCCCCAGTGGCTGGACGGCATCGGCATCAGCGCCAACGGCACCTATATCGATGGCAACAACAAGGCGCTCTCGCCGCTGCCCGGCGTCACCGGCTATATGGACATCCCCTTCCAGAATGTGTCCAAATATTCCGGCACCGCCACCTTCATCTATGAAAAGGGCGGCTTTTCCGGGCGGGCCTCCTATGTCTGGCGCGACAAATATAATGCCGGCCTGCATTTTACCGGGGTCAATCCCAGTTTCATCACGAACGGCGCGATCAGCAATCTGGACCTGTCTTTGTCCTACGAGATCAATCCCCAGTTTACGGTCGTGTTCGACGCGACCAACATTCTGAAAAATCTCTATCAAACCTCGTTCAACGACCCCAATCTCTATCCGCGCGATACCGTTCTCTACACGCGCACCTTCGCCCTTGGTTTCCGGGCAAAGCTTTGAACAAGCCCATATCGAGAGGATGTTCCATGACCATTTCCCGAGTGATCGCGTCCCTGTCGGTGCTGCTGGCGCTGCCGCAACTGGCCCATGCCCAGACAGCGCCGGCCCGGCAGGTCGCGATCAGCGTGGACGCGGCCAAGCCAGCAGGCAAGCTGCCGCCCGTCTGGCGCTTCTTCGGCGCGGACGAGCCCAATTATGCGACCATGAAGGACGGCCGGAAATTGCTGCTCGAACTGGGCGAACTGAAGAAGGGTGAGATCTATTTCCGTGCCCATAACCTGTTGAGCAGCGGCGATGGCACCGCCGCCTTCAAATGGGGCAGCAGCAACGCCTATACCGAAACCAGGGACGGCAAGCCGGTCTATGACTGGAAAGTCGTGGACGGCATCATCGACACCTATCTGGCACGCGGCGTTCGGCCCTATCTGCAGATCGGCTTCATGCCCGAAGCCATGTCAGCCGCGCCGGCCGGCACGCCCTATCAGCATAGCTGGCGGCCCGGGTTCGATTACAAGCTGATCGCGACCGGCTGGACCTATCCCCCCAAGGATTACGAGAAATGGGCGGAACTGGTCTATCAATGGACGCTCCACAATATCGAGAAATACGGCAAGGCCGAGGTCGAGAAATGGTATTTCGAGGTCTGGAACGAGCCGAACTCGCCCTTCTACTGGACCGCTTCGCCAGAGGAATTCTACAAGCTGCATGACTATGCGATCAGCGCGGTGCGCCGCGCGCTGCCAACCGCGCGGGTCGGTGGTCCGGACGTTGCGGGCGCTGGCGGCGCTTTCATGGACGGCTTCCTGAAGCATGTGTCGTCCGGCAAGAATTATGTGACCGGCCAGACCGGGACGCCCACCGACTTCCTGTCCTTCCATGCCAAGGGCCGGCCGGAATTTGTCGATGGCCATGTCCGCATGGGGATCGCGACCCATTTGCGGGAAGCGGATCGCGGCTTTACCAAAGTGCTGTCGATCCCGTCGCTGGCCGGGAAGCCGGTGGTGATCGGCGAAAGCGATCCCGAAGGCTGCGCGGCCTGTCCGGGACCGCAAAACGACTATCGCAATGGCACCATGTATTCGAGCTACACCGCCGCCAGCTTCGCGCGCATCTGGGAATTGGCGGAACGGAGAAAGGTCAATCTGGAAGGTGTCCTGTCCTGGTCGTTCGAGTTCGAGGATCAGCCCTGGTTCGCAGGTTATCGCCAGCTCTCGACCAATGGCGTCGACTTGCCGGTTCTCAATGTCTTCCGCATGTTTGCGCAGCTTGGCGAAACGAAGCTCTCAACCGTCAACAGCGCGCAGATCCCGCTCGATCAGGCGATGACGAAGGGCATCCAGGGTGATGCCGATATTGGGTCGATCGCCACCCGCACAGCGGACGGCAAGGTCGCCTTGCTACTCTGGCATTATCATGACGATGATGTCGCTGGGCCGGATGCGCAGCTGAAGATCGGCTTGAAGGGACTGAAGGCTGCGCCGTCCTCGGCGACGCTGTGGCGAGTGGATGGCGATCATGCCAATGCCTTTGCCGCCTGGAAGAAGATGGGCTCGCCCCAGTCGCCCGATCAGGATCAATATGCGCAGTTGGAGGCCGCGTCGGTCATGAAGGCGGAGACGGTCGCTGTCGCCGGCCCACGTGGCGCGGCCAGCATCGATCTTGCGCTTCCGCGCCAGGGTGTCGCCCTGCTGATCCTGGACGCGCAATAGGATGGCCGTTGTGGCCGCATCGGAGCCGTACCGGGAACGCTGGGCGATTGCGGCGATGATCACCGTCGCCATCGCCATCTCCTACCTTGATCGCCAGACGCTTCCCTGGGCGATCAAATATATCGAAGCCGACATCCCCATCGGCAACCAGACCAAGGCCGTTCTCGATTCCGCCTTCCTCGCCACCTACGGCCTCATGTATCTGGGTGGCGGCTGGCTGCTGGATCGAGTGGGAACGCGGCGCGGCTTTCTGGCGATCATGATCTTCTGGTCGCTGGCGTGCGCCAGCCATGGCGTGGCGGGCGGCATCGCCGCGCTGGTGGTCAGCCGGCTGCTGCTCGGCATAGGGGAGGGCGGGGGCTTCCCCGCCGCCACCCGCGCCATTGCCGAATGGTTTCCGCCTGAACGCCGCGCGGCCGCCATGGGCCTCGTCAATGCCGGGACGGCAGTGGGCGCCGTCGTCGCACCGCCCTTAATCGCGGGCATTCTAGCCTACGGGCACTGGTTCGATCTGTCGAGCTGGCGGTGGGTTTTCTTCATCACCGGCGGGTTCGGCCTCGCCTGGGCGCTCTGGTGGTTCCTGACCTATCGCACGCCCGCCGGGGACGTCGTCTCCGCAGGCGAGGACGCCGGACTGGCGCCGACCGTGGCCATGCTCCTTGCCCGCCGTGAAGTGCGTGGCCTTGTCGGCGCCAAGTTCCTGAGCGACGGCGCCTGGTATTTCTACCTCTTCTGGCTGCCCAAATATCTGTTCGAGGCGCATGGCTTCGACCTGAAACAGGCGGCGACCATCGGCTGGATTCCCTATGCGGCATCGGGTGTCGGCAGTCTGTGCGGTGGCTGGCTCTCCAGCCGCCTTCTTTCCGCCGGCCGTTCGGTCGATGCCGCCCGCAAGATCGCTCTGGGCCTGAGCGCCGCCTGCATGCCCTGGGTCATGCTGGCGCCCGCGACTGCCTCGGTCGCAGCGGTCATTGGCATCTTCAGCCTCGCCTTCTTCGGGCAGCAAAGCTGGTCGACCCTCGTCATGACCCTGCCGACCGACCTTGCGCCGCGCAGCGCCCTGGGACGTCTTGCCGGGCTGGTCGGCCTTGGTGGCGCCTTTGGTGGCATCGTCATGGGTCAGGCGGCTGGCTGGGCACTCGACGCCGGGCTTGGCTACGCGCCGGTGCTGACCGTTGCTGCCACCCTGCACCTGATCGCCTTTGCGCTGATCTGCCGCTCGATTCCTCGCATTTCGCCTCTCAGCTTCACTCGAAAGGTCGTCCCTTGAAAATCACCGAAATCCGCACCCGCGTCGTCCAGTGGGAAGGCGAAACCGTGCCGCTGCCGCCGCACTTCTGCACCAATCCCATGGATATGGTGTCGCCAATGCTGTCGCCCGAAACCATGGGCACCTTCACCTTCCATGGCTGGCTGATTGTCGAAATCTTCACCGACCAGGGGCTGGTCGGGATCGGCAATGCCGCGCTCGCGCCGTTCGTGACCAAGCAACTGATCGACCAGTATCTTGCCCCCTTGTTGATCGGCCAGGATCCGTGGGACAGCGAGTTTCTGTGGCAGCATATGTATCGCAAGACCATGGCGTTCGGGCGCAAGGGCGTGGCGCTGGTTGCGATTTCCGCGCTCGACATCGCGATCTGGGATCTGATGGGTAAGGCGGCGAAACAGCCCGTCTTCCGCCTGCTGGGCGGCCGGACCAAGGCAAAGATTCCGGTCTATGCGAGCCGCCTCTACTCGATCCCGCTCGACGAACTGGCGCAGGAAGCCGCCGCCTACAAGGCGCAGGGCTACAAGGCGATGAAGCTGCGTTTCGGCTGGGGGCCGATCGACGGGGCGGAGGGCATGGCACGCAATGTCGAACTGATCCGCACCGTGCGCGAAACGGTGGGTGACGAAATCGACATCATGGCGGACGCCTATATGGGCTGGAGCCTCGACTATGCGAAGCGCATGATGCGCCTCATCGAACCCTTCAACCTGCGCTGGCTGGAGGAGGCGATCATCCCCGACGATATCAACGGCTATCATGAACTGCGCCGGTTCGGCACGACGCCGATCGCGGCGGGCGAGCATGAATTTACCAGCTATGGCTTCCGCCAGATGATCGAGGCGAAATCGCTCGACTACTTCCAGTTCGACACCAACCGCGTCGGCGGCATCACCGCTGCCCGCAAGATACAGGCGCTGGCAGAAGCCTATTCCATCCCCGTCGTGCCCCATGCCGGCCAGATGCACAATTATCATGTGGTGATGGCGAGCCTCAACAGCCCCATCGCCGAATATTTCCCGATGGTCGATGTGGAGGTGGGCAACGAGCTCTTTTGGTACATCTTCAAGGGCGAGCCCCAGGCGGTCGATGGCCATATCGATCTCGACGATAATCTCCCGGGTCTGGGGCTCGAAATCGACGAAGCTGCACTCTCGCGTTTCAAGGTGATCGGATGATGAAGATTGCAATATTGGGGCTGGGCATCATGGGGGGGGGCATGGCGCGCCAGTTGCTGGCGGCCGGCTTCGACCTGACTATGTGGAACCGCAGCGCAGGCAAGGCCGAGGCGTTGCGCGCGGCTGGCGGACGCGTGGCCGCGACGCCGGCGGATGCGGTGCAACATGCCGACATCGTCATCGCCATGCTGGCCAATGACGATGTGTCGAAAACCGTTTGGACCGGCGAGGATGGCGCACTTGCCGCCATGAAGGCCGGCGCGATCGCGATCGAATCCAGCACCCTGACCGGCGACTGGGTATTCGACCTTGCCCGCCAAGCGGTCGCCCGAGGCGTGCGCTTCCTGGAAGCGCCGGTGACCGGCAGCCGGGATCAGGCGGCACAGGGTACGCTCCGCTTCCTCGTCGGCGGTGACGCGGAGGCGATCGAACTCGCTCGCCCAGCCTTCGATGCCATGGGCGGGGCGCTTGTCCATCTCGGACCTGTCGGCAGCGCCGCTACGGTCAAGCTTGCCAATAATTACCTGTGCGGCGTGCAGGCGGCCAGCCTGGCCGAAGCCATCGCCCTGTTCGAGAAACATGGACTGGACATCGAGCAGGCCATGTCCATCCTCTTTGACGGTGCCCCCGCCAGTCCGATGGTGAAGGGGGTGGGCCGTCGGATGCTCGATCGCGATTATGCCCCGCATTTCGTGGTCCCGTTGATGGCAAAGGATCTGGGCTATGCGGCGCAGGCGCTGGCTGATGTAGGGATTGTTTCCGCCATTGCGCAGGCCGCACGGCAGCGCTTCATCGACGCGGATCTGGTTGGCGAAGGTGACCGCGACATCGCCGCGATCGTGGAGCCGCTCAGAAAGGCGTGAGAGGCGCAGGATTGGGAGAGGGGTAATGAAGAAGCGTTTGTTGGTGTCCATCGCGCTGCTTGCAGCGACGATCCTGACGTCCGGTGGACAGGTGACGGCGCAGGAAACCGCGATGCCCGCCGCGACCGTTACGCTGCATTCAGACAAGCCTGGAGCGAGGGTCGATCGTCGGATCTTCAGCCAATTTGCCGAACATCTGGGTTATGGCATTTATGGCGGTATCTGGGTCGGGCCGGAATCGAAAATTCCGAACACGCGCGGCTATCGCAATGATGTCGTCGCGGCGCTCAAGGCATTGTCGGTGCCCCTGGTCCGCTGGCCGGGAGGCTGCTTTGCCGACGAATATCATTGGCGCGAGGGGGTCGGCCCGCGCGGCAAGCGTCCGGTCAAGATCAACACCCATTGGGGCGGCGTTGCTGAACCCAACAGCTTTGGCACGCACGAGTTCATGGATTTCGCCGAACTGATCGGTGCGGAAGCCTATGTGTCGGGCAATGTCGGCAATGGATCGCCGGCGGAAATGGCGGAGTGGGTGGAATATATGACCGCACCGGCCGGGACGCTGGCGCAGGAGCGCGCTAAGAACGGCCGCAAGGAGCCCTGGAAACTTCCCATGTTCGGCATCGGGAACGAGCTATGGGGGTGCGGCGGCAACATGCGCGCCGAATATGCGGCTGACATCACACGCCGTTACGCAACTTTCGTGAAGGCGCCATATGGCGTGAAAATCCTCAAGATCGCGAGCGGGGCAAACAGCCGCGACTATGATTGGACCGATGTGATGATGCGCGTTGCAGGCAAGTCGATCGATGGCATTGGCCTGCATTATTACACCCATCCCACGCGCGGCAAGGTGAAGGGATCGGCGACCCAATTCACCGAAACGGACTATGCCCGCACGCTTGCCAGCACCCTGGTCATGGAGGAACTGCTGGAAAAGCATGGCGCGATCATGGACAAATATGATCCCGAAAAGCGCGTCAACCTGGCGGTGGACGAATGGGGCATCTGGACCGATGTTGAACCCGGCACCAATCCCGGATTCCTCTATCAGCAGAATAGTATGCGCGATGCGATCATCGCCGCGCTCAACATCAACCTGTTCGCCCGCCATGCCGACCGGGTGCGCATGACCAACATCGCCCAGATGGTGAATGTGCTCCAGGCCATGATCCTGACCCGCGACGACAAGATGGTGATGACGCCCACCTATCATGTGTTCGACATGTACAAGCCCTTCCAGGATGCGACCTTCCTGCCCCTGGAATTGGCATCCCCCTGGTACAGCAGGGATCAATGGGCGATGCCTGCGCTCAGCGCAGCGGCGGTGCGCGACAGCGCAGGCATTGTGCATATCGCCCTTACCAACACCGACCCCAATCGACCGATGACAGTGACCGCGAAACTGGAGGGGGTAACCGCCTCTATGGTCGAGGGGCGTATCCTGACCGCGCCGAGTGTCCAGTCGCACAATGATTTCGGATCGCCCGATGTGGTGAGGCCTGTCCCGTTCAGTGGCGCGACCCTCTCGCAAGGCGCTCTGACCGTGACATTGCCCGAGCACAGTGTGGTGATGCTCACGCTGGGGCAGGTCACGCGCAATTGATGTCGCCATGTCCTTTGCAATTATTTCCTATTTATCAACAATTCACTGATTGTATTGGCGTGGCGGTGGAATTAATAGCCGGGATAAAATCAGTTAAAATCAAATATACTATTTCAAATATATTCAACTGCAGTCACGACAATTTACACGTACATCTCTGGCAATCATAAAATTAAAATGTTTTAAAACTCTGAATTTATCTTTCTGTAATGTTCATGAGGTTCGTGAAAATATTTGAATCATGTCATATTTTTCTGTCGATGGGATCTTTATTTTTGGCGTCTCCGCCTCTGGCGGACCACGCCCTATGGCGCCCTGGCGCCTCCGAGACGGCTTTGCCTAACTCGTCCCATATAGGTCGGTCGCTGACGCATTGCAGCCTTTTGGGCTGCTGGCTGCTGCCAGCGCGGCTGCACCGGCTCCTTCTCTTGCGTTGCGGCCCTGCGGGTGCAGCCCGCCCTATGGGCACGGGCCTGCCGTGCGGCTCCTTGCCGCCCATCCCCGCCATTCCGGCGGCCGGTGCTGGAGAGGCAGGAGAAAGGACATGGGTACGGGTAATGGATCGCTCTATGACGATGTGACGCAGCATATCATCGCACAGCTGGAAGAGGGACGGCTGCCATGGGTGCAGCCTTGGGACACGAGCCTCACTGTCACGGGGCTTCTCCGCAATGCGGCAACAGGCCGCTGCTATTCAGGCATCAATATCCTGATCCTGTTGGACCGTCTGTTCGAGCGGGGCTATGGCGCGCAGCGCTGGATCGCCTATCGGCAGGCGCAGGCGCTGGGCGGCAATGTCCGCAAGGGCGAGGTAGGGACCAGCGTCTGCTATGCCGACCGTTTCACGCCGAAGGATGAGCAGGAGAAGGCGGCGAGGGCCAAGAAACTTGGCGACTTCCAGAGAAATCTGTTGATCCACCATGGATGAAACGGGATGAGACTCATCATGCGTCTCTTGCTGATTGAGGACAATAGTCGACTGGCCGGATTGCTGATTGCCGGCCTCGAGCGGCGGGGGTTCCATTGCGACCATGCCGAAACTCTGATCATTGCGACAGAGGCCGTCGCAGCGGAAGTTCATGATGTACTAATTGTCGACCGGGGACTGCCCGATGGCGATGGCATCACTTGGCTGCGCGGCATGCGCCGGGCTGGCTTCATGCAGCCGGCGCTGATCCTGACCGCGCGCGACGCGCTGGAGGATCGGATCACCGGCCTTGATGCCGGCGCCGACGATTATGTCGTGAAACCCGCCGAGGTGGACGAGATCGCAGCCCGCATCCGCGCGCTGATGCGCCGTCCGGGACCGCGTGCCCAGACCGAATTGCGCTTCGGTCCGCTGCTGGTCGATTCGGCGCGGCGTATGACGCTGTGTGCTGGACAGGCGATCGATCTGTCCCGCCGTGAGACCGACTTGCTGGAACTGCTGCTGCGCCAGGCCGGCGCTGTGGTCCGGCGCGAAAGCATCGAAAGCGCGCTCTATTCCTTTGCCGAGCCGGTCACGCCCAATGCGGTCGAGGCCACGGTGTCGCGGCTGCGCCGCAAGCTGGAGGAGGCTGGCGCGCGCGGCATGCTCCATACCGTGCGCGGCGTCGGCTATATGCTGAGGGAGCCGGCGGCATGAGCCCGCGTCGTTCGATCGCCCGTCGGCTCTTCATCGGCCTGTCGATCGTGGGCTTCATCGGCACCACGCTGCTGCTCGTCTTCATCATCAACGAACATCGGCAAAGCTTCACCGCGCTGGGCGACCCGGCGGCCGCCCGCCATGCCTTCCGCGAATTGTTCGAGCATGTGATCCTGCCGATCCTGGTGCTGATCATCCCGATGGGCATGGCCAGCCTGATGGTGATCCGAAAGGCGCTGGCGCCGCTGGGGGAGGCGGTCGCCCAGTTGCAGGTGGCCGAACGTCATCAGCGCGGCGTGCTGATCGATCATGCCGCCTTCCCGACCGAGGCGGTGCCCTTCGCCCAGGCGGTCAATCGCCTGCTCGGCCAACTCGACCAGGCAGCGCGTGACCATGAGGCGTTCGCCGCCGAAGTCGCGCATGAACTGCGCACGCCGCTCGCCGTGCTGGCACTGGAACTGGACGGGCTCGACCATCCCGACGCGCCGCGTCTGCGCGCCGAGGTGATCGCGATGCGCCGGCTGATCGACCAGCTGATGCTGCTCGCGCGGGTCGAGGCGCAGAGCGTGGCCCAGTCGATCCGCGACAGCGTCCGGCTGGAGGATGTGAGTGCCGACATCGTCAGCCTGATGGCGCCCGGCGCGATTGCGGCCGACAAGATCCTGTCGCTGACCCGCGTCGGCGATGTCGCGCCGATCATGGGGCAGCGCGAGACGGTCGCGGCGGCGCTGCGCAACCTCGTCGAAAATGCGCTGCGGGTAACGCCGCCCGGTGGCGCCGTCACCGTGATCGCCGGTCCCGGTCCCCGGCTGCGAGTGAAGGATGGCGGTGCTGGGTTGACGCCCGAGCGGCTGGCCGAACTGGTCCAGCGCCATCGCCGCGCGGATCATGCCAGCAGCGAAGGCGCCGGGCTGGGGCTGGCGATCGTCGCCCGCATCATGGCCGCGCATGGCGGCACCCTCTCCAGCGTGGCCGATGCACAGGAACTGGTGCTGGATTTCGCGCCGCCACGTTGATCGTCCGAAAACCCCTCGTCAGGGTCTCGTCAGTTTGATCCCATAGGGCAGGGCCATGGTCCCGCTATTCCGATTCGTGCGCCTGCCCGGCGCCCTCGCTCTCCTGTCGCTTGCTGCCTGTTCGGGGGAGCAGGCCACGCCCGCCAATGACAGCGCTGCGGCGCAACCGACGGACGGATCGATCCCGCTGACGGCGGACAATATCGCCCGGCTGGGTTTGAAATTCGGCGCGGCCGTCGCTGCCACCGAGGCGCCGATCGCCGTCGTGCCCGCCCTGATCGCGCCGCCGCCCAACGCCCGTGTCGCGGTCGCCGCTACCTTCCCCGGCGTCGTCACCCGCATCCTGGTGGTCGAGGGCGAGGAAGTGCGGCGCGGCCAGCCGCTGGCGATCGTCTCCAGCCGCGATGTCCTGTCCATGGGCGCGGACCTCAATCGCGCGAGCGCACGGCTGGGCGTGGCGCAGTCGAGCGCCGGCCGCCTGTCGCAACTGGAGCGCGAAGGCATCATCGCCGGCGCCCGCGCGGACGAGGCCCGCGCTGTGCTGGGCGAGGCCCGCGCCGATGTGTCGGAAAAGAGCCGCATCCTGACGATGGTGAACGGATCGGGCGCCAGCGGCACCTACACGCTGACCGCGCCGATCGCCGGCCGCGTGACCAGCGCCGCGATCCATGCCGGCAGCGTCGTCGATGGCACCACCGCCCCCTATGTGATCGATGCGGCCGGCCAATATGAGGCGCAGGCGCAATTGCCCGAGCGGCTGGCGGGGCAGGTGAAACCCGGCATGACCGTGGCGCTGGGCGATGATCTGCGCGGCACGGTGACCGCCGTCGGATCGACCATCGATCCCGCCACCCGGTCGGTAACATTGAAGGCCAGGCTGCCGGCCGGCCCCGGTGCCATGGCCGGCCGCGCCACCAGCCTGTCGATCTTCGGCCCGGCACCGACCGGTGCCGCCATGGTGCCCGCCGCCGCCGTCACGACGCTGCCCGGCGGCGACACATTGTTCGTGCGCACCCGCGCCGGCGTCGTTGCACGTCCGGTCAGGACCGGCGGCAAGGATGGCGACCATGTCCTGATCCTCTCCGGCGTGAAGCCGGGCGAGCAGGTCGTCGTCGCCGGCACCAGCGCGCTCAAACCGCTGGCGATGGGCGAGTAAGGCCGGATGCTCAAATCGCTAGCCGCCTGGGCGCTGTCCTATCGCCTGATCGTCATCGCGCTCGCCTTGCTGACCGCCGGGCTGGGCGCCTGGGCCTTCGTCAACCTGCCTGTCGATGCCTATCCCAACATCGCCCAGACCCAGGTGAAGGTGATCCTCAAGGCCCCCGGCATGACGCCGGAAGAGGTGGAAAGCCGCGTCATCACCCCGATCGAGATGGAGATGCTGGGCATTCCGGGCCAGGCCATCCTGCGTTCCTCGGCCAAATATGCAATCGCCGACATCACCATCGATTTCGTCGACGGCACCGACATCTACTGGGCACGCCAACAGGTCGCCGAACGGCTGTCGGGCGTGATGGGCGATCTGCCGCCGGCGGTATCGGGCGGCATGGCGCCGATCTCGACGCCCTTGTCCGACATCTTCATGTTCACGATCGAAGGGCCTTTGAGCCTGGAGGAAAAGCGCACCCTGCTCGACTGGACGATCCGGCCGGCGCTGCGCACCGTGCCCGGCGTCGCCGACGTCAATGCGTTGGGTGGCTATGTCCGCACCTTCGAAGTGCGGCCCGATCCCATCGCGCTCGCCAGCGCGAGCCTCAGCATTGCCGATCTTCAGGAAGCAATCGAGCGCGGCAACCGCAATGACGGCGCCGGCCGCCTGTCGCAGGGCGAGGAATCGCTGATCGTCCGGGCGGTCGGCGCGATCCAGTCGGAAGCGGACCTCCAGTCGATGGTGATCGCCACGCGCAATGGCCGCATTGTCCGCATGGGCGACGTCGCCACCGTCGGCACCGGCAGCCTGACCCGCTATGGCGCGGTCACCGCCAATGGCAAGGGCGAGGCGGTGCAGGGGCTGGTGATCGCGCTGCGCGGTGCCGATGCCCGCGCCGTGGTCGATGGCGTCAAGGCGCGCGTCGCCGAACTGGAAAAGACCCTGCCACAGGGGACGAAGATCGCCGTCTTCTATGATCGATCCGACCTGATCGGCCGCGCCGTCGGCACGGTCGAAAAGGCGCTGATCGAGGCGACCATCCTGGTCATCATCCTGCTGATCCTGTTCCTGGGCGACTGGCGCGCGGCGGCGATCGTGGCCGCCACCCTGCCGATGGCGGCGCTCGTCACCTTCCTGATGATGCGCGGCATGGGCCTGTCGGCCAACCTCATGAGCCTGGGCGGCCTGGCCATCGCCATCGGCATGCTGGTCGACGGCGCGGTCGTGGTGGTCGAAAATATCGTCGAACGGCTGAACCATGCGAAGGAGGACGGCCCTCCACGCCTCAACACCGTATTCCGCGCGACGAGCGAAGTCGTGGTGCCGGTATCGGCCGGCATCGTCATCATCGCGCTCGTCTTCCTGCCCCTGCTCTCGCTCGAAGGGCTGGAGGGCAAGCTGTTCGCCCCGGTTGCGCTCACCATCATCTTCGCGCTGGCGGGATCGCTGCTGATCGCGCTCACCCTGGTCCCGGTGCTGGCCTCGCTCGGCCTCAAGCCCGGCCATCATGGCGAACCCTGGATCATGCGCAAGCTGACGCCGCGCTATCGGGCGCTGCTCGACGGTGCCTTTGGCCGCAAACGGCTGGTCTATGGCCTGGCTGCGCTCGGCCTGGTGCTGGCGGGCCTGGCCTATGGCGCGGTGGGCAAGACCTTCATGCCGTCGATGGATGAAGGATCGGTGATCGTCCAGACCGCCAAGCTGCCGACCATCAATCTCGACCAGTCGGTGCTGGGCGACACGGCGGTGCAGCAGTCCCTGATGAAGGATGTGCCCGAAATAGCGCAAATCATCGCCCGCGTCGGCACGGACGAGATCGGCCTCGATCCGATGAGCCCGAACGAGACCGACAGTTTCGTGGTGCTGAAGCCGCAGAAAGAATGGCGCGGCGACAAGGCATTCGTCGTCGATGAAATCCGCAAGTCGCTCGACAAGCTGCCCGGCATCGAACCGACCTTCACCCAGCCGATCGAGATGCGCGTGTCGGAAATGCTGACCGGATCGCGCGGCGACCTTGCCGTCAAGATTTTCGGCCCGGACCTCGCCACCCTGTCGAACCTTGCCGGACAGGTGCAGAAGATATTGTCGAAGACGCGCGGCGCTTCGGAGGTGATGACCGTCGCCAACGATCATGTCGACTATCTCCAGCTCGATATCGATCGCGCCGCCGCCGGCCGTTTCGGCATGCCGATCGACCAGATGCAGGACACGCTGCGTGCCCAGATCGAGGGCGTGCATGCCGGCGTCGTCGCCGACGGGCAGAAGCGCGTACCGATCCTGGTCAAGGGCGACGAGACGATCCGCAGTGACGCGACCCGCTTCGCCGACCTGCCGCTGCGCACGCCGGACGGCACCGTCGCGCGAGTCAGCGACATGGCGCGGGTCGAGCGCACCGAGGGGCCGGTCAAGCTCGACCATGAAAATGGCTCGCGCTACGCGCTGGTCCAGGCCTTCGTCTCGGGCCGCGATCTGGTCGGCTATGTCGATGAGGCGCGCGCCACCGTCGATCGCGAGATCAAGATGCCCGCCGGCTATCGCATGGTCTGGGGCGGCCAGTTCGAAAATCAGCAGCGCGCCTCCGCCCGGCTGATGTTGGTCATCCCGGCCGCGCTGCTGCTGATCCTGCTGGTGCTGCTCATGACCCTGCGCTCGATGCGCGCGTCGCTGCTGATCCTCGCCAACATTCCCTTCGCCATGGTCGGCGGCATCATCTCGCTCTGGGTATCGGGCCAATATCTCTCCGTGCCTGCCTCGGTCGGTTTCATCGCCCTACTCGGCATCGCGGTGCTGAACGGCCTCGTCCTCGTCGCCTATTTCCGCCAGTTGCGCGAAGAAGGGCAGAGCATGGCCCAGGCCGTGCGACTGGGCGCCGAACGCCGGCTGCGCCCGGTGCTGATGACCGCCAGCATCACGGCCTTCGGCCTTGTCCCGCTGATGTTCGCGACCGGGCCAGGGTCGGAAATCCAGAAGCCGCTCGCCATCGTGGTGATCGGCGGACTGGTCAGTTCGACCCTGCTGACCCTCATCCTCCTGCCCATTTTGTTCGAGCGCTTCGGTGAAGGCGCCACGGAAGCCCGATCATGACCGACATGTTGCTGACCTTCTATTGCGCCGCGATCGACCGCGACGGCGTGGCCGACGCGCTGCGCGGCCACGCCCAGGCGCCGCTCCATCTGCGCGACGAGCAGGTGCTGGGCCGCGATTTCGCCGATGCCGGCGCAGGCGAGCAGGTGCGCGGCACGCTGCGCCGGGCGGCGATCGACCTGATCGTGGCGGCGGACGATGTCGCCCCGCTGGTCGCCGCCGTCACCGATGCGCGGCGGGGCCATCCGGTCCGCTGGCACGCCTGCCCGGTCGCGGCACGGGGGCGCATCGCATGATCCGTGCGCTTCTCCTGTCGGCCACCGCCCTCATTACCACGCCCGCCTGGGCCCAGCGCACCGACCTGCCGCCCGAACCCTTGGTGGTCGAAGCGCTTGATAGCCATCCCGCCGTGGCTGCGGCACAAGCGCGCGTGCGCTCGGCCGAGGCCGGCGCCGCCATGCTCCGCCGGGGCAGCCATGAGTTTACCTTCCAGGGCACGGTCTCCCGCCGCTCGGCCGAGGGGGAGGGTGATTATGGCGAATATGACGTCAACCTCACCCGCCCGTTCCGCCTGCCCGGCAAGGCGTCGCTGGATCGCAAGGCCGGCGAACTCGGCGTCGAGGTGGCGCATAACCTGATGGAGGATGTGCGGCATCAGACCGCGCTCGCCTTTTCCGATCTCTGGCATGACTGGCTGGTCGCCAGTGCCCAGCATCGCACCGACCTCGATTCCGCTGCCAGCCTGACGCAGGACATGGCGGCCGTGCGCCGCCGTGCCCAGTTGCGTGACGCGTCGCTACTGGACGTCGACCAGGCTGAAGCCGCGCTGGCTCAGGCGCAAGCGCAGGCCGCGACCTCCCGCGCGGCGCGGGATGAGGCGCGGGTGAAGCTCGCCGCCGGCTTCCCCGGCCTCGCTCTGCCTGAAGAGGCGCCCTTGCTTGCCGATCCGGCCATGCCCGCCACGGCGCTGGAGGATCTGCGCAATCTGGTGATCGAGCGCAGCCATGAAATTCGCGCGTCGGAGCGGGAGGCGCAGCGGCTGGCCATGGTCGCCCGCCGCGCCTCGGCCGATCGCATCGCCGATCCTTCATTCGGCGTGCGCGTCTTCAGCGAACGGGGTGGGCTGGAGAAGGGCGTCGGTCTGGTCGGCTCGATTCCGCTGGGCGGTGGCTATCGCCGCGCCGCTCATGACCAGGCAACCGCAGACGCCAGTGCTGCCGAACTGGAACTCGCCCGCGTGCGGCGCGAGATAGAGGCGACCGCTGCCGCCGACCTCAGCAATGTCCGCGCCCGCGAAGCGGTCTGGCGCAGTATGGAAAGCGCTGCCGCCAGCGCCGCCGCCGCCGCGACCCGGACGAAGAGAGGCTATGAACTGGGCCAGATCGACCTCGCCGATACGCTGCTCGCCCGCCGCCAGGCGAACGAGACCCGGCGCCAGGAAATCGATGCCCGCGCCACCCTGCTGCGCGCCATCCTGCGCATCCAGATCGACGCGCATGAGGTCTGGACCTCGCAGGAAGGGCATGAGGACTGAAGTCTACAATGGGCGCGAATCTGCCATCGACGACTGGCTGCGCAATCCCATGTTCTGGACGGTCTAGGATTTCGGCAAGTGGCAGAAGGCATCGTCATCATAACGTCATCGCTGCGCACCGTAGCCGGCCTCCCCCCATTATATTCCTTCCTTCAAAGATGGCCGCCATTGTAAGCAGATGATCCGGCAGCATGTGGCGCGCCGCCAGCAGCGCGCCACATGCTGCGACGATCAGATCTTGTAGCGCAGCGTCGCCAGGACGTTGCGTGGTGCCCCGATGAAGTTGGAGCCGGTAGGTGCCCCGACATTCTCGTAATAATATTTGTCGAAAACATTGTTCACATTGACCGTCACCGTCGCCCGGCTGGATACGGCATATTTGATCGACAGGTCGAGCAGCGCGTAACCGTCCTGTTGGACGAGGCCCCCATAGGGCGCGCTGTAGATCTTGCTCTGTGCCTGCAACGTGCCGCCCAGCGTCCAGCGGTCGAAGGCACCAGGCAGATTATAGGTCGTCGAAAGCTTGAACAGCCCACGCGGCAGGTTCGTGCCATAGCGCGTACCATCGGTATAGATACCGGTCGGATTATAGCTCGAACTGCTCAGATGTTTTGCAGTGTTGTAGGTATAGCCGCCCGAAAGCTGCCAGCCCTTGGCGAGTTCGCCCGACACTTCAAACTCCACGCCGCGGCTGCGGACCTTGCCGGAGGGGGCGTAGCAGGCGGTGAGACCGGCAGCGCATTCCGAGGCGAGCAGTGCCATAGGCAGGTTGGTCAGTTCGATCTGGAACAGCGCCAGGCTGGTGTTGAGGTGGCCGTCCCAATAGCTGCCCTTGACGCCCACTTCGTAATTCGCGCCCTCCTGCGGAGCGATGATCGCGCCAGTCCGGGTCAGGTTGTTCTGCGGATTGAAGATCCGCGTCCAGCTGGCATAGAGCGAGTGGTTGCGGTGGAAATCATAGACCACGCCGACATAGGGGGTGAACTGGCCCTTCACCTTGTAATCGGCGGTGCTGTAGATGGCGCCGGCCCAACCATTGGCCAGTTCCTGCTTGAACCAGTCGAAACGCCCGCCCAGGATCAGCGTCAAGGGTTCGGCCACGCTCAACCGGGCGGTGGAGTAGACGCCGATCTGCTCGCGCTTCTGATCACGCAGATACATGGTCCAGTCGCCGGTGATGGTGGGCGTGGGCACGGAACGCGGGTCCCAGTCCAGCGGGTCGAAGCTGACGGCGGTAAAATCGGTGGGAGCGCCGATATCGTCCCATGTCGCCTTGCGATAGCTGCCGCCGACGACCAGTTCGTGGGTCTGGCCGAACAGGGTCAACGGACCGGAGGCATAACCATCGAGGCTCAACTGGTCGCGATCATAATGATAGGCGAGCGCCGCGCCGCCCAGATTGAAGCGCGTTTCACCGGCCGTGGAGGTGGCATAGGACAGGAAGGTGCCGATCATCGACATCTCGCTCTGGATTGCGGTGGCGGCCAGCCGCGCCTTCCAACCATTGCCGAATTCATGGTCCAGATTGGCGAAATAGGTCGCGCTCTTCTTGTCCCAATAGGACCAACTGGGGCTCATGCGGGTGGAGCGGGCTATGTCCAGAAAGCTGCCGTCTGCGGCCGTGCCAAGGCCATTCCAGTCGACGCCGGGATTATCCTCATTGCTGTAGCTGGCGCCCACGGTCAGCAGGGTAGAAGAACCCAGATCCGCCTCGACTATGCCATAAAGCGACATGCGCTGATTATGGTAATCGTCGATGAAGCTGTCCTTGTCCTGATACGTTACCACGGCACGGGTGCGCAGCGTGCCTGCGCTGTTGACGGCGCCGCCCACATCCATCGTTCCCAGAAAATTGTTCCAGCTTCCTGCACTGAGCGTGAAGATCGCCTGCGTCTCCCGCGTGGGCCGCTTTCGGACCAGGTTGATCGATCCGGCGGGTGTGCCAGCCCCCTCCATCAGTCCCGCCGCGCCGCGCACGACCTCCACCCGGTCATACATGTCGAGAATGCCGGTGGAGAGCGCCGCCTCCTCATATTGCACCGGCATGCCATCGATCATCAGGTTTTCGAGCTGGAACATGCGGGCATTGAAGCGATAGCGCTCGCCGCCCCATTTGGTGAGATAGAGGCCGGGCGTGGCGCGCACCACGTCGCTCAACGTGGCAAGGCCCTGATCCTCTATCCGCTGGCGGGTGACGACCGTCAGCGACTGGGGCGTTTCACGTGGGGATAGCAACAGCTTCGTGGCCGTGCTCATCGCGGGAATGGTGTAGGAACCGCTGGCTTCAGTCGCGACCGGATCGCTGGTGATGCCGGCGAAGCTGCCCGAACCGCTGCCGCTATCCGCGCCTTCGACCCGCACCGGACCAAGCTGCACGGTGCCATTGGCAGCCTGCGGAGCGGGGTGCAGTTCGACCGACTTGGGGCCGATGAAGCGAAAGGTCAGGCCGGTGCCGCTCAGCAGGCGGCTCAGCGCCTCGGCCGGGGCGAAATTGCCGGCAACTGCGCTGCTGATCTTGCCGTTCAACAGGTCGGATCCGGCCGTCACCTCGACCCCGGACTGGCGGCCGAACAGGATGACGGCATCGGTCAATGGCTGCGCGGGCACATTGATGCGGCGCTGCGCGCTGTTGGGTGATGTTTGCGCCATGGCGGGCGACAGCAGGGCCGTTCCCGTCGCCGTTGATGCGAGCAGGCCGATGGCCAGCGCGCGCCCGAAATTTTGCCCCAATATGCTAACGTCCGTCAATTCTGCCTCCAACTGCACGAGGAGGTTGCTGACATGCTATTGCCTCGCAAGAACTCCTCTCCCTCGCTGGACGCCTGAGCGATGGAGCTTTTAACCAGCGACCGTAATTTTCCGTCGAAAATCTTTCCCGCGCGGTCAGCGGCCGGAAACGATCAGCAGCCATGGCGTGATCCGGGTGACGCGCCCGCCATAGGGATGGACCATGGTTTCCAACGCCTTCGCCGGATCATTGGCATGATAGATGCCGCTGATCGGGCGGGCTGCAAGACTGGGGTCGGTGACGATGATATGGCCGCCAAACCATGGGCGCAGTTCGTCGATCGCGGCGGCTATGGTCAGTCTGCGCGCCAGAATATCGCCGCTCTGCCAGGCACCGATAAGGTCGGGCTGTTCGGTCCCGGTTTTCAGCGCAGTGTCGGCGGCGGCCATGGCCCATTGGCCGGCCGTCAGTTCCCGCGCCGGCGTGCCCAGGGCCTCCACCCGCACGCGACCGTGACGCACCGCCACCGACGTCGCCGTGCCGATCATCCGCACGTCGAAGCCGGTGCCCAGCACGCTAGTGGTGACATGGCCCGCCATGACCCGGAAAGGCCGGGCCTTGTCCGGTCGGACCTCAAACCATGCCTGCCCGGACAGGAGGCGGATGTCGCGATGCCCCTTGTCGAAGGATGTCGCGATGGCGCTGTCCGGACCCAGGCGGATGTGGCTGCCGTCGTCCATCGCTACCATCAGGGTTTCGCCCGCGCCGGTGCGATGATCGGCGCGCAGGTGCAGCAGCAACGATGGCCCAGCCAAGACGCCCACGCAGACTGCCGCCACAGCCGCGATGGTCAATCTGCGCCGGCCATGGAACCGCCAACCCGCATGACGGGCCTCGGGCGCCGGACGCGATGGCGGAATGACGCCGGGAGCAGCATCCCACCTGTCCCGAAACGCCGGTTCGCCATCGGCGATGGCATCGGCCGTTTCCGCCATCCTGGCCCAGGCGATGACATGCCCGGCATCGGCATCCAGCCAGTCGTCGAAGGCATCCTTCAATGCTGCGTCGTCGGGGCGCTCCTGCAGGCGGACGAGCCAGTCGGCGGCCGCAAGGCGCAAGCTTTCTTCCGTCACAGACCACCTCCATCGCCAATCCGGCACGCCCGAAAAATCGAACGACCGGGCATGGCGCTCCTCCACAGGACCACAGACGATCGGCCTGCGCGGAATTTAAGCGGACGGAGGAAAAGGTGCATGGGCCGTTCACTCATCGCGATAGTCGTCACAAGCCGCCAGTCCCTTCACGATCAGGCCATGAACAAAGGGAATGGACACGCCCAGCCGCTCCGCAATCTCCCGCAGCTTGTAACGGCCGATGCGGTGCATCTCTATGGCCAGCCGCTGGCGTTCGGGGAGGCGCGCCAAAGCCCTCTGCACCCGAGCCAGTTCCTGACGGGCGATCAGGGCCTGCTCCGTTCCTGGCGCATTGTCCTGCACCGTGCGTTCGGCCTCTTCCATATCGCCGCCTGCGATCCGATCATAGCGCCTTGTCCGGCGCAGGGCGTCGATCGCCAGGTTGCGGATCATCCGCCGCAGGAAGAGATCGGGATTCTGGATCCCATTCTGATCTTCGATCGATGCGAACGATATCCAGGCATCCTGTACGATATCTTCGGCCCTGGCCCGATCACCCAGGATGCTGGCGGCATAGTCAACCAGCGCCGGGCGCTGCGCCGCATATAATCGCGCTGCTATAGTCGCTTGTTTCAACGCCCGCGGCTCCTGCGAACATGCGCAAGGCCCGTCCGGCGAAGAGCATTTGCGATCGATTCTCAAAAAGGCGCATAGAGGAAGAGCCTGATCGCTGCAATCCATCCCGCCGCGGACGTTGAGTCGTTACCAACCACTGCCCCTGCCCATCAGCCAAAAAGCAAGGAACAACGGGGCATATGATTGAACGCGCCGCCCCGATAGTAGTCATGAACAAGCGGCACATGAGTTGTTGCGAACGATTATCAATGCACGTAATGCGTCGGCAGATAGCGATGCTCAACAACGCCGCCGCCCTTACGCGCCTGCTCCTGCAAGAGCGCACGTCGCTCCTGCGACTTGTCGAAAGCATATTGCGCGATCGGCCGGCAGCGGAAGACGTCACGCAAAGCCTCTGGTTCAGGGTGCAGCGTATCGAGGATGATCCGCCAATCCTGAACAAGCGGGCCTATCTGTTCAGGCTGGCAGCCAATCTGGCGAAGGATCGCATCAGGGCGGACGGCAGATATGCTGCCCTGTTCCACGCCGCCGATACGCTCTCCGAGGAAATCCCGGCTGACATGGTTGGAGCCGATACCGAACTGTCCGATCGCCAGCGTCTGGCCGTGACGATGCGCCTTCTGCCTCAGATCGCACAGGCAGCGCTTGAGGCTTTCCCGACAGGCTTGAACGAGCCCGAGCCGGGCGAAGCCGACGCCTATTCTTACGACATCGTCATCACCTATGCCGACGCGCTGCAGGACAAGCTCGCGCTCGGTCGCTTCCTTCTCGAACCGGGGGTCACGCTGCCATGAGCTTTCAATATTTCAGCGGTCAGGTTCGCGGCCTGCGCGGTCCCGGGCTGACCGCCGAACAGGCTGCGGATGTGGCGGTCGCCGTCGCGCTCGGACCGACGGTAGAAGAACATGGCGAGCGTATCGATGCCGCCGAAACCGAGCTTGCGACCAAGGCCAATGCGGGCGACGTGAACACCGGTCTCAACACCCTGCAAAGCAACCTTAACGGGGTTGATGGGCAGTCTGTCGCCCGCGATAATGCTCTCGGCGGCAGGATCGACGCCGCCGAAACCGCGATCGCGACCAAAGCCAATGCGGGCGACGTGAACACCGGTCTCAACACCCTGCAAAGCAACCTTAACGGGGTTGATGGGCAGTCTGTCGCCCGCGATAATGCTCTCGGCGGCAGGATCGACGCCGCCGAAACCGCGATCGCGACCAAAGCCAATGCGGGCGACGTGAACACCGGTCTCAACACCCTGCAAAGCAACCTGAACGGGGTTGATGGGCAGTCTGTCGCCCGCGATAATGCTCTCGGCGGCAGGATCGACGAGGCCGAAACCGAGCTTGCGACGGAGGGTGAAAAGCGCCTGGGTGCCGATAATCGCGGGTTCGATTATGTCGGCGCCATCGTCGCCTCTGTGCGGGCATTCGTTATCCGAATGGTTGGTAATGCCGAAAGCCGCCTTGAGGGCCGCGCGGACCTGCGCGCTATCGCGGCAAGGGATCTCATGCGAAAGCGCACGGGCGCGGTGCAGAGCCTGTCCATCGACATGACCGGCTCCATGCGCTCGGTGCGCCGTGAAGGCATGCCGGCGACCGCGCTGGAGATCGAAGACGTGATCTGGTCGGTCACCGGCAATGTCGTCGCGCTGCAGGCCGGGCGCACTGCGCTGCGCTCCGCCGGCCGGGCAATCTATCCGATCGGCAGTGTCTCGATTGATCCGATCGCCTCTGCTTCGATTGTCGGCGAAGCTGTAACGATCAATTATGTGGCGAACGCGGCGGCGGCTAGCTTCGCGCTTGCCGGAACGGGGCGCCTCGCCCATGCGCGCGCATCCACCGTCGTGGTGCGCGACGCGGCGACCGATGCCGTTCTGGTATTGGGCACCGATTATCTGCTCAACGCCGAGCAGGGTGCGATCCAGCGGGCTGCGGCGGGATCGGCGCTGGCTGTCGAAGTCGACTATGATTATTCGGAAGTGCGCTACGACCTGATCGAGACGGACATCAACGGCGCGCTGAGCGTCAAGAAGGGGACCGCGCGCAACCGCGATGTCGCCGAATATCTGCCGGCGCGATCGGCCGGGAAATATCCGCTGCTGATTGTGCGCGTCACCGCCGCCGGCATGACAATCTGGCGCTGGCAGGATCAGGAACGGTCGCAGGTTCAGGCGCCGGCGATCATCCAGCGGGGCCGCGCGAAGGTGCTCGGCAACTTCCATCGCGCATTGCGGGATGGCGGCACGGTTCGGATTGCCGGCTACGGGACGAGCCGGACGAATCTGGGCGGCGTGGCGGCATCGCTTTATGCGGCGAACGGGCAGCAGCGCGATCGCATGGCCGACAGCGGCTTCATGGCGGCGCAGGATGCCGCGTTCATCGCTACCCTGCCGCTGTTCGATCATGGTGACGGCGCTGGACAGGTCCATACACGCGTAGGCTGGAACTGGACGCTGAAGGCGGCGATCGAGCAGCGCTATCCCAATATCGTCGAATATCTCAATTTCGGGATCGGCGGGACCACCAGCGGCAACACCGACAATGGCGGGACGGTGCCGGCGCGCCTGGCCGGGTTGACCGGCAGCGGTGCGCATCTGGCCGTGATCGAATTCGGAATGAATGAATTGGGGTCTGCCGGGGCCGACACGATCGCCAACCTGATCGCGATCGGGGAAGCCTGCCGGGCAGCAAATATCGACCCTGTGTTTATCGCGCCCGCCCGGCCCAATGCGACCTATTCAGCGGACATTCTGGATCGATGGGTCGTAGAAAATCGGCAAATAGCCGCCGCTGCGGATTATCTCGCCGCCCCCTTCATCGATACAGCTTCGGTGTTCGGCGTCGATCGCCTGGGACCGCTCGACCCTCGCGACATGTGCGGCTCCAACCTCTTCAATCATGACAGCGTATTCGAGCTCGGCATGATCGGCCGGGCGCTCACCTCCATCGTTCTCGGCTGAAAGGATCTCCCATGCCTCGCCCTCTTCGCTCGCCTGCCTTTCCCAACGGCCTTGTGCGGTTCACGCCATCGGACCCGGATGAAGCCTATTTTGTCGATCACCCGAACCTTGTCGCGTGGATCAGCGGCAGCGGTCTGGCCATCCGGGAGATGGATAATATCTGGGATGATCTGGCCAAGGACACGCTGAGCTACCGGACCCCCGGCACCGTTGAAACCGGCGCCAAGCCGTCCATGGCCTTCGGCTCGCGGCCGACCATCCGGATCAATGGTGCGGCTGCGCGACTGCTCGGCTCGCTGACCATGCCTGCCAGCTTCACGGTCGCGACTTCCTTCGTGATGGATAACCCGGTGGGTTCCCAGCAACTCCTGGCCGCCCCGGCCAACAGCTCGCCGCGCATGTCCTTCGGGGCTCAGGGATCCGGGTATCTTCAGTTGAATTTCAACACCGGAAGCACCGTCGCGGCCGTCGCCCAGGGCGTAATACCGGCGGCGGCAAGCGTGGCATGGGCTGACTTCAATAGCTCCACCTTGACCGCGCGCCTTGGCCTCAACAATTTCACCAGCGGGGGCACCGTGCTTTTCGGCGCAGGGCACTCAACGCCCGCAGGCATTGGCATCGGCGCGTTTGGTGACGGCAGCCAGCCGATGACCGGCGACATCGGCGATCTGCTGATCTTCAATGCGGTCCTGTCCGATGCCGATCGCGGCAAGCTGCTGGCGATGCTGGGGCGTCGTTCGGGCATCGTCGTGGCCAACCTGCCCAACGTCTGAGCGCGACGCGCCTCGCATCACAGATAATACCATCCACCCACCAGCAGGCTGATGACGAGGAAGGCCGCGGTGACCATGACGAATGTCAGGTTATTGCGCGCTTCTTCGTCCAGGCCCAGCGGGCTGTTCATCGCATTGTTGGGATCGGCCTCCTGCTCGGCGCGATCGCGCTCCAGCAGGGCGTTCCATTCCTCGTCGCTCAGTTCCTGTGTTCGTTCGCGGGTCAAAGCATCCTCCTTGCGTCCTATGCCAACACGCCACGCAGGTGGCGGGTTTCATGCTGCGCCGGGCTTTCCAATTTTCAAAGGGGTATAGTGCCGGTGAGTCCTGTGTTTGAGGCCGTGGTGGCCAAATATAGCTGGATCTGGATAGGCCTGACGTTCGGCTTTGCCGCCAAATATGCGATGCTGATCAAACGCGGCATTAAAGTGCAGGCGCGGCTGGTGGTCGCCGATCTGCTGATCCTGCCCCTGGTGGCGCTCATTTCCTACTCGCTGTGCCGACAGGCCGGAGCAGAAGGCGAAGCGGCGGCGATGGTGACAGCCTTCGTCACCGTTTGCGCCGACCGGGTGATCAAGCTCTACACCGAGCGCTTCATGCGTCAGGTCGAGGCCGTCACGCTGCGCGACGTCGCCAAGGAAGTGATCGAGAGCAGCGGCGAACTGCGGCAGGCAGTCCAGAAGGTCGAAAGCGCAAAGGCCGTGGCGGCCCGTCCGGCACTGCCCGCTGATCATCAATCCTGAAATCAATAGGAGCATTCATGGACACGAAACCGGTGCAACTCCGGTTGCAAGCGGCTGGCCATTATTCCGGCCGGATCGATGGCGACTTCGGGCCGCTGAGCTATGGCGGCCTCTTCTCCTACACCGGCGGCGCTGCCAGTGCGCTTACGCGCGATCTGGGCAAGGCGGCGGCTGAGATGTTCCCGCGCTATGCTATCGTCACCCCGCTGCGCCTGGCGCACGCGCTGGCTCGCTGGGCGGTCGAGACGCGCGGCTTCCGCGTCATGGAAGAAGATCTGAACTATTCCGCCAAGCGGATCGTCCAGGTCTGGCCCAGCCGCTTCCCGACGATCGCCGACGCGCAGCCCTATGCCGGAAAGCCGCAGGCGCTGGCGAACAAGGTCTATGGCGGCCGCTATGGCAATGACAATGTCAATGACGGCTGGCTCCATCGCGGGCGGGGCCCGACCCAGTTGACGTTCGAGGACAATTACCGCCAGGCGAAGGACCTGACCGGCATCGATGTCGTCGCGAAGCCGGATCTGGTGTCCGAGCCTCACACCGGCCTGCTGGTCGCCTGCGCCTATTGGGATGCTCGCAAGATCAACGCTACCGCCGATCGCGACGATGTCGTCGCCGTGTGCCGTCTGGTCCAGGGCGGTACCGGCGGACTGGCTGAGCAGCGCGCCTATCTCGCGAAGTTGAAGAAGGTTCTGGGCGTATGAACGTCGGCAAGATCCTGATCTCCATCGCGCGCTTCGGATGGAAGAAGATCATCAGGCCCGCGGCTGTCGAGTACGGGCCGCAGATCGTCGCAGATGTGGTCAGGGATCGGGGAAAGCGTGCCCCTGACACGCGCCGCTATGACGATGGACCGCGCCAGGGGTCTGGCGGGGATAGCGACCCCGGCGAGGCATAGCAACCAGCGCGGACGATTCGGCGTCTATGCGAATCAACGCTGTTCGCATTATGTTCCGCGCATGCCGACGCTAAACAAGAACGACACCGCCATCATCAAATTGTCGCTTCAGATCCTTGCCAGTGCTCGCGATGACGGCTCGCAGCAGGCAATCAAGACGGATGCCGTTCGCTTAGCTTTGCGCTGCCTGCGTCCATATATGCGGGAGCAATGGCCGCTGCACACCTTCTGCGACTCCAGCGAAAGCGAGAATGAGCTTGGCCGAAGTGCGAGCACGACCGCCAGCTTGAACGGGGTCGTCCATCAACTGCGGTCGGCAGGGATTAAGGTGGATGAAGGGCTGGTTTAGATGACGGCCACGCTTGCGATGGCGGCGGCCTAATCTGGTTGCAGGGGCTGGATTTGAACCAGCGACCTTCAGGTTATGAGCCTGACGAGCTACCGGACTGCTCCACCCTGCGAAGTGCTTATACCAGATCCCCGGCGGCAAGGGAAACCCTATCGGGCCGCCTTGCACACACGCGCCAACCGCTGGCCGTTGTCCCATTTGGCCTCATACACAGCATACCCGCGCAGCAGCTGCTCGCAGACCAGGTGCTTATCGCCCGAGTAAACTTGCGCGACCGGCCGCACATAGCGGTCGCGCAGGCTGGTCCAATCAGAGATAAATCCGACCTGCATGGTTGACCGTGCTATAGTACGGAATGACACATCCCCAAATCGAACAAGCCAGCCATGCTCTCGTCGCTGAGGTGCAACGGCAGACCACCAGTCATCAGGCGTTTTATGACCCGGAGGGGGACTTCCATTTAAGCGCAACGGCAATGGTTCGCGCTGTTCTGACTTCTATCCGGAACCCGAATCCGGCGATGATCGAGGCGGGAGTGTTCGAGGGCGGAACCGACCCCAGTGATTCAGTCCATCGGATCTGGCAGGCGATGATCGACGTGATGCTTGAGGGGCATTGATTGGAGATGAAAACCCCGCCGCGAGGTGGTCGGGCGGGGTGGGGTTTGGACACGGGATTTCTTAAGCGGCTAAGCGAAATTGACCTACATCGAGGGACCGAAACGAAACCCGTTCGCCAGCCATAGCAAGTAGGTTCATTGCGTCAGCGGGCCAGTGGTCTTGGTCGTCGTCGTAGACCAAGATAGGGCGCGCGCGGATTTCAGGCGCCTGCTTCGCGTCCAGGCTCTTCACGATCGCCGCATTCACAGACGACAGGTCGGGACTTACAGCGTCCAACACTATGACTTCGTTCTCCGTCTGGAGGCCGAAATCAAACTTTTGCAATCGCGCCTTTCCGTCAACCTTGAAATCGGTGCGGCCAGTTGGATAGCGTGTCAGCATCGAGTTTTTCAGTCTCACGTCTAGCGGCAGGCCAGTCTTCACCTTCGCATGTGAGAGCATGAACGCAGCTGCGCGCAAGGAAGCGTCCGCTACCAGCGCAACGCCGACGCCGACCTGGGATGGGTCGATATCATGCCTGAAAATCTCCCCAGTCGGCATCAACTGGAAATCAGTTTCAGCCAGCATTCGCTTTACGCCGCCGTTAGATTTCAGTTCCCCACCGTGCCGCGCCAATTCATCAAAGGCAGCCCCGTTGTCGTGGATCGACAGCTTGCCATCGCGCAACTGGATGTGGACCCGTATAACAGCCCCGGAAGGCATCATGGTGTCTGCTTTGACGCTAAACCCGTCATGGACTGGCTTAAAGGCGCGCGCTTTGCAAAGCGCTTCCCTGATCTCCTGCCAATCCATTAGAAAAGTCCTCCTTGGTCCGGCCAACGCACCGGAAGCCAGCCCGGCGATTCTATGCCAACCCGATCTAAAAACCAAGTAAATGCCGCGTCCCTACCCTCGATTTCGGCGGGCAGCGGAACGCAGTACGGCATACTCGCTGCGACCCTAGCTGGCAGATGCCTGTTCATCGACCAATCATGAAAATGAGCACCCTCTATGGCTTCACCAGTGATGCGATTGTTGTGTTCTACGTCCAATCCTATGCACATTCTTGCGATGCAAGGCGGCGCTATGAGAACGGCAACCAAATATTCTCGGTCGGATGACTTCAAGGTCATTTCCAACTCAATTTGAGAGATTGCACCATTGGCTTCTATTGGGAGGCGAGCCTTCTGCTCACCCACGCGAGACGAATGATCGCGCCAAGCAGGCGCGGCAGGCAAGCGCTTCTCCCGATCGGAAAAGAACGCCTCAATCTCTTCTGCCGTCAACCGCTTAGCCCCCACTTATCCACAGCTAAATTCGCGCGCCCACTTAATCGATGTTCAACGTCAGCGGTCGATTCGGTCAAGCCGCATCCGCCTGTCGTCGCAAAAACACCTTTTCAAGATGAAGCGCGCGCTTTGTCCTCATCACGAGCCGCAAAGTCCCAAACCTCGTGAACAGGTCAGTTGGGTTCGGCATCGATGGCTGGGCCGGCATTCAGCCGGCCGGGAGTTGAAACATGGAAACGATGATCGAAGAGCGTTGGAAGCTGTATAAAAACGGTCTCTCGGATGCCAAAATCAGCGCCATTCAAAACGTTACTCGGAGCGCAATTGCGCAGTGGCGCAAGAGTCACTCATTGAAAAGTAACGTGCCTAAAATTTCGAACGGAAGGCAGTTGGCTCCTATGCGCCATCTTCTGACCGAACTTGGATGGGGTAAGAGAGCGATCGCAAAAAGCCAAAACGTTTCAACAACGGTGATTAAGGATTGGCGTCAGCGCCATAGTGTGAAACCTCGCCCCGGCACACGGGCGATGACTGAGAGGCAGAGGCACGATCAGATCCATTCGTTGCAGAAGCGGGTTGTCAAGGCCGTCGGTTACGGCTTGCCTTTTGACATTGCTGCTGACGCCGCGGCAGAGTTGATGCTGGCGGTGATCGAAGGAAACGTGCCGATCAACGCCATTGAGGAGCAGGGGCGCCGCTTCGGAAATCAGGCGCTGCAAAAGTATGCAAATGCCTTCACCACGAAATCCCTGGATAACGATCTTCCCGGGCATGATGGCCTTACACTGCTCGACACGTTAGTCGATGAGTCATCCTCAATCTGGCTGGAACAAATGGGGGCGACGATACACTGACGAGGAGTCGAGGTGCGGAAGGGGTTGGAATGTGGCCCCATCCGCACCCAGGCAAATCCCCTCTGACGCTAGTTTGCCAATGCGCCGCGTGACAAACCCAGAGCCTTCGCGCGATGCTATTTGATGGCCTGCCTCGTGGCGGCACAGATATCCCAGTCGTCTAGCAGTGGTCGCCCTTCACTCGCTTATGGGCGAGATCGCCATAAACCTGCAAAACGCGGGCAGCATCTTCTGCCGTCCGACAAACCACTATTGTGCCAAATCGCATGCCTTCGGAAAGCAGCGTGTAATGGATTCCTTCCTCTCGGCACCGCTGTTTCACGGCCTGTGGGGTATCATCGACGCACACCGCATTTGCGATCCCGTTCATGCATTCAACCACTCGGCTTCAGCGTCATCAAGCGCTTCAAAGCTGTCGCCCTCGGCGCCCGCGTCATGAAGGCGCTTCCTTAGATCGTCCGGCGTGAGAGATTTCTGAAACTTCGGATCGTTCTTGGCCTGCTTCGCCAGTGTGCCGATCCAGTCATCGCGGCCGGCCTGCTTTAGTAGCCAAGCTCCGAAAGCCTCGCCCTGCTCGTTGGTGTCCATGGGCGATTCTCCGTAAGTTTTCGGCACGACAATATCATCATCGGCGCGGGCCATCCAGCAGGCTGCCGGCCGGTAGCATTCCCTCCATAAGCATGTCGGCCCATTCCTGCGCCAGCTCGCGCCGTCGCGGCATGTAGGCGGCCCGGTTATAGGCCGCCTCCACCTTGTTAGTGGGGACGTGCGCCAGCATCAGGTCGATGATGGCCCGGTCAGGTGATGCACCCCGGTGCCCGGATGCTCGCCAAACTCGGTCGGCGCGCTCATTCATGACTGTGGAGAACGCCGCGCGCCAGCCGTGCGGCACATGCCGCCCGTGATACCCGACCCGGTTATAGAGATAGCCGATCGCGTTCTCACTCAATGGGCGATGCGCATGCCGCTGGCCCGGAAATACCAATCTTCCGCGACCGGTCAGCCGGCGCACCTCTCGCAGGATGTCGACGGCCTGCCAGGGAAGGGGCACGATGTGCTCGAAGCTTTCCTCATCCTTTCGATCAAGGATCAGCTTCATCCGGGCGGCTGGCACGCGCCAGATCGGCAAGCCCGGCCCGACCGCATCGCCGGTCCAGTCGATCCCCTCGAACTCATCCCACGACACGCCCCGCACGACGGCCGGACGCACGGCGGTCAGCGCAAGCAGCCGCGAGGCCAGTTTCGTGACCGGCGATGCGCCCGACGCCTCTGCCGCGACCAGAACGCCGCGAAGGTCCACGAGTTCGGTCAGCGCCGGCTGCTTGCCTTTCTTGGGCAGGGGCTTGAGCGCCTTCGTCACGATCGCGGCAGGATCGTCCTTGGCGATGCCCTCCGATATGGCGTAGCAGAAGACTGATGATATGCGCTGCCGCAGGCGTCGCGCGGTCTCGATTGATCCGCGGCCCTCCACCTTCCGCAGCGTCCCTAGTACCGTCGGCGCATCGATCTCATCTAGGGCGAGTTCGCCAAGGTGGGGAAAGACGTCGCGGGCCAGGCTGTTGATCACGTCATCGGCATGCACCGGTGCCCAGCGCGGAGCCTGCAGTTCATGCCAAGCGCGGGCGACCTCCTCGAAGGATAGCTTGCCCGCCCGCTCCAGCCGCTCGGCTTCTTTCACAGCCTTCGCCTTTGCCCTGGCGCCGGACGGGTCGACATGCTCGCGGATTTGCCGGCGTGCGTCGTCGCGCTTCTGCCGCGCCTCCGAGAGGGACACGTCAGGGTAGGGCCCGAAGGTCAGCAGCTTCTCCTGCCCCTGGAAGCGGAACTTCATGCGCCACGACCGCAGGCCTGTCGGCGCGACGTAGAGATAGAGGCCGCCAGAATCGGCCATCTTGTATGGCTTTTCCTTCGGCGCCGCCTTTCGCGCCTGTGCGTCGGTGAGCATCGATACCCCGATCCTGAATTTGATACCCCAGATCATGCCCCCTGATACCCCGCGTTTGGACGCTGACAGGTGAGAGAACATGAGAGAGAACATAACAGGAAGGGTGGCTGAAATCAGCCCCTTTGATGCTATTTGAAATGGGTTGAATAGGGGTATCTGGCGGAGCGGGAGGGATTCGAACCCTCGATACGCTTTTGACGTATACTCACTTTCCAGGCGAGCGCCTTCGACCACTCGGCCACCGCTCCGCAGAAACCCCATCGTCGCTGTAAGCGGCGTGAATCGGGTTCATATTCCATCGCACTGGAGGCGGCTCCCTATCGCGCGACAACGCACTAGGCAAGGGGATGCTTTACTTTCTTGCGCGGCAATTGTTTGATCGGGTCATGACCCTTCCCCGCCGTGCCGCGCTGCTCGCGCCCTTCATCGCCATCCTGCCCCTTGCCGTTGCCGATGCGGCCGATCCGCCGGCCACGCCCAGCGCGGTCGTGGCGCAGGCGCCGGCCAGTGCCTGGCGTGCCGTCCCGGCGCAGGATCTGCTGGTGATGACGATCGAGGGGGGCAAGCGCGTGCTGATCCAGCTGGCGCCGCAATTCGGTCCGCGCCATGTCGCCAATATCCGCGCGCTCGCCACCGCCCATTGGTGGGACGGCACGAGCATCAACCGGGTGCAGGACAATTATGTCGTCCAATGGGGCGACGCGACCGAAAAGAAGCCGCTGCCCGCCGGCCTCGCGCCAACCAGTCCGGCCGACTATGCCCAGTCGCTTGGAGGCATGAAGGCGAAGCTGACGCCGCTGCCCTATCCTGATCCCTATGCGCGCGCGACCGGCTTCATCGATGGCTGGCCGGTGGCGATCGACGGGGACGCGGCCTGGCTGCCGCACTGCTATGGCATGATCGGCGTCGGCCGCAACATGTCGCCCGACGCCGGCACGGGCGCGGAACTCTATACCGTCATCGGCCAGGCGCCGCGCCAGCTCGATCGGAACATCGCCGTCGTCGGTCGCATCGTCGAGGGGATGACGGCCCTCACCAGCCTGCCGCGCGGCAGCGGTGATCTGGGCTTCTACACCGATGCCGAGCGCAAGCTGCCGATCGTCTCGGTGCGCCTCGCAAGCGATCTGCCGCAGGCGGAGCAGCCACATGTCCAGGTGATGGATACCGGCTCGGCCAGCTTCGCCGACTATCTGCGGCTGCGCGCCAACCGCAAGGATGATTTCTACGACCGGCCGGCGGGTGGCGTCGATCTGTGCAATGCGCCGGTGCCGGTGCGATTGGCGCCCTAAATAGGAAGATCGCGCAGCCGATAGCCGCGCCAGTCGCGGATGCGGCGGATGGCGAAGCTGGTGCGGATCGCCGACACGCCGGGCAGGCGGGCGAGGCAATCGCGGTGGACCGCGTCGAAGCCCTTGAGGTCGGCGGCGGCGACCCGCAGCAGATAGTCGGCCTGGCCCGCCATCAGATGGCATTCCAATATTTCCGGGAAGCCCGCGACCGCCGTTTCGAACCGTTCCATCGCCTCGCGGCTCTGGCTGGTCAGCGAAATTTCGACAAAGGCCTGGAGTGTCAGGCCGAGCGCCGCCGGATCGAGCCGGGCGGCATAGCCCTCGATCATGCCGGCATCCTCCAGCGCGCGGATGCGGCGATGGCAGGCGGAGGAGGAAAGGCCGATCTGCTCGCCCAGCTCGTTCATCGACCGGCGGGAATCGCTCTGCAGCGCCTCCAGCAACGCGATGTCGAACCGATCCATGCAATGTCATCCCGATGAAATAAGATTTTGCGATATATCGTCCTGCATGCGGGCGATCGCAAGCGCAAATCAGGGAACAATCGCCACCTGCTTGGCGATATGATGGGGCCACAACCGGCGGGGCTGCGTTGTCCTTTCAGGATGGGCCATCCCGCTGCAAAATGGAGAGCGTCTCATGATCGTCGGCACCGTCAAGGAAATCAAGAATCACGAATATCGCGTCGGCCTGACCCCCGAGAGCGTCCATGAACTGACGGCCCATGGCCATGAGGTTCTGGTCGAGACCGGCGCGGGTGAGGGCATTGGCGCGCATGACGCGCTCTATGAGCGGGCCGGCGCCATCATCATCGCGACGGCCGCCGAAGTGTTCGCGCGCGCCGAGATGATCGTCAAGGTGAAGGAGCCCCAGGCTGTCGAGCGGGCGATGCTGCGCCCCGGCCAGATCCTCTACACCTATCTCCACCTCGCGCCCGATCCGGAGCAGACCCGCGACCTGATCGCCTCAGGTGCGACCTGCATCGCCTATGAAACCGTGACCGACGCCAGCGGCGGCCTGCCGCTGCTGAAGCCCATGAGCCAGGTCGCTGGCCGCATGTCGATCCAGGCCGGTGCCACAGCCCTTGAAAAGGCGCATGGCGGCCGCGGCGTGCTGCTGGGCGGCGTGCCGGGCGTGCTGCCGGCCAAGGTCGTCGTGATCGGCGGCGGCGTCGTCGGCTTCAACGCGGCGCAGATGGCGGCCGGCCTTGGCGCCGACGTCACCATTCTCGACCGCAATCCCGAAGTGCTCGAAAAGCTCGGCATGTATTTCGAGGCGCGCGCCAAGACCCGTTTCTCGAACCGCGCAAACCTGGCCGAATGCGTGGCCGAGGCGGATCTGGTGATCGGTGCGGTGCTGATTCCGGGCGCCGCCGCGCCCAAGCTGGTCAGCGCCGACATGCTCAAGACCATGAAGAAGGGCGCGGTGCTGGTCGACGTCGCGATCGACCAGGGCGGCTGCTTCGAAACCAGCCATGCCACGACCCATGCCGACCCGACCTACATCATCGACGGCATCGTCCATTATTGCGTCGCCAACATGCCCGGTGCGGTCGCCCGCACCAGCACCTATGCGCTCAATAACGTCACCCTGCCGCACGCGCTGCGCATCGCCGAACTGGGCTGGAAGGACGCGCTGCGCCGCGATCCGCACCTGCTCGCGGGCCTCAATGTCTGGGACGGCAAGGTCACCTACAAGGCCGTCGCCGACGATCTGGGCCTGCCCTACACCCCGGCGGAAGACGCGATCGCCTGATCGCGCCGCCCCTGTTTCCCGGCGTCCCCGACAGGCGCCGGGCAAAAGGACGCCAGCCCTCCCTTGCGGGGCTGGCGTCCTTTTATTTTGCGCCGTTTTTCGTCTGGCGCGACGTCGCGTCGCCGGGCTTTGTTTCCCGATTGTCAAATAAACGCCATGGATTCTCTTGCGGGTTCCAAGACCTCGTTCGTCTAGTCGGGCAGGGGGACATGACCACATGCCCCCCATGCATCCTGGTTCCGCCGAAGAGAGGCATGGTTTAACATCATGGTCGATTTCCCCACATTCGCCGCCTTGATCCAAAAAGGCGATCGCTCCATCATGCGCGCCGGTCGCGCACTGCAGAAAGGGGCGTGCTGATGTCCGGTGATATCATGACCTGGCTCGTGCCACTGGTTGCCATGCTGGCCGCCGGCCTGCTCGCCGGCTTTGCCGCCGGCATCTTCGGCATCGGCGGCGGCTTCGTCGTCGTGCCGGCGCTGCTGGTCGTGCTGCCGCTGCTGGGCGGGACGAAGGACGGCATCGCCCATGTCGCGATCGGCACGTCGGCTGCGACGATCATCCTGACCTCCATCCGATCGCTGCTGGCGCATTCCAAGCGCGGGGCGGTGGAGTTCGACGTCCTCAAGACATGGGCGCCCTGGATCATATTGGGCTGCGGCGCGGGCGTCGTGCTGGCGGGCCATGTCGATGGCCGGACGCTCAAGATGATCTTTGGCGCAGGCGTCATCCTGATGTCGCTCAACTTCCTGATCCCGGTGCTGAACGGCAAGGTGATCAGCGACCAGATGCCGTCGGGGCTGGCGCGCATCGGCATTGCAGGCGGGTTGGGCACCTTTTCCTCGCTGCTGGGCATCGGCGGCGGCACCATTGCCATCATGACGATGACGCTGTGCGGCCGCACCATCCACCGCGCCATCGCCACCGCATCGGGCATCGGCACGCTGATCGCCATCCCGACCACCATCGGCTTTGCCATCATCGGCTTCCGCGAAGGCGGCCTGCCCTGGGGTTCGCTGGGCTATATCAACATCCCCGCGACGATAGCGATCGCATCGATGTCGATGCTGACCGCGCCGCTGGGCGTGGCCGCCGCCCACAGCCTGCCCGCCGGGCCGCTGAAGAAGATTTTCGGCGTCTATCTGCTGATCATCGGTGCGCTGATGCTGCGCGCGGGGCTCAAGATCTGATAATGATCTGATAATCCGGCTGTATTTCTTAACGGCCGCCAGTGACCGCCTTAACAGGCTTTGTCACTGGCGGCCGTTCGCGCTATCTGACAGGCGGTGAAGATGGCGCAAACCGACCCGATTTCCGTGCTGCTGGTGGAAGATGACCCGGCGGCCCGCGCCAATATTGCCGAAATCCTCGCCCGCGCCGGCATGGTCGTCGACCTGGCCGAGGATGGCGCCGAAGGGCTCAAGCGCGCCGCATCGGGCCGCTATCATGTCATCATCCTCGATCGCACCCTGCCGCATCTTTCGGGCATCGACGTGGTGACGCGCATGCGCGTCGCCGGGATCGAGGCGCCGGTGCTGATGCTGTCCGCGCTCGGCCGCAGCGAGCATCGGGTCGAGGGGCTGGAAAGCGGCGTCGATGACTATATGGCCAAGCCCTTCGAGCCGGACGAACTGGTCGCCCGCGTGCGCGCTTTGTGGCGCCGGGCCGGGCGGTTGCAGCAGGATTCGGTGCTGCTGTTCGGCGACCTGGAATGCCATGTTAAGGCGCGCACCGCCCATCGCGCGGGCCGCCATGTGCCGCTGTCGCCCAAGGAATTCGCGCTGTTCCGCTACCTCATGGAACATGCCGGCGAAGTGGTCACGCGCGAAATGCTGCTGCGCCATGTGTGGAAACTCAGCTTCGATCCCCAGACCAACGTCGTCGACGTCAATGTCGGCCGCCTGCGCCGCAAGCTGGAGGAAGGGTTCGATAGCGTCGTGCTGGAGACGGTCTGGGGCACCGGCTATCGGTTGATCGCCGCCCATGGCTAGGTTCGGCCTGCTGCGCTCGGTCTTCGGCCGGGTCACGCTGTCGGCCCTGCTGGTCAGCCTGGCGTCCACGCTGGTGCTGTTCCTGGTGGTCGAACGGATCGTCGAGACCGACGGGCGCGTGATGCTGGGGCGAGAGGTCGATACCGATCTGGCGGGCCTGGCCGACATCTATGTCAGCAGCGGCGAGGCGGAATTGAGGGCGCGGATCGCCGATCGGCTGGCGATGGAGCGCGGCGACAGCGAAAAGGCCTATTATCTGCTCGCCGATGCGGCCGGGCGCCGGGTGGCGGGCAATATCGATCACTGGCCCGCCTTGGCGTCCGAAGTGTCCGAGGCCCGGCTGATTCGCCTGCCGGGCGGCGACCGCATGTTCGCGCGGGCGACGCTGCTTGGCCCCGACACCCGGCTGATCGTCGGGCGCAGCAATGTTCGGGCGCGGGCGCTGCAGACCCGGCTCGCCATCGCCTTTGCCATCGCCGGGGCCATCGTCGCCCTGCTCAGCCTTGCCGCCGGCCATTTCGCGGCGCGCCGCCTGCGACGCCGGGTCGAACGGATCAACCATGTCTTCGACGCGGTGCGCGCCGGCGATATCGGTGCGCGCGCACGCGCCACCGGGGCGAGCGACGAACTGGCTGAACTGGCCGCCAACACCAATGCGATGCTGGATCAGGTGCAGCGGTTGATGGAGGCCCAGCGCTCCGTGTCGGATCAGACCGCGCACGAGATCCGCACCCCGCTGATGCATCTCGACACGCGTATCCTGAAAGCGATGGAACGGACTGGGGATGAGGGGCTGTTGCGCACCCTGGGGCGGTCGCGCGACGAGATACGCAGCGTCGTGCGCTTGCTCGATTCCCTGCTCGACATTGCCGGCACCCAGGCGCTGCGCGGCGATCGCCGGGGCCTTGCCGATGTCGACCTCAGCGAGATTGCCGACAATCTGGCGGACCTTTATGGCGCCAGCGCGGAGGATCTGGGCATCGCCTTCAACGCGATGGTGGCGCCGGGCATATCTTTCCGCGCCGATCCGATGCAGATCACCCGGCTCTTGTCCAACCTGCTCGACAATGCGTTCAAATATGTGCCGCGCGGCGGCAGCGTGCTGCTCAGCCTGGCGCCGGGCCCGCTCATCATCGTGCAGGATAATGGCCGGGGCATCCCGGCCGATGCGCGCGAACTGGTCTTCGACCGCTATGTCCGGCTCGATCCGTCGCCCGGCAGCGGCCATGGTCTGGGGCTGGCGCTGGCCCGTGCGATTGCCGAACGCCATGGCCTGACCATCCATGTCGAGGATGCCGCGCCCGGCGCCCGCTTCGTCGTGCAGCCGGAGATGGCGGATGATTAGGCTCTTCCTGCCCCTGCTGATGCTGGGCGTCGGTCCGGTCGCGGTGGTCGAGGAGCCGATGCCGACCGATGCGCTGATGCGCACCCTGGCGGAGGGGGATCTGGCGCAGGCGCGCGGCGATCAAGCCGCACTCGCGGCGGCGGCCGACACTCTCAAGCTGCTCGGCGCGCGCCCGGCCGAGGGGCAGGATGACCTGTCCACCCTCTGGTCGCAGCAGGCGCAGGCCGGCGGCGCCGTCCATGCAGGGCCAGTCTATCGCGGTCGCGCGCTCGGCCCCGCCTATCGCCGCGGGTCTCTGGCGGCGGGCGGGCGGGTGACGCTGCGCCAGCTGTTCCTTGCCGGCCAGCGCGCGCAGATTTCGGTGGCGCGCGCCACCGGCATGGCGGCATCCCTGTCGGTCCGGGTGCGCAATGCCGATGGCGGCACGCTGTGCGCCAAGCCGGTCGCCGCGCCGCAGGCCGATTGCGCCTGGCTACCGCTGTTCACCGAACGCTATGCGATCGAGATAGAAAATGGCGGCAGCGCGCCGGCGACCTTCTATCTGGTGATCCGCTGATCTGATCCCAATTGCCTGAAAACAGGGCGGAAAAGCCCGATATTCGGCCCTTTTTGGCGCTGCGGCCCACCGCCGCCGCGCCTCGCTTCGTCCATTCTGCACATCCGTTCAGGCGCAAAATGCCGGTCCCGGTGCGTTATTGCCGCAGGTTCGATGAGGAAAGAGGAGAAACGTCATGAACCGTTCGATGCTTCTGACCGCCATCGCCATGGTCGGCATGACCCCGATCGCCGCCATGGCCCAGCCCCAGGCGCGTGGCCCGGCTCCGGGTGAAGGCCCGGTGAGCTATGAGGAACAGCTGGCGTCGGTCGAGGACCAGCTTGTCTATGAAGCGCCGATCGCCGGCGTGGAGAACAACTACTGGTTCAATTATCAGACCGACCTGGCCGAGGCGCGCAAGGAACTGACCAAGGATCTGCGCCATTCCAGCGATGCGGAGGATAATCGCGACGCCTGGGAGGAATATCGCACCGAACTGGCCGATGCCCGTGGCGACTATGCCAAGGAAATGGCCGAGAAGGGCTATCCGGTCGGCGAAGTCCGGGTGCTGGGCAGCAGCGGCCGCTGATCCGCGCGGCGCTGGCCCAAGTAAAAAGGGCTGGTCCGGTTATCCGGGCCAGCCCTTTTCGCATTACTGTGTGTAAGCCTTGGTCAGGCGATAGAGGAAGGCGCGGCCGTCGAGCAGCGACTTGACCCGGATGCGCTCATTGAGGCCATGGACCCCCTGGCCATCGGGGTCGGCGAACATGCCCGACACGCCATAGGTGGGGATGCCCGCCGCATTGGTGAAGCGCCCGTCGGTCGCCCCGGTCGCAAGCCGCGGGATCACCGGCACGCCCGGCCACATCTCCTTGGTCAGCGCCTCGATCGGCGCCATGATCTGCGGCGTCAGCTGCGGCGCCGACGATTTGGGCTGCGGCGGATCGGCCAGCGTCACCTTGACCTTCTCGTCGCCGCCCACCTGCGCCAGCTTGGCACGCACCGCCTCGACATCCTCGCCCGGAATGATGCGGCAATTGACGTTCGCGGTCACCGACTGGGGCTGGGCATTGGGGGCATGGCCGCCATTGATCAGCGTCGGGATGCAGGTGGTGCGCAGGGTGGCGTTCCAGCTCGGATTGGCGGCCGAGATCGCGGCATAGTCCGCCTCGGTCGCCTTGCCCGCGCCGACCGCCGCCATCGGCTGCGACAGCTTGGGATAGAGCGGCGCCGACGCGCCGAAATAGGCCTTGGCCGCCGGGGTCAGGTTCACCGGGAAATCATAGGCGTTCACATTGGCCAGCGCCTGCGCCATCCAGCCGATCGCGTTGAAATGCGGTTCCTGGCGCGAACTGTGGCCGCCCGGCGCGGTCGCGGTGAAGGTGAAGTCCTGATAGACCTTCTCGCCCGCCTGCACGCCATGGCTGACCGGCTTGCCATTTTCGTCCAGCGACCCGCCGCCGCCTTCGTTGAGCGCCCATCCGGCCGCCATCGCATCGGGCTTGTTCTTCAGCAGATATTCGACGCCGTTCAGTGCCTTCTCCGTCTCCTCGCCACAGGTCAGCGCCATCTTGATCGTGCGCTTGGGCTTGTAGCCTTCCTGCTTGAAACGGATCATGGCGTCGGCGAAGCTCGCCGCCATCGCCTTGTCGTCCGACGTGCCCCGGCCATAGAAATAGCCGCCTTCCTCGATCAGGGTGAAGGGATCGCGGCTCCAGTCCGCGCGCTTGGCCGCGACCACGTCGATATGGGCGAGCAGCAGCAGCGCGGGCAGCTTGGCGTTCGAACCGCGCAGCACGGCGGTCAGATTGCCTTCCTTGGGATGGGCCGGATCGACCACGACAGCGATATCGCCATCGGCATAGCCCGCCGCCTTCAGCCGCGTCGCAATCTGTTCGGCGGCGAGCGTGCAGCTGCCATTGGGCCAGCTCGAATCGGTCTCCACCAGTTCCTTGTAGAGGGTGCGGAAGGCGGCTTCGCCGGCGCGGGCCTGCGTGTCGGCCGCGGTAGCGGCGTGCAGCGGGCTGAGGCTGGCGGCCAGCAGCGCGGCGGCGGGCAAGGCGGCAACTAAGCGACGGGATGGCATGGGGCGATGTCCTTGTTCTGATTGTGCGACGCTTGGAAATGCGTCTCCCTGGCCCGGCTGGGCGGCGCGACTGTGCAGAAAGCCGGGGGCGGCGGCAAGGGGATGATTGATGCCCGCTGGCCCTGTTTGGTTGTGCATATCATGCACAATGGCTGTGCCTTGGGCTCATATTGTTTCGCCACATGGACAGGCGCATAGAGGGTTTGCCTGAAGCTCCAGCAATGCGCGCCCGATCCGGCGTGGCGGGCCGACGCGTCCGGCTTTCATTCTCCCGACCGGCGTCGCCGCCCTGCCTGGCCCCGCCCGATGATGCTGGATGTGCCGCGTGACGCCTGCCTTGCCACAAGCGCGCTGGATGGCCGATCGCTACGGCGGCCATGACGCGCTGTTCACGCTCAAGGCCTTTATCGCGGCGATGCTGGCCTATTATATCGCGCTGCGGATCGGGCTGGACCGGCCCTATTGGGCGATCATCACCGCCTATATCGTTGCCCAGCCGCTCGCCGGCGCGGTGTCGTCCAAGGCGATGTTCCGCCTGCTCGGCACCGTCATCGGCGCGGGCGTGGCGATCCTGCTGGTGCCATTGCTCGGCAATGCCCCCGAACTTCTCTCGCTCGCGCTGGCGCTGTGGCTCGGGCTCTGCACCTTCGTCGCGCTGCTCGACCGGACCCCGCGCGCCTATACCTTCCTGCTGGCGGGCTATACCGCCGGCATCGTCGCCTTCCCGGCGGTCGAGGCGCAGGCGACGATCTTCACCGCCGCTAGCCTGCGCGCCCAGGAAATCGGCATCGGCATCGCCTCGGCCACGCTGGTCCACAGCCTCGTCTTCCCGCGCACCGTGTCGGCTCGCCTCCAGGCGCGGATCGATGCGATCATGATCGACGCGGAACGCTGGTCGCGCGATTCCCTGCGGGTCGACCATGGCGATGCGGTCGTGACCCGCGACCGCCGGCAATTGGCGACCGATATCCACGAACTGCACCAGCTTGCCACCCATTTGCCGTTCGAAAGCAGCGCGCTGCGGCTGAAGGCCGGGGTGTTGCGCGCGCTGGAGACGCAGCTTTGCCTGCTGCTGCCGCTGGCCAGCGCGGTCGAGGATCGCTGTCGCCAGTTGCAGCGGGCCGATGCCTTGCCGCCGGCGGTCCATGTCCTGCTGGATGATGTCGTCGCCTGGCTGGGCGCGCCGGACGGGGAGGGTGCCTCGCCTGAAGCGCTGCGCGCCCGCGCCCGTGCCTGCGAACCCGATTGCCGCTTGCCCTTCGCCTGGCACGCGGCATTGCAGCTCAGCATGCTCGACCGGCTGGCCGAACTGGTCGCCGTCCATGCCATCTGCCGCGAGTTGCAGGCGGCGATGGGCGCCGATCGCATCCCCCTGTCACCGCCCGCGCGGGAAGCGATCCGCAACGCCCGCCGCCGCGTCCTGCATCGCGATTATGGCCTAGCGCTGCGCGGCGCGCTGGCGACCAGCCTCACCGTGCTGATCGGCTGCCTGCTCTGGATTCTGTCGGCCTGGCCGGCCGGGGCAGGGGCGGTCGTCATCGCCAGCATCATCTGTGCCCTGTTCAGCAATATGGACGATCCCGCGCCTGCTGCCTGGAAAGTGTGGCAGGGCACCTGCTGCGCGGTGCTGGTGGCCGCGCCCTATGCCTTTGCCATCCTGCCGCGCGTGTCCGACTTTCCGGTTCTGGTCGCAGTGCTGGCGCCGGCCTTCCTGCTGGTCGGTGCGATGATGGTGCGGCGGCGGCTGGCGGCGATGGCGATCGGCATGATCCTCTCGCTGCCCGGCCTGATGGGCCTCGATGGCTATTATACCGGGCAGTTCGACAGTTTCGCCAATGCCGCCATCGCCCAGATGCTGGGCGCGTTGCTCGCGGTCTGGGCGCTCAAGATGGTTCGCACCGTGGGCGCCGAACAATCCGCGCTGCGCCTGCTCCGGGCGGGCTGGCGCGATCTTGCCCTGCGCACCGATCCGCGCCAGCAGCCCGATACAGTCAAATGGATCAACACCATGCTCGACCGTATCGGCCTGTTGACCCCGCGCCTTGCCGAACTGGGCAGCGACACCACCGCGCCCTTGCTCGATATCCTGCGCGACACGCGCGTGGGCATGTCGCTCGACGATCTCCACCGCTTCCGGGTGCGCGCCCATGCCCGCGACGACCGGCTGCTCGATGTCGTGCTGGGGCGGGTGCGCCAGCATTTCGATCGGCTTGGCGCCAGGGGGCAGGCCGATCCCGATCCTGCGCTGGTGCGGGCCATCGATACGGCGCTCGCCACGATCGGCCGGAACGGCGCGGTCGATGATCGGCGGCTGGCGCTGCTGGCGCTCACCAGCCTGCGCCGCAACATCGCGCCCGATATTCCGCTCAGTCCGCGTCGGGATCGCGAAAATTCAGCCGCCGCGTGACGGTATAGTCCAGCACGCCGACCAGCAGATAGCTGATCCACTGCTTGATCAGCGTCAGGCCGGTGCGGCTGGTGCGATAGGTCTCCAGCGAAATCTGCCGGCTCTCGCCCGTCCGCTGGGTGATGAAGCTGCGCATCGCCTCGGCAAAGCCGGCATCCTCCACCCGCAGCATCAGCTCCAGGTTGAGGAACAGGCTGCGCATGTCGAAATTGGCCGATCCGATATAGACCGCATCGTCGATCACGATCAGCTTCATGTGCAGCTTGCAGGGCTGATATTCATATATCTCGACGCCGCGTCGCAGCAGCGGACCATAGAGCAGCCGTGCCGCCGCGATCGTCGCGCCATTGTCCGACAGGGCCGGCAGGATCAGGCGCGCGCCCTTGCGCCGGGCGGCGCGGGCGATCCGCTTCATCATGCCCCGGCCGGGCGAGAAATAGGCCTCGACCATGTCCAGTCGCTGCGCCCGGTCCATGTCATGCTTCACCACCTGCGCCCAGGGGCTCAGCCGCCGGGTCGGCCCGCCGATCAGCCAGCGAAACGGATCGGCCGGATCATGGTGCAGCGATGGGTGCCAGTGCCGCACCATCGCCCGCAGGGTGCGGAACCTTTGCCCCTTGCTCGTGACCCAGCGCCATAGCTGGCCATACCAGCGCGCCATCGCCTCGGCCTGCGGCCCTTCCAGCAGCAGCCCCAGGTCGCGCCAGCAATCGTCGGCGGGTATGCCGAAATAGCCATCCTCGACATTGAAGCCGCCGATCATCAGCCTTTTGTCGTCGGCCAGGGCGATCTTCTGATGATTGCGGATCAGGTAGCGGGTCGACCGGCGCGTCCCGAACCGGCCGAAATGGCCGCCCGCCGCGATCAGCGGGGCGAACAGGCTGTCGGGCGTATCGGACGATCCGAAGCCGTCGATCATCAGCGTCACGGCCACGCCGCGTGCCCGCGCCGCCACCAGCCGCTCGCAGATCAGCCGGCCGCTGCCATCGTCGGCGAAGATATAATAATAGAGTTTCAGGCTCGTGCGCGCGCCGTCGATCAGTCTGACCAGCGCATCGCGCAGCGCCGCGCCTTCTTCGATGACGGTCAGTCGGTTGCCGTTCAGCGTGACGCTGATCGGGCTGGTCGGGGCTTGCTGTTGTCGCGACGCCATGGCCCCTTCATGCGCCGCTTTGCCGCGGCGCGCCATGGCTTTATGGGCTTTTCATTGACTCGACAGGCCGCCACTGCTAGGCGCCAAGTTCAAGATTCCCTATTGATTTTTCAGGAGGCCCGATTGGCCCGCGTCACCGTCGAAGATTGCGTCGACAAGGTTACCAACCGTTTCGATCTCGTCCTGCTCGCCGCCCAGCGCGCGCGTGAAATTTCCGGTGGCGCCGAGCTGACGCTTGAGCGTGACCGCGACAAGAATCCGGTCGTCGCCCTGCGCGAAATCGCCGAGGAAACCATTCTGCCCGCCGACCTGCATGATTCGGTCGTTGCGTCGCTGCAGAAGGTCCAGATTGACGACGACGATACGCCCGATGAAATCGGTTCGATCGCCCAGTCGGCGGAGGCCCTGCGCCTGACCGCAGCGGCTCCGCCGCGCAACCAGAATATCGGCGGCGATTACGACGGCTGATTTTTCCACTTTCCGGTTTGGAGAGGGAAGGGGTCCGGCCCGCGCAAGCGGGACCGGGCCTCAATGATTCTGGGCACCGGATTCTGGTGCGTTATTTCCAGGCCGTCGCCAGCATCGCGTCGAGCATGTCGGCATAGGACCAGCCATCGGCCCGCGCGGCGATCGCCGACAGGCAATCCTGGTCTGCGCGCCCCGGCCGGCCCGCACCGGTCATGTTCGGCTTCATGTTGAGGTCGAACAGCTTAAACTGGCCGCTGGTATCGGCGCGGCAGTCGATGCGGATCACCGCGCGCGATTCCACCAGCTCGGCCGCCTTCACACAGGCATCCAGCATCGCCAGCACCGGCGCCTCCGTCATCCGTTCCGGGCCGATCGCGACGCTGTTCTGCGTCACCGCGACATCGCCATTATAGGGGGCGACACCGTCCTTCTGGTCGAAGCGCAGCACCGGGCGCAGCGCGAAATGGCGGTCGCCCCTTTCGCCTGACGGGCGCGGCGCGGCCGGCGGCAGGACAGTAATGGTCATTTCCTCGCCGTCCAGAAATTCCTCGACCATCAGCAGCGTGCCGAACTTGCCCTCGTCGATCAGGCTGCGGGCCGCGGCGTTCAGCGCATCGGCATCGCGCACCAGCGTCACGCCCTGGCTGCCCCGGCCACGCACGGGCTTCACGATCAGCGGGAAGGGAATGGCCAGATCGGTCAGGAGTTGCCCGACATCGGCCAGCGCATGCACGCCTTGGCTCGGTCGATCAGCCAGCAAAAAACCGCGCGCCACCGGCAAGCCGGCCTGTTCCAGCATCCGGTTGGTGGCGAACTTGTCGTCATATTTCTGCGTGGCGGCCGGGGTCTGGCCGACGATCGCGACCTGGCCCATCACGGCCTCGATCGGATGCCCCTCGAACAGCACGCTATTGGCCCAGATCGTGTCGGCGCCCGCCGCGATCGCGGCTGCTATCCCGTCGGCCGTGTCGGGGAATACCCATTGCATCGCCTGCGCCGGATCGGGCGCGGGCACCGGCGTTACCACCGTGCGGCCCAGCCCCTTCAATGCAAAGCCGATATCGGCCCCACCGTCGGAATAGCCGCCGGGCTTGGCATCCTTGCGCAGCCCGTCGATCACCGGCGGCGGCAGCGCCTGATAGAGCAGGGCGACCGCCGGCCCGCTCATGCCACCACCTCCGGCAGGCGCCAGTCGATCGCGCCGCGCCCCTTGGCCTCCAGAAAGTCATTGGCCTGCGAGAAATGGCGGCAGCCCAGAAAGCCGTTATGCGCCGACAGTGGCGAAGGATGGGCGGCCTTCAGCACCAGATGGCGCCCGGAATCGACGAAGCCGGCCTTGCGCTGGGCATAGGCGCCCCACAGCAGGAACACGACCGGCTCCTCCTTCTGCGCCACCAGCCGGACGATCGCGTCCGTGAACGTCTCCCAGCCCTTGCCCTGGTGCGACGCGGCGCGGCCCATCTCGACCGTCAGCACGCTGTTGAGCAGCAGCACGCCCTGCCGCGCCCAATGCTCCAGGAAGCCGTGCCGCGCGCGCGGCAGGCCGAGGTCGCTTTCCAGCTCCTTGTAGATATTGACCAGCGAGGGCGGCGTCCGCACGCCGGGCTGGACCGAAAAGCACAGGCCATGCGCCTGGCCCTCGCCATGATAGGGGTCTTGCCCCAGCACCACCACCTTCACTTGGTCCAGCGGCGTCAGGTCCAGCGCCCGGAAATATTCATTCCCCTTGGGGAAGATGCGCTTGCCCGCCGCCTTTTCCGCTTCGATGAACTGTTTCAGGCCCTGCATATGGGGGCTGGCGAACTGGTCGCGCAGCGGCGCGCGCCAGCTTTCGTGCAGCTTGATGGTGTCGTTCATGGCCGGCGTGATGAACCCCCGGCATGCCTGCGTCAACCGCGGGAAAAGCCGATCAAATATCTTGCCACCCGACCCATGATGGGCGACAGACGGGCCATGCCGTCTCTCCGTCAAATTGGCGCCAGCTGCGCCGCCCTTGGCCTGTTCTTTGCGCCCTTGCCGAGCGCCGATGCCTTCGGTCCGCCGCCCCGGCCGCAAGTGCTGCTGACGGCGGAGGCGCATCTCCTGGCGGAATTTGATCGCTTTGCCGCTTTGTCGGACGGCACGGTCGGTGTCGCGGTGCAGGATCTGCAGACCGGCGAGGTCCAGTCGCGCAATGGCGACACCCTCTTCCCCATGGCCAGCGCCTACAAGGTCGCGGTCGCGGGCCGTATCCTCTCGCTGGTCGATGCCGGCAGCCTGAAGCTCGACGACCGGCTCGCGCTCGATCCAGCGCTGGCGAGCGAGGGCGGCATCGCCTGGATGTTCTCGCGCCCCGGCGCGACTCTGCCGGTCAGCCAGTTGCTCGACCTGATGCTGACGCGCAGCGACAATAATGCGACCGACGTGCTGGTCGCCCGCGCCGGCGGGCCGAAGGCGGTCAGCGATTTCGTCGCCGGCCTCGGCATCCATGGCCTGCGCGTCGATAGCGATACCGCGCATCTTCTCTACCGCGCCATGGGTATCAATCCCCAGTCCGGCACCTTCCAGCAGAATGCCGGCGCCGCCCGCCGCGCCGATCCGATGATCCAGCGGCGCGACGTGCGCGACCTGCCGAACATGGACTTCATGCTCGATCCGCGGGACACGGCGACGCCGCTGGCGATGAACCAGCTGCTGGTCGCCTATGAATCGGGCAAGGCATTGAAGCCGGACAGCACGCAACTGCTCTTCACCATCATGGGCCATTGCCAGACCGGCAAGCTGCGTCTGTCGGGCATGTTGCCGCCCGGCACCCCGGTCGCGCACAAGACCGGGTCGCTCAACGGCGTCGGCAATGATGTCGGCATCATCGGCCTACCCGATGGCCGCCGCTTCGCCATCACCGTGTTCGTGATGAAGGACAGCCGGGGCCATGTCTCGCGCGACCAGATCATGGCCCAGGCCGCCCGTGCGGCCTATGATTATTTCCTCTTTGCGCCCAAGCGGCGCGTGGCGCTTAACAAGTTGAACGTCCACGTATAAAAGATGGGGCATAACAGAGAGGATGCCCCTTATGACCCAGATCACCCGGTTCCGGGACTTCTGGCCCTATTATCTGCAGGAACATGCCCGGCCCGCGACGCGCGCCATGCATTATGCCGGGACCAGCCTGGTGGTCGGCATCGCGGCCACTGCGGCCATTACGGGGCGATGGTGGCTGGCCGCTGCGCTGCCGGTCGCCGGCTATGGCTTCGCCTGGGTCAGCCATATGCTTATCGAGCGCAATCGCCCCGCCACCTTCCGCTATCCACTCTGGTCGCTGCGCGCCGATTTCGTGATGCTCCAGCGCTTCCTGACCGGCCATATGCGCCGCGATCTGGTTCGGGCCGGCATCCGCGCCGACGGCACGGTCGATCCGCAGCGTCGCATTCGAGTGTGATCCACAGCACACCCGCTTGATTCCCGCCGCCGCTCTGTCACAAGAGGGGCGCGATGGGGCTCACCGCGACATTCTCCCTGCCGACCGACCGGTCGGCGCTGGCCGCCCGCTGGCAGGCGCTGGAGGCGCGCAGCGATGCGTCCTTCTTCCTGCGCTGGACCTGGGTGGGGGCCTGGCTCGACAGCTATGGCGTGCGAACCGAACTGCTCGCTGTCACCGATGAAAGCGGACAGGATGTCGCGCTGGCGCTGGTCGGCCATGCGATGCGCCCGCGCCTGCTCGGCCCGGTGGCGACGCTCAGCCTCAACCAGTCGGGCGATCCGGTGATCGACCGGCCCTATGTCGAATATAATGGCCTGCTCGCCGCGCGCGGGCAGGAGGCGGCGGCCGTCGCTGCCGCGATCGACGCCATCGCCCGGCGCCGAGACTGGCGTGTATTGCGGCTGAGCGGCATCGCCCCGGATTCGCCGCTGCTGGGCCTGCCTGCTCGCCGCAAATTGCGGGTCGATGCCTCGCCCGTCTACCAGGTCGATCTCGATGCCGTGCGCGCCGCCGATGGCGACTATCTCTCGCTGCTCAGCAGCAATACGCGCAGCCAGATTCGCCGCGCGATGAAGGATCATGGCGGGCCGCTGCCCGACGTCACGGTCGGCACGCTGGATGACATCGCCCCCTGGCTGGACGAGATGGCCGCGCTCAACATGGGGCGCCATGCCGACAATGCCTGGGACGATCAGGGCTTTCGCCAGTTCGTCGCCACCATCGCGGCCCGCGGCCTGCCATCGGGCGCGGTCGAACTGCTGCGCTTTGCCGATGCCGGCGGCCCGGTCGGCCTGCTGGTCAATTTCGTGCAGGACGGGCAGGCGATGAACTATCAGTCCGCCTTCGCCCAGCCACGCACCGCCAAGGACAAGCCGGGCCTGCTCTGTCACGCCGCCGCCGTCGGCCATTATGCCGCGCAGGATTTCCGGCTCTATTCGCTGCTCGCCGGCAAGGATCGCTACAAGCAGAGCCTCTCCACGCGCGAGGAAGCGCTGGAATGGTGGCATGTCGAGCGTTTCAGCCCCCGGCTGGAGGCCGAGGCGCTGGCGCGCAGGATCCTTAAACGCCCAGCTTCCGCATGACCCGATAGACGAAGCGGCGAATGCCCTGTTGCTCGGGGCGTTCGCTCACCGTGCCGGTCGGCAGGCCGCGCTTGCGCAGCAGGGCGTTGAAACTGTGCAGTTCGCCCTCCGCCACGCTGCGGTCGGACCGCCAGGTGATCGACAGGCTGATCGATACGGCCGGGCCATTTTCCACGAAATGCGGGGCCTTGACCGGCACATGCACGGCCTCGCCGGGGCTGAGCGGAAAGGGGGTGCCGCGCGCCTTGAACCCGTCCTGCCAGATCAGGTTGCGATGGCCGCCATTGTGGAATTCCTCGCTCTTTTGCGCCGGCACCAGTTCCTCGTCGCGCGCCGGGAACACGGTCATCACCTTGGCCCCCATGATCTGCAGCAGGATATTATGCTCCGGGTCCATGTGGAACGGGGTGACGCTGCCGGGGGAGGTCAGGAAGATGAAGGCCTCGCGGTGGAGCATCGGTCCGGTGCTGCGCGCGACGATCGGCTCCAGCTCCGCCAGCGCCGCGTCCAGCAACGCGCCATAGGCCGGGTCGCGCTCGACATTCTTCAGCACCGCCCAGCTGCCATTGCTCTCGATCGTGCGGATCGTCTCGGCCAGGCTCAGCCCATTGGAAGGCGTATCCTCCGGCCGCACGCCCAGCGGCAGCTTGCCCAGATTATATTCGACCGCGCTCGCCGGCATCCGCTCGGCCAGCGTCGCCAGCGCATCCAGCGTCAGCAGCGCATGCCCGACCAATTGATGCGTCAGCTTGGTCGGCTGGTCGGGATAGGCGGCGGCAAAGGCGGCGCGCGCGCTGTCCGAAAAATGCGGCGCGTCGGTGGCGGGCGCCATCGGGCTATGCACGGTCATTCCTGTCCTTTCATGCGGCTGGCGATCCGTTCGACCCCGCCGGCCAATGCAAAGGCCGCTGCCCGGCGCAGGCGCGTCGCGCCCTTGCCCTGCAGGGCGATACGATATTGGACGATGCTGCGGCGCTCGGCCCACAGGCTGTCGATCATCGGATGATCGGCGGCGGCGCAACTGTCCATCCAGCCGATCGCCGGATCATCCTGCACTGCGTGCAGATTGGCTATCTCGATCAGCACGCCGGGTGAAAAGCGGCCCATCTCCTCGTCAAAGGCGATCTTGAAGGAAAAGGCGCCGTCGCCATGGCGGAAATTGACCAGCATCGCGATCGCCCGGCCATCCAGGTCGATGCGCAGGAAATGCAGCCGACCCGCCGCAAAGGCCGCGGCGCAGGCGGCGCGGAAGAAGGCGATGTCATCCGGCCTGCTCGCCAATGCGCTGCCCTCGCGGCCCTTCCATCCGGACGCCTCCAGCGCCAGAAAGTCGCCACACCAGCGCGGCAGGTCCGTGCCATCGTCCAACAATCGCTGCTCGACCGTCCCCAGTTCCGCCAGTCGCTTCTGCAGGCGGCGGATTTCCTTGCGCTTCTTGGCGCGGACATGGGTTTCCCAATAGGCGTCGGCCGACAGGTCGGATCGCAGCATTGCCCGGTCATGGCGATGCACCTCGCGCCGGCCGCGCCCTTGTTCGACGCACAGTGCTTCCAGCGCGGCGGCATTGGCGCCGGCCGCATCCAGTGCGCGCAGATGCAGGAAATGGGGCGCCCATTCCGCCTCGTCCAGTTGCGCCAGCAGGCTGCGCCACGCCGCCATCTCCTGACCACGCCGGATCAGCGGCGCGCCGAAGAAACAATGGTCGTGCATCCAGTTGGCGACGCAGCCGATCGGCAAGCGGCCATGGCGCGCCTGCACCGTCACCGGCAAAAGGCCGATCAGATCGCCATCCGCCTGCGCCTCGATCAGACGCACGTCACCATTGCTGGCCAGATGGTCGATCGCCGCTGCCAACAGGTCGGGCGCATAGAAGGCATTGGGTTCGGCCGCATCTGCGGCGAGGGTCGCCCAGCGCGCGCGCGGGTCCGTCAGCGCCAGGCTGTCGGATGCAAAGGGGGGAGATGGGTGCGCTGCCATGTCCATCGCCTCGCCTTAGCCGGGAAAGATTAGGGAATGCCTAAGTATTCCGCCGCATGGAAGCCTGTATCGAACGGCTTATGAGGGAAAGGGCTTTACATCGCGCGTCGGATTGTCTGTGAACCGCCATGGCTCTGGCGGCGACCCGCCTGTCGGCCCGATCAAGGAGGATGACGCTTTGACGATCCTGGTAACCGGCGCGGCCGGCTTCATCGGCATGGCGGTGGCGGACCGGCTGCTGGCCGACGGGCGTGCCGTGATCGGCATCGACAATCTCAACGACTATTATCAGGTTTCGCTCAAGCGCGACCGGATCGCGGCGCTCGAACAGCGCCATGGCAAGCTGTTCACCTTCGCCGAACTGGACTTTGCCGACATGCCCGCACTTCAGGCGCTGCTCGCCGATCATCCGATCGAGGCGATCGTCCATCTCGGCGCCCAGGCCGGCGTGCGCTATTCGTTGATCAACCCCCATGCCTATGTCCGCTCCAACCTTGCCGGCCATGTGAACATGCTCGAACTGGCGCGGGAACGGCGGGTGCGTCATCTGGTCTACGCCTCCTCCTCATCCGTCTATGGCGGCAATGAGGTGCTGCCCTTCCGGGTGGAGGATCGCACCGATCATCCGGTCTCCCTCTATGCCGCGACCAAGCGGGCGGACGAGCTGATGAGCGAGACCTATGCCCATCTGTTCCGCGTGCCGATGACGGGACTGCGCTTCTTCACCGTCTATGGTCCCTGGGGCCGGCCCGACATGGCGATGTGGATCTTCACCCAGAAGATCCTCGCCGGCGAACCCATACCGGTCTTCAACCATGGCCGGATGCAGCGCGACTTCACCTATATCGACGACATCGTCGCCGGGGTGATCGGCTGCCTTGATTCCCCGCCGGGCGACGACGGCGCGCTCAAGGCGGGCGGCAGCCGGGCGCCGCATCGGCTTTACAATATCGGCAATAATCGGCCCGAGGAACTGATGCACCTGATCGCCGTGCTGGAGGAGGCTGTGGGGCGCAAGGCGCAGCTGGACTTCCAGCCGATGCAGCCGGGCGACGTGCCGGCGACCTTCGCCGACATCAGTGCGATTGCCCAGGATATCGGCTTTGCGCCCACCACCGGGATCGAGTCGGGCGTGCCCCGATTCGTCAACTGGTATCGCGACTATCATCGCCTCTGAGTGTTGCGGCATATGTCGAGCTGTCGAAAAGTTCCTCGGCTTGTCGATAATTTAGCTCATTTCATCTTGTATTTCTGCCCCATTCCCCCTGCCTTCCGACTTCAGTGCCCCTTGCCGCACTTGCGAAATGGATTGCCATAAGTGCCTGAAACGGCGTAGACAGTTGCAGGGTGCTGATTGCGAAATCGGCCTGGGGTCGCGGAACAAGGGATGGACGCTGCGCTGGCAAGGCGCATCGACACCGCGGGCGTCAGCCGGAGCATGTCGGCGGCGATACGCGGAAAAAAGGGCAAGAAGCGTGTCGACAGTTTCGAAGATCGTTCCTTTCGGCTCGGGTGCGCATATTGTGGAGACGGCGTGCAGCAGTCTCGCCCTGGCAGCCAGGGGGCTCAATACACTCGAAGCCAAATTTTCCGACCGGGAATTTTCCGCCGCCTTCCTGCGGCTCGTCGGTATCATCATCAATGTCCGGGGACGGGTGATCGTCACCGGCATCGGCAAGAGCGGCATCGTCGCGCGCAAGATGACGGCGACGCTCACCTCCACAGGCACGCCGGCGCTGTTCCTGCATCCGGCCGATGCCGGCCATGGCGATCTGGGCATGGTGACGCCGGACGATGTCGTGCTGATGCTGTCCCATTCGGGTGAATCCACCGAACTCGGGCCGATCATCCATTATTGCAAGCGCTTCGGCGTCCCGCTGCTGGCGATGACGGCGCAGGCGCAGAGCACCGTGGCCGAGGCTGCCGATGTCTGCATGCTGATGCCGGCGGTGCGCGAAGCCTGCCCCAACATGCTGGCGCCCACCACATCGACCACCTTGCAGATGGCCTTTGGTGACGCACTGGCGATGTCGCTGATGGAAATGCGCGGCTTTTCGGCCGACGATTTCTACAAATTCCACCCCAATGGCCGTCTCGGGGCACAGCTCGTCAAGGTGCGCGAACTGATGTCGGCGGGCAGCGACGTGCCGCGGGTGTGCGAGGATTCCTCGCTGCTCGACGCCACGATCGAGATGACCCGTGCGCGCCTTGGCGGCACGGCCATCGTCGACCAGGGTGGCCAACTGATCGGCGCCTTCACTGATGGCGATCTGCGCCGGGCCGTGACCGGCAAGCAGAATCTGACCGATGCGGTCGGCCGTTTCATGACCGTGACGCCGCAGTCGATCGGTCCCGACGAACTGGCGTCGGAAGCGCTGCGCATCATGCACGATCGCAACATCACCCTGCTGTTCGTGTGCGAGGATGGCGATCTGGTCGGCGCGCTTCACATGCATGATCTGCTGCACGCCGGGGTCGCCTGACCATATTGGTGGTCATTCCGGCGCGGGCGGGTTCGTCCCGCCTGCCGCGCAAGCCGCTGCGCCTCATTGCGGGGCGCAGCCTGCTGCATCGCACGATCGCCATGGCGCGCGCGGCGATCGGTTCGCGCGCCGGCGTCGCTCTGGTCGTCGCCACCGATGATGACGAGATTGCAGCCCATGCGCAGGCCGCCGGCTGCGACGCGGTGATGACCGACAGCGCGATCGCTACCGGCTCCGGCCGCGCGCTCGCTGCTGCCCGCGCGCAGGCCACCCAGCCCGACTTCGTCGTCAATCTCCAGGGGGATTCGCCCTTCCAGCCCAAGGGAGCGCTGGGCGCGGTGATCGAGGCGCTGGATGCCGGCGCGCAGGTCGCGACCCCGGTGATCGGGCTCGACTGGGCCGCGCTCGATGCGCTGCGCGAGCATAAGCAACGCTCGCCCTTCAGCGGCACGACCTGCGCGCGCGGTGCGGATGGCCGGGCGCTCTGGTTCTCCAAGACGATCATTCCCGCCATCCGCGACGAGAACAGGCTGCGCGCAGCCGGTCCCATATCCCCCGTCTGGCGTCATGTCGGCCTCTATGGCTATGCCTATGACGCGCTTGCCCGGTTCGAGGCATCGCCGCCCACGGCGCTCGAAAATCTGGAAGGGCTGGAGCAGTTGCGGCTGCTGGAACTGGGCATCGATATCATGACCGTCCCGGTCGATCTGCCCGTTTTCGACAGCAGCGGCATCGATACCGAGGCCGATATCCAGCGGGTCGAGGCGCTGATTGCCGCCCATGGAGACCCGACGCCGGCCCTGTCATGAGCCGGCGCATCTTCGTCATCCGCCACGGCAACACCTTCGCCTCCAGCGCCGATGCGCGCCGGGTCGGGGCCGGCACCGACATTCCGCTGGTCGACAGTGGCATGGCCCAGGCCCAGCGTCTCGCCAGCTATTTCGCGGCTCGGTCGTTGGGCGCCGTGCGCCTCTACAGCGGCCCGTTGCAGCGCGCGCGCCAGACTGCGGCGCCGATCGCGGCCGCGCTCGACCATCCGATCGACGCCATCCTGCCCTGGCTCGACGAGATCGACCATGGCCCGGACGAGGGGCAGCCCGAGGCGACCGTCGTTGCGCGGCTCGGCGAAGCGGCGATCGCCGCCTGGGACCGGGACGGGATCGCGCCCGATGGCTGGACCGTCGACGCCCCCGCACGCATCGCTGCCTGGCGCACCTGGTTCGCCGCGGAAGGGGAGGGGACGGAATTGCTGGTCACCAGCAACGGCGCCGCCCGCTTCGCCGTGCTGGCGCTGGGCCTCGCTTATGGCCAGCTCAAGCTGCGCACCGGGGCCTTTGGCGAACTGGTCGTCGATGCGCCGGGCCAGGTGCGGCTGTTGCGCTGGGACGAGCGCCCCTAAGGATTATTCCCGGCCGATCTCCGCAAAGCCCGCGATTGGCCCCCGCTCTTGATCGGGTCATTCTGTCCCCGCGCAGAATGTTCGAAAGGGGAAGGCGCTTGGCCATGCAGACCGGATATCATCGCAAGATCGCCTGGCTCGCAGGCCTGGTCGCCATGGCGCCGCTGCCGGCGATCGCGCAGGATGCGGGATCGCCGGCAGCGCCTGCCATCACCTCCGGCCCACCGCCGGCGGGCGGCAGCGACCAGGATCTGGCGCTGCAATTGTCCAACCCGGTCGCCTCGCTGATCAGCGTGCCGTTCCAGGAAAATCTCGACTTCGGCGCCGGGGATGATGGCATCAAGTCGACGCTGAATATCCAGCCGGTGGTGCCGATCAGCGTCGGCAAGGACTGGAACATGATCGTGCGCACCATCGTGCCGGTCGTCGCGCAGAATAGCTATCAGGGACCGGGCACGGATGCCTTCGGCCTTGGCGATATCACCCAGAGCTTCTTCTTCTCGCCCAAGGAGAATAAGGGCATCATCTGGGGCGTGGGCCCCGCCATCCTCTATCCCTCGGCAACCGATCGCTATCTGGGCGGGGACAAGTGGGGCGCCGGCCCGACCGTCGTGCTGCTCAAGCAGATGGGCCAGAACACGGTCGGTTTCCTCGGCAATCATATCTGGTCGATCGCCGGCAAGGACGACCGTTCCGACGTCAGCGCCAGCTTCATGCAGCCCTTCTTCAGCCACACCACGTCCCACGCCACCACCTATGGCATCAATGCCGAAGCCGCCTATGACTGGAAGGGCAAGGACTGGCTGATCCCGGTCAATCTCACCGTCACGCAACTGACCAAGGTCGGCGATCAGGCGGTGCAGGTGGGCCTTGGCGGCAAATATTATGCCGTCTCGCCCGACGGCGGCCCCGAATGGGGCATCCGCATGATCTTCACCCTGCTGTTCCCGAAGAAATAGCGGGCTTCCCAGCCGGCTAAGCCGAAGGCCAGCGTCCCTGGAGCGGAGCAAACAACATTCGGAGCCGTGAGACGACTACCCCAGATATGGGACGGCCGCGACATGATGCCAGCTGAATGGGCACGATGGGTGGTTAGCGGAATAGTATCTGTGGTCGCTCCATCGGATGCAAGCGGTAAATTAAGGCCTGTGGGGATTTAGGATTCCCATTTACCAGCAGATGTGATTCACACTGCGGATGGATCGCTTTGTACTGACCGACGCCCAATGGGCGAAGATTGAGCCGCACTGTTTGGGGAAGATCAGCGATCCCGGACGCAGCGGTAGGAACAATCGGCTATTTATGGAGGCGGTGCTGTGGATTGTCCGAACGGGCAGTCCGTGGCGCGACCTGCCTTCCCAGTTCGGAAACTGGAATACGGTGTTCCGGCGTTTCCGTGACTGGCGCGAAGCGGACGTTTTCAAGCGGATTTTCGATGCTTTGACGCATGAGCCTGACATGGAATACGCCATGATCGATGCCACCATCGTCAAGGTTCATCGTCATGGGCAAGGCGCAAAAGGGGGACTTCGGGCCAGGCCATTGGCCGCTCTAAAGGCGGCATGACGACCAAGATACTGGCGCTCACTGATGCCTTGGGCAACCTGGTGCACTTCCGTCTGATGCCAGGCAATCGCTTCGATAGCGTCGGTGTTGCGCCGTTGATCGAAGGCGTGGAGTTTGGCGCATTGCTTGCCGACAAGGCTTTCGACAACAACGACATCATCACCGATCTCAACGAACGCGGGGCCGGGATCGTTATCTCTCAGCATCCGCGCCGTGCCATACCCATCCCGCTTGACGCCGAAATGTACAAATGGCGGCACCTGATCGAGAACTTCTTCTGCAAACTCAAAGAGTTCAAACGCATCGCCATGCGCGCCTGCAAAACCGACAGCAGCTTCGAGGCCATCATCTACCTCGCCGCAGCCGTCATCAACTCTCGATGAATCCCCACAGGCCTTAGGGCATGTTGGCACGTAGTCGGATCCGGTCATCTGTCCGGCCTTGATGAGCAGCGCCATATGCTGCGAGCCAGTATGGGAGTTCACGGACCGGATCCATTTCAGGTTTACGCGCTTGGCTAGTGCCCTGCTATTCTCTGGTTCTTCCGCCCCGTCTCGCCGACTGTTGTGCCATACCCTTCTTCGACCGCCTACGTCCCCGACGCCTCGGACCGCTGCTTTGACATACGCCGCGACCGCTGCCGGAGCTCTGTAACCTTCGTTCTTTGCGAGCAACGCCCAGACCATGCGCGCCATCTTGTTGGCGAGCGCGACCGAGACGAGCATGCGCGGTTTGCGCGCAAGCATCCGCTCCAGCCACGAGCCGGCCGGCGCGCCGAACCGGTAGGCCTGTCGCACTATCGAGCTGACGCCGATGATCAGCAGCCGTCTGATCGTGCGCTCATCCATCTTCGATATGCTGCCGAGCCGTTGTTTGCCGCCGGTCGAGTGCTGATGCGGCGCGAGGCCAAGCCAAGCGGCGAAGTCGCGGCCATTGCGGAAGGTCTCGATCGGCGGTGCTAGCGCGATGATGGCCGTCGCAGCGATGGGGCCGGTCCCCGGGATGGTCATCAGTAGGCGTGCCGCTTCATCCTCCTTGCCACGCCGTGCGATCTCGCGGTCGAGCACAGATATCTGTCTGTCGAGCCCGGCCAACATGTCGACCATGAGCTTGAACATAGGCCGCGCCGCTTCCGGCAGGGGCGAGGCCATCTCATCATCTTCCAGAAGGTTAACCAGCATCGTCATATGCGCGGTGCCGCGCGGCGCGACCCCGCTATACTCCGCCAGATGTCTGCGGATCGCGTTGATCAACTGGGTGCGCTGTCGCACCGCCAGGTCTCGCGTGCGGAACACGAGCCCTGCGGCCTGCTGCGGCTCGCTCTTCACCGCCACGAAGCGCATGCCAGGGCGCTGCGCCGCCTCGCAGATCGCTTCAGCATCGATCGCGTCGTGCTTGTTCCGCTTCACGAACGGCTTGACGTAGGCTGGTGGGATTAAGCGTACCTTATGCCCCATTGTCTGCCGCTGGCGCGCCCAGTGATAGGCGCCACCGCACGCCTCGAGCGCTACCATGCAGGCTGGCTAACCGGCGAAGAAGTCGAGCAGTTTGCCTCTCGTCCGCAATCCACGGTGGGTTCAACGGGTGGCGGCAACACATGCTTGGAAACGCTCTGCGGGCGTTTGATATTCGAGCGTTTTCCTTGGCCGTTCGTTGAGTTGCCGTGCAACGGCACTCAGCTTGGCCTGGCTGTATAGCGACAGATCGGTTCCTCTGGGGAAATACTGTCGCAGCAGGCGATTGGTGTTTTCGTTGGAGCCGCGCTGCCAGGGCGATTGCGGGTCGCAGCAATAGACTTCGACATCGGTAGTCAGTGAGAGACGCGGATGATCGGCCAGTTCCTTGCCGCGATCCCAGGTGAGCGACTTGTAGAGTTCGCGCGGCAGGCGCTGCGTCTGCCTGATCAGCGCCGACACGACGCTCCTGGTGTCCTTGTTGGTGACCTTGACCAGTATCGCGTAGCGCGAATGCCGTTCGACCAGCGTCGCGATGTGGCTGTTCTTCGTGCCTCCGATCAGATCGCCTTCCCAGTGGCCGGGAATGGCGCGGTCCTCGACCGAGGCGGGGCGTTCGCTGATCGACACGGCACCCTTGATCTGGCCGAGGCCATTGCGCTTGAGGCTGGCGTGCCGCGACCGGCGGATGGTGCGCCGGGCGCGCAGATGCTCCAGCAGTTCCTTCTTCAGAACTCCCCGCGCCTGTATGTACAGGCTTCTGTAGATGGTCTCGTACGACACCTGCCTGTGCGGCTCCTGCGGAAAGCTGTGCCTGAGCCACCTCGCAATACCATTTGCGGCGCAGCTTGACCGATACCGCCTGTGCCAGTGACGGCGAGCAAGCCAGTTTGCAGGGCTTGGGCCGCAAGGCACGGTCCCATGCCGCCTGATCGGACGCCGTCGCCCGATACCGTGCAACACCGCCATTACGCCTGACTTCGCGACTGATCGTCGAGGGCGAGCGACCCAGTCGCCGTGCTATCGCACGCAAGGGTTCTCTGACGCTCAGGCCCCGCGATATCTCCTCCCGCTCGGCAAGGCTCAGCGCACGACTGCAACGCTTGCGAGCGGCGGGCCGGATGCCGCCGGTCGGCGAAATCACCGAAAATACCGACGAAGACTCTCGATCAAACCTTCGCCCGATCGAACTCATCGATTCCCCGCGCTGCCAGCAATCCCATATCCCCGCTCGCGCCGGGATGTGACATAGGCGTCGGTCGGGGACAGCATTGGGGCTTGAGGGCGCAGGATTGGCAGTCATGCTGACTGGCGCGGTAGCGCATGAAACCATCCTTATCGACGCCGGGCCGTGGGCTGACATAGTCCCTGCGATGCTGGACGAGGTGCTTGCCGCCGGGACAGACATAGAGATCGTTCCGGTGGTCATAGCGGAACGCGGTGTGCTGGAAGCTGCCGGTCCTGCGGCTTGCATGGTCGAAGACGGGGATATGCGGCTCAATGCCGCGCTCATGGACGAGCCAGGCAAGATTAGCCGCATCGCCATAGCCGGTATCGGCAGCTAACCGTTGGGGCCAGATGCCGGAGCGCTCCAGTGTCCTGTCGATCATCGTTCACTGCGCTGCCACCTCAGCCTGACGGATGGCGGTGCTGACCTCCACATCGACGATCACGGCATTAGCCAGATCGATGAGGTAGTTGGTGCTGTAGGCGAAGAAAGCCTGCCCACCATGGGCACCCGTCCAGCGTGCTGCCGGATCAGCCGGCCACAGATATTTGGGCGTGACGGGCGACGCCGCTCCGAAGGCCACCTCGTCGAGCACCTCCAGATACTCCCGAACAGCATGATTGACGATATCCGGCGAGAGCCCCTCTGCGCCGGGAACGCCGCACTGGCGATTGGCGTCGGCCTTGATCAGACTGGCGTCCACGGCAAAGCCTTCGCCACCGACCAGTCCTTCCTGGATGCAACGCGAGACGGTCATCTCGAACAGCTGCCGTAACAGATCACTGTCCCGGAAGCGGCCGTGCCGGTTCTTCGAGAATGTTGAGTGATCGGGCACGGATCCGTCGAGACCGAGGCGGCAGAACCAGCAAGAGGCCAGATTGAGATGCACTTCCTCGCACGGCCGCCGCTCAGGCCGGATTCCCAGACAATAGCCGATCAGTAGCATCCGGATCATCAGTTCAGGATCAATCGAGGGCCGGCCCTTCTCGCTATAGAATGACCGCAGCTTCTCCCAGATCCCGTCCAGATCAACGAAACGATCCACCGCCCGCAACAAGTGGCTCTGGGGAACATGATCTTCCAGGCTGAAGCTGTAAAACAGCACCTCCTGCATCACCGTCCGATCACCCATCATCAGCCCGTCGCCTAACGACAACGCCAGTGAATCAGAACCGCGCCATCACTGCAAAGACCGGGTCTTCAACACTATCGGTCGAAACACGTTGATCCCTATCAGCGTCATCCTAGCGAAAGGCTCTCTTGGACTCGTCGAAGGATCCGGGATTCCTTCTGTGCTGCGAGGGCGCGCTGAATGGATCCTGCATCTAATGCAGGATGACGGCCGGTTTGGCGGGCGATCTTTGGCTTTACCAGAGCACGCCGTCGACCGGCTGGACCGGCGGAGGCCCTTCGCGGCCAAGCGTGTCGCACATGTCCGCTTCGATCGTGGTGGTGATGCTGTCGAGCGGCAGGTCGTGGACGTCGTTGCCGAACGGATCGACCAGGTCGTCGCCGATCTGCAGCACGGCAAGATACATGAAGCCCGCGACCGCCGATCCGACCGGGGTGGCGATGCCCAATGTCTCGACCAGGCCGATCGGCAGCAGGATGCAGAAGAGCCGGGTAAAGAATTTGGGGAAGCTGCGATATTGGGCGGGCAGCGGCGTGTTCTTGATCCGCTCCATGCCGCCCTGCGCGTTCGACATGTCGACCAGCAGCCGTTCGATCTGGGTCTGCTGGATGCTGTCGATCCAGCCGTCCGCGCGCGCCTGTTCGACCCGGCGGCCCGATCCGTCGAGCAGGCCGTTGGCGGGATTGCGACGGCCCAGTTCCGGAATCTCCGGGCCGGCGAGCAGGCGGCGCACATCGGGCGCGGGATCGATCCGGCGGAGCTGGCAGCGCAGCGCTTGGACATAGGCGATATGGCGTTCGACCAGGGTCTGACGCAGGTCCGCCGTTTCGGCCCGGTCGGGGATGAAGTTCATCACCGCGCGTGCCCAGCTGCGCGAGACATTGACCATCGCACCCCACAGGATGCGGCCTTCCCACCAGCGCTGATAGGCGGAGTTGACGCGGAAGCCGAGGACCAGGGCGAGCGCGGTGCCGAAGATGGTCAGCGGCAGGGCCGGCGCCTTGAAGGGTGAGATGAAGTAGAAGATGGTGACCGCCAGATCCCAGAAGAACAGCGCGATCAGCGCGCGCCACGCGGTCTGGAAACTCTGGCGGATACGTGGGGCACGTCCGACGATCATAGGGGGAGCGGTTCTCTACAGGTCAGGCGATGTCCGTGCCGTCGGCTTCATCCAGTTTCAGCCAGGCATGGCGCAGCGCCATGCCGCCGATGATGCCGACCGCCTTCAGGATGGTCGCATAGATGGTGGGGGTGCTGTCGCTGATCGCCAGCCAGGCGCAGGCGAAGCAGAGCGCCATGGCGGCATAGATGGGCAGCGCCTCGATATCGTTCCAGGCAAGACGCTGATTGGTCTTGGGCGTGGGCGCGGCGCGCGTTGCGGCGAGCGTGCGGATCATGGCGGTCCTTTCCGAAATGGAGCCGACGGGCGGCCTTTGTTCGAAAAATGATGCGACGCACAAGCGACGGTCAACGTGGTCCACACCATGCAAGCCAGCCTTGCGGTAGCGGTAACGCCAGCAAAATTCCGTCGCATTTCCGTGCCGTTTGGGAGACGTGGCAATGTTTTCACACGGAACTGCAACCTTGCGCCTATTGCAATGCAGCGTAACGCGCATAGCTTTTTGCGCATGGCCGATCGCTATGCTGAAATCCTGTCCTTCGTGAAAATTGCCGAATCGGGCAGCCTGTCCGAAGCGGCCAAACGACTGGACCTGTCGCTTGCCGCGACCAGTCGCCGCCTGTCGCAACTGGAGTCGCGGCTGGGGGTGATGCTGGTGCGCCGCAACAGCCGGCACATGACGCTGACGCAGGAAGGCCAGATCTTCTACGAGAAGGCGGGGCAGGCGCTGTCCGACATCGACCAGGCGGAAAATGTCGTGATGCGCAACGCCACCGAACCGGTCGGGGCGCTGCGCGTGGTGACGACGCTGCATTCGGGCCGCAGCCGGCTGGCGCCGCTGTTCCAGCATTATGCGACGCTGCACCCCGAGGTGGCGGTGCATCTGGAGGCGGCGGGGCAGGCAGCCAATATCGTCGAGACCGGCCATGACATCGCCATCTGTTTCGATCCGCCGCCCGACAGCGGCCTGATCATGAAGCGGCTGGCCGACAATCCGCGCATGCTTTGCGCCTCGCCCGAATATCTGAGCCGACGCGGCGTGCCGCGCACGATCGAGGATCTGGCCAGCCATGACCGCATCGTCATTGGCGGCGGGCAGGATATGTGGCGCGCGATCGACATGGACATGGGGCGAGACAATAGCCGGGCGAGCCGGGTGCTGAGCACGAATGATGGCGAAATGGCGCGGATGTGGGCGCTCAATGGCGCCGGTATCGTCATCAAGTCGCTATGGGCGGTGTCGGACGATCTGGAAGAGGGGCGGTTGCAGACGGTGCTGCCCGCTGTCGCGCTGCCGGAATCGCCGATCGTTGCCCTCTATCTGCCGGCGCAGGGGGACAGTGCCAAGGTGCGCAGCTGCCTCGACTTCCTGGCACGCCATCTGAAGCCGGCCGAGGCGACCCCGGCCGCCGCCTGACCCGATTTTGACAATGCGCGATCGGCGCGATCGACTGTCTGCGGACCGTCGATCGCGCCGATGGTGATTCACGGCCGCCTGCTTCCGCCGGAGCGCAGCCATTCGCCATGACAATCGATCTGTCAGGCCAATTTGTCTGACAAGTGCCGTGTTCATCAATATTGGTTTGACCAATATGTTGCGCTGGCCTGATCTGTCGGTTACAGCCTTTTCGAAATCTGGAGCAGAGTCCCGCAATGTGGGCTTTGATGCCGGTGCAGTCGGGCAAACCGGCGCATCGGCCGATGGCTCCCGGTGGCAGCTTTGGAACACAGGATCGGGAGAGGTTGATGAAGGGGCAGTCGAAAATGGCAGTCGTGATGGCGAGCCTGCTGGTTGGCGTCGTATCGGGGGCGCTGGCGGGCATGGCCCATGCGCAGGCGCAGGATATGTCGGCTGGCGACATCATCGTGACGGCGCAGAAGCGCGAACAGAATGTGCAGGATGTGCCCTTGTCGGTGCAGGTGCTGGGCGAGGCCCAGTTGCAGGCCAATGCGGTGCAGGATTTCAACGATCTGAGCCGCGTGTCGCCGTCGCTGAGCATCCGGCCGGCGGAAAATCCGGCGAGCGCCAATGTCGCGATCCGCGGCGTCGGCACCCTGGCCTTCAGCCCCGGCGTCGAGCCGAGCGTCGCGGTCATCCTGGACGATGTGGCGCTGGCCTTCCAGTCGCGCGCCTTCACCGATCTTTCCGATATCGAGCGGATCGAGGTGCTGCGCGGGCCGCAGACGACGCTGTATGGCAAATCGGCCTCGGCTGGCCTGATCAATATCGTGTCCAAGGCGCCGACAAAGACGCTGACCGCGTCGGTGCGCGGCATGATCACCACGGATGACGAGCAGCAGATCGGCGCGGTTCTTTCCGGGCCGCTGACCGACACGCTGGGTTTCCGCACCAGCGTCAACTATGATGATTTCAAGGGCAATTCGCGCAACCTGGCCGATGGCAAGACGCTGAACGGGCGCCGCTATTTCTCCACCCGCAACAAGCTGCGCTGGAACCCGACGGCTGAGTTGCAGGCCGATCTGGCGATCGATTATGCCGATGGGCGGACGACATCGACGCGGCCCTTCATCGAACTGGGCGATAATGCGATCCTGCGCGGCAACCCGGCCTTCACCCAGGATGTGTTCGCGCCGGGCATCACGGTCGACAAGGACAATACGGACGTGTCGATCGATTTCCCGACCGGCAACACCTATAATGATTTCGCCCAGTCGCTGCGACTGAGCTATGATACGGGCGGGCCGACGATCATGTCGATCACCGCGCATGACCGCTACAAGTCGCATGACTGGTTCGACAGCGACGATTCCGCGATCACCAGCTTCCAGAATTTCCAATATGGCCATTTCGACAGCGAACAGTTCAGTCAGGAACTGCGGCTGATTTCGCCCGGCAAGGACCGGTTCCGCTATACGCTGGGCGCCTATTACAGCAATGTCGACATCGGCCGCGACTTCTATCGCGGGCCGCTCTTTTCTAACGCCAATTGGGATGCGACCAATGGCAGCGACCTGATCGCGGGCTTTGGCCAGCTGGAATATGATCCGCTGCCCGGCACGACGCTGATCGCCGGTGGCCGCTACAGCCGGGAAAAGATCGATTATGTGTTCACCGATCTGGCGGCCAGCCGGGTCTATGCGGGGCGCAGCAGCGACAGTTTCGGCACCTACAAGCTGGGCATCAAGCAGGATGTCGCGCGCGACATGAACCTCTATCTCACCTATGCGACCGGGCATAAGGGGCAGGCCTATGACATCTCGTCGGGCTTCAACCAGGCGCGCGCCGACGCCGGCCCGGTGAACCCGGAAAAATCCGACAGCCTGGAGCTTGGCTTCCGATCGCAGTTGCTGGATCGCAAGGTGACGCTGAACCTCACCGTCTTCAATTCCAACTTCCGCGATTTCCAGACCCAGGCGGTGGAAAATCTGGCCGACGGGACGCAGAATTTCCGCCTGACCAATGTCGGCAAGGTGCGCATCCGGGGCCTGGAAATGGAAACCAGCATCCGCCCGGTGGCCGGGCTGACCATCAATGGGTCGCTGACCTATCTGGACGCCAAGTTCAAGGAATTTGCCGGCGCGGCCTGCTATGTGAACCAGACCGCGGCGCAGGGATGCGTCGGCACGCCGCCGCGCCAGGATCTGAGCGGCAAGGCGATGCTGATCTCGCCCAAGTGGAAGCTGGCGGGCAATATCGATTATGCCCAGCCGCTGGGGCAGGGGCCGCTGGAACTGGTCGCGCAGGGCGCCGTCACCTGGCAGAGCAAGGTCGTGCCGCTGGACCAGAATCCGCGCACCATCCAGCCGGAATATGCGATGGTGAACATCGCGCTCGGCCTGCGCAGCGCCGACAAGTCATGGCAGGTGATGGGCTTCATCAACAATCTGTTCGACCAACATTATCGCTATCTGATCAACGATGTGTCGAACCGTTACGGGACGACGGCGATCCAGGGCTATGTGCCGCGTGATTTCCATCGTTATGGCGGCATCCGCCTGAGCTACAGCTATTGAGCTGGCGGGTTGCCGGGCTGGGCCTGGCCGCGCTGATCGGCGCGGCTGGCTCGGCCGGCGGCGCGGCGCCCTTGCCGGACATCTATGTGCTGGCCGGCCAGTCCAACATGTCGGGGCGGGGCGCGCTGGCGGACCTGACCGAGCCGGAAAGGGCGCCGGTGCCGGGCGTGAAGATGCTGGGCAATGACGGCATCGTGCGGCCGGCGATGGAGCCGATCGACAGTGCGCAGGGGCAGCAGGACATGGCGTCGGCGGACCGGCTGGCGGCGGTCGGGCCGGGCCTGTTCTTTGCCCGCGCGCTGATCGCGCGGCAGCGGCGGCCCATACTCCTGATCCCCTGCGCCAAGGGCGGCAGCGCGATCGCGCGCTGGCGACCCGGCGGGGATCGGACAACGCTCTATGGATCCTGTCTGGCGCGGGTGCGATCGGTCCGCGGACGGCTGGCCGGCATCCTCTGGTATCAGGGCGAGAGCGACGCGGAGAATGGGACGGCGGCAACGGGCTATGGCGCTGCGCTGGCCGATCTGGTCGGGCATTTCCGGCGGGATCTGGGACGCGCAGAGCTGCCGTTCCTCTTTGCGCAGATCGCCGATCGGCCGGCCGCGCCGGAGCATGTCGCGCGCTATCCGGGATGGGCGGTGGTGCAGGCGGCGCAGCGCGACATCGCCCTGCGCTGCGCCTATATGGTGCCGACCGGCGGCCTTGAGCGGCAGGCGGACGAACTGCATCTGGTGACCGATGCCCAGCGCCGGCTGGGCATGGCGATGGCGCGGGCGATGATGGCCTTGCAGGCGGATGGATGCGGGCGCTGAGGCGCGCCCGCTGCCTTACAGCGTCTTTTCGTAGACCTGATAGATCTTGTTGACCCTGGATTCGATGGCGTCGGCGATCGCGTTCATGCCCTGATTATCGTCCAGCACCCAGCCGATCTCGCCCCGCGTCGCGCTGTAATGGGCCAGGGCGTTGCGGCGGATATATTCGATCATCATGAAGGCGAGCTGGCTGGCCATGCGGGTGGATTGCAGCCGCTGGACCACGCCCATCAGCGGCACGCGCATCGTGCGCACCTGCGGCTTGCGCAGCCAGCGCAGCAGCTTGATCCAGCCGAACGGGAAGAGCGAACCGTTGAGCGGCTTCAATGCCTCGTTAAGGTCGGGCAGGGTCATCATGAAGGCGACCGGCTCGCCCTCCAACTCCGCGATCATGATCAGATCCTCGAACACCAGCGGCTTGAGCTTCTTGCCGGTGAAGGCGACTTCGGCGTCGGTGATCGGCACGAAGCCCCAATTCTTGCCCCAGGCATCGTTGAGGATGCCCAGGATGATCGCGGCTTCCTGATCGAACTTCGACTTGTCGACCTTGCGGATGGTGATGCGCGCGCTCTTTTCGCCGGAGGCGACGATGCGCTCGATCAGCGGCGGGAAATTCTTGGTGATGTCGAGCTCATAGGTCTTGAGCTGCTTGACCGGCTGATAGCCGGCGCCTTCGACCATCGGCTGATAGGCGGCGCTGTTATGGCCCATCATCACCGTCGGCGGATGATCATGGCCCTGGATCAGCAGGCCGGGCTCTTCCCAAATCGACAGCGAGATCGGGCCGAGCACGCGGGTCATGCCCTTGGCCTTGAGCCAGCCTTCGGCCGCGGCGATCAGGGCGGCGCCGGTTTCGGCATCTTCCGCCTCGAACAGGCCGAAATTGCCGGTGCCCGGACCCATACCCTGTTCGACCGGCTGGGCCAGCGCCAGCTTGTCGAAATGCGCGGAAATGCGGCCGACCACCTTGTTTCCGCGCCGGGCGAGGAAATATTGAGCCTCGGCATGGTCGAAGAAGGGATTCTTGCCGGGCGTCAGCAGGCCATAGACTTCGGACTTGAGCGGCGGCACCCAATTGGGATCATTGGCGTAGAGCCGCCAGGGCAGGTCGACAAAGGCCTTGAGATCGGCCTTGGAGGAAACGGGGGTGATGACGAGATCGGTTGATGCCACGGCGCAGGCCCTTGAAGAAATGTGTCGAGCAGTTCGGCGCTTGTTTGCGGAATGTCAATCTCGGGCCGGTGTCGGGGCGCTAGGAGTCGGTCTGGAAATGCGCGTCTTGCGCATCTGTACCGGCCCACACCCCCAACCGGGGTGAATATGTCACGTTGCTGCCACGATTGCAGCGCATTTGGAGTGTAGGGAAGGCAGCATGACTGTGCATGATCCCATATTGGCCGCCGCGTCGCGCACGCGGTCGGCTATACCCGACGATACGAAGATGCTGCGCGCTGCCGCGGATCTGACGCGCACCCTGTCGACCGCGAACTCGGCCATCTACTGGCCGGACATGCTGGCGTCGGCGCTGATCGGCTATGGCGCGCTGGCCGGTGCGATTCTGGCCCAGAATGTGGCGATCGCGATCGGCTGTGCCCTGTTGTCGATGATGGCGCTCTATCGCGCGGCCAGCTTCATCCATGAGCTGACCCATATCCGCAAGGGCGCGCTGCCCGGCTTCCGATTCGGCTGGAACCTGCTGGTCGGCATTCCGCTGATGATCCCGTCCTTCCTGTATGAAGGCGTGCATACCCAGCATCATGCCCGCACCCGTTATGGCACGGCGGAAGACCCCGAATATCTGCCGCTGGCGCTGATGAAGCCCTGGTCGCTGCCCCTGTTCATCGTCGTCGCCGCGCTGGCGCCGGTCGGCCTGATCCTGCGCTTTGGCGTGCTGACGCCGCTCAGCCTGATCATCCCGCCGCTGCGGCGCAAGGTGGTGGCGGAGTTTTCGGCGCTGTCGATCAATCCCGCCTATCGCCGCCGTGCGCCCGAGGGTGAGTTCGCCCGCATGTGGCATTGGCAGGAAGCGGGCGCCTGCCTGTTCGCGCTGGCGCTGGTCGGCAGTGTCTTCGCCTTCGGCTGGAAGCCCTTGCTCGTCTATATGGCGATCCATTCGGCGATGACCGTCATCAACCAGCTGCGCACCCTGGTCGCGCATCTGTGGGAGAATGAGGGCGAGGCGATGACCGTGACGGCGCAATATCTGGATTCGGTCAATGTGCCGCCGCCCGGCACGCTGCCCGAACTGTGGGCGCCGGTCGGCCTGCGTTATCATGCGTTGCATCACCTGCTGCCGAGCGTGCCCTATCATAATCTGGCGGCTGCCCATCGGCAGCTGATGGCGACGCTCGACATCGACTCGCCCTATCGCCAGGGCAATTATACCGGCATGTTCCCGCTGGTCGCCAAGATCGCCCGGAGCACGATGCACGCGCGCTGATCGCGGTGGATCGGGACAGGAAAGAAGGCCGGTGGAAACGCCGGCCTTTTTTATGGGCGGACGGGGGAGGCGGGTTGCGCGGCGACGCAGAAGGGCACCATGAGGTTGGTGCACTGGTCGCGATGCGGCACCATCAGTTCGAAGGGCAGCGGCGAGCGTTGATATTTGCCGCCGGCGGGCAGCATGAAATGGCCTTCGTTGACGATGCCCCATTGCCCCCGTTCGTCCCGGACCGCGATGCGGCTGGCGGCGTGGCTGTCCTGCCAGTAGGAGGCCATGGCGACGATCGAGGGGAGGCGCGGGGGCACGCCATCGATATCCGACACGTCCCGGCCCGACCAGGCAAGGCCATTGTCCAGCCGGCGCGCCTCGCGCACATAGAGCTGGGGCGACCAGCCGGGCGTGTCGGCGGGATGGCAATCGGTGTGGCGGCCGCGCACCAGGCCCCAGTTGCGCACATCGCGTTGCAGCCCGGCGGGAATGCGGGGATCGCGGCCATGGGCCATGGCGTGGAACCAGCCGCGAATATAATTTTCATGCGCCTTCCATATGCGTTCGCGCGCATCATAGTCGGCCGCCGGATAGGCGCGGTTGAGGCCGACCGCGTCGAGCGACATGGTGCCGCGATTGTTGATGTCGTAGATGCCCGGCGCGACCTCGTCCGCCTTCACCAGATCGCGGGCGAAATGCCAGTCCCGGCCATAGAGCTGGCCGGCGCGCCGGCGTCGGTCGAAATCGCGAAACAGCAGTTCATAGTCGGCCTCGCGATAGCCATCGGGCGCGGTGGCGGGCAGGTCGAGCCGCAGTTCGGGCCGATCGGTCATGGTCAGGCGGAAGCAATAGGCCTGCACGCCATCGTCGGCGGCGCCGACCGGTCGGTTCGGCGCGGGATCGACCCCGGCGATCAGGCGGCCCGACGGCTGGTCGACGAAAGGGTTGATCGGCAGGATATTGTCCTTCTGCGGCGGATCGGTCCGGGTCAGCAGCTCATAGCGTGACCCGCGATAGCCATTATAGGGATTGGCCCGGTCGGCGGCTTCGCGCCCGACCCTGGTGCTGATGCCGGCGCGGGCCATCAGGTCGCCTTCATAGGAGGCGTCGATGAAGATGCGGCCATGGGCGCGAACGCCCGAGCGGGTGATGATCTCGCGGATGGCGCGATCGGTCCGGTCGACGGTCTCGACCCCGTCCGACCAGAGGACCGGCACCCCGGCGGCATCGAGCAGGTCGCGGAAATAGGGGGCAGCAACGGCCGGGTCGAAGGCGTAGCGATTGCCCGGCATGCCGCCCGCCGCCGCCAGCGCGGCCATGGTGGTGCGGGCATAGCCGCCGACCGCATCGATATCGCGTATGTCGGTCCAGCTGAGCCCGCCGGCCAGCATGCCGCCGGGCTGGATTTCGCGCCAGCCGCCGATCAGCACCGCCGACGCGCCCAGATTGGCGGCGCTGACCGCGGCGATGACGCCGGCGGGGGTGGCGCCATAGACGACGACATCGGCATCGGCCCAGGCTTCCCCGGCGAGCGCGGTGCGGCGCGGATGGATGAGGGCGGCCGGCTTGCCGCTGGCCTGATGGCAGCTGACCAGGCCGGCCGCACCCGCTGCGCCCGCCATCGTCGCCAGAAACGCGCGTCTGTCCATGACCGCCCCCATCCCGGATTGCCCCTGCAAAGGCTTTCCGATTTGCGGGGGCGTGGAAATTCCGGTCGAACACCTAATGGATTGCGCGGTCAGGGCCGGGCAGGACGGGACTGGACCGTTGCAATATGCGACTGGTCTGGCAGGATCGGCGCTCCACCACCAGAAAAGCAGGAGTGGGTGCATGATCATCTATGGCGCGCGGCCGTCGCCCTTTGTGCGCAAGGTCATTGTCTTTGCAGCGGAAAAGGGGATTGCGGTCGAGGTGCGGCCGGCCGGGTTCGGCAAGGGCGGCGAGGCGTTCGAGCGGGCGTCCCCCTTTGGCAAGATCCCGGCCCTGGTCGACGGCGATTTCGCGATCAGCGATTCGTCCGCGATCATAACCTATATGGATGCGCTGCATCCCGAGCCGAACCTGATCCCGACCGAGGCGAAGGCGCGGGCGCGGACGATATGGTATGAGGAATTTGCCGACACCATCGCCCAGCCGGTGGGCGTCGACATCTTCTTCAACCGGGTGGTCGGCAAGCTGCTCGACATGCCGCATGACCCGGCCCGTGCCGACCGGGCTGAGGCAGAGAAGATGCCGGGCATCTATGATTATCTGGAGGCGGTTCTGCCCGAGAGCGGCTGGCTGGTGGAGGATCGCTTCACTTTGGCCGACATTGCGGTGGCCTGTCCGCTGATCAATGTCTGCTATTGCAGCAACGGGTTGAAGGACGGGCGCTGGCCCAGGGTGAAGACCTGGCTCGACGGATTGCGGGCGCGGCCGAGCTTTGCCGGGGCGATGGCGCAGGAGGCGCGGATGCTGGGCAAGGCTGTATAACCCATATGGAACATTTTGCTTGACATCGTCACGCTGATCGGGCAGAGAAGAGGAAAGTCGATAATTGCGACTCGTCGGCGTCGGTCGGTGGTGGCGCGATGGGTCGGCTGGGCTGTGGAAGGCGGGGTCTTCGAGGGCGGCTTTTGGGCTGGGTCTTTGGGCTGGTCTTCCAGGTCAGGATTGGCAGTCGGTCCTTGAGGGCTGGTGCGTGACGGTGCGGGGCTTTTGGAATGCCGGCGCCGTGATGCGATGCTGACGGATATTGCCATCAGGTGAGGCGAAAGGGGCTGGTTCGGTTGGGCCGGCCCCTTTTGCGTTGGGCGAGCGCGCGGGGCTGAAGCTGAAGCTGGCGCTGTCGGGGCGGTGTGCGGGGAGCCGTCGAGCGGCGGGGTGGCGCGGGGCTGCTGCCGATGGCGGCGTGCGGCGCGTGGTCGCTCGGCGGGGCGATGGTTCGGGACAATCGGGGGAGAGGGTGATGGCGGCGCGAAAGGGGGCGGCCGGGCGGCCGGAGCGCGTGGCGCAGCGGCAGGCGGCGGGCGAGGGGGTGCGGACGCAATTGCGACAGGTGCGCAGGGATGGCTGGGCGCAGAAGGACCGCGCGCGCTTCCTGGCGGAGCTGGCCGAGACCTGCAATGTCAGCGAGGCGGCGCGGACCGTGGGGAAGAGCCGGCAGGCGGCCTATGGGCTGAAGCAGCGCGACGCGGAATTTGCGCGCGACTGGGATGCGGCGATCGAGCAGGGCTATGGCGAGATCGAGGCGATGCTGATCGGGCTGGCGCTGCATGGTTGCGAGAGCGAGGAAATCATCGAGGATGGCGAGGGTGCGGTGAAGACCCGCAAGGTCAAGCGCGCGCCCAATCCGTCGCTGGGGCTGCAATTGCTGAAGCTGCATGCGGCCCAGGTCGCGGCGCGCCGGGCGGCGCGGGGCGATGCGACCGGACCGGGCAGCCCCGAAGCGATCGCCAGCGTCGAGCGGGTGCTGGCGGAGATACGCCGACGCCGCGCGGCGGCGGGGACGTGAGGGGGAGGGCCTGTGCGCGGCGCCGGCTTTCCGTGCGGGGATCTTCGATGGATGGCGCGCTGGGGCAGCGCTTTCGCGGCACTGTCGCAAAAATGGGCATGTATTACTACGTGTAGACGGGGGTCGGGATAATATTGATGATGTATTGAAGATGATTCGGTGAATATCCATGTGCTGATCGAGGTGTTGTCGTGAACGATCAAGACCGATTGGCGCGATCCAAGATCGCCATTGATGCGCGATTGAAGCGGCGAGATCATCAACTGGCGCGCGAGCAGCTGGAACTTCAGAAAGCTGATTTTGAACTGCGGAAAAGAACCGCGACAGCTGATGGATTTCATTTCCTGCTGACGCCGACCGGCGTGGTGTTGATGGGGGCTGCGCTGGGGCTGATCGGGACGGCACTGGGCAAGGCCGCCGACTACGCCATAAAAAGACGCGAGCTGGAAACGAATATCATTCTGAAATCGAGTGATGTTCCGTCAAATGCGGATGTGAATGTGCAAGCCCGCCAGCGTGCGCTCAACCTCCTGTGGTTTGCCCAGGCCGGCTATATCGCGCTGTCCGATGACTATCTGTCCAAATTGCGCGCGACGGCCAATGTCGATGAGGGGCAGGCGGTCCCCCCGCCGGTCATCGCCAGCACGGCGAGTGCGACCAATTATACGGCAGAGGATGCCTCTTTGGTCGAGGCCGCGACGAAGACGAAGGCTGCCGCCTGGATGCGCGTGGCCCAGGGCGAGATAGGGCAGCGGGAAATTCCGGGGCCGGAAAGCAATCCGCGCATCGTCGCTTATAACAAGGCCGCGGGCCTGCCTGCCGATGACGCGGTTCCATGGGTCGGATCCTTCATGTGCTGGACGTTCAAGCAGGTGGGCAAGCCTTGCCCGGCCGCGCCCGGCCGCGCGTTGAGCTGGGAGAATTGGGGCCGGGAGATCGAGGATCCTGTGCTGGGCGCAATCGTGATAATGCAGCGCGACACACGCCTTGGCGCCGGATCGGGTGCGGTCGGCTTCTATCTTTCGGAAAAGCCGCAATCGGTTCGCGTGCTGATGGGCAACGCCTATGATCAGGTGACAGCCATCAATTTTCCGAGAGCCCAGGTGAAATCCTATCGGCTGCCACCTGATTGAGAACAGCTTTTGATCCGGGGGCGGGAAGGGGGATTGCGGACCACCCCATTTCGATCATGCCAGCGAAGGCTGGCATCTTAGGCAGGCGCACGCGACATAAACGGATAGCGCTTGAGCAGATTTCGATCCGACTGCCTCGGCGCGACTGTTCTATGCTCCTGTTTTGACGCGTTTTCCGGGTCATCAGGTGATTCCACCTGATTGGGAAATGCTCTAATGTTCCCCCATGGGCGATCAGGCGATGCTGACGAAAATCGATGGATTGATGTTGGCGGAGGCATTTGCGCCGGCGCATCGCTCCATGGCTCTGTCGGCCGGGGAAGCGGTGGTTCGGGCGCTGACAAGTCGACAATGGACGGAGCGATTTGCGGTCCAGGCTGAAGGACAGGCTGTGCTGATTCCGGCGCGCCTCTATTTTGCCACTGACCGGCTGCGATTGAGCAAGGGCGATCCGGCCTGGGGTTTGGCGCGCGCGTTGCAGACGCGCAGCAGCGATGGCTTCCTGCGCCAGGTTGCCGCGCGCGATCTGATCGGCGATTTTCAGCCCTGGGCCGCCCCGTTCATCGTCGCGCTGATCGGCGAATATATCGTGGAGATACTGGAAGACATAGCGGCCGGTCTCACGCCGGAAATGACGCCGGTGCTGGCCGCTTTCATTGCTGAAAATCCAGCCTATTGGCGGACCACGAAGCGCCGCGTGATGAGCTATTGGGACGCCTATTATCGACATGGCGGCTATGACATGCCCGTCACGCATGTGTCCCCTATGGAAGAGCCAAGCTGCTGGAGCCGGGTGAAGCGCCGCATGTTGCGCTATTGGAGTGTCTGTTATCGACATGATCGAGGTGATGTGATGCACCGCAGCTATCGACGGGACGAATATATCGGTTTCAAGCTGATCAATCGCCTCGACCTGGCCGTGGCTGGCCAGGCCTGACGAAGGAGGCGATGGGCGTTCTGGCTGCGAGGCCCTCTGCGGGCTTTCGTCAGCCACGCTTTCGCAAGCGAGAATGATGCTGCGCCTCGGCTCAGGCCTGTCCCCAGCCTGTGAAAACGGCAGCCCCGAAGCGATCACCAGCGTCGAGCGGGTGCTGGCAGAGATACGCCGGCGCCGCGCGGCGGAGGGGACGTGAGTTACGATTTTGGCGTGCGCCATAGTCGCTGAATGATGGTCGTGGCGAGGCGCCGATGGGCGATCCGCGCGACGCGAGTCTTTGCAAATATCCAGAATATCCGGCGACGGCCGCGCGCAATTTGTGTGTGCGCCGCTTTGGCGCGGCTCGCCCCTTTCATCGTTGCAATCAAAATATGTTGAAGGAGTGATTTCAAGAAGATTTGTCCAGTTAAATCATTATATTAGGAGCTTTGCATGACGGTTGTTTCTCCCATCAGTTATGGTGCTGTCGGTGATGGCGTGGCCAATGACAGTGCTGCTTTCAACAGCGCCATCGCGGCGCTGCCGTCTGGCGGTGGCGTGGTCGATATGCAGGGGCGGCCCTATGGCCTTCTGAATAGCGTCAATATCGACAAGCCGGTTCGCTTCATCAATGGAGGCAAATTCATTGCCCTTTCGGCGACGGGCGACCTGTTGAAGGTCGGTAGCGGCGTGGAGGGCTTCTCCTGCTCGGAAGTGACCTTTGATGTGTCGAGTGCCATCGCGCGGACCAGTGGCGCCGCCATCAATATTGCGGGTGATCCCAACCTGCTGGGCGCCGTCATCGGCCCCGTGATCACCAACAATATCTTCCGCAACCAGTTCCTGGCGATCAATGTCGACTATGCGCAGCATCCCGTCATTTCGGGCAACACGATTTTCAATACCGTGCGGACCGGTTCCGGCATCGTCATCGGCAACCAATATTATGTCCATGGCGCGACATTGAGCGGCAATCATCTGCAGGTCTCCGACGACAAGGACAAAGCGGCGGTCGGCATCCGGATCGGCTGGTGCGATGTCTATTTCATCGGCTTCAACAGTTCCGTGCGGCATGAAATCGGCGTGTCGATCAAGCCCGTCGGCAGTAGTCAATATGCCGGAACCGGCAAATTGATCGGCAATAATCTGGATACTTCCACCATCGCTGTCCTGGTCGAGCCGGAAAATGGCGGGCGGGTCTACACGCTTCTGGTCGACGGCAACTGGCTGTCGGCCAGCACGGCGGCTGCGGCGAAGATCAGGTCGAACAGCGGCATTGTGCGCGGTATTTCCATCACCAACAATGAAGCCAAATATGGCAGCGACAATGGGATCGTGTGCGAAGGGCCGGCGTCGGGGGACGGCGTTCGACGGGCTGTTCATTCGCGGCAACGTCGCTGCGTCGAACCCGAGCGGACGGGGTATCGACCTGAGCGGGGTCATCACGCATGTCAGTTCGTCCAACAATTATTGCGGTGTGGAACTGAACCCCGCCGGGATCGCGGACGCCAATCATACCGGCTATCATGTCAATGTCGGGGTCAGCGGCAAGTCCTGCTGCGACGATGTGGCCGGCAACAGCGTGGCGCAATTCCAGAATCTGAGCTCGACCTTCGCTGTGGCGGCTTGATCGAGCAAGGGCGGGGGCCATGAAGTTGGCCCCCGCCCGACTGGGTGAGGCGGTCGGATGATGAGGTGCAGGCCTGAGCTTTGAGCGTCGGGCTTTTGCGGTTGGGCGCTTCCTCTGATAGTCTGAGCACGAGGCTTTGGAGATCGGGCGATGCTGGTTGGGCTGATCCTGTTGGCGGCGGGGGCGATGATCGCGCTGTCGGTGCGCGCCGATTGGCGGTTCCGGGCGATCGACCGGCTGCCGATGCAATGGACGCTGACCGGGACGGTGAGCTGGCATGCGCCGCGGGCCGTGGCGCTGGCCTTCACGCCGGTGCTGGGGACGATGCTGATCCTGGCCGTGGGCGCGATGGCTTTGTGGGTGCCGCCGCGCGCCGGACAGGAGGGGCTGGTGATCCCGGTGCTGCTGGCGATCGCGGCGGGCATGGTGGCGATCCATGCGCTGCATATCTGGATGATCGGGCGCTGGGCGAGGGCGCGGCACTGAACGGGCATTGGGGCTGAGGAGGCGAGGATGCGGCGTGTGACCCGGAGCAGGATGGCGCTGATGCTGGTGGCGCCGATGGTGATGATGCTGCGCGCTGGCGCGCGCGGCGCGCCGCCGACAAGCTGGGCCAAGGCGGGCGTGTCGCTGGCCGACTATGCCGGCGATGCAGGGGCCTGCGCGGAGGCGACGCGGGACAGGGCGGTGACGGTGCGACCGGAGACGGCGCAGGCGCTGGATGCACTGAGCATGGTCGACCTGACGATGATCCTGCGGACCTATGGTGGCGATAGCGATGCCAGCCCGCTGATGGCGGCGGCGAATATCGGCATGCATCATGACGATGCCAATGTGGCGCGGCGAACGGCGAATTTCGGCGCGAAATATCAGGCGATAACGCGCAGCGACGTGCGCGCGCAGTTGCAGGCGGCGCTGGACCAGTGCCTGGTTGATCGCGGCTATGTGCGGATCATGCTGACGCCGGAACAGGTGGGCGGGCTGGCGAAGCTGAAGCGCGGGACCGCCGAGCGCACCGCCTATCTGCATGCGATCGACAGCGATCCGGCGGTGATCGCGGCGCAGCGGGTGGTGGAAGAATGACGATGCGGATCGGGATCGTCCTGGCCAGCCTGGCCTTGTGCGGGGCCTTGTTCTGGAGCGGGACGGTGCTGGTCGCGCTGATGATGGAATGGCTGGTCGCGCATCCGTGGGTGGCGAAGGCGATGGCGGCGTTGCCGATGCTGGTGCTGCCGCTGATGGCGGTGACGATCGTGCATTGGCGCCGCGATGCGGCGGACGCCGGCTGAACGGAAGGCGGCGGGCTGGCAAAGCGCCAATGTGGGACGGCGGAACGCACCGCCTATCTGCATGTGATCAACAACGATCCGGCGGTGATGGCGGCGCATCGGATGATGGAGGAATGAAGGCGCGCGGTGTGCCGCTCACTATATTATGCGGTGGACAATATAGAACGTGCAGTTTTCAATGATGACAATATTTGTTTCTTAATGTTTCATACATGGATTGGCTATAGCCGCCTCTGCGGGGTAAAGATCTGTGGGGGTTTTGGTGATCGGCAATATTGTCGTTCGCGTGCGCAGCGTGTGCGCGGGATGTCTCCACGATTTTCGGCATTCATGGCCGGTCATTCTGCTCGCGATGCTGATGACGATCCTGCTGGCGGCTGCCGCGACGGTGCAGTCCTTCCATGTCGACATCGTGGATCTGGCGCCGCTCTATGTTGCAATCATCATATTCTTGGCCAGCGGACTTTATATTCTTCGCCGCACGCCATCCGGGAATGCCGCCATGGCAGCGCGGGAAGGGAGCGGTCAGCGGCTGGGCCATATATTGGTGCTTACCGGGCTGTTCTACTTCATGGCAGCGACAGCTGCGCTGGGCTGTGCGGCGCTGGCGCGAACGGCATTGCCCTATGCGGATACGATGCTGGCCGCAGCGGACCGTGCGCTATATTTCGACTGGCTGGCGATGATGGCGTGGTTTCAGGCCAGTCCGCGGATCGCGACCTTGTTGATCCACGCCTATGCCGCGATCAACTGGCAACCGCAGTTGGCGATATTGCTGCTTTGCGGGCTGGGGCATCCAGCGCTGGCCTATCGGTTCATGACCGCCTGGGGCATGTGTTTGTTGCTGACGATAGTGATGTTCCCCTTCTTTCCGGCGGTGGCTGCATTCCATCATTATAATGTCGATCCGGCGCAGATGCCGGGTGCGACCGCCTGGGCTTCCTGGCATTTGGAGGCGTTGATGGAGGAACTGCGGTCCGGGGCTAAGGCCACGCTGGATAGCGATGCGCTGACGGGGATCATCACCATGCCGAGTTTTCATGCGGCATCGGCGATCCTTCTGATATTTGCCTTCTGGCCCTTCCCCTGGCTGCGCTGGCCGTTTCTGCTGCTGAACATGGTGATGTTCGCATCGGCCGTGCCGGTCGGCGGCCATTATCTGGTGGATACGCTGGGCGGTCTGATGCTGGCCCTCATCGCCATTGGGACGGCGATTGCCGTGCATGGAAGAGGCGAGGATATCCGTCTGGACTGGAAAACGATCGGGCATCAGGTCCGGCGACGGGAAGCGGGGCTGGCATCTGCCTGACGATGGCGGGCCGGCCTGTCGAGGATGAACGATCAGATGATTTTACCTGATGGGAAAAGCCTCTAAGAGACTGGTCAGATGAAGAAACTGATCCTGCTCGCCGCCGCTTCGGCCCTTGCAACCCCAGTGCTGGCGGCACCCGCCGCGCCGTCCGCGCCCGATGCGGCGCGGTTGAAGGCGACGGTCGAGAAGCTGGTCAGTTTCGGCACGCGTCATACGCTGTCGAGTGCGACCGACCCCAAGCGCGGGATCGGTGCGGCGCGGGCCTGGGGCAAGGCCGAGTTCGAGAAGATCGGCAAGGGCTGTGGCGGCTGTCTGAGCGTCGAGACGGTGGCGGATCGCTTCACGGGCCCGCGCGCGCCCGATGGCGTCGAGGTGGTCGATGTGCTGGCGATCCAGAAGGGTAGCGGTGATCCCAACGAGGTGGTGATCGTCGCGGGCCATATCGACAGCCGCGTGACCGATGTCATGAACATCACCAGCGATGCGCCGGGCGCCAATGACAATGCGTCGGGCACGGCGCTGGTGATCGAGGCGGCGCGGGTGCTGGCCGGGCAGAAATTCAACGGCACGATCGTCTATGCGCTGCTGTCGGGCGAGGAGCAGGGATTGTGGGGCGGCAAGCTGCTTGCCAGCACGGCCAAGGCGCGCGGCTGGCATGTGCGGGCGATGCTGAACAATGATATTGTCGGCAACACGGTGGGCCAGAATGGGCAAGTGGTTGCGGATCGCGTGCGGGTGTTCTCCGAAGGCATTCGCGCGGGCGACGACGCCAAGGCGAACCTGACGCGCCGGGCGATCGGCGGCGAGGATGACGGCCCGTCGCGGGCGCTGGCCAAGGCGATCGACGGCATTGCGCAGGCGGACCCGAAGATCGGGCTGGAGGTGCTGGCGGTGCGGCGGTTCGACCGGTTCGGGCGCGGCGGCGACCATTCGCCCTTCCTGGACCTGGGCTTCCCGGCGGTGCGCTTTTCGGTGGGGATCGAAAATTATGACCGGCAGCATCAGGACCTGCGCACCGAAAATGGCCGGGTCTATGGCGACACGGTCGATGGCATGGACTTTCCCTATCTGGCGAAGGTGACGGCGCTCAATGTTGCGACCTTGCGGCGGCTGGCCGATGCGCCCGCGGCGCCGGCGACGGTGTCGCTCGATGGCGCGCTGTCGATGGATACGCGGGTCTTCTGGGACGCGGTGCCGGGGGCGACGGCTTACAAGGTCTATTGGCGGCGCGCGGACAAGCAGGACTGGAGCGACAGCCGGGTCGTGACCGGCGCGACGCAGACGGTGCTGAAAGATATCGTGGTCGACGATCATTTCATCGGCGTCGCGGCGGTGGCCAAGGACGGGGCCGAGAGCCTGGTGACCTTTGGCGGGATGGCGCCGCGTAAATAGGATTTGGTTCGCGCGGAGGCGCGGAGGCGCGGAGATTTTCGGGAAGGCCGCCTGCGGGCGGCCTTTTTTGTTGCGCGCTGTTTGGGGAGAGGGGGCGGGGATGCAGATGGCCGATTGCGACTGGGTCGAGCAGGCGGCGGCCTGGCCCGAGCTGGCGCGCTGGCTGAGCGACGATGCGGCCGAGCGGCTGGGGCGGGACTGGCATTTCCTGGCGCGGCCCGCGCAACTGGCGCCGGCGGGCGACTGGCGCATCTGGCTGATGATGGCGGGGCGCGGTTTCGGCAAGACGCGGGCCGGGGCGGAATGGGTGCGCGCCATTGCCGAGGGCGATCCCGAGGCGCGGATCGCGCTGGTCGGTGCGACTTTGGGCGAGGCGCGCAGCGTGATGGTGGAGGGGGCGAGCGGCCTGCTGGCGGTGGCGCCCTGGTGGGCAAGGCCGGCCTATGCCCCGGCGCTGCGCACGCTGACCTGGCCCAATGGCGCGCAGGCGCGGCTGTTCGGCGCGGCCGAGCCCGAAAGCCTGCGCGGGCCGCAGTTCAGCCATGGCTGGGCCGACGAGATCGGCAAATGGCCGGGCGGGCAGGCGGCCTGGGACAATATGATGATGGCGATGCGGCTGGGGCATGATCCGCGCGTGGTGGCGACGACGACGCCGCGCCCGGTGCCGCTCGTGCGGGCGCTGGTGGCGAGAGATGGCGCCGATGTGGTCCTGACGCGGGGGCGGACGGCGGACAATGCAGCGCATCTGGCGGCGGGCTTTGTCGATGATGTGACGCGGCTTTATGGTGGCACGCGGCTGGGGCGGCAGGAACTGGATGGCGAACTGATCGAGGAGGCGGAAGGGGCGCTGTGGACCCGCGCGGCGCTGGAGGCGTGCCGGGTGCGGCATGTGCCGGGCGTGCTGGCGCGGGTGGTGGTGGCGGTCGATCCGCCGGCGACGGCGGGCGGCGATGCGTGCGGCATCGTCGTGGTCGGGCTGGGCGGGGACGGGCGCGGCTATGTGATCGCGGACGCGAGCGTGGCGGGCTGCTCGCCCGAAGGCTGGGCGCGGGCGGTGCGGATGGTGCAGTGCCACGAGGCGGATCATCCGTCCCGCTGGGCGGCCATCGTTTCGATCTCAGAGATTGCTCCGAAATTAAGTTGATTCGTATCAGTGGGTTATATTGACAGTGCATCCTGTCGTTGATTCAGCGGTATTGCAAAAAACTAAAGGAAATCAACGATGTGGGCCGATACCACTGAAACGCAGTATGTGCGTGCAGACTTGGCGGCCAAGCGATTTGATCGATGCCGAATGGGCGCTGCTCGAGCCATTCTTTCCGCCGCCCTCGCATGTAGGGCGGCCGCACAAGTGGTCATTCAGGCGGATTGTCGAGGCAATCCTGCATCTGTTGCGTGGCGGCAGCTCGTGGCGGATGCTTCCGCCGTGTTTGCCGCCGGTCTCGACGGCGCGGCGTTGGTTCTATCTTTGGCTGGACAACAGACTATGGTTGTCGTCGAGCCATACCCTGCTGCTGATCGGACGCGAAGCTGCAGGCCGCCAGGGCTCACCCAGTGCTGGCCTGATCGACAGCCAGAGCGTCAAAGCCACGGAAAGCGGCGGGTCGCGGGGGTATGACGCGGACAAGAAGACCAAGGGGCGCAAGCGCCATATCCTGACAGATACCGATTGTCCCGTGCATCTACCACGAGCGTGTCGTACAACGGCGTGATCCGGAGCGGCTATCGATCTGAGCCCGGCGCGATCAGGATCTGAAGGCGGAGGTGGTGCGCGTCTTTACTGAGAACTTCGGCGTCCACGGCGTGCGCAAAGTCTGGCGGCAGATCAACCGCGAGGGCTTTGCCGTCGCCCGATGCATCGTCGAACGGCTAATGCGCGATCTGCGTTTACAGGGGGTAATCCGTGGCAAGCCCGTGCGCGCCACGGTCAGCAACAAGGCTGCGCCTTGCTCACTCAATCACGTCAACCGGCGGGGCTGTCAGAAATTTCGTGTGCGGTGAGGCATAATGGGTGACAAGGAGACCCAGTATGTTTCGACTGAAAGACCCCTCGATACCAAACGACATTCTAGCGCGGATCGACATTCACGGCAGCCAGATCATAGCCGCGGCGATATGAACGAATCCGGTGAAGTGGGCGGTGCGGCGATCGTAGCGTGTAGCGAAGCGGCGGAAATGCTTGAGGCGGCTAAAGCATCGCTCGATCCGGTTGCGGTGCTTGTAGATGGCTGTGTCGTGCGGAATGAAGGTCTTGCGATTACGCTTCGAGGGGATGACCGCTTCGGCCTTCATGGCGGCGATCCTTCCACGTAAGCCATTGCTGTCATAGGCTTTGTCGGCGAGTACGGCCTCGGCCTTCTGGCATTCCAGAAGGTCAGGAGCGGCGGTGACGTCGCTGGCCTGCCCCGATGTGATGCGAAAGCGTAATGGCTGGCCAAGCGTATCCGCCAGCATGTGGATCTTGGCCGTCAGTCCACCTCGGGAACGCCCCAGCGCCTGGTCCTTGCTCCCCTTTTCCGGTCGCCGCCTGTTGATGGGCGCGGACGATGGTACTGTCGATCATCAGATACTGCTTGTCGCGGTCGGCGGTCAGCGTGTCGAACACCCGCTCCCATACACCAGCATGGCACCACCGGCTGAAACGCCGATGAACTGTCTTCCAACGGGTGTAGCGTTCCGGCAGATCGCACCAGTGTGCGCCTGAGCGTGAAATCCACAAACATCCGTTCACGAACAATCGGTTATCCGATCCCGTTCGGCCCGGATCGCCGGCCTTACCGGGCAGCAAAAGGGCTATCCTCGCCCACTGCGCCTCGGTTAGCTCATATCGCTTGATCCCCATCCATCCGCTCCGCGCCTCAACACGGAGCCACATGAATCAGACATCACGCCGTTTGTGAATCCTGAATGGCGATCCGGCCTAGCTGACACTGATGCCGCGGCTGCGCTAAGCCAAGGCGGCCGGCTCGATTCCCAGAAGAAGGCGTTTGCCGAACGGGCGCTCAATGCGGAGATGGATCACCATCTTGGCCAGGACGAACAAAGGGGCAACACCCCAAACGGCTATTGCCGCAAGACAGTGACGACTGACGGGCGGCGGATCGAGATGGAAGTAGCACGCGATCGGACGGGCAGTTTCGCCCCGCAGCTGATTGCTAAATGCCAGCGCTGTTTCCCTGGCTTCGATGACAAGATCATATCGATGTACGCGCCTGGAATGAGTACGAGAGAGATCACCGGTCATCTGCGTGAACTGTACGGGATCGACGCATCCCTCGACCTGATCAGCACGATCACCAACGCGGTGCTGGAGGAAGTCTCAATCTGGCAACAGCGCCCGCTGGACCCAGCTGATCCGCTGGCTTTCTTCGATGCGATCCGGGGTAAGGTCCGCGATTAGGGCATGGTCCGCAACAAGGCGGTTCATATTGCCTTGGGGGACTTGTCCACCACAGCGATCACGGCAGCCAATCGGTCAGATATGCCGGCCTCAATCTCCTGTTCTGCAAGCGGAAGCGACGGGCGGGCGTGCGGTGCGTTCGATCAGGATGTCATTGCGTTGCGGTCTGCCGCTTCGCCGACGGTCAGGTGAAAGGCGAACGGCCTTTTCGGGGCGCCGGACCCCTGTAAACGTCTTGGCAATAATCCTGCCCCAAAGTGGGGCATGTGCTTTCAGGTTTACTATGGGGCTTGGCTATGATGCGGTCGGCGCCTAGCCTTGATGCCATGCGCATCTTCTTGACCCTGCTGCTGGTGTCCGCAGCCATCACCGCGTCGGCCTTTGCCCAGAGTGCGCCGGCCCCGTTCACCCTTGCCGAAAATGGCCGGGGCTTTGTCTCGCTTGCCGATGCGATCGGCGCGATCGGCGATGGCAAGGGCACGATCATCGTCGCGCCGGGCACCTATCGCCAATGCGCCGTGCAGAATGGCGGCGAGGTGACGATCAAGGCGGCAACGCCGGGCAGTGCGATTTTCGACGGGGTGGTTTGTGAGGAAAAGGCAGCTCTGGTGCTGCGCGGCCGCACCACCATGGTCGACGGCCTGATCTTCCAGAATCTGCGCGTGCCTGACGGCAATGGATCGGGCATCCGCCTCGAAAAAGGCAATCTTTCCGTCAGCAACAGCCTGTTCCGCAACAGCGAGGAAGGCATTCTGACCGGCGAGGATCGCGGTGCCACGGTCCAGATCGACAAGTCGACTTTCCGCCATCTGGGCCGGTGCGACCGCGATCTCGACTGCGCCCATGGCATCTATATCGGCCGGGTCGCGCGCCTTAGCGTCACCCGTTCGCGCTTCGACCAGGGCGATGGCGGCCATTATCTCAAGAGCCGCGCCGCGCAGGTCGATATCCGCGACAACAGCTTTGACGACAGCGGCGGCCATCTCACCAATTACATGATCGACCTCAGTAACGGCGCCAGTGGCCAGATCGTCGGCAACGACATGGTGCAGGGCAAGGACAAGGATAATTGGTCGGCCTTCATCACCATTGCGCCAGAGGGCCGCGAGCAGGACAGCAGCGCCCTGGTGATCGAAGGGAACAAGGCCGGCTTCGTGCCGGGCCTTGCGCGCGGCTCGACCTTCGTCGCCAATTTTACCGACGATGTCGTCCGTATCGGCCAGAACCAGCTTGCCCCGAGCATGAAGGTGAAGGACCGGCGCTGACTTTGCCGCGCCGATCTGATAGGGAAGGGCGATGCGCACCACCTATGACAGCGCGACCGTCCGCCTCTATCATCTGGGCGACGACGGTGCGGCGATGACGATCCTGTACGGCCCCCTGAGCGAAGCCCTGCGCGTCGCCGAGCAGCAGCCGCAGGACGTGCAGGACGGTCTGTTCCTCGCCACCGACAATGATGTCGTCGCTTATCTCGACCTGATCGAAAGCTGAGCGGTCGCGCATTTCGGACGAGAGAATAGGAAAAAGGCCGGTCCGTCAGGGGAACGGACCGGCCTTCGCTGGCCTGAAAACCAGAAGGGGGGAACTGGTTCAGGCGGGCATTTTTCAGGCTGCCTCGGCCGCTTCCTCGGCAGTGGGCAGGCGGATCAGATAGTCGAAGGCCGACAGGGCTGCGGTTGACCCTGCCCCCATCGCGATGACGATCTGCTTGTAGGGCACGGTGGTGCAGTCGCCGGCAGCGAAGATGCCGGGCTGGCTGGTTTCGCCGCGCGCGTCGATCTCGATCTCGCCACGGGGCGAGAGGGCGATCGTGTCCTTGAGCCATTCGGTGTTCGGGACCAGGCCGATCTGGACGAAAATGCCTTCCAGCTCGACATCATGCTCGGTGCCGCTGTTGCGGTCCTTGTAGCTGAGGCCACTCACCCGCTCGCCATTGCCGTTCACCCTGGTGGTCAGGGCCGAGGTGATGATCTTGACGTTGGGCAGGCTGGCGAGCTTGCGCTGCAGCACCGCGTCGGCGCGCAGCTGGCTGTCAAACTCGATCAGGGTGACATGGGCGACGATGCCGGCCAGGTCGATCGCCGCTTCGACGCCGCTATTGCCGCCGCCGATCACCGCCACGCGCTTGCCCTTGAACAGCGGACCATCGCAGTGCGGGCAGTAAGCCACGCCCTTGTTGCGATATTCGTCTTCGCCGGGCACGCCCATCTGGCGCCAGCGGGCGCCGGTCGACAGGATGATGGTGCGGCCCTTCAGCGACGCGCCATTTTCCAGCACGACCTCATGATAGCCGCCTTCGGTCTTGGCCGGGATCAGCTTCGCCGCCTTCTGCAGGTTCATGATCTCGACGTCATAATCCTTGACGTGCGCCTCCAGCGCCGAGGCGAGCTTGGGGCCTTCGGTGCGGCTGACCGAGATGAAATTCTCGATGTCCATGGTGTCGAGCACCTGACCGCCGAAGCGTTCCGCCGCCACGCCGGTGCGAATGCCTTTGCGTGCCGAATAGATGGCCGCAGCCGCGCCAGCGGGGCCGCCGCCGACCACCAGCACCTCGAAGGGATCCTGCTTGCGAATCTTCTCCGCCGCCTTCGCCTCGGCGCCGCTGTCGATCTTGGCGACGATCTGCTCCAGCTCCATCCGGCCCTGGCCGAAGGGTTCGCCGTTGAGGAAGATGGTGGGCACGGCCATGACCTTGCGGGCGTCGACCTCATCCTTGAACAGGCCGCCGTCGATCGCGACATGGCTGATCCGGGGGTTCAAGACGCTCATCAGGTTCAGCGCCTGCACCACGTCGGGGCAGTTCTGGCACGACAGCGAGAAATAGGTTTCGAACGCATAGTCGCCGTCCAGATCCTTCACCTGCTGGATCAGATCCTGCGCGGCCTTGGACGGATGACCGCCGACCTGCAGCAGGGCGAGCACGAGCGAGGTGAATTCATGGCCCATCGGCAGGCCGGCGAAGGTGACGCCGATATCGGTGCCGACGCGGCGGATCATGAAGCTGGGCTTGCGCTTGTCCGAACCGGTGGCAAGGCTGACCTTGTCCGAAAGCTCGGCGATTTCGGTCAGCAATTCGTTCATTTCGCGCGACTTCGCGCTTTCATCCAGCGAAGCCACCAGCTCGATCGGCTGGGTGATGTTCGCCAGATAGGCTTTCAACTGCCCCTTGAGATTTGCGTCCAACATGTCTGTCTGGCTCCGTGGGAAAAAATGGCGGGCCGTCCCGATCGGGAGGACGCGACGGCCCGTCCGGGGAATTGGTGCGACCCAAAAGCCCCGTTGAAATAGAGATAAGTCTGTAGAAAGCTTTTTGAAGGTCCGCCGGGTCCCCTCAATCTGGGCGAACCCGGCGGCCTTTCAGCACCTAAAGATGCTTAGATCTTGCCGACGAGGTCGAGCGAGGGGGCGAGGGTTTCCGCGCCTTCTTCCCACTTGGCGGGGCAGACTTCGCCCGGATGGCTGGTCCAGTACTGCAGCGCCTTGATCTTGCGCAGCAGTTCGGCCGCGTTGCGACCCACGCCCTCGGGGGTGATTTCGACCAGCTGGATCACGCCTTCGGGATCGAGCACGAAGGTGCCGCGGTCGGCCAGGCCAACGCCTTCGCGCAGCACGCCGAACTGGTTCGAGATGTCGTGGTTCTGGTCACCCAGCATGTAATAGTTGATCTTGCCGATGGCCGGCGAGGTGTCGTGCCAGGCCTTGTGGCAGAAGTGGGTGTCGGTCGACACCGAGTAAACTTCCACGCCCATGCCCTGCAGGGTGGGGTAGATGTCGGCCAGGTCTTCCAGCTCGGTCGGGCAGACGAAGGTGAAGTCGGCCGGGTAGAAGAAGAAGACGGCCCACTTGCCCTTGACGTCGGCATCGGTGACGTCGACGAACTTGCCTTCCTTGAAAGCGGTTGCCTTGAAAGGCTGCAGGGGGGTGTTGATGAGAGCCATGGGCTATCCAGTTCCTTGATTAGGGTTGCTGTTGCGAAGCCTGTTTAGGGAAGCGGATGATTCGGGGGAAATTGGTTTTCTCGGACATGTTGATAGATAAAAGCGATCACACACTATCCGATTAATCGAACAGCTCATTGATCCCGCAGGGCATGACCCATGGCCCGTTCGACCAGCTGCTGCGCCTCCGCCGCGCTGAAACTGGTGGGATCCAGGCAATATTCCAGCCACAGCCCGTCGACCAGCGCGGTGAGGCCGATGGCCTTGAGCCGTACCTGCGCGGCGGAGAAGGCCGGCGCGGCGGCGGCGACCAGCCCCTCCAGCTGCGCGCGCGATGCGGCATAGATGTCGGCATGGGCGGCCGCGACATCGGCGTTGGACTTGATCAGGCTCCAGAAGGCGATCCAGGTGGCGAGCAGGTCGGCGTCCAGCACGGGCTCACGGAAATTGGCCTGGAGAAAGGCACGCAGCCGGTCCAGCGGATCATCGCCCGCGCCCATGATCGCATCGTCCATGGCCTGGGACACGCGCTGCCCGACATCGCGATAAGTGGCCAGGATCAGCGCATCGACACCCTCGAAATAATGGGTCAGCAGCCCGGACGACACGCCCGCGGCGGCGCAGATGGCGCGGACAGAGGTGCCTGCCACGCCCTTTTCCGCCAGACATTTTGCCGTTGCGTCGATCAGTGCCTGCCGCCGGACATCGGCGGACTCCCGTACGAATTTCGCTCTCACTTGCCCCCCGGCATGGGACGACCCGGCGTCCCGAACATGCTATATTGTTGCCGCTCATTGTGCGGAAATGACGGGCGCTGGCAAGCGCCGTTCGACCCGATTGCGGATCGATCCGGCCGGTTCGCCCGTTTCCCCCGCATATTGTCGTCATGACAGCAAGGAGACCATGGATGATCCGACAGCCCGCCACCACGTCCGCCCTTCGCCTGATCCTGCCCGGTCTGGGCGCGCTATTGCTGCTGGGTGGCTGCGCCAAGGGCGTGGACAATGAAGCGGTGGCGAACAATGCGAGCGTGCCGGCCCATGCCGAGGCGATCGAGGATACGGACTCTGTCGCGGCCCCGGACAATGTAGGTGCGGCGCTGCCTACCGACGAATGGGTCGGGCGCTGGACCGGGCCGGAAGGGCTGTTCCTCGACATCCAGCCCGCACCCGACGGCAAGCCGGGCCATTATGCGCTGGCCAACAAGGATAATCTCGACCGGGAGGCGACCTATAGCGGCCTGGCCGATGGCGCGACGATCCGTTTCGTGCGCGATGGCCGCGATCTCGCCATCCGGCCCGGCACGGGGGCGGAGACGGGCTTCAAATATCTCGCCGACAAGCAGGACTGCCTGATCGTGAAGCCGGGCGAGGAAGGTTATTGCCGATAAAGCGGGATCGGCAAGGGGCATGCCGACGCGACAGGGGCGAAGTTCACAGTGTCGTGTGGCATTTCGGGCTGTTTGCACTGGATACGCGCTCGCCACGCGCCCATGGCGCGCCAGTCGCGCGTCAACTGGGTCAGGACAGCGTCGGGCCGACGCGCCGGTTGGGTCATGCCGACGCGACAGGGAGGTGACACATGGGGCACCGACCGTGGCGGGCTCCGGCCGGGGCGAGAGAAGGGGGCGGTGCTGGTGCTTCGCTCAGGGTAGATCAGAGATTAGGCGAGACGGACAGGGCTTTGCTGCGCTTGCCTGACGATGTCGGGTTTTGACGGCTGACGCGCAAATGCTGGCCTCTCCATCTTCGTCATCCCGGACTTGATCCGGGATCCATTCTGCGCTCGCTCTCGGGCGTAGTGCCGAATGGATCCCCTGAGTTCACAAGCGAAGTGCAACACCGCAGACAGGTGTTGCCATGTCAGGATATTACCAGCTTACGCTTGAGGAACGGTGTTCGATTGCCCGTCTTCATGAAGACGGGCAATCGATCCGGCAAATCGCTGCAGCTCTGGATCGCTCGGCATCGACGATCTCTCGGGAACTGAAGCACAACAGCGGCCACACGATCGGCTATCGCCCCGTCCATGCGCAGGAACGGGCAGCGGCACGACGGTGGTCGGGCTCCCGGCTTGAGCGCGATCACGCGCTACGCGAAGCCGTGCTCGACCGAATGGCGGCGGGGATGATCACCCGAACAGATCGTCGGGCGCATGACACATGATGCCCGTCACGCCGTCGTCAGTCATGAGCGCATCTATCGCTTCGTCTATGCCCAGATACGGCGAACCCAGGACTTCAGCTGGCGCCTCTACCTTGCGCGCGGCAAGTCCAAACGCGGCTGGCGCCGAAAGCCGGGCGGCTCGCCGGCAAACTTCATTACTGGCAGAAAACCGCTCTGCGAGCGCCCCGGCGAGGCCGACGACCGATGCACGCCAGGCCATTGGGAAGCCGACGCCATGCTCTTTGCAACCTATGGACAAGCCATCCTAGTCGCCCATGAGCGGCAATCCTGCCTGACGCTCGTCGTCAAAATGAAAGACCGCAAGGCTACAACCACCGCCAGAACACTCCGGGCCCTGCTCGCTCCCATACACCAGCATGGCACCACCGGCTGAAACGCCGATGAACTGTCTTCCAACGGGTGTAGCGTTCCGGCAGATCGCACCAGTGTGCGCCTGAGCGTAAAATCCACAAACATCCGTTCACGAACAATCGGTTATCCGATCCCGTTCGGCCCGGATCGCCGGCCTTACCGGGCAGCAAAAGGGCTATCCTCGCCCACTGCGCCTCGGTTAGCTCATACCGCTTGATCCCCATCCATCCGCTCCGCGCCTCAACACGGAGCCACATGAATCAGACATCACGCCGTTTGTGAATCCTGAATGGCGATCCGGCCTAGAAGGCAGACGTTGCTGCAACGCTTCCTTATCGATCAATGCGCTGCCAGCGTGATAGAATTGGTGGACGCATTGCTACGGCGATTCAGACCGAGAGGTCGGATCGATGCCCTGCCGCGAGGCAATGCCCATGAGCGTTATGTCGCCAGATGGGATCATCCGACGGATCAGGTAAGGGGTGTTCTGCGCCGAACCAAGGGTAATAACGGAATGCGACTGACTGTGTACAATAAACTGGCACGGCAAGATAATAGTCAACAAATGCTGAGTGCGGTTTAGGTCGGTCAATGCCAGTGAAGGTATAGAGGCTTTGCTCGATCTTGATTTTCTGCTCAGGCGGTATCGCAAAATGGGTTGTTGAATTGCAGCAGCGCTGGCTCATAGGTCAGCTTCATAACATATCAGCGAGGGCCTGCTATTCCCCCAGCTTGAAGCGGTAATCTCATCGCCGTCGGCGCTCGGCAAGATGATGGGCACGCACTGGCTCGTAGCCGTCAGGCCGCGCCTTTGTCTTGGCGCTGTTGCGCCGCGGTTCGTGACTGATCGTGAACGCTGACCGTCCTGGGCGTGTCGCTATGCTTTTTCGAGATTTACCGGCTGCATGCAGCCGGTAAATCTCGATCCGCTCTTCAAGGCTGAAGTGGCCATGATTTTCTCCCATCGCGGCAACATTCTAACAGTTGTTGCACTTGTTCCGTGAACTCAAGGCGGCGGTAGAAGGAAGGCCGGCCGTCTCGCTATTCGTTGACGTGGCGTGCGCATGCCTGAGATGCCAGCCTTCGCTGGCATGACGGGATTTGCCAGCCCTTAACCACGCTTATTCCTCGGTTCTGAACAGCACCGTCTCGCCGAGCAGCAGGAAGAGGAGGAAGGGCGCCCAGGCGGCGAGAATGGGGGGGTAGGCGCCCAGATTGCCCATGGCGAGCGAGAAATTGTCGGCGACGAAATAGGCGAAGCCCAGCGCCATGCCCATCACCGCGCGCAGGAAGAGCTGGCCCGAGCGGGCGAGGCCGAAGGCGGCGACGGAGCCGAGGATCGGCATCAGCACGGCCGAGAGCGGCCCGGACAGCTTGTGCCACAGGCTGCCTTCCAGTTCTGCGGTCGGCCGCCCGGCATCGTGCAGGTCGCCGATCGCCGCCTGCAACTCGCTGAAGGTCAGGGCGTCGGGATCGACCTTGGCCAAGGTGAACTGGTCGGGACGGATGTCGCTGCCGAAGCGCACGGTGCCGACATTCTGGAGCGTGCCGCGGGCGACGTCGAACTGGCGCGCGCCTTCCAGCACCCAGCTCTTGCTGGCGGCGTCATAATGGCCCTTGGGCGCGGTAATGATGGTGGTGAGGCTGTTGTTGATGCGGTTGAAGATCTCGACCTTGCGCAGCTGCACGTCCTGGCCATGGCCCGCGACGATTGCCGCGGTGACGAGATTATTGCCGTCACGCACCCAGGGATTGGTCTTGATGCCGCTGTCCGCGGGCACCGGGCCGAAGTCGACCGCCTGCCAGGCGCTGAGCATCGCGGTCGAGCGGGCGACGATCCGTTCGTTGAAGGCGTAGCTGAGGACCGAGACGCCGAGTGCGGCGGCGATCAGCGGGGCGAGGATCTGCTGGGCGGAGAGGCCCGCCGCCTTCATCGCGATGATCTCGCTATTCTGGTTGAGCGTCGCCAGCATGATGAGGGTGCCGAGCAGCACCGAGAAGGGCAGGAAGCGGGCGACGATCTGGGGCGCGCGCAGGCCGACATAATGCCAGAGCTGCGCATCGCCATTGCCCGGATAGGCGAGGATGTCGCCCGAATTGCCGAGCAGGTCGAGCATCTGCAGCACGACCACCAGCATCGCTAGCACGGCAAGGGTGCGGGTCAGGAACAGCCGCACCATGTACCAGCTGACCTGGCGCGAGGGGAAGAAATCGAACTGCATGGGGTCAGGCTGCTCCTTGCGCCGGCTCGCCACGCCGCGTCACGAAGCGCAGCAGGCGGCCGATCTGCTTGCCGAGCTTGGCGAAGGCATATTCCAGCGCCGCGATCGGCTGTCCGCCGGGGCGGTGGGCGATGACATGATACATCCAGAAGATCAGCCCGGACGCCAGCAGGAACGGCCCCCATAGCGCGATGATCGGATCGATCTTGCCCAGCGAGCCGATGCTTTCGCCATATTGGTTGATCTTGTGATAGGTGACGATGAAGACGATCGAGAGGAACACGCCGAGCGCCGAGGTCGAGCGCTTGGGCGGGATCGCGAAGGCGAGCGCGGCCATCGGCAGCAGCATCATCATCACCACTTCGACCATGCGGAAATGGAAGTTGGAGCGGACCTCGTTGCGCAGCTTGGTCGGCGTGGCGGGATCACGCCCCATCGAGAAGAGTTCGGGCAGGGTCTTTTCCCGGTCGACGTCGCGGCCGCGGAAATTCTCGATCTGCGGCAGGTCGATCGGCAGATCGTGGCTGGAGAAGGAGAGGATGCGCGGTGTCTTGTATTTGGGTGCATCGTTCACCAGCACGCCGTCGCGCAGGCGGAAGATGATGGTGTCGGGATCGTCGGTGGCGAGGAAGGCGCCCTGGGCAGCCGTGACCGCGACCGACTGGCCATCCTTGCCGACGGCGCGGACGAAGATGCCGCGCAGGTTGCGTCCTTCGTCCAGGCTGCGTTCGATCCGCAGGGTCATGCGCTTGCCCAGGCTGGTGAACTCGCCGACCTTGATCGACGCGCCCAGCGCGCCCGAGCGCAGTTCGAAGCGCAATGCCTCATAGGCGTGGCGGGACAAGGGCTGGACCCAGCCGACAATGCCGAGGTTGAGCAGGGCGAGGGCGAAGGCGAACATGTAGGGGACGCGCAGCAGCCGGCCATAGGAGAGGCCGACGGCGCGCATCACGTCGAGTTCGGACGAGGTGGCAAGCTTGCGGAAGGCGAGCAGGATGCCGAGCATCAGCCCGATCGGAATGCCGAGCGAGAGATATTCGGGCAGCATGTTGGCGAGCATGCGCCACACGACGCTGACGGGGCCGCCTTCGGCCGCGACAAAATCGAACAGGCTCAACATCTTGTCGAGCACCAGCAGCATCGCGGCGATCACCAGGGTGCCAAGCAATGGCAGCGCGATCAGGCGGGCGAGATATCGGTCGATGGCAGTCAGCATTTCTCTATGTCGTCGTCCCATCACCATGTTTTGGCCGCAAACCCCGCCCATATGCGAGTCAGCTAATAAAAGAGTCGCGGGGCGAACAGGGGCTCGCCGTCCGATCACATCGGGCGGCTATAGCTTCCAGGAGTCTGATGGTCATGTTGAAAGTTGCAATGGGTCTGATGCCGGTGGCGGTTCTGTTGGCCGCAACGCCTGCCTTGGCCCATGGTCAGGAAATCACGAACGATCTGTCCCGTTGCGCCGCGTCGGCCAAGGGGCCGGCGGTGCTGGTCGATGTGCGCGGCTTTGCCGAGGCGACCGGCCGCGTGCGCATGCAGTCCTATCACGCCACCAAGGCGAGCTGGCTGACCAAGGGCGAATGGCTGAACCGGATCGACACCGTGGTCCGCCCGTCCGAAGGCGGCATGCGATTCTGCATGCCGATCCCGGAGCCGGGCAAATATGGCATCGCCGTGCGGCACGACCGGGACGGCAATGGCAAGACGGACATTTCGCGGGATGGCGGCGGTTTTTCGAACAATCCGTCGATCAACATCTTCAATCTGGGCAAGCCGTCGGTCGACAAGGCCGCCTTCTATGCTGGACCGGGCGTGACCCGGATCACCATCAACCTCAAATATATGTAAGGTCGTCATGGTTCGCGTCGCGCTCCTGTCCAATCCCAAGTCCACGGGCAACCGGCAGACCTTGCCGCGCGTGCGCAGTTTTTGTGCCAACAACCCGGACATCTTCCATTATGAGGTCGAGCATGTCGACCAGATCGGCCGCGCGCTGCAGACGATTGCGCGGGTCGATCCGGCCGTCATCGTCATCAATGGCGGCGACGGGACGGTGCAGGCGGCGCTGACCGAACTCTATCAGGGCGAGCATTTCTGCGGTCGGGTGCCGCCGATCGCGGTGCTGCCCAATGGCAAGACCAATCTGATCGCGCTGGACTTGGGCATCCATGGCGACCCGATCAAGGCGCTGGAGCGCATTGTCGAGATCGCCAAGTCGGGGCTGGGCGACCATGTCGTGCAGCGCGAGCTGATCGCGCTGACCGACGGGCAGACGACCCGTCCGGTGCTGGGCATGTTCCTGGGCGGTGCGGGCCTGGCCGACTATATCCTCTATTGCCGGGACAAGATCTATCCGCTGGGCCTGTCTAACGGGTTCAGCCATTTCCTGACCGCGCTCGCCGTGCTGGCGTCGCTGGTGTTCGGCATTCGTGCCCGATTCCTGCCACAATCCAGCCACCCGGTCAGCATCTCGCTGATGCGCGAGGGGCAGTTGGCGGGGCGCTTCTCGGTCCTGATCGTGACCACGCTGGAGCGGCTGCTGCTGGGCGTCGATCCGGGTGACAGCCGCCGTGGCAACATGAAGCTGATGGCGGTCGACCAGAGCGTGTCGGCGCTGCTGCGCCTGGTGTGGGCCAGCGTCTTCCGCCGGATGGGCAAGCAGCAGATGCAGGGAATCCATCTGGAGCAGGGCGACACGATCCGCATCGAGGGTGCGCAGAGCAGCGTGATCCTGGACGGCGAAATCTTCCGCGCGTCGGAAGGCAAGCCGATCCTGCTGCGCTCGACCGAACCGGTGCCCTTCCTGCGCCTGGCCGCCTGAGATCGGCCGAGCGGCGGGGGCTGTTTCGGCGCCCGCTGAATGGTTGAGATGGGTGGGCACAAGACATTCCTCCCCGGCACGGGGAGGGGGACCGCTCGCGTAGCGAGTGGTGGAGGGGCACAGGCCGGATAGCGCAGCGCTAAGAGGCACCTGCCCCTCCGTCAGCGCTTCGCGCTGCCACCTCCCCGTTCCGGGGAGGAACGTCCGCTCCTGATCGTTTCACGACAATTTAGACTTGTCCTCGCCACCTAGTCGCGTGGCACCGCTACATCGACCGCGCCCGGCGCGATCTTTACCGTGACCGGGGTTTTTGCCAGAACTTCGCCGTCGATCGATATCTTCTGTGGCGGGTGGCAGGCGAGCTTGAACTGGCGGCCGTGAAATTCCTCCGTATGGGCATTGCGGTCGCGCAGCTTCACGAATTTGGCATACCAGTCCCAGGCGAGGCGCGGCTTGGAGCGGCCGACGACGGCCTGGATCACGATCTCGCCGGTATCGACGGCAGCATGGTCCGATAGCTCGACCCCGCCGTGATAGGGGCCGTTGAGGATACGCACTTCTGTCGACCACAGGCGCCGTTCCTTCACGCCATCGTCGATGGTCAGGCGGAAGGCGCGGAAGCCGACCGAGCATTTGACCGCCCAGATGAGATAGCCGATGCGGCCGAGATAGCGTTTGAGCTTGTGCGGCACGGTCTGGCCGATCATCGGCGACAGGCCCAATGAGGCGGCATTCACGAAATAGTCGCGATCGATCATGCCGAGGTCCACGCGGCGGCGCTGGCCGGTGGCGATGGCGCGGACCGCGCCATCGAGGTCGAGCGGCAGGCCCAATGTGCGGGCGAAGCTGTTGGCGGTGCCGAGCGGCAGCACGCCGAAGACGCAATCCTTGCCGACCAGTTCGTCGACCGTGCCCGACATGGAGCCATCGCCGCCGCCGACGATGACCATCGGCGCGCCGCTTTCCACCGCCTGGCGGACGGTTGCGGCCATCTGTTCGGGGTCATCGACCGCATGGGCAGCGATCAGCTCGACGCCGGCGGCTTCGAGCTTTTCCCTTGCCTGATTGAAATTGTCCTGGCCGCGTCGGCTATGGGCGTTGACGACCAGGATCGCCTGCCGGGGGAGCGTTTTCGTTTCCATGCCGCAATAACACCGTGCGGCGATTTCGGGTCCATCGGAAACGAATAGCGATGGATTCGTTGGGGAGGCATGGCCCGTATCGCCCATCTGTCCGACATTCATTTCGGCGCGCATGATCCGCGCATCGTCGACGCCGCCACCGCCTGGCTGGAGGAACGCCGGCCCGACCTGGTCGTCATCAGCGGCGACTTGACCCAGCGGGCGCGGGTGGAGCAGTTCAGGGCGGCGGCGGCCTGGCTGGGTCGCCTGCGCGCTGCGGGGCTGAAGATCCTGGTGATCCCCGGCAATCATGACGTGCCGCTGTTCGACGTGGTGCGACGCTTCGCCCGGCCGCTGGCGCGCTACAAACGCTATATCAGCCGCGACCTCTGTCCCTTTTACGAGGATGACGAGGTCGCGATACTGGGCCTCAACACCGCCCGGTCGCTGACGATCAAGGACGGGCGGATCAACCATGACCAGATGGACCGGCTGCGCGAGAGTTTCGCGCAGGTCGCGCAGGCCAAGACCCGCATCCTGGTGACCCATCATCCGCTGTTCGCCATGCCGATCGGCCGCGGTGGAGAATTGAGCGAGGCGGTGGGGCGGCATGAGGATGCGGTGCAGGCGGCGTGCGAGGCGGGGGTGCATGTTGCGCTGGCCGGGCATTTCCACCGCACCTATGCGGAGGCCGCGCAGAAGATGGTGGCGCATAGCGGCGGGGCCCTGGTCATCCAGGCGGGGACGGCGACATCGACCCGGCTGCGCAATGCCGAGCCGCAAAGCTTCAACTGGCTGCATGTCCGGCGCAGCAATGCGATTGAACTGCAGGTGATCGTCTGGGACGGCAACGCGTTTCGTCGGGCCAGCCATGTCGATTATGTGCGGGAAGGCGACGCATGGACGGGACGGGATGTTATCGATCCGCCGACGGTTGGCAGCCTGGCTGTGCTACAAGGGACAGGCTGAGGCAGGAGTCTTCGATCGGTCGCAATTCTCCCTAAAAAACAATGATTCATGTTGCATCGGCGAAGCGATTGACCAAAGGCGATGGGCTTGCGGACCCAGGGAGTGTCAGTTGGTCGGATCATTGTCCCATCGGATTGTGGTGCTGTGCGGCATATTGTGCGTGGTTATGGTGCTGCTCGCCGGGTTGTTGCTCGACGGGTCGGCGCAGATGCGCGGTAGCCTGGGCTGGGTGACTCATTCCTCGCAGGTGCTCAAGACCGCAAACCGGACGCTGGGTCATCTGCAGGAAGCGGAGTCGGGACAGCGCGGCTATGTGCTGACCCGCAATCCCGAATTTGCCGAGACCGTCGCGGCCGAGATCGCCGCCGCCAAGCATGATGCGGCCGCGCTGGTCAGGCTGACGGCCGACAATCCGCCGCAGAATGAACGGGCGCAGCAGGTGCGTGCGCTGGTGACGGAACGGGCCGCGAGCCTGGAGAAGTCGGCGGCCATGACCCGCGCGGGCGACTTTGCCGGGGCGCAGGCATCGACCGCGACCGGGCGGGGGCGCTATCTGATGCTGATGGTAGAAGCGCGGGTCGGCGATCTGCTGGCCGAGGAGCGCGCGCTGTCGGTCGATCGCATGGGCGCGGTGGAACGGCGGCTCAACTATATTCGCTGGCTGGTGCTGCTGGGCACGCCGCTGACGGTGGCGATAATCGTCATCATGGGCGTGGCGCTGATCCGCGGCATCCGCCGTCCGGTCGATGCGATGATGACGGTGATGGGCAAGCTGGGCGCGGGCGACCGCAGTGCGCGCATCGATGTCGAGATGCGGTCGAGCGAGTTCGAGCGGCTGGCCGGCGGCTATAATGAAATGGCGCGCGAACTGGAGGCTGCGGTCGCCGACCAGGTGGACAGCGAGGGGCGGCTGAAGGTCGCCAACCAGGAACTGAGCGCCAATGCGCAGGTGTTGCGCGAACGGGGCGAGGTGATCGAACTGCTGGGCGGCATGGCCCACCGGATGCAGGCGGCCCGCACCGACGAGGAACTGGCGTCGATCATCCGGGTGTTCGTGCCACGCGTGCTGCCCGATATTCCCGGCGCCCTCTATGCCCATAATAATTCCCGTAACCTGCTGGTGCCGATCGCGGCCTGGGGCGGGCTGGAGGTCGAGCAGGCGGGCTTTGCGCCCGACCAGTGCTGGGCGCTGCGGCGCGGGCAGAGCCATTATGTGACCGAGCAGGGATCGGACATCGTCTGCGCCCATGTCGGGGCCGAGGCGGACCATTATCATTGCGAGCCGCTGCTGGCCGGCGGCGAGGTGATCGGCGTGCTGTATCTGCGCGGCGTGGTGGGGGCCGAGAACCGGTTCCGCCTGACCGTGCTGACCGAGAATATCGCGTCGGCCCTGGTCAACCATCGTCTGCAGCGCGGCCTGCGCGAACAGACGATCCGTGATCCGCTGACCAGCCTGTTCAACCGCCGCTACATGGAAGAGACGCTGGCGCTGGAGATTGCGCGGGCGACGCGCACCGGTAGCCCGCTGAGCCTGGTGATGTGCGACGTCGACCATTTCAAGCGCTTCAATGACGAGTTCGGCCATGAGGCGGGCGACGCGGTGTTGCAGGCGGTCGCGACCGAAATGCGCAGCCGCTTCCGCGACGGCGATGTCGTCTGCCGCTTTGGCGGCGAGGAGTTCACCATCATCGCGCCGGGCACGTCGGCCGTGGTGCTGGCCGACCGGGTGGAGATCGTCCGCCAGGCGATCAGCGAGCTGATGGTCAACCAGGGTGGGCGCACGCTGGGGTCGACGACCATGTCCTTCGGCGTCGCCACCTGGGAAGAGAGCATGGAGCGCGACGGCTCGACACTGATCAAGGCGGCCGATGCCGCGCTCTATCGCGCCAAGCGCGAGGGGCGAAACCGGGTGGTGCTGGACGCGCGGGCGGAAGCGCTGTCAGCCTGACCAAAGTGGCCTGAAAGGGGCGGCGGAAAATAGGAAAGTCGCCGCTTAACTTCGCATATTTCCCGCACATTTCGACATTTTATGCCGATGGTTGGAAATTTCCTTGCGTCGTCCAGCTTGCCTGAGTTGAGAAAGAGCCGGGCGCGATCATGGCAGTTCGGCGCGCTGTAGGACAGCGGACCGTTTCATGCGGGCTGGAGGCTGTCGGCGATCGCGCGCAGATGGGTGAGCGCCGGATTGCGGGCGTCGGGGCGGACCATCAGCAACTGTTCGACCATCGGCGCGTCGACCAGCGGCACGAAGCGCACGCTGGTCATGGCGAGCCGTCGCAGCGATTCCGGTACGATCGCGACGCCCAGCCCTTCGCCGACCAGGCTGACGATCGTCTGCTGCAACTGGGTTTCGAGCAATATGGCGGGTGGCGCGGCCAGCCAGCCCAGGATCGCGCGGCGCAGCGTGGGCGTCACATCCGCGGGCGAGAGGATGAAGCGTTCGCCGGCCAACTGGTCGGGGGTGAGGGCGCTGGCACTGGCCAGATGATGGTCCGACGGGACGACGGCGGCGAGCGGCTCGCGATAGAGCGGGCTGGTGACGAGGCCGCGCCGGGGGCCGGGATCGAAGCCGATGGCGGCGTCAAAGCGCCCCTCCATCACGCCGTCGGCCAGCATCATCGGCAGTGTTTCGCGCAGGTGCAACGTCACGTCGGGATGGGCGGTGGCGAAGCGGCGGGTGAGCAGGGGCACGCTGCTATAGGCGGCATGCATCATGAAGCCGATCGTCAGTTCGCCACGGTCGCCGGACTGCCAGGCGCGGGCATCGCGACAGGCGCGGTCGAGCGCGGCGATGATCTGTCGCGCATCCTCCAGGAAGCGGGCGCCGGCCGGGGTCAGCACGGCGCTGCGCGAATGGCGCTCGATCAGGCGGACGCCCAGTTCCTGTTCCAGTGCAGCCACCTGGCGGCTGAGCGGCGGCTGGGTGACGTGCAGCCGTTCGGCCGCGCGGCCAAAATGCAGCGTTTCGGCGACGGCGACGAAATAGCGGAGCTGGCGAATATCAATCATACGGAAACGGTATCAATCATTCCATGCAATGGCATTGGTATGCATCGATCCGGCGGCGTAGGCGAGCGCTGTTTCCGCTGTCCCGAAAGTCCTCCGATGTTGTCCGTAATGCTGATCGTCCTGCCCATCTTCGCGCTGATCGGGGCGGGATGGATCGCCCGCAGGAGTGGCGTGCTGGGGCCGCATGCGACCGGCGAGATCAATCGCTTCGTGGTGTGGCTGGCGCTGCCGGCGCTGCTGTTCGACATCGTTGCCAAGGCGCGGTGGAGCGACATCTGGCAGCCCGGCTTCATCGCCGTCTTCGGCATCGGCGCGGGGCTGAGCTTTGCCGCGACGCTATTGCTGCGGCGACGCGAAGGGCGGCATCTGGCGGATGCGACGGTCGATGGGCTGAATTCAGGCTATGCCAATACCGGCTTCATCGGCTTTCCGCTGGCGGCGACGATATTGGGGCCGGCATCGCTGGCGCCGACTTTGGTGGCGACGATCATGACCGTCTGCCTGCTGTTTGCGGTGGCGCTGATCCTGATCGAGATCGGGATGCAGAGCGAGCGGCGGCCGGGGCACATGATGGCCAAGGTCGCACGGTCGCTGGCGACCAATCCGCTGCTGGTCGCGCCGCTGGTCGGTGGGCTGTTCCTGGCCTTTGCCATTCCGCTGCCGGCGCCGCTGGACAAGTTCCTGTCGCTGCTGGGCGGTGCGGCGTCGCCCTGTGCGCTGGTCGCGCTGGGGCTGTTCATTGCCGAGAAGCGGGAGGGCGCCCCGCCGCCGGCGGGTGCGGTGGGGTTTCTGGTCGGCATGAAATTGCTGGCGCAGCCGCTGCTGACCGGGGCGCTGGCGCTGGTCTTCCGCCTGCCGCCGGCGCTGGCGGCGACGGCGGTGCTGATGGCGGCGCTGCCGACCGGCACCGGTCCGTTCATGGTCGCCGAATTCTATGGCCGGGAAGCGGGTATTACCGCGCGGGTGGTGCTGGTCTCCACCATCGCCTCGCTGGTGACCATTACCCTCTATCTGAGCCTGCGCTGAGCATTAGGGCGACAGGGCGTTGGGCTTTCACGCGCAAGGACAGGCCGTTAACAAAATAAATACTCGTCTTTGCTCTGCTGAGGGCGCAGGTTTTGCTGCTCCGATGGCGAATGAAGATGGGGGCCGGACTTGCGGCGACGGATCATTATCTTTCTGGCCCTGATATTGGCGATATTGGCGATCGTCATTCCACTGGCACTGACCGTCCATTTTTCGCGCGAGCGGGCGATCGCCGCCGAGCGCGCGCATATGCAGGAATATGCCAACTGGACGCTGCTGCGCGCCGAACAGGTGCTGACCGACGCCAAGGATGTGCTGGCGCAGGTCGGCAAGGGCGATTGTTCCGTCGGCCATATCGAGCGGATGCGCCAGTTGGCGATCGACAGCGGGGCAGTGGAGGAAGTAGGCCATTATGATGGCGATCGGCTGGCCTGCACCGGTTGGGGCAAGGTGCCGGCGGATGTCGTCATCGGGCGCGGGACGCCTTCGGCGACGCTGGCGGGCGGTTATGCGCTGCATCTGCATGTGAAGCCGCGCATCAGCCATGCCCGCGAGGTGATGGTGCTGGGCTATCGTGACCATAATGTGCTGATCCTGCCGCAGCGGCTGGTCGATGTCTTGTCCGACAGCCACATGATCCTGGGCATCGCGACGCGGCAGGGGACACTGATCGCCATTACCGGGCGGGCCAATGACGGGCTGGTGGGACAATTGAGCCGGCAGGCGATGACCGGGATGGACGAGACGGACATCTATGCGTCGGTGCAGCGCGGCGACCTGACCGCCTTTGCCATTGCCGACCGCAGCGCCATCGATGCGAAGCTGGGCAGCGAGATGCGCCTGTTATTGCCGATCGGGCTGGTGGCGTCCGCGATCCTGATGCTGCTGATCCTGTGGGTGTCACGCCAGCGCCTGTCGCCGGAAAAGGAACTGAAGCTGGCCATCCGCAAGCGCGAGTTCCAGGTTCATTATCAGCCGCTGATCGAGCTGGCGACTGGCTATTGCGTGGGCGCCGAGGCGCTGGTGCGGTGGCGGCGGCCCGATGGCCGGTGGATAGCGCCCGACCTGTTCATCCCGCTGGCCGAGCAGAGCGGGCTGATCCTGGACATTACCGACCATGTGATCGAGCAGGTGGTGGCGGACCTGCACGCCATGCTGCTGGCCGAACAGCAGGTGCATGTGGCGATCAACATTTCCGCGCGCGACCTGGAAAGCGGCCGCTTCCTGGACGTGCTGGAGCGCGAGATAGCCAAGGCCGGCATCGCGCCGGGCCAGATCTGGCTGGAGGTGACCGAGCGCAGCCTGATCAACCCGGACACGGCCCGCGCGACCATCGCCCGCGCGCGCGATGCCGGGCATCTGATGGCGATCGACGATTTCGGCACCGGCTATTCCAGCCTGTCGCTGCTGGAGACATTGCCGCTCGACGCGCTCAAGATCGACAAATGCTTCATCGATGCGATCGGCCGGGATGCGGCGGCCAGCGTGGTCACGCCCCATATCATCGGGATGGGGCGGGCGCTGAAGCTGAACCTGATCGCAGAAGGGGTGGAGACCCGCGAACAGGATGCCTATGTCCGCAAGGCCGGCGTCCAGTTCGCGCAGGGCTGGTATTATGCCAAGGCGTTGCCGGCGGACGAGTTCATGGCCTTCTACCGCGACTATAATCGGGGCAAGCGATCCCGCTTCCTGAGCGTCGCGGCCTGAGGATCAGTCCTTGCCCTTCAAGGCGGCGGCCAGCGAGACGGTGGCGCTGCCGCGGCGGGCGGGAGCGGCCTGGCTGGCGTCGGGTTTCCAGCCGGAGAGATAGATCAGCGCCATCTGTTCGGCGGTGCGGCCGTCGGGATCGGCGGCATCGGCGAAATGGGCGGCGGCGCGCATCAGTACGTCGCGCGACAGGGTTGGCGGGCGGGTGGCGAGCGCATTGCCCGCGCCCATGCCGCGCAGATCGTGCATCAGCCGGACCACGTCGCCATAGCGGATATTGAGCGTCTCGCCATCGGCCACCGGCATGGCGAAGCCGGCGCGGCTGAGCAGGTCGCCGGCCGAGCGGACATCGACCTGGGGATGGACATGCTGACCGGGGCGGTCGCCTTCGGCCGCGAGCAGGGCGGACTTGAGGCGCGGCAGGCTGCCTGCGCCGGCAAAGGCGGCGAGCATCAGCCCGTCGGGCCGCAGCACGCGGCGCATCAGGATCAGCGCGCCGGGCAGATCATTGACGCTGTCGAGTGTGCCGCAGGCGATGACCAGGTCGAAACTATTGTCGGCAAAGGGCAGGGCATCCTCGTCCGCCTGCACGCCGCCGGCCCGCTGCGCGGCGAGAAAGCCGGGATCGGCGCAGGCGACGCGCTTGCCCATGGCTTCGAGCGCGGCCTTCGCGCTGCCGTCCGGGCAGCCGACCAGCAACACTTCGGGCAGGTCGCGCTGCACATCGGCCAGCCGTTCGAGCAGTTCGTCCAGCATCGCGCGGTGGAGGAAGTCATGATCGGCAAAGGTGCCGAGCATCCGGTCGCGGTGGCGGGCGCGCAGAGCGCGGTCGAAAATGTCGGGGCGGGTTTCGGGGGCAGTCATGGCGGGCCTTGTGCATCGGGGACGAAGCGGGGACAAGGCAGATGATGTCGCTGGTCCCGCTTCTCAAGACCGTGATGCGTCCGGTCATGGATTATGCCCTTCCGCCACGCTGCCCCGGATGCGGCGCGATCGTCGGTGCGGACCATGGTTTCTGCCTCGATTGCTGGAGCGGGATGCGGTTTCTGGGGCCACCCTGCTGCGCGCGCTGCGGCCTGCCGTTCGCGCATGAGATGGGCGAGGGCGCGGCCTGTGGCGCCTGCCTGGCACAGCCGCCGCCGTTCGACAGCGCGCGGGCGGTGCTGGCCTATGGCGATGTCGCGCGGACTGTGGCGCTGCGGTTGAAATATGGGCGGCGGATAGGCCTGGCCCGGCTGGTGGCGGGGCAGATGTTGCGCCATGTGCGGCCGGAGATGGAGGACGCGCTGATCGTGCCGGTGCCGTTGCATCGCTGGCGGCTATGGGGGCGCGGCTTCAACCAGTCGGCGCTGATCGCCGATCATCTGGGGCGGCTGACGGGGCTGGCGGTGGACAAGCATGGCTTGCGCCGGGTGAAGCGGACGCAGCCGCTGCGGGGCATGAACCCCAAGCAGCGGGCGCAGGCGGTGCGCGGCGCCTTTGCGTTGGCGCAGGGGCACGGGCTGGCGGGACGGGTGATATGGCTGGTCGACGATGTCCATACTAGCGGGGCGACGGCGGCGGCCTGCGCGAAGCTGCTGAAGGGCGGCGGCGCGCGCGAGGTGCATCTGCTGTGCTGGGCGCGGGCGTTACCCAGAACCGGCGACGATTGACAAAGTGCGCATTCCCCCCAATTTCGGGGCAAAGGAGTTTTACCGAGATAATGGCAAAGGTCGAAATCTATACCAAGGACTGGTGCGGCTATTGCGCGCGGGCCAAGGCACTGCTGGAGGGCAAGGGTGTTGCCTTCGAGGAATATGACATCTCGCTGGGCGGCCCCAGGCGCGAGGAAATGCTGGAGCGGGCGCCCGGACGCACCACCGTGCCGCAAATCTTCATCGACGGCCAGCATATCGGCGGCAGCGACGATCTCGCCGCGCTGAACCGCGAGGGCAAGCTCGACCCGCTGCTGGGGCTGTAGGGCCGATGCGCGCCGCGATTCTTCAGATGACGACCGGGATCGACCCGGCCGCCAATGCCGCCGCGATTGAGGAGGCGGCGGCGCGCGCCAAGGGCGAGGGGGCGGACATGCTCTTCACCCCGGAAATGGCGGGCTATCTGGACCGCGATCGCAAGCGCGCGGCGGAAACGCTGCGCGGCGAGGCGGACGATATCGTGCTAGCCGCGGTGCGCGAGGCGGCGGCGCGCGAGGGGCTGTGGGTCCATATCGGGTCGCTGCCGCTGAAAGAGGCACGCAGCGACGGGCGCTGGGCCAATCGCAGCTTCATGATCGACGATCAGGGCGAAATACGGGCGCGCTACGACAAGATCCATCTGTTCGACGTCGACCTGGCATCGGGCGAAAGCTGGCGCGAATCCTCGGTCTATGGGCCGGGGGAAAGCGTGGTGGCGGTCGATACGCCCTGGGCACGGATGGGCTTTTCCATCTGCTACGACATGCGCTTTCCCGATCTCTATCGGGCGCTGACCAATGCCGGGGCGACAGTGCTGCTGGCACCGGCCGCCTTCACCGTGTCCACGGGCCAGGCGCACTGGCATGTGCTGCTGCGCGCCCGCGCGATCGAGGCGGGCTGTTTCCTGATCGCTGCCGCGCAGGCGGGCGCGCATCAGGACGGGCGCACCACCTATGGCCATAGCCTGGTGGTCGATCCGTGGGGCGATGTGCTGCTGGACATGGGCGAGGGCGCGGGGCTGGCCCTTGCCGATCTTGACCTGACCCGCGTAGAGGCGGTGCGCGGGCGGGTGCCCGCCATCGCCAATCGGCGCGTGATACCGCAGGATGTTGAGATCAGGTGATCGTTTTCGACCTTAAGTGCGAGGGCCAGGGCCATGTGTTCGAGGCCTGGTTCGGCTCCAGCGCAGACTATGCGGACCAGAAGGAACGGGGCCTGCTCGCCTGTCCGCTGTGCGGCGATACGCGTGTCGGCAAGGCGCTGATGGCGCCGGCGGTGGCGGCCAAGGGCAACCAGCGGCGCGAGATCGTCCAGCAGCAGCCGGCGGCCGAAGCGGAGACGGCACCGGTGGCGGCCGGGCCGGACGAGGCGAAGATGCGCGCGCTGGTCGAGGCGCTGGCGGACGCGCAGAAGAAGGTGCTGGAAGGCTCGACCTGGGTCGGGCGCGGCTTTGCCGAGCAGGCGCGGGCCATGCATTATGGCGAGCAGGACAAGGGCAGCATCCATGGCGAGGTCGCCCCGGCCGAGGCCAAGGCGCTGGCCGAGGAAGGCATCAATGTCGCGCAACTGCCCTTTCCGGTGATTCCGCCCGAAGCGAAGAATTGACCGCGCGCGCCGCGCATAATAGAGCCGGCGCTGCGTGCACCCGTAGCTCAGCAGGATAGAGCATCAGATTCCTAATCTGAGGGCCATGGGTTCGAATCCCGTCGGGTGCACCATTTTCCTGCCTGTTAGACTGGCGCGCCGTGGCTAATGGAAGCGGATGCCGATGCGGCCGACGAAACCGCTATAGTCGCGGGTGGGGACGTTGGAATCATTACTGGCATAGCCGGCCTCGCCGAACAGGTTGATCCGCCGGGTCAGCGCCTGTTCGACGCCGCCGGTCAGGCGCAATTGCGTATCCTCCCGCTTGAAGGGATAGGCGTTGGAGAAGGCCGCCTTGTAGTTGCGATGGACCAGATAGAGCCGGCCATAGACTTCCAGCCCCTCGCGCAGCGGTGTGCGGGCGATCAGCATCGTGCCATAGCCATTATAGCTGAAGCGGTTGGCCTGCGCATTGGCATGCAGGCCCAATAGCGATCCCATGATGCGGGTCTGCCCGCCGCCCGGCCGCCAGAGATGGCGCAGTTCGCCCAGCCACTCGCTCTGGTCATAGCCCTGGAAGCGCTGTTCGCTCTGGTTGCGATAGCCGTAACGCAGGCGCACCGTGCTGGTGTGGGCAGGATTGTGGCGGTGGATGAGCTGCATATCCATGCGCGCGCGATCGAACACCCGGCCATCATCGCCCAACACATATTCATAGCTGGGCTGGAAGCGCAGCCTGGTCCGCCCCCTGGCCGCCAGTGGCCAGTCGATCTGCGCGCCGACGGTCAGCGGATAGCGATTATAATCGGCTTCCGACGGATAGATGTGGGCGCCCGCGGACGCGCGCAGGATCGCCGGGCCGGCATCATAGGCCAGGCCCACTTCGCCGGTGAACAGCGACTTGATCCGATCCTGATCGGGACTGTTGTCGACCACGTCGGGTGGCACCACGTCGAGCCCGTAGGAAAGTTCACCCTCGACCGACAGGTCGCCCGGCTTTGCCCAGCCGGCCTGAGGCATGGCGGCGAGGCCCAGCAGGGCGGCGGGAATGACGATCTGTTTCATGAGACCTCCGGCGATGAAGGGGGGGATGGCGGGGGAAGCGGATCGGGCGGCGGGCTTTGCGGCCAGGGGTCGCGCCCGATCTGGATGCGCGTGGACATCGACGTGATCGGGATCGTGAGCGCGGATTCGAGCGTGTACCAGGCGCGCAGTGCGCGGAAGAAGATATAGGGAGGCAGCGCCAGCAGGGCGCGCGGGCGGTTATTCGCCAGGATCGCGATCGCCGCGGCAACCAGGGGGGATCCGACCAGAACGGCGACGATCGCCTGCCAATGGGGCAAGGCGATCGATCTCGACGTGATGAACAGTTCGAGCAGGCCGAAGATGACGAGTGGGATCATCATCGCCCGGCGCGCGGTGTTCATCAGCATATAGGGCAGGACCAGCTTGCCGCGGATGCTGAAGTCCGGGGCGCTGATGAGCGAATGGGCGCGTGCGCTGACATGATAGACCGACCGGAACCAGCGCAGCCGCTGTTCGCGCAGATGGGCGAAGCTGGTCGGCACTTCGGACACATAGCTGACCCGATGATCGACCAGCGTGCGATAGCCCAGTTCGGCGATGCGCAGCGAGATGTCGGTATCCTCGCCATTCATGCCGGAGGCGAACTGGCCGACCCGGCGCAGCGCGTCCGCCCGATAGATGACGAACATGCCGGGAATGCCGACCAGCCCGGCCATGACGCTGAGCGCGGGCGAATAATAGCCATGCTTGACGATCACCTCGACCAGGCGCCCGGCATCGAAGATCGCGCCGCCTGGCGGCAAGGGCACGCCGCCGACCGCGCCGGCATCGGGATCGGCAAAATTCTGCATTGCCAGCGTCAGATTATCCTCGCCCACCAGCGTGTCGGCGTCGATCCGCACGATGAACGGATGGCGCGCATGCAGCACGCCTTCGTTCAGGGCATGGGCCTTGCCGGGCGTCGCGACATGCACGACCCGCCCCTTGAGCGCGGAGCAGGCGTCGATCACGGCGCGGGCGATGTCCGCCGTGCCATCGATCGAGCCATTGTCCATCACGATCAGTTCGACCTCCGCACCATAATGGGCGGCGGCGCGGTCGATATGCTGGATCGTCTGGCCGATCACATATTGTTCGTTGAAGGCGGGCACGATGACGCTGACCGGGGCGGCGAAGTCGGGGCGCGACAGGCGATAGCGTTCCGCGACGGCAACGATGTAGAGCTGGGCAAAGGTCAGCAGCACGAACAGGATGACGCCCGGACCGATGCCGCCGAGCAGGCTGATGTCGCGCATCTCCTCGAACAGCAGGATCGGTTGCTGTGCCGCCCAGATGGCGATGATCGCCGCGATCGTGCCGGCAATGGCGAGGCGGTAGAGGGCGCGGCCCTTGGGCTGGGGGCCGCGCAGCACCGGCACCGGGGCAGGCATGGTGCCGCGCCGGATGATGACGAAGGCGAAGACCGCCATGCCCGCAAGGCCCGCCATGATCTGGATCGCGGCCAGCGAAAAGGGGGTGCCGACATAGGCGAACAGCGCCACGCTGCCCAGGTCAAGGATGGTGCAGAGCGCCATGTAGCGCAGGCACAGGTCGAGGCAGAGCAGGATGCGCGCCCGCACCGATCCCGCTGCATAGAGCGAGAAGGAGATGAAATAGGAATAGATGAAGGTCCGGATCGAGATCGCGCTGAAGCCCAGATAGGGGCCGAACACATAATCATGGGTGCGGAAGAAGCGGTCGAGAAAACCCAGTTCGAACAGCCATAGCTGGAACAGGGCGATGGTCGTGAAGGTCAGCAGCAGGGCGGGTGCGCGCAACATCGATACCGGGCGGGCCAGCCCGCCGGCGAAACTGTCCGTCGACTGGAAATTGGCCTGGGTCCGGTCATAATCCGGGGGCGGCGGCATCAGGGGGCAGGGGCTGTTGCGCGCAGCGGGGTGGTCGCCGGCGTGGCGGGCGGCGGGACGGGAACCGGGCGATGGACCGTCACCAGCAGGGCCACGGCGGCCCCGGCCGCCGATGCACCACGCGCGAAGGGTTCCACCATGACGCCTTCGCGCCGGTCATCGGGGAAGTGGACCAGCCATTGCCGTCCGGCGGGGCGGACCCGTGCCAGCGCGCCGGCAATGTCGCCCGTCAGCACCTCGATCGTGGTGCCCGGCCTTTGGGTGCCGAAGGCAAGGGCGCTGGGCCGCATCTGACCCAGCAACTGGGCTGTGGCCTGTCCCTGCGGTGCGGTCAGTGCGCCGGCCTTCAAGGCGACCGGGCGATTGGCCGCAAGCAGGCCCCGCAACTGGACGATCGCCGGCACAAGCCGTTCGCCGCCGCCCCGCAAGATGGTTTCCGGCAGCATTTCCGCGGCGATCAGACGGCGCGCGCCGCACCGCATTTCTTCCCGCTCATGCGCGGTCAGGGTGATTTCCAACTGGTTGCGATCCAGATGATCGGCGGTCGGCAGCGCGATCGAATGGCTGAAGCGCTGATCCTCGTCGGTCAGGGTGCGGGTGAAAAGCAGATGATCGTTGAGCGTCACGAACAGCGCGGTGCGGGTTTCGGCGATCGGCCCGAGCAGCAGGCGCAGGTCGAGCGCGGACGGCAGCTCGCCATTGGGCAATTGCCCGACATCATAGCGATAGCGCCAGGTGGTTTCCCGATCGAAACGGCGCGCGCCGCCATTCTCGATCGCGCTGACCAGGCTAACCGGATAGCGCAGCGCCTGCGTCCGGCCGGGACGGATCGCTGCGCCCTTGTCGATGTCGGTCAGCGCCTGGGCGGCATAGCCGCTTTCGCCAAAATAGATGCCATAGCCTTTCTCGCTCAGCCGTGCGGCGGCGAGCAGGGTGGCGAGATCCGCCGCCTTGTCATCCTCGTCCCATTTGACCGGGATCAGGTCGCCCCACAAGGCGAGCCGGTCGCGGGTGGTGGACGGCGCCTTGTCCAGTTTGAGGTGCAGGCCGCTTTCCGGCAGGATCGTGACGACGGCGGCCAGCGCTTCATTGGGCGTGCATTCGGCCATCGGGCCACGCCCGACCAGCGCCAGTTTGACCTCCAACTGGCCCGAGGCCAGTTCGGCGGGGGTCAGTTCGATCTTGGCGCGCCGTTTGAAGCGCCCCTGGTTCAGCACGACGTCGGCGCGCTTGACCCCGTTGATGCTGATCCGCAGCGCACCTTCGGCATCGGGCACGGCGTCGGTCGCGAAGGCGATATTATAGGTGCCGCTGAGCGGCCGGCTATCGGTCGGCAGGCGGAAGAGCTTGCTGGCATAGGCCGGAAAGCCGGACAGGATCAGGGGATTGTCCGGGTGCGACTGCGCCACGAACACGTCGCGTCCATCGACGTCGATGAAGGGGATGGAGCCGCGCTGATAATCCTCGAACAGAGGGTCGCCCAGCCGGACGTTGCGGCCCATGACCGTGTCGAACAGGCCGCTCTGGCCGATCGCGATCAGCAGGCCGATGAACAACAGCGCCTGAAGGCAGATGACCCATAATCTCATCGGCCCGCTCCCGCCACGCCGGACAGGGCGGGATGGACCGTCTCGATCGACCCCGCCTGGTCGAGCGCCGCCTGCTGTTCGCGCGTCCAGGCCGTGCGTGCCGGGATGTGGCGCTGGTCGACGCGGTCGGCATAACGGGCGGAAATTTCCAGCGTCTCGGCCAGCAGGCCGTCGGTCAGCAGGATCGGGTCGAGGCCCAGCGCGCGGAAGGTGGCGTTGCTGACGTCGAGGTCATTTTCTGCCGCTTCCTTGCGGGGGTTGGGCAGATATTCGATCGCCGCGCCGGTCAGGTCGGATACCAGAAGGGCAAGGTCGCGCACGCGCAGGCTTTCGGCGATCTGGTTGATGATCTTGACCCGGTCGCCGCGCTCCGGCGGATGGGCAACGGCGAGCGCAATGCAGCGCACCGTGTCCTGGATGTTGAGGAAGGCGCGGGTCTGGCCGCCGGTGCCATGGACGGTCAGCGGATGGCCGAGCGCCGCCTGCACCAGAAAGCGGTTGAGCACGGTGCCATATTCGCCCTCATAATCGAACCGGTTGATGAGCGCGGGGTGGCGTCGCGTCTCCGCCGTCTGGGTGCCCCAGACGATGCCCTGGTGCAGGTCGGTGATGCGCAGCCGGTCATTCTGGGCATAGAATTGGAACAGCAGCTGATCGATCGACTTGGTCATGTGATAGACGCTGCCCGGCCGGGTCGGATACAGGATTTCCCAGTCATGCGGGGCACCGGCATCGTCGTGGATCTGGACGGTCAGATAGCCTTCGGGGATTTCGAAGCCGGCACCGCCATAGCCATAGACGCCCATGGTGCCGAGATGGACGAGATGCGCGTCGAGGTCGCAGGCGACCAGCGCGGTCAGGACATTGTGGGTGCCGCCGACATTGTTGTTGACGGTATAGCGCTTCTCGGTCGGTCCGCGCATCGAATAGGGGGCGGCGCGCTGTTCGGCGAAATGGACGATCACGTCGGGGCGCTCCTCCGCCAGCAGGGCAAGGAGGCGGGCATAATCCTGGGCGACGTCGAGATAATGGAAGCGGATGGTCCGCCCGCTGACCTGGTGCCAGGCATCCAGCCGCTGGTCGACCATGGCGATCGGCGTCAGGCTGTGGACGCCCAGTTCCGCGTCGATCCGGCGACGCGAAAGATTGTCGATGATGACGACCTCATGGCCCAGTTCGGACAGATGCAACGCTGTCGGCCAGCCGCAAAAGCCGTCGCCGCCGAGCACGAAAATCTTTTTCGCCACACGATCTCCTGTCCTTGGCGCGCGCCGCACCGGAAATGTGCGCGGCGGCCGGCAATCGAGAAGAAGGGAGGTCGGATGATCCCGCTTAGTCGGCCCAAGAGCTATCGGGGTAAATACCGAGTGCCGGGAAAAACGGCAGCAGATCAATGCAATGCAAGGATATGAGGGGCGCTAGGCCCATTCGTGGAAAGGGCGGATCTCGATTTCGCTGGGGCCGGGCATGGGGTTGGGGCAGCGTTTCACCCAGGCGACGGCTTCGTCCATATCGGCCACTTCCCATAGCCAGAAGCCCGCGACCAGTTCGCCGACCTGGGGAAAGGGGCCATCGATGACGCGGCGATCGGCGCCGTCGAAGGCGATACGCTTGCCATGAGAGGAGGGGAGCAGGCCGTCGGCCATGCGCAATATGCCGGCCGCTTCCAGTTCGTCGTTGAAGCGGCCCATCGCCGCCATCATCTCCGGGTCGGGCGGGCCGCCTGCCTCGCTGTCCCGCGTCGCCTTCACCAGCACCATCACGCGCATCGATCGCCTCCCTGTCCGGACCGCAGGAGGATAAGCGAAAATGGCCGATTGCGGTAGGCGCAGCGACATCATCGGCCGGTACAGGAGGCTGCCTCCCGCGACCGGGAAGAGAATTGCCGGCTTTCAAGCAGTTGCCGCACCTGCATGCGACGAAGCGAAGCTGCACTTTCGCGGCTGGAAGGGGGATCTTAACCTTTTGGAAAGGCACGACCTGCGAAATGAAAGCGGGGACTACGGGGCCGTATAAATGCTGAAAAAAATCCGCACCCAGGACGTGAAACTGGGGATGTTCTTGCACAAGCTGGACGGGTCGTGGTTTTCCCACCCCTTCTGGAAGCGCAAGATGCTGCTCGACGATCCCGAGCAACTGGCGGACTTGCATGCCAGCAAGGTCGAGTGGGTGACGATCGACGTGTCGCGCGGTGCGGATGTGGCCCCGGCCCAGCCGGTGCCATCCCGCGTGGTGCCGATAGCCGAGCCGCGCGAACGGGTGTTCGGCCGTGCCGGGCCGACGATCGTGCGCCGCGCCGCGCCCCAGCCGGTCGACCGTCCCTTCGACCCGCTGTCCAAGGACAAGCTGCCGATCCGCGCCGAGATGGTCCATGCCCAGCGGCTGGCGCGCAAGTCGGGTCGCACCATGCACAAGCTCTATGAGGATGTGCGGCTGGGCAAGGCGGTGAAGGCGGCCAAGCTGGAAACCATGGTCGACGAGATTTCCAGTTCCGTGCAGCGCAATCCGCACGCCTTCATGGCGATCACGCGGATGAAGAATAGTGGCGAATATCTGTATCAGCATGCGCTGTCGGTCTGCGCGCTGATGATCGGCCTTGCCCAGCAGATGCACCTGTCGCCCGACGATATCCGCAAGGCTGGCCTGGCCGGCCTGCTGATGGACATGGGCATGGCCCATGTGCCGCAGGAAGTGTGGGACAAGGATGCGCCGCTGACGCCGGAGGAGTGGGACGTGGTCAAGAGCCACACCACGCTGGCGCATGAATTCCTGACCCTGGGCGGCGAAATGCCGGCGGAAGTGCTGGACGTGTGCCTCAACCATCATGAGCGGCTGGATGGCAGCGGCTATCCCAATGGCCTGGCCGGCGAGCAGATCGGCATGTTCGCGCGCATGGCCGCGATCTGCGACAGCTATGACGCCATGACGTCCAATCGCTTGCACCGCAGTGGCGAAGACCCGTCGCGCGCCTTGCTGAAGATCGACGAGGATGGCGGCGCGCTGTTCGACGCGGAAATCTTCCAGGCGTTTCAGCGCGCGGTCGGCATCTATCCGATCGGGTCGCTGGTGCGGCTGCGATCGCACCGGCTGGCGATCGTGGTCGAGCAGAATCCCGATGACCTGACCCTGCCCAAGGTCCGCCCCTTCTATTCGCTCGCCGACCGGGCGTTCGAGAAGAGCGAGGATATCGATCTCGGCAATTGCTTCGGCGCGGACCAGATCATCACCCGCGAGACGCCCGAAGGATGGGACATGAGCGAATGGCCGGCGATGAGTGCCAAGCTGCTGGCAGTCGCAAGCTGAACCAGGGCAGGCGGCTCGGTCAGATCCGCGTCGCCTGCAACTCTTCCGTCCATTGGAGCAGGCGCTCCTTCAACCGGCGGTCGCGGCCGGCCCCGAGATCATCCGCTTTCAGCCGTTCGAGAATCTCGAAACCGAAGGCGTCTTCGCCATGGGTATTCCAGGCGTCCTGGAGGCCGGGATGCCGATCATTGCCCAGTCGCAGGGTGAACCAGAGCCGGTTGCGGATCGTGGCGAGATTGAGCGCGCTGCCAACCCAGCGCTGGTCCGAGGGCGCGCAATATAGGGTGTAAATGCCGCTTTCGACTTTCTGCTCCCTGTAGGCGGCGATCGCGGCCCGCTTTTCCTCTTCGGTCATGGAATAAGTCTAATATTACCCGGATATATTTTCAAACGATATTTGTCCGGGTTCAATTTGGCTCGATTCGACGGTAGTGGGAACGTCGGTCTACCCCCATTTCTCTGGCGGATGGAGAGCTTCGCATAAGGGAAAACCCATATGGCGCATTATTCGAACAACCTGCCGGAGGCTTAACCAAATCGTGCAACCGGGGTGAAGACATTGCCTGACTATGCTGGCTAAGGGCCCGCCTCCTTTGGGTCTGACAGGATAGATAATTTCATGAAAAAGATGGGGGGCGGCATTGCAGCCGCAGGGGTTGCGATTGCCGCGACGGGTGTTTTTGCGGCCGTTTCGCTATCGGGCGGAGATGCCGGTACGCCCGAAGCACGGGTGATTACCATCCCGTCATCGGCCAGCTCGATGCCGGTTGTCAGCAGCAGCACGACGGTGCCGACGACAACGGCGGCGCAGGCCTTTACCGCTGCGATAGCCGCTGGGCCTGCCGGTGCGACGACAAGCACGTCCAAGGTTCTGCCTGGGATCAATATCTCCGGCGGCGAATTTGGCGGCACCGGCGGCAAGCTTGGCAGCAACTATATCTATCCCAGCACGGCCGAGATGCGCAGCTATGCGGCGCAGGGCTTCAAGCTGTTGCGCGTGCCGTTCCGCTGGGAACGGTTGCAGCCCGACCTTTACGGTCCTCTGTCGGAGGTCGATCGCAAGGCGCTGAAGTCGGTCGTGACCCAGGCCAATGCGCTGGGCCTGACCGTCATCCTGGACATGCATAATTATGGTGCGCGCCAGGTGAAGGGTGCCACCGCTCTTGTCGGCAGCGGCACATTGGCGACGACGGCACTCACCGACGCCTGGGTCAAGATAATGGAGGACTATCGCTCCAATTCCAATGTCTGGATCGGCCTGATGAACGAGCCGAACCGGCAGAATGTCACACAATGGTGGGCGATCGCCGGGCAGGTGACCAAGGATATCCGTGCCCAGAAGATCAGCAACAAGCTGCTGATTCCCGGCACGGCCTGGACCGGGGCGCATAATTGGGTGAGTTCGGGCAATGCCGCGCAGGCGGTGAAGTTCGTCGATCCCGGCAAGAATTACGCCTTTGAAGTGCATCAATATCTGGATGCCTGGTCGACCGGCACCACCGACAATTGCGAGGTCAAGGCCGGCCAGCGCGTGAATGCGGCGCTGACCTGGGCCGAGAAGTACAAGGTGAAGCTGTTCTTCGGCGAGATTGCCGCGTCGGGCCAGCCGCAATGCGCGAAGGAATATCCCGACATGCTGCGCCGTCTGAAGACGTCGTCGGCGGTGCTGGGCTGGACCGCCTGGGGCGGCGGCGCCTGGTGGGCCTATGACTATATGTTCCGTCTCCAGTCGCGCACGACCACGCCGACGGCACATATGAAGCTGCTGCTCGCCAACATGCCCTGAGGCTGGCGCTACTCCAATGCCAGCAGGGCGAAGCTGGCCAGCCAATGTTCCCCCATATAGTCGCCGGCTATGTGGGGGAGCGCGGCGTCGAGATGGACGAGGGCCGCCTGCTCGGCGATCGGCGCGATCGGCGTGTCGGCACCCAGCGCGGCGGCGATGCCGCGCCAGCACCAGGCGCGGCTGAGGTTGAGGCCGTCGAGATGGGCGATCTTGCCGTCGCTGCGGTCCGACACAGTGGCCGGGGTGAACAGGGTGGCCGGCTGGCCGGTCAGAAGATCGGGCAGGAAGGCGCCGAACCAGTCGGCAAATTCATCGCGCGCGAGCAGCCGGCTCATCAGCAGCGCTTCGGTGAGCGCCGAGGAGAGAAATTCGTCGCCGCCCGGTTCCCAGGCCTGGCAGGCGCGGTCCTGGCCGAACCAGGCAAGGGCACGCTCGCGGATCAGCGCCTGGAGCGCGGGATCGCGGTCCTTGGCCCAGTCATAAGCGTGGATCAGCGCGAAGCTGCTGTTGAAATGGGTGCCGACGCGCAGCGGATAGGTCATTTTCGGCAGGAAGGCGTGGAAGCGCGCGGCGAAATCGAGCGCCAGCGGTTCGATCGCGGCGGCCCAGGGCCCGTCCTGCCGGGCAAGTTCGGCATGGAGCGCGAGCAGCCAGGCCCAGCCATAGGGGCGCTCGAACCCGCCGGCGGTCGGGCGGGTGAGGAAAGCGCGTTCGCCCGCAACCTTGTCCGGGACCAGCATCATGTCGGCGCGGGCGCGGATGGCATCGGCCTGGGCCATGTCGGGATAGAGGCGGCGCAGGCGCATCACCTGCCACCAGCCATGGACGCAGCTGTGCCAGTCATAGCTGCCATGGAAGATCGGATGATGGTCCGCCGGGATGCGCGCATCCTCCGGTCCCTGATAGGTCAGGTCCATCTTGTAGGGATATTGCCGCCCCAGATGGGACAGGGTGAGGGCGGCGAAACGGTCGGCAATATCTTGGGTCAGTCGGGTCATCGGAAGGCCAGCCAATAGATCAGGAGGATGTTGACGCAGAGCAGGGGGAGGGCGGTGCCGACCTGGCGGCGGATCACGCCATATTCATCCTTGAGCTGCAGCAGCGCGGCGGGGAGGAGGTTGAAATTGGCGGCCATCGGCGTCAGCAATGTGCCGCAGAAGCCTGCGAGCATGCCGATCGCGCAGATGATCGCCGGATCGCCATGATAGTGGTGGATCAGCAGCGGGATGCCGATCGCGGCAGTCATCACCGGGAAGGCGGCAAAGGCATTGCCCATGACGATGGTGAAGAGCGCCATGCCCAGGCCATAGGCGATCACTGCGCCGAGCAGGCTGCCATCGGGAATGGCGAGGCGGACGATGCCGCCGACGACATCGCCAACGCCGGCGAGCGCGAACACCGCGCCAAGGCTGGCCAGCATCTGCGGCAATATGCCCACCCAGCCGACCGAGTCCATCAATTGCCGCCCCTGTTGCAGGGCGACGATTGGCCGGGCGCGCAGCCAGGTGCAGCCGATGGCGAGCGCGATCAGGACGCCGAGCGCCAGCGAAATGAGGGTGGTCTGCTTGGGATCGATCCAGGCGGGGAACGCCTTGAACAGGAAGGTGCCGGCCAGCGCGGTGACGGGGATGACCAGGGCGATGGCGAACAGGCCATTGCCATGACGGTCGGCGCGCGCCTGCCGCTCCGCCAGCGGCACGCCGCCGCTGCCGCGACCCAGCCCCTTGAAGCCGGCGATGGCGACGAGGCCGAGGACAAGGACGCCATTGCCGATCTCACCGATCCGGTCGCCCGCCCACATGCTGAGCGCCAGCAACGCCCAGAAGGCGGCGGTGGTGAATCGACGCGGGTTGCTGCGGTCGGCGGCGCCGAGCAGGGCATAGCCCGCGAACACCGCGCCCATCAGCGCGTAGACCCAGTGGAGGGTGATCATGCGGTGTGCTCCGCTTCCTTGGCGCCCTGCGCGTTCAGCCGGCGGTCGAGCCGCCACAGGCGAAAGCCGTGGATCAGCAGCGCGGCGATCGCGGTCGGGATTGCCCAGACCGAGAGCTGGAGCGGTTCGAGCAATATGCCATATTGCTCCAGCAGCCCCTTGATCAGCAGGATCGACCCGATGGCGAGGAAGATATCCTCGCCAAAGAAGACGCCGACATTGTCGGTCGCGGCGGCCCAGGCCTTGATCTCGTCGCGCTGCTCCTCATCGAGCGCGCCGGCCTGTTTCTCGGCCGCGGCTTCGGCAATCGGGGCGACCAGCGGCCGCACGGTCTGGGCATGGCCGGCGACCGAGATCAGGCCCATGGCGGCCGAAATCTGACGGGCGACCAGGTAGAAGAGGAGGAAGCGGCCGGTGGTAGCGCCGCGCATCCGGTCAATGAGGCCGCGCGCCCGTTCCTGAAGCCCATGCGCTTCGAGCAGGCCGATCACCGGCAGCACCACCCAGACGACCGAGACATAGCGCGAGTCGTTGAACGCCTTGCCAAAGGCGGCGAGGATGGTGAGCGGATCGAGCCCGGCGGCAAGGCCGGTGGCGATGGCCGAGGCCAGGATCACCAGCAGCGGATTGAAGCGCAGCACGAAGCCCGCGACGATCAGGGCGATGCCCAGCAACACCCACATTAGTCGTTCGCGTCCCGCAGTCGTCCGTCCGTCATCGCCATGGGGTAGCGGCAATGCAGGCCGCTGGCCATAGGCGGTTGAAATCCGGTGCGATGGTCGCACCGGTCGCACCGGACCGTCGGTTCACATCTTTTCCGAAAATCCTGATGGCCAATGACATCGGCCTGACATAGTTGGAGGAGACAGGGGCGTATCAGACGTGGACGGCCAGACCCAAAAATGGGGCGGACGTGGAATTATTCGGAGAGAGCCTTTGACCATCATGGCGATCGATTTCGAGGCGTCGTGCCTGCCCCGGCACGGACGATCTTTCCCGATCGAAGTGGGCATAGCGGGCGGCGGCATTGCCCGCAGCTGGATCATTCGACCTCATGCAGCCTGGGCCGGCTGGGACTGGACCGCCGAAGCCGAGGCGCTGCACGGCCTATCGCGCGCGCGGATCGAGGCGGAGGGCGAGCCGGCGGACGTGGTGCTGGCACAACTGGCGGCGGCGGTTGCCGGCTGCCGCGTGGTCGCCGACAGCGTGATCGATCAATATTGGCTGCAGACGCTGGCCGATACGGAGGCCGTGGTGGCGCCGTTCGCGATCGATCATGTCTCATTGTTGCTGGATGAGTGGGGCGCGGACGAGCCGCGGATCGCGGCCGCCATGGCCCATGCCGATGCGCTGCATACCGCGCGGCACCGCGCCGTGGCCGATGCACTGTGGCTTTCCGGGCTGATCGAGGCCCTGTCGGGGGCGGCGCGGCCGCTTCAGGCCAGCCCGGTAATCGCAAGGGTCGCTTGACGACATGCTGCGGCACAGCAATAATTTGTAACGTTCGGCATATTGGGGAGACATTCTCCCTGCCTAAACCCGTCGGAAGGATCCCGCTTATTGCTGGATATTGTCTGTTTCGAAGGGAAGCCATCCATGTTGCCGATCCTTGCCAGTGTCGCGGCGCTCGCCGCTTCCTCCACCCCGATCCACAGCGCCGAACTGACTCACGGCGCCCAGGCCTATACGGCCAGCTATCACACCGCATCGTCGGTGCGCTTCACCCAGGTCGAGCCGCGCTTCGGCAACCGCAATGCCATTCCGGTCTGCCGCTGGCAGGCCGATGTGCGCGTCGACCGCGCCGTCGCGGCCCAGGGCCAGTCGGTGCCGGCCTTCGGCAAGGCGGTCCATCGCTTCGCCCCGCTGTCGGGCAGCTATGCCGGCACCTGTGCCGCCGCCCGCAGCCAGGTGGATGCCGAGGTCGCCCGCTATGCCAGCGCCCGCAATGCCGAGGCCGTGTCGGTCGCGCAGCAGGACCGCGCCGTGCTGGTGAATGAACTGGACAGCGTACGCGCGCTGACCGTGAAGGGCTGATGAGTCCACCGCTGATACTGGTCGCCGAGACGCAGCAGGATTTGCGGCACAAGGTGCGCGAATTTCTGGAGCAGAGCGGGTTTCGCGCTCTGCCTGCGGCCTCGTCGAGCGATATATTCAGTGCCATGGACCGGATGCCGGTCGGCGCGGTCGTGCTGGATGCAGGACTGCGCGGGCCGGACGGCATGGACCTGTGTCGTGACGTGCGTGAGCGTAGCGACGTGCCGATCATCCTGGTCGGCGCCGACAGCAGCGAGGTCGACCGGGTGGTCGGCCTGGAACTGGGCGCCGACGACTATATGGCCAAGCCCTATTCGACCCGCGAACTCGCGGCGCGGCTGCGCGCCGTGCTGCGGCGCGGGCGCAGCGAGCGGGCGCTGGGCCTGCGGCGTCAGACCCAGGCGCGCTTCGACGACTGGGTGGTCGATTTCGCCCGGCGCGAAGTGACCGACCCGGCCGGCGCGCTGGTCGAACTGACGGCGGCGGAATTTTCGCTGCTCGCCGTGTTGCTGGATCATGCCCAGGCGGTGATTGCCCGTGCGCGGCTGATGGAACTGGCGGGCGTGCGCGATGCGCCCTCGTCCGATCGCAGTGTCGACGTGCTGATCAGCCGGTTGCGACGCAAGTTGTCCCATGAGGGACGGCCCGCCGCGATCGTGACTGTTCGTGGCGTCGGATACATGTTCAGCGCGGTCGTCGACCGGCGCTGACCCTCCCGAAAAGGCGCGCTGATGGCGGTTTTCCGCCATTTGGCGCGCCTGTCGGGCGCTTTGCATCCCAGACATGATTTTTAACAATTCCGCTGCGCCGCAGCAAAATCTGCTGCGTATTTTGCAAGCTAGGCCGGTCCGCCCCCTGACCGGCAACGCAATAGCAATAAGAGGATGAAAGCCATGAACGAGCTTATCGGTCGTGTATTCAGTTTCGAGACCAAGGTCTTCCCGAACGAAAGCACGCTCTACAATCAGTTGGCCAGCCATGGTCAGAGCCCCAAGGCGCTGATGATCTCCTGCGCCGACTCGCGCATCGTTCCCGAGCACATCATGCAGGCCCAGCCGGGCGACCTGTTCGTCTGCCGCAATGCTGGCAATATCGTGCCGCCGCATGACAGCCAGCTGGGCGGCGTGACCGCCACGGTCGAATATGCCGTCATGGTGCTGGGCGTGCGCGACATCATCGTGTGCGGTCACAGCGACTGCGGCGCGATGAAGGCGCTGGCCACCGACGCCGACCTGACCGGCATGCCCAATGTCGCCGCCTGGCTGCGCCACAGTCATGCCGCGCAGAAGCTGTGCCGCGAATCCTATCCTGCCGACCTGGATGCCGCCGAAAAGCTGCGCAACATGGCGCTGGAAAATGTCGTCGTACAGCTGTCGCACCTGCGCACCCATCCGTCGGTCGCGTCGGGCATCGCCCGCGGCGAGATTGCCCTGCATGGCTGGTATGTCGACATCCATGCCGGCCAGGTCCTGGGTCTGGACGGTGAAACCGGCCGTTTCTCGGTGCTGCGCGAAGGGCAGAAGCTGCCCGTGGCGCTGCCGCATGGGCGTCGCCTGGCCGGCGAATCGCTCATCGCACAAGCTGCGGAGTAAATCATGTTGAAGGCCTTTTCCGGCGGCACGTTCAGCCGCGACTTCACGGCGTCGATCGTCGTGTTCCTGGTGGCCATGCCGCTGTGCATGGGCATCGCCATTGCCTCCGGCGTGCCGCCGGAAAAAGGCCTGATCACCGGCATCATCGGCGGCCTGGTCGTCGGCCTGCTGGCGGGTTCGCCGCTGCAGGTCAGCGGTCCGGCGGCCGGTCTTGCGGTCATCGTCTTCGAAATCGTGCGGGAACAGGGGCTGTCCGCCCTTGGCCCCATCCTGATCCTGGCAGGCGCGATCCAGATCGTCGCCGGCCTGCTGAAGGTCGGCGGCTGGTTCCGCGCCATTTCGCCGGCGGTCGTGCATGGCATGCTGGCGGGCATCGGCGTGCTGATCGTCGTCGGCCAGTTCCATGTGCTGTTCGATGACAAGCCGCTGTCGAGCGGTCTGCACAATCTGATCGCGATGCCGGGCCAGATATTGGGCCTGACCAATCAGGATGCGGCCACCGCCTTCGCTGTCGGCCTGGTCACCATCGGCGCGATGCTGGGCTGGGAGAAGTTCCGCCCCGCATCGATGAAGCTGGTGCCGGGGGCGCTGGTCGGCGTTGTCGCCGCGACGCTGGTCGCCTTCGCGCTCGGCCTGCCGGTCGCCCGTGTTGTCGTGCCGGAATCGATCCTGTCTGCCATCAGCCTGCCCGAGCAGGGCCTGCTGGCGCAGCTGATGAGCCCGACGATCATCACCACCGCCATCGCGATCGCCTTCATCGCCAGTGCCGAGACTTTGCTGTCGGCCGCTGCGGTCGACCGCATGCATGATGGCGTGCGCACCAATTATAACCGCGAACTGAGCGCGCAGGGGGTGGGCAACCTGCTCTGCGGCGTGGCTGGCGCGCTGCCGATGACCGGCGTCATCGTCCGCTCGTCCGCCAACGTCCAGGCCGGCGCCAAGACCCGCCTGTCGGCGATCCTGCATGGCGCCTGGATCCTGGGCTTCGTCGCGTTGCTGCCCTGGCTGCTGCGCGAAGTGCCGATGGCGGCGCTGGCTGGCATTCTGGTCGTGACCGGCTTCCGTCTGGTCAGCCTGTCGCACGTCAAGCATCTGTTCCACCTCTATGGTCCGCTGCCGGCGATCGTGTGGGCCGCGACGCTGATCTGCGTCGTCGCGACCGACCTGCTGACCGGCGTGCTGGTGGGCATCGGCCTGTCGCTGATCGAACTGATCCCCCATGCCAGCCGCCTGCGCCTGGGCGTCGAGGAAGCCAGCCGCGGCGATGCGCATGAAGTGGCGCTGCACGGCACGGCGAGCTTCCTGAGCCTGCCCAAGCTGTCGGCCAAGCTGGAATCGGTGCCGGCGGGGCAACTGGTCATCCTCAATGTCGAGCGCCTGACCCATATCGACCATACCTGCGCCGAAATGGTGCGCGAATGGGCCGATCGCCGCACCGGCGCTGGCGCCAAGGTGGAGCTGTTCGGCGCGACCGGACGGATGCGCCAGCTCGTCGCCTGACAGGAGCCAGCATGACAGAAAAGCCGCCGCATCCCCGGATGCGGCGGCTTTTTCATGTTCAGATGCAATTCAGACATCAAATAGAAACAATATCGCTGGCAATTAGAAAAAAACCGTGATCGCTATATCACAGCGCCTCTCTTCCCTTGTGCAGATGCGAAGATAGAGGTTTGCGCCGACGGCTGGCGAGAATAGTCGAGTAGTCATCCGCCGGTACGGAAGACGATATTCCAACAGATCTTCGGGCCGCGGATGCAGGACGGAACATTCTTTCGTAAAAGGGGAATGTTCATGAAGTATCAAATCGCTTGTGCCGCTCTGGCTCTGATGTCGAGTGCGCCGGCCTTCGCCCAGGAAGAACCCGCAGGCCCGGTCACCGTGACCGGCAGCGTCGGCCTGGTTTCCGATTATCGCTTCCGTGGTGTTTCGCAGTCCGATCGCGGCATGGCGATCCAGGGTGGCCTGACCGCAACCCATGAAAGCGGCGTCTATGTCGGCACCTGGGGTTCCAACCTGTCGGGCTGGGGCACCTTTGGCGGCGCCAACATGGAACTGGACCTGTTCGCAGGCTATGCCATTCCTCTGGGCGACAGCGGCGCGACGCTGGACCTCGGCCTGACCTGGTACATGTACCCGTCGGGCGCCGACAAGACCGACTTCGCCGAACCCTATGTGAAGCTGTCGAGCCAGGTCGGCCCGGTCAAGGGGCTGCTCGGCGTGGCCTATGCCCCCAAGCAGGAAGCGCTGGGCAAGTGGTGCAGCGACGCTGATTGCACCATCTACAAGCCGGGTGACAAGGAAGATAATTTCTACATCTGGGGCGATGTCAGCGGTGCGATCCCGAACACCCCGGTTAGCCTGAAGGCGCATCTGGGCTGGTCGAACGGCAATAGCGGCCTGGGCCCGAACGGCACGTCGGTCGCGCCGACCGGCAAATATCTCGACTGGCTGGTCGGAGCCGACCTGGCCGTGCCGGGCACGCCGCTGACGCTGAGCATCGCCTATGTCGACACCGACATCGCTCGCGTCGAGGAAAATTATCTGCGTCCCAACTTCCAGGTCGCGGACGGCGATAATTTTGGCAAGTCGATCGCGCGCAGCACGGTCGTCTTCTCGATCTCGGCCGCTTTCTGATCTTTACGGATCGGGCCCGTTCGCGCGGGCCCGATCTGCTGTATTTCCGGGCCTTATCTTGTGCCGAGCTGTCGCCGGCGTGACAAATTGTTGCTGTGGCCCCCGTCAACTGTTTCGGCAGCAAGCTGCGGTTGACCCTCCACCGGTCGCTGCTTATCTCCCAACATCATGAACAGCCTGATGTTGCTCCGCGCATGACCGCCCCCTCGATCATCCTTGTCGAAGACGATCCGCCGCTCCGCACGCTGACGGCGCGCGCGTTGCAGGAACATGGCTATCAGGTCCGTCCGGCCTCGTCCGGTCCGGAAATGTGGGTGGCCTTCGATGCCGGCCCGGTCGACCTGGTCGTTCTGGACGTCATGCTGCCCGGCACCAACGGCATCGACCTGTGCCGCCAGATCCGTCGCAAGAGCGACGTGCCCATCATCTTCATCAGCGCCAAGGGCAGCGAGACCGACCGTATCGTCGGGCTGGAACTGGGCGCCGACGATTATCTGCCCAAGCCCTTTGGCACGCGCGAACTGATCGCCCGCATCCGCGCCATCCTGCGCCGCGTCGGCGTGGAGCGTGGCCCGGACGAGCAGCGCGAGAATGAAGCGCGCTTCGACGGCTGGATCGTCAACTTCCCGCGCCGTGAACTGCGGTCGCCGACCGGCGCGATCGTCGATCTGACCGGCGCCGAGTTCGACCTGCTGGGCAGCTTCCTCAGCCATCCGCAGCGGGTGATCGCGCGCGAGCGGCTGATCGAATTGTCGCGCACCCGCATGGGTGACAGCAGTGACCGCAGCATCGACGTGCTGGTCAGCCGCCTGCGCCGCAAGCTGTCGACCGAGGACCGGCCCGCGCCGATCACCACGGTGCGCGGCGTCGGCTACATGTTCAACGCGGAAGTCGCGCGCGCTTGAGACGACAGCGGTTCAGCCGGTCGCTCGGGCTGGTCGGCCGCATCTTTGGCATATTGCTGCTGACCGTCCTGTTGGAATTCGTGGTCGGCACGCTCATCTATGAGCGCGCCAGCCATTTGTCACTGCAGGATGACGAAGCGCGCCGCCTGGCCGAGCATCTGGTGATCGCGCGCAAGCTGGTGGCCAAGGCGCCGGTCAGCCAGCGCGGCGGGGTCAGCGCGCAACTGACCACCGACCGCTATGACATCCACTGGACGCTGGCCGCGCCGCCGCCGCCGCCGCTGTCGCCCGAACTGGCGCGGATGCGGCAGCAGATCGTCGACTGGGAACCCAGCCTGCATGAATCGCGGCTGTGGCTGCGGCTCAATTCGCCCGGCCGTTCCTCGCAGATCAATGGCGGGCTGCAACTGGCGGACGGCAGCTGGCTCTATTTCGGCATGCATCATAGCGGCGGCAAATGGGCCTTCACCTTCGGCCGTTTCGGCCTGGCGCTGATCCCGGTGCTGGCGCTGCTGATTGCGGGCGGCGTGCTGATCCGGCGGACCCTGGCGCCGCTGCGCGACCTGACGCATGCGACCAAGCGGATCGGCCTCGCGCAGCAGGTGGCGGTGGCGGAAGCGGGCACCAATGATGTACGCAACCTGATCCGCGCCTTCAATGCGATGCAGACCCGCATCCATCGCCTGATCAACGAGCGGACCGAGACGCTGGCGGCGGTCGGCCATGACATGCGCACGCCGCTCGCCCGGCTGCAATTGCGGCTGGAAGCGGTGGACGACCCCGAAATCCGCGAGGCGATGGGCGAGGATCTGGCCGAGATGGGCGAGATGATCGAGTCCGTGCTGGCCTTTCTGGGCGGTGAGAAGAATCCCGAGCCGGCGGTGCGGATCGACGTGGCGGTCACGATCGCGACGGTGGTCGACGCCTTCCAAGATCATGGCGACGATGTGATCTATGACGGGCCCGATCATCTGGAAATGGAGGTTCGCCCGCTGTCGCTGCGCCGCGCCGTGCGCAACCTGATCGAGAATGCGCTCCATTATGGGGTGCGTGCGCGGGTCAGCGTGGCGCGGCATGACAATGAGGTGCTGATCCGCGTCGATGATGATGGCCCCGGCATTCCGCGCGACCGGTTGGAGGAGGTGCTGAAGCCCTTCCATCGGCTCGATACGGCGCGCCAGCGCAACACGCGGGGCATGGGGCTGGGCCTGGCCATCGTCGCCAAGACGGTGGAGCAGGAGGGCGGTCGCCTGACGCTGGCCAATCGGCCCGAGGGCGGGCTGCGCGTCGAAATCTGCCTCTATCTGAACAGGCCGGAAGCCAAGGTCTGATCGGCCTTCCGGCGCGTTCGGCAAAGAGAATCTCGCTACCCCCAAGCAAAACTCGTTTATCCTGGCGCGCAGACGCGGGTTATTCCGGTTGCCCATCGGACAAGAGGCGCAGGGAATGGCGGACGGCGATATGCAGGGTGAAGGCGTGGGCTATTGGGATCTGGACCGGCTGGTCACGGACCTGGCCGCCGCGCGCAGTCGCTGGCGGCAGGAACAGCAGCATCATGCCGAATATGGCGCCGAAGGATTCCCGTCGCGCGCCAATCTGGTGAAGATCACCGGCGCGCTGTGCGGCGCATTGTTCCCGCTGCGGCTGGGGCCGAGCTTCGTGCGACTGCATAATGAGGACGCCTATGTCGCCGAGACGCTGCAGACCGTGCTCAGCCGCCTCTATGGCCAGATCCGGCTCGAACTCATCTATGCGATGAAGGATGACCCGATTGCCGCAGTCGACGCAGCGGCGGCGCGGATCATCGGCGAATTCGCGCATAGCCTGCCGGCGCTGCGCACATTGCTCGACAGCGATGTCGAGGCGGCCTTCCTGGGCGATCCGGCCGCGCGCAGCGTGGACGAGGTGCTGATCTGCTACCCTTCGATGCTGGCGATCATCCATCATCGGCTGGCGCACCGCCTCTATGAACTGGGCGCCCCGCTGGTGGCGCGGATCATTTCCGAAATCGCCCATTCCCATACCGGCATCGACATCCATCCCGGCGCACGCATCGGCCACGGCTTCTTCATCGACCATGGCACCGGCGTCGTCATCGGCGAGACGGCGATCGTCGGCGATCGGGTGCGGCTCTATCAGGGCGTGACGCTGGGCGCGCGCAGCTTCCCCTCGGACGAGAAGGGCGCGCTCGAAAAGGCGCAGCCGCGCCATCCGATCATAGAGGATGATGTCGTCATCTATGCCGGCGCGACAGTGCTGGGCCGGATCATCATCGGCAGCCGATCGGTCATCGGCGGCAATGTCTGGCTGACCGAAAGCGTGCCGGCCGACAGCAATGTGCGCCAGGCCAAGGCCCGGCACGAAGTGACCAGCCGGGTCGAGGTGTCGGCCCCGCACCGAGTTCATGCCCTGCTGGAAAGCACGGACGGGATTGGCGAGAATATCTGATCCTCCCCCTTTTGACGGGGGGAGGATCGGCAAGGGCTTATTGCCCGGCGCAGCTGTCGCCTTGGCCGGCGACCAGGTCGAGGCAGCGGCCGTCAATCTGGTCCTTGGGCACGGGCAGCTTGATCAGCGCGGCGAGGCTGGGGAGGATGTCCACCGTCTCGACGCCCAGCGGTTGCTCGAAATGCTGCATGCCCTTGCGCCAGAACAGGATCGGCACGCGGCGATCGGTATCCCAGGGCGAACCATGGGTGGCGACCGAGCCCATCACCGCCTGTTCGGGGATCGACATGACGCGCGGCTTGAGCAGCAGCAGCAGGTCGCCCGAACGGCCGGGATAGAAGCTGGCGCGCGCTTCCTGGATCAGGCTCCAGCTTTCGGGCGGACCCGAGGGCGAGGGGGTGGCGGCGATTTCCGCCTTGGTGAAGACGGTCTGCACCTGCGGATGGGCGCGCAGATATTTGAGCGCCTCGGTTTCGACCCTGGCGCGCTGCGCGGCAGTCAGCCCCTTGTCATAATAGATGTCGCCCGACGGGCCGTCGCTCCAGATCACCTTCTTGCCGGGCAGGCCGGCCTTCTCGGCGATGGTGGCGTTGAGCGCCTTGGGCGTCAGCGCCATGTCGACCCGCTGTTCCATCGGCATCGCATTCATGCGGTGGCGTTCGGGCAGGTCATGGCCGCCATGGTCGGCGGTCAGCACCACGACATAGTCGATGCCGTCCTTGTCGAGCTTGTCGAAGAAGGCGCCCAGTTCGGTGTCGAGACGATCGACCTGGATGCAGCTTTCGGTGCCTTCGGTGCCGAAGGTGTGGCCGACATAGTCGGTCGCCGACAGGCCGATCGAGATGATGTCGGTCTGCGCCTGCTTGCCAAGCTGCATGCTCTCGATCGCGGCGGCGGCGAAGGCCAGGGTCATAGCATCCTGCTCGGGCGAGATGCGGAAGCCCTTATAGTCGCCGGCCTCACGCGCGAAGCGGCCGGTGCCGACCGTCCTGTTGCCCGCCTGGACCGGGAAATCCTTCGACACGCACTGGGCGGGCAGTTCGAAGCCGGGGTTGGGCTGGGCGAGGCGCTGGGCAAAGGCCTGGTTGACCTGGGTGACGAGCGGGGTGGGGGCGACGCCCTTGTAGCTGACATAGCCCTGCGGCCCGCCGAGCCACCAGACCTGGTCGGCTGTCGCGCCGCCCATCATGATCGCGGCGCGATCCTTGCCAGCGACCGACACGACGCGGGTGGCGGGATTGGCCGCCTTCATCCGGCCGCCCAGCGTCGGCACCTTGAGGTGCAGGGGCGAGGCGTCGTACTTGTCGCTGCTGCTGCCCGGCTGGCTTTCATCCTCGGCGCAATAGAGATTCTTGTCCTCGCGCTTGGCGTCGAGGTCGAACCAGTTATTGGCGATGATGCCGGTGCGCGACGGGCGGCTGCCGGTCAGGATGGTCGAGTGGCCGGGGCAGGTCTCGGTCGCGGCGTGGCTCTGATAGCCGCGCGGGAAGACCGCGCCTTCGCTGGTCAGGCGCTTGAGGCCGCCGGTATAATATTGGCGATATTCGCTGAACAGGTCGGCCGAAAACTGGTCGACCGAGATGGCGACGATCAGCTTGGGCGGAGTCGCGGCAATGCTGCGGGCGGCCGGTGCAGGAGCGGCAGCAGGCGCGGGGCTCTGCGCCACGACGGGCATGGCGGTGGCAAGCAACAGGGCAGCGGCGACGTGTTTCAACATATGGGTACCTTCTCATGCCTTGACGGCGGATAGGGAGCGACCTAGCCCCTTGCATCCACCCGACCAGAGGCCCGATGCGGATTTTTCAAGTCATATTCGTGACGCTCGCCATGCTGGCGGGGCTGTCGATCGCATCTCCCGCGGTGCAGGCCCAGGCGGCCTTTGGCGGCGGCCCGGCGCATATCGCCGCGCTGCTGATGGCCGAAAGCACAGCGCCTGCGCCCGGCAAGGGCACGACCATCGCCTTTGCCATGAAGCCGGAAAAGGGTTGGCACGGCTATTGGGAAAATCCGGGCGATGCGGGCCTGGGCATGACCGTGACCTGGACCTTGCCCAAGGGCGTGACGATTGGCGCGCTGCGCTATCCGGTGCCCGAGACGCTGCTGATTTCGGGCCTGATGAACCATGTCTATGAAGGCCCCTATGCGGTGCTCGCCAATCTGGGCGTGGCGCCGGACGTGGCGGCCGGCACCCGCCTGCCGATCCGGGTGAAGGCGGAATGGCTGGCCTGCACCGACAAGATCTGCGTACCCGAAAGTGGTGAACTGGCGCTGGAACTGGTTGCGGGCGATGGCAAGGTGGTGCCGGCGATGCAGGCACGCTTCGATGGCTGGCGCGGCCATCTGCCCCGGCCGCTGGGCAGCGAGGCTATCTATCAGATCGTCGATGGCAAGCTGCGCCTGTCGGTGCCGTTCCCCGCCGATGCGCAGGCGCGCGAGGTTCACCTCTTCCCGCTGAGCGACGGGCTGGCCCGGTTCGCCGCCGCGCAGAAGGTCAGCCGCGAGGGCGACCGGCTGCTGGTCGAGACGCAGGCGGGCGAGGGTTTCAAGGGCGGCGCTGCGCAGGCGGTACTGCGGACCGGCGACCATGTCGGCTTCCTGCTGAGCGCCAAGCCCGGCGAGGTCGCGGCGATCGCGGCCAAGGGGCTGGCGGGCACGATATTGCTGGCGCTGGGCGGGGCGATATTGGGCGGGCTGCTGCTCAACGTCATGCCCTGCGTCTTCCCGATCCTGGGGTTGAAGGCACTGAGCCTGGCCAAGGCAGGTGGCGACGAGCGGGCGGCGCGGCGTGAGGCGCTGGCTTACACCCTTGGCGTGATCGTCGCCTGTCTGGCTTTGGGGAGCCTGCTGCTGGGGCTGCGCGCGGCGGGCAGCGCGGTCGGCTGGGCCTTCCAGTTGCAGGATCCGCGCATCATCCTGGCGCTGCTGCTGCTGGTCAGCGCGATCGCCTTCAACCTGGCTGGCCTGTTCGATTTGCCGGCCTTTGGCGGCGGTGGCAAGCTGGCGGGCAAGGGCGGCATGGTCGGCGCCTTCTGGACCGGCGCGCTGGTCGCCTTTGTCGCGACGCCTTGCACCGGGCCGTTCATGGGCGCGGCGATGGGCACGGCGCTGGTGCTTCCTTTGGGCGCAGCGCTGGCGATCTTTGCCGGCCTTGGCCTTGGTCTGGCGCTGCCTTTCCTGCTGCTTGCCTATCTGCCTGCGCTGCGCAATCGCCTGCCGCGTCCCGGCGCATGGATGGGCCGGTTGCAGCGCATCCTGTCGATCCCCATGTTCCTCACCGCGCTGGGCCTTGCTTGGCTGCTGGGTCAGCAACGCGGGGTCGGTGGCATGACCATCGGCCTTGGCGCGGCGCTGGCGTTGGTGCTGCTGCTCTGGTGGCTGGGCATGCGCCAGCGCACGGGGCGTGGCGGCTGGTTGCAGGTCGGCGTCGGCGCGGCGATCCTGCTGGTCGGTGCCGCGATGGCATTGCCCGCGCGCGCGCCGGCCGTTGCGGCAGCGGGAGAGGGGGGCGTCGTCGCCTTCGACGCGGAAAAGCTCGACGGGCTGCGCGCCGCGAACAAGCCGGTCTTCCTCTATTTTACCGCCGACTGGTGCCTGACCTGCAAGGCCAATGAGGCCGCCGCGATCGAGCGGGCGGAGGTGCGTGCAGCGTTCGAGAAGGCGGGCGTCACCGTCATGATGGGCGACTGGACCAATGCCGATCCGGCGATTACCCGCTTCCTCGAAGCGCAGGGCCGTTCGGGCGTGCCGCTCTACCTTTGGTACGCACCGGGCAAGGAGGCCCAGACATTGCCGCAGCTATTGACCCCGTCGACCCTCACCGGACTGGTGCGCTGATGGCCAAGATTCGCGCTGACCAGTTGCTCGTCGACAATGGCCTCGCCGAAAGCCGGGCGCGGGCGCAGGCGCTGATCCTCGCCGGCCTCGTCTATCTGGGCGACAAGAAGGTTGAGAAGGCGGGGCAGCAGGTGCCGGACGACGCCGAACTGGACGTGCGCGGCCGCGACCATCCCTGGGTCTCGCGCGGCGGCATCAAGCTGGCCCATGCGATCGACGAATATGGCATCGACGTCACCGGTTTCGTCGCGATCGACGTCGGCAGTTCGACCGGCGGCTTCACCGACGTGCTGCTGACCAAGGGCGCGGCAAAGGTCTACGCCGTCGACAGCGGCACCAACCAGCTAGCCTGGAAGCTGCGCTCCGACGATCGAGTCATCGTCCATGAACAGACCAGCGCGCGTATCCTGACCGACGCCCATATCCCTGAGCCGGTCGACATCATCGTGTGCGACGCCAGTTTCATCAGCCTGGCCAAGGTGCTGGAAAAGCCGATCGGCTTCGCCCGGCCCGGCGCGCAACTGGTCGCCCTCATCAAGCCGCAGTTCGAGGCAGGGCGCGAGGAAGTGGGCAAGGGCGGGGTGGTGCGCGATCCCGCCATCCACCAGCGCGTCTGCGACGAAGTCGCTGCCTGGGTTCGTGAGAAGGGCTGGGAAGTGCTTGGAATCACGACCAGTCCGATCACCGGACCGCAAGGAAATGTCGAATTTCTGATTCACGCGCGGCTTGGCGGATAATCGCGCCAGCTTCGTTACCCGCCCTGCGATACATTTTGACACATTCCATGCGGTTGTGTCCGTCACAAAGGCCCGTTAGCCCCTCGTCATGCGCTCGACCCTGCCTGTCATTCTCGTTGCCCTTTGTCTTGCCGGTTGCGGCGGAGAGAAGGAAAAGAAAGCTCGCCCGCCGGCGCTGGTGGAGGCGGTGGCGATTGCGCCCACCCGCTTCACCGACAATGTCGAGGCGGTCGGCACCGCACTCGCCAATGAGCAGGTGATATTGTCCGCGCCGGTGACCGAGCGGATCGACCTGCTGAACTTCACCGATGGCGGTTTCGTGTCCAAGGGGCAGGTGATCGCCCGCATGGCCGTGGGCCAGGAAAAGGCCGAGCTGGCTGCGGCCGAGGCAACCGCGCTACAGGCCGACCAGCAGTTGAAGCGCATCCAGGCGCTCAAGTCGCGCGGCTTTGCCACCGGTGCCACGGTCGAGCAGCAGATCGCGCTCGCCAGCAGCGCCCGCGCCAATGCCGACCTCGCCCGCGCGGGCATCGGCGACCGCACCATCCGCGCGCCGTTCAGCGGCTGGGTTTCCCTGCGCACGGTCTCGCCCGGCGCGGTCATCACCGCCGGCACCGCGATCGCCACGGTCAGCGACATTTCACGGATCAAGCTGGACTTCACCGTGCCCGAGACGCGGCTGTCGATGATCCGCGAGGGCATGCCGATCAAGGCACTGTCCGCGGCCTGGCCCGACCGGCCGTTCAATGGCACGATCGCAACGATCGACCCGGTGATTGATCCCGCTACCCGCGCCGTGCGGGTCCGGGCGATCATGCCCAATCCCGACAAGGCGCTGAAGCCCGGCATGCTGCTGACCGTCAGCGTCTTCTCGCGAGAGCGCCAGTCTCTGGGCGTGCCCGAACTGGCAGTGATCGGCGATGGCGACGAACGCTTCGTCTTCGTGCTGGACGGTCGCACCGCCAAGCGGACCAAGGTCGAAACCGGCATCCGCCAGAACGGCCTGGTCGAAATTCTGGGCGGCGTGAAGGCGGGCCAGCAGATCGTGACCGAAGGCGTGGTGAAGCTGACCGACGGCGCGCCGGTGCGCCTGGCCGGCGACAAGAAGGGTGATGACGACAAGGGCGGCAAGGCCGCCAAGGCCGCCGGCTAAGCCGATGCAGCTCTCCGATCTTTCGGTCCGCCGGCCGGTCTTTTCGGCGGTGGTTGCGGTGCTGATGTGCATCGTCGGCCTGGTCGGCTATTTCAGCCTGTCTGTCCGCGAATATCCCGATACCGATCCGCCGATCGTCTCGGTCGAAACCACCTATACCGGCGCCGCCGCGTCGGTGGTGGAAACCCGCATCACCCAGCAGATCGAGGATGCGGTCGCCGGCGTGCAGGGCATCCAGACCATCACCTCGACCTCGCAGGACGGCACGTCCAACATCAATATCGAGTTCGATCCCTCGCGCGACATCGACAGCGCCGCCAATGACGTGCGTGACCGTGTCGGGTCGGTGACGCAGGATCTGCCCGAGGATGCGCTGGCGCCCGAGATCCGCAAGGTGGATTCCGACGCGCGATCGATTCTGTTCCTCGCCTTCTCGCGCCCCGGCTGGTCGCCGATCCAGATCAGCGACTATCTCGACCGCAACATTGCCGACCGCTTCGCCGCGATCGACGGCGTCGCCCGCGTCACCATTGGCGGCGAGGCGCGTCCGTCGACGCGTATCTGGTTCAACGCGGAAAAGCTGGCCGCCTTCGGCCTGACCCCGGCCGATGTCGAGGCGGCGCTGCGCACCCAGAACGTCGAATTGCCCGCCGGCCGCTTTGAATCGAAGGATCAGAACCAGACGCTGCGCGTCGAGCGGCCCTTCGCCACGCCGGACCAGTTCGCGCAGCTGGTCGTGGGCCGGGGCGAGGATGGCTATCAGGTGAAGCTGGGCGATGTCGCCCGGATCGAGGAAGGGGCCGAAAACCCCTATAGCAGCTTCCGTTCCAACCAGGGCACGGCGATCGGCATCGGCATCATCCGCCAGTCGGGCGCCAACACGCTGGAAGTGGCGCAGAAGGCCAAGGCGCTGATCAAGGAGCTGGAGCCGACCCTGCCCAAGGGCATGCGCGTGGCCATCGGCACCGACGAATCCCTGTTCATCGAACGCGCGATCGACAATGTCTATGACACGCTGATCGAGGCGGCTCTGCTCGTCATCCTCGTCATCTTCCTGTTCCTGGGATCGGTGCGCGCGACGATCGTGCCGGCCGTGACGGTGCCGATCTGCCTGCTCGCCACCTGCGCGGTGATGTGGCTGCTGGGGCTGTCGATCAACCTGCTGACCCTGCTCGCTTTCGTCCTCGCCATCGGCCTGGTGGTCGACGACGCGATCGTGGTGCTGGAAAATGTCTATCACCGCGTCGAACAGGGCGAAGATCCGCTGGTCGCCGCCTATCTCGGCACGCGGCAGGTGGGCTTTGCCATCATCTCGACCACATTGGTCGTCTGCGCCGTGTTCGTGCCGGTCATGTTCCTGGCCGGCCAGACCGGCCTCTTGTTCCGCGAACTTGCCATCGCGATGATCGCGGCGATCGGCTTTTCGGGCTTCATCTCCTTGAGCCTCGCGCCGATGCTCTGCTCCAAGCTGCTGAAAAATGCCGAGCGTGGCCGGCTGGCGCGCTGGGTCGATGATCGCTTCCAGCGGATCGAGCATGGCTATGGCCGCTGGCTCGACTGGACCTTGAAGAAACCTCTGATGCCGCTGCTGGGCGTCGCGATCTTCCTGGGGGTCGCCTTCTTCCTCTTCACCCGCCTGCCGGCCGAACTGGCCCCGGCCGAGGATACCGGCGTGGTCGAGGCCAATGTCAACGCGCCCGAAGGCACCGGCTTCGACCGGATGATGGCCTATATGCAGAAGATCGAGAATGATCTCGCCTTCCTGCGCAAGGATGGCACGCTGCAGAATCTGGTGATCCGCACACCCGGCGGCTTCGGCACCACCGACGATTATAACAACGGCAATGTCATCGCCTTCCTGCGGCCGTGGGAAGACCGGACCATCACCACGGCGGAAGTCGCGACCATCATCAACAAGGTGATCGCCGACCAGCCGGGCGTGCGCGGCAATGCCGCGCCGCGATCGGGCCTGGGCCGTGGTCGCGGCCTGCCGGTCAATATCGTGCTGGCCGGCTCCACCTATGAGGGGCTGGTGGCGGCGCGCGACCGCATCATGCTGGCGGCGGCGAGCTATCCGGGGCTCATCAACCTCGACAGCGATTATAAGGAAACCAAGCCGCAGATGCGGATCGAGACCGATCTGCAGCGCGCCGGCGACCTGGGCGTGTCGGTGAACGATGTCAGCCAGGCGCTGCAAAGCCTGCTCGGTTCGCGCCGGGTCACCACCTATGTCGACCGCGGCGAGGAATATCGCGTGCTGGTGCAGGCGGAGCGGGACGGGCGCCAGACGCTCGCTGATCTGGAACGTATCCAGGTGCGCAGCCGCAGTGGCGTGCTGGTGCCGCTGTCGGCGGTCGTGACCGTGCGCGAAGTGGCCGGGCCGCGTCAGCTCAACCGTTACAACAAGCTGCGCGCCATCACCCTGACCGCCGCGCTGGCGCCGGGGACGTCGCTGGGGCAGGGGCTGGCCTTCCTGGAGGATCAGGCGCGTCAGTCGCCCGAGGTGCTGGCGATCGGCTATCGCGGCGAAAGCCAGTCGCTGCGTGAGACCGGCGGGTCAATCTGGATCGTCTTCGGCCTCACCATCCTGATCGTCTATCTGTTGCTCGCGGCCCAGTTCGAAAGCTTTATCCATCCCGGAGTCATCATCGCGACGGTGCCGCTGGCGGTGGCGGGCGGTGCGCTGGGCCTGGCGATCACCGGCGGGTCGATCAACCTCTACAGCCAAATCGGCATCGTCATGCTGGTCGGCCTGGCGGCCAAGAATGGCATCCTGATCGTCGAGTTCGCCAACCAGCTGCGCGACGAGGGGATGGAGATTGCCGAGGCGATCCGCGAGGCGGCCAAGCGGCGTCTGCGCCCGATCCTGATGACGTCGATAGCGACCGTCATCGGCGCGGTGCCGCTGGTGCTGCGCGGCGGGGCCGGTGCGGCGGCGCGCCATTCGATCGGCGTGGTCATCGTGTTCGGCGTCAGCCTGGCGACGCTCATCACCCTGTTCCTCATTCCCATTTTCTATTCGCGCGTTGCCAAGCGCACGGTTTCTCCGCAAACCGTTGGTCGCAAACTGGATTCGGCGCTCAAGGATTCGCCCGAACCCGCCGAATAGCTTGGAGCTGCGTTGCCGATGAACGAGATCGCGTCCCAGGGTCAGTTGCGTCTTGCCTATCTGCGCTGGGCGTTGGTCACGGTGCCCGCGATCGTCTTTCTCGGCTTCCTGTCGGGCAGGCTCGCCAATAGCGGTTTTGGCAATCGCTGGTTCGCCTCGCTCAACCTGCCGGCGCTGATGCCGCCGGGCTGGGCCTTCGGCGTCGCCTGGACGATCCTCTATATACTAATGGCGCTGGCCTTCGCGATCGTGCTGCATGCGCGCGGGGCCAGGGGGCGGGGGGCGGCGGTCGCGCTGTTCCTGGTGCAACTGGCGCTCAACCTTGCCTGGTCGCCGCTCTTCTTTCGCGCGCATCAGGTGGGGGCGGCGCTGGGGCTGATCATGGTGCTGGCGCTGCTGGTGGCGCTGACCGCCGCCCTGTTCTGGCGGATACGTCCCTTTGCCGGTGCGTTGATGTTGCCCTATCTGGTCTGGCTGGTCTTTGCCTCCTACCTCAACTATGAGGTCGGCCGCCTGAACCCGGATGCGCACAGGCTTGTCGCGCCGGCACTCCAGACCCAGATATGATTTCGGCGCATCCACGCGCCTGATACGAGGATAGACGATCATGCAGAGCGAGAACCGCTTTTTCGACGACCTGGCCAAGCTGGTGAACGGCGCTGCCGGCACGGTCGCGGGCATGACCCGCGAGTTCGAATCCAATGCGCGCGAACGCGCCAAGGAATGGATCGGCGGCGTCGACTTCGTCAGCCGCGAGGAATTTGACGCGGTCAAGGCGATGGCCGCCGCCGCGCGCGAGGAAGTCGAACTGCTCAAGGCCCGCCTCGACGCGCTGGAAGGCAAGGCGCCCGAGCCGGTCACCAAGACCGTGCGCGCCGCCAAGACGAAAGCTGTGGATAAGGATGCGGGCGCCGAGTAAGCGCCCTGTCCTTTCGCCGCTTGCGGTGATAAAGGCGCGCCGATGATGGATAGCGACGAATTTGAGAATGGCGGCCATGAGGCCGCGCCGATCGACATGCTGGCGGCCTTTTACGAGGCGCATGGCTGGAGCTATGAGCAGGTCGGCGAGGATGAGATCGTCGCGAGCACCCAGGGGTCGTGGGCGCAATATGAGCTGCGCGGCATCTGGCGCGACGAGGATCAGGTGCTGCAGCTGCTGGCGCTGCCCGACATCCGCGTCAATGACGACAAGCGCGCCGTCATCTACGAGACGCTGGGCCTGATCAACGAACAGCTCTGGCTCGGCCATTTCGAGCTGTGGTCGTCGAGCGGCATCATCCTGTTCCGCCATGGCGCCTTGCTGGGGCAGGGCGGCACGCTGACGCTGGACCAGGCGCAGGTGCTGATCGAGACCGCGATCGACGAGTGCGAGCGTTTCTATCCGGTGTTCCAGTTCGTCCTGTGGGGCGGCAAGAGCCCGAGCGAGGCGATCAGCGCGAGCCTGATCGAAACCCGCGGCGAAGCCTGACATATCTGCCTGAAAGCCTGACCATGACCATTGCCTGCTGGCCCGAACATCTTTTCCTTGTCGGCTGCGGCAACATGGCCGGGCAGATGCTGACCCGCTGGCTGGCGTGCGGGCTCGACCCCGCCCGCGTCACCGTGCTGCGGCCGAGCGGAAAGCCGGTGGCGCAGGGCGTGACCGTCGTCACCGCCTATCCCGACGCGCTGCCGGCCGGCACCACCGTGCTGCTGGGCATGAAGCCCTATCAGATCGCCGATGTCGCGGCCGGGCTTGCGCCGTTGCTGACGGCGGAGACGCGGCTGGTGTCGATCCTGGCGGGAACACCGATCGCCGACCTGCGCCGGCATTTCCCGGCGCCGCGTGATGTCGTCTGCGCCATGCCCAACCTGCCGGTCGGGCTGGGCGAGGGGGTGGTTGCGCTCTACACCGATGCGGCGACGGATGCGGCGGCCAAGGCCGACATTGCCGCGCTGATCGCGCCGCTGGGCCTGGCCGAATGGATGGGGGGCGAAGCCCTGTTCAATCAGGTGACGGCCCTGTCGGGCTGCGGCCCGGCCTTCCTGTTTCGCTTCATCGATGCGCTGTCGCGCGCCGGCGAGGCGCTGGGCATTCCCGCCGATCAGGCCGCACGCATGGCGCTGGCCACGGTGCAGGGATCGGCGAACATGGCGGCGCGCGCCAGCGTCAGCCCGGCCACCCTGGCGGATCAGGTCGCCAGCCCCGGCGGCATGACGCGCCAGGGCCTCAATGTGCTGGACGCCGACAATCGCCTGCTCGACCTTCTGACCGACACGCTGGTCGCCGCGCGCGATCGGGGTGCGGCGATGGCGCGGGGCGAATAGGGACGGTTCCGGTCGGCGCCATTATCCGTTAAGGGGGCGCGATCGATATACGGAGTCCGTTCATGCTGTCCCCCGAAACCCCCATCCTGCTGCTCACCACCGGTGGCACGATCGACAAGGTCTATTTCGACGCCCTGTCCGACTATCAGGTCGGCGAGACGGTGATGGCCAAGCTGTTGCAGGTGGCGCGGGTCAAGCGGCCCTTCCGCATCGAGGAAATCACCCGCAAGGACAGCCTGGAGCTGGACGACACGGATCGCGCGCTGATCGCCGCCCGCGTCGCCGCCGCGCGTGAGAAGCATATCGTCATCACCCATGGCACCGACACCATGACCGAGACGGCCAAGCTGTTGCAGGACATTCCCGGCAAGACCGTCGTGCTGGTCGGTGCGCTGGCGCCGGCGCGCTTTGGCGAGAGCGATGCGAGCTTCAACCTTGGCATGGCTTTCGCCACCGCGCAGGTCGCCGAGCCGGGCGTCTACATCACCATGAGCGGATCGGTTTTCCGCGCCGACAAGGTGGTCAAGGACCGCGCCAAGGGCGCCTTCGTCCCGACCGGCGAGTAAGGCGGGCCAGCGGGGCGGCTGAAACCTTTGCCCGCTCTCCGGCATTGTTGCCCCCACGGGGTGACAAAGAGGAGAGACTATATGGCAGATTATCAGGAACGCCCGGCGCCCACGACCACCATCATCGAAAAGCGCAGCGGCGGCGGTGGCACGACCATCGCGATCCTGCTGCTGGTCGTGGTGGTGGCTGTTGCCGCCTTCTTCCTGATCAGCAGCCAGACCCGCAAGGATGATGCGGTGTCGAGCGCGGCGAGCCAGGTCGGTCAGGCCGCGAGCGATGTCGGCGACGCCGCCAAGGATGCCGCCGACAGCGTGAAGGGCAATTGATCCAAAGGGCCAGCTTCCACAGCGAAGCCGGCCCTTTTTCAGACCATGATCCTGTCGAGGGCGGCGCAGAAGGCCTGCATGTCGGCCATGGAACCGACAGTGACGCGCGACATGGTGGGCCAAGGCGCCCAGTTGCGGCCGATGCCGACACCCGCCGCCAGAAACTGGGCCTGCACGCCGGCCGCCGGCTTGCCCCAGTCGACCATGAACATGTTGGCGTCCGACGGAATGAATTTGACCCCGCGCTTGGTGAGATGGGCGAAGGTGAAGTCGCGCGCGGCGATCATCTCGGCCCGGCGCTGCTCGATCAGCGCCTTCTGCGTCAGCGCCACCGTGCCGCACACGACCGAGGGCAGGGGCAGGTTGGTCGACATGCGCTTGCCGTCGTAGCGCATCATCCTGGCATGCAGGTCCGGCCGCGCGATGGTGGCGCCCAGCCGCATGCCGGCCATGCCGAACAGCTTGGAGAAGGTGCGCAGCACGATCACGTCCTTGCCCTGCGCAACCAGCGGCGCGGCCGACTGGCCGTGCGAGAAATGGAGATAGGCTTCGTCCACCAGGACGATCGATCCGGCCGGCCTGTTGGCGACCAGCCATTCGATGTCGGCCACCGGCGTCAGCGTGCCGGTGGGGTTGTTGGGCGAGCAGATATAATAGAGGCCGGCGTCCGGATTGGCCGCCAGCATCGCCTTCACGTCATGACGATAATCGGGCGTCAGTGGCACCTTCGTCACCTTGGCGCCGGCCCATTCCGCCGTGCCCCAGGGCTGTTCATAGCTGACATCGGCGGTCACCAGCCCCTTTTGCGGCGAGCAGAAGGCGACGACGATGCGCGAGAGCGGATCGCTGGACCCCGGCCAGGGCAGGACATGATCGACCGGCACGCCCTCGATCGTGGCGAGCGTCTTCTTGAAGTCGGTGACTTCGGTGCCGGGGTGATAGAAATTGGCGTGGGACACGATCTTCGCCGCGGCAGCCTGGGCGACGGGGAAGGGGCCGGTCCAGCATTCGTTGGAGCCGATCCGCACCTTGGGGAAATTGCCTTCTTCCGGGCCGTCATTGCGCTGCGCCCAGACCGGGGTGCCGGCGGTGGCGACCGCCACGCCCGCGCCCAGCACGCCCAATATGCGGGCGGCGTCGCGGCGCGAATAGCCGCGCTGGATCAGATCCTGCTGCGCGTCATTCTGGTCGTTCATGGCTATTCCCCTATGCGTCCTGAAGAACGGTTCGGGGGAGTCAACGGACGAGGGCGGGATTCCCGCAATGGCCCCGCCGTAACGAAGAAGGGCGCCCCCTGGGAGGGCGCCCTTCGTCATGTTTCAGCCTGTTCAGGCGAAGCGATCAGCCTTCGACCTTGGCATATTTCGGCGCGGCCTCATTGAGGATGCGCAGGATCTTCTGCAGCGCAGTGGGCTCGTCGGTCTCTTCCATCGCGGCGAGTTCGCGGGCGAGGCGGCTGGAAGCAGCCTCGAAGATCTGGCGCTCGGAATAGCTCTGCTCGGGCTGGTCGTCGGCACGGAACAGGTCGCGGGTCACTTCGGCGATCGACACCAGGTCGCCCGAATTGATCTTCGCTTCATATTCCTGGGCGCGGCGCGACCACATGGTGCGCTTGACCTTGGGCTTGCCCTTCAGGGTTTCCATCGACTCCTCCAGCGTCTTGTTGGAGGACAGCTTGCGCATGCCGACGCCTTCGGCCTTGTTGGTGGGAACGCGCAGCGTCATGCGCTCCTTTTCGAAACGGAGCACATACAGCTCCAGTTCCATGCCCGCGATCTGCTCCTTTTGGAGTTCGATCACACGGCCCACGCCGTGCTTGGGGTAAACGACATAATCACCAACGTCAAAGGACAGCGCCTTGGCAGCCATTTGAAACCTTTCTATTCAACCGGGGAACGGGCCGTCGCGGGGCAGGTGCAGCAGGGGCACGAGTCGGGGAAAGTCCGCGGCGTCACCGTCAAGACATGATGCGAATACTCCAGGACGAACGCGACCATGTTCGTCCGCTGGGCGCTATTTAGCAGATTCGTAACAAAATTGCCACCCCCGGACACAAAGTCTAGGGGTGCGGCACAAAATGGGACGCTGCGCCTTGATGGCGCAGGATAATATCGATCAGCTGCCCTCGCCGGGTTCAGGCGAGAAGAACTGCTCCAGCTTGTTCTCTACGCCGCTCATCGCGTCGGCGTCAGCCGGGGCTTCGCCCTTGACCGTGATGTTGGGCCATTCGGCCGAATATTTGGTGTTGAGTTCCAGCCACTTTTCGAGGCCGTTCTCGGTGTCGGGCAGGATAGCCTCGGCCGGGCATTCCGGTTCGCACACGCCGCAGTCGATGCACTCGTTGGGATTGATGACCAGCATGTTCTCGCCCTCGTAGAAACAGTCCACGGGGCAGACCTCGACGCAATCCATATATTTGCAGCGGATGCAGTTGTCGGTCACGACATAGGTCATTGTAGGGCACTCTTTGGGTTGCGACAGCGGCGGCCCTGCTATGCCCGGCGCGCGCGAAGGTCAATGAGGATAATGTTGACGGGGGCGTAGGGGCGGTTTTGTGCTGTCGGCAGCGCAGATGGTCGGTCGGGCCGCCCGTTCGAGCGGCCCGAGCCATTGTCAGTTGCGCACGTCGGATTCGGTGACGGGCGAGATCTTGATTTCGACGCGGCGGTTGGCGGCCTTGCCTTCCTCGGTCGCATTCGACGCGATCGGCTGGGTTTCGCCAAAGCCGCGCGTGGCGATGCGCGCCGACTGGACGCCATGGCTGGTCAGATAACCGGCGACCGACTGGGCGCGGCGTTCCGACAGCGTCTGGTTATAGGCGTCCGACCCGTCGCTGTCGGTATGGCCATATACGTCGATATAGGTCTTGGGATATTGCGACAGGATCGAGGATACCTCGTCCAGCGTGGGGCGGAACTGCGGCTGGACGCTGGCGTCGTTGAACGCGAAGGTGATGCCCGAGGGCATGCGCAGCAGCAGGTCGTCGCCCTGGCGGATCACGTCGACGCCGCTGCCGGCGGTCTGCTGGCGCAGCTTGCGTTCCTGTTCGTCCATATAGGAGCCGATGCCGGCGCCCGCGATCGCGCCGATGCCGGCGCCCAGGATCTTTTCGGTGCGGTCATGCCGGCCGCCGACAAGATCGCCCAGCAGATAACCGCCCAGCGCGCCGCCAATGCCGCCGATCGCCGCCTTCGACATGCGCTTCTGCCCGGTTTCCGGGTCGGTGGTGCAGGCGGTGGTGGTCAGCATCGCGGCCAAGCCGGCGGCCATCATGATCCGGTGCGAAATCCTCATTCTTCTATTCCCTTGTCCTTGGCATCCGCGTGGATGGATGCCTCCCTAATAACCCAGGCGATGGATTGTTCCACAAGTGAACTGAACGGGCGATGATGGGATGGTTGTGAAAACGAAAGAATAAAGGTTATAGGGGAGGAGACCACCATGGCCACGATCCCCCCTCCCGCTCCGACGCCCTTCCCCTGGGTAGACCTCATCATCATCCTGGCGCTGGTCGCTCTGAACGGCGTCTTCGCGATGTCGGAGCTGGCCATCGTGTCCGCGCGCAAGCCACGGCTGCAGGCGATGGAGAAGGCGGGCAAGCGCGGCGCCAAGTCGGCGTTGCAGCTGGCGGCGGACCCAGGCAAGTTCCTGTCGACCGTCCAGATCGGCATCACCCTGATCGGCATCATTTCGGGCGCCTATTCGGGCGCCAGCCTTGGCGGGCCGACCGGCGAGCGGCTGGCGGCGCTGGGCCTGTCGCCCAATATGGCGGAAAATCTTGGCTTTGCGCTGGTCATCGGCCTCACCACCTATGCCTCGCTGATCATTGGCGAGCTGGTGCCCAAGCAGTTCGCGCTGCGTCAGCCCGAGCCGATCGCCGTGCTGGTGGCGACGCCGATGCTGTATCTGGCCAAGCTGACCGCGCCGGTGGTGTGGGTGCTCGACAAGTCGAGCGGCCTGATCTTCAAGCTGCTGGGGCTGGACCGCGAATCCGAACATCATGTCACGGTCGAGGAACTGCATCTGATCGTCGCCGAGGCGAGCCGGTCGGGCATCATCGAGGAAAGCGAGCGGGCGATCATCTCCGGCGTGGTGCGGCTGGCCGACCGGCCGGTGCGCGAGGTGATGACCCAGCGCATGGATGTCGACTGGATCGACATCAACGCCGATGAGGACACGATCCGCCTGCGCCTGCTGGAAACGCCGCATACCCGCCTGCCGGTGGGGCGCGGATCGGTGGAGGACATTATCGGCATCGTCCAGGCGCGCGACATCATGACCGCGCTATTCCGGGGCGAGGCGCTGAATATCGAGGCGCTGCTGCGCAAGGCGGAGGTCGTGCCTGACCAGGTCGACGCGATGGATGCGCTGGAAGTGCTGCGCAAGTCCGACGTGCCGATGGTGATGGTGCATGACGAATATGGGCATTTCGAGGGGATCGTGACCCCGGCCGACCTGCTGTCCGCGATCGCCGGCCATTTCGCGTCGGACCGCGACGTCTATGACGAGCCGGACATGGTCGAGCGCGAGGATGGCAGTCTGCTGGTGTCGGGGCAGATGCCGATCGACCAGCTGGCCGAGAAGATCGACATCAACCTGTCCGAGGACCGCGATTATGCGACGGTCGCGGGCCATGTGCTGTGGCTGCTCAAGCGCCTGCCGGAAGTCGGCGACTATGCCGAGGATCAGGGCTGGCGCTTCGAGATTGTCGACATGGACGGACGCAAGATCGACAAGCTGCTGGTCGCGCAGCTCTGACCGTGGCGGCGACGGCGCTCGATGCGGTCGATCGCCTGGCGCTGCGCCTGCTGGAAGAGAAGGATGGCCTGGCCGTGCTGGGCCTGTGCGGGGCGCAGGGCAGCGGCAAGAGCACATTGGCGCAGGCGCTGCATGCGCGCATGGGCGCGCGGGGCGTGGCGAGCGCGATCCTGTCGATCGATGATCTGTATCTGACGAAGGCTGAGCGGGAAGCGCTGGCGCAGGACGTGCATCCGCTGCTGCGGACGCGGGGCGTTCCGGGGACGCATGATGTCGCGCTGGGACTGCGGGTGCTGGACGCGCTGGCGGCGGGGCAGGCGGCGTGCTTGCCGCGGTTCGACAAGGCGGTGGATGATCGCTTGCCTGAAAGCGCGTGGCCGGAGGCAGGGGCGGGGCTGCGGCTGCTGATCCTGGAGGGCTGGTGCGTGGGCGCGCGGGCGCAGGAGGCAGGCGCACTGGATGCCCCGGTCAACGCGCTGGAGCGGGACGAGGATGGCGACGGGCGCTGGCGGCGCTTCGTCAATGCGGCGCTGGCGGGGGACTATCAGGCGCTGTTCGGGCGGATCGATGCGCTGGCGCTGCTGGCGGCGCCGGGGTTTGACGTGGTGCAGGGCTGGCGGACGCAGCAGGAGGCGGAATTGCGCGCGGCCGGTGGCGGCAGTGCGGTGATGAGCGATGAAGAGGTCGCCCGCTTCATCCAGCATTATGAGCGGCTGACCCGGCATATATTGGACGAGATGCCGGCGCGGGCCGATCTGGTCGTGGAACTGGATGCCTGGCGCGGCGTGACGGCGGTTCGCAGCCGATAGCCGAAAAGGGCGCCGCCACCGGCCGCGCCCTTCCTGAAATTTACTGCGCTGCGTTCTCGGCCGGGGCTTCGGTCGCGTTGGCGGCATTGTCGCCGCCTTCGGCCGGGGCGGCATTGTCGGCCGCAGCGGGCGCGGCATCGGCGGCGGGCAGGGGGAGGTTGGACCCCTGGGTGTTCAGCCAGGCGATCAGGTTGGCGCGATCGGCCGGGTTGGAGAGGCCGGCAAAGGTCATCTTGGTGCCGGGGGCAAATTCACGCGGGCTCTTCAGCCAATGATCGAGATTGTCGAAGCTCCATTCGCCGCCCTTGCTCTTGAGCGCTTCGGAGAAGGCGAATCCGCCCTTGCCCTGGCCGATGCCTTCGCCGACGGTGGCGTAGAGATTGGGACCGATGCCGTTGGTGCCGCCCTGATTGACGGTGTGACAGGCGGCGCATTTCGCGAACACCTTTTCGCCGGCCGCGACATCCGCGCTGGCGAGCAGGGTGTTGAGGCCGGGGCCGCTGTCGCCGCCACCTTCGCCTTCCACCTCGACGCCCTCGATCGCATAGCCCATCTTTTCGGGCCGTTCATCGTGGAAATATTTGGAACTGACGATCGCGCCACCCAGCGCGATGATGCCTGCAAACAACGCCCACCCTGCAACGGTGTTGAATCGATCGCCCATCCGCAGATTTCCCTCGCATCTTTGTTATGGAGGCTGTCGTGCGCTCCCCCACTTAAGCACTTGCCATAATGGGGGATAGGCCGGGGTGCAACCCGCCGTGGCGCTTTTCGAGCGGTGCCGCCCCGCCGATGCTTGCGCGCGATCCCCCAACTGCCTAAGCGCGCAGGCACGCATGGAAAATTATCCCGCCCCCGCTCGCGCGCTGGTCGCCGACATGTCGCAAAAGGCCGCTGCCGATCCGGCGCGCGCCGTCGCCTATCAGGGCGCGCCCGGTGCCAATTCGCACCTGGCCGCGCTTGGCTACGCCCCCGATTGCGTGCCGCTGCCCAGCTTTGCGTTCGAGGATGCGATCGACGCGGTGCGGGGTGGCCTTGCCGCCCGAGCGATCATTCCGATCGAAAACAGCCTGCACGGCCGCGTCGCCGACATGCATTTCCTGCTGCCCGAATCCGGGCTGCACATCGTCGACGAATATTTCCTGCGCATTCGCCACTGCCTGATGGCGCCCGACACGGTGCCGGTGAAGAGCGCGATCAGCCATCCGCAGGCGCTGGGCCAGTGCCGCCATTATCTGCGCGAGCGCGGCATCCAGCCGGTCGCCTATGCCGACACCGCCGGCGCCGCCGCGCTGGTGGCGGAGACGCGGGCGCCGGGCGAGGGGGCGATCGCCCCCTATCTGGCCGCCGAAATCTATGGCCTGCGCCTGATCGCCGAGAATATCGAGGATAGCGACGACAATATGACCCGCTTCCTGGTGCTGGCGCGCGAGCCCAAGGCACCGGCGGCGGGCGTCGGCCCGGTCATGACCACCTTCCTGTTCGAGGTGAAGAATATCCCGGCCGCGCTCTACAAGGCGATGGGCGGCTTTGCGACCAATGGCGTCAACATGACCAAGCTGGAAAGCTACCAGCGCGGCGCCAGCTTTGCCGCGACCGAATTCTATTGCGATATCGAAGGGATGCCGGGCGACCCGGCGGTCGACCGCGCGCTCGCCGAGCTGGAATTCCACACCAAATGGGTGCGCGTACTGGGCAGCTACCGCCAGGCCCGCCCCCGCACCTGAATGGTGCGCCCGGCATAGGGCGGTTTCAGGGTCACTCCTGGGTCTCTCCAGGGTCACATCGCGAAGTTCACAGTGTCGTGGCGCGACGATATCGGCGTTTTCCGGCCTTTTCGCGCCTGCCGCGCACCGCCGACGCGCCTGTTGGATCACATCCGGGTCATTGCGAAGCGCCATCCGGGTCATGGTGGCGCGCCTGTTGGGTTGCGGGGGTGGCGGCGCATCGGTGCGTGTGCAAGGGCGGGATCGCGGCTGCTCCATCGCGGAGGATAGATCAGAAATTAGCCGAGTAGGAAAGCGGGGTGGATTTGCGCCCTGAAAAGACGGCCAGTTCAGATCATCGCCGTTCGCGCAGTCTATTATCAGGGTTCTCCCCGATGGTTTCGATCGCCTGGCAAATTAGCTTCTTTCGACGAATCCGCCGAAATCCTGCAAGGCCATGGCGGGGCCAGTCGAACGGGCGTCCCGTTTCGGCGTACCTAAATGATCGGAGCTACGGATGACCGAAACGATCCTTCCTTACCCGCAGACGGATACCCATTTTTCCGGTCGGGTCGGTCGAACCTATGCGGATTCCGAGGCTGTCGTGCCCGATGTGCCGCAGGCGCCGGACGGGGCGCCCAATGTGCTGCTGGTGCTGCTGGACGATGTCGGATTCGGCCATGCTTCGACCTTTGGCGGTCCGGTCAACACGCCGACCCTGGAAAAGCTGGCGAAGCAGGGTATCCGCTATAATCGCTTCCACACCACCGCGCTCTGTTCGCCAACCCGCGCGGCGATCCTGTCGGGCCGGAACCATCATTCGATGCACACCGGCATCATCATGGAATTGGCGACCGGTTTTCCCGGCTATGACGGCCGCTGGCCGGAAAACGCCGCCTGCGTGGCGCAGACACTGCGGCTCAACCATTACAACACCGCCGCCTTCGGCAAATGGCATAACACGCCCGATTTCGAAACCAGCCCGGCCGGCCCCTTCGATCGCTGGCCGACCGGCCATGGCTTTGAATATTTCTATGGTTTCATGGGCGGCGAAACCAATAATTGGGATCCGCCGTTGATCGAAAACACGCTGCCGATCGAAAAGCCCGAGGGCGATGACAATTATCATCTGAGTTCGGCCATGGCCGACAAGGCGATCGCCTGGATCAGCAGCCAGAAGGCCAGTGCGCCGGACAAGCCCTTCTTTGCCTATTGGGCGCCCGGCGCCGCCCATGCCCCGCATCACAGCCCCAAGGACTATGCCGACAAGTATAAGGGCCAGTTCGATCAGGGCTGGGACAAGGTGCGCGAGGAAACGCTAGCGCGACAGATCAAGCTGGGGGTGGTGCCGGAGGGCACGCAATTGACACCCCGGCCGGATTCGATGCCGGCCTGGGACGATTGCAGCGCCGACGAGAAAAAGCTCTACGCGCGCATGCAGGAGGTCTTTGCCGGCTTCCTGGAGCATGTCGATGCGCAGCTAGGCCGGGTTGTTGAAGCGCTGGAGATGATGGGGCTGCGCGACGATACGCTGATCATCTATGTCGTCGGCGACAATGGCCCGAGCGCCGAAGGTACGCTGACGGGCACGGTCAACAACATGAAATCGCAACATGGCTATCCTGACGATGTTCAGGAAATGCTGAAAGTGATCGACGAGATCGGCAACACCGAGCATGAAAATCACTATCCGGTGTCCTGGTGCTGGGCCGGCTCCTCGCCCTTCCAATGGTGCAAGCAGGTCGCATCGCACTTTGGTGGTACGCGCAACGGCATGGTGATGAGCTGGCCCAGTCGCATTGCCGATCAGGGCGGCCTACGCAGCCAGTTCCATCATGCGATCGACATCGTGCCGACCATATTGGAAGCGGCCGGCGTGACCGAGCCGATCTCCATCAACGGCGTGCCGCAAAAGCCGATCGAAGGCGTCAGCATGGCCTATAGCTGGGGCGATGCGGCCGCGCCCTCGACCCGGCAGACGCAGTATTTCGAGATGTTCGGCAACCGCGCCCTCTATCATAATGGCTGGGTCGCAGGCGCGCGCCATGGCAAGTTGCCCTGGCAGACCTCCGGTTCCTCGCCCGATTTCGACAGCGATACATGGGAACTTTACAATATCGACGAGGATTTCAGCCAGGCCAATGATCTGGCCGAAAAGGAACCGGCCAAACTGCGCGAATTGCAGGACATGTTCTGGGCCGAGGCGGCGAAATATAATGTCCTGCCGCTCGACGATCGCTTTGTCGAACGGGCCGACGTCAATCTGAAGCCCAGTTATCTGCGCGGCAAGAAACAGTTCATCTACCTGCCGGGCACGACGCGCATTCCCGAACCCGCCTCACCGCCGACCAAGAATATCAATCACACCATCGCGGCCGAAGTGGAGATACCGCAAGCGGGCGGTGACGGTGTGCTTGCCTGCTGCGGCGGCGAGGCTGGCGGCTACAGTCTCTTCATGAAGGACGGCACCCTCTATTGGGAGCATAATTGGTTCAATACCGAGCGCTATCGCGTGGCATCGAATGACAAGATCCCGGCGGGGCACCATGTGCTTTCGGTGCAGATCGAATGCGACAAGGAAGGTGAGTTCGCCACCGGCGGCAAGGCGACCTTGCGGCTCGGCGAGACGGTGGTCGGCGAAGGACGCTTCGAGCAGCAGGTCGGCGCACGCTTCACCGTGGGTGAAAGTTTCGATATCGGGTGCGATTTGATCACGCCGGTTTCGAAGCTCTACAAGAGCCCGGCCAAGTTCAACGGCACGATCAAGCGGGTGCTGGTCGACATCAGCGATGTCGAGTTTGACGATCTGGCCCACCAGGTGAAGATCGCCATCGCGACACAATGAACTGCCGGCGGCGACTTGCCGGCGTTCGGCAAGTCGCCAACCCCTCCGCTTCCGCTCCCCCGCATTCACCGCTATAGCCCCGCCATGGTCGCAGCCATCCTCTTGTCCGCGCTGGCGATGACGCTGATCGTCGGGGTGCGCTATCTGATTGCCAGTGGCGGTTTTGCGCTGGCGACAAGGCTGCGGCAGCCGGGCCTCTATCGCGGGCAGGGGCGGCAGATCGGGCGGGAGATTGGCTGGTCGCTGGCGTCCGCCGCCATCTATGGCATCCCCGCCGGGGTCGTCGCCTGGGGCTGGCAGGCGCGGGGCTGGACGCGCATCTATGAGGATGTCGGCCGCTATCCGCTCTGGTATCTGCCGGTGTCGGTGCTGCTCTATCTCGCCGCGCATGACACATGGTTCTACTGGACGCACCGGTGGATGCACGCGCCCCGGCTGTTCCGCATCGCCCATGCCGTCCATCATGCCAGCCGGCCACCGACCGCCTGGGCGGCGATGAGCTTTCACCCGTGGGAGGCGCTGACCGGGGCGGTGGTGATCCCGGCTTTGGTCTTCCTGATCCCGATCCATGTCGGCGCGCTGGGCGTGGTGCTGTCGATCATGACGATCATGGGCGTGTCCAACCATATGGGGTGGGAGATGTTTCCGCGCTGGATGGTGCGCGGGCCGATTGGCCGCTGGCTGATCACCGCCAGCCATCATCAGCGGCATCATGAACAATATCGGTGCAATTATGGCCTCTATTTTCGCGTCTGGGACCGGCTGTGCGGCACCGACCGGGGGCTTGGGGGATTTCGGGCGTGATTTCAGGAAGGAACAGGCGTGATCGGTCGGGTGGTGTTTGCAGCGGTGGCGTTGATCGGACTGGCGGGGGCGGCGCCGATGGACCTGGCCCAGCCGATCAGCATGACGGCCGAGGGGCTGCGATCGGCCAAGGGGCGCATCCTGATCTGCGTGGCGCGATCGGCCGACTTTTTTCCCGATTGCAGCAAGGATCCCGACAAGCGCCACCTGATCGTGGCGACGACGGGCAATGCCATACCGCTCGGTAATCTGGCGCCGGGCGACTATGCAATCGCGATCATCCATGACGAAAATGGCAATGGCAAGCTGGACACCTTTGCCGGCATTCCGCGCGAAGGGGTGGGCTTTTCGCGCAATCCGGTGCTGCGCTTTGGCGCGCCCAGCTTCCGGTCGGCCGAGTTCGTGGTGAGCGGCGCGCCGGTGCGGCAGGCGATCCGGCTCAAATATTTCCTGTAAGGCGGCGCGCGCGCCCCGACTTGTCCAGCAGGGGTGACGCCCCACATAAGGCGCTGTATGACGGCGGCGACTAACCGCATTGCAGGAGAATGAAGCGTGGCGACCCTGGGACTGAGCGAGGCCGACAAGGCGGCCGTGGAGGCGTTTCGCCAGGATGTGGTGGAGCCTTCGCGCACGAGCCTGGTGATCGTCGACTTCTGGGCCGAATGGTGCGGCCCGTGCAAGCAGCTGGCGCCGGTGATCGAGAAGGTGTGCGCCGACTATGCCAGCAAGGGCGTCAAGCTGGTGAAGGTGAATGTCGATGAAAATGGCTTCATCGCCAGCCAGTTCCGCGTCCAGTCGATCCCGACCGTCTATGCCGTGTTCCAGGGCCAGCCGGTCGCGGACCTGAGCCAGGCGCGGACCGAGGGGCAGTTGAAGCAATATCTCGACCAGCTGCTGAGCCAGTTGCCGATCGAATCGGACGAGAAGGCGCAGGCGGAAGAGATTGCGCCGCTGATCGCGATGGGCGAGGAGATGCTGGCCGGCGGCGAGGCGGAGCGGGCCTTGTCGGTGTTCCAGCAGATTGCCGACATCGCGCCGGACAATGCCGAAGTGCTGAGCGGCCTGCTGCGCGCGCTGGTGGCGCTGGGGCAGCTGGACGAGGCCGATGCGCTGCTCGCCGAACTGCCCGCCGAGATGCAGAAGGACCAGGCGATCGAGCGCGCGAAGGCGGCGCTGGCGCTGGCGCGCAATGCCAAGCCCGTGGCCGACCTGTCGGGGGTCGAGGCGCGGCTGGCGGCCGATGGTGACGATCATGAGGCGCGCTTCGAGCTGGCGACCGGGCTGATGGGCAATGGCGACCGCGATGGCGCGGCCGAGCAGCTGCTGGAGATCGTGCGCCGCGACCGGGCCTGGAATGACGGCGCCGCGCGCACCCAGCTGCTGACCCTGTTCGAGGCGGTCGGGCTGGAAGATCCGTGGGTGTCGGCGCAGCGCCGCAAGCTGTCGCAGATCCTGTTTTCGTAAAGGATCGGTGACCCGGTGAACCGCGCGCGCATCTCGATCTTTCCGCTGTCCGGCGCGCTGTTGCTGCCGGGCATGGAGCTGCCGCTGCATATCTTCGAGCCGCGCTATCGCGCGCTGGTGCAGGATGCGTCCGCGCGCGACCGGCGCATCGGCATGATCCAGCCGCGCAGCGAGGGGCAGAAGCCGCCGCTGTTCGACGTCGGCTGCCTGGGGCGGATCAGCCATATCGAGGCGCTGGACGATGGCCGGTTCAACATCATCCTGACCGGGCTGGCCCGGTTCCGGCTGGTGCGCGAGCTGGAGGTGTCGACGCTGTTCCGCCAGATCGAGGCGGAGGTGGAGCAGGCGCCGGAGGACGAGGTGCTGCATCTGGTCGAGCGGGCGGCGCTGGAGCAGGAATCGCGCCGCTTTGCCGATGCGCTGGGCTATGCGGTCGACTGGACGGCGGTGTCGCGGCTGGACGACATGGCGCTGGTCAACGGCATCGCCCAGATCGCGCCGTTCGACCCGGCGGCCAAGCAGACCTTGCTGGAGGCCGACACGCTGAGCGAGCGGGCCGACCGGATCATCCAGCTGATGCAGATCGTCGGTCGCGCCGAGCGCGACGGCGGCGCGACGATGCAATGAGCGAGATTATGAGCGAAGAGACGGCCCCGATCGATCCCTGGCTGCTGGCCAAGCTGGTCTGCCCGGCGACGCGCACGCCGCTGCGCTGGGACGCGGCCCGCCAGGCGCTGGTGTCGGACGCGGCGGGCCTCGCCTATCCGGTGCGCGACGGCGTGCCGGTGCTGGTCGTGCGGGAAGCGACCGCCCTTTCCTGACCGGGCGCGGTCGGTGTCGGCCTACCCCTGTCCGTCGAGCAGCTGATATTTGAGGCCCATGGCCTGGGCGAGGTTGCGCAGGCGGCGTTCGACCGCTTCGCCGTAGAGATCGGCATCCTCGTCGCGCAGGTGGAGGTCGATGCGGTCGCCATGCCGTTCCAGATGGGAAATGGCGAGCGGGCCTTCGACGCCGCCCGACAGGCGCTGGGCAAGGCGAATGGCGAGGCCCCAGAGCGCGGCGCGGCGCAGCGCATCCGCGCTGGCCATGCGGTCGAGGTTGGGCAGCGTGCCGACATCGCCGCCGAAATGGGTGTGCAGCGCCTGGCCCAGCATCGCCCGCTCGGCAGCGGTGATGCCGACCCAATTGCTGTGCAGGGCGATTTCGACGCCGCGTTCGGCGCGGAAATCGGGATTGGCACGCCAGCTGACATCGGCCAGCAGACAGGCGGCGCGGCGGATGCGGCGCGCACCCTTGTCATCGTCGGGGAATAGCGGGGCGATCCAGCGGTCGATACGGTCGCCATGGCCGCGGAAGCGGGCCTGTGCCTCGCCCTCCGCCTCAGCCGCGACTAGCAGCGGATCATGGGCACGGATATCGTCGGGCAGATTTTCGTAGAGCAGCCCTTCGCGCAGGCCATAGGCCGACACGATCATCCGGCTGGACTTGAGCTGGCGCACGACCACCGACAGCAGCGCGGCGGCATCCGGCAGGGTCGGCACGCGCGATCCGGTCATCGCCGGGATCTGCTTCAGCCGGCCCTTGTCGACATGGGAGATGATGCGGGTGAGCTGTTCGGCACGGGCCGCGCTCATCTCATATTGATGCACCACCGGCAGCGGGAAATGGGTGAGCTGCATGTCGAAGCGGGCGAGCGAGCGCCAGGATCCGCCGACGAGATAGAAGGGCAGGTCCGGTTCCGCCTGCCAGCCGGCCTTTTCCAGCATCTTGGCAACGCAGCGATCAAGCGCACGCGGCCCCTTGGCACGGATCTGCGGCAGGCGCAGCACGCCCAGTGGCAGCGAGATGGTCTGTTCGACCGCGCCCTTGCGCACGCGGGCCAGTTCCAGGCTGCCGCCGCCCAGGTCGCCGACGATGCCGTCGGCATCGGGAATGCCCGACAAGACGCCCATGGCGGCGCCGATCGCCTCCTGCGCGCCCGACAGCAGTTCGACGGTCAGGCCCATAGCCTTGGCACGGGTGATGAACTCGGCGCCATTGGTGGCGTCGCGCACGGCGGCCGTCGCGACGCAGCGTATGTCGGTGACGCGCATGTCGCGGCACAGATGGGCAAAGCGGCCGATGGCACGCAGGCCGCGCTCCATCGCTTCCGGTTCGATCGCACCGGTCTTGGCGAGCGAAGCGCCCAGGCCCGCCATCACCTTTTCATTGAACAGGATGAAGGGGATGCGGCGCGGCCCGTCATAGACGACCAGGCGGACGCTGTTGGAGCCGATGTCGATGATCGCCGAGCGCGCGGTAGCGGGTTCGGGCGAGGTTGCCATGGTCTCGGCCATGGCGCGCACGCGGCTGAGCATCGAGTTCATCGCGCGATCAGGCCCGGCCACGCAGGCGCAGGGTCGGCACCGCGCCATGCTCCTGCGCTGCGCCGCGCCCGGACAGCGACGGGTTGGTCATGAAATAGCGGTGCAGGTTGAACGGCCGGTCGCCCGGCTCCAGCCGGGTATAATGGCCGTCGCGGTCCAGCACCCAGCTCTGTTCGGTATCGATCAGATTGGCGACCATCACCTGGTCCAGAATCTGGTCATGGACGGTCGGGTTTTCGACCGGCGCGAGGAATTCGACGCGGCGGTCGAAGTTGCGCGGCATCCAGTCGGCCGAGCTGATATAGACCTTGGCGCCATTATTGGGCAGCGCCTTGCCATTGCCGAAGACGGTGATGCGGCTATGTTCCAGGAAACGGCCGACGACCGACTTGACCCGGATATTTTCCGACATGCCCGGAACGCCCGGCCGCAGGCAGCAGATGCCGCGCACGATCAGGTCGATCTGCACCCCGGCATTGCTGGCGGCATAGAGTTTCTCGATGATCGCCGGGTCGACCAGGCTGTTCATCTTGGCCCAGATGGTGCCGGGGCGGCCGGCGCGGACATGGTCGATCTCCGCATCGATGCAGGCGCACAGCGTGTCGCGCAGGTCGCGGGGCGACATGACCAGCTTTTCCAGCCGTTGCGGTTCGACATAGCCGGTGATGTAGTTGAACAAAGCGGCTGCATCGCGGCTATAGGCCGGATCGGCCGTGAAGAAGCTGAGATCGGTATAGATGCGCGCGGTGATCGGGTGATAGTTGCCGGTGCCGAAATGGCAGTAGCTGCGGAACTGGTCGCCCTCGCGCCGCACCACCATCGACACCTTGGCATGGGTCTTCCAGTCGATGAAGCCATAGACGACCTGGACGCCGGCGCGTTCCAGCGCGTCGGCCCACATCAGATTCTGTTCCTCGTCGAAGCGCGCCTTTAGTTCGACCACCGCGGTCACCGACTTGCCGGCCTCTGCGGCGTCGATCAGGGCGCGGATGATCGCCGACTGCTTGCCCGCGCGATAGAGGGTCTGCTTGATCGCGACCACATCCGGGTCGGACGCGGCCTGTTTCAGGAAGGAGATGACGACGTCGAACGCCTCATAGGGGTGGTGGACGACGATGTCCTTGGCGCGGATCGCGGCGAAACAGTCGCCGCCATATTCGCGGATGCGCTCGGGGAAGCGGGGCGCATAGGGCTCGAACTTGAGGTCGGGGCGGTCGGCGTCGACGATGCCGCTAAGGTCACCGATGCCGATGAAGCCCTCTACCTCGACCACGATCGCCTCATGGCCCTGGAGCATGTCCTGGAGCATTTCCTCGACCGGTTCGGGGATGCGTTCCTCTATCTCCATGCGGATCACGCGGCCGCGGCGGCGGCGCTTGATGGCGCTGCGGAAATAGCGGACCAGATCCTCCGCCTCTTCCTCGATCTCGATGTCGCTGTCGCGGATGATGCGGAACACGCCGCTGTTGCGGACGCGATAGCCGGGGAAGAGATCGGCCGAGAAGCGGCGGATCACCGCCTCCAGCGCCATGTAGCGCATCGGTTCGCCCGGAATGCGCACGAAGCGGGCTAGCGAGGAGGGGATCATCACCAGTTCGCGGATCGGCTGCTTGTCCGACAGGCGCTCCAGATCGAAGACGATCGACAGGCCCTGATTGGGGATGAAGGGGAAGGGATGCGCAGGGTCCAGCGCCTGAGGCGTCAGGATCGGGAAGATCTGGGTCAGGAAATGTTCGCGCAGCCATTGGGCGCAGCCGACATCCATTTCTGCGGACGGACCGATCACCTCGATCCCGACCTGCACCAGCTCGCCATGCAGCGCGCCCCAGACCTTCTGCTGGGCGCGCATCAGGCTGGCCGTGGTTTCGGTGATCGCGCCGAGCTGCTGCGCCGGCGTCAGGCCATCGGCCGATCGCAGATCGACATCCTGCAACTGCTGCCCCTTGAGCCCTGCCACCCGGACGGAGAAGAATTCGTCGAGATTGGCGCCCGAAATCGACAGGAAGCGGAGCCGTTCGAGCAGCGGGTGGGCCCGGTTCATCGCCTCTTCCAGCACCCGCTGGTTGAAGGCCAGCCAGGAAAGCTCGCGGTTGAAATAGCGCTCGCCCGCGGGCGAAAGGCTGGCGATGGGATCGGCTTCGGCCACGGATTACTCGCGCTGGTCGTTGGTGGGATCGGGCGGGACTATAGGCAAGATTCCTGCAGATTGCAGAGCCTCTTTCGCCAGTGCGACCGAAATCTTACGTCCAGATGACAGCGACGCCTCATCCAGCAGCGCCGTCACCGCCGCAATCGCGCCATAGCTGCGCTCGATCCGCCGGAGCAGCCAGGGGGCGAGGTCCGGCGCGAAGCTGGCGCCCGACGCGCCCAGCCGCCGTTCGATCAGCGCCAGCGCCAGCGCCTCGTCCGGCTCCTCGATCGCGACATGGGGCGATCCGGCCAGCCGCGATCGCAGGTCGGGCAATGCCACCGTCCAGCGCAGCGGGGACGTGCGGCCGATCATCAGCAGCGGGCGATGCTCGGTCTGCGCCTCGTTCCAGGCATGGAACAGCATATGCTCGTCCTGCCCCTCGGCATCGTCGATCACGCTGCCGCCGCTCATCGCGACGAACTGGCGGCCCAGCGCCGAACGACCCGACAGTGGCGGGCCGGTCAGCACGGTCACCGACACAGGCCAGTCGCGCCAGCGTTCCAGATGGGCAACGGCCAGTTGATTGGCCTCGCTCACCAGAAACTCCTCGCCCTGGCCCTGCCATTCGAAGGGCAGGCTGATCTGGCTCATGGCTGTCCTGCGGGGGCCTGCCGGCGCGAGATGCGCATGGTGTTGCCCGATACCGCCACGCTGTAGCCGCGCGCCTGCAATCCGGTGCGCAGCGCGTCGGCCGTGCCCTCGAAGCTGACCTGCATCACCGACGTGCCGCCCAGCGCCAGGCTGCTGGTCGCGGCCGAGCGGACGCCCGGAATGCTGCGCAAGGCCGATTCGCCGGCGGTGACCGATCCGACGTCAGGCGTGTCGAACTGGATGGCGAAGCTGGCGACGCTGGCGCCGGCGGTGGGCAGTGGCATGTCGACCGCCTCGATCGGCGCCTCGGTCGCATTCTCGATCGCCAGCGCGCTGGGATCGACCGGTTCCTCGATGATCAGCGACGGATCGGGCCGCAGGCGGCCGTCATTGAGCGCGCGGATATAGAGTTCGTCGATCCGGCGCGCGCCCTCGTCCAGCATCTGCGGGATGCCGCTGTCGTTCGAGGCGCGCAACGCGAAGCTGCCGATCAGGCTGTTGTCGGGGCCATAGCGGGCGGTGAAATTGGCCGTCACCGGGCCGCCGGGCCATTGCCGGTCGAGCCGCACCATCGGGATCACCACGTCGGCCGCGCCATATTGGTCGAGCAGTACGCGCCACCACAGGCGGCCGCGCCGTCCGGTCTGGCCGGCGTTGAGCAATACCGGGTCGGCGACCGAGCCCGCGACCCGGACATAGTCGATCGCGCTGTCGCCGGTGCGATAACGCGCCCAGGCCTTCTGCCATTCATTGACCCGTTCATAGGATACGGCGGAGCCGCCATCCCACAGGACCGGGATCACCAGCAGCGGCGGCGAGCGCATCACATTGCCGGAAACGCCCAGCAACTGGCCGGTACGCGCGCGGTCGAACAAGATGCCGAGCGTCGCGACATAGCGACCGGGGCCGGCCTGTTCATATTCGACCTCGATGCCCGAGATCATGGCTTCCAGTTGCGAATCGGACAGGCTGGGCACGCCCGTTCCGCCATGGGTGCGGGTCCACAGCATCTTCCACGCCTGGCGCTGGGCCAGCCGCCAGCCGGCATAGCGGGCCGCATCGGCGCTGCCGGCCTGGACGTCGACCTTCACGCCGCGCACCTCATAATCGCCGCCGCTGGCGATCGGCGGGACGCCGCGTTCGCCTTCCATCTGGGCGAACAGCGCAGCGCCGACCAGGCCGATTCCCACCGCGCCGGCGATCTGCGCCGGCCGGGACAGGGCATGGAGAGCAAGCGCTGGCGGAAACGACAGGCGACGAAGAGTCTTGGCAAGGATCACGGGCGTCCTTTTGGCGAGATTTGCCCCGCATGCCAAGCGCCAACCCATCCAGCCTTCCGTTTTCGGCGCTATTGTTCTAGGGCGCTGGCCCATGAGCGACAACGAATCCTACAGCTACGCCAAGGCTGGCGTCGACATCGCCGCGGGCAATGCCCTTGTCCGTGCCATCGCCCCCCTGGCCAAGGCCACCCGACGCCCCGGCGCGGACGCCGAACTGGGCGGTTTCGGCGGCTTTTTCGACCTGAAGGCGGCGGGCTATGACGACCCGTTGCTGGTCGCGGCCAATGACGGCGTGGGCACCAAGCTGAAGCTGGCGATCGACCATGACCGCCATGACGGCGTGGGTATCGATCTCGTTGCCATGTGCGCCAACGACCTGATCGTGCAGGGCGCCGAGCCGCTCTTCTTCCTCGACTATTATGCCACCGGCAAGCTGGAGTCGGGCGTCGCCGAACGCGTCATCGCCGGCATCGCCGAGGGCTGCCGCCAGGCCGGCTGCGCGCTGATCGGTGGCGAGACCGCCGAAATGCCCGGCATGTACAGCGACGGCGACTATGACCTGGCCGGCTTCTGCGTCGGTGCGGTGGAACGCTCCAAGGCGCTGACCGGCAACAAGGTGAAGGCCGGCGACGTCCTGATCGGCCTCGCCTCGTCGGGCGTCCACTCCAACGGTTTCTCGCTGGTCCGTCGCCTCGCCGCCGACAAGGGCTGGAAGCTCGATCGCCCGGCGCTGTTCGACAATGAAGTGCTGCTGATCGACGCGCTGATGGCCCCCACGAAGATCTACGTGAAGAGCCTGCTGCCGCTGGTCCGCGCCGGCATGATCAATGCGCTCGCCCACATCACCGGCGGCGGCCTGCTGGAAAATATCCCGCGCGTCCTGCCCGAAGGCACCCATGCCATCGTCGACGCCGACGCCTGGGAGCAGCCGCGCCTGATGGCCTTCCTCCAGGCGCAGGGCAATATCGAGCCCGAAGAGATGGCGCGCACCTTCAACTGCGGCATCGGCATGATCCTGGCGGTGGACGAGGCGCATGTTGTGGGCGTCACCCAGGCGCTGGAGGATGCGGGCGAAACCGTGTTCCGCGTCGGCACTGTCAGCGAAGGCGACAAGGGCTGCACCGTCAAGGGCAGCGCCGAAACCTGGAGCGCCAAGGCCGACTGGTCGGCCACGCATCTGGGCTGACAAGCACCACCAATCCCCCTCCCGCCTGCGGGAGGGGTTAGGGGAGGGTTTTCCAGGGGATCGCCTTTAAGACAGGCCCTCCCCCGGCCCCTCCCGCAGGCGGGAGGGGAGACCCTATGACCAAGGCAAAGATCGGCGTCCTGATTTCCGGCCGTGGCTCGAACATGGCGGCGCTGCTCTATGCGGCGAAGGCGCAGGACTGTCCGTTCGAGATCGTGCTGGTCGCCGCCAATGATCCGGAAGCCCCCGGCCTGGCGCTCGCCGCGGCCGAGGGCATCGGCACCTTCGGCCAGAGCCACAAGGGTATGAAACGCGCGGAGTTCGACGCGGTGATCGACGCGCAGCTGCGTGCCGCGGGCGTCCAATATGTCGCGCTGGCCGGCTACATGCGGCTTCTGTCGCCCGAATTCGTGTCCGGCTGGGAAGACCGGATGCTCAACATCCATCCCAGCCTGCTGCCCAAATATAAGGGCCTCGACACCCATCAGCGCGCGATCGACGCGGGCGACAGCCATGCCGGCTGTTCGGTCCATATCGTCACCGCCGAACTGGACGATGGCCCGGTGCTGGGCCAGACCCCGGTGGCGATCCTGCCCGGCGACACGGCCGACAGCCTGGCCGGGCGCATCCTGATCGCCGAGCATCAGCTCTATTCGCGCACGCTCGCTGATTTCGTCACCCGTGAGCGCCAGCCCGACTGGCTGCTGAACAAGGTGCGTGAAGCCGCGCTGGTGCTGCCGCAGGCGGACGAGATCGTGTCGCACGGCATGCCCTGCTTCGGCATCGTGAAGGGCAAGAAATTCGCCTATTTCACCCGCGACCATCATGGCGACGGCATCATTGCCGTGCTGGTGAAGACCACCGCGCCGGAAGAGCAGGCAACCCTGATCGAAGCCGATCCGGACCGCTATTACCGCCCCGCCTATTTCGGCAATGACTGGGTCGGCATCCGCCTCGACCTGGGCGATACCGACTGGGACCATATCGGCGAGCGGCTCCACGCCAGCTGGCGCCAGATCGCGCCGAAGAAGCTGCTCGGCCTGATGGATATCGCCGACCAGTTCTGACCATCTGGTCGATGGGCCGAACAAATATGCAGGATGAGTTGTGATCTTCCTGCGTCGGGCCGATGCTGGACATTTTCCGGAAACATTGTGCTGTATTTACAGTATATTGCCTGGAAATTATTGTGCCGGCCATGGATGCCCGTGCGCCGGCATGGGGCTGGTCGATCTTCGGACGGCCGTTTCGACAGGGATTTGCATAATGAAATCGACGATGGTCCGATCGAGCATCGCGCTGCTCGCCATGGGCGCAGCCGCGCAGGTGGCAGTCAAGGCGCAGGATCTCAGCAGTTCGCGCCAGTCGGTGGGGCAGCCGAGCAAGGACCGGATCGTCATCGGCCTGGGTGCGGCGGTGACGCCGGTCTATCAGGGCGCCGACGATTATCGCGTGCTGCCGCTGCCGGCGATCGACATTGTCGAGGGGCGCTTCTTCGCCAATTTCCGCAATGGCGTGGGGCTCAATCTGGTCGATGACCGGGCGCTGACCATCGGCGCGGGCGTCACGCCGATGCCCGGCTATCGGCGGCGCGACGTGCCGACGGGTATCGATCGGCTGTCCTGGGGCGTGGGCGGGCGCGTGTTCGCCAATCTGACCGGCGGCGGCGTGGTGGCGACGCTGGGCGCGACGCAGGGCATTAGCGGCAGCACCGGCGGCTTCATCGCTGACGCCAGCCTCTCCTATCCTGTCATCCTCAATCCCAAGCTCATCATCACCCCCTCGATCGCCACCAGCTTTGCCGACGGCAAGCATATGGACGGCTATTTCGGGGTGAATGCGCGGGAGGCGGCAGCGTCCGGACTGGACCAATATCGCGGCAAGGCAGGGTTCAAGGATGTCTCGGCGCTGCTCAACATCGTCTATCGGCTCGACAGCCGCTGGAGCGTGACCGGATCGGTCGGGGCGACCAGTCTGCTCGGCCGGGTCAAGGACAGCCCGCTGGTCGAGCATGCGACGCGACCGAACGGCTTCGTGGCGCTTGCCTACCGGTTCTAAAACAGGCGATCGGCGGCAGGTTTAGCTGCCGACCGTCAATTCCTCATAGCAGGCCTGCGCCTCGGGCGCGGGGCCGCGCCGGGTGGGCAGCTGGATCACGCGGACGACGCGGACGCCGGCGGCGTGGGGAAAGGTGATGAGGTCGCCGGCGCGCACCGGCGCATGGGACCGGTCGATTCGCCGGCCATTGAGGCGGATATGACCGTCTTCGGCCAGCTTCTGCGCGGTCGAGCGGCTTTTCGACAGGCGCGCGAACCACAGATATTTGTCGATGCGCAGGGACGGGCCGACGCCCGTCCCATGCACTGTCATGGCCCCCTTGGGGTCAGCCATTGCGCCCCAGCAGTTCGGCCAGGCCGGCGAAGGCATGGTTGCTGGTGGCGGCCTTGTGGCTGGCGGGGGTAGCGCGCGGCGCGCGATTATCGTCGCGGTCGCCACCCTTGCGCGGGCCGCGATCGCCGCCCTTGCCGCCACGGTTGTCGCCACGACCTTCACCGCGATTGTCGCTCTTGCCGGCAAATTTGCCTTCGGGGCGCTGCTGCTGGTCGCGGCGGGGGCCGCGCGGACCACGATCGCCCTGCGGGCGGCCTTTCTGCCGGCCCTTGAACACCCAGTTGGCGCCGGTGGCGGCGACGGGCGCTTCGGCCGGGGTTTCGGTTGCCGCCTCGGCCGCCGCTTCGACGGGGGCCTCGGCAACGGCTTCCGCTGCGGCTTCAGGCGCAGCCTCGGTCGCTTCGACCACGTCCGTGCCCTCCACGGCGGGCGCGGCTTCGGCCGGTGCCTCGGCGACGGGCGCCGGGGTTGGCACCGGATCGATCGGGCGGAAGCCGGCGGCGCGCATCAGCTGCAGGAACGCTTCTTCGCTCAGGCCCAGCGACACGATCTGCGGGCTGAGCGCGCTGAACGGCTCATTCTTCGCGATCGTCTCGTGCGCGGTGCGGGCCATGCGCTCGGCAATGTCGATGCGCAGCATCTGCGGGCCAAAGCTGCGGAAGCCCGCAATGCGGGCGCCCATTTCCTGGGGCTTGTCGCCGGTCGGGATCAGGGTCAGGCCCGGCTGGGGCAGCGGCAGGCAGGGCTTGCCGATGCGCGCCGCCTGCAGCGCCGCACGCCAGCGCGCCGCACCCGGCTTCAACAGGCCGGGATGATAGAGATCGAGCACGCCGATATCGATGCCGGCGCGGCGCAGCAGATGGCGCTGATCCTTGTCGAGATGGCCGAGCGCCGAATCAAGGTCGAGTCGCGGCGCGACGCCGCCGGCATCGGCCAGCTGGGCAAAGACCGCGCGGACGACGGCTGGCACGGCCGGATCGGCAGCGCTTTCGCTCATCTTGACCAGTGGCAGCAGATGCTTCTGCTTCTGCGCCTCGAACCAGGTCGCCAGACGGGTCGTCACCTGCTTCTGCACATCCGGGCCCAGCGCGGCGAGCGCGCGATCGAGCCGGATTTCGGGCGCGAGCAGGCCTGCGCCCGCCATCAGCGTTGCGACCGGGGTGCCCTGCCAGGCGATGCCCGGCGTCTGTCCCGCATCGTCCATGAGCGCGAAATCCGTATCCGCAGCGCTCATCAATTCGTCAGCCTTCACTCGTAATACCTTTCCAAGGCGCCTTTCCGCCGCCGCCAGCAACAGCTTTCTGTCCTGGAGTCGCGTAGCGGGATCGACTGAGAAACGAAATCCGTCAAGTCGCCCGATCGTCTCGCCATCGACGCAGACCGTCCCATCCGGGTCGACCGTGACCGGCAGATTGCTCGCATTCTGTCCGAGATCCCTTAGCAGAACAGAGGTGCGTCGGTCCACGAAACGCTGCGTCAGGGCCGCATGCAGCGCATCGGACAGCTTTTCTTCCAGCATGCGCGTGCGTTCCGCCATCTCCACCGGATTGGCCAGCCAGTCGGGACGATGGGCGATATAGGACCAGGTGCGCGCGGCGGCGATCCGGCCCGACAAGGTGTCGATATCGCCCTGGACCGAATCGAGGCGGGCGATCTGCTGGGCGAACCAGTCGCGCGGAATATGGCCGCCAAAGCCGGAGCCATTGCCGGCGATGAAGCGCCAGATGCGCGCCACGGTGCGGGCATGATGCTCCGCGCCCAGCTTCTGGAAATCGGGCAGGCCACAGGCGGCCCAGAGCCGTTCGACATCGCGCTTGGAGCGGACACGGGCCTGAACTTCCGGGTCTTCGGCCATCCGGCGCAGCACGGCCAGGTCGACCGCCTGCGGCGCGGTGCGCAGTTCCGGGCGATCGGGCCGGGCCTCCAGATCGATGATGAGATGATCGATGCTGTCGGTGCGCGGTGCGCCGTCGCGCCAGAAAAGCTGGTCGACGGACGGAAAGCGATGTGCCTCGATCGCCTCGATCTCTTCGGGGGTGAAGGCGGCGTCGCCATCCTCCGACCCCAGACTGCCGAAGGTGCCGTCCTTGTGATGGCGCCCGGCGCGGCCGGCGATCTGGGCCATTTCGGCGACCGTCAGCCGGCGCGAGCGGCGGCCGTCAAACTTGCGCAGCGAGGCGAAGGCGACATGGGCGACGTCGAGGTTGAGGCCCATGCCGATCGCATCGGTGGCGACCAGATAATCGACGTCGCCATTGAGGAACATCTGTACCTGGGCATTGCGGGTGCGGGGCGAGAGCGCGCCCATCACCACCGCCGCACCGCCCCGGAAGCGGCGCAGCATTTCCGCCACGGCATAGACTTCCTCGGCCGAGAAGGCGACGATGGCGGAGCGGCGCGGCAGGCGCGACAGCTTCTTGGCGCCAGCATAGGAGAGGGTGGAGAAGCGCGGCCGGCCGATGATCTCGACCTCCGGGACTAGGCTCTTGACCGTCTTCGCGATGCTGGCGGAGCCCAGGATCATCGTTTCTTCGCGGCCGCGGGCGCGCAGGATGCGGTCGGTGAAGATATGGCCGCGCTCGGGATCGGCGCCCAGTTGTGCCTCGTCCAGCGCGACAAAGGCGAAATCGCTGAGGCCGCCGGTCATCGCGGCGGCTTCCCTGCCGCCACTGATGGGCATGGATTCGGCGGTGCAGAGGAAATAGCGCGCGCCCGGCGGCACGATCTTTTCCTCACCGGTGATGAGGGCGACCTGCTGCGCGCCCTTGATCGCGACGACGCGGTCATAGACTTCGCGCGCCAGCAGGCGCAGCGGAAAGCCCATCATGCCGCTCGAATGGCCGCACATGCGCTCGACGGCGAGATGAGTCTTGCCGGTATTGGTGGGGCCCAGCACAGCGGTGACGGGCGAACGGGCGAACTGGGCCATGATGGGGCCTATGTCGTGCAGGATGGCGGGCAGGGCAAGGACTTTGCGCGATCGGCCCGATGTTCCCTTGGTTAACGGGACTCTGCCCGGCCATGGGCACGTTTCGTCGCAGCGGCGCGGGTCATGGCAGCGTCTTAAATTGACTTTAACCCTGCGCGTTCACAAGGGTGCGGTCCGACGCATGGCGCGGGGACCATTGCGTTGGCGATGCGATAAAAAGCACCCCGGGGGTTGCGGCTTTTGTTCCAGGATAATCAGTCGGGTTTTCAGCAGGGTGGCGCGTCCATGTCGCTATGGCTGGCGGACAGCCTGCAGCGACCGGCGGCGCCGCGCGACTGGCGCACGCGCCTGCGCGACTGGGCGGAGGACGTCAACCTCGTCCCGGACCTGGGGCAGAATGTCGGCAGCCTTACCTGGTTTCGCGGCCTTGCCACCTGTTTTGGCCTGTGCGCCACCGCCCTCTATCTCTCGCCCGGTTTCCAGCCGGTGCCCGGCGCGCCCGAACCGCTACTGGCGCCCGCCCAATATGACGAGGTGCGCAGCCAGATGATCACGCCGCTGGCGCTGGGCGCGGACAGTGGCCGGCGGATGGGCGCGACCGATACGGTGCAGCCCCTCAAGGAAACGCCCGAACGGCCGCAGATCGAACTCAATGCCCAGATCGGCAGCAGCGACACGCTGGCCCGCGCCTTGTCGCGTGCCGGGGTCAGCAGCGGCGATGTCGCGACCGTGACCAGCATGGTCGGCGGCGATATCGGCGCAGGCGTGAAGCCGGGCACCCGGCTCGACATCATCCTGGGCCGCCGTGCCAGCCGCACATCGCCCCGGCCGCTCGACAAGCTCAATTTCCGCGCGCGGCTCGACCTTGCGGTCGAACTCAACCGGGTCGGCGGCGTGCTGCAGGTGACGCGCGTGCCCATTCGCGTCGACAACACCCCGCTGCGCATCCAGGGCGTGGTCGGCGACAGCATCTATCGCTCGGCCCGCGCCGCCGGTGCGCCGCCCAAGGCGGTGCAGGCCTTCCTGCGGGTGATCGCCAAGCAGGTCGATCTGGGATCGATCGGCGCGGGCGACCGCTATGACATCATCACCGAATATCATCGCGCCGAAACCGGCGATGTCGAGGTGGGCGAGCTGCTCTATGCCGGTTTCCGCCGGGCGCGGGGTAAGGCGGTCGACATGCTGAAATGGACCAGCGAGGGCCGCACCGAATGGTTCGAGGCATCGGGCGTGGGCGAAAAACGCGGCGTGCTGGGCGCACCGGTCGACGGCGCCCGCATGACGTCGGGCTTCGGCATGCGCCGCCATCCGATCCTGGGTTATACCCGCATGCATGCCGGCATCGATTTCGGCGCGCGCTACGGATCGCCCATCTATGCGGTGACCGACGGCGTGGTTGCCTTTGCCGGCCGCCATGGCGGCCATGGCAATTATGTCCGTGTTTCCCATGGCGGGGGCCTGGCCACCGGCTATGCGCATATGAGCCGGATCGCGGCGGTGCCCGGCCAGCGGGTGCGGCGCGGCCAGGTGATCGGCTATGTCGGTTCCAGCGGCCTGTCGACCGGTCCGCATCTTCATTATGAGTTGTATCGCAATGGCCAGGTGGTCAATCCGCTGTCGGTGAAGTTCACCACGACGGCGCAACTGACCGGCAGCAATCTGGTCGCTTTCCGCGCGCGCCTGGCCCAGCTCAAGGGGCTGAAGGTCGGCACGCATGAGGTGGCGGCGGCCGCGCCGACCGCGGGCGCACCGGCCGCTGCGGGGAAATAAGCGGCTTTGCGGCGGTGGCTCGCTCGGCTAACGAGCGGGCATGACATCCTCCCATCCCGTCACCATCACCGCAATCCTGCTGGCAGGGGCGCGGCCGATCGCCGATCCGCTCGCAACCGCTGCCGGCGTGCCGGTCAAGCCGCTGGTGCCGGTCGCGGGGGAGCCGATGATCAACCGCCCGGCGCGCGCCTTGCTCGCCCATCCGGCGATCGGCCAGCTGGTGGTGCTGACGCAGAATCCCGAATATTTCGCCGATGATCCGGCCACCGCCTGGCTGGCCAGCGATCCGCGCGTGCGGTTCGAGCGCGGCGGCAAGGGCATCGCCTCCTCGCTGCTGGAACTGATGGAGAAGGCGGACCTGCCTTTCCCGCTGCTGATGACGACGGCGGACCATGTGCTGCTCGACGCGGCGATGCTGGACCAGTTCGTGGCGGAGGCGACGGGCGCCGACATCGCCGTCGCCATGGTCGAGAAGGCGACCCTGCTGGCCCATTATCCGCAGTCGCGCCGCACCTGGCTCAAGTTCCGCGACGGCTGGTGGTCGGGCGCGAACATCTTCTGGTTCGGCAGCGCCAAAGCGCGCCCGGTGATCGCGTTGTGGCAGGATGTCGAGCAGGACCGGAAGAAGGGCTGGAAGATCCTGTCCGCCTTTGGCCCGCTGGCGCTGGTCGGCGCACTGCTGCGCATCCTGACCCTGCGCGGCGGCATTGCGCGGGTGGGGCGGCGTTTCGGCCTGACCGCGCGGCTGGTGGCGATGGACCAGGCGGAAGCCTGCATCGACGCCGACAAGCCCGACGACATCGTGCTGATCGAATCCATCCTCGCGCGCTAAAGGGCAGGGCGTTTCCCTATCGGGTTATTCCCGATGCCGCGCGCTGTGGCTGCATGCTAGAAACAATCGGACCCGGCAGATGGGCCCGATGAAGGGAGCACCCGCATGCGCAAGATTCTGCCCCTGGCGGCATTGTTGCCCGCCACCCTCGTCCTGATGGCACAGACAACGCCCGAAGCGGCGCCCTCGCCGCCGGCGCCGACCCCGGTCACTCCGGTCAGCGGCGATTCCCGCGACGTATCGGTCGCCGCCTGCCTGAACGAAGCCAAGGCCCAGGGCGCAAAGAAGGGCGTGATCGACGTCACCCTGCGCGAGGTCGAGGATACCGACAAGAAAAGCGACAGCCGCGGTGCCGTGCGCGCGCTGGTCAATGTCGTGATCGACAAGGACGGCAAGCAGAAGACGGTCAAGAAGACGTTCAAGTGCAGCACCCAGAACGGGGTGGTCACCGCCTTCAAATATTATTGAATTTCCCTAGCCCGGTCTCATCAGGCTGAACCGGGCGCGGCACCAGTGCGTCGTTCCTCTCCCCCCTCGATCCAGGGATGGCGCGCTGGTGTCGCTCAGTTCGCGTCGGACTCCGGCGGCAGCGTATCGCGCAATGCCAGCGCATGGCGGGTGGCAAGACCCATCATCAGGAAGCCGGCGATCGAGGCGACGATATTGGCGATCGCAGCGCCGATCGTGCCATTCATCGGCAGCAGCACCGCCTGCATCCCCAGCAGCAGCAGGGTGGAGGCAAAGGTGATGCGCAGCGACAGGCCGGCCCGGTCGGTCGCCATCAGCAGCGGGCGATAGCTGACCCCGACCAGGTCGATGCAGGCCGACACGCCCAGCAGCATCAGCAGCGGATAGGCGGGGAGGAATTCCTTGCCCGCGATCAGGCCCAGCAGCGGATGGCCGATGGTCAGGATCAGCGCGATGATGATGGCGCCGGCGATCAGCGCCAGCCGGTTGGTGCGGCGGAACAGGGACCGCAGCGCATCCACGCCATGGCTGGACTGTGTGCGCGACAGTTCGACGAAGATGCTGCGCGAGAGCAGGCTGGAAATCTTGGTCAGAGACTGGGCGAGCTGGTTGGCAAGGCGATAGAGGCCCGCGCCCACCGGCCCGACGAACAGGCCGACGACCAGCACCGCGACCTGCTGTCCCATGGCGGACAGGCTGGTCTGCAGGTTGGTGGCGGTTAGGAAGCCGACGATGCCGGGATTTTCCTGGCGCGCATCAAGCGCCCGGCCGGCGGTCCAGCTGCCGAGCCGCCCCTTGCCTTCGCGCAGGGCGAGGTACCAATAGGCCGCCGCGCACAGCAGTTCGGCGGCGCCCCAGGCGATCAGGAAGCCGGTGATGCCGGGCATCAGCGCAAGCGCCAGGCCCGCGCCGATCATCCGTCCGACCGGGATCATGGTTTCGGCGACGGCGGCCGAATCGAAACGGTCGAACAGGCGCAATATGCCGGTGGGGGAGGAGCGGATGGTGATCATCATCACCATGCAGAACAGCCAGGCCTGAAGCCCCATGCCCGGCCCCAGTTGCAGCTGGTTGCCGAAGGCGAGGATGATGATCGCGGCGATCAGGCCGCCGGCCACGGCCGAGGCGAGATCGATCAGGATGCAGAAGCGCAGCACCCGGTTGAGCGCATTGCCGTTGCCGTCCGCCAGATGCGGCTGGCCATAGCGCACGACGATCTGCCAGCTGTCGAAGGACACCAACGTCTTGATGACGTTGGCGGCGCTCAGCACCAGCGCGAAGCGGCCGAAATCGGCAACGCCCAGCGTGCGGGTGACGATGGCGAGATAGGCAAGGCTCAGCACCGCGCCCACGCCCTTGCCGCCCAGCAACCAGCCGGTATTGGCCAGGATACGGGCAAAGCCATCCTGTGCGCTGCTACCCTTTGCGCGCTTCAACTTCACCGGAACAGGAGCCTTTCGCGTGACACGCCGTTTGTTGCTGGCGGGCGTCTATCTAGGGAAGGGCGGCGCATTGCGCAAATGCGTCCTTCTCTTCCCTGCGCTGCGAAATCGCTCTAAAGCGCGGGCATGACCATCAAGAAAGCCATCATCCTCTCCGCCGGCCAGGGTTCGCGCCTGCTGCCGCTGACCCGTGACGTGCCCAAGTGCATGATCGACTTCAACGGCCGCACCCTGATCAGCTGGCAGATCGCCGCGCTGGTCGCCAATGGCGTGACCGACATCGTCGTCGTCACCGGCTTCCGCACCGAGCGGGTCGAGGATCATGCGCTGCAACTCTATCGCGAGACCGGCGCGCGCATCCGCACGCTGTTCAATCCCTTCTTCCAGGTCGCCGACAATCTGGGCAGCTGCTGGATCGCGCGTGAGGAGATGGACCAGGACTTCATCATCCTGAACGGCGACACCATCGTGTCGGACGAGATCGTCGCGAAGCTGGTCTCGGGCGCCAAGGACGCGATCACCGTCACCGTCGATGTGAAGCCCGACGGCGACTATGACGATGACGACATGAAGGTGAACCGGGACGAGACCGGGCGCCTGCACCATATCGGCAAGCGGCTGCTGCCGCCCGACACCAATGCCGAATCGATCGGCATGCTGGCGTTCGTGGGCGAAGGGCCGGCGATCTTCCGCAACCAGGTCGACCAGATGATGCGCACGCCCGAAGGCGTCGCCCGCTGGTATCTGCGCGCGATCGACATCATCGCCAAGGGCAACCGGGTCGGCACCGTGTCGATCGAGGGGCTAGCATGGCAAGAAGTCGATTTCCCGCAGGATGTCGATGCCGCCAATGCGCTCACCGAGAAATGGGTGGAAGAAGGGCGCTACGGCGCGTGAGCGCCGGGTTGCGTAGCCAATTCGGCGGCTGCCAAATGGCCGCAATGGGTGAATAGGAGACTGTCAGCTTTCAGCCGAAAAACGGCAAATCTTGCCACTTCGGTGGATGACATGGCTTTGGCCATTTCGCGGTCTTTGTAGCCGTCTAACGTACTCAGCCAATCGACAAAGTCTTGGCATCCACCGGCCTCAAGCGGGAAAATACCGACAGGCTCTGATCCATCAGAATAGAGCAGAAACACTACATCGTCGCCCCAAGGTCCACTGTCGTCAGTCGCGACAACGACGCGTTTAAGATCGACAATGGGTAGCTGGCGTTCAGTGCCTTGCCCATCGGTGGTAACGATCGCTTCACCTGAGATGGTAACCATCCACGATGAAACGGGCCGAATGCATTTCAACTTGTCGCGCAACCAATTGAACATAGTTGATGATGCTAAGATCGGTTTCCGCAAACTGCAATGTCCGCAGATGGAGAAGCGCGAGAGCCGCGTGGATGGCAAATGTTGGTCGTTTGCCGACCGTCTGATCTGTCTACCCGACCTAAAAGGCTTCCCCGATCCCGAAATAGAAGGCGGCGCCGTCCTTGCCCCAGGCGATGTCGGCCCGCAGATTCACATTGGCCTCCTTCGAGGCGAGATAGCGCAGGCCGAAACCTCCGGCGGGGAGCATCTTGGTATGTTTCCAGATATCCTTGCCGCTGCGCGCAATGCCGCCGATGCCGCCGAAGGCGACCATGCCGATCTTGCCGAACAGATGCTGGCGCACCTCGCCCTGCAGCGCCCAGCTGGCCCGGTCGCGATAGCGGCCGGTCTCGTAGCCACGCAGGTCGCCATTCTGGCCATAGAGGCACAGGTCATAATAGGGCGCGCCGTCCGACGCCTCGCACAGCGTCTTGCGCACCACCAGCACGGTCTCGCGCCCCAGCGGGAAATAGCCATTGCCCGCAATCTGCAGCTTGTGATGGGTGAAGTCGCTGCCCAGCCAGTCGGCGCCATAGGTCAGTGATCCGGTGGTATAGACGCCCTTGCGCGGATCGACCGGATTGTTGCGGCTGTCGAAGGTGAAGGAGGGGCCGAGCATCGCAATCTGGCTGTGCCGCTCGATCGCGGGCGGTGTCAGGTTCGGATGATTGGGCAGCGGCAGCGAAACGCGGGCGTTCATGTCGAGATAATAGAGGCGCGCGCCGAAGGAGAGGTGGCGCAGGAAGCCTTTGCTGAAGATCTGATATTGGGTGTCGACCATGGCGGCGAAGGCCTTGTCGCGCAGCTTGATCGACAGGTTGGACGCGCCGGCATTGGCGCCGATGCCATAGAAGCGCAGATTGGCGACGCCATAGCCGGCCCAGCCTTGGAAGCGCAGCCGGTCGTCGGCCAATGTCATGTTGTGCGATGCGCCCAGGCCCCAGCTATCGGTGCTGGTGTAGCCGCCACCAAAGCCGCTGACCCAGGGGCGGGACGATCCGTTGGGATTATAATAGAGCACCGCCGCACCGGCGAGGCCGGTGCCCATCGCCGGATTGGACAGCGGGATCGGCGCGATTACCAGGTCCGGCTTGGTGCTGGGCGGGGGCAGGGCGGCATCGGGCGCGGGTTCCGGTTCGCCGGCCTGCACGCTCTGCGCCTGATCCATGATCTCGCGCGATGGCGTATTTTGGGCGGCGGCGGGAAGGGCCATGCCCAGGCACATCATCAGGCTTGGGCCGGCCAGCGCGTGTCGCACGCCATGTCTCCCTGTCATATCGGACCAGCCTAGAGGAAGGCGGGGGCGGCACCATCGGGGGAAATGTGCAGGCAAAAGGGGGAAATTACCCAGAAGCCAGGCAAGCGCCTTTCCCGCATATTGTCTGCCCGGCCCGAAGGAGCAGGGCGCGGGGCCGGGGGACAGGGAATGATGGCGATGCGAGGATTGACGCTGCTATCGGTCATGGCGCTGGGTGTGGCGGGCCATGCCCGCGCAGAAGAAGTGCCGCCCGTCCCGATCATTACCCAGGTTGCGACCAGCGCCGATCCCGTCAGCGGGGCGACCGACACGCCGATGCCCGTTGCGCCCGCAGAAGGGGCGGCGGAGCCCCCGCCCGAACGCGAAAAATATCCGCTGCTGCCGATCGGCGGGCGGGCGGCGATCGAGCGCGGCTATCATATCCAGCGCGCGCTGGGCGCCAGCGGCATGCTGATCCACAATGTTCAGCATATGAACAGCCGGAACCTGGCAGTCGCCATCGCCAAGGGCGAGGATCCGCCCGAGGGCGCGTCGCTGCTACAGGTGCCCTTCGTCACCACGACGGAGATGGAAAGCCGGACCAGCAACAGCGAGTTCAAGGCGGATGTCTGGCTGTTCCCCTTCCTCAACCTGTTCGCCGGCATCGGCAAGGTGAAGGGGCATGTCGATGTCGGCGTCGACATCGATCTCGATGCCTTCGTGCCTTTCCCCTTCTGTCGCCCGGCCAAGCCCTGCGGTCATAGCCAGCTGCCCTTCAAGGCGGATGTCGACAACACCTCCTTCACCTTCGGCAGCATCCTGGGTTATGGCAGCAACAGCTGGTTTGCCGCCCTGTCCCTCGCCAAGACGATCAGCGTGGCGAAGAAGGACCGGTCCGACATGCGGATGACCAACATCGCGGCACGGGCCGGCCCGCGCGTCTCGCTGGGCGGCAACACGATCCTGACACCCTATGTCGGCGCCAATTATTTCGACATGGATGTCACCGTGTCGGGGCTGGTGCGCAGCGGCCCGTTGTTCGAGGACGGCGATGGTGTCGGCCTGCGCTACAAGGTCGACCTGTCGAGCCGCCGCCCCTGGGCCGGCATCGCCGGCGCCAATCTGGAACTGTCCAGCCATTGGGCGATGCAGGCCGAATATAATCTGGGGCAGGAATCCAACCGCTTCGTGCTGAGCCTGACCTTTCGGCCCTGATTCGGCCGGCCCCGATCCGTCCGATCAGAGGGCGAAATGCCCCTTCAGCCAATCGCGCAGCGCCGTGTCAGCTTCGTTGTCAATCTTGACCGCGCTGCCAAGGTCGGGCTGGCCCGGCCAGCCGGCATCGGTGATGGTCAGGCCGGCGGCGCTGCGTTCCCCGTCATAGCGGGGGATGACATGGAAATGGACATGCGGGTCGACCATCATCAGCATCAGATAGTTGATCTTGGCATAGTTCACCGCGCGGGTCAGCGCGGCCTCGATCGCGGCGGTGACGGTCTTGAGTTCGGCATGCGCCGCGCCCGGCAGGTCGCCGAACGCGGTCGCGTCGCTCTTGGCTGCCAGCACCAGCGATCCCAGCGTCGGCTGGGCGGGGCGCAGCAGCACGACCCAATGGTCGAATTCGGCAACCAGCGTCGCGGGCCAGCCGAACTTGGCGATGGTCGCGTTCATGCCGCTGCCTCGGCCTCGTCCATCCAGCTGACGATCGGCCGGCCGGAGCGGTGGACGATATAGGCCTGGGCCAGGCGCACGGCATGGACGACCAGCGAGATGATGGTCCACCAGGCGAGCGCGATCAGGCCGATATCGGGCCGGCCGAACAGCAGCGCCACGAACAGGATCACCATGTTCGGGTTGCGACGCGCGGTGATCAGGCGGAACTGACTGTCGAACGGACGCCATACATGGATGTCCATCTTGAAGTCCTTGAGGAACATCCCCTCGATCAGGCGCTGGAGGATATAGCCCGCGATCACGGCGGTCATGATGAAGGTGAAGGTGCCGGCCGACAGGCCCAGCCCCCAATAGGTAAGGCCCACGCCCCAGAAATACCACCAGAAGGGCGGGTGGACCAGGTCGACGCCATGGTCGATCACATTGCCCCATTTGGAAGAAGTGATGGTGCAGCGGGCGAGCTTGCCGTCCACCGTGTCCAGCACCATGAAGATGAAGCCGCACAGGAAGCCGGTCCAGAACAGTCCCTTGGCGAACAGGAAGGTGGCGACGAGGCAGAGCGTCACGCCGATCACCGACACCATGTTCGGTGTCATCTTCAGCTGCGCGGCGATGCGCGTCAGGATCAGTGCCAGTTCGGGCCAGAGATATTTGGTCAGCAGGTCGGTCACGCCCTTATAGGCGCCGAAATAGCTTTGCCGTTCGATCGCCTTGCGGGTCTGGGGCACCAGTTCGCGCACCATCGGCTGTTCCAGCTTGCGCAGCTGGCGATTGTATAGCTTGCGCCCGTCCGACAGGTCGATGAGGCCGCTGGCCTTCATCGGGTCGCTGCCCGCGGGCACCTGACCGACGATCGGCTGGCCGGCCCAGGCGAACATCGTGCCGGGCGTTTCCAGCACCAGCCGCAGCAACAGCGGGTCGAAGGCATAGGCGAGGTTGAAGACCAGTTCATGGCCCGGCGCCAGCGTGCTGCCATTCTTGGCCGCGCTTTCCGCCATGCGGCGATTGCGTTCGGCGTTGGACATGCCCCAGATCGGGGTCGCATTCTCGCCGAGCAGGCGAACCGGGCCGAGGGTGGTGCTGATCGTCTGCATCATGCCTGTGCCTTCTGCGCAAAATCGAGGATGAGGGCGGCCTGCCGCTGCGAGGCGGGGACCGGGGAAAGATCGATACTATCCTGCATTGCCGCTTCCTGAGCAGCAACCAGGCCCGGTTGCAAGTCTGCTGCCCGATCGAGCGCGCCCTGAAGCGCATCCGCGCGGTCGATCACCTGGCCCAGGCGCCAATGGGCGAAGGCCTGATCCTCGCGCCAGTCATGATGGTCGAGGTTCAGGAAGATGCAGGGGCGGGGGGTGAGCAGAAACTCGTAAACCTGGCTCGACACGTCGCCCAGATAGGCGTCGGCGCTGGTCGTGTAGCTCATGTCGATCGAGTGGCGGCTACCCATGTCGACGCGGATATGCGGGCTGTCGCTGTGGATTGGCGGGATGCGGCGGGCGAGCTTCACATGCGGCGCGATGATGACGTTCCAGCCCTGCAGCGCTTCGAGCGCGGCCATGACCTGCGGCCCGTGCCTGACCCAGGAGGACAGCTCCGGGTCGAAATGCGGATTGTAGAGCAGCACCGGCTTGTCGTCGTCGAACAAGGGGCGGCGCGGCGCGCGCAGTTCGAACTTGGCATAGCCGCCGACCAGGCAATTGGCTTCGGTGCAGAGGCCGTAGCCGATCATCCGGCGCCGGTCCTTCTCGCCCGCGACGATGGTCAGGTCGAAATCGGCGTGGCGCTGCTTGTAGCCGCCAGCCCGGTCGCCCGCGCCATGCTTGATCAGGATCAGGCGGGTGGCAAAGCCGGGCATCCGTTTCAGCCAGGCGCTGGTGATTTCCGTCGTCACCAGCGTCGGGAAGCGGGCGATGGCGCGATAGTTGAGCAGCAACGTCGCCAGCCGCGAGGGCAGGCGGAACAGGGAGTCGGGCTTGGTCGAGGGGCGACGCAGCTTGATGAGGTCGAGCCGTCCTTCGGGATCATAGCTGGCGACCAGATCGAGAATCAGGCGCGAGGGCGAAAGCACATGGACGCGCACATCCGCGCGCTTGCCCAGTTCAAGGGCGGCCGGCAGCCAGTGAAACACCTGCTGCGCTTCGGCGATGGCAAGAAAGGCGATGTCGATCGGCAATGAAGGCGGTCCCCACAGATATTCGCCGCCGCAGGGGCATGACCTGCGTTTGCTTTACTTCGCCCCGCGTCGCAATGCGAGGGGGGAGCGAAACGAGGTCGCTCTAGCGTGGCTGGCGCGGGACGCAAGCCGAAGCCCCTCTTCGGCAATGATTATTTGCAATCGATTTGCAACAAGGCCCGCCGGGGCAGAAACATGGTCTCAGTGCTGGACCTTTGCAGATTTTTCGTTATGCGGACCCCCATCAGACAGACATCGACGAAGAGGCTCGACGAGCGATGGCCGAATTTGCTTTGCCCAAGAACAGCAAGATCAGCGGCAAGGGCGTGACCCACAAGGCGCCCGAGGGCGCGACCAATGTCCGCAGCTTCAAGGTCTATCGCTACGATCCGGACTCGGGCGAGAATCCGCGCTACGATACGTTCGAGATCGATCTCGACAATTGCGGCCCGATGGTTCTCGACGCGCTGCTGAAGATCAAGAACGAGTATGACTCGACCCTGACCTTCCGCCGTTCGTGCCGCGAAGGCATTTGCGGTTCCTGTTCGATGAACATGAACGGCAAGAACGGCCTGGCCTGCACCACCGCGATCGACGAATGCGCCGGCAAGCAGGTGCAGATCACCCCGCTGCCGCACATGGACGTCATCAAGGATCTGGTGCCGGACTTCACCCACTTCTACGCCCAGTACAACAGCATCAAGCCCTGGCTGCAAACCGTCAGCCCCGCGCCGAGCGGCAAGGAGCGGCTGCAGTCGCCCGCCGATCGCGAGAAGCTGGATGGTCTTTATGAGTGCATCCTGTGCGCCTGCTGCTCGACCAGCTGCCCCAGCTACTGGTGGAACAGCGACAAGTTCCTGGGCCCGGCGATCCTGCTGCAGGCCTATCGCTGGCTGGCCGACAGCCGCGACGAGTTCACCGGCGAGCGCCTCGACGAGCTGGAAGATCCCTTCCGCCTCTATCGCTGCCACACCATCATGAACTGCGCGAACGTCTGCCCCAAGGGCCTGAGCCCGGCCAAGGCGATCGCGGAGACCAAGAAGATGATGGTCGAACGGCAGCTGTAAGTTGACCAGCGACGGTGTTGCAGGCGGGCGACCGCTGAACGAAGGGAAATGGTCGGGCTGGACCGCCTGGCACGATCCGCATCCCGACACCTTCCTGCAGGCCATCGGCCGCGGTTACATGCGCGGGCTGGGCGAGAAGAAGGCGCATGTCGCGCTGGAAACCCGCACCAGCCACCGCAACCGGCTCGATACGCTGCATGGCGGCTTCCTCGCTGCCTTTGCCGACCATGCCTATTTCGGCGGCCTGTGGGCGATGGGTTATCGCGATCAGGTGAACGGCGTGACCATCGACCTGTCGATGCAATATCTGGGCGCGGGCAAGGTCGGTCCCGACCTGCTGGCCGAGGTGGAATTGCTGCGCGAGACCGGGCGCCTGATGTTCCTGCGCATGCTGATCACCCAGGAGGGCGAGCCGGTCGCGGCGTCCACCGCCACGCTGCGCAAGGCGCCCAAGGCGCAGTGACCAGCGTCATCGCCCGTTATGATGCGCTGGTCGAGGCTGGCGAATTGCGGCCCGACCCGGACCAGCGTGCCGCCGCCGTGCGACTCGACCAGCTTCAGCATGATCTGGAAGCGACGCCGGCGCGTGGCTCGACGCTGTGGAAGCTGCTGCGCAAGCAGCCCGAGCCGCCGCGGGGCCTCTACATGTGGGGCGGGGTCGGGCGCGGCAAGTCGATGCTGATGGACCTGTTCTTCGACACGGTCCATGTGCAGCGCAAGAAGCGCGCCCATTTCCATGAATTCATGCTCGACGTGCATGCCCGCCTGGCCGAGGCGCGCAAGTCCGAGTCGGGCGATCCGATCCCGCCGGTGGTCGAGTCGCTGGCCGAAGAGGCGCGGCTGCTCTGCTTCGACGAGATGGTCGTCAACAATATGGCTGATGCGGCGATCATGTCGCGCCTGTTCACGGGGCTGCTGGAAAAGCGGGTGACGATCGTCACCACCTCCAACCGTGAGCCCGACGAACTCTACAAGAATGGCCTCAATCGCCAGCTCTTCCTGCCCTTCATCGACCTCATCAAGGCCAAGCTGGACGTGATGACGCTGAACGGTCCGGTCGATTATCGCCGCGACCGCCTGGGCGACTCGAAGCTGTGGCATGTGCCCAATGGGCCGGAGGCGACCAGGGCGCTGTCGGAGGCCTTTTTCCGCCTGACCGACTTTTCGGTCGAGGACCGGGCCAAGGTGCCCTCGGAGGAGATCGTCGTTCAGGGCGGGCGCACCATGCATGTGCCCAAGAGCCTGAAGGGCGTTGCCGTCTTCTCGTTCAAGCGGCTGTGCGTCGAGGCGCGCGGCGCGCCCGACTATCTGGCGATCGCGCGCAAATATCATACGGTCATCATCGTCGGCATTCCGGTGCTGGGGCCGGAGAAGCGCAACGAGGCGGCGCGCTTCGTCACGCTGATCGACTCGCTCTACGAATATAAGGTCAAATTGCTCGCTTCGGCCGATGCCGAGCCGATGCGACTCTATCCCGAAGGGGATGGGGCGTTCGAATTCGAGCGGACCGTGTCGCGGTTGATGGAAATGCAGTCCGACGATTATCTCGCGCTGGGTCACGGCCCCAAATAAGCGCGGCGCACCCCGTCGTGCGCGCATTTCGCCCTATCGCCGCTTGCGTCGACGTTCATCAGGGCGCAACTTTCTTACGGAAAAACAGACCGGATGCTTCCACTTGGGAAGCATCCGGCAGGCTACCGCTGCAGGGAAGGCTCTAGGTCCAGGGTAGGAGACCAGGAGCGACAGGGTGTGAAAAAGCCTCTAATGCAACTGCGAATGAATTGCAAAGATAATTTGCTGCAGGGGGCTTTGTTTGGTTGAAACCCCCACAATATGGGCGTAGGCGCACTGACAATTCCAGAGTTCACATCTTGGAGGATGATTGCATATGGCCCGTAAGAAGATCGCGCTCATTGGCGCTGGCAATATCGGCGGCACGCTCGCGCATCTCGCGGCTCTCAAGGGACTCGGTGACATCGTCCTGTTCGACGTCGTCGAAGGCGTTCCCCAGGGCAAGGCTCTCGACCTGTCGCAGTGCGCCTCGGTCGAAGGCTTCGATGCGAAGATCACCGGTTCCAACGACTATGCCGATATCGCGGGCGCGGACGTCATCATCGTCACCGCCGGTGTCGCCCGCAAGCCGGGCATGAGCCGCGACGACCTGCTGGGCATCAACCTCAAGGTCATGAAGGCCGTGGGCGAGGGCATCGCCGCCAACGCCCCCGACGCCTTCGTCATCTGCATCACCAACCCCTTGGATGCCATGGTCTGGGCGCTGCGCGAATTTTCGGGCCTGCCCGCAAACAAGGTCGTCGGCATGGCCGGCGTTCTGGACAGCTCGCGCTTCAACCACTTCCTGGCGGAAGAATTCAACGTCTCGGCCAAGGACGTCACCAGCTTCGTGCTCGGCGGCCATGGCGACACCATGGTTCCGGTGATCGAATATTCGACCGTCGCCGGCATCCCGGTTCCCGACCTGATCAAGCAGGGCCGTTCGACCCAGGAGCGCATCGACGCCATCGTCAAGCGCACCCGTTCGGGCGGCGGCGAGATCGTCGCGCTGCTCAAGACCGGTTCGGCCTTCTATGCGCCCGCCACCAGCGCGATCGCCATGGCTGAAGCCTATCTGGGCGACAAGAAGCGCCTGCTGCCCTGTGCCGCGAACCTGACCGGCCAGTATGGCGTCGACAATCTCTATGTCGGCGTGCCGGTCATCATCGGCAAGGATGGCGTCGAGCAGGTCATCGAGATCGAGCTGAACGACGAAGCCAAGGCCAACCTCCAGGTGTCGGTCGACGCCGTCAAGGAACTGCTGGAAGCCTGCAAGGGTATCGATCCCTCGCTCGCCTGAGCCAACCAGCTTGCACCGTCCCGTTCCAGGTAAGTGCGCAGCCTGGGACGGGTCGCTTTAGACCCAAGTGCCACGTCCACAGAGAATAAAGGGACACATATGTCCATTCTGGTGAACAAGAACACCAAGGTCATCACCCAGGGTATGACCGGTGCCACCGGCACCTTCCACACCGAAACCGCTCTTGCCTATGGCACGCAGATGGTTGGCGGCGTGACCCCCGGCAAGGGCGGCACGACCCACATCGGTCTGCCGATGTTCGACACCGTTGCCGAAGCCAAGTCGAAGACCGGCGCCGACGCATCGGTCATCTATGTTCCGCCGCCGTTCGCGGCCGACTCGATCCTGGAAGCGATCGATGCCGAAATCCCGCTGATCGTCGCGATCACCGAAGGCATCCCGGTTCTGGACATGGTCAAGGTGAAGCGCGCCCTGTCGGGTTCGAAATCGCGCCTGATCGGCCCGAATTGCCCCGGCCTGCTGACGCCCGGCGAGTGCAAGATCGGCATCATGCCCGGCAACATCTTCTCGAAGGGTTCGGTCGGCGTCGTGTCGCGTTCGGGCACGCTGACCTATGAAGCCGTGTTCCAGACCACCAATGCGGGCCTGGGCCAGACCACGGCCGTCGGCATCGGCGGTGACCCGGTCAACGGCACCAACTTCATCGACGTGCTGGAACTGTTCCTGGCCGACGACGCCACCGAATCGATCATCATGATCGGTGAAATCGGCGGCGACGCGGAAGAGCAGGCTGCCCAGTTCCTGATCGACGAAGCCAAGAAGGGCCGCAAGAAGCCGATGGCCGGCTTCATCGCTGGTCGCACGGCGCCTCCGGGCCGTCGCATGGGCCACGCCGGCGCGATCGTGTCGGGCGGCAAGGGCGACGCGGAAAGCAAGATCGCGGCGATGGAAGCGGCCGGCATCAAGGTCGCTGCCAGCCCGAGCCTGCTGGGCGAGACCCTGCTGGAAGTGCTGAAGGGCTGATCCGCCTTTAAAATATGATATGGAAACGCGGCCGGGCTGCACCCCGGCCGCACTTTCCCGCTCCGCGACTGCACGCGGCATGCATGGGACACAAGACGATGGGTTACGAGAACCAGGATTTCGAGATCGAACAGGGGCCGAGCTGGGCACGCCCCAACTGGCCGTTGGCGGACACCGACGACCTGACCGGGGCGATGGACCCGACGCAGATGCAGGTGGCCGTGAAGGCTGCTGCAAAGGCGCAGGGTGCTGCTGTTTCCGAGGCCGATATCGCATCGGCTGCCGAGGACGCAATCCGCGCGCAGATGCTGATCCGCACATATCGCGTGCGCGGTCATCTGGCCGCCAATCTCGATCCGCTGGGCCTGGCCAAGCGTGACCTGCCGGCGGACCTGACCCCGGAATATCATGGCCTGACCGACGCGTCGAAGAAGGTCTTCCTGGGCGGCACGCTGGGCCTGCAGTACGCGACCGTCGCGGAGATCGTGACGATCCTGCGCCAGAATTACTGCGGTAATGTCGGCCTTGAATATATGCATATCGCGGACGTCGAAGAGCGCCGCTTCCTGCAGGAACGCCTGGAAGGCAAGGACAAGGAAATCCACTTCACGCCCGAGGGCAAGAAGGCGATCCTGGCCAAGGTCATCCAGGGCGAGCAGTATGAGAAGTTCCTGGGCCGCAAATATGTCGGCACCAAGCGCTTCGGCCTCGACGGTGGCGAGTCCATGATCCCCGCGCTCGAAGCGGTCATCAAATATGGTGGCGCATCGGGCGTGCGCGAGATCGTGTTCGGCATGGCCCATCGCGGCCGCCTGAACGTCCTTGCCAACGTCATGGCCAAGGGCTTCCGCGTCATTTTCCACGAATTCTCGGGCGGCACTGCCAACCCCGAAGACGTGGGTGGTTCGGGCGACGTGAAATATCACCTCGGCACCTCGACCGACCGTGAGTTCGACGGCGTCAAGGTCCACATGTCGCTGGTCCCCAACCCGTCGCACCTTGAAACCGTCGATCCGGTGGTGCTGGGCAAGGTCCGCGCGCAGCAGACCTTCCGCGATGACCTCACCAAGCATGAGCAGGTTCTGCCCGTGCTGATCCACGGCGACGCGGCCTTTGCCGGCCAGGGCATCGTCTGGGAATGCCTCGGCTTCTCGGGCGTCAGCGGCTACAACACCGGCGGCTGCGTCCACTTCATCATCAACAACCAGATCGGCTTCACCACCAGCCCGCAATTCTCGCGCGGCTCGCCCTATCCGTCGGACGTGGCGAAGGGTGTCCAGGCGCCGATCCTGCACGTCAATGGCGACGATCCCGAAGCCGTGACCTTCGCGACCAAGCTGGCCATGGAATATCGCCAGAAATTCCATCGCGACGTCGTCGTCGACATGTGGTGCTATCGCCGCTTCGGTCATAACGAAGGCGACGAGCCGGGCTTCACCCAGCCGCTGATGTACAAGGAAATCCGTCAGCATCCGCCGGTCAGCGACATTTATGCCGCGCGCCTGAAGGCGGAAGGCGTGGTGGACGACGCGTTCGTCTCCGGTTCGACCGACGAGTTCGTCGCCCATCTGGAAGACGAGTTCGAAGCTGCCAAGAGCTACAAGGCCAACAAGGCCGACTGGTTCGCCGGTCGCTGGTCGGGCCTGCACAAGCCGGCTGATGCCGAAACCGCGCGCCAGAGCGTGGAATCGGCGATCAACCAGAAGCTGTTCGACAGCCTGGGCCGCACGCTGACCACCGTTCCCGAAGGCCATAATGTCCACAAGACGCTGAAGCGCGTGCTGGATGCCAAGGCCGAGATGTTCAAGTCGGGTGCCAATTTCGACTGGGCAACCGGCGAGGCGCTGGCCTTCGGTTCGCTGCTGTCGGAAGGCTATGGCGTTCGCCTGTCGGGTCAGGACTCGGGTCGCGGCACCTTCAGCCAGCGTCACGCGGTCTGGACCGACCAGGACACCGAGGCCAAGTATATCCCGCTCTCGACCGTGCCACATGGCCGTTTCGAAGTGCTGGACTCGCCTTTGTCCGAATATGGCGTGCTGGGCTTTGAGTATGGTTTCGCCCTGGCGGACCCGAAGAGCCTGGTGATCTGGGAAGCGCAGTTCGGCGATTTCGCCAATGGTGCGCAGATCATCTTCGACCAGTATATCGCGTCGTCGGAAACCAAGTGGCTGCGGTCCAACGGCCTCGTCTGCCTGCTGCCGCACGGCTATGAAGGCCAGGGCCCCGAGCATAGCTCGGCGCGTCTGGAACGCTATCTGCAGCTCTGCGCCGAAGGCAATATCCAGGTCGCGAATATCACGACCCCGGCCAATTACTTCCACGCGCTGCGTCGCCAGATGCTGCGGCCCTTCCGCAAGCCGCTCATCATCATGGCGCCCAAGTCGCTGTTGCGTCACAAGGCCGCCGTCAGCAAGGCCGAGGACTTCCTGGGCGAAACGCACTTTAAGCGCATCCTGTCGGACCCCAATGGGTCGGCCGACAAGGATACCAAGCGCCTGGTGCTCTGCTCGGGCAAGGTCTTCTACGACCTGATGGAAGCCCGCGACGCCGCCGGCGACGCCAACACCCAGATCGTCCGTATCGAACAGATTTATCCGTTCGCCACCGACGCACTGGCCACGCGCATCGAGCGCATGACCAATCTGGAAGACGTCGTCTGGTGTCAGGAAGAACCGCGCAACAACGGCGCCTGGTCCTTCGTCGAACCCTACATCGAGGAAGCGCTGGCCAAGGCCGGCAAGGCGCCCAAGCGCGCTCGCTATGCCGGCCGCAAGGCATCGGCATCGCCTGCCACGGGCCTGGCCTCGCGCCATGTGTCCGAACAGGGCGCCCTCGTCGCCGATGCGCTGGGTCACAGCGTTCGTGAAGAAATCCGTCGCCAGAAGAAAGGCTGAGAAAGCACATGGCAACCGAAGTCAAAGTCCCCACGCTGGGCGAATCCGTTACCGAAGCAACCGTCGGTCAGTGGCTCAAGAAGCCGGGTGAAGCGGTCAAGGCCGACGAGCCGATCGTCAGCCTGGAAACCGACAAGGTCGCGGTCGACGTGCCCTCGCCGGTCGCCGGTGTCATGGGTGATCTGGTCGCCAAGGAAGGCGACACGGTCGAGGTCGGCGCGCTGCTGGCCTATGTGAACGAAGGCGGAGCCGCTGCTGCCGCTCCTGCTGCCGCTGCTCCCGCCGCCAAGGCGGAAGCCGCTGCGCCCGCGCCGGCCGCTTCGGCCCCGGCTGCATCGGACGACGAAGAGGGCGGCAGCCTGACCCTGTCGCCGGCGGTCCGCCGCCTGGTGCTGGAGCATGGTCTTGACCCGAGCAAGATCAAGGGCACCGGCAAGGACGGCCGTCTGACCAAGGACGACGTCATGGCCGCCGTCGCTGCCGGCACTGCCAAGGCTGCTGCTGCGACCCCTGCTTCGGCGCCTGCCGCCGATGCGCCGGCCGCTGGCCCCAGCCGCAAGCAGGAACGCGTCAAGATGACCCGCCTGCGCCAGACCGTCGCCAAGCGTCTGAAGGAAGCGCAGAACAACGCTGCCCTGCTGACCACGTACAACGACGTCGACATGACCAACGTCATCGAGGCGCGCGCCAAGTACAAGGATCTGTTCGAGAAGAAGCATGGCGTCCGTCTGGGCTTCATGGGCTTCTTCACCAAGGCCGTCTGCATGGCGCTGAAGGACATTCCGGGCGTCAACGCGCAGATCGAAGGCGACGAGATCGTCTATAACGACTTCGCCGACATCTCGGTCGCCGTCTCGGCCCCGACCGGCCTGGTCGTTCCGGTCATCCGCAATGCGGAAAGCCTGAGCGTCGCTGCCATTGAAAAGACCATCGGCGGCTTCGGCAAGAAGGCCAAGGAAGGCAAGCTGACGATGGAAGATATGAAGGGCGGCACCTTCACCATCTCCAACGGCGGCGTGTTCGGTTCGCTGCTGTCCAGCCCGATCATCAACCCGCCCCAGTCGGCGGTTCTGGGCCTGCACCGCATCGAGGACCGCCCGGTCGTCCGTAACGGTCAGATCGTGATCCGCCCGATGATGTATCTGGCGCTCAGCTATGACCATCGTCTGATCGACGGTCGTGAAGCGGTGACCTTCCTTGTCGCGGTCAAGAACGCGATCGAGGATCCGACCCGTCTGCTGATCGACCTGTAATAATCACCATTTATTGTTGCCCCGGCTTCGGCCGGGGCGCCTCTTGCCCTTGATTTGGGGCAGAGCGATGCCAGTTAGGCTGGCATGACTGGAGAAGGGAAAACCCCATGTCCGATTTCGATTATGACGTCCTGGTTATCGGTGCTGGCCCGGGTGGCTATGTCGCCGCGATCCGCGCTGCGCAGCTGGGCCTGAAGACCGCCTGCGCTGAAAGCCGCGAGACGCTTGGCGGCACCTGCCTCAATGTCGGCTGCATCCCGTCGAAGGCGCTGCTGCACGCCTCGGAACTTTATGACGAGGCCGCCAATGGCGCGCTCGCCAAGCTGGGCGTCAAGATCGACAAGATGAGCCTGGACCTGCCCACCATGCAGGGCCAGCGCGTCGATGCCATCAAGGGCCTGACCGGCGGCATCGAATATCTGTTCAAGAAGAACAAGGTGACCTGGCTCAAGGGCCTGGCCAGCTTCACCGGCGCCAACACCGTCGAAGTGAATGGCGAGAAGGTGACGGCGAAGAACATCGTCATCGCCACCGGTTCGTCGGTCGCCCCGCTGCCCGGCGTGGCCGTGGACAATGCAGGCGGCAAGATCGTCGATTCGACCGGCGCGCTGGAACTGGACAAGGTTCCGGGCCATCTGGTCGTCGTCGGCGGTGGCGTCATCGGTCTGGAACTGGGTTCGGTGTGGAAGCGCCTGGGCGCCAAGGTGACCGTGGTCGAATATCTCGACCAGATCCTGCCCGGCATGGACGGCGAAGTCCGCAAGGAAGCCAACAAGATCTTCAAGAAGCAGGGCTTCGAATATAAGCTCGGCACCAAGGTGACCGGCGCCGAAGTCGGCAAGTCGGGCGTGACCCTGACCGTCGAACCGGCCGCCGGTGGCGAAGCCGAAAAGATCGAGGCCGACGTTGTCCTGGTGTCGATCGGTCGTCGTCCCAACACCGAGGGCCTGGGCCTCGACAAGATCGGCCTGGAGCTGAACGCGCGCGGTCAGATCGAGACCGATCATGAGTTCGGCACCAAGGTTCCGGGCGTCTGGGCGATCGGCGACGTCATCCCCGGCCCGATGCTGGCGCACAAGGCCGAGGACGAGGGCATTGCCGTCGCCGAGAATATCGCGGGCCTGACCGGCATCGTGAACCATGACGTGATCCCCTCGGTGGTCTACACCAAGCCGGAAATCGCGGGCGTGGGCCTGACCGAGGAAGCCGCCAAGGAACGTGGCGCCGTCAAGGTCGGCAAGTTCCCGATGATGGCGAACAGCCGTGCCAAGACCAATCACGAGCCCGACGGCTTCGTGAAGATCATCGCCGACGCCGAAACCGATAAGGTGCTGGGCGTGTGGATCATCGCGACCGTCGCCGGCACGATGATCGCGCAGGCGGCGCAGGCCATGGAATTCGGCGCGTCGAGCGAAGACATCGCCTATACCTGTCATGCGCACCCGACGCACAGCGAAGCGATCAAGGAAGCGGCGATGGCCGTGACCGGCAAGCCGATCCACATGTGATCGACTGCGCTATCGCAGGATAAGGGAAGGGGCCTCCGCCAAGCGGGGGCCTTTTTCTTTTGGGGAAGGACGCGCGCTGTTCTATCGGACGCGCATGAACCAGTTCCCCTCCAGCCAGTCGGTGCCGTCGGCCAATCCTGAGCGGTTGTTCTTTGCGCTATGGATCATCTTTTCGGTGCTGACCGCGCTGGCCGACATCATCGCGATCGTTCGCCATCCCGAAATGACGCTGCAGATATTACCGCAGACGGCTCTGGGACTGGCGGTGTGCCTGCCCTTCGGCGCGGTCGCGATCCTGCTGCGACGCCGGCGGCTCAAGCGCCAGGCGGCGCGCGACGCCTTTCTTCAGGCGATGGCGCGGCTCGACTGAGCATCGCCGGCGGGCGCCAGCGCGGGCCGAATGGCGACGCGGTTGCGGCCCTTTTCCTTCGCTTCATAGAGCGCGCTGTCGGCGCGGGCGATCGCGTCATGGATCGAGCGGTCGGCGCGGTGCAGGCTGGTGAGGCCGAAGCTGGCGGTGAGCGGGCCGGGCAGGCCAAGCCGGCTTGCCGCCTGTTCGGCAAAGCGCAGCCGGATCGCGTCGGCTATGCCGGTCGCCATGGCGGGGTCTGCGCCGGGCAGGAAGAGGATGAACTCCTCGCCGCCGAAGCGGGCGATGACGGCATCGGCCGGGGCCAGCGCCCGCAGGGCATCGGCCAGCGCGACGATCACCCGGTCGCCCAGCCCATGGCCATGGGCGTCGTTGACCCGCTTGAAATGATCGATGTCGCAGGCGATCAGGCTGCCGCTGGCATCATGGCGCGCCACCGCTTCCTCGAACCCGCGGCGGTTGAGCAGGCCCGACAGCGGATCGACATGGGCATCATGGCGATAGCGGGTGAGCACGTCCTGCATGGCCGTCGCGAGTGCGGAGAGGGCCAGGAACAGGCCGAACATGCAGGCCAGCGCCTGCATCAGGAAGGCATATTGGCTGTCGCGGAACGCGACGCCGCCGGGCAGGGTGAAGGACACGCTGCTGCCGCGCAGCAGATTGTCGAGCGCGACCAGAGTGACGGCGGCATAGAGGGCGCGATCGGGCCAGCCGCGAAGCTGGCCGCGCCCGGCGATCAGCGGAATGGAAATCAGCAGGAAGCAGCCGAAGTCGGACGACACCAGTTCCAGCGGGACGATGTCCCGCATCACCGCAAAGCTGCAGATCAGGATCGATATCGCCCAGATGGCGATGCGCAGCCCCAGCACCCAATTGGGGCGCCAGCGCGTCAGCAGTGCCTGGCTGAACAGCAGGAAGCCGGTGGCAAAGGCGGTGTCGGCGACGATGCCCCACAGGTCGGTCGGCAGGAAGTCGAACGCGACCGGCACGGCAAAGCCCATGGCGACGCTGAAGAAGGCGCCGCTCCACCAGCCCGCTTCGCGCGCGCCCCAGCCCCAGACGATGAGGAAGGCGACGCCGAAGCTGGCCATCATGATGGGCAGGAAGAAGGCGAAATTCTCACCCACGAGGCGCGACCGATCCTTTGTGCAGCATGACGGCATGACGTCGCGTCATGCAGGAGCGCCATCCTGCATTTTCCGGTAAATGTCGATGGTTAAGAGAGCGTAACGGTTGCGGCGGGCCGAGCGGGAAACTGCCTAACCTGGATCAGAAACGCGGTTTCCGCTTCTCGCGGAACGCCGCGACGCCTTCGGCAAAGTCGGGATAGGTGAAGGCGTCGCGGAACATCTCCAGCGTCACCATATCGTCATCCGCCTGTCCGTCGAGGATGCGGCGGACCATCGCCTTCGACGCGCGCACGCTATGCTGGGCATTGGCGGCGATCTCGCCGGCCAGCCTTTCAGCGGCGGCCAGCGGATCGGCCGCGACCTCATCGATCAGACCGATGGCAAGGGCCGCGTCGGCATCGTGCAGCGCGCCGGTGAAGAGGATGCGCTTGGCCCGTGCCGCCCCGACCAGATCGACCAGCAGGCGGGTGTCGAACAGCGAATAGACGATGCCCAGCTTGGCGGGCGTGATGCCCATGCGCGCGGTGGGGGCCGCGATGCGCAGGTCGCAGGCGATCGCCAGGCCGCATCCGCCGCCAACGCAATCGCCGTCGATCGCCGCGATCACCGGCTTTTCGGCATGGGCCAGCGCATATTGGGTGGAGCGGATCGCGGCCTGATTGGCGGCACGCCAGCCGGCATCGCCCGAACAGGCGGCAAATTCATGGATGTCGGCGCCCGCGCAGAACAGGCCGGGCGTCGCCGAGGCCAGGATCAGCACGCGGATGTCCGCGTCGGCCATGGCATCGGCTACCAGATGGGGCAGCGCTTCCCACATCGCCTGGGTCATGGCGTTGCGGCGATCGGCTCGGTCGATCAGCAGCCGGGCGATCGCGCCGTCGCGCTCCAGCCGCAGGGTCATGGCCGCGTCATGCCGGCCAGGCTTCCAGCATCGGCACCAATTCGTCGAAATGGTGGATCACGCCGTCGGCCTCCAGATTTTCGACCGGGCCGTCGAGGAAGCCGAAGCTGACCGCGATGCTGGGAATGCCGGCATTGCGGGCGCCGGCAATGTCGTTGATCGTGTCGCCCAGGAAGATGGTGCGGCCGCCGCCGGCCCGCTCGATCATCGCATGGATCGGCGCCGGATCGGGCTTGGCAATGCCGACCGTGTCACCGGCCACGACCGAGGCGAAGCGGTCGAACAGGCCCAATTGGTGCAGCAAGGGAATCGTGAAGCGTTCCGCCTTGTTGGTGCAGATGGCGAGCCGCACGCCGCGCTCCGCCAGCGCATCCAGCATCGCCATCATGCCGGGATAGGGCAGGGAGTAGAGCGCCAGATTCTGCTCATAATAATCGAGCAGGATCGGCAGCGTCTGGTCGAGGATCGCTTCGTCATAGCCGCCCGACGCGTCGAGCGCGCGCTGCAGCATCACCTTGGCACCCTTGCCCACGAAGGGCCGGATGGAATCGACCGGGAAGGGGGCTCGGCCGATCGTGCCGATCGCATAATTGACCGCCGCGGCCAGATCGCCGCTGGTGTCGAGCAGGGTGCCGTCGAGGTCGAAGCCGACAATGTCGAAGGATAAGCGTGCCATGGCATCGCCATGCCGCGTCGGCGGTGGCAATGGCAAGGCAAACATGGCAGAGAGCCGTGATATTCCAGACCACTTGAACGAAAAGGACGCGCTCGCCGTGACCGCACCTCGCCCCCTAGCAGTCGTCATCCTTGCCGCCGGGCAGGGCACAAGGATGAAGTCCGGCACGCACAAGGTGCTGCACCCGATCGCCGGGCGGCCGATGCTGCTGCACCTGCTTGCCAGCGTCGCGGACCTGCTGCCCGAGCGGCAAGTGGTCGTGGTCGGCGCCGGCCGCGAGCAGGTGGAAAAGGCGGTCGAGGGCAGCGGCGTCGCCATCGCCGTGCAGGACCAGCAGCTTGGCACCGGTCATGCCGTGGCGCAGGCGCATGATGCGCTGGCGGGGTTCGCCGGTGACGTGCTGATCCTCTATGGCGACGTGCCGCTGGTCAGCGGCGCGACGATGAAGGCGATGCTCGATCGGTTGAGCCGGGGCGACGAGCCGCGCGCGGTGGTGCTGGGCTTCCGCCCGGATGATGCCGCCGCCTATGGCCGGATCATCGCCGATGGCCAGGGCATCATCGAGAAGATGGTCGAGTTTAAGGATGCGAGCGAGGCCGAGCGCGCCGTCACCTTGTGCAACAGCGGCCTGATGGCGGTGCGGGCGAGCGACCTGTTCGTGCTGCTCGACCAGATCGGCAACAACAATGCGGCCGGCGAATATTATCTGCCCGACATCATCATGCTGCCCGGTGCGAACAGCGCCGTGATCGAGACCGAAGCGTGGGAAGTGGCCGGCGTGAACAGCCGCGCCGAACTGGCCGGCGTCGAAGCCGTGTGGCAGGACCGCCGCCGGGCCGAGGCGATGCGCGAGGGCGTGACCCTGGTCGCGCCGCAGACCGTCTTCTTCTCGCACGACACGGTGCTGGGTCGCGACGTGACGGTCGAACCCAATGTCGTCTTCGGTCCGGGTGTCACCGTCGCTGACAATGTCGTCATCCACGCCTTCTCCCATCTGGAGGGCGCGACCGTGGCCAGCGGTGCCGATATCGGCCCCTATGCCCGGCTGCGTCCGGGCGCTGACATCGGCCCCAAGGCAAAGGTCGGCAATTTCGTCGAGATCAAGAAGGCGCGCCTCGACGAAGGGGCGAAGGTCAATCACCTCTCCTATATCGGCGACGCCAGCGTCGGCGCGGCCGCCAATATCGGCGCGGGCACCATCACCTGCAATTATGACGGCTTCTTCAAGTACAAGACGCAGATCGGTGCGGGCGCCTTCATCGGCTCCAACAGCGCGCTGGTCGCGCCGGCGACGATCGGCGATGGCGCGATCGTTGCGGCGGGCAGCGTCGTGACCAAGCCGGTTCCGGCCGACGCGCTGTGCCTCGTCCGCCCGCAACAGGAAAGCAAGCCGGGCTGGGCGGCGGCGTTCCGCACCCGCATGCGCGAGCGGAAGGCGAAGGCTTGAATTTCATCCGGCGCCGGCCGTTTCTGTCCGCCCTGCTGTTCCTGCTGCTGATCGCAGTGGCAGGGCCGCTCTGGCTGTTGATGAATGCGCGCGCCATGCCGGTCGTGCGGCGCGCCGATGTCGTGCTGCCTTTCCCGGCGGGCGCGTCGCAGCAGCCGATCCGGGTCGCGCTGCTGACCGACACCCATCTGTCTGGGCCGGACAACAGCCCGGCGCGGATGGCGCGGATCGTGGCCCGGATCAACGGCCTCAAGCCGGACCTGATCCTGCTGGGCGGCGACTATATCGGCGACAATAAATGGGGCGCGACCTATGATGCGCGCCACGCGATCGCGCCCTTCGCCGGGCTGCGCGCGCCGATGGGCGTGGTCGCGGTGCTGGGCAATCATGACAGCCGCAGCAGGAAGAACCGGGTGGCACTGAGCGCCGACGACTGGCAGCGCGCCTTTGCCGATCTGGGCATCACCCTGGTACAGGATGGCGCGGTGCGGCGCGGGCCGCTGGCGATCTGCGGGCTCAAGGATATCTATACCCGCAAGCCCGACATACCCGATACGCTGAAGGCGATGCAGGACATCGGTGGCGCGCCGGTGATCCTGTCGCACGGGCCCGATGTCTTTCCGCTGCTGCCCGATGCACCGTCGCTGACCCTGGTCGGCCATACCCATTGCGGTCAGGTGGCACTGCCCTTTGCCGGGATCGTCTATGTCCCCTCCCGCTATGGTACCCGCTATGCCTGCGGCCGCTATCAGGATGGGCGGAAGGCGATGATCGTGTCCGGAGGCGTGGGGACCAGCGGCCTGCCTTTCCGCATGCTGGCGCCGCCCGACATCTGGCTGATCACCATCCGGCCACGATGACATTCTTTTCATGGCTCGGCCATGGCGCTGTCGCCCGACCGGCATTAATGGCATGGCGACAAAGCTGTCCTATATGGACGCTATCTGACTAATCTGGTTCGGCGGGGCTTTCCACCATGTGCGGTATCATCGGAATTATTGGTAAGGATCAGGTCGCGGAACGACTGGTCGATGGCCTCAAGCGGCTGGAATATCGCGGCTATGACAGCGCCGGTGTCGCCACCGTGCATGACGGCCGGATCGATCGCCGCCGGGCCGAGGGCAAGCTCAACAATCTGGTCAAGGAACTTGGCCAGTCGCCGCTGGCCGGCACCACCGGCATCGCCCATACCCGCTGGGCCACCCATGGCGCGCCGACCACCAGCAATGCGCACCCCCATGCGACCGGCGAAGTGGCGCTGGTCCACAATGGCATCATCGAGAATTTCAAGCCTCTGCGCGATGAGCTGATTGCCCGCGGCCGCACCTTCGACAGCCAGACCGACACCGAAGTGGTCGCCCATCTGGTCAGCGAACTGGTGGAGCAGGGCGTGGCGCCGAAGGAGGCCGTGGCCCAGGTGCTGCCGCGCCTGCACGGCGCCTTCGCGCTCGCCATCCTGTTCAAGAGTCATCCCGACATGCTGATCGGTGCGCGTCTCGGTTCGCCGCTAGTCGTAGGCTATGGCGATGGCGAGACCTTCCTCGGCTCCGACGCGCTGGCGCTCGCCCCGCTGACCCAGCGCATCGCCTATCTGGACGAGGGCGACTGGGTCGTCATCACCAAGGATGGCGCCGAGATTTTCGACAAGGACAACAACCCGGTCGAGCGTCCGGTCACCATTTCCGGCGTGTCCGGCGCGATGATCGACAAGGGCAATCATCGCCACTTCATGCAGAAGGAAATTTATGAGCAGCCGGTCGTCGTGGCCCAGACGCTCAAGGCCTATCTGCAGCGGATGGATGATCGCGTATCGCTGCCGATCCCGGATTTCGACTTGTCGACCATCCGCCGCGTCACCATCGTCGCCTGCGGCACCAGCTTCTATGCCGGCATGGTCGCGCGCTACTGGTTCGAACAGTTCGCCCGCGTCCCGGTCGATTTGGATTTCGCCTCCGAGTTCCGCTACCGCGAGCCGGTGATGGAGGAGGGCGGCCTCGCCCTGTTCATCAGCCAGTCCGGCGAAACCGCCGATACGCTGGCCGCGCTGCGCTATGCCCGCGCCCAGGGGCAGAAGATCGCCGTCGTCGTCAATGTGCCGACCAGTTCGATGGCGCGCGAGGCCGACCTGCTGCTGCCGACCCATGCCGGCCCGGAAATCGGCGTCGCCTCGACCAAGGCCTTCACCTGCCAACTCGCCGTGCTGGCAGCCTTGGCCGCCAATCTGGCGCGGGCCAAGGGCAAGCTCAGCGCCAAGGATGAAAAGGAAATCGTCCGCCATCTCGCCGAAGCGCCCGCCGCGATCAACGGCGCGCTCGCCTATGACGAGGCGATCGAGGCGATGGCCCATCATATCGTGCCGGCGCGCGATGTCCTGTATCTCGGCCGCGGCACCGACTATCCGCTGGCGCTGGAAGGCGCTCTGAAGCTCAAGGAAATCAGCTATATCCATGCCGAGGGCTATGCCGCCGGCGAGATGAAGCACGGCCCGATCGCGCTGATCGACGAACTGGTGCCGGTGATCTGCATCGCGCCCAGCGGCCCCTTGTTCGAAAAGACCGTCAGCAACATGCAGGAAGTGCAGGCGCGCGGCGGCAAGGTGGTCCTGATTTCCGACTATGACGGGGTGCAGGCGGCAGGCGAAGGCTGCCTCGCCACCATCACCATGCCCAAAGTCCACCCGCTGATCGCGCCGATGGTCTATGCCGTGCCGGTGCAACTGCTCGCCTATCATGTCGCCGTACTCAAGGGCACCGACGTCGATCAGCCGCGCAACCTGGCAAAGAGCGTCACGGTGGAGTGAGCCGGGCCGCCCCTGCCATCATGATGGCAGGGGTCTTGGCTGCTCGCGCTTCGATCAGCCACCGCCCGGCGAATTATGGCCACCGGCCGGCACCGGGCCGCCGCTTGGCGCGTGGCTGTGGTCGGGATTGCTGTCCCAGTCGATATGATAAAGGTCGAAGCGGCGGTCGCGCAGGTTGCGGACCGTGCCTTCGGCCCGCGCCCAGCTGAGGTCGGCCAGGTTCACGTCCGCCATGGTCAGCGTTTCGACATTCTCGCTCGCCTCGGCTGCGATGCCGTCCCGCGCGAAGGGCAGGTCGCACGGCGTCAGGATCGCGCTCTGGGCATATTGGATGTCCATATTGTCGACGTTCGGCAGATTGCCGACATTGCCCGACATCACGACATAGCATTGATTCTCGATCGCGCGGGCCTGCGCGCAATAGCGCACGCGCATATAGCCCAGGCGCGAGTCGGTGCAGAAGGGGACGAAGATGATGCGCGCCCCCTGATCGACCAGGCGGCGGGCCAGTTCGGGAAATTCGCTGTCATAGCAGATCAGCACGCCGATCGGGCCGCAGTCGGTCTGGATCACGTCGAGCGCGTCGCCGCCCTTGATGTTCCACCAGAAGGCTTCGTTGGGGGTCGGGTGGATCTTTTCCTGGGTGTGGACCGATCCGTCGCGCAGCGCGACATAGGCGATATTCTGGATGTCGCCATCGTCGGCGCGGGTTGGGTGCGACCCGCCGATGATGTTGATATTATATTCCAGCGCCATCCGCGTCAGTTCCTTGGTCAGGCGCGGGGTATAGCCGGTCAGCCGGTCGATCGCTTCGATCGGCGACAGCTTCTTGGTCTCGAACGAGAGCAGGGGCAGGGTGAACAGCTCGGGGAAGACGATGAAGTCCGACCGGTAATCGGCCGCCACGTCGACGAAATATTCGATGTTACGGACGAACTCGTCGAAATCCTTCACCGCGCGCGCCTGGAGCTGGCAGGTGGCGAGGCGGACGCTTTCGACGCCGCGCGGCACCCGCATTTCCGGCGCCTCGTCCGGATCGACATAGGGGTTGCGCCAGACCAGATGCGCGGCATGTCCGTCCGACTGCTTGTCTTCGGGCAGGTAATTTTCCAGCACGCCCAGCGGCTCGAACTGGTTCTTCAACTGGAAGCTGATGACCTGGTCGCGCAGCTTGCCGCTGACCACCTTTTCCAGATAGTCGGCCGGGCTGCCGGCCCGGCGCTTGGCGCGGGCATAGCCGGGCATGCGGCCCGCAATGACGATGCCGTGCAGGTCGAGTTCCTCGGCCAGTTCCTTGCGCTCGTCATAGAGGCGCTGGCCGATGCGCAGTCCGCGCAGCTTGGGATCGACCGCCATTTCATAGCCATAGAGCCATTCGCCCGCGGCGCTGTGACGGGTGCCGAAACCGTTGGCGGTGATTTCCTCCCAGTCATGATGGGAAAAGGCCATCGCCTTGCTGACGCGCATGGTGGCGCAATAGCCCACCACCTTGCTGTCATAGAGGGCGACGAAGCAGCCATTGGGGAAGTTGTTGATCTGGCCGCGGATGGTGGCCAGCGAATAATTGGGCATGCCGGGATAGGCGCGGGCGATCAGCCGCTGGATGCCGCGCACATCGCCGGGCACCGCCGCCCGGACTTCCAGGCGCTTCTTGGCTGTCGTGGTCATTCTTTGCTCCCGTCGCATCAATCCGAAAAGGAAAAGGCGGCGCCGGGATGCGGCGCCGCCTCGTTCCGTTTCCGTATTGAAAGCTTCAGGAAGCGATCAGTTCCGGTAAAAAGCCTTTATCAGGCCCACTTGGCCATTTCGGCTTCCAGATTGACGCGGATCGCCTCGAAGAACTGCTCCGTGGTCATCCAGGCCTGATCCGGGCCGATCAGCAGGGCCAGATCCTTGGTCATCGCGCCGCCTTCGACGGTCTTGATGCAGACCCGCTCCAGCGTCTCGGCGAACTTCACGACGTCCGGCGTGTCGTCGAACTTGCCGCGGAACGACAGGCCCTGGGTCCAGGCGAAGATCGAGGCGATCGGGTTGGTCGAGGTCGCCTTGCCCTGCTGGTGCTGGCGATAGTGGCGGGTGACAGTGCCGTGCGCGGCTTCGGCTTCCACGGTCTTGCCGTCGGGCGACAGCAGGACGGAGGTCATCAGGCCGAGCGAGCCGAAGCCCTGGGCCACGGTGTCCGACTGGACGTCGCCGTCATAATTCTTGCAGGCCCAGACGAACTTGCCGCTCCACTTCAGCGCCGAAGCGACCATGTCGTCGATCAGGCGATGTTCGTAGACGATGCCGGCCGCCTTGAACTTGTCGGCGAATTCGGCGTCGAACACTTCCTGGAACAGATCCTTGAAGCGGCCGTCATAGGCCTTGAGGATGGTGTTCTTGGTCGACAGATAGACGGGCCAGCCGCGGTTCAGGCCATAGTTGAAGCTGGCCTTGGCGAAATCGCGGATCGATTCGTCGAGATTGTACATGCCCATGGCAACGCCGGCGCTGGGGAATTCGAACACTTCATATTCGAGTTCCTCGCCATTGGTGCCGACCCACTTCATGGTCAGCGTGCCGGCGCCGGGCACCTTGAAATCGGTGGCCTTATACTGGTCGCCAAAGGCGTGACGGCCGACGACGATCGGGTCGGTCCAGCCCGGAACCAGGCGGGGGACATTCTTGATGACGATCGGTTCGCGGAACACGACGCCGCCCAGGATGTTGCGGATGGTGCCGTTGGGCGACTTCCACATCTTCTTGAGGCCGAATTCCTCGACGCGCGCTTCGTCGGGGGTGATGGTGGCGCACTTCACGCCGACGCCATATTCCTTGATCGCGTTGGCCGCGTCGATCGTGATCTGGTCGCTGGTCTCGTCGCGCTTCTCGACCGACAGGTCATAATATTTCAGGTCGACGTCGAGATAGGGGAGAATGAGGCGCTCACGGATCCATTCCCAGATGATGCGGGTCATTTCGTCGCCGTCGATTTCCACGACGGGGTTTTTCACCTTGATCTTCGCCATAGCGCCTATTCGCCTTCTTCTCTTGGGTGGAATTATGGGGACGCCCTACGGCCTGCGCCGCCAATGTTCAACCGTCCAGCGCCGGATTTCCGGCCGATCATGCGATGCATGCGCAAGACTGTTGTGCGATGCGCGTTCATGCCGGCAGCCAAGGACGGGGATCGTCGTTGTCAGGATCAATGTCTCCCCCTAAAGACATGCCCATGGAAAATGACGAGATCACGATTGCCGCAGGCGGCAATGTCAAATGGCGCTTCCCCTCGGTCCATCCCGAAGGGGTGAAGTTCGGCGCGATCGCGGCTGCGATCACCGGCCTGTTCTTCGTGATGGGCTGGGAAATCATCGGCTGGCTGATGCTGATGGTCACCATCTGGGTGCTGGCCTTCTTCCGCGATCCGATCCGCGCCGTGCCGCAGGATGAGGGCGCGATCATCGCCCCGGCGGATGGCCTGGTGACCCTGATCCAGCGCGTGCCGCCGCCGCGCGAGATGGCTGGGCCCGATGGCCTGGGCGATCAGCCGCTGATCCGCGTGTCGATCTTCATGAGCGTGTTCGACGTCCATATCAACCGCACCCCGATCGGCGGCACGGTGAAGGCCGTCACCTATATTTCGGGCAAGTTCCTCAACGCCGATCTCGACAAGGCGAGCGAGGATAATGAGCGCCAGCATATCCTGGTCGAGCGTCATGACGGCCTGCGCGTCGGCTTCACCCAGATTGCCGGCCTTGTCGCGCGCCGCATCGTGCCCTTCGTCAAGCCGGGCGACATGGTCGCCGCCGGCCAGCGCATCGGCCTCATCCGCTTTGGCAGCCGTGTCGACGTCTATCTGCCCGCCGGCACCGCGCCGCGCGTGATCCTGGGCCAGCGCACCGTCGCGGGCGAGACGATCCTGGGCCAGATCGGCGATCGCCGCGTGATTGCGGGCATCCAGCAGTGAGGCGGCGTCGCGCCGTTCCGCGCGGGCTGCGGCGCGGCATCACGCTGCGCATGTTGGCGCCCAATGCGGTGACGGCGATGGCGCTGTGCTTCGGCCTCACCGGCGTGCGCTACGGCATTTCGGGCGAGTGGGAGCGGGCGGTATTGTCCATCCTGTTCGCCGGCGTGCTCGACGGACTGGACGGCCGGATCGCCCGGATGCTGCGGGGCGAGAGCCGTTTTGGCGCCGAACTGGATTCGCTTTCCGATTCGATTGCATTCGGCGTCGCGCCGGCGCTGATCCTCTATCTCTGGTCGCTGCATGCCATGCCGAAATTCGGCTGGATCTTCGCGCTTGCCCATGCGCTCTCCTGCGCACTGCGCCTGGCGCGCTTCAACGCCAATATCGATGTCGAGGAGCAGCCGCACAAATCGGCCGGCTTCCTGACCGGCGTGCCGGCGCCCGCGGGTGCTGGCCTCACCTTCGTGCCGCTCTATCTGTGGCTGGTGACGGGCGAAGAGATTTTCCGCGCCTGGTATGTGGTCGCGCCCTGGACCGCGTTCGTGGCCTTCCTGATGATCTCCAGCATCGCCACCTATAGCTGGTCGGCGCTGCGGTTGCGCAAGCGCATTCGGCTGGAACTCATCGCCTTTGTCGGCCTGCTGGCGGCGGCGCTGGCGACCCAACCCTGGTTCACTCTGCTGCTGATCTGCGGCGTCTATGTGCTGCTGATCCCGTTCGGCATCCTGTCCTACGCCAAAGTGCGCAAGCAGCCTGTCGGCTGAGCCGGATGTCCTGTTCAGGCAGCGAGCGCGCTGCCGGGCAAGGCGGGGGCGGACAGGGTAGTGGTGCGGCCCGGCTGGCGAACGCGGTTCCGCGTGATGCGGATATGATAGACGGGCGGGTTCTGGGGAATCGGCTCGAACAGCAAAGCTGCCGCCATCTTCTGATGATAGAGCGCAAACATCCAGGCAATGGTGCCGATCGCCAGCAGGAAGGCGGCGGAGAAAATGGTCGCTGCAACAATGGTGAACATGGCCGCTGACTTTCTATCTTGCCATTTGCACGCTTAGGCTCACTATGTCGGTGCAAACGGGCGTTTAGACTGTTTGTTCCATCTGTTCACTTTATGTTCTCATATTGAGAGCGAGTCAACCCCTTGCGCAACGGGGTTTTGGGCGTTAAAGGCGCGCCCATTCCACATGGGAATCGACATATCCGGTGCCGGACGGGTCTTTGAGACCATCCAAGGTTCCTGATTCCCAGAGGTAGCAACCGGAAGGAGAAATGATTATGGCGACCCCCGTCGTCACCATGCAGCAATTGATCGAGGCTGGCGCCCACTTCGGCCACCAGACCCACCGCTGGAACCCGCGGATGAAGCCGTACATCTTCGGCGACCGCAACGGCATCCACATCCTTGACCTGTCGCAGACCGTGCCGCTCTTCGCGCGCGCCCTCGACTTCGTGTCGGCCACCGTCGCCGGCGGCGGCAAGGTTCTGTTCGTCGGCACCAAGCGCCAGGCCCAGGATCCGATCGCCGAAGCCGCCCGCAAGTCGGGTCAGCACTTCGTCAACCATCGCTGGCTGGGCGGCATGCTCACCAACTGGAAGACCATCTCGGGCTCGATCAAGCGCCTGAAGACCCTCGAAGAGAAGCTGTCGGGCGATACCCACGGCTTCACCAAGAAGGAAGTCCTCCAGATGACCCGCGAGCGCGAGAAGCTGGAACTGTCGCTGGGCGGCATTCGCGACATGAACGGCATCCCCGATGTCATGTTCGTGATCGACGCCAACAAGGAAGAGCTGGCGATCAAGGAAGCCAACACCCTGGGTATCCCGGTTGTCGCCATCCTCGACTCGAACGTCTCGCCCGACGGCATCGCCTTCCCGGTTCCGGCGAACGATGACGCCAGCCGCGCCATCCGCCTCTACTGCGACGCCGTTGCCGCCGCCGCCACCAAGGGCAACCGTGGTGCGCAGCAGGCTTCGGGCATCGACCTGGGCGCTCTGGATGAGCCCGAGGCCGAAGAGGTCGTCGCGCAGGCCTGATCCGCGGTCTTCGAACTGCAAGAATGACAGGCTAGGGCGCGGTCCATTACGGAACGCGCCCTAGTGCTTATCTGATTAAACCCCTTTTGATTTAGGAGCCTCAACATGGCCGAGATTACCGCTGCCGCCGTCAAGGAACTGCGCGACCGTTCGGGCGCGGGCATGATGGATTGCAAGAAGGCCCTCACCGAAGCCAATGGCGACATCGAAGCGGCGACCGACTGGCTGCGCGCCAAGGGTCTGGCTGCTGCCCAGAAGAAGTCGAGCCGCACCGCTGCTGAAGGTCTGGTCGGCGTTGCCGTCGCCGGCACCAAGGGTGTTGCCGTCGAAGTGAACAGCGAAACCGACTTCGTTGCCAAGAACGACCAGTTCCAGGACTTCGTTCGCACCGTGTCGACCGTTGCGCTGGAATCGGGCGCGGCTGACGCCGAAGCCCTGTCGGCCCAGCCGCACCCCGCCGGCGGCACCATCGCCGAAAAGCTGGTCGCCAACATCGCCACCATCGGTGAAAACCAGAATCTGCGTCGCGTCGCCCATGTCGAAGTGACCGAAGGCGTCGTCGTGCCCTACGTGCACAACGCTGCTGCGCCGGGCCTCGGCAAGATCGGCGTGCTCGTCGCGCTCGAAGGCGATGCCCCCGCCGACGTTCTGGAGCCGCTGGGCAAGCAGCTGGCCATGCACATCGCCGCTGCCTTCCCGCTGGCCCTGTCGGCCGACGACATCGATCCGGCCCTGCTGGAGCGTGAGCGCGCGATCGCCGCTGAAAAGGCTGCCGAATCGGGCAAGCCCGCCGAAATCGTCGCCAAGATGGTCGACGGCGCGGTCGCCAAGTTCGCCAAGGAGCAGGCCCTGCTCTCGCAGCTGTTCGTGATGGACAACAAGACCCCGATCGCCGACGTCGTCGCCAAGGCGGCCAAGGATGCCGGCAAGTCGATCTCGCTCAAGTCCTATGTCCGCTTCCAGCTGGGCGAAGGCATCGAGAAGGAAGTCAGCGACTTCGCCGCCGAAGTGGCTGCTGCCGCCGGCGCCTGATCGCCGATCGAGCGACAAGCAAAGGGAAGAGGGCGTCCTGCGGGGCGCCCTTTTTCTATGAGAGCGTGGTGCGTTTGTCGGTCGGCGCCGGTCGGGCCGGGCGCCATCGGTGCCGCTTTCTCCATGAAGAGGCTGGAGCGCACGACAAACGCCCCTTGGCATCGCGCTTTACCGCCTCTAATGTCCCGGCCGCTTCCCCTGCCAACCATCAAGGATTCTTGCCCCACATGACCCGGCCAGCCTTCAAACGCATCCTGCTGAAATTGTCGGGCGAGGTGCTGATGGGGTCCGGCCAGTTCGGCATCGATCCCGAGACCGTCGATCGCGTTGCTGGCGAAATCGCCGCCGCGAAGGATGCGGGCTTCGAACTGTGCGTGGTCGTGGGTGGCGGCAACATTTTCCGCGGCCTTGCCGGCGCGGCCAAGGGCTTCGACCGCACCAGCGCCGACTATATGGGCATGCTGGCGACCGTGATGAACGCGCTGGCGGTGCAGAATGCGCTGGAAAAGATCGGCTGCGACACCCGCGTCCAGTCGGCCATTCCGATGGCGTCGGTGTGCGAACCCTATATCCGTCGCAAGGCCGTGCGCCATATGGAGAAGGGCCGGATCGTGATCTTCGCGGCGGGCACCGGCAATCCCTTCTTCACCACTGATACCACGGCGGCCCTGCGCGCAGCGGAAATGAACTGCGACGCGCTGTTCAAGGGCACCAGTGTCGATGGCATCTATGATGCCGATCCCAAGAAGGTGGCGGATGCCACCCGCTATGAGGCGATCAGCTTCGACCAGGTGCTGACCGACAATCTCAAGGTCATGGACGCCAGCGCGATCGCGCTGTGCCGTGAAAATCATATTCCCATCGTCGTCTTCAACATCCGCGAGGAAGGCAACCTGGCCAAGGTGCTGGCGGGTGAAGGCACCGCGACGATCGTGCAAAATCAGGAGCGCTAATAATGGCCCAGTATAACAAGTCCGACCTCGAACGCCGCATGGCCGGCGCAATCGAAGCGTTGAAGGGCGATCTCACCGGTCTGCGCACCGGCCGCGCCAATGTGCAACTGCTCGATCCCGTCATGGTCACCGTCTATGGCGCCAACATGCCACTGAACCAGGTCGCCACCGTGTCGGCGCCCGAGCCGCGCATGCTGTCGGTCCAGGTGTGGGACAAGGCCAATGTCGGCCCCTGCGACAAGGCGATCCGCTCGGCGGGCCTCGGCCTCAACCCGATCGTCGACGGCCAGACGCTGCGCCTGCCGATCCCGGACCTGACCGAGGAACGCCGCAAGGAACTGGCCAAGCTCGCCAGCAAATATGCCGAAGGCGCGCGCGTCGCCGTCCGCAACGTCCGTCGCGACGGTATGGACAGCCTGAAGACCGACGAGAAGAAGGGCGAGATCAGCGAAGACGAGCGCAAGCGTCTGGAAACCGAAGTCCAGAAGCTGACCGACGCCACCATCGTGGATATCGACGCGGCCGCTTCGGCCAAGGAAAAGGAAATCCTCGGCCAGTAAGCCGGGGCTTTTCTTTCGCGGCCAAAGCACGCATTCCTATCTGATGGCCACACAAGCCAAGCCCGATCTTACCAGCGCTGCGCCTGCCCATGGTGCGCGTCATGTCGCCATCATCATGGACGGCAATGGCCGCTGGGCGAAGAAGCGGCTGTTGCCGCGCATCGCCGGCCATCGCGCCGGGGTGGAGGCGGTGCGCCGCGTCGCCCGCGCGGCGCAGGATATGGGCCTTGAATGCCTGACGCTCTACGCTTTCTCCTCGGAGAACTGGAAGCGTCCGGCGACCGAGGTGTCCGACCTGATGGGCCTGCTGCGCCATTTCATCCAGTCGGATATCGACGAGTTTCATGCCAATGGCGTGCGGCTGCGGGTGATCGGCAACTACAAGGCGCTGGAGCCTGGCCTGGTCGAACTGATCGAAAGCGCGATGGCGCGCACCGCCGCCAATACTGGCCCGGTGATCGCGATCGCGCTCAACTATGGCGCGCAGGACGAGATGGTGCGCGCGGCGCAGCGTCTGGCGCAGCGGGTGGCGAGCGGTGAATTGTCGGCCGAGAATATCGGCATCGAGGCGATCGATGCCGAACTCTACACCGCCGATCTGCCGCCGCTCGACCTGCTGATCCGCACCTCGGGCGAACAGCGGCTCAGCAATTTCATGCTGTGGCAGGCGGCTTATGCCGAACTCTATTTTACCGATATGCTCTGGCCCGATTTCGATGGCCGGGCATTGGCGCAGGCGCTCGACGCCTTCCGCATGAGGGACCGCCGTTTCGGCGGACTGTGAGTAACATGTCGAGTGAATTGCGGACCCGCACGATCGTTGGCCTTGGCCTGATCGCCATGGCTGTGGGCGCGCTGGTCTTTGGCGGCTTCGTCTTCTGGATGCTGCTGTCGATCGCCGGTGTGCTGATGATGGGCGAATGGGGCATGCTGACCGGCGCCTCGTCCGATCAGCGCAAGATGGCGATGTATGCCGTCTCGGTGCCGCTGGCGATCCTTTGCCCGGTGGCGGCGGGCGTGTCCTGGCTCGGCTTCGGCCTGATGATGGCCTCCTTCTTCTTCGTGCTGATCACCAGCCGCGCGATCAAGCTGGCGCTCGGCATTCTCTATATCTGCCTGCCGGTGATGGCGCTGCTGTTCCTGCGCGGGCAGGCGCCCGACAGCCATGGCCTGCTGCTCGCCTTCTGGGCGCTGGGCCTTGTCTGGGCCACCGATATCGGCGCCTATTTTGCCGGCCGTTCGATCGGCGGGCCCAAGCTGGCGCCGCGGGTCAGCCCGTCCAAGACCTGGTCGGGCTTGGGTGGCGGCGTGCTGGCGGCCCTGCTCACCGGCTTCCTTCTCTATCGTTTTGCCGACCTGCCGATCCAGCTGGCGGCGGCAAGCGGCCTGCTCGCGGTTGCGGCACAGCTTGGCGATCTGCTCGAAAGCGCGATGAAGCGCCGCGCCGGCGTCAAGGACAGCAGCAATCTTCTGCCCGGTCATGGCGGGGTGATGGACCGGCTCGATGGCGTGGTGGCGGCCGCGCCGCTTGCCGCCTTGCTCTATCTGGTCCTGGCGGGCGCCTGATGCGGAGCGTTTCCGTCTTCGGCGCCACCGGATCGGTCGGCATGTCGACGCTGGACCTGATCCAGCGCGAGCCCGATGCCTATGAGGCCATTGCCCTGACCGCCAATCGCGATGTCGCTGGCCTCGCCGCCGCCGCGCGCGCGGTCGGTGCGAAGATCGCCGTGGTCGCGGACGAAGCCCAATATGGCGCGCTCAAGGATGCGCTCGCCGGATCGGGTGTCGAGGCGGCGGCGGGTGAGGGCGCGCTGGTCGATGCCGCGGCGGCGGGTGCCGACTGGACCATGGCCGCGATCGTCGGCTGCGCGGGCCTCAAGCCCACCATCGCTGCGCTGCAGGCTGGCGGCACGGTGGCGCTGGCCAACAAGGAGTCGCTGGTGTCGGCCGGCGCGCTGATGATGCAGGCGGCGACCGCTTCGGGCGCGACGCTGCTGCCGGTGGACAGCGAGCATAATGCGATTTTCCAGTGCCTGGCCGGCAGCAGCCTGGGCGATGTCGCCCGCATCATCCTGACCGCGAGCGGCGGGCCGTTCCGCGCCCTGGGTTATGAGGATATGCGCGCCATCACGCCGGCGCAGGCCGTGGCGCATCCCAACTGGTCGATGGGCGCGAAGATCAGCGTCGACAGCGCGACGATGATGAACAAGGGGCTGGAACTGATCGAGGCGGCCCATCTCTTCCCGGTCGGGCTCGACCGGATCGAGATATTGGTCCACCCGCAATCGGTCATCCATTCGATGGTCGAATATCGCGACCGGTCCACTTTGGCACAGCTCGGCTCGCCCGACATGCGCATCCCGATCGCCCATGCATTGGCCTGGCCGGCGCGGATCGCCACGCCTTGCCAGCCACTTGATCTGGCCCGGATCGGCCGTCTGGACTTTGAAGCGCCCGACGACCGGCGTTTCCCCGCGCTGCGCCTGGCGCGCGCGGCGGCGCAGGCCGGCGACGCATCGGCCGCCATCCTCAACGCCGCCAACGAGGTCGCCGTGGCGGCCTTTCTGGCCGGCCGCATCGGCTTCCTTGATATCGCCATGATTGTGGAGGATGTTCTCAACCGCTATAGCGCGCCGATGCCAGCCTGCATGGATGATGTCCTGCACGCCGACGCAACGGCACGGGTTATGGCGGGTGATGTGATGGAAAGATTGACGGTTTGATCCACAATCCCGGTTTCCTGTTGACCATCTTGGCTTTCGTGGCGGTCATCGGGCCGCTCGTCTTCGTGCATGAACTGGGTCATTATCTGGTCGGACGCTGGTGCGGGGTGAAGGCGGAGGCCTTCTCGATCGGCTTCGGCCCGGAAATCGCCGCCTGGGTGGACAGGCGCGGCACGCGCTGGCGGCTCGCGGCGCTGCCGCTGGGTGGCTATGTCCGCTTCAAGGGCGACATGAACGCGGCCAGCCAGATCGATCCCAAATGGCTGGAAATGTCGGCGCAGGATCGCGCCGAAAGCTTCCCGGCCAAGCCGTTGTGGCAACGCGCGGCGATCGTCGCCGCCGGCCCGGCGATCAATTTCCTCTTCGCCATCCTGATCCTGGCCGCCTTCGCCTTCCTGCACGGTGAAAGCCGGACCCCGGCGGTCGCCGGCATGGTCCAGCCCGGCAGCGCCGCTGCCATGGCCGGCATCCAGCCGGGCGATCGCATTGTCTCGCTCAACGGCCGGGCGATGAGCACCTTCGACGATATCCGCCTTTATGCCCAGATCCGTCCCGGCGAACCGGTGACGATCCTGCTCGACCGCAAGGGGCAGGTGATCGAGAAGCAGGGCCATGTCGGCGCGGTCAGCGAAGATGACGGCTTTGGCAACAAGTTCCGCATCGGACGTCTGGGCATCGCGCCGGGCGAACCGGTGATCGAACCGGTCAGCCTGCTGCGCGCCCCCGTGGTGGCGATCGAGCGCACCGGCCAGATCATCCGCACCATGGTGGAGACGCTGGGCCAGGTGATCGGCGGCGATCGTTCGGTCAAGGAACTGGGCGGGCCGCTCAAGATCGCGCAGGTATCGGGGCAGGCGGCGACGCTGGGGCTGGAGAGCTTCATCTTCTTCATCGCCCTCATCTCGATTAACTTGGGGTTCATCAACCTCTTGCCAATTCCCATACTGGATGGCGGTCATCTGCTTTTCTATGGGGTGGAGGCAGTGCAGCGGCGGCCGGTGAGCCCGCAGGTGCAGGATTGGGCCTATCGGTCGGGTCTGGCGCTGCTGATGACGGTCATGTTGCTGGTGACCTTCAACGATTTGTCGTCTTTCGGATTGTGGGAGCGGCTGTCCGGCTTGATCGGCTGAGCCGCATCGGGCAGGGAAGGCGCGGTTCGGCGCCGTCTATTTCTGGCGAAACAGTTTTTTACTTTTTTGAGGTGAGCGGGTGACAGCGATGAACAGCAGCAAGGGCCAGCGTCCGATCATCGCGGCCCTGTTGGCCACGACGATGATTGCGGGCCTGTCGGCCGTGCCGGCGATGGCCCAGAATGCGGCCCCGGCAGCACCGGCGGCTGCGCCGATCGCGGCGTCCACGGCCAATACGTCCGAAGGCACGATCCGCAGCATCACCGTGACCGGCACCCAGCGTCTGGAGCAGGACACGGTCATGTCCTACACCAAGCTGCGCGTGGGCCAGGCCTTCAGCCAGGAATCGCTCGATCAGGCGCTGCGCGACCTGTATGAGACCGAACTCTTCGCCGACGTCCAGATCCGCAACGATGGCGGCGCGCTGACCGTCGAGGTGAAGGAAAACCCCGTCATCAACCGTATCGTCCTTGAAGGTAATAAGCGCCTGAAGGACGACAAGATCCGTCCCGAAATAAAACTGGCGCCGCGCCAAATCTATACCCGCTCCAAGGTCCGCGCCGACGTCGCCCGCATCGTCGAGCTGTATCGCCGCCAGGGCCGCTTTGCCGCGACGATCGAGCCCAAGATGGTCCAGCTGGACCAGAACCGCGTCGACATCGTGTTCGAAATCTCGGAAGGGCCCAAGTCCAAGGTCCGCCAGATCAACATCATCGGCAACGAGAAGTTCAAGGACGGCGAACTGCGCGGCCAGATGGTGACCAAGCAGTCGCGTTGGTTCCGCATCTTCTCGTCGGGCACCAGCTATGACCCGGATCGCCTGGCCTATGACCAGCAGAAGCTGCGCCAATTCTACCTGACCGAAGGCTATGCCGATTTCCGCGTGATCTCGGCCGTCGCGGAACTGACGCCTGACAAGCAGGACTTCATCATCACTTATGTGGTCGAGGAAGGGGATCGCTACAAGTTCGGCGACGTGAAGGTCGAGAGCGACATTCGCGACCTGTCGGGCGATGCGCTGACCCGCCGCCTGCCGATGAAGAAGGGCGACTGGTACAACGCCAAGCAGGTCGAGGACACGGTCGACACGCTGAGCGAAACCGCCGGCCTGTTCGGCTATGCCTTCGCCCAGGTCGAACCCGACTTCAACCGGTCGAAGGACGACCTGACGATGGGGATCAATTTCCGCATCGCCAACGCCCCGCGCGTCTATGTCGAGCGCGTCGACATCAACGGCAACACGCTGACCCAGGACAAGGTCGTCCGCCGCGAGTTCCGCCTGGCCGAAGGCGACGCCTTCAACAGCTTCCTCGTCAAGCGCTCGAAGGACCGTATCAACTCGCTCGGCTTCTTCCAGGAGAAGCTGGACATCGAGCAGAAGCCCGGCTCGGCGCCCGACCGCATCGTGCTGGAAACCAACGTCCAGGAAAAGTCGACCGGCGAACTCTCGCTCTCGGCCGGCTACTCCTCGCTCGAACGCTTCATCATCTCGGCGTCGATCACCCAGCGCAACTTCCGCGGCAAGGGCCAGGAACTGCGCACCTCGGTCAATTATTCGGCTTATTCCAAGTCGGTCGAAGTGGGCTTCACCGAGCCTTACTTCATGGACAAGAATATCGCGCTGGGCGGCGACATCTATCGCCGCGACCTCAACAGCTTCCGTTATCTCAGCAATAACGACCGCGACACCACCTATGAACAGACCACGACCGGCTTCCAGCTGCGGGCCGGCGTGCCGATCACCGAATATGTGTCGCTGGCGCTGCGCTACACGCTGAACTTCGACGACGTGACGCTGGACAAGGACACCTATTATACCGACGGCGTCTGCGACCCGCTGCTGGCCGGCCGCTATCTCTGCGATGCCATCGGCAAGCGCACGACCTCGTCGATCGGCTACTCGCTGATCTATGATACCCGTGACAACCGCATCCGTCCGACCCGTGGCCAGACCGTCACGCTCAGCCAGGACTTTGCCGGCCTGGGCGGCGACGTCCGCTACATCCGCACCCGCGCCAATGCCGCCAAATATTGGGGCCTGGGCGGCGGCTTCATCTTCTCGCTGTCGGGCGAAGGCGGCTATATCCACAGCCTCCAGGGCACGCGCTATGACGCCACCGGCGCCGAAGTCGACCCGATCCGCCTGACCGACCGCTTCTTCCTGGGCGAACCGCAGATGCGCGGCTTCGACATTCGCGGCGTTGGTCCGCGCGTGAAGCGCTATTATCTGGTTTCGCAGACCAATGATGACGGTTCCACCAGCTATGTCCGCCAGACCGGCAACAATAATGTGTCGGATGACGCGCTGGGTGGCCGCGTCTATTATATGGCCCGCGCCGAAATGGAGATTCCGCTGGGTTCGGGTGCCCGTGAAATGGGCCTGCGTCCGTCGATCTTCGCGGATGTCGGCGCCGTTGCCGGCCTGAAGAATCCGGGCACCATCAACTTTGCGGGCTATTGCTCCGACTCCACCGGTTCGCTGAGCACCGTCCGTGCGACCGGCACGGCGGCCAGCCCGGTCTGCCCTGTTGGCTATGACACCAAGAGCGGCATGTTCGAGGAAGATTATCTGGGCGACACGCTGAAACCGCGTCTGTCCGTGGGCTTCGGTGTCAACTGGAACTCGCCCTTCGGGCCGTTCCGCATCGACATCGCCAAGGCCCTGCTCAAGGAACCAGGGGACGACAACAAACTCATCACCTTCAACGTAGGGACTCAATTCTGATGAAGACGTTTATCAAGGCTCTGGCGCTCGGTATCGCGCCTGTCACCGCCATCGCTCTGACCGCCGCGCCGGCCGCTGCCCAGTCGAAGCAGGGCATCGCCGTCGTCGATCTGCAGCGCGCGGTTGCCACCAGCGCGGCCTATTCGACCGCCCGCACCCAGATCCAGACGACCTACAAGGCGCAGATCGACAGCTTCACCGCGCGCAAGACCGCGATCGACACCGATCTCAAGACCAAGGGCGACGCCCTGCAGGCCGCGTTGAAGGCGGCCGGCGGCAAGCCGACCCCGGCGATCGAAACCCAGTATCAGCAGTTCCAGCAGTCGCAGCAGACCGCGCAGGCCGAACTGCAGCGCCTGGGTCAGCCGATCGCGCTCGCCAACGCCTATGTCGAGGAACAGATCACCGCGAAGCTGTCGGACGCGCTGAAGGCCGCCATGACCAAGGCGAAGGTCGACCTGGTCCTGTCGCCCGACGCGACCGTGTCCTATCAGCCGACCGTCGACATCACGGCCGCGGTCGTGACCGAACTCAACACGCTGGTGCCCAGCGTCGGCATCACCCCGCCCGCCGGCTGGCAGCCGGGCGGTCGTCAGGGCCAGGCTGCGGCCCCGGCCGCTGCCGCTCCGGCCCCCGCCAACCCGGCGCAGGCGCCCAAGTCGCGCTGATAAGATGACCGGAGAGGTTGATAACAAGGAAGCCCGTGGCCCGATGGATATCCGTCGGGTCATGGCTGCCCTGCCGCATCGCTACCCGATGCTGCTGGTTGACCGCGTGGCGTCGCTGGTGCCGAGCCAGTCGATCCACGCGATCAAGGCGGTGTCGATGAACGAGCCCTTCTTCCAGGGGCATTTCCCCGGCCGGCCGATCATGCCGGGCGTGCTGATCGTCGAGGCCATGGCCCAGGCGGCCGGCGTGCTGGTGGTCGATTCGCTGGGGCTCGCGGATTCGGGCAAGCTCGTCTATTTCATGAGCATCGACGGCGCGAAGTTCCGGACCCCTGTGGAGCCGGGCTGCCTGCTCGACCTGCATGTCGAAGTGACGCAGATGCGCGGCGCGGTCTGCAAGTTCGCCGGCCGTGCGCTGATCGACGGCAAGCTGGCGGCGGAAGCCAATTTCGTCGCGATGATCGCCGATCCGCCCAAGGACTGAGCGAAGGCACATCCTTTTCCTTGCTTTGGCGCGCCGAAAACGCTAACGGCGCGCCTTCGCATTTTATCGCATCCATAGCCGGTCGGAACCGGCACACACACGGAGCAAGACGCCATGAAGGCCGATACCCACCCCGATTACCACTTCATCACCGTCCAGATGACCGACGGCACCACCTTCCAGACCCGCTCGACCTGGGGCAAGGAAGGCGACACGATGGCGCTCGACATCGACCCCAAGTCGCACCCGGCCTGGACCGGTGGCAACCGCCAGCTGGACACCGGTGGCCAGGTTGCGCGCTTCAACAAGCGCTTTGGCGGCCTGACGCTGAAGAAGTAATCGGCCTTTCACAGGCACGATATCGAAAGGGCGCCCCACCGGGCGCCCTTTTTTTGTGCCTGGACGCGATGCGCACGGCACAAAAAAAGGGCCTCCAGCTAAAAGCTGGAGGCCGAGGTTCAGGGGAGGATCAGCGGCGACAGAGGGGGATCTGCAAGGGGATGCCGCTGACAAGGAATGATCTAGCCCGCAAATGCTGCGGGCGAATGTCCCAATTATTACCGAGGCCGATCGGTGCTGAAATGTCGGGGCAAGGCTATATTTCTCCCCTCCCTGGGAGGGCGGGGCGGTAATTGCCTGCTGTGTAATAGGCCCTCGTCAGGCGCCGGCGCGGTCCGCGTCGAGGAACGCCGCCACATCGTCCAGCACCACATCCTTCGACAGGAAGGTCTGGCCGATGCCGCGCGCCAGCAGGAAGGGCAGGGTGCCCGCCGCCATCTTCTTGTCGTGCAGCATATGCGCCACCAGCGCCGCGCCGTCGGCCTTTACATGGGCGCTGGCCAGGTCATGGGGCAGGCCGATCGCCTTCAGATGCGCGGTCACCCGTTCCGCATCCTGCGCACTGCACAGGCCAAGGCGCGCCGAATAGCGGAAGGCGAGCGCCATGCCGGCGGCCACACCCTCACCATGGAGCAGCGTGTCGGAAAAGCCGGTATCGGCCTCCAGTGCGTGGCCGAAAGTATGGCCAAGGTTCAGCAGTGCCCGGCGGCCGGTCGTCTCGCGCTCGTCATCGGCCACGATCGCCGCCTTTGCGCGCACGCTGCGCTCGATCGCATAGGTGCGGGCTTCCGCGTCGCCGGCCAGCAGCCGGTCGGCATTGGCCTCGCACCAGGTAAAGAAGTCGGAATCGTCGATCAGGCCATATTTGACCACCTCGGCATAGCCGGCGCGGGTTTCGCGCAGCGGCAGGCTGTCGAGCACCGACGGGTCGATCAGCACCAGGCTGGGCTGGTAGAAGCTGCCGATCAGATTCTTGCCGGCGCGCGCGTTGATCGCGGTCTTGCCGCCGACCGAGCTGTCGACCTGCGCCAGCAGGGTGGTGGGCAGCTGCACGAAATGGCAGCCGCGCTTCAGGATGGACGAGGCAAAGCCGACCAGGTCGCCGATCACGCCGCCGCCCAGCGCGATCACATGGTCGCCGCGCTCGATCTCCAGCGCCAGCAGCGCGTCGAGCAGTTCCTCCAGATGGCGCCAGCTCTTGGTCTGTTCGCCCGCCGGCAGGATGATCGGTTCGATGACGATATTGGCCCGGCGCAGGCTGGCGTCGAGCCGGGGGAGTTGTGCCGCGGCGACATGGGTGTCGGTGACCACGACCAGCCGCCCGCCACGGGCATAGCGCGCCAGATGGTCGGCCGCACGGTCGAGCGCGCCCTGTTCGATGACGATGTCATAGCTGCGTGTGCCCAGCGCGACGGGGACTAGTGCCATGCGGATAGCTGCTCCAGGATGCGGTCGACGGCGACCTCGTGCGGCGCGGCGATGCTCTTCACATGGATCGGCGCCAGCGCGTAGATGGGGTTGCGGACCGCCGCCAGCTCGGTCAGCACGATGCGCGGGTCGCGATCCTTCAGTAGCGGGCGCCCTTCACGGCGCGACACGCGATCGACCAGCACCTCGATATCGGCATCCAGCCAGATGGTGGTGGCATGGTCCAGGATCAGCGCACGGGTCTCGTCCTGCATGAAGGCGCCGCCGCCGGTCGCGATCACCTTGGGCACGCCGTCCATCAGCCGGGCGATCACCCGGCGCTCGCCATCGCGGAAATGGGCCTCGCCATAGCGGGCGAATATCTCGCTCACGCTCATGCCCGCAGCCCGCTCAATCTCTTCATCGGCATCGACGAAGCTCAGGCCCAGGCGCGCGGCAAGGCGCCGGCCGACGGTGGATTTGCCCACGCCCATCATGCCGATCAGCACGATCGGGCCGCGCTTGGCGTTGCTCTCCGGGAATTTGCTGTTTCGCTGCATGGCGAGGGGGGCTATACAGCCAGCCGTCGCTGAGGCAAACGCAACTTTCCCCTGTCGTCCGGCAAACATCGCCGGGCCAGCCGCAGAAGAGACCATGAAGAATAATCGTTCCCTGAGCAGTTTCGAAGGCGGTTCGCGCCGTCGCACCCGTCTGCCGATCCTTCCGATCGCGGCGGTGTTGGTTCTTGTCCTGCTGATCGGCGTGCTCTGGTCGCGCGGTGGCGAACAGCCGCAACAGCCCGTCGAGAAGGTCATCCCGGCCGAGAAACTGGGTCAGTAAGCCGCATGAGCCGCCTGCGGGGGAATGCGAAATGGGCGCTGGGCAGCTTTGCGCTCGCCCTGGCGCTGCCGGTCGTCGCGCAGCAGGCGCCCGAATCGCTGCTGCCGCCCGGCTTTGGTGATCCGGCCCCGGCGCCGACCCCCACGCCCGCGCAGCCGGCCCGTCCGGCATCGCCCGCACCGGTCGTCCCGACCGTGCCGGTCACGCCGTCGCCGTCTGGCGAAATCGTCCAGCCGCTCGACCTGTCGGTCGCCAATGCGGTGGACAATGCCGCCGAGGCGATGAGCGCGGACGAACTGGCCGCCGAAAAGGCCAAATATGACCTGCCGCAGAGCGCCCGCCGCTCACTCGACCGCATCGGCCCGCTGACGCCGGCCACGCGCGGCATGGAACCCGACGCCTTCGGCGCGGAATATGGCCCCTATCTCGCCACGCTGATGAAGCAGACCCATGCGCCGATCCTGTCGCGCTGGGCCTCCATCCTGCTGCGGCGCGCGCTGCTTAGCGCCACCGACACGCCGCGCGGCATCAATGGCGCCGACTGGGCGGCCGAGCGCGCCTGGCTGCTGCTGCGCATGGGCGAGGCGGACAGCGCCCGGCTGCTGGTGCAGAGCGTCGATCCCGACAAATATACGCCGCGTCTCTACGCGATCGCGATGCAGACCTATCTGGCGACTGCCGATCCGGCGGGCCTGTGCCCGCTGTCGGCGGGCGCGCTGCGCACCAGCAAGGAACCGGGCTGGGACATGACGCGGGCGATCTGCCCTGCGCTGTCGGGGGATCAGGGTTCGGCCAGCGCTGCACTCAATCAGGCCCAGCGCAAGGGCGTGGTGCGCGGCATCGATTATCGCTTGGCCGAAAAGATGGTCGGCGCGGGCTTCAATGCGCGTCGTTCGGTCAAGATCGAATGGGACGGCGTCGATGGCCTCACCGCTTGGCGCTATGGCCTGGCGACGGCGCTCAACGTGCCGATCCCCGACGACATGTTCGGTAGCGTCGGCCCGCACGTCCGCGCCTGGGAAGCCCGCGCGCCGGCCCTGACCGCCGTGCGTCGCCTGCCGGGCAGCGAAGTCGCGGCGCGACTGGGCGTCTTCTCCAGCGAGGCGCTGGTCAATTTCTATGCCGAGCTGGGTAGCGAAGGCGATCTTGCGTCCGATCTGGCCGATCGCGTCGATGCGCTGCGCAATGCCTATTCCGGCCCGACTGCGGGTGCCCGCATCCAGGCGATGCAGACGCTGTGGCGCGACAATGGCGCGCCCGACTATGTCGGCCTGATCGCCACGGCCCGCGCTGCCGCTGCGCTGCCCGTGTCGCAGGCCGATGCGCGCGATGCCGCCAATCTGGTCGCGGCGATGCTGACAGCCGGCTATGATCGCAATGCGGCCCGCTGGGCGCAGGCCATCGGCCAGATCGATGGCGATGGCGCGCAGGATTTCTGGGCCTTGCTCGCGGTCGGTGCCCCCAGCACGGTGGTCGACAGCGGCAGCAGCCGCATCTCCAGCTATGTCGGCGATGCCGGCCCTGAGAAGGGACGGATGCTGATCGCCGCACTGGCGGGCCTGTCGCGTCTGTCGGCCAATGATGCGGCCGCGCTGGCGCAGGATAATGGCTTCACCCTGGCCGCCAACAGCCGCTGGGCGCGGGCGATCGACGCCGCGTCGCAGCGGGGCGAGAAGGCGACCGTGGCGCTGCTCGCTGCCGTCGGCATGCAGGGGCGCGACTGGCATCGCCTGCCGGCCGGCCATCTCTATCATGTGGTGGCGGCGCTGCATCGCGTCGGGCTGGACCCGGAGGCGCGGATGATCGCGGCCGAGGCCCTGACCCGGCTGTCCTGACCCGGTCCGGGGCGATGAATGATGATGCCGTCCTGATCGACCGCTTCCTCGAAATGATGGCGGCGGAACGGGGCGCGTCGCGCAACACGCTGCTCGCCTATCGCACCGACCTTCAGGGCGCGGGCGAGATTGTCGGCGGGCTTGCCGCCGCCAACCAGGATGCGCTTGGCCGTCTTGCTGGCGAATGGGCGCCGCTCGCAGCCTCCACCGTGGCGCGCAAGGCATCCGCGATGCGTGCCTTCTACGCCTTTCTGGAGGAGGAGGGGCTGCGCGCCGACAATCCCGGTGCGGTGCTGCCGCGTCCGGTCACGCGAAGGCCACTGCCCAAGATCTTGTCGTCGCAGGAGGTCGATTCGCTCTTTGCCCTGATCGCGCAGCGGGTGGAGACGGACCATCCCGCGCCGCTCGACCTGCGGCTCTCGGCGCTGATCGAACTTCTCTATGGTTCGGGCCTGCGCGCGACCGAACTGGTCTCGCTGCCGCGCAAGGCACTGGCCGTCGATCGCCCCTTCCTCATCATCAGGGGCAAGGGTGCGCGCGAACGGCTGGTGCCGATCTCCGACCGCGCCCGTGCCGCCGTCGCGACCTGGCTCACCCATGTGCCGGCGGACAGCCCCTGGCTTTTCCCCTCGGGCAAGAGCCATGTCAGCCGCATCCGCCTCTATCAGCTGGTGAAGCAACTGGCCGCGGCGGCCGGCATCGCGCCCGAACGGGTCAGCCCCCATGTGCTGCGCCACGCCTTTGCCACCCATTTGCTGGAGGGCGGGGCGGATCTGCGCGCGCTGCAATCGATGCTGGGCCATGCCGATATCGGCACGACGCAAATCTACACCCATGTCGACAGCCGCCGGCTGGTCGAACTGGTCAACAGTCGGCACCCGCTGGCCGGCATGCAAGCCAGGATCGCGCATCCCCGCGTTGACGGCGACGCGTCCGCGCCTTAACGCCATCCGCCATGGTAAGCTTTCTCGAATTTGAAAAGCCGGTCGCAGAGCTGGAAGCCCGCATCATCGAACTGCGCCAGACGGCCTCCGTCGGCGACATCGACATCAGTGGCGAGATCAACACGCTGGAACAGCGTGCCGACAAGATGCTGTCGGACATCTATGCCAAGCTGACGCCCTGGCAGAAGACGCAGGTGGCCCGCCACCCGGAACGCCCGCACTTCAAGGATTATGTCGCGGGCATGTTCGACAATTTCATGCCGCTGGCCGGCGACCGCGCCTTTGCCGACGATCAGGCGATCATCGGCGGTTTCGCGACGCTGGGCGAGCGCAAGGTCATGGTCATCGGCCATGAAAAGGGCGACGACACCGCCAGCCGCGTCCGCCACAATTTCGGCATGGCCAAGCCCGAAGGCTATCGCAAGGCGATCCGCCTGATGGAACTGGCTGATCGTTTCGGCCTGCCGGTCGTCACGCTGGTCGACACCTCGGGCGCCTTTCCCGGCGTCCAGGCCGAAGAACGCGGCCAGGCCGAAGCCATTGCCCGTTCGACCGAAGCCTGTCTGGCGCTTGGCGTCCCCATGGTCGCGGCCGTGGTGGGTGAGGGTGGCTCGGGCGGCGCAGTGGCGCTGGCCGCGGCCAATCGCGTGCTGATGTTCGAACATGCCGTCTATTCGGTGATCTCGCCCGAAGGCTGCGCCTCGATCCTGTGGCGCACCGCCGACAAGGCCAGCGATGCGGCGACCGCGATGCAGGTCACGGCGCAGCATCTCAAGGGCCTTGGCGTGATCGACCGCATCGTGGCAGAGCCGGTGGGCGGGGCCCATCGCGAGCCGGTGCAGGCGATCGCCAACCTGGGCGCAGCCATTGGCGAGGAACTGGACGCGCTGTCCGGCCTCGAACCGCAGGCGCTGCGCACCGATCGCGCCGACAAGTTCCTGGCCATCGGTATCTGACGTCAATTTCCCGGAACAGCATCCTGTCCTCGCTCGTTACGGCACGGTAACAGGGGGCAGGGTGTCAAGGATGGGAATGGAATGAATCGGACATGGTTGTCGGCCGGCCTTGGCGTCGGCCTGATCGTCGCGGGCGTGGCGCCGGCGGTGCTGGGGCAGCAGCGGGCGATTCGCACCGTCTCCTCGATCAGCGCGCAGGACAAGGCATCGGGCGCCAAGCAGCATCCCGAACTGCTCAAGGAATTTGGCGGCGCCTATGTCGGGCCGCAGGCGCGCTATGTGGAAACGGTCGGACGCCGCATCGCGGTCCAGTCTGGCCTCTCCAATGCGCAGGGTGATTTCACCGTCACCCTGCTCAATTCTCCCGTCAACAACGCTTTCGCCATCCCCGGCGGCTATGTCTATGTCACGCGCCAGTTGATGGCGCTGATGAATGACGAGGCGCAACTGGCCGGCGTGCTGGGCCATGAAGTCGGCCATGTCGCCGCCCAGCATGGTCAGCGGCGCCAGCAGGCGGCGCAGCGCAACGCGATCGGCGGCGCGCTGCTGCAGGTGCTGACCGGCGCCTTGCTGGGCGATTCGGCGCTGGGCGGCGTGTTGCAGCAGGGGATCGGCACCGGCAGCCAGCTTCTGACCCTCAAATTCTCGCGCAGCCAGGAATATGAGGCGGATGACCTCGGCATCCGCTACCTCGCCTCGGCCGGCTATGATCCCCGTGCGCTGTCGGACATGCTCGCCTCGCTGGCGGCGCAGACCAGCCTGGACCAGCGTGTGTCGGGCGACGCGCGCTCCATGCCCGAATGGGCCAGCACCCATCCCGATCCGGGTGAGCGCGTCGATCGGGCGGCGCAGATGGCGTCACGCACCGGCGCGACCAGCACGTTGCGCAACCGCGATGCCTTCCTGACCGCGCTCAATGGCGTCCTCTATGGCGACGATCCCAAACAGGGCGTGATCGACGGCAGCCGTTTCCGCCATCCCGACCTGCGCCTGTCCTTCACTGCGCCCTCGGGCTTCGGCATGGAAAATGGCGCGGACGCGGTTAGCATCACCGGTTCGGGCGGTCAGGCGCAGTTCGGCGGCATGGCCTATAATGGCAATCTGTCGACTTATATCGATTCGGTGCTCAAGCGACTCGCGGGCAATGCCGGCGCCCCGCCTGCAGGCGAGGTGCAGCGCACGACGATCAACGGCCTGCCGGCCGCTTGGCGCACGGTGCGCGCCAACACCAAGTCGGGTCAGATCGACGCGACCGTCTTTGCCTATGATTTCGGCGGCGGAAAGGCCTATCATTTCCTGCTGCTGACCCCGGCGGGCAAGGGTATCGGTCCATTCGACTCGATGGTCCGTTCGGTCCAGCGCCTGTCGGCGCAGGAGGCGGCGGCGATCAAGCCGCGCCGGGTCAATCTGGTGACCGTCAAGGCGGGCGACACCGTCCAGTCGCTTGGCCGCCGCATGGCCTATAGCGATTATCCGCTGGAGCGCTTCCTGGTGCTGAACGCCCTCAACGAACGCTCCGTGTTGAAGCCAGGTGATCGGGTGAAGATCGTCACCTGGTAAGATTCGGCAGATTCCAGGCAAAGAAAAAGGGCGGCGGAATTGCTTCCGCCGCCCTTTTCTAACATCGGTTTCGAGCTTACTTCAGGTTGCCCGAAACGTTGTTGAAGGTGCTGCCCAGCTTCGAGCCCAGGCTGGTCATGGCGCCGATGGCGGCCACGGCGATCAGAGCGGCGATCAGGCCGTATTCGATGGCGGTCGCGCCCTTTTCGTTCTTCAGCATCTTGCGAATGAACTGCATGTGATGTCTCCTTGACAAACGTTACGTTAAACTACCCGGCCGCCCCGCTTTGGATTAGGTCAGCGAAGACCTGTCTAGTTTGGCTCGGTTGAGAAAAGTTTAATGCGGAAAGTGGCGTGTCAGAATTTGTTGGTTAATGCTTGGTAACTTCTTCGGCGACGTTGTTCCACATGCCGGTGGTTCGTGTCGCGACGTTGTTCAGTGCCGCGATCATGGCCAGCACGATCATCGCGATGATCAGGCCATATTCGACCGCGGTTGCCCCCCGCTCACATCGCGAAAGCGCGGATTTCGTGACGAATTCGATGATCGCGCGCATATGACCCCGCTTGGCTACAGACACTCCACGATCTGGGTGTAAAGCAGCCACGGTTAACAAAGCCCTTGCAAGGGAGCGTTATGCAGAGTTTTACCCCGTTTCTGGTCGTGGCCGTCGCCCTGATCGATGCCGATGGGCGCGTTTTGGTGCAGCAACGGCCGCCTGGAAAGCCGATGGCGGACCTGTGGGAATTTCCTGGTGGCAAGGTGGAGCCGGGCGAAACGCCCGAGGCGGCGCTTGTGCGCGAACTGGAGGAGGAACTGGGGATCCGCACCCATGAAAGCTGCCTCGCGCCCGCGACTTTCGCCAGCGCGCCGCTGGAGAACAAGCATCTGCTGTTGTTGCTCTATGTCTGCCGCAAATGGGAAGGGGGGCCTGAAGCGCGCCATGCCACCGCGCTGCAATGGGTGCGGCCCGCGCAAATGTATGCGCTCGACATGCCACCGGCCGACCTGCCGCTGATCGGCATTCTCGACGCGCTCATCTGATGGGAAATCCGGCTCTGCACCGATGGTGCAGGGGCAGGCCACAAAGGGCAGGGGAAGGGCGATGCGCACCTTCCCCTGCAGCCTGTAAGGATGGGGGCGACCGCCGGACAGCCGGCCCCGCGCGTCAGTCTCAGTCTTCCTTGGCCTTGCTCTGCAGCTGGACATAATTCTGGATGCCCATGCGCTCGATCATCTCGAACTGGGTCTCCAGCGTGTCGACATGCTCTTCCTCGCTTTCGAGGATGTACTGGAAAAGGTCGCGGCTGACGAAGTCCTTGATCGACTCGCAATAGGCGATGGCATCGCGCAGCACCGGCAGCGCCTCATATTCCAGCTCCAGATCCGCCTTGAGGATTTCCTCGACCGTCTCGCCGATCTTCAGGCGACCGAGCAGCTGGAAATTGGGCAGGCCGTCGAGGAACAGGATGCGCTCCGCCACCTTGTCGGCGTGCTTCATCTCGTCGATCGATTCCTCATATTCGAACTTGGCGAGCTTCTCGATGCCCCAGTGATTGAGGATGCGATAGTGGAGGAAATATTGGTTGATCGCGGTCAGCTCGTTCTTGAGGACCTCGTTCAGATAATCGATAACCTTCTGGTCGCCCTTCATGGCGCTATGCTCCGGCTGTTATTGGGAATGCCGGACATATAAAGGTTTCGCATCCGGTTGTTAAGCCGGAAAGGCGCAGAAAACCGCCGTTTTTCAGGCAGCTATTGCGTGGTGTTCGCTATTGTCAGGGGCATTTTACTGCGCCTGCTTCGCAATGATATCAGACCGTCGCGCGCTCCGCCGCGATGATCGTGCGGGCAAAGCCGACGCACTGGCCGCACTTGGGCCGGCGGCCGAAACGGGCATAGGCACTGCAAGGCGTATCGGCACCGTCACGCGCGGCTTCGCGCAGATCTTTTTCACGAATGGCATTACAAACACAGACGACCATCGGGCTCTCCTGAGCCCTTCAGATAGCCTAGATGCTAATAGGTCGCAATAGATCACTGTGTGCTTTTGCGAATCTTTTGCACTTTTCCGCGCTGCAGGCTGCGCCAGAGCCATTCGGCCGGGCCCATCGCGAATCGGTCGAGCCAGGGCTTGGACCATAGCAGCATGACCGCCCAGGCGCCCAGAATGAAGAGGGGAAAGGCCGCTGGGCGCACCTGCCCGAACAGCCCCAGGCCCCAGCCATAGAAGATCGCCGTCATGATGAGGCTGGTGCCGAGATAATTGCTCAGCGCGACTCGCCCCGCTGCCGCGATCCGACCGACCAGCCAGTGATCGCGATGCCGCGCCAGCAGCCACAGGATCAGCGCCGCCCAGCCGACCGCCAGCGGGATGCGGAAGGGGAAGGACCAGAGCAGCGCGGTGGAAAAGGCGGTCAGCGGCGCAAAGCCGCTCGCCACCACCCAGATGGTCAGGCCGATCATCGGCACCAGTCCGATCAGGAAGCAATGGCGCGCGGTCTGCCGATATTGCTCGGCGGGCCAGCGGCCGATCAGGAAGCCGCCCTTCAGCATCGCCATGCCCAGCAGCATGAAGCCCAGCGTGTCGAGCCCGGTGAAAAGGAAGGTCCACAGCCAGTCGCCGACAAAGCCGGTGAGATGATGGCGCACGATCCCGCTAAAGCTGCCGGTGTAGATGGCAATATCCTGCTGGATGATCGGGCTGCTGGGGTCGGTCAGGCCAGCGAGGAAGCTGTCCAGCCCCTCGCGCGTCGCGGCGGTGGCGCCGGGCGCGGCGGCGGCATGGGCCCAGCCATAGAGGCTGGCGATGAAGGCGCCACAGATCAGGAAATGAATGAGGAAGGCAAGGAACGCCCATTTGACCAGCGCCAGCGGCTCCTTCTGGGCAAAGAGCAGGGCGATGGTGCCGACCACAGCATAGGTCACCAATATGTCGCCCCACCACAGCAATATGTGATGCAGCAGGCCGATCGCCAGCAGCCAGCCGCCGCGCACCAGTTGCGCCCGTGTGCCGTCGCGCCCGGCCATTTCCTCCCGGTCGATCAGCAGCAGCATCGAGGCGCCGAACAGCAGCGAGAACAGGCCCCGCATCTTGCCATCGACCAGGATCAGGCTGCTCGCCCAGAAGGCGATATCACCCGCCGACATCGGCCCGGCCGCGACCGGATTGAAATAGGCGTTCTGCGGCAGCGCGAAGGCGGTGATGTTCATCCACAATATGCCCATCACCGCGCAGCCGCGCAGCACGTCCATGGCGGGGATACGGGTCGATGCGGCGGTCATGCGGGCAATCCTTGAAGATGCTGGCCAAGCGGCCATGGCTCTGCCATGCGCCTAGCCATGAATGATGGCCGCAAGCAACGGATAAGCGACTCCTTCGGCGCGGCGGCCGACCGGTATGACGAACATGCCGGGCCGCAGCGGACGGCCGCAGCCTTGGTCGCCGACATTGCCCAGCGGCAAAGCCCGGACGGCGTCGCGCGCATCCTGGAAATCGGTTGCGGCACCGGCCTGCTCACGCGCGATATCCAGGCCCGCTGGCCCGGTGCGGAACTGGTCGCCACGGACATCTCGCCAAAGATGCTCGACCGGGCGGCATCGGCCGGGCTGGTCGCCGGCACCTTCCTCGCGATGGATGGGGAGGCGCCCTCGTTCGAAGGCGAATGGTTCGACCTCATCCTCTCCAGCCTCGCCTTCCAATGGTTTGACGACCTGCCCGCCGCGATCGCGCGGCTGGTGGCGCTGCTCCGCCCCGGTGGCAGCCTCATCTTCTCGACCATGGGGCAGGGCAGCTTTGCCCAGTGGCGCACTGCCCATGCGGCCTGCGACCTGATGCCGGGCGTCCCCGCTTACCCCTCGCTCGACGCGCTGCGCGCAATGCTGGCGGCCTATGGCGACGCCTTCGCCTTTGACGAGACCGTCCTGCTCGAAGGGCAGGGCGCCCGTGCGCTGATCGGCCATCTCAAGGGCATCGGCGCGGTGGTGCCGGACGAAGGGCGCCGGCCGCTCTCCCCTGCTGCGCTGCGCCGGGTCATGACCGCCTATGACGAGGCAGGCGGCCGCGACGTCTATCAGTTGCTGATCGGCCGGGTAACGCGCGCGGACCAGGCATAGGGGCCGACCACCGTACCGACGAAGCCGCCAGCCTCATGGGTGCTGAGGAAGCGGATATCGACATCGCGCGCCAGCACTGTCTCTCGCCCATCGACGCCATAAGCGAAGCGCGCCGTGCCGCCATCAAGGGCGATGGTCAGGCGGAGGGGCTTGGCCGGATCGATCGGCGCGGCCGCGACCAGCCTGTCATGATCGCTGTCCTCGCGCACCATCAGGGCGAGCTGCGGTTTCCCGTCCTTCCGCGTCACGCCGAAGAACAGGAAGGATCGGTCGGACTGCACCGCCGCCAGCCCCGCACGATCCCCCTCCGTCTCCGGCCGATAGGTCAGGTCGGTGCTGATGGTCGCGACATGATGCTGTTGGCGCCGCCCGACAAAGGCCGGGGCGCCGCTGAGGTCACCCAGCGCCGTCGTGCCGTCCAGCACCAGCGCGCCCGCCTCCAGTCGGTAAAGCGGCGCCTTGGGCGTCCGCAGTCCGATCCAGTCCATGCTAAGGCGCGGTCCGTCGAACCGGTCGCGATAGGCAAAATCGCCGCTGGTCGGCGGCGCATCGATATCGCACACGGGCAGGGGCGGGCGTTTCGCCGCATAGGGAATGGTCTTGCCGGCCTCCAATATATGCGGCCAGCCATCTCGCCATGCGACCGGCAGCAGGAAGGTTTCGCGCCCGATATTGTAGAGATCGGGGCCATAGGGACGGGTGGCGAGGAAGGTCGCCCACCAGTCGCCCGCCTGCGTCTGCACCAGCTTGGCATGGCCGGCCGATGTCACCGGATGGGGGCGGGCCGGGTCCAGGCTGCGCTGGCTCAGGATCGGATTGCCGGCATAGGGAGTGAAGGGGCCGCGCAGGTCGCGGGCGCGGAACACCACTTCGCTATGCTGGTCGCCGGTGCCGCCCTCGGCCGCGATCAGATAATAGAAACCCTCGCGCTTCAGCAGATGCGGTCCCTCGATCCAGGCGGGCTTCTGGCGGATGTCGACGCCGCCATTGACGATCTGCGTGGACCCGCCGGTCATTGTGAGCGTGCGCCAGTCAAATTCCTGCACCCAGATCGCCCGATGCCCCTCATAGCGGGGCGGCTCGGCCGGCGCGCGATTATTGACGATGAAGGCGCGCTCGCCTTCCCAGTAGATCGACGGGTCGATCCCCTCGAATGGCAGCCAGTGCGGTTTGGACCACGGCCCGGCCGCGTCCTTTGCCGTCATCACGAAATTGCCGCCGCAATCGACGCAGGTGCCGACCAGGTAGAAGAGCTCGTCATGGAAGGAGATGTCGGGCGCGAACATGCCGCGCGAACTGCGCAGGCCGCTGAAATCAAACTGGTCGGGCCGGTCGATCGCATTGCCGATCTGGCGCCAATGGACCATGTCGCTCGACCGGAAGACCGGCAGCCCCGGATAATGGGCGAAGGAGGAGTTGACGAGATAATAGGTGTCGCCGACCCGCGTGATCGATGGGTCGGGATAATAGCCCGACAGGATCGGGTTGCGATAGTCGTCCGGGCCGGGCGTCACCTGTTCCTGGGCGCGGCCGTCATAGCGGAAATCGCTGAAGCGGGCGGGGCCTGCCAGGGCCGGGCCGGCAATGGCGGCCAGCAACAGCAAGGCGGCACGACGGGTCTTGCGCATATCCTCTCCTCCCATTTTTGCCGAGCATAGGAGAGAGAAATTGATAGCGCTATCAAAAATCCGGTACGGTGCATGCAAACCGGCCTGGATATGTCAATTTCGCTGTCACTATCTATCGTCGGCGCCCGGCGGCGATGAAGGCGATCGGCAGGCCGACCAGGATGCAGTGGGAGAAAAGCTGGTTGCCGATGTTCCAGGCGATCCGCCCGATCGGCAGCGCGCCATAGGCGGCGGGCAGCCACATGGCGGGCCAGCGCCACGGCCGCACGATCCAGTACATGATCGCCCAGAGCAGCAGGCCATAGAGCAGGCCGGCGACGACCGGATGGCGGCGCAGGGCAGGGCGCCGCTCCGCGATCAGCATATAGGCGCCCGCCATGCAGGCCATGATCGCGAAATGGACGGCCAGGCCGATGATTGCCCATAGCCAAACGGGATCGCCCCGCGCACGATCGCCCAGCGGGCCGCTCGCGACAAATTGCAGCACCGCATGCGGCGCCGTGCCTGCCATGCCGGCAAAGACGAAGGCGGAAAATATGTCGAGTGTGCCGGCAACCAAGGTTGCCCGGATGATCCTCTCGCGCATCGTGCGCTCCCCATTTTCTCGGGGCGGATCATGACAGATTGCGATGAACTTGTCCCGCCGGATGCGCTGCACCCGGCGGGACGGAAAGATTTAGAGTTCGCTGTCCATCAGCGCGGGGAAGAAGCCCTCATGCGCGGTGCACAGCGCGTCGATCGACACGCCCGCCACGCTGTCGCCGCCGACGGTGCCGATCTTGACCGCGCCAGCAATCTCGACGCCGGCCGGCGCCGTTACGACATAGCGGCTCTGGTCTTCGCCGAACGCCGAAGCGGTGGTCAGCGCCACGTCCAGCGTCGCGCCGATCTTGCCGGCCAGCGCCATTTCCGCGATCGTGACGATCAGGCCGCCGTCGGAAATATCATGCACGGCATTGACCGTGCCGGCCACCACCAGCGCGCGGACAGCGTCGCCATTGGCGCGCTCGACCACCAGGTCAACCTTGGGCGCATCACCCGCCTCGCGACCGGCAATCTCGCGCAGCCAGATCGACTGGCCCAGATGCGTGCCTTCGCCACCGACCAGCCAGATCGCGTCGCCTGCATTCTTGAACGCCACGGTCGCCATCGCATCGATATCGGCCAGCAGGCCGATGCCGCCGATCGCCGGGGTCGGCAGGATCGCCGAGCCACCGCCGGTCGCCTTGGATTCATTGTAGAGGCTGACATTGCCCGACACGATCGGGAAGTCGAACGCGCGGCAGGCGTCGCCCATGCCCTCCAGGCAGCCGGTCAGCTGCGCCATGATCTCGGGGCGCTGCGGATTGGCGAAGTTGAGGCAGTTGGTGACCGCCAGCGGGGTCGAGCCGACCGCGCTCAGGTTGCGATAGCATTCCGCGATCGCCTGCTTGCCGCCTTCATAGGGGTCGGCATAGCAATAGCGCGGGGTGCAGTCGGTGCTGATGGCGATGCCCTTGCTGCTGCCATGGACGCGCACCACCGCGGCGTCGCCGCCGGGACGCTGCACCGTGTCGGCGCCGACCATGTGATCATATTGCTCCCAGATCCAGCGACGGCTGGCGATGTCGGGGCTGCCCATCAGCGTGACGAGGTCCGCGCCGATATCGGCGCTCTCGGCGATCTCGCCCAGCGGTTCGACCTTCGACCAGATCTTATACTCATCCTTCGGCATCGAGGGACGGTCATAGAGCGGCGCATCGTCGGCCAGCGGCGCGAGCGGAATGTCGCAGACGATCTCGCCCTTATGCTCCAGCACCATGCGGCCGGTGTCGGTAACATGGCCGATGACGGCGAAGTCGAGTTCCCACTTCCGGAAGATCGCCTCGGCAAAGGCTTCGCGGCCGGGCTTGAGCACCATGAGCATGCGCTCCTGGCTTTCCGACAGCATCATCTCATAGGTGGTCATGCCGGTTTCGCGCTGCGGCACGTCATCCATCTTGAGGTGCAGGCCGACGCCGCCCTTCGACGCCATTTCGACGCTCGAGGAGGTGAGGCCGGCGGCGCCCATGTCCTGAATGGCGACGATCGCGTCCGATGCCATCAGTTCCAGGCACGCCTCGATCAGCAGCTTTTCGGTGAAGGGGTCGCCGACCTGGACGGTGGGGCGCTTCTCTTCGCTGTCCTCACCGAAATCGGCCGACGCCATGGTCGCGCCATGGATGCCGTCGCGGCCGGTCTTGGATCCGACATAGACGATCGGGTTGCCGACGCCGCTGGCGGCCGAATAGAAGATCTTGTCGGTGTCGGCGATGCCCACGGTCATCGCATTGACCAGGATATTGCCGTCATAGGCGGGGTGGAAGTTCACCTCGCCGCCCACGGTCGGCACGCCGACGCAATTGCCGTAGCCGCCAATGCCATGGACCACGCCGCTGATGAGATGCTTCATCTTGGGGTGGTCGGGGCGGCCGAAGCGGAGCGCGTTCATGTTGGCCACCGGGCGGGCGCCCATGGTGAACACGTCGCGCAGGATGCCGCCGACGCCGGTCGCGGCGCCCTGATAGGGTTCGATGTAGCTAGGGTGGTTATGGCTTTCCATCTTGAAGATGGCGGCCTGGCCATCACCGATGTCGACCACGCCGGCATTTTCGCCGGGGCCACAGATCACCTGCGGGCCCTTGGTGGGCAGCTTCATCAGGTGGATCTTGGAGGATTTGTAAGAGCAGTGCTCCGACCACATGACCGAAAAGATCCCGAGTTCCGTCAGGTTCGGCTCGCGGCCGATCGCCTTCAGGACGCGATCATATTCTTCGGGGGACAGACCGTGCTCGGCAACGATCTGCGGGGTGATCTGGGGGGCGCTGCTGGACATGAGCGCGCCTTTAGACGCGTGGCGCGGGATTCACAATGGGGAGGCGGCGGCCAAGTCATGGCCACCGCCCTTAAGTCGCTTAGCAGCTGCTGTTGCGGTCGATCGCGCGGCCAGCCAGGGCGCCGGCGCCAGCGCCGACGACGGTGCCGGTGGTGCGATCGCCGCGGGTGTCGACCGCGCGGCCCAGCAGGGCACCGGCAACGCCGCCCAGCAGCAGGCCGGTGGTGCCGCCCGACTTGCGGCAGCGATAATCACCGCGATAGCCGCGACGGTCGGAATAGCGACCATGGTCATAATGGCGGTCGCCACGGTGCCAGCCACGGTCATGGCCACGGGCGAAGGAGGTCGCCGGAACGGCGGTAGCGACGGTTGCGGTCGCCAGGGCCATGGCGATCAGGCTCTTCTTGAAGTTCATGGGTCATCTCCTCGACCTGTTTATCTCTGGTACGAGGCTGTTCTGCCACCGGCTGGCTGGCAACATCCTGAACCGGCACGTTATCTGTCGTTCAGGAAAAGCGCCGGGCATGAAAAAAGGGCCGGTTCCTAGGGAAGAACCGGCCCCTGTCAGAAAAAAGACTCAGGCAATGCTGCGATCAGACGTGGCAGGCCTGCGCCGACTTGCCGGGGACGGTGATCGTCACGTCATTGCCCGAGCCCTTGACCTCATAACCACCTTCGGCGGTGAAGGGCTGGCCGGCTTCGGCAGCCTTCAGCATGGTGGGTGCGCCATTCTTTTCGGTGCGCAGGATCGCGCTCTTGTCGTCGCTCATATAGTCGACGAAGAACAGGCTGTTGTCCTTGCAGCGGAACTGCTTGTTGGCCTTGACCGACGGCGGCAGCTCGACCGGCGCGGCGTTGGCAAGCTGGGCAGCCATCGGATCGGCGGGGCCGCCGACGACTTCGGGTTCGTCACTCTTGTTGCAGGCCGACAGCATGGTCAGGCCGGCAACGGCGATGAGGGGGAGATAATATTTCATAGCGATCCTTTTATGTGCGCTTGCAACATTGTGCGTCAACGCAAAACTGCCCGAATTCCGCCACGCCTGTGCAGCGACGTCATGACGTTTGCGTGACAGCGGCGCTATTGACCCACTATTGGGCGGCCTTGGGTCTGCTGCCATGTCATCCGCGCTTGACCCCGTGGACAGGGGCGGTCAATGCAGGCGCATGGCTGAGGAAAATACCCCGCAAAAGGATCTGTCCCAATTGTCGTTCGAGGATGCGCTGCGCGCGCTCGAATCGATCGTTCGCCGGCTGGAAAGCGGCGATGTCCCGCTCGATGAGTCGATCTCGCTCTATGCCCAGGGTGAAGAACTGCGCAAGCGCTGCACCGAGCGGTTGCAGGCGGCCGAGGCGCGCATCAGCAAGCTGACCGTCGATGCCGGCGGCGCCATCACCGGCGCCCAGCCGTTCGGCGCGGATTGACCCACTGCATGGAACGGAGCGCGGCAGGAGCGCTGGTCGCCGCCCGTGCGGCAACGGTCGCGGCCGATATCGACCGGGCGTTCGACGCGCTGCTGGCGATCCCCGACGATCCACGCCATCGCCTCTATGAAGCGATGCGCCATGCCGCGATCGGGGGCGGCAAGCGGCTGCGGCCGCTGCTGGTGCAGGCGACCTGCGACCTGTTCAACATTTCCCGCGAATCCGCGCTGCGCGTCGGTCTCGCGATCGAATGCATCCATGTCTATTCGCTGGTGCATGACGATCTGCCGGCGATGGACGATGACGATATGCGGCGCGGCAAGCCGACCGTCCACAAGGCGTTCGATGAAGCAACCGCGATCCTGGCCGGCGATTGCCTCCATGACCTTGCTTTCGAAATCCTCGCCGACGAACAGACCCATCCCGATGCCTTCGTGCGCATCGACCTCGTAAAGGCGCTCGCCGTCGCCAGCGGCCCGGCCGGGATGGCGGGCGGGCAGATGATGGACCTGGAGGCGGAAAAGACCCGTTTCGATCTCGCCACCGTCACCCGGCTGCAAAATCTCAAGACCGGCGCGCTGATCGGCTTCTGCGTCGATGCCGCTGCCATCATGGCGCGCATCCCGGTCGATGCGCGCACCGGCCTGCATGGCTATGCCCGCGACATCGGCCTCGCCTTCCAGATTGCCGACGACCTGCTCGATGTGGAGGGCGACGCGGCCGTGGCCGGCAAGGCGCTGGGCAAGGATGCCGCCGCCGGCAAGGAAACCTTCGTCTCGCTCCTGGGGGTAGACCGGGCGCGGGAACAGGGGCGTCTGCTCGTTGAACAGGCCAAGGCGCACCTGCACGGCCATGGCGCGGAGGCGGACCTGCTGCGCGCGATTGCCGACTATATTGTGGAGAGGGACCGCTAGATCATGAGCAAGTCGCGTATCGGTGTCTATCCCGGCACCTTCGACCCCATCACCCTTGGCCATATGGACATCATCCGCCGCGGCGCGAAGCTGGTCGACAAGCTGGTGATCGGCGTCACCACCAACATCAGCAAGTCGCCGATGTTTTCCGATGAGGAACGGCTGGACATGGTTCGCCGCGAATGTGCGGACATCGACACCGAAATCGTCGTCACCGGCTTCAATTCGCTGTTGATGGACTTTGCCGAATCGCAGGGGGCCAGCGTCATCATCCGGGGCCTGCGCGCCGTCGCCGATTTCGAATATGAATATCAGATGGCGGGCATGAACCAGCAGATCAACAGCCGGGTCGAAACCGTCTTCCTGATGGCCGACGTCTCGTTGCAGCCGATCGCGTCGCGTCTGGTCAAGGAAATCGCCCTCTATGGCGGGCCGATCCACAAGTTCGTCAGCCCCGCCGTGCGCGAGGAGGTGGAGGCGCGGGTTGCCGCGCTGGGCCTCAAGGGGCAGGGCTAGGAACGGGTTGCCTTCATTGTTGCCGTCTCGTTTCAGCCCGCGTTCAGTTGCCAATCCCGATCAGGGCGCTATCAGGACGGCTTGACCTTCCCGGGCAAGATCTAAGGAAAGCTTATTCGCATGCGTTTCACTTCCGCGCTCAAGACCGTGGCGATCGGTTTCGCCCTCACCGCGTCCAGCGTGGCCTTCGCCCAGGGCGGCGGTGGCGGCGGCGGCGGTGCCGAGGAAATGAAGAAGGCGGAGACCGCTGCGAAGGCGGAGCAGAATGCCAAGTCACTGGGCGCCCAGCTGACGCCGCAGCTGCCGCCGGCGACCATTCCGGCCGACCCGCAGAATATCTGGGATCTCGACCTGTCGAGCGGCGGCCGCGTGCGCATTCAGCTGCGCCCGGATATCGCCCCCAATCATGTCGAGCGGATCAAGGAACTGACCCGCCAGGGCTTCTACAATGGTCTGAAGTTCCACCGCGTCATCCCCGGCTTCATGGCCCAGGGCGGCGATCCCAAGGGGGACGGCACCGGCGGTTCGACGCTGCCCGACCTCAAGGCCGAGTTCAACCCGATGCCGCATCTGCGCGGCACCCTGTCCATGGCCCGCGCCCAGAGCGAGGACAGCGCCAACAGCCAGTTCTTCATCGTGCTGCTGCCGCGCATGCAGCTCGACAAGAAATATACCGTTTTCGGCCGCGTGATCGAAGGCATGCAATATGTCGACGCGATCCATGAGGGCGAGCCGCCGGCCGACCCGACCGTGATCCTGCAGGCCTCGATCGAGAGCGACGGCAAGCCGCCGGTGCTGGCACCGCCGCCCCCGCCGCCGGCGCCCGAACCCGCAGCGCTGCCGTCGAAGAAGCCGGCTGCCCCGGCCAAGAAGCCGGCCCCCAAGAAGAAGTGAGTTTGCGCCCGGAAGGGCCATCGTCATGCGTGTAGACCTGTTCGATTTCGATCTGCCGGCGGAGAATATCGCCCTCCGTCCGGCCAGCCCGCGCGATTCGGCGCGCCTCTTGCTCGTGCCCGGTGACGGCGCGATGGAGGATCGCATCGTGCGCGACCTGCCATCGCTGCTGCGCGCGGGCGATGTGCTGGTCTTCAACGACACCCGCGTCATTCCCGCCCAGCTGGAAGGGATGCGGGGCGAGGCGCGGATCGGCGCGACCCTGCACAAGCGGCTCGGCCTGCGCCAGTGGCAGGCCTTCCTGCGCAATGCCAAGCGGGTGCGTGATGGCGACCGGATCGATTTCGGCGCCGGTGTCACTGCGATCGCCGGCCCGCGCGACGAGGATGGCGGCGTCACCCTCGATTTCGAGGGCGAGGAACCAGTCGAGATCCTGCTGGAACGGGCCGGGCGCATGCCGCTGCCGCCCTATATCGCCAGCAAACGCGCCACCGACGAGCGTGACCGCAGCGATTACCAGACCATGTTCGCGCGCGAGGATGGCGCGGTCGCCGCCCCCACCGCCGCGCTGCACTTCACGCCCGACCTCACCGCTGCACTGGCGCAGGCCGGCGTGCTGACTGAAACGCTGACCCTGCATGTCGGCGCGGGCACCTTCCTGCCGGTCAAGGCGGACGATACCGACGACCATCGCATGCATGCCGAATGGGGGCGGATCGATCAGGACACGGCCGATCGCCTGAATGCCGCGCGCGCGGCCGGCGGCCGGATCATCGCGGTCGGCACCACCTCGCTTCGCCTGCTCGAAAGCGCGACGGGGGAGGATGGCGTGATCCGTCCCTTCGCCGACGAAACCCGCATCTTCATCACGCCCGGCTACCGCTTCCGCGCGATCGACGGGCTGATGACCAATTTTCACCTGCCCAAATCGACCCTGTTCATGCTGGTAAGCGCCTTGATGGGCCGCGATCGGATGCAACAGGTCTACGCCCATGCGATCGCCACCGGTTATCGCTTCTACAGCTATGGGGACTCTTCGCTGCTGCTGCCGTGACGGCGATCGGTCATTACTGCACTCGTTTGATGCAGGCGATGCTGCCGACGATGTCGGTACGGGTGCCGCGGTTGCAGTGCCAGGACGGGTCATCCTGCAATGTCGGCGGATGGTCCTTTGCGGCCGAACGATAATGGGCATTATATAGCCAGATCAGCGCGGGGCGGCCGCTTATGGCATGGGCGCGCAATATTGCGTTCGGGTCGGCCTTGCGGTCCACGACCAGCGGTTCCACGGGCACGTCCATTCCGGGCCGTGCCAGGAAATAGCCGCCGATGGCCGCAAGCGATGCGCGGTCCATGATCTTTGCCGAGGGGGAATCCCATAGGAACAGGACACGGTCGGGCCGTTCCGCGCGGATGAAGTCGCTGCCCTGTTCATAGCCGTAGATCGTTCGGTCGCCCAGTTCGGTTCGCATCAGCGCGGGGTTGAGGACCGGCGCCATGAAGGCGAAAGCCATGCCCAGTGCGGCATGATCGGGGCGCGGCGTGCGCTGGATCAACAGGGTCAGGCCCAGCATCGCGCTTGGCACCAGTGGCACCAGATAACGGTCGGTCAGGGACGGCTGGAACAGGCTGACCAGGATCGCAATGGCAAAGCCGATCACCGCCGTCAGTGCCGTCAGCGGCAACGGGTCGCTGCCGCTCGATAGGATATCGGATTGCTGGCGCCGCATATGGATCGTCGCGACGATGACAAGCGCGATGACCGCGAACAGGGCGACGATATTCTGCGCGCCCAGGACGAAGGCGAGGTTGAGCATCGCTCGGGACAGGCTGGTGGGATCATACCAGGCGACATCGTCGCGCGCATAGTCTGCCAGCCGGGGCAGATGATAGGCGAACCAGCCAAGGCCCGGTGTCGCCACGATCATCGCGGGCCACATCCGCGCCAGGTTCAGGCGATGTCGGTACAGCAGCACCAGTATCTGGCCCAGGATCAGGACGGCGGCATAATAATGGGTGAGGAACATCAGTGTTCCAAGCCCGACCCATAGCATCGCCCAGCGTAGCGTCAATCGCTCAAGCAGGTGCGCGACGGTCAGGCAGGATGCGGTCGACAGCAGCATCATCAGGCCATAGCCGCGTGCGTCCACCATGATGCTCAGATTGGGCGGCCACAGAAAGAGGAGGGCGGCCCATGTCCAGGCGCCGGTGCGACCGAGCGTGCGCGGGCGCCAGAGCAGCGGCAACAGGGCGGCGGCGAGGACGAACAGGATGGACGGGAGGCGCAGCATCAGATTGCTGTCGCCGAACAACGTCACCCAGCCTGTCAGCAGCAGATAATAGAGTGGCGGATTGCAATCGAGCCAGGCCTCGCGCCAGAAGGACGACCAGTCCGGCCGCGTCGCGATCATCCCGCTCCAGGTTTCATCGAGCCACAATGGGGTCGTGTCCGCCAAGCTTAAACGCATGCCGACCAGATAGAGGGCGCCAAGGAGGAAGAAACTGCCGGTCAGCAGGATGATCGGTGTCGCGGGCAACCGGCGCGCGGCGGGAGTCTCGGGCAAGATCGGATCCTTGGATGAATTGCGAGGACAGTGATTTGCCATGGTTAATATATGGATAAGTGAAGGCGGGCTTCGTGATTGGGTGCGGTGTCGCGGCCAGCGAGGCTGATGTGATCCGCCCTTTCGCCGAGGAAAGCCGCACATTGGTCGCGTGGCGCTATCGCTTCTACAGCTATGGGGATTCCTCGCTGCTGCTGCCGTGACGGCTGAACCTGGCGGCTAGAAGGCCTCCGCAATCCCGACATAGACGGCATGATCGTCTTTTCCTGCCGCAAGATCGACGCGCAACTGCACGTCATTGCTGCGGAAAGGACGATAGCGCAGGCCTATGCCGCCGGCCGGCAGCAGCTTGCCCTTGTCGATGATCGTGCCGGCCGATGGCGCGATGCCGCCCAGCCCGACAAAGGCGGTTGCGCCCCAGCGGCCGCTGACATGCTGGCGCCATTCGGCCTGCGCCGCCCAACTGGCCTTGTCGCGATAGCGACCGGTGACATAGCCGCGCAGATCGTTGTTCGCGCCGAACAGGCACAGATCATAATAAGGGGCGTTGCCCCCGGCGGCACATAGCGCGCCCCGCAGTGCGATCACCGTGCTAGAGCCGATCGGCAGATAGCTGTTGGCGGCCATCTGCAACTTGTCATGGCTATAGCTGTCGCCCAGGGCGCGCAGACCGAACAGCCAATTGGCGCTCAACATCATGCCGCGATGCGGTTGGGTCGCGCTGTCGCGCGTATCATAGGCAAAGCTGGGGCCGATCGCGGACAGGTTGCTGTTCATGGCGTCGAGCGGCGGCGCCGGCAAGGATTCTGCCTCCGCCTCTTTCAGCCGCGCGTCGGTGGTGCGCAGGCGATAGCGGATGCCGGCATAGCCGCGCGGGAAGACGCGCATCAACGCCTGGAGGTCGATGTTCAACTGCTTGCTGTCGATCTCGCGATGGATACCGTCATCGCCCGCAGCCGCGCCGATCCCATAATAGTCGTTGCGATCGTCGATATAGGAGAGGCTGGCGCTGAAGCGCAGCCGATCCTTGTCGAACGACATGGAATGAAAGGCGCCGACGCCCCTGGTCCCGCGCGAGGTGTAGATGACGCCGCCGGCACTGATCCACTGCTGGGGCGCGGCATTGGGATTGTAGAAGGCGATGGCACCTGCGGCGAGGCCTGTGCCGGTTGCCGGATTGGACAGCGGCACGGGCGCGAAGAGGATCTGAGGCTTGCGGGTAGGGGAGGCTGCGGTCCTGCCTTCGGCGGGCAGGGCGCGTGAGAGGCTGTTCGCGTCGGTCTCGCTCTGGGCTGTCGCCATGCCCGATGACAGGCAGGGGAAGGACACGAGCGCCAGCCACCCTAGACGATGGCGCCGGATCATGCGTGGGCCAGCAAAAAGGGCGGGGCGGATGGCCATATTCTCTCCATCCCCCATCGGCGACGGGGGAACCATCGGGACAAACACTGAAGCGTGGCGGGCGCCCCTGCGCGGCTCGATGGCGCGGCCGTCCAGATGCGCCATGATGTTCGGGGGACTATGCCCGGTCGGGCTGCGGAGCAGGGCAGGCGCAAGCGGTTGAAAGGGCGACGCCCTTGCGCGTGGGGCGCCTTGCTCGCGCGTCGGGCTATCGTCATGGAAACCCGGCGTCGACCGGTCACCACAAGGGGTAATCCCTGAGCCATGCCGGTGTTTCGCCCGATGGCTCCCGGCCCCGGAAACGGGACATGCTGCCTCCGATAGACTGAGGGGGTCATATGGCCAATCTGGCGGAATTTCTGGACAAGCTACCCATCCTGCTGGTCGGGCTGCTGATGCTGGCGACCATGACGCTGACGGCGACGGCCGGCTATGTCCTGCGGCAGCGGGTGCGCCGGCTGTTGACGCACAAGGGCGCCACGGAAGAAGGTGGGGCGGAAGGCTATATCGTCTCTGCCGTGATCGGTCTGGTTGCGCTGTTGCTGGGCTTCACCTTTGCGCTGGCGGTCGGCCGGTTCGAAACGCGCCGGGCGCTGGTGCTGCAGGAAGCCAACGCCATCGGCACCAGCTATTTGCGGGTCCAGGGCCTGCCCGAACCGCATCGCACGCGGATGTCGCAGATATTGGTCAACTACACCAATAATCGCGTCGAACTCGGCACGGCCAGCCCCGACAAGATGGCGCCCTTGATCGTCGCCAGCGATCGACTGCTGGTCGAGCTATGGGCCGGCACGCTGGCGGCGACCGACACGATCGGCAATTCCGCGCTGGCCTCCTCGCTCCATTCGACCGTCAACGAAGTGATCGACATGGACAGCGCGCGCAAGGCGGCGCGCAAGGTGCGGGTGCCGGGCGAGGTGTTCCTGGCGCTATGGGTCTATATCGCGGTGACTGCGGGGATGCTGGGCTATGCCCGGTCGGAAACGCAGGGGCGGATGCTGGCGGGCATATTGTTCCTGCTCTTCACCATGTCCTACATGCTGATCATCGACATCGACCGGCCGGCGGGCGGCAATATCGTCGAAAGCCAGGGGCCGATGATCGAACTGCGCGAGACGCTGAAGCAGCAGCCGCCCGGCACCTTCGACATCTGGCGCAAGCCGGTCGTGGCGCCAGCGCCTTAGAGTCTGTTTGAGAATGCGCCATCCGGCGCATTCCGGCACCAGCCCGCTCCCCCACCCGGCCACCCATAGAATACTGCCGTTGGGTGGCCGGGAGGGGGAGCGGGCTGGCACCGTATCGGAAATCGCGCTTTCGCGATGTCTCAACCACTCTCTTAGATGTTGCCAAACGCCATTGCCAACGCGCGCAGCATCGGCGGTGGCGTCTCGCGCAGGGTGGCGGCGCGCGGGCCATGGAGCAGGCCGATCGTCCGCCGTTCGCCAAAATCGCGTAATTTGGCGCGCGCCATGCCGGGCCATTGATAGCCCAGCGGCATCACCGTGACGCCCAGGCCGGCCGCCACCATCTGCATCACCCGCTCGTCATGGGTCGACCGATAGGCGAAATGCGGGCGGATGCCGCGATCGACGAAATAGCGGCTGGTCGCCGACAGCGCCTCGCAATGGCGGCGCACGATCATCGTCTCGCCCGCCAGTTCCTCCGCCGCGATCGTTTCGCGTCCGGCGAGGCGATGGTCGGCGGGCAGGGCCAGGCCATAGCCCTCCTCGGCCAATATCTGTGCGACATAGCGATCCTCGGCGCCCGGCCGCACCAGGGTCAGCGCCACGTCGATCCGCTCGGCATCCAGCCGCCCGAGCAGTTCGCGTTCCGATCCTGGAATGAATTCCACCCGGCCGCGCGCCTCGGCCGGGCAGGCTGCAACCGCCGCCGCCACCGGCGCGCCGGCGATGCTGGTCAGCAGGCCGATGCGCAGCGTCTGGATTTCGGCCGTCTGCGCGCCCGCCTGTTCGGCCAGGTTGAACTCGCGCTCGATCCGCCGCGCGTGGCTTAGCAGGCGACTGCCGGCCTCGGTCAGTTCGACCCGCTGGTTGCTACGCAGGAACAGTGGCGCGCCGACCGCCTGTTCCAGCTTGGCGACGCCGACCGACAGGGTCGGTTGCGACACCAGGCAATGCGCCGCCGCACGGGAGAAATTGCCCTGGTCCACGACCGCCAGGAAATAGCGCAGCAGATAGCGTTCGATCATAGATGGAAACTATATACTCCTGCCCGTGGTTTCAATTTTTCCCTTGCCGCGTTCAGGACTAGGGTGCGGCGCAGGAGAGATGCCAATGACCGACTTCGATTTCGCTCTGGGCGAGCATGCGGACATGATCCGCGAAAGCACCGCCCGTTTCGCCGCCGATCATATCGCCCCACTGGCGGCTGAGATCGACGCCAAGGACTGGTTCCCCCGCGACCTGTGGCCCGCCATGGGCGCGCTCGGCTTGCACGGCATCACCGTGGACGAGGCGGATGGCGGCCTGGGCCTGGGCTATCTGGAGCATGTGGTGGCGCAGGAGGAAGTGGCACGAGTCTCCGCCTCCATAGGTCTCAGCTATGGCGCGCACTCCAATCTCTGCGTCAACCAGATCCGCCGCTGGGGCAATGACGCGCAGAAGGCGCGCTATCTGCCCAAGCTGATTTCCGGCGAGCATGTGGGCAGCCTTGCCATGTCGGAGGCCGGCGCCGGGTCCGATGTCGTGTCGATGAAGCTGAAGGCCGAAAAGAAGGGCGATCGCTACGTCCTCAACGGCACGAAGTTCTGGATCACCAATGCGACCGAGGCGGACACGCTGGTCGTCTATGCCAAGACCGGCGAGGGCTCCAAGGGCATCACGACCTTCCTGATCGAGAAGGGCTTTGCCGGCTTCTCGATCGGCCAGAAGATCGACAAGGTTGGCATGCGCGGCAGCCCGACCGCCGAACTGGTGTTCGACGATTGCGAAGTGCCCGAAGAGAATATCATGGGGCCGCTGAACGGCGGCGCGGGCGTGCTGATGTCGGGCCTCGACTATGAGCGGACCGTGCTTGCCGGCATTCAGCTCGGCATCATGCAGGCCTGTCTCGACACGGTGCTGCCCTATGTTCGCGAGCGCAGGCAGTTCGGCAGGCCGATCGGCGCGTTCCAGCTGATGCAGGCGAAGGTCGCCGACATGTATGTCGCGCTCAACAGCGCGCGCGCCTATGTCTATGCGGTCGCCAAAGCCTGTGACGCGGGCAAGACCACCCGCTTCGACGCGGCCGGCGCCATCCTGCTCGCCAGCGAGAATGCGATGAAGGTCGCGCTGGAGGCGGTGCAGGCGCTGGGCGGCGCGGGCTATACGAAGGACTGGCCGGTCGAACGCTATATGCGCGACGCCAAGCTGCTCGATATTGGTGCCGGCACCAACGAGATCCGCCGGATGCTGATCGGCCGCGAACTGATCGGCGCGTGAGGAGTCTGTCTGCAAATGCGCGGAAGTGCGCATTTGGCCGCACCGGCCCGCACCCCCACCCGGCCACCCACGACAGTATCCTGGTTGGGTGGTCGGGTGGGGTTCAGACGAGTCCCGTGCCTCGTCTGAAGGGCCGGCACCGTTTTTCCTTAAATCAAGTCCGCCCCACGAACAGGAAGCCGACCGCCGCCATGATGCAGGCAAAGGCGGCCGCGTGGCGCCAGTGGAGCGGTTCGCCCAGCACCGTCACCATGAAGATGCCGAAGATCACGAGGGCGATGGCTTCCTGCGCGATCTTGAGTTGTCCGGCGGACCAGCCATGGGCAAAGCCGATGCGGTTGGCGGGCACCGCCAGGCAATATTCGACGAAGGCAATCGCCCAGCTGATCAGGATGACCAGCATCAGCGGTTTGTTCATGCCGCCCCTGAGGTGCCAGTACCAGGCGGTGGTCATGAACAGGTTGGAGAGGATGAGGAGAATGATGGTGGGCATATCTGCTCTGTGGCACGCGGACGCCGGGAAGGCGAGGGCATGAGCGCACCGGTTCTGGACAGCAAGCTGTCGCCCGATGGCGAGGGCTTCCGCGCCAATGCTGCGCATAATCGCGCGCTGGCGGAAGAATTGCGCACCAGGGTTGCCGACGCGGCGCTGGGCGGATCGCCGGCCGCGCGCGACAAGCATACCGGGCGCGGCAAGCTGCTGCCGCGTGATCGCGTCGAACGGCTGCTCGATCCCGGCTCGCCTTTCCTTGAGATCGGCCAGCTCGCCGCCAATGGCCAATATGGCGACGAGGTGCCGGGCGCCGGCATGATTGCCGGCATCGGCCGGGTGTCGGGGCGCCAGGTGATGATCGCCTGCAACGACGCCACGGTGAAGGGCGGCACTTACTATCCCGTCACGGTGAAGAAGCATCTGCGCGCGCAGGAAATCGCGCTCGAAAACCGGCTGCCCTGCGTCTATCTGGTCGACAGCGGCGGCGCGAACCTGCCCAACCAGGCGGAGGTCTTTCCCGACCGCGACCATTTCGGCCGCATCTTCTACAATCAGGCGAACCTGTCGGCGCGCGGCATCCCGCAGATCGCCTGCGTCATGGGCAGTTGCACTGCCGGTGGCGCCTATGTCCCGGCGATGTCGGACGAGACGGTGATCGTCCGCAACCAGGGCACCATCTTCCTCGCCGGCCCGCCGCTGGTGCAGGCGGCGACGGGCGAGGTCATCAGTGCCGAGGATCTGGGCGGCGGCGACCTGCATGGCCGCAAGTCGGGCGTGGTCGATCATGTCGCGGACAATGACGAACATGCGCTGTCCATCGTGCGCGACATCGTCTCGACCCTGCAGCCCGACCGCCAGAGCGACCTCAACCTGCGCGACCCGCGTCCGCCGAAATTCGATCCGGCCGATCTCTATGGCATCATCCCCCAGGATGTGCGCGCCCCCTATGATGTGCGCGAAGTGATCGCGCGGATCGTCGACGGCAGCGAATTTCACGAGTTCAAGCCGCTCTACGGCACCACGCTCGTCTGCGGCTTCGCCCATATCTGGGGCATGCCGGTGGCGATCCTGGCGAACAATGGCGTGCTGTTCAGCGAAAGCGCGCAGAAGGGCGCCCATTTCATCGAACTGGCCTGCCAGCGCCGCATTCCGCTGCTGTTCCTCCAGAATATCTCCGGCTTCATGGTTGGCGGCAAATATGAGGCGGAAGGGATCGCCAAACATGGCGCCAAGCTGGTGACGGCGGTGGCCACGGCACAGGTGCCTAAGGTCACCGTGCTGATCGGCGGCAGCTTCGGCGCGGGCAATTATGGCATGTGCGGCCGCGCCTATCAGCCGCGCTTCCTCTTCACCTGGCCCAATAGCCGCATCAGCGTGATGGGCGGCGAACAGGCGGCGAGCGTGCTGGCGACCGTTCACCGCGACGCCGCCAAATGGACGCCGGAAGAGGCCGAAGCCTTCAAGGCGCCGGTGCGCCAGAAATATGAGGATGAAGGCAATCCCTATTTCGCGACCTCGCGCCTGTGGGACGATGGCGTGATCGACCCGGCCCAGACACGGGATGTGCTGGGGTTGGCCTTCGCCGCCGCCTTGAACGCGCCGGTGGACGATCGCGCGCAATTTGGCGTGTTCCGGATGTGATCATTCCTCCCCGGCACGGGGAGGGGGACCGCTCGCCGGAGGCGAGTGGTGGAGGGGCAGGAGCCTTTGAGAGTGAGAGATGATATGATCGACCACAGCAGGCAAATCTCGCAGAATATCGGCGGCGGCTATGCGCAGCACCGTAACGCCTTGCGCCGTCAACCAATGGGTTCGGGCCGCATCATGGCGCAGGGCATCAGGCCCGTCATGGCTGCTGCCGTCCACTTCGATGGCCAGTCGAACGACCGCGCAGTAGAAATCCAGGATATAGATGCCGGCTGGATGCTGGCGACGGAATTTGAAGCCGTTCGGGCGCTGGCGCAGCGCCTGCCACAACAGCCCTTCCGGCAGGGTCATCTGGCGGCGCAATTCACGCGCGCGCTTCACCGTTCGGCCTGGTCCGGTCAACATGGCGCCTGCCCCTCCACCGTGCTTCGCACGGTCCCCCTCCCCGTGCCGGGGAGGAATGCACTATGATCCAATCCCTCCTCATCGCCAATCGGGGCGAGATTGCCTGTCGCATCATCCGCACCGCGCGGCGGCTGGGTATCCGCACGATCGCGGTCTATTCCGATGCCGACGCCGACGCGCTGCATGTGCGCGAGGCGGACGAGGCGGTGCATATCGGCCCGTCGCCGGTGCGCGAATCCTATCTGGTCGGCGACCGCATCATCGCGACAGCGAAAGCGACAGGGGCGCAGGCGATCCACCCTGGCTATGGCTTCCTGTCGGAAAATGCCGAATTTGCGCAGGCGGTGATCGATGCGGGGCTGATCTGGGTCGGCCCCAACCCGTCCTCCATCACCGCCATGGGCCTGAAAGACGCGGCCAAAAAGCTGATGCAGGATGCCGGCGTGCCCACCACGCCGGGCTATCTGGGCGAAGACCAGTCACCCGAGCGGCTGGCGGCGGAGGCCTACGCGGTCGGCTATCCTGTCCTCATCAAGGCGGTCGCCGGTGGCGGTGGCAAGGGCATGCGCAAGGTCGATGCCGCGGCCGACTTCGCCGATGCCCTATTGTCCTGCCGGCGCGAGGCGGCGTCCAGCTTCGGCAACGATCAGGTGCTGCTGGAAAAATGGATCACCAATCCGCGCCATATCGAGGTGCAGGTGTTCGGCGATAGCCAAGGCAATGTCGTCCATCTGTTCGAGCGCGACTGCTCGCTCCAGCGTCGCCATCAGAAGGTGATCGAGGAAGCGCCGGCACCGGGCATGGATGAAGCGACCCGTGCGGCCGTGTGCCAGGCGGCGGTCAATGCGGCCAAGGCGGTCGACTATGTCGGTGCCGGCACGATCGAGTTTATCGCCGACGGGTCTGACGGCCTGCGCGCGGACCGCATCTGGTTCATGGAAATGAACACCCGGCTTCAGGTCGAACATCCCGTGACCGAGGAGATTACCGGCCAGGATCTGGTCGAATGGCAGTTGCGGGTCGCATCGGGCGAGCCGTTGCCGCGGACGCAGGAGCAACTGTCGATCAATGGCTGGGCGATGGAGGCGCGCCTCTATGCCGAGGATCCGGCCAAGGGCTTCCTGCCCTCGATCGGCACGCTCGACACGTTCGAGCTGGGTGGCGGTGCGCGCATCGACACCGGCGTCGAGGAAGGCGCGACCATTTCGCCCTATTATGATCCGATGATCGCCAAGGTCATCGCCCATGGCGACACGCGCGACGCGGCGCGGCTGCGGCTGGCGGGGGCGCTCGACGAGACGGTGATTTGGCCGCTGCGCACCAATGCGGGCTTTCTGGTCAAGGCGCTGGAGAATGCGGATTTCGCGGCGGCCCGGCTCGACACCGGCCTGATCGCGCGGGAGGGCGACGCGCTGTTGCCGCCGGCTGATCCGTCCGACGCGGCACTGGCCGACGCGGCAGCGGCGCTGACGCCTGGCGGGGCGCTGGCGGGCTTCCGCCTCAATGCGCCGGTCCGGGCGGAGGCGAATTTCCTGCTGAACGGTCATCCCCATGCCGTGCGCTATGATCCGCGTCTGGGCGACGCCCGGCCGCTGGAGGATGTGCTGATTGCCGAGGGCGGGCAGGTCTGGGAAATGACACCCTGGCGCGTTGCCGGTGGCGCGGGCGGTGCCGCATCCGACGGCGCGATCCTGTCGCCCATGCCCGGCCGCATCATTGCCGTGGCGGTGACGGCGGGGCAGGCGGTGACCAAGGGGCAGAAGCTGCTGACGCTCGAAGCGATGAAGATGGAGCATAGCCTGGTCGCGCCGTTCGACGGCGTGGTCGCAGACCTGAACGCGGCCGAGGGCGGGCAGGTGAGCGAGGGCGTATTGCTGGCCCAGATCGATCATGGCGAAGGTTGAGCCGATCCGGCTGCATGGAATGATAATTGCACTATAGTGCATATTTATATAGAGGGCGAACTATGGCGGGCAGGCATTTTGACGAATGGCAGGTGGGCGACCGGATCGTGCATGAATTGCGCCGCACGGTGACCGAGACCGACAATCTGCTGTTCACCACCATGACCCATAATCCCCAGCCGCTGCATCTGGATGCCGAAGCGGCGAAGGCTTCGGAATTCGGCCAGATCCTGGTCAACGGCACCTTCAGCTTCGCGCTGATGATCGGCCTGTCGGTGGGGGATACCACCATGGGCACGCTGGTCGCGAACCTGGGCTATGACAAGCTCGTCATGCCCAAGCCGGTGTTCATCGGCGATACGCTGCGTTGCGAGACCGAGGTCACAGAGCTCAAGGAAAGCCGCTCGCGCCCCGAGGCCGGCATCGTCACCTTCACCCATCGCCTGCTCAACCAGCGGGACGAGATTGTCTGCCAGTGCCTGCGCATGGCGTTGCTCAAGAAGAGGTCTACATGAAACTCCGCTCGCTGCTCTTTGTACCGGGCGATCGTCCCGAACGGTTCGACAAGGCGGCGGCGAGCGGCGCGGATGCGATTATCCTCGACCTGGAGGATTCGGTCGCGCCCGAGCGCAAGGGCTATGCCCGTGATGCGATCGCTGCATGGCTGGGGGAGGCGCGCAATTGCACCGCCTTCGTCCGGGTCAATCCGCTGGAGGGCGGGCAGACCGCCGACGATCTGGCCATCATCCTGCCGGCGGCGCCCGACGGCATCATGCTGCCCAAGGCGGAAGGGGCGGCCAGCATCCTGGCGCTGGAGGAACTGGCCGGGGCAGGGCGGCTGCCGCCGATCCTGCCCATCGCCACGGAAACGCCCGCCGCCCTGTTCGAGCTTGGCAGCTATCGCGGCGTGCGTGATCGGCTGGCCGGCCTCACCTGGGGGGCGGAGGATCTGCCCGCCTCGATCGGCGCTACCAGCGCGCGGGAGGCCGATGGCCGTTATACCGCGCCGATCGAGATGGCGCGCAGCCTGACCCTGTTCGCGGCCCATGCCGCCGGTGTCGCGGCGATCGACACGGTCTTCCCGCGGATCGACGCGATGGATGATCTGGCCGCCTATGTCGGCCGGGCGCGGCGCGACGGCTTTACCGGCATGATGGCGATCCATCCGGTCCAGGTCGCGGCGATCAATGCCGGCTTTACTCCGACCCCGGCGGAGGTCGATCATGCTCGCGCCGTGGTCGATGCCTTTGCCGCCAATCCGGGTGCCGGGGTGCTGAAGCTGGACGGCAAGATGATCGATCGCCCGCATCTGGTGCAGGCGCAGCGGGTGCTGGCCGCCATATGAAAAAGGCCCGGCATCGCGGCCGGGCCTCTCATTTCACCGTCCCGCTTTAGCGGTAACGGCTCTTTTCATAATTGGTCGACGATCCGGCGCCATAGGTGCCACGGGTATCGTCGCGATCGCCGAACAGCGCCTGCTGCTCACGCTCGATGCGCCAGGCGTGCTGGGCCTCATCCGCGCTCTTCTCCAGCGTCACCTTGGTCGCATCGACCGACTTGATCCAGGAGGACGGGATGGAATGGTGGACCCCACCCGCATCGCTGTCGCTCTTGGTCAGGATGATGCGGTCGCCGCGCAGCTTGTCGACGGTGCCGACATGTTCGCCATCGCTGCCGACCACTTCCATATGCTCGCGCACCTGCGTCACCGCCTGGCGCTGCTCGCCGCGACGGGTGCGCCATGTACCGAACTCGCTGTTGAAGCGATCGCGATGTTCGCGCTGATATTCGGCATAGTCGCGGTCCAGTTCGTCGATCCGCTGCTGGCGCCAGCTATAATAGTTGCTGTCATGATGCGCGCCATAGTCCTGTTGCGGCCCGAAGGCGCGGTTGCGATAGCCATGGTCCTCGCTGCCATAGCCGCTGCGTTCGCCGGTATAGGGGGCAAAGCCACGGCCGGGCAGATAGTCGCTGCGTGCGGCCGAGGCATAGCCAAGCCGGCTCGACTGGTCGCGCGGGTCGCCATAGGGGCGGTTATAATATTCGTCATATTCGCGGCGGCGCTCCGCCTCGTCATCGCCGAACCAGCTGCGAATCTCGTCGCCGGCCCGGTCGAAGAAGCCGCGCTCGTCGGGGTCATAGCCCTGGGGGTAGGGGCGGGCACCCGGCCCGCTGAACTGGCCGCGCATGCCGTATCGATAGGCGCGCTCGTCGCGTGGCGCCCTGTACCGATCATTGTAACGGTCGTTGCCGCGATCCCAGTCGGTCGAATAGCGATCATCGCCGCCATAGCGGCGTCCGCCTTGATAACCCATGGTCCGTCTCCTTGTGCTTGTCGGAGTATCGCGCCCTCCGGTGGTGCGTGCTTGTTGCACCGACAGGCCATCAATGGGTGGCGCGGCCCATCGTTCCGGGCGTTACGGGCGGGTAACGTCGCGCCTTTCAACCGCCCTGCCGAAGGCGGAAAGGGCCGATTTCCGGGGCTCTTGATCGAGATCAGGAAAGGCCGTGATTTTTTGCGCAAAAGACCGTTGCAAGGCGAAAATCCCTCGCCTATAGGCAGCCCACCTTTGGGGCCTTAGCTCAGCTGGGAGAGCGCGTCGTTCGCAATGACGAGGTCAGGGGTTCGATCCCCCTAGGCTCCACCATTTCCCTTCGAAATGAATAACCTGTGCCGTGTGGCATTGGCGGCGCGGACCGGACGCCACTGGCCGGCGCACCCCATGATCATCGGACAGCTTGGCAAGATCGCGATCCTGCACCGGCGGATCAGGGCAGCCTTTCTCCCATCGACGCTTCGAGTACCGCATACCATTCGGCGCGGGTCCATTCGACCTTGAAGGCATCGATGCTGCGGGCAATGCGGGCAGCGGACTGGCTGCCGACAATGGGAATCGGGCGCGCGGGATGCGCCATGATCCAGGACAGGGCGGCGGCGGTGATATCGACGCCATAGCGCTCGCCCTGATCTGCAAGCATCACAGCGGCCGGGTGCAGCGCCTTGGCGAGGCGACCACCACCCAGCGGCGACCAGGCCAGAACCGCCATGTCGCGCGCCATCGCCTGATCGAGCGTACCGTCATGGAGCGGCGCCGTGCGCAGCGCGGAAAATTCGGGCTGGGTGCTGACGATCGGCAGGTCGAGAAAGGTCTGGAGCGCGTCGAGTTCATGAATCGCATAGTTGGATACGCCGATCGCGCGCACCTTGCCGGCTTCAACCATGCGGGTCAGGCTGGCGGCGACTTCCTGCGGATGGGTCAGGAAATCGCGGCGATGGATCTGGTAGAGATCGACCCGGTCGATGCCCATTCGAGTCAAGGACGCATCGATGGCCTCGGCCAGATAGGCTGCGCCGCTATTATAGGGGATGCCCGGCCGGATGCCGCCCTTGGTGGCGATGATCATGCGCTGCCGCAGTTCAGGGGCATCCGCCAATATCTGGCCGAACAGCGTTTCGGCCGATCCGAAACCGGCGGGTGTGTCGCAGCCATAGATGTCCGCCGTGTCGAGCAGGGTGATGCCGGCGTCCAGTGCCGCCTCCACCCTGGCGCGGGCCTGGGCGATATCCTCGCCGGCCAGGCGCCACATGCCCCAGGCGATCGGAAAGACGGAAATGCCGCTCTTGCCGAGCGGACGTGGTTCGGCGGAGAGGCGCAGCGTCGTCATGGATCGATCAATGGCACAAGCGATGTGCCGGCGGTAGGGGCCATCCGCGCCCCACATGACCGGCCGGGCGAGCGGCGCTTGCCGGGGCCGGTGTCACGCCCTGGATGAAAAGCTCATGTAACGCGCGCGCCAGGCGGCGACTTCGGCGCGCAGGTGGGCGGGGGCGGCATCCCCCGACAGGACGAGGGCCGCGACCTCATTGTCGGGATGCATCAACATCTTCCGCGATCCGTCGCTGAACCAGACGGGCACCAGCTGATCGCAAAGACTGTCGAGGATCGCGCCGGCCATGCCATTCTCGATCGCAGCGCTGCCGGGCAGCATGCGAACCATGATCGATACGCCTTCGAAGCAGTTGCGCGGTTCGCGGACGAAATCGATCGACGCCAGGATGCCGGACCGGTCCGGACGGGCTTCATCGGGCATGGCCTGGACCCGGCGCCATGCGCAAAACCATGTCCGGCAGATATGCGGGCGCACGGCATGGATGCTGCATCCCTGCTTGCCCAGATGCGCGCAGGGCGCGCCCGCCGCTTTCTTGAAGTCGGGCGTGTCGACGGTCAGAATGGTGCAGCACATGGTGCAATCGCCGCAGGACCGGTCAGGGATGACAGGGCCCAGCAGAGCGGTTTCCAGATCTGTATCCATGTGCATCCGGGCGGGGTGCCTTGGCCTTGTCGGGAATGCAAGCGGCATCATGCGCGCCGCCTCGCGGCAGATGCCCTGCGCCGGTCAGGCGCGCATGAAGCGCCAATGGTCGGCGTCGCTCTCGGCCGGATCGAGGCGATATCCGTCAGTGTCAAAGCCATGCATGGCCTCGACATCGGCGACATGATGTTCGCACATCCAGCGCGCCATCATGCCGCGTGCCCGCTTCGCGTTGAAGCTCACGAAGCGCGGGCCATTCGGCCCCGGCTCGCGAAAATCGACATGGATCACGCGCAGGCCGTCCAGCCTGTTCTCCACCGCCGCGAAATATTCCTGGCTGGCCAGATTGAGGACGACGCCGGATCCCTCTTCAGCGGCATGTGCGCGCAGCAGCGCGGCGATGCGATCGCCCCACCAGTCGGTCAGCTTCTTGTGCCGCGGCGCCCAGCGCGTGCCCATTTCCAGTCGATAGGGGCGGATCGCATCCAGCGGGCGCAGCAGCCCGTAAAGGCCCGACAGCATCCGCACATGATCCTGCGCAAAGGCCACCGCCGCATCGTCCAGCGTGTCCACCTCGAAACCGGAATAGACGTCGCCAGCAAAGGCATAGAGCGCCTGCCGCTCGGGTAGCTCGGAAAAGTCCCGGAACCGGTCGGCATTGAGCTTGGCCAGGCGCGGCGAGATATGCATCAGTTCTGCCAGCCGCTTCTGCGAAAGATTGGCGGCCGACTTGGCGAGCCCGCGCGCTTCCTCGGCGAAATGCGGCGTGGTGACGGCAAGGGGCGGCAGCGCGCGCTCGAAGTCGAGCGTCTTGGCGGGAGAGAGCAGAACGATCATGCCCCGCGCGGTAGCCGCGCCTCGTCCGGGCGTCAAACCGGACCGCGCCTCCCCCTCCCGCCCGCCGGCGGATTTCGCTTCAGCGCCCGCCTGTGGCCCCTGATGGCCGCGCCACCGCATACATGGCCTGCGCCATTTCCCGGTAATAGGCGTTGCGATCGCCGTCCCGTGCATAGACTTCGTTGATGCTGTGCGACGCGCCGGGGACATAGATGAACTCTGCCCGTCCACCCACCTTGCGGAACGCGGCCTCCAGATCATGGACGGCGCCGTCGAGATAATAGGAATCGGCGGTCCCGACCACGACATGGACCTTGCCCTCCAGGTCATGGCGCAGGCGTGGCCATTGGGTCTCGATCCGGTGGCCGATATCATAATTTTCCCGCCAATAGGCCGCGACCTGCGCATCGACTGCGCCCGTCACCCGATCGAAGAGCGGCGCCGGCGTCCCGTCCGCACGGCGCGGCGAGAAGGTCCAGTCGAAGGATCGCAACTGGCCGCCGTCCCGGCCCAGCACCGTCTCGATCCCCACCGCCTGCGCGATCGTCGTCTTCACCCCGCCATGGGCGCGCTCCAGCGGACGGGCCGTGCCCTGGGCATCGCGATACATGTTCGCGCCAGGCTGATAGAGGTCGACGCCGATGAAATGCCGGAAATCCAATGGATCGGGTGACGAGGCCCAGCTTCCACCGAAGATGGCGGGATAGCGCACCATCGCCCAGAGCGCGAACCAGCCGCCCGAACTATGGCCGGTCAGGAACCGGCCCGAGGGCCTGGCGTCCATCCGATAGCGGCTTTCGAGCGCCGGGATGATCTCGCGCGTCAGCGCTTCGCCCCAAGGACCATTATTGACGCTGTCGGCAAATTCGGTCGTGCCGGTGGGCGAGGCGAAGTCCAGCGTCACCCAGATCATCGGCGGAATGGCCTTTGTCTCCATCAGGTGCCAGATGCGCGACAATTGCTGCCCGTCCACCCGGTGATTGGTGCCGAACGCACCGGCCGTATAGACCGTGGGATAGGTGACGCCGCCATGGGGATCATAGCCCGGCGGGGTCAGCACCCAGGCGGCGACACTCTGCGGCGTGCCGCGAAAGCGGGTCAGCACTTTCGATACGACCTGTTCGTCGTGCAGATGCGGGCGCGACGCGGTGATCTGCTCGGCGGCGCGCGGCGGCAGGCCGGTGACGTCGAACTGCGCGGGCGCCGGCGGCAATTTGTGATCGAGCGCAATCGATGGCCTGGCGCCTAGCGGCAGACGCAACGTCACCACCTTCGAGACCAGGTCGCCCGGCCCCCGCCCGCCATAATTATAGTCGCCGTCGCGATCGAGCACGACCTGCACCCGATAGTCTCCGGGCGCCAGGGCCGCGAGCCCCTCGGGGAAGGCGCTTTCCCCGGCATCGATGCTGATCGTGCGATCGGACCCGAAACTGGTGATATCGCGGCCCGCCACGAAGATGCGGGCGTCGTCGGGGCCATAGATGTCGATATCCTCGCTCTTGCCATTGTCGGCGCTCAGCGGTGCAGCAAAGAGCAATAACCGTCCCGATGCGTCGTCGCCCAGCGCAGCCGGCAGGCTGATATCGAAACGCGTTTCGGGTGCCGCAGCGCCGATCAGCGCCAGCCCAGACAGGGGAAGTGCAAGCAAGCGGGCCATTGCGGTCATCATCAGGAGATCCTGCCATTTTGCCGGCGCAGGGCAATCAACTGGGCGGCAAGGCCCAGGATCAGCATTGCCAGAAGTACAGCCTGCGATCCCAGCAGCAAGGGCGACTTGAGGTCGGTGACGAACGGATGACCATCCGGCACGCGGCGCAGGATTTCGGTCACGGTCGGCACCATCAGCAGAAACGCCGTGAGGCTGAGGAAGACGGTTTCCAGATAGCGCCGCGCCCGCCCGAGAAAGCGGATATTGTCCACGCCATAGCCGGCGATCAGCAGCAGGATCGTCACCGTGCCGATGCCGTAGCTGACGGGCTGATGCGCCACCAGGAACACGGTGCCGGCACCGATCAGCATGAAGATGAGATAGGCGATGCCCGGTGCCGATCGCGGCATGATCCGGCCATGGCGCGCGAACATATAGGCGGCCAGCGGAATGGCGGGCAGGCTGCCGAGCGTATGGAGCCAGCCCAGAGGCGTTATTCCAAACATGGTCTATGTCTTTCTGTTGGCGGGGGATCGCCGCGCTTATGCGGCAAAGCTGGTGGAGCGGGACAATGCGCGCCATTGCGCGATCTCGGCTTCCATGGCGGCCATCTTGCCTTCGACCAGGCCCAGTGCATCGTCGCCCAGGAACAGGCGGGTCGGCGGTGCCGGCGCTTCCACCAAAGTCAGCAAGGCCTGCGCCGCGCGCGCGGGATCGCCCGGCTGCTGCCCGCTCTTGGCCTGACGCGCCGCCCTTATCGGGTCCATGACCGCGTCATAGTCGGCGATGCTGCGCGGCGTGCGGTCCATCGACCGCCCGGCCCAGTCGGTGCGAAACTGGCCGGGCGCCAGCGCCGTCACATGAATGCCGAACGGCGCCACTTCCTTGCCCAGCGCTTCGGAAATCCCTTCCAGCGCGAACTTGCTGCCGCAATAGAAGCTGATGCCGGGCATGGTGATGAACCCGCCCATGGAGGTGATGTTGACGATATGGCCGCGCCGCCGTTCGCGCATGCCGGGCAGCACCGCCTTCATCATCGCCACCGGGCCGAACACATTGGCCGCGAACTGGCGCTGCAGATCGTCGATCGACGATTCCTCCAGCACGCCCTCATGGCCATAGCCCGCATTGTTCACCAGCACGTCGACCGACCCGGCGCGCCGCTCGGCGTCCGCCACGGCCGCCGGAATCGCGTCCAGATGCGTCACGTCCAGCAGCAGCGGATGCGCGCGTCCGGGCGCCAGCGCCGCAAAGGCTTCGGCATCCTTGGGGTTCCGCACGGTCCCGACGACGGCGTGGCCGGCGTCCAGCGCGCCCTCGGCAAAGGCCCGGCCCAGGCCGGAACTGACGCCGGTAATCAGGAAAGTCTTGGGGATCAGCGCCGACATGGCCTACTCCATGATTTGAACATCAACTATATCATGATATAAATAGCAACATGACGTCCATCAAGCCCCCCTCGACCGGTTCGCGTGGTGAACCGGTGCGCAATCGTGTGATCGACGCGGCCGAACGCCTGCTGCGCGACGGCAAGGCGGAATTTTCGATGCGCGATCTGGCGACCGAAGCGGGCGTCAGTTTCGCCACGCCTTTCAACCAGTTCGGCAGCAAGGCCGCGATCATGCACGCCCTGTCGGCGCGGCGGATCGCCACCGCGACCCAACGCTTCGCGGACAAGCCGCGGCGCGATGATGCCGGCCAGCGCGTGCTGTTGGCGGTCGCCACGGTGGTCGAGCTGATGCTGGAAGAACCACGCGTGAACCGGGCGGTGATGGGGTGGCTCGGCACGCCGGGGCCGACCCATGGCGAAGTGCTGGCGCAGTCCACCGCGCTGTGGACCCTGGCGATCGGTGCTGGCGAGGGCCTGATCGACGGGCACCCAACGCTGCCTGCCCTGGCAAGGCATCTGGCCTTCGGCTTTCGCGGTGTGCTCTCCTTCTGGACCGCGGGCGAGCTACCGGACGAGGAACTTGCCGCTAATGCCCGCGATGTGGCGAACGCCTTGCTCAGCAGCGCAGCCAGGCAGGCCTGATCGCCAAGTCCAGAGCGGGCGGCGCGCCTTATCCGTTCGCGCCCTGCTGGGCCTCGCGATAGGCGCGGGCGGACAGGCCCATGTTGCGCTGGAAGAAGCGGCTGAAATAGGCCGGGTCGGCAAAGCCGATCGAAAAGCCGATCTCGGCAATCGACAGGTTGGAATAGAGCAGGGCCCGCTGCGCTTCGAGCAGGGCGCGCTGGTCCAGCATCTGCGCCGGCGATCGGCCCGCCATCCGCGCGCAGGCGACGCGCAGGGCGGTCTGGCTGACGCCCAGCGCGGCGGCATGGACCGACACCGGTTCGCGCAGGCGGAAGCGCTGCTCGATCCGTTCGCGCAGCCGCGCCACGATCGACGCATGTGGTCCGGCACGCGGGGCGGCGTGGACGGCGGCGCTGCGATGGCGCAGTGCCGTCACCAGCAGCGACAGCATCGCCGCATCGACCGCCGCCCGGTGGCCCGGCGCCGACCAGCTGAGTTCGCGCATCAGATCGGCCACCAGCCGTTCGACTGGCGGCAATTGCGCTGCGCTCATCTCGATCGCGTCGGGCCGCTCGAACAGGCCGGTCAGTTCCGGGCCATGGCGGCCCAGATCCTGCAGATAGGCGTCGGCCATGGTGATGACGAAGCCGGCGGTTTCCTCCAGCCATTTGAAGCCATGCACGGCGGTGGCCGGCACCAGCAGGAAGCTGGGCGCGACGAAGCGCAGCTCCGCGCCATCCGCCTCCATCGCGCCGCCGCCCGAGGTGATGAGGAAGATATGGCTCAGCTCGCTATGAGCATGCGGTTTGATCGTCCATTCGCTGGGACGTGAGCGATCGTCCAGCGTTTCGACATGGACGAAGCCCTCCGCCACCAGCCTGTGGGGCTCCCCATAGAGGTAGAAGGTCGGGAAGGACTGTTTCGACATTGGGCATGGTCCCGTCGGGATGCGCTGGGGCTGATGAATTGTCCAATTAATAGGCTGGTGCGCCCATGTCCATCGCCGGCCGTGCGGATAGGGTAGGCGCATCGGACAAACAGGGGCGCCGTCAGCGCGCCCGGATCATGAGAGGATGCGAATGCGCACCAGCATAGCCATTATCGGCGCCGGCCCGGCCGGCATGTTCCTGGCCCATCTGCTCGCGGCGGGGGGCATTGCCGCGGTCGTGCTGGAACGGCGCGACCGGGCCTATGTCGAGGGGCGGGTGCGTGCCGGCGTGCTGGAACAGGTGACGACCGACCTGATGCATCGGCTGGGCCTCGGCAGCCGGCTCGATCGCGAGGGGCTGGTCCATGGCGGCACCCAGATTTCGCTCGACGGTTCGCTGTTCCGCATCGACATGGCGGCGCTGACCGGCGGCAGCGCGGTCACCGTCTATGGCCAGCAGGAAGTGATGCACGACCTGTTCGAGGCGGCGCCGGAGCGCGGTGTCGAGATCGTCTGGAATGCGCAGGATGTGACGCTGGAGGGGCTGGACGGCGATCATCCCGTGGTCCGCTGGCGCCAGGATGGCGTCACGCAGGCATTGCAATGCGACTATGTCGTCGGCTGCGACGGCTATCATGGCGTCAGCCGCAACAGCATCCCCGCCCATGTGCTGCGCACGTTCGAGCGTGTCTATCCGTTCGGCTGGCTCGGCATATTGGCGGATGTGCCACCCGCCGACCATGAACTCATCTACGCCAATCATGAACGCGGCTTCGCGCTCGCCTCGATGCGCTCGCCCACGCGCAGCCGCTATTATATCCAGTGCGGCCTCGACGAGCAGGTCGAGGACTGGTCCGACGATCGTTTCTGGGACGAGCTTTGCCTGCGCCTTGGCCCCGACGCCGCATCGCGCGTCACCCGCGGGCCGAGCTTCGAGAAGTCGATCGCGCCGCTGCGCTCCTTCGTGTCGGAACCGATGCGCTGGGGCCGGCTGTTCCTGGCCGGCGATGCTGCCCATATCGTGCCGCCGACCGGCGCCAAGGGGCTCAACCTCGCCGCGTCGGACGTCATCATGCTGAGCGAGGCGCTGGTCGACCATTATCGCGGTGGATCGGATGCTGGGCTGGACGGCTATTCCGCCCGCGCTCTGGCGCGTGTCTGGAAGGCGGAGCGCTTTTCCTGGTGGTTCACCTCGATCACGCACCGCTTCCCCGACATGGACGGTTTTGCCCGCCGCATCCAGGCGGCCGAGATCGACTATATTCGCGGGTCGCAGGCGGCGCAGCGCACGCTGGCGGAAAATTATGTCGGCCTTCCGCTGATGGCTGCCTGACGCCTCTGGCCGGGGCAGGGCTTTACCGCCCCGCCGGATGCGGCCTAGACCGGGGCATGAGCGAAGAGAATGACGCGGGGCGCCCCGCAGCGACGATCGTGATCGTGCGCGACCGGCCGGGCGCCGCGCCCGAGCTGCTGATGATGGAACGGGCCGCGACCATGGCCTTTGCCGCCGGTGCGCTGGTCTTTCCGGGCGGCGGCGTCGATGATAGTGACCGGGCGCTGGCCGCCAGTATGTCCAGCGATCTGGCCAGTGACGAGGTCGCAGCACGGATCGCGGCCATTCGCGAGACGATCGAGGAAAGCGGCCTGGGCGTCGGTCTGGCGGGGTCTGTCGATGCCGCCACCGTGTCGGCGATTCGCGCGGGCCTGCTCGGCGGGGCGCCGCTCGGCGATCTTCTGGCGCCGCGTGGCATCGTCCTGGCGCTGGATGCGCTGGTGCCGTTCGCCCGCTGGCACCCGTCTGCACGGGAAAAGGCGATCCGCGTCTATGACACCCGCTTCTATCTCGCCCGCGCGCCGCTGGGGCAGGAGGCAAGCGTCGACGCGACCGAGAATGTTCGTTTGTTCTGGAGCAGCGCCGCCGCGACCATCGCCCGTGCCGATGGCGGCGACGGGCATGTCATCTTCCCGACCCGCCGCAATCTGGAACGGCTGGCGCAATATGACAGTTTCGACGCGCTCGCCGCCCATGCCCGCAGCATCCCGGTGGAAAAGGTGCGCCCCTGGTTCGAGGAGCGCGACGGCGAGCCGCATCTCTGCATCCCGGCGCATCTGGGCTATCCGGTCACGTCGGAACCAATGCGGCAGGTCCGGCGTGGTTAGGGCATGCGCCGCCTTCATCTGACCCTTCGTGCCCTTGTCATTGTCGCTGTCATCCTTGGCCTGCTCTGGGTCGGATACGCGCTGCTGCGCCAGCGACCGCAGGATCTGCCCTGGACCAGGCTGGACCTGTCGCAGCCGGTCGGCCTGTTCACCGGTCGCAAGCTCGCCGCCCTGACCGGCGACCGGGCGCAATGCCTGGCGCTGCTCGACCGGGCGGGCATTGCCTATACGGCGATGAAGCCGGGTGGGGGCGAGGGGCAGTGCGGCTATGCCGACGCGGTCCGGCTGAAGGCGGAAAAGGGCATGATCGCCTTGTCACCCGCCGGGGTGGCGCCGTCCTGCCCGGTGGTTGCCGCCCTGCGCGTCTGGGAATGGCAGGTGGTGCAGCCCGCCGCCCAGCGCCTGTTCGGCCAGCCGGTGCGCTCCATCACCCATTTCGGTTCCTATAGCTGCCGGCGCATGTACGGTCGCAGCCAGGGCGACTTCAGCGAACATGCCACGGCCGACGCGATTGATGTCGCGGGCTTCGTGCTGGCCGATGGCCACCGGATCAGCGTGGTCGGCGACTGGAAGGGGCAGGGCAAGGACGCCGCCTTCCTGCGTGACGTGCGCGATGGCGCCTGCGGCCTTTTCTCGACCGTGCTCTCGCCCGACTATAATGCCGCCCATCGCGACCATTTCCACCTCGATCAGGCGGAACGCGGTGCGACGGGCTGGCGGGCCTGTCGTTAAAGGCCTTTACTGCCCGTAGCCAGCCTGCTTGGCCAGGCTGACGGCTTCGCGCGCGGCGGCGAGCAGGGCGCCGCTCTTGGCCTCGCATTCGCGCTGCTCATATTCGGCGGTCGAATCGGCGACGATGCCAGCGCCGGCCTGGACGTGCATCACGCCATCCTTCAGCACGGCGGTGCGCAGCACGATGCAACTGTCCATATTGCCGTCCGGTCCGAAATAGCCGACGCCGCCGGCATAGGCGCCGCGCGTTTCCGGCTCCAGTTCGGCGATGATCTCGCAGGCGCGGACCTTGGGCGCGCCCGACACGGTGCCGGCGGGGAAGCCCGCGAACAGCGCGTCGATCGCATCCTTTTCGGGCGCCAGACGGCCGACCACGTTCGACACGATGTGCATTACATGGCTGTAGAATTCGACCGTATAGCTTTCCGTCACGGTAACGCTGCCGGCGCTGGCGACGCGGCCGACATCGTTACGGCCCAGGTCCAGCAGCATCAGATGCTCGGCCCGTTCCTTGGGATCGTCGAGCAGGCTGGCGCGGTTGGCGGCGTCCTCCACCGCATTCTTGCCGCGCGGGCGGGTGCCGGCGATCGGCCGGATCGTCACTTCGCCATCGCGGGCGCGGACCAGGATTTCCGGGCTCGACCCGATCAGCGCAAAGCCGGGCAGGTCGAGATAATAGAGGAAGGGCGACGGGTTGATCCGGCGCAGTGCGCGATAGAGCGCGATCGGCGGCAGGGTGAACGGGCTGGTGAAGCGCTGCGCCAGCACCACCTGGAAGATGTCGCCTGCGACGATATAGTCCTTGGCGCGGTCGACCATCTGCGCGTAGCGGCCCGGTTCCAACACCGGCGTCACGTCGATCTCGGCAATGTCGGCCGGGGCGGGCACGGCCGGCAGCGGCGCAGCCAGGCGCGCGGCGGTCGCGTCGATCCGCTCCAGCGCCTGCGCGATGGCCTTTTCCGCGTCGGCGGCCTGATCCTTCCATACCGGGGCGACCAGGAACAGGGCGTCGGCCAGGCGATCGAACACCAGGATGACGGTCGGCCGCACGAACAGCATGTCGGGCAGGGCGATGTCGTTGGCGGCCGGGCGGGGCAGCTTTTCGACCAGGCCTACCGTCTCATAGCCGAAATAGCCGACCAGACAGGCGAGTGCGGCTGGCAGGGCGGGGTCCAGATCGGCGCGGCATTCGGCCACGAGTGCGCGCAGCGCCTGCAACGCATCCTGTTCGGCCAGGACGAAGGCGTCGCGATCGGTCGCCCATTGGCGGTTGATCTCGCCCTTTGCCCCCTCGGCGCGATAGACGAGGTCGGGGGCCAGGCCGATCAGGCTGTAGCGGCCACGCACCGCGCCGCCCTCGACCGATTCCAGCAGGAAGTCGCCCCGGTCCGGCTCGAACAGCTTGAGCGCAGCGGAGATCGGCGTGTCGGTGTCGGCAATCTGCCGCCGCCACACCAGGCCCGAACGACCCTGTGCCAGTGCCGCGCGAGCGACGGCCGTGCCGTCCACCATTCCCCCCTGCGCCGCCATCTTACTGCTCGCCGCTGTTGGTGGCGGACAGCGCCTTCTGGGCTTCGGCCACGGCGTTCGCCTTGCGGGTCACGCCCATGTCCTTCTCGATCGCGCGCTCGAACTGGGCGCCATATTCCTCGCCCACGACGTCGCCGAGCTGGGTGCGGACCTGGTTCAGCAATTCGGGCTGACCGGCGGCGTCGCCACGCTTGATGGCGTTCAATTGCACCACGAAGGTGCCGCGATCCTGGCCGATCGGCAGGGTCTTCACGCTGTTGGCGGCCATCGAGAAGAGGATGGCGATTTCCGCCGGCGGGCGCTGCTGGCCGCGCATCAGGTCGGCGCGACGGCCACCCACGACCTGCGGGGCGGGCAGCTTGACGCCGGCCTGGGCCAGCGCATCGGCCAGCTTGGTGCCCTTGGCGACCTTGGCGCGGATGTCCTCGGCCACCTTCTGCGCCTTCTCATAGCCCTGGCTCAGCTTGTACTGCGCCACGACCAGCGGCTTGATCTTGGCGAGCGGCGGCGGGGCGGGGGCGACGATGTCGCCCGGCGCGGCCAGCGCATAGCGCTTGTCGGCGGTGATCGGCACCAGCTGGGCATCATCGTCGGCGCTCATCGCGAAGACGGGGGCCAGCAGCGGCTGCAGGTCGCTGTTGGGCTGATAGGTCTCGTCCTCGACCTGCTTGCCGCTCGACACCAGCAGCGGCGAGGTTTCCAGCTTCAGGCCATTATCCTTCGCGACTTCCTCGAAGGTGCCGCCATTGGCGATCTGATCCTCGATCTTGCCGGTGAAGTCGGTCAGCAGCTGCTTTTCCTTCTGGGTGCGCAGCGTCGCAATGATTTCATCACGCACCGACGCCAGCGCACGGGCCGGGACATTGTTGAGCGCGGTGACGCGCAGCACGATCCAGCCGAGCGAACCACGGACCGGGCCGACCAGTTCGCCCTGCTTGGCGGCAAAGGCGGCGTCGGCGACCGGCTTGGACGCGGTGGCGGCCAGCGCCTCGCGGCTCTGGTCGGTCAGGGTCGATACGGCCAGGCCCGCACCCTGGGCGGCGGCGGCCAGCGTCTTGCCGGCCTTCACCTGGTCGGCGATTGCCTTGGCGCCCGCCTGGGTCGGCAGCACCAGTTGCTCGACGCTGCGATTTTCCTTGGCGGCATAGGCCGCCTTGTTCTGGTTGTAGGCGGCGGTGATTTCCGCCTCGGTCGGCTGGGCCGCCTGGGCGAAACGCTCGCTGTCGATCACGGCATAGCGGATGCGGCGCTGTTCCGGGATGGTGTAGCGCGCGGCATTCTTCTTGTAGAAATCGGCGACCTGCGCGTCGGTCGGCTCCTTGGCGTCCAGGAAGGCGGCGGCCGGGATCGCGGCGATCGTGCCCTGGCGTTCTTCCAGCAGCAGCGATGCATAGGGCAGCGCCACGCTGTCGGGCAGCTTCACGCCCAGACCGACCGGGGCCAGCAGCTGGCGCTGCAGGATTTCACGGCTGATATCGTCGCGCAGCGACTGTTCGCTGATCCGCTCACGCTGCAGCAGGGCGCGAAAATTATCCTGGCTGAAATTGCCGGCCGCGTCCTGGAAGGCGGGGATCTGCGCGATCTGCGCATCGACCAGCCGCTTGCTGATATGGACGCCCTGATCGCTGGCGAACTGCTTGAGCGTCAGCGCGGCAACCAGCTGGTCGAACACCTGCTTGCCACCACCCTGGGCAAAGAAATCGCCGATCTGCATGCCCGGATTTTCGCGGCGCGCATTTTCGAACACGCGCTGGATGCGGTCCTGCAGCTCGCTCATGCGCAGCTTGGAACCGCCGGCCTTGGCGACGGTGTCGCCGCCGCCCAGGCCGGTCCCGAACTTGCCGCTGGAAATGTCGCCCAGGATGAACGCCGCCGCGATCAACCCCAGAAAGAGGATCGCGAAAAAGGCGCCGAATTTGGAACGGATGAAACTGCGGAAGACAGAGAGCATGAGAATGTCCGGTTTTTATGCGGCGATATGGCGGCCCGCTTTAGGGGCGGATCGACCCGGCGGCAAGTGCGGCCGTGGCGGACGGTCTGGACAAATGCTGCATCGCCGTCCATCGGCTTGATTGCCTGAAAGCGGAACCAGGAGACGCGGTGCATGCCGTGGGGACCCGCTGCGGGCACGTGCAGCAATAATCACAAGGGGACTTGGACCGATGAGCAGGCGCAAGCTGGTGGTCGGCAACTGGAAGATGAACGGGATGCGCGCGCATCTCGACGAGGTGGAGGCGATCGGCAAGCTCGCCGCGCAGCATCCGGCGGTGGAAGTCGGGCTTTGCCTGCCGGCCACGCTGATCATGGCCGGGTCGCAGCTGAGGGGCGCAGCCTTCATCGGCGCCCAGAACTGCCATATGGAACTGAGCGGCGCCTATACCGGCTCGCTGTCGGCCGAGATGCTGATCGAGGCGGGGGCTACCTGGGTCATCACTGGCCATAGCGAACGGCGCGAGACGCGCGGCGAGACAAACGCCGATGTTGCCGCCAAATCGGTCGCCGCCCATGCCGCGGGCATGAAGGTGATCCTGTGCGTGGGCGAAACGCTCGCCGTGCGCGATGCTGGCGATGCCGACGAAGTGGTCACCGCCCAGTTGCTCGCCTCTCTGCCCGAAGGCGCAAGCGCCGACTGGCTGGCCGTTGCCTATGAACCCATCTGGGCGATCGGCACCGGCCGCATCCCGACGCTGGAGGCGATCCAGTCGATGCACGCCACCCTGCGCGCCGCGCTTGCCAGCCGGATCGGCCAGGAACAGGCCGATGCCATGCGCATCCTCTATGGCGGATCGATGAACGGCGACAATGCCGCCGAGATCATCGCCCTGCCGGACGTCGACGGCGGTCTGGTCGGCGGCGCCAGCCTGTCGGCCGCCAAGTTCGAACCGGTGATCGCCGCCGCGGATTGATGCCGAACGCCCTCTCTTCGTGCGGAAGAGGGGGCATTCTGGCCTGATGCGAGTCGGGCTCGTTGCTGGCTGTGCGTTGAAGGGGCTGGCTATCTTCACTCCGTTCGCCCTGAGCGAAGTCGAAGGGCGCTGCTGAGCGAAGGCGAAGCTATTGCCTCGCTCCGCTCGGCCGAGGGCTTCGACTTCGCTCAGCCCGAACGGTTCTTTCACTGTTCAGACTTGATTATATGGGCCATTGCAAGCCATCCGCAGCACCCTCTGCACGCGCCCTCATCCATGCCTTCGTTCATATCGACAGGCTCGCCGGTTGCCCCGGCGGCCCATCATCGCTATGTGCGCGCCAACGCATTCCTTCATTGGACAGAAAAGAACCCGCATGTTCACCTTCCTTCTCGTCGTGCAGGCGATCGTCGCTGCCCTGCTGGTCACCGTCATTCTGATGCAGAAGTCGGAAGGTGGCGGTCTGGGCGTCGGTGGCAGCCCGGCCGGGCTGATGTCGGCGCGCGGCGCGGCGGATTTCCTGACGCGTTCGACCACGATCCTGGCGACCATCTTCGTCCTGCTGTCGATCACCCTGGCGGTCATCGCCTCGGTCCGTCATGCAGGCGGCGACATCGATACCTCGCTGGTCAAGTCGGCCCCCGCCACGCAGGCCCCCGCGCCCGCGACCGGCAACGCCGACCCGCTGGCCGGTGCGGCCAGTGCCGCCGGCAATGGTTCGGCAGCGAACGGCGCAGTTCCGCTCGCTAACTGACCTTTTCGTCGTTCATCGCCATATTTTTTGCGAGCGTGCGGATTCGCGCGCTTGCTCAACTCGTTTGTATAAGGCTAAGCCTCTTCTCCCATGACGCGGTATATTTTCATCACCGGCGGCGTGGTCTCCTCGCTTGGTAAGGGCCTCATGGCCGCATCCTTGGCAGCGCTGTTGCAGGCGCGGGGCTATCGCGTGCGAATCCGGAAATTCGACCCCTATCTCAACGTCGATCCGGGCACGATGTCGCCCTATCAGCATGGCGAAGTCTATGTGACCGACGACGGGGCGGAAACCGACCTCGATCTTGGCCATTATGAACGCTTTACCGGCGTGTCGGCGCGCCAGTCGGACAATGTCACCCAGGGCCGGGTCTATCAGACCATCATCCAGCGCGAACGGCGCGGCGACTATCTGGGCGCGACCGTCCAGGTCATCCCGCACGTCACCGACGAGATCAAGGCGTTCGCCACGGCGGAGACCGACGATCTCGACTTCGTGCTGTGCGAAATCGGCGGCACCGTCGGCGACATCGAATCGCTGCCCTTCATGGAAGCGATTCGCCAGCTCCATAATGATCTTGATCGCGGCCAGTCGATCTTCGTCCACGTGACCCTGGTGCCCTATCTTGCGGCAGCCGGCGAACTGAAGACCAAGCCGACCCAGCATAGCGTGCGCGAGCTGACCTCGCTCGGCATCCAGCCCGACATCCTGCTGTGCCGCGCCGAACATCCGCTGCCCGAAAGCGAGCGCAAGAAGATCGCCCTCTTCTGCAATGTCCGTCCCGAGGCGGTCATTCCGGCGCTCGACGCCAAGAGCATCTATGCCGTGCCCGAGCAATATCATGCCGAGGGTCTCGACAATGAAGTGCTGCGCGCCTTCGGCATCACCGATGCGCCCGCGCCGTCGATGGACCGCTGGACCGACATCATGGATCGTCAGCTCAACCCCGAGGGCGAAGTGACGATCGGCGTGGTCGGCAAATATGTCGGCCTGCTCGACGCCTACAAGTCGCTGCACGAAGCGCTGCACCATGGTGGCCTTGCCAACCGGGTGAAGGTCAACATCAAGTGGATCGACGCCGAACTGTTCGAGAAGGGCGACGACCTCGCCGCCAGCCTCGAACCGATGCACGGCATCCTCGTCCCCGGCGGCTTTGGCGTGCGCGGGTCGGAGGGCAAGATCGCATCGGTCAAGTTCGCGCGCGAACGCGACGTGCCCTTCTTTGGTATCTGTCTTGGCATGCAGATGGCCTGCATCGAAGGCGCGCGGAACACGGCGGGGATCGAGAATGCCTCGACCACCGAGTTCGGCGAAACCAGCGAGCCGGTCGTCGGCCTCATCACCGAATGGATGAGCAAGGAAGGCCTGCAGAAGCGCACCGCCGAGACCGATCTGGGCGGCACCATGCGTCTGGGCGCCTATCCGGCTAAGCTGGCGGGCAACAGCGTCGTCGCCGGCATCTATGGCAGCAAAGACATCAGCGAGCGTCACCGCCACCGCTATGAAGTCAATGCCGGCTATCGCGAACCGCTGGAAAAGGGTGGCCTGATTTTCTCGGGCATGTCGCCGGATGGCACGCTGCCCGAAATCGTCGAGCGGCCCGACCATCCCTGGTTCGTGGGCGTGCAGTTCCACCCGGAACTCAAGTCCAAGCCGTTCGACCCGCACCCGCTGTTCGCCAGCTTCATCGAAGCGGCGGTCAAGCAGAGCCGGTTGGTATAAAGCGTTTTCGAAGTAGGCGGGATCGCCTGCTGACTCGGAAAACGCGCAAAATAAGAACTGGAACAGTCGAACCGATACAATCGGATCGGCTGTTCCAGGATAAACGGGGCCGAAAGGCCCCGTTTATCGTTTCAGCCCTTCGGCGCGTCGAACAGATTGCGATATTGGCGCGGCTGGCAGCGCAGATATTGCGGCGCGGCCTTCACCGAAGCGCCCAAATGCGCGGCCGCGTGCCAGGGCCAGCGCGGATCATAGAGGATGGTGCGGGCGATCGCGATCAGATCGGCGTCGCCGGTGCCGATGATCGCTTCGGCCTGTTCGAAATCGGTGATCAGGCCGACGGCGATCACCGGCATGTCGATCGCCTGCTTGACCGCGCGGGCCAGCGGCACCTGATAGCTCGGCCCCACCGGAATATCCTGGCGCGGGTCTAGGCCGCCGCTCGACACATGGATGGCGCTGCAGCCGCGCGCTTCCAGCGCCTTGGCGAAGGCGATCGTCTGTTCGATGTCCCAGCCGCCATCGACCCAGTCGGTGCCCGACACGCGCATCGTCACCGGCTTGTGCGCGGGCAGGGCCGCGCGCACCGCGTCGAAAATCTCCAGCGGCAGGCGCATCCGCTTTTCCAGGCTGCCGCCATAATCATCGTCGCGCTGGTTGGAGAGCGGCGAGAGGAACTGGTGCAGCAGATAGCCATGGGCGCCATGGAGTTGCACCGCATCGATGCCGATCGCGTCAGCCCGCTTCGCTGCCGCGACGAAGGCATCTCGCAGCCGCTCGATCCCGGCCTGGTCCAGCGCCATCGGCGCGTTGGTGCCCGGCGTGAAGGGCAGGGCGGAGGGGGCGACCGTCTGCCAACCATTGACCGCGTCGGGCGCGATCTGCGCGCCGCCCTTCCATGGCACTTCGGTAGATGCCTTGCGCCCGGCATGGCCGAGCTGAATCGCGATGGGCATGTCGCTATGGCGCCGCACGCCGTCCAGCACACGCTGCATCGCCGCCTGCGTGGCATCATCCCACAGGCCGACATCGGCATGGCTGATCCGCCCCTCGGGCAGCACTGCGGTCGCCTCGATCGTCAGCAACGCCGCGCCCGACAGGGCAAGCTGGCCGAGATGAATGAGGTGCCAGTCGTTCATCTCGCCGTCGACGGCGGAATATTGGCACATCGGCGCGATCACGATGCGGTTGTCGAGGGCAAGGCCGCCGACATCGAAGGGCTGGAACAGCTTGGGAGCGCTCATGCAGGTCTCCAGAAGTGGGAGAGGGAGAGAAGGCCCGCAAGATAGGAAGCCGGCCGGGCGGCCGAAAGGGGGCGTCTCTCGCGGTCGCAAGATGGTCCGGTCTTCAAAATGTCATTAATCGGTCATCGCGGTGCAGCGCTTCGGAAACGCCGCTGTCGCGCAGCTTTCCTAATCGCGACCCCGACCAGAGGGGACTCGATCATGACCAGGATTTTTGCGGCATCCATCAGCCTGTTCGCACTCGCGATCGCCGGCACCGCCCATGCGCAGCAGCCGCTGCCCGAGGAGGATGGCGGCATCGTCGTCACCGGCCAGCGCGCGCAGTTGCAGCGTTCCATCGACCAGAAGCGGGCGGCGCTGGGCATCGTCGATGTGACTGCGTCCGACGATATGGGCCAGCTTCCCGACAAGAATGTGGCCGAAGCGGTCGAGCGCCTGCCCGGCGTCGGCGTCCAATATGACCAGGGCGAGGGACGCTATGTCGCGGTGCGCGGCGTGCCCTCCAGCCTCAACGGCTATACCATCAATGGCTTCGAGATCGGCAATCCCGACGGGCTCGACCGGCGCCTGCCGCTCGACATCCTGTCGGGCCAGCTTTTGAAGCAGGTGGAGGTCGCCAAGGTGAAAACCGCCGACCTGACCGGCCAGGGCATCGGCGCGACCATCAACCTCGTCACCCAGACCGCCTTCGACTTCGACGATCGCTTCATCTTCCAGGCGAACGGGCAGGTCGGCTATCAGGAACTGCGCAAGGGCGACCAGCCGATCAAGGGCGATGTCACCATCGGCACCCGCTTCGGCACGGACGAACAGTTTGGCATCCTGCTGGGCGCCAGCTATTCCGACCGCACCTATACCAGCTATGGCATCTATCCCGATGACTGGACGCCCGACGCCGATGCCGCGCGCGGCGCCGTACCGGTCAACATCAAATATAATGACTATCGCCTCAAGCGTGAGCGGATCGGCGCGGCCGGCTCGTTCGACTGGCGCGGCGAGCGCGTCCAACTCTATGTTCGCGGCATCTATTCCAAATTCTCCGAGGATGAGTATCGCCAGCGCTTCCGGCTCGATTTCTCCGACATCGACTGGGATGCCAATGGGCTGACCGGCATTGCCTCCACCAGCGAGCAGCGTTCCGACCTGCGTCTGGAATATAAGGAAAAGTCGGTCCTGTCCTTCATGGCCGGCGGCACGGCCGCGCTGGCTGACAACTGGTCGCTCGATTTCGGAGCGGCGCGCACCCGCAACGAAGTGATCGAACCCAATCAGCTCTGGCAGTTCCGGGGCAATCCCGGCGCGGTCGCGGTCGATTTTTCGGACAAGCTGTTTAGCGCCGTGCCGGTCGACGGTTATCTCGATCCGTCGGACCTGGGCTTCCGCCAATATTCGGCGCAGGATGAATATGGCCTGGAAAAGACATGGCAGGGCCGGCTCGACCTCACCGGCAAGCTGCCGACGATCGGCCAGAACAGCTTCGTCAAGTTCGGCGCCAATGGCCGCTGGACCGACAAGCGCTTTGATTCCTCCAATGACGTCTATGGGCGCGGCAGCAGCGCCAACCGCTTCACCCTGGATGGCCTGTCTGGCGACACCGTCATCGTGAAGCTGGGCGATGGCCGCAATTATTTCCTCGGCCCGGTGATCGATGCCGACCTTGTCGATGCCTATACCCAGGGCAAGCTGGGCGGCGCGCAGTTCGTGCTCAACGAAGCGACCAGCCTGGCCAATGAAACGCTGAGCGATTTCGACCTCAGCGAGAATGTCTATGCCGGCTATGCCATGGCCAATCTCGACTTTGGCGCGCTGTCGGTCACGGGCGGCCTGCGGGTCGAGCGGACCGAACTGGACATTGACGGCTATCTGCTGGAAGGCGACGTCGTCCGCCCGACGTCGGGCCGCACCCGCTATAGCAACTGGCTGCCCAGCCTGGTGGTGCGCGTGACCCCGTCGCACGACACCGTCTTCCGCCTTGCCTATTCGCGCAGCATCGGCCGGCCCAGCTATGCCGACCTGTCGCCGGGCGGCACCGTCACGGTGGAGGGCGCGGACGAGATCAGCGTGTCGAGCGGCAATCCGGCGCTCAAGCCCTATGTCGCGGACAATCTCGACATGTCGGCCGAATGGTATTTCGCGCCCGGCGGCCTGATCAGCGTCGGCGCCTTCGCCAAGTTCATCCGCAACCCGATCTTCACGCAAAGCTATACCATCAATGACGGCAGCTTTGGCGGCGTTGCCTATGACCGGATCAATTTCAGCCAGACGCTCAACGCCGACAAGGGCGATATCATCGGCCTGGAAGCCGCCTGGCAGCAGCAGTTCACCTTCCTGCCGGGCCTGCTCTCGGGTCTTGGCATGAACCTCAACCTCACCCTGATCGACTCCAGCCTGCGCATGCCCGACCGTGGCACCGTCGCCTTCCCCGAACAGTCCAAGCTGCTCTGGGGGGCGCAGCTCTTCTACCAGAAGGGCGTTGTCGAAGCGTCGGTCGCCTATCATCATACCGGCCGCGCCTTGCTGTCGGCGGGTGATATCCGCCTCAACGACCAGTATAATGACGATCTGCGTCGTCTGGACGCGAAGATCGGGGTGGATGTGACGAAGAATGTGCGCCTCTTTGCCGAAGGGCAGAATCTGACCGACGAGCCGACCCGCCAATATCAGGGCGGCGTGCGCGACTGGGTGATCCAGAATGAACGCTATGGTCGCACCTTCTACGTCGGGGCCTCGGTCAAATGGTAAGGGCGCTGCTTGTCGGAACCGCGCTGCTGGCACTGGCCGGCGCGGCGGTCGCGCAGCAGGCGACGGAGGCCCCGTCGCCGCCGCCATCTCCCGTCAGCATGCGGATCAAGGCATCGGAGGCGCATCAGGGCGCAGCCTCCGACGGCACTTATGTCTATGCGATCGATAATGACCGGATCGGCAAATATCGCATCGCCGACGGCCGGCGCGTGGCGCAGTGGCAGGGGGAGCGCCGCCTTTATCCGCACATGAACAGTTGCACCGTGGTCGGCGTCGAACTGGTCTGCGCCGCGTCCAACTATCCGGCCGTGCCGCAGACCAGCGCGGTCGAGATTTTCGATACGAAGACGCTGAAACATGTCCGCAGCGTCAGTCTGGGCTTTGGCCCCGGATCGCTGACCGTCATGGATCGGCATGCCGGCAAATGGTGGGCGGTCTTCGCCAATTATGAGGGCAAGGGCGGCGAGCCGGGGCGCGACTATCGCTATACGCTGCTGGTGCGGATGGACGACGCCTTCCGGGCGGAGGCAAGCTGGGCCTTCCCGGCCGATGTGCTGAGCCGCTTTGCGCCGAAAAGCTGCTCGGGCCTCAGCTGGGGCGCCGACGGGCTGATCTATGCCACCGGTCATGACCGGCCCGAAGTCTATGCGCTGAAACTGCTCGAGGCGGGATCGGTGCTGGAGCATGTCGGCACGATCGGCATTGCCACCCCCGGCCAGGCGATCGACTGGGATCCCAAGGCGCCCCGGCGCCTCTGGTCGATCGGCCGGGGTGCTGGCGAGATGGTGGCGAGCGAAATGCCGCCGGTCCGATAGGGCGGCTCAGCGCACCTTGAGCCCCAGTTCGGCGAGCAGTTCGCCGGCCTGGTCGCGCGAGATGGTGGCGCCGCGAAAGCGGCTGGCATCGCCCAGATGGACGCCGCCTATGTCCGCGCCGCGCAGGTCGGCGCCCTCGAACCGGGCACCGTCCAGCATCGCCTCGCGCAGGCTGCAGCCCTCGAAACTGGTCATGCGGAAATCGCATTTGCGCAGGTCTGCCTGCGAGAAATCGATGCGGCTCAGCCGTTGCTTGCGGAAGGACAGGCCGGGCAGGCGCGCGTCGATCAGCAGGCATTCCGCCATGTCGACCTCCAGCGCGCGCAGGTCCGACAGGTCGGCGCCGGTCAGCTTGCACTGGGCCAGCCGGGCGCCCTCCAGCCGCGCCCGCCGCAGCACGGCATTGTTGAAATCGCATCCGGTCAGCACCGCGTCGCTGAGGTCGCAGCCGGCGAAATTCGCGCCGCCGCCCCGGCAGCCCTGCCAGCGCGTGCGCTCCAGCATGGCGCCGGCCAGATCGGCATTGCGCAGGTTGCAGCGCTCGAACTGCCAGCCGGTAAGGTCGAGCTGCGTCAGTTCCGCCGCCTCCAGATCGCAGTCGATCAGGACGTGGGGCGTGCCCGCCAGGGCAATGATGTCGGCGCGCGCCAGTTGCTGCCCGGTACGCGCGGGCAGGGCATCCATGTCGGTCATGCCGCTATCTATGCCTTGGGCGTCAGCTTGAGCAGGCGGCCCTGCGACTTGCCGCCATCCTCCAGCAGCCACAGCGCGCCGTCCGGCCCCTGTTCGACCTCGCGGATGCGCGCGCCCATGTCCCACTGGTCGGCCTTTTCCGCATCCTCGCCGTCCAGCTTCACCCGCACCAGCGACTGGCTCGACAGGCCGCCGATGAACAGCGATCCCTTCCATTGCGGGAACAGGTCGCCCGAATAATAGATCAGGCCGCCCGGCGAGATCACCGGATTCCACCAGACCTTCGGCGCCTCATAGCCGTCGCCGGGCTTGTGATCGGGAATGTCGCGGCCGTCATAATGGCTGCCGTTCGACGCCTTGGGCCAGCCATAGTTGAGGCCGGGCTTGATCAGGTTGACCTCGTCGCCGCCCTGCGGTCCCATTTCCTGTTCCCACAGGCGCCCGTCCTTGTCGAAGGCGATGCCCAGCAGATTGCGATGGCCATAGGACCAGACCGCCGGGTTGAAGCCCTTGGCGCTGAGCGGATTGCCCGCCGCCGGCGTGCCGTCGAGGTTCAGGCGCAGCACCTTGCCCAGGGTCGATTTGGGGTCCTGTGCCGGGTCGAACTTCTGTCGCTCGCCATTGGTGAAGAAGAGATATTTGCCGTCCGGCGAGAAAGCGATGCGGCCCGAATAATGGCCATTGCCCTCGACATAGTCGCTGGCGCGGAAAATGACCTTCACGTCCGCCAGCCTGGTCGTGCCGTCGCTCGCCTGGTCGAAGATGCCGGTGGCGAGCGCCACGCCCTTGCCGCCGGCACGATCGCCTTGGCCGACCTCGGAAAAGCTGAAATAGACTTTCTTGTCCTGCGCGAATGTCGGGGAGGGGACGATGTCCATCAGCGCGCCCTGACCTGCGCTATCGACCTTGGGGATGCCGGCGACCGGGATCTTGGTGCCGTTCTTCGGATCGAACAGAATCATCTCACCGGCCTTTTCGGTGATCAGCATCCGCCCGTCGGGCAGGAAGGTCATCGCCCAGGGTGATTCGAAATCGGCAATCACCGATGTCTTGAACGGCTTTTCCCCAGCGGTCGCACCGGCATTCTGGCCGGTCGCATTGTCCGCCGAACAGGCCAGCAGGGCGAGGGGGAGAGTGACGGCCATCACGCGCAGCATGGGAAACTCCTGTTATAATATTCGCGGGGGGAAAGCCGATTTTTCGGCGGGGGGTTCCATGCCCGCATCCTCCACCGGATGCGGGCATGGATGCAAGCCTCATCGGCGATCAGCCGATTTCTTAAGCTTCTGCCGCTAGAGAACTGAGCGGCAAGAGGGGGAATATGGTGCTGCACGGCGTATCGGATTTCGATGCTGCGTGCGCGCAGGCAGGCGCCTTGCGCGTCGAGCCGCTATGCCTTGCCGACGCGCTGGAATCGACCGCGCTGGCCCGCGCCTGGGAAAGGCTGGAGGCGCGCGCCGACTGGCCGACCCAGACCCGCCTGTTCGCGGCCACGCTGAACGATCGGATTGCCGCCGGGCCGAGCCGCATCATGACGGTTTGGGCTGGCGCCGATCTGGTCGCGCTGCTGCCGCTGTGCCGCGATGGTGGCGCACTGGCCCGCTGGCGGATGATCGGCGCGCGCGAGACCTATGAACCTGGCGACTTGCTGTGCAACGGGACGGCGGCGGCAGATGCGCTGGCCGGCGCGATCGCGCGTTTGCCGCATCCCTTGCTGCTCGATCGCATTTCGGCCGGGTCGCCCTTGATCCCCGCACTGGCGCGGGCGGTGCGGCGGCGCGGGCGGCTGGTCGTGCGACCGGCCATGGCCTGTCCCCATATCGCGCTGGATGAGGGGTGGCGCGACCCGGAAAGCCGCTTCAACGCCGGTCGCCGCTCCGATTTCCGTCGTGCCCGGCGCAAGGCGGAAGGGTGTGGCATGCTCCAATGCGAGACGCTGGCGCCGGATGCCGACAATTTCGATGCCTTGTTCGACGAGGCCGTCGCGGTCGAGGCGCAGGGCTGGAAGAGCGAGGCCGGCACCGCCATCGCCACCGACCCGCGCCAGGCGGCGATCTTCCGCGCCTTCTTCCGCGCGGTGGCGCAGCGCGGCGACCTGCGCATCTCCTTCCTGCGGATTGATGGCCGCGCCATCTCGATGCAGATGGCGGTGCTGTGGAACGGCCGCTACTGGCTGTTCAAGATCGGCCATGACGCGGCCTTCAACGCCTGTTCGCCGGGCGGGCTGCTGATGCTCCATGCCATCGGCTGGGCGGCGCAGGCGCGGCTGCACAGTTTCGAATTTCTCGGCGTTGCCGAACCCTGGATTCGCAAGCTCTGGACCCAGACGGAGCATGACTGCGTCCAGTTGCGCACCTATCCCTATAATCTGCGCGGCGCGGCGGCCTTTGCGGCGGACGCTATTGTCTGGTCGCGGCAACGGCTGTGGCGGCGGTGAAAGGCGGGGCCGCCTGGCGCCTGTTGCGGGACACGCGTTATGCCCTGCCCGGCGCGCTGGGGCGGGTCATCCCGGCACCCGACGCCCCCCATGCGGTGGCGATCGCCCGGCAACAGGCCCGCGCCGGCGCTGCCACCACGATCGGCTATTTCGAAGGGGCGGGGGGGGATCCCTCGTCGATCATGGCCGCCTATGCGCGGGTGGCACAGCGGGCGCGCGGCCTTGACCTCAGCCTGTCGGTAAAGGCGCCGCCGCTGCGTTTCGATCCGGTCAGCCTGCGCGAACTGGCGCAGATTGCGCGCCAGTCCGGCCTGTCGCTGGTGTTCGACGCCCATGGCCCGCAGGATGCGGACGAGACGCTGGCGGCGGTCGAACGGCTGCTGCCCGACTTTCCCGATACCGGCATCGTCCTGCCCGCCCGCTGGCAGCGCAGCGTGGCCGATGCGGCCCGGCTGCGCGACAGCAGCGCGCCGGTCCGGCTCGTGCGCGGTGAATGGCCCGACCCGGCGGGCGATGCCGTCGATCCCGATGCCGCTTATCTGACGCTGGTCGAAGCGCTGGCCGGCCGCGCGGCACCGGTCGCGATCGCCACCCATCGCCCCGCGCTGGCCGACCGGGCGCTGGCCCTGCTGCGCAACGCCGGCACGCCGTGCAGCCTGGAGCAGTTGCGGGGCCTGCCGGGCCGTCGTTGCCGGGCGGTGGCGCGGGGGCAGGGGGTGCCGGTGCGCCTCTATGTGCCGTTCGGTCCCGGCTGGATTCCCTATGCGCTGGACCGGGCGCTGGCCCGGCCCTATCTGCTGGCGTGGCTGTGGCGCGACTGGACGGGCCGCGCAGACCCCTGAAATAGCGCATTTTACGAAAGATGTTGCAGGTCATTGGCAACCTGCCTATATGGATATTGCTTCCTTACATCGTCACACATGTCAGGGTCGCAGGCACCAAGCCTGCGGCGGCAACAAGCAGCTATATATTTCTGGCCTATCTGATTTCTGGAGTATCCATGGCGGACATCGCCGAACTGACCGCATTGATCGAGCCCGAGGTAAAGGCCCTGGGGTTCGACCTCGTGCGCATCAAGCTGTTCGGATCGGGCGACGAATATACGCTGCAGATCATGGCCGAAGACCCGAAGACCAAGCAGTTGGTCATCGAGGATTGCGCCGCGATCTCGCGCCGCCTGTCCGACGTGATGGATGAAGTCGACCCGATCGAGGAAGCCTATCGTCTGGAAGTCAGTTCGCCCGGTATCGACCGGCCGCTGACCCGCTTGCACGATTTTCTCGAATGGGCGGGCCATGAAGCGAAAATTTCCGCGACCGAAGTGGTCGAGGGGCGCAAGAGCTTCCGTGGCATCCTCAAGGGCGTCGAGGGTGAGGATATCCTGTTCCAGGATGCTAAGGCCGGCGACGTCACCATCCCGTTCGCGCTGGTCGGCGATGCCAAGCTGATGCTGACCGATGCACTGATTTCTGCTACCATGCCGCTCTCCTCCGATGGGGCGGACGAGTTCGAAACCGAGGAATAAGGGTTTTATCGTCATGGCCAACGCCATTTCCGCCAATAAGGCCGAGCTGATCGCGATCGCCAACAGCGTCGCCAGCGAGAAGATGATCGACAAGGCGATCGTCATCGAGGCGATGGAAGATGCGATCCAGCGCGCCGCCCGTGCCCGTTACGGCGCCGAGAATGACATCCGTGCCAAGCTGGACCCGGACAGCGGCGACCTGCGCCTGTGGCGCGTCGTCGAGGTCGTCGAGGTGGTCGAGGATTATTTCAAGCAGGTGGACCTCAAGCAGGCCGCCAAGCTGAAGAAGGACGCCGTGGTCGGCGACTTCATCGTCGATCCGCTGCCCGCGATCGATCTGGGCCGTATCGACGCCCAGTCGGCCAAGCAGGTGATCTTCCAGAAGGTCCGCGACGCCGAGCGCGAGCGCCAGTTCGACGAGTTCAAGGACCGCGTGGGTGAAATCATCACCGGCGTCGTCAAGTCGGTCGAATTCGGCCATGTCGTCGTCAATCTGGGCCGCGCCGAAGGCGTGATCCGCCGCGACCAGCAGATCCCGCGCGAAGTGGTTCGCGTCGGCGACCGCATCCGGTCGGTCGTGCTGAACGTGCGCCGCGAAAATCGCGGTCCGCAGATCTTCCTCAGCCGCGCGCACCCCGAATTCATGAAGAAGCTGTTCGCGCAGGAAGTGCCCGAAATCTATGATGGCGTCATCACCATCATGGCCGCCGCCCGCGATCCGGGCTCGCGCGCCAAGATCGGCGTCATCAGCCGTGACAGCAGCATCGATCCGGTCGGCGCCTGCGTCGGCATGAAGGGTAGCCGCGTCCAGGCCGTCGTGCAGGAAATGCAGGGCGAAAAGATCGACATCATCCCCTGGTCGGAAGATACCGCGACTTTCGTCGTCAACGCGCTGCAGCCGGCCCAGGTCGCCCGCGTCGTCATCGACGAGGAAGAAGAGCGCATCGAAGTCGTCGTTCCCGACGATCAGCTGTCGCTCGCCATCGGTCGCCGCGGCCAGAATGTCCGCCTCGCTAGCCAGCTGACCGGCAAGGCGATCGACATCATGACCGAGGCCGACGCCAGCGAGAAGCGCCAGAAGGAATTCGTCAGCCGTTCGGAAATGTTCCAGAACGAACTGGACGTCGACGAGACGCTGTCGCAGCTGCTGGTCGCCGAAGGCTTTGGCGAGCTGGAAGAAGTCGCCTATGTCAGCGTCGAGGAACTGGCCGGGATCGAAGGTTTCGACGAGGACCTGGCTGCCGAGCTGCAGAGCCGTGCGCAGGAAGCGCTCGACCGTCGCGAACAGGCCGCCCGTGAAGAGCGTCAGGCGCTGGGCGTCGAGGACGCGCTGGCCGACATGCCGCACCTCACCGAAGCGATGCTGGTCACGCTCGGCAAGGCCGGCGTCAAGACGCTCGACGATCTCGCCGATCTGGCCACCGATGAACTGGTGCAGAAGAAGCGCGTCGACCAGCGTCGTCGCAAGTCGGACAGCGGCAATGAGGACAAGGGCGGCATCCTGGCCGCCTATGGTCTGACCGATGAGCAGGGCAATGAGATCATCATGGCCGCCCGCGCCCACTGGTTCGAAGGCGAGGAAGCGTAAGCCAAGATGCCTTTCGTCGACATCCGCCTGGCCGGTAGCGCGACTCGCGAGCAGAAAGCCGCGATCGTTGCTGACGTCACCCAGTCGCTCGTGGAGCGGCTGGGAAAGCCGGCGGCTGCCGTCCAGATCGTGATCTCGGAAGTCTCGACCGAAAATTATGCGGCCGGCGGTCAGTTGATCGCCGACCGCGCAATTTCTCCAAACAGGGAGGACGCCAATGCTGCGGACACTCCCCGATGAGAGAATAAGCCTACTCGACAGCGTTGGTCTTGCCCTTTTGTCCGTTTTGGCGGAGGGGCGCGCATGACCGAACGCAAATGCATATTGAGCGGCGACCGCGCCGATCCCGAAATGCTGATCCGCCTGGCCATCGGCCCTGAAGGGCAGGTGATGCCCGACGTCCGCGCCAAGGCGCCGGGCCGGGGCGCCTGGATCGGCGTGTCGCGGGCCGAACTGGAAACGGCGCTGGCCAAGGGCAAGCTCAAGGGGGCGCTCGCCCGCGCCTTCAAGGAAGGCGCTCTTGAAATTCCCGACAATCTTCCCGATCTGGTGGAGGCCGGGCTGCGGCAGGATCTGCTCAGCCGCCTGGGGCTGGAGGCTCGCGCCTCCATGCTGCTGACCGGATCGGAAAAGATCGACGTCGCATGCCGCAAGGGCATGGTGAAAATGCTGCTCCATGCCGCCGATGCGGGCACGGACGGCAATCGAAAACTGGACCAGGCCTTGCGCGTGGGACAGGAAGCGGAAGGCACGGATCTTGCGGGCATCGTCTTGCCTGTGGACCGGCACGCCCTATCTATGGCAATGGGGCGCGACAATGTCGTCCATATCGCGGTGACCGACTCGCGGGCGACAGTGCGCCTGCGTGCGGCTCTGGGCCGCTTGGAAAGCTATCTGGGATGCGCTACCGGGGCGCCGGTGCATGGGGAGCAGGACTCCGCCGATGCGCAGGCGCATGAGGCTGCATGGAATGATGCGTCGGCGGCTGCGCCGGCTGATGATGATGTGAAGGGTTAAACATAGTCGATGAGTGACAGCAACGAAGACAAGCCGGTTCTGGGCCGCAAGCCGCTGGGGATCAAGCGCACGGTCGAGTCCGGTCAGGTGCAGCAGCAGTTCAGCCATGGCCGCAAGAACACGGTCGTGGTTGAGGTGAAGCGGCGCCGCGTCCCCATGGGCAAGCCGGGTGAAAGCACCGGCGCTGCGCCCGCTGCTGCGCCCCAGGCTGATCCGACGCCGGCCGCGCCCGCAGCGCCGGCCGCACCCCGTCCCGCCGCGCCTGCGCCGCAGCAGCGCGCGCCGCAACCCGCCCCCGTGCGCCAGGCGCCGCCGCAGAGCCTGATGTCGCGTCAGGAACTGCAGGCCAAGCTGCTGCGCGAGGCCGAGGAAGCCCGCATGGCCGCGCTGGAAGATGCGCGCCGCCGTGAGGATGCCGCGCGCCTTGCCGCGAGCGAAGAAGAAAAGCGCCGCGCCGAGGAAAATCGCCAGGCTGCCGAAAATGCCGAGGTCGAGGCCGCCAAGGCTGCCGAAGCCGCCGAGCAGGCCAAGGCTGCCGAAGCCGCCAAGCCGGCTGCGCCGGTCGAGGCCCCGGCCGCGCCGGCTGCTGCAGCCGAGCCTGCCGCTGCTGCCCCGGCTGCGCCCGCCGCACCGGCCACCACCAGCTCGACCATGCCGCCGCCGCGCCGCTTCACCCCGGTCGCGCCGGTCAAACGCCCCGAACCGGCGAAGCCCGATCGTGCCAAGCGCAACGATGACAATCGCCGCCAGTCCGGCAAGCTGACCGTCACCCGCGCGCTTGCGGACGACGACAGCGCCCGTGCCCGCAGCCTCGCCGCGCTCAAGCGCGCTCGCGAGAAGGAACGTCGTGCCCATTATTCGGGCGGCAGCCAGCCGCGCGAGAAGCAGAGCCGCGACGTCGTGGTGCCCGAAAGCATCACCGTGCAGGAACTGGCCAACCGTATGGCCGAAAAGGGCGCGGACCTGGTCAAGGCCCTGTTCAAGATGGGCACCGCCGTCACGCTCAACCAGCCGATCGATCAGGATACGGCGGAGCTGCTGGTCGAGGAATTCGGCCACCGCATCCAGCGCGTGTCGGATGCCGACGTCGAAATCGGCATGGAAGGCGAGGCTGACGCACCCGAAACGCTCAAGCCGCGTGCCCCGGTCGTGACCATCATGGGCCATGTCGACCATGGCAAGACCTCGCTGCTCGACGCGCTGCGCGGCACCGACGTGGTGGCCGGCGAAAGCGGCGGCATCACCCAGCATATCGGCGCCTATCAGGTGAAGACGAAGAGCGGTGACCTCATCACCTTCCTCGATACGCCGGGTCACGAAGCCTTCTCGGAAATGCGTGCCCGTGGCGCGAACGTCACCGACATCGTCATCCTCGTGGTGGCGGCCGATGACGGCCTGATGCCGCAGACGATCGAAGCCATCAACCACACCAAGGCTGCTGGCGTGCCGATGATCGTCGCGATCAACAAGTGCGATAAGCCCGACGCCAACCCGCAGAAGGTGCGTGAGCGCCTGCTGAGCGAGGAAATCGTGGTCGAGGACATGGGCGGTGACGTCCAGGACGTGGAAGTGTCGGCGCTCAAGAAGACCGGCCTTGACGAACTGATCACCAAGATCCTGCTCCAGGCCGAGGTCATGGAACTGACCGCCAACCCCGATCGCGACGCCGAAGGCAATGTGATCGAGGCACAGCTCGACAAGGGCCGTGGTGCGGTTGCGACCGTGCTGGTCCGCAAGGGCACGCTGAAGATCGGCGACACCTTCGTCATCGGTTCGGAAAGCGGCAAGGTCCGCGCGATGATCAACGACAAGGGCCAGCAGGTTAAGGTCGCTGGTCCCTCGACCCCGGTCGAGGTTCTGGGTCTGTCGGGCGTGCCGATGGCCGGTGACCAGCTCACCGTCGTCGAGAATGAAGCCCGCGCCCGCGAAGTCGCTGCCTATCGTCAGGAACAGGCGACCAAGAAGCGCACCACGGCTGCCCCGACCAGCTTCGAGCATATGTTCTCGGCGCTGAACACCAAGGTCATCGAATATCCGGTGGTGGTGAAGGGCGACGTGCAGGGTTCGGTCGAAGCGATCGTGTCCTCGCTCAACCGCATCTCGACCGACGAGATCAAGGTTCGCATCCTGCATTCGGGCGTCGGTGCGATCACCGAGAGCGACGTCACGCTGGCCGCTGCCAGCCGCGCGCCGCTGATCGGCTTCAACGTCCGTCCCAATGCCAAGGCCCGTCAGCTCGCCGAGCGCGAGAAGATCAGCCTGCGCTACTATGACGTGATCTACGACCTGCTTGAGGAAGTTCGCGGCGAAATGGCTGGCCAGCTCGCCCCCGAACGGATCGAGACGATCGTCGGCCGCGCCGAGGTGCTGCAGGTCTTCCCGGCCGGCAAGAAGGACAAGGCCGCTGGTCTGCTCGTCCTCGACGGCATCATCCGCAAGGGTCTGGCCGCGCGCCTCACCCGCGACGATGTCATCGTATCGCGCACCAACATCGCGTCGCTGCGTCGCTTCAAGGACGATGTCTCCGAAGTCCGCGCCGGCATGGAGTGTGGTGCGGTCCTGCAGGACACCAACGACATCAAGCCGGGCGATACGCTCGAACTGTTCGAAGTCGAAGAGCGCGCACGCACGCTGTGAGTTACAGAAGGCCGGTCGAGGAATTTAGCTGTGAGCTAAATTTCTTGACCGGCCTTTGCCGTGCCTATAATTTGCGGATGTGGATATCCGCTTCTCGAAGACGGCGATGAGAGCGCTGCTGCGATCGAACAAGCGAACGCTTATTCGGCAGAAGATTGACGAGTTGGCGAACGATCCCGCATCGCTGGAAGCCAATGTGAAGCGTCTTCAGGGGCGCCCGGAATATCGCTTGCGGGTTCAGGACTGGCGCGTGATTTTCCGTTTTGATCAGGATATTCTGTGGATTGACGATATAGCGCCGCGCGGATCGGCTTATGAGGTGAACCCATGACCGTTCAGATTGTCGAGATCGCGGGCCAGAAGATCGCGATGCTGCCGATTGAGGATTATCAGCGGCTTGTCGAGATCGCGGAGGATAAGGCTGACATGATAGCAGCTGCAGAGGCTGAGGCGCGCCGCGATGAGGGCGAGGAATATCTTCCCGCGAAAGTGGTCGATGGAATGATGGCCGGGGAAAGCCCTTTACGCGCATGGCGAAAACATCGGGGCTTAACGCTGAAAGTTTTGGCGGAACGGGTGGGCTCGACGCATGCCCATCTCAGTAATGTAGAACGCAATAAGAGAAGCGCGAATGTGGAACTCTGGCGCAAGCTGGCCATGGAGTTGAATGTTTCGCTCGACGATATGTTTTTTAAGGTCTGACTATGGCTCAACAACAATCCGAAGGCCCCTCTGTCCGCCTGCTGCGCGTCGGCGAACAGGTGCGCCATGTCCTTTCCGACATTCTCCAGCGCGGCGACGTGCATGACGATGTGCTGAGCCAGCATGTGGTCAGCGTCACCGAAGTGCGCATGTCGCCCGACCTGCGCCACGCCACCGTCTTCATCAAGTCGCTGCTCGGCAAGGATGAGGAAGCGGTGCTCAAGGCGCTGCGCACCAACACCGCCTATCTCCAGCGCGAAGTCGCGCACCGCATCCGCCTCAAATATGCGGCGAAGCTCAAATTCCTGTCGGACGAGAGCTTCGACGAGGGCAGCCATATCGACAAGCTGCTCCGCGACCCCAAGGTTGCCCGCGACCTGGAGCAGGATGAGAGCGAAGATTGAAAGGCTGGCCCCCGGAGCGCTGTTCCGGGGGAGGGCTACGCCATGGCTGCGATGGAATTTTGAGAGCGTAAACGCGCGATCGCCTCGTCGGGCGTTTTACCTGTAGCAATCCAGGCTGGATGAGCCTGCCAAAACGCAGCTGCCTCCAGGTCATTGCCGCTGGGACCGTGGCTCATGATCCAGCCTATCCGCGAAGCCTCCTCGTAGGAGCGATCGCCCTCCGCCAGTGCAAGCCATGCCCCGCCACTATAGGCACCGCTATATCGGTCCTGCACGAGGACGATGGGATCGAGACAGGCTTCACGGGCTTGCGCGGTCGCCATGTGTTTGCTCCAGCAATTGTGTGGCGCGTCTTGCCATATCTTGTCCGGTCGCGGAATGTTTCCAGCGTCGACGCGACGGTGCGGCAGCGCTAACAGCGTCTTTCCCGGAACCGGAAGATCAAGAGGGGCAGACGCATGAAGATGAGCGGGATAATCAGTATGGCCGCCTTGGCATTGGCTACGCCCGCCATCGCCCGCGAACCCGCCACCCATCCCGCCGTCATCACCGATCCCGCGCCCGACGCCGCCAATCCCGCGCGGATGGACGCGTTCGTCCTTCCCTCGGGCGAGGGGGCGATGAATGCGGTCATGTATGTCGCGGCGGGCAGCGGCGTGCATCCGACCCTGCTGCTGCTGCACGGTTTTCCGGGCAATGAGCAGAATCTGGATCTGGCTCAGGCCGCGCGCCGCGCCGGCTGGAATGTTCTAACCCTCCATTATCGCGGATCGTGGGGCAGCCCCGGCATCTTTTCCTTCACCAACGCGGCGGAGGATGCGTTCAACGCGCTGCTGTTCCTGGAGGAAGCCTCGACCGTCGCCAAATATCGTATCGACACCAGCGCGATCGTGGTCGCCGGCCACAGCATGGGCGGCTTCATGGCGGCGGAGGCGGCGGCCGCAGAACCGCGCGTCGCCGGGCTGTTCCTGATCGATCCCTGGGATCCGGCCCAGACCGTTGCCGCGCTCGCCACGCCACAGGGGGAGGCCGGCTGGAAAGCGGAGGTGGCGGGCGACCTGCCGCCGCTGTCGGGCGCCAGCTATGAAAGCCTGACCGCCGAGATCAAGGGCGATGCGCAGAAGTTCGACCTTGGCCGCAAGCTGGTCGGCTATGGCCGCCGGCCGCTGACCATCATCGGCGCGGACCGGGGGATTGGCGCGATGGCGCGCAAGGTCGGGGCGGACGCCCAGTCGGCCAATCCCAATACCCGCCTGATGGTCTGGCCGACCGATCACAGCTTCTCCGACAAGCGGATCGCGCTCGCCGACGCGCTGGTGCGTTTCCTGGCTGGCGTTGCGCCCACGCTGCGCTAAAGCGCGGCCATGGCGAAGCTCTATTTCTATTATAGCTCGATGAATGCGGGCAAATCGACGACCCTGCTGCAGTCGAGCTTCAACTATCAGGAACGCGGCATGGCGACGATGCTGTGGACCGCGGCTGTCGACGATCGCTTCGGCCATGGCCGGATCGCCTCGCGCATCGGGCTGGAGGCGCAGGCGCATCTGTTCGAGCCGGGCGTCGACATGCTCGCCGCCATCGCCGCCCAGCATGACACGACACCACTGTCCTGTGTGCTGGTGGACGAGGCGCAGTTCCTGACCCGCGATCAGGTCTGGCAACTCGCCGCGGTCAGCGACAGCCTGGGCATTCCCGTCCTCTGCTATGGCCTGCGCACCGATTTCCAGGGGGAATTGTTCGAGGGCAGCGCCCATTTGCTCGGCCTCGCCGATGCGCTGACCGAGATCAAGACGGTGTGCGATTGCGGCCGCAAGGCGACGATGAACCTGCGTGTCGATGCGTCGGGACGCGCGATCCGCCAGGGCGCCCAGACCGAGATTGGCGGCAATGACCGTTATGTGGCGCTGTGCCGTCGCCATTTCGTCGAGCAGATGCGCGGATGAGCCGGATGGACGATCTGCTGGCGCCGATCGACGCGCCCGGCCTTCATCTGGAGCAGTTGGCCGACCATCATCGCGAGGCGTTGCGCGGGATTTGTCCGGTCGACGATCCGGTATGGGAGATTTATCCCGTGCGCTTTGCTGGACCGGATTTCGATGCCGCCTTCGACGCGACGCTGACCAGCGCAGACCGCAATGCCTTCCTGATCTTGGCGGATGGCCAGCCGGTCGGCATGTCAGGCTACCTCAATGTCCATCCCGCCGACAATGCGCTGGAAATCGGCCTCACCTATATGACGCCGGCCACCCGCGGCACCGGTCTCAATAGCCGGATCAAGCCCTTGCTGATCGGCCGGGCGCTGGCCTGCGGTTTCCATCGCATCGAACTTCGGGTCGACGCCCGCAACATACGCTCGCAAAGGGCGGTGGAGAAGCTGGGCGCCGTGCGCGAGGGCATATTGCGCAAGCAGCGCATCACCTGGACCGGCCATGTCCGCGACACGGTGATCTATTCGATCCTCGCCGACGAATGGGCCGCGCGCGCCGCCTGAACTTCAGTTGATGCCGGCAATCCAGTCAGGCAGTTCGCCCAGCCGTTCCAACTGGGTATAGCGGGCCGCGCCGATCGGCGGCTGTGCCCGCTCATGCGACCAGGCGCCCTCCTGCGGGATGAACGCGGCCCAGGCGCCGGCCTCCAGCGCCGGCAATATGTCCGACCGCATCGAATCGCCGGCCATCACCGCCTGTTCGGGGGCGATGCCATGGCGGGCGAACAGGGTGCGGAAAGTGTCGACCTTCTTGTCGCTGACGATCTCGATCCCGGAAAACAGGTCGCCCAGGCCCGATGCTGCCAGCTTGCTTTCCTGGTGCAGCAGGTCGCCCTTGGTCACCAGCACCAGCGGGCCTATGTCCGCCAGCCGCTCCAGCGTCTCCTCCACCCCGTCGAACAGCTCGACCGGATGGGCCAGCAGCACGCGGCCCGCCGCCAATATGTCCTGGATCATCGCGGTCGACAGCTGATCGCCGGCCAGTTCCACCGCCGCCTCGATCATCGATAGGGTGAAGCCCTTGGCGCCATAGCCATAGAGCGGCAGGTTGCGGATCTCGCAGGCGATCAGCCGCTCGCGCGTCACATCGACATCGGCAAAGGGCTGCAACATGTCGGTCAGCGCGTCCTGGGTCGCGTTGAAATGGCGCATATTGTGCCACAGCGTATCGTCGGCATCGAGGCAGATGAGCTTGATCGTCATGGGGCCGGAATAGCCGAGCGCGGGGCAGGGGGAAATGGCTGATCGGCAAGGCGTTTCATCCTTCCTTCCATTGGCCTCCGTTTCTCGACAGGCGCGAAACGAACGGACGTAAGGATGCGATAAGGGCTGACAGGGCAGGGCGGGCGCTATAGAGCGCGCCGCCATGCACGGCTGGATCATCCTCGACAAACCCCATGGCCTTGGCTCGACCCAGGCGGTCAGCGCAGTGAAGCGCGCGCTGCGGACCCAGCGCGAGGTGCTGGGCGGGACGGAGAAATGGAAGGTCGGCCATGGCGGCACGCTCGATCCGCTGGCGACCGGCGTGCTGCCGATCGCGATCGGCGAGGCGACCAAGCTGGCCGGCCGGATGCTCGACAGCGACAAGATCTATGATTTCACCATCGCCTTCGGCGCACAGACCGACACGCTCGATCTGGAGGGGAAGGTCATCGCGGAAAGCGAGGTGCGCCCGACGCTGACGCAGCTGGAAGCCATCCTGCCGCGCTTCACCGGCCCGATCGAGCAGGCGCCGCCCGCCTATAGCGCGATCCTGATCGACGGACAGCGCGCCTATGACCTCGCCCGCAAGGGGGAGGAAGTGGAGATGAAGACGCGATCGGTGACGATCCATGCGCTGGCGATCGCGGGGCAGGAACAGGAAGAGGGCGCACTCGCCTCCGTCACCCTGCGTGCCCATGTCTCCAAGGGCACCTATATCCGCTCCCTTGCCCGCGACATCGCGCTGGCGCTCGGCACGGTCGGCCATGTCACCATGTTGCGGCGGATCAAGGCCGGGCCCTTCACCCTGGAAACCGCGATTTCGCTGGACAAACTGGACGAAGCTGCTAGGGGCGGCGACATCGGCGAGCTTATGCTCCCGTTGACGGCAGGGCTGGACGATATCCCGGCTCTTGCAGTCTCTCCCGATGAAGCATTGGCACTCCGACAGGGGAAGATGCTCATGGGGAAACCGCACACCGGTCTCCTGCTGGCGATGTTGGGCGATACGCCCGTCGCGCTGGTGGAGTCCAGTGGCCCGGAGATCCGGGTGGTGCGCGGCTTCAATCTCTAGATACGAAAGGAAGCCCGATGTCGATCACTGCAGAGCGCAAGGAAGCGCTGATCAAGGAACATGCCCGCGTCGAAGGCGACACCGGTTCGCCGGAAGTCCAGGTTGCGATCCTGTCGGAGCGCATCTCGAACCTGACCGAGCATTTCAAGGGTCACCACAAGGATAACCACAGCCGTCGCGGCCTGCTGATGCTGGTCAACAAGCGTCGTTCGCTGCTGGACTATCTGAAGAAGAAGGATGCGGCTCGCTACACCGACCTCATCACCAAGCTGGGCCTGCGTAAGTAAGCCTGCTAATAAGGGACGGCCCCATTCGGGGCCGTTTCCGATTCTAACGGACGTCCTTTTGGGGATGTCATTCGGGACGGGCGCAATCCGGCGCCCCGTTTCGTTTCAGGGGCCACACGATGCTCCACAACCGCCGCGGACCGGTTTCGTCCGCATATGAGGCCCCGCCCGGCAATAGGGCCAGGTGGGCAAAGGAACATATATGTTCGATGTAAAGAAAGTTTCGATCGAGCTGGCCGGCAAGACGCTGACCCTCGAAACCGGCCGGATCGCGCGTCAGGCCGACGCCGCCGTGCTGGCAACCTATGGCGAAACCGTGGTGCTGTGCGCCGTGACCGCCGCCAAGTCGGTGAAGGACGGCCAGGACTTCTTCCCGCTGACCGTTCACTATCAGGAAAAATATTCGGCCGCCGGCCGCATTCCGGGTGGTTTCTTCAAGCGTGAGCGTGGCGCCACCGAGAAGGAAACCCTGGTTTCGCGCCTGATCGACCGTCCGATCCGCCCGCTCTTCCCCGAAGGCTTCTACAACGAAATCAACGTCATTGCCCAGGTGATGTCGTTCGATGGCGAGAGCGAGCCCGACATCGTCGCGATGATCGCTGCTTCCGCTGCCCTGACCCTGTCGGGCGTGCCCTTCATGGGTCCGATCGGCGCTGCCCGCGTCGGTTACAAGGATGGCGAATATCAGCTGAACCCGTCGCTGGACGAAGTGAAGACCGGCGAACTCGACCTGGTCGTCGCTGCCACCAGCAACGCCGTGATGATGGTCGAATCCGAAGCCAAGGAACTGTCGGAAGACGTCATGCTCGGCGCCGTCCTGTTCGCCCATGAAGCGAGCAAGAAGGTCGTCGACGCGATCATCCAGCTGGCCGAAAAGGCCGCCAAGGATCCGTGGGAAATGGCCAAGGGCGACGATCTCGGCGCGCTGAAGACCAAGCTCAAGGATCTGATCGGTGGCGACATCGCCGCCGCCTACAAGCTGACCGACAAGTCGGCCCGCTCGAACGCCCTGAACGAAGCCCGCGCCAAGGCGAAGGCGATGTTCACGGAAGACGGCCTCGACGCCCAGACCGTGATGGCCGGCATCAAGCTGACCAAGAAGCTGGAAGCCGAGATCGTCCGTGGCGCCATCCTGAAGGACGGCCAGCGCATCGACGGCCGCACCACCACCCAGATCCGTCCGATCGAGGCGATGGTCGGCTTCCTGCCGCGCACCCATGGTTCGGCCCTGTTCACCCGTGGCGAGACGCAGGCGATCTGCACCACCACGCTGGGCACCAAGGACGCCGAGCAGATGATCGACGGCCTCACTGGCCTGCACTATGAAAACTTCATGCTGCACTACAACTTCCCGCCCTATTCGGTCGGTGAAGTGGGCCGCTTCGGTGCGCCGGGTCGTCGTGAAGTCGGCCATGGCAAGCTCGCCTGGCGTGCGCTGCACCCGGTGCTGCCGACCAAGGACGAATTCCCCTACACCATCCGCGTTCTCTCGGACATCACCGAGTCGAACGGTTCCTCGTCGATGGCCACCGTCTGCGGTGGTTCGCTCTCGATGATGGATGCGGGCGTTCCGCTGAAGCGTCCGGTGTCGGGCATCGCCATGGGCCTGATCCTGGAAGGCAGCGACTTCGCCGTCATCTCGGACATCCTGGGCGACGAAGATCACCTTGGCGACATGGACTTCAAGGTCGCTGGCACCGAAGCCGGCATCACCACCATGCAGATGGACATCAAGGTTGCCGGCATCACGCAGGAAATCTTCGAGACCGCCCTGCGCCAGGCCAAGGAAGGTCGCGCCCACATCCTGGGTGAGATGAACAAGGCCCTGTCCTCGACCCGCACCGAACTGTCGGCGCACGCCCCGCGCATCGAGACGATCCAGATCGACAAGTCGAAGATCCGTGACGTCATCGGCACCGGCGGCAAGGTCATCCGCGAGATCGTCGCCGAAACCGGCGCCAAGGTCGACATCGACGACGAAGGCATCATCAAGATTTCGTCGTCCGACACCGCCCAGATCGAAGCTGCCAAGAAGTGGATTCTCGGCATCGTCGAGGAAGCGGAAGTCGGCAAGATCTACACCGGCAAGGTCGTCAACATCGTCGACTTCGGTGCGTTCGTGAACTTCATGGGTGGCAAGGACGGCCTCGTCCACGTCAGCGAAATGAAGAACGAGCGCGTCGAAAAGCCGACCGACGTCGTGTCGGAAGGCCAGGAAGTGAAGGTCAAGGTTCTCGAGATCGATCCGCGCGGCAAGGTTCGCCTGTCGATGCGCGTCGTCGACCAGGAAACCGGCGAGGAACTGGAAGATACCCGTCCGGCCCGCGAACCGCGTGAACCGCGCGGCGACCGTGGTGATCGCGGCGATCGTGGTCGCGGCCCGCGCCGTGACGGCGGCGACCGTGGCGGTCGTGGTGGCGATCGTGGCCCGCGCCGCGACCGTGGCCCGCGCAGCGAAGGCAAGGGCGACGATGACGGCTCCAACGCCGGTCTGCCCGACTTCCTGACCCAGGACTGATCGGCAGCATCATCGCTGACAGGAAAAGGGGGCGTTCGGCTTGGCCGGGCGCCCTTTTTCGTGACGAATCCCGTCAGGGCTGATTTCGATCAAGGCGCGGGGGGCGACATCTGATACGGTCGCGTCACGGTTCCGGGGGAATGTCCATGCAACGCAGCAATGAGCGGTTTGTCGAGCGCCTGCCGCTCGTGCTTCCAAGACCGGTCTATGGCTATGCGCTGAGCCTGTTGCTCTGCCTGCTCGCCTGGCTGGTGCGGGTTGCAGCGGAAACGCTGCTGCCGGTCGGCTATCCCTTCGTCACCTTCTTCCCGGCGGTCATCCTCTCCTCCTTCCTGTTCGGGGTGCGGCCGGGCATCTTCGCCGCCATCATCGGCGGGCTGCTGTCCTGGTATTGCTTCATCCCGCCCTTCTATGCGCTGGCCTTCAACCCCGGCGTCGCGATGGCGCTGATCTTCTACACGATGGTCGTGGCCGTCGACATATTGCTCATCCACTTCATGCAGCGCGCCAATTTCAACCTGGCGGTGGAGCGGGAGCGCAGCCGCGCCCTGGCCGAGAATCGCGAATTATTGTTCCGCGAACTCCAGCACCGCGTGTCGAACAATCTTCAGGTGGTGGCCGCCATGCTCTCGCTCCAGCGGCGCCAGATCGACAATGATGTCGCCCGTCGCGCGCTGGACGATGCCGCCGCCCGCCTCGCCCTGATTGGCAAGATCAGCCGCGCCCTCTATGATCCCTCGGGGCAGGGGCAGGAACTGCGCGCCTTCATGGTCATGCTCTGCGCCGATATCGTCGATGCGTCCGGCCGCACCGATATTGATTGCACCATCTGCGCGCCCGATGGCCTGTCGCTCGAACCCGATGTCATCGTGCCGCTGGCGCTGATCGTGGCGGAATCGGTCAGCAACGCGATCGAACATGGCCTGCCCGATCGCGCCGGCCGCGTCGCGGTGACGCTGGAACAGCAGACGGGCGGCGCGCTCCAACTGCGCATCGTCGACGACGGGCGCGGCCTGCCGGACGGGACCATGCCCGACGGACCGACCAGCATCGGCCTGCGCATTGCCGTCGCGCTGGCGCAGCAGCTTGGCGGCCGCTTCCGGCTGGAACCTGCGCCGGATGGCGGCGCCATGGCTTGCCTCGACCTGCCGCAACAGACGCGCTGACACGGCTTAACGTTCTGCAACATTCTGGCGCTTGGCGACGGCGATCCGCTCGGCTATGACCCGGCGCATGCTGACGAAAACCCTGACGCGCATCGGCGCGGCCACCACTCTGGTCCTGATCGCCTCGCCTGTGCTGACCGGCTGCTCCACATCGAAGAACAAGGCCGACACCCTCTACGTCGCCCGCGACGTGTCGACCCTCTACAACAGCGGCAAGGCCCGCCTCGATCGCGGCCAGTACAAGCTCGCCGCCGCACTGTTCGATGAGGTCGAGCGCCAGCATCCCTATTCGCCCTGGGCGCGCCGTGCGCAGCTCATGTCGGCGTTCAGCTATTATATGAACCGCGACTATCCGGAATCGATCGCGGCCTCGCAGCGCTTCCTGTCGATCCACACCGGCAACAAGGACGCGCCCTACGCTTATTATCTGATCGCGCTGTGCTATTATGAGCAGATTGCCGACGTCACCCGCGACCAGAAGATCACGCAGCAGGCGATGGATGCGCTGGGCGAACTGATCCGCCGCTATCCCGACACCCGCTATGCCGCCGACGCCCGTCTGAAGGTCGACCTGGTCAATGACCACCTCGCCGGCAAGGAAATGGAGCTGGGCCGCTTCTACCAGCGCCGGGGCCAGTGGCTCGCCGCCACGCTGCGCTTCCGCACCGTGATCGACAAGTTCCAGACCACCACCCACACGCCCGAAGCGCTGGAGCGTCTGGTCGAATCCTATCTCTCGCTCGGCATCCCGGCCGAAGCGCAGAAGGCCGCCGCCGTGCTGGGCCGCAACTATCCCGGCACCAAATGGTATGAGCGCAGCTACAAGCTGATGCAGCAGCATCCGGTCAAGAGCTGAGGCGCACGCTTTATTTGTTCCCCTTTTGTGCGATGGCAGGTAGACAGGCGCCATGCTGACCTCGCTTGCCATCCGCAATGTCGTGCTGATCGAGGCGCTGGACCTGGAGTTCGGCGCCGGCCTGTCCGTCCTCACCGGTGAAACCGGCGCGGGCAAGTCGATCCTGCTCGATTCGCTGGGGCTGGCATTGGGCGCCCGCGCCGACAGCGGCCTTGTCCGGGCAGGGGAGGCGCAGGCCAGCGTCACCGCCAGCTTCGATCCGCCGCCCGCCGGACATCGCGCCGCGCTGCTGCTGGCCGACAATGGCATCGAGATCGAAGCCGGTGAACCGCTGCTGATCCGCCGCACGGTGAAGGCCGATGGCGGCAGCCGCGCCTTCATCAACGACCAGGCCTGTTCTGCCGCGCTGCTGCGCGACCTGGGCGGCGCGCTGGTCGAGATCCACGGCCAGCATGACGATCGCGGCCTGCTCAACGCCCGCGGCCACCGCGCCCTGCTCGACACCTATGGCCGCTGCGAGGCGGAGGCGGTCGCCACCGCTTACACCGCTTGGCGCGCCGCCGCCGCCGATCTGGCGCAGGCGCGCGACACCGTCGCCAATGCCGCGCGCGATCGCGACTATCTCGACCATGCCGTCGCCGAACTGTCGAAATTCGCGCCCGAAGCCGGCGAGGAAGCGACTTTGGCGGAGGAGCGCGCGACCATGCAGAAGGGCGCGCGCCTGTCCGATGACCTGTCCGCCGTCACCGATTGCCTGACCGGCTCCGACGGTGGCCTTGCCCAGTTGCGGCAGGCCGCCCGCCGGCTCGACCGGATCGCGGGCGAATATGAACCGCTCTCCGCCGTGCTGGAGGCGCTGGACCGCGCCGTGATCGAAGCGGGCGAGGCGGAGGACAAGCTGGCCGAGGCGGCCGAGGCGCTGAGCTTCGACCCCGCCCGGCTGGACGCGATCGAGACCCGGCTGTTCGACCTGCGCGGCCTGGCCCGCAAGCATCAGGTCGCGCCCGACGATCTCGCCGCGCTGCGCGACGAGATGGCCGCCCGCCTCGCCGCGATCGAGGGTGGGGAGGAGCATATCGCCGCGCTCGAAGCCGATGTCGCGCAAAAGGCCGCAACCTATCGCGCCGCTGCCCAGGCGCTGTCGGCCGAACGCCAACTCGCCGCAGGCCGGCTCGATGCGGCGGTCGCGGGCGAACTGGCGCCGCTGAAGCTCGACGCCGCCCGCTTCCGCACCGTCGTAGCCCCGCTCGAAGAAGGGCAATGGAGCGGCGCCGGCATGGACCGGGTCGAGTTCGAGATTTCGACCAATCCCGGTGCCCCCTTCGCGCCGCTCGCCAAGATCGCCTCGGGCGGGGAACTGTCCCGCTTCATCCTCGCGCTCAAGGTTGCGCTGGCGGAGCGGGGCGGGGCCGACACGCTGATCTTCGACGAGATTGACCGGGGCGTCGGCGGCGCGGTGGCCGATGCGATCGGCGAGCGCCTGTCGCGCCTGGCACAGAGCAACCAGATCCTGGTCGTCACCCACAGCCCGCAGGTCGCGGCGCGCGGCGCCGGCCATATGCTGATCGCGAAATCGAGCGACGGCACGGTGACGCGCACCGGCGTCCATGCGCTGAGCGATGGCGAACGCCGCGAGGAAATCGCCCGCATGCTCTCCGGCGCGGAAATCACCGCTGAAGCCCGCGCACAGGCGGAACGGCTGCTGGAAGCTTGAGGCTTGCCAATTCGCGCGTTTCACATACCGTTCGGGCTGAGCGAAGTCGAAGCCTTCACCTGAGCGAAGCGAAGGCGCCTCGCTCCGCTCGGCGCGTCCTTCGACTTCGCTCAGGACGAACGGAGGGGATAGGATAGCCGCATGACCCATAATCGCAGAGACATGCTCGGCCTCACCGCCGCGACGCTGGCCGCAACGGCCATCCCCGCCGCTGCGCAGGAGGCAAAGCCGCGCTACGGCCTGATCGGCCAGATGCTCAGCACGCCGGGCAAGCGCGACGAACTGGTCGGTTATCTCAAGGATGCGATCGGCGCGATGCCCGGCTGCCTCTCCTATGTCGTCGCGCTCGACACCGCCAATCCCGATGCGCTCTGGATCACCGAGGTCTGGGACAGCCGCGAAAGCCACGCCGCCTCGCTGAAACTCCCCGCCGTCCGCGCTGCCATCGCCAAGGCGCGCCCGATCATCGCCGGCTTTCCCCAGCATTTCGAGACGGTGCCGGTGGCAGGAATCTGAATTCTGATATCATAGTTTCAACCGGGTGCCCGCCTTTGCAGGGCGCTCTCGACGAGGGCGTAGCGCATGCCACTTACGTTGGCGCAATTCCTATTTTCGATCCCTGTTACGCTGGGTGTGTTGTTTCTGCCGTTTTTCGTTGGAGGAATGTTGAAGAACCGTTCTTTGAAGCCACTTTTGATAGCTTATGTGATCGTCAGCGCGCTATTGGTGGCTTTTTTCTCTATCCTCGCCTTGTTTGAGCATCTGAATAAATGACTGATCCTACGCAAATTACCGAAGCCGAAGCCGCCAACCGCCTGATGCGCCTTGCCAGGGAGGTGGCGAAGCATAACCGCCTCTATCATGACCAGGACGCGCCGGAGATCAGCGACGCGGACTATGACGCGCTGATCCGCGAGAATAACGCGCTCGAGGCGGCCTTCCCGCACCTGATCCGCGCCGACTCGCCCAACGCACAGGTCGGCGCTGCCGCCACCTCGGCACTGAAGAAGGTGCCGCACGCGGTCCGCATGATGAGCCTCGACAATGGCTTTGCCGACGAGGATATCGCCGAGTTCGCCGCGCGCGTCCGCCGCTTCCTGGCACTGGCCGAGGATGCGCCGGTGGCGATGACCGCCGAACCGAAGATCGATGGCCTGTCCTGTTCGCTGCGCTATGAGCAGGGCAAACTGGTGCTGGCCGCGACCCGCGGCGACGGCACCACGGGTGAGGATGTCACCGCCAATGTCCGCACCATCGCCGACATCCCTGAGCGCCTGACCGGCGAAGCCATCCCCGACCTGTTCGAGGTGCGGGGCGAGGTCTATATGGCCAAGGCGGATTTCGTCGCCCTCAACCAGCGGCTGCTGGACGAGGCGGAGGATGCCGACAAGGCGCGCCAGTTCGCCAATCCGCGCAACGCGGCCGCCGGATCGCTGCGCCAGAAGGACGCCAGCGTCACTGCCAGCCGTCCCTTACGTTTCCTCGCCCATGGCTGGGGCGCCCATAGCGCGCTGCCCGCCGACACCCAGTTGGGCGTGATGCAGGCGATTGCGAGTTGGGGTCTGCCCGTGTCCGACATGCTGGTCTGCGTCGATAGCATCGACGCGATCCTGGCCCATTATCGCGCGATCGAACGCGCCCGCGCCGACCTGCCCTTCGACATTGACGGCGTCGTTTACAAGGTCGACCGGCTCGACTGGCAGCAGCGGCTCGGCTTCGTGGCCAAGGCGCCGCGCTGGGCGATCGCCCATAAATTCCCGGCCGAACGCGCCCAGACCACGCTGGAGGCGATCGACATCCAGGTCGGCCGCACCGGCAAGCTGACCCCGGTCGGGCGCCTGACCCCGGTGACGGTCGGCGGCGTCGTCGTCTCCAACGTCACGCTCCACAATGCCGACGAGATCGAACGGCTGGGCGTGCGGCCGGGCGACCGCATCGTCGTCCAGCGCGCCGGCGACGTCATCCCGCAGGTGGTCGACAATCTGACCCGCGACGAAGTACGCGAACCCTTTCCCTTCCCCACTCACTGCCCGGTCTGCGGATCGGAAGCGGTGCGCGAGGAGGAGGAAGTCGATTATCGCTGCACCGGCGGCCTGATCTGCGCCGCCCAGCGGTTCGAGCGGCTGCGCCATTTCGTCAGCCGCGCCGCGCTCGATATCGAGGGGCTGGGCGAAAAGACGATCGAGGAATTTCTCGACCTTGGCTGGATCAAGGAGCCGGCCGACATCTTCCGCCTGCGCACCCATGCCGGTGAACTGCTGGGGCGTGAGGGCTGGAAGGAAAAGTCGGTCGACAATCTGCTCGCCGCGATCGAGGCGAAGCGCGCGCCCGATGCCGCCAAGCTGCTGTTCGGCCTTGGCATCCGCCATGTCGGCGCCGTGACCGCGCGCGACCTGCTCAAGCGCTACACCACGCTTCCAGCGCTCCGCACCCTGGCCGACGAGATCATTGCCCTGCGCGATCAGGCCTATGAGACGCCGGCGAAGAAGGACAAGGCGATCGCCGAACATATCGGGGTCGAGAATGTCGGCGCTGCCGTGGGCCATGCGCTCGCCGATTTCTTCCACGAACCCCATAATGTCGAGGCGTGGGACGATCTGCTGAGCGAAGTGTCGCCGCCCGATTATGTCGTCGAGACCACCGCCAGCGCCGTCACCGGCAAGATCGTCGTCTTCACCGGCAAGCTGGAGACGATGAGCCGCGACGAGGCCAAGGCGCAAGCAGAGCGCCTGGGTGCCAAGGCGGCGGGATCGGTCAGTGCCAAGACCGATCTGGTCGTCGCCGGTCCGGGTGCGGGATCGAAGCTCAAGCAGGCGACGGCACTCGGTATCGAGGTGATTAGCGAAGAAGCCTGGGCTGACATCGTCAGGGCGGCAGGCTAGAGCATTTTCGAAGCAGATGGTATCATCTGCTGGCTCGGAAAATGCGGAAAATAAAAGGAAAGTAGAGCATCATCCATTCAGAATGAATGGATGATGCTCTATAGGGCGATCATCATGTCAAACAGCAACAACAGTGGCACCGTCCTGGTCGACGGCGCGCATTATGATTGGGAAGTGCGGCGCGAACCGCAATGGAGCGATGCCGATGGCTGGCGCGGCATGACCGTCGCCCTGCAGCAGCAGGGGACGCAGCGCGGCGCGGTGCTGGAATTTCCGCCGCCCAAGCGCCTGCTCAAAGGACTGGCGCGCGGCCGGCTCCAGATCAACGATGCCATCGTCGCGCGCGGCGTGCGCGCGGCGCTGGCGGCCGGCTGGGAACCGGAATCGCGCGGTAAGCCGATGCAGTTCATGGTCGACGCCGACGGCAATTGATGCCGGCGCCCCGGCGCGGGCGCTATCGTTCACGCAAATTTACCCAATCTTATCGCGTGGGGGCGTAGGGCAGGGGGATGATGGGGCAGGGCAGGACGCGATTGCAGGAACTGGACGCGCTGCGTGGCATCGCGGCCTTTTCCGTGCTGCTCTTCCATTATTTCAACATCTACCCCAAGCTCTTCCCGCATGGGCATCGCCTGCCGCCCTTGTTCGAACATGGCGGCTATGGCGTGCTGCTCTTCTTTGCCATTTCCGGCTTCGTCATCGCCTTCTCGCTGGAAGGAACGCGCAGCGCCGCCGATTTCGCGGTCAAGCGCTTCGCCCGGCTTTTCCCGGTCTATTGGGCCGCGATGGCGCTCTCGATCGGCATCGTCCTGCTGCTCGGCGCCGGCCAGTTGCTGCCGCCCGCCTGGGTGATCCCGGTCAACATGACGATGCTGCAGGGCTATTTCTATCTGCCTGCGGTCGACGGCGTCTACTGGACGCTGGGCGTCGAACTCGCCTTCTATTGCTGCATGCTGGCGATCTGGATGGGGCGCGGCTTTGCCCGGCTCGAATGGCTGCTGCTCGGCTGGCTCGCGATCAAGGCCGCAATCGCCGGCTGGCACGCCATGCCCAGCCGCCTCGTCATGCTGCTGGTGCTCGACTATATCCCCTTTTTCATCATCGGCATGCTCTTCTACCGCATCTGGTCGGGGCATCGTCGCTGGGGGCAACAGGCGCCCTTCTTCGTGGCGGCGCTGGCGACGATCGCCTGGGCCGACCCGCGCGAATATCTGGTCGCCGCGCTGCTGGTGATGGCGATCTTCGCCGCGATGCTGCGCGGCTGGCTGCCCTTCCTGCGCCATCGGCTGCTGCTCTGGCTGGGGGCGATCAGCTACGCGCTCTACCTCATCCACCATAATGCCGGGCTGGCGATCATGAACCTGGTCGATCGCGCCGGCCTGTCGACCTGGATCGGCTTCCTGCTGGCAACCGCTGCTTCGCTGCTGCTGGCGAGCGCGCTCACCTATGGCGTGGAGCGTCCCGCCGCCCGCCGCATCAACCGCTGGTGGCGTGAACGCACCGCGTCACAGGGCCAGCGCGCCACCCAGGCCGGTTAGGCGGCCTCGACCTCGCGCGCGTCATGCGCCCGGCGCGCATCCATGATCGCGCCGACATGGCCCTCGGCCCAGCGGGTGATCTGGTCCAATATGCCGATCAGCCCCTGCGCCATCTCCGTCAGCCGATATTCCACCGTCACGGGCACCGTGGCATAAGCCGCGCGGCTAACCAGTCCGTCGCGCTCCAGGCTTTTCAATGTCTGGGACAGCATCTTCTGCGAGATCGCGCCGATCCGCCGGCGCAGATCGTTGAATCGCACCGGCCCGTCCTTCAACGTCAGCATCACCAGCACAGCCCATTTGTCGCCGATCCGGTCCAGCACATGGCGGGTCGGGCAATCGGGATCATAGGCGTCGCCAGTGCGGGGCAGGGGCGTGGGCGCAGTCATGGCAGGCGGTTTCCTCGGCGTAACCAGGTGATGGCAAAGTGCCTTCTTGCGACCATGATATCAGGATCGCTATCTGGTTTCCATTGGTAACTACCCATGGAGAATGGAACATGAAGATCGCGATCATCGGCGGCAGCGGCCGTGCGGGGCGGGAAATCAGCGCGGAGCTGGCCCGCCGCGGACATCAGGTGACGGCGATCTCGCGCCATCCCGAACAGGCTGTGCAGGATGCCGGCGTCACCGCCATCGCTGGCGACGTCAATGATGCCGCCGCGCTCAGCGCGCTGCTCGCCGGCCATGATGCGGTGGTCAGCGCCGTCATGTTCGCTGACACCGATCCGGCATCGCTGGTCGGCGCGGTGCGTGCGTCGGGCGTGGCCCGCTATCTGGTGGTCGGCGGCGCCGGCAGCCTGGAGGTCGCGCCGGGCGTCAAGCTGATCGACACGCCAGACTTTCCCGAAGCCTATAAGGCCGAAGCTGGTCGCGGCGGCGATTTCCTCGCCTATCTGCGCGGCGTGGACGATCTCGACTGGACCTTCCTCTCGCCCTCCGCCCTGTTCTTCGTCGGTGATCGCAAGGGGACATTCCGTCTCGGCACCGACCAGCTGCTGGTCGATGGCGAGGGCAATAGCAGCATTTCCTATGCCGACTATGCCATCGCGCTCGTGGACGAGATCGAGGCGCCCCGGCACGTCCGCCAGCGCTTCACCGTGGGCTATTGATGGAATTCCTCCCCAAGCTTGGCTTGGGGAGGGGGACCGCCACAGGCGGTGGAGGGGCCGGTGCGTGACCTTGCATCATGCCCCTCCGTCCGTGCTTCCCGTTTCTCGACAGGCTCGAAACGAACGGAAGCTATGGAATGGGTGTCAGGCCACCCCCTCCAGCTTGTCCTGCGTCTTCGTGGCAAAGTCGCCCGCGTCATGCCGCTCGTGCAACTGATCCTCCAGCGGCCCGTTGGTCTTGTTGACGATCCGCCCGCGCTTCACCGCCGGGCGCGCATCGATCTGCTTCGCCCAGCGCAGCACGTTCTTGTAGCTGCCCGCGTCCAGAAACTCCGACGCGCCATAGACCCGGTTCAGCAGCACGCCCGCATACCAGGGCCACACCGCGATATCGGCGATCGAATATTCGTCGCCCGCCAGATATTCGTTGTCCGCCAGATGCCGGTCCAGCACGTCCAGCTGCCGCTTCACTTCCATCGTGTAGCGGTTGATCGGATATTCGTATTTTTCCGGCGCATAGGCGAAAAAATGGCCAAAGCCGCCGCCCAGGATCGGCGCGCTGCCCATCTGCCAGAACAGCCAACTCAGCGCCGCGGTGCGCTTGGCCGGATCGGTCGGCAGGAACTTGCCGAACTTCTCGGCCAGATAGAGCAGGATCGCGCCGGATTCGAACACGCGCTGCGGCGGCGACACGCTATGGTCCATCAGCGCGGGGATCTTGCTGTTGGGATTGACGTCGACAAAGCCGCTGCCGAACTGGTCGCCATCGCCGATGCGGATCAGCCAGGCATCATATTCGGCCTGCGTGACGCCCGCCTCCAGCAATTCCTCCAGCAGGATCGTCACCTTCTGCCCATTGGGCGTGCCCAGCGAATAGAGCTGGAGCGGATGCGGGCCGACCGGCAATGGCTTGTCATGGGTGGCGCCGGCGATCGGCCGGTTGATATTGGCAAAGGCGCCGCCCTTATCCTTGTCCCAAATCCAGACGGCGGGCGGGGTATAGCTGTCGGTCATGCAGGCATCGCTCCGATAAGGGCCTGTTCCAATAAAGGCCTGGGATGCCCGGCAGGTAGGAACGGCGCCCGCCCGCCGCAACCGAGCGCCGCTCAACCCCTGTTGATTATTTCTGCTAACCCGCTGCCTGCGTCCGCACCACCAGCACGCTGACCGGCGACTGGTGGATGATCGCCGACGCATTGGACCCCAGCATCTTGGATGTGAGCGAGGGCTGGTGCGAGCCGATCACCACCAGGTCGGCCTTCAGCCGCGCCGCCTCGCTCAGCACCTCGTCGCGCACCCGCCCGCGCCGGGTCAGGAAATGGGTGCGATCGGGCGCCAGCCCGGCCTCGCTCGCCCATGTCTTCATCGCCGCCAGCGCATCACGCTCCTCATTCTCGTCGAAACTGCCGTCCAGCAGTTCGGAATAGCGGGTCGGCAGATAATAGCGGACATAGAGCAGATGGACGACGCCCTGGTGCCCCGCCACATCGGCCGCGCCGGCAATGGCGGCACGGGCGAGGTCAGGGGCGTTGACATCGACGGCGGCGACGATCGTGGCATAGGACATGGCGCTCTCCTCTTATCGCTTATGCGCCGTCCAACCATCGACGCGCGTGCGGGATGCCCCAGCCATCAAAGATTCCCGACCCGACATGAATAAGGACATACCGCAATCGCCGGGCAATGGGAGAGAGGCAAACTCGACCATTCCCACCCGTCGCTGAGATGGCGGAGTGGGGTGGATTTGCGACAGTCAGCTTTTGGAGAGAGGAGCGACGATAGCTTACCTTGGACAGTAAAAATCAAGCGGCAACAATCGTCGATAGCGAGCTTGCGCCAGAAGTGGCATCGTCATCATCATGATCATGCGGATTACACTGCTCGCGATTGTTTTTGGATTGGGCGTCTCTCCAACCTCCAACTCCTCGCCTGTCTCAGCGCGGCTCTGCCCATCGGACCCAAAGATCGCCACGCTGCTCGCTGGGTCAAGCATTGTGCTTATCGGCAAGATGGATGTGCCGAAGCAACGACTTACCGAGGAAGCGGCAAAGCCGTCACCGGGGTATCTGGACATCCCTATAAAGGTCGAGAGCGTCGTGAAAGGCGAAGACATGAGCAGTGCTACTGTCCGCTTCTATCCGCAGGATGCCACATACAAGCTATCTAATGCTGCGATGCTTGGCTTAGCTGGCGAACCGGCCATCCTATTTCTTAACCGAGGAGATGATGGTCCTGTTAGCCTATACTTCGCTGGCTATACGCCGGACGCATTGAAGCGGGCAACTGACCTGACGGTCGCCGCTACACGCGCCGAAGCTTCACGGCAGGCGAAGATCGTCGCATCGTGGCGGGCCAATACCACGCTTCCCCACTTCGCGAAGGTGCGCGCGCTCATCGCCAATCTCGGTCAGTCGATGGCGATCAGCAGCAGCATGTATTCGACCAGCTTGAAGCGTTGGGTTACGTAGCAGTGCCTGCTATCATTGCGCAGATGGATGATCGTCGCCATCTACGCACGCAGGCGATCTCCCTCGTGAACCACGCCCCAGACGCGTTCGAGGGGATGCGTCACTACGGGCCAGAGCAGGTCGGGGATGGACTTGATGCGGTGCTCAATCAAATCACCGGCGAGAGCTTCGGATCAATTGTGAACGGCGGTTCGAGTCGTCAACGCGATGCAGTGGTTGCCGGCTGGAGGGTCTACGCCGCCGATCTTGCATGTAAGCAGGACAAGTAACGCCCGGCTGTTTCTATCCTTCAATAAGCTTTATTGGCTAGATTTGGTGATGCAGCCTTCAATGTGCCACCTGAATGAGTGTCCGGTTTCAGCGATACGGAAGATTTTGGGGAGTGGCCAAGAATGGTCGAAAGCCGCTTCAGGGGTTCCGTCGCTTTGATCGTCGAATGCAGAGTGCAAGGAATATCGGATAAAGGCCCAACGAAGCTATAAAACCATAGAACAATCTGCCATCCGCTCTGGCTGAGCAGGACCGATAAACTTCATCGGTCAAGGCTGTTGAGCAATCACCCGCCATCATCGCCGAGATTACAACAACCATAAAGGCAGTAAGGATATAAATAACGGTCGCGGCGAGCAGATTACGCTTTTTCATATCAGTAATATGCGCCCCACGATGGGGCGCCGCAATGTCAGCTCATGGGCAAGGCGATAGTTTCGATTAGCGGCAAAAACTGGTCGTTACTTAGCTGTCAAAGCCGGATATCGTCATTGCGAGCGGAGCGAAGCAATCCACTGGCGCGAGATGGATTGCTTCGCTCCGCTCGCAATGACGGAGATGCTCGCGTCGCCGATACTGTCCTACATGCCCGATTTCTGATCTACCCTGCGCGATGGACCAGCGCCTTTCTTCGCATCGCCGCCTCTGCCTCGCCTGTAGCCTCATCGATGCGCGGCAGGCGCCTATGTGCCGCGTCGCCGTCGCTTCGCCGCCGCATGACGGGCGCGCGCCACTGACCCGCACCCCCACACCCCCGACGCGCGGCAGGCGCGTAGTCGACGCGTTCCCGGCGCGTTGGCGGTGCAAAGACCCCGGAAACCCCGTTTACACTGTGAACTTCGACGGGCGCGTGGCCCTATGCTGTTACCCGTCCTGCCGCCTGTCGCGTCGCAATCGTCGTGCGGTCCGTCGCGCCCGGCATGACGGGGCGGGGTGATTGCGCTATGGCCTGCGTGCCGGTCCGATCGATCCCCGATCCATCGGGACGGCGAAAATTTTTATCCCGTCCCGCCCTTGACCGGCGAAACGACTTTTCCATATGCATGCCGCTAGCACTCTCCATCCGCGAGTGCTAACAAGTGAGAGAGTTCATCGGGAGAAGGACAAGGCGGGGCACAATATCGCACGGGGGCATTCCTCTTGCGGGCCACGCCGGACCCATCCCAGCACAAAGGGAAAGGCAATCATCATGGCATTCCGTCCGTTGCATGACCGCGTTCTCGTTCGCCGCATTGAAGCGGAAGCGAAGACGGCCGGTGGCATCATCATCCCCGACACCGCCAAGGAAAAGCCGCAGGAAGGCGAAATCGTCTCCGTCGGTTCGGGTTCGAAGGCCGAAGACGGCAAGGTCACGCCGCTGGACGTCAAGGCCGGCGATCGCGTGCTGTTCGGCAAGTGGTCGGGCACCGAAGTCAAGGTCGACGGTGAAGACCTGCTCATCATGAAGGAATCGGACATTCTGGGTATTGTCGCCTAAGCGATTTCCCGAATTTCGGTTTTCCATTTTTCCCCATTTTTCGAAGGAATTAGATCATGGCAGCGAAGGACGTAAAGTTTTCGCGTGACGCTCGTGAGCGCATCCTGCGCGGCGTCGACATCCTGGCCGACGCGGTCAAGGTGACCCTGGGCCCGAAGGGCCGCAACGTCGTCATCGACAAGAGCTTCGGCGCCCCCCGCATCACCAAGGACGGCGTCAGCGTCGCCAAGGAAATCGAACTGAAGGACAAGTTCGAGAATATGGGCGCCCAGATGGTCCGCGAAGTCGCTTCGAAGACCAACGACATCGCCGGTGACGGCACCACCACCGCGACCGTCCTGGCCCAGGCCATCGTGCGCGAAGGCATGAAGTCGGTTGCCGCCGGCATGAACCCGATGGACCTGAAGCGCGGCATCGATCTCGCCGTCGCCAAGGTTGTCGAGGACATCCAGTCGCGCTCGAAGCCGGTTGCCGGTTCGGCCGAAGTGGCCCAGGTCGGCATCATCTCGGCCAATGGCGACAAGGAAGTCGGCGAGAAGATCGCCGAAGCCATGGAAAAGGTCGGCAAGGAAGGCGTCATCACCGTGGAAGAGGCCAAGGGTCTCGACTTCGAGCTGGACGTTGTCGAAGGCATGCAGTTCGACCGCGGCTACCTGTCGCCCTACTTCATCACCAACCCGGAAAAGATGGCCGTCGAGCTGGCTGATCCCTACATCCTGATCCACGAGAAGAAGCTCTCGAATCTGCAGTCGATCCTGCCGATCCTGGAAGCCGTGGTTCAGTCGGGCCGTCCGCTCCTCATCATCGCCGAAGACATCGAAGGCGAAGCGCTGGCGACCCTGGTCGTCAACAAGCTGCGCGGCGGCCTGAAGGTTGCTGCGGTCAAGGCACCGGGCTTCGGCGACCGCCGCAAGGCCATGCTGGAAGACATCGCCGTCCTGACCAAGGGCGAAGTGATCTCGGAAGACCTGGGCATCAAGCTCGAAAACGTCACCCTGGGCATGCTGGGCACCGCCAAGCGCGTCACCATCGACAAGGACAACACCACCATCGTCGATGGCGCCGGTGATGCCGACTCGATCAAGGGCCGTACCGAGCAGATCCGTGCGCAGATCGAAGTCACCACTTCGGACTATGACCGTGAAAAGCTGCAGGAACGCCTGGCCAAGCTGGCTGGCGGCGTTGCCGTCATCAAGGTTGGCGGTGCGACCGAAGTCGAAGTGAAGGAGCGCAAGGATCGCGTCGACGACGCCCTGCACGCGACCCGCGCTGCCGTCGAAGAAGGCATCGTCCCCGGTGGTGGCACCGCGCTGCTCTACGCGACCAAGGTTCTCGAAGGCGTCGCTGGCGCCAATGACGACCAGACCCGCGGTATCGACATCGTTCGCAAGTCGCTGACGGCGCTGGTTCGCCAGATCGCCGCCAACGCCGGCCATGACGGTGCTGTCGTCTCGGGCAAGCTGCTCGACCAGACCGACACCTCGTTCGGCTTCAACGCGTCGACCGACACCTATGAAAACCTGGTTGCCGCCGGCGTCATCGACCCGACCAAGGTCGTGCGCACCGCGCTCCAGAACGCTGCCTCGGTTGCTGGTCTGCTGATCACCACCGAAGCCGCGGTTTCGGAACTGCCCGAAGACAAGCCCGCCATGCCCGCCATGCCGGGTGGCATGGGCGGCATGGGCGGCATGGACTTCTAATTCGGTCGCGACCGAAACGAAGTTCTCGCTCACGCGACAAGAAAGGGGCCGGTGGAGCGATCCACCGGCCTTTTTCATGCCCGTCGTTTCTGCTGTCCTACAGCCTGTTTCCGGCCCCATATGACGGTGCCTTGGCCGGGGAGGGGTAGGGGGATATTGTTGATCGGGCAGCGGAATTGATCTGCTTTGGTGGGCATCGGATTTACCAAATCTCAAGGCTGATCCGCCACTATGCTGGCACGTGTCACGCCTCGTCCGCCATCTGTGCGCAGTCCTGCGCGCGCGCTTTGCGCCCCGTACCCAGCAGAATGCTGAGGTGCAGGACAGCCTCGTCAAAGCGCTTTATGCCTCCCCGGCATCGCTGCTTTCCGGCGCGATTTCAGGTGGTTCGCTCAGTCTCGTGATCGCCTGGCAGGCCCATGTCCTGACCATGCACATCATTGCCGCGCTGGTCCTGATCGTGGGAATCAGTCGCTCCATTTCGGCCGTCTATTTCCAGCGTGCGCTGGCGCATCAGGATGGTCCGGCGCGTCCGATCTGGGGAATCGCCTATGAAATGGGCGCCTGGATCTATGCCGCGCTGCTCGGGCTTCAATCGCTCGCGACCCTGACGATCAGCCAGGATGCGACCCTGCATGTGCTGGCCGTCGGCATGGTCGCCTCCTATGCGGGCGGCATTTCCGGCCGCAATGCCGGCCGGGTCCATGTCGCGGTCGGCCAGACCTGCTTCACCATGCTGCCGACCTCCATCGGCCTGCTGATCGCTGGTGGCGTCGGCTATGTCGTCCTTGGCGTGCTCTGCTTCCTGATGATCTTCGCCATGGCGGAAATCACCAAGACCACGCACCGCATCGTGCTGGAAGCGATGCAGGGCAAGCAGGAGAAGAGCAACCTTGCGATCAAGTTCGAGCGGCTGGCCCGCTATGACAGCCTGACCGGGGTGGAAAACCGCATGGCGATGCAGATGCGGCTGCGCGACCTGTTCGACAATCGCATTTCCGATGCGGATCAGACCGCCGTCCTGTGGATGGACCTCGACCGGTTCAAGGAAATCAACGACACGCTGGGCCATATCGTCGGCGACCAGCTGCTGTGCCAGGTGGCCGAGCGGCTGACCCGCGCGCTCGACCGGCGCGGCCATGTCGCGCGTTTCGGCGGCGACGAGTTCGTGCTGATCTGCCCCGGCGTCAGCCGCATCCAGGCCGAAGTGATCGCCGGCGACATCACCCGCATTCTGGCCGGCGATTTCGAAGTTGGCGGCCATCACCTGACCATCTCCGCCTCGATGGGTATTGCCGTCGCGCCCGAAGATGGCGCCGATGGCGACGAACTGCTGCAGCATGCCGATCTGGCGCTCTACAAGGCCAAACATGCCGGGCGAAACCGCCATGCCCAGTTCGACTGGACCATGAAGGAGCGGCAGAACCGCACCTATGAGCTGGAGACCGGGCTGCGTAGCGCGCTCGCCAATGGCGAGCTGCAACTTCATTATCAGCCGATCTTCGATACCGAGACTGGCCGGATCACCATCTGCGAGGCGCTGATGCGCTGGCAGCATCCCGAACTGGGCTGGATTTCCCCCGCCGAGTTCATCCCGATCGCCGAAAGCTCGGCCCTGATCGAGCCAATGACCAACTGGGCACTGGCCCAGGCGTGCCGCGACGCGATGGGCTGGGACGAGGATATCCGGGTCGCGGTCAATATCTCGCCCGCGCTCATCAAGACCGACGGCCTGCCGCGCGCAGTCATCTCCGCTTTGCTCCAGTCGGGGCTCAAGGCGCGCCGGCTGGAGCTGGAAGTCACCGAATCCATCTTCCTGGAAGATGACCGCCGCACCCATCTGATCCTCAGCGAATTGCGCCGTATCGGCTTGCGCCTCGCGCTCGACGATTTCGGCACCGGCTATTCCTCGCTGGGCGCGCTGCGCACCCATGAGTTCGACACCATCAAGGTCGATCAGAGCTTCATGCGCGGCGTCGGCGAAAATCCCCGCGACCGCGCCATCGCCCAGTCCGTCGCCTATCTGGCGCGCGCGCTGGAGGTGGAGACGGTGGCCGAGGGGATCGAGACCGAGGAACAGTTGCGCTACGCCCGCGAAACCGGCTTCACCAACGTCCAGGGCTTCGTCCTCAGCCGGCCGGTCCCGATCGGCGAGTTGCAGGCCCTGCTCAACCGCAACAGGGCCGATGTCCATGACATGGCGGCGCTGATCCGCCAGCGCCGCCTGGCCTGATCCTTATTTGGTCAGCCGCGTCTGGGCCGACGCCAGCCGGCGCATCATGCGGATATCCTTGAGGTCGGTCTTGAGCGCCGAAGCGGCCCAATTCTCGACAATATCCTTCAGTTCGTCATGGTGCAGCGGATCGACCCGGCGCCCGGCTTCATAGACGCCGACATGGCCGGCATGGTGCGGGCGATTGCGGGCGACGAAATCACGCACAGCCGCTTCCCCCTCGCCATCCTCGACCAGCGTATGGACGATGCCCATGTCGAACATCTCCTCCGCGGTGAAGACCTTGCCCGACAGGATCATGCGCTCGGCCGCCAGCCGGCCCAGCTTGCGCGACAGGATCGAATAGGCACCCATGCCGGGGAACAGGCCGAACAGCATTTCGGGCAGGCCGAAACGGGCGCTGCGCTCGGCGATCACCACGTCGAAACAGAGCAGCGCCTCGAACCCGCCGCCCAGCGCATCGCCCTGCGCCAGCGCGATCGACACCACCGGCATGTCGCCATTGCGCCAGGTGCGATGGACGACGTCGATGCAGGCATGGCCATATTGGACCAGGCCGGGCAGGTCGCCGCGCTCGATGCAGCCGGCGAACAGTTCGAGGTCGCCGCCCAGGTTGAACACGCCGGGGAAGCGGGAACCCGCGACCATATATTTGACCGGCAACTGGCCGACATCGAACAGCCGCTTGGTCTCGGCATACCAGTAGCGGACGTCGCGCAGCATGGTCATGCTGAAATTGGGTCGATTGGCCGGCGTCATGAACGCCCAGAGCGTTTCGGATTCGGCCTCCCACTGCACGTCGATCTGGCCCAGGTCGAACAGTTGGGAAGGGGCGGGAGATGACGTTACGGCATCCTCGCCAAAGCTTTCGATCTCGAATGCCGCTTCGACCTCGGTCGCGCGCTCGTCAGCTGCACTAAAGCGTCCTGAATCAATCATGTGCGCCCCATTTTTCTCTTGAATCTGAACCTTCGACGGTCGGCGCTTATGATGCAGTGCGGGACAAATAGTTGACAGATCATTAACCATTTTTATCCGCAACTGTTGCCCGGAAAGCGCGGTAAATGCGCCGAAATGGAGATTGTTGTTGCGATATCGCAACAGAAATTTTCGTTTCCCCTTTTCAGCCCGTCTGCTCAGCCCTTTGTTAACCATTGTTAATTAGGGCGGTCGCATGGACATGCATCGCCTTCCGGCCCGCAAGAATGTGACACTCACGCTACAGGATGCGCAGGGCCAGCCCTGGACCTTGCGCCTGTCCACCGATTGTCTGCGCTTCATCGGCCGCTATCGCCGGGTCGAGGGGTTCGACATCGACGCGATGACCCTGTTCGACGGCGTCCGCCGGGCCGGCTGAAACGGCGCTCCGACCGCGCTGCTCTTGTGCGCGCGGGCGTTCGCTCCTAGAGCGCGGCGATGACCAAGCCCCGCTTTTCCTTCTCGATCGCCGCCACCGACGGCAAGGCCCGCACCGGCGCGATCCAGATGCGCCGCGGCGAGATCCGCACGCCGGCCTTCATGCCGGTCGGCACCGCCGCCACCGTCAAGGCGATGCGCCCGGCCGAAGTGCGCGCCACCGGCGCCGACATCATCCTGGGCAATACCTATCATCTGATGCTGCGCCCCGGCGCCGAACGCATGGCGCGACTGGGCGGACTGCACGGCTTCATGGGCTGGGACCGGCCGATCCTGACCGACAGCGGCGGCTATCAGGTGATGAGCCTCAGCGCCCTTACAAAGATGAGCGAGGAGGGGGTCGCCTTCTCCAGCCATCTCGATGGCTCCAAGCATATGCTCAGCCCCGAGCGCTCGATGGAGATCCAGCGGCTGCTCGACAGCGACATCGTCATGGCGTTTGACGAATGTACCAAGAATGGCTGCACCCATGATGAAGCTGCCAAGTCGATGGAGCGGTCGATGCGCTGGGCCAAGCGCTCGCGCGACGGCTTCGATGCGGGCGGCGACCATGCCGAGCGTGCGGCGCTGTTCGGTATCCAGCAGGGCTCGCTCAACGAAGGGCTGCGCAAGATTTCAGCGGAAAAGCTGATCGAGATCGGCTTTGACGGCTATGCCGTGGGTGGCCTTGCAGTGGGCGAGGGGCAGGAGGCGATGTTCGCCACGCTCGACTTCGCGCCCGACATGCTGCCGCAGGACAAGCCGCGCTACCTGATGGGCGTGGGCAAGCCCGACGACATCGTCGGTGCAGTGGAGCGCGGCATCGACATGTTCGACTGCGTGTTGCCGACCCGGTCGGGCCGCAATGGCCAGGCCTTTACCTGGGCCGGCCCGCTCAACATCCGCAACGCCAAGTTCAACGAGGATCTGGGCCCGCTCGATCCGCGCTGCGGCTGTCCGGTCTGCGCGACCTGGAGCCGCGCCTATCTCCATCATCTGGTGAAGTCGGGCGAGATGCTGGGCGCGATGCTGATGACCCAGCATAATATCCACTTCTATCAGGAACTGATGCAGGGCCTGCGCGACAATATTGCGGCGGGCACATTGTCGACCTTCACGGCCGATTTCCGCCGCGACTATCAGCGGGTCTGACGCTTTTTCAGGGAATGACACTGATCGCGATGCTGTAGCGGCCCGCTTCGGCATCATGATCGAGCGGGGAGCGGAGCTGGCGCGACAGGCCGGTCAGCACCCGGCCATAGCGTTCGTTCAGCAATAAAGTCATTTCCGGCCCGGCGCACAGCGCGGGCGACGCCATCTGCAACAGGGCGCGGTCGTTGCGATCGGCCTCCAGATGCACCGAAATCCGCATCGTTGCGCGCGGATCGGACAGCATCGCCAGTTCGACCAGTTCGGTCACCAGGAAGGCGACCGGAACGGCGACATCCTGGCTGATGTGCAGATCATCGTCGCTGTCGATCTGGATACCGAAACGGCGCGCCTCATGCGGGGCAGTGCCGCGCAGGCTGGCGGACAATTCGCTGATCAGCGGACGCACGCCGACGCCGCGATTTTCCTCCAACTCGGCAAAATGGTTGCGATGGACGACCGACAGGGCGTCGACCCGGCGCTGGATCGACCCATAGGCCGACACCGCTTCGGGCTCATGCGCCGACCGGGCGTGCAGGCTGATCAGGCTGGCGATGATCTGCAGGTTGTTCTTGACCCGATGATGCACCTCGCGCGTCAGCTTGCGCTGGGTGTCGAGCGCGGCGGCCATTTCCGCCTCATGGGTGGCGACATCCTCACTGATCTCGCGGAATGTGTCGCCCAGGTCGCTGATCTCGTGCGCGGGGGTGCGGATGCGCCGCAGCGGCTCCAGCACTTCGCCGGGCTGATAGGCGGCAACCTGGCGCCGCAACAATACCAGCGGGCGGATCAGCAGCCGATTGACCACGAACCAGCCGATCGCCGCGGCCGCGAACCACATCACCAGCGGCAGGAACAGCGACAGCAGCCGGGCGATCGTCGCGGGCGGCTCGCGCACCGTCATGGTCAGCAATATGTCGGGCGGGTCGAGCCGGGCAGACAGGCTGCTGCTATGACCGTCGATCCGGCTGCCGGGGCGGCTGACGATCATCTGCCGCTCGCCCTGGCGCAGGCTCAGTTGCCGGTTCTGCAGCGCGGTGGCCGGATCGGCGACGCTTTCGAGGTGCGGCCGCGAATAATAGGCCAGCGCCGCGACGCGGTTGTCATGGCTGTGGGTGCGCGAGAGCAGAAAGTCGCCGGACGACAGCAGTTCGACGCGCGGGCCGATGAAGCGGCGCGCGGGCGGAATGCCGGCCGGTTCCGGCGTGGCCGATCCGCACAGCTTCTTGCCCGATCGGTCATAGATATAGAATCGGATGCCGTTCCGGTCCTGCGCGGTGAGGAAGAAGGAGAGGCGGTTGCAGATTTCGCCGTCCGCCTTGCCATCGGCCAGCGCGTTGACGGTCAGGCCCAGCGCGGTGCGATCAGCGTTCAGATCTGCGGTCAGCTTGCGCGCGCTCTGCGTCACGGCGACACGCAGCAGCGCCTCCTTCTCCAGGTCAGCGGTGCGGATCGCCTGCAGCGACGCCACCAGCGCGATCAGCCCCAGCGGCAGCAGCGCGAGCGTCAGGATGAGGAACATCTTGACGCCGGTGGACCGGAGATAGACGCCGAACATGGTCATGGGGGATCGAGAGGGTCCTTGTCTGGGCGGCAGAGAAATGCCGCCCCGACCAGCGTTGATCAGTCCAGTTTGCTGAGCAGGTCCAGCATTTCGGCGGGAATATCTTCGTCGACCGTGCGCTGATAGACGGACTTGAGCACCTGGGACACCTGGGCCTCGTCCTTTTTCGCGGCCGCGCGGCGCTTGCGTGGTTCGGGCGCAGTCTTCATGTCGCGGTCGCGGATGGTCGTGCCGACGTCAATATCCCCTCCCATCCTGTCCCGTTCCGTTGTTGAAGAAACCAAAATCAGCCCCTTTGAAGCTAAATCCGTGACGCCAGCCTGTCCGCTATTTCGCCGCAACGCATAGCGGCGTCAATTCACCAAGCTGGGCAAATTTCACCAAAAAGCCGTTACCGTCGAAAAAACCGAACGAGAGTGAAACAAATCTTGGTGTCGATGGTTCCGGCATTCGAAGCATTTTTTGCACCGTCGGTCATTCGGCGGCAGGGGGAGAGGGGCTTGCCAGCGCGGCATCGTCATCCCATCCTCCGGTGGAGCCGATGTTTCGGACAACAGGCCCGACAGGGCAGGGAGAAGACTTACCGATGTCGCTTGGACAGCAACTGCACCCCCATCTTCCTTTCTTGCGGCGCTATGCGCGCGCGCTGACGGGCAGCCAGACTCATGGCGATGCCTATGTCCGCGCCACGCTGGAAGCGATCGTCGCCGCGCCGGAGGAGTTTCCCAGCGGTGTCGATCCTCGCCTCGGCCTCTACAAGACCTTCCATGCGATCTGGTCGTCCTCGCATCTGGATGACGAGCCCGGCTTCTCGGGTTCGATCGGGCAGGAGGCGATCGCCCATGCCCGCCTGGCCCGGCTGACCCCGCTGCCGCGTCAGGCGCTGCTGTTGACCGCGCTCGAAGGCTTCACCACGGAAGATGCCGGCTATCTGATCGGTCTCGACACCGCCGATGTCGAGGCCCTGGTCGAGGAAGCGCTGGAGGAAATCGAAGCGCAGACCCGTGCCAAGGTTCTGATCATCGAGGATGAGCCGATCATCGCGATGGATATCGAGACGATCGTGCGCGACCTTGGTCATGACGTGACCGCCATCGCCGTCACCCGCGAGGATGCGGTGCGCGAGGCGCTGGCGGAGCGGCCCGGCCTGGTGCTGGCCGATATCCAGTTGGCCGATGATTCGAGCGGCATCGACGCGGTGAAGGACATTCTCGCCGAATTCTCGGTGCCGGTGATCTTCATCACTGCTTTCCCCGAACGGCTGCTGACCGGCGAACGGCCCGAGCCGACCTTCCTCATCACCAAGCCGTTCCAGCGCTCGACGGTCAAGGCCGCGATCTCGCAGGCGCTTTTCTTCGACGAAGCGACCGCTCCGGCCTGACCTGTCTTCCCGCCGGCCGATCCTTTGTGACGGTCGGCGGAACCCTCCCGGCTTTAACGCGTTAAATATGCGTAACGATTCGGAGAGGGCCGATGGCCGACGAGGAGCAGCATATCTCGACGCAGGACGCACGGGGCGGCGCCACGCCGCACGTCGTTCGCTATGTGCTGGGCATTTCGCTCGCACTGGCCGTGATCGTGATGCTGCTGGTTCTCTGGCGTTAAGGCAGTGGAAAAAATGGGCGTTTCTAGGGGTATCTTGGGAATTGGCCTTTGGCGGTAATCGAACTAGGGTGCGGATGCATATATGGCTTTGACGACTTCGGTTCATGCAGCGAGGGCGACAGTCGAAACGGGGGTTGCTGCCGTGGATGAAGGGCTGAACCAGGCGCCGCGCGAGGCACTGTCGGACGGCGAGTTCAAGCGGGAACTGGCCGCGGTCATTCCGCATCTGCGCGCCTTCGGGCGCTCCCTGTCGGGCAATCGCGACACCGCCGACGATCTTGTCCAGGAAACCCTGCTCAAGGCCTGGGCCGCCCGTGCCCGCTTCCAGGCCGGCACCAACATGCGCGCCTGGACCTTCATCATCCTGCGCAACCATTATCTCTCGCAGATGCGCCGCTCGCGTTTCCGCGGCGACTGGGACGACCTGACCGCCGACCGGCTGCTTGCCGCGCCTGCGGGGCAGGACAAGCATGTCGAACTCAGCGACATGCAGCGCGCCTTGCTGCAATTGCCCCAGCCCCAGCGCGAGGCACTGATCCTGGTTGGCGCGGGTGGCTTCGCCTATGAGGAAGCTGCGGAGATCTGCGGCGTTGCGGTCGGTACGATCAAGAGCCGCGTGGCCCGCGGTCGCGCCGCGCTCGAGCAGATATTGGAGGAGGGCGCGTTGCCCTCGCGCCGGACGCAGGAAACGACCGACACGGCGGTGCTGGACGAGATTATGGACGATGTCGATCGCCTGAGCCGGGGTCGCATCTCCGACAATCTGGTCGACCATGGTGCCGACGACGACGGCGATGACGACATGGGTGGCAAGACCGTCGAGGATTGAGGGCGGGATGCACTTGCCCCGGCGTGATCGGGAACGATCCGCCCGGCTTGTCGGTTGAAAGGCCATGGGAAGGACGGAAGCCATGGGCAGCGACCCGCAACATCGACAGGATCGGACCGGGCGACGCTCGGATCGTCCGCAAGGCAGCGGCGGTATCGTCTTCGCGCTGGTGGCGCTGGCCCTGATCCTGGCGATCGGCTTCTTCTACCTCACCAACGAAAGCCGCGAAGATCGGCGCGCCGACGCCATTACCCAGGCGGCGGATTCGGTCGATAATGGTGCCCGGATCGTGGGTGAAGCTGCGCGCAATGCGGCCGACAAACTGCGCAACAACAACTGACACGACACCGTTGTCTCGCGACGCTGACGCATCCTGGTGTCGCTTTCATTTACAGTCATTGGCGCCATCTTCAGATTTTCTTTGTCATTTTCAGGCAGGGTCTGAGCCCTGTCGGATTTCCTTACAGCTTGTTGTAAGGCTGGGCCGACTCCAGTTGGCGGCCCTTCCCGACCGGAGGGGCGGTGCTGCGGGAAGAAGCGCGATACGATGATCAGGCTGTTCAAACATTATGTCCCTCATGCGGTGCTGCTGCTCGGCCTGCTCGATTTCCTGCTGCTGATCGGCGCGGCGGAAGCGGGCTGGATCCTGCGCGCGCATCAGATCGGCATGGATGTCGAGCCGATCGCGACCCGCATCGGCCCGCTGCTGAGCTTCGCCTTCGCCATCCAGACCGGCATGATCGCGGTGGGCGTCTACAGCCCCGAAGCACTGCAATCGATCCGCTTCGCCTGCGCCCGCCTGCTCGTCGCCATCTCGCTCGGCGTCATCTTCCTCTCGGTCATGTATTTCCTGCTGCCCGGCATCACCCTGTGGCGCTCCAACTCGCTCTACGCGATGGGGCTGGCGATGGGGCTGCTGCTGCTGGCGCGGATGCTGCTGGGTTCGCTGCTCGGCGGCGAGGCGTTCAAGCGCCGCCTTGTCGTGCTGGGGGCCGGCCGGCGGGCCAACCGCATCCGCGACCTGGAACAGAAGCGCGGCGCCGGTTTCCTGGTGGTCGGCTATATCGCCATGAATGACGGCGACCAGGTGGTGGAGGAGGCGATCAACCGCACCGCCATCTACAACATGTCCGATTATGTGGTGCGTCTGAACGCCAGCGAAGTCGTGCTGGCGCTGGAGGAACGGCGCAACGCCATCCCCATGTCCGACCTGCTGCGGATCAAGACCACCGGCGTCCATGTCAACGATCTCTCGACCTTCCTGGAGCGCGAGACCGGGCGCGTCGATCTCGACAGCGTCAATCCCAGCTGGCTGATCTTTTCCGATGGCTTTTCCGCCGGTCGTCGCCTGTCCAGCATCGCCAAGCGCATCTTCGACATCATCGCCAGTTCGATCCTGCTGCTGCTGACCGGCCCGATCATCCTGTTCGCCGCCTTGCTGGTGAAGCTCGACAGCCGTGGCCCGGCTTTCTACCGGCAGCAGCGCGTTGGCCTCTATGGCCAGGAATTCTGGATCGTGAAGCTGCGCACCATGCGCCAGGATGCGGAGGTCAAGGGCCAGGCAGTCTGGGCGGAGAAGGATGATCCGCGGATCACGCGCCTGGGCTATTGGCTGCGCAAGCTGCGCATCGACGAACTGCCGCAGAGCTGGACCGTGCTGAAGGGCGAGATGAGTTTCGTCGGTCCGCGCCCGGAACGGCGCCAGTTCGTCGAGGATCTGGAACAGCATCTGCGCTATTATGCCGAACGGCATATGGTGAAGCCGGGCATCACCGGCTGGGCGCAGATCAACTATCCCTATGGCGCGTCGATCGAGGATGCCCGCCATAAGCTTGAATATGATCTTTATTATGCCAAGAATTACACGCCCTTCCTGGACCTGCTGATCCTGATCCAGACGGTGCGGGTGATCCTCTGGCCCGACGGCGCGCGCTGAGCGGCAGGCCATGAGCGCGCTGCTGCAATTCATCGGCGACTGGGGCCATGCACTGGCCGCGGTCCTGTTCGCCGCGCTTGGCATCTTCATCCTGCGGCGCCGGGACGATGCGGCCGAGCCGCGCATGCTCGCCAGCGCGCTGCTGCTGACCTCCTGCTGGGCGCTCTATGTCTCGTTCGGTGGCGTCGACAAGCCGCTGTCGGGCATCGGGGAAAGTGTCCGCAACGCCGCCTGGCTGATGCTGCTGTTCGTCATGCTGCGGCGCGGGCCGGCCTCGCGCGGCGGCGCGCTAGTCGCCGTCGGCCTCGTCTATCTCGCCGTCGCCGGCCTCATCTTCCTCCAGACCTCGACCGATCTCACCTGGCGGCAATTGCCGGTCCGCAGCGACCTGCATCAGATGCTGGTGGCGGTGTCGCTGGTGCTGCGGATGATGACCGCGATCGGCTGCCTGCTGCTGGTCCATCATCTCTATACCGCCTGGCCCTCGCGCGATCGCGGGCGGGTGTCGCTGTTGCTCGGCGCGCTGGCGGCGATGTGGACCTATGACCTCAATCTCTATGTCATCGGCTATTTCGCGATGGACCGGGTCAACGAACTCTATGCGCTGCGCGGGCCGCTGATGGCGCTGTTGGCGCCGGTGATCGCCATCGGCATGCGCAAGGAAATGGCCGGGCGGCTGCAATTGTCGCGCACCATCGCCTTCCAGTCGCTCTCGCTGGTCGCGGTCGGCCTCTATGTCGTGGTGCTGACCGCGGCGGCGGTGCTGATCGAGATGATCGCCGGCCCCTATGCGCGGGTGGTGGAGATTGGCGCGGTCTTCTTCGTCGCGGTGACCGCGCTCGTCCTGCTGCCCTCGCCACAGATGCGCGCGCTGTGGAAGGTGCAGGTCGCCAAGCATTTCTTCCAGCATCGCTACGACTATCGCACCGAATGGATGCGCTTTGGCGAAACCATCGGCCGGCCGGGCGAAAATGCCCCGCCGCTGGGCGAGCGGGTGGCCAAGGCGGTCGCCGACATCACCGATTCCCCCGCTGCCTTGCTGCTGCTGCGCACCGATGACGGTCGGCTGGCGTTCGAGGCGCAATGGAACTGGCCGCAGGAGCCGATTGCCGGCATGTCCCTGCCGCTCGACCAACTGGAAAGCTGGGAAGGGAGCGGCTGGATCGTCGATGTCGGTCGCATCCGCGATGGCGACGCCACCTTCGACCTGCCGCTTTGGCTGATCGAGGATGCCCATGTCTGGGCGCTGGTGCCGCTGCTCCATTATGGCCGGCTGATCGGCGCGATCCTGCTTGCGCCGCCGCCGATCGACCGCCGCCTCGACTGGGAGGATTTCGACATGCTGCGCGCCGCCGGGCGTCAGGCGGCGACCCATATCAGCGAGGCGCAGGGGCAGCAGGCGCTCGACGACGCCCAGCGCTTCGACGAGTTCAACCGCCGCTTCGCCTTCATCGCGCATGACATCAAGAATCTGGTCAGCCAATTGTCCCTGCTCTCGCGCAATGCGGAGCGGCACGCCGACAATCCCGATTTCCGCGCCGACATGCTGCTGACGCTCAAGGAGTCTGTGGGCAAGATGAACGACATGCTCGCCCGCCTGTCGCAGCATAACAAGGGCCGGCCCGAAGAGCCGCGCCCGGTGGCGCTGGGCCCGCTGGTCGAACAGGTCGTGCGCAGCCGCGCCCGCCAGCGCGCGATCACCGTCAGCGGCGACGTGCCGGTCGCGCTCGCCGATCCGGCGCGGGTCGAGCAGATATTGGTCCATCTGCTGCAAAATGCGATCGATGCCAGCGATGCCGATCGCCCGGTCGAACTGCATCTGGGCAGCGCGCATGGCCAGGCGACATTGGCTGTGGTCGATCAGGGCTGCGGCATGACCGCCGAATTTATCCGCCGCGATCTGTTCAAGCCCTTTTCGTCCAGCAAGGCCGGCGGCTTTGGCCTCGGCGCCTTCGAGGCGCGCAGCCTGGCCGAGGCGATGGGCGGGCGGATCGACGTGGAAAGCAAACCCGGCGTGGGGAGCCGTTTCACCCTGCGCCTGCCGCTGGCGCCCGCGCCGGCGTGCGATGATGTTCAAGGAAAGGCCGCCTGATGAGCGACACCCGCCCCAAATTGCTGATCGTCGAGGATGATCCCGGCCTGCAGCGGCAATTGCGCTGGGCCTATGAGGATTATCAGCTCTTCATCGCCGGCGACCGGCTGGAAGCGATCGAGATGCTGCGGATGGAGGCGCCCGATGTGGTGACGCTCGACCTGGGCCTTCCGCCGGACCCGGACGGAACCAGCGAGGGCTTTGCCACGCTGGAGGAGATATTGCGCATCAAGCCCGATACCAAGGTGATCGTGGCGTCGGGCCATGGCGCGCGGGAAAGCGCGCTCAATGCCATTTCCGGCGGTGCCTATGATTTCTACCAGAAGCCGGTCGACATTGACGAGCTGGGCCTGATCGTCCGGCGCGCCTTTCACGTCCATGCACTGGAACAGGAAAATGCCCGCCTCGCCGAAGCCGCGCCGGAGGGGGGCAGGGTGCTCGGCCGGATGATCACCGGCGCGCCGGAAATGATGCGGGTCGCCCGCACGATCGAGCGGGTCGCCAGCGCCGATGTCTCGGTCATGCTGCTGGGCGCCAGCGGCACCGGCAAGGAATTGCTGGCGCAGGGGCTGCATGATGCGAGCCCGCGTCGCGGCGGTGCCTTCGTCGCGATCAATTGCGCGGCCATCCCCGAAACCCTGCTGGAATCAGAACTGTTCGGGCATGAAAAGGGTGCCTTCACCGGCGCGGTCAAGACCACCCCCGGCAAGATCGAGCAGGCGCAGGGCGGCACCCTGTTCCTGGACGAGGTCGGCGACATTCCGCTGCCCTTGCAGGTGAAACTGCTGCGCTTCCTGCAGGAAAGGGTGATCGAACGGATCGGCGGGCGCCAGCCGATCGCGGTGGATACGCGCATCGTGTGCGCCACCCACCAGGATCTCGACGCGATGATTGCCGCCGCCAGCTTCCGCGAGGATCTCTATTATCGCCTGGCCGAGATCGTCATCCGCATCCCCGCGCTGCGCGACCGGCCGGGCGATCCCGCGCTGCTAGCGCGCCACTTCCTCACCCGCTTCGCGCAGGACATGAACCCGCAGGTCAAGGGCTTCGCCCCCGATGCACTCGCGGCACTCGACGCCTGGGGCTGGCCGGGCAATGTGCGCGAGCTGGAAAATCGCGTGAAGCGCGCGGTCATCATGGCTGATGGCAAGCATGTGACGGCGGCCGATCTCGACCTAGACGGCGATCGGGCCGAAGGCAGCGAGGTCGTCAATCTCAAGGCGGCGCGCGAAATGGCCGATCGTCGCGCCATTCGCCGGGCGATCGCGCGCACCGACGGCAATATTTCCAGCGCCGCCAAGATATTGGGGATCAGCCGGCCGACCCTCTACGACCTGCTCAAACAATATAAGATGCAGGGCTGATCGATGCGGCGCTCACGCCTGATCCTGCTGGCGGGCCTTGCCCTGCTGCTGCTGGCGCTGGCCGGCCTGTGGCAGTGGCGCGTGCATGAGGCGGACGGCAGTGCCGCGCTCGCGCGCGGGCTGGCCGCGCTGGATGCCGGTGATGCGCGCACCGCCCGGATCGAGATGATGAACGCCATTCGTGGCAATCCGGCGTCGCTGCCGGCGCGGCTGGGCCATGCCCGCGCGCTGGTGCAGTTGGGTGATGGCGCCGGGGCGCAGGCCGATCTGCTGCGCGCGCGCAAGCTGGGCGCCAGCGTCGGCGACACGAATGGACTGCTGGCGCAGGCGCTGCTGTTGCAGGGCGATGCCGATGGCGCCCTGCGCGCCGTGCAGGCGGGCGAAGGCAAGTCGGCCGAGGCGGCCCGTGTCGCCGCCCGCGCCTGGCAGGCCAAGGGCGACAATGACGCCGCGCAGCGCGCCTTTGACGATGCGCTGCATCTCGCCCCGCGCGCAGCCCGGACCTGGGTCGATCTTGGCCGGTTCCGCCTGACATTGGGCGATCAGGCCGGGGCGATTGCGGCCGCGGACAAGGCGCTGACGCTGGCACCGGGCGATCCGGATGCGCTGACCCTGCGCGGCATGCTGATCCGCGATCAATATGGGCTGGTGGCGGCGCTGCCCTGGTTCGAACGGGCACTCGACGATCATCCCAATGCGCTTGCCCCGCTCACCGAATATGCCGCGACACTGGCCGATGCCGGCCGCGCGAGCCGCGCGCTCAGCGTCAGCCGGCGCATCCTGGCGCTCGATCCCGGCAATCCGCGCGCCTGGTTCCTTCAGGCGGTGATCGCGGCCCGCGCCGGGCAGATCGATCTTGCCCGCACCCTGCTGGCGCGCACCGATGGCCGGCTGGATGGCGAGCCGGCGACCCGGCTGCTGCGCGGCGTGTTGCACCTGTCGGATGGCAATGCCGTGCTGGCGGCCGATGCGCTGGGGCCGCTGGTGGCGATGCAGCCCGACAATCGCGTGGCGCGCACGCTGCTCGCCCGCGCTTCCTATCTGACCGGCGACTATGCCGGCACGGCGGCGACGCTCGCCCCCCTTGTCGATCGCCATGATGCCGATCCCTATGTGCTGACGCTGGCCGCCCGCGCGCAGGAGCAACTGGGCGATCGCGCGCAGGCCGATGCGTTGCTGGCCCGCGCGTCCTGGCCGGTGCGTCCCTCGTCGGACCTGCTGGGGGGCACGAACGCCGTCATGACGCCGCCGGCCGATGTCGCCACCGCGGCCGACAATATCCCCTATATCCGCGCGTTGCTGATGCAGGGGCGCACGGGCGAGGCGGTCGACCGCGCCGGGCTGCTGGCGCGAGCCAATCCCGGCGCGCCGGCCGCTCATGTCGTGCTGGGCGATGCGCTGGTCGCTGCCGGCCGGCCGGCCGATGCCGCCCGCAGTTTCGAGGCGGCGGCCAATATCCGGTTCGATCGCAATGCCGCGCTGCGGCTGGTCGCGGCCTGGAGCGCGGCGGGCGATCCCGCCCGCGCGCTGCAACTCGTCCGCCTGTTCCTGGCGCAGAATCCGATGGATGTGGAGATGCAGCGACTGGCGGCCGGGGCGGCGATGCAGGCGCATGACTGGCGCGGCGCGCTGCGCCTGTTGCAGGCGGTACAGGCCCAGACGGGCGGCCATGATGCGCTGCTGATGGCCGATCTGGCCCGCGCGAGCCTGGAAACGGGATCGCCCGGCAAGGCGCGCCTCTATGCCGCCCAGGCCTATCGCCTGATGCCGGCCAATCCGGTCACCGCCGATATCTACGGCCTGGTGCTGCTGCGCACCGATGCGCAGGGGCCGGCGGCGATCGATCTGCTGGAAAAGGCGGTCGCCCTCGCGCCGCAAAACCCGCCTTTCCAGTTCCATCTGGGGCAGGCCTATGCCGCCGCCGGGCGCAAGGCGGAGGCGAAGCGCGCTTTGTCGCGCGCGGCCGCCGCCCATTTCCCCGATCGCCAGCAGGCGGTGAAGGCGCTCGCTTCATTGTAAAAAAAAAGCGCCCCGCGGGGCGCTCTTCTTCAGACCTTCTGGCTGTCCAGTTCGTCGAGCCGGATGCCCAGCCGCCGGATCTGTGCCGCGACCGGCGGCCACACGCTTTCCAGGAAGCGGCTGCGTTCCGCCTCGCGCAGCTTGCGGGTCGCGCCATCGGCGACGAACATGCCCACGCCGCGTTTCACGACGACCAGCCCGTCATCCTGGAAGCTCTGATAGGCCTTGGCCACGGTCAGCGGATTGGCGCCCTGCTGCGCGGCAAAGGCGCGGACCGAGGGGAGGAGGTCGCCATCGCGATAGTCCCCATCCAGGATGGAGGCGGCAATGATCTCGCGGAGGCGGAGATAGACGGGTTTGGATTCGTCGCTCATAAGTGCATCAGTGCCATAATACAGCCGTGCAGGTCAATGGACCTTGTTACGTGAAAGCCCGTATTTTCGGCAATTATCTGTCCCATGTCGATACGATATCGTTATAATCTGGCCGGGGCCGTTCTTCCAGCGCGCGTGAGGGCGTGCCGATGAAGACGAATCCGGCCAGCCGCTCGTCCTCGCTGCCAAAGGCGTCGCGCACATCGTCATTGAAGCTCGGCCATCCGGTCAGCCAGCCGCCGGCAAAGCCCAGCGCATGGGTGGCGTGCAACAGGTTCATGATCGCGGCGCCGGCCGACAATTCCTGTTCCCAGACCGGGATCTTGCTGCTCGCGATCGGCTTGGACAGCGCCACCACCAGGGTCGGCGCCTGATGCGCGAACTGGTGCATCGCCTCGATCTCCAGCCGCCCGGCCTCCGGCTTCTCGGCGCGATAGGCGGCCTCCAGCAGCGCGGCCAGCTTTTCCCTTTTGTCCTGCGGCACGATCACGAAGCGCCAGGGCGCCAGCTTGCCATGATCGGGCGTGCGCAGCGCGACTTCGAGGATCTGGCGCAGCTGCGCATCGTCCGGGCCGGGCGCGATCAGGTCGCGCGGCTTGCCGGAACGGCGGGTCTGCAGCAGGGTGAGGGGGCTGGAAAGGTCGTTGAACATCGGTTGCCAAATGGGAGGCTTTGCCGCCGGACGCAAGGGTGAAGGGCGCACTTCCTATCGCTTCAATCCTGCCCCAAACCCCTCTTTGACTCTGCCCACCTTTCCCCTCTAGGGTCCGTGCCATAACGCCGCCGCTCTTGCCGGCCGGCACAAAAAGACAATTTCAAGGGGGTCCGATGGCGACCGCAATCACCGTACCGGCGGAGGCAGGCAAGACCTGGCTCGGCCATCCGCGCGGCCTGTTCCTGCTGTTTTTCGCGGAAATGTGGGAACGTTTTTCCTATTATGGCATGCGTGCCATCCTGATTTTCTACCTCACCAAACATTTCCTGTTCGGCGAGGACAAGGCCTATATCCTCTACGGCGCCTATACCTCGCTGGTCTATATCACCCCGGTGATAGGCGGCTATCTGGCCGACCGGTTCCTTGGCCCGCGCAAGGCGGTGCTGGTGGGCGGCGTGTTCATCGCCATCGGCCATTTCCTGATCGCCATCACCGAAGGGCCGGGGGGGCAGGATGCCTTCTATCTCAACGGCTTCTATCTGGCGCTGGCCAGCATCATCGTCGGCACCGGCTTCCTGAAGGCTAATATCTCGGTGCTGGTGGGCGAACTTTATGCCCGTGACGATCATCGTCGCGACCCGGCCTTCTCTATCTTCTACATGGGCATCAACCTGGGCGGCGCCAGCGGACCGATCGTCTGCGGCCTGCTGGGCGAGCTGTGGGGCTGGAGCTGGGGCTTCGGCGCGGCCGGCGTCGGCATGCTGCTCGGCCTCGTCATGTTCGTCTGGCTGCGGCCCTGGCTGCTGGGCAAGGGCGAGCCGCCCGCGCCGGAAAAGCTGCGCGCGCCGGCGATCGGCACGATCTCGCAGGAATGGACCATCTATGCCAGCGCCGCGCTGGGCGTGGCGGCGATCTGGATGGTCATCCGCTATGCCGAACTGCTGGGCTATACGCTGCTGATCTTCTCCGCCCTGACGGTCGCCTACATCCTTTGGCGCTCGGTCACGGTGCTGACCAAGGTGGAGCGCGACCGGATGTTCGCCGCGCTCTTCCTGATCGCGCTCAATCCGCTCTTCTGGGGCCTGTTCGAACAGACCGGCTCCTCGCTCAACATCTTCACCGACCGCAATGTCGATCGCGTCATCCTGGGCTGGGACGTGCCGGCCTCTTTGTTCCAGTCGGTCAATTCCATCTACATCATCCTGCTCGCGCCGCTGTTCGCGGTGCTGTGGACCTTCCTCGACGAGCGCCGGCTGGAGCCATCCTCGCCCGCCAAGTTCGGCATCGGGCTCATCCTGTGCGGTGCCGGCTTCCTGGTGCTGGTCGCGGGCGCGGCGATGGCCGGCCAGTCGCTGACGCCGGTGATCTTCGTCTTCCTCATCTATCTGCTCCACACCATGGCGGAACTCTGCTTCTCGCCGGTCGGCCTGTCGGCGATGACGCGCCTGTCGGTGTCGAACATGGTCGGGCTGGTGATGGGCACCTGGTTCCTGGCGATGGCCGCGGGCAATTTCATCGCCGGCCTGATCGCGCGCGCCACCGGCAGCGGGGAAGCGGGCGACGTGACCCAGGTGCTGGACGTCTACAGCCGCATCGGCTGGTTTTCCGTGGTGGTCGGCGGCCTGGTGCTGCTGGTCTCGCCCTATGTGAAACGCATGATGCATCTCGATCTCATTGCCGCTGAAAAGGGGAAACAGGCATGAACGCACGCAGCAAGCTGCTGCTGGGGCTGGCGCTGGTCGCGACCGGCATGACCGCGCCGGCGGTCGCCAAGAAGGAAAAGGATCAGCCCGCACCGGCGTCCCAGGGCAGTTCGGCCGAGCCGGACAATCCTTACCCTTCGACCTACAAGCCCTATCCGGGCGTCGCGACCGCGATCCGCGGCGCAACCATCTTTGACGGTGAGGGCGGGCGGATCGACAAGGGCGTCGTCTTCCTGTCGGGTGGCAAGATCACCTCGATCGGCGGCCCCGACACGCCGATCCCGGCCGACATCGCGGTGTTCGACGGCACCGGCAAGTTCGTGACGCCCGGCGTCATCGACATTCACAGCCATCTGGGCGTCTATCCCTCGCCTGCTGTGGACGCGCATTCGGACGGCAATGAAATGACCTCGCCGGTCACGCCCCATGTCTGGGCCGAACATTCGGTCTGGCCGCAGGACCCCGGCTTTGGCCGTGCGCTCGCCAATGGCGGCGTCACCACGCTTCAGATCCTGCCCGGTTCGGGCAATCTGTTCGGCGGTCGCAGCGTGATCCTGAAGAATGTCCAGGCCCGCACCATGCAGGGGATGAAGTTCCCCGGCGCGCCCTATGGCCTGAAGATGGCCTGCGGCGAAAATCCCAAGCGCGTCTACGGCGCCAAGGGGCGCGAGCCCAGCACCCGCATGGGCAATATGGCGGTCGATCGCCAGACCTGGATCAAGGCGCGCGAATATCAGAAGAAGCGCGCCGCCGGTAAGGACCAGACCCGTGACCTGGGCATGGAGACGCTGGCCGACGCGTTGGAAGGCAAGATCCTGGTCCAGAACCATTGCTACCGCGCCGACGAGATGGCCAATGTGATCGATATGTCGAAGGAGTTCGGCTACAAGGTCACCGCCTTCCACCACGCGGTCGAGGCCTACAAGATCGCCGACCTGCTGCGCGAGAACGGCATCTGCGCCGCCATGTGGGGCGACTGGTATGGCTTCAAGATGGAAGCCTATGACGGGATCAAGGAAAATGTCCCGCTCGTCCACCAGGCCGGCGCCTGCGCCATCGTCCATTCCGACGACGAGAATGGCATTCAGCGGCTGAACCAGGAAGCGGCCAAGGCATTGGGCGCGGGCCGTCGCATGGGGCTGAATATCCCTGACGAGATCGCCTGGACCTGGCTCGCCATCAACCCGGCCAAGGCGATGGGCATCGCCGACCAGACCGGCAGCCTGAAGGTCGGCAAGATGGCCGACGTCGTGCTGTGGAACGGCAATCCGTTCAGCACCTATACCCGGCCGGAAAAGGTCTGGGTCGACGGCGCCTTGCTCTATGACGCCAATGATCCCAAGCGGCGCCCGGTAACCGACTTCGAACTCGGCCAGATCGGCGCGGGAGACGTGAAATGACGATGAAGACCGCAATCCGCGCCGCCGCCGCGCTGCTGGCCGTTGCCGCCTCGCCCATGGCCCTGGCCCAGACCATCGCCATCACTGGCGCCACCCTAGCGATCGGTGACGGGTCGGAACCGATCCAGAATGGCACCGTGGTCATTTCCGCCGGCAAGGTGGTGGCCGCCGGGGCCGGCGTTGCCGTGCCGGCTGGCGCCAAGACCATCGACGCCAGCGGCAAATGGGTGACGCCCGGCATCGTCTCGGGCTTCTCGCGCGTGGGCCTGGCCGAAGTGCCCGGCGTCAAGGAAACCAACGACATCAACGCCCGCACGCCTTTCTCGGCCGCGATCGATGTTGCACCGGCAATCAACCCGCTGGCCAACCCGATCGCGATCAGCCGCACCGCCGGCGTGACCCGCGCGGTGGTGGTGCCCGCGACCGGCAACGGCATCTTTGCCGGGCAGGGCGCCGTGGTCGATCTGGGGGCCGACATGGACCCGATCACCAAGGCGCGCGCCTTCCAATATGTCGAGATGGGCGAAGAAGGGGCGGAGGATGCCGGCGGCAGCCGACCGGCCGCCTATCTCACCTTCAAGATGATGCTGCGCGAGGCGCAGGATTATGCCAAGGCCCCGGCCAGCTATGATGGCCGGTCGAAGGACGCTTTGCTCAACCGCGTCGATGCCGAGGCGCTGGTCCCGGTCGTCACCGGCGCCATGCCGCTGATGATCCATGTCGAAAGCGCGCGCGACATTCTCGGCGTGCTGGCGCTCAGGAAGGACTTCCCGGCGCTGAAGCTGATCCTCGCCGGCGCGACCGAAGGCTGGATGGTCGCCAGCCAGATCGCCGCCGCCAAGGTGCCGGTGATCGCCGGCGGGCTCGACGACCTGCCCTCCAGCTTCGAGAAGCTGGCGGCGACCCAGAGCAATGTCGGCCGCATGGTGAAGGCCGGCGTGCCCGTCGCCATGGGCCTGATGGACCGGGACGAAGCGCTGCAACTGCGCCTCGCCACCCAGCAGGCGGGCAATATGGTCGCGCTCAACAAGGTGCCGGGCGCCACTGGCCTCAGCTGGGGCCAGGCGCTGCGCAGCATCACCTCCGCCCCGGCCGAGGCGATGGGGCTGGGCGACCGGATCGGCTCGCTCAAGGCCGGCAAGGCGGGCGACGTGGTGATCTGGGACGGCGATCCGCTGGAAATGGAATCGGCGCCGGTCGCGGTGTGGATCGACGGCATCCAGCAGCCGATCGACAACCGCCAGACCAAGCTGCGCGACCGCTACGCCACCCCGACCGAGGGCAGCCTGCCCAAGGCCTATGAATGGTAAGATGGGGAAGGGGGCCACGGCCCCCTTTTTCATGCCGCGCACATCTGCCGGCAAAATGCGGGGGCCATGGCACCAAAGGCAACCCTGCCTCGTTGGGGCAGGACGCAACCGCGATAGGAGAGGCCCCATGCCCGATGAACTGAACGAAGCCCTCGAGCGGTTCCAGATGTTTGCCGCCCGCTTCAAACTGGATGATCTGATCGATGCCGAAAGCGGCTTCACCGGCAACGACGCCGCGCTGCTGGCGGGCGAAGTCGAAATGGCCATCCAGACCAGAGGCATGCAGGACAGCCCCGAGCCGGATATAGACGGCAGCCTGTTCTAGGGGCCGTGAATCCAGCTGGGCGACGATAGAAGCGCACTATCTGGGCAAACTGCCCCCGGACGTAGCGGCAAGAACAATCAGCTATTCATGGAAGTCGTGCTGTGGACTGTTCGAAAGGGCAGTCCATGGCGCGACCTGCCGACCCATTCGATTAACCGGGAAAGGCGCCGCCTCTGGCTCTCGGTCATGGTCGACTTCTGACAGGAATGCTGCCCTCCCTGCGCGACAGGCGCCGCATGATCTCGCGCGATCAGTAGGTCATCTGGCCGGTGACATTGCCGCCGTCGAGATAGCGGCAGACCAGTATCTCATCCTCGCCGCTGGCCACGGTGACGAGCGCACATCCCACCTGCGTCGTGTCGCGCCAGATCACCTGCGTGTAATGGCCGACATCTTCCCACTGGCCCGATGTGCTCACATCGGTGAACACGCCATTCTTGAACGCCGCCTTCTCGTCGATCCACATCGTCACCATGTCTTCGGGCGTATAGGCGCCCTTGCTGCCCCGCCACAGATTCTCGCCCTCGGCGACCAGCGAACCATCATGTTCGAGATCGCTTAGCGTCTGGAGATTGGCGCCCCATCGCGCCGCGTCGGCGGCGAGCGCCGGGCTCCAGCTAAGGTTGGGCACGCCAATCTGGCCACGCTCCGCATTATGGGCGGCCAGGACGCGCTGGTCGAAATTGTCGAGCCGGTTCTGCGCCTGTACCGGTGATGCGGCGATAAGGCCCAGCAGAATGGCGGCTGACCGTTGTATCGAGGGGCGCGTGAGAAGCTCCAGCATCATCAACCTCTCCTTGTTCTGATGGTAGATCGCGCGGGGCATCAGCCGAATTTTTCGAGCAGATATTGCGAGACCCAGATCTGGGTGCCAGCCAATTGGGGCAGCGCCAGCCTGATCCGCTGGTCAAAGCGCAGCTGCCGCGCCAGCCCATCGCCGATGGCCGCCCCGGCGGCCATCTCGTGCGGGTTGAAGCTGTTCCGCACCCGGTGCAGGGCGTCGCGCACGCGGTCGCCTTCCTCGCCGGTCAGGGTCGCGGGTAATGGCCCACCATAAGGGGTGCCGCTTGCGATCAGGCCGAGCAGGTTCGCAAAATCATCGGGTTGCATCTCTACCCAATGATGAGGCTGGAGAATGGCCTTCGGGCGGAAGATCACGGCGGTTGCCGTCACGATCCCTCCCGTCAGATAGACGGTCGGGCGTTGCTGGGGTGGGGGTTCCGTCGCAATCTGTGGCGCCAGCACCGGAGCCACGGTGTCGCCGTAAAATTCCGATGCCCTTTGGCCGACGGTGGCGGTGCGGACGTCCGGCCAGTGAAGCTTGACCGCGCCGGCCATCGTCTTGGCTCCATAGGGTGCCGAAAGGGCGACAAACTGGCCATGCTGGTCATAATAGCCGCCCTTGATAGTGCCGCTGGCGATGTTGACGTGCATCACATTGCGGCGATCAGCGGGGCGCACGATCCAGTCATAGCCCAGCCGCGCCTGATCCTTGATCGAGATGATTTCGGGGGTGATGCCCGTTCGTGCGGGAAGGGCGGCGATGAATTGCTCCACCCGGCCTGGCGCGAAGTCGATCAGGCCGCCCGAGACCAGCACGGCAATGTCGCTGGTCTGCAATCCATGCTGGGACTTCAGCCGATCGATATGGCCAGCCACGATGTCGACGCTCTGGGCGGCCATGGCGTCATCCGCTGCGGGGCCAAGTGGGCTGGCCAGTTCGGTTTCCACGAAGGCCTTGCCGGTGGGTTCCGGCGCCATGCGCTCGAAGCCTGAAAGCTTTCGTCGGCCCAGCTGGTCACGGTCAAACCGGTAGGCTGCGACGCTCATTCCGCCCCGCCGGATTTCGACGACGCCATAGGTTTTTTGCCGGTTCGCCTGCGCATTCGCCCTGGCTGGTATCAGGCCCGGTATCAGGGACAGGCCTGTGACCGATGCTGCCGTTGCGCCGATGAATGCGCGCCTGCTCCAAGCCATCGCTGTCCCCCATGTCCAGGCAGATGTCGGGGTCAATCCCGGCGCGCTGCGACAAACGGATTGCTATGACGATGTCGGGTGCGAAACAATCGGGCTATTCCGGATGGCCGATGGCGGAAAATCCTTAGGGGCGATGGCGCCGGGGCCGTGGCGTCTGTCCTACAGCGCCGGCTTTCCGCTATACCGTCGCCGGCTCTTTCCCATCGTCCGCGCGCATCCATGGTCTCGCACGATAATTTCCATCATCGGCACGAAAATGTCAGGATGTGCGGGAAATATGCGAAGTTAAGCGCGGCATTTCCTATTTTGCCGCGCCGGGTTCAGCCGCTGGTGGCGCCCCACACGTCGCTCGCCTTCACGAAGCCCTTCTGGCCCTTTACGTCGAATGCGCACCAGCCGCTCGAGCAGGAACCGATCCGGCCGACCACGCCCTTTTCGGCGCGGAACAGGGTGCGGCTGGTTTCGCTCGCGCCCTCGTGCATCGGTGCTTGCGCCGCGGTGACGATCGCCGTGGCGGTATCGCTCAGCAGGCGGACATGCATCCAGCCCTGGGCACCGTCAGGGTCTTCCACCTTGCGCCACAGGCCCAGCACCTGCACCACTTTCACCGGCAGGTCGCGGCGCTGATAGACCCAGTTGGACGGGTAATCGAGGCTGGGGCCGACGCGCATCCGCGCCTCGTCATGCGACAGCGACGCCCAATAGGGCACCGGCTTGGCCGGGGCCGCCGCCGCGCCGCTCATATTGGTCAGTGCCGCGATCATGCCCGCGCCCAGCAGCAGGCGCTTCATGCCCGACCCTTTGCCCATATCACCCATGGTCTTTCCATACGCTTGTCCGGCCGGTCGCGACAAGCTTTCAATCGCAGGCGGCAGCATATCCGCTTGACCGGCGGGGCAGGCGGGAATAGCGGCCATGCTATGGCCAGGAAACCGCGCCCCGCAACGCCGCGCGTCATCGTGACGCGTCGCCTGCCCCCCAATGTGGAGGCGCGCATGGCCGAACTGTTCGACGCCAGCTTCAACACCGGCGACATTCCCATGAACCGGGCCGAACTCGCCGCCGCCATGGCGCAGTGCGACGTGCTGGTGCCCTGCATCAGCGACCAGATCGATGCGGAACTGATCGCCGGCGCGCCCGACCGGCTGCAACTGATCGCCAGCTTCGGCAGCGGCGTCGACCATATCGACCTGGCCGCCGCGCGGACCAGGGGCGTGATCGTCACCAACACGCCCGGCGTGTTGACCGAAGACACGGCCGACATGACCATGGCGCTGATCCTCTCCGTGCCCCGCCGCCTGGCGGAGGGGGAGAAGCTGGTGCGCTCGGGCCAGTGGCATGGCTGGAGCCCGTCGGGCATGCTGGGGCACCGCATCGGCGGCAAGAAGCTGGGCATCATTGGCATGGGCCGCATCGGTCGCGCCGTCGCCCGCCGCGCCAAGGCGTTCGGCCTCTCCATCGCCTATCATAACCGCCATCGCCTGCCGTTCGAGGTGGAGCAGGAGTTGGAGGCCAGCTGGCATGACGATCTCAACGCGCTGCTGCGCGAATGCGACATCGTGTCGATTCATTGCCCGCTCAATGCCGACAGCCGCGGCCTGATCGATGCGCGGCGGATCGGCCTGATGCGGCCCGACGCCTATCTCATCAACACCTCCCGCGCGGAAATCACCGACGAGCCGGCGCTGATCGCCGCGCTTGCCGAAGCACGGATCGCCGGCGCCGGGCTTGACGTTTACACCCATGAGCCGGCGGTCGATCCGCGGCTGCTGGCGCTCGCCAATGTCACCCTGCTGCCCCATGTCGGCTCGGCGACCTTCGAGGGGCGCGACGCCACCGGCGCGCGCGTCATCGCCAATATCCGCACCTGGGCCGACGGCCACCGCCCACCCAATCAGGTGCTTGAAGGCTGGGTCTGAACGCTGCGCGCGCGGAACAATGCGCGCCTTCCTCCGTTTGGAAACATCAGAGAAACGGAAGGAATCCCACCATGATTCGTCTTGCCATCATTGCCCTTGTGATCGCGGCCGTGCTCGCCGTCCTCGGCTTCGGCGGCGCCGCCGGCACCTTCGTCGGCATCGCCAAATTGCTGTTCGGCATCGCCATCGCCCTGTTCCTGATCTTCCTTGTTCTGGGCCTTCTGGCTGGCAAGGGCATCAAGGACGCGATAGACTGACACGCATGATCGAGATTGGCGCTGGAGTGGATGAAACCGGGCGGTTGCTGCGCGATGAGGCCGGCTTCCTGCTCCAGCGTGATCTTGGCGGCACCTGGCGATTGGTGCTGCTGCGGGTGCCGGTCGACCATGTGGAAAAGCGGGTCCGGGTGCGCGGCTATTATGCCGGCGACGACATTGTCGAAGCGGACGGCGTAGCCGCCGCCTGAACCGGCATCGGGCCATCTTGCCAGAATCGTTGCGCCGCGCGATCAGTTGCGCCCATGCGCAAGATCATTTCCCTGATGCTCGCCGTTGCGGCGCCCGCTCTGGCTCACGCCCAGACTCCCCATGACCAGCTGACCAAGGTGATCGACGATCACTGGGCATGGTATCTGTCGGTCCATCCGGTGGAGGCGACGGCGCGCGGCGTGCGCGACTATGACGACCAGATTTCCGACCTGTCGCTTGGCGCCCGCGATGCCCAGATCAAGGCGGAACAGGGCTTCGTCACCCGGCTGGATGCGGTGCCGGAGACAGGGCTGGACGCCGCTGACAAGGTCAATCGCGCGGTGCTGCTATGGATGCTGCGCGACGATATCGCCAGCGACAAGCATCAGGCCGAACGGCTGATGCTCTTCACCACCTATTATAGCTGGCATCAGGGCTTTTCCGGCATGGCCGACGGCCTGCCTTTCTACACCCGCGCCGATTATGAGAGCTATCTGAAGCGCCTGGCCCTTTACCCGAAGCAGAATGGCGATGGCATGGTGATCACTCGCCAGGCGATCAAGGGCGGCTATGTGCTGCCCTGTTCGGTGCTGGGCGGCTTTGCCAAGGGGATCAGCGGCATCGTCGCCGGGGCGCCGGAAGGAACGCGCTTCTACGAGCCCTTCACCCGCACCAAGCCGCGCGACATCAGCGATGCCGACTGGGCGGCGCTACAGGCGCGCGCGGTGGCGGTGATCCGCGATGTCATCACGCCGGAATATGGCAAATGGCACGACCTGTTCGTGGCGGACTATCTGCCCAAATGCCGCAAGAGCGACAGCGCATCGACGCTGCCGGGTGGCGCGGCCTGGTATGCCAGCCGGGTGCGCACCCACACCACCACCGACCTGACCCCCGATCAAATCCACCAGATCGGGCTGGATGAGGTCGCCCGCATCGGCAAGCGGATGGACGCGATCGCGGCCAAGGCGGGCTATCCCAGCCGTGCCGCCTTCATCCAGCATCTGCGTACCGACCCCAGCTATTACGCGAAGACGCCCGAGGAATTGCTGCGCGTCGCCGCGCGCCAGGCCAAGATGATCGACGGCCTGCTGCCGCGCTATTTCGCCACGCTGCCGCGCCTGCCCTATGGCATCAAGCCGATCCCGGCGGCCGAGGCGGAAGGGACGACCACCGCCTATTATGGCCCCGGCGCGCCCGAAGCGGGGATATCGGGCACCTACTGGGTCAATACGTCGAAATTGGACCAGCGGCCCTTCTGGGAATTGCCGGCACTGACCGCGCATGAGGCGGTGCCGGGCCATCACAATCAGATCGCACTGCAGCAGGAATTGCCGCTGCCGCCCTTCCGCAAATATCTCGCCGGCTTCACCGCCTATGTCGAGGGTTGGGCGCTCTACACCGAATATCTGGGCGAGGAGATGGGCCTCTACGACACGCCCGAAAAGATGATGGGCCGCCTGTCCTATGAGATGTGGCGCGCCTGCCGGCTGGTGGTGGACACCGGCATCCATGCCAAGGGCTGGGACAAGGCGAAGGCCGTCGCCTTCATGAAGGCGAACAGCGCCCTGAGCGACGCCAATATCGATGCGGAGGTCAATCGCTACATCAGCTGGCCGGGGCAGGCGCTGGGCTACAAGCTGGGCGAGATCAAGATCCGCGAGCTGCGGGCGCGGGCGGAACAGCAGCTCGGGCCCAAGTTCGACCTGCGCCGTTTCCATGATGCGGTACTGTCGCAGGGGGCGGTGCCGCTTACCGTGCTGGAAAGCCAGATCGACGGCTGGATCGCAGCGGAAAAGGCGCGCTGATAAAGGCAAGATATGGGGCGGGGCGGGCGTGATTTCTACGCCCCGCGCACAATAAAAGTGCGGCCCTTGTGCGCGTCGCTGCGAATGATTTTCAGTAAGCAAAAATGGCGGAAATAAAGGCGGTTTCGACCATTTTGTCCCTTTTACTTGGCGGTGGCAATCTGTATGCCACCGCTCATCGGGACACACTTGCTTCGACCATAGGTTGGGGCGCCTCCCTCCACCTTGCCGCGTCTTCGTGGCTTCTGGTGGGAACGCGACGCTTCCTTCCGCATGGCCGGGCCTATGCGAGGAGACGCATATCTTATGACCGCCACCGGACAGGATACTCTCGGCACGCGCGACACGCTCAATGTCGGCGGCAAGGACATCGCCTATTATTCGTTGGAAAAGGCTGCTGCGAAGCTTGGAGACGTTTCGCGCCTGCCTTTCTCGATGAAGGTGCTGCTGGAAAATCTGCTGCGCTTCGAGGACGGCGTGACCGTCACCACCGACGATATCAAGGCGATCGTCGACTGGCAGAATGACAAGGGCAAGGCCGAGCGCGAGATCCAGTATCGCCCGGCGCGCGTGCTGCTGCAGGACTTTACCGGCGTGCCCTGCGTCGTCGACCTGGCCGCCATGCGCGACGCGATGAATGCGCTGGGCGCCGATGCCAGCAAGATCAACCCGCAGGTGCCCGTCCACCTCGTCATCGACCACAGTGTCATGGTCGACGAGTTCGGCACGCCCCGCGCGTTCCAGGACAATATGGAGATCGAATATCAGCGCAACATGGAGCGCTACGACTTCCTGAAATGGGGCAGCAAGAGCCTTGCCAACTTCTACGCCGTGCCGCCGGGCACCGGCATCTGCCATCAGGTGAACCTGGAAAATATCGCCCAGGGCGTCTGGTCGAGCGAAGGCTCCGACGGCGCCACCATCGCCTATCCCGACACCTGCGTCGGCACCGACAGCCACACCACCATGGTCAATGGCCTGGGCGTGCTGGGCTGGGGCGTGGGCGGGATCGAGGCGGAGGCCGCGATGCTGGGCCAGCCGGTGTCGATGCTGATCCCCGAAGTTGTCGGCTTCAAGTTCACCGGCAATTTGAAGGAAGGCGTCACCGCCACCGATCTGGTGCTGACCTGCACCCAGATGCTGCGCGCGCGTGGCGTGGTCGGCCGCTTCGTCGAATATTTCGGCCCCGGCCTTGCCACGCTCAGTCTAGCCGACCGCGCGACGCTGGCCAATATGGCGCCCGAATATGGCGCGACCTGCGGCTTCTTCGGCATCGACGACAAGACGCTGGACTATATGCGCCTGACCGGCCGCAGCGACGAGAATATCGCGCTGGTCGAGGCCTATGCCAAGCAGCAGGGTTTCTGGATCGATCCGTCGATAGAGCCGATCTTCACCGATACGCTGGAACTGGACCTCTCGACCGTGGTGCCGAGCCTCGCCGGCCCCAAGCGCCCGCAGGACCGCGTCGCGCTGCCCGAAGTGGACGATGTGTTCAACGCGGACATGGTGAATACCTACAAGAAGGCGCAGACCCGCGTTCCGGTCGAGGGCAAGGATTATGATATTGGCGATGGCGACGTCACCATTGCCGCGATCACCAGCTGCACCAACACCTCCAACCCCAATGTGCTGATCGCCGCCGGCCTCGTCGCCAAGAAGGCGAATGAGCTGGGCCTGAAGCCCAAGCCCTGGGTCAAGACGTCGCTGGCGCCCGGTAGCCAGGTCGTCACCGACTATCTGGAAAAGGCGGGCCTCCAGGCGCATCTCGACGCGATCGGCTTTAACCTCGTCGGCTATGGCTGTACCACCTGCATCGGCAATTCGGGCCCGCTCGCCGAGCCGATCAGCAAGGCGATCAACGAAAATGGCCTGGTTGCCGCCGCCGTCATTTCGGGCAACCGCAACTTCGAAGGTCGCGTCTCGCCCGACGTGCGCGCCAACTTCCTCGCTTCGCCGCCGCTGGTCGTCGCCTATGCGCTCAAGGGCACGGTGATCGAGGATTTCATCACCACCCCGATCGGCACGAGCAAGGATGGCGAAGCGGTCTATCTCAAGGACATCTGGCCGACCAATGACGAGGTCGCGACCACCCTGGCGGGGGCGGTCGACCGGGAGATGTTCCGCGCCCGCTACGCCAATGTCTACAAGGGCGACGCCCATTGGCAGGCGATCGAGGTGACCGGGTCGGACACCTACAAGTGGCGTGCCGGGTCGACCTATGTCGCCAACCCGCCCTATTTCGAGGGGCTGACCATGACCCCGGCGCCGGTCACGGACATCATCGGCGCCATGCCGCTGGCGATCTTCGGCGACTCGATCACCACCGACCACATCTCGCCGGCCGGTTCGATCAAGGCGACCTCGCCCGCAGGCAAGTGGCTGAGCGAGCATCAGGTCGCCCAGGCCGACTATAACAGCTATGGCTCGCGCCGTGGCCATCATGAAGTCATGATGCGCGGCACCTTCGCCAATATCCGCATCAAGAATCTGATGCTCGACGGCGTCGAAGGCGGCATGACCAGCTATCAGGGCGAAGTCATGCCAATTTATGACGCGGCGATGAAGCACAAGGCCGACGGCACGCCGCTGGTCGTGATCGGCGGCAAGGAATATGGCACCGGATCGTCGCGCGACTGGGCGGCCAAGGGCACCAACCTGCTCGGCGTGCGCGCCGTGATCGTCGAAAGCTTCGAGCGCATCCACCGCTCGAACCTGGTCGGCATGGGCGTGTTGCCCCTGGTGTTCAAGGACGGCCAGACCCGCGACACGCTGGGCCTCAAGGGCGATGACAGCTTCACCATCACCGGTGTCGCCGACCTCAAGCCCCGCCAGGATGTCGAAGTGCAGGTCACCCGCGCCGACGGTTCGACCTTCAGCTTCACCGCGCTCTGCCGCATCGATACCGTCAACGAGCTGGAATATTTCCTCAATGGCGGCATCCTGCAATATGTGCTGCGCAAGCTCGCCGCCTGAGCGCTTGATCGGTTGACGCGCTGAGCTAAGGAATGAGGGCTCTCTCCGTGAGGAGGGAGCCCTTTTCATTTGGGGGTGGATGGTGGCGCTGTTCGTGGAGATCGTCGGCTGGGCCGGCGCGATATTGGTGCTGATCGCCTATGTCGGCGTCTCGACCGGGCGGCTGTCGGGCGGGTCGGCGACCTTCCAGTGGCTCAACGCCGTCGGCGCCGCCTTCTTCATCCTCAACACCTGGTGGCATGGCGCCTTTCCCTCGATGGTGCTCAACATCATCTGGGCGGTCGTCGGCTTTTCCACCCTGTGGCGCATCTTCCGTAGGAGAATGTCCCCGTCATGACCCGCTTCATCGATCTCAGCCACGCCATCGAACATGGCATGACCACCTATAAGGGCGTCGCCGCGCCGCATATCTGCGATTACTGGACCCGCGAACAGTCGCGCGCCAACTATGCCGATGGCAGCGCGTTTCAGATGGGACGGATCGACATGGTGTCGAACACCGGCACCTATCTCGATGCGCCCTTCCACCGCTTCGAGGAGGGCGATGATCTCTCCATGCTCGACCTCGACCGGCTGGCCAGCCTGCCGGCGATCGTGGTGCGCAGGCCGTTCGAGGCCGTGGGCCTGGCGACCGACGCCGCCGATCTGGATGGGATCGATGTCGCCGGCCGCGCGGTGCTGGTCCACACCGGTTGGGACCGGCACTGGCGCACGCCCGCCTATTATGAGGATCACCCCTTCCTGACCGAAGCGGCGGCGCAGATGCTGGTGGCGCGCGGCGCCCGGCTGGTCGGCATCGACAGCCATAATATCGACGATACGCGGCCCGGCACCGGCCGCCCGGTCCATCGCGAGCTGTTGGGGGCGGGCGTGCTGATCTGCGAACATATGACCAATCTGGCCATGCTGCCGGATGCCGGCTTCGCCTTCACCGCGGTGCCGCCCAAGATCGTCGGCATGGGCACATTCCCGGTCCGAGCCTTCGCGCAAGTCAATTTGACATGATCTTTTAGCGTAGCCTTCAGGCATGACATCGCTGTTAGCCTTCGGCTTTCGCTTGAACTGAGAGGCGTTAGCGCCGATACTATGACGATCGGCCGAGAAAGGCCGTCCAAGGAGATTTTACCCATGGCCAATTGGTCCGACCCCCGTTCCGACATCGCAGGCTTTGGCAATGCCAGCGCCGCGCGCAGCGAGGCGTTCGATGCCGGGCTGCGCAAATATATGCTGTCGGTCTATAATTATATGGCGAGCGGCGTGCTGCTGACCGGTGTCGTCGCGATGCTGTTCGCGTCGAGCGGTCTGGCGCTCCAAATCCTCGCCGGCCCCGGCATCCTGAAATATGTCATCATGTTCGCGCCGCTGGCTTTCGTCATGGTGATGAGCTTTGGCATCAACAAGCTGTCGACCGTCGCGATGCAGAGCCTGTTCTGGGCCTATGCCGCCGTGATGGGCCTGTCGCTGTCGTCGATCTTCCTGGTCTATACCGGCACGTCGATCGCGCAGACCTTCTTCGCGACCGCTGCGGCCTTCGCCGGCCTCAGCCTGTTCGGCTACACCACCAAGAAGGATTTGTCGGGCTTCGGCACCTTCCTGATCATGGGCGTGGTCGGCCTGTTGGTCGCCAGCCTGATCAACATCTTCCTGCGCTCCAGCATGATGGATCTGGTCATCAGCGCCGTTGGCGTGCTGCTGTTTGCGGGCCTCACCGCCTATGACACGCAGAAGATCAAGAGCATCTATGCTTATGTCGCCGGCACGGAGATGATGGGCAAGTCGGTGGTGATGGGGGCGCTGAACCTCTATCTCGACTTCATCAACATGTTCCTGTTCCTGCTGCGCCTGTTCGGCGATCGTCGCTGATAGCGGTCGAACGGCAAGTCAAAAAAGGCCCGGCGGACATCTCCGCCGGGCCTTTTGCTTTGTGGGGAAGGGGGCAGGCTCAGCCTTGTTTCTGCATCTCGGCGATCAGGGCGTTGTCCATCTCCTTCTGCCTTTTATAGGCTGGGCGCTCGCGCAGCCGGGAGGCATAGGCCTCGAACGCCGGGCGGCTGGGGATGGTGCCGAAGGCGAGCCCCCAGTCGATCTGCGCGCCGACATAGACGTCCGCCGCGGTGAAGGTGCCGCCGCAGATCCAACTGCGGCCGGTGACCGCCGTTTCCAGCGTATCGAGCGTGTCGTCGAGCGAGCCATAGCCCGCGCTGCGCTCGCGTCCCTCGGGCAGGACGAAGCCCATCGCCTTGTTGGTGACGGCGGCCTCCACCGGTCCGGCAGCAAAGAAGAGCCAGCGATAATAATCGGCCCGGTCATCGGTCGCCGGCGCCAGGCCGGCGGCCGGGAAGGCGTCGGCCAGATAGGCGCAGATGGCGGCGCATTCGGTCACCACCTTGCCGCCATGGACGATCGCCGGCACCTTGCCCATCGGGTTGATGGCGCGATAGTCGGCGGTCTTCATCCCGCCGGCATAATCCAGGATCACCGCCTCATAGGGGGCGCCGACCTCCTCCAGCATCCAGCGGGCAATCTGCCCGCGGGACATGGGGTTGGTATAGAGAAGAACCGGGTCCGCCATCATGCATTCTCCTTGGAAAGTGGCCGGAACATATCATGAACAATATGCTCCGGCCAGCCGGATCATTGAGCCGGTGCGGTGGCCGCCGCCGCAGGCTTGTCGCGATAGCGATCGAACCAGGCGATGATAGCCGCCGCCTTGGCCGCCGATTGCGACGGGCGGGCGGCGATGCCGCCATGGCTGGCACCCGGCACCTTCACCAGCGCGGTCGGCACGCCCCGTATCTGCAGCGCGCCATAATATTGCTCCGCCTCGCTGACCGGGGTGCGATAATCCTCGCTGCCCACGACCACCAGGGTCGGCGTCTTGACGTTGCCAACCAGGCTGAGCGGCGAGCGGTTCCAATAGCCCATCGGATCTTCCCAGGGCTTGGCCGGGAACCAGTAGCGCGAGGTGAAGAGGGTATTGTCCATGGTCAGCGCCTCGCTGATCCAGTTGATCACCGGCTTCTGCGTCGCGGCGCCCTTGAACCGGTCGGTCTTGCCGATGATCCAGCTGGTGAGCACGCCGCCGCCCGAACCGCCGGTGACGAACAGATTGTCCGGATCGGCCACGCCCGCAGCGATCGCGGCATCGACCGCGGCCATCAGGTCGCCATAGTCGTCGCCGGGATATTTATGATGGATCAGCTGGGCGAATTCCTCGCCATAGGAGGTGGAGCCGCGGGGATTGGTGTAGAGCACGGCATAGCCGGCGGCGGCATAAAGCTGGTCGTCGGTCGAGAAATGCGGGCCATAGGCGGTGTGCGGGCCACCATGGATTTCCAGCAGCAACGGCACGTGGGTGCCGGGCTGATAGCTGGGCGGGGTGACGAGCCAGGCCGGCACGGTGCGGCCGTCGGGCGCGGTGACGGCCAGTTCCTTGACCTGGCCCAGCGCCTTGTGGCCCAGGAAATCCTCGTTGAGGCGGGTGAGTTGGCGGCTCTTGCCACCGCTGCTGACCGACAGGTCGGCCGGGCGCAACGCCGATCCGCTGGTGAAGGCCAAAGTGCCATTGGCCGCGACGCTGAAATCGCCGCCGCTATAGGGCCGGTCGAACGCCGTGCCGGTAAGGCCACTCGCCAGTTCGGTGACATGGCCGTCGAGGCTGATGCGGGCGAGGCGGTTGACGCCGCGCTCGTCATATTGGGCATAGAGCGACTTGCCGTCGGCCGCCCAATAGGCGCGGTCGATGCTGCGGTCGAAACTGGCGGTGATCGCATGGGCGCCGCTGCCGTCGCGGTTCATGACGTAGAGGTAAGTGTTCTGGTAGGAGAGGCGCTTGTCGTCATAGCCGAGATAGGCGACCTTGCTGCCGTCGGGCGATACGACCGGCGCCACATCCGGGCCTTCGCGGCTGGTGAGTGGGCTGATCGCGCCCGAGGCGATGTCGAGCGCATAGATTTCCGGGTCGAAAACCTTCTGCTGCCAGTCGGGCTTGCGCACCGCGCTGAACAGGATGGCGCGGCCATCGGGCGTCCAGCTCAACGGGCCGCCATCCTGATAGTCGCCAAAGCTCAGCTGCCGGGCCGGGCCGCCATCGGCCGACACCAGGAAGATATGGTCATAGCCGGCCTGGACATAACCGCCGCCATCATTGCGATAATCGACCCGGTCGATCACCTCCAGCGGCTTGGCCCATTCGGCGCCCTCCGGCTTGTCGGGCGCCTTGCCCAGCTTCATCGGGTCGGCGGGCACGCGCATGATATAGGCGAGGGACTTGCCGTCGGGCGACCAGGTGACTGACTGCGGGCCGTCGGGCAGGGTGGTGACGCGCACGGTCGCGCCGGTGTCGAGCCAGCGCACGAACAATTGCGGCTTGCCCGCATCGGCGGCGATATAGGCGATGCGCTTGCCATCGGGCGACCAGCGCGGCTGGCTGGCGTCGGTGACCAGCGGGCGCTGCGCGCCGGTGGCGGTGTCGACCAGCCAGATCGCGCCCTTCTGCCGGTCGGTCATGATGTCGCCCTGGCGGCGGACATAGGCGACGCTCTTGCCGTCGGGGCTGATCTGCGGATCGGTCGCGACCTGCAGCGCGAAGATGTCGCGGCCCTCGAACCTGGACGACGGGGCAGCCGACTGGGCGGCGAGCGGCAGGGGGGAGAGGGCGGCGCCGAGCAGCAGCGCGGCCAGTAGCTTGTGTCGCATGAAAACCTCGAAACGGAAGAATGGCGCGAGACTTGCCGGATTTTCCTTTCGTTTCAAGTGCAAGTCGTGGCCGGGGCGCGATAGCTGGTGCCGCGCCCCGACCAGAGCTTCAGCAGCCCGCGCCCATCGCGCCGGCCAGCATGCCGCCAAGGCCGCCCTTGCATTTCTTCTTCTTGGGTGGCGAATTGTCGCCGGAGGCGTCGGCGCTGTCGTCACTGCCCTGGCTCATCATCGATCCCATGTCCGGCCCGTTGAGCATCCACATGGTGTTGGAGCGATAGCGCACACGGGCGATCCATTCTGGTTTCCAGGCGATCTTGGGATCGGCCGGGCGCGGTGGATAGGCGAAATTGGCTTCCGGGCCATAGGCGTAGAGGCTGCCCATCAGCATCTCGCCGCCCGACTGCACCACCTGTGACGGCACGGTGCAACTGGTCTGGCTGGGCGGCATGACGATCTTGTCGACGATCAGCTTGCGCACGGCACCGGGGGATAGCCAGTCCCATACCGGCCCGCCGAACGCCTGGCTGGCCGATGACGCCCACCACACCATGTCGCCGCCCTGCTTGGCCGCGAACACCCAGGCATAATAGCCGGTCGCATTGGGCACCGCGTTCCAGCTCAACTGGGTGGCGCCGCCCGCCGCCGGGCTGGCGCGGCCCGTGATCGGCGGCATGAAGTCCTGGTTCAGCGCGAACTTGATCTCGGGCGAATAATTGCCGGCGATGCGATGGTCGCCGATCAGCGAGGAATTGCCCGACAGCGTCTTGCGCGTCTGACCATTGGGCCATTCGCCATAGGTCTTGCTGTTGGTAAAGCGGACCTGCCATTCCTGCGGGATCGCCGCGCCGGTCATGTAGAGGCCGGGCGGAAACTGGCCGCGCGCGACCTTGGCGAAATCGATCACCACCGGCTGGTTCGGCCCTGCGGTCGCGCCGCATCCCCAATAGATGAGCAGCCGCCCCTTGGGCTTCTCACCGGGCAGCGCCGGCTCGTCGCTCGGCGTGACCTTTGGCGTGACCAGCGGGACGGAGGCGCCCAGCCGGGCGCCGGCGGGCATATAATGTTCGGCCGCCGGCGAGCCGCTCGCGGTCTGGGTCGATCCCAGGCGCAGCACCAGTTCATGGATCGGCTGGTTGCCGCCGCCCATCATCATCGACATGGCCCCGCCCATGCCACCGCCGCCCGCCATTGCGGCCATGCCGGACATGGTGCCGGCATCCATCGCATAGCGGGCGATCGGTCCGCCGGCCTGCTGGCTGGCGCCGGGCGTGGCGAGAAGGACGAAGCTGATGCTGAGCAGCGCGGCGCGTGGCGCGGCGGACCGCAGATGAAGCGAAGTGGACATGCATTCCCCTATGAAAGCGTGGAAGACATGCGACCTTTCTGTTCTGGAGTCGGCTTAGCAGAATTTAAGGGGGGCGGGGAGAGGGCGGCTAAGTGCGCGCGAAATGCCCATGGCGCAGGAAATGCACGACCTGATCGGCGACGGGGCGGGTGTAGATCATCGCGGTGTGGGCGACGGGCAGGGTGATATGGTCGCCTTCGCCCGGACAATGGGTGGCGGCGACGCTGACCTTGCCGTCATTGGGCGCGCGGAAGATGCGGCTGGGGAGCAGGCCATTCATCGGCCGGTCGCCCGCGATGATGCCGAGCGGATAGTCGACCTCACCCAGCGCCGCCAGCGTGATCGCATCGCGGCGAGTGCGTAGCAGCGCGCCGGCCTGGTTCAGGATCAGCGGATGAAGGTGCAGGCGGTAGAGAAGGTCGGCAATCTCGCTGCCACCATTGGGCGTGCCTAGCATGACGACGCGGCCGAGATGATCGGGGCGATGGCGCGCGAGCCAGGCGCGGAGCATGAGGCCGCCCATCGAATGACCGACACAATGAACGGTCGTAGCATGATAGGCCGGGCTGGCGATGATGCGGGCGTGGAGATGATCGACGACGCGGGCCAGCGGCCAGCGCCAGCTGGGATAGCCGATATTGGCAACGTCGTAGCCCTCCCCGCGCAGCCGTCGGGCAAGCAGCGCGGTCTGCACCTGATGACCGCCAAAGCCGTGGAGGAGGATGACGGACTGGGTGTGGGGCTGCATGATGGCATGGGTGTCATGCAATGCTTACGCAGGCAAGGGCATGTGGGTTTAGGGGGAGGGTGCTAACGACCAGAAGCGGCTGTGAATTCCTCCCTGCAAGGTTCGGCAGAGGCACGCGACTCTGCCGAACCTTGCAGGGGAGGATGGTCTGGAAGCGACCACCCCCGTCATCGCGAGCGACGATGCCGGGCTTTGACGGCTGACGACCAGAAGCTACCTTCACCATCTTCGTCATCCCGGACTTGATCCGGGATCCATTCAGCGCTCCCCATCCGCCGTAGCGCAGAATGGATCCTGACTTCCGTCAGGATGACGGTGGCTGTGACTGGCAAGTAACGACCATTCTTCGTCACTCGCTTAGGCCATACGCATCGTTGAAACCGGCCACTCATTCAGATGGTACGTCAGATGCTGAACGACGAAATTTGGTAGGAAGCCGCCGCCTATGTTAGGCTCCGATATGGGCGTCTTACACCGATCGGCAGCATCAATAGGATTTTATGGAGATGATCTCGACCCGACAGAGATAACAGAACGACTTGGTGAGCCGACTATCGCCGTGAAGATGGGCGGAACATTTCAGACCCTCGGAGGCAGGGACAAGATCGCCCGCACGGGGTCATGGCAGGTGACTGCAAAAGATCAGCAGCCGGCTGATCTCGATCGACAAATCAACGATCTGTTAGATGGTTTGTCTGATGACATCGTATCGTGGCAGGCTTTCTCGCAGCGATTTAGAAGTCGCGTATTTTGCGGCCTCTTTCTTGAAGATAGCAACGAGGGCCTTGCACTCCGTTCTGAAACGCTCGCTCGTCTTGGAGATCGCGGTTTGTGCCTCCATCTCGATATTTATAGCGCACCAGAGCTAGGGTGAATGTCCGAAACTGCTGCAACTGTTGTAGAACGATTTGTCCGCACAACGTCAGCTTCCGCCGATTGTCTTCCCAACAGCCGACAGTCAGCAAACCACCCAAGTTGGCCTTCCCTTTTCTTCTCCGCGCCTCCGCGTGATTCATTTTCGCGCGGAGCCGCGGCGGCACGGAGATAGTGGATGAGGGCTAACCGCCTGTGCGGCAATGACGGAAAAAGAGGGGAGCAGCAGCTGCGCGGGGATGTGGCTCTTTGTGGCGCGTGCCCCTCCACCGTGCTGCGCATGGTCCCGCTCCTTGTGCCGGGGAGGAATAAAAAAGGCGGCCCTCTCGAGCCGCCTTTCCCGTGGGCCTGTGAAGCCGCTTATTTCGTGCCTTCCGGCGCCTTGGCCTTGCCGCCCTTCTTGCCGCCCTTCTTGGGCGCGGCGGGGGTGATCTGGAAGGCGAGGGCTTCGTCCTTCATGTGGACATGGACCTCGCCGCCATGGACCAGCTTGCCGAACAGCAATTCCTCGGCCAGCGGCTGCTTGATCTTCTCCTGCATCAGGCGGCCCATCGGGCGGGCACCATAGAGCTTGTCATAGCCCTTCTTGGTGAGCCAGGCCTTGGCCTCCTCGTCCAGCGTGATGTGGACGTCGCGATCGGCCAGTTGAAGTTCCAGTTGCAGCACGAACTTGTCGATGACGCGGGCGACGATTTCCGGCGGCAGATAGCCGAACGGCACGATCGCATCGAGGCGGTTGCGGAATTCGGGGGTGAAGAGCTTCTTCACCGCGTCTTCCTGCACATCCTCGCGGGTCAGCTCGCCAAAGCCGATCGATTCCTTCGCCATGTCCGACGCACCCGCATTGGTGGTCATGATGAGGATGGTGTTGCGGAAATCGACGGTCTTGCCGTGGTGATCGGTCAGGCGGCCATTGTCCATCACCTGCAACAGGATGTTGAACAGGTCGGGATGCGCCTTCTCGATCTCGTCGAGCAGCAGCACGCTGTGCGGCTGCTGGTCGACGGCATCGGTCAGCAGGCCACCCTGGTCATAGCCAACATAGCCCGGAGGGGCACCGATCAGGCGGCTGACCGAATGGCGTTCCATATATTCCGACATGTCGAACCGCTGCAGCGGGATGCCGAGCAGGGTCGCGAGCTGGCGTGCCACCTCCGTCTTGCCGACGCCGGTGGGGCCGGAGAAGAGATAGTTGCCGATCGGCTTGTCGGGATCGCGCAGACCGGCGCGCGACAGCTTGATCGCGGACGACAGCACCTCGATCGCCTGATCCTGGCCGAAGACGACGCGTTTCAGATCGGTGGTCAGCGATTCCAGCACGCTCTTGTCGTCCGACGACACGGTCTTGGGCGGGATGCGCGCCATGGTGGCGATGACCGCCTCGATCTCCTTGGGGGTGATCGTCTTCTTGCGCTTGGAGGGCACCACCAGCATCTGCATCGCGCCCACTTCGTCGATCACGTCGATCGCCTTGTCCGGCAGCTTGCGGTCGTTGATGTAGCGGGCCGACAACTCGACCGCCGCCTTGATCGCGTCCGGCGTATATTTGACGTGATGATGTTCCTCGAACGCGGTGCGCAGGCCGGTCAGGATCTTGATCGTATCCTCGACCGAAGGCTCGTTTACGTCGATCTTCTGGAAGCGCCGCAGCAGCGCGCGGTCCTTCTCGAAATGATTGCGGAATTCCTTGTAGGTGGTCGAACCGATGCAGCGGATCGTCCCGCCCGACAGGGCCGGCTTCAACAGGTTCGAGGCGTCCATCGCGCCGCCGCTGGTCGCGCCGGCACCGATCACGGTGTGGATCTCGTCGATGAAGAGGACCGCGTGCGGCATCTTCTCCAGTTCGGTGACGACCGCCTTCAGCCGCTCCTCGAAATCGCCGCGATAGCGGGTGCCGGCCAGCAGCGCGCCCATGTCGAGCGAATAGATGACCGCTTCCTTGAGCACGTCGGGCACTTCGCCCTCGACGATCTTGCGCGCCAGGCCTTCCGCGATCGCGGTCTTACCGACGCCCGGATCACCGACATAAAGTGGGTTGTTCTTCGAACGGCGGCACAGGATCTGGATGGTGCGGTCGACTTCCGACGACCGGCCGATCAGCGGATCGACCTTGCCGCGTTCCGCCTTCTCGTTGAGGTTGACGGTGAACTGCTCCAAGGCACTATCCTTCTTGCCCTTGCCGTCCTGCACCTTCTTTTCCTCCTCGGCTGCCCCCTTGGTCTCCTGACGCTCGGGCGTGGGCGTGCCCTTGCCGACGCCGTGGCTGATATAGCTGACGGCATCGAGGCGGCTCATGTCCTGCTGCTGCAGGAAATAGACGGCATAGGATTCGCGTTCGGAGAAGAGCGCGACGAGGACATTGGCGCCCGTCACCTCATCCTTGCCGGACGACTGGACATGGAGGATGGCGCGCTGGACGACGCGCTGGAAGCCGCTGGTGGGCGAGGGGTCGCTGGCGCCCTCCACCTTCAGGCTGTCAAGTTCGGTGTCGAGATACTGGGTGACGGCATCGGCCAGTTCGCCCAGTTCCACGCCGCACGCCTGCATCACCTTCGACGCATGTTCATCGTCGATCAGCGCGAGAAGCAGATGCTCCAGCGTCGCATATTCATGCTTGCGCTCCGACGCATGGGTCAGCGCATTGTGCAGGGTGGTTTCAAGGGCGGCTGCGAAAGATGGCATGTCTTTTCTACTCCTGGCCCCGGTTAGGGGCTGACTTGAACCTTATGTCGGCATTGCTCGACGACGGTTCAAGGGAGAGGCCCTGACCGCCGGAATTGCCAGACTGCCCATGCCCGGTGGAGCCCATGGTCGGGCCGTCAGGGGCGAGGCGCAGGTTCATCGCTTGAATAACGCCTCGGCAGTTGCCTTATGGTTAACGGCGCTTTCAATTTTTGTTCGAGTGCGGGTGATTTCGGTTTCCAGCGCCCTGATGCGCGCTTCCAGTTCCGCAACGGACAGGGGACCCAGATCCTGTCGGAGCAGTTGGGCCAGCGGATCATCGGCCTTTCTCGGCAGATCATTGTCCATGTCCATAAAGGGTAATGTTGACCCTGTAGGCTAGTCTGTCAATAAGAAGCGAAGCTCCGTCCGTCGATTTTGGGTGCGGCGCAATATCTCTGGCCCGGGGGGGCACATATGATCCTCGACAGTTTCACGATTCCATCGCAGATGACGGCCATCGGCATCCCGGTGCCGGGCGGTCCCGACGCTCTGGTGCCCGAACAGCGGCCGGTGCCGGTGCCCGGCGAGGATGAGGTGCTGATCCGCGTCGCCGCCGCCGGCGTCAACCGGCCCGACGTGCTGCAGCGGCAGGGCAAATATCCGCCGCCGCCCGGCGCGTCCGACATTCCCGGACTCGAAGTGGCGGGCACGATCGTCGCCGCCGGCCGGTCCGCCGACATGCTGGTGGGCCAGCGCGTCTGCGCGCTGCTGCCGGGCGGGGGCTATGCCGAATATGCGATTGCCCCGGCCGGCCAGTGCCTGCCGGTGCCGGCGGATTATGACCTGGTCGAGGCGGCGGCGCTGCCCGAAACCCTGTTCACCGTGTGGACCAATCTGTTCGAGCGCGCCTATGTGGTCGGCGGCGACCGGGTGCTGGTCCATGGCGGCACCAGCGGCATCGGCACGATGGCGATCTCGCTCTGCCGCCTGTTCGACATAGAGATCATCGTCACCTGCGGCAGCGACGACAAAAGCGCCCAGGCGCTCGAATGGGGTGCTTCCCATGCGATCAATTACAAGAGCCAGGACTATGTCGCCGAGGTGAAGCGCATTACCGGTGGGCAGGGGGTGCAGGCGGTGCTCGACATGGTCGGCGGCGACTATGTCCCGCGCAACATCGAATGCATGGCGGAAGATGGCCGCCATGTGTCGATCGCGGTGCTGGGTGGAGCCAAGACCAGCATCTTCCTGCCGACGGTGATGTCCAAGCGCCTGACCCTGACCGGATCAACCCTGCGGCCGCGCTCATCGGGCTTCAAGAGCCTGGTCGCGGACGAGATCATGCGCACCGTCTGGCCCTTCGTCGAACAGGGCAAGCTGCGCCCGGCGATGGACCAGCGCTTTGCCCTCGCCGACGCGGCCAAGGCCCATGCCCGCATGGATGCGGGCGAACATTTCGGGAAGATCGTGCTGACGGTGTGAGGATAGTTTAGTGCAGAACCGTTATGTCGCTGACGTCGGCGATTATGTGAAGCTGTCGATGTTGCGTCGATTGGCGCCAGGGTTGAAACTGGGTGTTCTGTGGTGGCTATACCCTGATGAAGCCCATAATGCGGATGGTAAGCACATAGCCTATTTGGATCGACCACAGATATGGCGCGCCATTGATCCGGTGTTGTTTGATAAGTTGAAGCTTATTGTTCAGCGCAACGATCGTAGTGTGGATGCTTTGGAGCGGGCCGGACTGATTGACGGTGCTGTCTATCACAACGCGATGCTTCCTGCTGGCGATGCAAAATCCAGACGCGCCTTGCGAGCATCTTGGTTCGCGCGAGCCGCCGAGTTTGTGGATGGTTGCGATCTTATATTTGTAGATCCCGACAACGGCCTTGAACCAGCGACCTATAGTGTCGGATCTGCCAAGGCCGGTAAAAGTGTGGCTTTGGCAGAATTAATGGCGTTGCAACGAGATGGTCGGACCATTGTGGTCTATCACCATCATACAAGGATGGCAGGCGGCAACATCGTGGAGTTGATGCACTGGGGTGAGCGCCTCGCGGAATTGGGTTTTAAGGTTGATGCGCTCAGGTCGGCAGTGGGAACTGCGCGAGCATTTTTCCTTTTAGACGCCACTCCTGAATTGCGGCAGCGAGCTACTGAGTTCGCGCGGCATTGGGGAGGGAAAGTCACTTGGCACCCTGCATTGGATGGTCGAAGGTCGTAGCATTTCCGTCATATTCGGTGCGGAGTTGTAACAGAGCGGCGCTAAGGATTCGGCCTCAAGGACAACAGCCCTTGAGGACGTAGACATGAACGCCATCACGCGCTTGCCCTTCCTGAGCGAACTGGAAGAGGGGGCTGACGACCGCTTCCACATCCCTGAACGGGAAGGCGCGCGTCGCCGCTATCGCACCATCTGGATTTCCGACATCCATCTGGGCACGCGCGGCTGCAACGCCACGATGCTGATCGATTTCCTGGACAGCGTCGACAGCGACACCATCTATCTGGTCGGCGACATCATCGACGGCTGGCGGCTCAAGAAGCGCTTCTACTGGCCCGCCGCGCATAATGACGTGCTGTGGCGGATCATGAAGCGGGCCAAGCGCGGCACCCGTGTCGTCTATATCCCCGGCAATCATGACGAGATGTTCCGTCAGTTCACCGGCATGAATTTCGGCGGCGTCGAGATCCGGCGCAAGGCGATCCACGAGACCGCCGACGGGCGCAAGCTGCTGGTGCTGCATGGCGACGAGTTCGACACGATCATGCTGGCGCATCGCTGGCTCGCCTTTGTGGGTGACGCAGCCTACACGACGCTGATGCGCCTCAACGTGGTGGTCAACGCGGTGCGCCGGCGCATGGGCCTGCCTTATTGGTCACTGTCCAAGATGGCCAAGCACAAGGTCAAGAATGCCGTGTCCTTCATCTCCCGCTTCGAGGAAGTGGTGGCGCATGAAGCCGGCGCGCGCGGCGTCGACGGCGTGGTGTGCGGCCATATCCACAATGCCGAGATGCGCGAGATCGAGGGCATCGAATATTATAATGATGGCGACTGGGTGGAGGGCTGCACCGCGCTGGTCGAACATGCCAGCGGCGCGATGGAGGTGCTGCACTGGGCCGACGAGATCGCCAAGCGCGGCGAAAAGACGCCGGCGCTGATGGCGGCCTGACGCGGAGAGGGGCCATGCGGATCGCGATCGTCACCGACGCCTGGACGCCGCAGGTCAATGGCGTGGTGCGCACGCTGCAGACGATCCAGGCCGAACTGGAGCATATGGGCCATGAGGTGAAAGTGATCTCGCCCGATCTCTATGGCTCCATTCCCTGTCCGACCTATCCCGAAATCCGGCTGGCACTGGTGCGATCGGGCGTGGTGGGGCAGGCGATCGCCGCCTTCCGTCCCGACGCCGTCCATCTGGCGACCGAAGGGCCGCTCTGCTTTGCCGCCCGGCGCTGGTGCCTGCGCGGCAATGTGCCCTTCACCACCGCCTATCACACCCATTTCCCCGATTATGTGTCGCAGCGCACCGGGCTGCCGGCGGCCTGGTTCTGGCGCTATATTCGCTGGTTCCATGGCCCGGCGCAGGCGGTGCTGGTGTCGACCCGGTCGGTGCGGCAGCAATTGCGTGCCCATGGCGTCGCCAATGTCCGCAAATGGGGCAGGGGCGTGGACCTCAAGACCTTTGCCGGCAGTGTCGCCCCCTCGGCCCTGCTGGCGGACCTGCCGCGCCCGATCCAGCTCTATGTCGGCCGGGTCGCGGTCGAGAAGAATCTGGAAGCCTTTCTGGCCAGCGAGCATCCCGGAACCAGGGTGATCGTGGGCGACGGCCCGGCGCGCGGGGCGCTGGAACGGGCTTATCCCGACGCCCGTTTCCTGGGTGCGCAGTTCGGTGCCGATCTGGCGACGATCTATGCCGGCGCGGACGTGTTCGTCTTCCCCAGCCGCACCGACACGTTCGGGCTGGTGATGATCGAGGCGCTGGCCGCCGGCACGCCGGTCGCAGCCTATCCGGTCACCGGGCCGATCGATATCGTCACGCCGGAAACCGGCGCGCTGTCGGAGCGGCTGGAGGATGCCATCGCCGCCGCGCTGCTGTGCGATCGGGCAGCCTGTGCCGCCTATGGCCGCAGCTTCAGCTGGGAACGCAGCGCGCAGGAATTCCTGGCCGGATTGCATCCGATCGATCCGGTGGTGATGGACAGCGCCGCCTGACGCTTTTCCTTGCCGCAAGCCCCGCGATGCTCTATCCCTGACATGTCGTGGCCGCCCTGCTTGGGCGGCCCTTATCGTTTTTAGAGCCGGAGAAGACCCCGTGTCCCAGCCCCTCATGCCCCATGCGACCGCCAGCTGGCTGGTCGACAATAGCGCTCTGAGCTTTGACCAGATCGCGGAATTTTGCGGGCTCCACATCCTGGAAGTCCAGGCCATCGCCGATGACACTGCCGGCATCAAATATACCGGCCGCGATCCGGTGCGCGCCCATGAAATCACCATGGATGAAATCCACAAGGGCGAGAGCAATCCCGACTACAAGCTCAAGATGCTCAAGGGCCCCGAACCGGTCCGCCGCACCAAGGGGCCGCGCTACACCCCGGTAAGCAAGCGCCAGGACAAGCCCGATGGCATCGCCTGGATCCTGCGCAACCATCCGGAGATTTCGGACGGCGCGATCGGCAAGCTGATCGGCACCACCCGCACCACCATCGCCGCGATCCGCGATCGCAGCCACTGGAACATCAGCAACATCACGCCCAAGGATCCGGTGACGCTGGGCCTGTGCTCGCAGCGCGAACTGGATGCGCTGGTCAGCAAGGCGGCGAAGAAGGCCGGCATCGAGATGCCGACCGATTCGCGTCTGGATGGCGATCGTGAGGCGCTGATCGAGGAACTGCGCCGCGAGCGCGAGGATAATGCGCGCCGCATCGAGCAGGCGCTCAAGAGCGAGTCCGAGCTGATTTCGGGCGCCGCGACCATCCTTGATCCGTTCAGCAGCAACAAGGGCGAGGTCTGAAGACGTAGCGTCATCCGACGCTCTTTCCGACCCGCTGCGATGCAGCATTCTCAAGGGCCGCGCCGGCTTTCGGGCGCGGCCTTTTTGCTACAATCCAGACACAGGTTGACGCTTGCGTAAAGCGCTCGGGCCACTTACACTTCTGTAAATGGAGAGCAGAGAAAAGATCTGGCGCGAGCATTATCAGCACCCTACGCCGTGGGAGCAGACGTTCCCGCCGATGTCGATGGGGGACATGGTAACGCAGAGCGCCACCGCCCACCCGCAGGCCCACATGATCGACTTCATGGGGCGCAAGTTCAGCTATGGCGCGATGATGGACGACATCAGGCGCATCGCCTGTGGTTTGCAGGCCATGGGCGTGAAGAAGGGGGACCGGGTCGGTCTCTACCTGCCCAACACCCCCCATTATGTCGCGGCCTATTATGGCGCGCTGCTGGCCGGCGCGATCGTCGTCAACTTCTCCCCCCTCTACACCGCCGCCGAACTGGAGCATCAGGTCGAGGATAGCGGCACCAAGATCCTGTTCACCCTGTCGGCCAAGGCATTGCTGCCGACCGCGCTCAAGGTGCTGGACAATAGCAGCCTCGAAAAGCTGGTGGTCGGCTCGATCGCTGAGGTGCTGCCGACCGCCAAGAGTATCCTCTTCCGCCTGTTCAAGCGCGGCGAGACGACGCCGCTGCCGCATGATCCGCGCGTCATCCGCTATGACCGGTTGATCGCCAATGCAGGCGAATGCATCGTGGCCGACATCGATCCGGTCAACGACGTCGCGCTGCTGCAATATACCGGCGGCACCACCGGCACGCCCAAGGGCGCGATGCTGACCCACCAGAATCTGACCGCCAATGCGCGCCAGGCGCAGGCGATCGACCCGCATGCGGGCGAGGGCGACGACCGCATCATCGCGGTGCTGCCCTTCTTCCACGTCTTCGCCAACACCTGCACGCTGAACCGGACCGTCATGAATGGCGGCGAGATGGTGATGCTGCCCCGGTTCGAGGCGGTGCAGGTGCTTTCGGCCGTGCAGCGGACCAAGGCGACGTCTCTGCCCGGCGTGCCGACCATGTATCAGGCGCTGCTCGATCATCCGGCCCTGCCGAACATCGATTTCTCGTCGCTGCGCACCTGCATTTCGGGTGGCGCGCCGCTGCCGATGGAGGTGAAGCAGAAGTTCGAGGCGGTGACCGGCGCGCGGCTGATCGAGGGCTATGGCCTCACCGAAACCAGCCCGATCGTCTGCGCCAATCCCTATGAGGGGCTGAACAAGACCGGCACCGTCGGTCAGCCCGTGCCGGGCACCCGCGTCAAGATCGTCAGCCGCGAGGATCCGACCCAGCCGCCGCCCGCGGGCGAGCCGGGCGAACTGATGTTCGCCGGTCCGCAGATCATGAAGGGCTATTGGAACCGGCCGGACGCGGACGCGCAGGTGTTCGTGGGCGAGTTCCTGCGCACCGGCGACGTTGGCGAGGTTGATGACGATGGTTATGTGCGGATCGTCGATCGCCTCAAGGACATGATCGCCGTCGGTGGCTTCAAGGTCTTCCCGAGCCAGGTGGAATCGGTCCTCTATCATCATGAATCGGTGAAGGAAGCGCTGGTGATCGGCGTGCCCGACCGTTATCGCGGCGAGCAGCCCAAGGCGTTCGTGACCCTGAACGAAGGCGCGACCATCGACGGGCCGGGGCTCAAGGACTGGCTCAACCCGCAACTGGGCAAGCATGAGCGGGTCTGCGAGGTCGAGGTGCGGGCCAGCCTGCCCAAGACGCTGGTCGGCAAGCTGTCGCGCAAGGAACTGGTCGCCGAAGAACGCGCCAAGGCCGAACAGGCAATGGCGCAGAATGCGGCGCAGACTGGAACCGCGGCCTGATTGCTCCTATCTAGCGCGCCAAAGCTGGATAAGGATTATCGATATATGGCGCAGGAAATCGCAACGCTGGCTGGTGGCTGCTTCTGGTGTACGGAAGCAGTCTACCAGACGCTCAAGGGCGTGGAATCGGTCCAGAGCGGCTATATCGGCGGGACCAAGGTCGATCCGACCTATGAGGAGGTCTGCACCGGCAATACCGGCCATGCCGAAGCGATCCGCATCGCCTTCGACCCGGCCGTCATCAGCTATGCCGACCTGCTCGACATCTTCTTCGCCACCCACAATCCGACGACGCTGAACCGCCAGGGCAACGACATCGGGACGCAATATCGTTCGGCGATCTTCCCCCATTCGGCCGAGCAGCAGGCCGAGGCGCTGGCCGGCATCGCGCGGGCGCAGGTGGACCAGGTCGATCCGGTGGTGACCGCGATCGAGGCGGACGCCCCCTGGTATCCGGCCGAGGATTATCACCAGAAATATTGGGAGCGGGTCGGCGACCAGAATCCCTATTGCATGGCGGTGATTCCGCCCAAGCTGGCCAAGCTGCGCAAGGGTTTTGCCGCGCGCATCGAGGAATAATCCTCGGCCTGGCCGATTTCCCGACCGCTCGTCCCGTTTCGCCGCGTTCTTAGCTTATGGTTAATGTCGACCATGGCAGATGCAGCGCAACGGACGAGTCGGGGGACTTTGAGAATGACCAAGACGATCATGCTGCTGGCGCCGGCGATGCTGCTGATGCTGCCGGGCTGTATTGCCAGGACGGCGGTGGATATCGTGACCTTGCCGGTGCGCGCAGGTGCGCAGGCGGCCGACTGGGCGACGACCAGCCAGGACGAGGCCGACCGCAATTATGGCCGCAAGATGCGCAAGCAGGAGGCCGAGGAAGGCAAGGCGCGCAAGAAGGCCGACGAACAGCGCCGCCGCGAATGCCGCAAGGCCGGCTACGACAATTGCGGCTGAGCCGGATCGACCGGTCAGGCCGCGGCGCGGCGTAACCGGTCGTTGATGGCGGTGCCGATCCCCTCGTCAGGGATGGGCGCGACCGCGATCCGCTCCTGGGTGCTGGCGTCGGCGACGTGCAGCGCCGCGAACAGATTGGCTGCCGCCTCGCGCAGATCCGCGTCGACGCTCAGGTTCAGATGGCAGGGCATCAGCCCGAAGCCGATCAGATATTCATCCTTTTCCGCCCGCAGCGCGTTGAGCCGCACCGGCTTCGACGGCGCATAATGGCTTTCGAGCTGGCCGGGTGCTTCGATCTTCGCATTGTCCTTCCCCGTGATGACCGGCAGGCCGCTTGCCTCCTCCAGCATCGCGGCCGTGACCGGGCCGGGGCGCAGCAGGCGGATGCGGTCCGCTTCGGGGGCGGCGATGGTCGATTCCAGCCCTTCGCTGGTCGGGCCTTCGTCCAGGATCATGCGGATCTTGCCGTTGAGGCTGGCCAGCACATGCTCGGCCCGGCTGGGGCTGATCGATCCGCTGCGATTGGCCGAAGGCGCAGCCAGCGGCCGGCCACTCTCGCGGATCAGCGCGCGCATCGCGGGATGGGCCGGCAGGCGCAGCGCCACGGTCGGCAGGCCAGCCATCACCAGCGGCGACAGGCCGCTATCGGCCCGCACCGGCAGCACCATGGTCAGCGCGCCCGGCCAGAAGCGGGCGGCAAGCTGCTCGGCCTGGGGCGAAAAATCGGCCAGCCGCCGCGCCATCTCCATGTCGGCGACATGGACGATCAGCGGGTTGAAGCTGGGCCGCCCCTTGGCGCTGTAGATGCCCGCGACCGCCTGGGAATCGGTGGCATCGGCGGCCAGGCCATAGACGGTTTCGGTGGGAACGGCGACGGGCTCGCCGGCGCGGATCAGCAAGGCTGCCTCGCGAAGCGCTTCCGCGCCATAGCGGCAGACCCTGGTGGAAAAGGCTGGATTTGGGATAGTCACGACCCCCGCGATATAGACCCCGGAACGCTGCAGTAAAAGGCCATTGCGACAGTGACATGACATTGTTGGCAAAGCTTGCCGCAACGGCGCGGCCCGGCTAATCCCGCGCCATGAACGACGCCCTGCTGACCCGTATCGCCGAAGCGCTGGAACGGCTCGCGCCGCCGCCGGCTTCCTCTGCCGACCTTGCGGCTGCTCCCGCCTATGTGTGGGACGGGGTGGCGATCCGCGCGGTGGATGCGTTCGCCCCGGTGGATTATGATCTGCTGACCGGCATCGATGCGCAAAAGAGTGCGCTGCTCGACAATAGCCGCCGCCATGCCGCCGGCCATGCCGCGCATGACGTGCTGCTGTGGGGCGCGCGCGGCACCGGCAAGTCGGCGACCGTGGCTTCGGTGGTCGGCAAGCTGCAGGCGGAAGGGCAGGACATCGCCCTGCTGCAATGCGCGATCGATGAACTGGCCAGCCTGCCGGCGCTCTTCACCCTGCTGCGCAGCACGACCCGACCCTTCATCCTGTTCCTCGACGATCTGGGCTTTGACGAAGGCGTGGGCGATGCCCGTGCGCTGCGTTCGCTGCTCCAGGGCGGCACCGCCGCGCGTCCGGCCAATGTCCGCCTCTATGTGACGTCCAACCGCCGCCATATCGTGCCGCGCAACCTGTCGGAGCAGGATGATCCGATCAATCCGCGCGACGTGGTCGATGACAAGATGGCGCTGTCGGACCGGTTCGGCCTCAGCCTGGGCTTCCATGCGCTCGACCAGGATGCCTATGTCGCCATTGTCGAGGGCTATGCGCAGGCGCTGGGTCTCAGCGTCGAGCCGCTCGACGCGATCCAGTGGGCAACGCAGCGGGGCAGCCGCTCGGGCCGTGTGGCCTGGCAATATGTGGTCGAACTCGCCGGCCGTCACGGCCTCTCGGTCTGATTCTCAGTCGCCGTCCTTTTCGGCAAGGCTCAGAAATTCGTCGACCAGTCGGTCCAGTTCCTTGCGGCAACGCGGCGGATCGACGGCGGTGTCGCATAGCGGCGCGGCATCGGCCATCGTCTTGATGACGCGGGCCAGGCTCAGCGTGTCGCTGTGACGTTGTCGATGGGCGAGGGCGGCGAAGGTGTTGAAATACATTTCCGCCAGCCGCCGATCATGCTCCAGGTCATAGCCTTGTCGTCGGTCCGGCTGGCCCAGCGCTTCCATGCGCAAGTGATGAAGGGATCGCCGCGCGCTGTCCGCCCGCAGCTGATATAGCTCCGCCGGTTCGATCGGTTTCATCTTGGACGCCTGTCGCATCGCGTATCAGCGCGCGAACGGGGCAATATATCCCTACTGTTGCCCGGCCGAAATTAAGCGTCTGGTTCTGCGAACAAGTTTTTTCGACGCTTCGGCCGGGCGAGCCATGATTATTGTGCGCGGGTCACCCGCCAGACGACGCCGCCGACATCGTCCGCCACCAGCAGCGCACCCTTGGCGTCCACGGTCACGTCGACCGGCCGGCCTCGCGCCGCGCCCTGTGCGTCCAGGAATCCGGTCAGCACGTCGACCGGCTTGGCCTTGCCGACTTCGCCATTATCCTCGAACGGAATGAACACGACCTTGTAGCCCGCGGCCGGCTTGCGGTTCCAGCTGCCATGCAGGCCGACAAAGGCGCCATTGCCATAGGTGGCGCCAAGCTGCGCATCCTTGGAGAAGCTCAGGCCCAGCGGCGCGACATGGTTGCCCAGCGCATAGTCGGGGCGCTTGGTATATTCGCGGATTTCCGGCCGCTGCGGCTGGACCCGGCGATCCTCATAGCCGCCCCAGTAATTCCACGGCCAGCCATAGAAGGCACCGAATTCGACGCGGGTCAGATAGTCGGGGACCAGGTCGCCGCCCAGCATGTCGCGCTCATTGACCACGCCCCACAGCACGCCGCTCCTGGGTTCGAACGCCAGGCCGACCGGGTTGCGCAGGCCCGACGCATAGATGCGATAGTCGCCGGTCTTGGGATTGACCTCCAGCACGGCGGCGCGGTTGGCTTCGCTTTCCAGGCCATTTTCGCCGATATTGCTGTTCGATCCGACGCCGACATAGAGCAGCCCGTTGGGGCCGACGGTCAGGCTGCGGGTCCAGTGCATGTTCGGCGCCTGGGCCGGCAGGTTCAGAATCTTCCGCCCCTTGTCGCTGATCTTGGTCTCGCCTTCCTTATAGGGGAAGGCCATCAGCGCATTGGTGTTGGCGACATAGAGGGTGTCGCCGATCAGCGCCATGCCATAGGGCGAATAGAGGCCGCTCAGGAACACCGTCTTGGTGTCCGCCTTGCCATCGCCATCGGTGTCGCGCAGCAGGCTGATGCGGTCGGGCGAGGGGACGCCGGCGCCGGCCTTGTTCATCAGGAAATTCATCACCCGGCTGACGATGCCGGTCTGCGGGCGGGGCTGGCTGTTGGTCTCGGCCGTCAATATGTCGCCATTGGGCAGGCGCAGCAGCGATCGCGGATGGCTCAGCCCCTCGGCAAAGCGCTCGACCACCAGACCCTTGGCCGCGACCGGCTTCTCTCCAGCCTTCCACGGCTTGACCTCGGCGATGTTAACGGTCGGGAAAAACTCGTTGCGCGGCGTGGTGAAGCGCGGTTCCCGGCCGACATCGGCACCGGCCGGCAACTGGGCCGTGTCGCCCTGCGCGAAGTAGAGGAAGGCGCCGCCGGCAATGACCAGCGCGACGAGGGGGATGGCGATGAAATGCTTCTTCATGTCGCCACATCTATGCGGCGATGCGACGCCCGGCAAGGCGCTCCGTTGCGCGGGTGGTTAGTTAAGCCTTTCGTTCGCGCAGCCACAGCAGCAGGGCGATCAGGATGCCGGCTCCGGTGCCGACCAGCAGGCCGATGCTGGGCTGTCCCAGCAGGCCGCCGCCGATCGCCCCGGCCATGATCAGCAATGCGATGATGGCGCCCGCGCCGGTCGGATTCTTCGCCTTGTTCATGGCCCATCCTTGCCATGGCCCGCCGCCCATGGCCAGTCGCTTGTCGCCCGCGTCTCCCCTGTCCCGGATCGGAACGGCTCGCGTCCCGAAATGGCGCGCCTGTCCCGCTGCGGGACTTGGCTAACCGGCTGTTCACCCTCGTCATCGGCCTGCTGCGCCAAAGCGCCAAACTGGCATGGGGGTTGATAGGGGAGGGGAAAGGGCGCGCAAAAAATCGGGGGTCGCATGCACATGCCATATCTTTCGGATCGAAAGAGCTATGAGGATGCGACGGAACTGATCGCGACCTTTGGCGCCAATGCCGGCTATGAGGCGGCGGCGCGGGCCGATCGCAGCCGCGACCTCGGCAACCACATCCATTTCTGCCACTGGCGCCAGATCGAGCGGCTGATCGTGTTGCTCGCCCATCACCAGCCGCTCGGCACGATCCACTGATAGTCTGAACGCAAAAAGGGCCGGAGCGTCATGGAACGCTCCGGCCCTTTTTGCTGTCTGGCTGACGGCGCTTTAGAGCCGCAGGCCGGCGGTTTCCGGCAAGCCGGCCAGGATGTTGAGATTCTGCACGGCGGCGCCTGCCGCACCCTTGCCCAGATTATCGAGCGTGGCGACCAGACGGACCTGGCCGCTCTGCGCATTGCCGAACACCGACAGCGACAGGCGATCGGTCGCGCCGACATGCTCGACATCAATCTGTGCCATGGCGCTGCTGTCGGCCAAGGGCGTCACGCTGACGATCGGCGATCCTGCATAGGCGGCGGCCAGCGCGGCGTGGATGTCCGCCGGGGCGGGCGTGCCGGGCATGGCGCGCAGCTGCAGCGGCACTTCCACCAGCATGCCGCGATAGGCATTGGCGACGGCCGGCGCGAACAGCGGCGGATGGGCCAGACCCGAATAGCGGGTCATTTCCGGCACATGTTTGTGCGCCAGGCTCAGGCCATAGGCGCGGAAGGCGGTCGGCGCGCCCTCGGCGCCCTCATATTCGGCGATCATCGCCTTGCCGCCACCCGAATAGCCCGATGCGCCCGATACCGTCACCGGCCAGTCGGCCGGCAGCAGGCCGGCCAGCACCAGCGGACGGACCAGCCCCAGAAAACCGGTCGGCCAGCAGCCGGGATTGGCGACGAAGCGGCTGTTGGCCAGCCGCTCGCGATGGCCCGGTTCCAGTTCGGGGAAGCCATAGGTCCAGCCGTCGGCGACGCGGTGCGCGGTCGATGCGTCGATCACGCGGGTGCGGTCATTGTCGATCATCGACACGGATTCGCGTGCGGCATCGTCGGGCAGGCACAGGATCACGATGTCGGCCGCGTTCAGCGCGTCGCGCCGGGCCGCCATGTTGCGGCGATCCTTTTCATCGACCGTGATCAGCGACAGTTCGGGCCGGTCGGCCAGGCGATCGGCAATCTCGATGCCGGTGGTGCCATGGCCGCCGTCGATGAAGATCTTCGTGGTCATGGGGCAATCCTCCGCCGCGCGATGATCGGCTGTTCATGGTCGGGCGCCAGCCGGGCGACGACATCGGCCAGCGGCTCGACCACCACGGCCATCCAATGGGCGTTGGCGTGCAGCATATGGGTGGCGTCGGTCATGATCCCGACATGGCCGGGGAAGAAGATCAGGTCGCCGCGCTGCAACGGCACGCTCGCCTCGATCGGCGCGCCAATGCCCTCGCACTGCAGGTCGGTGTCGCGCGGCACGGCGATGCCGCATTCGCCCAGCGCAACCTGCACCAGCCCCGAACAGTCGATGCCGCGATGGCCACGGCCGCCCCAGACATAGGGCTGGCCCAGATAGCGCTGCGCCACCGCGACCCAGTCGCTTTCCCGCGAGTCGAGCGGTGCGGCATGGCGGCCATGGATGAAGCCGTCGCCGGTCGCGAGGAAGCTGTCCTCGGCCTCGCCGCCGAAGCGGGCGCCCAGCGGCCAGTGATCGGCGATCGGTGCCTTGATGTCGGCGCGGCTGAACAGCGGCGCGCTCTGGTTGACGATGCGGTGGCTCACCGCCTCCTTCACGTCCAGTGCGTCGCGGCGGATATAGCCGACATAGCCGTCATGCCCGCAGAAGCCCCAGGCCCAGTCGGTCGTGACGTCGAGCGCATGGAAGCTTTCGCCGCGCAGCAATTCGCTGACCGCCTCGGCATTGTGCGAGGGCTGGGACAGGATCGGCGCGCCGGGCGCCACGCAGGTCAGTTCGACCGCGCGGGCATAATGGGCGGAAAAGAGCACGCCGGCGAGCGAGATGTCCGCAAGGTCGCCACGCGCCGCATGGACGCGGTGGTCGAGCGCTACGGATCTGCCGTCCAGCTTGAACCGGGTTCTTTCAGGCGGTGCGTTCCGCGTGGTGTTGATCTGGCCTGTCATCGCGCGCGGTTCCTGCGATGAAATGGTGAAAGGCGTCAAGGAATTCCGCGCCCTTCGACGTGCGGGTGATGAAAATATTGCGCCGATCGGCCGCATCCCGCTCTCGTCGGAGATAGCCGAGCGCCGAAAGCTTGTTCAGCGCGCGGGTGATGACCGGCTTGGACACATGCAACTGTTCGGCCAGGCCGCGCACCGTATGCGGGCCATCGCCGATATAGACGGTCAGCATCAGGGCCATCTGGCGGTTGGTGAGGTCGGGTTTTCCCGACCGCACATAATCCACCAGGGTCCGCATCCACTGGCTGAGCGGCTGTATGCCGGGACGGTCGATCTGGGCGGCCTGTTGCGGGGAAGCGAGCGCGTTCATGCCCCCCTAACGCATGATAGCCAATCCGGTTGCGTAACGGATCGCAGGATATTGCAGTTTGACTATCGCGCGCCGTCATAGCGTTGCTGGAGCAGGCGGAAGACTGCGCGCAGGCCCAGGGCCTCGCCGCCCTTGGGCCGGCCCGGACGGGCCGCCGGTCGCCAGGCGAAGGTGTCGAGGTGGATCCAGGCCGTGCCCTCCGGCACGAAGCGCTGCAGGAACAAGGCGGCGGTCACCGCGCCGGCAAAGCCGCCTTCGCCGGCATTGTTCATGTCGGCAATGTCGGACTTCAGCATGTCATAATAACCGTCCCACAGCGGCAGGCGCCAGGTCGGGTCGTCGACCGCCGTGCCGGCCGCCGCGATGTCGCTCGCCAGTGCCTCGTCATTGGTGAACAGCGCGGGCAGGTCCGGGCCGACGGCGACGCGCGCCGCGCCGGTCAGGGTCGCGAAATCGACGATCAGCTCTGGCTTTTCCTCACCCGCGCGGGTCAGCGCGTCGCCCAGTACCAGCCGCCCTTCGGCGTCGGTATTGCCGATTTCCACCGTCAGCCCCTGCCGGCTGCGCAATATGTCGCCGGGGCGGAAGGCATTGCCGCTGATGGCATTTTCGGCGGTCGGCACCAGCAGGTGCAGCCGCACCGGCAGTCGTGCGCCGATGATCAGCCGGGCCAGCGCGATCGCATGGGCCGCGCCGCCCATATCCTTCTTCATCAGGCGCATGCCCGATGATGGCTTGATGTCGAGGCCGCCGCTGTCGAAGCAGATGCCCTTGCCGACCACGGCGATGCGCGGCGCGGCGGGGTCGCCCCAGGCCATTTCGATGAGGCGCGGGGCAAAGCTCTTGTCCGCCGCCTTGCCGACGGCGTGGATCATCGGGAAACCCTGCTCCAGCGCGTCGCCGCGCGTCACCTGCACGTCGCCGCCATGGGCCTGCGCTAGCTGGCGCACGGCATCTTCCAGATCCTGCGGCCCCATGTCGGCGGCCGGCGTGTTCACCAGGTCGCGGACCAGCGCTACCGCTTCAGCCTGTTGCACGATCGCCTCGATCCGGGCGACGTCGCTGGTCAGCAACACGCGCGGCCCGGCCGCGCCTTCATCCTTGCGATAGCGTTCGAACCGATATTGCGCCGTCAGCCAGCCCAGCGCCGCCGCGCCGGTGCTGCCTTCGGCCAGGCGATAGCTGCCCTCGGGCAGGCTCTCGGCCAGTCTGGCCAGGCACCAGCTGCCGAGGGCGTCGCGCTTGGCGACCCCGGCCACGACCGACCAGTCGCTCTGCCCCTCGCCGGGGACGATCGCATATTCGTTCGGCTTGGCGTGGAATTTCTGGGCGCTGATCAGGGCGCGGACCCGCTCGGGCTGGGCGGTGAACCAGGCGTCCAGTTCGGCCGCTTCGATCAGCTGGATGGAACGGGCGGGCTGGCCATTATCGGCTTTGAGCAGGTCGGCAAATTCGGTCATGCACAGGGATGTAGGAGAAAGCGCTCCACATGGGAACGGGCCATTTTTGCATCTTCTTTCGTCCCGGTGGAAACCCGGCCGGCCGTCAGGGCATTTGCCTATTGTGGCCCGAGTGCCTAGGTTCCAGTTCATAATAAACGGCAAGGAGAGTAGCCATGATCCGTTCCGACAATAGCGGCCTGCAGGCGCTGCGCGCCCGCGCCTATGCGCTGGCCGAAAGCGGCCAGTTCGCCAACGCCCATGCGGTCGAGCAGGCGCTGGTGGCCGAAGGCTGGCCCAATATCCATCGCGCGCTCGCCGGCGACTATGCGCGCAAGGCGATCAGCGAACGCTGCCTGACGGCCAAGCCGCACTGATGCGGGCAGGGTGGGGGAACGGGACGACGGGGCTGCTGCTCGCAGCCCTGTTGCTGTCCGGCTGCTCGAAATCGACTGAGGATGACACGCCCGGCGGCAACATGCCCGCCAATGCGACGATGCGCGCCTTTGTCGACCGCATGGCCGGCACCACGCGACCCGCTGCCCCACCCGCCGAACCATTCGAGCAGACGGACAAGACCGAGCTGCTGGAATTTCTCTACGCCTATCCGGCGCAGGCGGCGGCGATCCCGACGCTGGTCGATCGCTTCGCCCACGCCATGGCCGAGAACAAGGCCGATGCGCTCAAGATGGCGACGCAGGACCGGGATTCGGCCAGGAAAGCGGGCTTCCCCTTCCACGCCCACAGCCGCGAGACGCGCTGGAGCGTGATGGCCGATACGCCGCGCTTCCTGGCGCTCGAATCCGCCAATTACATGTATACTGGCGGCGCCCATGGCATGACCGGCTATGAAGCGCTGCTGTGGGACAGGGAGCGGCGGCGCGAAACCGATTTCGGCGCGCTGCTGACCTCCGAAGCGGCCTTTGCAGCGGCGATCCATGACAGTTTCTGCGAGGCGCTGGACCGGGCGCGGGCGGAAAAGCGCGGCGCGCCGGTGGTGCCGGGCGATGACGACTTCACCAAATGCATCGATCCGATGAAGCAGGTGCTGGCGCCGACATCGCGCGACGGCAAGTTGATCGACGGCATCCAGGTGACGATCGGCCCCTATGGCGCCGGCCCCTATGCCGAGGGCAGCTATGACATCAAGCTGCCGGTCGATGCGGCGACCTACAAGGCGATCAAGACCGAATATCAGGACGCGTTCGTCAGGCCCTGATATCCGGTTCCCGATCGGTCAGGCCGGCACGCCGTACAGGTCGTGATCGTCGGCATCCTCGATCAGCACGTCGAACATGTCGCCCGCCTTGCGGCCTTCGCCGACGTCGCGCAGGAAGACATTGCCGTCGATTTCCGGCGCGTCGGCCTGGCTGCGCGCGGTGGCGCCGATGCTGCCATCTTCCTCGTCGGGCTCGCCGACCTCGTCGATGATCACCGGCATGACCCGGCCGACCTTGGCCTGCAGCTTGGCGGCGCTGATCGCGGCGGTTTTTTCCATGATCCGCTGGTAGCGTTCTTCCTTGACCTCTTCGGGCACGGCGCCCGGCAGGTCATTGGCGGGGGCGCCCTCGACCGGCTCGAAGCGGAAGGCGCCGACGCGGTCGAGCTGGGCCTCGTCCAGCCAGTCGAGCAGATACTGGAAGTCCGCCTCGGTCTCGCCGGGGAAGCCGACGACGAAGCTGGAACGGATCGCGATGTCGGGGCAGATGTCGCGCCACTTGCGGATGCGATCGAGCACCTTGGCTTCGTTGGCCGGGCGCTTCATCGCCTTGAGCACGCTCGGCGAGGCATGCTGGAAGGGGATGTCGAGATAGGGCGTCAGCAGCCCCTCGGCCATCAGCGGGATGACATGGTCGACATGGGGATAGGGGTAGACATAATGGAGGCGGACCCAGGGGGCGACGCCGTCCGCCGTGCGCAACTGGCCCAGTTCGCGTGCCATATCGGTCATATGGGCGCGGACCTCGCGGCCCTTCCACATGCGCGGCTCGTGGCGGGTGTCGACGCCATAGGCCGAGGTGTCCTGGCTGATGACCAGCAATTCCTTGGTGCCGGCCGCGACCAGCTTTTCCGCCTCGCGCAGCACCGCGTCGATGCGCCGCGACACCAGGTCGCCGCGGATCGAGGGGATGATGCAGAAGGAGCAACGGTGGTTGCAGCCCTCTGAAATCTTCAGATAGCTGTAATGGCGCGGGGTGAGCTTCAGCCCGCCTTCGGGCACCAGGTCGACAAAGGCGTTGGGGATGGGCGGCGACGCGTCATGCACCGCATTGACCACCTGCTCATATTGATGCGCGCCGGTGACGGCCAGCACCTGCGGGAATTTCGCGCGGATCACGTCCGCTTCGTCGCCCATGCAACCGGTGACGATGACGCGGCCATTTTCGGCCATGGCCTCGCCGATCGCTTCGAGCGATTCTTCCTTGGCGGAATCGAGGAAGCCGCAGGTGTTGACCAGCACGACGTCGGCGCCGGCATAGTCGGCGGACATCTGATAGCCGTCGGAACGCAGCTTGGTCAGGATACGTTCGGAGTCGACCAGGTTCTTCGGACAGCCGAGCGAAACCATGCCGATCTTCGGCGCGTCTGGGATTTTGGTTGCCATGATCGGCGCGCACATAGGGATTTTTGCGCCAAATGTCACGGGGTAGCCGAAAAGACAAAGGGCGCGCCCGGATGGACGCGCCCTTCGCCATGGCTAAGCGACTAATCTATCACATCTTGTAGGACAGGCGGATGTAGCCGAACTGGCCCGGCACATCATAGGTGGTCGGGTCGAAATTGGCGCTGTCGCAGGTGAAGCAGGCCGGCGGATCCTTGTCGAACAGGTTGTTGACGCCGATCGTCAGCCGGGTGCGATGGTCGAGCCAGGCCGGCGAGAAATAGGCCTGCATGTCGCCATAGAAGGTCGATCCCATGACATGGCCGTCGCTCTCGGTCACCTTGCTGATATAGCGGCCGGTGAAGGAAACACCCCAGGCATCGGCCGAATAGTCGAGCGTGGTGGTCGCCTTGAAGCGCGGATAGGCCTGGTCGACCGAACCGCAGCGTTCGGTGCCGGCGCATTTGATGGTCGGTGCATTCAGCTCGGCCGGAGCCTTGATGTCATAGCTCAGCAGATAGGCGGCGTTGACCGTCAGCCCGACCGTGCCTTCGCCCACCGGCTTGGAGCGATAGATCAAAGATCCGTCGATGCCGTCGGTGTTGATGGCGTTGAGATTCTGCAGCGTGGCGTCGATGCCGGCGACCAGACCGCTGGGCGTGCGGCTGATCGATGCGCAGCTGACCGGATCGGCATCGAAGGCGCAGCGGCGCAGGGTCAGCGTCGCAGGCACCGAGTCGATCGCGTTCTTGAGGCGGATATTATAATAATTGACCTCAAGGCTGAGCGCGCTGGCAAAGCCGTTGCGTGCCCAGGCCGGGCTGTAGACCATGCCGGCGGTCCAGGTCTTGGCGGTTTCCGGCTTCAGGTTGGTCGAGCCACTGGAAAAGACGCCCAGCTGGCCACCGGTCGGCTCGTCATAGCTGCCATCGGCCGGCACGCCATTGGCGATGCAGTTGGCGCGCACGGTCGGATTGTCCCAGGATCCGCCCGCTGCGCTGGTGCAGGGGTCGTTGATCGTCTGATCGGTGCGCGACCGGCCGGCATGCATTTCGCCGATGCTGGGCGCACGCAGGCTCTCGGCATAGCCGCCGCGCAGCAGCAGGTCGCTGACCGGTTTCCACAGGCCCGACACGGTGAAGGTCGTGTTGCTGCCAAAGCTGCTATAGTTGGAATGGCGCACCGCGCCGTCCAGTTCCAGCTTCTGGAAGAAGGGCACGTCGGCGAGGATCGGGATGCGGATTTCGCCATAGACTTCATCGACATTGAAGCTGCCGGCGGCCGGGCTGGTCGGCACGTCGGCGCCCAGGCCCGCGGTGATGATCGGGTCGGGGGTGTAGCTGGCGCGCTGGTTGCGATGCTCGTAGCCGACGGCGAAGCCGACCGCGCCGCCCGGCAGGTCGAACAATTCGCCCGACAGGTTGGCGGTGGCGTCCCACAATTCCTGCGTGCTGCGATCCTTCTGGTCGAAGGTCACATAGTCGAGCATGGCCTGGGTGATCGACCCGGCCCCGCCGAAGATGTTGAACGGTACGCAATCGCCGGTGCAGCCCGCGACTGGCCCCAGCGCCTGGGCCAGCTTGGCGGCGTTCAGGTTGCCGGTGAACACCTGATGCGCGTCATTGCTGCCATACATGCCGTTGACGTCCCAATACCATGTCTTGTCGCCGACCCCGAAGGAGCCTTCGAGCGTCGATTGCATGGTGAAGGTGTCGACATCCTGGCTGAAGATGCGCGGCCCGCCCTCGACGAAGCGGCGGGCGATCAGCGAATAGGTAGCCGGCTCGCCATTGGCACCCGACGACAAGGTGAAGCCGAACGGATTATAGGGATTGGTCGCATCGATGCTGATCGTGTCGAGCAGATTGCCGTTGCCCGCATCCGGGCCGACGAACAGCGGCAGCGGTGCGGCCTGGGTGGTCGAACTGCGATGCTGATAGACCAGCCGCGTGCGCAGGCTGACATTGTCGGAAAATTCGAACTTGGCGTTGAGGAAGCCGCCATAGCGTTCCGACGGCGTCAGCAGGTAATTTTCCGGCGCGAAATTATAGCGATCGGCCGAGGTGAAATTCTTGAAGTCGCCCGGATAGGTCGGGCGCCCGCTGACCGGCGCGATCAGCGTCAGATCATCGTCGCCGATCATGAAGCGGCCATTGGGCGTGGCACCGGAACAGCCGCCGATCGGGTCGGCGCAGCTCGTCTGGCCCGGATTGGGGAAGCGGGAGATGGAGCGATCGGCGGTGCGGACGCTCTGCTGCTTCACATAATTGCCGCCGAAGACGATCGACACCCGATCGGACTGCAGGCCATAGCTGGCGTTGAGGTCATAGGTTTCGCCATCGCCCTGTTCGTAGGTGCCGAACTGGGCGGACAGATCGAACCCCTTCTGCGACTGTTTGGTAATGATGTTGACGACGCCGGCAACCGCGTCGGAGCCATAGAGCGGGGAGGCGCCCGACTGCAGCACCTCGACCCGTTCGATCATGCTGGCGGGGATGGAGTTCAAGTCGACCGAGGCAGGGATGCCGCCGGCCGCCGAGCCGTTCACATAGCGCATGCCGTCGACGAGGATCAGCGTGCGCTTGGCGCCCAGGTAACGCAGGTCGATTTCGGCCGAGCCGGAGCTGACGCCGGTGCCGTCGGGCGGACCGCCGATATTGCCCGCATTGTTGACCTTGGTGTTGAGGCCGCCGCCAGCGCTCGGGATGCGCTGCAGAACGTCGGCGATCGAGGAAAGGCCGGTCCGCGCGATCGCTTCCTGATCGACCGTGACGATCGGCTTGTCCTGGTCCAGCGGATTCTGGCGGATGCGTGATCCGGTGACGATGATGGCCCCGGCATCATCGGCCTGCGGCGCGGTGGATTGGGCGAAAGACGGTGCGTTATAAAGGAAGGCGGACAGCAGGACGCCGGTTTTCAGGACATTTTTCAAGCGCATATTCTACCCCTCAAAAATCAGACCTGAGGGGGAGTGTTGCCATTCTATGACAGCAAGGCAATTGGCCTCATGCTGCGCTGCACCCTGGGTAGCACGAATTTTGCCATATGTTGCTGTGGCGCAACAAACATGTTCAGTCTGTCGCTGGTTTGAACCTATTGATCGTCGGCGCGGGGTGTGGCGCCGGTTTCTTCCACGATCTCGATGATGCAGTCGCCCGTCTGGAGCCGCTTTGCGCCTTCCTCCCAGAAGCCGATCGGATGGTCGCCGCGATAGATGCGCACGCCAAGCCCGGTACCGATCGCCGAGAGCGGCTGGCCGATTTCCTGCGGCAGGACAGGCCGTTCGTGCAGCTTTACCCGGCCGCCCGATGCGGCAAGATCGGCCATATAGTCGGCGATATGCTTGCCGCTGGTGCTGCCGGCCAGCAGCAGCCCGGCAAAGCTGACCGGGTTGATGACGGTGGTGGCGCCGGCCTGGCGGGCGGGCACTTCATTATCCTCGTTGCGCACGACGATGCTGATCGGCAGGCGCGGGGCCAGGTGACGCGCGGTCAAGGTGATCAGGATCGACGTGTCGTCGCGCCCGGCCGACACGATCATCGTGCGGGCACGGTGGATGGCCACGTCCTTCAGCGTCTTGTCGCGCGTGCTGTCGCCGCACAGCACGTTGCAGCCCAGCGCCTCGGCATGGTCCAGCGCTTTCTCGCTGCCGTCGATCACCACGATCTCGCGCGGGTCGGTGCCACGCGCCAGCAGCTCGTTCACCGCCTCCTGGCCGCTGGTGCCGAAACCGGTGACGACGATATGATTGTGCAGATCGGCCTGAATGCGTGCCATGCGCCACCTGTAGAGGATGTTGCGGAAGAAGAGATTATAGGCCGTGCCCAGAAAGATGATCCAGACGAACAGCCGGATCGGCGTGACGAAGATGGATTCGAACAGGCGCGCTTCGGGCGAGACCGGCACGATATCGCCATAGCCGACCGTGGTGACGGTGACCGTGGTGAAATAGAGCACGTCGATGAAGCTGATCTGGTCATCATAATTGTCCTTGAGACCGTCGCGCCCGAACCAGTGGAGCGCCAGCACGATCGCGATCAGGCCAAAGACCAGGACGACCCGCCAGGCGAGGTCCGCCCAGACCGGCAGCGCCGATCGCCGCCGCAGAAAGCCGGCCATGGGCGATGCCGAAGGCGGCGGCGCGATCTTCATGGGGTGGGCAATTGGGTCATGGGATTGATCGGCACCCGGTCCTTGCGCAGCTCGAAATGCAGCTTCGGCTTGCTGGCATAGCCTGTGTCACCGCTGAGGCCAATCACCTGGCCCTTCGTCACCTTCTGCCCGCGCACCACGTCGATCCGGTTAGCATGGCCATAGGCGCTGACCCAGCCGCTGCCATGGGTGATGAGGACCAGGCCGCCGAACACCGCGATGCTATCGCCGGCATAGGCGACGACGCCGTCCGCTGCGGCCCTGATTGGCGTGCCGATCGGCGCGGCAATGTCGATGCCGTTATTCTTGGCGCCGCTTTCGCCGGGGCCGAAGTGCGAGAGGATATTGCCCTTGAGCGGCCAGGCGAATGGACCGGAAAAACCGCCGGGCTGGGCGATCGGCACATTGGAGGGCAGGGGCGGGGCTGGGCCTTGGCCACCGCGCGCGGTTTCTCCTCCGCGACGGCAGGCTGGCCGCCGGTCAGCACATCGTCAATGTCGATGCGGAAGGCGGCGGCGCGCTGCTCCAGGCTGGATGCGGGCGCCCGCACCGGCGCTGCGGCCACCGGGGCGGCCGGCATCTCGCCACCGGGCAGCAGCAGCCGCTGCCCGCGCCGCAGCACATAGGGTTCGGTCAGGCCATTGATGTCGACAATGTCGCTCCAGCGCACGCCATAGGCAACGGCGATGGCGATGCCGGTCTCGCCCTCCGCCACCGCATGATAGCGGCCGCCGGGGATCGACAGGCTCTGCCCCGGCCGCAGCGCATAGGGCGGGGCCAGCCCGTTGGCCCGCGCGATCGCGTCCGATCCCGCGCCGGTGCGGTTGCCAATGCCGCGCAGCGTGTCGCCCGGCTGCACGCTGTAGAGGCTGGCGGCCACCGTCCGCGCATTTGCCGTCACCTGCTGCGCCGTCCAGACCGGTTTGCGCTCGATCATCTGCGGCTCGGGCCTGACCGGTTGCGGCGGCATGCTGGGTGATGGCGGAATGGCCGGCGCCGGCTGGGCCGGGGGCAGGGGCGCGGCATAGGGCGCGCTGTCCTGCACGGGGGCAGGGATGCAACCCGCCAGCAGCAGCGGCAGCGGCGCCATGGGCAGCCAGAGCCGCCCCTTGTCATGTCCAGCCATATGGTCTCCCCCCGGAGCGTAAGTCAGTCCGAAAATGCCTGCGCCGTTGCCGCCAGCGCGCCATCCTGCGTCAGATCATAATGGAGCGGCGTCACCGCGATATAGTCTTCTGCAATGGCTGCCAGATCGGTCCCCTCGGGCGCGGAATCGCTGCGGCCCAGGCCAAACCAGTAATAGCGATAGCCGCGCGGGTCGGTGCCCTCGATGATCTTCGTCCGGTCGATGTCATGGAAGCCCTGCCGCACCACGCGCACGCCCTTCACCCTGTCCGGGTCGATCGCGGGGAAATTGACGTTGAACAGCAGGCGCGGGCTGGCCGGCATCGCGATCAGCGGGCGCAGCACCCGCTCGCCCCAGGCTTCGGCGGCGGCAAAGGGCACCGCGTCGCCCATCGCCTCGCGGGCATAGACCTGGCTCAGTGCGATCGACTTGATGCCGGAAATCGCGCCCTCCATCGCAGCCGCGACGGTGCCTGAATAGGTCACGTCCTCGGCCAGATTGGCGCCGCGATTGACGCCCGACAGGACCAGGTCGGGTTTTGCGTCCTTCATCAGATGGCCGACCGCCATCATCACCGCGTCGGTCGGCGTGCCGGTGACGCTATAATGCTTCTCGCCATGCTTGCGAATGCGCAGCGGGCGCGTCAGCGTCAGGCTGTGGCCCGCGCCCGACTGTTCCTCGCTGGGCGCGACGATCCAGATATCGTCGGACAGGGTGCGGGCGATCGCCTCCAGCACCTTCAGCCCCGGCGCATGGACGCCATCGTCATTGGTGAGGAGGATGCGCATCGCCCGTTCCCTTTTATCGTGGCTCCAGCTTGGTGATGCCGCCCATATAGGGCGCGAGCACCTCGGGCACGATCACGCTGCCATCGGCCTGCTGGTAATTTTCCAGCACCGCCACCAACGTGCGGCCCACGGCCAGGCCCGATCCGTTAAGGGTGTGGAGGAAGCGCGTCGCCTTCTCTCCCTCCGGCTTGTAGCGGGCGTTCATCCGCCGCGCCTGGAAATCGCCGCAGTTGGATACGGAGCTGATCTCGCGATAGGTCGCCTGGCTCGGCAGCCAGACTTCCAGATCATAGGTCTTGCGCGCACCAAAGCCCATGTCGCCGCTGCACAGCAGCATCTTGCGATAGGGCAGGTTCAGCGCCTGCAAAATGCCCTCGGCCGCCTGCACCATCCGCTCATGCTCCGCGTCCGATTCCTCGGGCGCGCAGATCGCGACCAGCTCGACCTTCTCGAACTGATGCTGGCGGATGAAGCCGCGCGTGTCGCGTCCGGCCGATCCGGCCTCGGACCGGAAACAGGGGGTCAGCGCGGTCAGCCGCACCGGCAGCGCGTCGGTCGGCACGATCTGCTCGGCGACCAGATTGGTCAGCGATACCTCGGCGGTCGGGATCAGCCAGCGACCATCGGTGGTGCGGAACAGATCCTCGGCGAACTTCGGCAGCTGGCCAGTGCCGAACAGCGCCTCGTCGCGCACCAGCAGCGGCGGGTTGGTTTCCTCATAGCCGTTGGTGCCGCTCTGGGTGTCGAGCATATATTGCGCCAGCGCCCGGTGAAGCCGCGCCATCTGGCCGCGAAGCGCGGTGAAGCGCGCGCCCGACAGCGCCGCGCCGCCCTCGAAATCCAGCCCCAGCGCCGGGCCGAAATCGGCATGGTCCTGCGGCGCGAAATCGAATTCGCGGATATTGCCCCAGCGGCTCAGCTCGACATTGCCGGCTTCATCCGCGCCCTGCGGCACGTCGTCGGCGGGCAAGTTGGGGATCGCGGCCAGCATGGCATTGAGCGCCGCGCCGATCTCGGCCTCTTCGGCTTCCAGCGCCGGCGTGCCTTCCTTGAGCGCCGCGACCTCGGCCTTCAGCGCCTCGGCCTTGGCCATGTCCTTGGCGGCCATCGCCTGGCCAATCGCCTTGCTCGCCTCGTTGCGGCGGGCCTGCCCCTGTTGCAGCTCCGTCTTGAGCGCGCGGCTCTTCTCGTCCAGCGCCAATATGTCGGCGGACAGCGGGGCCAGGCCACGGCGCGCCAGGGCTGCGTCGAAAGCGGCGGGATTTTCGCGGATGAAGCGGATGTCGTGCATGGCTGCCCTATGCCGTCGCGAACGGGGCCACGCAACCCTGTGCGCCTTCACCCGTTGGTGATGCGTCCACAAAATGAAGGAGAAGGCGATGCAGATCGATCATGATGCGATGGTGCTGGTGGCGGACGGGCGCAAATTGCTCTTCTTCCGCAACAAGGGCGACCGCGCCTTTCCCCAACTGGAGGCGGAAGAGGTGAAGGTGCAGGATAATCCGGCCGATCGCGATCAGGCGTCGGATGCGCCGGGCCGGGCCTTCAATTCGGTCGGCAGCCATCGCAGCAGCGTGGAACAGACCGATTTCCATGAACTGGAAGAGGCACGCTTCGCGGCGGAGGCGGCCGACCTGCTCAAGCGCCGCGCCTTTGCCCAGGATTATGAGAAGCTGATCATCGTCGCCCCGCCGACGGCATTGGGCGAGATGCGCAAACATTATCACAAGGAAGTGCAGGACCGGCTGGTCGGCGAGATCGCCAAGGATCTGGCCAATCATCCTGTGGCGGAGATCGAGAAGATCATCGCCCGCAGTTGAGCGGGAGATCGTGTCGGTAAAAGAAAAGGGCGGCTCCTAGACATTGATCGCTTCAGCCTGAATCGGCCTGAAGCGTGAATCAATGTCTAGAATCAAGGAATAGAGCCTGATTCACGCCATCGGTGAAAGCGCGAAGCGCTTCCACCTCAGACGATCAGGCTCTTGCCGCCCTTTTTGGTTCTCGGACAGTGCCGGCTCAGATATTGCCGGTGCGGATGATCGGGATCGGCTTGGCCGGGCCATGGCCCTCGATCGACAGCTCCGTGTTGCGATCGGCCAGGCGCTTGCGCATCAGCAGTGCGGCGGCACCGGCGCCGAACAGCAGTACCATCGGCGGCGCCGGCACATCGGTCGGCGGCGGCGGCGCGGGAGGCGGCGGCGTGCCCGAAGACGTGCCCGACGACGTCGAGGTCGACGTGGAACTGCTGGTCGAGCTGCTCGTCGACGTGCTGCCGAAGCTCGACGATCCGGTCGAGGTCGAACTGGACGTCGAGGTCGATGTCGCGCCCGACGAGGAAGATGTCGACGTCGATGTGGACGTCGAAGTCGATGTGGAGGTCGACGTCGAGGTCGTCGTGGTCGACGTCGTACCGCTGGAGGTCGACGTCGGCGGGGTCGGCGAATCCGAACCGCTGGTCGTCGATGTTGGCGGCGTGGGCGAGTTGGAGCCGCTCGAACCGGTCGAACCGGTGGTGGAGATCACCACCGTGCCGCCACCGCTGCTACCGCCACCAAAGAAGCCGCCGATGAAACCGCTGCTGCCGCCAAAGCCGCTGCTGCCGCCGATCGGCGCTGCGGTCGGAGTCGGTCCACCAGCCATCAGGGGCAGGGCTGCCTGCACCGGCGGCGGGGGCAGTGGGATGGGCGGCGACGGCGTGGTCACAGTCACGCGGATCGGGTCGGGCTTCTTGGCCGGCGGGCGCTTGGCCGTGGCCAGGACGCGCTGGCGCGGCTTGGCCTTCACACTCTTGGTGCTGTAGACCGTTGCCGGACGCGCATTTTCCGCCACATGGACGGCGCCCCCGCCAATGATGGCGCCGCCACAAGTGCAGGCGCACAATTTTGCCAAAGCCATCCGAACCGACATAGGATCTTCTCTAGTCCTGTTTACCCATTCGCGCCATCGGACCCTTCCGTAGCGTGAACCCTGCCATTCCCTACTGCATACCAACGCAAAATAAAGCGTTAACTGCAAGGGCATTAACCATCTTTGCGCCGTAAAAGGTCCGAAAAATCGGGCGTTTGAGTCAACTGCAATGGTTAACGTGTCATTGTGGAACGTTAAGGATGGGCTGCGTGGACATCCCGATGGCCGGATCGGGGAAAACCCGGATGGAGTCGCGCCGTCCGTTCCGGGCGGGTCAGCCGACCTAGGGGATGCGCCGGAGTGCGCATTGTCCGCTTGTATCGCCTCGTCGCGGTGGCTATGAGGCCCGCTCAAACAAAAGTCATGGGCGCCCGGAACTTACAGCGCCGGGGCCTCTCGAGTCGGAGAGCCAGATGGCATCGGTACTGAATTCCGATAAAGACGGTGTGAAGCCGCCAAAATCGACCGTAACACTCCCGGACGATTATCGTCCGTCGGCTGACGAAGAATTCATGAACCCCCTGCAGCAGGAATATTTCCGGCAGCGTCTCTGGGACTGGAAGAAACAGATCCTGTCCGAAGCTGAAGGCACGCTCGCTGTGCTGCAGAATGAACCGCTGCGCGAACCCGACCTCAACGACCGCGCATCGAGCGAGACCGACTGGTCGATCGAGCTGCGCACCCGCGACCGCCAGCGCAAGCTGATCTCCAAGATCGACGCGGCGCTCCGCCGTATCGATGAAGGCGAATATGGCTATTGCGAAGTCACCGGCGAGCCGATCTCGCTGGGCCGGCTGGAAGCCCGTCCGATCGCGACCATGACGGTCGAGGCGCAGGAGCGGCACGAGCGTCAGGAAAAAGTCTCCCGCGACGATTAACCCCCAGCGGCGGTTAACCCTTTCTCCACGTCGCATGACTATCCTGTTGGCCAAGTGTCATTTTGCGGGAATAGTCATGGACAAGGAAACGGGAAATTCTGATCGGGGACCGGCTCGTTCCGCGCCGCGCGACAGCCTGTTCCTGCTCACCAGCCTCAGCACGATCGATGGCGTCGATCTGGGCAAGGCGCGCGTGCGCAATCTGTCGGCCACCGGCCTGATGGCGGATTGCGAACGCGCCATTCCTGCCGGCACGCGTCTTCGTCTCGAACTGCGCGGTGTTGGTCTGGTCGAGGGTTCGGTCGCCTGGTCGCGCGATGACAAGATCGGTTTTGCCTTCGACGCGCCGATCGACCCGCAACTGGCGCGCAAGCCGGTCGCCAACGGTGTGTCGCGGCAGGCGTTGCCGGACTATCTGCGTTCGGCGACGATCACGCGCCGTTGATACCGATGATGTAAATGGGTTGGCAAAAGGCCCCGCCGGTTCGCCGCGTGGGGCTTTTTCATATGCGGCCTGTTCCATGCCGCCGCGACGCCTCCACTTGGGGCGAGCGTTAGTCGAAGACCGCCACGCTGAACGCCTGTCATCGCCAGGTCATCTTCCCCGGCTAGGCGTCATCCGTTGCACTATGTCGAAAATCTGGCCGGGGTTCTGGCCGGATCGATGCGCTGCGTCCCGCTGGCAGGAAAATGGCCGGTCCGGTGATCCGGCCCCGGCCTTTTCCGTGCGGAATGGGCTTAATGTCGGCCCTGCATCTCTTCCTTGACCCGCAATTTCTGCTTCTTCAGCGAGGCGACGAGAATGTCGTCGGGCATCGGCCGACTCGACTCGGCCTTGATCCGGGCTTCGAGCCCGGCATGCTTTGCGGAAAGAGCTGAAACGTGGGAATTTTCCATGACATTCTCCTTACGAGGGTGATGGATGACGAAGTAGATCATGATTCGGCGGACCTGTCTCGCGATGATTCGCGCTTTGCGATGGGCCGTCGGTAAAATTGCGATGGCCCGCGCGTCCGCGCCGGGCTATCAGGAGAGGCTATGTTGGGTTCAGAAGGCGGGGGCTTGGTGAGCCGCGAAGACATTATGCGCCGGTTGGAGCTGCTGCGGGTCGAGCATCGCGATCTCGACGCTGCGATCGCGGCGCTGGTCGATGGCGGGGTGGGCGACCAGATGCAGGTCGCGCGCCTCAAGAAGCGCAAGCTGCGGCTGCGCGATGAGATCGTTGCGCTCGAAGACGCGCTGGTCCCGGACATCATCGCCTGATGCGTCCGCCGCGTCGCAAAATTGCGGGACTGCGGCGTAAAGCGATCCCAAATGGGACAGGCGGGCTTCCGGCGCCATTCACGGCCCTGACAATCGCACCGCGATATGTCAGCTAGGCCTATGCGCAACGCAGCCGCCCTTGATCCCGGTCTTCATCGCCGCCTTGTCGATGGCCTCTATATGGAGGCTATGGTGATGGCGGATGAGGCGCGCTCCTATTTCGACGCGGATGAGGCTGGACAGTTTGCCGCCGACGATCCGCTGCGTCGCGTCTCCTTCGCCTGTGAATCGCTCAAGGTGACGACCCGGCTGATGCACATCATCGCCTGGCTGCTCAGCCAGCGCGCCTGGCAGCGCGGCGAGATTGGCGATGCGGATGTGGCCGATGAGAAATATCGGCTCGGCCGCGCCACCGCCACCGATCCGGGCATCGCCGGCGACTTCCCCTTCGCCGCCCGTTCGCTGATCGAGGCGAGCCAGGAGCTTTATGGCCGGGTCGCTCGGCTGGAGGAGCGGATGCTGTCGCCGGACGCGCCGCTGGCCGACAGTCCGGCCCGCGCACTCATGGATCGGCTCAACACCGCCTTCTGACCATTGCGCCATCGCCATCTCTTGGCTGGCATAATCGCCCCGACTTGGTCTAGACCGGTCGCATGACCCATGGCTTGCGGACAGGGCGCCGCTTTCCCGTTGATCCGCGCGCCGCAGGGCTATGTCTCTTGTCCCTGGCGCTTTGCACCGCCGGCACTGCGTTCGCGCAGGCGGCCCAGCCTGCGCCTGATCCCGCTGCCGATCCCGCCAGTCCGCCGGTCGATCCGGCCGCATCGCTCGATGCCATGCCCGACATCGGCATCGACTGGCCCGACATGGGCCAGCCCGATACGGTCGGCCCGTTGCCGGAGGATCCGGTTGCAGCCAGCGAACCCGATACCTCCGATCAGCCAGCGCAGCAGGCCGCGGACGCCGCCGATACCGGCCCGGCCGAGGAGGTCGTCACCTTCACCGACGCGGGGGAGGAGCGCAAATATGGCGTCACCCTGCGCGGTATCGAGGCGATCGGCGACAATCAGATCGCGCCACGCTTCGACAGCCTGTCGATATTGCACCAGGGGGAGGGGAAGGCCGCCAACCTTGCCCAGATCAACCGCCGGGTGAAGGAAGACAGCGACCTGCTCGACCGGTTATTGCGCGCCGACGGCTATTATGCCGCGCGGGTGCGCGGCAGCGTCGCGCCGCCGCCCGCCGGCAGCGACAAGCTGTCCGTCATCTTCGATGTCACGCCGGGCCCTCTCTATCTCCTCGACACGGTGGAGATTGCCGGCCTTGCCGAGACCGGCCCGCGGGAGGAGACGCTGCGCGGCGCCTTCACGATGAAGTCGGGCGATCCGATCAACGCCGACCGCATCCTTGCGGGCCAGACCGCGCTGGCGACGGCGCTGGGCGAAAATGGCTATCCCTTTGCCAGGGTGGACGAACCCGAAGTGCGGATCGACCATGAAGCGCGCAACGGCGATCTCGACATCATCGTCACGCCCGGCGGCTATCGCAGCTTCGGCCAGATTTTGCTCGACAATGATGATGTGTTCAGCGCCCGCCATCTCCAGCGCATGGCTCGGTTCGAGCCGGGCGAAACCTACCGCGCCACCGATGTGGAGGATTTGCGCCGGGCCATCGTCACCACCGGCCTCGTCTCGTCCGTTACCCTGACGCCGAAGGATGCGGGCGATGGCGAACATGTCGACCTGGATGTCGATCTGCGCCCGGCGCCGATGCGCACCATTGCGGGCGAGCTGGGCTATGGCACGGGTGAAGGTTATCGCGCGGAGGTCAGTTGGCAGCATCGCAATCTCTTCCCGCCCGAAGGATCGCTCACCCTGCGCGGCGTTCTCGGCACCCAGGAACAGACGGCGCAGGCGACCTATCGCCGCAATAATTTCCGCGAGCGCGACCATGTGCTGACCGGTCTCGTCTCCTACAGTAATATCCGCCGCGACGCTTATGACGCGCGCACCATCACCCTGTCGGGCGGGCTGGAGCGGCAGACCAACATCCTGTTCCAGAAACATTGGGTCTGGCGCGTCGGCGCCGAACTCATCGCCTCGGACGAAGCGGACGCCTTTTCCAGCGGCAGCCGCCGTACCTTCTTCATCGGCGCGGTGCCGCTCAGCCTGACCTATGATGGCAGCGACGACCTGCTCAACCCCAGCAAGGGCTTCCGCCTCGGCGGCCGCCTCAGCCCCGAACTCTCCTTTCAGGGGTCGACCTTCGGCTATGCCAAGGCGCAGGTCGACGCCAGCGCCTATCAGCCGATCAATGATCGTGTCGTGCTCGCCGGGCGGACCCGGCTCGGCACCATCCTCGGCTCCACCGTCGATCGCATCGCGCCCTCGCGGCGCTTCTATGCCGGCGGCGGCGCGTCGGTGCGCGGCTATGGCTATCAGGCGATCGGCCCGCGCTACGGCCCGGATGATGATCCGGTCGGCGGCAAGAGCCTGATCGAATTTTCCGCCGAGGCGCGCATCCGCTTCGGCAATTTCGGCGTCGTGCCCTTCCTCGACGCGGGCAATATCTCGACCACCTTCCTGCCGCGCTTCCGTGACCTGCGCGTCGGCACCGGGCTTGGCGTGCGCTATTATAGCAGCTTCGGCCCGATCCGCGTCGATGTCGGCACGCCGATCAATCCGCAGCCGGGCGATGCCAAGGTCGCCGTCTATGTCTCGCTGGGGCAGGCCTTCTGATGGCCACGCCGCCGCCCGACAGCCAGCCGCCCGTGCCGCCGCCGCCGCCGGCCGCGCCGCGCCGCCGCGCCTGGGACGGGCGCTGGCAGCGCTGGCTGGCGGGCGCACTGGCGCTCGCGCTACTGGTGGTGGTGGCGACGCTGGCCTGGCTCGACAGCGCGCCCGGCCATCGCTTCCTCGTCTCGCGCATCGCCGCCGTCAGCCCGCCCTCGGGCCTGCGCATCCATGTCGACCGGATCGAGGGCAGCATCTATCGCAAGGCGGTGCTGCGCGGTCTCGTCCTCTCCGATCCCAAGGACCGCTTCTTCGACGCGCCACGGGTGGAGCTGGACTGGTGGCCCTTCGCCTGGCTCTCCAACCGGCTCGACATCGACCGGCTGGTGATCCCGCAGGCGACCCTGCACAAACTGCCCAAACTCAATCCCAGCGAGCGGCAGGGGCCTATCCTGCCGGGCTTCGACATCCGTCTGATGCAATTCTCGGTCGATCGGCTGACCGTCGCGCCCGCCGTCACTGGCAAGGTCGAACTGGCGACCCTGTCGGGTGATGCCGACATTCGTGGCGGTCGCGCGATCATCGACCTGTCGGCCCGCGTCATCGGCGCGGAGGATGCGCTGAACCTCACGCTCGACAGCCGGCCCGACGATGACCGGTTCAACCTGGCGGTCACCGTCAACGCGCCCAAGGGCGGCGTGCTGGCGGCGATGGCTGGCCTCAATCAGGACGGGAATCTGCGCATCAGCGGCAAGGGGCGCTGGACCCGATGGGACGGGCGCCTCGCCGCCACCCTGGCCGGCAACCCCGTCGCCGACCTGAAACTCGGCGCGCGCAGCGGCGCCTACACCATCCAGGGCACGATCGAGGGCAGCGCCATTCCCGGCAAGGGCCTGCTGCCGCGCCTCGCTTCGCCGCGCCTCACCATCGGCGCCCAGGGCACGCTCGCCGACCGGGTGGTCGATGGCAGGCTCACGCTGCGCTCGGCGGCGATCGACATGGTCGCCGACGGCGCCATCGACCTGCGCAACAACGCCTTCGACAATCTGCGCGTCGACATGAACCTCGCCCGGCCTGAAGCGCTGCTCAAGGATATGCGCGGCCGCGACGTGGTGGCGAAGGTCCGGCTCGACGGTCCGTTCGCCGGCTTCGGCTATGAATATCTGCTCACCGCGCGCCAGCTTGCCTTCGGCAAGACCCAGATCAACGATGTCCGCATCGACGGCAAGGGGCGTCAGGCGAAAAGCGGGCCGGTGCTGCTGCCGGTCCGGTTGCGCGCCCGCAGCCTTGACGGGCAGGGCGATCTGGTCGCCGGCATCGTCCGCAATTTCGCGCTCGACGGCGTGCTGCAGCTCAAGGGGCAGCAGATCGTCAGCAACCCCATGCCTTTCCGGTCGGACCGCCTGAACGGCAAGCTGCTGGTCATCGCCGACCTCAAGAGCGGCCGCTATGATGTCGGCATCGACGGCCGGATCAGCGGTCTCTTCATCCGTGGCCTCGGCATCGTCGATCTGGAGTCGAAACTGCGTGCGGCCCCCGGCGCCAATGGCGCCTTCGGCCTGTCGGGCAATGCCGTGGCCAAGGTCCGCCGGCTCGACAACGCCTTTCTCAAGGGGCTGGGCGGCGGCCTGCCCACGGTCCGCAGCGCGCTGGCGCTGCTGCCGAGCGGCGAGATCGGCTTCTCCAACATGAAGCTCGACGCGCCGCTCATCAGCCTCAATGCCAAGGGCGTGCGCCACCGCGACGGCACCGTCCATCTCGAAGGCGATGGCAGCCACAAGCAATATGGCCCGGTCGATGTCGTGCTCGATGGCAAGATCGACCGGCCGATCGTCCATGTCCAGCTGGCGCGGCCGATGGATGCGCTCGGCCTGCGCGACGTGCGCGGCGAATTTCTGCCCGGCGTCGATGGCAATTACAGCTTCACCGCCAATGGCGGATCGACACTCGGCCCGTTCACCGGAGAAGGCCGCATCTTGCTGCCGCCCGGCGGCCAGGCGGTGGTCCGTGTCGCGCGCATCGCGGTCTCGGGCGTCACCGCCAGCGGCGACATCCGCCCCGTCACTGGCGGGCTCGACGGCCAGTTGCTGGTCGCCGGCCCGGTCAGCGGCACGATCGGCTTCCAGCCGGTCGGCGGCATCCAGCAGTTGAAGCTCGATCTCGACGCCAATGATGCCAGCTTCGACGGCCCCTCGACCATCGCCGTGCGGCGCGGCTCGCTCGACGCCACCATCCTGCTCGATCCTGACGGCACCTCGATCAACGCCACCGCCCAGGCACGCGGCCTGCGCGTCGGCGGCATGCTGCTCGGTCGGCTCGATGCCACCGCCGCGCTGGTCGACGGGCGCGGCAAGGTCTCGGGCAATCTCTCGGGCCAGCGCGGCCGCCTGTTCGACCTCAAGGGCGAGGCCCAGGTCGATCTCGACCGGGTCCGCCTGTCGGCCAGCGGCACGATCGACAAGCGGCCGATCCGCCTGACCCGCGCGGCGCTCTTCACCCGTGCCGAGGATGGCTGGCGCCTGTCGCCCGCGACCATCAGCTATGCCGGCGGCACGCTGCAACTGGCGGGCGAACTGGGCGGCGAAACCACCCGGATCGAGGCGCGCGCGCAGAAGATGCCGCTCGCTCCGCTCGACATCGCCTATGACAATCTGGGGCTGGGCGGCATGGCCACCGGCACCTTGAGCTACAGCCGTCCGCGCGGCGGCCTGCCGACCGGCAAGGCGGAACTGCGCATCCGTGGCCTGTCCCGCTCGGGCCTGTCCCTCAGCTCCCGCCCGGTCGATGTCGGCGTCAACGCCGTGCTGACCCTCGACCGGCTCGCCACCCGCATGGTCTTCGTCGCCGATGGCCAGACCATTGGCCGTGGCCAGGCGCTGCTCACCCCGCTCATCTCGACCGGCAGCCTGGTCGAACGGCTCAACGGTGCGCCGCTGATCGCGCAACTCCGCTTCAACGGCACCGCCGACACGCTCTGGCGCCTGACCGGCGTCGAGATCGTCGATATTGCCGGCCCGGTCAGCGTCACCGCCGACGCCCATGGGACACTCGCCGACCCGGTCATCACCGGCTCGCTCGCGACCGACAATGCTGCGCTCAACAGCCCGGTCACTGGCATGCGCCTGCGCAACGTCAAGGCGCGCGCCCGTTTCGCCGGGGCGCAACTGGTCTTCTCCAGCTTCACCGCCAATGCCCAGAATGGCGGCAGCGTGACCGGCACCGGCAATTTCACCTTCAACGGCATTGGCGGCGTCGGCATGGACCTCGCCTTCCAGGCGGACAATGCCGCGCTGCTGGAACGCGACGATATCGCCGCCACCGTCACCGGCCCGCTCACCATCCGCTCCGACGGCAAGGGCGGGGAGATTGGCGGCGACGTCACCCTCAACAAGAGCCGCTTCACCATGGGGCGCGCCGCCGCCGTCGCCCAAATCCCCGAACTCAAGGTGGTCGAGATCAACCGGCGCGGCGAGGAGATTGAACGTCCCCGCGCGACCGTCCCCTGGACCATGGCGGTCAAGGCGCGGGCGCGCAATCGCCTGACCGTGACCGGCCTGGGGCTCGACAGCGAATGGCGCGCCGATCTCAATATCGGCGGCACCGTCACCAATCCGGCGATCGCCGGTCGGGCCGAACTGGTGCGTGGCAATTATGAATTTGCCGGCCGCCGCTTCGAACTGCGCGAGGGGCGCATCCAGTTCGACGGCAAGACCCCGGTCAACCCGACGCTCGACATCGATGCGGAGGCGGACGTCAGCGACCTCACTGCCACCATCCATGTCGGCGGAACCGGCCTCAAGCCCGACATCAGCTTCAACTCCGTGCCCTCGCTGCCACAGGACGAACTGCTCTCGCGCATCCTGTTCGGCACCTCGATCACCAACCTGTCCGCGCCCGAAGCGCTCCAGCTTGCCTCGGCGGTCGGCTCGCTTCAGGGCGAGGGCGGGCTTGATCCGATCAATGCGGTGCGCAAGGCGGCGGGCCTGGATCGTCTGCGCATCATCGCGGCCGATCCGACCCAGGGGCAGGGCACTTCGCTTGCCGCCGGCAAATATCTGACCCGCAAGACCTATGTCGAACTGATCAGCGACGGGCAGGGCTATAGCGCCACCCGGATGGAATATCAGGTGACACGCTGGCTGTCCCTGCTAGGCGCCATTTCCACCCTCGGCCGCCAGAGCGCCAACCTGCGTATTTCCAAGGATTATTGACGTGACCAAATCGCGCATCGACAGCGCCGCCGCGATCAGCGTGATGGATCTGTTCACCATCGGCATCGGCCCGTCCAGCTCGCACACGGTCGGGCCGATGCGCGCCGCGCTGATGTTCATGGATACGCTGCCGACCTGTCCGGTGCGCGTGCAGTGCGAACTTTACGGGTCGCTGGCGCTGACCGGCCGGGGCCATGCCACCGACAGCGCGATCCTGCTGGGCCTGTCGGGCCACAGCCCCGAAAATGTCGATCCCGATGCCATCCCCGCCATCCTTCAGGCGATCCGTGACGATGGCCGCATCCGCGCCGGCAGCGCCCATCTCGACTGGGTGCCGTTCGAGGAAGCGCGCGACCTTGTCTTCCGCATGGGCGAATTTCTGGAGGCACACAGCAACGGCATGCGCTTCACCGCCTGGCTGCCGGGCCGGGACGAACAGCTGGTGCGCGACTATTATTCGATCGGCGGCGGCGCGGTGCTGCCTGGCGCCATTCCCGCCGACCCGGATATTCCGCTCGGCCATAATGTGGTTCAGCCCTTTCCCTTCTCGTCCGGCGCCGAACTGCTGGCGCAGGGGGAGGCGACCGGCCTCAGCATCGCCACGCTGGTTCTCCGCAACGAGGGCGCCTGGCGCGCCCAGGGAGAGACCGAGGCCTTCCTCGACAGCGTGATCGACGCCATGTCCGCCTCGATCGATCGCGGCCTGAAAGAAGAGGGCCTGCTGCCCGGCGGGCTCAAGGTGCGCCGCCGGGCCAAGGCGATCCATAACAAGCTGCGGTTGCAGGGCGCCAGCGTCGGCCCCGCCCAGATCTTCGAATGGGTCAGCCTGTTCGCGCTGGCGGTGAATGAGGAAAATGCCGCCGGCGGCCGGGTCGTCACCGCACCCACCAACGGCGCGGCCGGTGTGATCCCGGCGGTGCTTCATTATTATCGCCGCTTCGTCCCCGGCGCCGATCGGGAAGGGGAGCGCCGCTTCCTTCTCACCACCGCCGCCATGGGCTTCCTCTACAAGAAGCGCGCCTCCATCTCGGCCGCCGAAATGGGCTGTCAGGGCGAAGTCGGCGTTGCCTGCTCGATGGCGGCGGCGGGTCTCGCCGCCGTGCTGGGCGGCACCAACAGCCAGGTCGAAAATGCCGCCGAGATCGGCATGGAACATAATCTGGGCCTCACCTGCGATCCGATCGGTGGCCTCGTCCAGATCCCCTGCATCGAACGCAACACCATGGGCGCGGTGAAGGCGATCAACGCCGCCTATCTCGCCCTCCAGGGCGATGGCCGCCATATCGTCAGCCTCGACGCGGTGATCGAGACGATGCGCCAGACCGGCGAGGATATGGCCAGCCGTTACAAGGAGACATCGCTTGGCGGTCTGGCCGTCAATGTCGTGGAATGCTGAAGGAAGGCGGCCTCATTTCGTCGCTCCCGGCCCACGGGAACGCGCCGAACTGAGCGGCTTTCGTGGCATTAATGCCACATTATCAGCTGTTTATCTGAGGTTCATGAAACAAATATGACCGCTCCGGCTTGAGCGTCTCACCCCCAAGGGGAAGAGAAAGACAACGGAGTGATGTTTATGCGTAAGTTGATGGTCGCCACTTTGCTGGCCGGTGGTGCAGTCGCCGCGCCGGCGCTCGCACAGGATGCCACCCCGACCTTCACCGGCCCGCGTGTCGAAGCGATCCTGGGCTATGACCATACCGGGGCCGGCAGCTCGATCGACAATGACAATGGCAGCGACGATCAGAAGATCGACGGCCTGCTCTATGGTGTCGGCGCGGGCTATGACGTGAATGTCGGCGGCGCCGTCGTCGGCGTCGAGGGCGAGTTCACCGACTCGACCGCCAAGAGCAGCCGCAACGACTTCACCGACCAGTTCGGCTATGGCCGCGTCAAGCAGGGCCGCGATCTCTATATCGGCGCCCGCGCCGGTATCCTCGCCGATCCTTCGACCCTCATCTATGTGAAGGGTGGCTACACCAACACCAAGCTGGGCGTGCTGGCCGGTGACACCAACCAGGTCACCGACACCTCGTTCAAGCTGGACGGCTGGCGCGTCGGCGGCGGCGTGGAGCGCGCGCTCAACGCCAACACCTTCGCCAAGATCGAATATCGCTACTCCAAATATGACAGCGCCCATATCGACTTCATGGACGGCTCGACCAGCAGCGAATTCGATGTCGACACCGATCGCCATCAGGTCGTCGCCTCGGTTGGCTGGCGCTTCTAAAACGATACGGAAAGGGGGCCGGTCACCGATCGGCCCCCTTTTTTGCAGCATCCGCCCATAGCCTCTATCAGCCGCCCTGCGGGGATGTTACTTACATGGTTGTGAGTAACGCGATTCCCCATCTGTACCCGGTTGGCATCCAGCCCGACGACATCGACTTCATGGGTCATGTCAACAATGCCAGCTACCTCAAGTGGGTGCAGGATGCCGTGCTCGACCATTGGCGCGCGCTCGCCCCGGCCGAGGCGGTGGCCCAGCATCTCTGGGTCGCGCTCAAGCATGAGATCACCTATCGCAAGCCAACCTTCCTGGATGATGAAGTGATCGCCACCGTCCTCCTCGAAAAGGTGCAGGGCGCCCGTGCCTTCTACGAAACCGTGATCCGCCGTGGCGAAGAAGTGCTGGCCGAGGTCAAGTCGAGCTGGTGCTGCGTCGATGCCTCCACCCTGCGCCCGGCCCGCATTGCCCGCGAAGTGATGCAGCATTTCTTCGCGCCCGACGACAGCGGCACCAGCGCCGACTGATCCCAACCCATGAATGGCAGGGTTGCAGCGCGGGAACCCGCTTGACCCATGCGCGGATGTTTGCATTAGTCCGACAAATAAAGGGCCGGTGACGGGGCGGCGAAGAGCGCCGTCCGCTGCGGCCCTGTCGGCGAAGCGCGTCTGTCGATCATCATGCGCTCGCCCGATGGATGAGGGAGAGGGCGTTGATGCGGTGGCAGTCGGGAATGACATATCTGGGGTTTGGCCTGCTGCTGGGCAGCGCCACCATGGCGATCGCGGCCCCCGCCACGCCGCCGCGCCAGCTCGACATCGTCAAAAGCATCGCCAAGGGCAAGCCGGAAGCGAAGGACGAAGCCAGCGCCCGGACGTCCTACCTCCTCGTCTATTTCAAGGACGAGACCCACTCGCTGCATTTCGCGACCTCGGCGGACGGCTACAGCTTCACCGACGTCAATGACGGTGCGCCGGTCCTCAATGGCCGCGATGTCGCCGAACAGAAGGGCATCCGCGATCCCTATATCATGCGCGGCCCGGACAATGCCTTCTACCTCGCCATGACCGACCTGCATATTTTCGCCAGGCGCGAAGGGCTGCGCGATACCGACTGGCAGCGGCCGACCGACAGCTATGGCTGGGGCAATAACCGCTCGATGATCTTCATGAAATCCTATGATCTCACCCATTGGACGCTGGCGTCCGTGACCATCGATCAATTGTTCAAGTCGACCGCCAATGCCGGCACCGCCTGGGCGCCGGAAATGATCTATGATCCCGACAAGTGCAAGATCATGGTCTATTTCAGCACCCGCAACGGCAAGGAGACCGACCATATGGTCTATGCCTATGCGGATGACGCCTTCACCACGCTGACCAGCGAACCGCGCGACCTGTTCACCTATCCCAAGGCCGGCATCGGCACGATCGATGGCGATATCACCAGGGTCGGCGATCGCTACCGCCTCTTCTATGTCGCGCATGACAAGCCTGGCCATCTGCGTCAGGCGACCTCATCGCGCATGGATGGCGGCTATGTCTTCGATCCCGCCAAGATCGACCCGGAAACGGTCGGCACCGAAGCGCCCAATTTGTGGCGGCGCCACGGCACCGACACCTATGTGCTGATGTATGATGTGTTCGGCGCCAAGCCGGTCAACAATATGGGCTTTTCGGAGACGGAGGATTTCGTCCATTTCCGCGACATCGGCCATTTCAACGCGCCGGGATCGCCGATGAAGGCGACCAACTTCACCCAGCCCAAGCACGGCGCCGTCATCCCGATCACCCCGGCAGAAGCGGAGCGGCTGAAAACCTATTTCCAGAAATAGGGGGCAGGGGAGGATCGCACCGGATCGGCTCAGCGCCGCCGGTGCGATCCGCCATCCTTACAGCGTCGCTTCGATCGCGCGCGCCGCCTGGTCGGGATCTTCGGCCTGGCTGATCGGGCGACCGATCACCAGCATCGACGCGCCCCGGTCCAGCGCCTCGCGCGGGGTCACGGCGCGCTTCTGGTCGCCCATGGCGCCGCCCGCCGGACGCACGCCGGGCACGACGAAATAGCCGTCGGGCCAGATCTTCTTGACCAGTGCGACCTCCTCGCCGGAACAGACGATGCCATCGAGGCCGGCGTCCCGCGCCAGTTCGGCGAGGCGCGTCACCTGTTCCTCGGCCGCGCCATTGACGCCGATGTCGTTAAGGTCGCCATTGTCGAGGCTGGTGAGCACCGTCACCGCCACCACCTTGGTCTTGGTGCCGGCCGCCGCCTTCGCATCCTCCAGCATCGCCCGGCCGCCGGCCGCATGGACCGTCAGCACCGCCGGCTCCAGCCCGTGCAGCGCCTGCACCGCCTTGGCCACCGTATTGGGAATGTCGTGCAGCTTGAGGTCGAGGAAGATCGGCAGGCCGAACTTCATCATCTCATGCACGCCATGATGGCCATTGGCGCAGAAGAACTCCAGCCCCAGCTTCAGCCCGCCGACATGGTTGCGGACCTGCCCGGCCAGATGCTGGGCCTTGGCAAGGTCGGGCGTGTCGATGGCGACATAGATCGGGCTGCTCATGCTTGTCCTGTAGGGGTAAGGGGCGACGGCGTGGCGTCGGGCAAGATCGGGGTTGTCACCGTCACAGGCGTGGCCGGCGCGGCGGAAGCGGTTGCGGCGACCAGCGCACGCTCGGTGCTCTCCAGGCGGCGCTTCATGCGCCAGCGCGTCGCGCGGGCCATGATCCAGAAGGGCATGGCGCCCAGCAGGAATGCGCCGATCAGAAGCACCGGCAATTTGGTTTCCATCACCATGTCGCCCCACAGGCGCACGGTCACGGGGACATAGTTCGCCATGCAGAAGAAGGCGAGGGCGACGGCGATGACGACCCAGAAGGCAGTCCGCAGAAATTGCATCGGCGATCCTCTCGCTGCTGATAGGGCGGTCAGCCTAGGCGATTTTGGCGAAGGGCGAAAGCGCCTGTTCAGATTTCGCGGATGGCGACCATCATCGACAGGCTTTGCGTGGCGCCTGGCGCCAGCATCGCCATGCCCACGGGCCGGTTGATCGCGTCCGGCATATGGCTGACCGGCTCCAGGCAGAAGAAGTCACCGGCGGGCGGGCGGAAGACATGCAGCCAGTCCGCACCCTGCGCCGTCAAGGTCAGGCGGATGCCGTCGCCGCGATCGACCAGCGCCACATGGTCCCAGCCGCCATGGACATTGTCGATCAGGCTGTCGCCGGTCACGCGCGCGCCCTGCGACCAGTCGCCCAGCGCATCGGCCGACACTTCCCGTTCGGGCAGCATGTCGGGGGAGGAGAGCCAGAGCGTGTCGGCGTGGAAGCGCAGCATCGTGTCGCCGTCCAGCGCGAAATAGGGATGGAAGCCAAGGCCGCAGGGCATCGCGCTGTCGCCCAGATTCTGCACCAGCAGCGTGACATCCAGCGCATCCTCGCCCAGCCGCACATGCTGCTGTGCGCGCCAGGCCCAGGGCCAGCCCGCATCGCCGTCATGCGTCTGTTCCAGCCTGACGTTATGGCCCGACTGTTCCAGCACATGCCACGGCCGCTGCCAGCCAAAACCATGGATGCTGTGGGGATGGTCGCCGAAATTGAGCGGCAACTGATAGCTTTGCCCGTCCACGCTATAGCGCCCATGGGCGATGCGGTTGGCATAGGGCACCAGCGGGAAGCTGGCCATGTCCAGCGGATCATGGCTGTCCTGCGGCGCGCGGCGCAGCAGGGCCACGCCGTCGCGATCGAAGGACAGGATCGACCCGCCAATGTCAGGGGCGAGCGCGCAACTGAGCGCGCCCGCCTTCAGGGTGACGATCTTGCTCAGCCGACCATGTCCTCAAGCTCGCGGCCCTTGGTCTCATGGACCATAGCGCGCACGAAGAAGAAGGAAATGGCGGCAAACAGGGCATAGCCGGTATAGGTCACGACCAGGCCCGGCGACACGGCGAGCGAGGGGAAGCTGACCGAGATCGCCGCATTGGCGATCCACTGGGCAAAGCCGGCGACGGCCAGGCCCGAACCACGGATCTGGTTCGGGAACATCTCGCCCAGCATCACCCACATGATCGGACCCCAGCTCAGGTTGAAGAAGATCACATAGAGGTTCGCCGCGATCAGCGCCATCAGGCCATTATGGCCCGGCAGCACCACGCCGCCATCCGCGCCGGTGACGGCGGTGGAGAAGGCATAGGCGACGATCGCCAGCGTCACCGCCATGCCGGCGGAGCCGATCAGCAGCAGCGGCTTGCGGCCGATCTTGTCGACCAGCATGATCGTGCCCAGGCACGCGCCGATCGACAGCACGCCCGACAGGATGTTGATCTGCAGCGCATTATCCTCGGAAAAGCCGACGGCTTCCCACAGGGTGGCGCCATAATAGAAGACGACGTTGATGCCGACCAGCTGCTGGAACACGGCCAGGCCAATGCCGGCCCACACGATCGGGCGCACCTTGCCGCTGGCCTTGTCGATCAGGTCACTGAGCTTGGGGCGGTGATGATCGGCGGCCAGGCTGGCGCGGATCTCGGTAACCTTGCGATTGGCTTCCTCGGCACCGAACAGCTTGGTCAGGACCGCGCGGGCGCGTTCGTCCTGGCCGCGCGCGACCAGATAGCGGGGGCTTTCCGGGATCACCAGCAGCGCCAGGAAATAGATGGCGGCCGGGATCGCCTGCAGCCAGAACATCCAGCGCCAGGCCGGGAAGTCGAGCCACAAGGGCGCGGTCGAACCGCCGGCATAGCGGGCCAGCACGAAATTGGCGACGAACGCGCCAGTGAGGCCGGAAATGATCATCACCTGCTGCACGCTCGACAGCCGGCCGCGGATCGATGCGGGGGTGACTTCGGAGATATAGACCGGCGAGATGACGCTCGCCGCGCCCACGCCCAGGCCGCCGATGATGCGGGCGATGATGAAGATGGCGGAGGAACCGGCGGCACCGGCCAGCAGCGCGCTCACCAGGAACAGGATCGCCGCCAGCATCATCACGCCGCGACGGCCGATGATGTCGGCCATGCGGCCTGCGCCGAACGCGCCGATCGACGACCCGACCAGGATCGCGCCGACATTGACGCCGATGCCCAGCTTGCCCAGGTCGAAGGCGGCTTCCAGCCCCTTCTGGGTGCCGTTGATGACGCCCGAATCATAACCGAACATGAAACCGCCGATCGTGGCGACGGCCACGATGGCTGCGATGAAGGCCATATTGACCTTCCCGGCGCTCCCCTCACTCATCTGCTTGTCCTTCCAGCTCTCTATTTCTTCTATATCGTGGCGACATGGCCCGGCAGCCCCGCGACGCCGGCGTCGAAGGCGAACAGATCGCCTGCCAGGGGCTGTTCTGTCAACGCTGTCACATCCAGTCCCTTGCGCGCCGTCGTGGCATAGGTCGTCATCAGCTCCGGGCCGCCAAAGGCGATCTTGGTGATGTTGGCGACGGGGAAGCGGATTTCCCGCATCAGCCGCCCGGCCGGATCATAGCGGCGCACCGCCCATCCGCCGAACAGCCCGGTCCACAGACAGCCTTCGGCATCGACCGTGGGGCCATCGGGATAGCCCGCGCCATCCTCGATCCGGGTGAACAGGGTGGCGGCGCCGGCGACGCCATCGGCATCGACCGGGCATTGCCAGATGGCGCGACCCAGCGTGTCGGTATGATAGAGGATGCGCCCGTCGGGCGAGAGGGCAGGGCCGTTGGTGATCGACACGGCGGCCAGCCCGCTCTCGACCAGGTCGCCGCGATGCAGCCGATAGAAACGGCCGCTTTCCTCTTCCTCCGCATCGTCCATCGACCCGAACCACAGGGCCCCGCCGGGTGCCACCGTGGCGTCGTTCAGCCGGTTGCCCGGCCGATGCGCCTCGGGCGCGTGGAGCAGGGTGAAGGCGCCGCTCTTCGGATCGAAGCGATGCACGCCCGATTGCAGGCCGACCGCGAACAGCCCGTCGTCGGTCGGCACGATCCAGCCGACCTGGCCCGGCGTGGTCCAGCTCTTGGACACGTCCAGCGCCGGGTCGAAGCGGTGGATCGCATGGCCCTTGATATCGACGAACCACAAGGCCGCCTCGCGTTCGACCCAGATCGGCCCTTCGCCCAGTATCGCCCCGACCGACAGGACGCTGCGCGGTGCGGCGTCGCTCATATCAGCGCCAGCCGGCGTCGATGAAATAGTCATGGCCGGTGCAATAGCGCGCATCGTCCGACGACAGGAACATGGCCAGCGCGGCGACGTCGACCGGCAGGATGCGGCCGTCCAGGCACTGGGCCGCGACGATCTCGGCCTCGCCTTCGGGCGTGTACCATTTTTCCTGGCGCAGCGTCTTCACATTGCCCGGAATGATCGTGTTGACGCGGATATTGTCGCGGCCAAGGTCGCGGGCCAGGCTGCGCGTCAGCCCCTCGATCGCCGCCTTGGCGGTCTGGTAGAGGATGAGGTCGGGCAGGGCGAGGTGCCAGCTGATCGAACCGAAGTTCAGGATCACGCCGCCGCCCGCGCGCTTCATCGCCGGGATCGCCGCCTGCGCCGCGAAGAACTGGTGGCGCAGATTGACCGCCATCCGCTCGTCCCAATAGGCCTGGGTCACATCCTCGATCGTGTGGCGATCGTCATTGGCGGCGTTGTTGATCAATATGTCGATCCCGCCCAGTTCCGCCTCGACCCGCGCCATCATCGCCTGCAGCGCGTCGATGTCGCGCAGGTCGCAGGCGTGGAAGATCGGGGTGAAGGCGCAGCCGCTCAGCCGTGCGGCCAGCGCCTCGCTCTCGGGGATGGCGATGTCGCAGAAGGCGACATGCGCGCCCTGCATCGCATAGGCTTCGACCAGCCCTTCGCCGATGCCGCTGCCGCCGCCGCTGATGAAGACCCGCTTGCCCTTCAGGCTCGGGTAGATGGCGCGGCTCATGCAGTTTCTTTCTGGTCGACGGCCGAGAGCAGACCGCGCCCGGCAAGATTGGTCATCAGCGCGGTCAGGCCAAAGGTCCAGGGTGCGGCGTCCTTCGACGTCACCACCGGATTGATCAGCTTGCCCAGGCGCGGGGTGGAGATGGCAACGATGTCACCGACCTTGTGGGTAAAGCCGCGACCTTCCTCATCACGGTCCTGCACCGGCGCGAACAACGTGCCCAGGAAAAGGGCGAAGCCATCAGGATATTGATGTTCGGACAGGGTCTGGCGCACCAGTTCCAGCGGATCGCGGCTGATCTGGTCCATCCGGCTCGTGCCTTCGAGCATATAGCCTTCCGGCCCCTCGATGGTCAGGCCGACTTCGGCATTGCGCACATCGTCGATGGTGAAGTCGCCGTCGAACAGGCGGACGAGCGGGCCGAGCGAGCAGGACGCATTATTGTCCTTCGCCTTGCCCAGCAGCAGGGCGGAACGGCCCTCGAAATCGCGCAGGTTGACGTCATTGCCCAGCGTCGCACCCACGGCCTGGCCATCGGCATTGACCAGCAGCACGACCTCGGGTTCGGGATTGTTCCAGGTGGAATCGGACCGGATGCCGATTTCCGCCATCGGGCCGACCGTCGCCAGCACCGGTGCCTTGGTGAAGACTTCCGCATCCGGGCCGATCGCGACCTCCAGATATTGCGACCACAGGCCGTCCTCGATCAGCGCGGCCTTGAGCGCAGCGGCTTCCTCGGTGCCCGGCACCACGGCGCGGATCGATCCGCCCACCCGCTCTTCCAGGCGGCCACGGATTTCGGCGGCAGCGCCGGCATCGCCGCGCGCCCGTTCCTCGATCACGCGCTCCAGCGCCGACAGGGCAAAGGTTACGCCACAGGCCTTGACGCATTGCAGGTCGACCGGGCTCAGCAGGGCCGCCTCGATCGCGTCCAGATCGCCGATCTTCTCGCCATCGGTGGCGGCGACGAAGGGCAGCTTCTCGACCAGCTGGGCGCTGGTCGGCGCGATCGCGCTCATGTCGTACACGATGCCCTGCGACACCAGGATCGGGCTCGGGCCCGCGTTCGTCTGGATGCGGCCCAGGAAAAGCCCGGTCCGCCAGTCATGCGGCAGACAGTCAAGCAAGGCGGTATCCCCCGGCATCATCTTCTCCTATGCACCTGGTTGTTGATTGATAGCGCTACCAACATGGAAGGGCGGTGCAAGTCAAGACCCTCTGGTGAAAATCGCTCGCAGCGTCGGGGCGTCGGGGCTTTGCTGGCCGCGGGTCAGGCGTCATGGCGTGCGCGTGGCACGGCGAATTTCCGGCCTTGCCGCTACGTCAGCCCTTTTCAGTCCCGCCGGGCTGCGGCATAGAAGGGGGACTATGAAGAAGAACCAAGAGAGCGTGCCGGACGCCGGCGCAGAAGCCCTCCAGCCAGAGGATAATGCCCCCGATCTTGCCGATGCGGCGCGCAAGTCTGCCGGAAAGGCCGTGTGGATGGGCACTGCCGTGGGCATCGGTTCGGCCGCGATCGTCGCTGCCCTGCTCTATACCAAGAAGCGTCGCTGAACCGGTCGGGGTCTGTTTCCGGCCCCGCGACCATCCGCGATCAAAAAAAGGAGGCGGCATGTTCTGTGACATGCCGCCCCGGTGCGACCCGCTTGGGGTTCTGTATTTTCCCTGCCTTCGTGACGGGAAGGGAATATTTATGCGCCCGCGCTGCCGCTCAGATAGCTGATCAGTTCGGGCTTGCTGACCGATATGCTCTTGTCGGCATCGGCAGTGGTGAAGGCGCCGCTGGCCCAGGCAGTGACTTCGGCCGGCGGCAGCGTCTTGCCGGTGGCCTTCATCTCCTGATCCTTGAGGGCCACCATCCAGCGCGAAAACTCGCCCTGGTCCAGCTGTCCGTCCTTGTTCGTGTCATAGGCCGGGAATTCCGACTCGACGATCGCGGCGACCGAATTGGCCGGGTTTGCCGGCTGCGCGGCCTGCGGTTCTGCCGGGCTCGCGGGCGCGGCCGGTTGCGCGGCCTGTGCTGCCGGATCGGCCGGCGCAGCCTGCTGCGCCAAAGCGGGCGCTGCGACCAGCATGGCGCTCGTCAGAAGCAAGGTGCGGATCATGGCGACATCCTTTATATCATTGAAACGCGCAGGGCCTGCACTGGGCGCCTGCTTTGGCTTCATGCCTTAATTGCCATGACATAATACATGAAGACTAGGAAAAGTTCCTGAATATCGGTTCATCTACGCATTTGGACTTATGAAATGCTTCGGTTCGACTGTCTTTGCTTGGATAATTGCGGCCGGATGAGGCGCGCGCGGGGCAGGGGAGCCTCCTCAATTGCCCCAAAGGGCGCAGGCTGCTAGGCGGCGCGGCAATATCCACCCTCCAGCCGCAGGATTCGCCCATGGTCCCCCGCTATTCCCGTCCCGCAATGACCGCCCTCTGGGAGCCGGAAGCCCGCTTCAAGATCTGGTTCGAGATCGAGGCGCACGCGACCGAGAAGCTGGGCGAACTGGGCGTCGTCCCGCCGTCGGCCGCCAAGGCGCTGTGGGACTGGTGGGCCACCAACCCCGCGATCGACGTGCCCGCGATCGACGCGATCGAAGCCGTCACCAAGCATGACGTCATCGCCTTCCTGACCTGGGTCGCCGAACAGGTGGGCGACGAAGCCCGCTTCATGCACCAGGGCATGACCAGCTCCGACGTGCTCGACACCTGCCTGGCCGTGCAGCTGACCCGCGCCGCCGACCTGCTGATCGAGGATCTCGACAAGCTGCTCGACGTCATCAAGCGCCGCGCCTTCGAGCATAAGCTGACCCCGACCATCGGCCGCAGCCACGGCATCCATGCCGAACCGGTCACCTTCGGCCTCAAGATGGCCGAAGCCTATGCCGAATTTTCGCGCTGCAAGACCCGCCTGGTCGCGGCGCGCGAGGAAGTCGCCACCTGCGCCATTTCGGGCGCGGTCGGCACCTTCGCCAATATCGATCCGCGCGTCGAGGAACATGTGGCGCAAAAGCTCGGCCTCGCGATCGAGCCGGTCTCGACCCAGGTGATCCCGCGCGATCGCCACGCCATGTTCTTCGCGACGCTCGGCGTCATCGCCTCCTCGATCGAACGCCTCGCCGTCGAGGTCCGCCACCTGCAGCGCACCGAAGTGCTGGAAGCAGAGGAATATTTCTCGCCCGGCCAGAAGGGCTCGTCGGCCATGCCGCACAAGCGCAACCCGGTCCTCACCGAAAACCTCACCGGCCTCGCCCGCATGGTGCGCAGCTATGCGCTGCCCGCCATGGAAAATGTGGCGCTCTGGCATGAGCGCGACATCTCGCACTCCTCGGTCGAGCGCTATATCGGCCCCGACGCCACCATCACCCTCGACTTCGCGCTCGGCCGCCTGACCGGCGTGATCGATAAGCTGCTCGTCTACCCCGAGCGGATGATGAAGAATCTCGACAAGATGGGCGGCCTCGTCCACTCGCAGCGCGTGCTGCTGGCCCTGACCCAGGCCGGCGTCAGCCGCGAAGACAGCTATCGCTACGTCCAGCGCAACGCGATGAAGGTCTGGGAATCCGACGGCCAGCTCTCGCTGCTCGAACTGCTCAAGGCCGACGAAGATGTCGCCAAGGCATTGAGCGCGCAGGAAATCGAGGACAAGTTCAACCTCGACTATCATTTCCGCCAGGTCGACACCATCTTCGCCCGCGTCTTCGGCGAAGCCTGACACCGCGCACGGCCAGCGCCGCGCGACAGTAAAGAAAAGGGCGCCCGACCACCCGGTCCGGCGCCCTTTTGCGTCCTTGCGAGCATGGCGAAGTCATGACGATAACGGGTTTTGACCGCTGACGACCAAGCGGTGCCCTCACCATCGTCGTCATCCCGGAGTTGATCCGGGATCCATTCAACGCTCCCCATCCGTCGTAGCGCAGAATGGATCCTGACTTTCGTCAGGATGACACCTGCTGTCACTGGCAAGAAACGACCAAGAGCGACGGTAAATTCCTACCCTTTCAGGGTAGGATGGTCTGGAAGCGATCAGAAGCGGCCCATCCCATCATCGTCACCCTGAACTTGTTTCAGGGGCCATTCCTCCCAATAGACCAATGGCTTGTTAGGCTTGATGGATGCTGAAACAAGTTCAGCATGACGTAGGTGGGATGGCCGCAACCCACCCTCGATTGCTGTCCACAGAGCCGATCGCTACAAAGCGCTCCCCGCAGCGACCTGTCCGCTTATGGCCGGAAAAGCTGCCCGGCGCGACACGACCAAAAATTGCCTTTTACGTTTCTGTATCGGGCGTCCAAAAGCGGACATCTTGCCGAGCATTGTCTGGCAACCGGCGGAACGATGAGTAAAGCCATGAATGAAAGCGTAATTATCCGCGCAAGCATCCGACTTTTATCGACGATAGAAGGAGGGCGAAGGCATGCGATCAGCGGAAGTTACCGTCCGAACCATAATTTCTTTGAGCCGTTGGACCTCGAAATGGCAAGGGGTTCGATTGATGTGCCAAATGGAAAGGAATTAAGACCGGGCGAGAGTGCTGAGTTTCTAATCGAGTTGTTTATTGGACCTCAGCATCAAGCGGAAATTTATCCCGGCCGAAAGTGGCGCATTCAAGAGGGCGCGACATTGGTAGGATGGGGAACCGTCAAAGAAGTCCTATCATGAGGAAGTTGAAGGGGGGCGATGGCAAAAATTGCCCCTCAACGCTCGAAACCCGCCATTCCGCTTCCCACCCAAACCTGTCCTACACCCAGCCAACCCTGCTACACCGGGCCCAGGCTCTTTCCCATCGTCCGCGCACCATCCATCCTCGCAAGAAGATTTCCAACGCGCGCATGAAAATGTCGCAATGTGCAGGAAATATGCGAAGTTAAGCGCTGCTGATCCTATTTTCGGCCCTTGTGCTTGGGGCGCAATCGCGGCGCCGCGTCGGACTGGCGGCGGACCAGTTCATAGTCCAGCAGCATGTGCGGCGGGCCATCCTCGCTCTGGGTGCGGCGGCCCTTGATGTGGCGGACCAGCAGGTCGACCGCCGCCCGCGACATGGCGCTGATCGGCTGGCGGATGGTGGTCAGTTCCGGCCAGATGGTGGTGGCGAGCGAGGTATCGTCGAAGCCGCAGACGGTGAGGTCGCCCGGCACGTCCAGCCCGTTGCGATGGGCGATCGCCACCGTCGCGGCGGCCATGTCGTCATTGCTGGCGAAGATGGCGGTCGGCGGATTGTCCCGCGCCAATATATGCTCGGCCGCGTCCAGGCCGGATCGGTAGGTGAAGAAGCCCTGTTCCACCAGCGCATCGTCCAGCGCGATGCCGGCTTCGCCCAGCGCGCGGATATAGCCCTGATACCGTTCCTCGCTGGCGCTCAGGTTCGGATGCCCCTTGATGAAGCCGATGCGGTTATGGCCAAGGCCAATCAGGTGCCGGGTCATTTCATAGGCCGCGCCCCGGTCGTCGATGCTGACCGCGGCCAGGCTGGCCGGCGCATGGCCGGTCGCCACCACGACGGCGGGGATGCCCGCCTCGCGCAGGGCATCGATCATCGCTTCATGGTCGCACAGCGGCGGCGGCAGCACGACGCCGTCGATCCGGCCGCGCACCAGATGGTCGACCACCGCCTTGATCGCGGTCTGCTCGTCCCATTTCTCGACGACCAGGTCGATGCCGGCACGGCTCGACTGGTCGAGGCTCCCGACCAGAAATTCCGACAGATAGGATGCCGACGGGTTGGAATAGAGCAGGCCGATCCGCGTCTCGTCGCCGCCCGCCAGGCTGCGCGCGGCGGCGCTGGGGGAGTAGTTGAGCGCGGCGATCGCCGCCTCCACCTTCTCCTTGGTCGCCGCCCGCACCACCTGTTCACCGTTGATCACCCGCGACACCGTCATCGGCGAAACGCCGGCATGTTTCGCCACATCGTTGATGGTGGGCGCGTTGCGCTGGCGGCGGGAACTTCTGGCTTCCATCAGTTTTTCGGGGCCTTCGACATGGGGCTAAACCTCTCTGCTAGCGGGATCATTGCGCAAGCTTAAGTAAAATCTCATTTCGGATGCCCCGGCGCATAGGGGAAGCTCAGCGCCTTGTACCAGTCGAGCGGATGGGCGGGCGCCGCGCTGCCGGCGGGCAGGGGGCGGCCGGACACCGACTGGAAATAGGCGATGCAGGCGTCGCGCCACCATTGCGCTTCGCGATGCTGGATCGCCAGGAAGGTCTCGACCTGCGCGAAACGCTCGGCATCGACCTGGGGCTTGAGCTTGGCCCAGTCCCGCTGCATCGCCGCGACCGTTTCGACGCCCCGGTCATAATGATGGATGAGGCCGTCCCACAGTGTCTCGCCCGATTGCAGGCGATAGTCCCAGGGCAGGTGATGGAACCACAGCAGTTCGCGCTCCGGCGTGGTCTTCGGATTATCCAGCAGCTTCGCCAGCGCCGGCGCATATTGGCCGGTGGCATTGCTGCCCGTCCTGGTCCGGTCAAAGCCGATGCCTTGCCTGTCGGCCTTGTGATAATAGACCGGGTTCCATTCGGGCCGCGCCAGTTCGGACACCCAGGGGGCGGGGCCATAATGATGGCCAGTGCCCATGATATGGGCTAGGCCCAGCGGCGTCATATAGTCGACCGCCGCCTCGCGCGATCCCATCATCATCGCGACGATCGGCGCAACCACCCTGGGATCGGGGGAGAAGGTCTGCGCCGCCCATTCGCGCGCGACAGCTTCGGCGGTCAGGTCCGTATCCCACGCCATGCGGCCGAACGCATACCAGTCTGCCTGGTTGAAGATCGACCCGCTCCAGTCGCGGTCGACGCCGATATTGGCGACCCCGGCGATGCCGGTCAGCTTGTGGCCTTCCAGCGATCCGTCGATCACCTTGGCGACGGTCGATCCCTTGCCCCTGGCCAGCGTATCGCTCTTCAGTGTCTCCTCGAACAGCGTGCCGAGATAGGTAAGGTGGGTCGACTGGCCCAGATATTCCTTGGTGATCTGGAATTCCATCATCAGCGGCGTCTTGGGCATCGCGCCGAACAGCGGGTGGAAGGGTTCGCGCGGCTGGAAGTCGATTGCGCCATTCTTCACCTGGACGATGACATTGTCGGCAAACTGGCCGTCGAGCGGCTTGAAGTCGCTATAGGCCTGCTTGGCGCGATCGTCGGGATTGTCATGGGCATAGACGAAGGCGCGCCACATCACGATGCCGCCATGCGGCTTGACCGCAGCCGCCAGCATGTTGGCGCCGTCGGCATGGGTGCGCTTGTAATCCTGCGGGCCGGGCTGGCCCTCGCTGTTCGCCTTCACCAGGAAACCGCCGAAATCGGGGATCGCCTTGTAGATTTCGTCGGCCTTGGCCTTCCACCAGGCGGCAACCGCCGGATCGAGCGGATCGGCGCTTTTGAGGCCATCCAGTTCCATCGGCGCGGTCCATTTGACCGACAGATAGACCTTGATGCCATAGGGGCGGAACAGGTCGGCCAGCGCCGCCGCCTTGGCGATATAGGCCGCCGTCAGGCTGTCCGACTTGGCGTTCACATTGTTGAGCACCGTGCCGTTGATGCCCAGCGAGGCATTGGCGCGGGCATAGTCGGTATAGCGTGGCCCCTTATAATCGGGCAGGCGCCACCAGTCCCAGATCGACTGGCCGGCATAGCCGCGCTCGACCGTGCCATCCAGATTGTCCCAATGGTTGAGCAGGCGCAGGCCGATGCGCGGCGCGCTGCGCATATCGATCCGGTCGAGCGCTGCGCCGGTGCGGGCAAGGCGCAGCCAGGCATAGGCGCCGTGCAGCACGCCGACATCGGTCGCGCCGGCAATCACCGTCACCGGCTTGCCCGCGACCGTCATGGTGCGAATCGCATAACCATCTGCGCCCAGCCCGTCGGTCGATATGGACGGCTTGTCCTGCTGCGCGGCCGATTGCAGCAGGATCGCACCTTGCTGCACTTTTGCTGTCAGGGGCACGGTGGCGCCGGTCAGCCCGGCAATGCCGCGCTGCAATTCCCGCCGGGCGATCATCAGGGTAGGGCTGGCCCCGCCGACAATGCTGCGCGCGTTGGCCCCAATCTGTTGGGCAGCGGCGGCATCGGCCGGCGCATTGCGCAACCACAGATCATAACCGTCTTCCGCCAGCGCACGGGGCGCGCTGATCAAAAGGGCGCTGGCCATGATCCAGCAAAACAGGCGCGCAAACATTCGGTCCTCTCCCCCTTGGCCCGCAGGCAATTTTTTGGTGCATTGCCAACGGTGGCATTGACAAGCAGCTCTTGGGTTGTGATGGTAACGCTATCAGTTGATCGGCGGCAAGCAAAAAGGAAAGCCGCGACAAAATTGGAGAGGGGCGTCGTGATCCGGTCAGTTCAGTTTTTGTGCGCAGCATCAGCGCTGTCGCTGGTGATGGCGGCGCCGCTCACGCCCGTTACGGCAGCACCAGCGACCGGTCAGTCGGCCCGCCCGCTCTACAAGGATGCGTCCGCCCCGATCGAGGCGCGCGTCGATGATCTGCTGGCGCGCATGACGCTGGATGAAAAGATCGCCCAGATCACCACCGTCTGGACCGACAAGGTGAAGCTGCTGGACGCGCAGGGCGAACTGGACCCCAGCAAGCTCAGCCCGACCTTCCCCAACGGCATTGGCCATTTCACCCGGCCTTCCGACGGGCGCGGCAGTTTCAGCCCGCGCGTCGTGCCCGGCCGCGATCCGCGCCGCACCGTGGCACTGGTCAACGGCTTGCAGAAATGGGCGATGACGCAGACCCGGCTCGGCATCCCGATCCTGTTCCATGAAGAAGGGCTGCACGGCTATGCCGCCGTTGGCGCCACCAGCTTCCCCCAGTCGATCGCCATGGCGTCGAGCTGGGATCCCGCCATGCTGCGCCAGGTCAATCAGGTGATCGCCCGTGAAATCCGCGCGCGCGGCGTGCCGATGGTGCTCTCGCCCGTGGTCGACATCGCCCGCGACCCGCGCTGGGGCCGGATCGAGGAAACCTATGGCGAGGATCCCTATCTGGTCGGCGAAATGGGCGTTGCTGCGGTCGAGGGGCTTCAGGGTGTTGGCCGTTCGCGCACGCTCCAGCCCAATCATGTCTTCGCCACGCTCAAGCATCTGACCGGCCATGGCCAGCCCGAAAGCGGCACCAATATCGGCCCGGCGCCGGTATCGGAACGGGAATTGCGCGAGAATTTCTTCCCGCCCTTCGAACAGGTGGTGAAACGCGCCGGCATCGAGGCGGTGATGGCCAGCTATAACGAGATTGACGGCGTGCCCAGCCATGCCAATCGCTGGCTGCTGGAAAATATCCTGCGGGAAGAATGGGGCTTTCGCGGCGCCGTCGTCTCCGATTATTCGGCCGTCGATCAGTTGATGAGCATCCACCATATCGCCGCCAATCTGGAAGAGGCGGCGATGCGCGCGCTCGATGCCGGCGTCGATGCGGACCTGCCCGAGGGCCTGTCCTATGCCACGCTCGGCAAGCTGGTGCGCGAGGGCAAGGTCAGCGAGGCGAAGGTCGATCTCGCCGTGCGCCGCATGCTGGAGTTGAAGTTCCGCGCCGGCCTGTTTGAAAATCCCTATGCCGACGCCAATGCTGCGGCCGCGATCACCAATAATGAAGATGCCCGCGCGCTCGCCCGCACCGCCGCGCAGCGGTCGATCACCCTGCTCAAGAATGACGGTATGCTGCCGCTGAAGCCCGAAGGCACGATCGCGGTGATCGGCCCCAGCGCGGCGGTCGCGCGGCTGGGCGGCTATTATGGCCAGCCGCCGCACAGCGTCTCGATCCTCGAAGGGATCAAGGCGCGGGTCGGCACCAAGGCGAACATCGTCTTCGCTCAGGGCGTGAAGATCACCGAGGATGACGACTGGTGGGCCGACAGCGTCACCAAGTCGGACCCGGCCGAAAATCGCAAGCTGATCGCCCAGGCGGTCGAGGCGGCGCGCAATGTCGACCGCATCATCCTGACGCTCGGCGACACCGAACAGTCGAGCCGCGAGGGCTGGGCCGACAATCATCTGGGCGACCGCCCCAGCCTCGACCTGGTCGGCGAGCAGCAGGAGCTGTTCGATGCATTGAAAGCCCTGGGCAAGCCGATCACCGTCGTCCTCATCAACGGCCGTCCCGCTTCCACGGTCAAGGTCAGCGAACAGGCCAACGCCATCCTCGAAGGCTGGTATCTGGGCGAGCAGGGCGGCAATGCCGTGGCCGACATCCTGTTCGGTGACGTCAATCCGGGCGGCAAGCTTCCCGTTACCGTGCCGCGTTCGGCCGGCCAGTTGCCGCTTTTCTACAATATGAAGCCCTCGGCCCGGCGCGGCTATCTGTTCGACACCATAGACCCGCTCTATCCTTTCGGCTTCGGCCTTAGCTACACCAGCTTCAGCCTGTCGGCGCCGCGCCTGTCCGCCACCAGGATCGGCACCGGCGGCAAGACCAGCGTTTCGGTCGATGTCCGCAACACCGGCGCGCGGGAAGGGGACGAGGTCGTCCAGCTCTATATCCGCGACAAGGTCAGCTCGGTCACCCGCCCGGTCAAGGAGCTGAAGGGCTTCCAGCGCGTGACGCTGAAACCCGGCGAGAGCCGCACCGTGACCTTCACCGTCGGTCCCGAGGCGCTGCAGATGTGGAATGACCAGATGCACCGCGTCGTCGAACCCGGCGATTTCGAGATCATGACCGGCAACAGCTCGGTCGCGCTCCAGTCCACCACCCTGACGGTGCAATAAGCCATGATGACGACCCGTTTCGCCCGTCGCCAGGCGCTCGGCCTGCTCGCCTCCACCTCCGCGCTCGCCGCCGCCCCGCTGGCGGCGAAGGGGAAGGGCGGTCCGCTCTACAAGGACGCAACCGCCCCCATCGACCTGCGCGTGCGTGACCTGCTCGGCCGCATGACGCTGGAGGAAAAGGTCGGCCAGATCATCGCGCTCTGGGCGACCAAGGCCGACATCATGGACGATCTCACCTTCTCGCCGGCCAAGGCGAGCAAGGCCTATCCGGCGAGCTTCGGCCAGATCACCCGGCCGTCCGACCGGCGCGGCGCGCCCAATGGGTCGACCCAGGCCGGCGGCGTCGGTGCGCGCTGGCGCACCCCGGCCGATACTGTCGCCTTCATCAATGCCGTCCAGAAATGGGCGGTGGAGGACACCCGCCTCGGCATCCCTGTCCTCTTCCACGAGGAATCGCTCCACGGCTACATGGCGACCGACGCCACCATGTTCCCGATGGCGATCGGCCTTGCCGGCAGCTTCGACCGCCAGCTGATGACCGATGTCCAGTCGGTTATCGCGCGGGAAGTGCGCGCGCGCGGCGTCCATCTCGCCCTCTCGCCGGTGGTCGACATCGCCCGCGACCCGCGCTGGGGCCGGATTGAGGAGACTTTTGGCGAAGACCCCTATCTCTGCGGCGAGATGGGCGTTGCAGCCGTGCTGGGCCTGCAGGGGGAGGGCAAGCAGATCGGCCCGGACAAGGTCATGGCCACGCTCAAGCATATGACCGGCCATGGCCAGCCGCAGGCGGGCGAGAATATCGCGCCCGCGCCGATCAGCGAGCGCGAACTGCGCGAGAATTTCTTCCCGCCCTTCCGTCAGGTGGTCAAGCGCACCGGCATCGCCGCCGTCATGCCCAGCTATAACGAGATTGACGGCGTCCCCAGCCATCAGAACAAATGGCTGCTCGGCGACATTTTGCGCGGCGAATGGCATTTCGACGGCGCCGTGGTCAGCGACTATGGCGCCGTCCCCGAACTCGACACCATCCACCATGTCCAGCCCGACCTGGAGGCGACGGCCCGTGCCGCGCTCCGCGCCGGGGTCGATTGCGAGCTGCCCGATGGCCTGGCCTATCGCACGCTCGTGGAGCAGGTCCGCGCCGGAAAAGTGCCCCTTGAGGCCGTCAACCTCGCCTGCACGCGGATGTTGACGCTCAAGTTCCGCGCGGGCCTGTTCGAAAACCCCTGGCCACGCGCCGATTATGATGCGCTCACCGGCAATGCGGAGGCGCGCGCGCTGGCGCTCAAGGCGGCGCACAAGTCGATCGTCTTGCTCAAGAATGACGGCACCTTGCCGCTCAAGCCCGGCGCCCATCGCAAGGTGGCCGTGATCGGCCCCAATGCCGCGATCGCGCGGCTGGGCGGCTATTCCTCGATCCCGCGCCAGGCGGTTTCACTGCTCGATGGCATCAGGGCGAAGCTCGGCAACCGGGCGGACATCGTCCACGCCCAGGGCGTCTTCATCACCCAGAGCGAGGATCGCTCGGTGGACGAAGTGCTGCTGGCCGATCCGGCGAAGAACCGCCAGCTGATCGCCGAAGCGGTCGAGGTCGCGAAGACCGCCGACATCATCCTGCTGGCCATCGGCGACACCGAACAGACCAGCCGCGAAGGCTTTGCCAAAAACCATCTGGGCGATCGCACCAGCCTCGATCTGGTCGGCGAGCAGAATGACCTGTTCGCCGCGATGAAGGCGACCGGAAAGCCGGTGGTGGTGTGCGCCATCAACGGTCGCCCGCCCAGCTATCCCGCCGTGGTCGATGGCGCCAATGCGCTGATCGAATGCTGGTATCCGGGGCAGGAGGGCGGCACGGCCATGGCCGACATATTGTTCGGAGACGTCAATCCGGGGGCCAAGCTGCCCGTCACCGTCGCGCGCGACGCGGGCCAGATCCCGATCTTCTACAACCGCAAGCCATCCTCGCGGCGCGGCTATCTCTTCGCCGATGCCAGCCCGCTTTTCCCGTTCGGCTTCGGCCTCAGCTACACCAAATTCGCCTTCGGTCCGCCGCGCCTGTCGGCCAGCCGCATTGGCGTGGGCGGCGACGTGACGGTGGAGGTCGATGTCCGCAATGTCGGCACTGTCGCGGGCGAAGAGGTGGTGCAGCTCTATGTCCATGACCAGACCGCCTCGGTCACCCGCCCGCTCAAGGAACTGAAGGGCTTTGAGCGGATCGCGCTGGCGCCGGGCGAAAGCCGCACCGTGCGCCTGACCATCGGTCCCGAAGCCTTCGCGCTGTGGAATCTCGACATGCGCGAAGTGGTCGAACCCGGCCTGTTCGACATCATGGTCGGGCCGGACAGCGCCACGCTTCAGACGATTACATTGGAGATCGCCTGACGGTATTGGCCTGACCAATATCGTTGAAGGCAAATTGATTATCGCCTATGGCCATTATTGGTCATACCAGTTTTAGGGGAGCATCCATGCCCAAGATTACCGGCGCCAAGGTCATCGTCACCTGCCCTGGCCGCAATTTCGTCACCCTCAAGATCGAGACCGAAGAGGGCGTCTATGGTCTGGGCGATGCGACCCTCAATGGCCGCGAACTGTCCGTCGCCTCCTATCTGCAGGACCATGTCATTCCCTGCCTGATCGGCCGGGACGCGCACCAGATCGAGGATATCTGGCAATATCTCTACAAGGGCGCCTATTGGCGCCGTGGCCCGGTGACGATGTCGGCCATCGCCGCCGTCGACACCGCGCTCTGGGACATCAAGGGCAAGATTGCCGGCCTGCCGGTCTATCAGCTGCTCGGCGGTGCCAGCCGCGAAAGCGTCATGGTCTATGGCCATGCCAATGGCACGACGATCGAGGATACGGTCAAGGTCGCGCTGGAATATCAGGCGCAGGGCTACAAGGCGATCCGCATCCAGTGCGGCGTCCCTGGCATGGCATCGACCTATGGCGTGTCGAAGGACAAATATTTCTACGAACCCGCCGACGCCGACCTGCCGACCGAAAATGTCTGGAATACCAGCAAATATCTCCGCATCGTCCCCGAACTGTTCAAGGCGGCCCGCGAAGCGCTGGGCTGGGACGTGCATCTGCTGCACGACATCCATCATCGCCTGACCCCGATCGAGGCCGGGCGTCTGGGCAAGGATCTGGAACAATATCGCCCCTTCTGGCTGGAAGATGCGACGCCGGCTGAAAATCAGGATGCGTTCAAGCTGATCCGCCAGCACACCACCACGCCGCTGGCCGTGGGCGAGATTTTCAACTCGATCCATGATTGCCGCGAACTGATCCAGAACCAGCTGATCGACTATATCCGCGCCACCGTGGTCCATGCCGGCGGCATCAGCCACCTGCGCAAGATCGCGAACCTCGCCGATCTCTATCAGGTCCGCACCGGCTGCCACGGCGCGACCGACCTGTCGCCGGTCTGCATGGCCGCTGCGCTCCATTTCGATCTGTCGGTGCCCAATTTCGGGGTGCAGGAATATATGCGCCACACGCCCGAGACCGACGCGGTCTTCCCCCATGCTTACACGTTCGAAAACGGCGCGATGCATCCGGGCGACAAGCCGGGCCTGGGCGTCGACATCGACGAGGAACTGGCCGCCAAATATGAATATAATCGCGCCTTCCTGCCGGTGAACCGGCTCGAAGACGGCACCATGTTCAACTGGTGATCGCTTGACCTGCTTTGGCCACTCCACGCCGTCATCCCCGCGAAAGCGGGGATCCATCTCCTGCCATAGCCCCAATCGCGAGGTCCGGAGGTGGATTCCCGCGTTCGCGGGAATGACGAAACATTGTCGGAGTGGCCAATGACCACCATCCCCAAACCGTCCGGAAAGGTCCGCTGGATCGTCTGCGGCTTGCTCTTTGCGGCGGTGGTGCTGAGCTATATCGACCGGCTCGTCCTGCCGACGCTCAAGCCCGATCTGCAGGCCCGCTATGGCTGGAGCGAGAGCGGCTATGCCGATCTCGCCATCTGGTTCCAGGCCGGCTACGGCATCGCCTATGTCGCCTTCGGCCGGCTCATCGACCGGATCGGCGCGCGGGCCGGCTATGCGCTGGCGGTCGGCCTGTGGACCGTCGGCCATGTCATGCACATCTTCTTCACCTCGACCGCCGGCATGCTGTTTGCCCGCATTCCGCTGGCGATCGGCGAGGCGGGCACCTTCCCGGCGGCGATCGCCGCCACCAATGAATGGTTCCCCAAGAAGGAACGCGCCTTCGCCATCGGCATCTTCAATGCCGGCTCCAATGTCGGTGCGATCCTGACGCCGCTGATCGTCCCGGTCATTGCGGTCACGCTGGGCTGGCGTTGGGCCTTCATCCTCACCGGCCTGCTGACGGTCTTCTGGCTCGCCGCCTGGCTGACCTTCTACCGCCGCCCGCGCGAAAAGAAGGGGCTGAGCGCGCAGGAACTGGCCTGGATCGAGGCGGACCCGCAGGAACCGGCCCGCCCGGTCAAGTGGCGCACCCTGTTCCGCTATCGCCAGGCCTGGGCCTATATGACCTCGCGCTTCCTGATCGATCCGGTCTGGTGGACCTTCCTCTTCTGGCTGCCCGATTTCTTCAACAAGCAATATGGCGTGAAGATGCTGGATTTCGGCCCGCCGCTGATCGCCGTCTATCTGCTCGCCGATGTCGGCTCTGTCGCGGGCGGCTGGCTGTCGTCGCGCCTGATGGGCCGGGGCATGGCCATCAACCGCGCCCGCAAGACGGCGATGTTCTGTGCCGGGCTTTGTGCCCTGCCGATCGCCTTCGCCGCACAGGCGCCCAATATGTGGATCGCGGTCGGCCTGATCGGCCTCGCCTGCGCCGGGCACCAGGGCTTTTCGGCCAATGTCTATGCGCTGCCGGGCGATCTCTTCCCGCGCTGGATGGCGGGGTCGGTGGTCGGCCTTGGCGGGCTGGCCGGCGCGATCGGCGGCATGCTGATGGCCAAGTTCGCCGGCATCATCCTGGAAACCGTCGGCAGCTTCCAGCCGATCTTCATCGTCGCATCCTGTGCCTATCTGCTGGCGCTGCTGGTGCTGCACCTTATCGTCCCGCGCTATGCGCCCGTGACTCTCTCGCAAGAGGCTGCCTGATCCTGTGACCCGTCTATCGTCCGCCACGCTCGCCGGCCTGCCCGCCGATATCGTCCGTCCCGGCTATGATCGCGCGGCGGTCCGTCCCGGCGTCGTCCATCTCGGCATCGGCGCCTTCAACCGCGCGCACCAGGCGGTCATCTTCGATGATGCCCTGACCGCCGGTGACCTGCGCTGGGGCGTGATCGCCGCGTCGCTGCGGTCGCCCGGCGTGCGCGACCAGATGATGCCGCAGGACTGCCTCTACACCATGCTGGTGCGCGATGGTTCGGCCGAGCAGGCGCGCATCATCGGCGTGGTCAGCCAGGTATTGGTCGCCCCGGAAGACCCGGCCGCATTGGTCGCCTCGCTCGCCGCGCCCGATACCCATATCGTTACCCTGACCGTGACCGAGAAGGGCTATAAGCTCGATCCGGCGACCGGCGCCCTGATCGAGGGCGATCCCCAACTCGCCGCCGACCTTGCCTCGCTCGCCGCGCCGCAGACTGCGCCCGGCTTCCTCGTCGCCGCGCTCGCCGCGCGACGGGCCGCGGGCCTGCCGCCCTTCACCGCGATCAGCTGCGACAATCTGCCGCACAACGGCACCCGGTTGCGCAACGCCGTGCTGGCGCTCGCTGCCCGGCACGACCCGGCGCTGGCCGACTGGATCGCGGCGGAAGGGGCCTTTCCCGAAACCATGGTCGACCGCATCGTCCCCGCCACCACCGACGCCGACATCGCCGCGCTCGCCGACCGGCTGGGGGTGGAAGACCAGGCCATGGTCAAGACCGAACCCTTCCTGCAATGGGTGATTGAGGATAAATTCTGCGGCCCGCGCCCGGATTTCGGCGCCGGGGTTCAGGTCACCGCCGCCGTCGCCCCCTGGGAGGAGGCGAAGCTGCGCCTGCTCAACGGCGCGCATAGCGGCATCGCCTATCTCGGCGGCCTTGCCGGCATCGACCATGTCCATGAAGTGCTGGCGCTGTCCGAAGCCCGGCATTTCGTCGAAACCCTGTGGGACGAGGCGCAGACCACCCTGTCGCCCCCGCCCGAGCTGGACGTCGCCGCCTATCGTCGCGAGCTGATGGCGCGTTTCGACAATCCGACCCTGCAGCATCGCACCCGCCAGATCGCGATGGACGGCTCGCAAAAGCTGCCCCAGCGCCTGCTCGCCACCATCGCCGCGCGGCTGTCGGCAGGGCAGGGGATCGATGCCCTGTCGCTCGCCGTCGCCGCCTGGGTCCGCTGGCAGGCCGGCGTCGATGATCGGGGCGAAGCGCATGTCGTCGACGATCCGCTCGCCGCTGCCATCGCGGCCCGCCTTGCCGACGCCCCTTCCACCAAGGCTCGGGTCGACGCGATCCTCGCCTTCGATGCCGTGGTGCCCGCCGACCTTGCCGGCAACGCCGCCTTCCGCGCCGCGCTGATCCGCTGGCTCGCCATTCTCGAAGCCGACGGTGCCCGCGCCGCGCTCGCCCAGCTCTGACGGAGCCCCTGATGAAGACCCTGCGCACCATCCTGCTCGCCTCCTGCCTGCTCAGCCCCGCGACGCTGCTGGCCGCGCCGCGCGACAGCGTCTCGATCAGCCGCGACTGGCGCTTCACCAAGGGCGATCCCGCCGGCCTGACCGAGGATTTGCGCTATGATGTGCGCCCTCGAATAGAGGATGCCGGCGACGGCAAGGTGGCCGACGCCCGTCCCGACGCGGCGGTGCAGGTGGACGATAGCGGCGCCCGCGTGCTCAAGCCCTGGATATTGCCCAGCGCCAATCCTTTCATCGCCGATCCCGCCAGGCATCACACCCGTCCCGCCGGCAATCCGGGCGGCACCGTCTCCTATGTCCAGCCCGGCTTCGACGACAGCGGCTGGACCCATGTCGACCTGCCGCACGACTGGGCGATCGCCGGTCCCTTCATCAAGGATGGCCCCTATGGCGGCATGGGCCGCCTGCCCAGCTGGGGCATTGGCTGGTATCGCAAGGCGCTGACCATCCCCGCCAGTGACAAGGGCAAGTCGATCTTCCTCGATGTCGAAGGGGCGATGTCCTACGCCACCGTCTGGTTGAATGGAAAGCTCGTCGGCGGCTGGCCCTATGGCTATAACAGCTTCCGCCTCGACCTTACCCCCTATGCGGTGCCGGGCGGGCAGAACCAGCTGGTGATCCGGCTCGACAATCCCCAAGCCTCGGCGCGCTGGTATCCGGGCGGCGGCCTCTATCGCGACATCTATCTCACCACCACCAACAAGGTCCATGTCGGCCAGTGGGGCAGTATCGTCCGCACGCCGCAGGTCAGCAAGGCGCAGGCCAGCGTGGACCTGAGCCTCACCCTCGACAATGACGGCGACACCCCGGCGCAGGTCGAGGTTGCGACCGCCCTCTACGCCATCGACGCCAGCGGCAAGCGGCTCGGCCGCCCCGTCGCCAGCATCGCCCGCCAATCGACCAGCATCGCCCCCCATGGCAAGGCGGAGCTGAAGGGCAACACGATCCTCAGCAACCCGCGCCTCTGGGGCCCGCCGCCGACGCAGCAACCCAACCGCTATGTCGCCGTCTCGACCGTGACCCAGGGTGGCAAGCTGATCGACAGCTACGAGACCCGCTTCGGCGTGCGCGACATCAAGTTCGATCCCGACAAGGGCGTGATCGTCAATGGCGAGCAGATCCCGCTGCGCGGCGTCAACAATCATCATGACCTTGGCGCACTCGGCGCCGCCTTCAACGCCCGCGCGGCCGAGCGCCAGCTCGAAATCCTGCGCGACATGGGCACCAACGCCGTGCGCATGAGCCATAATCCGCCCGCGCCCGAACTGCTCGAACTCACCGACCGCATGGGCTTCCTGGTGATGGACGAGGTGTTCGACAGCTGGGAGAAGAAGAAGACCCCGCACGATTTCCATCTGATCTTCCCGGATTGGCATGAGGCCGACGCCCGCGCCATGCTGCGCCGCGACCGCAACCATCCCTCGATCATCATCTGGAGCATCGGCAACGAGGTCGGCGAACAATATGATGGTGAGGCGGGGGCGAAGATCGGCCGCGAACTGGTCGCCATCGCGCATCAGGAAGACCCGACCCGGCCCGCCACCAGCGCGATGAACTATGCCAAGGCGGACATGCTGCTGCCCACCACCGTGGACGTCATCAGCCTCAATTATCAGGGCGCCGGCATTCGCGGCATCGTCGGCCAATATCCCGCCTTCCGCGCGAAATTCCCGGACAAGCTGATCCTGTCCACCGAAAGCGCCTCGGCCCTGTCCAGCCGCGGCGAATATATGTTCCCGGTCGCCGGCGCGATCAGCGGCCCGGTCCGCCCCTGGTCGGGCGGCAATCCCGACACGCATCAGGTGTCCGCCTATGAGATGCACGCCGCCGATTTCGGGTCCTCGCCCGATCGGGTCTGGGCCGCCGATGACCAGAACCCCTATGTTGCGGGCGAGTTCGTCTGGACCGGCTTCGATTATCTGGGCGAACCGACTCCCTATTACACGTCGCGCAGCAGCTATTCCGGCATCCTCGATCTCGCCGGCTTCCCCAAGGACCGCTTCTGGCTCTACCAGGCGCGCTGGCGGCCCGACCTCAAATTCGCGCATATCCTGCCGCACTGGACCTGGCCCGACCGCGTCGGTCAGATCACGCCGGTCCATGTCTTCTCCTCGGCCGACGAGGCGGAGCTGTTCGTGAACGGCAAGTCGCAGGGCAAGGTCAAGAAGCGCGATTATGAATATCGCTTCCGCTGGGACTATGTCGTCTATGAACCGGGCGAGGTGAAGGTCGTCACCTGGAAGAAGGGCCAGCCCTGGGCGACGGAAACGATCCGCACCGTGGGCGACGCAGCGAAATTGTCGCTGACCACCGATCGCAGCGCCATTGCCGATGACGGCCGTGACCTCAGTTTCGTGACGCTCAAGGTCCTCGACAAGGACGGCAATGTCGTCCCGGCCGCCAAGCAGGACATCCGCTTCTCGATCGAGGGACCGGGCGAGATCATTGCCACCGACAATGGCGACCCGACCGATCTGACTGCCTTTCCGTCGAAAGATCGCAAGGCTTTCAATGGCCTGGCGCTAGTGATCGTGAAGGCCAAGCCGGGCGAGAAGGGGCGGGTGACCGTCCGCGCCAGCGCACCGGGCCTGACCGCGGCGCAGGCCGTCATCAGCACAAATGCCACAGTCCGCTGAAAATTAATAACGTTACCATTTTCGCCCGTCCCATATCTTGACAATTGGGACGGGCACTTTATTGGTCTGCATCTGATAGCGCTACCAGATACGCCCACCGGATAGTCGGGGGCAGCGCTCGGGGAGAGGTTGTATGAACGTTTCACGCCACCATAATATCCGTGCGGCCCTGTTCGCCGCATCCGCCTTCGGTGCGCTGGGCCTGGCCCAGGCTGCCGCCGCGCAGGATGCCGCCGCACCGGCCGAAACCGCCGCCGCGCCGCATGACAGCGAAACCGCCGACATCGTCGTCACCGGTATCCGCGCCTCGCTGGAAAGCGCCACCAACGCCAAGAAGAATGCGGTTGCCTTCGGCGACTCGATCTTCGCGGAAGATATCGGCAAGCTGCCCGCCACCAACCTCGCTGAAACGCTGAACCGCATGCCCGGCGTGCGCCTCAACCGCGACATCAACGGTGAAGGCACCCAGGTCGCGATCCGCGGCCTTGGCCCCAGCTTCACCCGCGTGCTGCTCAACGGTTCGCAGCTTCAGGTTGCATCGGATGGCGGCACCAACGGCGGCAGCGCCAACCGCGAAGTCGATCTCGACTTCTTCCCGTCGGAACTCTTCACCCGCCTCGACCTCGCCAAGAGCCCGTCGCCCTCGACGCTCGAAGGTGGCATCGCCGGCACCGTCAACCTGCGCAATGCCCGTCCCTTCGACAAGGAAGGCACCCATGTCACCGTCGTGGCGCAGGGCCAATATACCGACAATAACGACAAGTTCAGCCCGCGCGGCGCGATCGTCGCCAGCCACACCACCGACACGTTCGGTATCCTTGTCGGCGTTGCCGGCGTGAAGACCAAGACCCGCGTCGATGGCTTTGAATCGGTCGGCTGGACCGACGGTAATCTCGGCACCGGCGACGCCGGCGGCAATAATTTCTCCTGGGCCTCGGTCGTTCCCAACAATACCGGCCATGGCCTGGTCGCCGGCCAGCCGGTCGATGTCGTCGCCACTTCGGGCCTCACCCGCGACCAGCTCAGCACCGCACTGATCCCGCGTCTCGGCCGCAAGAGCCTGACCGAAGGCGATCGCTCGCGCATCTCGGCGCTGGCCTCGCTCGAATGGCGCCCGTCGGACGAGCTGCATTTCGCCCTGGACGGCATCTGGGCCAAGTCCAAGCGCGACTACAGCAAGGTCAACATGAACTGGCAGGTCCGCAACTCGGGGCCGGGCACCAGCGCCCAGTCGACCGGTGGCATGGTGCCGATCGACCTGACCGTCGATGACAATGGCGTCGTCACCAGCGGCACCTTCGCCAACTCCTCCTATTTCCTCGAAGCCAGCCTGTTCAAGCAGACGACCAAATTCTGGAACGTCAACCCGAGCGTCAGCTGGCAGCCGACCGAGGATCTGAAGGTCGACCTCAGCGCCAACTGGTCGAAGAGCCGCTTCTTCCGCGAACAGCCGACCTGGGCCTTCCAGACCACGCCGCAGTCGGGCGTCGAAACCTATTATGACAATACCGGTGGCGACTATCCGTCGATCACCAGCAATCTCGACCTCAACGATCCGAACAATGGCAGCTGGCAATGGTATCGCCAGAATATCCAGCTGGTCCGTCGCAAGACCGAGACCAAGGGCGCGCATCTCGACGTGACCTATGGCGATGACATGTTCAACGTGAAGGTCGGCGGCGCCTATGATCAGGCGACCCGTTCGATCCGCGCCTATGACAACAGCACCGCCTATCAGCTGTCGGTCTGCGGCACTGGCTGCACCGGCGCCACCGGCACCGTGCCGACCAGCGCCATCGCTCAGTATCTGCGCAGCTCCTCGACCGCCGGCTTCATCGTGCCGGACTTCGATGCGCTCAAGCAGGCCACCAACTATGCCAGCTATCGCGACAGCGCGCCCGAAGCACGCGGTGCCGTCACTGGCGGTGCGACCGGCGACATGGATGAAAAGGTCTGGGGTGCCTATTTCGAACTGAACGGCGTCACGACCATTGCCGGCCGCGACCTGCACATCAACACCGGCATGCGCTACGCCCACACCGACCAGCTGGTCGTCGGGCCGAGCCAGGTCGGCACGGCGATCGTCGACATCACCTCGTCCTCGACCTACGAAAATTTCCTGCCGTCGATCAACCTGACCTATGATGTCGCCGACAATGTGAAGCTGCGTGCCTCGGCCTCGCGGACGATGACCCGCCCGGATGCCGGCGCGATCCTGCCGGGCATCACCTTCTCCGATCCTTCGGCGCTGACCGCCACGGCGGGCAACCCGAACCTCAAGCCCTACACCTCGGACAATTATGACCTGGGCGGCGAAATCTACACCGGCGGCATCGGTTATGTCGGCGTGTCGCTGTTCATGAAGAACATCCAGGGCTTCACCGTCACCACCTCCGAACAGGTTGCCTTCGGGTCGCTCAACATTCCGTTCGACAGCCTGATCTCGACGCAGCAGAACGCCCTCAACGACCGGTCGCTCCAGACCGGCATCCCCGGTCGCTCAGCTGCCGATCACCGTGAACCGCCCGGTCAACCTGCGCGATCTCAAGATCAAGGGTATCGAAGCGACCTGGGTGCAGCCGCTCGACTTCCTGGTGAAGGGCCTCGGCTTCTCGGCCAACGGCACTTACCTGAAGCAGTCCTCCTCCTCGGGTCTGGTTGCGACTGGCGTGTCGCCCTGGAGCTACAACCTGCAGGGCTTCTATGAAAATGGCGGTCTGTCGGTCAGCGTGAACTATGTCTGGAATGACGAGGCGATCGCCGTGAACGGTCCGCAGAACGGCATCAACGGCGCCGACCTCAAGTCCGACGCCCGTGGCCAGCTCGACATGTCGGCCGGCTATCAGCTGCCCTTCTTCAACAAGGCGCTGCGCCTGACGCTCGATGTGCTGAACATCACGGACGAGCCGATCCGCACCACCTTCGAATATTCGAACGCGGCCTATTCGGTCTATTATCCCGGTCGCACCGTGCTGGCCGGTATCCGGGCCAACTTCTGATCCTCCCCCAGGGATGCACTGACAGGGCCGGCGGCAACGCCGGCCCTTTTTCTTGGGAGCATGGGGCGGTCCTCGGCCTGTGGACCGGAGTGCTTCCCAAATTGGATTTTCTTTGATCTACCCTGTGGGATGAAACCGCCCGTCTCCGCCTCCATCGATCGCATCCGCTGTCGCTTGGGTGTCGTCTTGTTGTCGCTTCGGTGTCGCTTCATCGTCGCGTCGGTGTTGCATGGCTGTCGCTTCACGGGCGCCTCACTGTCGCGCCATCCTCGCGATTTCGGCGGAAATGGCCGAAATTCTATCGTGCAACGGTGTGAACTTCGAACTGTGACATTCTCATATCCCTGCAATGGCGTCGCGTGCCGGTCGGGCCGCCGCTGAAAGGAACCTGCCGATGATGCGTTCTCCGCTTCTGATCTGCCTCTCGCTCCTGGCCCTCACGACCAGCCCGGCGGCGGCAAAGACCTGCACGCCGACCTGGGTGTCGGGCTGGGTCTCCTCGCAATTCCGCCCGACCGGCGACGCGGCACTGCCCGCCGGCACGCTCAAGGACCAGTCGCTGCGCCAGATCGTCCGTCCCTCGATCGCCGGCGACCGGCTGCGCGTGCGCATCTCCAACCTCGCCGGCACCGCGCCGCTCCATATCGCTGGCGTCAGCATCGCCCGCGCGCGCGCCAGCACATCGCCGGCGATCGATCCCGGCACGCTCATTTCGCTGCGCTTCGATGGCAACCCGGACCTGATCGTGCCCGCTGGTGCCGATTATCTCTCCGACCCGGTATCGCTGCCGGTCGCCGCGCTCGACAATATCGCCATCACCATCCGCTATCAGGGCGAACCGGAACAGACTTCGCATCCCGGCTCGCGCGCCACCTCCTGGCATCTGCCCGGCGATCATCTGACCGACACGGTGATGGCGGGCGCCGCCTCGTTCGACCATTGGTTTAATCTCGCCGCGCTGGAGGTCGAACGCTGCGCGCCCGCACGGCTGGTCGTGGCGCTGGGCGACTCCATCACCGATGGCAAGGGATCGACCACCAACGGCAATGATCGCTGGACCGACCGGCTCGCCCAGCGTTTGCAGGCCGATCCCAAGCGCCGCGACATCGCCGTCGTCAATCAGGGGATCGGCGGCAACCGGCTGCTGAACGACGGGCTTGGCCCCAATGCGCTGGCCCGGCTCGACCGCGATGTGCTGGCCCAGCCCGGCGTCACCCACCTGGTCCTGCTGGAAGGCGTCAATGATCTTGGCACGCTGACCCGCGACGCGCCCGTCAGTGGCGAGGATCACAAGGCCCATGTCGCCCGCATCATCGGCGCCTATCGCCAGATCATCGCCCGCGCCCATGCGCGCGGGATCAAGGTGATCGGCGCCACCATCATGCCCTTTGTCGGCAATGATTATTATCATGCCGATGCCCAGAATGAGGCGGACCGGCAGGCGGTTAATGCCTGGATACGGGCGCCGGGCCATTTTGACGGGCTGGTCGATTTCGACCGCGCCACCCGCGATCCTGCGCGCCCCGACCGGCTGCTGCCCGCTTATGATGGCGGCGATGCGCTCCATCCCAATCCGGCCGGCTATCGCGCCATGGGCGACGCCGTGCCGCTGGCCCTGTTTGATTAACATGCCTTAACCGCGTGATCCCGATCACGCGGCTTTTACGTAAAATCCGCTACGTCTCCCGCGAAAGGGATGACGGGTGATCGAAAAAGCGCCGAGGAAATATCGTCTGCAGGACTATGCCAATGCAGAGGCGGACGTCGCGTTTCGCAGCGATCAGGATGTGCTCGAAATCTGGCGTTCGACCACCGACTATCATCGCCTGACCCCGCATCAGAAGGCGGCGCGGGCCGAGCTTCAGCGGCGCGGCATCCGGGTGGAAGGGGCTTCGGTCCCGCGTTAACGGCGCGGCCGCTTGCTGCCCGATTCCAGCACCGTCTCCATCGCCACGAAGGTCGATGTGCTGGCGACATGGGGCAGGGCGGAAATCTTCTCGCCCAGCACCATGCGATAGCGGCGAATATCGGACGTGCGGACCTTGAGCAGATAGTCGAAATTGCTCGCCAGCATATGGCATTCCTCGACCTCCGGGATGCGCCTTACCGCCGCATTGAACTCGCGCAGCGCGCTCTCTCGCGTGTCGCTCAGCTTCACCTCGGTAAAGGCGACATGGTCCATGCCCAGCTTCGCCGGATCGACGATCGCGCGAAAGCCGCGAATGACGCCACTCTCCTGCAACCGCTTCAACCGCACCTGGCAGGGCGTCTTGGACAGGCCGACGCTGGCGGCCAGATCGGTCACGGTCATGCGGCCATCCTCGACCAGCGCGGCGATGATACGGCGGTCGAACTCATCCATTTCGACCATGGCAGGCTTGTTGCTCATGCAATTTGCCTATCATGCTGCCATTAATAAGTCACTTTGGCATTTATCGGGGCATTCATAAGACGGAATGAAATGCGCCAATCGGATATTCTGGTCGCATGACCGACCAGCATCCCTTTGCCGCCTTCGCCCCCGCCATCCGCGATCAGTCGCCGCTGCGCCAGGCGATCACCGCCGCCTATCGCCGCGATGAGGCGGAGTGCCTTGCCCCGCTGCTCGACGCGGCGACCCTGCCCGGCGCCACCCGCGCCGCCGTGGCCGACACGGCGCGTCATCTGGTCACCACCCTGCGCGCCAATCACAAGGGCACCGGGGTCGAGGGGCTGGTCCAGGAATATTCGCTCTCCAGTCAGGAGGGCGTGGCGCTGATGTGTCTCGCCGAAGCTTTGCTGCGCATTCCCGACAATGACACGCGCGACGCGCTCATTCGTGACAAGATCGCCGATGGCGACTGGAGTTCGCATCTGGGCGGCGGCAAGTCTTTGTTCGTCAACGCCGCGACCTGGGGTCTGGTCGTCACCGGCAAGCTGGTCGGCAGCGTCGATGATCGCGGCCTGGCGGCGGCGCTCGCCCGCCTGGTCGCCCGTGCCGGCGAACCGGTGATCCGTCGCGGCGTCGATCTTGCCATGCGGATGATGGGCGAACAGTTCGTCACCGGCGAGACGATCAAGGAAGCGGTCAAGCGCGCCAAGGAACTGGAGGCCAAGGGCTTCGCCTACAGTTATGACATGCTGGGCGAGGCGGCGACCACCGCCGCCGACGCCGCGCGCTATTATGCCGATTATGAAAAGGCGATCCACGCCATCGGCAAGGCGGCGGCCTGTCGCGGCATCTATGCCGGCCCCGGCATCTCGATCAAGCTGTCGGCGCTCCATCCGCGCTATGTCCGGGCCCAGGCCGACCGGGTGATGGGCGAATTGCTGCCGGCGGTGAAGCAACTCGCGCAGCTGTCGAAGCGCTACGACATCGGCCTCAACATCGATGCGGAGGAGGCGGATCGCCTCGAACTCTCGCTCGACCTGCTCGAAAGCCTGGCGCTCGATCCCGACCTTGCTGGCTGGGATGGCCTAGGCTTCGTCGTCCAGGGCTATGGCAAGCGCTGCCCCTTCGTCATCGACTGGATCATCGATCTCGCCCGCCGCGCCAATCGCCGGATGATGGTGCGCCTGGTCAAGGGAGCCTATTGGGATGCGGAGATCAAGCGCGCGCAGGTCGATGGCCTCGCCGATTTCCCGGTCTATACCCGCAAGGTCCATACCGACGTCGCCTATGTCGCCTGCGCCAGGAAGCTGCTGGCCGCGCCCGACGCCGTCTTCCCGCAATTCGCGACCCATAATGCGCAGACGCTGGCCACCATCTACCAGATGGCCGGGCCGGACTTCGCGATCGGCAAATATGAGTTCCAGTGCCTGCACGGCATGGGCGAGCCGCTCTATGAGCAGGTCGTCGGCAAGGACAAGCTGGACCGTCCGTGCCGCATCTATGCGCCGGTCGGCACGCATGAGACCTTGCTCGCCTATCTCGTCCGCCGCCTGCTGGAAAATGGCGCGAACAGCAGTTTCGTCAACCGCATCGCCGACCCCGATGTCTCGATCGAGGAGATGATCGCCGATCCGGTCGAGATCGTCCGCGCCATGCCGCATCCCGGCGCCCGGCACGACCAGATCGCCGCGCCCGCCGGTCTTTATCCCGATCGCCGCAATTCTGACGGCATCGACCTTAGTGACGAAGGCGCGCTCGCCGCGCTGACACAGGCGCTGCAGCACAGCGCCACCATCGCCTGGACCGCCGCGCCCGAGGGCGGGGAAGGGCCCGAAGGCGGGGAAGGGGAGGCGCGCCCGGTCTGCAACCCCGCCGACCATCGCGACATTGTCGGCACCGTCTGGGAAGCGAGCGCCGATCACGCCCGCGCCGCCGCGATCCGCGCCGCCAACGCCTGCTGGCCCAACACGCCCGTTGCCGATCGCGCCGCCATGCTGGATCGGGCGGCCGACGCGATGCAGGACCGGATGCCGGTGCTGCTCGGCCTCATCATGCGCGAAGCGGGCAAGTCGCTGCCCAACGCCATTGCCGAAGTGCGCGAGGCGATCGACTTTCTGCGCTATTATGCGGCGCAGGCGCGCGGCACCTTCGGCCCGGATCAGGCGCCGCTGGGGCCGATTGTCTGCATCAGCCCCTGGAACTTCCCGCTTGCCATCTTCACTGGACAGGTCGCGGCGGCACTGGTCGCGGGCAATCCGGTGCTGGCCAAGCCTGCCGAGGAAACCCCGCTGATCGCGGCCGAAGCCGTCCGCCTGCTTCATGAGGCCGGCGTGCCCGGCGAAGCGCTTCAACTGTTGCCCGGTGACGGCCGGATCGGCGCCGCGCTGGTCGCCGCGCCGGAAACGGCGGGCGTCATGTTCACCGGCTCGACCGAGGTCGCCCGGCTGATCCAGCGCCAGCTCGCCACCCGCCTGTCGCCCGCGGGCAAGCCGATCCCGCTGATCGCCGAAACCGGCGGCCAGAATGCGATGATCGTCGACAGTTCGGCGCTGGCGGAACAGGTGGTGGCCGACGTCATCGCCTCCGCCTTCGACAGCGCCGGCCAGCGCTGTTCGGCGCTGCGCATCCTGTGCCTGCAGGAGGATGTCGCCGATCGCACCCTCACCATGCTGAAGGGCGCGCTCAGGGAATTGCGCATCGGCCGCACCGATCGGCTCGCGGTCGATACCGGCCCGGTCATCACGGCCGAGGCGAAGGCGGGCATCGAACAGCATATCGCCGCGATGCGTGCGCTCGGCCGCAAGGTCGAGCAGCAGGAACTGCCCGAGGAGGCGGCGCACGGCACCTTCGTCGCGCCGACCATCATCGAACTCGACAGCATCGCCGACCTCACCCGCGAGATATTCGGCCCGGTGCTGCACGTCATCCGTTTCCGTCGCGAGCGGATGGATACGCTGGTCGATGCGATCAACGCCACCGGTTATGGCCTGACCTTCGGCCTGCACACCCGCCTCGACGAGACGGTGGCGCGCGTCACCGCGCGGGTGAAGGCCGGCAATATCTATGTGAACCGCAACGTCATCGGCGCGATCGTCGGGGTTCAGCCGTTCGGCGGGCGCGGCCTGTCGGGCACCGGACCCAAGGCGGGCGGGCCGCTCTATCTCGGCCGCCTGACCCGCACCGCGCCGGTCTTTGCCGAGCGGGTCGGCTATCTCGCCTCGCCCATCCATGATTTCGTCAGTTGGCTGGAGGCGCAGGACGATCATGAGGCGGCGGCGGTTGCGCGCCATTATGGTGATGCGTCGGCGCTCGGCGTCGAACTGGCGCTGCCCGGCCCGGTCGGCGAGACCAACCTCTATGCGCTGCATCCGCGCGGCCTGCTGCTGCTGCGTCCGGGCACGCGGCGGGGCCTGCTGGCCCAGATGGCCGCCGTGCTGGCGACCGGCAATCGCGCGGTGATCGAAGGGGCGCTGTTGCCACAGGGCCTGCCCGCCAGCGTCGCCGCTCATTTTCACGCCCAGCCTGACGCGCCTTTCGCCGCGATGCTGGTGGAGGGGGATGCCGACCAGATCCTCGCCGCAACCCAGGCGGTGGCCGAACTGGATGGGCCGATCGTCACCGTTCATGCCGCCGCGCCGGGCGACGAGCGCGCCTGGCATCTCGACTGGCTGCTGGAGGAGGTGTCGACCTCCATCAACACGACCGCCGCGGGCGGCAATGCCAGCCTGATGATGATCGGCTGATGATGAAAAGGGCGGCCCGCAAAGGCCGCCCTTTTTCTTTGGCTAGAATGCCGCGCGTCAGGCGACGCTGAGGCGCACCTCGATATTGCCGCGGGTGGCGTGCGAATAGGGGCAGATCGTGTCCGCTTCGGCGACCAGCGCCTCGGCAACAGCCTTGTCGACGCCCGGCAGGCTGATTTCCAGCGCGACGTCCAGGCCAAAGCCCTTGTCGCTGCGCGGGCCGATGCCGACCGTGGCGGTGACGCTGGCGTCGGCGGGTACGCGGGGCAGATCCTTGTCCTGACTGGCGGCGAACTTCATCGCACCCAGGAAGCAGGCGGCATAGCCCGACGCGAACAGCTGTTCGGGATTATTGCCCTGGCCATTGCCGCCCAGTTCCTTGGGCGTGCCCAGCGTCACCGCGAAGCTGCCATCGGTGGTTGCGGCCTTGCCGTCACGGCCGCCGGTTGCGGTGGCGCTGGTGGAATAGAGGATCTTGCTGCTCATCGATCGGTCCTTTCGTTTAATCATCTGCGATTAAATCGCGTGCGATCTATATGTGCCTGCCGACGTGCGTCGTCAACCCTTGCGATCATATCGCGTGCGATTTATATTTCGGGGCAAGGAGTATCGCCATGACCACCCCCGCCATGACTACCCAAGATGCCGCGCGCGGCGCGCTCGATGATTTTCTCTGCTTCGGCGTCTATTCGACCGGGCTCGCCTTCAACCGGCTCTACAAGCCGCTGCTCGATCGCTACGGCCTCACCTATCCCCAATATCTGGTGATGGTGGCGCTGGCCCGGCGCGACGATCAGACGGTCGGCGAACTGGGCGGTCAGCTCTTCCTCGAATCCAATACGCTGACCCCGCTGATCAAGCGGCTGGAGGCGGCGGGCCTCGTCACCCGCCAGCGCGACATCATCGACGAACGAGTGGTCCGCGTGCGCCTGACGCAGCAGGGTCAGTCGGTGGCGCAGGACGTGTCAACCTGCGTCCCGGCCGAACTGATGGAGGCCGTCGGCATCTCGATCGAGGAAATCGCTGCGCTCAACCAGTCGCTGGTAACGCTGCGGGAGAAGCTGCAGCGCGCGGCCTGACCGGGCGCGCTATGCCCTCGGACACTGGGCGTTATCGAACATCGCCAGATATTGCTCGATGGTCTGTGACATGCCGATCGCCTGGCGGCGCGAATTCACCGTATCGGGTGTTTCCAGGTCGGTCGGCTGCCATCGGCCGTCGACACAATTGACCTGGGTGCCATAGCGCTGCGGCTTCTTGTCGAATGTCATCGCCACCCGGTCATAGAGCATCGCATAGGCTTGGCCCTCGGCCTCGCCATCCGGCAGCAAGGCCTCCATCCGGTTCAGCGTCCCGCGCATCAGCGCCGGATCATCGACGGCATGCTGAACGATCAGGAAGGCGGCGCGGGCCGCTTCCTTGCCGTAGACGCTAATCCGGAACCATCCTTCTTCCGGGATCAACGTCTTGAGCCGTTCCTGATTCAGCCTGTCATGGCGACTGATCTCGGCCAATATGGCTCCGCGCCATTTCGGTTGCTGGTGGGCGGGCACCAATGACCAGTCCAGTTTCATCATGGTGATGCGACCGACCTGATCCAGCGTGCCCAGCCGGATGATCTTCTCGGCATCGTCCTTCGCCGGTGGCAATGCGGCCTGTCGCGCCTCCTCCTGGCGATAGGCATCGGTCACCTGCTGGCGCATGGCGTCCATCGTCGGGGCAGGGGCCATGGCGCCGGTGGCGGCCTGCAGGAAAAGAAGCGCTGCCTTCATGCTTCACCCATTCACATGACTCCAGATGCGCGAGATCACGACCGATCCTTCGCCCACGGCGGAAGCTACGCGTTTCACCGATCCGGCGCGTACGTCGCCGACCGCGAAGATGCCGGCGCGGGAGGTTTCATAGGGGGAGGGGGCCTCGACCGCATCGCCGGTCAGCACGAACCCCTTGTCGTCCAGCGCCACCAGTCCCGACAGCCAGCCGGTATTGGGCGCCGCGCCGACCATGATGAACAGGGCGCAGCAGGCGATCTCGCGCGCGCTGCCGTCGGCATGACGGATGGTCACCGTGTCGAGCTGCGCATCGCCATGCAGGCTGTCAATTTCGGTGTCATAATGGATGGTGATCGCCGGGTCGGCCTCCAGCCGGCTCGACAGGTAGCTGGACATCGACAAAGCGAGCGAAGGCCCGCGCACCAGCAGATGGACATGGCGCGCACTGCGGCTGAGGAACATCGCCGCCTGGCCGGCGCTATTGCCGCCGCCGACCACCACGGCTTCGGCCTGGCGGCAATAGCGGGCCTCATTCTCGGTCGCGGCATAATAGATGCCGGCCCCCTCCAGCTCGGCGAGCCGGTCGATCGGCAGGCGGCGATATTCCACGCCGGTCGCGACCAGCACTGCGCGGGCGCAGATGCGCTGACCATTGTCGAAGACGCCGCAATAATGGCCGTCGCCGGTTTCCTCCAGCGCCGTCACCCGGCGCGGCATCAGGAAGCGGGTGCCAAACTTCATCGCCTGCACCTCGCCGCGCCAGACCAGGTCGGCGCCCGAAATGCCGGTGGGAAAGCCCATATAATTTTCGATCCGGCTCGACGTCCCCGCCTGACCGCCGATCGCGATATCCTCCACCACCAGCGCGTTGAGCCCTTCGGCCCCGGCATAGACGGCCGCCGCCACGCCGGCTGGCCCGCCGCCCACGATCAGCAGATCGACCGTCTCATTCTCGGTAAAGCCGCGATCGAGGCCGAACAGCCGGGCGACCTTCTCGGGCGTGGGATCGGCAACGACATTGTCGCGACCGAAGATCACGGCAGGCTGGTCCGCCTGCGCCCCGCAACTGGCAGCGACCCGCCGGGCGTCGTCGCTGCCCAGTGCGTGGGATGTGTAGGGCAGGCGGTTGCGGCTGGCGAATTCGGCGATGCAGCGCACCGCCCGATCCTCGTCCTCGCCGATCAGCACCAGGGTACTGTCGCCCATGTCGAGCTGCCGCCGGCGTCGCGCCGCCAGCACGGTGATGATGATGTCCGACATTTCCGGGATCGCCGCCATCAACCGCAGCATCGCCGGGCGCGGCACTTCCAGCACGCGGGTATCGCGCGCTGCGCGCATCGGGATCGACCAGCTGCCGCCGCCCAGGAAGGAAATCTCGCCCATGAACTGGGTCGGCCCGATGGTGGAGGGGACATGCCGCTCTTCGCCAAACGGATTGACCACCTCGATCTCGCCATCCTCGACATAGATGAAGCGGTCGACCGGGTCGCCGGGCCGGACGATATAGGTGCCCGCGGGATAGACCGCCTCGCTGCCCTCGGCCCGCAGCGCCGCGACATGCTCGGCCGTCAGCGGCACACGCTGCATCTCCCGCAGATCGCGCCCGATCGTTTCCATCGCCGGCCTCCCGCCACTCCGTGTCGCGCGATGATGGCGATGGTGCAGCCTGTGCGCAATGGTCGCGGGTGCTCGGGATGCGATCAGGCACATCAAAAGGTTGATCTCGATCAGCCCTGGCGCTCCGGCGCAAGGTGGCGCTTGCTTTCGCGCGGAAATGCCCCTTAGTCGGCACCTCCGTCACGGCAACGACAACAGGATGATAATGGGCAAGGCGAAATTTGGCTCCGTCAGCGGGCGCACGGATGCATGGGCGGCGCTGGGCCTGTTCCTCGGAATTGCCTTCTTCCTGGTAAGCGGCGCCGTCGCCTATCTCAATATCCAAGGCCTGGGCGAGAGCGACCGGGCGATCCGCCATACCCATAATGTGCTGATCGCGCTCGACGAACTGCTCTCGACCGCGCAGGATGCCGAGACCGGCCAGCGTGGCTATCTGCTGACGAGCGACCGCGGCTATCTGGAGCCCTATGAGAATGCGGTGGCGACCATGCCCGGCCGGCTCGATGCGCTGGGCAGGCTGACCCGCGACAACCCGACCCAGCAGAATAATCTCGCCCGCCTGCGGCGTCATGTCGATGCCAAGCTTGCCGAACTCAGGGAAACGATCGAGGCGCGGCGCAACCAGAGCATCATCCAGGCGCTGACGATCGTTACCACCGGCCGCGGCAAGCAGGAAATGGACGCCGTCCGGGCCCAGCTCGACACGATGGCGCGTGAGGAATTGCGACTGCGGGAAATCCGCCTCGCCGACATGGCATCGGCCTCGCAGACCGCGATCATGTCGGGGCTTGTCACCGGCCTTCTGGGCGTGGTGTTGACCATCGCCGTCTATCTGCTGGTGCGCCGCAACAGCAAGGCGCGCGCGCGCCAGGCCTGGTTGCAGGCGGGGCATCTGGGGCTGGCCGACGCCATGCGTGGCGACCAGAGCGTCGAGCAGCTGGGGGAGGCGATCCTCGCCTTCCTCGCGCGCTATCTCGGCTTCCAGGGCGGTGCGCTGTTCAAGGGGGAGGAAGGCCAGTTCAACCGCGTCGCGACGCTGGGCGTGCCGGCCGACGCCGACATGCCGCAGCGCTTCGTCGCCAAGGAAGGGCTGCTCGGCCAGGTCGCGGCTGAAGGGCGGGCGCAACTGCTGCATGACGTGCCCGATCATTATCTGACGATCGGCTCGGCCTTTGGCCGCGATCGTCCCCGCCATCTGCTGATCGTGCCGACCGTGACCGACGGCGTCGTCAATGCGGTGCTCGAACTGGGCGCCTTCGATCCGGTCGATGACCGTGTGCTCGAACTGTTGGAGGAAGCGAGCGCCGGCATGGGCATCGCACTGCGTTCGGCCCGTTTCCGCGCCCGGTTGCAGGACGCGCTGGAGGAAACCCAGCGCCAGGCCGAGGAATTGCAGGCCCAGGGCGAGGAACTGCGCGCCAATAATGACGAGCTGGAAACCCAGAGCCGCCAGCTTCAGGACTCCGCCTCCCGCCTGGAGGCGCAGCAGAGCGAACTGGAACAGACCAATGTCCAGCTGGAGGAGCAGGCCCGCCACATGCAGGCGCAGCGCGACGATCTCGCCCGTGCCCAGCTGTCGCTCCAGCAACAGGCCGCCGAGTTGGATCAGGCCAGCCGCTACAAATCCGAATTCCTCGCCAATATGAGCCATGAGCTGCGCACGCCGCTCAACTCGCTGCTCATCATGGCACGCCTGCTGGCGGAAAATCGTGCCGGCAATCTCAGCGCCGATCAGGTGCGTCATGCCGAGACGATCGAGACGTCGGGCAATGACCTGCTGACCCTGATCAACGACATTCTCGACATTTCCAAGATCGAGGCGGGCAAGCTGGAATTGCAGCCGCGTTCGGTGCGGATCGCGCCGATGCTGGACAAGCTGCAGGCGATCTTCGCGCCCTCGGCCCAGGCCAAGGGCCTGTCCTTCCGCCTCGCCGCCGGCGCCGATCCGGTCGAGATCGAAACCGATCCGCAGCGCGTCGAGCAGGTGCTGAAGAATTTCCTGTCCAATGCGATCAAGTTCACCGATCGGGGCGAGGTCGCGCTGACCGTCGGCCGGCATGCGGATGGCCGGGTCGCCTTCACCGTGCAGGACAGCGGCGTCGGTATTGCGGAAGCGCAGCAGAAGCTGATCTTCGAACCCTTCCGCCAGGCCGATGGCACGATCAGCCGCAAATATGGCGGCACCGGCCTTGGCCTATCCATCTCGCGCGAACTGGCGCGGCTGTTGGGCGGCGAACTGCGCGTCGAAAGCCAGCCGGGCGAGGGCAGTGCCTTCTCGCTGCTGCTGCCCGATCGCTTCGATCCCGCGCTCAGTCATCTGCCTTCGATCAGCCTGGCCGAAGCGCCGCGGCCCCAGCCGGTGGCGCCCGCGCGCCAGCGTGTCGCCAGCCTGGTCGATACCCAGGATGATCGCGAAACCCTGTCCGGGGATTCGCGCCTGATCCTGATCGTGGAGGATGATCCGGTCTTCGCCCGCATCCTGTGCGACATCGCGCATGAACAGGGCTTCCAGTGCCTGATCGCCGGCACCGCCGACGAAGGCGCGCTGATGGCTCGGCAATATCTGCCCCATGCCGTCATCCTGGACATGAACCTGCCCGACCATACCGGCCTGTCGGTGCTCGACCGGATCAAGCGCGACATGCGCACCCGCCACATCCCGGTCCATGTCGTGTCGGTCGATGATGACAGCCAGGCGGCGCTGGCCAGCGGCGCGATCGGCTATCTGTTCAAGCCGGTGAAGCGTGACGCGCTGATCGACATGCTCGAAGGGCTCGAAGCGCGCATGGCCCAGCGCATGCGCCGGGTTCTGGTGGTCGAGGACGACGCCCAGCAGGCCGAGAGCATCAAACTGCTGCTCGCCTCGCGTGAGGTCGAGACGCTGGAGGCCCATTCGGCCGCCCAATGTTTCGAGATGCTGGGCCGCGAGACCTTCGACTGCATGGTGCTCGATCTCAACCTGCCCGATGCGTCCGGTTTCGATCTGCTCGAACGGTTGAGCGCAGACGACAGCGTCGGCTTCCCGCCAGTCATCGTCTATACCGGCCGCGACCTTGGCGCGGAGGAGGAACTGCGCCTGCGCCGCTATTCCAAGTCGATCATCGTCAAGGGCGCCAAATCGCCCGAACGGCTGCTCGATGAAGTGACGCTGTTCCTGCATCAGGTGGTGTCGGAACTGCCCGAACCCCAGCAGCAGTTGATCGCCCGTTCGCTCAGCCGCGACGAGGCGCTGGAAGGCAAAAATATTCTGGTTGTCGAGGATGATATACGGAACGTTTATGCTCTCACGAGCATTTTCGAACCCCATGGGGTTCATGTCCGTATCGCACGCAATGGCCGCGAGGCGCTTGTCGCGCTCGAAGAGGCTGCGCGCGCCGATGCGCCCAAGGTCGATCTCGTGCTGATGGACGTGATGATGCCCGAAATGGACGGCCTGACCGCGATGCGCGAAATCCGAAAGCAGGGCTGGGGCGTGGGCCTGCCGATCATCGCGCTCACGGCCAAGGCGATGGCGCAGGACCAGCAGGAATGTCTGGCGGCCGGTGCCAACGACTATCTCGCCAAGCCGCTCGACGTCGACAAGTTGCTCAGCCTGGTGCGTGTATGGATGCCGCGCTGATGGAAGAACATTTCGGGCCGCGGGACGAGCTGGAGCTCGACCTGCTGCTCGAAGCGATCTTCCGCCATTATCATTACGACTTTCGCGGCTATTCGCGCGGATCGCTGCATCGCCGGCTGGCCCGTGCCCAGCATCAGCATGGCTGCGACAGCCTGTCCCAGCTTCAGCATCTGCTGCTGCGCGATCCCGCCGTATTCGCCGACCTGATGGGCTTCCTCACCATCCAGGTGAGCGAGATGTTCCGCGATCCCGCCTATTTCCGGGCATTGCGCGAGCAGGTCGTGCCGCATCTCAAGACCTATCCTTCGCTCAAGGTATGGATCGCCGGTTGCGCCAATGGCGAGGAATTCTACTCGCTCGCGATCCTGTTCCGCGAGGAAGGGCTGGAGGATCGCACGATCTTCTACTGCACCGACATCAGCCCGGCCGCGCTGGAAAAGGCGGAAGCGGGCATCTACGCCATCGATCGTCTGCCGCAATTCAGCGAAAATCATCGGCTTGCGGGTGGGAAGGCCTCGCTGTCCGATTATTATACTGCCGCCTATGGCGCTGCCGTCTTCGACAAGACGCTGCGTCGCCGCGCGGTCTTTGCACAACATAATCTGGCGAGCGACCAGGTCTTCGGGGAGGTACAGCTGGTGTCCAGCCGTAATGTGCTCATCTATTTCGATCGCGAATTGCAGGACCGCGCGCTCGGCCTGTTCGGGGAATCGCTGGTCCGCGGCGGCTTCCTCGGGCTGGGCTCGAAGGAAACGCTGCGCTTCTCGCGTTATTCCGATGGCTTTGCCGATTTCGACGAGGGCGAGAAAATCTATCGCCGCAACCTTCAGGATCTGAAGGCGCTCGACCATGCAGCCTGAGCCCACCAAGATCCTGGCGGTCGACGATGTCGAGGAAAATCTGACTGCGCTTGAAGCGCTGCTGGCGGACGAGGGCGTGACCCTCATCAAGGCGCGATCGGGCATGCAGGCGCTCGAACTGCTGCTGGTGGAGGATGTCGCGCTGGCGCTGCTCGACGTGCAGATGCCGGGTATGGACGGGTTCGAGCTGGCCGAACTGATGCGCGGCACGGAACGGACCCGGCGTGTGCCGATCATCTTCCTGACCGCCGTGGCGACCGACGAGCGGCGCCAGTTTCGCGGCTATGAAAGCGGCGCGATCGACTATCTGTTCAAGCCGGTCGATCCCCATATTCTGCGGCACAAGGTCGCCTTGTTCGTCGAACTGTTCCAGCAGCGGCAGGAACTGGCGCGGGAACGGGACAGCCATGCCGCGGCGCTGGCCCGCATTCAGGCCCATGGCGACAACAGCCCGTTGGCGATCGTGGAAATCGATGCCCAGCGCCATGTCGTTGCCTGGTCCAAGGGGGCGGAACGACTGTTCGGCTGGCGTGCGGCAGAAGTGGCTGGTTTTGGTGCGTCCGAACTCAAATGGCTGGACGACAGCCAGCGTGGCGACTTTGCCGGCCTGATGGACGAGATGATCGCCGGCACCGTGCCGCGCACCAACCGCCTGCTGCGCTTCCACACGGCCGAGGGGCTGACCCTCGATTGCGAATGCTATTGCTCGGCGCTGCGCGATGCCGCCGGCCGGCTCTTCTCGATCAGCCTGCAGATCCTTGACGTGACCGAACGCAAGCGGGCGGAGGCAACGCAGAAGCTGCTGATCGGCGAACTTAACCACCGGGTGAAGAACACGCTGGCGTCAGTCCAGGCGATCGCCACCCAGACCTTGCGCCATTCGTCCGGCCCGTCCGATTTCGCCCCGACCTTCATCGGTCGCATCCACGCGCTGGCCAGCGCCCATTCGCTGCTGAGCGGCGAAACCTGGCAGGCCGCGCGGCTGGGCGATCTGATCGAGGGGCAGGTGACGATCGGCGCGATCGACGGAGAACGCTTCCATTGGAACGGGCCGGAGGTCGACCTGCGGCCCGAACCGGCGCTGCACCTGGCGCTGGTGCTGCACGAACTGGTGACCAACGCCCATAAATATGGTGCGCTGTCGGCCCCGGCCGGCCGTGTCGAACTGGAATGGCGCCTGACCAATGACCAGTTGGTTCTGGATTGGCGCGAACGCGGCGGCCCCCCGGTCGAACCGCCCAGCCGTCGCGGCTTCGGCACCGCGCTGATCGAGCGCAGCCTGCGTTCCGACGGCGGCAGTGCCCAGCCCCATTACGGCGCCGAGGGCATGGGATGGACGCTGACGCTGCCCTATGCCTCCAGCCCGCGCCTGCGCAAGAAGGCGCGTCCGGCGCCTCGAGAACAGGGCGCGAGCGGCAGTGGCAGTGACGGCAAGGCGCATCTGGGCGGCCGCCGCCTGCTGCTGATCGAGGATGAGCCGCTGGTGGCCTTCGAACTGGCCGCGACGCTGGAGGATGCGGGCGGCCATATCGTCGGGCAGGCTGCGACCGTGGCCGATGCGCTGGCCCTGATCGATCAGGCAGAATGCGACCTGGTGCTGCTTGACGGCAATCTCCAGGGTGAGGGGGTGGAGCAGGTTGCGCGTGTCCTGGCGGACCGGGCGATACCCTTCCTGTTCGTCAGCGGCTATGGGCGCGATCATCTGCCCGAGGCGTTCGATGCGGTGCCGGTGATCGAAAAGCCCTTCAAGGTCGCCGACTTGATCGACGCGATTGCCAAATTGGCGGTGCCGGCAACCGAGAAGTAATAGGCTCTTGAAGTCAGGACAGGGGGCGTACCGAACCGGGTTCGTTATGCCCTCGGTCGGTCCGCGGTCCAAAGGGCATGCAAGGAAACAGAACGCAAAAACCCCGTACTTCCGATGGAAGTCCGGGGTTTTTCTGCTTATCGTTCCGAACCGAAGTTCGGGCGAATAAGTTGGTCGGGGAAAGAGGATTCGAACCTCCGGCCCCTGCCTCCCGAAGACAGTGTACCTGCGCATTTTTGGCAGTTTTCCGCGCTTATTCGTCGGGGCTTCTTGCCGTTTATCACGCTGTATTCTTGATTTGTTCATGGTGTAAGGTTCACACCGAACCTACAACCCCTGTCTTCGCGGAGAGTAGAAAAAGTGCTTTTCTTTCAGAGTGATGTCTCGGCGTGCTGCTCCTGGCACTATGGATACAGAGCTTTGTTCAGCGCGCTCAAATTAGCGTCAAAACGATCCGGCTGAGCTTCCCTGTACCTTCGGATGTGGATCGGCTTGAGATACGGCGCTGGCAATTCGGCGAGGGCAGCAACTGGCCGTAAGGAGACGGACAGCTTTGAACCAAGGGAGCCACACAGCTGCCATTCTCAGGCTGGCGATGCAGGCCCCAATGCTTCGATGATACGGCAGTCAGCAACGATGCCGCCATCGCAGGAATCGATCACGGCCTTGAGCTCTTTGCGAAGGGCGCTCAGGTCGGCCAGCTTGCGATCCACCTCCAGCAGATGTTCTTTGGCGATCCGGTCGATACCGGCGCAGTCACAGCTGCGGTCGCCGGAGATGCTCAGCAGCGCCCGGACCTGATCGAGCGAAAACCCAAGGTCGCGGGCACGGCGGATGAAGGACAGTCGGCCAAGCTCCGCCTGTCCATAATCCCGGTAGTTGCTCGTCGTCCGCGCCGGCTTGGGTAGAAGGCCGATCTTCTCGTAATAGCGGATCGTCTCGATTTTCGTTGCAGTAGCCTTGCCCATATCGCCGATCGTGAATGCCATGCCCTTGACCCTGTAGTTGCTACAGGCCCTATATAGCCCGTCATCACCGAAACAGGAGATGCATATGGCCGGCGGATGCTGCGGCGGATCTCAGGACGATACCGAAAAGCTGAACGACGCAGCGTGGCGGCGCGTGTTGTGGATCGCGCTGATAATCAACGCTGCCATGTTCGGCGTGGAGATCGTCGCAGGGGTCACGGCCGGGTCTGCATCGCTCAAGGCAGATGCGCTCGACTTTCTGGGCGACGCAGCCAATTACGCGATCAGCCTCGGCGTTGCGGGCATGGCTCTGGCTTGGAGGGCGCGGGCCGCAATGGCCAAGGGCGTCTCGATCCTGCTGTTCGGTCTGTGGGTGCTGAGCAACACCATCTGGATGGCGGTGCAGGGCATAGTTCCTGCCGCCGAGACCATGGGGGTCGTGGGCGTGATTGCGCTGGTCGCGAACCTTGCCTGTGCCGCGATGCTCTGGCGTCACCGCGAGGGGGACGCCAACCGACGCTCGGTCTGGATATGTTCGCGCAACGATGCGATCGGCAATATCGCCGTGGTCGCCGCAGCGCTGGGCGTGTTCGGCACAGGCACGGGCTGGCCGGACATCGCGGTCGCAGCAATCATGGCTGCGCTCGCACTATCCGGCGGATGGCAGATCATCCGCCAGGCTCGCGGTGAACTGAGGAGCGCGCCTATTCTCCGCCGAAGCGAATCCTCACCCCTCCGTTGAGAACGAACCCATCGGTCGGTGCCCAGGCATCGACCGTCCATGCGCCCGTCGCGGCACGACGTGGCAGGAGCAGCGGATCATATTTCGTCTGCCGCACATTGAGCAGGTTCTCGGCATTGAGGAACAGGCTGACCTTGCCCAGTATCACTTCGCCCATGGCGCCGAGTTGGACATAGGGCCTGCTGCGCGTCCGGTAGGGATTGTCGTCCAGCGACTGCCGCCCGGTGTAATAGGCCTCTATCCCGAAGCGGCCGCGCCCTTCCTTTTCCCACACGCCGACAAGCCCCGCGCTGTCTCGGGGCGTCAGCGGTACGATCCGCCGACCGGGGCCATCGGGATCGGGTTCACTCGCGGCGACGTGAACGTAGCTGCCGGTGAGAGACAGAGCCTGCCAGCGATAGCGCAGCAGCACTTCGACGCCACGTGTCCGCGTGACGCCATCGGCATTGATCAGCGTGACATGATCCGCGTCCACCATCTGCAACTGCTGGGCATGGTCGATGTTGGAAGCGAACAGGCTGAGGTTCGCCTCGAACGGTCCGCTGGCATAGCCGAAGTCGATCGCCCCGCTGTCTGCGATCTCCGCCTTGAGTTTTCCATAAGGTAGGAGGCGGGCGAGGCCATTGGCCTCCGTCTCCTCGACGAACGGTGTCGGCGCGTAGAAGCCGCGTCCGAGCGATGCGCGGATCGTCCAGGGGCCGGGCCGATAAAGGGCGGAGAGACGCGGGCTGACGTGCGAGCCATAGTCGCTATGCGCATCCCAGCGCAGGCTTCCCGCGAGGGTCAGCCTGTTGGCCAGTTCCTTCTCGCCCTGCACGAAAAGCGCGGGCACGGTGTAACTGTAATCTAAGGCTGAGAACGCTTTGGACCGATAGTCGTCCAACTGGATCGCAGCGCCTGCCAGCCATGTCGTCGCACCTGCCTTGCCGCCGATCGACGCCTCCGCAAATGCCGTGCGGTGGCGGTCATTCTCCACCGTGTCGCCAAAGACATGCCGATGCGATTGGGTAACGCCCGAGGCGCGCAGATGCAGCGTGCCGATGTTTTCCAGCGGCGTTTCGGCCGTGAGGCCGAGGTCGTAGCGTCGGCTGCGCAGCGTCTGCGCGAACGGCGACCCGTCCGGCGCATTCGCGCCTGGCATCGTTCCGCCATCACGTTGCTCGGCCATCGCGCCGAAGGTGAGCAAGGCCTTGGTCCCATCGGCAGCATCGACAAACAGCCGGGGCCGGACTGTGAAGCGTTCGTAGCCGGGCATGTCAGCCCAGCCGTCATCGTTCAGATCCTGACGGCTTTGCCGGTCGTAGCCGGTCGTGAGCGAGGCGCTTAACACGCTGCTGAGCGGCGCGGCGACATAGCCCGTCATATCCTGCCCGTTGCGACTGGTGGCATTGAACAACAGTTCGCCCTGCGGTTCGCTGGCCGGACGACGCGACACCAGATTGATGACGCCGCCGAGTGCCGAGGGGCCGTAAAGGGCTGAGGCTGCGCCCTTGATGATCTCCACCTGGCCAAGATCGGTGGGCGGGATTTGCAACAGGCCAATGGAAGGCGTCTGTCCGCCGTAGAGCGGCAATCCGTCAGCCAGTATCTGCGTGTAGCGGCCCTTGAGGCCCTGAATGCGAACATTGGCTGCGCCAAGGGCAGGCGAGGTCGTCTGCACGCGGACGCCCGGCGTCTCGCTCACCAGCATGGCGATGTTGCCGGGACGCATGAGGAGCTTCTCCTCAATCTCCTCGCGGTTGATGACCTCGACGCGGATGGGCTCATCCTGAACCCTGCGCCCGGTGCGCGTCGCCTGGACGACGATCTCGTTTTCGGCCTCTCCGGCATGATCGGCCTCGGCTTGCGCATAGGCCGGGCCGGCCATCATGGTCGCGACTACCAGCGCGCTGCTTCCCGCGTACACCATGCCGCCACGAAATATCGAAGTCACTTCGCCCCCGTTTCCGCCCGACATAGAGCGCCGGGTACGGAGGCTCCATAAGGCCTGTAGCAACTACAGGGTCAAGGGCCGCTTTTAGCATCGACAGTCTCCGACCTAAACGGCCGGAATGGGGCGCATTGCTGTCCGGCAGTTCAGGCCTGCACCTGCCAAGGCGTTTCTGGCTGATAGACGAATGTCTGGCTCGGAGCAGGAATCTGACAATAGTTGCCATTCCCGCGGCGTCGCTTCCCGAACAAAAAAATGCCCTTCACCGGACATGCCTTGAACGGCGGGTCCGCGAAATTCGAGAAAAGCATTTTATCTGGAAGAAGCGTTGCCGGTATAAACGAAGTACCAACAAAATCGCCTGAGAGACAGCATCGTGTCAGTGCGCAACCCTGTCTGCCGACCATTCAACTATCAAAATTACATGATTCCGAGAAATGCCACTTGGAATCTCGGTGTCTCCCCGGCTAGTGGTTAAGCCATGGGGGCATGGTCTAAAATGCGTGGATTTTTCGATCGGGGTGAGCACTTGCGCGCGCCGATGGATGACCCGTTCATTCAGTTGGATAGGGACGTACTGACGAGCGAACTGCGCTTACGTGAGCGTGGCGCAGAGCAAGGAGCGCTCGAACTCCCAGACACGTCGATGCAGGCACCCGATGTTGTCGAGGCTGACGTTGAGGCAAGAATCCGCGATCATTTTAAGCGGGCTCAGATCGATGCTGCCAACAATATCCGTACGTACGATTCTCGACTGAGCGGGTTGGCACTGATCGCCAACCTGAGTTCGATACGGACCCAGGCGAGCATTGCGGTGGGCGAGTTTAAGACCGAGGTGGTAAATCGCCGTGGAAAGCTGACGCCGAGCCGGGATGCGATCCGGGACAGCTACGAGGAATTGCGTGATTTCCGCAAGGACAACGGGTTGCGGCGTCCCGCGCATGACGTCCCCCCGACTAGCGCGACCGTCGGCTCGATGATGGTCTTTTGGCTGTTGGAGACGATCGCCAACTCCATGTTCCTCCGGCTTGGCGACAGCATGGGTTGGCTGGGCGGCGTGATAGCGGCCGCCGTCGTCGGCGCGATCAACGTGGGCTTTGCCGCCTTCGTGGGACGACAGGTTTGGCCGAAGATCAACCATCGAGACGCTGGCGTGCGGATGTTGGGTTGGATCGGCAGTGCCGCTTGGCTCATCCTGACCATCGGCTGGAACCTGATGGCGGGTCACTATCGCGATGCGAAGTCGCTCGGCGTGACCAATCCGGAGGCAGCGGCGCTCAGCATGCTCGGTTCCGGGTTGGAAAGCATTTATTCCTACGGTCTCCTTCTGGCTGGTCTTATATTCGCGTTCGGGGCGGCGATCGCGGCCTACAAGATGGATGATCCCTATCCTGGCTATGGCCCCGTCTGGCGGCGTCATGCCAAGCGCTGCGAGGACTATGTCGCGGACGTGAAGGCAGCGACCGATGAATTGCTCGACATTCGTGACGACGCCATAGGGGAGGCAACGGATATCCGCATGGAGCTAAGTCGACAGCTGACCCAGCGCCAGCAGATCATGTCGGCGCGCGACGCGTTCCGCCGCCGCTATGAGGAATACGCTGAACAGCTCGAAGCCACCGCGAACGCGCTATTGCAAGAATATCGGGCTGCGAACAGGGCCGCCCGATCGACTGCGGCTCCGTCTCGTTTCGACCAACTCTGGAAGTTATCGCACGAACCGCTGCCGATCGCCCCGGGAGAGGACATCCCTCGTTCTGCGATCGATGCCGCCGAACAGGACCTTGAGGCAACCGTGTCCCAGATCTCAAGTGCCTTTGACGATGCAATTGATAGCTTCGAGCCGCTGGACGAACTGAAGAGAAGGATAGCAGATGGCTAGGGATCGCAATCGCGGTCGTTCGCGTGACGGTCGTGGCTCCGCCGCCGCACAGCGCGCTTCGTCCGAAAACCGCAGGGCGACTCTGAAGATTGCCTTGGTAGTGGCTGTCGTGCTTTTGGTTGGCGGTATCTATTTCTGGGCAGCGTCATCACGTCGGACGCTTGACGATCAGCTCTGTCCTACGACGCCGGACAGCATCACCGTGCTGCTGGTCGATGTCACCGACCCAATGAACATGGCGCAACGCCAGGATTTCGAGAACCAGCTTACAAAGCTGAAGAACTCGATACCCCGCTATGGCAAGCTGGTTGTCGCCAAGGTCGATGCGACGGCGGACAGATTGCTTGCTCCAGTGATTACGCGATGTAATCCGGGGACTGCGGATGACGTCAGTTCGGCGACCGGTGATCCTGCATCCGTCCAGAAACAATGGGACGAAGGCTTCGATGCTCCTTTGAGTGCGGCCTTCAAGCGTCTCGACAGTGCGACAGCTGCTGATCAGTCTCCGATCCTGGAGAGCATCCAATCAGTTGCGCTGACTGAACTCCAGAAGCCGGGACAGGAGAAGCTGCCAAAGCGTTTGATCGTGGCATCTGACCTACTTCAGAACACTGCCGACTTGAGCTTCTATCGCGGGCTTCCTGAACCCAAGGCCTTCACCGATGGTGCCGCTTTTAGACGGGTTCGGACCGATCTCCGCGGCGTCGAGGTGGAACTCTGGATGCTGGAGCGGTCGGATGCAGCCACAACGCAGCCGCGTTCGCTGGCCGGTCTTTGGGAGCGCATCATCGGTGCCGAGGGTGGTGATGTGCGACGCATTTACAATGTGAGTGGGTGACAATGAGCGAGGGGGCGGAATTTCAGCGGGATTTGCTCGAAGATCGGAGCTGGATCGATCGGTGGGGATTCCTGCTGTTCGCCTTCGGTGGAGGTGCAGCCATTCTCGTCGCCAAGTCGATCGGGCTCGCCGCCATTCCGGTGGCAGCGTTCGCCGCGGCGGCGATGGTGGCGTACGCTTATATCGTGCAAGCGTCGGGGACCGGCAAACTGCGTGCCGATCAGGCCGGGGATAACTGCTACTACCTTGGACTGATCTACACGTTGATCAGCCTGGCCTATGCCATCTTCTTTTTCGATCCCGCCACGACAGCTACCACTGTCGTTCAAGGCTTTGGTATCGCACTCGCCACGACGATCATGGGGCTGGTGCTCCGCGTCTTCTTCAATCAGACCCGGGTCGATCTGGTCCAGACCGAAGACACGGCGCGCATAGAGCTTGCTGACGCGGCGGGCAGGCTGAAGGCCGAGCTCCAGGCGATCACGGTCAGCATGAGCGACTACGGTCGGGAAACCCGACAGGCGCTTGAGGAATTGCGCGGCCAGGTGGTCGAAGCGCTCGGTGCAGTTCAGGGTGATGCCGTTAAGTCGATGAGCGAGACCGCTGCGACGGCGAGCGAGGCAATCAGGTCCGTAGCCACGTCGGCGACGGACGCGCTGTCGACTATGTCGACGGCGGCGACGGCGACAGTTACGCAGCAGGCGAACGAGGCGGTGGCCCGGTCACGTCGTCTTTCGACGGCCACCGACAAGGTCATCACCGGAATTGAAAAGCACTCTGAGGCGATGTCCGGCATCGAGCGTTCGACCAAGGCGATCGGCGCGAGCATGATTACTTTGGAAGGCGCGGCGGAAAGCACGCACAAGAATCTGGGCGAACTGTCTGCTCGCGCAGAAGAACTGGCTGGCACCCAGACGTCATTGGTTCAGGCTGGTGGCGACCTCCGTCAGGCGGTCGCGGATATGGCGGCGCAGGTGAAGAGCTTCGACGAGACGGCGACCCGCTTCGACACCAATGTCAACAAGCGCCTGGAGGAGGTTAATGGGGTACCGGCGAACACCGCCAAGCGGACCGCGGAGGCATTCGCGAAGGCCGCCGAGGCGATGGAGGAGCAGTTCGCCACCATTTCCCGTGCGCAGGAAAAGTTCGTGGAGGATCTCTCGCGGCACGCCGAGGACAGCGCTGCGATGCTCCACCGGCACAATGCCGCGCTGGAGCAGGATCTGGAGCGGTCCCGTGAGAACGTGGGCAAAGTCCACACCGCACTCGTCGAGATGACGGGTTCGCTAGTCAACCGCGTTGAGGCGATCGAGGCGTGAGCGATTCGCAGCTCGATCTGAGACAGGACAAGTCCTATCGCCGTGGATTGGTCTTGGGCCTCACCATGGCTGAGATCATGATTCTTCTGCTGTTCGTACTGCTCATGGCGTTGGCGGCCGCGCTCCAGAATCGAGACGAGCGTATTCAGGCGATGGACAACGGTGGAGCGTCCCGGCTCGTGGAGGAGCTCCAGCGCGCATACCCGAAAGCGAAGAATTCAGAAGAGTATTTCAAGGAACTGACGCGTGCGATCGAGGCGCGCCGACAGATCGAGGCCGCTGGTGCCGAGGACGTGGCTGAGAACCTGATGGCTGACGCGGAGGTTGGACGACAGGTGCGCGAGGCTGCCGCCGCTAGTGGGGTGAAGGATCCGGAGAAGTTCGTGAAGGAGGTCGTCGCCGCTTCGTCGAAGGGCCGCAAGGGGCAGTGGCCGCCGTTCTTCAGCCTGAGCGAGGCGGGTGGCTACTTCTTCGACAGCGGCAAGGCTACGCTGCGTCCTGAATTCGACCGGAACCTTCGAGGGGAGGTCATTCCCATGCTGGCGAAGAGCGTTGCCGACTACGACGTCGATGTGGTCGAGGTGATCGGCCATACAGATGAGGTGCCGATGTCCGGGAACAGCAATCTTGATTCTTCGCTTATCGCGGCCTCTGTCGGACACTCTCCCATCTCCGCTCTGCGTTCGACCGACAACGCAGGTCTAGCCATGGCGCGTGCCGTCGCAGTGGTCCATGTGCTGCGCTCTGATCCGCGTCTGAGGAACGTGGCGATCCTGCCGCTCTCGGGTGCTCAGATGATTGTGCCGGTTGATCGGGTGGCTGACGGTTCGGCACGAGGTGATGATCAGCGTCGACGCCGCATCGAGATCCGGATGCGACGTTCAACGCAACAGGCCTCGCCATCGATCCGCCAGTGATGGATCAGCTCGATCAGAACCTCACCGCGCTGAAGGCAGCGGTCGCAGCCAGGAAACGACGGGCTGAAAGTGCCCGCACGCATATTCCGCAGTCGGCACCGTTATCCAATGAAACCGTTATGCCCGCGCAGACAGCATCGACGGGCGGACCGCCGCGTGGATGGTTCGCGCGCATCTTTGGCGGTTGATCGGGTGGGGCGCCGTGGAGGCCGTCGGCGTCGTGGACGTCGGCCGGAAGGGAGGCGTTCTGAGCCTGGACAGATCGGGCCGGTCGAAAGGGTCCTATTGGTTATTGTCTCTCTGGTTTTCGTCGCGGTATTCGCCGTGACCTACAGCTACACTGACCTCATGCGCCCCAAGGCCGTCAAACGGACGGTAGAGCAGAAAGTGTCAGAAGACGTGCCCGATAGGGTGGCGCGGATGGCATCAAGCGCGGCGGAGCCCACTCCAGCGCTCGAGTCGGGCGAACCCGAAGTGGTATTCTCGTCGGGTAAGTTTTCCATTTGCCACACGGGTGGAGGAATGAACTGTGTCGTGGATGGTGACACGGCGTGGATCGATGGCATCAAAGTTCGCATTGCCGACATCGACGCGCCCGAGACGCATCCGCCCCGTTGTGAAGATGAGGCCACATTGGGCGAGCGGGCCACTGAGCGTTTGGCTGAACTGATGAACACTGGCCCATTCGAGGCGGTCGTAAAGGGGCGGGCGCAGGACCGGTACGGGCGGCAGCTGCGAGTACTGATGAGAGACGGTCGTTCTTTAGGTCAGCAGCTCATCGATGAAGGGCTGGCTCGTCGTTGGGACGGTGCGCGCCGACCTTGGTGCTGAATTTGGTAGGCCGCAGGCGTCTTCGACCAGAACAGTCCAAGCTGGCTGGTCCACTATCAGCCCAATCTCTGTTTGTCTGCGGACCCGTTCGACACGCCCCAAGGGAACGGCAGGAATGTCCCAGACCACTCCACAGCTGAACTTTGGCTCCACAGCGCTGGAAGAACCGAACGGCAAGGATGGGCGCAGTGCGGTCCGACCGTTCCCGTAGTGACCGATTGAGGAATTTCCGGTTCGGAAGGCTGACCCTTAGATAGCTGACGTTTTCGCCGCGTCGGTTCCCGACCAAATCCGGCCATTCACCTCGGAACCGGGGAACGTCCGGGAGAGACAAAGGCCGCCGCTCGGCTCACGCAGACCACACTGTCAATATCGCTGGATGTCACAAATTGTCCACGCCGTTGTAGCGATGTTGCATGACGTTGATGGGGTCTGCCACACCCTGATCCGGCGACAATGATGCTGATGACCGAGGTGCTGCCATCGTAATCGCGGAAAATGGATGCGCGCCAGGCACCGAGCGGGCAATCTGACCGACCAAACCGAGGGGGAGTAAAGATGAGTTTCCTAACCGGCGCCGCCCTGACCATGGCCATTCGCCGGGTCACGGCCGCAAGATCCGTCTCCATGGCGGTGGCGTTCTGGGGTGGCGACGCCCTGGACCTGCTCGCCCTGCCGTCAGATCTCAGCGGCTACCGGATCGCCTGCGACGCCTTCTCAGGAGCGTGCAACCCGAAAGCGATGGTCGAGCTCTTCAAGCGTCAGGCCAAGGTTCGCGACGTCCCTGGTCTTCATGCTAAGGTCTATCTGTCTGGCGACGCCATGGTAGTGACTTCAGCGAACGCCTCGACCAATGGCCTCACCGAAGACGGATCCGATCTTGGGCTCGAGGCGGGAATATCGGTATCGACGCAAGATCAGCTCGATAGGGCGGCCGCCTGGTTCGACGATATTTTCGGCCGGGGAAGGTCGCTTGGCCCTAAGGACCTGCCGGAGATGCGTCGGTTGTGGAAAGCCAGGCGGGCCACGCGTCCCCTGCGGATGACACTGGCCCACGCCATCTTGACCAATGATGCCAGCCTCGCCGATCGCTCCATCAGAGCTTATGTCTATGATGCGGACGCGCCATCCAAGTCGGTCCAAAAACGTTTCAAGGACAGCCCCTATTTCAACCCGACTCTATGGGACGAGGATAGCTATCCCTTCTTTTGGGGAGATCTCCCGGGCGCACCACCTGGGTCCGAACTGCTATGTTTCGAAGCTGAAAACGGCAAAACCAGCTTCGACAACCTCTGGCGCATCTTGGCAGAAGTCAAAGACAAGGAGCCTGCCATCTGGCCGGCGCTGAAACTCGCCGACGCCGCCGGTATGCCGATCGGCGATATGAAGGTCGTGGCGAAACGCATCGCCGGCGCCCTGGCTCAGGGACGCATCGAGAGCGGGGGTGAACCGATTTCCCTCACCGACCTCGCCGCAGCCTTGGCGGAACCTATGGCCGATGATCATATCGCGCTGATCAGCGCCGAGCCTGCGCGGGTAGCCTACCGCTTGCTCGCCGGGGCGACCGCATCGCTCGGGTTGTGGAGCTCCTACAAGACTGGAAAGGTTCCGGCGGTCCGGCTCGAGGATGCACGAGGTCGCTACATCCTCTCTTTTATCCCGAACCGCGCGCACCTGCTCTTCTATATTCGGCATCCTGCGCTGAAAGCCCGGCCGGGCCTGGCCCGGTCGGCGACCGACTTCGGGCTTCCCGTCATCTTCAATCCTTCGGGAGAGCCCACCATCCGCATCCATACAGGGGGGGAAGCCAGGCGCGTGCTCGACTGGCTTGAGAGCGTGCTACCCCTCCCGTAAATCGCCCCCAAAGAGCGGCCTGTGCTACGCACCGTACCGGGCGGTCTTGGACCCTCGTCTCTACTATTGATACCGCACGCGGCTCTCGCAGATTGTGAGCGTGTTGATTGATGGCCTCTTCCAGCAGATCGGCCAAGCGTCGGCGTTGCGTGTTTTAAGCTTGAAATCGGACAGGCACACTTCGGCCAGGATGAGCGATGAGCGCATCGATTGAGCTGGTGAAGGCTTTGGAGGGCAAAGGAGGGAGATGGCCAGCGAAACCAGATTGAAGGTTGCCCGCCTCCGCGCTCAGAGGCATCGAGAAATGCTGCCCACGGCATCGGAGGGCAACGATAGGACGTATGGTTTCACGCGGGAGGACATGGACGTTCTCCTTTGGGAGACAGCTCAGATACCCCGGTTGCCGCTGACGATTTGCGGATGTCGATGATTGTACAACTCAGGACGCACCACCGACGCTATGTCGACGCAATCACGGGCCGCCAGAAGGCATATCCAGACCTGACCGGGATGCTTGTTGCCGAATTGACCAGAGGGTGGGAGCGTTACAGGATACATGCCCCGACGATTGGTGTGCGGGGAGTGATGTCGCTGCAGGATTTTGTCGAGGGCTTGCTTGGCTCTGATGGCGTGCCGCCTCAGGAGCCGAAGCATCGCGAAGGGCACTGATGAAGCGCCTTCTGCTCACACTTGAGATCTGGCTGATCGTCGCGGTGTCAGTCGGCGGCGTCGTGATGCGGCTGGTGAGATTTGCCGGATAAGAGCGATCCGAATATCACCGGGCCGTCCAGCGCTTTGGTTTAGACTGCCCAGAGCGCTGGGCAACTGGCATTTGCGACAGACCGAGCACCATTAACCACGCTTGCTCGGATTTTGTTTACCGCAATTTGCGATGGTTTGGCGCTGGGATTTGGCCCCCAGACAGTAGCGAAGGCTCGCTCAGGATGCGCCTGGGCGAGCCGTTCGTGCGCGAGCCTTTAATGGCCGAATAAACAAAAAATAGCCCTACCGCCCAATGGAGGCCGGGCTAAGACGAAGGCCTCACGGTCTTCGGGGCTGCTCTCAGACGTTGCAGCGTGTGGGCTATGACCACGGACTTGCCACTGCCAGCAAAACCGGAAATGAAATGAGCGTGGCCGTCGATGTTTTTCGTCACGTCATCGAGAGACTGTCATCGATGGAGGCTTGGTGGGTCTGAATGAGCTTGGCGAATTCCACGGTTTGGGATTCGCAATTGAGGGAACTGGGCAGCTGAATGGAGCAGATTGGCTGCAATTATTGAAATGAAAATCTCATCCTCACTCTGACGGCCGCAGCCGCCGCAGGGTGGGGAGAAAGAACCCACCTCAAATGATCTATGTCAGTGAAGAAGACCGCAAGCGCGCCGCGCTTGCGAAGGAAGCCGCTCGCGCATTCGCCGGGCTGGTCGGCTGGACGCTTGTGCCTTTCACATCGATAATGCCGCCCGTGCTGGCGGAGTTCGAATATGTCGAACGCGCCAACATCGTGATGGCGCATTGGCACAAGAAGCTCTCGCTTACCGGCCTCATCAAAGCCGTTGCCGAGTGCCGAACTGATCTTCTCCTGGTCGAGCCGAGCCAGGTCTCAGGGAAGCAGGCCAGCAGCTATATCACGCTCTTGCTGTGCCGCGATGGCGAGGTCCAGATCATCACGGGCCTCTGGCTGTGGCTTCAGGAGCCTGGCGGACCGATCCACCTGGTCACAAATCCTGATGGCGGCGACGAGATGCGCGCATTCATGGTCGATCGCGGCGGCATTTGTCCGCTGCCAACTCTGCCCTGGTCAACCGCAGAAGCACAAAGGCTCGGCTTCTGGACCGCTAGGCGCCACTGGGAATTGACCATCGGAGGACATTACGCATGAGCGGGAACGACAATCTCCTATGGCTGGACAACCTGCCGGTTGGCTGGGCGCAGCTCTACCGCGACCTCCTGTCTGATCTCGCGGCGGCCGGCATCAATGTCAGCGTGGACGAGGCGAAGGAAAAATTCGGATCGCTCCGGATTCATCTCGAGCCCATGGTTCCCGAAGCAAGACCCTATATCGCCGCGGCCGAAGAGCAGTCCAAGTTTACCTGCCAAAAATGCGGCGATCCGGGTGAAATGCTGATGGGGAATCGCATCGTTGCCACTCTCTGCTCGGTCCACGGCCACGGCTTTTCCAAGCCAGTCAGGCCGCCGGTGGTCACGGTTTACATGAAGCCGGGGAACATCTCGGACGAGTAGGCGCCGCTGCTGCGGCGAAGGCCAAGTTTGAAGTGGCTCAGGCAGCTGAGCAAAAATGGAATGAAAAAGGGGCAAGGCGCGGCACCGCTCGGCTGCCGCGCGCCCTCAACGCGAAAGTCTTACAAATGCAGACTAATGTTACACCGCGCTCCTTCGGGAGCGCGAACGGCTTGCCGTGGATCAAAGCCGCGACCTATCGCGGCATCATGATGCTGGCGGCGGATATTGGCGGGCCGATCGACTTCAGCCCGGAGCAGCGCTTCCCGGGCGCGCGGCATGGCGTGCTACTGGAAGGCGCCAATCTCCTGATCGTCGGGACCCGGACCGGTCCGAACATTGGGCTGTATGACGTTAGCGCAGTCGCCCGGCAGTATGGCATGGACCTGCTGCTCGCGCGCTTCTCTGGTCCAGTCGCGAAATACGACATTTACCGCTGCAAAGACGATCAGTGGTTTACCGGCTATCAGCGCGCATGGTTTGAGGACCGCTACTGGTTCTGCCCGCCCGATGAAGTCGATCAGCCATTCATCCTGGCACACCGGCGCGGCCTGCAATTCTCCACCCATGCGCCTTGCCCCGATGCCCGGCGCTTTGAGGCTGGTCTCTCGCTGGCGGCGCAGACCAGCACGCAGTGGCAGGAGGCGGCATGAGCAAAGCCAAATCGAAGCCTGCCACGGCCGATCAGCCAGAGATGCTGTCCTGCTTCACGCTGGATCCTGCCGATGACGGCAGCTTCAAATATATCCGCTACTTCTACAAACAGGATGTACATCGTGCCGGAATAGCCGACATGGTTATGGCGAAGCTGACGCCTGCCGGGCACAAGGCATCGCGTCATGATTTGCTGCTGCCTGACGCAGCCAGCGGTGAATATATGGACCTCAGCTATCTGCTGCAGCGCTACGATGCGATGCTGCCCGCGGCTGAACGGACCGGATACGCCCAATTCACCCTGACACTGCCATCAGATCAGCCACCGCATGTAGGATGGGAGCAGGTGCGGGCGTGGGTTCGGAGCTATTTTGTGCGTCAGGAGCAGCTGGCCGCGTTGATGGTTCTCCATCTGCCCTATTTGGCTGGTTCGTCAAATGCCGCTCACATCCATATCCTCCTCCCGGCACGCCGGCTTTCGATGAATGGGTTTACCGGCCAGGCCCGCGACGTCTGTTCGGATAATGGCTGCCACGATGCATGGAACGCCTGGCTCAGCTTTCAGAAGGAGGGCGGCTCATGCGTGAAGTGACGATGATCGATCCGCCCCATGGCTGGCGCTATGGCTTTCCCAAGCCCCTCACTTTTGGTGAGGGGCAGAGCTTGCAGGATTGGTTGATAGAAAATGGATACCCCCAGGCCGAGATCAACGTCTTCGGGATCGTTCATCTGCCTTGCCGATACTGGATGCGGGAAATTGAAGAGCCGCCGCCCTATGAGTTGAATGCGCACGACATAGGCGAGCGGAGAAAACTCATCCTGGCCCGCCGTCATGTCGCCGCGCTTCGGGCCAATCCGGACCTCATCATTCAGGCGCAGGCGGAGAATGACCGGCAGCTGGCAAGCCATCGTGCGACCATTGGAAACAGGGCATGGCGCTTTATATTGAGACGATCCATCGATGAGATCATCGCCTATATGCTTCAGAAGTCCCCGACCGGGAGGACACTACGTTCAACCAGTCCATTCTCGATGATGCTGCCGCCCGAGCCGGAGGCCGAGCGGCGGAGGATGTGGCGGGCGGCCAAGGCTGAACTGATTGCGGAAATGATATGTGGTCCGGGTTGAGCGCTTCCCCCGACAGCTAACGCTTGAAAGTGATCGCTTGTCACAGAGCGCGCTTGGGACTTTCCCGAAATTTGGCTTGAATCGCGCCGGCTTCAGTTGACCATCTTGCTGTAGCGTTCGCCAAATTCGGCAAGTCCAGGCTCCGAGCAGACAACGATGATATGACTGCCAGCGGGGTGACGCTTCAGGCGAGTGAGCGCGGCGTAAATCCCGGCTCGGGCTTCTCTCCCGCGCGCGCTGGCGATGTAAACCACGAGTAGCCGGGTCTCCCAGCCTTTGAAACTATGAAAGGTCGTGGCTTTGATACGTGGCTGACCCATCCAAAATGCCATTTTCAGGCGGCCTTCCTTCCCCTTGTCGTGTTCGTAGGTGTGGGCGATGTTGTGCTTGTATCCCGTGTATGATTCCAACTGTTCGACCACCTTTTGGCCGTGATCGATGGAATCACAGAGAAACACGATGTCGGTGTTGGATGTGCCGTTGTGGTTCACATTGTATTTCATTTGATGCACTGCATACGTGCACTTAGCGACGGCCTCCAGCTCGGAACATTGGATCCAGCGGACCGAGCTTTCGCCCAGTTCGAGGCTAGCCTGGTCAGGTTCGGGCAAATCGCAGGATTCTGCGGGCAGGAAACGCGTACCGAAATCGGTCGCGAGGCCAAGTGCAGCGGAAGGGACGCGGTAGCCGACCTTGAGTTGCGCCCAAGGGCCCTTGAATCCGGCTCCCGACATCACCTCCTCGGTCCAGTTCCCGGCTGTGCCGTAGACGTCCTGAGTAACGTCGGCGACTAGCACCATTTCGCCATCCGGGCGGCAAATTTCGCGCAGGGTGTCCCACCATTGGGGCAGAAAATCCTGGCCTTCATCGACAAGCACGGCATCGAACTGTTCGAATTGGCTGAGGGCACGCGCAGCCTCTCCGGCTAAGCGAGGAACTTGATCATTCAGGATTGGGCCACTGATCGCATTGATTCGCCGCTTCTTCTCCTTAGGATCGAGGCTTGGATTATTTTGAATTTCGGCGATCGGCTTCATGATCTTGCTATATCGCTCGAGGAACCCCAGGCTTTCGATCCGCTGGTGTTGGCAGACCTGTTTAGACCAGCCGTGAAAATGCGTGAACGTCACCCTGCTCATCGGCTTCGGCATGGATTCGCCGTTCACGACGAAATCGCGCAGACCGCGCACGATCAGGTCATGCAGGTAGTGCCACAGCGTGATGTTGAACGATACAATGAGGACCGATTTGCCCTCGCTGGCAAGCCGGGCGGCGCGGCCGGCCAACACCATTGATTTGCCCGATCCCGCCGGACCTTTGATGCGGCGATATCCTGATTGAGTGCGCGTATTCGCCATGTTCCGCTGGTTGCTGTCCATGGCCAGCGGCTCGCGCTGAGTTTTGGCAAAATCGGGTTCGACGAGCCATTTCCGCAAATCGTCGGCCTGATATGGCCGCATCACCGTATGGCCTTCTCGCTTGAGCAAGGGGATCCTGCTTTTCAGGCCGCCTGCCGTCATATCTTCCTTCCCGGCGACGGGGCACCAAGTTTCTCGGTTTTCTCGTTCCTTGTCCTTCAGGAAAGGCGTCTGAAGCTCCAGTATCCGGTCCCGGGGTGCAAACGGGAAGATCACGATTGGCGTGATTGTGCCAAATCCTGCCTTTTCGGGCAGGCGGGGGCAGTATATGTTGAAGATCGCTTCCTTGTATTCCTTGATCCTTGAAAACGGGTTCGGGATGGCAAATTCCTCATCATCCCTTCGAGCGCAGAGTTCGGCGTGGCCGTTGTCTCGCGTTTTTACGAAATAGTGCATCGCGTCGAGGTTCCAGTCCTTCACCTCGATCACGACGATGCCGACAGTCGGGTTGAGAAGCACGAAATCTGGGCGCAAGCCGTTGAGGTGGGGCTGGAGGTAAATCTCCCAAGCCTCGTCCAGTTCGCGATCCAGTTGATCAAATATCAAGCGCTCGCCAAAGGTGAGCGACTGTCTCAGACTGTCGAGTTCGTTTCGGGGTGGTTCGACGATACGGGACATGAGCAACCTTTTTACGAAGTTCAATGGAGTATTATTGCAGAAACCTGAAACGGACGTTTACCGATTTTTTCACCTATTACTCGCGCACCGAAGATACCTTCCTGGCACTTCTTGGCCGGAAGCCGCCCGATCAGTGAATCCACGCGGTGGTGACGACGTGGCCGTTTTTGGCCACGATCACGTATGCGTTGCGTGCGCGCTCAAGACGGCGGGCTTCCGACCCCAACTGCTCGACGAACCGCCTCCAGGTGCGATCGGTAAAGGCATAGCTAAAGCATCCTCCACCTGCGTGGCGCTCCTGGCCGAAGTCGATGACGGCATTGATGATGTCCAGTGACATGCTGCGTTGCTGGCTGCGCAGCGCCGCGTGTCTGCTGAGTTTTGTGCCCAGGGTGGGGCAAGAGACGGAGCGGCTGCGATCGAACGGGTTCACTGGCTGCCTCCCTCGAACGCGCTCTTCGACGCGGCCCGATGGGCCTGCAGTTCCTTGAACCGCTCCACGTCCCCATTAGTGCAAGGGTACACGGGTTCGTGATCGAACAGGGCGAAGGGGCCAGGGTACCGCGCTCTGTCAATGAAGCGGGCTTCTGCGAATGGATTTGCGCCGGCCTCCTCGATCTTTTTGTCCGAGTAGTGGGCCGGATACCAACCTGCTGGATGGCAAAGCGCTGCCGTCAGTTCCTCGTATTCCTGCGCCCATTCCGGATGATCCAGTTCGTAGCCCTGGCGCCATTGATCGAGCCTTGCCTGGCTTGCTCGCCGCCGGTCTTCGAGCATCGCGCGGTGCAAGGCCGCCTGTTCGGTCAGGTCCTTGCGAATGAGCTCGGCCAGTTGGCCCAACGTGCTCTTGTTCGCGATCTCGGCCTTGTCGATGCTGGTGGAGAGGCGCACTTCGCCCCGGACCAGCCTGCGGATGATTTCCGGATCGCCCTCGGCGACGAGATCGAGCAAGGCAACGTGGGGATTGAAGCCATCGGCATCGGGCACATGTCCGGGCCAGTCTTGTTGCCACATGTCGATGCTGATCCGATGGCCGGCCTGTCCTACCATCCGGCGCAAAGCCTCGCAGAAGAGATTTCGCGAGATAGCCATGGAGCCATGCTCGGGTTCGAGACCGAAGCATTTGTGATCGCTGGCTGCCTTGCGATCGAGGTCCAGGCCATCGCTTTCGTCTTGGTGTCCAAACCGGTTGATGCGGATGTCCCGGTTCTTCGCTTCGCGCTCATGCGCCGCGAAGAAGGCATCGTCATCTCCGGGAATTTGGAGCGCCCGGGCCGCGACGGTCGCAAACAGGATCGGCGCCAATTCGAGGATCTGGGTTTGGGAAACGCCGAATACCAGTTTCATGGCTGCGTAGGCGTTGTGCGACGCCGCAGTCACCCGGCCCGAGACAATGACACCTTCCATGCTGTCCGCGAAGTCCGGGTCGAAGTCCCTTGGGCTGCAACCGAGAGCTTCAGCTAGCTTAAGGATGGAAGCGGACTTGGGAACCTGGCGGCCATTGGCCCAGCGGCTGATCGAGCGCACGTCGCACGAAGTTCTTTCGGCCAGCTGTTTTTGGCTGATCCCGCATGCCTTCATTTTCTCGCGAAAAAGTTCTGCCTTGAATGCCATGTCGCATCTTCCTCTGATTGGTGTGATGCAGGTTGTATGCGAACATGCAGGACGTATTTAGCCGGTAAATTTTGTCTTGTTTTGCCGGATATCTGTAGGAATAGTGCATCAAACTTCTGTAATCTGCTTTTCTGAAAGACAAAATACAAGACAAATGGAGGCGGGTAGCCGGTTGTCAGGCAGTTCGACCAGCCTGCTTTGCACTCATAGACGCCTACCTCGACGGCTTCGATGGTGAGGATGAAACCCTGACTTCACTCGCAGGGATCCTCGAGCAACGCCGCAGCGATGGCGTACTGTTATGGATAATTCGCCCGGCGCTGATGCAGTCCTCATACGCTGACTCACCCGTGCTTCGGCTCTCCAGTTCCTCGATATCATCGATCGGCTGATGCCCGACCGCCGGCGCAAGACGCTGACCAGCATAAAAAATATCTCGGACGCTACGACCGAATTTTATGCGCGTCGGTGCAGTTCGCAGTTTCGAGAAATGAGCTACGGCTATATAATTGGCTAGATCCATCATGGATTTAATGGAGATTATGCGTTTTCATTGAGATTTAAGGAGGAAATTTGCGCAATAACGCTAACCCTCAATTTGAAAATTGAGAGTTGGCGTTGCTTGTGTTCTGGAGTTTTGGCCTAGATATATCTTTTGACTCGCTGTGCGAGTGGTCCTTCGGAAGAATTTTTAATGAGGAGGTGCTTCCGGAAGCATTGGGCAGAACGCTAAGATGACGCTATGGTCATTGCTGCCAACATTCACTCGATCACGGACAAAGTTCGTCGCCTTATCGCGATCAATGAGCGCGAGGAGCTCGTGGGCAGTATTCGTTTCGGAAATTTCCGAAGGCCCATCGAACATGAAAAGGGCAAAAGCGGGAAGGGGCCGTTCGGCCGGTCCGTCGATTTCTTTATGCCAGTGGCACTGCCTGGGCGCGCCACGATGGCGAGTGGAGGATCATCGTTCCATTGCAAGTTTGAAAGCGTCGGAAGAGGCGGAGAGGTTGCTGGCCGAAGCCGCAAGAAAAGTGCTGCCTCTGGACCGGACAAAAGGAAAGATGCGGCGGGCTTCGAAATTTATGTCGCCGAGCAAGCGGTGGCATTGGAATCGCCCGCCATCAGTTCGGACCAGTTTGAACGATATGCGGCTCTGGCGCCCAGCGAAACGCAAGACGAGTTAGAGCGCTCTCGGGTAGCCAGGGTCATATCAAACATTTCGTCAGATCCGGTTGTCCGGGGAGGGTTTTGGAAAGCGGTCGAGCAGAATGAACGGCGGGCTTCGGCTCCACACGTTGCCTTTTTTCCGGACAGAGCGGCGCCGGCGTTTTGGGAGGGGGCGAAGAAGGTGCTCGCCGATGTTGAAGGGGTCCAGGCCCCGCTGAGCAAGATTATCGCGCTGCAGACGACCGGCTCTGCACGCTCTAAACGGTTGCGTGATCGAAAACCGGTACGGGTAGAGTGTGACGCCGGGCTCGCGGCTTCGGTTCTCGATCGACTGTCCGCCATCGACGGCTGGGACGCTCATCACCCGCCCGTCACAATACCTCGGACGCGTAATGGCCGGGTCCAAAACCGATGGGTTTTCGAAATCCCAGTCGAGATTGCGGCCGCGCCCGAAGCCTTGGATCGTGTTCTTTGCAGCTTGGCCGCGACCTTCGACCGCATAGGCACTATGTACACGTTGGTGTTGCATGATCCGGATGCCGATAATGATCAGCGCAATTCGCATGTGCATGTGATCAGTCACGACCGTGCCTGCAATTTCATTGAGGCTGCGGCGAAATGGGACATTGAGCTCAGCGCCGCGGAGCGGAAAAAATACGACGTGAAGCTGGCAAAAAAGCGCCGCCCAAAAATGGAAGCGGATGGCGCGTATTGGGAGGCCGGCGCCCGAGATATCGCTCAAATGCGGGCCCACTTTGCAGATCTTTGCAATGCAGAACTGGAAAAGTTGAAGGTCAAGCGCCGGCTAGATCCTCGAAATTTCGCCGAGGCCGGTATGCAACGAAAGCCGCAGATTCATATGGGGCCGGCGGCAGCGCGGCTTTCGAAATTTGGCGTCGCCACCGAAGCCGAAACTGAAAATATGTACAGGTCGCTTCATGCTGAGCTGAGTGAAATCGAGGATCGGGAACGGACGAGGTTTGCCGATCGCCTTGCGCTGGCCCAAAAGATGGCTGACGTTTTGGCAAAAGCCGACAAGAAAACCGACTGGTATCGTCATTTTGATCAAACTTGGGACCGATTGCGTGACCTGCTTTACGCCGTCAAAGGTGCAGAAGCGGCACTTGAAACACTGACATTGTTCGAGCTCCTCGCCAAATCACGCGCCGAATTGGTGCAGCGCAACTGCGACCGAATGCTTGCTGGCATTCGATCGGGTAAGGCCAAGGCTTCGATTGTGCGGGATCAGGCCAAAATTGAGCGCCGCCGTAACGAGGCTGTGGCACACCTCCAGCATGTCGCGACGACTCTAGCGCCTTATCAACCAGACCGGCAGTCGGACGAGCGCGATGTGCGAGAAATGGCTACAGAAATCGAAGGCATACTCGCCGAATTTCGAGTAGAGCTGGAAAAGCTGTCGGGGCGCCAGCAGGCAGGCGATCGTCTGGAAAGTACCCCATCAGTTCGTCCAATTACGTTGCGGTGGGCGGCTTTGCGCGAGCGCATCCTTCGCGACAAGCCCGTCATAATTCGTACCGCTGAAGGGTTTGACGTCCCAACGTTGGATGCCGCTAGCAGAGCGCTCTTGCGGTCCCAGCCTCTAGAAAAGCGGGCACCTGCCTTTCTTAAGTCCCAACTTAAAATTCAGGATGCTGAAGTCGGGCGCTTGCGTGCGGCGATTGAGGCCCATGGTATCGACGGGTTGGCCGGATTTCCAACTGCAGCAGCTCTGTTGCAACGTTACAAAGGTCGGCCGGACGTTGCGGCACTCATAGCGGTTCAACCGGCGCGGGAGGCGGTTGTCAGTGAAGCAACTGTCGTGGGCGTATTGTCACCGGCCAGTTCCGTTGTAACCGTGCCTGAGACGGCGAATCAGGTGGCGAAGGAGATCGTTTCGTCTAGAGCCTCCATTCGAGAGGCGGGAGGTGTGCTGCCTCATTCTAAGCATATCGCTTCGGCCGAAGCAGCAGACGGCAGTGTGAGTGCCGGACAGGCGCCCCGAGCGAAGGGGGTGTTTGCTCAGGCTAGAGAAATCGTTGCTAGCAGATCACAGCCGCGCAAGGAGCTTGTCCGCGGGGTAGGACCGCGGGATCGATCTACTATGATGGGCGGCCCGCGAGAGAACGCTGAACCCGCAAATCCGCAAGCGGCGCAGGGGGGCGAAACTGAAAACGGCATTGCGTTGGATCATGGTCGCCTAGGAGAAGAAACGGCCCGACAACTGATTGGCCAGCCGGTACCTGTCCTCCAGCCGGAGCTAAAACCCGACCCCGCCCGCGATGCGGCCGTAGAGAGCCTTAGAATCGCTTTGCTATCGGACCCGGCCATGCGTGTGGTTCAGGAAAATGGGCGCCTGAAAATCTCGCCGCAGGTATCGGGCTGGGACATGACCGTCGACGTCTTTTCCGATCATCCCGTGATAGCCGCCGCGATGCGAGAGCGGGCAGCCTCTCCGTGGTTGGACGTTTCTGAAGCGAAGCGAGTGGAGGTGGCGCGGCGTGCAATTGCTGAGCTGAAACTTGGGAAAAGCCGGACGGTTTGGCGGTCGGAGCAGGGTTGGGATGTTAAGCTTCCGGATCAGGCACTGGCTGATACCCTGTCTTCTTGGTCTACATACAAACCCATCTCGGATTTGCTGGCCCTAACCGACATGTACTGGTCAAATCGCGAACGAGTGGTCTCATCAGCGGCACCTCAATTGAGGCGCGATGATCTAGCGCATGCGGCGCCAATTCGGCGAGAACATAAAGCAAAAGCATCGGCGCCAGAAGCGGATCAGGATTTTGCTCAGTTGCAGGCGCTGGCCCAAACTATGCGGGATCAGCGATCGCGTTGAGGCTCTACGATAAGGCATGACTGCGACGTGCCCATGTTGGTGCGTGCAGAGGTTGCCTATCCGATCCGCAAAACTGCCGTTCATTGCACGATGTGCGAATGACCGCTGACGGCGGAGAGCCGACTTTGCTGCATCTCGGTCGAACGGCAGAGATGCTTGCGAAGCAGCTGATTAACATTTTGCGCAAACTGATTTTCATTCATGGCCAAAGCGTTTTCGGTGGATTCAAGATTGGGCGTCACTTAGCTATGGGCAAGTATCTCGAGGCCCTTGATGAACCCTACCGAAATTTATGACGCGTTGGCGGAGATTGCCGCCGAACCTTTTGACGCAACCGAATTTCCCTTCGCCTTTGCCGCTGCCATAGATGGCGCTAAGGCAGCGATCTCCAAGCTGAGGAGCGGGTCGACCAATAAGTCAGACCTTCAAGGCGGTGTGCTGTTCGGCAAGAAGTTCCACTATGCCCCTACGCTGGCGGGCATGACCGACGGCACGCTGGACCTGCTGCGTAGCTCGAAGAAGACCAAGACCTCAAAGCCCGCGATATTGATCGCCACTGATGGCGAGATGATCTCGGCAGAGCATCCGGCGTCGGGCGATACGCTCCATTGCCGCTTTGCCGAGCTTGGCGACAACTTTGGCTTCTTCCTGCCTGCCGCAGGCAAGGAACGCTACCGTGCGGTCGAAGAAAACCCCGTTGACGTCAAGGCGACCGGCAAGTTGGCCCGTCTTTATGACGCGCTGACCAAGGCCAATCCGGACTGGGGCAGCGACGAACGTCGGCACGAGATGAACCAGTTGATGATGCGCCTGATCTTCTGCATGTTTGCCGAGGATGTCGGCATCTTTCCCGACAACCAGTTCTCACGCCTGCTGTTCACCCATGCGGGCGGCAAGGGCGAGGAAGCGCGCGAAACCATCATCGCGGCCTTTCGGGCGATGAACCTGCCCAAGGCAAAACGCGAGGGGCTGCCCGTCTGGACGGGTGAGCTGGAATACGTCAACGGCGGGCTTTTCGCGGGCACCATCGATGCGCCGCGCTTTGATGCCGTGGCCTTCCGGTATCTGCGCGAGGCCTGTGACCTGAACTGGCGCGAGATCAACCCCGACATTTTCGGCTCGATGATCCAGTCAGTCGCGGACCCGAAGCAACGCTCGGAACTGGGGATGCACTATACGTCGGTACCGAACATCATGAAGGTGATCGGGCCGCTGTTCCTCGATGAGCTCGATGCCGAGATCCACAAGGCATGGGACCGCGTCCGCGTGCTGCAACAGGTGCTGGACAGGATGTCGCGCATCCGCGTGTTCGACCCGGCCTGTGGCTCGGGCAACTTCCTTGTCGTGTCCTATCGCGAACTCAGAGCGCGCGAGACGCGTATCCTGCGGCGGCTGGAAGAATTGAACGGACCCGGCTCGATGCAGATGTTCTCGGCCATCCCGATCAGCCATTTCTACGGGATCGAGATCGCGGATTTCGCTGCAGAGACCGCCAAACTGGCGCTGTTCATCGCTGAATATCAGGCTAATGCGAGCTTTGCCGAGGTCTTTGGTCGCCGCCCCGCCGCGCTGCCCCTGAAGGACGCGGCGCATATCCGCACCGGGAACTCGCTGCGTATCGACTGGGAAGAGGTCTGCCCGCCCCCTGCTGAGGGCCAGGAAGTATTTATTGCAGGTAACCCGCCGTTCCTCGGCGACAACTCTCGGTCACGCGAGCAGAACGAGGACATGGAATATGTCCTTTCGGAGACACTTTCGGCATACAAGCGAATTGACTTCGTCACATGCTGGTTCGTCAAGGCCGCCAATTATATTCGTGGTCGTTCAGCGAGATCGTCTCTCGTAGCAACAAACTCAATCTGCCAAGGACAGTCCGTTGACGCTCTGTGGCCGCACCTTTTGGTGGGGGGGGTTGAGATAGGCTTTGCCCATACCAGCTTTAAGTGGCGCAACAACGCATCGGCAAATGCTGCCGTGATGTGCGTCGTCATTGGGCTTCGCAATGAAGACCGCGAGCCAAAACGGCTATTTGCGGGCGACTTGGAAGCACGGACTTCTAACATCAACGCGTACTTGCTCGATGCGCAAAACCTGTACGTTGGAGCCGAGACAAGGTCCCTCTTCGGTCTGCCATACATGGAATACGGCAATAAACCGACCGACGGCGGCCACTTGATTCTGAGTGATGGTGAACGCGATGATTTGTTGGAGCGCTACCCAGGTGCGGCGCCATTCGTAAAGCGTTTCATGGGTTCTGATGAAGTGGTCAAAGGTAAAACGCGGTATTGTTTATGGGTGACCGATGACCAGGTAGAAGCTGCTGCGGAATTCCCGCCTATTAAGGCTAGGTTCGATGCGGTCGCAAAGTTCCGCGCTGAAAGCAAAGCGGCTTCGACCAGAGCATGGGCCATTTACCCGCATAAATTCCGCCAAGCACAAAACTGGGCCCAAAATTATGCAATTTTGGTTCCTCGCGTTTCCTCAGAGCGCCGCCCGAATTTGCCTGTCGAACGAGTGGGAGCGGATGTGATCTCATCCGATCTTAACAATGTTCTCTACGATGCCCCCGAGTGGTGCATCGCCTTGATCACTTCCCGTTTACATTTGGTCTGGATAGCAACGGTCTGTGGAAAGCTCGAAACCCGTTTCCGTTATTCAAACACAATGGGGTGGAACACCTTCCCCGTTCCGAAATTCACCGGGGATCAGCTGGAGGCGCTCTCGGCCTCGGCTCGTAAGATCCTGCGCTGCCGCTATTCCCATTACCCAGCCACGATTGCCGATCTTTATGATCCGGACAAGATGCCCGACGACCTGCGCGCCGTGCATCGGGAAAACGATGAGCTTCTGGAGGGCATGTATATCGGGCGCCCCTTCCACAATGATACCGAACGGCTTGAGAAGCTCTTCAAGCTCTATGCCGCCAAGGTGAAAGCGATGGAAGCCGCGCCGACGAGAAAGGGGGCCTGATAGATGGTTCAGATGGTCAATGTCACCTATGGCACCTCCAAGGCGACGACGAACGCCCTTGGTCAGCGAGAAATGCAGGCCCGCACCTATGCTGCCCGTGCCGCGCAGTTCCTGCTGCTGAAAGCGCCCCCGGCGGCGGGCAAGAGCCGCGCGCTGATGTTCGTGGCGCTCGACAAGCTTCGCCATCAGGGGCTGGACAAGATCATCGTCTGCGTGCCCGAAACCTCGATCGGCGGCTCGTTCCGCTCGACCGATCTGACCAGTTATGGCTTCGAGGCGGATTGGGAGGTCGATGACCGCTGGAACCTTTGCCTGACCGGCGAGGATGCCGGCAAACAGAAGGTGAAAGCGTTCCAGACCTTCATGGAGAGCAATGCCAGGGTGCTGGTCTGCACCCATGCCACCTTCCGCTTCGGCTTTGACGAGGTGATCAAGACCAAGGGGATCGAGGCCTTCGACAGCTGCTTCATTGCCATCGACGAATTCCACCATGTGTCGGCTTCGGACAACAACAGGCTGGGGGTGATCCTGCGCAGTCTGATCAACCGCGCCGAGTGCCATGTGATGGCGATGACCGGCAGCTATTTCCGTGGCGATGCCGATCCGGTGCTTCGTCCCGAGGACGAAGATCGCTTCACCAAGATCACGTACAGCTATTACGAGCAGCTGGAGGGCTACGCCTGGCTCAAGGCGCTCGGGATCAACTACGAGTTTTACAAGGGCAATTACGTCAACGGGCTGCCGGGCGTGCTGAACCCCGATCAGAAAACGATCATCCACATCCCGCATCGTGGGTCGTCCGAGGCGTTCGATGACAAGTTCAACGAGGTGGGAAAGATCCTCGACCTGCTGGGCACCCATGAGGGGCGCGATCCCGAGACGGGGTTTGACCTGGTGCGCAAGCCCGATGGTGGGCTGCTGAAAGTGGCGGACCTGGTGGATGACGGGCCGGGTCGCGATATCGTGAAGTCCGCGCTGTCGCGTGAGATCAAAGGGCCAGATGGCAAACGCGATGACGTGGCGGACCGGGCTAAGGTTGACATCATCATTGCCCTCGGGATGGCTAAGGAGGGATTCGACTGGGTCTGGTGTGAACATGCTCTGACGATCGGCTATCGGTCGTCCCTGACCGAGATCGTGCAGATCATCGGGCGCGCGACCCGCGACGCGCCGGGCAAGCCCCGCGCGCTGTTCACGGAACTTGTTGCCGAACCCGGCGTCGAAACCGGTGTCGTGACCGATGCCGTGAACGACATGCTTAAGGCGATCTCCGGGTCGCTTCTGATGGAGCAGGTACTGGCCCCCAACTTTAAATTCTACCGCCGCGAAGATGGCGACGTGCGGGCGCCCATGGGCACCGATGATGAAGGTAATATTACCATCGGCATCAAGGGGCTGGTCGAGCCGCCCACGGACCGTTCGCGCGAGATCTGCGAAAAGGACATGAACGATCTGATAGCGACTGCCTATCAGGAGATGGACCGGCGCGTACTGTCGCCTGACGCGGCCCCCGAGGTCGCGACCCAGATGGTGCTCACCGATATCATCGAGAAGCGGTACGAGGCGCTGGATGCCGAGGAAGCGGAATCCGTCCGTCAGCATCTGGCGGCACATATGAACGTCCTGACGTTGGCGCGGAAGGAAGCCGAAGGCGGTTTTGCTGAGGGGCAGTCGCCTTTGAGCGGTACGCCCCTGAAGCCGAGCGGTGACGACGATGATGGCGAACCTGCCAGCGCACCGAATACGCTTCTGGAGATGGTTCGAAAATTCATCAACGTCCGGGACATCGACATCGAGCTGATTGACAGCGTCAACGCCTTTCAGGAGCGCTTCGAGGTCGCTTCGAAATCGCTGAACTCCAAACTACTGGCGCATGTCCAATCAGCGATGGTTGCATTGCGCGTAAACATGACCGGCGATGAGGCTCGGACGCTTTGGCCTCGCATCAAGGCATTCCGCGCTGCCGAAGGGCGTGAGCCTAATATCCACTCCGCCAATCCACTTGAAAAGCGCATGGCAGAGGCACTCGCTTGGCTGAAGGCCGAAAAGGCCAAGCGAGTGCGTGAGGGGGCTATTTGATGTCGCGCCCGAGCCTGGACGACATTTTCGCGGAAAACGACGAGTTCGGCCTATTGGATGTCAAACCTCGCGGGGGGCGCGGTGGTCCTTCGCAGGATCGTGGCGTCGCAGCCTTGCTCGAAGTAACCGCCTTCTATGAGCGTCATTCGCACCTCCCCGATCCAGACGCTACGGATCATGACGAGATGCGCCTTGGAGCAATCTGGGGCACCGTAAAGTTGGCTCCCACCGATCAGATGCGGGCTGTGGATCGGTTGGACCTGCTAAGCGACTCCGCCGCTCCAACGTCGCGCTCATGGGAAGATGAGCCTGTCGACGCTGAGATTCCCAATAGCCTGGATGACATCTTTGCTGATGACGATCTTGATGTTGATGCATCACTGGTCAGCCTCAAGCACACCACACCGGCAGCCGAAAGGCACGTTCCTGATCATCGCGCGGACTTCGTGCCTTGTCAGGATTTCGAGCAGTTCCGGGAGCGCTTTGAAACGGTCCAGCGCGGCTTGGAAGCTGGTGAGCGCCAAGCAAGCCCGGTAAGGAAATGGTCGGTGATCGAGCCGATAGAAGGGGACTTCTTCATAAGGAATGGTTTGCTCGCCATGATCGCCGAGAAGTCGGAAATGACCGCCCGTGGTGGCGCGCGCGACCATCGGCTTCGCGTCATTTTCTCAAACGGCACGGAGAGCGACCCGCTCATGTCGTCATTTCGAAAATCCCTGAACGACGATAAGACAGCTCGCATGATCCAGAAGGTTGGTCTCGGGCCGCTTGATCCTGAATGGGAGAACGATCAGCTCGAACTGTCGGGAACAATCTATGTGGCCCGCTCCCGGTCCGAGAATCCCGAGATCAAAGGGCAGCGTATGATCTTGCATAAGATCGGCGTTACCAGCCAGGATGTATCCCGCCGTGTCGCTGATGCCAGAAACGATCCGACGTTTCTTCTGGCGCCGGTGGAGATCGTCGCGACCTACAGCCTGCAAAATCTGTCGCGCAACAAAGTCGAGAACCTGCTGCATCGTTTCTTCGCAGCGGCTCGCCCGGCCAAGCTATTCGTGAAAGATCGGTTCGGAAAGAAGGTTCATCCTAAGGAATGGTTCTATGTACTGCCAGAACATGTCGGTCAGGCGGCTAGGATGATCGAAGAGGGTATTTTGCACAAATATCTTTATGATGTCGATTCTCAGAGGATTGTATTAAAAAAAGAGAGAGAATGATATTTGGAAATTCAAGTTATTATAAATGCTACAGCAAATTCTGCTGTCGGAAATTGGGCTGTGACTTGCCATCTTTGGTGCTAGGTCTGTAAATACATGGATGCCTAAAATTCCTTGAGCGCGTGCTGGTCCGGCCTCGGGTGGCCGTCAACAGCGATCACTCTATTAGTCCGGACGGCAGTACCGTTTGACCGTGGAAGGCGAAATTCCGAATTGACGGCATGTCACGGAGATGCTGGCGTTGTTCGCTTCTCGCCATGCACGAACTTCGGCACAATCGGCTACGGGGGGCCTTCCGAGGCTCGCCTTCCCGCGATGAGTATGCCCATTCTCCATCAATGAGATTTTTGCCACATCGCGGCCGGCTCGAGTTCGTTCGACAATGCGCTGTCGTTCCATCTCCGCAATCTGGGCAAGCACCGCGATGATGAGTTCGCCCACGCCTTGTCCGATTAGGCCCAAGCCGCGAACGTGGAGGGCGACGCCCTTTTGCAGCAGGGCTCTGACATTCTTTTGAATGTCGATGGCATCGCGGCCCAGGCGATCCACAGCGTAGATATATAAAGTATCTCCATCCCGGACATATCGGAGCATTTCGGAAAAGCCGGGGCGGCTTTCCGCCATCGTGGCTCCACTGACGGCCTGATCTACAAATTCGCGATCGAACGGTCCATCCATCGCGGCGCGCTGAGCATCGATCGATTGATCTGCGGTGGACACTCGGAAATACGCAACTCGGCTCACTTCTTTTCCTTACAGGGTCAAAACTTACCCTGACCTTTTCGAGCCTAGTTCTTTTTCCCTCTCGGTATCTTTCGGCCCCGAAAGTCACCGCAAAACAGCCCTCGGCCAAAACTTAGAAGTTCTGGACCCGTGATTTTCTTCGGCACGGATTCAAAATGGTTCGGTCTGGGGCGGACCGTGAGATCGCGTCATCCGCGCAGCAACGGTCTCTAAACCGACCGAGGCGGCGGCCAGCAGGATGGGGCATTAGAAGGAAGTGAGTTTGAGCAGCAAACGACCGGATCGTTGCACTCAGCGCGTTCGAACTCGAATTTCCTATCGAGCTCCACGCCTGCATTACCGAAAGGGTAAGGGGGTAGAGGGAGAGTTGAGGACTAAAGCTCCTCTCTCTCCCTCTACCCCCTTACCCCCATTCGGATTTGTATCATGGCAGGGTGTTAATAAAAGGTAAACGAATTCTAATTTAGGAAATTTTATAAAGATAGCAATCGGTTAACTCTCGCCATCTAAGGGGCCTGCCTACGGAAGGAATTAGCATGAGCGATGAGAATTGGACCGTACTCGCGCGGCAAGGCGCCTACAACGCAAGCGCAGCGGCCAAAGCCGACTTCGTCATGGACTGGGCTGTCGACGGGCTTCTGCCTGCGACGGGCGCAACCGTGCTGTTCGGAACCGGCAGCACCGGGAAAACACAGCTTCTGCTGTGGCTTGCGATGCATATTGCCGCACGTGGCGATCAAAAGCCCGAAAAATGGCTCGGTGCAGATGTGAGAGCTACCGGCAAGATCTTGGTTCTCTCCGCAGAAGATCTGCGAGAACACCTGTTCAAGCGCATCGGTGATATAGCTTGGTGGATGAGTGATCAAACCGGCTGGGCCGAGGAGCAGATCGAGGACGTCTGCTCCAGAATCCATGTGATGCCATTCTTGTCGATGAGCAACCAAGAGTTCGGGGATTTAAACCCTTCCCTTTTTTCACGAGGAGGAGACAGAGGCGAATGGGGGCCCACCCCGTCGCTCGACAGCATTGAGAAATTCCTCGACGAGGCAAATCGAGAGGCTGTCGCTAGTGGCCGACCAGAAGATCGCTTCGTAGGCGTCATTCTCGATTCCGCGGTTTCGATGGCCGGGTTCGAAATGTCGCATTCCGAAGCGACTACTAACTTCCTCTTCCATCTAAACCGTATGTCGCGTCGGCAGGGAATGTTCTGGGCTATCATCGGTCACACGCCGAAGGATGCGGCCAAAAAGACCGACGATCCAGCCGTTGAACGGCTGCGAGGCTCTGCCATGTGGTCAACCACGCCTCGCACAGTGATCGAACTGCGCTGCGCCACGCAAAATGACAATGTAGACCAGGTTCTGGTCCAATACCCCCAATTGAGCGTTCGTGACGTGCTGTTTCTGTCGACAGCAAAGGCCAATTCAATGGGAGCAGATTTGCGCCCGCGCGCGCTCATGCGCGTGAAGGAACATGGCGCCTTTATTGACATATCTGAACAATTTCCAGGTATCTTCGAGCGCAACGCCAAGTCTTTTGGTGAGACGGATCACGTTGGGCCGCGGAGGCCAATCGATCAGGATCAAACTTGGCTTGCCATTATTGACCTGGTGGCATGGATTACTGAAAGCGGTCGCCCGGGCGTGAAGTTCAGTCGGCGAAATCTGCGTGATGCGTTCGAACGGCATCAGCCGCGACATGATGTTTTGAAGTATGTTTCTCCTGAACATGAAGGGAAACACTCGCGGACAGACTTCACTCTGGCGTGGTATTTGGCCCAACTACGAGAATTCGGTGCGATATCCGATGCCAAGGCCGGGCAATTCGTAGTCGTCAATCTCGAGGAGGCTCGCACCCGGTTCAGGTCAGCGAGCGGAGGTCCGAGTGCTAGCTGGGCCTATTGGGAAGATGTCAACGAGGAGCCAATGGCGGCGGCCCCGGCGGATCAGAATGAAGCTAGTTCTACAACTGGGCCGGTTGGTGGAGAGCGTCTGCTCCCACCGCTGAGAAAAGACGGATGAGAGAAGGCTTCTTGGATGTCGTGAAAGACATTCCAAGGAGGAAAAAAGTGAGTTTTCACGATAAGTTACTAAGCAGGAAGGGAAGGGCGAAGGTTGGATCATCCATCAATATCGGCAATCCCGAAGATCTGAGCGACATTCAAAATCGCAGTATTACAAACGCCAGCGCAATCGATATCCTGGTTCCCTTGGCTCGCCCGGCAACGGGCAGAGTTAACGGGACCGGGGTGAGGCCTCCCTCCGCGCATAAAGAAATCCAGACCATCCTCGCAGAAGCGCCGCCGTTTTCAGTGCGGTCGCTCGCGACGCGATGGGACTGTTCCCAAGGTGCTGTGCGCAATCTCATCCGAGCTGGAAAAATCAGCCATTTCCGGATCGGCGACCTCATTCGCATCCCTGCAGAAGAAGTCGGGAGGTTCGAATGTCGCCAGTAACCCCCTATACGGTCCAGAAACTCCGCGGAGCTTATGCCCTCGTCTGGTACGAAGGTGAAAAGCGTCACCGTCGTCAACTCTCGTCAATCGAACGATCAAGCGCCGAAGCCGAGGCAAGGCAGCTCTGGGAGCGCGCCAACAACTCTCCGTGGACAGTCGGACGGGTGGTAGAAGCTTACATCGCCGATCTTGCTGATAAGCAGGCTCCATCATCACAGCGACGCAAAGACGCTTGGAAAGCAATGCGCGCCTTCTGGGAAAATGTGGACCCAGCGCTAATAGACCGCAAGATGTGTCAATCTTATCGTGACACGCGCGCGGTCGCTGACGCCACGGCACGGTACGAGTTGTTGATGCTGTCCACGGCGCTAAATTGGGCTGGCCCAGCCAAGGTGCCGCACAAGCCCAAGATTTGGCTCCCTGAGAAGGACGAATATCAGGTCCGCTACCTCAGCCGCGAACAGTTCGCGAAATTCTTCGCAGCGGTCAAAGCTCCCCATGCCCGTCTCTATGTTCAGATCGGCCTTTACACGATGGCTCGCCCAAGCGCGATTTTGGAGCTGAAATGGGATCAGGTTGATTTCGATCGGCGCAAGATTCAGCTCAATCCAGACGGTCGGAAGCAAACCGCAAAAAAGCGACCGGTCGTGCCGATGAACACGATCCTCTATGAGGCTCTGCTTGTCGCTTACGCCGCCCGTGAGGGAGTTTCCGTAATTGAGTGTGGCGCCGAGCCGATCCACAGCATCAAGAAAGCCTTCCAAGCCGCCAGCAAACGCAGCGGCGTAAAAGCAACTCCATATACTCTGCGGCATACAGGCGCGGTCTGGGCTGCCGAGGCGGGCGTATCCATGGCAGAGCTGGCTCAAGCTATGGGGCATGACGATGATCGAACCACCCAAAAGCACTATGCGCGCTTCTCGCCCGAGCACCTAAGGCACGTTGCAGAGAAAATAGCCCAACCAAGAGAAATCGAGTGAAGGTTCAGACTGAACCTTCGGCCTCTGTCCGCGAAGCGAACGGATCAAAGCAACAAACAGCAAAAAACCCAGCGTTTCCGCTGGGTTTTTGTGCTTCACCTGAAGGTGAAAATGGTCGGGGAAAGAGGATTCGAACCTCCGGCCCCTGCCTCCCGAAGACAGTGCTCTACCAGGCTGAGCTATTCCCCGACCGGTGCCGAAGCCGCTTTTGGGGCGGCCCCGTAAGGCAGGAGTGCGCCTATAGAGAGGGGTTTGAGGGCTGGCAAGCCACCTGATGCGCTTTTTTGAAAATTCTACAAAAGACCCGCATCGCGGAAGCTGAAACAGCCGCTCGGCGTGTCGATCCGATGGTCGGCTAGGTGGATGTCGAGCGCCCGCAGCCGGCGGTGCAGGCTGCGGGTCAGGGCGATGTCGACCGGCTGCGGCGCCGCACTGTGCCGCCGCTGGTGCAGGATGACCCGTCGCGCATCGCTGGCCAGCAGATGAGCCACCAGACAGGGCCAGTTGCCATCGGGGTGCAGCCGGTCGCGCGGCTGGCCGTCCTCGTCGAGAATCACCAATGTCAGCATCGCACCCCCGAGGCACGCAGCCTGTCAGCAATGGGCCGGGAGCGGAGACGCGGAATGATCCGTAGTGGCGGAACGGAGCGGGCCGGGCCGGCAGTCGCATCCGTTATGGCGCGACCTTTGGTCGGGACAGCGGGGCAGGGGGGATGCTACATGGACGGAACGCCCAGATTCATTCCCATCCCAGGATCACCGACCTTGCACGCCATGTCGCCGCAGCCGCCCCATTATGAAGAGCAATATCTCGACCTGATGCGCCATATCTGGCGCCATGGCGACGAGCGGATTGACCGCACCGGCGTTGGCACCCGATCGATCCTGGGCGCGACCCTGCGATTCTCGCTGGCCGACGATGCGGTGCCGCTGCTCACCACCAAGCGGGTCTATTGGAAGGTCGCCGCGCGCGAGATGCTGTGGTTCCTGACCGGCGACACCAATATCCGCGAACTGGTGAAGCAGAATGTCCATATCTGGACCGACTGGCCGCTCGACAGCTACCGCAAGGCGACCGGCGAGGATATCGACCGCGACGCGTTCGAGGCGCGAATTATCGAGGATGAAGCCTTTGCCCGGCAATGGGGTGATCTCGGTCCGGTCTATGGCGCCCAATGGGTGAACTGGCCGCGCTACGAGCCGGTCGGCGACGGCCTGTTCCGCCGGGCGGCGCAGGGCCACAACCAGATCGCTGCGCTGGTCGATGCGATTCGCACCAACCCCGGTTCGCGCCGCCTGCTCTTCACCGGTTGGAATGTCGCGGAAGTCGCGCAGATGGCCTTGCCGCCCTGCCACATGACCTATCAGTTCCAGGTGTCCGATGGCCGCCTCAACGGCCTGCTCTTCCAGCGCAGCTGCGACCTGGGATTGGGCTTTGCCTTCAACATCTTTGGCCTGTCGATGATCACCCGGATGCTGGCCCAGCAATGCGATCTGGAACCGGGCGAGGTGGTCTGGCAGGGCGGCGACGTCCATCTCTACCTCAACCATGCCGATCTGGTGGAGGAGCAGATCAGCCGCACCCCGGCGGGCGCGCCGAAGCTGCGGATCAATCGCCGGCCTTCAAGCATTTTCGACTATGGGATCGAGGATTTCGAGGTGCAGGATTATGCGCCGCAGGCCCATATTTCCGCGCCCGTCGCCGTCTGAGGTGACAGCGAAGGCGACAGGCGAAAAGGAATTGGGTCAGTAAGGCTTGCCTTGCGCGGCGTTGAAATATAATAATTGCCACAAGCAATATTATTGCAACGCACAATAGGAGGCAGGATGACCGATTCGATCGAATCCGGCGCTGTGACGGACGGGCAGGGGCGCAACCTGCCGCCGCTGCAGCTGCATGTGCCCGAGCCGCCCGCGCGGCCCGGTGAAAGCGCGGACTTCACCCATTTCGACATTCCCGCGGCCGACGCGGCGCCGCGTCCGGACGAGGCGACCCACCCGTCGCAGATGCGCGACTTCGCCTATGGGCTGGTCCGCGTGCTGGACGAGGATGGCCATGCGGTCGGCGCCTGGGACCCCAAGCTGCCGGCGGACACGCTGCTCAAAATGCTGCGCTACATGGCGCTGACCCGCGCTTTCGACGGCCGCATGTTCCGCGCCCAGCGCCAGGGCAAGACCAGCTTCTACATGAAGTCGACCGGCGAGGAGGCGGTGTCGATCGGCGCCGCGCTTGCCCTGTCGCGCGACGACATGTGCTTCCCCTCCTATCGCCAGCAGGGCATATTGATCGCGCGGGACTGGTCCATCGTCGACATGATGAACCAGATCTACTCGAACAAGGGCGACCGGATGAAGGGGCGCCAGCTGCCGATCATGTATTCGGCGCGCGAGGCCGGCTTCTTCTCCATCTCCGGCAACCTCACCACCCAATATCCCCAGGCTGTGGGCTGGGCGATGGCGAGCGCGGCCAAGGGCGATACCCGCATCGCTGCCACCTGGTGCGGCGAGGGCTCCACGGCGGAGGGCGACTTCCATTCGGCCTGCACCTTCGCCAGCGTCTATCGCGCGCCCGTCATCATGAATGTGGTGAACAACCAGTGGGCGATCAGCAGCTTCTCCGGCTTTGCCGGGGCGGAAGCGACCACCTTCGCCGCGCGCGCGATCGGCTATGGCATTGCCGGGCTGCGCGTCGACGGCAATGACGTGCTGGCCGTCTATGCCGCCACCCGCTGGGCCGCCGATCGCGCCCGCGCCAATGGCGGCCCGACCCTGATCGAGCATTTCACCTATCGCGTCGAAGGGCACAGCACGTCCGACGATCCGACCGCCTACCGCTCGGCCGAGGAAAGCAGCAAATGGCCGCTCGGCGATCCGATCGCGCGGCTGAAGCAGCATTGCATCACGCTGGGCATCTGGGACGAGGAACGCCACGCCGCGATGGACCAGGAACTGGCCGAGATGGTCCGCGACGCCGCGCGCGAGGCCGAAAAGAACGGCATATTGGGCCATGGCCTCCACCATCCGATGGAAAGCATGTTCCAGGACGTGTTCGAGGACATGCCCTGGCACCTGAAGGAACAGCAGCAGCAGATGCTCGACGAATGGAAGGCGGCAGGGCTGTGAACGACATGCGCATGGAAACGGTCGCCGCCGGCGGCCAGGACGAACCCGTCCAGATGAACATGATCCAGGCGATCAACAGCGCGCTGGACGTGATGATGGGCCGCGACCCCGATGTCGTGGTGATGGGCGAGGATGTCGGCTATTTCGGCGGCGTGTTCCGCGCCACTGCGGGCTTGCAGCAGAAATATGGCAAGAACCGGGTGTTCGACACGCCGATCACCGAATGCGGCATTATCGGCGTCGCGGTCGGCATGGGTGCCTATGGCCTGCGGCCGGTCCCCGAAATCCAGTTCGCCGACTATATCTATCCCGCGCTCGACCAGCTGGTGAGCGAGGCGGCGCGGCTGCGCTATCGCTCGGCCGGCGAGTTCATCTCGCCGATGACGGTGCGCTCGCCCTTTGGCGGCGGCATCTTCGGCGGCCAGACCCACAGCCAGAGCCCGGAGGGCATCTTCACCCATGTGTCCGGGGTCAAGACGGTGATCCCGTCCACCCCCTATGATGCCAAGGGCCTGCTGATCGCGGCCATCGAGGATAATGACCCGGTCATCTTCTTCGAGCCCAAGCGCATCTATAATGGCCCGTTCGACGGCCATTATGACACGCCGGCCAAGAGCTGGGCGGGCCATGTAGATGCGCAGGTGCCGCAGGGCTATTATCGCATCGACCTTGGCAAGGCGCGGATCGCCCGCCCCGGCGCGGCGCTGACCATCCTCTGCTATGGCACGATGGTCCATGTCGTCGAAAATACCGTGGCGAAGCTGGGCATCGATGCCGAGATCGTCGACCTGCGCAGCCTGGTGCCGCTCGATATCGACACGATCGAGGCGTCGGTCAGGAAGACCGGCCGCTGCCTGATCGTGCATGAAGCGACGCGGACCAGCGGTTTTGGCGCCGAACTGTCGGCGCTGGTGCAGGAACGCTGTTTCTATCATCTCGAAGCGCCGATCGAGCGCGTCACCGGCTTCGACACGCCTTATCCGCACAGTCTGGAATGGGCCTATTTCCCCGGCCCCGTGCGCATCCGCGAAGCCATCAACAAGATCATGCGGGACTGACCATCCCGCACCCCTTCCGTTCGTTTCGAGCGAAGTCGAGAAACGGAAGCGCCGCCCTATGATAAACGTGTCTCGACTTCGCTCGACACGAACGGAGAGTAAGATGGCCCTATTCACCTTCAAGCTGCCGGACATCGGCGAAGGCATTGCGCAGGCGGAGATTGTCGGCTGGCACGTCCAGGTCGGCGACCGGGTCGAGGAAGACCAGCCGATCGCCGACATGATGACCGACAAGGCGACGGTCGAGATGGAAAGCCCGGTCGCGGGCACGGTCGTCCGCCTGGCCGGCGAGCCGGGCGATCAGGTGTCGATCGGATCGATGCTGGTGGAGATCGAGACGGAAGGCGAGGGGGCGGCTGCCGCGCCCGTGCCGTCGGTCGAAACGGTCGAGGCCTCCATTGATGCTCCCCTCCCTTCCAGGGAGGGGCCGGGGGTGGGTGGCGAGCAAAGCGAGCTGCCTGCCGTTGAGCCAGAAGCACCGGCTTCGCCGGTACCCACCCCTAACCCCTCCCTGGAAGGGAGGGGGCCTGATGTTGCCGCCCCCATCCTCGCGTCCCCTGCCGTCCGCGCACGCGCCAGGGAACTGGGTGTCGATCTCGCCCTGGTGAAGCCGAACGGCGACCATATCCGCCACGCCGATCTCGACGCCTATCTCCTCTACGGTTCGGGGCAGGGCTATCGCCCGGCCGGCCGTACCGCACCGCGCGCCGACGAGCAGGTGAAGGTGATCGGCATGCGCCGCCGCATTGCCGAAAATATGGCCGCGTCCAAGCGCCACATCCCGCATTTCACCTATGTCGAGGAAATCGACGTCACCGCGCTGGAGGAGGCGCGGGCGCAGCTCAACGCGCACCGCGGCGATCGGCCCAAGCTCACCATGCTGCCGCTGCTGATCGTGGCGATCTGCAGGACGCTGCCCGACTTCCCGATGCTCAACGCCCGTTATGATGACGAGGCGGGCGTGGTGACGCGCCATGGCGCCGTCCATCTCGGCATGGCGACGCAGACCGACGCGGGCCTGATGGTCCCGGTGATCCGCGACGCGCAGGACAGGAATGTCTGGCAACTCGCGACCGAGATCCGCCGCCTCGCCGACGCCGCGCGCAGCGGCAAGGCGACGTCGGCCGAACTGTCGGGTTCCACCCTGACCCTGACGTCGCTTGGGGCCCTCGGCGGCATCGCCACCACCCCGGTCATCAACCGACCCGAAGTGGCGATCATCGGCCCCAACCGGGTGATCGAGCGGCCGATGTTCCGGGGGAAGGAGATCGTCGCGGCAAAGCTGATGAACCTGTCGATCAGTTGCGACCATCGCGTGGTCGACGGCTGGGACGCGGCCAGCTTCGTCCAGGCGGTGCGCAAGCTGCTGGAAACGCCGGTCCTGCTGTTCGAGGGCTGATGAATGCACGGGACCGGGGCGGCCATTGTCGCCCCGGTCCAGCCTGCGTCAGCGCACCTGCGCCCGATAGGTCAGCCGTCCCGATTGTCCCGGTGCCACGCTGTCGGGCAGGCGCCAGCGTATATGGGTAATATCCTCGGGCGTAGCGCGGCGGACACCGCCCAGCGGCGTCGGCAGCCATAATTGCTCCAGTCGGCCCCAATGGGCGCCGCCATCGACCGATGCCTGCATGGCGGGATCGGTCAGGTCGAGCAGGGTGCCGCGCGGCACCTGGCGAACCACGGTCAGCCCATGGGCCGTCCGGCTGCCTTCATGGCGCCAGTCGACCACGACGATCAACTGGTCGCCCGACATGGCGCGTTCGGCATTGGCGATGGTGCGGCGCGGGCGGCCATTGATGTCGGCCTGCACCCGTTCGACGAAGGTCCGGCTGTCGAGCCGCATATCCTGCGCCCCGGCCTGCCAGGATGCGGCCATGCCTGCGATCAGGCCCAGTCCCGCGATCAACCCTCTTGCCATGCGATATCCCCCTTATCGAATGTCCGCATCTCCTACGGCCAGTCTCCCCAATATTTGGTTAAGCCCCTGTTTGCCGTCTTCCTGATGCGATTCGCCGATGGCATTTGACCGGCCGGAGCGCCGGGTGCAGAGCAACATGGCGAATGCACAGGGGACGGATCGGGCGTGACCACCAACGAGGAACTGGAAGTCAATCGGCGGCGCGACCGTTTGCTGGCGTCGATCGCCTTGTCCTCGGGCGTCGGCCTGTTGCTGGCCTTGCCCTTCGCGCTGCGCGCGGGGGCCGAATTTTTCCTGCCGCTGACCGCCGCGCTGGTGATCGCGATCGCGCTGGTGCCGCTGCTCGAATGGCTGGAGCGGCGCGGGCTGCCCTCGGGCCTGTCGGCGCTGCTGGCGGTCGTCGCCTTCCTCAGCGTCGCCAACACCGCGCTGGTGCTGATCGTGGTGCCGGCGACCGACTGGTTCCGCATCCTGCCCCAGCGCCTACCCAAGATTCAGGCGACGCTGGCGCCGCTCATCGATTTTTATTCGCAGGCTCAGCGATTCGTCGACGAAACCGTCCAGATGCTGGTCGCGGGGCCGGCATCGGTCGCGCACCGGGCGGCGGTGGAAACGCCCGGATCGCTGCTGCAGTTCGCGGCCGCCTCCGCCCCGTCCGCGATCATCCAGATGGTGTTTGCGCTGCTCATCATCTATTTCTTCCTTGCCGGCTGGACCCGGCTGCGCCGCCGCACGATCAACAGCCGGGGCAGTTTCGACGGCGCCATGGCGGTCGCGCGGGTGATCCAGAATGTGGTCGACGCGACCTCCGCCTATGTGATGACGATCGCCACCATCAACCTGTGCCTGGGGCTCGCCGTGGCGCTGGCGCTCTGGCTTATCGGCATGCCCTCGCCCTGGATGTGGGGCGGCATCGTCGCATTGCTCAACTTCATTCCCTATTTCGGGCCGATGCTGGCCGCCGTGCTGCTGGCGCTGGGCGGCCTCATGGTGTTCGACGATGTCTGGACGGCGCTGCTGCCCGCCTTTCTCCAGATCGGCTTCCATCTGGTGGAGGCCAATGTCATCACGCCCACCATCCTTGGCCGTCGCCTGACGATGAACCCGCTGCTGATTCTCGTCTCGCTGACCTTCTGGGGCTGGGTCTGGGGCACGCCCGGTGCGCTGCTCGGCGTCCCGTTGCTCATCATCGTGCAGACCGTGGTGGCCGCCGCCGGCACGCCCGACATTGCCGGTTTCCTGTTCGAACAGGGGACGCTGACGGTCAGCCGTCGCAAAGAAAATGCAACAAGTGAAGAAACTGATGGCGAGGACGGTTGACAGCTTGGCCGGACCCGCATAGACGGCCGCCCACACCGAACGCGGGTGTAGCTCAGTTGGTTAGAGCGCCGGCCTGTCACGCCGGAGGTCGCGGGTTCGAGCCCCGTCACTCGCGCCACTTTCCCTGACAGGAAAGTCGGAAGGTAAACAGATTTGCATCATCTGGTGGCCATGGGTCACGATAGGATGCCGCCCTGCGCGGGTGTAGCTCAGTTGGTTAGAGCGCCGGCCTGTCACGCCGGAGGTCGCGGGTTCGAGCCCCGTCACTCGCGCCACTTCATCTTTGAAGTGATCCGATCGCAAGGCGATCCCTTCTTCCTCACATCGACATTGGCGGCGGGCCGACACCAACGGTATCGGCCCGTGACGATTCGTCTCAGAGGTGCTCGCCGGTCACATGCGGCGGCAGCGGTTCGTTGGCGAGCCAGCGATAGACGCCGCCGGCGGCCAGCGCGCCGATGATCGGCGCCACCCAGAACAGCCAGAGCTGATGCAGGGCCAGCCCGCCGACCAGCAGGGCAGGGCCGGTGCTGCGCGCCGGATTGACCGAGGTGTTGGTGACCGGGATGCTGATCAGGTGGATCAGCGTCAGCGCCAGGCCGATCGCGATCGGGGCAAAGCCCGCCGGCGCGCGGCTGTCGGTCGCGCCCAGGATGACGCTCAGGAAGCCGAAGGTCAGCACCATCTCGATCGCCAGCCCCGATGAGAGCGTGTAGCCGCCCGGCGAATGCAGGCCATAGCCATTGACCGCCAGGCCGTTGGGCGCCAGCTCATAGCCCGGCTGGCCGCTGGCGATGAACAGCAGCAGGGCGGCTGCGATCACTGCGCCCACCAGTTGCACGACGATATAGGGGGCGATGTCGCGGGCCGGGAAGCGCCCGCCGGCCCACAGGCCGATCGTTACCGCCGGATTGAGGTGACAGCCCGAAATATGACCGATGGAGAAGGCCATGGTCAGCACCGTGAGGCCGAAGGCCAGCGCCACGCCCAGCAGGCCGATGCCGACATCGGGAAAGGCGGCGGCCAGCACGGCGCTGCCGCACCCGCCGAACACCAGCCAGAATGTGCCGAAACATTCGGCAAATAGTCGCTTGCTCAATGGAACCATCGGATCCTCCTGTTGCACTGTGCGCCCGCCACCGGACATGGCTTGAGACCGGTGCGGGGTGGCGCCGCCCGGAGAATGCAGGATGACAGGAGGGGCGGTCCGCGGCATGGGCGGCCGATGCTGGTGACTGGCGCATGGACATGCCGTTGCCCCCGTTTCCGGCGAGCCGCCTGCATCGCGCAGAGCCGCGATGCGTCCGTTACGGTCGCCTAACGCTCAGGGATAAGGCGAAACACCATGGGCTGGGCATCGGGATTAACCCTGACGCCAGCGCCCCGTTTCCATCCAGGCGAGCAGCCGCCGCAGCGGCAGGATCCAGATCCAGATCAGGCCCAGGAAAATATAGACCGGCACCTGGCCCCACATCGGCAACTGGCCGATCAGCGGCGACAGGCTGCCGACCAGCACGGCCCAGCCCAGGATCAGTCCCAGGATCGCGAACATGCCGGCCGGCTTGCGCCAGCTGGGCTGATGATAATGGCGCGGGTCGATGCTCATCGGGTTCAGCCTGCCTCGATCACGGCGGTTTCGGTCAGGATCATGTCGAGCGGCAGATCCCACGGGTCGGCCGGCACATCATCCAGTTCCTGCGCCGACCAGGCAAGGCCGACGCGCAAGGCATCGGGATGGCGGGCAAAGGCGCGGTCATAATAGCCGCCACCCTGGCCAAGGCGGTTCATCCGCTGGTCGAAACCCAGCAGCGGCGCGATGATGACATCCGGCACCACCGCACCGCCTGACGGCTCGGGGTGGCTGGTGCCGAACAGGCCGGGGAACAGCTGGTCCTCGGGACGCCACAGCAGGAAATCCATGCTGCCGAGCCGATCGAGTACGCGCGGCAACGCCACCTGCTTGCCCATAACGCCCAGTTGCGGGGCCAGACGCTGCGCCGGCGCCTCGTCATCCAGCGCCATGTAGAGTGCGATCACCTGCGCGTCGGCGATACGCTGGGCGAGCGGGGAGGGGACGGCCTTGAACGCCAGCCTGTGGGTCAGCGCGTCGAGCGAGGCGACGAAGTTGCGCCGCCGCTGCCGGGCGATCGCGCGCAGGGTCGACTTGTCGGCGGCATCACTGTCGTCGGGCATGGGGTGCCTTTGCTGGGAAGAGGAGGGTGACGGGACCGCCTTGGCCGTTTGCTGGAATATCCTCTGACGCCTCAACGTCAGGTGGGGACCATGTAGATCGGGCCAGAGCCCGCCCAGGGACAGCCCCCGTGGATGTGATTATCGCCTCAGGGATGTTCGCTAAAGCTCGCACCAGGCAGTGCCCGTCGCCGCCAATCTAGGCGTCGGCGGCGCGGGCGGCAAGAGCCTCGCTCAGCTTTTCTACGCGCGCAGCCAACGCCTCGACCGCGCGGGCGGTCGGTTCGTCATCGCCATCCAGCGCCAGTTGCTCCTGTCGGCCGGCTGCGGCGCGCTTCAGTTCGTTGAGTTCGTCCGCCATGAACAGCGCCGCGAACAGCAAGGTGCGCACCTCGGTCAGGCCCGGCGTGCTGCGCTGCGCCTGATAGGCCTTGTCCTCGATGATCTGGGCCAGATGCGCCATATGCGCTTCCTCGCCATCGCGGCAGCGCAGCTGATAGGGGCGGCCGGCGATCTGCAGCATGATTTCAGCCATCGGTGCGCCCTCGCAATTCTCCGATCAGATCGTCCAGCGATTGCAATGCCGCCTGGGCGGCCATCTGGTCGATGCCGGAATTGCCATGGGGGACAGCCTGCGAAAGGCTGGCCACATTCTGTTCAAGCCGACTGATCGCGCGCTCCAGCGTGCCGATCGCCTGCATCATGCGGTCGCTTGCCATATTTTCTGCATAGCCAATGTTTTCGCCTTGCAAAAGCGCTGTTTGGACGGCTTGCCGCGCGCCGCGCCCCGCCTGCGGTTGACGCATGTGGATTGACGCGACAAAGGGAACCCAAATCGACTCGCCCGTTCGCGCGGGCATTCCATGCCAGTCATGAAAGACATCTTCCCGCTATGACCGTTTCCGACACGCAGCTCGCCAACGCCATCCGGGCGCTTTCCATGGACGCCGTGCAGGCTGCCAACAGCGGCCATCCCGGCATGCCGATGGGCATGGCTGACGTCGCCACCGTGCTGTTCAAGGATTATGTGAAGTTCGATCCGGCCGCGCCGAAATGGGCCGATCGCGACCGCTTCGTGCTGTCGGCCGGCCATGGCTCGATGCTGATCTACTCGCTGCTGAACCTCACCGGCTATGCCCGTCCGACGATGGACGACATCCGCGACTTCCGCCAGCTCAACAGCCCCTGCGCCGGCCACCCGGAGAATTTCGAGCTGGCAGGGGTCGAAGCGACCACCGGCCCGCTGGGTTCGGGCCTTGCCACCGCCGTCGGCATGGCGATTGCCGAGCGTCACCTGAATGCCGAGTTCGGCGACGATCTGGTCGATCACCGCACCTGGGTGATCGCCGGCGACGGCTGCCTGATGGAAGGCATCAACCATGAGGCGATCGGCCTTGCCGGTCACCTCAACCTCTCGCGCCTGATCGTGCTGTGGGACGACAACAAGATCACCATCGACGGCGCCGTCGATTTGTCGAGCAACGAAGATGTCCGCGCCCGCTATGCCGCCACCGGCTGGCATGTCGTGTCGTGCGACGGCCATGACGTTGCCGATGTCCGCCGCGCTATCGACGAAGCACTGGCCGATCCGCGTCCCTCGCTGATCGCCTGTGCCACCAAGATCGGTTATGGCGCGCCGAACAAGGCCGGCACCTCGGGCGTCCACGGCTCGGCGCTGGGCGAGGCCGAAGTCGCCGCCGCCCGCGAGTTCCTGGGCTGGACCGCCGAACCCTTCGTCGTCCCCGCCGACATCGACGCCGCCTGGAAGGCGATCGGTGCCAAGGGTGGTGATGTTCGCAAGGCCTGGGAAGGTCGCCTGGCAAATGCTTCGGAAGGCGCTGAATTTTTGCGGCGTATGGCGGGCGAACTGCCGGCTGGCTTCTCGCTCGACGCCTATATCGACAGCCTGATCGCCAACCCGCAGAAGGTCGCCACCCGCAAGGCCAGCGAACTGGCGCTGGGCGCGATCAACGATCTGCTGCCCGAAACCGTCGGCGGCTCGGCCGACCTCACCGGCTCGAACAACACCAAGACCAAGTCGACCGGCCCGCTGACCCGTGACGATTATTCGGGCCGCTATGTCTATTATGGCATCCGCGAATTCGGCATGGCCTGCGCGATGAACGGCATGGCGCTGCATGGTGGCGTGATCCCCTATGGCGGCACCTTCCTGGTCTTCTCCGACTATATGCGCGCCGGCATTCGCCTCGCCGCGCTGCAGGAACAGCGCGTGATCCACGTCCTCACCCATGACTCGATCGGTCTGGGCGAAGACGGCCCGACCCACCAGCCGATCGAGCATGTCATGTCGATGCGCATGATCCCGAACCTCGACGTCTATCGCCCGGCCGACATCGTCGAGACGGCGGAGTGCTGGGAATTGGCGCTCAAGGATGCGACCGGCCCGTCGGTGCTGGCGCTGACCCGCCAGAACCTGCCGCAGCTGCGCCTGGAAAAAGCTGAGAATCTGTCGGCCAAGGGCGCCTATCGCCTGGTCGCCGCGACCGCCGATCGCAAGGTCGTGCTGCTCGCCACCGGTTCGGAAGTCGAGATCGCCGTCGCCACCGCAAAGGCGCTGGAAGAGCAGGGCATCGGCGCCGACGTCGTGTCGATGCCCAGCTGGGCCCATTTCGACGCGCAGGACGCCGCCTACAAGGCCGACATCCTGCCCGCCGGCGTGCTGCGCGCCTCGATCGAGGCCGGCACCACCTTCGGCTGGGAACGCTATACCGGCCTTGACGGCCTGCGCTTCGGCATCGACAGCTTCGGCGCGTCGGCCCCTGCCGAAGTGCTCTACGACCATTTCGGCCTGACCGCCGCCAAGATCGCTCCGCAGATCAAGGCCGCGCTCGGCGCCTGAGCCCAAGACCTACACGCAAACCGGGAGACAAGTGCAGTGGCAACGAAGGTAGCAATCAACGGTTTCGGCCGCATCGGTCGTCTGGTGGCGCGCGCCATCCTCTCGCGCACCGACCATGATCTGGAACTGGTGAGCATCAACGACCTGGGCGATGCCAAGGCCAATGCCCTGCTGTTCAAGCGCGACTCGGTCCATGGCAACTGGGCCGGCGAAGTCAGCGTCGACGGCGATTTCCTGGTGGTCGACGGCAAGAAGATCAAGGTGACGGCAGAGCGCGATCCCGCCAACCTGCCGCACGCCGAACTGGGCGTCGAAATCGCCCTGGAATGCACCGGCATCTTCACCAGCAAGGACAAGGCCGGCGCCCACCTGACCGCCGGCGCCAAGCGCGTCGTCATCTCGGCACCGGGTACCAATGTCGACAAGACTGTCGTCTTCGGTGTCAACCATGACGAGCTGACCGCCGACGACATCATCATCTCGAACGCCAGCTGCACCACCAACTGCCTGGCGCCGCTCGCCAAGGTGCTGAACGATTCGATCGGCATCGAACGCGGCTTCATGACCACGATCCACAGCTACACCAACGATCAGAACACGCTGGACCAGATCCACAAGGACATGCGTCGCGCCCGCGCCGCTGCCCTGTCGATGATCCCGACCACCACCGGTGCCGCCCGCGCCGTGGGTGAGGTTCTGCCGGCGCTCAAGGGCAAGCTGGACGGTTCGTCGGTCCGCGTGCCGACCCCGAACGTCTCGGTCGTCGACCTGAAGTTCATCCCCAGCCGCGCCACCACGGTCGAGGAAGTCAACGGCCTGCTCAAGGCTGCGTCGGAATCCGGCCCGCTCAAGGGTATCCTCGGCTATTCGGACGAGCCGCTGGTCTCGATCGATTATAATGGCGATCCGCGCAGCTCGACCGTCGACAGCCTGGAAACGGCCGTGATCGAGGGCAACCTGGTCCGCGTGCTCAGCTGGTACGACAATGAATGGGGCTTCTCGAACCGCATGATCGACACCTCGGGTGTCATGGCGAAGTTCCTCTAAGCCTTCTCAGCCCCGCCGGATCAACCGGCGGGGTTTTTCTTCTGATATAATTCCAAATTCTAGGAGCGATCATGGCAAAGCCGTTCAAGACACTCGACGACATGGGCGACATCACCGGCAAGGTGGTGCTGGTGCGCGAGGATCTGAACGTGCCGATGCAGGACGGTTCGGTCAGCGACGACACCCGTCTGCGCGCGGCGATGCCGACTATCCTGGAACTGGCCGATCGCGGCGCCAAGGTGCTGATCCTGGCCCATTTCGGCCGGCCCAAGGGTCAGAAGAACCCGGAATTTTCGCTGAGCAAGATCACCCGTCCGCTGACCCAGGTGCTGGGCCGCGAGGTGCAGTTCATTCCCGACTGCCAGGGTGAAGCCGCGACCGACGGTATCAAGGTGATGCGCAACGGCGACATCGCCATCCTCGAAAATACCCGCTTCCATGCCGGCGAGGAAAAGAACGACCCCGCGCTGGTCGATGCGATCGCCGCGATCGGCGATCTCTATGTCAACGACGCCTTTTCCGCCGCGCACCGCGCCCATGCTTCGACCGAGGGGCTGGCCCACAAGCTGCCCGCCTTTGCCGGCCGCTCGATGGAAAAGGAGCTGGACGCGCTCGAAGCCGCGCTCGGTGCCCCGGTCAAGCCGGTCGCGGCCGTCGTCGGCGGCGCCAAGGTGTCGACCAAGCTCGACGTGCTCAACAATCTCGTCACCAAGGTCGATCATCTGATCATCGGCGGCGGCATGGCCAACACCTTCCTCCATGCCCGTGGCGTCGATGTCGGCAAGTCGCTGTGCGAAAAGGATCTGGCCGACACGGCGGACGCCATCTTCGACAAGGCGGAAGAAGCCGGCTGCATCATCCATCTGCCCTATGACGTGGTCGTGGCGAAGGAATTTGCCGCCAACCCGCCGTCGGTCCGGACCTGCAACGTCCATGAAGTCGCCGAGGACGAGATGATCCTCGACGTCGGTCCGGCCGCGGTCGAGGCGCTGGGCGATGCGCTCAAGAATTGCCGCACCCTGGTGTGGAACGGCCCGCTCGGCGCGTTCGAGATCGCGCCCTTCGACGCCGCGACCGTCGCCCTTGCCAAGACCGCGGCGGCGCTCACCAAGGAAGGGCAGCTGGTCTCGGTCGCGGGCGGTGGCGACACCGTCGCCGCGCTCAACCATGCCGGCGCGGCCGCCGACTTCACCTTCATCTCGACCGCTGGCGGCGCCTTCCTCGAATGGATGGAAGGCAAGGAACTGCCGGGCGTGAAGGCGCTCTACGCCTAAGCCTTTTGACGGCGGGGGCGTCAGCGCGTGGCGCTGGCGCCCCGGTCGAACAGGATGAAGACCAGCGCGGCCACGCCGCCAATCGCTGCACCTGCGATCGCGCTCAGGCTCCAGCCGCCCGCTTCATAGGTGGTCGACCCGATCACCGATCCCAGCGCCCCCACCACGAACATCACCGTCATATAGGCCGCGTTGATCCGGCCGCGCGCATGGGGATCGAGCGAGAAGATCAGCTTCTGCCCGGTGATCTGGCTGACCTGCACCGCCGCATCGATCAGCACCGCCATGATGGTGAAGCCGATCAGGCTGCCCGCCGCCACCGTCCAGTCCGCCAGCAGGAAGCCGATCGATAGCGCGATCAGCGCGCCGAGCGAGGCCGGGCCGGTCAGGCGCCGGTCCGCCAGCCAGCCCGCCACCGGCGCCACCAGCGCGCCGCCTGCGCCAGCGAGCGCAAAGGCGCCGATGCCGTTATGGCCCAGGCCAAAGTCATGGATCAGGCTTAGCGGCGCGGCGGTCCAGAACAGGTTGAACGCCGCGAACATCGAGGCCTGGTAGAAGGCGCGCATCCGCACGACGCGATATTTGCCAAGCTGCGAGAAGGTGGAGCTTAGGACTTCGCCATAATGCATGCCGCCCTTGGGCCGGCGCTGCGGACAGGCGATCAGCAGCGCGATCGCGACCAGCGCGATCACCCCGGCCGACAGCAGGAAGGTCGCACGCCAGCCCATCGAACCAGCAAGGAAGCTGGCGATCGGCCGCGACAGCATGATGCCGAACAGCAACCCGCTCATCACTGTGCCGACCACGCGCCCCTGCCGCTCGGGTGGGGCGAGGTGAGAGGCCAGCGGGATCAGCACCTGCACGCCGGTCGCGCCGACGCCGGTCATGACCGACGCGATCAGGAAGGTCGCGGGACCATTGGACAGGGCGATGGCGATACAGCCCAGCACCGTCGCCACCGCCGATATCAGCACGATCCGCCGGTTCTCGAACAGGTCGGCCAGCGGCACCACCAGGATGATGCCCAGGCCATAGCCAAGCTGCGTCAGCGTGGTGATGAGGCCTGCGACCCCGGCCGACATGCCGATCTCCGGCCCGATCACGTCGATCAGTGTCTGGGCATAATAGAGGTTGGCCACCATCGTCCCGCACGCGACCGCCATCAGCAATATGGCAAAGCGGGACAGGGGCGCATCATCGCGCGGCAGGGGCAGGGCGGCAGAATGGGTCATGCCGCCCTAATGGTCACCCCCGGAAGCGCTTTCAACCCGATGACGGAAATTTCATTGTGCAATGCAACGGAAATTGGCCTCAGGCGGGCGGCTGTTCGTTGAGCAAGGGCACCAGCAGCGCATTGAGATCCTCCAGATCGAACGCGCCTGACTTGGCGTAGCGCAGCCGGCCCGCCCGATCGATGACGAAATTGGTCGGCACCCCGGTCAGTGGGCCATAAGGCCCCTTGATCCTTTTGGCCGACGGGATGTGCATCGCAGCGAACAATTGCTTCAGCTGCGCGATCGGCACCGATCCTTCGGTCGTGATCGCGAATATCTTCAGCCCATGTTTCTTCTGGAGCCCATAATAGCTGTCGAGCGTCGGTAATTCCTTGCGACACGGTACGCACCAGGTCGCCCAGAAATTGAGCAGCACCACCTGGCCCTTCAGTTCCGTCAGCGACACCTTGCTGCCGTCGATCAGCGTCAGCTCGAAATCCGGCGCCATCTCGCCGACGACCGGCTTGGTCGCCGCCTGCGCCGCCCCGATATCGAGCAGCCCCAGCATCAGCGCGGCCGCCATGACGGGCCGCATCTTCCCGATCCCCATTCTTCCCCCGATTCAGACCTTTGGCCACAGCCTATCAGGCACTTTCGCACGCGCCAACGATATTGGCGGCCGCCCCGTCGCCGCGCGGGGTCAAGCATCTTGCGGTGCGACATGGGACTAGCTAACAGCCCGGATACCGGCGGGCCTGACGGCGCGCTACAGTCATGCCCTCGGGTTTGCCCGATGGCTTCCATCTTTCCGCGCTGCCGAGGGGGCGGCGCGCCCCAAGAGAAGGTATGTGCAGATGCTGGATCAGGACATGGTCAAGAAGGTTTCCGACGGTCAGGGCTTTATCGCCGCGCTCGACCAGAGCGGCGGTTCCACGCCCAAGGCGCTCAAGGGCTATGGCGTCGAAGAAAGCGCCTGGAGCAATGACGAGGAGATGTTCGGCCTGATCCATGGCATGCGCAGCCGTGTCATCACTTCGCCCGCCTTCACCGGCGACAAGGTGCTGGGCGCGATCCTGTTCGAGCGCACCATGGACGGCACCGTCGACGGCAAGCCGACCCCGACCGCGCTGCTCGAACGCGGCGTCGTGCCCTTCATCAAGATCGACAAGGGGCTGGAGGATGAGGCGAACGGCGTGCAGCTGATGAAGCCGATGCCCGAACTCGACGCGCTGCTCGCCCGCGCCAAGGGCCTGGGCGTGTTCGGCACCAAGGAACGCTCGGTCGTCAACCTCGCCAACCGTGAGGGCATTGCCGCCGTGGTCGCGCAGCAGTTCGAAGTCGGCCGCCAAGTGCTGGCCGGCGGCCTGATGCCGATCATCGAACCCGAAGTGAACATCAAGTCGCCCGAACGCGCCGAGGCCGACCAGATCCTGCTCGAGGAAATCCTCAAGCAGCTCGACGCCCTGCCCGAAGGCGAGCAGGTGATGCTCAAGCTCTCGCTGCCCGCCAAGGCCGGCCTGTTCGATCCGCTGGTCGATCATCCCAAGGTGCTGCGCGTCGTCGCCCTGTCGGGTGGCTTCAGCCGCACCGAAGCCTGCGCCGAACTGGCCAAGAATCGCGGCATCATCGCCAGCTTCAGCCGCGCGCTGCTGAACGACCTGCGCCACCAGATGAGCGACGACGAATTCAACGCGTCGCTGGGCGGCGCGATCGACGAGATCTACGCTGCTTCGGCCACCAAGACCCCGGTCGCGGCCTGACGCATATGGACGGCGCCGGGCAGAGGGAAAATCCCGCCGGCGCCGTCTTTTCCTATCATCGCGCGGTCGCGCCGATGCTCTGGGTTTTATTGGGCCTGATGGTCGTCGAGACGTCCGTGGTCCATCTGCTGGTCGCGCTGTGGAGCCCGCGCGCGGCGCTTGTCCTTTCGCTGCTGAGCCTCGCCACGATCGGTTGGTTCATCCTTTTCATCCGATCCTTCCGCGACCATCCGGTGCGGATCGGCCCGGACGGGCTGGTCTGGCCTGTGGGCAAGCTGCGCAGCCTCTCCATCCCCTGGTCGCAAGTCGCAGGGCTGCGCGACGACTGGACGCTGGCCGATCTCAAGGCGGCAGGCCTCTTCAACGGCGCGCTGGTCGCCCATCCCAACGTCGTCATCGCGCTCGACCCACCGGCCAAGGCAGGTCGGCGCACGATCCGCTACCTTGCCCACCGGCTTGACGATCCAGTCGCCTTCATCGCTGCCTTCAGCGCGTGCGCTTCAGCATCGGCAGCACCTTGTCGAGCGGCAGGGCCTCTGCCGTCCCGCGATTGCCGGCCACGGTCTGCGCCCTGAACAGCGCGTTCAACACCGCTTCCTCGGTCGCCTCGATCGTCGCCTGGAACAGCGGCGAGATGCGGTCATTGGGCAGGTCATCGACCGCCGCCACGGCATTGCGCTTCGCCGTCGTGCGCCGCACTGCATCGCTGGTGGAGAAGGCGATGGCATAGTCGCCCGACCCGTTGGAGAAGCTCGACCCGGTCCGCGCGATGCCGCCAAAGGCGCGCTCGGCGACGCGGCGCAGGTTGCGGTCGGACAGCGGCGCATCGGTCGCGATCACGATCACGACCGATCCGTCCGCCTTCTTTTCCTCCACCTGCTGGCGATAGTCGTAGCGGCCAAGCTTCACCCCCACCGGCACGCCCGCGATCGTCAGCACCCCGCCATAATTGGCCTGGACCAGCACGCCCACGGTCCAGCCCCCGAGCGACGCAGGCAGCTTGCGGGAGGATGTGCCGATCCCCGCCTTGAAGCCGAACGCCACCGTGCCGGTGCCCGCGCCCACGCCGCCTTCCTCGACCGGGCCGGCCTTGGCGCTCTCGATCGCGCGCCGCGCGTCGGCGATGGTGACATGCCGCCCGCGAATGTCATTGAGCATGCCGTCATTGGTCTCGCCCACCACGGCATTGACCGACCGCACCTCCTCATTGCCGGTCTGCGCCAGCGTCCATTCGACCGAGGCTGCGCTCGCCTCCGCCACGTTCAGCGTATTGGTCAGCAGGATCGGCGTCTCGATCTCGCCCAGTTCGGCCACCTGGGTCGATCCCATGAACTTGCCGAACGCATTATAGGCGACGAAGCCGGCCGGCACCTTGTCCTGGAACAGGTTGCCGCCATGAGGCAGGATCGCGGTGACGCCGGTGTTGACGTCCTTGCTGCGCGGCAGCGTCACCTGGCCCACCTTCACCCCCGCGACATCGGTGATCGCGTTGAGCGGGCCGGGCTGGAGGATGCCGACGGTCACGCCTGCCTCCCGCGCGCGCGGCCGCGGCGCCTCCTGCGCCAGCACGGGCGCGGCGGACAGGAGCAGCAGGGCGGCGAAAGCATGGCGCATGGAATATCCTTCGGTATTGTGATCGCGGTCATAGCCGCACTTGGCGCGGCCGCGCGAGCGGCTATAAGGCGCGCATGACCGATTTCACTGACGAAGAACTGGCGCTCGACCCCCATTTTGCCGAGCAGTTCGAAAAGGGCTTTCGCCCCGCTTGCCAACTCTATCTGATTTCGCCGCCGGCGATCGACGAGACTTTCGTCGATCAGCTCGCCCAGGCATTCGACGGCGGCAAGGTCGCCGCCTTCCAGTTGCGCCTCAAAGGGATCGACGATCATGCCATCGCGGCACTCGCCGGGCCGATCCAAGCGCTCTGTGCCGAGCGCGAGGTCGCCTTCATCATCAATGACAGCATCGGCCTTGCCAAGCGGCTGAACGCTGATGGTGTCCATCTGGGGCAGGAAGATGGCGACCCGCGCGAGGCGCGCAAGCAGCTTGGCCCCAAGGTCCAGATCGGCGTCACCTGTCACGACAGCCGCCATCTGGCGATGGAAGCGGGCGAGGCGGGAGCCGACTATGTCGCCTTCGGCGCCTTCTACCCGACCACGACCAAGGAAACGACGCACCGCGCCGAACCGTCGATCCTGGGCTGGTGGACCACCCTGTTCGAACTGCCCTGCGTCGCGATCGGCGGCATCACGCCGGACAATGCCGCCCCCCTGATCGCGGCAGGCGCCGACTTCCTGGCGGTCAGCGGCACGGTGTGGAATCACCCCGAAGGGCCCAAGGCCGGGGTCGCCGCCTTCGCGTCGGTGCTGGGCGGCGCCTAATCGCGGGTTTATCCCGATAGGCAAAGGGCCGCCGCCGGGCCAGCATCCCTGCAATCGGGCAAGGGGTGCTGGGCATGGCGTTGGAAGAATTCGTCCATCAGTTGGCGGAATATGTCGCGCTGCTGGTCAATCTGCTGGCGATCCTGGCGATCGCCATCGGCTCCGTTCAGGGTGCGATCGGCCTGACCGGGCTGCTGCTTTTCAAGGCGGACGAATCGAAGCTCATGCCGGTCTGGATGAGCTTTGGCCGCTGGGCGGTCGCCGGACTGAGTTTCCAGCTTGCGGCTGATATCGTGGAAACCAGCATCGCCCCGACCTGGGCGGAAATCGGCAAGCTCGGGGCGATCGCGGCCATCCGCACCTTCCTCAACTATTTCCTCGATCGCGATCTGGAGGGGATACGCGAGCGCGAGAAGGCCAAGGCGGAGGCCGAAGCCATCTGATCGCAGCGGCACAGGCAGCTTTCCGCCGCCTGCTGCGTTGTCTCTTCCATGATGTGGGAGAGTATCGCCTTGAAATATCGTCTTCTCGGCCTGCCGCTGCTGTGCGCGGCCTGCAATGTGTCGACCACCGACGCCAATGAAAGCCAGCCAGCCGCTCCAACCAACCAGACACCGATCAACCAGACACAGGCCGCGCCCGACCCTTCGGCTGCCTATGCTTTCCAGGTCGTGGAGGAACCCGGCGGCAAGCCCTGGCAGCCCAACCAGATATTGCAGGCGCAGGTGGCGCTCGATCGCTGGGGCTTCTCGCCCGGCGTGATCGACGGCAAGGACGGGATAAGCTTCAAGGCGGCCTTGCGCGGCTTCCAGGAGGCGAACAAGCTGCCGGTCACTGGCGATTATGACCAGAAGACCTCGGCCGCGCTGCTGGAGGGGGAGGCGAAGCCGACCACCTGGCTGGTGCGCATTCCCGACGGTTTTGCCCGCGGGCCCTTCTTCGACATCCCCAAGGGCCTGAACAATCAGGCGAGCCTGCCCGCGCTTACCTATCGCAACCTGCTCGAAAAGCTGGCGGAGCGCTTCCACACCACGCCCGAAGTGCTGACCGGCATGAACCCGCCCGATACGAAGGTCGCTGCTGGTGCGACCGTCCGTGTGCCGGCGATCGCCAACCAGCCAGTGGCACGGATCGAGGGCGACGAGCGTGGCTGGGGCGAAACGCTCGCCAGCCTCGGCGTCGCCAGGGACCAGCCACAGGCCGACCATCTGGTGGTCGACAAGTCGGAAGGGCTGCTCAAGGTCTATGGCGCGGACAACCGCCTGATCGCGCAATTCCCGGTCACCACCGGGTCACAGCATGATCCGCTGCCGCTGGGCGAATGGACGATCAAGGGCGTCAGCCGCAATCCCGATTTCCATTATAATCCCGACCTGTTCTGGGATGCCGCGTCGAAGGATCAGAAGGCGGTGCTGAAACCCGGTCCCAACGGCCCGGTCGGCGTCGTGTGGATCGATCTGTCCAAGGATCATTATGGCATCCATGGCACGCCCGAGCCGCAACTGATCGGCCGCACCGAAAGTCATGGCTGCATCCGCCTCACCAACTGGGATGCCGCGCGGCTGGCGCAGATGGTGAAGAGCGGCGTCAAGGCGAAGTTCCAGGCATGAACGTCCGGCTGTGGGGCGGTGTCGCGGTCGCTCTGCTGCTCTGCATCGCCTTCGCCCGCTATTGCGTGCGGATCGTCCCGGCCGATGCGCCGGTGCGATCCGTTGCATCCGCGCCGCCAACCGTCAGCAACGGCGCGCTGCTGATCCCGGTGGAGGGCGTGCCGGCGTCCGCGCTCACCGACACCTTCACCCAGGCGCGGGCAGGCGGCGCCCGCCCGCATGATGCGATCGACATCATGGCGGCGCGGGGCAGGGCGGTGCTGGCCGCTGCCGACGGCCGGATCGAGAAGATCTTTTGGAGCGAGGTGGGTGGCCGCACCCTTTATGAACGCGCGCCCGACGGGCACACCCTCTATTATTATGCCCATCTCGACAGCTATGCGCCCGGCCTGCACGAAGGGCAGGCGGTCAGGCGCGGGCAGCGCATCGCGACCGTGGGCAGCACCGGCAATGCCGATCCCGCCGCGCCGCACCTCCATTTCGCCGTCAACCGCATGGCGCCGGCTGATCCCTGGTATGGTGGCCAGCCGGTCAATCCCTATCCGCTGCTGGTCGGCCAATGACCTGTCCTATCGGCCCGCGATCGGCTATCATCGGGGCCAGCCGCGACCGAAAATTGCTCAAGTAGGAAAGCGAATTTCAAAATGTGCGGGAAATGTGCGAAGTTAAGCGGAAACGCCGCCCTCTTGCCCTTGGCGCCGTCTCGCGGTAAAGGCGCGGCCAGCCTCGCAGAGGCCGGCTCTTTTCCACATTCAGACATATAGGCAGGCTCTTCCCATGAAGATCAGCGGCGTGGACATTCGTCCCGGCAACAATATCGAATATGAGGGTGGCCTGTGGCGCGCCGTCAAGATTCAGCACACCCAGCCCGGCAAGGGCGGCGCCTATATGCAGGTGGAGCTGAAGAACCTGATCGATGGCCGCAAGAACAATGTCCGCTTCCGCTCGGCCGAGAGCGTCGAGCGCATCCGCCTCGACACCAAGGATTTCCAGTATCTCTACCCCGAGGGTGACATGCTGGTGTTCATGGACACCGAAACCTATGACCAGATCAACCTGCCGATGGACCTGGTCGGCGATGCCGCCGCCTTCCTGCAGGACGGCATGATGGTCATGCTGGAAATGTATGAAGAACGTCCGATCAGCGTCCAGCTGCCCGAGACGGTCGAAGCGACCATCGTCGAAGCCGACGCCGTGGTGAAGGGCCAGACCGCATCGGCCAGCTACAAGCCGGCGATCCTCGATAATGGCGTCCGCGTCATGGTTCCGCCGCACATCGTCACCGGCACGCGCATCGTGGTCGATGTCTATGAGCGCGAATATGTGAAGCGGGCCGACTGATGCGGTTCGGGCGCAGCACGGCAGTCGCCGCCATCCTCGCGATCGGCGCTGTGCCGGCTGCGCTCCCTGCCCAGACGGTCAACAAGCCGTCCAAGGCGCAGATCGACAGTGCGGCCTATGTGCTGCAGGTCATCAGCAGCGCGCTGGAGTCGAAGGAGGTCGAACAGCCGGTCAAGACCGCGCTGTTCGAATGCCTCTACAGCAATTCGCTGTCGCAGATCAGTGCGGCGACCGACAAGGTGATCGCGGGCAATCCGGGCAAGGTGAACCGCAAGGATCCCTCGCAGATGCTGGCGGTGATCGCCGGCACCTGTGGCTATCGTCCGGCCGCCGCCAAGCCCGCCCCCAAGAAATAAAGCAAAGGCCGCCCACCGGGGCGGCGGAGATTTTACATGGTATCCCATTCCGGCCTTCTCACCGTCATGGAACGCGCCGCCCGCAAGGCCGGCTCCAAGCTGCGCCGCGACTTCGGCGAGGTCGAGCATCTGCAGGTATCGCGCAAGGGGCCGGCGGACTTCGTGTCCAAGGCCGACAAGCAGGCCGAACAGACGCTGGTCGAGGAATTGCAGAAGGCGCGTCCCGACTGGGGCTTCCTGCTGGAAGAGGGCGGGGTAATCGAAGGAGATCCCAACAAGCCGCGCTGGATCATCGATCCGCTCGACGGCACCACCAACTTCCTGCATGGCATCCCGCACTTCGCCATCTCGATCGCGGTCGAGGAGCCGTTGTTCGGCGGCAAGCGCGAAGTGACCTCGGGCCTGATCTACCAGCCGGTCACCGACGAAAGCTATTGGGCGGAAAAGAATCGCGGGGCCTGGCGTCATGATCAGCGCCTGCGCGTCTCGGCCCGTCGTGACCTCGCCGACTGCCTGATCGCCACCGGTATTCCGTTCATGGGTCATGGCAACATGGCCGAATGGACGCGCATCTTCGGTGCGGTGGCGCCTTCGGTCGCCGGCCTGCGTCGCTTCGGTGCCGCCTCGCTCGACCTCGCCCATGTCGCCTCGGGCCGCTATGACGGCTTCTGGGAAAGCGGCCTCCAGCCCTGGGACGTGGCGGCTGGCATCCTGATGGTGCGCGAAGCTGGTGGCTTCGTCAGCGACTTCCGCGGCGGCGACCAGATGATCGACCGCAAGGAAGTGATCGCCGGCAATGACGCGACCCACAGCAAGCTGCACAAGCTGGTCGCAGGCGCGCTGCGCTAAGAGCCTGGTCGCGATTGGGGGAGGCGCTCCGCGCTTCCGCCGATGGCGTGAATCGGGCTCTGCTAAGCTTCTGATTTAAGAGCAAAGGGCGTCGGCCCACCGCGGCGAGTCTTCGGGCTTCCAAAGGTGGTCCGGCGCCTGTTTTTTTGTGTCTGCGGCAATCGTCTCTTGCGCTTTTGGTAACGCGATCAAGCCTTTGCAATTGTTGCGAATCATTCTCATAGGTTCGCCCCTTGCTTCGCATATGCAGCAGGCCTAAAGGCCCCCCAGAACAATTTTCGCCCAGGGGATTCCATTGGTCGATCTCAGCCAATATCTGCCGATCCTGATCTTTCTCGGGATCGCTCTGCTGCTCTCCAGCACCTTCGTCTTCTTGCCGATGCTGGTTGGCCGCCTGACCGGTGCGCACAAGCCCGATCCTGCCAAGCTGTCCGAATATGAATGCGGCTTCCCCGCATTTGAAGAGCCGCGCAGCCAGTTCGACGTGCGTTTCTACCTTGTCGCCATCCTGTTCATCATTTTCGACCTGGAAGCGGCATTCCTCTTTCCCTGGGCGGTGAGCCTTGACCAGATCGGCTGGGCCGGCTGGGCGACGATGATGATCTTCATAGCGGAGCTGGTGCTCGGCCTCGTCTATGCGTGGAAGAAGGGAGCACTCGATTGGGAGTAGAACTGACCAGCCCCATTCCCGGCACCATGCCGCCAATGGGGACGCAGCCCGACCAGGACTTCTTCAACGCGCTCAGCAGTGAAGTCAGCGACAAGGGCTTCCTTGTCACCTCGACCGAGGAACTGTTCCAGTGGGCCCGCACGGGTTCGCTGTGGTGGATGACCTTCGGTCTCGCCTGTTGCGCGGTGGAAATGATCCACGTCAACATGCCGCGCTACGACATGGAGCGCTTCGGCGCCGCGCCGCGCGCGTCTCCGCGTCAGTCGGACGTGATGATCGTCGCCGGCACGCTGTGCAACAAGATGGCTCCGGCGCTCCGCAAGGTCTACGACCAGATGTCCAACCCGAAATATGTGATTTCGATGGGCAGCTGCGCCAATGGCGGTGGTTACTACCACTATAGCTATTCGGTGGTCCGTGGCTGCGACCGCATCGTGCCGGTCGACATCTATGTGCCGGGTTGCCCGCCGACTGCCGAGGCTCTGCTCTACGGTATCATGCAGCTGCAGCGGAAGATCCGCCGGATCGGGACGATTGAGCGTTAATATGGGCCATTCTGCACCCAAGATCGTGAACCCCGAGGGGATTGCCGAGGAAATCGCCGCCCTGCTGGGTTCGATGCTGGTCGAAACCGTCGACCATGCCGACGAACTGAGCTTTACCGTCGTGCGCGAGGATTTGGCCAACGCCATGGTCGCGCTGCGCGACATGGGCCATTATCAGCAGCTGATGGAAATCGCCGGCGTCGACTATCCGGAGCGTCCGGACCGGTTCGAGGTCTGCTACCATCTGCTGAGCGTCACGCGGAACCATCGCGTTCGCGTGAAGGTATCGACCGACGAGGATACGCCGGTGCCGACCGTCACGCACCTCTGGCCGGTCGCCGGCTGGCTGGAGCGCGAAGTGTTCGACATGTATGGCGTCATCTTCGACGGCAATACCGACCTGCGTCGCATCCTGACCGATTATGGCTTCAAGGGGCATCCGCAGCGCAAGGACTTCCCGCTGACCGGCTATGTCGAGCTGCGCTATTCCGAAGAAGACAAGCGCGTCGTCTATGAGCCGGTGAAGCTGGCCCAGGACTTCCGCAGCTTCGACTTCATGTCGCCCTGGGAAGGCGCGCAGTACGTGCTGCCGGGTGACGAAAAGGCCGCAGCACCTGCTGCTGCGCCCGCAGCCGCACCCACGCCCAAGGCGACGGAAAGCAAGGCCGACACCGGTGCTGGCGATGCCGCCAACAAGAAGGCCGAGGAAAAGTCGGCCGACGCGCCGGCCAAGCCCGCCGCCGAAACCGATGAAGGCAAGGGGGCTGCCAAGCCCGAAGGTAAGGCCTGATGTCCGACTATCTCGAAAAGATGGATCATGTCACCGATGCGGCCGACCCGGCCTATGGTGACACGGAAATCCAGAACTACACGATCAACTTCGGTCCGCAGCACCCTGCGGCGCACGGCGTTCTGCGTCTGGTCATGGAACTGGACGGCGAAATCGTCGAGCGCTGCGACCCGCATGTCGGCCTGCTGCATCGCGGCACCGAAAAGCTGATCGAGCACAAAACCTATATGCAGGCGCTGCCCTATTTCGACCGGCTGGACTATTGTTCGCCGCTCGGCATGGAGCATAGCTATGTCCTGGCGGTCGAAAAGCTGCTGAACCTGGAAGTGCCGCTGCGCGCGCAATATCTGCGCGTGTTCTTCGCGGAACTGACCCGCATCTGCAATCACATGCTGAACCTGGGTTCGCACGTCATGGACGTCGGCGCGATGACGCCGAACCTGTGGCTGTTCGAAATTCGCGAGGACTGCCTCAACTTCTTCGAGCGCGCGTCGGGCGCCCGCATGCACTCGGCCTATTTCCGGCCGGGCGGCGTGCATCAGGACGTGCCGCTCAAGCTGCTGACCGACATCGCCGACTGGCTCGACACCCGTCTGCCGCGCCTGTTCGAGGACGCGATGAGCCTGGTCGTCGACAACCGCATCTTCAAGCAGCGCAATGTCGACATTTCGATCGTCAGCAAGGAAGACGCGCTGAAGTGGGGCTTCTCCGGCCCGATGCTGCGTGGCTCGGGCATCGCCTGGGACATCCGCAAGGCGCAGCCCTACGACGTCTATGACCGCATGGACTTCGACGTTCCGGTCGGCACTGCGTTCGACTGCTATGACCGTTTCATGGTCCGCGTCGAGGAAGTGCGCCAGTCCGCGCGCATCATGAAGCAGTGCCTCAACGAGATGCCCGAAGGGCCGATCGCCAGCTTCGACCGCAAGGTCTCCCCGCCCAAGCGCGGCGAGATGAAGAAGTCGATGGAAGCGCTGATCCACCACTTCAAGCTCTATACCGAGGGCTTCCACGTCCCCGCGGGCGAAGTCTATGTGGCGACCGAAAGCCCCAAGGGCGAATTCGGCGTCTATCTGGTCAGCGACGGCTCCAACAAGCCCTATCGCTGCAAGATCCGCCCGACCGCCTTCAGCCATCTGCAGGCGATGGACTTCATGATGAAGGGCCACATGCTGGCCGATACAACCGCTGTACTGGGCGCGATGGACATCGTGTTCGGAGAATGTGACCGATAATGGCTGACGCAGTTCATATCCCCGATGAGGCCGAAACCCGCGCGCGCTGGGGCGCGTTCGAGTGGACGCCCGAAAATGCCGAGCAGGCCAAGAAGGTCATCGCGCGCTATCCCGCCGGTCGCCAGCAGTCGGCGGTGATGCCGCTGCTCGACCTGGCCCAGCGTCAGGTCGGTGCGGAAACGCAGACCAATGGCTGGCTGCCGGTTCCGGTCATGGAATATATCGGGCGCCAGCTCGATATGCCGTACATGCGCGTCTATGAGGTCGCGACCTTCTACACCATGTACAATCTGGCGCCGGTCGGCCGCTATCATGTGCAGGTCTGCGGCACGACGCCGTGCATGCTGCGCGGGTCGGACGATGTCTTCGCCGCGTGCAAGAACAAGGGCCTGGTCAAGGGCGGCACGACCCCCGACGGCCTGTTCACCCTCAATGAGGTCGAATGCCTTGGGGCCTGCGCCAACGCGCCGATGGTCCAGATCAACGACGATAATTTCGAAGATCTGACCTACGACAGCACCATCGCCATCCTGGAAACGCTGGCCGCCGGCGGCCAGCCCAAGATCGGCCCGCAGATCGATCGTCAGACCAGCGCGCCGGAAGGTGGCCCGACCACCCTCAAGGAGATGGTCGGCGAAAATCACGACTATCGCGGTCAATGGAACGAAGGAGCGACGGCATGACCGATGCACCCGCAGCAGCTCCGACTCCGGCCCCCTTCGTCGGGCCGCTGTCCGACAAGGACCGCATCTTCACCAACGTCCACGGCTTCCAGGATTGGGGCGTCGACGCCGCGATGAAGCGTGGCGATTGGGACAATACCAAGAAGCTGATGGAAATCGGCCAGGACGCGATCATCGACACCATCAAGGCGTCGAACCTGCGCGGCCGTGGCGGCGCCGGCTTCCCGACCGGCATGAAGTGGAGCTTCATGCCCAAGGAAAGCAAGGACGGCCGTCCCAGCTTCCTGGTCATCAACGCCGACGAATCCGAACCGGGTTCGTGCAAGGACCGCGAAATCATTCGCCACGATCCGCACAAGCTGATCGAGGGCGCGCTGATCGCCGGTTTCGCGATGCGGGCGCGTGCCGCCTACATCTATATTCGCGGCGAGTTCATCTATGAGGCGAAGGTGCTCTTCTCCGCCGTCGAACAGGCCTATGAAAAGGGCTTCATCGGCAAGAATGCCTGCGGTTCGGGCTATGATTTCGACGTCTTCGTCCATCGCGGCGCGGGCGCCTACATCTGCGGCGAGGAAACCGCGCAGATCGAAAGCATCGAAGGCAAGAAGGGCCAGCCCCGCCTGAAGCCGCCTTTCCCGGCGGGCGCAGGTCTCTATGGCTGCCCGACCACTGTGAACAATGTGGAATCGATCGCGGTTGCGCCGACGATCCTGCGTCGCGGCGCGGCCTGGTTCAACGGCTTCGGTCGCGAGAATAACCGCGGCACGAAGCTGTTCCAGATCAGCGGCCATGTGAACAAGCCGTGCGTCGTCGAGGAATCGATGTCGATCCCGTTCCGCGAGTTGATCGACCGCCATTGCGGCGGCATTCGTGGCGGTTGGGACAATCTGCTCGCGGTCATCCCCGGCGGTTCGTCGGTGCCTCTGGTTCCCGCAAAGGAGATCATGGACGCGCCGATGGATTTCGACGGCCTGCGTGCGCTGGGCTCCGGCCTTGGCACCGCCGCCGTCATCGTCATGGACAAGTCGACCGACATCGTCCGCGCCATTTCGCGTCTCTCCTACTTCTACAAGCATGAGAGCTGCGGCCAGTGCACGCCGTGCCGCGAAGGCACCGGCTGGATGTGGCGCGTCATGGAGCGTCTGCGCACCGGCGACGCCGACCAGAGCGAAATCGACATGCTGTTCCAGGTGACCAAGCAGGTTGAAGGCCACACCATCTGCGCGCTCGGCGACGCGGCGGCATGGCCGATCCAGGGGCTGATCCGGCACTTCCGTCCGGAAATCGAGCGCCGGATCAACGAGAACAAGGGTAGTGCCCCCGTCATGGAGGCAGCGGAGTAACCATGCCGAAGGTCAAAGTAGACGGCGTAGAACTCGAAGTCCCGGCGGGCGCCACAGTCCTCCAGGCTTGCGAGCAGGCGGGGAAGGAAATCCCCCGTTTCTGCTATCATGAGCGCCTTTCCATCGCCGGCAATTGCCGCATGTGCCTGGTCGAGGTGAAGCCTGGACCGCCCAAGCCGCAGGCTTCGTGCGCGCTTCCGGCCACGGAAGGCCAGGAAATCCGCACCGACAGCGAAATGGTCAAGAAGGCCCGCGAAGGGGTGATGGAGTTCCTGCTCATCAACCACCCGCTGGATTGCCCGATCTGCGACCAGGGCGGCGAGTGCGATCTTCAGGACCAGTCGGTGGCCTATGGCCGCGGCTCGTCGCGCTATGACGAAAACAAGCGCGCCGTCACCGAGAAGAATATGGGTCCGATCGTCAAGACGGTCATGACCCGCTGCATCCAGTGCACCCGTTGCGTGCGCTTTGCGGAAGAAGTCGCGGGCGTGCCGGAAATCGGCGCGATCTATCGCGGTGAGAATATGCAGATCACCACTTATCTCGAACATGCCGCCAAGAGCGAGCTGTCGGGCAACGTGGTCGACCTCTGCCCGGTCGGCGCTCTGACGTCGAAGCCCTACGCATTCGAAGCGCGTCCGTGGGAACTCAAGAAGACCCATGCGATCGACGTGATGGACGCGGTCGGCACCAACATCCGCCTCGACAGCCGTGGCCGTCAGGTGCTGCGCGCCGTGCCGCGCATCAATGACGACGTGAACGAAGAGTGGGCGTCGGACAAGACCCGGCACAATGTCGACGGTCTGGTCCGCAAGCGCCTCGACAAGCCGTTCGTGCGCAAGGATGGCAAGCTGGTTCCGGCGACCTGGGCGGAAGCTTTCGCCGCCGTCGCCGCTGTCCAGCATGGCGGCAGCGTCGCGGCGATCGCCGGCGACCTGCTCGATTGCGAAACCATGTTCGCCGGCAAGGCGCTGGTCGAAAAGCTCGGCGGTTCGCTGCTGGAAGGCCGCCAGACCGGCCTGTCCTACGATGTGTCGAGCCTGTCGTCGGTGGTGTTCAACACGCCGCTCGCCGATCTCGAAACCGCGGACGTCATCCTGCTGGTCGGCACCAACCTGCGCTGGGAAGCGCCGCTGGTGAACACCCGCATCCGCAAGGCGATCAAGAAGGGCGCGAAGGTCTTCGCCGTTGGTCCCGAATTCGACCTTACCTACAAGGTCGAATGGCTGGGCAATGACGCGTCGCTGCTGGCCAAGCTGCCGGACGCCGTGGTCGAAGCCTTCAAGGGCGCTGCCCGTCCGGCGATGATCGTCGGTGGCGGCGTGCTGGCCAAGGACGGCGCGCATGGCGACACGCTGGCGCTGGTCGAGACGCTGGGCCTGATCAAGGACGGCTGGAACGGCTATAATGTCCTGCACTTCGCGGCGGCCCGCATGGGCGGCCTGATGCTGGGCTATGCGACCAAGGGCGGCATCAAGGCCGTGGCCGCTGCCGCGCCCAAGCTGCTCTTCTCGCTCGGCGCCGACGAGGTCGACTATTCGGCCTTCGAGGGCAGCTTCAAGGTCTATGTCGGCCATCATGGCGATCAGGGCGCCCATGCGGCGGACGTGATCCTGCCGGGCGCAAGCTATGCCGAAAAGGCCGGCACCTACGTCAACCTGGAAGGCCGGGTGCAGTTCGGTGAAAAGGCTGTGTTCGCGCCGGGCGACGCCCGCGAAGACTGGTCGATCCTGCGCGCCCTGTCGGAAGCGCTGGGTGCCAAGCTGCCGTTCGACAGCTTCGACGCGCTGCGCGCCGAAATGGTCAAGGCGGTTCCCGCGCTCGGCGTCGAGGGTATCGCCGACTATGGCTGGTCGGTCCCGTCGCTGCCGACCGGTGCGACCGGCGAGCTGGGTTCGCCGATCAAGGATTTCTACCTCACCAACGCGATCTGCCGCGCCAGCCCGACGATGCAGCAATGCTCGGCCGAGCTGATCCATGGTGAAAGCTTCGCGGAGGCCGCAGAGTGACCGCTTTCTTCCAAGGCCTTGGCCTGCCTTTCGAGGGCGCCTGGCTGCTTTCGACCATTATCGGCATTCTGGTCATCGCACTGCCGCTGATGCTGGCCGTCGCCATGATCATCTATGCCGACCGCAAGATCTGGGCGGCCATGGCGCTGCGCCGTGGTCCCAACGTCGTCGGCCCGCTGGGCCTGCTTCAGTCCTTCGCGGACGGCCTCAAGGTCTTCCTGCAGGAAACCATCGTTCCCTCGGCGTCGAACAAGGCGCTGTTCCTGATCGCGCCGATCATCACCTTCACCGTGGCGCTGATGGCCTGGGCCGTCATCCCCTTCGGCGTCGGCGTGATGGTGTCGAACGTCAATGTCGGCCTGCTCTACATCCTCGCCATCTCGTCGCTCGGCGTCTATGGCGTAGTGCTGGCGGGCTGGGCGTCCAACTCCAAATATCCCTTCTACTCCGCGATCCGTGCCAGCGCGCAGATGATCTCCTATGAAGTCTCGATCGGCTTCATCCTGATCACCGTCGTGCTGTGGGCCGGCAGCTTCAACATGTCGGCGATCGTGGAAAGCCAGAAGGGCTATTATGGCTTCCTCAACGGCAACGGCTTCAACCCGCTGCTGTTCCCGATGGCGATCATGTTCCTGATTTCGGCCATGGCGGAAACGGCGCGCGCGCCGTTCGACCTGACCGAAGCGGAATCCGAACTGGTCGCGGGTTACCAGACCGAATATTCGTCGATGGCCTTCGCCCTGTTCTGGCTCGGCGAATATGCCAACGTCATCCTGATGTGCGGCCTCAACGCGATCCTGTTCTGGGGTGGCTATCTGCCGCCGTTCGACTGGGCGCCGCTGTATCTGGTGCCGGGCATCATCTGGTTCCTGCTCAAGATCGCCTTCTTCTTCTTCGTCTTCTCCTGGGTGAAGGCGACGGTGCCCCGCTACCGTTATGACCAGCTGATGCGGCTGGGCTGGAAGATCTTCCTGCCGACCTCGCTCTTCTTCGTCTTCCTGGTTTCGGGCTTCCTCATGCTGACGCGCTATGGAGGCGCACAATGAGCCTCGGTTACTACGTCAAAAGCTTCACCCTCTGGGAGTTCGTGAAGGCGCACTGGCTGACCTTGAAGTATTTCTTCAAGCCCAAGGCGACGATCAACTACCCGTACGAGAAGAACCCGATTTCGCCGCGTTTCCGTGGTGAACATGCGCTGCGCCGCTATCCCAACGGGGAAGAGCGCTGCATCGCGTGCAAGCTGTGCGAGGCCATTTGTCCGGCGCAGGCGATCACCATCGAGGCGCAGCCGCGCGACGATGGCAGCCGCCGCACCACGCGCTACGACATCGACATGACCAAGTGCATCTATTGCGGCTTCTGCCAGGAAGCCTGCCCGGTCGATGCGATCGTCGAGGGCCCGAACTTCGAGTTCGCGACCGAAACCCGCGAGGAGCTGATCTACGACAAGGCCAAGCTCCTGGAAAACGGTGACAAGTGGGAGCGTGCCATCGCTGCCAATCTTGCTGCCGATGCCCCCTATCGTTAAGCCGCCGGCGTCAAAGGGAATATGAACCTGTGATCCACGTCCTCGCCTTTTACCTGTTCGCCATTCTGGTGGTGAGCAGCGGCGCGCTCACGATATTGTCGCGCAACCCGGTCCACTCGGTCCTCTGGCTGATCCTGGCCTTCTTCAACGCTGCCGGTCTGATGATCCTGCTCGGCGCCGAATTCATCGCGATGCTGCTTGTCATCGTCTATGTCGGCGCGGTCGCGGTGCTGTTCCTGTTCGTCGTCATGATGCTCGACATCGACTTCGCCGAACTGCGCGCCGGCTTCGTCAGCTATCTGCCGTTCGGCCTGCTGATCGCGCTGGTGCTGCTGGCGGAAATCGTCCTGGGCATCGGCCTGTGGAGCGCCGGTCCGATCGAGCTTGCGCAGCGTGCGGCCCCGGCCAATCCGGAACTTTCCAACATCCAGGCGATCGGCGGCATTCTCTATACCCGCTACATCTTCCTGTTCGAGGCGGCGGGTATCGTCCTGCTGGTCGCGATGATCGGCGCCATCGTGCTGACCCATCGTGCCCGTGGCGGCGTCCGTGGTCAGAATGTTGCCAAGCAGAACCGCCGTCGTCCGCAGGACGCCGTGCGCAACATCAATCAGCCCGTGGGGCAGGGGGTGGAGCTGTGATCGGCCTTCAACATTATATGGTGGTCAGCGCCATCCTCTTCGTGATGGGGGTGCTCGGCATCTTCATCAACCGCAAGAATGTCATCATCATCCTGATGGCGATCGAGCTGATCCTCCTCAGCGTGAACATCAACCTCGTGGCCTTCAGCGCCTTCCTGGGCGATCTGGTGGGCCAGGTCTTCTCGATGTTCGTGCTGACCGTCGCGGCGGGTGAAGCGGCCATCGGCCTCGCCATCCTCGTCATTTACTTCCGTGGTCGCGGCACCATCGCCGTCGACGATGTCAACCGGATGAAGGGCTGAGCCAAATCCCATGATCCAGCTTATCGTCCTTCTCCCGCTGCTCGCCGCAGCCATCGCCGGCCTTGGCAACAAGGCCCTGGGCAAGATCCCGGCGAAGATCGTCACGACCGGCGCGCTGTTCGCAGCCTGCGCCATGTCCTGGCCGATCTTCATCAGCTTCCTGACCGGCCACGCCGAACCCTATGTCGCGCCCGTCTTCACCTGGATCGAAAGCGGCAGCTTCGATGCCCAGTGGGCGCTGCGGGTCGACACCATGACGGCGGTCATGCTGGTGGTCATCACCAGCGTGTCCAGCCTCGTCCACCTCTATAGCTGGGGCTATATGGACGAAGAGCCGGATCAGCCGCGCTTCTTCGCCTATCTCTCGCTCTTCACCTTCGCGATGCTGATGCTCGTGACCGCGAACAATCTGCTGCAGATGTTCTTCGGTTGGGAAGGCGTGGGTCTGGCCTCCTACCTGCTGATCGGTTTCTGGTTCCGTAAGCCGAGTGCAAACGCGGCTGCGATCAAGGCGTTCGTCGTCAACCGCGTCGGCGACCTTGGCTTCATGATGGGCATTTTCGGCACCTATCTGGTGTTCAATACCATCTCGATCCCGGAAATCCTGGAAATGGCCCCGTCGATGGCCGGTTCGACCATCGGCTTCCTGGGACACCGCTTTGACACCATGACCGTGCTCTGCCTGCTGCTGTTCATCGGCGCGATGGGCAAGTCGGCACAGCTTGGCCTCCACACCTGGCTTCCCGACGCGATGGAAGGCCCGACCCCGGTGTCGGCGCTGATCCACGCGGCCACCATGGTCACCGCTGGCGTCTTCATGGTTTGCCGTCTGTCGCCGATGTTCGAAATGTCGCCGACCGCGCTGACCGTGGTCACCTATGTCGGTGCCGCCACCTGTCTGTTCGCCGCCACCGTCGGCACCGTGCAGACCGATATCAAGCGCGTCATCGCCTATTCGACCTGTTCGCAGCTGGGCTACATGTTCTTTGCGGCCGGTTGCGGCGCCTATGGCGCGGCGATGTTCCACCTCTTCACCCATGCCTTCTTCAAGGCGTTGCTGTTCCTGGGCGCCGGCTCGGTCATCCATGCGATGCACCATGAGCAGGACATGCGCTACTATGGCGGCCTGCGTAAGAAGATCCCCGTGACCTTCTGGACCATGACGCTCGGCACGCTCGCCATCACGGGCGTCGGCCTGCCGCTCGTCGGCGTCGGTTTCGCCGGCTTCTATTCGAAGGACGGCATTCTCGAAGCGGCCTTCGCGTCGGGCGGTGCGGGCATCGGTGCCTATTATGTCGGCGTGTTCGCCGCGCTGCTGACCAGCTTCTACAGCTGGCGCCTGGTCTTCCTGACCTTCTTCGGCAAGCCGCGCTGGACCCAGTCCGAGCATATCCAGCATGCGCTCCATGATGCCCATGGGCATGACGATCACGGCCACGGCCATGACGATCACGCCCATGCGGGCCATGGTCATGACGATCATGCCCACGCCCACGCCGATCATGGCCATGACCATCATGCCCATGACGCTGGCGACGGCACCGGTGGCTACCATCCGCATGAAAGCGGCCTGGTCATGCTGATCCCGCTGCTGGTGCTCAGCCTGGGCGCCGTGTTCGCCGGCTTCGTCTTCCACGACCAGTTCATTGGTCCGGAAGGGGGCATCGAGTTCTGGAAGGGCGCGCTCGCGTTCGACAGCCACCTGATGCACGCCGCGCATGAAGTGCCGACCTGGGTCAAGTTCGGTCCGTTCACCGTGATGCTGACCGGCCTGGTCATTGCCTGGCTCGCCTACATCAAGAACACCGACTGGCCGCAGCGCTTTGTCGCCACCTTCGGCGCCCTGCACCAGTTCTTGCTCAACAAGTGGTATTTTGACGAGCTGTACAACTTCCTGTTCGTCAAGCCCGCCTTCGCCATCGGCCGCTTCTTCTGGCAGTTCGGTGACGTCGGCTTCATCGACCGCTTCGGCCCCAACGGGCTGGCTGCTCTGGTCGTGCAGGGCAACAAGATCACCCGTCGGCTTCAGTCCGGCTACCTCTACACCTATGCGCTGGTGATGCTGATTGGCCTCGCCGCGGCTGCAACCTGGGCGATGACACGATAATGGACGGCTTCCCCATCCTCTCCCTGATGATGGCAGTGCCGATGGCTGGTGCCATCGCCTGCCTCTTCGCTGGCGCCAATAATGCGCGCTGGATTGCGCTGATCGCCACGCTGGTCGATCTGGTCCTGGGCATCGTCCTGTGGGTCAACTTCGATCAGTCGGGCGCAGGCGCCCAGTGGCAGTTCACCGAATATGCGCCGATCTTCGGCCGCTTCGCGTGGGCGCTCGGGATCGACGGCATCGCCTTGCTGCTGATCGCGCTGACCGTGTTCCTGATGCCGATCTGCATCGGCGCCAGCTGGAACGCGATCAACAAGCGCGTCGGCGAATATATGGCGGCGTTCCTGTTCATGGAGGTGCTGATGATCGGCGTCTTCACCGCGCAGGATCTCTACCTCTTCTACATCATGTTCGAAGCCGGCCTGATCCCGATGTATCTGATCATCGGTATCTGGGGTGGTGCGAACCGTATCTACGCCTCGTACAAATTCTTCCTCTACACGCTGCTCGGCTCGGTCCTGATGCTGATCGCGATGATGTGGATGGTGCATGAGGCCGGCACGACCCGCATCCCCGACCTGATGGCCTACAACTTCGATCCGAAGATCCAGATCTGGCTGTTCCTCGCCTTCTTCGCCAGCTTCGCGGTGAAGATGCCGATGTGGCCGGTCCATACCTGGTTGCCCGACGCGCACGTTCAGGCGCCGACCGCCGGTTCGGTCATCCTGGCAGGCGTGCTGCTGAAGATGGGTGGCTATGGCTTCATCCGCTTCTCGCTGCCGATGTTCCCGGAAGCCTCGGCGCAGCTCGCGCCCTGGGTCTGGGGCCTGTCGATGGTCGCCGTCGTCTATACCAGCCTCATCGCGCTGGTTCAGTCGGACATGAAGAAGCTGATCGCCTATTCGTCGGTCGCGCACATGGCGATCGTCACCATCGGCCTGTTCGCCTTCAACCAGGCGGGCCTGGAAGGCGCGATGATGGTCATGCTGGGCCACGGCCTCGTCTCGGGCGCGCTGTTCCTCTGTGTCGGCGTCATCTATGACCGCCTGCACACCCGTGAGATCAACCGCTATGGCGGCCTCGCGATCAACATGCCGCGCTACGCCGTGCTGTTCCTGCTCTTCACCATGGCTTCGGTCGGTCTGCCGGGCACCAGCAACTTCGTCGGTGAATTCCTGTCGCTGATGGGCATCTATCAGGTCTCGACCTGGGCAGCACTGATCTGCACCACCGGCATCATCCTGGGTGCGGCCTATATGCTCTACCTCTATCGCCGCATCTGCTACGGCGATCAGGTGAACGCCGATGCCGCCGCCATGCCTGACCTGTCGGCGCGTGAAATCTGGCTGCTCGCCCCGATTGCCGCGGCGGTGCTCTGGATGGGCGTCTATCCGGAAAGCTTCCTGGCCCCGATGCGTCCCGACATCCGCGCGCTCGAAGCGCGTCTCGCCCCTGCGGCTCCCGCAGGAGATTCCCAGATCAAGATGGGTGCGCCCAAGCCGGTAGGCGAGGGCCATCATGAAGAAGCCGCTGCGCACGGGGAGGCGCACTAATGATCGAAACCGCTTCCCTTCTGGCCGTACTGCCGGAACTCATCCTCACCGGCTCTGGCCTGGTGCTGATGCTGATCGCCGCCTTCGGTGGTGACCGCTCGACCCATGCCGTCAACTGGCTGGCAGTGCTGGCACTGCTCGCCGCCGGCCTCAGCCTCTGCACCTCGATGGCGCATGGCCCGGTCGCGTTCGACGGCCTGGTCCGTGCCGACGCCTTCTCGGTCTACGCCAAGGCGCTGATCTATGGCGCGGCCGGTGCGGCCATCCTGCTGGCCCCGCGCTTCTTCGCCACCGGCGGCGCGCTGCGTCCCGAATATGCCGTCCTGATCGTCTTTGCCGCCATCGGCATGGGCATGATGGTCTCGGCCGGTGACATGCTGACGCTCTATGTCGGCCTGGAAATGAACAGCCTCGCATCCTACGTGCTGGCCAGCTTCATGCGCCAGGACGAGAAGTCGTCGGAAGCGGGCCTCAAATATTTCGTGCTCGGTTCGCTGGCCAGCGGCATCCTGCTCTACGGCATCTCGCTGCTCTACGGCTTCACCGGTTCGACCGCGTTTGACGGCATTGCCATTGCCATGGGTGACGGCGTGTCGAAGGGCGAGCTGTTCGGCCTGGTCTTCGTGCTCGCGGGCCTCGCCTTCAAGATCAGCGCCGTGCCGTTCCACATGTGGACGCCCGACGTCTATGAAGGCGCGCCGACCCCGGTCACCGCCTTCTTCGGCAGCGCGCCCAAGGTCGCCGCGATGGGCCTGATGGTCCGCGTCGCGATCGAAGCGCTTGGCCCGGCCGGCCTCGACTGGCAGCAGATCATCATCTTCGTTGCGCTCGCCTCGATCCTGTTCGGTGCAGTCGCGGCGATCGGCCAGACCAGCCTCAAGCGTCTGATGGCCTATTCGTCGATCAACAATGTCGGCTTCGCGCTGGTCGGCCTCGCCGCCGGCACGCCCGCCGGCGTTGCCGCGACGATGAGCTACATGGCGATCTATGTCGTCATGACCATCGGCGCCTTCGCCTGCATCCTCCAGATGCGCACCGCCGACGGCAAGCCGGTCGACACGATCGCCAGCCTTGCCGGCCTGTCGCAGTCGCGCAAGGGCCTGTCGGCCGCTTTCGCGATCTTCATGTTCTCGATGGCCGGTATCCCGCCGCTGTTCGGCTTCTGGGCGAAGTTCCTGGTGTTCGATGCCGCGGTCGCCGCCAATCTGACCGCGCTCGCCGCCTTCGGCATCGCCATGTCGGTGATCGGCGCCTTCTATTATCTCAAGATCATCAAGACGATCTATTTCGACGAACCGGCCGCGCCCTATGAGGCGAAGGGCGGGGCGGTCGAGAATATCATCATGGCTGCCTGCGCCATCGTGATCGTCTTCGGTTATCTGCTCAACCCGCTGCTGGACAAGGCCAGCGCGGCTGCGGCGGCTTCGCTGTTCTGACGCAGTTTCGCACCGTAGAAGAAACCGGCTCCACCAATGCCGACATGCTGGCATTGGCGGAGCAGGGTGAAACCGAGGGCCTCTGGCTGCGCGCAAAGCGACAGTCCGGAGGCCGCGGTCGTTTGGGCCGGGCGTGGGAAAGTCCGGTCGGCAATCTCTATTGCTCCACCCTGATCCGGCTGCAGCCGGGCGACCCGATGGCGCACACGCTGGCGCTGGTCGCGGCGAACGCCGTCCATGCGCTGGTCGCGCCGCTCTGTGCCGGACAGGCGCGGATCAAATGGCCCAATGACATATTGGTCGACGGCGCGAAGATCGCCGGCATCCTGCTGGAACGCACCGGCGATGCCGTGGTGGTCGGCATCGGCATCAATGTCACCCATTTCCCGGAAGGGCTCGACCGTCCGGTGACCAGCCTCGTCGCGCAAGGCGCGGACGGGCAGGGCGCGGACGCCGCCGCGCTGCTGGAACGGCTCGCCCAGCTTTTCGGCCATTGGCTGGCGATCTGGCGTGCCCAGGGACTTGATCCGGTGCGCACCCATTGGCTGCTCAACGCCCATCCGACCGGCACGCCGATGCGTGTCGTCCAGCCCGATGGCGACGTGGTGGAGGGTGGCTTCGGCACGCTCGACAGCCAGGGCATGTTGATCCTGCGCTTGGCGAATGGCGATACCCGTGCCATTCATGCCGGCGATATCTTTCTCATCTGAGGGTTCGGCCATGCTTCTCGCGATCGACGCGGGCAACACCAATGTCGTTTTCGCGCTGCTCGACGGGCGTGAGATCAAGACGCGCTGGCGCATCGCCACCGACCCGCGCCGCACGGCCGACGAATATGCCGTGTGGCTGAACCAGCTGCTGATGCTGGAAGGCTATGCCATGGCCGATGTCGACGCGGTGATCGTCGCCACGGTCGTGCCGCGCGCGCTGCATAATCTTCAGGTGCTGGCCGACAAATATTTCAAGACGACCGCGCTGGTCGCCGGCCAGTCGCCGGTCGACTGGGGCATCGAACTGGACGTGGCGGAACCGGCCTCGGTCGGCGCCGACCGGGTTGTAAACGCGATCGCGGCCCACCATCTTTATGAGGGCGACCTGATCGTCATCGATTTCGGCACGGCGACGACTTTCGATGTGGTGGACTATCGCGGCGCCTATAAGGGCGGCATCATCGCGCCGGGCATCAACCTGTCGCTCGATGCGCTGGTGGCGGCCGCGGCCAAGCTGCCCCGCATCGCGATCGCCCCGCCAGAGAACCGATCGGTTATCGGTCGGACCACGGCCGACGCCATGCTGATCGGCGTCTTCTGGGGCTATGTGGCGATGATGGAGGGGCTGGTCGCCCGGATGCGGGCCGAGATCGGCCGCCCGACCAAAGTGATTTCGACCGGAGGACTCGCTGTCCTCTTCAATGACAATAGCGATATTTTCGATGCGATCGCGCCCGACCTGACGATCCAGGGCCTCGCATTGCTGTACGAACGGAGTTTACAGACAGAATGACACCCAAGGACGAGCTGCTCTTCCTGGCCCTCGGCGGCTCGGGCGAGATCGGCATGAACGTCAATCTTTATGGTTGCCAGGGCAAATGGGTCATGGTGGACCTCGGCCTGACCTTTGCCGATCCGCTTTATCCCGGCGTGGAGCTGGTGCTGCCCGACCTTGCCTTCATCGAGGAGCGCAAGGACGACCTACTCGGCATCGTGCTGACCCATGGCCATGAAGACCATATCGGCGCCATCCCCTACCTCGCGGCGGACCTGGGCGTGCCGCTCTATGCCACGCCCTTCACTGCAGGCCTGATCCGCCTGAAGCTGGAGGAAGAGGGCCTGACCAAGGAGGTCAAGCTCCACGTCATCGAGAATGAGGGCAGCTTCAATCTCGGCCCGTTCGGCTTCCGTTATGTGCCGCTGGCCCACTCGATCCCGGAGGGCAATGCCGTCCTGATCGATACGCCGCACGGCCGCATCTTCCACACCGGCGACTGGAAGCTGGACGCCGCCCCGCTGCTTGGCCAGCCCTCCACCCCGGAGGAACTGACCGCGATCGGCGACGAGGGCGTGCTGGCCTTGGTGTGCGACAGCACCAATGTCTTCAATCCAGAACCATCGGGTTCTGAAAGCACGGTGCGCGATGGCCTGATGCAGACCGTCGCAGCGGCGAAGGGCCGCGTGCTGGTCACGACCTTCGCCTCCAACGCCGCGCGCGTGCAGACGCTGGGCGAGGTCGCGGCCGCCACCGGGCGCAAGCTGTGCGTCGCCGGCCGCTCGCTCGACCGCATTATCAGCACTGCCAAGGCCGCCGGTTATCTCAAGGATTTCCCGCCGCTGGTCGACTGGGATGATGCGATGGACCTGCCGCGTTCGGAAGTGATGTTCATCGCCACCGGCGGCCAGGGCGAGGCGCGCGCCGCGCTCTCGCGCATCGCCTTTGACAGCCACCCGATCAAGCTGGCCGAGGGCGACACCGTCGTCTTCTCGTCCAAGCAGATTCCGGGCAATGAAATCGCGATCGGCCGCATCCAGAATGCGCTGGCGACCAAGGGCATCATCATGGTGACCGACCGCCAGGCCGAGGTCCATGTCTCGGGCCATCCGGGCCGTCCGGAACTGGAATCCATGTATCGCTGGATCCGCCCCGCCATCCTGCTGCCGGTTCATGGCGAGCGCCGCCACATGGCGGAACAGGCGCGGCTTGGCCTCGCCACCGGCATCCCCGATGCCGTGGTCCAGTCGAACGGCGACCTGCTGCGCCTGGCACCGGGGAAGCCGACGATCATCGGCCATGAGGATACCGGCCGTCTGGTCCTCGACGGCGACGTCATCCTGCCCGCCGACGGCGCGACCATGAACGAACGGCGCAAGCTCGGCCTGCACGGTCAGATCAGCGTCGCCGTGGCGCTCGACGCGAAGAACCGCCTGATCGGCGAACCCGTGCTGCGCACCCAGGGCGTGCCGGTGGAGGAAGACAAGGACGCCTTCCTCGCCGAAGCGGCCGAGGAAGCGGCGGCGGCCGTCGCCAAGGGATCGATGGAGCAGGAAGCCCTGCGCGAACGCCTGCGCCTCGCCGTGCGCCGCACCGCGACCCGCTGGACCGGCAAGAAGCCGATCGTCGACGTACTGCTGATCCGCGCATGATATAAGAGAGCGCCGTTCGCTATCCTGCGGGAGCAACGCGAACGGCGCTTTCGTTGACAGCCGGAAGCCTTTAGGCTCGGGCCGATCAAAATTGAATCGTCATAGCGAGCGAAACGCCGCTGTGACGGGAGAGGGTAGAGGCATGCGCTGCAATAACGGGCGGGCCGGATGAACTGGTACGCCATCTTCGCCATCTATGTGCTGTTCTGGGTGATCAGCGCCTTCCTCGTCCTGCCCTTCGGCCTGCGCACGCCCGACGAGACGGGCGAGCTACTGCTGAAAGGCCAGGCGGACAGCGCCCCCAGCAACTTCCGTCCCGGTCGCGTCATGCTGCGCGCAACCCTGCTCTCGGCCGTCCTGTTCGGCCTCTATTATGCCAATTATGTGCAGGGCTGGGTCACGATCGACAATATCCCCGGCCTCCATCCGCCACGCTGAGTGGGGATGACGGAGTTGGGTTGGAACAAGACATAGCCCCTCCCTTCCAGGGAGGGGTTGGGGTGGGTGGCGAGCGTAGCGAGCTTCTGCCCTATCGACCGTAGACCGCCGCTACGCGGCGCACCCGCCCCCAGCCCCTCCCTGGAAGGGAGGGGAGTAGGAAACGTCCGCAAGTGGTCGCTAGCTTCCATCCCCATCCCGTCATGCCGGGCTTGACCCGGCATCCCGCTTTTCTTGCTTTGCGAGTGCGACCCAACCAAGGGCGCGCACCCTCTGTCCTATTCGGCCCGTTCATGATCTACTCCGGCCATGAAAAACCGTCCCCCTCACGCAAACATGTCCAGAATTGTCGCGCCGCTGTCGCGTCCCTGTCGCCTGACTGTCGCGTCGGTGGTGCGGGACAGTGACCCTGATCGTGACGCAATAGTCGCGCCACAGGCGCGTCGGTGTCGCGTCGCGGGCGCGTGACAGGTGCAAAAGGCCCGAAATGGCCCGACGACACTGTGAACTTCGGGCCGAAATATACTGTCGCGTCATCCGCCTGACCGACCAACCCTAGGGCAACAAATTCGCGCTGTCCTACACCGCACCCCTCAGCCACTATGCGGATGGCTCTTTGACCTGTCGGATATGCCCGCGCGCCGCAGAGGCCGATCCTACCGCTTGCGCGTCAATTCCCGCATCGCCTCATCCAGCCCCTCCAAGGTCAGCGGATACATGCGCTCGCTCATCAGGTCACGGATGATGCGGGTGGACTGGCTGTAGCCCCAATGCTCCGCCGGCGCGGGGTTCAGCCACACGGTCGCGGGATAGGTATGGGTGACGCGCTGCAGCCAGACGGCACCCGCTTCCTCGTTCATATGCTCCACCGACCCGCCCGGATGGCTGATCTCATAGGGGCTCATCGCCGCGTCGCCGACGAAGATCACCTTATAGTCATGGCCATATTTGTGCAGCACGTCCCAGGTCGGGGTGCGCTCGGCAAAGCGGCGGCGATTATCCTTCCACACGCCTTCATAGAGGCAGTTATGGAAGTAGAAGAATTCCATATTCTTGAATTCGCTGGTCGCGGCGGAAAACAGCTCCTCGCACAGCTTGATATGCGGGTCCATCGATCCGCCCACGTCCAGGAACAGCAGCAGCTTGACCGCATTGTGCCGCTCGGGCCGCATCCGGATGTCGAGCCAGCCCTGCCGGGCGGTGCCGCGGATCGTCGCGTCCAGGTCCAGTTCGTCGGCCGCCCCCTCCCGCGCAAACCGGCGCAGCCGGCGCAGCGCCACCTTGATGTTGCGGGTCCCGATCTCGCGATTGCTGTCCAGATTGGCGAATTCGCGCTTTTCCCACACCTTGATGGCGCGCTTGTGTCGGCTTGTCCCCCCGATCCGCACGCCTTCGGGATTATAGCCGCCATGGCCAAAAGGGGATGTGCCGCCGGTGCCGATCCACTTGCTGCCGCCCTGATGGCGCTCCTTCTGCTCCTCCAGCCGCTCCTTCAGCGTCTTCATGATCTCGTCCCAGTCGCCCAGCGACTTGATCTTCTCCATCTCCTCGGGACTGAGGAACTTCTCCGCGACCAGGCGCAGCCATTCCTCGGGTATCTCCGCCTCAACCCCGTCCTGGCCCAGCAGCCCCTTGAACACGCGGGCAAAGACCTGGTCGAACCGGTCGATCAGCCCCTCATCCTTCACATAGGTGGCGCGGGCGAGATAATAGAAATCCTCCGGCCGTCGCTCGATCACGTCGCGGTCCAGCGCCTCCAGGAGCAGCAGATGCTCCTTGATGCTGGCGGGGATGCCGGCGGCGCGCAGCGCGTCGAGGAAATTGAGCATCATGGTGCCGATCTTGTCGGCCAGCGCGGCGGGCGATGCAAGCGTCGGGCGGATCGCATTGGCGAAATATTAAGTGTTGCGCCGCACGGTAAACAGTTCAGTATTCATTGTGACAGTTAAGTTGCGGGGGCGGCTTGGAAAACGGAGAATTGTTGGCTGACCTGGGGGAACGGTCGGGCGACATAGCATTGCAATGCAGCGAAACCGCTGGATTTCTGGGCGAAGTGAACCGCCGGATCCAGGGCGATTCGGCGCGCCTGTCGGACTTGCAGGCGAACATGCAGACGCTGACCGCCAGCCAGAATGAGAGCGTGGCGGCGGCCCAGGAACTGAGCCTCACCGCCGGGCGCGCCGGGCGCATCATTGCCGAGGGGCATGATGTCATCACCCTGTCGCTGGGCGAGGTGGCGGGGCTGGTCGAACATGTCACCGGCCTTGAAGGCCATCTGCGCCAGTTCCTGCAGGTGATCGAGGCGGTGGGCGGCATTTCCGATCAGCTTGGCACGATCGCCCGCCAGACCCGCCTGCTGGGCGTCAACGCGGCGATCGAGGCGGCGCGCGGCGGCGAGGCGACGATGGGCTTTGCCGTGGTGGCGGAGGAAATCCGCCGGCTGGCCGAACAGGCGGCCGAATCCTCGGCCTCGGTCGGCAGCAAGCTTGGCCAGCTCGACCGCGATGCCCGGCATCTGATCGGCGGGGTGGAGGCGAATATCCAGCGCGGCCGCGACGTCGGCACCCATATCGACCAACTGCGCTTGTCGATGGCGGAAATCGCCTCGCTCGTGACCCAGTTCGGCGAGCGATCCAGCGCGATCGTCGCCTGCACCGACGAGGCGGACGCTCATGTCGCGGCGCTGGACCAGGGGCTGGCGCTGTTCGGCCGCTCCTCGACCGAGAGTGCGGGACGTGTCGACATGGCCCGCGACAAGATCGAGACGCTGGAGAGCCTGGCCAACGACATGCTCAACACGGCGGCGCAGAGCCGGCTGCGCACCCGCAACAGCCATTATATCGCGCTGGCCGAGGATGGCGCGGCCGAGGTTACGGCGCTGATCGAGGATGCACTGGCCCGCGGCGAATTGTCGCAACAGGCGCTGTTCGATCGCAGCCATCGACCGATCGCGGGGTCCGAACCGACCCAATATCAGACCGGTTTCACCGCCTATGCCGATCTGCGGGTGCGGCCGTTGCTCGACCGCCATACCGCGAAGGACGCGACCATCATCGGCTGCTGCCTGATCGACATGGACGGCTATCTGCCCACCCATATCAGCGCGCGCAGCCAGCCGCAGCGCATCGGCGATCCGCGTTGGAACATGGAACATGCCCGCAACCGGCAAATCTTCATGGACGCCCAGACCCGCCGCGCGCTCGACGGCGACGATGATTTCTACCTCTTCACCTATCGCCAGAATCTGGGAGAGGGGCGCTACCGGGCACTGCGCAGCGTGTTCGTGCCGCTGCGCTTCGCCGGCCGCCGCTGGGGCCTGTATGAGGTCGGCTATCTGATCTGATCCACCCGCCTTATGCCGTGGATCAGCGAGACCAGCACGAAGGAGATGATCATCAGCAGATACCAGGCGCCCAGTTTCATCAGGCTGACCATCTCCCAGCCATGGCGCTGGCTGGGGTAGGTCCAGGCATTGGAGAAGGTGCCGATATTCTCCGCCAGCCAGATGAATAGCGCGACCAGGAAGAAGCCGAGCAGCAGCGGCATCCGCCGTGCTTCCCGCCAGGGCGTGAACCAGATCCAGGTTCGCCCAAACAGCAGGATGGCGGCGGCGAACAGGGCGATCCGCACATCGGGCAGCCAGTGATGGGCGAAGAAATTGACATAGATGGCGCTCGCCAGCAGCACCGTCGCCCAGACCGGCGGATAGCGGCTGAACCCGAAGTCGAAGATGCGCCAGACCCGCGCGATATAGCTGCCGACGGCGGCATACATGAAGCCGGAAAAGAGCGGAACGGCGCCGATATGGAGCAGGCTGGCCTCCGGATAGACCCAGCTTCCCGCATGGGTCTTGAACAATTCCATGATCGTGCCGATCAGGTGGAAGGCGCAGATCACCAGTGCCTCGCGCGGACTTTCCAGCCGCAGGGCCAGCATCGCGATCTGGATCGCGACTGCGGCCAGGGTCAGGAAATCATAGCGATGCAGCGGCGCGCCGGCGGGATAGAAAAGATGGGTCGCGAGCAGCAGCGCCAGCATCAGTCCGCCGAACAGGCAGGCCCAGCCCTGTTTGAAGCCGAACAGCAGGAACTCATAGGCCCAGGCGCGCGGCCCCGCCGCGACGCGGACCGATTCCAGATGGGCGCGTATCCGCGCAAAGCGGGTCGCGCCCGTGGGGTCGTTCATGTCCCGATGTCTAGCGCGCCATGGCCCGGACGCCAATCATTCCGGCCCCGACGAAAGGGCTTTGCAGCGCGCGCATGATCGTTAAGCTGACGGAACGACAAAAAATGAGGAGAGGCTGCCGATGGCGGGACGGCGATGGACGCGGGGTGTGGCTTTGGCGCTGCTCGGCGCGTCGGGCGCGGCGCTGGGGACCGATACGCCCCAGCAGGCCCAGGACGAGATCGTCGTGATCGCCGCCCGGATGAAGATCATCAACATCGAATATGCGCTTCGTGGCCCCTGGCTCAAGGCCTGCAATCTCGACGGGACGACCGGCACGCCGGCCGCCGACCGGGCGATCTGCATGTTGCTGCAGCAATGCCTGCTCGACGGGAAGACAAGGCGCGAAGAGGCCAAGCAATGTGTCAATGCCCGGATCGATGATCTCGCCAATCATCGGGGTACCCTGCCTGCACTGGTAAGCGAGGCCGCACTTGAAACCGCCCCTGCCGGGCAGGATGCACAAGCGGACGAAGCCGAAAAATCCGACGCGATCATCGTCACCGGCGCGCGCCATGCCATCAATCCTGGCCTGTGGCGCTTTACCGAGATCGGGACCTATGTAAGCAGCATATCCGGACATCATCCTCCCGGCACCCGCCAGTGGGAGGCGTGCATCCCCGATCGCCGCGATGATCTGGCGATCCGCTATGCCGTGGAGGGGCCACCTCTGCCGGCTGGGGCCGGTGGCCCGCATGGATGCCGCCAATGGCGGGTCACTGTGTCAGGGCGAAAATTCGAGGGGCGACTATATTGCGGCCGTGCGCATGGCGGCTTTTCCTATGGCAGGATGAACGGAACGGTCACGGGCGATGCGCTGGAGGCATCTGCCGAACACAAGACTGTTGGCGGACGGGGGCCGCGCGGCAAGGGCCCCGAGAAGCCGCGCTTCTTCGGCAGCCTGAAGACCGAATTGTCGGGGGAACGCGTCGGCGTGTGCCCCGGCCGCTGATCGGAAGCGAAAGGGCGCTCCGGATAATGTCCGGAGCGCCCAGGATTTTCTAAAACCGCCTCAGTTGGGCTTGCGCGCGCCCTGGCTGATCGTAACCTCGCCATTGGCGGCATAAAGTGCCGTGGCTTCGGCCTGGGCGGTCTGGGGATCCTTGCCGTCCAGGATCGCGGCGATCTGGCGGCCGCTCGGCACCTTGTCATAGACGCCGTAAAGGTCGGTCTGGCCGACCATATGGATCGACAGTTGATAGCCAAGGTCGCGGGTGGCGGGATCGAAGGCGAGGACAGTGCCGCTATCGTCGACCGGCACGATGATCGCGCCATCGCTGCGCCCCGTCTGCTGCAGCATGTCATAGCTGCCCTGTGCGGTCTGGACGGTGCCGCGAATGCACAGATTATCCTTGCCCTCGCGCGGGATGCGGACCTCCTGCGGCACGGGCTGGCCGGCGGTGCCGCTGGGCACGGCCTTGGTCAGGCGGGCGTCGCTGCCATCGCCGGTCGGGCAGGCACCGAAGCTGGCCGGGCTGGTCGCGTGAAGGCTTGTCGCATCGTCGAATTTCAGGCCGGCCAGCATGCCGTCCAACCCGGCCAGCACTTCGGCGCGGCGTTCGGTCGGCCCGGTGACGCGCAGCTTCACCATCCAGCGCCCGGCATGGGCGAAGGCGGCCGCCGTCGTCAGCGCGCCATCGGCGGCATCGTCATAGACGGCGCGGATCGCCGTGCCCGCGCGGCCGCCGGCGGCGACGCTGTCATAAGCGGTGCGATGGGTCTTGCCGCCGAACCGCTCCATAACCGCCTTGTCGGTCATGTAAGCGGCGAGTGAAGCGTCGGCATAGGTGGGCAGATAGACATAGAGGGTCGCCTGGATGGCGCCATCCTGCGAAATATATTGGGCGTAATTGTCGATGCCCTTGCCGCCGTTCGATACTTCGCCGCTCTTGGTCAACGACAGGCTGGCGACCGTCTGCGGCAGGCTGATGCCGGCGGCGGTGGCACGTATGGCAGTATCACTGGGCGTCCATGCCTCGATATCGTCCGCAGCCTGCGCCAGCGAGGGCAGAGCCAGGCAGAGGGCCATCGAACATAGGAACAACGCACGTCGGGGCATTGGCATCCTCTCTCTCGATCCAGACCGTCTTGGCGCGGCCTTGAATGACAGAGGATCAGAAAATCACGGATTCCGCAGGGGCGCAAGCCGCCTTCACGCCGGCGGGGCCATTTGCCCCGGAAATCGCGACAATTGCGGGCCGTGACAGGTCCATTGCGGCGCAGCATCGGTGGGGATGACGCCTTCGGCCACGACCAGGCCGGGTTCGCCCAATGTCAGGAGCGCGATTCGGCCAGGCTGGCCGGCGGCCTCAGCGCCCCTGGCGCCGCGCCATGAAGGCCAGGCGCTCGAACATCATGATGTCCTGCTCATTCTTGAGCAGCGCGCCGTGCAGCGGCGGGATCGCCTTGGTCGGGTCGGCATTCTGCAGCACGTCGAGCGGCATATCCTCGTTCAGCAGCAGCTTCAGCCAGTCGAGCAATTCACTGGTGCTGGGCTTCTTCTTGAGACCGGGCACCTCGCGAATGTCGTAAAAAATGTCCATTGCCCGGCTGACCAGCATCTTCTGGATGCCGGGGAAATGGACATCGACGATCGCCTGCATCGTCTCGCGATCCGGGAACTTGATATAGTGGAAGAAACAGCGACGCAGGAAGGCGTCGGGCAATTCCTTCTCGTTGTTCGAGGTGATGATGACGACCGGCCGTTCCTTGGCCGCGACCGTCTCGCCGGTCTCATAGACATGGAAGGCCATGCGATCGAGTTCCTGCAACAGGTCGTTGGGAAATTCGATATCGGCCTTGTCGATCTCGTCGATCAGCAGGACGGGCAGGGTGGGGGAGGTGAAGGCCTCCCATAGCTTGCCCTTGCGGATATAGTTGGCGATGTCGTGGACCCGCTCGTCACCCAGCTGGCCGTCACGCAGGCGGGCAACCGCATCATATTCATACAGGCCCTGATGCGCCTTGGTCGTCGACTTGACGTTCCATTCGATGAGGGGGGCGTTAATGGCCTTGGCGATTTCCTGGGCCAGCACGGTCTTGCCGGTGCCCGGTTCGCCCTTCACCAGCAGCGGCCGGCGCAGCAGCACCGCGGCATTGACCGCGACCTTCAGATCGTCGGTGGCGACATAATCCTGGGTGCCCTCAAAGCGCATGGCTCTCTTCCGCTCCATCATTGCTGGAGGACCGGACTAGGCAAAGCGGGATTGGGGCGCAACGCGTTTGTGCGTTGCGGCAAGCGGTGGGGCGATGGATCAGTCCTGCTGTTGCCGGCGGATGGCGGCGCGCGCCTCCAGCACATCCCACAGACCGCGATGCTGGGCCAGCAGCTGGCGCATGCCGAACTGGATCGCGCGATCAACGGCCGGATCGCCACCAATGGCGCGCGCCACGTCCAGCGTTGCCCGATGATCGGGCAAAGAGCAGGGAACCGGTTCGATGCCCGCACGAAGCGCGGCAATGTCCAGCAGCTTGCGCACGGCGCGCCAGTCCAGCACCAGCGCGATCGCTGCGCCCATGGCGCAACCGCGCCGGTCGGACTGGGCCAGCATGTCGAGCGCATGGCGCTGCTGACTGACGATGGTTTCGCAACTGCTCTGGCCCGCCGTGCTGGGGGCGGGGCCAGCAGCCACGGTGACCTGGGTCAGATAGGCGCGCTCCCGCGCAAAGGCGTCGGCGGCCTCGATCAGCCAGCGGCGCGCGGCATTGTCGACCGAGCGGGTGGCGGCATGGTCGATCACGCCGGGATGGCGACCATGGAGCAGGCAGAGATAATAAGCGGCATCGGCAAGGTCGGGCAGGCCAAGGCCATCGCGCGAGCGGGCATCCTGGCTCGCCTGGGCCAGATAGCTGTGGCTATAGCTGCCATCGGCCCGAACCAACATGTCCAGGATTTGCGCAATATCGTCGCCCCGGCGCAGCGCCGTCACTTCGCTCATAGAAATTTCCCTGTGGCAACGGCGTAAGGGGCGCCGCTGGGTATAATTTAGGGCATGGTGCGTAAACGCCGGGTTAAACTTGTCGCTTCGGCTGGTCGCAAATGTGGCACCAATGGTCTAGGCCGTTATGGTTAACAAATGATGCTATCGTCTTGAAAAACAAAAGGCCCGGCTGGAATGTCCGGCCGGGCCCTTGTTTGAAGCGATAATCTGACCGGATTTACTGGTCCAGGAAGCTGCGCATCTTGCGGCTGCGGCTGGGGTGCTTCAGCTTGCGCAGCGCCTTCGCCTCGATCTGGCGGATACGCTCGCGGGTCACGCTGAACTGCTGGCCCACTTCCTCCAGCGTATGGTCGGTGTTCATGCCGATGCCGAAGCGCATGCGCAGTACGCGTTCCTCGCGCGGGGTCAGGCTGGCAAGGACGCGGGTAACCGTTTCCTTGAGGTTCGCCTGGATCGCGGCATCCACCGGGATGATCGCATTCTTGTCCTCGATGAAGTCGCCCAGATGGCTGTCTTCCTCGTCGCCGATCGGCGTTTCGAGCGAGATCGGCTCCTTGGCGATCTTCATCACCTTGCGCACCTTTTCGAGCGGCATCGACAGGCGCTCGGCCATTTCCTCCGGCGTGGGCTCACGGCCCTGCTCGTGCAGGAACTGGCGGCTGGTACGGACCAGCTTGTTGATCGTTTCGATCATGTGGACCGGGATACGGATGGTCCGCGCCTGATCCGCGATCGAACGGGTGATCGCCTGACGGATCCACCAGGTCGCATAGGTGCTGAACTTGTAGCCGCGGCGATATTCGAACTTATCGACTGCCTTCATCAGGCCGATATTGCCTTCCTGGATAAGGTCCAGGAACTGCAGACCGCGGTTCGTGTACTTCTTCGCGATGGAGATGACGAGGCGCAGGTTCGCCTCGACCATTTCCTTCTTGGCGATGCGCGCCTCACGCTCGCCCTTCTGCACCATGTTCACGATGCGGCGGAATTCGCTGAGCGACATGCCGGTCGCCTGGGCGATCTCGCTCACTTCGTTGCGGATGCGCTCGACCGCGCGGCCTTCGGCAGCGGCAAAGGCGGCCCATTTCTTGTCGAGGCCCTGCACCTTTTCCAGCCAGGCATCGTCCAGTTCATGGCCCATATAGCGCTCGAGGAAGTCCTTGCGGCTGACCTTGTGGCGCTCGGCCAGACGCAGCATCTGACCACCCAGCGCGGTCAGGCGCCGGTTATAGGCATAGAGCTGGTCGACCAGATATTCGATCTTCTGCTGGTGGAACTGGACGCTCTCGACCTCGGCGGTCAGCTGCTCGCGCAGCTCATGATAGCTGTCCTCGGCCTTCTGGCTCAGGCTCTCGCCGTTCGCCATGGCGACCATGCGCGATTCCTGGGCCTTGGAGAAGGCGCGGAAGATTTCGGTGATGGTCGCAAACTTCTCTAGCGCCATCGGCTTCAAAGTCTCTTCCATCTGGGCGAGGGACAGGGTGTTGTCCTCTTCCTCGTCCTCCTCGCGACGGGCGCGGGGCGCACCATCCTCGTCCTCGTCGCCGTCGGCGGATTCCTCCTCCGGCTCTTCCTCTTCCTTGAAGCTGGGGCCAGCGGTCTTCTCGCTGATCTCGCCATCATCATCCTCGGCGCCTTCCTCCATATTTTCAGGAGCAGGATCCTTGGACAGCATGGCGTCGAGATCGAGGATCTCGCGCAGCTGCATCTCGCCATTGTTGAGCGCGGTCGACCATTCGATGATCGCGTTGAAGGTGGTCGGGCTTTCGCACAGACCCAGGATCATCGTGTCGCGGCCGGCCTCGATGCGCTTGGCGATGGCGATTTCGCCCTCGCGGCTGAGCAGTTCGACGGCGCCCATTTCGCGCAGATACATGCGCACGGGATCGTCGGTGCGATCGACCGTTTCCTTCTTTTTCTCGGTGACGAGCTTGGGGCCGTCATCGTCGCTCGAATCATCGTCGGCGTCGTCGGCTTCCTCGCGCTCGCGCTGCTCGTCGCCGTCTTCGCTCGCCTCTTCATTCTCGACGATGTTGACGCCCATCTCGTTGAGCGCCGACATGATGTCCTCGATCTGCTCGGAGGACATCTGGTCCTGCGGCAGGGCATCGTTCAGTTCGTCATAGGTGATGTAGCCGCGCTTCTTCGCGCGGGCGATCAGCTTCTTGACGGACGCTTCGTTGAGGTCGAGCAGGGGGGCATCGCCATCCTCGCCATCGCCCATCCCGCCATTCTTGCTGTTCGCCTTGGTCGCCATCTATTCGCCTTAACTCCGTCGTCCCGACAGGAACGAGCCTCAATCAAACAATGTCTTCGGACTGCGCCAGTTCCGCCAGGCGGCTGTCGTGATCGGCTTTCAGCGCGCGGACGCGCTGCTGTTCAGCGAAATTCTCTTCGCTGAAGTCGCTCTCGAACCGTCTAGTAGCCTCCGTCAGCGCCGTTTCCAGCTCCGGTCCTTGCGCCATCACCCGGATGGCCTCGTCCAGGTCGCGTTGCACGCGACTGGGGTCGGTTGTCATCCTATGTGGGGTGAATGTGAACGTATCGGCCCGGAGCATCCCCTTAGCCATATTATACAAGTCACCTTGCCCCAATATGGTAAGGAGGGCCTGCGTTTCAACTGTTTCTTTGCGGAAGGATGCGGCGATCATCGCATCCAGCAATCGCGCCAGCGCGGGATCACCGATTCGCAGGCCTGACAGCGTCTCGCGGTGCAGGACAATCTGCTCCGGATCGCGCAGCAGGCTGGCCAATATCGCCCGCAGCAGCCGATGTTCCATGCCGCTCGCGCCGATCTCCCGCGCCTCGTTGCCGGCGGGCGGGACGGGGGGCTTCCAATTGCCCTTCTTGTCGCGCTGCCAGCCGGCGCGGCTGCCACCGCCACCGGAGCCGCGCGGGGCACGCTGGCCGCCGCCAAACCGATCCGGCCGGGCAAAGAAGAGTGCGTCATAGCGCTCCCGGAATGCCTGGGCATAGAGCGCGCGGACATCGGGATGCTGGATCGAGTCGCTATGGGCGGCCAGCCGCTGCTTGAGCGCCGCCTTCTGCTCGGGCGTGTCGAGCGGGCCGACCTTCTGCTCATGCTCCCACAGGCGATCGACCAATGGCTGGGCGCCCGCCAACACGGCGTCCATCGCGCGCGGCCCCTCGGTGCGGAGCAGGTCGTCGGGGTCTTGCCCGGCGGGCAGAGTGGCGAAGGCCAGGCTATGGCCGGGGCGCAGCAGGGGGAGGGCGCGGGTCGCCGCGCGGATCGCTGCCTTCTGCCCGGCCGCATCGCCGTCGAAGCACAATATCGGCACCTCGACCATCTTCCACAGCCGCTCGATCTGATGCTCGGTCAGCGCCGTGCCGAGCGGCGCGACCGCATCACCGAAACCGGCCTGGGCGAGCGCGATCACGTCCATATAGCCCTCGACCACGATCACCCGGCCGCTCTGCCGGCTGGCGGGGGAGGCGCGGTCGATATTGTAGAGGGTGCGCCCCTTGTCGAAGAGCGGGGTGTCGGGCGAGTTCAGATATTTGGGTTCGCCTTGGCCGATGATCCGACCGCCAAAGGCGATCACCCGTCCGCGAATATCGCGGATCGGCAGCATCAGGCGACCGCGGAACCGGTCATATGTTTCACGTTCGCCGTCAGGGTCGATGAGCAAGCCGGCCTCGACCAGCATCGGCTCGCCAAATTCCTTGAGCGCGCCTTTCAGCTTCCCGCGCGAATCCGGCGAATAGCCAAAGCCAAACGTGCGCCGGGTCGCGTCGCTGATGCCGCGCTTGGCGAGATAGGCGCGGGCGTCGCCGCCGTCGATGCTGCCAAGCTGGTCCTCGAAGAAGCTCTGCGCGGCGCCCATCGCGTCATGCAGTCCCTTGGCCTGCTCGGCGCGCTTGGCCGCGCGCGGATCGGCGGCGGGCACTTCCATGCCGGCGGTTGCCGCCAGTTCCTTCACGGCCTCCATGAAGGGCAGGCCGCGCTGGTCGGTCATCCAGCGGATCGCATCGCCATGCGCGCCGCAGCCGAAGCAGTGATAAAAGCCCTTCTCGTCGTTGATCGTGAAGCTGGGCGTCTTCTCGTTATGGAAGGGGCAGCAGGCCTTATACTCGCGGCCCGCCTTCTGCACCTTCACGGTCTTGCCGATCAACGTCGAAAGCGACGTCCGCGCGCGCAGCTCGTCCAGCCATTGGGGCGTGAGGGTCATCTAATTAAAGCCCCTCCCTTCCAAGGGAGGGGTTGGGGTGGGTGATCTTCTGCCTTTCCGGCATGGCGCGGGCACGATCCAGAATGACGCTCAGCACGCCTTCCAGATTATCCCGAATGTCGATGTTGGAGAAGCGCAAAACCAGATAGCCCTGATGTGCAAGGTCAAAGTCTCTATCTCGATCCTTGATAGCATCATGGCTATCATCATCGACTTCTATGATGAGGCCGAGGAGGGGGCAGAGAAAGTCGCAGATATAGGGTTCGATCACGGCTTGTCGGCGGAATTTGAAGCCGTCCAGCTGGGAACCGCGTAGGGCGCCCCAAAGGCGGCGTTCATATTCCGTGGGCTCGCACCGCATCTTGCGCGCAAATTGACCGAGTCTCGCATTGATGCGCAGCGCCATCACCCACCCCAACCCCTCCCTTGGAAGGGAGGGGCTATTATGTCAGTATCGCATGCGCGTGTCAGCCCGGTGCTAACTCAGCTCAGCGCCGCCTTCACCAGCCCGCTCGCCTTGCTCATGTCGATCACCGCGCCATGGCGTTCCTTGAGCACGGCCATCACCTTGCCCATGTCCTTGACGCTTTCCGCGCCGATCTCGGCCTTGATGCCCTCGATCGCGGCGCGGGTCTCGTCCTCGCTCAGCTGCGCAGGCAGGAAGGTTTCGATCACGTCCAGCTCGGCCTGTTCCTTGGCCGCCAGTTCGTCGCGGCCACCGCTCTTGAACATGTCGATCGATTCGCGGCGCTGCTTCACCATCTTCTGCAGCACCTCGACCACGACCGTGTCGTCGTCGGGCACATTGCTGGCGGTGCGCAGTTCGATGTCGCGATCCTTGAGCTTGGCCAGGATCAGGCGCACGGCGGCCAGGCGATCCTTGTCGCCGGCCTTCATGGACTCCACTTGGGCGCTCTTGATGGTGTCGCGAATCATGGGCGAATTAATCCTGTTTCTCGGGAAAGGAGTAGATATAATGCGAAAAGAGATTTTTAACAGACGTTGACCTTCACGCGTTGCGGGAATAGGTGACCGGCCGTTTAACCCGCACCAGACGGGTTCCCGCAAAAGCATAAAGGACCGCAGACCATGGCTGACGCCAAGACCCTCATTGTGCCCAAAGGAGCGACAGGGGTATTGGTTTTTGCCGATGGCTCCGCCGTCTTCGGTCGCGGCTTCGGCGCGGTCGGTGACGCGGTCGGCGAACTCTGCTTCAATACCTCGATCACCGGCTATCAGGAGATCATGACCGATCCCTCCTATGCCGGGCAGATCATCACCTTCACCTTCCCGCATATCGGCAATGTCGGCACCAATCTCGACGACGTCGAAGCCGACAGCCCCTATGCGCTCGGCTGCATCGTGCGCCAGGACGTCACCGCGCCCAGCAATTTCCGCAATGTCGAACCGTTCGACCAGTGGATGAAGGACAACGGCCGCATCGGCCTCGCCGGTGTCGATACCCGCGCACTGACTCGCATGATCCGTGAGAAGGGCGCGCCCAACGTCGTCATCGCCCATGATCCGGATGGCAATTTCGACATCGCCGCGCTCGCTGCCAAGGCGGCCGCCTGGCCCGGCCTTGAAGGCATGGACCTCGCCATCGAAGTCACGGGCAAGGCAAGCCGCCTGTGGAAGGATGGCATCTGGACCATCGGCCATGGCTATGGCCTCAATGAAGCGGGCGAGGAACGCCCCCATGTCGTCGCCATCGATTATGGCGCGAAGAACAACATCTTCCGCAATCTGGTGAAGGCCGGCGCGCGCGTCACCGTGCTGCCCGCCACCGCGACCTTCGATCAGGTCAAGGCGCTCAATCCCGACGGCGTGTTCCTGTCGAACGGTCCGGGCGATCCGGCCGCGACCGGCGAATATGCCGTGCCGGTGATCCAGCAGGTACTGGCCGCCGACATCCCCGTCTTCGGCATCTGCCTGGGCCACCAGCTGCTTGGCCTCGCCGTCGGCGCGAAGACGATCAAGATGCATCAGGGTCATCGCGGCGCCAACCATCCGGTCAAGCGCCTGTCGGACGGCCTGGTCGAGATCACCAGCATGAACCATGGCTTCGCCGTCGATGTCGACACGCTGCCGGCCAATGCGCGCTCGACCCATGTCTCGCTGTTCGACGGCAGCAATTGCGGCATCGAACTGACCGACAAGAATGCCTTTTCGGTCCAGTATCACCCCGAAGCCTCGCCCGGCCCGCAGGACAGCTTCTACCTGTTCAAGAAGTTCGTCGATGGCCTCAAGGGCGCGGTCGCGGCGTGAGCCAGAACCTGCCCCCGGTTGACGAAGCGCGCCTTGCCGCAGAGTGGGAGGCGGACCGTGAGGTTCTCGCCAACCTGAAGCGCAATGGCGACGTCGCGCGTCTCGCGCGGCCCGTGGACGTCAGCTTCCGGGGCAGCGAGAAGGATTTCGAGCGTGTCCTCACCATCGCCAGCCAGTTCGGCTTCGTCGAACTGGACCGGGAGGAGGATGAGGAAGGCGACCTGTTCCTGTTCCTGGAATGCGTGCAGCCGGTCGACGAAGCCTCGATCCGCGCGCTGACCAAGAAATGCCTCCAGATCGAAATCCTCTGCGGCGTCGAATATGACGGTTGGGGCTGCGAGGCGCAGGCGGGGGGCGTGCATTGATGGCAAACCGCGATCAGATCGAACTGGCGAAGGAAACCTTGAACGTCTTCGCTGATCGACGCGAAGATTTCGGCGATGCCCGTCATGTCCTTCATTTTATGGACGGCGGAAACTTCGAAGCGTTAGGCGCTTCGCTCCGTGAACTAGGTTACGCGGTAAAGCCGACAGTCAATGCAGATGGTATTATCGCCGAGCGACATGAAGCCATCGGCGAAGAATGGCGAACTACGACTCTGGCAGCGCTGTGCGACCTCTGTGACAGCTACGGCGTTGAATATGATGGCTGGGAGGCTGCAATGATGCGTCAACCTCCAGCGCCCGAACCATCGAAGCCAATCGGCTTTTTCCCCAAGATTTTTGGTAAGAAGAAATAAGATGCCCAAACGCACCGACATCTCCTCCATCCTCATCATCGGCGCTGGTCCGATCATCATCGGCCAGGCGTGCGAGTTCGATTATTCGGGCACGCAGGCGGTCAAGGCGCTGAAGGAAGAGGGCTATCGCATCATCCTGGTGAATTCCAACCCGGCCACCATCATGACCGACCCGGAATTTGCCGACGCGACCTATGTCGAGCCGATCACGCCCGAAATCGTGGCGAAGATCATCGAAAAGGAGCGGCCCGATGCGGTGCTGCCGACGATGGGCGGCCAGACCGCGCTCAACACGGCGCTGGCGCTGTTCAACGACGGCACGCTGGAGAAATACGGCGTCCAGATGATCGGCGCCGACGCCGAGGCGATCGACAAGGCGGAGGATCGGATCAAGTTCCGCGACGCCATGGACAAGATCGGCCTGGAATCGGCCCGCTCGCGCATCGCCCACACCATGGAAGAGGCGATGGAAGCGCTGGAGTTCACCGGCCTTCCCTCGATCATCCGTCCCAGCTTCACCATGGGCGGCACCGGCGGCGGCATCGCCTATAATCGCGACGAGTTCATGAACATCGTCCGCGGCGGCCTGGATGCTTCGCCGACCACCGAAGTCCTGATCGAGGAATCGCTCCTCGGCTGGAAGGAATATGAGATGGAAGTCGTGCGCGATCGCAACGACAATTCCATCATCATCTGCTCGATCGAGAATGTCGATCCGATGGGTGTCCACACCGGCGACTCCATCACCGTCGCGCCGGCGCTGACGCTGACCGACAAGGAGTATCAGATCATGCGCAACGCCAGCCTGGCGGTGCTGCGCGAGATCGGCGTCGAAACCGGCGGGTCCAACGTCCAGTTCGCGGTCAATCCCAAGGATGGCCGTCTGGTCGTCATCGAGATGAACCCGCGCGTGTCGCGCTCCTCGGCGCTGGCGTCGAAGGCGACCGGCTTCCCGATCGCCAAGGTCGCGGCGAAGCTGGCCGTCGGCTACACGCTCGACGAGATCGAGAATGACATTACCGGTGCGACCCCGGCCTCGTTCGAGCCGACCATCGACTATGTCGTGACCAAGATCCCGCGCTTCGCCTTTGAAAAGTTCAAGGGCGCCGAGCCGCTGCTGGGCACCGCCATGAAGTCGGTTGGCGAAGTCATGGCGATCGGCCGCAACATCCATGAATCGATGCAGAAGGCGCTGCGTGGTCTGGAAACCGGCCTGTCGGGCTTCAACCAGGTCGATCATCTGGTCGGCGCGCCCAAGGACGACATCATCGCCGCCCTGGCACAGCCGACGCCCGATCGTTTGCTGGTCGCTGCGCAAGCCCTTCGTGAAGGTCTGACCGTCGCGGAAATCCACAATATCGCCAAGTTCGATCCCTGGTTCCTGGAGCGCCTCAAGGAAATCGTCGAGGCGGAGAATGAGGTGCTGGAACACGGCCTGCCGCGCGATGCGGACGGCATGCGCCGCCTCAAGGCCATGGGCTTTTCCGACAAGCGTCTCGCCTGGCTGGCGCTCAAGTCCGCCAATCTGCGCGGCAATGAGCGCGGCGTCGCCCGCGGCAGCGGCCTGATCCACGATGCCGTCGTTGCCATGACCGGCGGCGTGACCGAGGATGAAGTGCGTAGTCTGCGCCACAAGCTGGGCGTGCGTCCGGTGTTCAAGCGCATCGACACCTGCGCCGCCGAGTTCGAGGCGAAGACGCCCTACATGTATTCGACCTATGAAGCCCCGATATTCGGCGAGCCGGAGAATGAGGCGCAGCCCAGCGACCGCAAGAAGGTCGTCATCCTGGGCGGTGGTCCCAACCGCATCGGCCAGGGCATCGAGTTCGACTATTGCTGCGTCCATGCCTGCTTTGCGCTGAGCGAAGCCGGCTATGAGACGATCATGGTCAACTGCAACCCGGAAACCGTGTCGACCGACTATGACACGTCCGACCGCCTCTATTTCGAGCCGCTGACGGCCGAAGACGTGCTGGAAATCTTGGCAGTAGAAATGTCGAAGGGGACGCTGGCGGGCGTGTTGGTGCAGTTTGGCGGCCAGACGCCGCTCAAGCTCGCACAGGCGCTGGAGGATGCCGGCATCCCGATCCTGGGCACCAGTCCGGACGCGATCGACCTGGCCGAGGATCGCGAGCGTTTCGCCGCGCTGATCGACAAGCTGAAGCTGCGCCAGCCGGCCAACGGCATTGCCCGCAGCCGCGAGGAGGCGATCGCGGTCGCCAATCGTATCGGCTATCCGGTGCTGATGCGTCCGTCCTACGTCCTTGGCGGTCGCGCCATGGAAATTGTCGACGGCCAGGCCCAGCTCGAAGAATATATCACTACCGCCGTGCAGGTGTCGGGCGACTCCCCGGTGCTGATCGACCAGTATCTGCGTGATGCGGTCGAGGTGGACGTGGACGCGCTGTGTGACGGCGACGATGTGGTCGTCGCCGGCGTGCTGCAGCATATCGAGGAAGCCGGCGTTCACTCCGGTGACTCCGCCTGCTCGCTGCCGCCCTACAGCCTGTCGGACGAGGTGATTGCCGAGATCGAGCGTCAGACCGAAGTGCTGGCCCGTGCCCTGTTGGTCCGTGGCCTGATGAACATCCAGTTCGCGGTCAAGGACGGCATCGTCTATCTGATCGAGGTCAATCCGCGCGCCAGCCGGACCGTGCCCTTCGTCGCCAAGGCGATCGGCACCCCGATCGCCAAGATCGCCTCGCGCGTCATGGCCGGTGAGAAGATCAAGGATCTGCCCAAGATCGATCGCAACGCGATCGACCATGTCGCGGTCAAGGAAGCCGTCTTCCCGTTCAACCGCTTCCCCGGCGTCGACCCCGTGCTCTCGCCGGAAATGAAGAGCACCGGCGAAGTCATGGGCATCGACAGCAATTTCGCCACCGCCTTTGCCAAGGCGCAGCTGGGTGCGGGTACCGTGCTGCCGACCAGCGGCACCGTCTTCGTCTCGGTCAAGGACAGCGACAAGCCGGTGATCCTGCCGGCGGTGCAGAAGCTGGCGGGCATGGGCTTCACCATCATCGCCACCGGCGGCACCGCCACCTATCTGGAAGGGCAGGGGATCGCCGTCGAGCATGTGAACAAGGTGGCCGAAGGCCGCCCGCACATCGTCGACCGGATCACCGATGGCGACGTGCAACTGATCTTCAACACCACCGAAGGCTGGCAGTCCCTAAAAGACAGCAAGGCGATCCGCACCAGTGCTCTACGCGCAAAGATTGCAAGTTTCACCACCGCGACCGCCAGCGTCGCTGCGGCGGACGCAATCGAGGCTTTGCGGGACCGCGCCCTTGAAGTGCGCTCGCTCCAGTCCTATTATCCTGGGTCGCACGCCTGATCCCCTTCACCAGGAAGCATGCTGCGGGTGGCGCCACGTTCGGCGCCGCCAAAGGGAAGTTTTGACGAAGGATTTGCAATAATGGCGACCGTCGAGAAGATGCCGATGCTGCAGGTGGGCTATGACAAGCTCAATGCGCAGCTCCGCGAGCTGAAGGCCGAGCGCCCTCTGATCGTGGACGCCATCGAGGAAGCTCGTGCCCACGGCGACCTGTCGGAAAATGCCGAATATCACGCCGCCAAGGAACGGCAGGGGCAGGTCGAGGCAACGATTTCCGACCTGGAAGACAAGCTGTCGCGCGCCCAGATCATCGATCCGACCACCCTGTCGGGTAACAAGATCGTGTTCGGCGCGACCGTGACCCTGCTGGACGAGGACGACAAGCCGGTCAAATATCAGATCGTGGGCCAGGCCGAGGCGGATGCCAAGGCGGGCATGATCAGCTATAACAGCCCGCTGGGCCGTGCGCTGATCGGCCGCGAGGTCGGTGACGAGGTGGAAGTGTCGGTCCCGTCGGGCGACAAATTCTACCTGGTCGACAAGATCGCGTTCATCTGATCCCGTGAAACTGCCTGCCGGACGCACGACCAACGCGATCGCGCTGGTCACGTTCGTTCTGTTCCTGTTGCTGCTGGCAACCGGGCAGATCGACAATGCGGCCTTGCTGGGCGGGTTCATGCCCGCCCGCATTGGTAACCCCGGCTTGCTGGACGGCATGGCGGCGGTGCCGTGGTGGCTGACGCCGCTCAGTTGCACCTTCGTCCATGCCGGCTGGCTGCATGTCGGCTTCAACCTGCTGATGCTGCTTTTCTGCGGGCGGCAGGTCGAACATGTGCTGGGCCGCACCGGCACGCTGATCCTCTATGTCGCCGGCGCCTATGCCGCCTGCTTCGCCCAATGGGCGATCACGCCGGAATCGATCAATCCGATGGTCGGGGCGAGTGGCGCGATTTCCGCGATCATCGCCACCTATGCGCTGCTTTACAGCCAGCAACAGGTGCGGCGGATCGGGCCGTTGTCGGCCAATTTCGTGCGGGTGCTGTGGCTGGCGGCCGCCTGGATCGCGATCCAGTTGATGATCGGCGTGGCGACGGCGGGGGGATTGGGCGATCTGGGTCAGATCGCGATTGCCGCGCATATTGGCGGCTTCCTGGCAGGGCTAGCCCTGACCCGGCCCTTGCTGCGCTGGCGGTTCCGCAAACGGCCCCAGGCTATCAATTGATCGTTCGATAATATGTGTTCGGGCGAAACCGGGGCATGATCCGGTCTCGCCCGAAACGGGTCATCAGGCTGCCGGCAGCTCAGGCTCCAGCAGGCGGTGCAGATGGACGATCACATAGCGCATTTCGGCGTCATCGACGGTGCGCTGCGCCGCGCCGCGCCAGGCCTTTTCGGCCGAGGCATAGTCAGGGAAGACGCCAACCAGGTCGACCTTGCTGAGGTCCTGGAATTCCAGCGTCTGCGGGTTGGTTACGCGGCCGCCCATCACCAGATGCATCTTGCTCATGGCGTTATATGTTCTCCTTTGACTGATCGCGGTGCCTTAGCATCGTCCCTGCGATCCGCCAAGGAAAGCGGCCTTTGTGTCGATTGCGTTTGCGGCAATCGCGATTAGCTTTTCGGCAATCGCGCCTTGATCGCGTCGCCCAGCGCCTCGACGCGGGTGGAAACGAGCGCGACCAGTTCGTCCGCCAGCTTCGATGCCTTGCCGCCAAGATCGGCCGATGCCGCGGCGTCACGGGCCGCTGCAGCGGTGTCGCTTGCGCTTTCCTTGGCGCTCGACAGCGCATGGCTGGCCGTTTCGCGGGCCTTGCTCAGCACTTCGCCGGCATTGTCCCGCGCACTCGCCAGTGCTTCGCCAGCATTATGGCGCAGCGACTCGCTATTCTCGCTCGCGGCGGTGCGGGCAGTGGCGGCCGCCTCCAGCACGCGGGCGCCGGCGGTGGCGGCCAGACCCGGCAACGCCTTCATCACCTTACGGCTCTTGGGGAACATCCAGGCGATGACCGCGCCTGCCGCCACCGCGCCGGCCACAGCCGCAACCGGATGCTCCTGAATGATCTCGTTGGCGCGGGCAGCGACACGCTGGCCCCGGTCGCGCGCGTCGCCATAGGCTTCACTCGCCTTGTCCTTGCCGGTCTGGATCAGTTCGCCGGCGCTTTCGCGCGCCTTGCCGGTGCTGTCCTTGATCATGTCGGTTGCGCTGCCGGCGGCGTCATTGGCCGCTTCGCGGACGCGGGTCAGTTGGGCGCGGATGTCAGCCATCATCAATCTCCGAAATTTCCGTGTTACGGTTCCTCAGTCGAACGAACAGGCGTCCGAAAAGTGCCGTGAGGGGGCGGCGGAAGAGAAACAGGACGATGCCGGTTGCCGCCGCGCCGGTTGCAACCGGCCGCTGGCGCACCTTGGCACCGACATAGGCGACGCCGTCGAGCGCAGTCGTCGTGATCTTCGCCTCGAAATCGGCCTTCAGCCGATCGGGTGCGATCCGCGCCTGGGCATCGGCAAGGCTCAGGACCGCCTTGCTGCGCAGATGCACCGCGCGTTCGGTCGCTTCGCGATAGGCCTGTTCCCGGCTCATGACTTGATCGTCTTCAACATATGGCTGATCTGTCCCTTGGCCAGCAGCAGCAGCAGGACGGCGATCAGTACAGCGCCGCCGAACACCGCCAGCGTTGCCCAGAGCGGCCCGATCGTCGCTGACAGCGCAATCACCAATCCGATCAACAGGGTCACGATCGCTGCGAACAGCAGCATCAACGCCACGATCCCCAGGATAGCGGCATTGCGGATGCCGGCGCCAGCAATGCCGGCGCGCAGCTTCTGGCGCTCGACCTCCGCCTGCGCATAGGCGCGGCCATCGGTGTAGAGGCGGGCGAATGTCGCGCGGACAGACTCCTCATTCCCCTCGGTCTGCGGCGTTGCCACCGTATCCGCTGGTTCCTGCGTCAATTGCCCCTCCGCCCCGTGAACCGGGGCCTGCGGTTAGCCGTCACGATAATCCTGTCTTGCGTTCGTCAGGCGTCGCTGTCGGACGATCCTTTGGCAAGGCGCATCAGCACAAAGCCGACCACGGCGGCCGCGCCGATGGCAACGGCCGGGCTCTTGCGCACGAAATCACGCGCCTCGGTCATCAACTGGTCCACGTCCTTGCTATCCAGCGTATCTGCAGCACTGGCCACCGATTCCGCTGCCTGGCGGGCATAATCGCCATATTGCGGGCCGAGCTTCGCATCGACCGTGCCGGCGGTGTCTGCAATCAGCTTCGACAGGCTCTGCATGGCCGAACCGGTCTTGTCCTTGGCACTGCTCGCCGCAGACTTTGCGGTCTTGCCGGCCTGCTCCTTGATCGGGTCGATATGCGCCTTCCAATCGACCGAATTGATCTTGTCGGTCGCGGCCTTGGCGGCCTTTTCGGCTTGCGCCTTGATCGGGGCGATCTGCGCGAACCAGCCATGGGTGGCCCCGTTTCCGGGCTTTGCGGGCGCCTTGCGGGTGGCGGCCTTCTTCACCGGCGCGGCCTTGACGGCCGGGGTGGAGGCCTTGGTCGACGCCGGCTTCGCCTTGGCGGCAACCGCCTTCTTCACGCGCTTGACGGGCGGGGTTTCCGGGTTGTCGGCCATTGTCCAAAGTCTCCCTAAAGCTCAACCTCATGGTCCCGCGCGGGGCGGGCTGTCATGATCCTAATGCTTGGCGGCGGCCTACAGTTCCGGCGCCGTTACTATTTTGAGCATCGGCATTTTTTGTCCGATGGCAAGTCCCCCGGATTGCCAAGTTTGGGGCTGCTGGCTAAGCGGGGCCGCGAAAAGGCCGCCCGGCGCGTGTCCGGGCCCAGATCAGGGAGCGATCATGACCGCCATTCTCGATATCCACGCCCGCCAGATTCTCGACAGCCGCGGCAATCCGACCGTCGAAGTCGACGTGATGCTGGAAGATGGCAGCTTCGGCCGCGCCGCCGTGCCGTCGGGCGCGTCGACCGGTGCCTATGAGGCGGTCGAAAAGCGCGACGGCGACAAGAGCAAATATCTGGGCAAGGGCGTGCTTCAGGCCGTCGCCGCCGTCAATGACGAGATTGCCGAGCAACTCATTGGCCTCGATGCCGAGGACCAGGGCGAAGTCGATGCTGCGATGATCGCGCTCGACGGTACCGAGAACAAGTCGCGTCTGGGCGCCAACGCGATCCTGGGCGTGTCGCTTGCCACTGCCAAGGCAGCCGCCGACGCGCGCGGCCTGCCGCTCTATCGCTATGTCGGCGGCGTGTCCTCGCATGTTCTGCCGGTGCCGATGATGAACATCATCAACGGCGGCGAGCATGCCGACAACCCGATCGACTTTCAGGAATTCATGATCATGCCGGTCGGTGCGGAGAGCATCGCCGACGCCGTGCGCATCGGTTCGGAAATCTTCCACACGCTCAAGAAGGGGCTGCACGACAAGGGTCTGGCCACTTCGGTCGGTGACGAGGGCGGCTTTGCCCCCAACATCGCCTCGACCCGCGATGCGCTCGACTTCATCATGCTGTCGGTCGAAAAGGCCGGCTACAAGCCCGGTGACGATGTCGTGCTGGCGCTGGACTGTGCCGCGACCGAATTCTTCAAGAACGGCAAGTACGAGATTTCGGGCGAAGGCCTGTCGCTCTCGCCGGTCGAAATGGCCGATTATCTCGCCGCGCTGGCCGCCGACTATCCGATCAAGTCGATCGAAGACGGCATGAGCGAGGATGATTTCGAGGGCTGGAAGGCGCTGACCGACAAGATCGGTGACAAGGTCCAGTTGGTCGGCGACGATCTGTTCGTCACCAACCCGGCCCGCCTGTCGATGGGCATCGGCAAGGGGCTGGCCAACTCGCTGCTGGTGAAGGTCAACCAGATCGGCACGCTGTCGGAAACGCTCGCCGCCGTCGATATGGCGCATCGTGCCCGCTACACGGCGGTCATGTCGCACCGTTCGGGCGAGACCGAGGATTCGACCATCGCCGACCTTGCCGTCGCCACCAATTGCGGTCAGATCAAGACCGGCTCGCTCGCCCGTTCGGACCGGCTTGCCAAGTATAATCAGCTGATCCGCATCGAAGAGGAACTGGGCGACATGGCGGTCTATGCCGGTCGTTCGATCTTCCGCTGATCCACGGCTAATTTCAGGTTAGGGATTCGGCTGGTCGCATCGGGCATATTTTTGCTTGCGACCGGCCGAATCCTGTGATTCAAGCAGTTCATGGCGCATATCGCGAAGCTCCGCATGCTATTGATGTCGGCCCTCGGGCCGGCAATCGCGGTGCTGTTGCTGCTGTTCTTCGCCGGCTATGTGGTGCTCGGCTCCAATGGCGTGCTCGCCTGGGGCGATTATTCGCGCCAACTGCGCGATGCGAAGGCTGAGCTCAAGATCGTCCAGCTGCATCGGCAGGAGTTGCGCAACCGGGTGGACCTGCTCAATCCGCGCCGCGTCGATCCCGATCTGTCTGACGAACTGATCCGTCGCCAGCTCGGCGTGATTCACCATGATGAAGTGATCGTTCCGCTGAACTGATCCGCGCGTCGATAGGGTGCGCTTTCCATTTATTTGGTAAAATCCTGTCGCGGCAACATTTTGTTGCCGGTCGTTCGCGACCCGTTTTCGACAGCGTTGTCATGGATTGTCGTTTTTGCACTCGGGACATTCATTATGCCGGGATTCCGTGGGGTCCGCCGTTGCAATCTATGCAACTCTGACGCATATCGGGCTTCCTTCCATCCTACCCACGCAAAAGGATAATAGCCTTGGCGAAACCAACCACGCCGCGCGCCGACAGCGCAAAGGCAAAGGCCGCAGTGCCGGCCGGTGCGGACCATAATCGTCCGCGCCCCGAAACGCCCACCGACTACAAGGCCAGCAAGGAAGAGCTGCTGGAATTCTATCGGCAGATGGTTCTGATCCGCCGCTTCGAGGAAAAGGCCGGCCAGCTTTATGGTCTGGGTTTCATCGGCGGTTTCTGTCACCTCTATATCGGCCAGGAAGCGGTTGCGGTCGGCATCCAGTCGGCATTGAAGCCCGGCAAGGACAGCGTGATCACCGGTTATCGCGACCATGGCCACATGCTCGCTTATGGCATCGATCCCAAGGTCATCATGGCCGAACTGACCGGCCGCGAAGCCGGCATTTCGCGCGGCAAGGGCGGTTCGATGCACATGTTCAGCGTCGAGCATAAATTCTATGGCGGCCACGGCATCGTCGGCGCCCAGGTGTCACTCGGCGCGGGCCTGGCCTTCGCCCACAAATATAACGACGATGGCGGCGTGTGCGTTGCCTATTTCGGCGACGGCGCGGCCAACCAGGGCCAGGTCTACGAATCGTTCAACATGGCCGAACTGTGGAAGCTCCCGATCATCTTCGTGATCGAGAACAATCAATATGCCATGGGCACCAGCGTCAACCGCGCCTCGTCGGAAGACCAGCTCTATCGCCGTGGCGAGAGCTTCCGTATCCCCGGCATCCAGGTCGACGGCATGGACGTTCTGGCGGTGCGCGGCGCGACCGAGGAAGCGCTCAAGTGGGTCCAGGGCGGCAATGGCCCGATCCTGCTCGAAATGAAGACCTACCGCTATCGCGGTCACTCCATGTCCGACCCGGCCAAATATCGTTCGCGTGACGAGGTTCAGGCGGTGCGCGACAACAGCGACCCGATCGAGGGCGTGAAGAAATATCTGATCGACGCCGGCGTCAGCGAGGACGAGATCAAGGTCATCGACCAGGATATCCGCAAGATCGTCGCCGAAGCGGCCGATTTCGCCGAAACCTCGCCCGAACCTGAGATGCATGAACTCTATACCGACGTGCTGGTGGAGCAATATTAATGGGTATCGAAATCAAGATGCCGGCGCTCTCGCCGACGATGGAAGAGGGCACGCTGGCCAAGTGGCTGGTGAAGGAAGGCGATGAAGTGAAGTCCGGCGACATTCTCGCCGAGATCGAGACCGACAAGGCGACGATGGAATTCGAAGCCGTCGACGAAGGCAAGATCGGCCAGATCGTGATTGCCGAAGGCACCGAGGGCGTGAAGGTCGGCACTGTCATCGCGACGATGGCGGGCGAGGGCGGGGAGGCTGCTCCGGCACCTGCGCCCAAGGCTGAAGCCCCCAAGGCCGAAGAAGCGCCCAAGAAGGCGGAAAGCGGTACCTCCAAGCTGGCGTCGGAAGCCAAGGCGACCGTGCAGGATCCGGACCTCCCGGCCGGCACCGAGTTCGTCAAGACCACCGTGCGCGAAGCGCTGCGCGACGCCATGGCCGAGGAAATGCGGTCGGACCCGCGCGTCTTCGTGATGGGCGAGGAAGTCGCCGAATATCAGGGCGCCTACAAGGTGACCCAGGGCCTGCTCGACGAATTCGGTCCCAAGCGCGTCATCGACACGCCGATCACCGAATATGGCTTTGCCGGCATCGGTTCGGGCGCGGCCATGGGTGGCCTGCGTCCGGTGATCGAGTTCATGACGTTCAACTTCGCCATGCAGGCGATCGACCACATCATCAACTCGGCTGCCAAGACCAACTATATGTCCGGTGGCCAGATGCGCTGCCCGATCGTGTTCCGTGGTCCCAACGGCGCGGCCAGCCGCGTCGGCGCACAGCACTCGCAGAACTACGGCCCCTGGTACGCCGCGGTTCCCGGCCTGATCGTCATCGCGCCCTATGACGCGGCCGACGCCAAGGGCCTGCTCAAGGCCGCGATCCGCTCGACCGATCCGGTCGTGTTCCTGGAGAATGAACTTCTCTATGGTCGCAGCTTCGACGTGCCCAAGGTCGACGATTATGTCCTGCCGATCGGCAAGGCGCGCATCATGCGTCCGGGCAAGGATGTTACCCTGGTCAGCTACTCGATCGGTGTGGGCCTGGCGCTCGACGCGGCCGAGCAGCTTGCTGCCGAGGGCATCGATGCGGAAGTGATCGACCTGCGCACGCTGCGTCCGCTCGACACCGCGACGGTTCTGGAGAGCCTCAAGAAGACCAACCGCCTGGTGGTGGTGGAAGAAGGCTGGCCGACCTGCTCGATCGCGTCGGAAATCGCCGCCGTCGTGATGGAAAAGGGCTTCGACGATCTCGACGCCCCGGTCCTGCGCGTCACCAACGAGGATGTGCCGCTGCCTTATGCCGCGAACCTCGAAAAGTTGGCGTTGATCGACGCGGCCCGCGTGGTCGAAGCGGCCAAGAAAGTCTGCTACAAGTAAGAATGAAAAAGGGGCGGTCCGATCGGATCGCCCCTTTTTTAATCAGACCTATGGTGGCCGGCTATCAGGAGCAGGTTGCCGTCTGCGAGGTGGACAGGTTGCCGGCATTTTTCATCGCCTGGTCGGTTCGCTCGCGCACGTTGAACGCGCTGGTGTAGCGGATCGTCTTCTCGCCGAAGATGCTGTTCGAAATGAGCGGCTGATATTTATAGGCGACTTCGACGAACATCACCGCCGTGCCGTTACCGGCGCTGATTTTTCGGTTGGTCGGTCCCATGCCGTCGACCATGCTGGCATCGGATGCGCCATTGCCTGTGGTGCCATAGGTGGAGGTAAAACTGCCGCTGCCATAGCAGCGCTGCCAGCGGATATATTGGCCTGTATTGGGCGCATCCTGCCTGTTCGGCTCCAGGTCCGACAGGAAGATTTTGCCATTGGCGGCGAAATTGAGTCCATTGGCGGAGAGCGCTGCGCCACTGAATATCTCGTTGATATCTGCCTCGTCGATCGAGGCACGCACGCGTGAGGCATTGTCCGCGACCAGCATGGCCAGCTGGCTCAGCTTCATATGGGTAATGGCCAGATTGGCGACTTCCAGCCCGCCTAGCGTCAATGCCAGCAGGACGGGCAGCGAATAGGCGAACTCGATCAGTGCCAGGCCTGATTGATCCTGCCGCAGCCGGCGCAGAAGGGGGTGCGAAGGCATGCGCATGTCAGGTGCAGACTTTCGTCGGGCTGATCTGGTTGGACCAGGGCTGGTTGCGAAGAATGACCGATGATGTGGCGGTCTGCGTCGCTGACCAGCCAAGGATTTTCGCCATGGGAAATAGACGCGGCATGGTGACCGTGACCTGATAATAGACGACGTCGTCGGCGCTGCCGAGGCCGGTCGCGCCGGCGCTCGTGTCATAGATGCCGTTGCCGTTGCTGTCTTCGAAACAGTCGCCCGCATTATAGGTGCCCAATGGCGCGGTATCGGTCAGGATCTTCTCGGGCTTCCCGATCCGCGAAAAATTATAATAGCTGGTCTTGGTGATATCCACGCTGCCCTTTTTCGACACGATGGGGGCCATGCGCTGATTGATATAGGTATCGATCTGGGCCGACGTCATCGTGCCGACCGAGGCTGCGCGGGCAGCCTGGTCCAGCACGCCCTTGGTGACGGCGTTGAGATAGCTTTGATATCCCAGGTCGGCGATGCCCATGATGATCAGGCAGAGCGGCCCTATGACGAAGCCGAACTCGACCAGCGTCGCACCGCGGCTGTCAGTCGCAAGGTTGCGGACAGGCAGGAGGCGCGCGATCATTGCGAGAGCCTCAGCCCGCCGATATTCTGGGCAATGGTGGTGAATTGGGTGGTCAGCGCGGCTGCGTTGGTGGACACGGCGACATGGTCGGTGCTGGAGGCGCAACTATTGAGCGTGGCATTGGACGCGCTGGCGAAGACGATCACCCAGATGGTGATACCCCTGCGCTTGGCGGCTTCGCAGGCAATCGAGAAGCGCTTGTTCTGGATCGTCACCAGATCATCGGTGCTGGTGCCGGTCGGGGCAATGCGGCCATCCAGCCTGTTGATGCCCCAGCCGTCATAATTGCCGTCCGATGCGGTCATCGCACCGTCCGTCATGAAGATGACGTGTCGCGAAATGGTGAAGCCATTGGGGGCTGCGCCGTTATTGGCGGCAAAGATCCCGTTTGGCGACATCATACGGGCACCCCAGACCATCCCGGTGGTGTGATTGGTGAAACCCCAGGGTTCCAACGAGTTCACATAGGTATTGAACGATGTGGCGCTGGGATCGTTGCTGGGCGCCGCATCCCGCGATGTATATTCCGCCAGCGGTCGTGCTGGGGCCGGGCAGGCAGCCTGATCGCCGCCCCAACTGCTCCAATAGGGCGAAGTGGCAGGCGTCGAGGTGCGATACCAGGATACGTCCGGCCAGAATGGGCGCCAGCGGGTCGCGTTGGAATCTGGGATCAGGTCGATATTCAGGTCGTTCGCGCCGGTTGGGACGGAACTGGACGAGGTGCTAGAATTGATCGTGTTGATCGTATCCGGCTCCTCGATGCAGCCGCCCCAGGTCGACGTCGTGCCGTCATTATAGGCAGGATTTGGAATGGCCGTGCCACGGACATAGTCGGAAACCGTGAGGTTGATCTTGTTATAGGACCATTTGTCGAGCGACGTATTGCCGGTGCCACCGGTCACATTGCTCGTATGCGTGGTCGTCACTTCCTGGCGAACACATTTCTTGTTGTTGTTGCCAGAAGATGGGAAGGGCGTGGTCCCATCCCACGAATAGGCGGAATAGGTGACCCTGGTGATCGTGTTGGGATAATTGCCGCTAATCGAGGTGGCGGCCTGCGCCCATGATCTGCAGGCGGCGAGGTCCACATTGCTGGAGTCGCTCTGGGCACTCCCTGAACTTGTACGGCAGTTATTGCTTCCGCTGCTCTTGTAGCCCCGATAGCAGGTGCTGGTCGAAGCCGGCGTATCATTATAATAGGTCATCTGGCGGCTGTTATAGCCCCAGGTGTCGCCAGCGTTTCCACCGACCAATGCCGTCGTGGGTAACAGGCGTCCGACATTGACGTTGCTGGCATAGGGCATGAAGCCATAGCGCACCCGCCCGGTATTGGTGTTGCCGGGGCCAAGCGTGTCGTAGAAGGCGCGCACGGCCTGTCGCAGCGCGGCGATACGTGTCGTCGTTCCGTTATTGCCGTCGCTGATATTGCTGCTCATCGAACCGGTGGTGTCCAGCACCAGCATCACATCGGTATTGCCGATGTCGAATTTCGAGCTGCAGGACACCGACAGATTGAGATATTGGAAGCCCAATATCCGCATGATCGTGGTCGGGATGCGCGTGTCGGCGGAGACCAGTACGGTTGTCGTCAGGCTCGGATCGCTGCGGATGTTCGGTGCAAATTCGTCAGTCTGAAAGGTTTTTTGCGGGAAGTTGAAATCGAAGAATTTCTTCGCTTCGTCAATGTCGGTAGAAGTCATCGCCGAGGTCGTCATGGAGCGTCGGCCAGCCAGCGCGCCAGCGTCACAGGCTTGCTGCAGACGGGCCTTGGCCATATAGGCGCGGCTCATGTCGACGCCGCCGCCGATCAGCGCTGCGAGCGGAATGACCGCTGCGGCCACCATGGCGAGCGTGTTGCCCGCCTGGTTGCGCCGAAGCCGGCCAAGGAATGTCATCGCGCGCTTGATCTGCTTGCCCATGTTCCGCATTCACCCATGTCGCCCGTTTCCCCCCAGAAATCTGGACAGGGCCATCGTCGGCTATGCAACGGGACTGGTTAGGGTCTCTATGCGAAGTCTGGTTAAAGGATTGATAAGCCATTTTTAGATCGGGATCGAAATGATGGATCGCACGGACGATCTGGCGCCGCTGGCGCGCCTGCTTTCCGGGCATGCAGGGCGCTTTGCCGAGCGGCATCGGGCGCTCTGGGCGCTGGATCAGCGCTTTGCGCAAATTGCGCGAACCACCAGCGATCCAGCGATCGGGCAGATGCGCCTCGCCTGGTGGCTGGGCGTCGTCAGTGACGAGGCGGGCGTCAAGGGACAGGGCGAGCCTGTGGTCGACTGGCTGCGCGCGATTGGTGCGCTGGCCGCGCCCGGTATCCCGGCGATGCTCGACGGTTGGGAAGTGCTGGTGGTGGAGCCGGAGATCGACCTCACCGGCCTGCGCGACTATGCCGCCGGGCGCGGCGGCGGGCTGTTCCAGGCGCTGGCCGATGTGGCCGATGCACCCGACTGGCTGATCGCGGCGGGCAAGATCTGGGCCTTGTGGGACCTGTCTGCCCATAGCGGCGACGAGGCACTGGCGGATGCGGCCATCGGTCTGGCCCGCGACCTGTTGCCGCAGGTGGGCGATCCGGTGTGGCCCAGCGCGTGGAAGCCGCTGCGCATCGCCTATCTGCTGGCACGGCATGATGTCGAGCGGGGACAGCGGGCGCCGGTCGGGCTGACGCGGAACATGGCCTGGCGACTGATGCGGATCGCGCTTGTCGGGCGCTAGTCGATCGCGATAGGTTCGCTGCCGTCACGAAGGGGGGAGCGGGCGATGGGACGGTTGCTGGCAGGTGGCATGGGGGCGTTGCTGCTGGTCGCGGCCGGCCTGTTCTGGTGGCAGGGGCGGGCGACCAACGAGCCGCCGCCCAAGGCTTTGCTCGCGCCACCGCCACCGCCAGCCAACGAAGCCCTGCCCGAAGGCGATCCCGACGCGGTAGGCGAGCCGCCGCCGATGCCCGGCGAGGCCAGTCCGCAGAGCCGCGAGGAAAAGCGCTTTGCCCGTTATGACCGCAATCGCGACGGCATCATCAGCCGGATCGAGATGCTGGGCAGCCGCACTGCCGCGTTCAAACAGCTCGATACGAACAAGGATAATCTCCTGTCGTTCGAGGAATGGGCGGTGGCCACCGCGGATCGTTTTGCCGGGGCCGATGCCGACAAGAACGGCAAGCTGACCCCGGCCGAGTTCGCCACCACCGCGCCGAAGCGGGCGGCGAAACCGCGCTGCAAATGCTGAGCCTGTCCCGGATGGATCAGGCCGGTTCCACCACCTCACCCAGCCAGCGACCGAAGGAGGCGCGGGCGCGGGCGGTATAGGCTTCCTTGCGCTGCTTCTTCTTGACGTCGTCCAGCGTCGGGAACAGGCCGAAATTGACGTTCATCGGCTGATAGTCGGCGGTCTCGACATTGCCGGTGACATGGCCGAGCAGCGCGCCCAGTGCCGTGTCGGCGGGCGGCGGCGCCAGGTCCTGGCCCAGTATCTCGGCCGCGGCGAAACGCCCGGCGATGAGGCCGATGGCAGCGCTTTCGACATAGCCCTCGCACCCGGTCATCTGCCCGGCGAAGCGGATATGCGGCGCACTTTTGAGGCGCAGCGTCGGGTCGAGCAGCTTCGGGCTCTGGATGAAGGTGTTGCGGTGCAGGCCGCCCAGCCGCGCGAACTCCGCCTTTTCCAGCCCCGGAATGGTGCGGAACAGCTCGACCTGGGCGCCATGCTTCAGCTTGGTCTGGAAGCCGACCATGTTCCACAACGTGCCCGACGCATTGTCCTGGCGCAGCTGGACCACGGCATAGGGCCAGCGGCCGGTCTTGGGATTGTCCAGCCCCATCGGCTTCATCGGGCCATGGCGCAGCGTTTCCGGCCCGCGCGAGGCCATCACCTCGATCGGCATGCAGCCCTCGAAATAGGGGGTGCTCGACTCCCATTCCTTGAACTCGGTCTTCTCGCCGTCGAGCAGCCCCTGGACGAAGGCCTGATACTGCTCCTTGTTCATCGGGCAGTTGATATAGTCCTTGCCCTCGCCACCGCCGGGGCCGATCTTGTCCCAGCGATTGGCCATCCAGCATTCTTCCATGTCGATGCTGTCGAAATGGATGACCGGCGCGATCGCGTCGAAAAAGGCGAGATGCTCCATGCCGGCGGCTTCGCCGATGCTGCTGGCCAGCGCGGCGGCGGTCAGCGGCCCGGTGGCGACGATGGTCATGCCCTCCGTCGGCAGCGTGTCGATCCGCTCGCGCACGATCTCGACATTGGGATGTTCGGCGAGTGCGCGGGTAACGCCGTCGGAAAAGACATGGCGGTCGACCGCCAGGGCAGAACCGGCCGGCACCTTGGCCGGTTCGGCGCGGTCCATGATCAGCGAGCCGAGACGCCGCATTTCCTGATGCAGCAGACCCACGGCATTCTTGTCCGCATCATCGGAACGGAAACTGTTGGAGCAGACCAGTTCGGCCAGGCCGTCGGTCTGGTGCGCCGGGGTCATCTCTCCGGTGCCGCGCATTTCCGACAGGCGGACCTTGATACCGGCCTGGGCGAGCTGCCAGGCGGCTTCCGAACCGGCGAGACCGCCGCCGATGACATGGATCTGGTGATTGGACATATTTCGCTTAACTTCGCACTTTTCCCGCACATTCGGTAATTTCCGAACGCCAGTGGGACATATTGTTATGAGATGCAATCAGTATAGCGGGGCATGGTTCAATAGGACAGGGGCGCGGAAATACTATTCCGGCGTGTAGGCCAGCCAGCCGCTGAGGCCGCTGGTTGCGATCAGGGCAAAGCTCAAATCAGGGAATTCCCCCAATAGGTCGCAGCCATAAGCCACGCCGAAGCCGACGGCGGCACCGGCGAGCAACCAGAAGGCGCGGGGGGCAAAAAGGGGACAATGATATGCCAGGACGCGCATCGACGTCGTCCCGATGATGATCGGGATGGCGGCAACCAAGGGGCCGAAGATCAACGCGAAGAGCAATATGAGGGGCAGGATGATGAGGATTCCCAGATCCACCGTAATGGCATCGGGTATGCGGCGATAGAGATCGGCGGCCAGATAGAGCGTCACGAACAACGGGCCGGCGGTCAGGATCGCGCGGGCGCCGCCGCGAAGATGGGCAGGATCGGCATGGGACATCGGAACCTCCCGGAAAGGGGGAAGGGTGGGGCGCACCCTTCCGGCTGGCGATCAGGCGGCCTGGGGATGGCCGTCGTGCAGCCAGCCATTCACCTTGCGGCCGAAATGGGCGATCGCGCCCATGTTGAAGAAATGCATGCCGCCCAGCACCAGCACGGCGAGGCCGATCTTGGCGCTGAGGAAGCGGATCGTTTCGGCATAGCTGGTCGGTTCCTTGCCCAGGCTGAGCGTCAGGGTGATGAAGCCGATATTGACGAGGTAGAAGCCGACGACGAGCAGATGGTTGGTCGATCGGGCCAGTTGCGCATCATGGCCGAAACATTGGATCAGGAAGACCTCGCCATTTTTCGACAGGGTGCGCGCGACCCAGATGGTGATGGCGAGCGTGATGACCAGATAGAGGGCATAGGCGGTTTCAACCATGGTTCATCTCCTTTTGGCAGTCAGAGGATGGCGGGCGCGACCGGCCGTTCGGCGCGCTGCTTGATGAGGACGAGCAGGTTCTTTTCGATGTCGCCCAAGAAAATTTCGCCCCACAGCCGGGAATAGCCATTGACCGGGGTCTGCATCCAATAATGGGTGTCGATGATGACGCGAGTGCGGCCGGGGCCGGCCGGTTCCATGCGATAGCCGCCGGTCGTCACCTTGAAATAGGCGCTGTCGGGCATCAGGTGCCGGTCGGTGAACTGCCAGGCGTCGAGCCCGCGAAAATCGAAGCGCCAGCCGATGCTGCGGCCCGGTTGCCAATCGATGATATGTTCGCGAAACCGCACCTGCCGGCCCCAGTCGGCCATGCGGACTGCGCCGATCCCGTCACCCAGCATATGGGCGCCGAGCGGCCGGGGTACGCCCAGCACATCCTGGGTGAAGGTCCATGTTCCGTCGCCCGGTCGGACATCGGGAATGCCGCGCAGCAGCGGCCAGATCCGGTCCGGGCTGGCCTCGACGATGATCGAGCGGCTGACGGTGGCGGTGGCGTCGGGCAGGGGGATCATCGGTTCGACCTGCATCGCGATCAGCGGCATGGCCAGCACCGCCATGCAATAGCTGGTGCCGCGATCGCCAGCACGGCCGCGCAGCCGATAGGTGGCATAGGCGCCAGCCAGCCCGCTGGCGATCCAGAGCGGGGCGAGCATGACGATGCAGATCACCCCTTCCTTCAGCACCGGGACGGACAGGAGGATGGTCGCGCCCAGCAGCCAGAGCGGCATCGTCATATAATAGCGGCGCGACCGCTCCGCCCAGGGATCGCCGACATAGGCAACGAAGGCGGTGAGCGCGGCGGGCAGGAGCAGCAGGAAGGTGAAGCTGACAAGGCCGTTCACGCGGGTGGCGTCGAGCAGCAGATAGACGCCGATCGCAAAGGCCATGGCCAGCGCGACGGCCGATGCAATGCGCAGCGGGGCCGATCCGGCGCGAACGGGCGGGGCGATGGGATCGGGATTTTCGTCGTTTTTGTCAGACATTTCTGTAAACTCCGAAATAGCTGGGTGCGATCGGGCGTCAGGGCGCATCGATTAGCAGCGACTAGTCCTTGCTCTTGCCGGTAGGAATGAAGCGGGCGACCTTGTTGCCGAGCTTCATGAGGGCGATCAGGGTCGACTTGGGCAGCTTGTTGACCTGCTCATACCAGTTGCCAAGCGTCGACATGAATTCATGCATGCGGGTGATGCGCTCGCGTACATGGGGCGGGCAGCTTTCATCCCTGGCGAGCCGCTGGGCGAGGTCGTTCAGCAGGGCGATGGTTGGGTCGATCTCGCGCCGCTTGCGCTCGGCAGCGATGCGGGTGAGCATTTCCCACAGATCGGATTCCGCGACGAAATGGTCGCGCCGGTCGCCCTCTACATGGACCCGGCGGACGATCGCATAGGATTGCAGTTCCTTGAGCGCGGTCGAGACATTGGAGCGGGCAAGGCCGAGCTGGTCGACAATCTCGTCGGCGGGCAGGGGATGGTCCGACAGATAGAGGAATGCATGGACCTGGCTGACCGACCGGTTGACGCCCCATTGCGTGCCCATCTCACCCCAGTGGAGCAGGAACGCCTTGGCATCGGGATGGTCGAGAAGTGGCATGACATTCCTTTCTGTAAAAACAGAAATAACGGAATGAAAAGAGTCGGGCAAGGGGGCGGTGACGGCGGAGGAAAAATCGTCGGAATTCGTCGAGCCCGTTGAAAAGCCGCCGCATGTCGGCAATCTGCGGGTCAGCAACGGAGCCTCTTATGTCTGCCTTTTCCGACGATCCCTTTCCCCTCGATAGCTTGTCGACGCCTTGCCTTGTGCTGGATGCCGACCGGATGGATCGCAATATCGCGCGGCTGCGGGCACATCTGGACGGGCTGGGCGTAGGGATGCGGCCGCATCTCAAGACCGCCAAGTCGGTCGAGGTCGCGCAGCGGCTGATGCCGACGGCGCAAGGACCGGCGACGGTATCGACCTTGCAGGAGGCGCGCCGCTTTGCGGCGGCCGGGGTGCGCGACATTCTCTATGCGGTCGGCATCAGTCCAGCCAAGTTGCCCGAGATACTTGCGCTGCGGGCGCAGGGCGTGGACCTGGCGATCGTGCTGGATTCGGTCGAGCAGGCAGAGGCGGTCGCGGCCGCATCGCGCGCGGCGGGCACGGCCATTCCGGCCCTGATCGAGATTGATTGCGACGGCCACCGGTCGGGCGTGCAGCCCGACGATGCGGCGCGGCTGCGGGCGATCGGCACGGCGCTGGCGCAGGGCGGCGCATTGCGCGGCGTGATGACCCATGCCGGCGGCAGCTATGGCGCGCGCGGCGCGGCGGAACTGCGCGCCTGCGCTGACGCCGAGCGGGATGCCGTGGTGTCGGCGGCGCGGGTCTTGCGGGAGGCGGGACATGATTGTCCGATGATCAGCGTCGGATCGACCCCGACCGCGCATCACGCCACGGACCTGAGCGGCGTGACCGAGGTGCGCGCCGGCGTCTTCGTCTTCTTCGATCTGGTGATGGCCGGGATCGGCATCTGTTCTGTGGACGACATCGCCCTGTCGGTGCTGGCGACGGTGATCGGGCATCAGCGGGACAAGGGCTGGATCTTGGTCGATGCCGGCTGGATGGCGATGTCGCGCGATCGCGGCACGGCGAAACAGGATGTCGATCAGGGCTATGGCCTGGTCTGCGACCGGGACGGGCGGCCCTATGGCGATCTGATCCTGGTCGATGCCAATCAGGAATATGGCATCATCGCGCTGCGGCCGGGGGCATCCGGCGCGCTGCCGGACCTGGCGGTGGGCGATCGGGTGCGAATATTGCCCAATCACGCCTGTGCCACCGGCGCGCAGCATGATCGCTATCATGTGGTGCGGGACGGCAGCGATATGGTGGAAGCGGTCTGGCCGCGATTTGGAGGATGGTGATGGACGTGCAGCGGATCGAGACCGACAAGGCGCCGGCGCCCGCCGGCCATTATGCGCAGGCGACGATTGCGAATGGCTTCGTCTTCGTGTCGGGGCAATTGCCGGTGGTGGCGGGGCAGGGGCCGCGTAGTGACCTGTCGTTTGAGGACCAGGCACGGCTGGCGATCGGCAATATGCTGGCGATCCTGGCAGAGGCAGGATGCGGGCCGGAACGGATCGCGCGCGTCACCGCCTATATCGTGGGCGTCGAGAATTGGCCGCGTTTCAACGGTATCTATGCCGAGATGATGGGGGACGCCCGGCCGGCGCGCACGGTAGTGCCCGCACCCGAACTTCATCATGGCTGTCTGGTCGAAGTGGACGCGATCGGCCTGCTACCGGGCTGATTACGACCATGGGAGCGCTATCTTTCCGTCGCCGCCTGTCCTAGCGATAGGCGAGTGAAGGAGGCAGGCGGATGAGAAACAAGGTCGGGGCACTCATCGCCCTGATGGCGCTGTCGGTGCCCGCAGCGGTGCGGGCGGAGGACCAGTATAAGTTGCTCGTCCTCGCCATCCCGAACAAATATCATTATGAATATATACCGATCGCGCGGGACAGTCTGGAGAATCTTGGCAAGCTGCATGATTTCAGCTTCACCTGGGCCAACAACACGTCCGTCTTCGATGGCGATCTCAGCCAATATGCGGCGGTGATGTTCCTCAATACGCCGGGCGAGGAACTGAACCCGGCCCAGCGCGCCAGGTTCGAGGCCTATATGCGGGCGGGCGGCAATGCCATCGTCGTGCATCGCGCGCTCATCACGCCGCCGGGCGAATGGGCCTGGTACGAGAAGATGGTCGGGCGCAGCTTCGTCATCCATCCGATGGTGCAGACGGCGGTGGTGACGCCGACCGACAAGGGTTTTCCCGCCACCTATGGTCTGCCCGATCGCTGGATCTGGACCGACGAATATTATGTCACCGCCAACCCCTATAAGGTGACGATCCATCCGGTGCTGAATGTCGAGGAAAGCAGCTACGACCCGACCAAAATCTGGCTGGGGCAGGTGGCAAGGCCGATGGGGCGGGAGCATCCCGTCGCCTGGTATCATGCCTATGAGAAGGGGCGGGTGTTCGTCACCACGCTGGGCCATAATGGCGAGATGTATCGCGATCCGCGCTATCTCGACCATCTGATGGGCGGCATCTACTGGACGGCGACCGGGCGCGGCCAGCTGCCCTGACGGCGGCGCGGAACGCCCGCGCCGCCCGGTTTTCGATCAGGCGGCGACCAGTTCGCCCTCGCCATAATAGGCGCTTTCGTCGAGAATGCCCTCGCGCTTGGCGACGATGACGCCCACCAGCACCTGGCCCGCAACGTTGACGGCGGTGCGGCCCATGTCGAGGATCGGGTCGATCGCCAGCAGCAGGCCGGCGCCTTCGAGCGGCAGGCCCAGCGTCGAGAGGGTCAGCGTCAGCATCACGATCGCGCCGGTCAGGCCGGCGGTCGCGGCCGAGCCGATGACCGAGACGAAGACGATCAGCACATAGTCGATGAAGTGCAGCGGGATGCCATAGAAGCCCGCGACGAAGATCGCTGCCAGTGCCGGATAGATGGAGGCGCAGCCGTCCATCTTGGTGGTGGAGGCGAGCGGGATCGCGAAGGCGGCATAGCCCTTGTCGACGCCCAGCCGCTCGGTCACGGTCTCGGTCACCGGCAGGGTGCCGACCGACGAGCGCGAGACGAAGGCGAGCTGGATCGCCGGCCAGGCCTTGGCGAAGAAAGGGCCGGGCTTCAGGCCATTGGCGATCAGCAGCAGCGGATAGACCACCAGCAGGACGAGGCCGAGGCCGAGATAGATGGCGGCGGTGAAGGTGCCGAGCTGCGCCAGTGCGCTCCAGCCATAGGTGGCGATCGCGGTGCCGATCAGCGCGGCCGAGCCGATCGGCGTCAGGCGGATGACCCAGCCCAGGATCGCACGGACGACGGCGAGCAGCGAGCGGACGAAGGAGAGGAAGGGCTCCGCCTTGTCGCCGACCTTCAGCGTGGCGAGGCCGACCGCGATCGTGATGACCAGCAACTGCAGGATGTTGAACGAGATGCTGGTGCTGGCGCTGCCGTCAGTGATCTTGGTGCTACCCGACAGGGCCAGGCTGTTGCCGGGGACCAGACCCTTGAGGAAATCGAGCCAGCCGCCGACCGAATCCGCCTTGCCCATGGCGAGCGCGGTGCCGTGCAGGCCCGCGCCCGGCTGAACGATCAGGCCGATGGCGAGGCCGATGCTGACCGCGATCAGTGCGGTGATCGCGAACCAGAGCAGGGTCTGGCCGGCGAGACGGGCGGCATTGTCGAGCGCGCGCAGATTGGCGATCGACGCGACAATCGCGGCGAAGACCAGAGGTGGAACGATCGCCTTCAAGAGCGAGACGAAGATCGATCCGACCGTCTTGAGCGTGGTCGCCAGCCAGTTGAGGTCGCCATCCGGACCGGCGCCAATCTGGCGCGCGACGAGACCGAGGGCAAGGCCCACGACCATGCCGAGCAGAACCTGGAAGCCGAAGCTGCGATAATTGAGGGCCATGATGGCATTTTTCCTTTGGACGACCGGCGCGCTATATCGGATGGCATCTATCCGATTGCGCGCAAGCAATTCTTTCAAGGGGTTCAGTGCGGATAAGGTGGCCCTCTTTCCGCGCGCCGTCCGATCAAACGCATGGAACGGCGCGATCCGCTATGCCACAATCGTCGCTCGGGTCCATCAGGGAGTATAAATATATGCAATTGCGGGGGATATTGCTGGCAGGGGCGATGCTGGGAGTAGGGGGGCTGGCAATGCCAGTCGGGGCGCAGGCGGCAGCGGATGCCGGCGCGGCCAAGGAGATATTGAAGCGATCGGTCGCGTTCAAGACGGTCGAGGGGGCGGGGCAGGTGCCCGCGCTCGCGACCTATTATGCGTCGGTGCTCAAGCAGGCGGGCTTTGCCGATGCCGATATCGTCATCACCCCGATGGGCGAGACCGCGACCCTGGCGGCGACGATCAAGGGGCGGGAACCCAGCCTCAAGCCGATGCTGATGATCGGTCATATGGACGTGGTGGCCGCCAACCGCGCCGACTGGACGCGCGATCCCTTCGTCCCGGTCGAGGAGGATGGCTATATTTTCGGGCGCGGGTCGGAAGATAATAAATATGACGTGGCGATGATGGTTGCGACGCTGGCGCAGCTCAAGAAGGAGGGCTGGACCCCGCGCCGCAGCGTCATCCTGCTGTTGTCGGGCGACGAGGAGACCAACATGGTCACCACCAAGGCGCTGGCGGCCAAATATAAGGATGCCGAACTGCTGCTGAACGGCGATGGCGGCGGCGGTCTGCTCGACGAGAGTGGCAAGCCCGTCCTCTACCAGTTGCAGGCGGGCGAGAAGACCTATGCCGATTTCGAGATCGGCTTCACCGATCCGGGCGGCCATTCGAGCGCGCCGACGCCAGGCAATCCGATCTATCGGTTGGCCAAGGCGATCGACCGGATCGCGGCCTATCAGTTCCCGCCGATGATCAACGAACTGACCAAGGCGTCGCTCAGCTTGTCGGCGCAGCGGATCGGCGGCGATGTGGGGGAAGCGATGCGCCTCTATGCCGCGACCCAGGATCCGGCCTCTGCGGAACTATTGTCGAGCCGGCCCGAATTTGTGGGGCAGGTGCGCACCACCTGCGTCGCGACCATGCTGTCGGGCGGCCATGCGCTCAACGCCCTGCCGCAAAGTGCCAAGGTCAGCGTCAATTGCCGCATCTTTCCCGGCGTGAAGATCGACGATGTGAAGGCGCAACTGATCAAGGTGGTGGATGATCAAAGCGTGACCTTCACCACGCTCAACGACCCCACTGGCAGCGACGCCTCGCCGTTGCGCGACGATGTGGTGAAGGCGGTGGCGGCCGCGATCAAGGCGCGCTCGCCCGCGATCACGGTGATGCCGGGGATGTCGGCCGGCGCGACCGACAGCCTCTATTTCCGCGCGCTGGGCGTGCCCAGCTATGGCGTATCCAGCCTGTTCATGAAGGCGCAGGACGGCTTTGCCCATGGCCTCAATGAACGGGTGCCGGTGGCGGGCATCGCCGCCTCGCTGGCCCAGTGGGACAGCGTGGTCCGGGCGCTGGCGAAGTAAGGTTTATCCTTAATTCGTTTGGGCTGAGCGAAGTCGAAGCCCGACACTGAGCGAAGCGAAGTGGCCTCCCGATGGTCGGCCGTGCCCTTCGACTTCGCTCAGGGCGAACGGATGGATATCAGCCTCGCACGGCCACCGCATTGGCGGCCGAGAGGACGGCCTTGACCGATGCGGTCGCGACGTCGCTGTCGGTGCCGATGCCGAAGACGGTGCGGCCGTCGGCGGTGCGGCATTCGACATAGGCGGCGGCGTTCACGTCGGTGCCGGCGCCGATGGCGTGCTCATTATAGTCGGCAACCTCCAGCACCACGCCCAGTTCGTCGCGCAGCGCAGCCAGCACCGACGAGATGAGGCCGTTGCCGCGACCCGAGATCGAGCGTTCGCCGCCTTCATGGACGATCTTGCCGGTGAAGATGCGGTCGCCCGCGCTGCCGCTCTCATGATAGTCGATCAGGCTATAGGCCTGGTCGCCGGTCTGATGATAATAGTCGTCGAACGCGGCCGAGATGTCGGCGGCGTTGAGTTCGCGGCTCGACTGGTCGGCCAGCGCCTGCACCACCTTCGAGAAGTCGGCCTGCATCCGCTTGGGCAGCTTATAGCCCTTGTCCTGCTGCAGCACCCAGGCGACGCCGCCCTTGCCCGACTGCGAATTGACGCGGATCACCGCCTCATAGTCGCGGCCCAGATCCTTGGGGTCGATTGGCAGATAGGGGACGTTCCAGAACAGGTCGTTGCGCGCTTCCTGCGCGGCAAAGCCCTTCTTGATCGCGTCCTGGTGGCTGCCCGAGAAGGCAGTGAACACCAGTTCGCCGGCATAGGGGTGGCGCGGGTGGACGGGCAGCTGGTTGCAATATTCGACGGTCTGGATGACTTCGTCGATGTCGCTGAAGTCCAGCTCCGGATCGATGCCCTGTGTGTACATGTTGAGCGCGACGGTCACCAGGTCGCAATTGCCCGTGCGTTCGCCATTACCGAACAGGCAGCCTTCGACGCGGTCGGCGCCGGCCATGATGCCCAGTTCGGCGGCGGCGACGCCGGTGCCCCGGTCATTATGGGTGTGCAGCGAGATCACCACGCTGTCACGGCGCGAGATGTTGCGGCAGATCCATTCGATCTGGTCGGCATAGATGTTGGGGGTCGCGCACTCGACGGTGGCGGGCAGGTTCAGGATCAGCGGCCGATCCGGTGTCGGCTGCAGGATGTCCATCACCGCCTCGCAACATTCCAGGCTGAAATCCAGCTCGGCGGTCGAGAAGGTTTCGGGGCTATATTCGAAATGCCAGTCGGTGTCGGGCATTCGCGCCGCATTGTCGCGCAGCAGCTTGGCGGCGTTGATCGCGATCTGCTTGATTTCCGGGCGTTCCATCTGGAACACGATGTTGCGCCAGGCCGGCGAGATCGCGTTATAGACATGGACGATCGCCTGCTTCGCGCCACGCAGGCTTTCGAAGGTGGTGGCGATCAGATCCTCGCGCGCCTGGGTCAGCACCTGGGGCATGACATCGTCGGGGATCGCGCCTTCCTTGACCAGGCCCGAAATGAAGTCGAACTCGGTCGCGCCGGCGGCGGGGAAGCCGACCTCGATCTCCTTGACGCCGACCTTGACCAGCAGGTCGAAGAAGCGACGCTTCTTTTCCGCGTTCATCGGGTCGATCAGCGACTGGTTGCCGTCGCGCATGTCGGTCGACAGCCAGCGGGGCGCCTTGGTGATGACCTTGGACGGCCATTGGCGATTGGGCAGGTCCACCTGGGGGAAGGGGCGGTATTTCTGCGAAGGATCGGTCAGCATCATGGGATCAAACTACTTCCTGGCTCGGGACGCTATTGCGCGCTCCGGGGTACGACTTGACTGTGATGAATGCCCTTAGGCGGATCGACGCTGCCCTTAGCCGGAAGGCAGCACAAAAGCCACGCCTAAGGGCGTGTAAGTCGTAGCAGGGTAAGAAGCGCGACGCTCTGCATGATGCTGTCCCATAAACGCGGACAGGAGGAGCGTAAAGCCGTTTCTTGCGAAAGGGGCGTCAGGCGCGACGGAAAATTGCGTCGATGGTCAGGTCGACCTTGTCCGACACGAAGGGGCGGCCAAAGCCCATGCCATAATGGCTGCGCTCGACGCTCATGCTGCCGGTGAAGTGCAGGATGGCGATCCCAGGCGCTTCGTCGGGCGTGACGCCGGTCAGCCGGACCGACAGGGTGACCGCGCGGGTCTGGCCATGCATGGTGAGTTCGCCCGGAATGATCGTCGCGCTGTCGCTGCCGGCCAGCGGCGCGTCCCTGGCGGTAAAGCGCACGGTCGGGAAATGGACCATGTCGAAAAAGCTCTCGCCTTTCAGTATGGCGTCGGTCGAAGGATCGCCCGTGGTCATCTTCTCGACCGGGAAGCGGATATCGACGTCGGCCCGCTCGGGCCGGGCGGGGTCGATCATCACCATGCCCTCGGGCTGGGTCAAATCGCCTTCATAGCCGCCAACCAGCGCCTTCACATGGAAGTGGACTTTGGTCGCTGCGCCATCCACCAGATAGCGGCCCGGCGCATAGAGCGCAGGGCCGCCATCCGGACTGGCCACCGCCGGCCCGCACGCGATCAGGCTCAGAAGCAGGATCGCGCGGGCCGGGCGGGGGATCATCGCATCACTTCTGGAAGGCGACGATGATCTTCAGTTCGACATTGTCGCCGACGACGGGGACGAAGCCGCCCATGCCGAAATCGCTGCGCTTGATCGTGCCGGTCGCGACGAAGCCGACATTTTCCTTCTTGTTCATCGGGTTCGCACCGGCGCCATAGAATTCGGCATCCAGCTTCACCGGCTTGGTGATGCCCTTGATGGTCAGGTTGCCGGTGATGTCCGCGCCGGTCGCGCCGTCGGGCTTCACGCCGGTCGACACGAAGGTCGCGGTCGGGAATTTGGCGGCGTCGAAAAATTCGGGCTTGGCGAGATGCTCGTTCAGCGCCGGGATGCCGGTGGTGAGGTTGGCGATCGGCAGGGTGATCGACACCTTCGATGCCGAGAGATTGGCCTTGTCCAGTGTCAGCGTGCCGGTCGGCTGGGTGATGACGCCCATATTGTTGGTGAAGCCCATATGGTCATAGGCGAAGACGATCTGGGTGTGGCTGGGCTCGACGCTGTAGGTACCGCCGGTGACCTTGGCGACATCCTTGCTGCCGGGGACGGCCATCGGGGCCTGGGCGATGACGACAGTGCCGCCGGCGACCGCGATCAGGGCAGCGGCAGAGATCAGATATTTGCGCATGGGAAACGCTCTCCAAAAGCATTCAAGGGACGCGGCACAGAATATGCCACGTCCCTCGATTGTTCCAGAGGCGTAACCGGAAACGGATCGTTCCGTTTCCGGTGCGCGAAAGGGCTTAGTTCTTGTCCTTGTTGACCAGCTTGTTGGCGCCGATCCAGGGCATCATGGCGCGCAGCTGCGAACCGGTCTTTTCGATCTGGTGGGCGGCAGCCTGCTTGCGGCTGGCCTTGAGTTCGGGCTGACCGGCGCGGTTGTCGAGGATGAAGTCCTTGACGAAGCGGCCCGACTGGATGTCGGCCAGAACGCGCTTCATTTCCTTCTTGGTTTCCTCGGTGATGATGCGCGGGCCGGTCTTGATGTCGCCATATTCGGCGGTGTTCGAGATCGAGTAGCGCATGTCGGCGATGCCGCCTTCATACATCAGGTCGACGATCAGCTTCAGCTCGTGCAGACATTCGAAATAGGCCATTTCCGGGGCATAGCCGGCTTCGACCAGGGTTTCGAAACCTGCCTGGACCAGCGCGGTGGCGCCGCCGCACAGAACGGCCTGCTCGCCGAACAGATCGGTTTCGCATTCCTCGCGGAAGTTGGTTTCGATGATGCCGCTGCGGCCGCCGCCGACGCCCGAGGCGTAGGACAGGGCGATGTCATGGGCGTTGCCGGTCGCGTCCTGATGGACGGCGATCAGGCAGGGGACGCCGCCGCCGCGCTGATATTCGCCGCGCACGGTGTGGCCGGGGCCCTTGGGCGCGATCATGATGACGTCGATGTCGGCGGGGACCTCGATCAAGCCGAAATGGATGTTGAGGCCATGGGCGAAGGCGAGCGCGGCGCCGGGGCGCAGATTGCCCTTGATGTCGGCTTCATAGATGGCGGCCTGATGCTCGTCGGGCGCCAGGATCATCAGTACGTCGGCCCACTGGGCGGCTTCCTTGTTCGGCAGCACCTTGAAACCGGCGCCTTCGGCCTTCTTGGCGCTGGGCGAACCGGGGCGCAGGGCGATGGCGACTTCGGCAACGCCGGAGTCGCGCAGATTCTGCGCATGGGCGTGGCCCTGCGAGCCATAGCCCAATATGGCGACCTTCTTGCCCTTGATCAGGCCGATGTCTGCGTCGCGATCGTAATAAACCTTCATTGGAAAACCCCTTCTCGTCCCCCCATGCAGGGGGCGTTAGACAATAGTGGTGGAAAGAAACGCCGCCTGTGACGGCGCGGAATGGAATATCAGGCCGGCTCCTTGCCGCGGATCAGGCCGGCTACGCCGGTGCGACCGACCTCGACCAGGCCGATCTGGCGCATCAGGCCGACGAAATTGTCGATCTTCTCGGTCGTGCCGGTGATCTCGAAGATGAAGCTCTCGATCGTGGTGTCGACCACCTTGGCACGGAACACGTCGGCCAGGCGCAGCGCCTCGATCCGGTCCTCGCCGGTGCCGGCGACCTTGACCAGCGCTAGTTCGCGCTCGACGAACGGGCCGGCGTCGGTCAGGTCGGTGACCTTGTGGACCGGCACCAGCCGATCGAGCTGGGCGATGATCTGGTCGATCACCTTGGGCGGGCCGTTGGTGACGATGGTGATGCGGCTGATCGCATGATCGTCGGTAATGTCGGCCACGGTCAGGCTGTCGATATTATAGCCGCGCGCGGTGAACAGGCCGGCGATGCGGGCCAGGATGCCCGCCTCGTTCGACACCGTCAGCGACAGGACGTGCCGCTCGCTCTGTTCTTCGTGGATATGCATCAGATGCTGTTCCCGTCTTCCATTTCTTCGCGCTCGGGGCGCGGCGAGATCATGCCGATAAAGGCATAGTGCCAATCATCGTCCTGCGGGTGGGCGAGGCGGACGGGAAAGGCCGTCACCGCGTCGAACATCCGCAGAAGATGTTCGCCCACATAGCGTGGGCCGGCCAGCAGCCGATCGACCTGCAGGCCATGATATTCGAACCCGCTATCCAGATGCACTTCCCATTCCTCATTGTCGGGGTCAGCATGGTCGCTGGTCCAGCCGGTGAGTTCGGTCGTGCCTGTGATCCGTTCGAAATCCCAGGGTTCGGTCACGAAAATGCGGACCTTGGCGGGGGTGGTCACACCAGTGCCTTTGCCTCGTCCGACATGACGCCTTCGATCTGGTTGGGATCGAGCAGCATTTCGGTATGGGCCGCACCCGACGGGATCATCGGGAAACAGTTGGACAGCTTTGCCACGCGGCAATCGACGATCACGGGGCCGTCGGTTTCCAGCATCTGGCGGATGCCGGCCTCCAGTTCCTGCGGTCCTTCGATGCGGATGCCGGTCCAGCCATAGGCTTCGCCCAGCTTCACGAAGTCGGGCAGGCTGTCCGAATAGCTGTTGGAATAGCGGCTTTCATAGGTCAGTTCCTGCCACTGGCGGACCATGCCCATATATTCATTGTTCAGGATGAAGATCTTGACCGGCAGGCGATACTGGCTGGCCGTCCCCATTTCCTGGATGTTCATCTGGATCGAGGCGTCGCCGGCGATGCAGATGCTGATGCTGTCGGGATTGCCCATCTGCGCGCCGATGGCGGCGGGGAAGCCATAGCCCATGGTGCCCAGGCCGCCCGAGGTCAGCCACTTGTTCGGTTCTTCAAAGCCGAAATGCTGGGCCGCCCACATCTGGTGCTGGCCGACTTCGGTGGTGATGATGATGTCCTTGCCGGTCGCGCGGGTGGCCTTGTAGAGGTCTGCGATCGCCTTTTGCGGCATGATCTCGCTGCCGCTTTCGGGGTAGGACAGGCTCTTCTTGGCACGCCATTCGGCAATCCGCGCCCACCAGGCCGACAGGTCCGCCTTTTCATGGCCGCGCTGCTTCCACAGGGCGATCATGTCCTCCAGCGCGCTGCCGACATCGGCAACGACCGGGACGTCGACATCGACGATCTTGTTGATCGAACTGCGGTCGATATCGATATGCACCTTGCGGCTGTTGGGCGCGAAGGCGTCCAGCCGGCCGGTGACGCGATCGTCGAAACGCGCGCCGATGCACAGGATCAGGTCCGCCTGGTTCATCGCCCAATTGGCTTCATAGGTGCCGTGCATGCCCAGCATGCCGACCCACTGGTCGGACGACGCGGGGAAGGCGCCCAGGCCCATCAGGGTCGAGGTGACGGGCGCGCCGGTCATCGCCGCCAGTTCGCGCAGCAGGGCGCTGGCCTGCGGACCCGAATTGATGACGCCGCCGCCTGTGTAGAAGATCGGCCGCTCGGCCGCGGCCAGCATTTCGACCGCCGTATCGATCGCGGCGGCATCCGCCTTGGTCTGCGGATGATAGCTGGCATGGACCTTCAGTTCCGGCCGGGCATAGGGCGCGGTCGCGATCTGGACATTCTTGGGAATGTCGACGACGACCGGGCCGGGGCGGCCGGTGGTGGCGATATGGAACGCCTCATGGACGATGCCGGCCAGCTTGGCCGGATCCTTCACCAGATAATTATGCTTGGTGCAGTGGCGCGTAATGCCGACCGTGTCCGCTTCCTGGAAGGCGTCGGTGCCGATCAGTTGCGTCGGCACCTGACCCGTGATGACGATCATCGGGATCGAATCCAGCAGCGCGTCGGTGATACCGGTGACGGCATTGGTCGCGCCGGGGCCAGAGGTGACCAGGACGACGCCGGGCTTGCCGGTCGAGCGGGCATAGCCCTCCGCCATGTGGGTCGCGCCCTGCTCGTGGCGCACTAGGACATGCTTGATCGTGGGGTGATTATAGAGCGCGTCATAGATGGGCAGCACGGCGCCGCCCGGATAGCCGAACACAACTTCGACGCCCAGATCAACCAGGCACTCGACCAAAATGTCCGCGCCGCTCTTTTCGGCCACGATGAAACTCCTCTTTTTTAAGATGCTGGCTCGCGGGTCTGCGCCGTCGCGCCCGCATTGGCAAGGCGCCAGCGTCTAGAGGACATAAAATGCGTGGTCAACCCCTATTGTTGTAATTTAATTGCTAATTCATTGGCAATTTCAGCATCAATCGATCTCTTTTCGCGATGCCAGTCCTGCGGCGGCTGGTTGGAGAACCAGGTATATTGGCGTTTGGCATATTGGCGCGTGGCGAGCTGGCCACGCGCCATCATCGTGTCACGATCGATGTCACCTTTGAGCCAGGCGGCGATTTCGGGCACGCCGATCGCCCGCATCACCGGTAGGTCGGGGGTGAGGTTGCGGGGCAGCAGCGCCTCCACCTCGGCAACGGCACCCTGATCGACCATCTGTTCGAACCGCCGGTCGCAGCGTTCGATCAGCCAGTCGCGGGGCGGCAGCAGGATCATCGGGGACAGGTTGATGCGGTCGGCGATGCCGCCCTGCTTGTGCTGCTGCCATATCTTCAGCGGCTTGCCGGTCGATCGCACCACTTCCAGCGCGCGGGCGACGCGGGTGGTGTCGGCCGGGGCGAGGCGGACGGCGGCTTCCGGGTCTTCGCTGCGCAGTGCTTCATGCGCCTGCGCCACCGGCATGGCGCGGACGGTGGCGCGGATATCGGCGTCTATCTCCGGCACCGGCGCGATGCCGTCGAGCAAGGTCCGTATATAAAGGCCGGTGCCGCCAACCAGCACGGGCAGCTTGCCGGCTTCATGGGTGGCGTCGATCTCCGCCCTGGCCTCGGCGGCCCAGCGTGCGGCGGAGCAGGCTTCCGCTCCATCGATATGGCCGAACAGGCGATGGGGCACGCCGCCCATTTCCTCTTGCGACGGGCGGGCGGACAGGATGGCGAGGTCGGCATAGACCTGGCTGGCATCGGCATTGATGACGACGCCGTCGGCGATCTGGGCCAGGCGGACGGCGAGCGCGCTCTTGCCGCTGGCGGTCGGCCCGGCAATAAGCGCGACCGGTGGGCGGGATTCGCCCGGCATATGTGCGGGAGTGTTCATGTTCGTCGCGACCTTAGTGGCAAAAGGTGGGTTGGACCACGACCTGCTCAGCGAAATTGCGCACCAGTTTGATCGCGATTGTACTGCGGGCGCTGGTTACTCCATATCCATGATCGACGACGGCATCGCTGCGGACATCTTCTTTGAACCGGCGGACGGTGTCGAAAAATCGGATTGCCTCGAAATTTCGCGAGCGATCAAAGAGATCGCACTTTCCATCGCGCAGGGCGGGTATGGCCGCGACTTGGCTTTGGATGTGATCGTCCAACCTGCCGCCACACGCGAGAAGACGCTGCTGATCGCCGACATGGATTCGACCATGATCACGGTCGAGTGCATCGACGAACTGGCCGATTATGCCGGGATCAAGCCGCAGATTGCCGAGATCACCGAACGGGCGATGCGCGGCGAACTGGATTTCGAAGGCGCGCTGCATGGCCGCGTCGCCCTGTTGAAAGGGCTGCCCGACAGCGCGATCGACCAGTGCCGCGAGGAGCGGGTGGTGATCATGGGCGGTGCGCGCGAACTGGTGCGCACAATGAAGGCGCGCGGCGCACGCACCCTGCTGGTTTCTGGCGGTTTCACCCGCTTCACCGGGCCGGTCGCGGCGGAAATCGGCTTCGATGTGCATGTCGCCAATGTGCTGGAAATTGCCGATGGCGCGCTGCTTGGCACCGTCACCGTCCCGATCGTCGATGCCGCGCGCAAGCGCACCGAACTGGAGGCCGCGATCGACGGCGGGATCGACCGTGCGCTGACGCTGGCGGTGGGTGACGGCGCCAATGACATTCCGATGATCGAGGGGGCTGGGCTGGGCGTCGCCTATCATGCCAAGCCCAAGACCCGCGCGGCGGCAGCGGCCGAGATCGTCCATGGCGACCTGTCGGTGCTGCTTTATGCGCAAGGCATCGCTTCGGCCGAATGGGTCCGCGACTGATCCCATATGCTCAACGGTTGGGCGCGCTTGAGGCACGCCCTGCCGTCATTGCACAAGGGTAATGGATTCCATTTCGCCCCTGAACCGTTGTCGTCGCACTGCATCCCGGCAGTGGGTCCAATTGGCGTCGCGACAGGATCGTGGCGCACAGGGAGATGGTATGAAAATCCAGACAATGGCGCTGGTCGCCGGTAGCCTGCTGGCGCTGAGCGCCTGCTCGAAAAATGATGCGCCGGTGACCAGCGCGCCGCCGCTCGGGCCGGGCGCGATTGCCGGCACGGTGGCCGCAGACCGCAACGGCGATGGCTATGTCGACGGCTATTATACGTCGGATGGCATCTATCACCCGGTCCAGGGACCGCCCTGTCCGCCGCCCCCGCCGCCGCCGGCGCCGCCCCGTTCCGGAGAACGCGGCTGAGCAATCTTCCTTTCCGGGCGCGGCATTTCCGCCGCGCCCCCCGACATCCTGTTTCCCTGATCCTCGTCATGCTGATCGCCGGTTCCGTGCCGGGGATGGTGGCTGCGCAGCCGGCTGCCAGCGACACGGCGGCGCGGTCGAGCGTGGCAGCTGAAATCCGGTCGGCGGCAAGCGGCAAGCTGCGCGATTTCTATGGCACGCGCGGCTATTGGCCGCTGTGGAGCGACAAGGGCAAGGTCCGCGCCGAACCGGCGCAAGCGCTGCTGACGCTGCTCGACAGTGCCGATCAGGACGGGCTGCGATCGCGCGACTATGATGCCAGGGGGGTGTTGCGGGCGATCAAGGAGGCCGATGCCTCGGGCGACCCCAAGGCGCTTGCGCGGGTCGACGTCGCCCTGTCGAAGGCGCTGGCCACCTATGTCGCCGATGTCCGCCGCCCGTCCAAGGCGGTGAAGATGCGCTATCTCGACCCCGAGGTGGAACCGCAGGCGCCAGATGCGGCGGAGGTGCTGCGCGCGGCGGCGGTCGCGCCGTCGCTGGCGAGCTATGTCGAGAAGGCGGGCTGGATGAGCCCGCTCTACATGAAGCTGCGCGCGGCAAGCGGCGCCTATGCAACGCGCTGGGGCGGCCTGCCGGCGGTGAACGTGCCGACCGACGTCAAGCTGCGGCCGGGCGGATCGAGTGGCGAGATCGCGATCCTGCGTCATCGGTTGGGGCTGCCCGACGGGGTCGATTATGACAAGGCGCTGGCGGCCAAGGTCAAGCTGTTCCAGGCCGATCACGGGCTGGATGCGGACGGCATTGCCGGCGCGCAGACGATCGAGGCGCTCAATCGTGGTCCGGGCCATTATGGCCGGATATTGACCCTCAATCTGGAGCGTGCGCGGCTGCTGCCCGGCCCATGGGTGCGGCATGTCGAGGTCGATGCGGCATCAGCGCGGCTCTATTATTATAGCGGCGGCGAATTGGACGGATCGATGAAGGTCGTGGCCGGCGCCAAGGAAAGCCAGACGCCGATGATGGCGGGCATGATCCGCTATGCGACGCTCAATCCCTATTGGAATGTCCCGCCCGACCTGGTCGAGCGCAAGATCGCCCCCAAGATCCTGGACGGGGCGACGCTCAGGAAGATGCGCTATGAGGCGTTGAGCGACTGGACCGCTGACGCGCAGACGCTTAACCAGAGCGAGATCGACTGGCAGGCGGTGGCAGCGGGGCAGCGCGAATTGCGCGTGCGCCAGTTGCCCGGCGGCAATAATGCCATGGGGAAGATCAAGTTCATGTTCCCCAATGACCTGGGCATCTATCTGCACGACACGCCCGACCGGGCGCTGTTCGCCAAGCCGGTGCGCCATTTCAGCAATGGCTGCGTCCGGCTGGAGGATGCGCAGCGTCTGGGGCGCTGGTTCTTCGGCAAGACGCCGACCGCAGAGAGCGACGCGCCCGAACAATATGTGCCGCTGCCCCGTCCGGTGCCGGTCTATCTTACCTATCTGACGGTGGTGCCGACGGCGGACGGGGTGCAGTTCCTGCCCGACGATTATGGACGGGACGGGGAGTGATCTCCCCGTCCTGCCGGCTCAATGGATGCTGGCAACCATCCGCGTTGTTGGATTAGTGTATGCCTGCCAGCATCCACAGGGCCATGGCGACCATCATGACATTCTCGGTGAGCGAGACGAAGCCGAGCGGCACGTTGCTGCTGCCGCCGACGCAGGCGCATTTGAGTTCGCGCTTCTCGATATAGACCGCCTTGAACACCGACACGGCGCCGATGCCGCCGATGAACAGGGCGACCGGGATCGACAGCCAGGGGGCGAGGCCGGTCAGCATCAGCGCGCCCGCGCCCAGTTCCAGGAAGGGATAGATACGGCCATAGGGAATGACGCGGCGGGCGAGCAGGTCATAGTTGAGGAACATGGTCGCGAACCGCTCCACATCCTGCAGCTTCAGCATGGCGAGCAGCATCATGGCGATGGCGATGAACCGTTCGAGTGTCAGCAGTCCGATCAGCGGCGCCAAGGTCAGCCAGTTGATCGCCAGTGCCAGCAGCGCGGCGACGGCAAAGACGGCGAGGACGGGCACATAGCTGGTCGCGCCGGGAACCGGCACCTTGAGGCCCAGGAAGCGGCGCAGATCGTCATGGCCGCCGATCCGCCGGCCATCGATGAAGATTTGCGGCGTCGTCTTTACGTCATGCTGTGCCTTGAAGGCGTCGGTCTCGGCCCGGCTGCTAAGGGCATGATCCTCGACCCGATAGCCATGGCGGCGCAGCAGCCAGCGCGCCTTGAGGCCATAGGGACAGACATGGCCGGGCATCACCATGCGGTAGAGCTGGGCCGGCTTTTCCGGGGCCGGATTTCCCGAGGCTGGGGACATTGCATCATCCTTGTTTACGCTGCGATGCCCCTCATATAGGGTCTGTACCATGGTACGGAGTCAAGGCATGAGCATGACAATTTCCGCACTGGCCCGCGCGGGCGATGTCGGGGTGGAGACGGTGCGCTTCTACCAGCGGCGCGGCCTGCTGGATGCGCCCGATCGGCCGGAGGGCAGCGTGCGCCGCTATGGCGAGAGCGACGTGCGGCGGTTGCGCTTCATCCGGTCGGCGCAGGCGGCGGGCTTCACGCTGGAACAGATTGGCGAACTGCTGCAGCTCGATGCCGGGCAGGATCGCAAGCGGGCGCGCGAGCTGGCGGCCGATCGGATCGCGGCGCTGGATGTGAAGATCGCGGAACTGGAGGCGGCGCGGGCGGCGCTGACGCGGCTGGCCCGGCAATGCCATGCCTCCGATGAAGGGCCGTGCCCGATCATCGCGGCGTTCGAGGACTGCGCTCAGACGTCCTGCGTCTGATCGTCCTGCTTCTGCGCCATCTGCCGGCGCGACATTTCCCGACGCACCGAGTAGCTGGTGGGATCACGGCGAAAATGGTCGCGCATCATGCGCCGCTGTTCGCTGATGATGTGCCAGATATCTTCCGGACTCTTGCCTTCGGTCATTGATCCGTCCGCCCTTTTCCGTTCGACTGCAGGGCAGGGAATATCGCTTTCGCAACGATCAATCCGTGAGCGCGATCACGTAAACGGCGCTTTAACGCTGTTACTTCAGATATATGCAACTCCGGCAGCGCGCGCTGGGCGGGATGACTGTTGGAAATCGCACGCTTAACTTCGCATATTTCCCGCACATTCTGACATTATGTTGCGTTCCGCTGATCCTATCGGAAAGCGGCGTGGGATCACGATGGGAAAGAGCCGCCGGGAATGTAGCGGGGCGGGACGTTGTAGGACAGGCGTGCCTATTCCAGCCCGGCGACGAGGCCGTCGATCGCGCCCTGAAGGATGTAGCTGGCGGCGAGTTTGTCGACCAGTTCGTCGCGGCGGGCGCGGCTGGCGTCCGCCTCCAGCAGGGTGCGGGTGACGGCCTGGGTCGACCAGCGCTCGTCCCAGAGCAGCACGGGCAGGCCGATATCCGCCACATTATGGGCGAAGGCGCGGCTCGCCTGGCTGCGCGGGCTGTTGGTGCCGTCGAGGTTGAGCGGCAGGCCGATGACGATGCCCTTGACCTGCTGCCGCGCCATGAAGGCTTCGAGCGCCGGCTTGTCCTTGCTGAACTTGCCGCGATTGACGGTGTAGGCGGGGCTGGCGATCGACCATTGGGCATCGCACAGGGCAAGACCGATCGTCTTCGTCCCCACATCCATGCCGATCAGGCGGCCGCCCTCGGGCAGGGCTGCGCGAAATTCCGCGCGGTCAGTCGTGACAAGTTTCATGGGTCTCAGTGTGTCTTGGTGAAAGCGGCCAGTCGCTGGCGGGCGTCGTCGCGCACATTGCCCCAGAACAGGCTGTAATCATAGACATGATAATTATTGCCCGGCAGCGTGTAGGGGCCCATGTCGACCGGCTCGCCGATCATCAGCACGCCGCTGGTGTCGCAGCGGGCAGGGACGATGCCGGCGACCAGATGAGCCGGCTTGTCGGCGGCTCGGGCGTCGAGCGTGCCGATATTGGCGCTGGCGGGCGCATTGCCGTTGAAGGTGCCGGTGATCGGATTGGTGCAGAGCATGTGCGTGCCCTTGCGCGGCTGGCCATTGAGGCCCTGCTTGCGCTCGAAGCTTTCGACCACGGCGGACGGATCGGCCGGTTCGGCATAGCTTTGCCAGCTGACGATGCAGTGCGATTGATCCCGCCTGGCACAGGCGGGGAAGCCCAATGCAGGCAGGTCGGCCTCGACCGAGATCGGCCAGCCCACGGCATAGATGGCGGCGACCCGGTCAGCGACCGGCTTGCCCGCCACCTGTTCGCGCACCAGTTGCAGCAGGTGGCGTGACCCCTGGCTGTGGCCGGCGAGGATCAGCGGGCCGGTGGGATTGGCCTTGAGGAAGGCGGCGAAGGCCTGGGTCACGTCGCGATAGGCGGCTGCGAGCGCCTGGTCGCCCTCTGCCCCGGTGGTGAGGAAGGCGCCATAATTGGCCTGGCGATAGCGCGGCGCCCAGACATTGCCGGCGGCGCTGAAGGCACTGGCCTGGCCGAGCACGAAGCGGCGCGCGGTTGCATTGCTTTCCGCATCGTCCAGCGGTGCATTCCAATGGGCATTGCCAAGCGGCGTCACATAGCTGGTCGGGTGGATGAAGAAGACCGCGGCCTTCTGCGCAGGCGGCGCGAGCCTGGCCGCGCCTTGTGGTGTCCAGAGCGCGGGATTGTCCTTGGTCAGGTCGGGGCGGGCGATCCACATTTTCGGATCGTCATAGGCGTTGGCGGGCAGGGGCTGGAGCGGCTGGAACGCTTCGCGCGGGACCATCACCGCCCGCATGATCTGCATCCCCCAGATGCGATAGGCGAGCAGCATCGCAAGCACCAGCACGACCAGGCCGGCGACGATATAGAGGAATTTGCGGGCCACTTGCTCTCGTCTCCATCCCTGTGCGGGGATCGCCCCGCCTTCGTGCGGCCTGTCTGGCCCATGCGCGGCAGTCATGCAAGATGGGGGCATGCAAGATGGGCGCATGCAAGATGGCAGATGGTGCAGCAGGACACTTGAAGCGGACTGGTGCGGGTGCTAGCGGCTTGGCCCATGTCGATAGACCTTCAGACCGTGAAAAAGATCGCCAGCCTTTCGCGCATTTCGGTGACGGATGCGGAAGCGGAAGCCATGGTGCCCGAACTCAACAATATCCTTGGCTGGGTGGAACAGCTGGGCGAGGTGGACGTGACCGGCGTGCAGCCGATGACGGCCGTCATCCCCAACCATCAACGCCTGCGCGACGATGTCGTCACTGACGGCAATGTGCGTGACAAGGTGCTGGCCAATGCGCCGCAGGCCGAACATGGCTTCTTCGCGGTGCCCAAGGTGATCGAATAATGACTAATCTGACTGATCTGACGGTTGCGGAAATCCGCGACGGCTTCCGCGCGGGCGATTTTTCGGCGCGCGAAGTGGCCGAGGGCTTCAATGCCAATGTCGCTGCTGCCAAGGCGCTGAACGCCTTCATCGTCGAGACGCCCGAAAAGGCGCTGGCAGCGGCCGACGCGGCCGACAAGGCCAAGGCCGCCGGCGAGACGCTGGGCCAGCTGGCTGGCGTGCCGATCGGCATGAAGGACCTGTTCTGCACCGAAGGCACGCAGACCACCGCCGCGTCGCACATGCTGGAAGGCTTCGTGCCGACCTATGAATCGACCGTGTCGGGCAAGCTGTGGGCGGCCGGCGCGGGCATGCTGGGCAAGCTCAACCTCGACCAGTTCGCCATGGGTTCGTCCAACGAGACCAGCTATTATGGCAATGTGATCTCGCCCTGGCGGCGCGGCGGCGGCGATAACGCCGCACTGGCGCCCGGCGGTTCGTCGGGCGGTTCCTCCTCGGCCATTTCCGCGCGGCTCTGCCCGGCGGCGACCGGCACCGACACTGGTGGCTCGATCCGCCAGCCCGCCGCCTTCACCGGCATCAGCGGCATCAAGCCAACCTATGGCCGCTGCTCGCGCTTCGGCATCGTCGCCTTCGCCAGTTCGCTGGACCAGGCCGGGCCGATGGCGCGCACCGTGCGCGACAATGCGATCCTGCTGGAAGTCATGTCGGGCTTCGATCCCAAGGATTCGACCAGCCTCGATCTGGCGGTTCCGCAGTGGGAAGCCAATTTGTCGAGCGATCTCAAGGGCAAGAAGGTCGGTATTCCCAAGGAATATCGCCCCGATGGCCTGAACGCCGAAATCTCCGCCATGTGGGATCGCGGCATCGAATGGCTCAAGGACGCCGGCGCCGAAGTGGTCGAAGTGTCGCTGCCGCATACCAAATATGCGCTGCCGACCTATTATATCATCGCGCCTGCCGAAGCCTCGTCGAACCTCGCCCGTTATGACGGCGTGCGCTATGGCCAGCGCGACCTGCCCGATGGCGCAGGTTTGCAGGACATGTATGCCGCGACCCGCGCTGCCGGCTTCGGCCCGGAAGTGAAGCGCCGCATCATGATCGGCACCTATGTGCTGTCGGCCGGCTTCTACGACGCCTATTATACCCAGGCGCAGAAGGTGCGGGCGCTGATCGCGCGCGATTTCGAGCTGGCGTTCGAAAAGTGCGATCTGCTGCTGACGCCGACCGCGCCGAGCGCCTCCTTCGCGCTGGGCGAGAAGCAGGCCGATCCGCTGGCCATGTATCTGAACGACGTCTTCACCGTGCCGGCCTCGCTGGCCGGGCTGCCGGCGATGGCGATTCCGGGCGGGCTGGATTCGGCCGGCCTGCCGATCGGCCTGCAGGTGATCGGCAAGGCGCTGGACGAACAGACCGTGCTGAACGCCTCGCTCGCAATCGAAGAACGCGCTGGTTTCAGCGCACGCCCTGACAAGTGGTGGTAATATGACTGAATCAACCTATCGCATCCAGGGCGCAACCGGCGAGTGGGAGGTCGTGATCGGCCTGGAAGTCCATGCGCAGGTGACGTCGAACGCGAAGCTCTTTTCCGGCGCCGCGACGGCGTTCGGCGCGGAGCCCAATACGCAGGTCAGCCTGATCGATGCGGCCATGCCCGGCATGCTGCCCGTGCCCAACCGCGAGTGCATCCGCCAGGCGGTGCGCACCGGCATGGCGATCGACGCGCAGATCAACAAATGGTCGCGTTTCGACCGCAAGAATTATTTCTATGCGGATCTGCCGCAGGGCTATCAGATCAGCCAGCTCTATCACCCGATCGTGGGCGAAGGGCAGATCGAGATCGTGCTGGACGAGAAGAACCCCGAAGCCAGCACCAAGGTGATCGGCGTCGAGCGCATCCATGTCGAGCAGGATGCCGGCAAGCTGATGCATGACCAGCATCCGACCAGCTCCTATGTCGACCTCAACCGGTCGGGCGTGGCGCTGATGGAAATCGTGTCGAAGCCGGACATGCGTTCGCCTGCCGAAGCAGGGGCTTATCTCTCGAAGCTGCGGACCATTCTTCGCTATGTCGGCTCGTGCGACGGCAATATGGACCAGGGGTCGATGCGCGCCGACGTCAACGTCTCCGTGCGTCGTCCCGGCGAAGAATTCGGCACCCGCACCGAGACCAAGAATGTGAACTCGGTCCGCTTTGTCATGGCCGTGGTCGAGCATGAAGCGAACCGCCAGGTCGACGTGCTGGAAGCCGGCGGCAAGATCGTGCAGGAAACGCGCCTCTATGACCCGGATCGGAACGAGACCCGTTCGATGCGGTCGAAGGAAGATGCGCATGACTATCGCTACTTCCCCGATCCCGACCTGTTGCCGCTGGAACTGGACGATGCCTTCCTGGAGGAATGCCGCCAGTCGCTGCCGGAACTGCCGGACGCGAAGTTGCGCCGCTATGCCCAGGATCTGGGCCTGTCCGCCTATAATGCCGCGACCCTGACCGCCGACGCCGACACGGCGCGCTGGTTCGAGGCGCTGCTGGCCGAAGGCGCGCGCATCCAGAAGAAGAGCGAGGGCGAGGTCGCCAAGGCATCGGCCAACTGGCTGCTGTCGGAGCTGTATGGCGCGCTCAACCGCATTGGCAAGAGCCTTGAGGAAAGCCCGGTAAGCCCCGAGGAAGGCGCCGAATTGCTGGCGCTGGTGGCCGATGGCACGATCAGCGGCACGATCGCCAAGCAGGTGTTCGAGATCATGCTGGAAACAGGCGACAAGCCCGGCAAGATCGTCGAGGAAAAGGGCCTGAAGCAGACCAGCGACACTGGCGCGATCGAGGCGGCTGTGGCCGATGTCCTCGCCAAGAATGGCGACAAGGTCGAGCAGTATCGCGGCGGCAAGGAAGCCCTGTTCGGCTTCTTCGTCGGCCAGACGATGAAGGCGATGCAGGGCAAGGCCAACCCCCAGGTCGTCAACGAACTGGTCAAGAAGGCGCTCGCCGGCTGACAGCAGGACGTCAATTGATAGGCAAAGAAGGGGTGATGGCGATGCCATCGCCCCTTTTTCTTGGTCGTAGCCACATGGTTGGACGTTGCTGCACCAAGCGACTGCGAGGGCGGAACGGAACTAGCCCATGAAAAAAGGGGCGCCGCTCGGGTGAAACCCATGCGACGCCCCTCTTTTTTGCCTTGGCGTCCCTTGGGGAGGAACATCATGCCGTGGCGCAACTGGCGGACCGGGAGGGTCTGTGGGGTGTGGCCCGCCAATTCCTTATTCAGACGTCACAGGACGAAGTTAACCGTCGCCCGGAATGAGATTGCGACGTGATTTTGTTGTTCTTCCGCACCGAACTCACCGCCGACGCGGAACGTGTCGGTGCCGCCATAGAGGCGAGCCCGGCCGGTCCAGCCGCTGGTGCGCTTGTCGGCGACCAGGACGAAATCATCGCCATCCTTGAAATGGGCGACCGTGTCGCCGAGCGACCCGCCGATCAGTTGGCGGCGTCCGCCTTCCAGTTCGAACCGTGCCCAGCCATCCTCGCGATTGAGGCTGCCGAAATCATAGCCGGCGGCGATCGTGCCGTTGGCGGTCATTTCGTCGCTGGTGCGGCCATCGACGGTCAGGTTGAACGCGTCGCCGCCGCCGCTTTCGCTATAGCCGCTTTCCTTCAGGCGATAATAGTCGAAGCCCACGCCCGGACGCAGGCTGAAGCGGTTGAACTGGAGCTGATAGGAAGCCCCGGCCGTGGCCGAATAGAGCTTGCCCGACCAGTCACCGGTCGCCTTGCGCACGACATCGTCGAGCGCGAAGTTGCGGGTGCCGTCAAAGTCGATATGCGCCGCCGAAACGCGCGCGAAGGCTTGGAGCGGACCCCAGCTGCCGCGCCAGTGCGCCGCCAGTTCGAACTGGTCGGAATCCGCCGAGCTGTTGGAGCTGTCGCTGGTGTCCCGGCCATGGATATAGGCGAAGGAACCACCGAAGGCGCCAAGATCGGTCAGATATTCGACGCCGCCGCCAGCGCCCCAGCCATTGATGTCGTAGGAAGCGGTGTCGCCGATGCTCTTGGAACTGCCGAACGCGACCTGCTGCAACCAGAAGCCCAGCTTGCCGTCCTTGGTCCGGTAGATGCCGTTGGGATCGGACAGGATGCGCGCGGTCGCCCGCGAGCCGGCGGTGACGGCTTCGAAGGTGCTGCCGGAATGTTCAGGCAGCATCTGGCGCAGCGCACCGTTCAGCGTCTGGCCGTCGGTCACGTCCAGATAGGCGTTGGCCAGCGTGCTGTCATTGTCGAGCGCGTTGAAGATCGCCGAATAGGCCCTTGAAAGCGAACCGGTCAGGCCCAGTTCCGACGTGGTCTTGGCGGCGATCGACAGGGTTACGTCACCGGTCGTGGTGTCGCTGCTGACGCTGCCCTTGAACATATAGGGCAGCAGGGTCGCGCTATCGAGCGCCGGGGTGCCGGACAGCGATGCGGCGCGGACGATGACATAGTCGCCTTCCGATCCGCCGACCTGGGTCAGCGCCACCTTCACCTTGGAACCGCTGGCGAAGCTGGCAGCGCCGGCCACGTCATAGACGGTGTTGGTGCCATCGGCGCCGTTGATGGTGACGCCCAGCGCCGAGCCGGAGGAGGCGCTGAGCGAGGCGAGCGCGACCGAACCGGTGTTGCTGACAGCCAGCGTGCCGCCGTTCAGCACCAGCGCCATATTGCCGCTGTTGCTGATCGCGCCGGTATAGCTGGAGGTGCCGTTCAGCGTCATCGTGCCGCTGGCGCCGCCAAAGTCGAGCGCGCCGGTGACGCTGGCGGTATCGGCCAGGGTCAGGGTGGCGCCGGTGCCGGCATAGCTGAGATCGCCGGTCAGGGTCGAACTGCCCGAGAGCGACAGGCTGTTGTTGCCGGCGCCCAGGCTGACATCGCCGACGATCCGGCCAGCCGATACCGTCATGACGTCATCGCCCGAGCCGAGCTTGACGTCGCCGACGATGCTGGGCGCGGTCGCGGTCGAGGAGGCGAGTGCCTGGGTCAGCGTCACGCCGCTGCTGTTGGCGCTGAGGTCAATGGCGGTGTTGGTAAGGCCGCCGGTCGCCGAGATGGTGCCGGTGTTGCTGAGGCTGGAGACGGTGCCCGAGGAATCGAGGATCGCGATCGCGCGACCCTTTTCATCATCGGCGGCGACGGCCGCGACGGTGCCGCTGACCTTGACCGAATTCACCTGTGCCCCGGCGTCGATCACCACGCCGCGCGACGTGGTGTTCGCGAGCGCCGCGCCCGATGCGGCGACGGTGCCCGAAATCTCGATCGCGTCGCTGGTCGCGCCCGAACCCAGGCGCAGCGCGGTGGCGTTGCTGTCATAGGAGATGGCGGTGATCGATCCGGCGACCAGGACGCCCTTGGCAATGTCGACATCGCCGCCCAGGCCGCCGATCACCATCGCATTGGCATCGACGCCGTCATAGATGCCATAGCCCGCGATCGCGCCGCGCACGACCACGCCATAGCCCGAACTGTCGCCCTGGACCACGCCGATTCTGGTGTCGGCCGTGGCCGAGCCGATCTGCACCGCAGCCGCCGAGCCATAGTTGATGACCGTGGCGGTGGTTTCGGTGCTGTCGAGCAGGCCGTCATCATCGATGTCGGTGTCATCTTCGTCGTCATCGTCGCTGGCGGTCGGCGCGACGTCGAACACGATGCCGCCGCTGGCATTGCCGGCGATGACGAGGGCGGGGCCGCCCTGCAGCAGGTCGTCGGCATCGAGCTTGGTGACGTCGCTCGGGCGGGTGGTGGAGCGATAGCCGGTGCTGACGATCGTGCCCTGGATCTTCACTGCGCCATCGACATCGCCCAGCAGGGCGACGGCGGTGCTGTTTGCGCCCTTGGTGCTGATCGAACCGCGGATCGTGGCGTTGCCGTCAATATCGTTGGCGACCACGCCATAGCTGTTGTCGCCGACGACGGAGATGGTGCCATAGGTCGACAGATTGCCGATCAGGGTCGAGTTGACGCGGATGCCGGCGCTGTTGTTGCCTTCGATCGAGATCGCGCCAGTGGTGTCGATATTGCCGGTGTGGGCCGCGCCGGATTCGACCAGGATGCCATTGCGGTTCGTCCCTTTGGCGAACGTCCCGTCAATGTCGCCGTCACTGTCCGTGTCCGTCGCGGTATAATCTTCCGTCAGCGTGATCGTGCCGCTGTTGGTGATGTTGCCGGTGGTGCCGGCCTTGATCAGAATGCCGGTCGCATTGTCGGCATCGTTGATGGTCAGCGAACCGGCGTTGCTGACATTGTTGTTGCTGTCCATCGTGATCGCGGTGCCGCTGGTCAGCGTGATGCTGCCAGCCGAGCTGACCGTGATCGCATCGGCCGCGCCCGAGGCGACGGTGGAGGTCTTGACGGCGGTGGTGGTGGATGAACCGATCGTGGTTTCCGCCGCGGCGTTGGTTGCGGTCAGCGCAACCAGAACCGGGGCGATGGCCGTGCAGGCCAGCAAATGTCGCATGATATCTCCTCTGAATGCCGCGCCGTTTGATGGGCACGTACATGCGGGAGGGACGCCGCCGCCGGGCCGGTTCCGTCAGGAAAAATGCCGTCCGGTGTGATTTTAGAAGGCGAAATCCAGGCCGATGCGCACGGTGCGGGGACGCAGCGGCGTATAATAGTCCGTGCTCAGGTCGAACGGCGTGCCGAGCGAGAAACGATTGCCGTCGCTGTCGAACAGGTTGGTGAGCGAAAGCGAGAGTTCGACCGGGCCGCGGGTGACGGCGGCGGACAGGGCCGTATCGACATAATCCCCCTGTTCGCGGCCCAATATCGGCCCGACGCCCAGGCGCGACTTGCCGACATAGCGGGCCGAGGCCGACAGGTGCAGGCGCATGTCGTCGCCCAATGGCGCGCGATAGTCGGCGGCAATCCGGCCGCCCAGATTGGCGACATTGGGCAGGGTCAGCGAGCGCCCTTCATAGGAAAGAGCGCGCACGAACTGGGCCGGCTGGGTCAGGCGGCTGTCATTATAGATGATCGAGCCGTCGAGCGTCAGCGGCGGGATCGGGCGGACCACGATCCGGCCTTCCACCGTATAGATGCGTCCATCGCCGATATTGGCGGTGGTCGGCAGGCCGATGCGGTCGGTGACGTCGGCCTGGATATCGCGCCAGTCGGTATAGGCGACATTGCCGCTGAGCGCGACCGTGTGGCGGCCCGGCACGCCCTTGCGGAAGCCCAGTTCCATGGTCGAGATGCGATCGTTACGGAAGCTGCGCGCGCGCTGATCGTCGACCGCCAGGCCGCCGGGACGAAAGCCCTGTTCGAACCGGGCATAGAGGGTGAGCCACTTCACCGCATCGCTGAGCAGCGAGAAGGAGGGGAGGAAGATGGTTTCGGAGCGATCGGCCTGCGCCTCGACACGGGCAAGGTCGGCGACGGCCGAAAGCATCGCCACCGGATCGATCGCCTCGCCGCTGAGGCGGCTGTTGGTGAGGCGTCCGCCGACGGTAGCGACCAGCCCCTGGAGCGGTTCGAACGAGGCTTCGCCGAACAGGGTCGCTTCCTTGATCCGGTTGCGCACGCCGGTGGCCGTGGCAGGACGTCCGCGACCATAGACCGGGACGCCCGGCAGGATCTCGATCGCCGGTGCACTCAGGGGGCCATAGCCGGTCAGCGACCGCTGGATGGTCGAGGTGCTTTCCAGATAGGAAACGCCCAGCAGCCAGCCCAGGCCATTGTCGAGGTCGCGGACCAGCCGGTTCTCGGTCGAGAAAAGTTCGACCTTGTTGCGCTGGCGGAACAGGGCGGGTGCGCCGCCCGGCTGGGTCGCGTCGTAGCTTTCGGCCAGGACATTGCGAACATAGCCGGTCGAGGAGACGAGGCGCAGATCGTCCCACTGATGCTCGATCCGCGCATTGGCTAGGATATAGTCGGAATGATAGGGCTGGGCGACGCTGGAGGCGCGTTCCAGTCGGCCGACCTCGCGGCTGGCATATTGGGCGTCGTCACCTTCGATATGCTGATAGGCGGTGCTGAGATCGATCGTCCAGTCGTCCGCCGGTGCGATCCGCAGCGTGGCGCGGCCGCCATAGGTGCGGGTGCGATTGACGTCATCCTTGTCGCGCAGGACATCGTCGATATAGCCGCCTTCCTGCACGCCATAGCCGACGACGCGCAGCGCCACCTTCTCGGCCACGATCGGCAGGTTGAGGATGGCCGACAGGTCGCCGCCCGGATCGCCATGCTGGGTTGCCGACACGCCGGTCGAGATCTGGCCGCCGAACTGCGCGAGATTGGGGGCGTTGGGGATGATGCGGATGATGCCGCCGAGCGAGCCGGCGCCGTAAAGCGTGCCCTGTGGCCCTTCCAGCACCTCGACCCCGCCGACGTCATAGAGGCGCAGGTCGGGATCGGGCGCGGCATAGTTGAGGCGCATGTCGCCCAGATATTGGCCGGTCGTCGCCTGGGTCGGCCCGGCGACGCCGGAATCGGCGATGGCGCGGATGAACAGCTTATTGCGGCCGGCACCGGCATGGGTGGAGCTGAGGCTGGCGACGCGCGAGAGCAGCGCGGCCGTGCCCTGTGCCGCGTCGGCGGTCTCGAATAGGCCGCCGGTCACGGTTTCGACCATGCCGGCATAGCGGGGCAGGGGAATGTCGCGCTTGGACGCAGTGACGATGATGTCGGCCGGCGGTTCCTGAACGACCGGCGCGAGTTGCACCGCTGCGGCTGGCGTCGGCGACGGGGGCGGAGTGCTTTTGCGGGCACGCACGATGCGCCAGGTGCTGGCGTCGATCTGCCGGGCCTTGGCGCCGCTGCCGCGCAGCAACTGGGAAAGGGCGCCTGCGGTCGACATCCGGCCCCGGATCGCTGGGGTGGCGATGCCGGCCAGTGACTGGTCCGACATGCCGATGCTGGCGCCGGTTTGACGGCCGAGCGCCACCACCGCCTCGCCCAGGCGTCCCGGAGCGAGGTCGATCGACTGTCTGTCCGCCGCTCGCGCAGGCGATGCGGCCGCTATGGCGAAGGCGGTGACGAAAAGGACGTCAGTTTTGCGACCCATCCCCTTCCTTCAGCAGCCATCCATTCCCCTGTCGGATGGCGGACAGCCCCATCAGGGGCGCGGCAGCGGCGAAGAAGCGGGACGGATCCCGTTCAAGCCGGATCGTGCCGGTAAAGCGCATGGCCTGCGCGCCGGGCGTCGCGGCCAGCGTCACGCCCAGCGAACGGGCGATATCCTGGGTCACGTCGCCGACCGGCGCATTGGCATAGATGAGTTGGCCCTGGCGCCAACTGGCGACGGCCTGGGGCGCGACGTCCATCACGCGCAGCCCTTCCGCGCCGTCGCTGAGCGCGCGGCCGGCGGGCAGCGAAATGGCTTCGGCCTGCGGATTGTAGATCACCTTGCCCTCGGACACGCCGATGCGGGTGGCGTTGCCGCTATGGACGATATTGAAGACGGTGCCAGCATCCTCGAACACGGCGTCGCCCACGGTTACGCGGAACGGATCGGCGGCATCATGGCGCACGGTGAAGGCGGCTTCGCCCGCGTCGAGCGCGGCAAAGCGCGCATTCTTGCGGTCGAGGCGCAGGGTGGTGCCGCCGTTCAGTTCGATCCGGGTGCCGTCGTCGAGCGCGATGCTGCGGGTTTCGCCGGGACGGGTGGTGATGCTGTAGATGTCGCTGCGGTTGAGCAGGCCGACCGAGACGGCGGCCACCAGCGCGGCGGCGATCGCGCCGCCGCCGATCCAGCGCAGCGGGCGGCGGTGACGTTCGCCGGCATCATTGGCGGCAACAGGCATGACGACGGGTTCTGCCGGAACCATGTCCGCCAGATCCGCGTCGGCCGCCATCAGCGCATCATAGGCGGTCGCGCGGGCGGGATCGCCCTCCAGCCAGATGGTGAAGGCGTCCCAGTCGTCAAATTCGGGATCGCGCGTGCGGATTACCCATCCGAGCGCCTCCTCGTTCATCATGGCCTGTGCCCTGTTCATTTCTTGCCCCTTGAAGAGCCAGACGCCGCCGATCCGCTCATTCCGTATCCAGACTTTGCTTGAGCGCAAGCATCGCCCGATAGGCCTTTTGCAGATCCTTCTCGACCGTGGTCAGGCTGACCCCCAATTCCTCCGCGATCAGCCGCTGGCCGACCCCCTCTATGCGGAAACGGCGGAACACCAGTTCGACGCGGGGGCCAAGATCGGCCAATATGCCGCGCGCCTGTTCCAGCCGCTGATTGAGGATCATGCGTTCGTCGACCGCCAGATCGTCATTCGGATCGGCCATCACGCCGCCGGCGCCTTCGGCCCAGTCCTGCTCGCGCCGCTCGCGCCGCGTGGCGGAGCGATAGCGATCGAGCATCAGGTTGTTGGCCATGCGATAGAGATAGGGCAGGGGATCGGCGACCGGCCCCAGATCCTTGGCCTCCAGCTTCATCCACATGTCCTGCAGCAGATCTTCCGCATCCTCCCCCGCACCGCGCGCGCGCAGGAAGCGCAGCAAAGCAGCGCGGTTCTGGAAGAAGATAGCAGAAAGGCCCGTGGCCATGCCTGTGGTGCGTCCGGTATTGGCGATCAGGCGGGTTGCCATAGAGGCAGGGGTGGGGTCTTGGCAATGGCAAGGCGCGGATCGACCGGTCATGGCCTGAAATCATTTACCTAGTGCGCGGCTTGCTCTAGCCCGTTCCGGATATGGCAGGAGCGGACATGGCGACAGCGAAGGTGACGGATGCAGCAGCGGCGCGGGCGGCGGGGATGGACCCTGACCGGCTGGATGCGCTGGTGGATCATCTGGACCGGACCTATGTGCAGAGCGGCAAATTGCCGCATATGCAGATGCTGGTCTCGCGCGACGAGGTGCCGTTGTTGTCGGTCAGCCGGGGGCAGGCGCGGGCGACTGGCGAGCCGTTGCAGGCCGATGCGCTGTTCCGCATCGCGTCCATGACCAAGCCGATCACCAGCGTCGCCTTCATGCGGCTGGTCGAACAGGGCAAGGTGGCGCTGGACGATCCGGTGACCGACGTGCTGCCCGAATTTGCCGACTTGCGCGTCGGCGCGGACGGAACCGGGCGGATTACGCGGCCGATGCGGATGATCGACCTGCTGCGCCACACATCGGGTCTGACCTATGGGTTGCAACGGCAGACGCCGATCGATGCGCGCTATCGCGAACTGGGGCTGGACGAGTTCCAGCAGAAGCGATCATCGGACGAATTCATCGCCGCGCTGGCCAGCCTGCCGCTGGAATTTTCGCCGGGCGAGCGCTGGAATTACGGCGTGTCGACCGATGTGCTGGGCGTGATCGTCGAGCGGCTGTCGGGGCAGGATCTGGAGACGCATTTTCGTCAGAATATCTTCGATCCGCTGGGCATGAAGGACAGTTTCTTCACCTTGCCTGAGGACCGGACCGACCGACTGACCGATGCCTGGGGGCTGGGCGAGGACGGGTTGCGGCTTCGTGACCGGGGCGCGGCCAGCAGCTGGCGGCGCAAGCTGCGTTTCCGATCGGGCGGGGGCGGGCTGATTTCCTCCACGGCCGACTATCATCGCTTTGCCCGGATGCTGCTGCGCGGTGGCGAGATGGATGGGGCGCGGCTGTTGCAGCCCGAAACGGTGGTGCAGATGCGAAGCAATCACCTGCCCGGCGGCGGCGATCTCGCCAGCATGTCGCAGGCGATGTTCAGCGAAGCCGATTATGCCGGCGTGGGTTTCGGCCTGGGCTTCGCGATGACGCTGGCGAACCAGCAATTTTACTGGGGCGGGGTGTTTTCGACCTATTTCTTCATCGATCCGGTCGAGCGGCTGATCGGCCTGTTCATGACCCAGCATCTGCCGTCCAGCACCTATCCGGTGCGGGCGGAATTGCGGGCCGGGATCGGGGCGGCGATCGTTACGCGACGCGGTCAGGGCTGAGGCAGGCCAAGCCCGCGGAAAGAAGCGGGAAAAGCCCATGCTGCGCTGCAAAAAATGGATTGGCATGGCGAAGCGCGCTGTGCCATCATCCCGGTGACTCATAGAGGGAGATCCCGGCCATGAATCTCAAGGGCGAGACGCAGCTTCCCAAGCCGGCACCCCGGCAGGTTGATCCGCAGATTCTGGCCCATGAGATTGTCGAGCGATTGACCTATCGCATCGGCAAGGATGCCAAGGCGGCCAAGCCGCATGACTGGCTGCATGCCGTTATCCTCTCGATCCGCGACCGGGTGATCGACGCCTGGATCGAGTCCACCCACAAGACCTATGAAGAGCAGGGGCGCAGGGTCTATTATCTGAGCCTGGAATTCCTGATCGGCCGGCTGATGCGCGATGCCGCATCCAATATGGAGATGCTGGACGATTTGCAGGCCGCGCTCGAATCGCTCGGCGTCGATCTGGACCTGATCGCCGCGCTGGAGCCGGATGCGGCGCTGGGCAATGGCGGCCTGGGGCGGCTCGCCGCCTGCTTCATGGAGAGCATGGCGACGGTCGACATCCCCGCCTATGGCTATGGCATCCGTTATGTGAACGGCATGTTCCGGCAGGAGATCAGCGACGGCTGGCAGGTGGAACTGCCGGAAAACTGGCTGGCGCACGGCAATCCCTGGGAGTTCGAGCGGCGCGAGGCAAGTTACGAGGTCGGGTTCGGTGGGCGTGTCGATCCGGCCGAGTGCGCGAATTGCGGCCCCTATCAGATGAGCTGGCGTCCCGCCGAACGGGTGATCGCCACCCCCTATGACACGCCGATCGCCGGCTGGCGCGGCAAGCGGGTCAATACGTTGCGCCTGTGGGAGGCGCAGCCGATCGACCCGATCCTGCTCGACAAGTTCAATGCCGGCGACCATCTGGGCGCGCTGTCCGAAAGCAACCGGGCCGAGGCGCTGACCCGCGTCCTCTATCCTGCCGACAGTTCGCCGGCGGGGCAGGAGTTGCGGCTGCGGCAGGAATATTTCTTCTCCTCCGCCTCGCTGCAGGACATTGTACGTCGGCACATTCAATATTTCGGCGACATCAGAACCTTGCCGGACAAGGCGGCGATCCAGCTTAACGATACCCATCCGGCGGTGTCGGTGGCGGAGCTGATGCGCATCCTGGTCGACGAGCATGGGCTGGATTTCGACGAGGGCTGGGACATTGTCCGTCGCACCTTCGGCTATACCAACCACACTCTGCTGCCCGAGGCGCTGGAAAGCTGGCCGGTGCCCTTGTTCGAGCGGTTGCTGCCACGGCACATGCAGATCGTCTATGCGATCAACAGCCGCTTGCTAGGCGAGGCGCGCAAGTCCGGCCAGTTCGACGATCATGCGATCGGCACCATCTCGCTGATCGACGAGGGCGGCGAGCGGCGGGTACGGATGGGCAATCTGGCCTTTGCCGGATCGCACAGCGTCAACGGCGTGTCAGCGCTGCATACCGACCTGATGAAGGTCACGGTCTTTGCCGACCTGCACAAGCTCTATCCCGCGCGGATCAACAACAAGACCAACGGCGTCACCTTCCGCCGCTGGCTGATGCAGTGCAACCATGGCCTGTTCGAGCTGATCCGTGAGGCGATCGGCGACCGCTTCATGGACGATGCCGAGGCGCTGCGCGAGCTTGACAATTTCGCCGACGACACCGCCTTCCAGGAACGGTTCCTGGCGGTGAAGCGCTTCAACAAGGTCGCGCTGGCCGACCTGCTGCGCAAGCGCATCAATGCGCGGATCGACGCCGACGCGCTGTTCGACATCCAGATCAAGCGCATCCATGAATATAAGCGGCAATTGCTCAACATCATCGAGGCAGTGGCGCTCTATGACCAGATCCGTTCTCACCCGGAAAAGGACTGGGTACCGCGGGTCAAGCTGTTCGGCGGCAAGGCGGCGCCCAGCTATCATAATGCCAAGCTGATCATAAAGCTGGCGGGCGACGTGGCCCGCGCGATCAATCATGACCCGTCGGTTCAGGGACTGCTGAAGGTGCAGTTCGTGCCCAATTACAATGTCTCCATGGCCGAGATGATGATCCCGGCCGCCGATCTGTCGGAACAGATTTCGACCGCCGGCATGGAGGCATCGGGCACCGGAAACATGAAGTTCGCGGTCAATGGCGCGCTGACCATCGGCACGCTGGACGGCGCCAATGTCGAGATGCGCGACCATGTCGGCGAGGATAATATCGTGATCTTCGGCCTGACCGCGGCCGAGGTGAACCAGCGCCGGGCCGAGGGCTATAATCCGCGCGCGGTGATCGAACAGAGCCGGGAACTGGGGCAGGCGCTCAATGCCATTGCCAGCGGCGTCTTCTCGCCCGACGATCCCAATCGCTACAAGGATCTGATCCAGGGCATTTATGACCATGACTGGTTCATGGTGGCGGCCGATTTCGACAGCTATGCCGCCGCCCAGCGCCGGGTCGATGGCATCTGGCAGGATCAGGCATTGTGGGCGAAGAAGGCGATCCACAATGTCGCGCGCATGGGCTGGTTCTCGTCCGACCGGACGATCCGCGAATATGCCGCCGACATCTGGAACATGGGATGATAAGAATGGCCGCGATCGGCGGAGACGGGAGATAGGAGCGTGCTGACGCCGGAGCAGATCGACCGGCTGGTCGAAGGGCGGGATGCCGATCCCTTCGCGACGCTTGGCGTGCATCCGGCCGATCCTGACAGCGGCAAGACCGGCTTTACCGCCTGCGTGCTGTTGCCCGATGCCGTCAGCGTCAGCGCGCAGACGCTGGATGGCAAGCCGGTCGGCGAACTGGCGCTGATCCACCCGGCCGGACTGTTCGAGGGCAAGGTCAAGATCCGCAAGCGCCAGCCGCTGCGCTATGAAGCGCAATATGCCGATGGCGGCACCTATGCGACGATCGACCCCTATGGCTTTGGCCCGGTGCTGGGGCCGATGGACGATTATTATTTCGCCGAAGGATCGCACAAGCGGCTGTTCGAGAAGTTGGGCGCGCATCCGATGGAGCATGAGGGGGTTGCCGGCACCCATTTCGCGGTCTGGGCCCCCAATGCCCGGCGCGTGTCGGTGGTCGGCGACTTCAATCGCTGGGACGGGCGGCGCGCGGCGATGCGGCACCGGCAGGATGCGGGCGTGTGGGAAATCTTCCTGCCCGAAGTCGGCATCGGCCAGCCCTACAAGTTCGAGATTGTCGGGCCGGACGGCGTGGTGCTGCCGCTCAAGGCCGATCCCTTCGCCTTCCGCTCGGAACTGCGCCCGTCGACCGCGTCGATCGTCAACGGTCCGCCCGCGCATATATGGGGCGATGCGGATCACCGCGACCATTGGCAGAAGGCCGATGCGCGGCGCCAGCCCATCTCCATCTACGAAGTGCATGCCGGATCGTGGCAGCGCGACGAAAATGGCGATTTCCTGCACTGGGACGCGCTGGCCGAGCGGCTGATCCCTTATGTTGTCGGCATGGGATTTACCCATATCGAGTTCCTGCCGATCAGCGAATTTCCCTATGACCCAAGCTGGGGCTACCAGACGCTGGGCCTTTATGCGCCGACCGCGCGCTTTGGCGATCCGGCGGGCTTTGCTCGTTTCGTAGATGGCGCGCACCGAGCGGGGATAGGTGTCCTCCTCGATTGGGTGCCGGCGCATTTCCCGACCGACGAGCATGGTCTGGCCCGGTTCGATGGCACCGCGCTTTATGAACATGCCGATCCGCGCAAGGGCTTCCAGCCGGACTGGAACACGGCGATCTATAATTTCGGCCGGCGCGAGGTGGCGGAATATCTGACCAACAATGCGCTCTTCTGGGCCGAGCGCTATCATGTCGACGGGCTGCGGGTCGATGCGGTCGCCTCGATGCTCTATCTCGATTATTCGCGCAAGCCCGGCGAATGGATCCCCAACGACCATGGTGGGCGGGAGAATGTGGAGGCGGTGGCCTTCCTCCAGGGGATGAACAAGGCGCTCTATGCGGACTCGCCCGGCGTGATGACGATCGCCGAGGAATCGACCAGCTGGCCGCAGGTGTCGGCGCCGGTGCATCAGGGTGGCCTCGGCTTCGGTTTCAAATGGAATATGGGCTTCATGCACGACACGCTGCGCTATCTGGCGCGCGAGCCGGTGCATCGGCAGCATCATCATGACGACATCACCTTCGGCTTGCTCTACGCCTTCAGCGAGAATTTCGTGCTGGCGCTGAGCCATGACGAGGTGGTGCATGGCAAATCGTCGCTGCTGCACAAGATGGCGGGCGACGACTGGCAGAAATTCGCGACGCTGCGGGCTTATTATGCCTTCATGTGGGGCTATCCCGGCAAGAAGCTGCTGTTCATGGGGCAGGAGTTTGCCCAGCGCGCCGAGTGGAGCGAGCAGCGGGCGCTCGACTGGAACCTGGTCGATCATGCGCCCCATCAGGGCGTGCAAATGCTGGTCGGCGACCTCAACCGTCTCTATCGCTCGCGGCCGGCATTGCATGCGCGCGATTGCGAGGCGGAAGGGTTTGAATGGGTGCTGGTCGACGGCGCAGCGGACAGCGTCTTTGCCTGGCAACGACGGGCGCCCGGCCACAAGCCGATCGTCGTCGTCAGCCATTTCACGCCGGTGCTGCGCCATGGCTATCGCATGCGGCTGCCCGTGGGCGGTCGCTGGCGCGAGATACTCAATAGCGATGCGTGTGAATATGGCGGCAGCGGAGCCGGCAATATGGGCGTGGTCGAGGCCGATGAGAGCGGATGGGCGAACATAACCATCCCGCCCTTCGGAACCTTGATGCTGGAACTGGACTATTGATACCGAGGAACGCGTGCAGGCGGTCGCGGGCATGAGAGAGGAGCCCTAATGCAACAACGCAATCAGCCGATCGCGCGCGACGCCATGGCCTATGTGCTGGCCGGCGGACGCGGCAGTCGCCTTGCCGAGCTGACCGACCGGCGGGCCAAGCCAGCTGTGCATTTCGGTGGCAAGGCGCGGATCATCGACTTTGCGCTGTCCAATGCGCTCAACAGCGGTATCCGCCGGATCGGCGTCGCGACCCAGTATAAGGCCCATTCGCTGATCCGGCATTTGCAGCGCGGCTGGAACTTCCTGCGGCCCGAGCGCAACGAGAGCTTCGACATATTGCCCGCCAGCCAGCGCATTTCCGAAAGCCAATGGTATGAGGGCACGGCCGACGCGGTGTTCCAGAATATCGACATCATCGAAAGCTATGCGCCGGAATATATGGTCATCCTGGCTGGCGATCATGTCTACAAGATGGACTATGAGCTGATGCTGCAACAGCATGTCGACAGTGGCGCGGATGTCACGGTCGGCTGTCTGGAGGTGCCGCGGATGGAGGCGGTCGGCTTTGGCGTGATGCATGTCGACGAGGCGGACGTCATCACCGCCTTTGTCGAAAAGCCCAAGGATCCGCCCGCCATTCCCGGTCAGCCCGACATGGCGCTGGCATCGATGGGCATTTATGTCTTCCGCACCCGCTTCCTGATCGAGCAATTGTTGCGCGATGCCGACGACAAGGACAGCAGACGCGATTTCGGCGGCGACATCATCCCTTATATCGTCAAGCACGGCAAGGCGGTGGCGCATCGCTTCTCCAGCAGCTGTGTGCGGGCGGAAAGCGAACTGGTGCCCTATTGGCGCGATGTCGGCACGATCGACGCCTATTGGCAGGCCAATATCGACCTGACCGACGTGGTTCCGAGCCTGGACCTTTACGACCGCAGCTGGCCGCTCTGGACCTATTCGGAGGTCACGCCGCCGGCCAAGTTCGTCCATAACGAGGATGGACGGCGCGGATCGGCGACCAGTTCGCTGGTGGCGGGCGGCTGCATCGTGTCGGGCTCCTCGCTGCATCGCAGCCTGCTCTTTTCCGAGGTGCGCACCCACAGCTTCTCGTCCATCACAGAGAGCGTCATCATGCCCAATTGCGTGATCGGGCGGGGCGCGCGGCTGCACAAATGCGTGGTCGATTCCGGGATCAGCATCCCGCCGGGCCTGATCATCGGCGAAGACCCGGCCTTTGACGCGCAGCATTTCCGTCGCACCGACAGCGGCATATGCCTGGTGACGCAGCCGATGATCGATCGGCTGGTGGCCTGAAACGAAGGATGAAGATGAAGCTTCTGTCGGTTGCGTCCGAAATCTATCCGCTGATCAAGACCGGGGGGCTGGCCGATGTCGTCGGCGCGCTGCCCGGCGCGCTGGCCGGCCATGATGTCGAGACCCGGACGCTGGTGCCCGGCTATCCGTCGATCCTGTCGAAGCTGGGCAAGGCCAAGGCGGTGCGCCGCTATGACAAGCTGTTCGGCGCCCCGGCGACGGTGCTGGCGGGGAAGGTCGGTGACCTCGACCTGCTGGTGCTGGATGCACCCGATTTCTATGCGCGCGAGGGCGGGCCCTATGGCGACCATGGCGGCAATGACTGGGGCGACAATTGGCGGCGCTTTGCCGCGTTGGCGCGGGTCGGGGCGGACATTGCGGCGGAGGGCGTGAAGGGCTGGGTGCCCGATATCGTCCATGTCCATGACTGGCAGGCGGCGATGACGGCGGCCTATATGCGCTTTGGCCCGGCCCATGCCGTGCCGCGCGTCGTCACCATCCATAACCTGGCCTTTCAGGGGCGGTTCGGACCGGAGATTTTTGCCCAGCTGGGCCTGCCGGCCGAAGCCTGGGGCATGGATGGCGTCGAATATTATGGCGGCACCGGTTTCCTGAAGGCGGGGCTGGTGTCGGCCGATGCGATCACCACGGTCAGCCCGACCTATGCCGAGGAAATCCGCTCGCCGGTCCATGGCATGGGGCTGGACGGGCTGATCAACGGGCGCAGCGACAAGCTGCACGGCATATTGAACGGAGTCGATACCGATATCTGGAACCCGGCCGAGGATGAACTGATCGCGCGGCGCTATAGTGCGCGCGCTCTGAGTGGACGCAGCGCCAACCGGCGGGCGCTGGAAAAGCGCTTCGGCCTGCAGCGTGACGATGCGCCGATCTTCGTCATCATCAGCCGCCTGACCTGGCAGAAGGGCATGGACCTGATGATGAACGCGATCGACCATCTGGTCGGGCTGGGCGCGAAGCTGGCGGTGCTGGGATCGGGCGATCATGCGCTGGAAGGCGGTTTTCTGGCGGCGGCGGACCGGCATTGCGGCCGGGTGGGCGTGCAGATCGGCTATGACGAGCCGCTGTCGCATCTGTTGCAGGCGGGCGGCGACGCGATCCTGATCCCGTCGCGGTTCGAGCCATGCGGCCTGACCCAGCTTTATGGCCTGCGCTATGGCTGCGTGCCGGTGGTGGCGCGGGTCGGCGGCCTGGCCGATACGGTGATCGACGCCAATGAGGCGGCGGTGAGTGCGGCCGTGGCGACCGGCATCCTGTTCGCCGGCGACGATACGCTGGCGCTGCACGGCGCGATTGCGCGGACGGTGCGGCTGCATGGCGAGCCCGAGGCCTGGCAGGCGATGCAGCGCGCGGGCATGCGCGCCGATTTCAGCTGGACGCACAGCGCGGCGCGCTACGCGGCCCTCTATCGCAGCCTGCTGGAGCGCGAAGCCGCATGAGCGCGGGCGGGTTCGGGCCGGTGATCGATGCCGGCGGAACCCGCTTTGCCGTCTGGGCGCCGGAGGCGACGCAGCTCTGGCTCTGCCTGTTCGATGCCGACGACCGGGAAACCCGCCTGCCGATGGCGCGGGGGGGAGAGGGTGTCTGGCAGGTCCATGCGCCGGGCGTCGGTGCCGGGCGCCGCTATGGCCTGCGCGCCGATGGCCCTTATGATCCCGATCATGGCCTGTGGTTTGACCCCGACAAGCTGCTGCTCGATCCCTATGCGCCGGCGATCGACCGGGCCTTCGTCCACGACCCGATGCTGGCCGCACCGCGCGGGCAGGGGGAGGACACGGCGCCGCTGATGCCCAAGGGCGTGGTCGCCGCGCCGTTGCCGCCGGTTGCGCCGAAGCCGCCGTGCTTCCAGCCGGGCGGGCTGATCTATGAATTGCAGGTGCGCAGCTTCTCGCTGTTGCATCCCGACATTCCCGAGGCGCAGTGCGGTACGATCGCCGCACTCGCCCATCCGGTGGTGATCGATCATCTCCAAAAGCTGGGTGTCGGCGCGGTCGAGCTGATGCCGATCAACGCCTGGATCGATGAGCGGCATTTGCCGCCGCTCGGCCTGCGCAATGCCTGGGGCTATAATCCGGTCAGCTATTTCGCGCTCGATCCGCGGCTGGCGCCCGGCGGGCTTGCCGAACTGCGCGATACGGTGGCGGCGCTGCACGACGCCGGGATCGGCGTGATCATGGACATGGTCTATAATCATGACGGCGAAAGCGACAGGTTGGGGCCGACCTTGTCGCTGCGCGGCCTCGATGCCCGCGCCTATTTCCGGCACGAGGCGGACGGACGGCTGATCAACGATACCGGCACCGGCAACAGCGTGGATTGCAACCAGCCGATGGTGCGCCGGATGATCCTGGAATCGCTGCGCCATTTCGTGGTGCAGGCGGGGGTCGACGGCTTCCGTTTCGATCTGGCGCCAGCGCTGGGGCGGCTCGCGGACGGGTTCGATCCTGATGCGCCGCTGTTGGCGGAGATGCGCGCCGATCCGGTGCTGGGCGACCGCATCCTGATTGCCGAGCCATGGGATATCGGGCCGGGGGGCTATCAACTGGGCCGGTTCGGGCCACCCTGGCTGGAATGGAATGACCGCTATCGCGACGATATGCGGCGTTTCTGGCGGGGCGACGCCGGTACGATCGGCGCCTTCGCCGCGCGGTTGGCGGGATCGTCGGACCTGTTCGATGGCATCACCCGCAGCGTCAATTTCCTCGCCGCCCATGACGGCTTCACTTTGGCCGACTGCACCGCCTATGCGGACAAGCATAACCTCGCCAATGGCGAGGACAATCGCGATGGCCATGGCGAGAATTTCAGCTGGAACAACGGCGTGGAGGGGGTGAGCGACGATCCGGCGGTGAACGCGGCGCGGCGGCGCGACATCAAGGCGCTGCTCTCCACCCTCTTCTGCTCGCGCGGGACGATCATGCTGACGGCGGGCGACGAGTTCGGGCGCAGCCAGATGGGCAACAACAACGCCTATGCGCAGGATAATGGCATCAGTTGGATCGAGTGGGACGCGCGCGACCGGGAGATCGAGGCGCATGCCTTTGCGCTGGGCCAGTGGCGGCGGAATTGTGCCGAGCTAACCGACGTGGCGCTGCTGGGCGAGGGCGATGTCGTCTGGCTGGACGAGGGCGGGCAGCCGCTGACCGTTGCCCAATGGGAAGACCCCGCGCGGCGGCGGCTGGTGCTGCATTTCCGGGCGTCGGGCCTCAGCCTGTGCATCAATGGCGCGGAGGAGGATTTTCTTTTCGAGACGCCTGGCGGTCCCCTGATGGTGCCGGGGCGCAGCGTGATGCCGCAACGCCGTAGCGTTATCCCGGAAGGCGCGACCGCGCCCGATTGATGCGCGGCGATCCAGCCGCCATCCTGCCCGCCGATCGGGGGCTTCCTTCGCCCGCCAAAGCATGGCTAAGCAGGGGGCAAAGGGAGCAGGACGACAGATGACGGAAGCAGGATCGGCGGCAGGACCGGGATCGGACGAGGAGCGGGATCTGCTGGGCGGGCGCTGGCTGACGGGCGATACGCCCTATGGCGCGATGATCGACCGGCTGCGCGACTTCCTGGATCATGTCGCGGCGGCCAAGCTGGACGACGCTACGGCGCAGGCGCTGGACGCGGACCTGGCCGCCTGGACGCAGCGTCTGACGCCGATGGTGGCGGACGAGGCGCATCGCATGTTCGGCCGGGTGCGCGACGCGCCGGGCCATGGCCAGGTGTTTGCGCCGGCCTTCATCCCCGATCAGATGGGCGATGATTCGCTCCATGCCCGCGTCACCTTTGGCGCCTTCCATCTGGGCGCCAACTATGCCGCCCATGGCGGGGCGGTGGCTTTGCTGTTCGACGAAATATTGGGGCTGCCGGCGAACATGAACGCGCAGCGCATGGCGCGCACCGCCTATCTGCATGTCAATTATCGGGCGATCACGCCGATCGACAAGGAATTGCAGGTGAGCGCCTGGGTCACCAAGGTCGAGGGGCGCAAGCGTTTCGTGCGTGGCGAACTGCGTGACGGCGATCTGCTGTGTGCCGACGCCGAGGGGCTGTTCATCGAATTGCTGCCGCATCAGCAATAAGGCGGGAACCATCGCCGCATTGGCCCGTTCTGTTGCATGAGGCCGCCGCACTTCCCCCCCCGCTCGGGCGGTCTCGCAGATCGGGCCCGTCGACATCCCCCCGTCGACGGGCCTTCTCTCTTTTCAGGACAATGTGACGAGCGCGCCATCCTGCGCGGCGGACTGGCGGATGGCGTCGAGTAGCGCCATCGCCGCGACGCCATCATGGAAGGTCGGGACCGGGACGCCATCGGGCATGGGCCGCCCTTCGACGCCGGCGCGTAGCGCTTCGCACAGGCGGATGAAGGGGGCGAGTTCGAACAGCATCGCCGCCTTGCGTGGGTCGTCGGTTTCGATCGGCGGCAGGCCAAGGTCGGCATCGACCGGCAGGTCGCGCACGCCATCCCGGTCGGCGATCTTCACCACCCCCTTGTCGACCCAGAGCGTGCCATGGGTGCCGGCGACGCGGCTGATATTTTCGGATGGACCCCAGACGCCGGCGCTGTGTTGAAGTACGCCTTGAGCGCCATTCTTCATGCCGAAGCGGACGACATAGCTGTCCTCCGCCGCGTCGGCCGGGCGGTCCGACACGGTGGGCAGGGTGGCGCTGAGGCTGTCGACCTCGCCCAACCAGACGCGCAACTGGTCGACCAGATGCGAGCCATGGGCGCCGAGCCAGCCGCCGCCGGCGCCGGCATCGAACCACCAGCGCGGCATGCGGGCAGCGGGATCGGCGACGATCGGCAGGACGCTGGACAGGGTCACATAGCGCGGATCGCCGATCAGCCCGTTGGCGATGGCGCGGCCGATCATCGCGCGATCGGGCGCCCAGCGAAACTCGTTGCCGATCAGATGCGTGACGCCCGCCTGTTCCGCCGCCGCCAGCATCGCGCGGGCCTCGGCCAGGTCGGCGGCCATCGGTTTTTCGCAAAGGATATGGCAGCCGCGCCCGATCGCGGTCAGGGCAAGCGCGGCATGGCTGGCGGGGGGCGTGGCGATCGTCACCGCGACCGCGCCGGTGCGGTCGATCGCTTCGCTGAGATCCGTGAAGATGTCAGCGATGTTGACAGCATCGGCGCGGCGGCGGGTGCGGTCCGGATCGGTGCCGATGAGGCCTGCCACCTCGAACCCGGCAGCGCGCAGTGCGGGGACATGGATGCGACAGCCAAAGCCGGTGCCGACGACGATCGCGCGGGGGCAGGGGGCATGGTTGATCCTTTCGGGCGGGTCAGGTGGCGGGGACGGCGGCGAAGAAGTCGATCCCGGCCTGGGTCGGGAAAATATATTCGAGATAATGGCCAAGCTCCGGCGCATCGACGAAACAGCTGTCCATGAAGCCCGGATTATGGCGGACATGGGGGACGGGCAGGCCGTCGGCTTGCGCGCGGGCGAGCAGGGCCTGCCACTGCGCGGCGTCGTGGATCAGGTAGCCCAGATGATGATGGCGCATCTGGAAAACATCGCCGGGGGCGAGCCGGTTCATGTAGATGTCCGATCCCGGCCCGGAGGCGGTCAGCAATTCATACATGACCGGACCGACCCAGGCCAGTTCGACGCGGATCTGGCCGCCGGCCGCCAGCGGTCCTTCGAGCCGACGAAAGGTGCCGATGCCATAGCGGTCAGCCAGGATCGCCTGCGCCCGGTCGATATCGTTGGTCGCATAGGCGATCTGGAAATGTTCGGCGCGCAGCACGCCCGATGCCGGGTCGACAAGCGGCGATGGTCGGCGCAACAACATGGGCGCTATCCTCTCGGCATGATCCCGTTCGCGGGATTCGGTATGAAGATAGTATATGCTATCTTTATGGGGCAAGGCGCGTACGCCCTGATCCGCCCCGGCGATATGGGACGATGATGATGCAGGAAATCGGCGTGGGCCTGATCGGCTATGGGCTTGGCGGGCGGGCGTTCCACGCGCCCTATGTGCTGGCGACGCCGGGCATGGCGCTGCGCGCGGTGGTCTCGCGCGATCCGGCCAAGGTCCATGCCGGCCTGCCGGGCATGCAGGTGGTGCCCGATGTCGATGCGCTGCTGACATTGCCGGGGATCGATCTGGTGATCGTGTGCAGCCCGGACGAACTGCATGCCGACCATGCGATCGCGGCGCTGCGGGCGGGCAAGCATGTGCTGGTGGACAAGCCCTTCGCCACAAGCCTAGCCGATGCGCGCCGGGTCGCGGCCGAGGCGGAAGGCGCGGGCAGGTTGCTGGCGATCTTCCAGAACCGGCGCTGGGACGCGGATTTCCGCACCTTGCGCCGGTTGATCGCCGAGGGACGGCTGGGCGAGATCATCCAGTTCGAAAGCCATTTCGACCGCTGGCGGCCGACCCCGGCGACGACCTGGAAGGATGCGCGGGCGGCGGGCATCTGGCAGGATCTGGGGCCGCACCTGATCGACCAGGCGCTGTGCCTGTTCGGCAAGCCCGAAGGGGTGAGCGCGGACATTGCCGCTCTGCGCGAAGGGGCGGTGTCGCCCGATTATTTCCATGTGACGCTGCGCTATCCGCGCCATCGCGTGCTGCTGCATGCGACCAAGCAGGCGGCGGCGCATGGTTTGCGCTTCGTCGTCCATGGCACGGGCGGCAGCTGGATCAAGAATGGGACCGACGGGCAGGAGGCGGCGACGGTCGCGGGGCAGCGGCCCGAGGGGGCGGACTGGGGCGTCGATCCGCAGCCGGGCCATCTGACCGATGCGGCGGGCGATAGCCATATGGTTATGAATGAACGTGGCGATTACCGGCTGTTCTGGCAGGCGCTGGCCGATGCGATCCGGGGCGAGGGCGCCAATCCGGTGCCGGCGAACGAGGCGATCGCGGTGATGGAAATATTGGAAGCAGGCCTGCGCAGCAGCGCGGAAAGGCGCGAAATCCGACCCTGATCCCCGGTCGGGGAAAGCCCCGATACATGGTCTGGAAATAATTTGGTAGCAAAGGGGATTAAAGCCGCCACTGAGGCGTAAGTGACGTATGAAACCCACGTCGCCCAAGGTCGTCGACCTGCTGCCCGCGCTGATGCGCTACGCCCGTCGACTGACCGGCAATGAAAGCGATGCCGAAGACCTGGTCCAGGATGCGCTGGTGCGCGCCTATGCCAATGCCGACAGCTATCAGCGCGGCCGGCCACTGCGCGTCTGGCTGTTTTCCATCCTGCATAATGTCTTCGTCAGCGGCACGCGACGGGCGGCCGTGCGCGAACGGTTCCGCGCCGACGCCGTGGCGCAGGCCGAGCCGGTAGCGGCGCCGGCGCAGGAGCAGATGGTGCGACTGCACCAGATCGAGGCGGCGCTGACCGCCCTGCCGGAGGAGCAGCAGGCCGTGCTGCATCTCGTCGCGGTCGAGGGGCTTTCCTATCAGGATGCGGCCGACGCGATCGGCATTCCCATCGGCACGCTGATTTCGCGCCTGTCCCGCGCCCGCGCGAAGCTGCGCGCACTGGAGGAGGGGGCGCCAGCCGTGTGCCCCGGCCATCTGCGCATCGTGAGGGATTGAGCCATGGCGGAACTCACCATCACCGAATGCGAACTGCACGCCTATGTCGACGACCAGCTCGACGCCATGGGGCGGCTGGAAGTGGCCGATTATCTGGTGCGCAATCCCGATGTGGCCGCGCGCGTGCTGGCCGATCTGTCGGTGCGCGACGCGATGCGGGCACTGGCGGAGCGCGACGAGCAGCCGGTGCCGCAACGCTTGCATGACAGCGCCCGCAAGGTGGAAGGCGCGCTGCACCGCAGCCGCCTGTTTCGCCGGTTGAGCGGCGGGCTGGCGATGGCGGCGGGCATCGTTGCCGCGGTGGCGCTGGGCGTGGGCAAGCTGAACATGGGCGTGGCGCCGACGGCGCAGGCGATGCCGGTGTTCATCGAGGAGGCCTTGATGTCGCACAAGACCGCGCTGGTGCGGTCGCACATGAAGTCGCAGCCCGAAATCCCGCATTTCGACCCGGCCGATGTCCGGTCGGCCACCCATATCAACGTGCCGGTACTGCCGGCGGGCTGGCGGGTGCTGGATGTGCAGCTCTTCCCGTCGGACTATGGGCCGAGCCTGCAACTGGTGATCGATGCGGGCGAAAAGGCGCCGGTATCGCTGTTCGCGGCGCGGGCTGTCACCGGCCTGCCGGAAACGCCGCGCACCCAGGTCGTCGACGGCGAGACCATCGCCTACTGGGCCCGCAAGGGCACCGTCTATGTGCTGACCGGCGTGGAATCCCAGGATTTCCTGCAGAAGCACGCGGCCGATCTGGCCAATAATCAGGACGCATGAATGAGCATTGATCTCTCGCAACAGACCGGCGCGCTGCGCCGGCAGGCAGATGTCTGCGTCATCGGCGCGGGCGCGGCCGGCATCACCACCGCGCGCCGGCTGCTGGCGGCCGGGCATCAGGTGCTGCTGCTGGAAAGCGGCGGGCTGGACTATGAGCGGGAAACCGCCGACCTCAACGCCGGCAAGAATGTCGGCCAGGCCTATTATGATCTGGACGATGCGCGGCTGCGCTTCTTTGGCGGCACGACGGCGATCTGGGGCGGGCGCTGTGCTACGTTGGACCCGATCGACCTCCAGCGCCGCGACTGGGTGGCGGGATCAGGCTGGCCGCTGTCCTGGAACGAACTGCAGGACTATTATGGCCAGGCGCGCGGCATATTCGAGATTGGCGACGAGCCGGCCAGTGCCGACGCGCTGAGCGCCCATGGCGTGCCGCTGCCGGGGTTCGATCGGTCGGAACTGCACATGCCGGTGTGGAATTTCGATCCGCGCTTCAACCGCTTCACCTTCGACGCGTGCCAGGATCTGCGCGATCATCCGCGCTGCGAGATCATCACCCATGCCAGCGTCACGCGGATCGTTACGAAGGATGGCGCGATCAGCCGGATCGAGGCGAAGGCGCTGGCCGGCGCGCATCTGCATGTCGAGGCGCGCGCCTTCGTGCTGGCGGCGGGCGGGATCGAGAATGCCCGGCTGCTGCTGGCGTCGAACATCGGCAATGAGCGCGACCAGGTCGGCCGCAACTTCATGGAACATCCCCATGCGCGCGGCGGGCGGATCGTCGATGCCAAGGCCTGGCCACTGCTCAAGGCCTTCGGCCGGCGGCACCGGATCGGCGGCCATGACATGGCAGCGCTCATCACGCCCTCTGCCGATCTGCAGCGGCGCGAGGGGCTGCTCAACAGCTCGCTCACCATCGTCGGGCGGCAACCGGCGCGGGCGTCGCAATTCTGGGGCATGCGCGCCTATGGTTCGCTCAAGCATGACATGTCGCCGACCCGCAGTGGCCGGCGGATGTGGATGATGACGAAGAAGGCGGCGACCTGGGCCCAGCGCCATGTCGATCCGCTCCGCCCCTGGCTGTTGCACAAGGCGCGCAAGCTGGAAATCGCGCTGCTGGTGCGGGCCGAACAGGCGCCCAATCCCGATAGCCGGGTGCTGCTGACGAAGGAGCGCGACGCGCTGGGCGTGCCGCGCGTGGCGCTGGACTGGCGGCTGTCGGCGATCGACAAGCATAGCGTGACGGGATTGGTCGATGGCCTGGGCCGTGAACTCAAACGGCTGGGCATGGGCCGGGTCGAGCGCGCCGACTGGCTGGACGAGCCGGGCGAGCTGTGGCGCAACGATCCGCTCATCTCGTCCCACGCGATCGGCGGCTATCATCATATGGGCACGACCCGCATGGCGACCGACCCGCGCCAAGGCGTGGTGGATGCCGACGGGCGCGTGCATGGCCAGGCCAATCTCTATGTCGTGGGCTCTTCGACCTTCCCGACGTCGAGCTGGGCCAATCCGACGCTGACCATCGCCGCGCTGGCGCTGCGCACGGCCGATCGGCTATCGGTCGTGCTTAACCGGCCAGTGGCGCAGCCGGTACGGGTGCCGGGACTGGCCAAGGCGTCGTAGCGCGCGCTTTGAGGTTCGTCGAATGGCGGCGATGCGGTGGGAACAAGACATAGCCCCTCCCTTGCAGGGAGGGATTGGGGTGGGTTGCGAGCTTCTGCCCTATCGACCGTAGACCGCCGCTACGCGGCGCACCCACCCCCGGCCCCTCCCTGCAAGGGAGGGGAGTAGGAAACGTCCGCTTCTGGTCGTTTCTCGACAGGCTCGAAACGAACGGATGTGGGTGCTGCGGGCAGAGGGCGTCAGTCGACCGGGCCGTGGAATTCGGCTTCGACGATGCCGAGGTGCCAGCCGGGCGGGACGGCGTCGGCGCCGGTGTCGCCGGCCTGGCGGGCGCTGGCCAGTTCCACCACCTTGCCGAAGGCGTCCTTGTCCTGCACCGGGCCGGTCTGGCGGATGCGCAATGACTGGCCGGTCGTGGCGGGGAAACGCAGCGTGGTGTAGCCGAGCTGCCGTTCGGTCTCGCCGCGCCAGACGCTCTTGCCGTCGATCGTCAGTTCGAGCGGATAGGCGCGCGAGCGCCAGCCGACCAGTTTCAGGTCGATTTCGCTGAGGCGCACCGGCGTGGCGAAGCGATATTCGATCCAGCCATTGTCCGGCTTGCCGTCGCTCGCCCAGCGGGTGAGTTCATTGTCGTCGACGGTGGCGCCGGCATCGGCCTGTCCTGACCCGGCGCGGATATCCTGCGCAACGAAGGTTGTGCGATGCTGCGTGAAGCTGGGAGTGGCGGGCGTCGGGCCGCGCACCAGGCTGCCGGGCTGGAAGGCGTCGGCGAAATCGGTGGAGAGCCCGCCCTTGGTGGCGGCGGGCAGCTTGGTCTGGATCGACAGGCTGGCGGCCTTGAGGCCCGGCGCGGTCGCGGTGAGCGATACGATGCCGGCCTTGGTGCCCGCGCGGATCAGGACGCGGTTAACCCCGCCCTCCAGCGGCAGGTCGGGTGAGAGGATATAATTATCCTCCTCGCGCGCGGTGCCGGCATAGGAGGTGGTGCCGTCCGCGCCATGCGCCTTGGTTACCACCGCTTCACCTTCGGTCTGGCCGGCGCGGACCTTGCCCTGACTGTCGCCCTGGGCAATGCCGCCGCGCCAGAGCGCCGGCCCCTTGAGATCGAAATGGACCTTGCTGGCGTCCACCGGCACGCGGCGGCCCTGCGCATCGACCGCCTCGACATCGACCAGCGCGATGTCGGCACCGTCCATGACGAAGCCGCGCGGCGAGACATGGGGGGTGAGTTTGAGCGCGACCGCCGGGCCGGTGGTGGAGAGGCTATATTCCGACGTCTTGCCATCGGCGTGGGTGGCGACGGCGCGCAGCGTGCCGGGGGCGAAGGCGATAGCCTTCCAGCTGAAGAGGAAGCTGTCGCTGCGCTGGCCCTTGCCGAGCGAGCGGCCGTTGAGGAACAGTTCGACGCTATTCCCATTGGACACGACGGCCATGTCCTTGACCGTGCCGGGGGCGTAGTTCCAGTGGCCGATAATGTGGGTAGCGGGAGTGACGCTGTCGACCCAGTCGTTCCACATCACCTGATGCGCGAAAAAGCCCTGCTTGGGGATGCGCACGGCGTCGACCTCACCCGAGCGGCGGTAATTATTGTCGCCGCGATAATGGGTGTTGCTGTCCGACCAGATGATGTTGACGCCGCCGGAACTGACGCGGGTGCCGGTGCCCGGCCGCATGACATAATAGTCGTTCCAGCGCTTCACATCCTCGATGGCGTGGCTGTCCTGGTTGCGATTATAGGCGGGCGCATCCTTGTGGAAGGGCGGGGTGAAATTGTCCTGATAGGCGCGGGCGGCTTCGTCGCGGCTATATTCCATCGACCACATCGGATGCTTCGCGCTCTTGTTGATATACATCATCTCGCCGCCATATTCGGCGACTTTGCTGTCCAGCATTTCGCGCGATCCGATGGCGCGGCCGCCATGGGGATCGTAGAGGTCGCGGATCGCCTTCATCTCCGCCATATGCGCTTCGCTGATATTCTCGTTCCCGCTTTCGTAGAAGAGGATCGAGGGATTGTTGCGATTATAGATGATCGCGTCGCGCATCACTTCCTTGCGCTGGTCCCAGCGGCGGCCGGTGACGTCGCTTTCGGCGTCGCCCGCCGGCATCGCCTGCATCAGGCCGACGCGGTCGGCGGATTCGATGTCCTGCTTTGACGGGGTGACGTGCATCCAGCGGACCAGATTGCCGCCGCTCTCCACCATCAGCGCGTTGGAAAAGTCGCTGATCCAGGGCGGGATGGAGGTGCCGACGGCGGGCCATTCGTTGGAGGTGCGCTGGGCATAGCCATGGACCATGATGGTGCGGCCGTTGAGGTCGACCTTGCCATCGCCGAAGCGGGTCTGGCGGAAGCCGGTCTTCGTGTCGACGCTGTCGATCACCTTGCCCTTGTCCATCAGGCTGGTCGTGACGGTGTAGAGATAGCCATAGCCCCAGCTCCAATAATGGAGGTCGGCGACCGGCGCGGCGGCGGCGAGGGTAGCGCTCTGGCCGGGCGCGATCGAGGTGGCGGCGCTGTCGAACCGGGCGACGCGGCGGCCGGCGGGATCGCGGATTTCGACGCGCAGCGACAGGGCGCGAGCGGCGGCGCTGTCGTTGCGGACCTGGCTTTCGGCATGGATATTGGCGCGGCGGCCGGCGATGTCGAAACCATCGGCCCAGACATATTGGCCGGTGGTGCCGAGCGTCGAATAGAGCGGCAGCGTCTGATAGACTGGCCCGGTCAGGTGGAGCCGGACATTCTTGGTAATGCCGCCATAATTGACGTTGAAATTGTCATTGTTCCACTGGAAGCCGCTGCCAGTGGCGCGTTCCTTGTATTTCCAGTCATTGTCGACGCGCACGGCAATGACATTGTCGCCGGGCTTGAGTGCGGCGGTAATGTCGGCGCCGAAGGCCATCACGCCATGTTCGGACAGCGCGACCGAGCGGCCATTGACCCAGATTTCGGCGGCCTGGCGCACGCCTTCAAATTCCAGGAAGGCCTTGCCGCGCGCCGCATCGGCGGGGAGGGTGATGTGCTTGCGATACCAGATGATGCCGGTGGACAGCGCCTTGATATCGCGGGCGAAGGCCTGCGTCTCGTTGAAGGCGTTGGGCAGGGTGACGTTCTGCCATCCCTTGTCGTCAAAGCCGGGCTGCTGTGCGCCGGCCTGATCGCCGGTGGTCATCAGCCAGCCGGGATTGAGATTATAGGTCTGGCGCGGCGAGGCGGTGACGGTGGAGGCGTCATGGGCGGCGGCGGGGAGCGCGGGCAGGAGCGGCGCCAGCGCCAGCAGGGCCAGGCCACCCCGCAACTGACGCACCCGCGCGCCGACAGCCGATTTCCGCTTCATGCCCTTGCCCTCTCCGAATATTGGTCAGGCCACTTTGGGCGATGCCGGGCGAGGGGTCAATAGATATCCCTAAAAATGGATATGTGATCCATATATTGGTCAGTCAGGTGGGGCGTGTGTGGCGCCGCCCACCCGATCGAGGGTCAGCGTTCGCCCTGCTTGCCGGCGCCCAGATAGAAGCTGGTGTGCGGCGGCTGGTTATAGGCGGTGTTCTGCCAGGCGACGCCGAGGCGATAGACCGGATCCTGCATCAGCGTGACGAAGCGGTGCGTGGTCGGATAGGGGGTGGTGTAGATGCGCAGTTCGCGATTGTCGGCGCTGCGCCATACCACTTCCTCGCGCCAGTCGCCGATCAGGTCCGCCTGCAGCGCTGGTGTCGCCTTGGTGCCGTTGTTGGACGACAGGCCCTCGGGCGAGAGCAGGGGGATTTCCTTGCCATTTTCCCAGTCCCATTTGGAAATGGTCGTCTTGTCGAGCAGTTCGCGCAGCAGGTCGCCATCCCACCAGATGGCGAAGTTCATCTGGCGCGGGCGCGGGCCGATCGGCTTGCCGGCGACGTCGAACAGTTCGGCCGAACTGGAATTCCAGAACTCGGCGCCCCAGTGGCGCGGATCGATATCGGCGGCGACGCCGCGGCCGGTATCCTTTTCGGCCGGGGTGGACCAGAGCATCTGGCCGGTGCGCGCGTCGAGAAGGGCGGAGCCGATCATGCCATTCTGGCGCTGATCCTCGAACACACCGAATTTTTCGAGGCCGGGGCGGGCGGGGTCGAGATCGCTGACATGCATGGTGTCGCCGTGGAAGAGCGGCTGGGTCCACAGCCCCTTGCCATCGTCGTCGACCGCCATCGAGCCGTAGATCACCTCGTCGCGGCCGTCGCCATCGACATCGGCGATCGAAAGCTGGTGATTGCCGCGCCCGGCATAGTCGCCCTTGCCCGGCTGGCTGCTGTCGAACAGCCAGCGCTGGGTCAGCTTGCCGTCGCGCCAGTCCCAGGCGGCGATCGCGGTGCGGGCATAATAGCCGCGACCAAAGACCATCGAGGGCAGATGGCCGTCGAGATAGGCGACACCGGCCAGGAACCGGTCGGACCGGTTGGCATAGCCATCGCCCCAGCTTTCGGTCAGCTGCTCGGTCGTGGGATTGCCGCCGGGATAGCGCGGCGGATCATAGGGGGCGGTGGCCAGTGCCTTGCCAGTGAGGCCGTCGAAGACGGTCAGATATTCCGGCCCCTTGACGATGCGGCCCTGCATCGGCGCGACCTTGGTGCCATCGGCAAGGACTTTGGCGCCGGTGCGGTCGCGCTGCGGCACTTCGCCATCATGGCCGCGCCAGTCGGCCTTCGCGTCGCCGATCACCGTGCCGATGCCGTCGATCGTGCCGTCGGCGGTCTTCATCGCCACTTCGGCGCGACCGTCGCCATCGAAGTCGAAGGCCAGGAACTGGGTATAATGGGCGCCGGCGCGGATGTTGCGGCCAAGGTCGATGCGCCATAGCCGCGTGCCGTCGAGCCGATAGGCGTCGAGGAAGACCGAGCCGCTATAGCCGCCCTGGCTATTGTCATGGCTGTTGGTCGGATCCCATTTCAGGATGATCTCGTAACGGCCGTCGCCGTCCAGATCGGCCGCGCTGGCATCATTGGCGGTGTAGCTGAACGACTCGCCGGCCGGGGTGACGCCGTCGGCGGGGGGCGTGAGGGGGATGGAGAGATAGGATTTGTCCCACATCATGGCGGGGGAGGGGGCGCCCTTGTCGCCGATCCGCTGCACCGCATAGCGGCTGGTCGTGCTGCCCTTCCTGTCGACGAAGGCGGTGGCTTCGCCGACGCGGCTGTCATGGATCGGCTTGCCGTCGCGCAGCAGGCGGAAGCGGATGGTGGCGGGATCATCGGTCAGTAGACGCCATGTAATAAGCATGCCGCCGCCTTGTGTTGGTAGCGCTACCGCGCCACGATCAAGTCGTTCGGCCGCTATTCGGGCGGTGGGGCCAGTTGCTAGTGCCATGGTCGAAGTCGCCAGCCCGAGCATCATGGTAAAGGCCCGAATAGTGGTGCGCATTTGCATCAATCTCCCCTCTGGATCACTACTGATCCAAATATTAGAATTGCATCCCACATATAGGTTCAGTAACTCTCCGTCTAGAAACTGATTCGACGACCGTGGGGAAACGGAGTCGGTCATGGGTGTTCTGGGAGAGAGGGGATCGGCTATGCGCGAGCATACCACTGAAAGTGCACGAAATTTTTCAAACATCGCAATGGTTCGCCGGACGCTGAAGGGCGCCTCTGCCCTCGCCATGGCGGGCGTCATGCTGATGTCGGCTTCAGCCATTGCTCAGACAAATGACGAAGGCGAAAAGAAGGAAGGCGCCGTTTCGGCCGCCGATATCGTCGTCGTCGGCACCCGTGCCTCGCTGCAATCGGCGATCAACCGCAAGAAGGAAGCGAACACCGTCGTCGACTCGATCGTCGCCGATGATATCGCCAGCTTCCCCGACAAGAATATCGGTGACTCGCTCGCCCGCATCACCGGCGTCCAGCTGAGCCGCGAATTTGGCGAGGGCAACCAGATTTCGATCCGTGGCGTCGAGCCCGACCTCAACCGCGTCGAGATCAACGGTGTCAGCCAGGTCAGCGCGCTCGGTTCGCGCGCCGGCGACTTCCGCGAAATCGCGGCCGAACTGGTCAAGTCGATCGACGTCTACAAGGGCTATGCTGTCGACCTGACCGAAGGCGGCATTGGCGGCACGGTGCGCGTCGAAACGCGCAAACCGCTGGAACTGAAGGATCCACTGATCTCGATGGTCGCGTCGGGCCAGCATCTGGATCTTACGGAAAGCTGGAAGCCGCGCCTGACCTTCTTTGCCGGTGCGCCCAAATTCCTGATCGATGGCCTGGGCATCCTGGTCAACGCTACCTATAGCGACGTCGACACACGCCAGGATTATATCAGCAACACTAATTGGCAGCGGCTGGCCGATTTCGATCATTCGACCGAGAAGACGGTCGCTAACCCGCTCTACAGCAACTATAATACATATGAGAGCTGCGCTGGCGTCGGTGGTGCGACCACCGGGGCCGCCACCGCCAACCGGCTGGCGTGCGAAACCCAGTTCTTCGACTGGGCGCCGACCGTGCCGCGCTATCGCCAATTGGTGCGTAATGACAAGCGCATCTCGGCCGATGTCACATTGCAATATCAGGTGGCGCCCAATTTCCGCGCCTATGTCAACGGCCAGGTCAATCTTCGCAACCAGAAGCTGCAGGACACCAACTATTCGGTGGATTTGGGCCGCATCGAGCGCTTCAACCTCGATCCGCAGCTGGCAGCCGGCGCGGGCGGCGGCACGTCGCGTCGCCGGGTCCAACTGGGCACTTCGACGGTCAACGGGAACCATGTCGTCACCGGCCTCACCACCGCGCTTGACGCCGTCAACATCGGCACCGCAACCAACCCCAACTGGAATGGTGCGGCGAACATCATCGGCGTGCAGCGCCGCGACTTCGATTATGACCAGGACAGCAAATATTTCTCGGGCGGCTTTACCTGGGAACCCAATAGCCGGTTGAAGATCGACGTGATGGGATCGCATGCGACCGCCCATACCGATCAGCAGACCAACCTCATTTCGCTGGGCACCAGCGTGTCGGGCATCACCATCGACCGCAACAATGACCAGGGGCTGCCGGTCTTCAGCTTCCCATCCAATTTCGACCCGGCCGATCCGGCGGTCTATGCCGACTTCACCCGCACCGGCGCCAATGGCCAGGTGCTGCCGGTCTATGGCCCCGGCCTGCAATATCGTCCGGGTGAGTTCAACAATACCGAAGATCAGTTCAAGATCGACGTCGATTGGGAAATTGATCACCCGATCGTCAGCAAGATCGAATTTGGTGCCCAGGGGCGCAAACAAAAATTCCTGAACTATCAGGGTGGTGGTTCGGTCCTGCTGAATCCGACGACGATGACCTATCAGTCGTCGGCGAATGTCTCCTACACTACCAATATCGTTGCCAATCCGACCCAGACGCGCAACGGCAATACCTGGTATATGACGCCCGCCCAATATACCGCGCTGATCGGCGCGATTGGCGGCACCACGGGTGGCGCGCCGCTCTTTTCCGGCCTGAAGGGCGCGCCGGCTGGCCTGCCCACGGGGCTCGCCTTCCCCAATTTCGATGCCGAGGAACTGGGGAAATTCTACGATCTTTCGGGCTTCGATCATGATCTGGTCCGCTTCGCCGATGGTTTCCCGCAGGTGCCCAGCGCCAAGATCGACGAAACCGTGCTGGCGGGTTATGTCATGGCGGATATCGATACCCAGATTTTCGGCATGCGCCTGACCGGCAATGCCGGCGTGCGCTGGATGCATACCAAGGATGAAGGGACCGGCACCAATGTCAGCCGTGTGACCCGCTTCACCCCGACGGGCGGCACGGAAACGGTCGTGCTGGCGGCGCAATCGGTGACGATCAGCAACAGTTACACGGACATCATGCCGGCCTTCAACGCCAATCTGGAACTGGCGCGCGACCTGTTCCTGCGGGCCAACTGGGCCAAGAATTTGGCGCGACCGCGCCCGACCGACCTGGTGCCCAACATCAATTGCTTGGATGACATCACCATCACGGGCACGGACGATACCTGCACAGCGGGTAATCCGGCGCTCAAGCCCTATCGCGCAGACCAGTGGGAAGTGAACCTGGCCTGGTATCCCAACGCCGACACGATGCTGAGCCTGGGCTATTGGAAGAAATATGAATCCAGCTTCGTCATTCCCAATGTGACCCGCAGCGGCGTGGACCTGTTCAACGACGGCTCCAGCTATACGGTGCGCCAGCCGGTCAATGGCTTTGGTGCGCTGCTCGACGGCATCGAGGCGAATGCGCAGACTGCCTTCACCTTCCTGCCCAAGCCGTTCGATGGTTTCGGGGCTAGCGCGAATTTCAGCTATTCGCGGGCGTTGCGGACCAACCTCACCAACAGTGCGACCGGGGCGGAACTCAAAGAATATCCCGGCATGTCGAAATATACTTATAATGCCAGCTTCTTCTACGACAAGGATTGGCTCAATTTCCGCCTGAGCTACAATTATCGCTCCAAGTGGATGCAGACGGTGATTGATGCCAATAACGGCAATAACCCGCTCTATCGCAAGGGTGAAGGCTATCTGGACGGCAAGATCACGCTGCGCTTCCCGCAATATCATTTCAGTGTCTTCCTGGAAGCGCAGAACCTGACCAAGGAATCCACCAAACTCTATATCAACAGCGATATGCCGGTGGAGATGGCCTATCCCGGTCAGCGCTTCTTCGTCGGTATCCAGGGCAAGTTCTGATCCCATTCCCTTGGGGAAGGGCAAAGACGCGGTTCCGGGCATGTTCCGGGGCCGCGTTTTCTTTTGCGGGTGGGCGCGACGGGGCAGGTCGGGTCATGGGAAGGTGACGCGCCCGCTTTTCGAAAACCGCGGTGTGCGCCCCGGATATTGGCAGCGGGCGCGTCGCCCGCTCGATATCATCCGGGCGCGTCCTGTCCTGTCGTTTGTCGGCACGACAGTTGTGCGCCGTGCGCAGAAATGGCGTGGATGCGCGCGCTTGATCGGCAAGGATACACAGGGATCGGTTGCTGTCGCGATGTTGGGGGGGGCAGCTGGGTTCGAGCCAGCGACCTACTGATTGAAAGCCCCGCTACATCGCGCCATTCGAGGTCAATTATGGTCATCGGGCGGCTCGCGGGCACGTAAAACCGCGACATTCAGTCATTCGGCGTCAGTCGACGGCAGTGAAGGATAGCGGCCGTTCGGTGCTCGGCGCTGTGCTTGAAAAGGAATGTCGCTTGGTCATACGCAATCTCACCGAAGCCCGCATCAGGGACCTGCCTCTCGCCTCCGGAATCTTCCGGGACGAGCAGGTCAAAGGCCTGATGGTCATATGCCACAAGACAGCGCGCTGCTATGCCGTTCAGGGCGACGTGCGTCACGTCAGGACGGTGCGGGTCAAGATCGACCGCTGCGACCGGATCGGATTGCGCGAAGCTCGTAACCGGGCGAAGACGTTGATGTCGCAGATACAATCCGGCGTAGACCCGACGGAGGGGCCGGCCGAGACAGGCATAACGTTGGCGCGGGCTCTGAAGACCTATCTGCGCGGCATCGAGGCGGGCCGCAGCAACCCATCTGGCGCCATCGTCGGCAGATTAGCAGCTGTTCTCGGTTGCCACCCGAGCGCACTGCTGGATCAAGGCACAGTGGGCTAAGTGGCCGTCTGTCTCAATCAAACTCTGACGTTAGCCTGGAAGAGAAGCCCTGGAATACGCTCGTGCGGACCTTGACCGACAGGCTCTGGCTCACAATAGTTTCCTGAACTCAATAATTTGGAAAATTCATGCCAGACGAGAATGCAAAACGGCAAGATATTGAGCAGGCAGTCAATGCCCTTCGATCACTTTCCCCCATCCAAGTTGAAGTCCTTACGGACATCATTGCCAAATTTGCGGAGGAGCAAATTAGCGAGCACATCCGTAATGATTTTCTCGATGAAGATGCATTCGAATATTTTTCTACTCGTCTTGCCGCGCATCATGCATCAAGCGGAGTGGCACTGAAAAAGGAGAACTTCGAACACATACTCGAACAATCCTTTAAACGCACCGGCCATGATGCGAAGCGAACGGATAGCATGGTCCACCGAGGCGCTGATCTTGAAGTCGATGCTCGCTTTTTCTCGCTTAAAACTGAAGCCGCCAAGGGCTTAAATCCCAAGTCGATCACGATTTCAAAGTTGATGGAGGCCCGGTGGATTAGAGACCTGAACGGTCCTGAAGATGCTCCCGAACAGGTGAAAGAACCCATTCTCTCGCATCTCCAAGAATATGAGCGAATTTTCATGCTTCGGAGCTACGGCAACGAGGAACGGGTCCGTTATGATCTTCGGGAAATCCCGAAAGATGTCTTGGCTGCGGTGGCAAACCTGGAGGCAAAAGATTTTGGGAAGATTACAAAAGCCGGTGGTACTAGCGCAGAAGTCAGATTGAACGGCCGAAAAGCGTTCAGGCTTGTCCTTGACGGCAGTGTCGAGAAAATCACAATCTCAGGCTTAGATACGGAACTATGCCCGCTGCATGCGTGGTGGGAGCTAGGCCGTCCCGGTTAGACAGATAGAGACAACTGACCGCTAGCCTGTGAAGTCGCCTCCAATTCCCCATCGATGTCAGCAAGGATTGCGCGTGCTATCTGGCCCGCCACCACCGGCGGCACAGCATCTCCGATCTGTCGGTACTTGAACGACAAGCTTCCCTTGAACTGGTAATCGGCAGGGAAGCCTTGGATTAGAGCCATCTCCCTCACTGTAAGGAGCCTGTCCTGCTCGGGATGAGAGTAGCGGCCGTTGCCGGGGTGGCTGCACTCGCGGGTCACCGTCGGCGCCTGCCGGTCCCATGCAAGCCTACCGTAAATGTCGGGGAATGACCCAGGCTTTTTCGAGTTCATGCTCGGAATGCGCAAATGAGCCAGTTTCTCTGGAATGTCGGTCCAACTCCCCCCATCCTTCGGGATGGCCTGCATCCGCGCCATGGACCCATCCGTCATACGAGGAGACACATGCATCGGGTCGTCAGGGTGCTGCTCTCCCGCCTGAACGGCAGGCAGGTGGCCGATTGCGTCCCTTACAGTCGCGAACGATTGCCGTTCCGGAACGTGCCACTCGAAGCGACCGCCCAATTTTGCAACGATCAGGGAGCGAATACGACTCTGCGGAAGGCCCAGATGTTTGAGATCGTGCACCTCGGCAAAGACGTCGTACCCAAGTTCTGTCAACCGACGATGAAGGCCCTGATAGTGGTGTTTGTGTCGTCCACGAAGCAATTCCTTGACGTTCTCGACCACCACATATTTCGGCTTCCACGCCTCCGCATAGACAGCCGTGCGCTCGACGAGGTGGTTGCGGGAATCATCGCGGGCATGGTTGCGCGATTGCTTCTGGCTGAAGCCAGTACAGGGCGCACAGGAAATGAGCAGGTCAACATCGTTCGGCTTAAACCCAAAGTGGGCGGCGACGTCTTCAGGAGAAATAACCGCAAGGTCAGCAGAGAGGGGCCGGAGCCCTAGGTTCGCCTCGTAGGTATCGTTGCAGGCAGTCGCGCCGACTGGATGGCTGGGCTTAGCTACCTCAAGGTCCACGGCACCGATCGGCGTGAAGCGCCCCGTGCGGGCAAATCCAGTGGATATTCCGCCACCGCACGAAAACAGATCAACGAACTTCAATTCCCTACCTCACAAACGGCGGTAAGCTTCCACCATCTATACCGAAGGCGAACAATTCGGGAACGATGAAAGCGCCGTTGATGGAAAATTATCACAACAGACACGAATGATGCATCCCATTGCTCCGACTTTTTCGGTGCCTATTGGGTACTCAGATGGAAGATGTCGCGCGCTACGGCGGCATAAGTGCCATCAAGATGATGTTTTATAAGGGTTAAAATGGTGAGTCCAGCTGGGTTCGAACCAGCGACCTACTGATTAAAAGTCAGTTGCTCTACCGACTGAGCTATGGACCCCCTGTCGAGACCGCTCGCACTAGTGGCGTGCGGGCGGCTGGTCAACCTCTTGTGGCACGATGATAGGACGCTTTTCGCAAAAGCGCATGCAGATGCCGCACGCTCTGCCCGGAAGGCGGGCATTTCCAGTCGGGTGCGATGGCACTGAGCGGGCGCAGGACGAAGTCGCGCTGGGCAAAGGCGGGGTGGGGGATGATGAGGTCCCGGCTGCACCAGCGTCCGCCCGACCAGAGGATGATGTCGATGTCGAGCCGACGCGCGCCCCAGCGCTGGAAACGGCGGCGGCCAAGGCCGGTCTCGATGCCCTGCAGCGCGGCCAGCAGGACGGGCGGGGGCAGCGCGCTGGCGACCAGCAGCGCGGCGTTGGCGAAGCGGCGGCGCGAGGGGCCGAGCGGTGGCGTCTCGATCGTCGGCGACAGGGCGACCACATCGCCCAACGCGCCGATCCGGCGCACCGCTTCTGCCAGCAGGCGCGGCGGCGTCAGCCGGGCCGAGAGCGGCCGGTTTGACCCGATCGAGAGGGCATAAAGGTGGCGGCTTGTGTCCGGCATGGTGCAGCGCCTATCTGAGCGCCATGATCCTGCAAAGCCCCCTATCAAGTGAACCGCCCCGCGACTGTCCGCTCTGCCCCCGCCTGGTCGCGCTGCGCGCGGAATGCCGGGCGGAACATCCCGACTGGTGGAACGCGCCGGTGCCCGCCTTTGGCGACCCGATGGCGCGGATCGGCATCATCGGCCTGGCGCCGGGCAAGCAGGGCGCGAACCGAACGGGTCGGCCCTTTACCGGCGATGTCGCGGGCGAGCTGTTCTTCGCGACGCTCAAGAAGTTCGGGCTGGCGCAGGGCAATTATGAGGCGCGGGTCGATGACGGGCTGGAACTGCGCGACGCAATCATCATCAATTCGGTCCGCTGCCTGCCGCCGCAGAACAAGCCGGTGCCGGCCGAAGTGCATGCCTGTCGGCCCTTCCTGGCCGATGGCGTGGCGCAACTGCCGCGCGCGCGGACCTTCATCGCGCTGGGCGAGATCGCGCATCAGTCGGCAGTGAAGGTGCTTGGCGGCAAGCTGCCCAAGGCCCGTTTTGCCCATGGCGCGGAGCATCGCATGCCTGACGGGCGGATGCTGATCGATAGCTATCATTGTTCGCGCTACAACCAGAATACCAACCGGCTGACGGCGGAGATGTTCGAGGCGGTGTTTGCGCGGGCGGTCGAACTGGCAGGGCTGACGTCCGCCAATTAGAGCATTTTCGAAGCAGATGGCATCATCTGCCGGCTCGGAAAATGCGGAAAACAAAAAGGCAAACAGAGGATGATCCGATTCAGTATGAACGGATCATCCTCTAGGCGCGGTGCGGGCCGAACAGGATGACGCCCGCGCCGACCAGGCTGAGCGCCACGCCGGCCATGTCCCAGCGGTCCGGCCGCACGCCCTCCACCAGCCAGAGCCAGAGCAGCGCCGAACTGATATAGACGCCGCCATAGGCCGCATAGGCGCGCCCGGCCGCCGCCGCGTCGACCAGGGTCAGCAGCCAGGCGAAGAGCAGCAGCGACCCCGTGCCGGGGATCAGCCACAGCATCGACTTGTCCATCCGCAGCCAGGCCCAGAAGGCGAAGCAACCGGCGATCTCGGCCAGGGCGGCGGCGATATAGACCAGGATCGACTGCATCAGCCGATCCGGGCCGGGTTGCGGCGCGCCATCAGATATCCTGCGCGATGCGGCCGTAAAGTTCGGGGCGGCGGTCGCGGAAGAAGCCCATGCCGGCGCGGTGGATCTTCGCCTTGGCAAGGTCCAGCGTGGCGACCAGCGCGCCATTGTCCTTGGCGTCGGACTCTGCGAGGAAATCGCCCCATTCGTCGCTGATGAAGCTGTGGCCATAGAATTTCTGGCCCTCTTCCTCGCCGATGCGGTTGGCGGCGATCACCGGCATGCAGTTGCTGACCGCATGGCCGATCATCGCGCGGCGCCACATCCGGCTGGTGTCCAACTCCGCATCATAGGGTTCGGAGCCGATCGCGGTCGGGTAGAACAGCATTTCCGCGCCCATCAGCGCCATGCAACGGGCGGTTTCGGGATACCATTGGTCCCAGCAGATGCCGACGCCCACGGTGCCATATTTGGTCGGCCACACCTTGAAGCCGGTATTGCCGGGGCGGAAATAATATTTTTCCTCATAGCCCGGACCGTCGGGGATGTGGCTCTTGCGATAGACCCCCATGATCTCGCCCTCATCATCGATCATGGCGAGCGAGTTGTAATAATGATGGCCATCCCGTTCGAAATAGCTGGTCGGGATATAGACGCCCAGATCCTTGGCCAGCTTGCGCATTTCCTGCACGGCGGGGTGCTGGTCGGTCGGCTGGGCGCGGTCGAACAGGGCTTCGTCCTCTTGCCGGCAGAAATAATGGCCCTCGAACAGTTCGGGCGGCAGGATGATCTTCGCGCCGCGGGCGGCGGCCTTGGTCACATGATCGGCGACCATGGCGATATTGTCGGCCATGTCGTCCGAAAAGGCGAGCTGCAGGGCGGCGACGGTCACGCGGGTCATTCATCACTCCATGATGGGTTCGCCGCGCGATATAGGGGCTATGGCGCCGCCGCGCTACCGGGAAGCGCCTATAGCAGGGAAGCCGATTGCTTGAGCACCATGGAGCACATCTTGCCCTTGGCATCGCCCTTCAGGCTGTCGAGCGAAATGTCCTTCTTGCCGGCATGAATGATGCCGGTCTCGCCGGACTTGAAGGCGCCCGAGCCCTTCACGCCCGGTTTCTTGTTCAGTTTGTCCAGCACGGCATTGGCGCTGGTCGCATCAACGAGCCGGTTCTTGACGCAATAGCCCAGCACGCCTGCGGCATTGTCGGCGCCCATGCCGATGATGCTGGGCAATTGGGCGGTGCCGGCGCTCGCGCCCAGCAGGATCAGTGAAGTGGCAACGATCGGACGAAACATGGGGCAATGCTCCTGAAGCCGGGCGATGCTGCGTCGCCCGGCCCGGAAATTGCGCCCGCATGCGCATCCCCGCAACGGGGGACTAACCCCTAGACCAGCGAGGGCATTTGCTGGCTGCAGCAGTGGAAGCTGCCGCCGCCCGACAGGATCGCGTCGCTGCGCAGGCCGATGATCTGGCGCCCCGGAAAGAAGGGCGCGAAGGCGTCGAGCGCCGCCTGATCATTGGGCTGGCCATAGATGGGGACGATGACGGCGGCGTTGCCGACATAGAAATTCATGTAGCTGGCCGGGATCGCTTCGCCATCGACCAGCACCAGGCCGGGCGAGGGGATGTCGACCACCTCCACGCCATGCGCCTTGGCGCGGGCGCGGGCGTCGGCATAGATGGCCGTGTTGGGATCGTCCGGCGTGGTCGCGATCGGCAGCGCCAGCTTGCCCGGCGCGACGAAGCGGGCGAGATTGTCGACATGGCCGTCGGTATGGTCGTTGAGCAGGCCATCGCCCAGCCACAGCATGTCGGACAGGCCCAGCGCGCCGGCCAGCAGCGTCTCGATCTTGCCGCGATCCAGATCCGGGTTGCGGTTGGGGTTGAGCAGGCATTGTTCGGTTGTGACGAACAGGCCGGTGCCGTCGGTGTCGATCGCGCCGCCCTCGAACACCCAATTCTGGGTGGAGGTCGCCATGCCGGTGGTTGCGGCCAGGCGCGCGCCAATATCCTCGTCACCGGGCATCTGATATTTGCCGCCCCAGCCGTTGAAGCCGAAATCGACCAGCGCGCGCTCCCCGGTCACGCCGTTCAGCACGGCGATCGGCGCGGTGTCGCGCAGCCATACGTCGCCCAGATTGTGGACGGCGATGGTGACGCCCGGCGCGACCAGGGCACGCGCAGCGTCGGCATCCGCCTCATTGGCGACGACCAGCCGCACCTCCTCGCCCTTGCCATCGGCGTGGAGCGCACTGGCGAAATCGGCGATCTGGCGACGCGCGCCGTCAAAGGCGCCGGGCCATTCGTCCGGGTTGGTCGGAAAGCCGATCCAGGTCCAGTCGTGCGGCGCCCATTCGGCAGGCATGCGAAAAGTCATAGATTTGTCCTTGCCCGGCGCGCTGGCCGGTCCGAGATAGCGGGAGAGATGTTGCGCGCTCCATAGCGCAGGGTCGCGGGTCTGGACAGAGGGTGTAGCGGGTGAAGAAGAGCGGATCGATCATGCTGGCGGCGCTGATGCTGGGCGCGGCGCCGCTGGCGCAGGCGGCGGACCTGCCCGAATGGCTGACCGGCGAATGGCAGCAGGAACGGGGCGACCGCTGGACCGAGGAGCTGTGGTCGCTGCCGCGCGGCGGGGTGATGATCGGCATGGGCCGCAGCGGGCGGGGCGAAAGCCTGCAAAGCTGGGAGGTGATGCGGGTCGTGCGGGCGGCGGACGGAACGCTGACGCTGCATGCGGCGCCGGAGGGCGGCAAGGAGACGATCTTCCCCGTGCTGGAACAGGGCGTGCGCGACATCAGCTTCGCCAATCCCGACCATGATTATCCCCAGCGCATCCGCTACTGGCGCGAAGGCCGTCTGCTGATGGCCGAAACCGCGATGATGGACGGCAGCAACGCCCAGAACTGGACCTATGCCCCGGCGGGGCAGTGAGGGGGAGCATTTTTGGGCGTAGAGAAGCTCACTGGCACCTCTTGATCGCGGCGCTTCCTGCATTCGCTAAAAGAATGGCATGATCAAGCGAGGCGAATTTATCTTGGTAACCGCAACGGCCGCGTTGACTGTCATCGCTGTTCTTACTCGTGGTCCGCTCGGTCGAACTCGACCTCACCTAGGGCCAATCGACATTCAGCCCCGACGGCCTGCAAATGGCGGTTTTCCGTGATTCCGGTGCTCACGTACTTTAAGTACGCTGCGCTTCGGGGCACGGAAAACCACCATTTTCGTCACGTCATCATCTGAATGTCGATCGCCCCTAGTACATGGTTTTCCTTCGACGGAACGCCTCTGACGTTCTCCTAGGCTCTATGACGAGTGTGGTGTGTCCCTTAAGGAAACGACTGTGTGGCGGGAGTTGAAGAAGCTGGGCTATGTCAAACTGAAGGCACGCCCACGTCACCATGCTCAGAACGAATATGCGTTCGCAGACTTCAAAAAGGGGGGTGACCTACCCCTCCCCCGGCAGTCCCTCGATCATAACGAGAGTCCAGCGGTTAAATACGATGGCCCGGACGCCTGCACAGGCGCGTCGAGCATGATGCTATCGTCCTGCACGAAGGCTCGACGCGCTTGCGGCCGCGTCGTCGGCGTACGGACAAGCCTTCCTCCCGATATGGCCGGTAGAGCTTCTTGCAGTTCATGCTCATGCCCTTGCGCTTCAGCATGACGCCGATCCGGCGATAGCCGAACCGACGGCGCTGCCCTGCGATCTCCCGCATGGCTTCGCGGATAGTTCCGTGGTCCGGCGGGTGTTCGCGCCTGGCCGTCTTGGGATCGACGCCAATCAGCACGCAGGCTCGGCGTCGTCAGCATTTGCCCACCAGGTCCTTCAGGATCGCGTTGTCCAGCATGCTATCGGCCAGGAGCAGCTTCAGCTTGCTGTTCTCGTCCTCCAATCGCCGCAACCGATGGGCATCGGAAACCTTCATGCCGCCGTACTTCGCCTTCAACTTGTAAATGCTCGCCGTGCTCAGCCTATGCTTGTGATAAACCTCCACCCTCGGAAGCCCTGCTTCCTGCTCCTTGATCATCCCGACGATCTGCGCTTCGGTGAAACGGCTCTTCCTCATGCGCCTGCTGCTTAATCGCGGGAAAACTCTACATCAGAACGAGGGACCTTTCGGGGGCGGGGGGGAGGGGCAGGGGCTTTGCAGCCGAGCAGGCAAAGATCAAAGCCGCTCTCTCGCGTGGCACGCCGATAGAGGTCTGGTTCCAGGACGAGGCCCTGATCGGCCAGGAAAACAAAAAACCGCGCTGGGCCAAGCGCGGCAGCCAGCCGTCAGCACCCAAGGACCAAAGAACGAAATCAACTTACATCTTCGGCGCCATCTGCCCGGAGCTTAGCAAGGGAGCAGGCCTGATCCTCCCGTTCCGCAACACCCAGGCCATGTCGCTGCACCTGCCGGAGATGTCGCTCGCTATCGAACCAGGTGCACACGGCGTTGTGCTGATGGAGAAAGTCGGGTGAAACATGGCCGAAAAGCTCGAAGTGCCAGAGAATATCAGCATCATTCCACTGCCGGCGAAATGCCCCGAATTCAACCCGGTCTAAAATATCTAGCTTTATGCGCAATAGCTGGCCGTCAACCCGGATCTTCACTTCATCGGCAACACGATCGCTTTTACTGCTGATACTGCTGATACTGCTGATACTGCTGATACTGCTGATACTGCTGATACTGCTGATACTGCTGATACTGCTGATCACACGGTCGCTATCTGGACGCTCTGTTCCATCTTCGCGGTGCTTTTGCCAACGTCTGATGAACCGCGGCACTCGTTGTATCAGTCCACTGTCCGCTAACCACTCAGGGCGGCTGTAATATGTGCGCCGCCTGGGGCATCGCCTTCAGCCCCAGGGGCGTTCGCGATACCATTTGGTGATGACATGCTTGACGCCGCTGCGGACCTTCATGCCGTGATGGATGCTGGCGGGGTTGAAGCGATCCGGGGTGATGCGGTTGTTCCAGGCGAGCAGCTTGCCGGTTTCGGGTTGCACCGTCTTGCCGATCTTCGTGAAGCGGGTTGCGCCGCCGGCGGCCGGTTCGTTGAGATAGACCATCAAGGTCCAGGTGCGGTTGCCCGCGACCGCGCAGAATTTGTCATAGTCCGCGCCCTTGGGTTCGAAATAATCGGTATGCGCCTTGAATTCCTGGCCGACGCCGTAGCGCTGGCCCTGGATCGGTTCGCCATATTGGGTGGCGATGCCGGCGAAGCTGTCGAGCCGGGCGTTGATGGCGGCGACGAACGGGTCGCCATGGTCGAGGTCGCAGGTCTCGCTGGTGCGGAAATAGCCATCGCCATTGGCGTCGGCGATGGTCGAGGGGCGACGGTCTGCATCGATCCGCGCGATCACCTGCGCGCATTCATCAAGACTCAGGAAATCACGCTGGATGAAGAGGGTGAGATCCTTGCTGGGCACCCGCTGGACGCGCGGATGGCTGGCGATCCAGGCCGGATCGGCGTCAGGGGCGGCGGGCGGTGACAGGATCGGGTCGGACAAGGTCATGGGCATTTCCGCGAATGACGGCGCTGCAGGCCGGTTTCCGTGGCCCTAGCTATCGTTGACCCTGCGAAATGCAAGCATCGTCGCGGCCCCATTGCTACCTGTCATATTATGGTAACATAAACGTCATCTGGCAGTAAGAAGAGTTGCCTAGCAGGCGGGCGAACCAAGGGGGACATTTCGGCTCATGCGTGTGCCGTTCGGCGACAAGTTGCAAGGGTGGCGGCGCTATGCGCGGCCGGTCGACTGGCTGGGGCTGGTCGAGAAGCTGTCGCTGGCAGTGCTGGCGTTGCAGCTTGCCCGGCTGGTGTGGGTATTGCTGACGCCGGTCGGCGCCTTCGGCCCCTGGGAAGGGCGCCAGGCGCAGGTGCTTTCCGCTAGTGCGCGACAGGCGCTGTTCGCCAGTTTCGATCCCTTTTTCCGCACGGGCGCGCCGCAGGCGGGCAATGGCGTCGTCACCTCGCTGGCGCTGACGCTCTATGGCGTGCGGCTGAACGAGGGGACGGGGCAGGGATCGGCGATCCTGGCGACGCCCGACGGCATCCAGAACAGCTATGCCGTGGGCGACGAGATCATGCCCGGCGTGGTGCTGAAGGCGGTATTGTTCGACCATGTGACCATCGATCGCGGTGGGGCGGAGGAGCAGGTGTTCCTCGACCAGTCCCAGCCGGCGTCGGCGGCCGGCGGACCGGCTGGTGGGCCGGGCGGCGCGCCTGAGGGGGATATGGCGCCGGGCGAAGGTGCGCCCTCTCCGGTGCCGGGCCGCGATGCGCCGAGCGCCGATGCGGTGAAGCGCGACATCGGCTTTTCCCCGCGCACCCAGAATGGCCGGGTGACCGGGCTGGTGCTGAGCCCCAAGGGGCCGGGCTTTCAAAATGCCGGTTTCCAGGCCGGCGACATCGTGACCCAGATCAACGGCCAGCCGATCGGATCGGCCGGTGACCTGGCATCATTGCAGAACCAGATCGTGCCCGGCGCACGCCTGTCCCTGACCGTGGAGCGCGGCGCCGTCACCGTGCCGATCAACCTGATATTGCAAGGCCAATGACCAGACATATCCTCAAATATTCCGCCGCCCTCGCGCTGGTCCTGGCTGCCCCGGTCCCCGGCCATGCGCAGCAGACGCTGAATGTGCGCGATGCCGATATCCGCGCCTTCATCCAGGATGCCGCGCGCGTCACCGGCCGCACCTTCATCATCGACAACCGGGTGCAGGGCAAGGTGTCGGTGGTGACCGACCGGCCGCTGTCCAAGTCGGAATATTTCGAGATCGTGCTGTCGACGCTGCGCGCCAATGGCCTGGTCGCGGTGCCGGCGCCCGGTGGCGCCTATCGCATCCAGCCGGCGGACGGCGCGGCCGGCCAGCCGAGCGCGGTGGGCCGGGCGGCGACCCGCAACAGCTTCGTCACCGAAGTCTTCCGCCTGCGGTCGGTCGATGCGGCAAGCGTGCTGGAAACGCTGCGCCCGCTGATCAGCAAGGAAGGCACGGTCACCGCCAATCGCGCCGGTAACAGCATCGTCGTCGCCGACTATGCCGATAATGTCGCGCGCATCCGCCAGGTGATCGCGCGGGTCGACCGCGACACCAGCTCGACGCAGATGGTGATGCTGAAAAATGCCGGCGCGCGCGAGATCGCGACATCGCTGCAGGCGCTGGTGCAGAGTGGCGGCGGCGAAAATGGCGCGCCGGCGGCCGCCAGCGTGGTGCCGATCGACAGCAGCAATGCGATTGCGATCCGCGGCGATGTGAACACCGTCACGCGCCTCGCCAATATGGCGCGCGAGCTGGACCGTCAGGCGGCGAGCGGCACGGAAATCCGCGTCTATTGGCTGGAGCATGCCGATGCGGAGAAGCTGTTGCCGGTGTTGCAGCAGTTGATCGGCCAGTCGAGCAGTTCGCCCGTTACCTCGTCGGTGCCGGCGGCGGGCGCCAGCGGCGGCGCTGGCGGCGGTGCAGCCCCGGCCAGCGCTGCGGCAGCGCCGGTCGCAGCGGCCTCCAGCGGATCGAGCGGCAGCGGCATTTCGACCCGCGGCCCGGCGATCGTCACCCGCTATGAAGGCGCCAATGCGATCATCGTTGCCGCCAACAGCGACGTGCAGCGCATGCTGGGCGAGACCATCCGCCAGATCGACACCCGCCGCGAGCAGGTGCTGGTGGAGGCGATCATCGTCGAGATCAGCGACGCGGCGGCCAAGAAGCTGGGCGTGCAGTTCCTGCTGGGCAGCACATCGACCGGCTTTGCCGCGACCAATTACAGCAATGCCTCGCCCAGCCTGATCACCATCGCCGGTGCCTATGGCGCGACCAAGCTGGGCACCACCAAGACGACGGTGGTGGCGGCCGATGGCACGACCACGACGACCGAGACGCAGACCAACAGCGACCTGGCCAGCAGCCTGACCCAGGCGGCGGTTGACAGCCTGGCCAGCGCGACCGGCATCGTCGGGGGCCTTGGCACGCAGATCGGCAAGAATGGCATTTTCGGCGCGATCATCAATGCGGTGAAGTCGGATACCGAGAGCAATCTGCTTTCCACGCCGTCGGTGATGACGCTGGACAATCAGAAGGCGTCGATCCTGGTCGGCCAGCAGGTGCCGGTGACCACCGGGGAGGCGCTGAGCCAGAATTTCGACAACCAGTTCCGCACCGTCCAGCGCCAGGATGTCGGTATCAAGCTGGAGGTGAAGCCGCAGATCAACACCGGCGGTGCGATCAAGCTGTTCCTGAAGCAGGAAGTGTCGAGCGTGGCGGGGCCGGTCAGCAATTCGAGCAGCGACCTGATCATCAACAAGCGCGAGATCGAGACCACGGTCACGGTCGATGACGGCGAAATCCTGGCGCTGGGCGGCCTGCTGGACGATAATGAGCGCAAGACGATCGAGCGCATCCCGCTGCTGTCCGACATTCCGGGCATTGGCGAGCTGTTCAAGTCGCGCAGCAAGAGCCGGACCAAGACCAACCTCATGGTCTTCATCCGCCCGACCATCCTGCGCACCAAGGAAGATGCACAGCGCCTGACCCAGCAGCGTTATGGTTATGTGCGCGGCATGCAGTTGCAGCGCAGCCCCGACAGCGAGCCGACCATCGACGAGCTGGTGCGTGACTATATGGGCGCGCAGCCGCCGATCGCGCCGCAGCCTGGCGACATGACGGTCGAGCCGCAGGCCGGTGCCGCCGCGCCGGCAACATCGCCGGCACCGGGACAGGTCCAGGTCATCGAACCCACGGTGCGGCAGTCGAGCGGCGTCGTCCGCCCGGTCGACCTGCCGCCAAGCGGAGAGCAGAAGTGAGCGAACAGGAGCATGTGACGGTAATGCCGTCGGTTCTTCCGCCACGGCCCGTCGACATCCCCTATGGCTTTGCCCGCAAGCATGGCGTGGTGATGCTGCCGCAGGATGGCGAGCGACTGTCGATCGCGGTGCGCGAGGGCAGCGATCCGCGCGTGCTGTTGGAGGTGCGCCGTCATCTCGCCCGCAGCTTCGACGTGCGCTTTGTCGAGGCGCCGCAGTTCGACCGGCATCTGTCCGATCATTATGCGATGGAGGGCAGCGCCGCCGCCATGGCCGGGTCGATCGACGTCGGCGCGGACGAGCTGGACATATTGGCCGCCGACATTCCGACCGCCGACGATCTGCTCGACAGCGCAGACGACGCGCCGGCGATCCGCCTGATCAATGGCATCATTGCCGAGGCCGCGCGCCAGGGCGTGTCGGACATTCATATCGAACCCTATGAGACGGGCCTGATCGTGCGGATGCGCGTGGACGGCGTGCTGCGTGAGACGCTGCGCATGCCGCCGCATGTCGCGCCGGTGGTGGTCAGCCGCATCAAGGTGATGGCGCGGCTCGACATTGCCGAACGGCGCGTGCCGCAGGATGGCCGTATCGGCCTGACCCTGGGTGGCAAGCTGCTCGACGTGCGCGTATCGACCCTGCCGAGCCGGGCGGGCGAGCGGGTGGTGCTGCGTATCCTGGACAAGGAAAATGCCGGCATCACGCTCGACCTGCTGGGCATGACCGGCGCGCCCGACCGCATCTTCCGCGAGGGGCTGAGCGAGCCCAACGGCATCATCCTGGTCACCGGACCGACCGGTTCGGGCAAGACCACCACGCTCTATGCCGGCCTGCGCAACCTGAACGATGGCAGCCGCAACATTCTGACGGTCGAAGACCCGGTCGAATATGCGATGGAGGGCGTCGGCCAGACCCAGGTCAATGCCAAGGTCGGCCTGACCTTCGCCGCCGGGCTGCGCGCGATCCTGCGCCAGGATCCCGATGTCGTCATGGTCGGCGAAATCCGCGACCGCGAGACCGCCGAGATCGCGGTGCAGGCATCGCTGACCGGCCATCTCGTGCTGTCGACCGTCCATACCAATGACGCGGTCGGCGCGATCACCCGCATGCGCGACATGCGGGTCGAACCCTTCCTGCTCGCCTCGACGCTGCGCGCCGTCGTCGCCCAGCGGCTGGTGCGGCGGCTGTGCCAGCATTGCCGCGAGCCGGTGCAGGCCGACAAGTCGGCAAGCGCGCTGCTGGGCTTTGACCCCGGCACGATCATCTACCGGGCGCGTGGCTGCGACGAATGCAATGGCACCGGCTACAAGGGCCGGATCGGCGTGTTCGAGGCGATCCGCGTCGACGACACGATCCGCCGCCTGATCAACGATGGCGGCGACGAGTCGCTGATCGCCCGCCATGCCTTCCTCAATGCGCCGAACCTGGGGTCGGCTGCGCGCGCGCTGGTGCGCGACGGCCAGACCACGGCCGAGGAAGCGATCCGCGTGTCGCGCCGCGATGCGACCGAGGTGGAAACCATTGCCGATGACTGATTTCGACTATGTCGCGATCGACCCGGCGGGCAAGGAACGCAAGGGCAGCATCAAGGCGGACAGCCTGGACGAGGCGCGGGGCAAGCTGGATGCGCGCAAGCTGTTCGTCGTCCGGCTGGAGCCGGGCGCGGTGTCGGTCGCGCGCAAGCGGGCTGGCCTGTCGCTGCGCGCGACCAAGCTGTCGGCCAAGGAACTGACGCTCTTCACCCGGCAGTTGTCCACGCTGATCCAGGTGAGCCCGCTGGAGGAATCGCTGCGCACGATCAGCCGGCAGAGCGAGCAGGATCATGTCCGCGCGATCGTGGGCAAGGTCCATTCGGGTGTGCTGGAGGGACGGCGACTGGCCGATGCGCTGGGCGCGGAGCCGAAAAGCTTTCCCGCCCTCTATCGCGCGATGGTGTCGGCCGGCGAAAGCTCGGGTAGCCTGCCGACCATCATGGAGCGTCTGTCGGAACTGATGGAGCGGCAGGCGATCATGCGCTCCAAGGTGCTGACCGCGATCGCCTATCCTTCCGTGCTGGCGACCTTTGCCGTGTTCGTGGTCGCGGCGCTGATGATCTTCGTCGTGCCCAAGGTGGTTGAGCAGTTCGACACGGTGGGGCAGCAATTGCCGTTGCTCACGCGGATGGTGATGGGCATTTCCGCCTTTCTGGCGGGCTATTGGTGGTTGTTGCTGATCCTGATTGGCCTCAGCGCCTTCGGCTTCTGGCGCGCGCTCAAGATCGACAGCTTCCGCTATCGCTTCGACGCGATGCTGCTGGGGCTGCCGGTGCTGGGCCGGCTGATCCGCGACCTGCACGCCGCGCGGATGGCGCGCACGCTCTCGACGATGGTGGCGAGCCGGCTGCCGCTGATGGAGGGGCTGTCGCTGACCGCCAACACGGTGCATAATCGGGTGCTGCGCAAGGCGTCGGACGAGATTGTCGAGGCGATCCGGGGCGGTGGCAGCCTGTCGGCGGCGTTGAAGCGGGCAGGGGTGTTTCCCCCGCTGCTGGTTTATCTGGCGGCGAGCGGCGAGAGTGCCGGGCGGCTCGACACGATGCTGGAACGCGCGGCCGATTATCTGGAACGCGAGTTCGACGCCTTCACCTCGGCCGCGCTCGCCATGCTGGAGCCGATCATCATCATATTGATGGGCGGCATCGTCGCCGTCATCATCCTGTCCATCCTGCTGCCGATCCTGCAGCTGCAAAGCCTGACCGGGGCTTGAAGGAGTAGAATATGCTGAAGTTGAACAAGATCCGGGCCGCGCTGATCGAACGGGAGGCGCAGCTTGCCGCCCGTCGCTCCGCCGAACAGGGCTTCACGTCTTCGAGGCGTTCCGCCGAACACGGCTTCACGCTGGTCGAACTGATGGTCGTGATCGTCATTATCGGCCTGCTGGCGACGATCGTGGCGATCAACGTCATTCCCGCGACCGACACCGCCCGCGTCGAAAAGGCCAAGGCCGACATTTCGACCATCGAGCAGGCGCTGGAGCAATATCGCCTCGACAACCTGACCTATCCTGCCGCGTCGGACGGGTTGCAGGCACTGCTCAATCCGCCCGCGTCGCTGGCGCAGCCGCAGCGCTACCGCCGGGGCGGCTATATCAAGAAGCTGCCGCAGGATCCGTGGGGTCGCGCCTATATCTACACCGTGCCGGGCAAGAAGGGCGCGTTCGACATCAGCTCGCTGGGCGCCGATGGCCAGCCGGGCGGCGAGAATGAGAATGCGGACATCTATTCCAGCGAAATGTGATGGCGCACGCGGAGTGGGGCGAGGTGCCTCGCTCCGCTCGGCAGGGGGCCTCGACAGGCTCAGCCCGAACGGTGGTGAGGCATTGGCTCCGCCACGCAACGGCTTTACCCTCATAGAACTGATGGTCGTGCTGACGATCATCGGCTTCATTTCGGCTGCCGTGGTGATCGCCATTCCCGATCCGCGCGGCCGGATCGTTGACGATGCCGACCGCTTTGCCGCGCGCGTTGCCGCCGCGCGCGACGAAGCGGTCGTTACCGCGCGCCCGATGGGCGTGTGGGTCTCCGCCTCGGGCTATGGGTTTCAGCGCCGCGAGGGCGGCCAGTGGGTGCCGATGGAGGAAAAGCCCTTCGTCAGCGCCAACTGGAAGACCGGCACGCGCGCATTGGTGGGGCAGGACGGCCGGCAACAGATTGCCTTTGACGGCACTGGCCTGCCCACCGATCCGCTGACCATCACCCTGGCGCGCGAGGCGGAGCGGGTGCAGGTCAGCGTCGACATGGCCGGAAAGGTCGCGGTCGGTGGCTGATCGGCGAAGCGAAAACGGTACCGCGCCTTCGTCGCGTTCCGCCCAACAGGGCTTCACGTCTTCTATGCGTTCCGCCCAGCAGGGCTTCACGTCTTTGAGGCGTTCCGCCGAACACGGCTTCACGCTGCTCGAAATGCTGGTTGCGCTGGCGGTGTTCAGCCTGGCGGCTTTGGCGCTGGTGCGGTTGCAGGGGGTGACGCTGCGCACCGCCGCCGATCTCGACAGCAAGGCGTTGGGCCAGATCGTCGCCCGCAACCTGATGGTCGAGGTGCAGAGCGATGTGGCCCCGCCCTCGGTCGGCGAGGAGGATGGCGAGGTCGAGAATGGCGGTCGCCGCTGGCACTGGACCCGCACCGTCAAGGCGACCGAGGACAAGCGCCTGTTGCAGGTCGATCTGGTGGTCGATGGCCAGCCGGGCGCATCGCCGGTGGTGCTCAGCTTCCTGCGGGAGGTGGAGTGATGAGGCCGGAGAAGCCACAGAGTGAACAAGGCTTCACGTCTTTGAGGCGTTCCGCCGAACACGGCTTCACGCTGATCGAGCTGCTCGTCGCGCTGATGATCTTCGCGATGCTGGCGGCGGCAGGTGTGCTGTTGCTGGGCAACAGCGTGTCGGCGCAGGCGCAGGTCAAGGCGCGGCTGGACGACATGGCGGCGATCCAGCGGGCCGCGGGGGCGTTGTCGGCCGATCTTGGCCAGGCGGTGCCGCGCATCAGCCGCACCGAGGCGGGGACGCTGGCGCCGGCCTTCTGGGCGCATCGCGATGGCGAGGAACAGCCGGTGATGCAGTTCGTGCGCGGCGGATGGGACAATCTGGGCGACCTGCCCCGGCCGTCCTTGCAGAAGGTCGAATATTGGGTGCGGCAAGGCCGGCTGGAACGGCGCGGCTATGCCCAGATCGACGGCGCGGCGGGCGACGAGCCGGCGGCGCTGCTCGACCATGTCGAGGAGGTGACGCTGCGCTTCCGCGACATTCAGGGCGAGTGGCGCGAGGAGTGGACGCCAGGCCAGCCCGACCTGATGCCGCGCGCGGTGGAGATGCTGGTCAAGCGCACCGGCGAGCCGCCGGTCACGCTGCGTTTCCTGGTGGCGCCCGGTCCCAAGGAAGCACCGCTTGACGATCAGGAGGCGGCCAATGCGGCGGCCTGATCCCAACCGGCCCGAAGAGCGCGGCGCCGCGCTGCTGACCGTATTGCTGCTGGTCGCGGTGATGGCGGTGGTGGCGGCCACGGCGCTGGAACGGGTAGCGCTGGCGACGCGGATGACCGGCAATGGCGGCGCGGTCGATCAGGGGCGGGCCTTTGCCGATGCGGGCATGGTGATCGCGCGCCTCAAGATCGGCGATCTGGTCGCGGCCAGCCCCGGCAAGACGACGCTGGCGGGCAACTGGATGGGCACGCCGCAGGCGATCCCGGTGCCCGGCGGCATGGCGACGGCGCGCGTGACCGACGGCAGCAACTGCTTCAACCTCAACAGCGTGGTCGCCGGCAATAATGAGAACAGCCTGAAGGTGCGCCCGGTGGCGGTTTCGCAGTTCCAGGCGCTGTTGCAGGCGCTGGGCGTCGATGTGCGCCAGGCGCAGGTCGCTGCCGCCTCGCTCGCCGACTGGATCGATACCGACAGCGTGCCCCAACCGGCTGGGGCGGAGGACGAAACCTATGCCCGCGCGGCGCGGCCCTATCGCTCCGCCAACCGCTTCATGGTCGACGCCAGCGAATTGCGGGCGGTGAACGGCATCACGCCGGCGGTCTATGATCTGGTCCGGCCCTGGGTCTGCGCGCTGCCGGTGTCGGACATGTCGCCGATCAATATCAATACCTTGCTGCCCGATCAGGCGCCCTTGTTCGCGATGCTGCTGCCGGGGCAGCTGAGCGTGGCGCAGGCACGGCAATTGCTGGCGCAACGGCCGGCGGAAGGCTACGGCAGCATACCGCAATTCTGGCAGGCACCCTCTCTGGTCGGGCTCAGTCCGCTTACCGAGGTGGCCGAGCAGGTCAAGTTGACGACGGGATTTTTCAGAGTGGACGTGTCGGTGAATGTAGGGGGAACGCAAGTGGTGGAGCGCGGGCTGATCGATGCCCGGCAACCGCCGATCCGGCTGGTGCGGCGCGATTGGGGGGTGGGCGCATGAGTTCGGCCGATGCCCTGATCATTGCCCTGCCCGAGGGGGCGGAGGACGCGCCGACCTGGATGCGGGTGGTGGATGGCGCGATCGTCCAGACCGGCGCAGGCGCCAACTGGCTGGCCGCCTGTGGCCTGGCCGCGCTGCCCGACAAGGCGCGGGTGATGCTGGTGCCGCCGGCCGCGCTGGTGGCGCTGCAATGGGTGTCGCATCCCGACCTGCCAGCGCGGCAGGGGCGGGCGGCGGCGCGGCTGGGCGTGCTGGCCGGCGCCATCCTGCCGTCCGACCAGCTGTTTGCCGCCGCGGACGAGAATGACGATCCCGCCCGCCCGCATATCGTGGCGGTCGCGGCGCGCAGTGACATGCAGCATTGGCTGCTCTGGGCGCAGCATCATGGGCTGGACCCCGACATCATCGTGCCGGCGGCGCTGCTGTTGCCGGAAAGCGATGATGGTTTCGTATCCGGAATGATTTGTGGGGCGTCCGTATTGCGCGGCCCTGACATGGCGCTGACCGCCGATATGGCGCTGCCTGAACTGATCGGCGATGCGCCGGTGCGGGAGGTTGGGGCGGACGAGATCGAAGCGCGGCTGGTTGCCGCACTCGATGCGCCGCCGATCGACCTGCGCCAGGGTGATTTCGCCAAGCGGGTGCGGCGGCAGATCGATACGCGGGCGCTGGGCGGGATCGCGATCTGGTGCGGCCTGATCCTGCTGGCCAGCCTGCTCATCAGCCTGGTGACCCTGGTGCGGCAGAATGTCGCCGCCAGCCAGGTTGATGGCGAGAGCCTGGCGCTGGCGCGGCAGGTGTTGCCCGAGGCGAGCGACGTGATGCAGGTCGAGGCGGAGATGGACCGGCAACTCGCCGCGCGCGGAGCCGGCGCCTATGCCTTCACCGCGCCGGTCGCCGGCCTGATGAGCGCGATGCAGGATGCGCCGGGCGTGTCGCTGACGGCGCTATCGCGCGATCCCGACGGGATGCTGCGCGCGACGCTGGCCGCCGCCAAGGCGGATGACATCAACATCGTGCTGCTGGCGTTGCAGGCGGCCGGTTACACGATCACCGCGACCCCGTCCCAGGATCCGGGCGGGCGCACGCTGGCAGATATTACGGTGCGGTCATGATGGACAGGATGAAGGCCTATTGGATCGAGCGGTCGCCGCGCGAACAATGGATGCTGGGCGTGATGTTCGCGCTGCTGGCGGTGGTCATATTGTGGCTGGGCGTGGCCCGGCCGCTGACCCATGCGCAGGTTTCCGCCCGCGATGCTTTGCGCGAGGCAACCGATCGCATCGCGGCGATTCGCGCCAAGGTGAAGCTGCTGAAACATCTGCCGCGCAGGCCCGCGCCGACCGGCCCGGCCATCCCGATCGAACAATTTGTCGGCCAGAGCGCCGGCGAGGCCGGGCTGACGTTGGAACGGGCGCAGCCGCAGGGCAATGACCGGATGGAGATCGCCATCGCCTCGGTCCGACCGGTGGCGATGATGAGTTGGATCGCGGGGCTGGAGGCGCAGGGGCTGCGCGTCGAGACGATGAGCGCGCGGCCCTCCCCGACGGCGGGCAGCGTGTCGGTGCAGGCGGTGCTGGTGCGCGGAGGCGGCCAGTGAAGGGGCTGATCCTGTCGCGCCGGATGCGCATCATCCTGATCGCGCTGTTCATATTCGGCCTGATCCTCTTCATTCCGATGCGGGTGGCGCTGGGGCTGGCGCAGTTCGACCGGCTGGGCCTGGCCGCGCGCGAGATACGCGGCAGCGTGTGGAGCGGGCGGATCGACCAGTTGATGCTGGGCGAAATACCGATGGGGTCGGTGCGTGCCGGCCTGTCGCCCCTGTCGCTGCTGGTCGGCCGGGCGCGGTTCGACATCGCCCGCCATCGCGGCCAGCCCGACGATATCCAAGGGGCGCTGACCGTCGGACTAGACCGGATCGGCATCGATGACGTGACCGGTTCGGTGCCGCTGGGCCGCACCTTCGCGCCGCTACCGGTCAGCGGGCTGATGATGGAGGATGTCAGCGGCTATTATCGCGGCGATGTCTGCGGCCATGCCGAAGGCCGGGTGCGGGCGCGGATGGCGACGCAGATTGCCGGGCTGAACCTGTCGCAGGGGCTGTCGGGCACGGTCGCCTGTGATGGTGACGCGCTGCTGCTGCCGCTGGTCAGCCAGTCGGGAATGGAAAAGATTAACCTGCGTATCTGGCGGTCCGGCCGCTATACCGCCGAAATGCGGGTGGAAACCGCCGACCCGGCGCTGGCGGGGACGCTGGGGCAGGCGGGCTTCGCGACGGTCGGCAATGCCTATGTGCTGAAGGTCGAAGGGACGCTGTGATCCATCCCTGGGCGGCCCTGGTCGGCGCGATCGCGGGTGCGATCGCGGGCAGTTTCCTTGCCACGCTGATCCTGCGCTGGCCGCAGGGGCGCGGCGTGATGCGCGGCCGGTCGGCCTGCGACGGTTGTGGCCGGCTACTGGGGCCGATCGACCTGGTGCCGATGTTGAGCGCGCTGGTGCAGCGCGGCCGATGCCGGAGCTGCGGCGCGGCGATCGATCCGCTCCATGGCCGAGTGGAGGCGGGCTGCGCCATCATCGGCGCGCTGGCGCTGGGCTTCGCGCCGGATCTGGGCGGGATCGGCTGGGCGCTGCTCGGTTGGCTGCTGCTGACCCTGGCGCTACTGGACTGGCGCCATTTCTGGCTGCCCGATGCGCTGACCCTGCCGCTGGCCTTCTTCGGCTTTACCCTGGGGCTTTGGACCACCGATGTTGCGTTGATCGATCGGGTGATCGGCGCGGCGGCGGGCTATCTGGGGCTGCTGGCGATCGCGCTCGGCTATCGCGCGCTGCGCGGGCGTGAGGGGCTGGGGCTGGGCGACGCCAAGCTGCTCGGCGCGATCGGCGCCTGGCTGGGCTGGCAGGCGCTGCCCTTCATCCTGCTGATCGCCGCCTCGCTGGGGCTGGCGGGGGCGCTGGTCGCGCTGGCGCTGGGCCGGGCCGTACAGGGGCAGAGCCGGGTGCCATTGGGGACTTTGCTGGCGATCGCGACGCTGCCGGGCTGGATCGTGCGAGGGTTGATCTAGGGACGATAGACATTCAGATGATGACGTGACGAAAATGGTGGTTTTCCGTGGTTCGGAGCACAGCGTACTTAGGGTCAGGACTCGTTGATCAAAGCCAAAAGATGACGGTGGCAGCGAGGGCGATGGCGGAGAAGAAGGCTGTCGGGCATGGATCGTAGCGGGTAGCAACCCGGCGCCAATCCTTGAGGCGTCCGAACATGATCTCGATGCGGTTGCGCCGTTTGTAGCGACACTTGTCGTATTTGGCGGGTTTGCTCCGGGATTTCCGGCCCGGGATGCACGGTTTGATACCCTTTTCCTGCAAGGCGTCACGAAACCAGTCGGCATCATAGCCCCGGTCGGCCAGCAGCCATTGGGCTTTGGGAAGCTCGTCGAGAAAAGCAGCAGCACCGATATAATCGCTGACCTGGCCCGCAGTCATGAAGAAGCAGATCGGGCGACCATTGGTATCCGTCACGGCATGAAGCTTGGTGTTCATGCCGCCTTTCGTGCGTCCGATCAGGCGGCCAGCATCCCCTTTTTTATCCGCAGGCTTGATGCCGTGCGGTGCGCCTTCAGATAGGTCGCGTCGATCATCACCGTCTTGCGTTCGGAAGACTGAGGCGCAGCCAAACCTTCCATCATCCGCAGGAACACGCCCTTATCGCTCCACCGCTTCCAGCGATTGTAGAGCGTCTTGTGCGGACCATAATCCTTCGGTGCATCCCGCCAGCGCAGCCCGTTACGGTTCACAAAGATGATCCCGCTCAACACCCGTCGATCATCAACCCGGGGCTTGCCATGGCTCTTGGGGAAATACGGCTCAAGCCGCGCCATCTGGTCGTCCGTCAGCCAATACAGGTCACTCAATTCCAGTCTCCTCACGGAGCATGAATCAGATCGCAACGCCCATATCAATGGATCCTGACCCTAACCTCCTAGCGCGTAGACTCATTACGCACTGCACCAGATGCGCACGCAGATGAGCTTGATGGCTGCGAGGAAGTTGGCAGGGTCTTTGTCATAGCGGGTGGCGATGCCCCGGAACTGCTTGATGCGGTTGAAGAATCGTTCGACGAGGTTTCGCTGTTTGTAGAGCCACGGCGAGAAGGCGAAGGGTTGCTTGCGGTTGGATCGATTGGAAATGTTGGCCCAAACGTTTCTGGCAGCAGCGGCCTGACGGATGGCGTTGCTGTCATATCCTTTGTCCCCCAGCAGGGTTGCGCCCTCGGGAATGGCCTCAATCAGCGCTTCGGCTTCACAGGCATCATGGACTTGCCCGCCGGTCAGTCTCAGGCCGACAGGGCGTCCGTCAGCATCGACAAGAGCATGGAGTTTGCTGGTGAGACCGCCCCGGGAACGTCCCATGCCACGATCGCAGCTTCCCCCTTTTTGCCCGTCGCACCATTCTGGTGGACGCGCATGCAGGTGGAATCGATCATCACCAGTTCACCATTATATCCGGCGGAAACCGCTGCCAGAAGCCGGTCCCAGACCCCGGCTTTGCGCCAGCGGACAAACCGGTTGTAGCAGGTCGTCGAGGGGCCGTAGCGCTCGGGCACTTCGGCCCACGTCGCTCCTGAGCGAAAGCGCCACATAATCCCGTTGAGAACCCGGTGATCATCCACCCGCGCCACGCCCCGTGGTTTGTTGGGCAGCAACGGCTCGATAATCGCCCATTCCCGATCTGTCAGTTCGTACCGCCGCCGTGCCATCAAGCCCTCCAACTCTCGAGGCCTCTGAATCACGTCAATCGCCAATCCTCAAGGCTTTTATGAGTTTACGGCCTAACTACTTCAAGCCGTCGCCAACCCATACATCAAAATCCTCTAAGGCCGTTTTCCGCCCGGCTGGCTGCGCTGGGCTTCGGTCAGGCTCTGGAGAGCGCGGCCTTGCATGTCGATTTGGCGCTGTTCGGAATAGCTGAGGCCATCGCGGGCGCTGCGATCGGCCTGGGCGTCGGCGCGGTCGGCCTCGCGGCGGAGCGCGCGGGCCTGTTTCTTGCTGAGCGTGCCGCTCTTGCGTCCGTCGCGTATGTCCTGACGCGCGCGATCCAGTTCATAGTCGCCCGAGGGGCGAGGCTCGACCCGGACATTGACCGGGCCGGGCGGTGCGGTCGGCTCTGTCTTGGGCGCGATTTGCGCGGGCAGCGCGGCGGGCAGGGCGAGGGCGGTCAGAAACAGGCTGGGCAGGGCAAGGGGGATGCGCATGGCGTTGCTCCTACAGGACGGGGCACGGTCGGTTCCCGGCGCTGAACCCGCGCTGAACCTTCAGCCGATGATGTGCGGCACGAAGCGCGCGGCATTGCCGGTGATCGGCCCATCCTCGCGAATGCCCATGCCGGCCGGGTCGCCATCCACCACCCAACTGCCCAGCACCGGCCGCCGGTCGCCCGCGCCGGGCAGGGTATAGAGCCGCTGGTAGATGAAGCCTTCCTCGCCATAGTCGCCGCCGCTCTGGGCGACCGTTTCGCCATCTTGGACGAGGCGGATATTGGCGCCCTCGCGCGACAGCAGCGGTTTCACCACATGGTCGCCCGTCATGGCGACGCGGCTGGCCTCCAGCAAATTGGGGTGGCCGGGGAACAGATCCCACAGGATCGGCAGGATCGCCTTGTTGCTCCAGATCATCTTCCAGATCGGCTCGATCCACAGGGTGGAGGACAGGCTTTCCACCACTTCCCGGCCAAAGGGTTCGTGGACGATCCATTCCCAGGGATAGAGGTGGAACAGGGCGTCGATCGGCCGATTGTCGAGATCGACGAAGCGGCGGCGCTGATGGTCCCATCCCAGTTGCGGGGTCTGGATCAACTGGGTGTCGATGCCCGCTTCGCGCGCCGTGTCGGCCATATAGGCGACGGTCACGGCATCCTCGCCCATATTGCCGTCGACATAGGTGAGGTGCAGCATCGACGTGCCACGCGGCGGGGCGATGGCGCGCCAGCGGTCGACCAGCCGCTCGTGCAGGCTGTTAAACTGGTCGGCGGCGGGAAAGACGGCCTCCTTCCAGTCCCACTGGATCACCGATGCTTCCAGTAGGCTGGTCGGCGTGTCGCAGTTAAACTCGAACAATTTGGGCGGACCGCTGCCGTCATAGCCGAGGTCAAAGCGGCCATAGTTGAGCGCGGCCGGCTCGCCGTCCCACGCCTCGCGGATCGCCTGATGACAGAAATCGGGAATGCCGAAGCTGCCGAGCAGATCCTGATCCAGCACATGCTGGCCGGCGGCGAGGAACAGGCGATAGAGTTCGGCGGTCGCCTGCTCGATCTCCGCGATCTCGTCCGGGCTGAAGCGATAGCAGGCGCTTTCATCCCAATAGGGCTGGGCATCGGCGCCATGCCAGACCAGGCCCAGATGCTCGACGCGGGCCTGCCAGTGCGGGCGCGGCGTGCAGGCGATCCGTTCCATCAGCTGTGGCCGCTGCGCCCCGACAGGCCAAGGCCGCCGCGCGTCACATTGGCCGAGGATGCCGGGCTGTAGCTATGGCCATAGGAAGGCGCGATCGATCCGCCGCTCACCCGTTCGCCCACGCGCGCGACTGCGCTGCCCCGGCCCAGATAATACCAGCCATGACCGCCACCGCTGCCGCCCCAGCTGCAATTGCGGTCCTCGACCCGGCGCTCCTGCGCGTCGCGGCACACACGCACGTCGCGGTCGGCCGTGTCGGGGCTGCGCGAGCAGCCGGTGGCGAGCAGGGCCGCCGCCATGGCCGATGTGATCGGCAACATGCGCCGGTCGAATTTCTGGGTCATGATCCCCCTTATAGCCCCGAAGATGAAAGGCCGGCGACAGCGTCCCCATGCTGTCGCCGGCCTTGACGATGCTTATTTGCCCGCGCGGTCCTTGTCGCGGATGGCGCGGAATTCGTCGCCATCGACCCAGTTGGGCCAGTCGGTGGTGTTGGCGAGCGCGCGGCCGACATCATAATAGAGCTTCAGGTCGGCGGCGACGCCGGTCCAGTCCCAGTTGGGATCATATTCGTCCTTGGGGCCGTGATAACGGTGCTCGGTATAATCCTCGGCTGCGGCCATGCCGGCGGCGGTGCCGCCCTTCACCAGATCCTCGCCGCCCTCGAAATAGAGCATCGGCAGGCCATGCTTGGCGAAGCTGAAATGGTCGGAACGGTAATAATAGCCCTTTTCCGGGGTCGGTTCGAGCGTCGCGACGCGGCCCTGCGCACCCAGCGCGCGGTCGAGATAGGCGTCGAGCTGCGACTTGCCCTTGCCGATGACGACGACATTCTTGGCGAGGCCCGCGACGCTCAAGGCATCCATGTTGACGCCGCCGACGGTCTTGCTGAACGGGAAGACCGGGTTGTCGCCATAATAGGCCGAACCCAGCAGGCCCGATTCCTCACCGGTGACGGCCAGGAACACCTGGCTGCGGTCGGACGGGCCGGCCTTCACATTGGCCTGGGCCAGCGCGACCAGCGCGGCGGTGCCAGTGGCATTGTCGACCGCGCCGTTGCAGATATCGTCGCCGTCGGGCGCGGCCTGGCAATGGCCCAGATGATCCCAATGGGCGCTGTAAAGCACATATTCGTCGGGCCTGGTCTTGCCCGGCAGCAGGGCGACGACATTCTTCGACGCATGCTTGCGCAGGTCATTGTCGAACGAGACATTTGCCTTGATCGCGCCCAGCGGCACGGCCTTGAAGCCCTTCTGCTTGGCGGCGGCCATCTGCTGATCGAGGTTGAGGCCGGCGTCGGCGAACAGGGCGGCGGCCTTGTCCTTCTGGATCCAGCCGATCGCGGCCGACTGGTCGGCATTGCCGCCCGGATTGTCGGCGACATGCTGTGACCCGGTCCAGCTCGACTGGACGACGTTCCAGCCATAGGCGGCCGGTTCGGTGTCGTGGATGATGATCGCGGCGGCGGCGCCCTGGCGCGCGGCTTCCTCGAACTTATAGGTCCAGCGGCCATAATAGGTCATGGCGCGGCCATTGAACGGACCGGTCAGGCCCGGCGTCTGATAATCCGGGTCATTGACCAGGATCAGCACCGTCTTGCCCTTCACGTCCAGGCCGGCATAGTCGTTCCACCCCTTTTCCGGGGCGTTGATGCCATAGCCCACGAACACGACCGGGCTGTCCTTTACCTCGATCCGGGGCTGGGTGGTGCGATAGGTGCCGATCACCATCTCGGGACCATAGGCGGCGGTGATCGGGGCCTTGCCACCGGTGAAGCTCAAGGCGGAGACGTTCTTGGCGGTGATCTCGACCAGCGGCACGTCCTGGAACCAGCTGCCCTTGTTACCGGGCTTGAGGCCCAGCTTCTCGAACTCGGCGGTCAGCAGCGCCAGCGTCTTCTCCTCGCCCACGGTGCCGGGCGCGCGGCCCTCGTAAGCGTCGGACGAAAGCTCCTTCACCAGCCGCTTCATCATGTCGATCGAGGGGGCGGCGTCGCTCTTGGCGGCCGGGGCGGCCAGCGCGACGGCGGGCGTCAGGGCGGGAGCGGAAAGGGCGAGAACGGCGGCGATCGCCGCGACGGAGCTGCGCATGGAAGGAACCCTTGTCTTTATGGAATGCGCCTGATGCCACTGCGATGGGCCGAGGGCAAGAAATGCCGATTGTCACATTTGTCGCACTTGGTTAGCAATCGGGCCGGGGAATTTTGGGGGAGCGTTTTTCCAGAATGAATTATGTTGCAAGCACGGTGCGCCTGGGCGCGCTGATGGGTTTCTGTTCGCTGTCGGCCATCGCCCATGCCGAGCCGGATGCGCTGGCCAAGGCCTTTGGCGCGCGCGAAACTGTGATTTCGGCCAGCCTGTCGCCGGACGGGCAGAAGATTGCGCTGGTCACGGCTGGCGCAGGGCGAACGACCCGCACCTATGTGCTCAATGCGCAGGAAGGTGCGGAACCCAAGGTGGTCGCCGGCGCGAGCGGGAAGCCGGAATATCTGTATCGTTGCAACTGGGCTTCGAACGATCGGCTGGCCTGCACCATCGGCGGAGAAAGCCGAGTCGGCGACGATGTCTATGGCTTCAGCAGCATCTTCGCGGTCGATGCAGCCGGCGGCAATGTTCGCCCGCTCAGCAAGCGGCATGGTGAAAATGCCTTAGATTTCGACCTGCGCGGCGGCGAGATCATCGACCTGACGGCGGGTGAGGAAGGATCGGTGCTGATGACCCGATCCTATGTCCCCGAAGCAAAGGTTGGCAGCCTGATTGATCAGAAGCTGCAGGGGCTTGGCGTCGATCGTGTCGATACCCGCACCGGTGGAACCAAGCGCATCGAACAGCCTCAGCCGTTGGCCTTTGATTATATATCGGACGGTCGTGGCGCCGTTCGGGTCATTGGCCTCCAGGAGAATAAGGGGTCGGGTTATGCCAAGGGCACATTCCGTTATCTCTATCGTTCCAAGGGCAAGAATGATTGGAGTAGCCTGAGTGTTTATGACATGCGCGATCGCACCGGTTTTGTCCCCTTCGCCGTCGATGCGGACAAGGATATTGCCTATGGCCTGGAGCAGGTTGATGGTCGGCAGGCGCTCGTCAGTATCGCGCTCAACCCAGGCCTCGAGAAAAAGGTCGTATATGCCCATCCGAACGTCGATGTTACCAGTCTGGTGCAGGTCGGCCGCGATCGCCACGTGGTTGGGGCGGGGTTCAGTGAGGATCATGGCGAGGTCGTCTATTTCGACGAGCAGGTGAAGGCTCTGGTGGCGTCGCTCGGCAAGGCGCTGGGCGGCAAGGCGGTCTATATTGGCGACATGAGCCAGGATCGGCAGCGCGTTCTGGTCTGGGCCGGCAGCGATACTGATCCGGGCCAATATTATCTGTTCGATCGCACCGCCAAGAAATTGTCGCCGGTGATGCCCGATCGCCCGGAACTGGCAGGGCAGACCTTGGCTCAGATGAAGTCGATTTCCTACAAGGCGTCGGACGGCACGGTCATCCCCGCCTATCTGACCCTGCCGCCGGGCAAGGATAGCGCGAAAGGGCTGCCGGCGATCGTGATGCCGCATGGCGGGCCGGAATCGCGTGATGAATGGGGCTTCGACTGGCTCTCGCAATATTATGCCGCGCGTGGCTTTGCCGTGATCCAGCCGCAGTTTCGCGGGTCGGCCGGTTTCGGCGAGCAATGGCTTATGCAAAATGGCTATCGGTCCTGGCGGACGGCGATCGGCGATATCGTCGATGCTGGGCGTTGGCTGGTGGCGGAGGGGATCGCCGATCCCGTGAAGCTGACCATCGCGGGCTGGTCCTATGGTGGCTATGCGGCGCTGCAGGCGCAGGCGATCGATCCCCAATTGTTCAAGGCGGTGGTAGCGATCGCGCCGGTGACCGACTTTGCCGATCGTATCCGCCGGTCGCAATATAACGCCGATTATCTGTTGCAGCAGCAGCGCATGGGCACCGGCAGCGATGCAGCGGACGCATCGCCGATCAACCATGCCGCTGAATTCCGTGCGCCGGTATTGATGTTCCATGGGACCGACGATGGCAATGTCGACATCAGCCAGGCGCGTGCGATGCAGTCCAAGCTGGAAGGTGCGGGCAAGCGCAGCCGGCTGGTCGTCTATGACGGCCTGACCCACGGGCTGAACGACAGCGATGCGCGGGCCGACATGCTTCAGCAGAGTGCAGATTTCCTGTTGCAGGCGGGGAAATAGGTAGAGGAAAAGGGAGGCTTCGAGCCTCCCTTTTTTTGGCCTGTGGCCATGCGAGGCGAGGGGCAGGAAAATGGCCAAGGAAAAAGGCCAAAAGAAAAGGGCGGTCCCTTGCGGGGCCGCCCTTCTCCAATTTCTGTCCGGAAGGACCGATTAGCGCGAATAGAATTCGACGACCAGATTCGGTTCCATCTTCACCGGGTAGGGCACTTCGTCCAGCGTCGGAACGCGGACATAGGTGACCTTGGTGGCGCCGTCGGGGGCGACATAGTCGGGGATGTCACGCTCGGGCAGGCTCTGCGCTTCGAGAACCAGCGCCATTTCCTGCGCCTTTTTGCCCAGAGTGATTTCGTCGCCCGGCTTCACCAGACGCGAGGCGATGTTGCACTTCACGCCGTTCACATAGATGTGGCCGTGCGAAACGATCTGGCGGGCCGAGAAGATGGTCGGCGCGAACTTGGCGCGGTACACGACGGCGTCCAGGCGGCGCTCCAGCAGACCGATCAGGTTCTGGCCGGTGTCGCCCTTCATGCGGCTGGCTTCGAAATAGTTCTTCTTGAACTGCTTTTCGGTGATGTCGCCGTAATAGCCCTTCAGCTTCTGCTTGGCGCGCAGCTGGATGCCGTAGTCCGACATCTTGCCCTTGCGGCGCTGGCCGTGCTGACCGGGGCCGTATTCGCGCTTGTTGACCGGGCTCTTCGGGCGACCCCAGATGTTCTCGCCCATGCGACGGTCGAGCTTGTACTTGGCGCTAGAGCGCTTCGACATACCTAATTCCTTACAACTGCATACTACGTTATCCGCCCTCCGGATCCGATGAACCGAGGTCCGCGCATTGCGGAGGACGAAGGCTTCCCGGTCATCGCCTGTTTCCATATTTCAGGGACAGGGCCGCCGCTTCACCGGGATGCGGGGCCAATCGCGAAGGCGCGCCTATGGAGAAGGTCGGATATTATGTCAAGCGCAGAGTCTGGCCTCGACAGCCGGCGGAGCGCGGCCTAATCCGGCGGCCATGAAGCCCGAAGACTATACCAGCATGACCGAGGTGCGCGCCGGTGTCGACGCCCTCGACCGCCAGCTCGTCGCCCTGCTTGACCAGCGTTTCGCCCATATGCGCGCCGCCGCCCGGATCAAGCCGGATCGCGGCGCCGTGCGGGACGAGGCGCGCAAGCGCCAGGTGATCGACAATGCCCGCGCGGAGGCCGAGCGGCTGGGTGCGCCCGGCGACGTCATCGCGGAGCTGTGGGAGCAGCTGGTCGAAGCCTCGATCGCCTATGAAATGGCCGAGTATGACCGCACGCGGGGTTAACGCTCGCGCGGTCGGTTGAGGTGCGACAGCACGCCGCGGAGCGTGCGCACCTCCAGATGGTTCCAGCCCGGCTTGGTCAGCAGGTTGCGCAGCGTCAGCTTGGTTGCGGGCGCGCGGTCGGGCGGGAAGAAATAGCCGACCTTCTCCAGCAGCGTGTTGAGCTGCAGGATCATGCCTTCCAGTTCCTCCTGCGGTGCGGGCTCGCCCAGCTCGGTCACGGTCGGCTGGGCCAGATTGGCCTGCTTGGACCATTCATAGGCGCACAGGATCACCGCCTGGGCGAGGTTCAGCGAGCCGAATTCCGGATTGATCGGCACGGTCAGGATCTTGCGGGCAAGCGCCACATCTTCCGTCTCCAGCCCTGACCGTTCCGGCCCGAACACATAGGCGCAGCGGCCCTGTGCGGCATGGATTTCCTGCGCGGCCTCCTCCGGCGTGACCACCGGCTTGGTGACGCCGCGCTTGCGCACGGTGGTGGCATAGACATGGGCGCAGTCGGCGACCGCATCGGCCAGCGTCTCATAGACCTGCGCCTTGTCCAGGATGAAGTCCGCGCCAGCGGCCGCCGGACCGGCATCGGGATTGGGCCAGCCGTCGCGCGGGGAAACAAGCCGCATCTCGGTCAGCCCGAAATTCAGCATCGCGCGCGCCGTCTTGCCAATATTCTCGCCCAGTTGCGGGCGAACCAGGACGATGACAGGGGGGAGGGGGGAGGTGTCAGTCATATTTCCGTTCGTCCTGAGTAGGGGCTGAGCCGCCTCCGCTTCCGTTCGGTTCGAGCCAGGGTCGAGCGAAGCCGAGACCCGTGGTCGAGAACGCGCAGCATCCGAGACCGCTTTCCAATCTCCCCTTATCAGGGCTTCCTTTTTCTTGCGGGACCAGTCCTTGATCTGATGTTCGCGCTCCAGGGCGTCAATCCGATCAGGAAATGTCTCGCTGAAAACCAATTCGACCGGACGTCGGTCGTGCGTGTAGCCGGCAATGGCGCCGCTTTGATGCTGGGCTATCCGGCGCTCCAGGTCATCGGTGTGACCGGTATAATAGCTCCCGTCGGAGCAGCGCAGGATATAGACCCAGAAACTCATTGCGCGCGCGGTTCTCGACAAGCTCGAACCGAACGGACCTTGGTCCTGCGGGCGAGAGTGATTTTACTCACTCCCGACCTCCTTCACCGTGCTCGCGAAATCCTCGAAGTCGCGGGCGTCGGTGAAGTCCTTGTAGACGCTGGCGAAGCGGATATAGGCGACGCTGTCGAGGCGTTTGAGCCCCTCCATCACCATCTCGCCGATCGATCGCGCCGGGATCTCGCTTTCGCCGCTGGTTTCCAGCTGGCGCTGGATGCCCGAAATCAGCTTCTCGATCCGGCTCGGGTCGATCGGCCGCTTGCGGCAGGCGATGCCGATGGAGCGGGCCAGCTTGTCGCGCTCGAACGCTTCCTTGCGGCCTTCGCTCTTCACCACCCAGATGTCGCGCAACTGGATGCGCTCGAAGGTGGTGAAGCGCGCGCCGCAGGCTTCGCACTGCCGGCGACGGCGAATGGCATTGCCATCCTCCGTCGGCCGGCTGTCCTTCACCTGGCTGTCCTCATGGGCGCAGAAAGGGCAGCGCAAGCGGGCTTACCCCTGATAGATGGGGAAGCGGGCGCAGAGCGCGGCGACACGCTCGCGGACGCTGGCTTCGACGGCGGCATCGCCATGTTCGCCATTGTCGCGCAGCCCTTCCAGAACGTCGGCGATCATGTCACCGATATCCTCGAACTCGGCGACGCCGAAGCCGCGGGTGGTGCCGGCCGGCGAACCGACGCGGATGCCGCTGGTCTTGGTCGGCGGCAGCGGGTCGCCCGGCACGCCATTCTTGTTGCAGGTGATGAAGCTGCGCTCCAGCGCCTCGTCCGCATCCTTGCCCGAAATGCCATAGGGGCGCAGGTCGATCAGGGCGAGGTGGGTGTCGGTGCCGCCCGAGACCACGGCCAGGCCGCGCTGCTCCAGCTTGCCGGCCAGCGCCTTCGCATTGGTGACGATCGCCTGGGCATAGGTCTTGAATTCGGGCTGCAGCGCTTCGCCGAAAGCGACAGCCTTGGCGGCGATGACATGCATCAGCGGGCCGCCCTGAAGGCCGGGGAAGATCGCCGAATTGATCTTCTTCGCGATCGCTTCGTCGTCGGTCATGATCATGCCGCCACGCGGGCCACGCAGCGTCTTGTGCGTGGTGGTGGTCACGACATGGGCATGGCCGAAGGGTGAGGGATGGGCGCCACCGGCGACCAGACCGGCGAAGTGGGCCATGTCGACCATGAACAGTGCGCCGACCTTGTCCGCGATGCTACGGAAGCGGGCGAAGTCGATCTGGCGCGGATAGGCGCTGCCGCCGGCGATGATCAGCTTGGGCTGGCATTCGATCGCCTGGGCCTCGACCGCGTCATAGTCGATCAGATGGGTGTCTTCGCGCACGCCATATTGCACGGCGTTGAACCACTTGCCCGACATGCTGGGCTTGGAACCGTGGGTCAGGTGACCGCCGGCGTCGAGCGACAGGCCCATGATGGTTTCGCCGGGCTTGACCAGCGCCAGCATCACGCCGCCATTGGCCTGCGCGCCCGAATGGGGCTGGACGTTGGCGAACTGGCAGCCGAACAGTTGCTTGGCGCGGTCGATGGCGAGCTGTTCCACCACGTCCGACGGGGCGCAGCCCTGATAATAGCGCTTGCCCGGATAGCCTTCGGCATATTTGTTCGTGAAGACGCTGCCCTGCGCTTCGAGCACGGCCTGCGACACGATATTTTCCGACGCGATCAGCTCGATCTGGGTCTGCTCGCGCTTCAGTTCCTGGGCGACGCCGGCGAACACGGCCGGATCGGCAGCGGCCAGGCCTGCGGTGAAATAGCCTTCCGAACGAATGTCGGACAGGTTGGGCTGGGTGAGGGTTTCGGTGCTCATCTCAAGTCCTTTCAGAGCGCGGGCTGGGACAGTTTCTCGACGCGGCCGGCATGGCGGCCACCGCCGAACTCGGTGGTGAGGAAGGCGGTGACGCAGGCCTTGGCCATGTCGACGCCGGTCAGGCGCGCACCCATGGCCAGGACATTGGCGTCATTATGCTCGCGCGACAGCGCGGCCGACAGCGGTTCGCCGACCAGGGCGCAGCGGCAGGCCGGGTTGCGATTGACGGCGATCGAGATGCCGATGCCCGAACCGCAGAGCGCGATGCCGCGTTCCGCTGCGCCCGATGCGACGGCGGTCGCGAGCTTGTAACCAAAATCGGGATAATCGACGCGGTCGGCGGTGGCCGGGCCGAGGTCGGCGACCTCATGGCCCTCGTCGCGCAACCATTGCGCAAGTTCGGCCTTCAGGTCGACGGCGGCATGATCGGAAGCGATGGCGATTTTCATGGGTGCGTTCCCCTGCGGCTTGGGGTGATTCGTTTCTGCGCGCCTCATAGGGGCATGGGCCGCCAATTGCCACAGTCCAGCTAGGCGCCTATGGACTGGCCCATGGCGGGCATGATCCTTTCGATATTGATGCTGGCGGGTATCCTGCTGACCGGTGGGGGAATTTACGCGATCGTGAAGCGCGGCGACCGCAAGCGCGGGGTGCTGATGATCGTCGCGGGGCTGGTGATGTTCGGCAATGTCGCGATCAGCGCGATACCGATGCCGCCACCGCAGCAGGCGCGCTGAACGGCGGGCAGCAAGAAGGGCGCAACCTTGCGGTCGCGCCCTGTGCTTGTTTCGAGTGGCCGGATCAGGCGGCGTCGCGATCCTTGTTGATGTCGACCAGATGGCCGCCATTCACGGCGATCTTCTTGGGCTTCATCGCTTCGGGCACTTCGCGCACCAGTTCGATCACCAGCAGGCCGTCGGCCAGGTCCGCCTTTTCGACGCGGACGAAATCGGCCAGTTCGAAGCGGCGTTCGAAGCTGCGATTGGCGATGCCGACATGCAGGAACTTGGAACGGTCGGCGTTGGTCTCGTCCTTGCGGCCGATCACCTGGAGCAGATTCTGCTGGGCGGTGATGTCGATTTCCTCGGGACGGAAGCCGGCGACGGCCAGGGTCACGCGATAGCGGTCCTCGGCCAGGCGTTCGATGTTGAAGGGCGGGTAATTGTCGCCCTGCGCCAGACGGGCATTATTCTCGATCAGGTCGAACAGACGATCGAAGCCGACGGTCGAGCGGCGATAGGGGGTAAGGTCGAAACCACGCATGCTCATAATCTCCAATAGAGCAAAATGATCCTGCCGGACCCGGTCTTCGGCGTCCGGCCTATGCTTGTGCCCAGCCCCATGTGGCGGCCGGACGGGATTGATATGGTTGGCTCTTTGCGTTGTTCAAGAGGGGGCAGGGGCGAAGCATCGTGCCGCCTGTCCTACAGCGCCCGCAGGCGATAGACTGGCGAGAAGAGGGCGCGGTAAATGGACGGAAGCGTAACAAAATTTCCGTCTTGAATCCGAAAATGCCAAGATGTGCGGGACATGTACGAAGTTAAGCGGGAAGGGCGCCCAAGAGTCTCCGAACAAAAAAGTGCCCGGACCGCTTTCGCGATCCGGGCACTTAATGGACGATTGCTCGTCTCCCCCTTGGCCTGCCTCTACCGACTTCTCAGCCCCCTAAGCTTGAAGTGGGAAGCAGTATCCCTGAACCACGGCCTTTTGCCTGTGCCTCGGGAGCCTTGCTATGACTGGCGCAGCCTGCTGTCACGGGCAAAATCCGGGCTCTGTGATTTTCTGTATCGGCCTGTGTCCCGCGTGCAACAATTCCGCAATCCTTGCCGTTAAGGCTCAGCCTGCTAGACCGGCCGCGTCACTACCAGAAGGGCCATTCGCGCCACCATGATTCTATCCCGCTACGAACGCATGATCGCCAAGCGCTATTTGCTGCCGGGCAAGGGGGAAGGCTTCATCTTCCTCGTCGCCGGCATCAGCCTGGCCGCGGTCATGCTCGGAGTCGCCGCGCTCATCATCGTCATGAGCGTCATGAACGGGTTCCGCGCGGAGCTGTTCGACAAGATCGTCGGCCTCAACGGCCATGCCGTGGTGCAGGGCTATGGCGGGCGCCTGCCCGACTGGCGCGATGTGCTGAAGGAAGCGAAGGCGACGCCGGGCGTCACCAGCGCGACCCCGCTGATCGAACAGCCCCTGCTCGGCAGCTATCAGGGTCGGGTGGAAGGCGTGCTGGTGCGCGGCATGACCGTGCCCGACATTCGCAGCAACACGACGCTCAAGGGCAAGATCGTGGCGGGCGATCTCAATGCGCTGACCGCCAATAGCGAGAAGGTCGGCATCGGCGTGCGATTGGCCGAAAATCTGGGTATCCAGGTCGGCGACCATATCAGCATCATGAACCCGGCGGGCCGGTCGACGCCGTTCGGCACCGTTCCCCGCCAGATTTCCTATCAGGTGGCGGCGATCTTCGAGGTCGGCGTCTATGATTATGACAAGGCCTTCGTGGTCATGCCGATCGAGGATGCGCAGACGCTGCTGCTGCTGGGCGATGTCGTCAGCATGATCGAGGTCGAGACGGTCAATGCCGACAAGGTTGGCCAGATATTGGAACCGCTGGCGGCCAAGGTCGCGGGCCGCGCCGTGGTGCAGGACTGGCGCCAGATGAATGCCAGCCTGTTCGAGGCGCTGGCGGTCGAGCGGGTGGCGATGTTCGTCGTGCTGTCGATCATCGTGCTGGTCGCGGTGTTCAATATCCTCTCCTCGCTGATCATGCTGGTGCGCGCCAAGACTCGCGATATCGCGATCCTGCGCACCATGGGGGCGAGCCGGAGCGGGCTGGTGAAGATCTTCATGACGGTGGGCGTGACCATCGGCACGCTGGGCATGGTTGCCGGCATGATTTTGGGCTTCACCTTCCTCTTCTTCCGCCAGAGCGTGGTAAATGTGATCCAGTTCGTGACAGGGCAGAATCTGTGGGATCCCTCGATCCGCTTCCTGACCGAATTGCCGTCCAAGCCCGATCCGGTCGAGATCGTGATCATCTGTCTGATGGCGCTGGTCTTCAGCTTCCTCGCCACCCTCTATCCGGCCTTCAAGGCTGCCAATACCGATCCTGTCCAGGTGCTGCGCTATGAATGATGTCCTCAAGGTCAGCGGCCTGTCCCGCAGCTTCACCCAGGGCGGCGTCACGATCGACGTGCTGCGCGGCGTCGACCTGACGGTTGGGCCGGGCGAGATCGTCGCGCTGCTCGGCCCATCGGGCTCGGGCAAGTCGACGCTGTTGCAGGCGGTCGGCCTGCTGGAAGGCGGGTTCGACGGGTCGATCCGCATCGCCGGCGAGGAAGCGGCGAAGCTGGACAATGACGGGCGTACCCGCCTGCGCCGCGATGCGCTGGGCTTCGTCTATCAGTTCCACCACCTGTTGCCCGATTTCAACGCGACCGAGAATGTCGTGCTGCCGCAGGTGATCAAGGACGCGACCATGGACGCGGCGCGGACCCGCGCGGAATCGCTGCTGACGGCGCTGGGGCTGGGCCATCGGCTCGACCATCGGCCGAGCCAGTTGTCGGGCGGCGAGCAGCAGCGCGTCGCGGTCGCCCGCGCGCTGGCCAATCGCCCGGCGCTGGTGCTGGCGGACGAGCCGACCGGCAATCTGGACGAGCGCACCGCCGACGTGGTGCTGGCCGAATTCCTGCGCCTGGTGCGCGGCGAAGGATCGGCGGCTTTGGTCGCCACCCATAATGAGCGGCTGGCGGAAAAGATGGACCGGGTGGTCCGCCTGCACGAAGGGCGGCTGGAAGAGGCGTCAGCCCGGTAACAGTCCCTCGCGCGCGGTCGCGACCATGATCTGGTCGCGGCCCTCGCCCTTGGCACGCAGCAGCGCGGCGTCGGCGGTGGTGACCAGTCGGACGGCGGCGCCATGGTCGGGCCAGGCGGCGAGGCCAAAGGAGGCGGTGATCGGCCCCAGTTCCTGACCGCGATGCTCGACCCGCAGGTCGCGGATGCGCTGCTGGATCTGGGCGGACCGGGTGAGCGCCTGCTCCAGCGTGAAGCCGGGCATCAGGAGGACAAATTCCTCGCCGCCCAGGCGGAAGGCAAAGCCTTGTTCGCGCAGCGAGTCGCCCAGCACCGCGCCGACCGCGCGCAGCACCGCGTCGCCGGCGTCATGGCCATAGCTGTCGTTGAACCGCTTGAAATGGTCGATGTCGACCATCAGGCAGGCGAGCGGGGCATGGTTGCGTTCCGCCTCGTCCACCAGCGCTTCGAACATGGCGTCGAAATGGCGGCGGTTGGGCAGGCCGGTCAGCGCATCGGCCATCGCCATTTCACGCAGCGCGTCGCGCAGGCGCAGATTGGCGAGCGCCAGACCGATATTCTCCGCCAGCATCTCCAGATACTTTTCCGCCCGGTCGAGATGTTCGGCATCCATCTCGCGGGTTTGTTCGAAATAGAGCAGGCCGATGCTTTCGCCCTGCGCCGCCAGCGGGATGCAGATGGTCGGGACGGCGGTTTCGCCTTCCAGATGCTCGCAGGCAATGTCGACCATCCCGCCGCGCGGCTTGTGGACCTGGCCGCGCCGCAGTGCCCAGCAGGCCGAGGCCGGGAAATCATTGCGCGACTGTTTGGGATCGAGCCAGTCGCAGGCCTGCAGCATCATGTTGCGGCGAATGTCGTGGATATAGAGGCGGCCGGGGAAGTCGGGCGTGATTTCCGGGGTGAAGCGGCGCACCACCTCGACCAGATCGGCGGTGCTGTCGCAGCCCTGCAGGCGCTGGGTCATGCGCGACAAGAGGTCGCGCATGGTGCGATCGACATCGCGCTCCTGCTCCAGCCGCTGCCGCTCCAGCCCATTTTCACGGAAAATACGGATCGCCTGCGCCATGTCGCCAATCTCGTCCACCTGCGGGAAATCGGGCGGGATCGCGGCAAAATCCTGCGCGGCAAGGCGGGTGACGACATCGCTCAGCCGCACGACCGGATGCAGGATGCGCTGCTTCAGCACGAAATAGAGGACGCACAGGAACAGCAGGGCGGTGACGCCCAGCATGATTTCCGACATGGTCCGCCACTGGCGCGCGCTATCGGTCGCGCCCTGCACTGCCGTGTCGGTGCGATGATCCAGCATATATTGGAAGCGGCCGACCTGCGCCGCCACCCGGTCCAGTTCGCGGCCATATTCGTCGCCGAAGAGGATGGTGCGGGCGGTCTTGTCGTCGCCCGCCTGCGCCGCCTTGATCGCGACATCCTGCTCGTCGGACAGGGCGTCGGCCCACTGGATCGCCTGGCGCAGCGCGTTCAGCTCATTTTCGTTGGCGCCGGCATCCTTGAGATGCTGGATCCGATCCTCGACGGAACGCAGCGCTTCCTTCTCGCGGCGATAGACGACCAGATGGCTGGGATCGCCCGAAATCACATAGCCGCGCGCCTGTTCGGTCAGGCGATAGACATCCTCCTCCAGGGTGGAGGTCAACTGGTCGAAACTGGCGCGCTGGGCGACCGCGGCGCGCTCGCGCTGTTCCGCGCCGGACGCGAACAGCATCGTCGTGCCCGACGCCAAGGTGAGCAGGACGGTGGCCCCATAGGCCCAGTTGGTGATCGTGGATAAACGCATGGTGGCGCCTAACCTAGGCCCGATAGCTTGGCAATTCGTTACGCGGGCGACTTCATGACTTTGCCTATTTTGCGGCGAGTGCGCTCAGTCGGTCGAGATCGAGCGCGTTCACCGCGGCCTTCAACTCCCCGATATCGGCGACGGTGCCCTCCGCCTCGACCATGAAGCGGTCGGCCAGCGTGGTGGCATATTTGCCGTGCCGGCTGTCCTTGTCCCATTCTTCGGTCACGATGCGGCCGTCGATCGTCTGGGTGCGCTCATAGCCGCTGGCGGTCTGGCGGTTCGACTGGACGTTGAGCGCCGCGCCGATCCCGGCAAAGGCGCCGGCCACCGCGATGTCGTTCACCTCCAGCTCGATCTCGTCGTCGCCGGCCCGGTAGCGGGCGGAGGCATGGGCACCGGCGGACATGCCGCTGCTTTCCATCTCGGTGCGGGTGAAGCGGCCGATCTTCTCGGGCAGCAGCGCCTGCAGCACATCCGGCGCGATCGCGGCGGAGCGGCCATTGTTGGTCGCTTCCTCCATCCGCTTGGCGGCCTGTTCCATCTGCTTTGTCGCGGCGTCCATCTTGTCGACGTCGATCTTGCCGATGCCCGGCACGGTGATCTCACCGCCGATCTCGTCCGGCCCGGCATGGCTGCCGGACAGGCCGCTGAACGGCATGGCGAGCAGGCTGGCGAGGATGAAAAGCAGCGCGCCCGCGACCATGGTGACGATGGTGTAGGGCAGCGCCTTCTGCTCTGGCACCTTCATCAGGCGCGGCAGGCCGAGATAGAGGAGGTAGAGGCTGTAAAGTCCGAGCAGGCCGAGCATGCCGAGGCCCGGCAGCAGCGAGAAGATGCCGGCCAGCCAGCCGGCGGTCGCCGAATAGGCGGAAATCTTGAACGCCTTCAGCTTGTCGCGCTGGCCGCCGAAACTGGGGGCGAGGAAGTTGATGATGATCGCAAGCACGGCCAGCCCGATCAGCGACAGGACATAATGGGCGATCGCCATGCCGATCGCGCCGATCAGCGGCGGGCGCCAGGTGATGCCGAACAGGCCATGGCCAAAGACCTGTCCGCCGATCAGGGTCGCGAGCGGCGGGATTGCCGCCAGGATCATGGCATAGCCGGTATAGATGCTGCCGATGCTGGCCGGTTCGGCCTCGATCACCGGCCATTCGTCCCTGGGGCGCAGGATGATCGCCTTGGCCCGATCGGCGATGCCGGGCGGGGTGGAAACCGGGTTGCTGTCCGACATGACCGTTCTCCCTGTTCTTTGGGGGCGATAGGATCAGCAAGCGCAGCCCTTGGCAAGCGACAAGTGGTGATCTTGTCCACAGCTTTTCGCCGGGCGGGACTGGCGCGCGGGCGCGGGCGTCGTTAGATTGCCGCGATGTCTCATTCCGCCTTCGTACCGCTGCGCATCTTTTCGTCCTTCACCATGCTCGAAGGGGCGATCGACCCCAAGAAGATCGCCAAGCAGGCCAAGGCCCTGGGTTTTCCGGCGGCGGCGATCACCGACCGCAACGGCCTTTATGGTTCGATGGCCTTTTCCGATGGTTGCAAGGGCGAGGGCGTGCAGCCGATCGTCGGTGCCATGCTGGGCGTGGCCCGGCCGGGCCGGCCGTCCAATGCGCCGGCGGTGCATGACTGGATCGCCCTCTATGCGCAGGATGCGGGCGGCTATGACAATATCTGCGCGCTGGTGTCGATGGCGCATCTCGACCGGCCGGTCGAGGAAGTGCCGCATGTCACGCTCGACATGCTGGAGGGGCGGACCGATGGCGTGATCGCGCTGACCGCCGGCGGGGAAGGGGCGATCGCCCGCCTGTTCGCCGAGGATCAGCCCGACGCCGCGCTCGCTTACGCCGACCGGTTGCAGGCGCTGTTCCCCGACCGGCTCTATGTCGAGATCTGCCGACGGCTGGACCCGGTCGAGGGCAAGGCGGAGCCGCAGCTGCTCGACCTGGCCTATGACCGCAATCTGCCGCTGGTCGCGACCAACCCGACCTGCTTCGCCGAGCCGGAATTTCACGCGGCGCATGACGTGATGCTGTGCATTGCCGACGGCGCCTATGTCGAGACGCCCGATCGCCGCACCAGTTCGCCCGACGCCTGGATGAAGCCGGCGGCGGAGATGAAGCGGCTGTTCGAGGATCTGCCCGAGGCGCTGGCCAACACGCTGGTCGTGGCGCAGCGCTGCGCGGTGATGGCGCCCAAGCGCAAGCCGATCCTGCCAAGCCTTGCCGGTGATATCGAGGGCGAGGGCGTCATGCTGCGCGACCAGTCGATCGCGGGGCTGGAGGCCCGGCTGGAAAAGGCCGGGATCATCGCGGACGAGGCGCGCCAACCCTATTTCGAGCGGCTGAAGTTCGAAATGGACATCATCATCCAGATGGGCTTCCCCGGCTACTTCCTGATCGTGGCCGACTTCATCAAATGGGCCAAGGATCATGATATTCCGGTGGGGCCGGGCCGTGGTTCGGGTGCCGGATCGCTGGTCGCCTGGGCGCTGACCATCACCGATCTCGATCCGTTGCAACTGGGCCTGCTGTTCGAGCGCTTCCTGAACCCGGAACGCGTCTCCATGCCCGACTTCGATATCGACTTCTGCGAAACGCGGCGCGGCGAGGTGATCCGCTATGTGCAGCAGAAATATGGCAGCGATCATGTCGCCCAGATCATCACCTTCGGTAAGCTCAAGGCGCGCGCCGTGCTGAAGGATACCGGCCGCGTGATGCAGATGAGCTATGGCCAGGTCGACCGCCTTGCCAAGCTGGTGCCCAACCATCCGACCGATCCCTGGACGCTGGAGCGATCGCTGAACGGCGTCGCCGAGTTCAAGGCGGAATATGACAATGACAATCAGGTCAAGCGCCTGATCGACTATGCGATGAAGCTGGAGGGCTTCCCGCGCCACAGCTCCACCCACGCGGCTGGCGTGGTGATCGGCGACCGGCCGCTGAGCCAGCTGGTGCCGCTCTATCGCGATCCGCGATCCGACATGCCGGTGACCCAGTTCGACATGAAGTTCGTCGAGGGCGCGGGGCTGGTGAAGTTCGACTTTCTCGGCCTCAAGACGCTGTCGGTGCTGCAAAAGGCGGTGCAGCTGCTCAAGGGACGCGGTGTCACGGTCGATCTCGACACGCTCGCCTGGGACGATGCCAAGGTCTATGAACTGCTCCAGCGCGGCGACACGGTCGGCGTGTTCCAGCTGGAATCCGAAGGCATGCGCAAGACGCTGGCCGCCGTGCGTCCGACCAATTTCGGCGACATCATCGCGCTGGTGTCGCTCTATCGTCCCGGCCCGATGGACAATATCCCGATGTTCGGGCGCCGCAAGAACGGCCAGGAAGAGATTGAATATCCGCACATCCTGCTGAAACCGATCCTCGAGGAAACCTATGGCATCTTCGTCTATCAGGAACAGGTGATGCAGGCCGCGCAGATCCTGGCCGGCTACAGCCTTGGCGACGCCGACCTTCTGCGCCGCGCCATGGGCAAGAAGATCAAGGCGGAAATGGACGCCCAGCGCCTGCGCTTCGTCGAGGGCTGCGCCAAGAGCGACATCAAGCCGGCCAAGGCGAACGAGCTGTTCGACTTGATCGACAAGTTCGCCGGCTATGGCTTCAACAAGTCGCACGCCGCCGCCTACGCGCTGCTTGCCTATCAGACCGCCTGGCTGAAGGCCCATTATCCGGCGGAATTCTATGCCGGGTCGATGGCCTTCGATATCCATCTGACCGAAAAGCTGACCGTCTTCGTCGACGACATGCGGCGCATGGGCATGACCTGCCTGCCGCCAGACCTCAACCAGAGCGAGGCCGACTTCACCGTCGAGGCGGTGCCGTTCGAGGGGGATGACCCGCGCCTGGGCTTTGCCGTGCGCTATGCGCTGGGCGGCCTCAAGGGCGTGGGCGAGAAGGCGATGGAGCAGCTGGTTGCCGAGCGCGAAGCCAATGGTCCGTTCAAGCATCTGGACGATCTGGCCGACCGGATCGAGCCGCGCCTGCTCAACCGGCGCCAGCTCGAAAGCCTGGCGGCGGCCGGTGCGTTCGACACCATCCATGCCGATCGGGCCGGGGTGCATGCGGCGGCCGAAACCCTGTTGAGCGTCGCGGCAAGCGCGGCGCAGGCGCGCGAGAGCGGGCAGGGCGGCCTGTTCGGCGATGTCGAGACGGCCCATGCCGACGTCCGCATCCCGCCGCATCAGGCCTGGACCGTGTCGGACCGGATGGCGCAGGAAAAGGAGGCGTTCGGCTTCTATTTCTCGGCCCATCCGGTCGACCGTTTCCGTCATCTGGCCGATGCGCGCGGCGCGAAAAGCTATGGCGAAATCTGTTCGCAGCCGATGGGCATGCCCAATGCCGAAGGCCGGGTGATGGGCATCATGGCGGCGATGGTCGAGGATGTGCGCTGGCGCGAGACGCGGCGGGGCGCGCGCTATGCCAACGCCACCTTCTCCGACCAGAGCGGTCAGTTCCAGGCGAGCTGTTTCGACGAGGATGCCTGCAAGCAGATCGAGGAACTGGCGCGCGAGGGCGATTGCGCGCTGCTGCATGTCGAGCTGGATCGCCTGCCGGGCGAGGAAACGCCGCGCGTCACCGTGCGCCGGATGGAGCCGTTCCGCGAGATTGCCAACGTGTCGCGCATGGAACTGGTGCTGGACATCGAGATGGTCGAGGCCGTGGCCAAGCTGGCCGCGATCCTGTCCGGCAGCCGGGGCGGGCGGTGTGAGGTGTTCGTGCGGGCGCCGATCGGCGATGGTAAGGCGGCCCGCGTCTTCCTGGGCGACGACTTCACGCTGGGCGCCGATCAGGTCGACGCGATCAGTGGCATTGCCGGGCTGACCGTCCATAATCTGGCGCGGATGGAGGCGAAGTCGGACGGCTATCGCACCCGCCATCGCCGATCGGCCATGCGGCTGGTCGGCTGATCCCGCCCATTTTCCCAATCCGAGGAGAAATCTGTGTCCGAAGCGACCCTGGCTCTGGTCCATGCCTATTATGATGCCTTCAACCGGCAGGATGCCGAGGGGATGCTGGCGCTGCTGGCCGACGATGTGCGGCACGAGCCGAGCCAAGGCGCGGCCCGCATCGGCAAGGCGGCCTTTGCCGATTTCCTGGCCCATATGAACATTTGCTATGCCGAGACGGTGATCGATCCGATCGTGCTGGCCAATGCGGAAGGGACGCGGGCGGCGGCCGAGTTCATGCTGGACGGCCGCTATCTGGTGACGGACGAAGGGCTACCGCCAGCCGCTGGCCAGACCTATCATCTGCGGGTTGGCGCCTTCTTCGACATCGTCGAGGGGCAGATAACGCGGATTTCCAACCATTATAATCTGGCCGACTGGATCGCGCAGGTCGAAGGGCGTTAAAAACCGCCGCCTGTCCCGTTGCCGTTCCATCCTGAGGTATCCTTGACCCACATCCGCGTTGCCGCCGCCCAATATCCGATCGAGCAGGTGCAGAGCTTTGCCGCCTGGCAGGAAAAGCTGACCCGCTGGGTGGAGGAAGCCGCTGCGCTGGGCGCGACGCTGGCGATCTTTCCCGAATATGCGGCGATGGAACTGGCCGGGATCGATCCCGAGCGGGCGGCCGACCTGACCGCCTCGCTCGATCTGGTGATGCAGTTTGGCGAGGCCTATGACCGCCTCCATGCCGAGCTTGCGGCGCGGCTGGACATCATGATCCTGGCGGGCAGCCGGCCGGTACGGGAAAGCGACGGCCGGATCGTCAATCGCGCCCGGCTCTTCTGCCCCGACGGCACCACCGGCCATCAGGACAAGATCATGATGACCCGGTTCGAGCGCGAGCGCTGGGGCATCAGCGGCGGCGACAGCATCAACCTCATCCACACGCCGATCGGGCCGGTCGGCATATCCATCTGCTATGATGTCGAATTTCCGATGATCGCGCGGGCGCAGGCGGAGGCGGGCGCCAAGCTGATCCTGACGCCATCGGCCACCGACACGATGCAGGGCTATTGGCGGGTGCGGATCGGCGCGCAGGCGCGGGCGATGGAAAATCAATGCTTCGTCGTCCAGTCGCCCAGCGTCGGCATGGCCCCCTGGCTGCCCTGCATGGACGAGAATTTCGGCGCCGCCGGCGCCTTTGGTCCGCCCGATGGCGCGATGCCCGACGATGGCGTGATCGCGCTGGGGCAGGCGAACGGCCCGGCCTGGGTCGTGGCGGACATCGACCTGGCCATGGTCGACCAGTTGCGTGCGGATGGCACGGTGCTGCCCTTCCGACACTGGCCCGAACAGCATGTGCCCTTCCACATCATCCAGAATGGCGCGGGATCGGACGTGATCGCGCAGATGGCCAGCGATGCCGCGCGCGACGATGCGCCGGCCGCGCCGCAAATCGAAGATCAGGAGATTGCAGAATGACCGAGCCGTCGATCATCGTCGACCGCGTGACCAGCGATGCGCAGGGACTTGAGGCGCTGGCGACGCTGCGCATCCGCATCTTCCGTGAGTGGCCCTATCTCTATGAGGGCGATGCCGCGCATGAGGAGGAATATCTCCGCGATTTCCTGGCGAGCGAGCATGCGACTTTGGTGCGGGCGCGGATCGGCGAGGAGCCGGTCGGGATCGCCACAGCCTCGCCGCTGGCCGGCCAGCCCGACAGCCTGGTCGCGCCGCTGGCGGCGGCTGGCGTCGATGTCGCGCGCAGCTTCTATTTCGGCGAGTCCGTGCTGCTGCCGGCCTATCATGGCCGCGGCATCGGCCATCTCTTCTTCGACGCGCGCGAGGGGGCGGCGCGGGAGGCCGGCGCCGATTATGCGATCTTCTGCGGCGTGGTGCGCGGCGAGGACGATCCGCGCCGCCCGGCCGACGCCCGCGACCTGGCCCCCTTCTGGCGCAAGCGCGGCTATGCGCCGATCGAGGGCGCGCTGTGCGACATGAGCTGGAAGGAAATTGGCGGCAGCGAAAAGGTCAGCCACCCGATGCAATTCTGGATGCGGGCGCTGTAAGGGGCGGGGCGGTTCCGCGCGGATGGCGGCGAAAGCTTTCCCTTGATTTCGCGCGCGGTGGGTGGTGATGGGATATCCATGATTATCTCGACCATCCCCTGGGACCAGCCTGCCACCATGATCGACCTGGATGGCAAGGCGCCGCTGATCGCGACGGTGCGCGATTGCGTTATCCATTATGGCCTGTTCAAGCCCTTCGCCAAGGAACAGGCGCGGGTGCTGTTGACCCAGCCGGTGCATCGCGAGGGGCAGAAGACCCGGACCTGGCTGCTCAATCCCGATGAAATCCAGCAACTGGCGGACAAGCTGCGCGCCGAGGGCTGAGCTAGCGGCGGCGGCCGGCCTGGATCAGGGCGTAGAAGGTCACCGCCGAAAAGCCGATCGCGCCGGTGAGGCCGATGGCGGCGCCGATCCAGGCGCCGTCCATGCCGGCCAGCAACTGGCCGGCGAGAAAGCCGATAATCGGCAATATCATCAGCAACAGGCAGCCGAGCGCCGCCATGTCAGCGGCTTGCTTCGGCGGCCTTGGCCCGCTCCAGGAAGTTGCGGGACAGGCCATGATAGAGGCGCTCGCGACAGAATATCTGCGCCGATGCGTCGGCGACCAGCGCGGCGCCCAGCAGCGGCAGCATGAAGCCGCGGCTGCCGGTGGTTTCCGAAATGATGATGACGGCGGTCAATGGCGCGCGCACCACGCCGGTGAAATAGGCGACCATGCCCAGCAGCACGACGGCGCTCGCCGGTTCGCCGGGGAAGATCCAGCGCAGCAGATTGCCGAAGCCGGCGCCGGTGGCGAGCGAGGGGGCGAAGATGCCGCCGGGAATGCCCGAGACGCTGGTGGCGAGGGTGCTGAGGAATTTGGCGGGGGCGAACCAGAGCGGCTGGTCGCCGCCCGCGATCATGGTACGGGCCGGGGCATAGCTGGTGCCCCAGGTGAGGCCGGTGGCCACGCCGATCGCCGCCACCAGCAGGCCACAGCCGCCGGCGAACAGCACCGGATGGGCGCGCATCCAGTCGGTCATGCGATTGCGCGCAGTGGCGGCATCGAGCGCCAGCCGCGCGAACAGGCCGCCGGACATGCCGCCCAGCAGCCCGGCCAGCAGCGCGACCGGCACCGCCGATTGCAGCGGCAGATGGGCCGCGACCGCGCCGAAATAGACATAGTCGCCAGCGACGCCGAGGCTGACCATGCCCGAGATGATGACTGCGGTGATGACCAGCAGGGTCATGCGCTGCTCATAGGCGGAGGCCAGTTCCTCGATCGCGAAGGCAATGCCGGCAAGCGGCGTGTTGAAGGCGGCGGCGACGCCGGCCGCGCCGCCAGCGACCATGACGGACGCGCGCAGCGGCACGTTCAGCAAAGCGTGGACGCGGGCAAGGATGGCAGCGGAAATCTGGACGGTGGGGCCTTCTCTGCCGACCGAAGCGCCGACCAGCAGGCCGGCGATGGTCAGCACGACCTTCAGCAGGGCCATGCGCAGGTCAACCAGGCAGCGGCCGACCTTTTCCGGCAATTGGGTGGCGGCGATCACCTGCGGGATGCCCGATCCGCCGGCAAAGGGCGCGACGCTGCGGGTGATCCAGGCGAGGGCGGCAAAGCCGAGCGGGGTCAGCAGCAGCGGTAGCCAGCGATTGGCGGTGGCCAGGCGATGGAAAGCCTCGGTCGCTTCGTCCGCGGCCCAGGCGAAGGCGAGCGCGGCGAGGCCGACCAGCACGGCGCCGCCGATCAGGGCGAGGCGACGGCGAAACAGCAGGGATGTCGGCCCGCTATGGCGCAGCAGCGCGCGGGCGCGGCGGCGGCTCCAGCGCTGGCCGGGGCGGCTCATGACGGACGTTGCGCGCCGGGGCGCGATTGACGCAGGACGCGGAAAGGGGGCGGCACGGATGCCATGGCGCAAAAATCGATCCCGGTGGGCTGGACGCGCCCTCCCTACCAGCAAAATGGATGATGGCCAGTATTTTCCGGCTATTTGTCCATTTTCCCGATCGACAAGCGGATCGCTCCTCAGAGCCGCTCCATCCGCAGCCAGTCGGGATCGCCGGACCAGGCGCTGGTCAGGGCCTTGCGGGCGGCGGCAGCCTCTGCCTTGTGCCCCTGGGCTGCCTCTGCGCGGGCGAGGCCGTACAGCGCCCAGCCATTATTGGGAGCCTGGATCAGTGCCTGGCGGAAGGCGGCGCTGGCTTCGTCGTGGCGGCCGGCGAGGAAGAGGGCGGCGCCGAGCGACTGATGCACCGGATAATACCAGTAGGCCGGTTCCTGATAGGGGATCTTCCGCTCCAGCGCGATCGCGGCGCGATAATGATCGGCGGCCTGCGCATAGCGGCGCTGGGCGGTGGCGAGACGGCCGCGCGCGACCGCGGTGGCGAGCGCGATCAGGTCCGGGGCTGGGACGCCCTGCGCAATCATCGGGGCCAGTGCATCGGAGCGGGCGAGCGCGCTCATTGCCGCGACCTCCGCATCGAAGCCGCGCTGGTCGCGCTGCTGGGCACGGGCGACGGCGCGGGCATAATGGCGCATGGCGATGGCATAGGGCAGGCGCGGATCGGGCGCGGGCAGGGCGAGGATGTCGGCGGGCGCGGCGAACTGCGCCATGGCCAGATAGGGGGCGGCGTCGATCGCCTGGATCCAGGCGATGGCGGCCGAGGTTTCGGGATCGAGGATGGTGCGCAGGCGCCGCGCCTCCCGCATCGCGCCATCCATGTCGCCCGCCATCTGCGCGGAGGCGACGATGAAATGGACATTGTGCGGATAATAGCCGTAGCGCACCAGGCTGTGGTCGTCGGTGGCGCGGATGAAGGCTTCGTCGGCGCGGGCGGCGGCGATGTTGACGCGGATCGAGTCGCGATAGCGGCCGACGACCTGATAGATGTGGCTGGGCATATGGACGAGATGGGCGGCGCTGGGCATGCCATCGGCGGAGAGGCGGTCGGCGGCAGATTCGGCGCGTTTTGCATCGCTCGCTTCGAGCAGGTGGATCATAAGATGCGCCGCCTGGACATGGGCGGGATTGCGGGCCTGCACCGTTTCGACCAGGCGGATGGCAGCGCCGGCGCGCCCGATCGCGGTCTTGCGGTCGGCCTCCCAATAATTCCACGGGCTGGTGTCCATCGCCGCTTCGGCGGCCAGCAGGGCGACATCGTCATCGGCCGGGAAGCGCGCCGCGAGCGCCAGCATTGCATCGGCATAGGCGCCGTCGAGCGCGGCGCGGTCGGCATCGGGATCACGGGCATAGCGTAGCGCCGCCGCCTCGATCAGGCCGCGCTCCATCGGTGACGCCCGATCGCGCAGCGTCATCGCCCGGTCCATCGCGGCAAGAGCCGCGTCCCGGTCGCCGGCATCCATCGGTGCGTTGATATTGGGGCCGAGCGCCACCGCCTCGCCCCACCAGCAGAGCGCGCAGGCCGGATCGAGCCGCTGTGCCGCACGGAAGGAGCGGACCGCGCCGGCATGGTTGAAGCCGTACATGAGGAACAGGCCCTGGCTGAAATAGCGGCGCGCCTGCGGATTGCTGGTGGTCAGCGGAAAGCGCGAATGGGTGAGATCGTCGAACAGCGGGATCGGCGGCGCGTCGGCGATCGGCTGGGCGGCGGCGGCCGCGATCAGCAATTCGCGGGCGAGGGCGGAGCCGACCTGTGGGCCGCTGCACAGGCTGCGAGTAAGGCGAACGGGATCGAGCGCGGCGAGCGTCGCGGGCGAGAAGGCAGGTTCGATCGATATGGAAGCGAGCGACAGGCCGATGCCCAGCGCGGTCGCTGCCCTTATCCAGTCAGCCATGCGTCCGGCCCTTCCCCAAAAGCCCGCCATCCTGTGAGACAGACTATATCATCGGGGAAGGGGCCGGTAAATCAGGGCGTCAATGCGCCTGTTCGAGATAGGCGTCGATGGTCGCCAGATGGGTGTCCTTGGCCTGCTGCGGCAGGAAGGAGCCGGTGATGCTGTTGCGCGCGAGCAGGGCGATCTGCTCGCGGGTCAGGTTTCGGGCTGCGGCAACGGCGCGATAATTGTCGTTGAGATAGCCGCCGAAATAGGCCGGATCGTCGGAATTGACCGTGGCGCGCAGGCCCATGTCCAGCATCCGGTCGAGCGGATGGCTGGCGATATCGTCGATCACGCATAATTTGAGGTTGGAGAGCGGGCAGACGGTCAGCACCAACTGCTCGTCCACCAAGCGCTCTACCAGGGCATCGTCCTCCAGCGCGCGATTGCCATGGTCGATCCGGTCGACCTTGAGCAGGTCGAGCGCTTCCCAGACATAGGCGGGCGGGCCTTCCTCGCCGGCATGGGCGCACAGCTTGAGGCCGGCTTCGGCTGCAGCGGCGAAGACGCGGGCGAATTTCTCGGGCGGGTGGCCGACTTCCGACGAGTCCAGCCCCACCGCCTTGATCTGCGACAGCCAGGGGGTGGCGGCGTGCAGTGTGTCAAAGGCCTCTTCCTCGCTCAGATGGCGCAGGAAGCTGAGGATCAGGTCGCTGGTGATGCCATGGCGTTCTTCCGCGTCCCGCATGGCCGACAGCAGCCCCTCGATCACATGGTCGAAGGGCACGCCGCGTGATGTGTGCGCCTGCGGATCGAACATGATTTCGGCATGGACGATATGGTCCTGCGCTGCGCGATCGAAATAGGCGGCGGCGAGATCGTGGAAATCCTGCAGCGTGCGCAGCACATTGGTGCCGGCATAATAGATGTCGAGGAAATCCTGGAGATTGCCGAAATCATAGGCCTGACGGATCTCGTCGATCGAGCCATAAGGCAAGGTCACGTCGTTGCGCCGGGCCAGCGCGAACATCAGTTCGGGCTCCAGCGTCCCTTCGATATGGAGGTGCAACTCTGCCTTGGGCAGTCCGGCGATAAATTGGTCGATGTCGGTCATGGGGCCTCTATACAGGATCGACCACCATGGCACAGCTACGGGCCGCGTGGAACGGTCGTTGCAGCGCCATGCTGGTTTGCGTGGAAGGTCTCGTGTGGAAGGCCCCGCGGTATTTATTTGGCGATCAGCGTCGGCCGCCATAGCATTCATGATCCCTGATCATGACATCATGCCGATCATCGCATGAACCTGAACGGCCTCTCCTGTGTTATCCTCCATCTGGGTAGATGGCAGGCCGGAAGACGGCCGCCAGTTTTTCTTCGATAGAGTGCGCAACCAGCGTCTGCAGGGGAGATTTTCATGGCCGATTTTCCGGATATGGGCGTGTCGCGACGTGGCATATTGGCGGGCGGTGCCGCCTCCGCGACGGTTGCCGTCATTTCAGCACCAGTGCAGGCACAGCCGTCTCCCGCTGCGCCGCCGCCGATGATGGCGGTCGATTTCATCGTGAATGGCAAGCGGCAGCAGTTGAAGCTCGACACCCGCACGACATTGCTCGACGCGCTGCGCGAACATCTCAAGCTGACCGGCACTAAGAAGGGCTGCGATCATGGCCAGTGCGGCGCCTGCACCGTGATGGTCAACGGCACCCGCATCAACAGCTGCCTAAGCCTGGCGCTGCAGCATCAGGGCGACGAGATCACCACGATCGAAGGGCTGGGCATGCCCGACAACCTCCATCCGATGCAGGCGGCCTTCATCGCCCATGATGGCTATCAGTGCGGTTATTGCACGCCGGGGCAGATCTGCTCTGCCGTCGCCGTGCTCAAGGAAATCGAACAGGGTGTGCCAAGCCATGTCCAGGCGGACATCACCCGCGCCCCGGACTATTCCAATATCGAGATGCGCGAGCGGATGAGCGGCAATCTCTGCCGTTGCGGCGCCTATTCCAACATTGCCGAGGCCATGGCGCAGGTCGCGGGAGCAAAGGCATGAAGAGCTTCACCTATGAACGGGCGAAGACGCCCGAGCAGGCCGCCGCGGCCGTGGCCGGCCGGCCAGGCGCCAAATATCTGGCTGGCGGCACCAATTTGCTCGACCTGATGAAGCTGGAGATCGAGACGCCCACTCATCTGGTCGATGTCCAGGATCTGAAGCTCGACCGGATCGAGAAGACGGCGGAGGGCGGGCTGCGGATCGGCGCGCTCGTCACCAACACGGCGCTGGCGTCGGACATGGCAGTCCGCCGCGACTATGGCGTCCTTGCCCGTGCGATCGTCGCCGGCGCCAGCGGCCAGCTGCGCAACAAGGCGACGACAGCGGGGAACCTGCTGCAGCGAACCCGCTGCCCCTATTTCTACGACACCAACATGCCCTGCAACAAACGTCGGCCCGGCACTGGCTGTGCGGCGATCGGCGGCTTTTCCCGGCAGCTGGCCGTCATCGGTTCGTCGGACCAGTGCATCGCCACCTATCCCGGCGACATGGGTGTGGCGCTGCGCCTTCTCGATGCGAAGGTCGAGACGGTGAAGGCCGATGGCGCAAAGCGCGCAATCGACTTTGCCGACTTTCATCGCCTGCCCGGCAATGAGCCGCAGCGCGACAATGTGCTGGAGGCTGGCGAACTGATCACCGCCGTCACCCTGCCCAAGCCAATCGGCGGCACCCAGCTTTATTACAAGGTGCGCGATCGGGCCTCCTATGCCTTCGCTTTGGTTTCGGTCGCGACCGTCATCCAGAAGGACGGTAGCGGACGCGTGGCATTTGGCGGCGTCGCCCATCGGCCCTGGCGGGTGGAAGCGGCCGAAGCCGCCTTTCCAGGCGGCGCGCGCGCCGTGACGGAGAAGGTCTTTGCCGATGCCCGTCCGACCGAGGACAACAGGTTCAAGCTGAAACTGGCCGAGCGGACGCTGGCGTCGCTCATGGCCCAGGCGAGGAGTTGATCCCATGAAATTCGATGCCCCCGCCAAGGCCAATCTGTTCGATCAGGCCAAGATCGTCGGCAAGTCGACGCCCCGGATCGACGGCCCGCTCAAGACCACCGGCCAGGCGCCCTATGCCGCCGAACGCCATGATGTCATCGCCAACCAGGCCTATGGATTCGTTGTCGGATCGGCCATCGCCAAGGGGCGGATCGCCGCGATGGACACAAGCCTGGCCCGCGCCGCGCCGGGCGTGATCGCGATCGTCACCGCCCCTGATACCAAGCCGGTCGGCAAGGGCATGATGAATTATGCCCCGCTGTTCGGCGGCAGCGACATCCATCATTATCATCAGGCGATCGCCTGTGTGGTGGCCGAAAGCTTCGAACAGGCGCGCGCCGCCGCGGCGCTCATCCGCACTGATTATGTGCGGGACAAGGGCGTGTTCGATTTTCCTGCCGTCGCCCCGGCCGCGCCGCTGGCCAAGGGGCAGGGGGGCAAGCCTGACACGAGCAGTCAGGGCGATTTCGCCGCCGCCTTCGCCGCGGCGCCGGTGAAGCTCGACGCGCGCTACAGCACCGCGAACGAAAGCCATTCGATGATGGAACCGTTCGCCACCATCGCCGCCTGGGACGGCGACAGGCTGACGCTCTGGACGTCCAACCAGATGATCGCCTGGGCCAAGCAGAGCATGAGCAAGATCCTGGGCATCGACCCTGCCAATGTGCGGGTGGATTCGCCCTATATTGGCGGCGGTTTCGGCGGCAAGCTGTTCGTGCGGGCGGATGCCGTGCTGGCGGCGCTGGGCGCCAAGGCAGCCGGACGGCCGGTCAAGATTGCCGTGCAGCGCCCGCTGATGGCCAATAACGCGACCCATCGCCAGGCGACGATCCAGCGCATCCGTATCGGCGCGGAGCGTGACGGGCGGATCACCGCGATCGGTCATGAAAACTGGTCGAGCAACATCAACGGCACCGATGGCGAGGATGGCACGGCCCAGACGCCCAAAGTCTATGCCGGCGCCAATCGCATGACCGCCAATCATGTCGCCATGCTCGACCTGCCGGAAGGCAATGCGATGCGCGCGCCCGGCGAGGCGCCAGGGCATCTGGCGCTGGAAGTGGCGATCGACGAACTGGCTGAAAAGCTCGGCATGGACCCGATCGAACTGCGCATCCGCAATGAGCCCGAGGGGACAGTGCCTGCCAACGCGACCCAGCGCATTTCCGACCGCAATCTGGTCCGCTGCCTGCGCGAAGGGGCGGAGCGGTTCGGCTGGGCGCAGCGTAGCGCCAGGCCGGGGCAGCGCCGCGAGGGCGCCTGGCTGATCGGCATGGGCGTCGCGGCGGGCTATCGCGGCGGGCCGACGGCGACATCCGGTGCGCGCGCGCGGCTCGGCACGGATGGCCGGATCACCATCGAAACCGACATGACCGACATCGGTACCGGCAGCTACACGATCATCGCCCAGACCGCGGCGGAAACCATGGGCGTGCCGCTCGATCGGATCCAGGTGGTGCTGGGCGATTCCGATTTCCCCGCTTCATCGGGTTCGGGCGGCCAATGGGGCGCGGCCAGTTCGACCGCCGGCGTCTATGCCGCCTGCGTGGCGCTGCGCCGGGCGATCGGCCAGAAACTGGGGTTCGACGCCGATAGCGCGACCTTCGCCGACGGCCGGATCGACGCGGGCGGTCGCCGCCTGGCGCTGACCGATGCCGGCGCCCTCACGGCGGAGGATGAAATCAGCTTCGGCGATTTCAAGAAGGGGTATGATGTCGGCACCTATGCCGGCCATTTCGCCGAAGTCGCGGTAAACGCCTATACCGGCGAAACCCGCATCCGCCGCATGCTGGCCGTGTGCGATGCCGGCCGCATCCTCAATCCGCTGTCGGCGCGCAGCCAGGTGATCGGTGCCATGGTCATGTCGGCCGGCTCTGCCCTGATGGAAGAACTGGCGGTCGACACCCGCTTCGGCTTCTTCGTCAATCACGATCTTGCCGGCTATGAAGTGCCGGTCCACGCCGACATCCCGCATCAGGAATGCATCTTCCTCGACACGCTCGACCCGGTGGTTTCGCCGTTGAAGGCGAAGGGGGTGGGGGAATTGGGCATATGCGGTCCCGGATCGGCGATCGCCAACGCCATCTACAACGCCACCGGCATCCGTGTGCGTGACTATCCCCTGACGCTGGACAAATATCTCGACCAGATGCCCGACATCGCCTGACCCTTAACCGGAGCAAGACCATGAAGCCGGACAAGACCGCTATCGTCCTGATCGAATATCAGAATGATTTCGTCAGCGAGGGCGGTGCCCAGCATGAGGCGGTGCGGGATGTGATGCGCGCCACCAGCATGCTGGCGAACAGCGTCGCGCTGCTGGATGGCGCGCGCCAGGCGGGGCTCACCATCCTTCATGTGCCGATCAGCTTTGCGGAGGGCTATCCCGAACTGTCGCCCCGGCCCTATGGCATCCTTGCCGGCGTGATCGCCGCCAGGGCCTTTCGCCGGGGTAGCTGGGGCGCGCAGATTGCCGATGCGATGGCGCCGACCGATGGCGAGATCGTGGTGGAGGGCAAGCGTGGCCTGGACTGCTTCGCCAGCACCAATATCGACTTCATCCTGCGCCAGCATGGCATGACGCACCTGGCCATTGCCGGCTTTCTCACCAATTGCTGTGTCGAATCCACCATGCGCTCCGCCTATGAACGGGGCTATCATGTCGCGACGCTGATCGACTGCTGCGCCACCATCGGCGAGGAGGAACAGCGCGTGGCGATCGCCAAGGATTTCCCGATGTTCTCGCTGCCAATGACCGGGCGGGATTTCCTCGCGCAATTTGGCTGAAGGACCGATCTGTCCCCTCCAGAGCGGGGGACTTCTGGCCGGGAGGGCAGCATTTGCCCCGATGCCTGCACCATTCTGCAAACGCTTCATAAGTTTATGTTGCTGTGCAGCATAAGCCATTGTGGGCCGTAATCGCCGCGGTTAGGGGCGCTTTCGATGAGGCTGGCAGGGAACAGGTGTCGAGTTGGCGAGTGAGCGTTTCGGCTTGCGGCAGGCGGCCGCGTGGCTGTCGGAGGTCGTCGGGCCTGACCGCAGCTATGTGAATGTCGGGATCGTCTATACGGTGGCGATCAGCCTGTTGTCGCTGGCTACCCCCATCTCCGTGCAACTGCTGATCAACTCGGTGGCGCGTACCGCTTTGGTCGCGCCCTTGTGGATCCTGTCCGGCGTGCTGCTGGCGCTGCTGCTGGTCGTGGCGGGGCTGAGCGCGCTGCGCGTCTATCTGCTGGCGATCTTCGAACGCCGCATCTTTGCGCGGGTGGTCGCGGAAATCACCGTGCGCGCGGTGCATGCGCAAAACCCCTTCTTCGTCGATGAAAGCCGGGGCAGCCTGTTCAATCGCTATTTCGACATGGTGATCGTCCAGAAATCGGTGCCCAGCCTGGTGATCGGCGCCTTCACCATCGTGCTGCAGGGGGCGGTGGGCCTGGTGGTGACCAGCTTCTACCATCCCTTTTTCCTGGCCTTCAACCTGGTGCTGGTGACGGTGTGCCTGATGATCTGGCTGGCCTGGCGGCATGGCGCGATCACCGGCGCGGTGGGTGTCAGCCATGCCAAGCATAATGCCGCGCACTGGCTGGAAAGCGTCGGCGGTTCTAACGGCTTCTACAAGTCGGCCCGCCATCTCAATTTCGCGATGGACCGCTCCGAAACGGTCATTGCCGACTATATTGCCGCGCATCGCCGCTATTTCCGCTATAGTTTCGCGCAGACGCTCGGTTATTTCCTGGTCTATGCCTTTGCGGCGGCTGCCTTGCTCGCGCTCGGCGGCAATCTGATCCTCGCCGGTCAGCTTTCGATCGGGCAGCTGGTCGCGGCGGAACTGATCCTGTCCGGCGTCTTCTACGGCATCTACCAGCTCGGTTCCTATCTCGACACCTTCTATGATCTGGTCGCGAGCAGCGAGGAATTGTCGCAGATCCTGGCCATCCCGCAGGAGCGGCTGGGCCAGCGCGGGGAGGCGCCACGCGACGGATCGGTGCGCTTCCGCGATGTCGAGATCGACAAGGCCCAGATCAATTTCGAGATTGCGAGTGGCGAGCAGGCGGTGATCCTGGCCGAACCGGGCATGGAGAGCGCTCTGGCGCTGCTGCTCAAGCGCCACGCCGCGCCCGACAGCGGCATCGTCCTGATCGGCGGCAGCGAACTGGGCAGTTTCGACATGTATCTGCTGCGATCGGCGGTGATGGTGCTCAATCGCCCGACCATCATCGATGTCACCCTGCGCGAATATCTCTCGTTCGCCGAAGGTCGCGACATGGATGGGGCGCGGATCATGAACGCGCTGGAACGGGTGGGCCTGGGCGCGCGGCTCGCCAGGCTGCCGCACGGGCTGGATACCCAACTCGCCAGCTCCGGCTCGCCGCTGTCGATCGTCGAAGTGATGCAGCTCAAGCTTGCCAATGCTCTGCTCAGCCGTCCGCGCGTGCTGCTGTTGTCGCAACTTTACGACATGATGCCGATTGCCAGCCTCAAGGCGACATTGGCCGAGTTGCGGGCAGCGGGCACGACCGTGCTGCTCAGCAGCGGGCGCCCCGAAGCGCTCGACCTCGACGCCTGGTATTGGGTCGGCGCACGCACGCAGCAACGGTTCACCGACAAGGATGAATTTGCCCGCTTCGTTGCGGCACGGGAGGCGCAGGCATGACGCTCGACCGCGCCCAGGCCGAACATTTCCCGTCGCTCGCCCAGTTGCGGCCGCCCCGACTGGTGACGACCGTCGCCTGGCTCATCCTGCTGGGCGTCCTGCTCGTGCTGGCGATCCTGTTCGTGCCCTGGCAGCAGACGGCGCAGGGCGGTGGTCAGGTCACGACGCTGAGTGCGCAGGACCGCGCCCGCGACGTATCCTCGCTGGTGAGCGGCCGCGTCGCCGAGTTCTACGTCAGGGACGGCGATCATGTCAGGGCCGGTGATCCGATCGTCCGGGTGGTCGATGTCGATCCCGATTTCCTCGCCCGGCTGGCGGGCGAAAAGGCACAGGTCGAGGCACAGATCGCGGCGGTCCAGCAGGCGCGGGCGACCGCGATGATAGACGTCAATCGCACCAGCCAGCTCTATGCCGAAGGGCTGGCCGCCCGCCGCGACTATGAGCAGACCCAGATCAAGGTTGCCGATGTCGATGCGAAGCTGGCCGAAGCGCGCGCGAATCTCAAGCAGATCGAGATCAAGCTCGCGCAAAGTTCGGCGCAGATCGTCTCGGCACCGCGCGAAGGCCGGGTGCAGGATCTGAACGCCGCAGCGGGCGGCGCGCTGATCTCGTCGGGAACGGTGCTGGCGACGATCGCGCCCGAGAATATCACCCGCGCGGTCGAACTGTATGTCGACGGGCGAGACGTGCCGCTGGTCGAGCCGGGGCGCCAAGTGCGGCTCGAATTTGAGGGCTTTCCGGCCTTCCAGTTCAGCGGCTGGCCGGCTTTTGCTGTTGGCATCTATGACGGCCAGGTGCGGTCGGTCGATCCCACGCCGCGCACCGACGGGTTGTTCCGGATCTTGGTGGAACAGGCGCCGGGCAAGACCGCCTGGCCGGAGCGACGCTTCGTCCGTCAGGGCAGCAAGGTGCTGGGCTGGGTGCAGGGCGACACGGTGCCGGTCTGGTATGAATTGTGGCGCCAGCTCAACGATTTCCCGCTCAACTTTGGCCAGGATCAGGTGGCCGGCAAGGGCGAGGCGAAAGCGCCCAAGGACGACAAGAGTTCGATCGAGAAGAAGAAGTGACGATGTGGCGCGCGATGTCGCTGCCCATGCTGGTCGCGGCCATGGGCGCGGGCACCCTGCCGTGCGCGGCTGGTGAGGCCCTGTCGGTCGATGCGACGCCCGCGCCGACCGCAGGACAGCCCTTGACGCCGCTGACGCTGGACGAGGTGCTGCAATCCTCGGCCCGCTCGGCGCCCGATATCATTGCCGCCCTGGCGCGCGCGCGTCAGGCCGAAGGGCGCGCGATCAGCGCACAGGGTGCCTTCGACACGGTGTTTTCCGTGGATGCCCGCAGCCGGGTCGAGGGCTATTATGACGGCACGCTGATCGACAGCAAGGTCGAACGCCCGCTCACCGGCAACGGCGGCTATGTCTATGGCCAATATCGCAATTCGCGCGGGGATTTCCCGGTCTATGAGGACAAGGCCTATACCAATCGCGCGGGCGAGTTGAAGATCGGCGCGCTCTATGCCCTGATGCGCGATCGCCTGATCGACGCGCGACGGTCGGCCTCGCAAATCGCCGGCAACGATATCGACATCGCGCGCTTTGAGACGCGTGCGACCGCGATCGGCGTGCAGGCGCGCGCCATAGCCGCCTATCAGAAATGGGTAGCGAGCGGCCTCAAGCTCAAGGTCTATGAGGCGCTCTATGATCTGGCGGAAAGCCGTAGCCAGGGCATTGCGCGCCAGGTGCAACTGGGCGCCAAGTCCGCGATATTGCTGACCGAAAACGAAGCCAACATGGTCAAGCGCGAGGCGCTGGTGGTGCAGGCGCGGCAGGAGTTCATGGCGGCGGCCAACAGCTTCTCGCTCTATTATCGCGATGCGGACGGACTGCCGATCCTCGTCGATGCCGCGCGCCTGCCCGCATCCGCCGCCGCGTTCGACGGCCTGCGGATCAACCCATTGTTCGCGATCGAGGATCGTCCCGACTTCGGCATCCTGCTGGAGGAAATCGATAACGCCTCGGTCAAGCTGGCGCTGGCCGAGAACGACACCCGGCCCAAGCTGGATTTCGAGGGGCAGGTCGCCAAGGATGTCGGTGCCCAGGGGCTGGGGGGCTATAGCCGCACGCCGCTGGAGGTGATCGTCGGCGTCACCTTCAAGGTGCCGCTGCAGAACCGCAAGGCGAGGGGCAAGGTGGCCGAGAGCCAGGCGAAGATCGACGAACTTACCGTCAAGCAGCGCTATCTGGCGGAAAAGATCCGCACCGAAGTGGCCGGCATCGGCATCGAGGTCGACGCCGCGCGCGTGCTGGTCGATACGACCCGCCGGCAGCGCGACCTGGCCGAACGACTGGCCCAGGCCGAGCGGCGCCGCTTCGATCTGGGGTCGAGCGACTTCTTCCTGGTCAATAGTCGCGAGGAGGCGGCCACCGATGCTGCGGTCAAGCTGATCGAGGCGCAGGCGCGCATCGCCGCGGCCCAGGCCGAAATGGCGGCGGCAACGGCCGATGACCGGGCGCTAGGACTGGATCGCAGCTAGGCGGCATATGGCTGCGACCTGGCGTCAGGTCGCCGGTCGGTCGGGAAAACGGGCCTTGATCGCCGCATAGGCGGCTCTCGCCTTCATCAGGGCGTCGAACTGGACATGGTGCCAGGGCGAGCCGATCGCGACGGCACCATCGACAATCTTCCGGTTGCTGCCCCAAAGTCGATGGCAGTGCCCGGCGCCGCGTGGGACGCAGCTGTCGAAGGACATGTCGGGGCGGCCCCCGATGCGATCCCTGATGTCGCGCATCAGAAGCTGGCCCGGCGCATAAGCGCGATAATCCTCGTCGAAAGCCATCTTGAAGCCATGGCCCCAGATGGCGGCTTCAAACCAGCTCGACATGGCGATCGCGCGGCCCCCGACCGACAGGGTGGCGAGGCGGGCGCTGCCGTTCGAATGACCGCGCTCAATCACTTCGCAAAACAGGGCCTGGGTCGCGCTGTCGCTTGCCAATGCGCTGCCGCTACGGCCTTTCCAGCCCGATGCCTCAAGGTCCAGAAACGCGTCGATCCAGGCTGTGCATGGCGCGTCCGGCGCCAGAATGTCGATCGTGACCGGGCCATGTTCCTGTTCCAGCCGCTTCGACAGGCTGCGCAGTCGGCTCCGCATTTTCGCGTCGCCGCGGCCTTCCCCTTGCTTGCCGGCGCGATAGGCTGGACGATCATGGCAATGGATGGTGTGGAATGCTCGCCTTTCCCGTTCGCAGCGGTCGAACAGGGCGATACTGACCGGATCGTCGGCATCCAGTCCGGAGACATGCAGCATGATCTCCCCGCCTGAGCGCTGGTCCAGGAAGGCGAACAGGCTCTTCCAGAACAGATCAGCGGACTGCGCGATGACCAGCGGCGTACCCAGGAATTGGTTGGTCGCCGCCCAGTTGCGCCAGATGCGCACTGGCCATCGGCCGAAGCGTGGTACGGCGATCAGCGGCATGACGCCCAGCCATGGTCCATTGATGGGGGCGACGACGGCCAGAAACACGTCAGCGCCATCAGGCGCGTGGCTCAGGGCGGCGTCCATGAACCAGTCCTGCGCGAAGACATTGGCGGCCCCGGCCAGTGCCGACAGGGCCGCCCACTGCGCGCGATCATCGGCCGTCAGATCGGCATGGCGCAGGATGCGGACGGCGGGTTGGTCGGCATCCGACAGCGGCCAGGCATGGCTGGCGTCCGGTTGGAAGCTGCCGGAGGCGGGAAGGTGGCTCATAACAGCCCGGCCTTGCGCGCCACGCGGCACCCGATCGAGCGCCATTTGGCGGCCTTGGGCCATATCGGCACGTCGCCGGTGGGCAGGCCCCATCGCCGCAGCAGCGGATTGATCTGCATGGCGTCGCCCAGCGTCTGGCTCCACTGGCTCTGCCAAGTGATCGACAGCGAAATGGACGGCTCCGAGCCCGCCCTGACCCAATGGGGCGAGGCATAGGGGATGAACAGGCCGTCGCCCGGCTGCATGGGGTGGATGTCGGCATCCGCCTCATAGGCGTCGTTCCAGGGCAGCATATTGTCGCCACCACCATAATAGGCTTCGTGCCGGTCGATCGGCAGCCATGGTGCCATCGGGCGATAGGTCGCGAACTGTTTGTCGCCCGCGATCTGGAAGAGGATATTATATTCGCAATCGAAGTGAAACGGGGTGAGCGTTCCCGGCGCGGAAATGAAGATGAACCCCCGCACCGTCAGCCCCGGACCGGTCGCTGGAGAAATTGCGGGGCCGATCTGGTCCATCAGCCTGGCCAGCAACTCGCGATAGGCGGGCAGTTGCTCGACGAAGCGGAGCATGATCCAGTTGCCGCTGGTCTGGATCGAGCGAATGACGGTGGCGACATCGGCGTCGTCGGAGCGGTCCATCGCGAATTCGCCGCCATTGGGGGCGTTGCCGATCCGGCGTTCGACAAATTGCGGTGGCAGGTCGATGCTGGCTTTTGCCAGGGCTTCGAACGAGAGCAGCGGATGGTCCGTCAGGCTATGCTGCAGCATGGTCGGTGACAGCGGATAGGCGCTGGCGAAAGGACCGAGACTGGACGGCGCAACAAAGCTCATGGAGGAAGTTCTTCCGCTATGACGAGATCAATTGCCGCAAACTTGTCATGCAAGGTTGAAGATCGCGTTAAACACGATGCGCGTATTCCAGTATATTTTCAGGCCATAAGAAGTTCAGTTTCTGTTTGGGCTGAGTTGAAATGGTGATGCGGAAATATAATTTTGGATGAAAAATGGTTGCGGCAATGATTTCTGATCTGTTTCCGCGTTGATGCGATGAAGAAGATCGTAATGCGGTGTTTCGATCGTGCCTGGTCTTAGATGCGCGCCATTCTCCCCTTGCGCGATTGTCGGATGCCGCGCTGGCGGCAACCGTGCGGCATCATGATATTGCCGGCAGCGGCGAGAGGTCTGCGCTTGATGGGGCGCCGGGGACGCACGCGCCGGCACGACGCATTTCGCCGTGGAGAAGCCTTGAGGCTCTGGTTCAACTCAGCCGGTCGATCGCGTCGCTGTCGAGGCCGCCGGGGATGATCATGATCGGGCAGGGCATCTTGCCCGCGTCCGATCCGGTGAAGTAGGATACCAGGGCGCCGGGCGGGCCGCTGGCGGCGGCGCCCAGGACCAAGGCGGCGACATCGTCCATTTCCTCCAGCGTCTTGCGCACCACAGCGACGGGATCGCCCTGGCGCACGGTGATGCTGGGGCGGATGCCGGATTCGTCGGTCAGCGTGCCGGCGGCGCTGGTCACCAGCGCTTCGGCCCGTTGCAGCGCTTCATCCTCCATCGTCGCCTGGACGCCGCCCCACTGGACGAATTCGGACGGTGGGATGAGGGCCAGGATGCGGATCGTCCCGGCCGTCTTGGCGGCGCGGCGGGCGGCGAAGCGCAGCGCGGTTTCCGCTTCGGGCGATTCGTCCACGACCACCAGATATGTCCGCATTGCTCGATATCCCCGAGAAACAAAAATCCGCCTTGCCGGCCCGTCAAAACAGCCCCGACGAACCAACGAGGTGAAATGTGGGGCATTATGGGCCCTTGCGCAAGGCGTGGCCTTGACCGTTCCGGCCAAAGGGTGAAAACGGGCTCCGAAACGGCGCGTGCCAGATAATCAAGAAGAGGCCCCGAACGCATGAGCAAGACGATCCAGATGCCTGCCCTGTCCCCCACCATGGAGGAGGGCACGCTGGCCAAGTGGCTGGTCAAGGAAGGGGACAAGGTATCGTCCGGCGACCTTCTCGCCGAGATCGAAACCGACAAGGCGACCATGGAATTCGAGGCCGTCGATGAAGGCACCGTCGCCAAGATCCTGGTGTCGGAAGGTGCCGAGGGCGTGAAGGTCGGCACCGTCATCGCGATCATCGCCGAAGAGGGCGAGGATGTCGCCGAAGCCGCCGCCAGCGGTGGCGCTGCGCCCGCCCCCAAGGCCGATGCGGTCCCCGCCAAGGCCGAAGCCGCCGCCCCCGCCGCCAAGGCTGATCCGGTGCCGGCGAAGGCGGCTGCTCCCGCCGCCGCTCCGGCGGAAGGCCGCGTGAAGGCGAGCCCGCTGGCCCGTCGCCTGGCGGAAGCCAAGGGCGTCGATCTGGCCGCTGTCGCCGGTTCGGGCCCGAACGGCCGCATCGTCAAGGCCGATCTGGACGGCGCCGCTGCCGCGCCGGCCAAGGCCGCTGCGCCGGCTGCTGCGCCGGCCGCTGCCGCGCCTGCCGCTGCCCCGGCGCCGGTTGCTGCCGCCGCACAGGATTTCGGCATCCCGCACGAAGTCATCAAGCTCAACGGTATGCGCAAGACGATCGCGCGCCGCCTGACCGAGTCCAAGCAGCAGGTGCCGCACATCTACCTGACCGTGGACATTCAGCTCGACAAGCTGCTGAAGCTGCGCGGCGAGCTGAACGCCGGCCTGTCGGGCCGTGGCGTCAAGCTGTCGGTCAACGACCTGCTGATCAAGGCGCTGGGCGTGGCCCTGATGCAGGTGCCCGAGTGCAACGTGCAGTTCGCCGGCGACCAGATGCTGCAGTTCAAGCGCGCCGATATTTCGGTGGCCGTGTCGATCCCCGGTGGTCTGATCACCCCGATCGTGACCGGTGCCGACATCAAGGGCGTCGCCGCCATCTCGAACGAGATGAAGGACCTGGCCGATCGCGCCAAGGCCGGCAAGCTGCAGCCGAGCGAATATCAGGGCGGCACCGCGTCGCTGTCGAACATGGGCATGTTCGGCATCAAGCAGTTCGAAGCCGTCATCAACCCGCCGCAGGGCATGATCATGGCGATCGGCGCGGGTGAGAAGCGTCCCTTCGTGGTCGATGACTCGCTCCAGATCGCGACCGTCATGTCGGCGACCGGCAGCTTTGACCATCGCGCGATCGACGGCGCCGATGGCGCTCGCCTGATGAAGGCGTTCCGCGAACTGATCGAAAATCCGCTGGGCATGCTGGCCTGATGGCGAAGATCGACGAGCAGCCGCCGGAGCATAGCCCGGCGGTGCGCGTCATCGCCATGCCGGCCGATACCAATCCCCATGGGGATATTTTCGGCGGCTGGCTGATGAGCCTGATGGATTCGGCTGCGGGTTCGGTTGCGGCGCGTTATAGCCACGGCCGTGCGGTGACGATCGCGGTGGAGGGGATGACCTTCCACCGTCCGGTCATCGTCGGCGACGAGGTGTCGGTGTTCGCGACGCTGAAATCGGTCGGCCGCACATCGATGAAGATCGATGTCGAGGCGTGGCGCCGTGCCCGTCACGACGACCGATCCTATCGTGTGACCCAGGCGACCTTCACCTTCGTGGCGATCGGTGAGGATCGCCAGCCCCGTTCCGTGCCGCCGCTGCCTGCCCAATAAGGGCGCGGCCTGACCAAGATATCGAAAGAACGAGAGAGACCATGGCTGATACCTATGACCTGATCGTCCTCGGCTCCGGCCCGGGCGGCTATGTTGCCGCCATCCGGGCTGCGCAACTGGGCCTCAAGACCGCGATCGTGGAGCGCGAAAATCTGGGCGGCATCTGCCTCAACTGGGGCTGCATTCCGACCAAGGCGCTGCTGCGTTCGGCCGAAATCTTCCATTATATGCAGCATGCCAAGGATTATGGCCTGGTTGCCGAGAAGATCAGCGCCGACATCGAGGCGGTGGTGAAGCGCTCGCGCGGCGTCGCCAAGCAGCTCAATCAGGGCGTCACGCACCTGATGAAGAAGAACAAGATCACCGTCCACATGGGCGATGGCAAGCTGACCGGAAAGGGCAAGCTGACCGTCACCAAGGACGGCAAGAGCGAAGAGCTGACCGCCAAGCATATCATCGTCGCGACCGGTGCTCGCGCCCGCGACCTGCCGCAGCTGAAAGCCGACGGCAAGCGCGTGTGGACCTATCGCCACGCCATGACCCCGGCGGAAATGCCGACCAAGTTGCTGGTCATCGGTTCGGGCGCGATCGGTATCGAATTCGCCAGCTTCTACAACGACATGGGCGCTGACGTGACCGTGGTCGAGATGATGGACCGGATCGTGCCGGTCGAGGATGCCGATGTCTCGGCCTTCCTCGAAAAGGCGGTTAAGAAGCAGGGCATGACCATCCTGACCGGCGCCAAGATCGAGAAGATCGCCGCGACCGACAAGGCCGTGACCGCGACCATCAAGGACAAGGCCGGCAAGGACATCACCGCCGAATATAGCCATGTCATCGTGGCGATCGGCATCGTCCCCAATGTCGAGAATATCGGTCTGGAAGAGGTTGGCGTCGAGCCCGATCAGCGCTTCCACATCAAGACTGACGCCTATGGCCGCACCAATGTCGACGGCATCTGGGCGATCGGCGACGTCACCGCGCCGCCATGGCTGGCCCACAAGGCGAGCCATGAAGCCGTCACCACGGTCGAGGCGATCGCGCAGGCGCTGGGCAACAAGGATGTCCACCCGCATGCGATGGACGTGCGCAACATTCCGGGTTGCACCTATTGCCACCCGCAGATCGCATCGGTCGGCCTGACCGAAGCCAAGGCCAAGGAAGCGGGCTATGACGTGAAGGTCGGCATGTTCCCCTTCATCGGCAATGGCAAGGCGATCGCGCTGGGCGAGGCCGAGGGCTTCACCAAGACCGTGTTCGACGCCAAGACCGGCGAATTGCTGGGTGCCCACATGATCGGCGCGGAAGTGACCGAGATGATCCAGGGCTATACCATCGGCAAGACGCTGGAGACCACCGAAGCCGAACTGATGCAGACGGTGTTCCCGCACCCGACCATCTCGGAATCGATGCATGAAAGCGTGCTCGCCGCTTATGGGCGTGCGCTCCATATCTGATCGGCAGGTCATGCTGGCAAAGGGCGCGGGGATATTCATCCTCGCGCTTTTTTGCGTGCTGGGAATCGCGCTGGCGCAGCGCAATGGGCTGCTCGACGACCTCAACATCGGCCTGATGGGCTGGGCCGGGCAGGGGCGCGAGACGGCGCTGGGCGGGCATGTGACGATGGTCATGCGGCTCGCCTCGGCGATCGGCGGCACGGCGATCCGCATCATCCTGTCGCTGATCGTGCTGGGCGCACTGGTCTTTACCGGGCGGCGCGCGGCGGCCTTGTGGTTTGCCGGTGTGGAGATTGGCGGCACGCTGCTCAACCTGATCCTCAAGCAGATCTTCGCGGCGCCGCGGCCCGACCTGCTGCCGCATCTCGACATCGTCCACAGCTATAGTTTTCCCAGCGGTCATGCGGCGGGGAACATGATGTTCTTCGGTGCGCTGGCGATGCTGGCCGGGCGGCGCTGGGCCTATGGCGCGGGCGGGGCGATGATCGCGCTGATCGGCGCCAGCCGGGTATGGCTGGGCGTGCATTGGCCGAGCGACGTGATGGCCGGATGGGTCGAGGGGCTGGGCTGGCTTGTGCTGTGCGCGGTCTGGCTACCAGCGCGGCGAGGGCAGCAGTAAGGCGCGGCCGATGCTGCTGTGCGGCGGCATGCCGTCGGCGGTGACGAAGCCATAGACCCAGAAACTGTCCCAGGCGCTGAGCATCGCGATGATGAGCAGCGTCAGGCCTGCGCCGGCGCAGAGCAGGCGGGCGCCGCGCAGCGGATCGGCCGGCATCAGCGTCAGCAGCACGAGCGGCAGCAGCGGCAGGAAATAACGGCCCTGCGTCCCCTGGACATAATCGGCGCCGAGCGGCGTGCCGGTGAGATACATGGCGGTTTCGATCAGCAGCGCGGTGCCGAGCGCGATCGCCAGCCACCAGAGCCGCTGGCCGAGGCCGGAGCGCGCGCCCGATCCGCTCAGCACGGCGCTGCCGAGCATCAGCAGGGCGAGCGGATAGGCGAGCAGCGGCAGCAGGATCGCGTTCCAGCCGAAGCGGCCGACGATCTGCAGCGCATAGACTGGCGCCCGTTCGATGATGCTGGACGCGAGGATGCGGGCATAGCCGGCCGGATCGGCCAGGATCACGGCCAGCTGCTGCGCCAGCGGGGCGGTCAGCACGCTCTCCCCGGTCTTGCGCGAGGTGATGTGATAGAGCGCCTGGCTGCCGTCGTTCGCCTTCATCCAGACAGCGAAAATTACAGCGCCCAGCAGCATCGCGCCGAGGATCAGGGCGTTGCGCGACAGGCTGGCGCGGCTTGGCCAGCGCAGGCCGGCGGCCATCAGTGGCAGATAGACGCCCTTGGCCAGCGCCAGCAGCGGCGCGGTGACCAGCGTGGCGACGGTGCTGGCGCGCTGCGGCGCCATGAAGCCGACACGCAGCGCCAGAGCGAGGCCGAGAAAGCCGATGCCGTTGATGACCGCATCGGGCGAGAGTGAGCCGATCTGATAGCAGAAGGTCGGCAGCAGCGCGGTGCCGAGCAGCGCCATCCGGCCGAAGGGAATGAGGCGCAGCGCGGCGACAAGCAGCAGCAAGGCGGTCAGCGCATTGGCGATACGGCCGGCATAAAAGGCGCCGATGCGCGGCAGGTCCAGCGCGTCGCCGATCCAAAGGCCGACGGCGCCGGGAGCATAGAGCGTCGGCGCATAGCTGGCGACATTGGGAAATTCGGCAAAGCGCGTGCCGGGGCGGGCGGCGTCGGTAGACCAAGCGCGGTCGATCATGCTCTTTTCATAGCGATGGCGTTGGCCGTCCGGCTCGGTCGGGAAATCGAAAGCATGCAGGTCGACGGCCGCACGCGGCAGTTCCGCGCCGATCCGGCCGCCATGGACTTTCGTCACCACATGACCCTGCGACAGGGCCAGCGCCTTCATATAATGCTGGTTCTCGTCTGGTGCCTGGAAGGGAGGCGTCACGGTCGCGAAGAACAAAGTCGCGAGGCAGACGGCAAGAAACACTATCCGTTCGAGACGCGACCATGGCGCGGCGACCGCCATATCGGCATAAGGATGGTGCCTGAAAGAAGATCGCTCGCTGCGCATGCCCGCCGTTCGGTTGAATATCGATACGCCCTAGATATGCCCCGTTAACATTTTGCGATGCGAAAGACGAAGGTTGAATGGCAGCGATGTCGAAGTGCCCAGCTGTACTCGCAGCGACGATATAAGGGCAGCGAGACTAACGGCCAACTGCGAACACTCCTTCTCCCGCTGGCGGGAGAAGGATACGAAGCCTTGCTGGCAAAGCCGGCTAGGCGAAGTTGGATGAGGGCTGCTTACGCCAGAAGACCCTCACCCTCCCACGCCTTCGGTGCGGGCCCCTCCCTCTCCTGTAAACGGGAGAGGAATGGCGGAACGTCTGCTCGCCAATGAATATCATCACCGTGGCGAAGGCTTGACCCTCAGGCCTCTTCCGCTTCCAGTTCCTGTTCGACCGGCGGGTGGAGCCGCAGGCGGGTGACGCGGCGGCCGTCGCTGGCCAAGACTTCCAGCTTCCAGCCGCTCTGTTCGTGCAGAATGATCTCGCCCGGTTCGGGGACGCGGCCGGCGAGCACGAAGGCGAGCCCGCCCAGTGTATCGACATCTTCCTCGATCTCGCCCAGGCGCGGGTCGATTTCCTCGGCCACATCGTCCAGTTCGGCGCGGGCGTCGGCGTCCCACATGCCGCCCTCCAGCGGCACCAGCATGGCTTCGGGCGCGTCGTCATGCTCGTCCTCGACCTCGCCGACGATTTCCTCGACCAGATCCTCGAAGGTGAGCAGGCCTTCGGTGCCTGAATATTCGTCGAGCACGATGGCCAGATGGGTGCGCTTGGCGCGCATTTCGGCGAGCAGGTCGAGCGCGCCCATGCTTTCGGGCACATAAAGCGGCTGGCGGATCAGCGGCGCCAGCGTGTCGGGCACCGGCGCCTTGCCGGCAAGGATCGCGAAGGCATCGCGGATATGGACCATGCCGACGATCGTATCGAGCGTCTCGCGATAGACCGGGATGCGGCTATGCCCGGCCTCGGCGAACAGTTCGGCCAGTTCGGAAAAGCTCGCCTTTTCCTCGATCGCGACGATATCGGCGCGAGGCAGGGCGACGTCGTCGACCGTATGTTCTGAAAAATGCAGCAGGTTGCGGACCATCTGCCGCTCAATCGCGGACAGGTCGCCCTTGGCAGGCGGGGCCGCGCCCTCTTCCTGCTCTTCCTCATCATATTCGTCGAGCGCCTCTTCCAGTTCCTTGCGGAGGCTGGGGGCTTCATTCTCGCCAAACAGGAGCGACTTCAGGCCGCTCCATAAACCGCCCTCGTTACTACTGTCCGCTTCCTTGGAACCGGCGCTATCCTTCGGGCTGCCTTCAGCCATCTTACTTCCTATTCCCCTGTTTCAGAACATTGTCGAAGCCGGTGATGGACCGGATCCGAATAAGCATGATCAACCATTGTCCCGATCCCCATAGGGATCGGCCAGACCGAGGCTGAGGAGTGCGCGGATTTCCAGCGCTTCCATCGCCTCGGCTTCATTGTCGTCCATATGGTCATATCCAAGCAAATGAAAAGTCCCGTGGACGATCAGATGCGTGGCATGGTCGGCAACCGATATGCCCTTTTCCGCGGCTTCGGCGGCGCAGACCCCCTCGGCCAGCACGATATCGCCCAGCAGAACTTCGCCATCGTCGGTATTGGCCGTCACTTCCAGCAGGTCTTCCTGCACCATCGGGAAGGACAGGACGTTGGTCGGCTTGTCCTTCTCGCGATAGGCGCGGTTGAGCTGATGCACCTCATCGTCGTCGGTCAGCTTGACCGCGACTTCATAGAGGGTGGAGTCGGTCGCGAAGGCGGCATAGGGACTGTGCGCAATGGCGGCCGACACCGCCTGTTGCGCGAGAAATTCCCAGTCCGCGCCGGGCCAGCCTTCTTCATGAAGGACAGCGACTTCGATCATAATGTTGAGATCCGTTGTGAAGATTTAGGCATCCGGCCCCTCATAGGCCTGGACGATGCGGCCGACCACCGGATGGCGCACGACGTCGCCAATGCCGAAGGGGACCATGGCGATGCCCTCGACCCCGTCCAGCCGCGCGACCGCGTCGGCCAGGCCCGAAATGCCGGGTTGCGGCAGGTCGACCTGCTTGGGATCGCCGCAGATGACCATGCGGCTGCCTTCGCCAAAGCGGGTCAGGAACATCTTCATCTGGGCGATGGTGGTGTTCTGTGCCTCGTCCAGCACGATGAAGGCATTGGCGAGCGTCCGGCCGCGCATGAAGGCGAGCGGCGCGATCTCGATCTCGCCGCTGGCGATCCGCCGTTCGACCTGTTCGGCCGGCAGCGTGTCGTGCAGCGCATCGTAGATCGGCCGGAGGTAAGGATCGACCTTTTCCTTCATGTCGCCGGGCAGGAAGCCGAGCTTCTCGCCCGCCTCGACGGCGGGACGGGAGAGGATCAGGCGGTCGACGCTGCCGGTGATGAGCTGGCTGACCGCCTGGGCAACTGCCAGATAGGTCTTGCCGGTGCCTGCCGGGCCAAGCGCGAAGATGATGTCGTTCCGGGTCAGCGCCTCCATATAGGCGACCTGTGTGGCGGAGCGCGGGACGATCGTCTTCTTGCGGGTGCGGATCATCACCTTGGGCGGTTCGGCGACGTCATGGCGGATGATGCCGTCCAGCGTCGGTTCGGCCGACATGGCGATCACGGCTTCCACCGCGCCATTGTCGATTTCCTGCCCGGCGACGATGCGGTTGTAGAGGCCGGTCATCACGTCGCGGGCGCGGGCAGCGGCTTCGGCCTCGCCCTCGATCTGCAGCTTGTTGCCACGCGCGGCGATATAGACGCCGAGCCGGTTCTCGATCGCGACCAGATTCTGATCATATTGGCCGAACAGCGCACCCAGAAGATGCGGTTTCTCGAACATCACTTCCAGGCGCGCGCGCTCGGCAATGTCGGTGCGGGGATGGTGCGGTTTCTTGCCCATTCAAAAGCCTCCCTGGCTCGTCATGCATCTCGTAAGGACCGGCAGGCGCCGTGGGTCGGGGAGATGGCTTCCCGGCTGTGCGGGAATGACGAGGCTTTGGTTCAAGCGGCTTTCCTCCTGCTGATTTCGCCGGCCAGGCTGTTCGGGCCGGCGCTGATGATATCGACATCGACCATGTCGCCAATGCCATATTCGGGCGCGGTGACATGAACGGATTGCAGCCAGGGCGTTTTGCCGATCAGCTGGCCGGGATAGCGGCCCTTGCGTTCGAGCAGGATGCTGGTGGTGCGGCCCACCGTGGCGCTGTTGAAATCGACCTGATGGCGGTTGATCGCGGCCTGCAGCCGGGCCAGCCGTTCGTCCATCACCGCCGCCGGGATCTGGTGATCCATCTCCGCCGCCGGGGTGCCGGGGCGGGGGCTATATTTGAAGGAATAGCATTGCGCATAGCGCACTTGATCGACGATCTTGAGAGTATCTTCGAACTCGGCGTCGCTCTCGCCGGGGAAGCCGACGATGAAATCGCCCGACAGGGCGATGTCGGGCCGCGCTTCGCGCACGCGCTCGATGATGCGCAGATAGCTGTCGACCGTGTGGCTGCGGTTCATGGCCTTGAGGACACGGTCATTGCCTGATTGCACCGGCAGGTGGAGGAAGGGCATCAGCTTGGGCTCGTCGCCATGGGCGGCGATCAGCCCGTCGCTCATGTCGTTGGGGTGGCTGGTGGTGTAGCGAATGCGCTCCAGTCCGCTCAGCCGTGCCAGTTCGCGGGCCAGGCCATCCATGCCCTGCATCCGGCCCCGATCATCCTCGCCGGTCCAGGCATTGACGTTCTGGCCGAGCAGGGTGATCTCGCGCACGCCGCCATCGACCAGCGCCCTGGCCTCGTCCAAGATCGCGGACCAGCTGCGGCTGATTTCCGCGCCGCGGGTATAGGGCACGACGCAATAGGTGCAGAATTTGTCGCAGCCTTCCATGATCGTCAGGAAGGCGGTCGGCCGGGCCTGCTTGGTGCGGCCGGGCAGGGCGGCGAATTTGGAATTGGCCGGCATGTCGGTGTCGACCGCATCCTCGCCGCGCTGCGCCTTGCCAATGAGGTCGGGCAGGCGGTGATAGGCCTGCGGGCCGACGACGATGTCGACATTGCGGGCGCGACGCTGGATTTCGCCGCCTTCGGCCTGGGCGACGCAGCCGGCGACGGCGATCATCGGGCGCGTGCCATCCTCGCGGGTCAGGCGGCCAATGTCGGAATAGACCTTGTCCACCGCCTTTTCGCGGATGTGGCAGGTGTTGAGGATGACGAGGTCGGCCTCTGCGCCATCGGCAGCAGCGGTCATGCCGCGCTCGCCCAGCATTTCGGCCATGCGTTCGCCATCATAGACGTTCATCTGGCAGCCGAAGGATTTGACCTGGAAGGTGGCCGGGCCCTTGCCGGCGGTATGTTCGGGGGCGTCGTTACGATTCATGCCGTCCAGCTATACAGGCGCTTGGGCCGAAGAGGAAGGTGGCAGCTGCGCGGCAATGCTTGCGGCGATACGTTGGTGCGCGGTGGCGGCCAATATCTTGCGATCGGCGCAACTGGCCGGGTCGAACGGCTCCAGGAACCGGATGGTGACGGGCAGGCGGCCCTTGCGCTCCAGCAGCCGTTTGGCGTTGGCGCCGGCCGGTTCGTCGCCGTGCCAGGCGATCTCCGTCGTGGCCGCGCCATAGTCGATATGGACCGGCTGGATCATCACCGCGCGCGGCGGCGGCATCAGCACGGCGAGCAGCGAGGGCTTGAAGGGCAGCAGGCCACTGCCGTCGCTGGTCGTGCCTTCCGGAAAAAGCGCGACCGGCTGATGGCCAGCGAGCGCGGCGCGCAACGCATCGAGCTGGCCCGACAGGCTGCCGCGTTTCTCACGCGAGACGAACAATGTGTTGTTCTGGGTCGCGAGCCAGCCGATCACCGGCCAGCTGGCAATGCCGTCATGGGCGACGAAGGCGGCGCCGGTGGCGTCGGCGAGGGCGAGAATGTCGATCCAACTGACATGATTGGCGACTAGGAACATGTCGCTGTCGACCGGGCGACCTTCCACCCGGACGCGGGCGCCGACCGAGCGGGCCGCCATCCCCAGGAAGCGGCGTGGCCAGGGGGATGGACGGCGAAACAGGCGCCACAAGAGGTGCGGGGGCAGGCAGAGCAGCAGGCTGCCCAGAAGGGCGGTGATGCGGCCTGCCCGGCGCAGTGGCGCCAAGGCGTCAGTCCTTGCGGTCGAGGGCGACGCCGTAGAGTTCCATGCGATGGTCGACCAGACGGAAGCCGAGCTTTTCGGCGATCTGCTTCTGCAGCAGTTCCAGTTCGGGATCGACGAATTCGATGACGTTGCCGGTTTCGACGTCGATCAGATGGTCGTGATGCGATTCCGGGGCGGCTTCGTAGCGGGCGCGGCCGTCACCAAAATCGTGGCGCTCCAGAATGCCGGCTTCCTCGAACAGGCGCACGGTGCGGTAGACGGTGGCGATCGAGATGCCCGGATCGATGGTGGACGCGCGCTTGTGCAGTTCCTCGACATCGGGGTGATCGGTCGCGTCGCTCAGCACCTGGGCGATGACCCGGCGCTGTTCGGTGATGCGCAGGCCCTTTTCGTGGCAAAGGGCTTCGACGTCGATCTTGCGGTTCATGCGGGGGGCTGGCTCGCTTCAAAAATGGAAAAGTCGGACATTGCCTAGCCGCTTTTGTTCCAACGGAAAAGGGGCGCATCGTCGATGCGCCCCTTTCGCAATAGGTAAATGCCGAAGTTGTGGGGCTTATTTGCCGCCACGGGTCCGGCGGCGCTTGGTGCCCAAACCAATCTTCTTGGCCAGCGAGCGGCGCTGTTCGGCATAATTGGGGGCGACCATCGGGTAATCGGCCGGCAGGCCCCACTTGGCGCGATAATCTTCGGGGGTCATCTGATAATGGGTCATCAGGTGACGCTTGAGCATCTTCAGCTTCTTACCGTCTTCCAGACAGATGATGTAATCCGGCTTGATCGATGCGCGTACCGAAACAGCCGGTTCCGGCTTGACTTCGGGGGCGGGTGCCGGGGTCGAAAGACCGGTCAGCGCGGCATGAACATTCTGGATCAGGGTTGCGACGTCGGAAACAGCAACACTGTTGTTCGAGACATGCGCAGCGACAATGTCGGAGGTCAGAGTGACGAGCAGTTCGCTCTGTGCCGATTCGTTTTCCATTTTTCTTGGTTCCTGCAAAGGCTTCTATTGTGCGACCCGCCTGAGGAAATGGATTCAGAGCGGTATATCTTGGCTAGACCCTGTGGCCTGCCTTCGCAAGAGAAGATTGCCTTAAACAAGCATGTCGATGCGAAAACTCAAGGCGTCATGAAGCTTTCCATCATTGCCCCGATAGTAACCGGGGCGACGATGTACATATTCGAAACCAATAGTCTCATAAAGTTTGACCGCCATGTTCGATGCGCGGACTTCCAGGTTCATCGACGTGATGCCACGGCGACGCGCCAGCGTCAGGCTGTGGCCCAGCAGAGATCGGCCGATCCCACGGCCACGCCATAGCGGATCGACCGCCAACAGCAGCAGTTCGCATTCGTCCAGCACCGAGCGGACCAGAGCGAAGCCGAGCGGGGCCGCATCGACATGGGCGACGGTCAGCCAGGTGCCCGGCATGGTCATGACCCCCGACAATTGGGGCAGGGTCCAGGCCTCGCCGAACAGCGGGTCGAAGGCGCGGGTCATCACTTCCATGGCGTCGGCGAGCGCATTGCGCTCGCCCTCATCATAGGTGTCGAGCGTCAGGCCGGCGGGGATCATGAAGCGGCGCGCTCCGCGATCGTCTTGGCGTCGGCCTCGCGGCCATAGAGCGGGGAGGGGGCAAGCGGCGGCAGCTCTGCAATCAGGTTGTAGCGGGCGGCTTCGGGATAGAGGGCTATCGCGGTGCCATCGCCGCGTGCGGTGACCAGCGCCTCAGCACCGGTGCCGTAAAATTGCGCCATGTCCAGTTGGGTCGCGAGCGTGGCGATCGGCGTGGAGGCGGGCTGGGTCGTGGCGGTGCGGCCATCGGTCTCGAACAATTGCCAGAAGAGTTCGCCATGGCCGCCGGTGATGGTGACGGCGACCGGGCCGTCCCGATGGTCGAGCGCCGCCATCGCGGCGATCAGCGAAAAGGCGCTATAGCCATGGAGCGGCACCGACCAGGCGAGCGCCAAAGCGCGGGCGGCGGCGATGCCGATGCGCACGCCGGTGAAGCTGCCCGGCCCGACATCGACCGCGATCGCGTCGGCGCGCCCGCCATCGGGCAGGGCGGCGATCGCGGGCAGCAGCGCCTCGGCATGGCCGCGGCCGACGATTTCATGAAAATGGCCGATTGGCTGGCCGTCTTCCAGCAGCGCAACGGACAGCGCCTGTGTGGCGGTGTCGATGACCAATATGCGCAAATTCACTCCCCCGAAGCCGCGGTGCCGATATGGATATGGCTGCGGTTAATCGATCCGGGGCGATTTGCCAAATCCGGTCATCGCAGCGTCAGACCGCGCGGACTTCCGTCACTTCCGGCACATAATGTTTGAGCAGCTGCTCGATTCCGTTCTTGAGCGTGGCGGAGGAGGAGGGGCAGCCGGCGCAGGCGCCCTGCATGCGCAGATAGACGGTGCCCTTGTCGAAGCCGCGATAGATGATGTCGCCGCCGTCATTGGCCACGGCCGGACGCACGCGGGTTTCGATCAAATCCTTGATCTGGTCGACGATCTCGGCATCTTCCGGGTCATCGGTGAAGGCCTCTTCCTCGGCCGGGACGCTGAAGCCCGCGGCGGTGCCGGCGGCGAACAGCGGCATGTTGGCCGAGAAATGGTCGAGCAGGATCGAGAGAATTTCCGGCTTCACGTCGCTCCATTCGGCGCCCGGCGCGATCGTCACCGAAATGAAGTCGGCGCCGAAGAAGACGCCGGTCACGTCACCCAGGCCGAACAGCGCATCAGCCAGCGGCGAGGCTTCCGCCTCTTCGGGGCTGGCGAAGTCGCGCGTGCCCGCGGCGCCCATGACGGCCTGGCCGGGGAGGAATTTGACGGTCGCCGGATTGGGCGTGAGTTCAGTCTCGATCAGCATGGCCGCTATGTGGCGACGTGCGCGCGCGAGATCAAGCGGTCAAACGGAACTTCGGCGGCGTCGGGCCATTTCCTTTGGTGAAGCCCCAGATAAGGAGATGGAAAGATGAGCGACGACAAGGATATTCGCGAGCGTTTCTGGACGGACCTGTCGAGCAGCCCGTTCCTGATGGTGGGGTTGCAGGGCAGCCATGCGCACAGCGTGCCGATGACCGCGCAACTGGACAAGGATGCCGATCATTGCTTCTGGTTCTACACCAGTCGCGACAATCGGCTGGCCGCCGGCGGGCCGGCCATGGCGCAGTTCGCGGCGAAGGATCATTATCTGTTCGCCTGCATCAACGGCACGCTGGTGCCGGAGACCGACGAGGCGGTGATCGACCGTTATTGGTCGAAGCAGATCGAGGCCTGGTATCCGGGCGGACGACAGGATCCCAACCTGCTGATGCTGCGCTTTGACCTTGGCACGGCGGAGATTTGGCGCGCCGATCTGTCGATCGGCGGCGTGTTCAAGATGATGTTCGGCGGCGATGTCCGGGCGGAGTTGCGCGACAAGCATGCCGAGGTCAGTCTTTAAAGGATTGGCATGATGTTGGGCGGCCGCGGGCGAAATCCCGTGGCCGCTTGCTTTTCAGCGGCATTTGCCCCATATGTGCGGCAGCGCAGCATGGCCCTTGGGGCCCGATAGCGATTGGCAGCGTGATCGTTCCCGGCTCTGACAGGCCCTGGGAACCGGCCAATGACAGTCTGCGCCAAGCTTGAGGCTTCCCTATTCACGCGGGTCGTTTCCTAACCCGCCTTGCGCCCTTGCTGCGTCCGCAGACAGGTTGGCGCCCGGCCGACTTGTGAGTTTCTCATGCATTTCAATGAACTTGGTCTTTCCGAGCCAATCATCAGGGCGCTGACCGCCAAGAAATATGCCGAGCCGACGCCGATCCAGCAAAAGGCCATTCCGGTCCTGCTGGAAGGCCGCGACCTGTGCGGCATCGCCCAGACCGGCACCGGCAAAACCGCAGCCTTCGCGCTGCCCAGCCTCGACTATTTCGCGCGCAATCCCAAGCCGACGCCGATCAAGGGCTGTCGCATGCTGGTGCTGTCGCCGACCCGCGAGTTGGCTGCCCAGATCGCCCAGAGCTTCCGCGATTATGGCCGTTTCCTGCGCCTGTCGGTGGAAACCGTGTTCGGCGGCGTGCCGGTCAACAAGCAGATCCGTGCCCTGTCGGCCGGCGTCGACATCGTCGTCGCCACCCCCGGCCGTCTGCTTGACCTGATCGACCAGCGCGCCTTCACCATCAAGGACACGGAAATCTTCGTCCTCGACGAGGCCGACCAGATGATGGACATGGGCTTCATCCACCCGCTGAAGCGCATCGCCAAGCTGTTGCCGCGCGATCGCCAGAACCTGTTCTTCTCGGCCACCATGCCCAAGGAGATCGAGGCGCTGGCCGGCCAGTTCCTCAATGATCCGGTCAAGGTCAGCGTCGCGCCGCAGTCGACCACGGCCGAGCGCGTCCGCCAGCAGCTGACCTTCGTCAACCAGGCAGAAAAGCAGGCACTGCTGCATATCGTGCTGAAGACCGAGGAGATCGACCGCGCGCTGATCTTCACCCGCACCAAGCATGGCGCCGACCGCGTCGTGCGCTTCCTGGAGGGCGCGGGCATTCAGGCCTTCGCGATCCATGGCAACAAGAGCCAGGCACAGCGCACCACCGCGCTGCAGGCGTTCCGCCACGGCCATTGCAAGCTGCTGGTCGCGACCGACATCGCCGCGCGCGGCATCGACGTGTCGGGCGTGTCCCACGTCATCAACTTCGAAATCCCGAACGTGCCGGAACAATATGTTCACCGCATCGGGCGGACGGCGCGTGCCGGCGCAGACGGTATCGCCATCAGCTTCGTGGCGGATGACGAACGGCCTTATCTGAAGGCGATCGAGCGGGCGACCAAGGTGAAGCCCGAGATCGTGCCCCTGCCAGAGAATTTCCTGGAGGCCGTGCGCAACCTTCCCAAGCCCGCGCCGCAGCGCAAGGGGCCGAGCCAGAGCCCGGCCCAGCAGGCTAAGCGTGCCGAAGGCCAGCGTCGCTATCAGGAAGGGCAGAAGGCCCAGCGCGGCGCGCCCGACAAGGCTCGCCGTGGTGAAGGGGGCCATCGTGGCGAGGGCGCGCATCGTGGCGAAGGCGATGGTGCCGGCGCCAAGAAGAATTTCCGTCGTCGTCGCGGTGGCGGCGGTGGCGCCGTCGGCACGCACAAGGGCGCGGTCCAGCGCACCGGCGCACCGCGCGGCTAATAGCTGAGGCGTTCCGGGCGTTCCCCCCATGGAGCGTCCGGGACCAACCGCTCTGGCGCGCGCAATTTTGCGTGCGCGCCATATTTTCATTGTCGCATCGCTTGGGGCGCAAGAGCGGTTCCCCCTTCTGTGTGCAATGCTCCGATGCCGCGGCGTGGCCATCATTGTCAGTGGTCATTCAGGAAAATGCCGTTAGGCTCCCCTGCCTATGCGTTTGACCTCTCGCCGTTCGGCCGCTTCGCTCACCATTCTGGCCCTGCTTCTGTCGGGCTCTCCCCTGCCGCTGGCGGCAAGAACCGATCCTTCGGTCGCCGGGGCAAAGGCCGCGCCGGGCGGCAGCCAGGCGGATATCCGCCCCTGGCTCTACGAAAATAGTGATGTGCCGATCGACACGGCGTGGCGGTTCGGCACGCTGTCCAACGGGCTGCGCTATGCCATCCGCCGCAACGGCGTGCCGCCAGGGCAGGTGTCGATCCGCCTGCGCATCGATGCCGGATCGCTGATGGAGCGTCCCGATGAGCAGGGCTATGCCCATTTCATGGAACATCTGTCGATGCGCGGGTCGCGCCATGTGCCCGATGGCGAGTCGAAGCGCATCTGGCAGCGGCTGGGCGTCACCTTTGGCAGCGACAGCAATGCCGCGACCACGCCGACCGGCACCACCTATGCGCTCGACCTGCCGCAGGCCAATCAGACGAGCCTTGGCGAAAGCCTGAAGATCCTGGCCGGCATGATGACCGACCCCAATATCGTCGACAGCGCGGTCGATGCCGAGCGGGCGGTGGTGCTGGCCGAACGGCGCGAGAGCGACGGTCCGCAGATGCGCATTTCCGACGCCAGTCGCCAGCATTTCTTTGCCGGCCAGGCCTTGGCTGACCATGCGCCGATCGGCACGGTCGCAACGCTCAACGCGGTGACCGCGGCCAAGGCAGAAGCCTTCCATCAGCGCTGGTATCGCCCTGAAAACACGGTGATTGCGATTGCCGGCGATATCGACCCGGCGTTGGCCGAACAGTTGCTCAAGGATAATTTTGCCAGCTGGCAGGATAGCGGCAAGGGCGCCGAGCAGCCCGATTTCGGCGAGCCGGACCCCAAGGCGCCGGCCACCCGCGTCGTGGTGGAGCCGGGCTCGCCGACGGGCCTCACCATGGCCTGGCTGCGCCCGTGGAAGCCGCATGCCGACACGATCGTCTATAATCAGGACAAGCTGACCGACATGCTGGCGCTGCAGATCGTCAGCCGACGGCTGGAGCAGGCGGCACGGGCCGGGGGCAGCTTCCTGGCGGCAGGCGTCGATCAGCAGGATATCAGCCGGTCGGCCGACGGCACCTTCATCACCATCACGCCCACCGGCGAGAATTGGGAGAAGGCGCTGGCCGATGTGCGCGCGATCATCGAGGATGCCAAGGCCGCGCCGCCGACCCAGCAGGAAATCGACCGCGAATATGCGCAGCTCGACACGGCGCTGGCGATCCAGGTTGAAAATGCCGACACGGAAGCCGGGGCCAAGCAGGCGAGCGATCTGGTAAGCGCAGTGGACATTCGCGAAACCACGGTCAGCCCGCAGGCGGCGCTCGACATCTTCCGTTCCGGCAAGCCGGCGATGACGCCGCAGAAGATACTGGATTGCACCCGCCGCCTCTTTTCCGCCGGGGTGTTCCGGGCGATGCTGATCACCGGCAAGGTCGAGGCGGGGCAGGACCAGAAGCTGGCCGCTGCGCTGGCCGCGCCGGTCAAGGCGGCGACCAATGCCCGCCTGGCCGACAAGGCGGTGACGATGGACGACCTACCCAAATTCGGTGCGCCCGCGACCGTCGTGTCGCGCACGCCGGTCGGGTTGCAGGGGATGGAGAGCATCACCTTCTCCAACGGCGTCAAGCTGACCTTGTTCGCCAATGATGCGGAGACCGAGAAGGTACGCATCAATGTCCGCTTCGGTCATGGCCAGCAGGCCTTCTCACCCACCAAGCCGGTGGCGAGCTGGGCTGGCGATTATGCGCTGGTAGCGAGCGGCATCGGCAAGCTGGGCCAGCGGGAACTGGACGACCTGACCAATGGCCGGCGCATGGGCATGCAGTTTTCGACCGACGATGACGCGTTCGAATTGCAGGCGGTGACGCGCCCGGCCGATTACAAGGACCAGTTGCGCCTGTTCGCCGCCAAGCTGTACCAGCCCGGCTGGGATCCCGCGCCGATCGCGCGGGTGAAGACCGGCGCCTCGGTCGCTTATGACGCGATGTCGCGCGCGCCCGATGGCGTGCTTGGGCGCGACCTCAACTGGCTGCTGCACGACAAGGATGTGCGGTTCCGCACCCCGTCCAAGGCGGAAATCAACGCGCTGACGCCCGAAAGCTTCCGCCAGACCTGGGAGCCGATCCTGGCTTCGGGGCCGATCGAGATCCAGATTTTCGGCCAGGTGAAGGCCGAAGAGGCGATCCAGGCCGTGGCGGCGACCTTTGGCGCGATGCCGGCTCGCCCGGACGTGCCCGTGCCGGCCGCGAACAAGGTGCAGCGTTTCCCCGCCCATGTCGAACAGCCGGTAATCCTGCGCCATGATGGTGACAAGGAACAGGCGGCTGCCGTCATGGCCTGGCCGACCTCGGGCGGCTTTGCGCTGACGAAGGAGGCGCGCCAGCTCGAAATCCTGACCCAGATCTTCAATGACCGGCTGTTCGACAAGCTGCGCTCGACCGAGGGCGCTGCCTATTCGCCCAGCGTGCAGAATAGCTGGCCCTTCTCCTATGATAGCGGCGGCTATATCTTGGTGACCAGCCAGGTGCGGCCCGACCGGGTCAATTATTTCTACAGCGTCGTGAAGGAAACGGCTGCCGATCTGGCGAAAACGCCGATCAGCGCCGACGAACTGCAACGGGCGGTGGCGCCGATGCGGCAGTTGCTGATGCGCGCCAGCACCGGCAATGCCTTCTGGATGGGGCAGATGGAGGGATCGACCCATGATCCCCGCTATGTGCAGGCGATGCAGACGATGAGCCAGGATCTGCTCAACGTCACGCCGGCCGATATCCAGGCGCTGGCGACCAAATATCTGGTGCCGGGCAAGAGCTGGTCGGCCGTGGTGCTGCCTCAGGGCGTCGCTGCCAAATAGACGGCTGGACGGCTTGCGCGTCCTCCGCCTGCAGCAATTGCTCGTAGAGCCGCGCATATTCCAGATGCATGTTGCGCAGCGCCGGTGTGGCCGATCGCGCCGCCAACTGGCGATTGCGGTCGCGTCGCTGCTCGAAATAGGCGCGGCCGAAATTCGCTTCCAGATCCATGAAATACCTCCCTCGATTGATCCTCCAATGGGCGGGGCGCCAACAGGTTGCGGGCAGGGCAGGGGCTTGCGGTGGACGGGGGTGAAACGGGGGTGGGCGGCGCGATGCCGCCATCCATCTTTGCCCTTGATGCTGGCGGGCTTTGGTCGCTAGGTCAGGGGCTTGGGGCAATGATGATCCGGCCATACGCGGCCCGGACATCGATCGCCCAAGGGGATTTGCATCGCATGTTGAAGACTGTCCGGGCATCGGCCATGGCCACCACCATCCTGTTGTCGCTGGCTGCCGCGCCGGCGCTTGCCGAGCAGGTGGTCGTCACCGCGGACCATATGGTCGATGTGCTGGCCGGCAAGACGGTCGATCATCCGGCCATCTTCATCACCGATGGTCGCATTACCGGCATCGCCGACGCCCGGACCGTGCGCTGGGGCAGCGACGTTCGGCATATCGACCTGTCGGGCAAGACCATCCTGCCGGGCCTGATCGACATGCACGTCCATTTGACCAGCCTGGCGGAAGTAGGCGGCTATCAGGGGCTGCGTTACACCGACAGTTTCTGGACGGCCGTGGGCGTCAAGAATGCGCGCATCACGCTGAAGGCCGGTTTTACCACGGTGCGCAATGTCGGTTCGGCCGATTTTGCCGATGTGGGCCTCAAGCAGGCGATCGAGGAGGGGCAGATTGTCGGGCCGCGGATCATTCCGGCCGGCTATGCAATCGGTGCGACCGGCGGCCATTGCGATGGCGGCGGCCTGCCGCCCTCGATGGACCGCAAGGAACCTTCGGTGGTCGACAGCCCGCAGGAGGGCCGCGCCAAGGTGCGCTGGCTGCACAAATATGGCGCCCGCGTGATCAAGATCTGTGCGACCGGCGGCGTCTTCTCGCTGGGCGACGCGGTCGGCGCGCAGCAACTGAGCTTTGACGAGATGAAGGCAATCGCCGACGAGGCGCATATGCTGGGCCTCAAGGTTGCGGCCCATGCCCATGGCAATGACGGTATCCGCACCGCGATCGAGGCCGGGATCGACACGATCGAACATTGCAGCCTGGCCGATGACGAGACGATCAAGCTGGCGGCGAGCAGGAAGACCTGGTTCGACATGGATATCTATAATGACGATTATATCCTGGCGACCGGCACGGCCAATGGCACCGAACAGGAAAGCCTGGACAAGGAGAAACTGATCGGGCGGTTGCAGCGCGAAACCTTCCGCAAGGCGGTGAAGGCGGGCGTGCCGATGCTGTTCGGCACTGATGCCGGCGTCTATCCCCATGGCGACAATGGCAAGCAGTTCGCCAAGATGGTCGAATGGGGTATGACGCCGATGCAGGCGATCCAGGCGGCGACCGTCAGCGGCGCCAAGGCGCTGGGCTGGGAGGCCGATGTCGGCGCGATCGCGGTCGGCCGCTATGGCGACATCGTCGCGGTGCAGGGTGATCCGCTCAAGGACGTCACCTTGCTGCAGCATGTCAGCGACGTGGTGAAGGGCGGCGAACTGGTGGAGTGATCCGCCGCTGCCGGTTCACGATCGGTGTGAACCGGCTTTCGCTGCGATCAGCGCACGGCCTTCAGGCCTGCCACGATCATCTGGGCGGCGCGCCGGGCCGACGCCTCCGGGCTGAGATTGGGGCGCGACAGGCTGCGATGGCCCAGGCCGAACATGCAGGCCAGGATCATCTCCTCCGCGCCGTCCAGTGCCTCGCCCGAAAGCTCAGGATTGGCGGCGCAGGCAAAGTCGCGAATATCGTCGCGGAAACGGCCGCACATGGTGCCGATCATCTCGCCGACCGTCGGATTGCGGAAGCTTTCGGCCAGGATGTCGAAGGACAGCGCCTCATCCTTTTCGTCAATGACGTGCAACATCAGTTGCTCGAACGTATCGTCGATGCTCAACTCGCCACTGTCGAGTCGTTTGCGCAGGATATCGACGTCCTCCGCCCACTGATCGGCGTCGGCATGGACGATAGCCTCGATGATATCTTCCTTTCCTTTGAAAAGCCGATATATTTGCCCCACTGATACCTGTGCGGCGGAAGCGAGTTCGGCCATGGACGTCTGGTGGAAACCATGGCTGTTGAACAGGTCTCGCGCCGCTGCAAGTACACGGTCGCGACTGCTTTTTTCATGCTGCGCTGCAACCATTTTACCCTCGGAAAATTGTTTTTCTCTTGAATTCCCTCTGACAGCTTCTTAGGTGCGCGGCAAGCGGAATGAACGTTCATTCCGGTCCTGCGATATTTATCGGATTGGGAAAATTGATGCAAAAGGGGAACTTCTTCGGATTGCTGGCCTGTGTTTCGGCCCTTGCGCTGAGCGCTTGCGGTCAGGAAGCGCCGCCCGCACCGCCGCCGCCGAGCGTGGGCGTGGTGACGCTCAAGACCGAGTCGGCACCGTTGCTGAACGAACTGCCGGGCCGCATCTCGGCTTTTGAAACGGCCGAAGTCCGGCCGCAGATCAGCGGCGTGATCCGCCGCCGCCTGTTTACCGAAGGCGGCAATGTCCAGGCCGGGCAACTGCTCTACGAGATCGAGGACGCGCCTTATCGCGCGGCGCTCGCCCAAGCCCAGGGTTCGCTGGCCAATGCCCAGGCGGCGATCCGCTCGACCGGGCTGCAGGCCCAGCGTTACAAGGATCTGGTCGGCATAAACGCGGTGTCGAAGCAGGAATATGATGACGCGGCGGCCGCGGCCCAGCAGGCGCGCGCCAATGTTGCGGCGCAGCAGGGCGCGGTACAGGCAGCGCAGGTGAACCAGAATTTCACCCGCATCCGCGCGCCGATTTCGGGCCGTATCGGCCGTTCGCTGCTGACGCCGGGCGCGCTGGTCCAGACCGGTCAGGCCGATCCGCTGACCACCATCCAGCGCACCGACCGCGTCTATGTCGACGTGACACAGTCGGCCGCGCAGATCATCGACCTCAAGCAGGCGATGAAGGCCGGCGGCATCAGCGAGGCGCAGGGCGCCCGCATCCAGCTGATCCTGCCCAATGGCAGCGTCTATCCGGGTGAAGGCCGCTTGCAGTTCGCCGATGTGACGGTGGATTCCAGCTCGGGCGCGGTCACGCTGCGCGCGATCTTCCCCAACGCCGACGGCCTGTTGCTGCCGGGCATGTATGTCCGCGCCAAGCTGATCGAGGGTGAGCGCACCCAGGCGATCCTGGCCCCGCAGCAGGGCATTTCGCGCGACGCGCGCGGCCGGGCTACGGCGATGGTCGTGGGCAAGGACAACAAGGTCGAGATGCGCCAGGTCACCGTCGACCGCGCGATCGGCGACAAGTGGATCGTCACCAGCGGCCTGAAGCCGGGCGATCAGTTGATCGTCGAGGGGCTGGTCAATCTGCGCCCCGGCACGGTGGTGAAGCCCGGCGCGCCGCAGCAGGTGACCGCGCCTGAAGGCGGCGCGAAGCCGGCCGCTGCACAAGGCGCGTCGAACGCGGGCGAGGCGCACTAAGCCATGGCCCGCTATTTTATCGACAGGCCCATCTTCGCATGGGTCATCGCCATCGTCATCATGCTGGCGGGCCTGCTCGCGATCCGGTCGCTGCCGGTCGCGCAGTTCCCGGAAATCGCCCCGCCGGCGGTGACGATCCAGACCACCTATCCCGGTGCCAACGCCCAGACGCTGGAAAGCACGACGACGCAGATCATCGAGCAACAGCTCAAGGGCATCGACAATCTGCGCTATTTCTCGTCCACCAGCGACGGGTCGGGCAATCTGAACATCACCCTGACCTTCGAGCAGGGCACCGATCCTGACATTGCGCAGGTGCAGGTGCAGAACAAGCTGTCGCAGGCGACCCCCTTGTTGCCGCAGGAAGTGCAGCAGCAGGGCCTGCGCGTGGGCAAGTCCACGTCCAGCTTCCTGCTCATCATGGCGGCCTATTCCGACGACGGCATCCATGACCAGGAAGACGCGGCGGACTTTATCGCGTCCAGTCTTCAGGATCCGCTGAGTCGCGTCACCGGCGTTGGCGATACCCAGCTGTTCGGTTCGCAATATGCGATGCGCATCTGGCTCGACCCCTACAAGATGGCCAATCTGGGCGTGACCACCGGCGACGTGAAGTCGGCGATCACCGCGCAGAATGCCCAGGTGTCGGCCGGCCAGATCGGCGGTTCGCCTTCGCCCAAGGGCCAGGCGCTCAACGCCACCGTCACCGCCCAGTCGCGCCTGCGCACGCCGGAGGAATTCCAGAATATCCGCCTGCGCAGCAACAGCGACGGTTCGGTCGTGCTGATGAAGGATGTCGCCAAGGTCGAACTGGGCGCGGAAACCTATGGTTTCGGCGTGAAGTTCAACGGCCATCCGGCATCGGGCTTCGGCATCAAGCTGGCACCGGGCGCCAACGCGCTCGACACGGTGGAAGCGGTCAAGGCGCGCGTCGACCAGCTGTCGAAGAATTTCCCCAGCTGGGTCAAATATGACTTCCCGGTCGACAACTCGACCTTCGTCAAGCTGTCGGTGGAGCAGGTGGTCCATACCCTGTTCGAAGCCGTGCTGCTGGTGTTCGTCGTCATGTTCCTGTTCCTGCAGAACTGGCGTGCGACGCTGATCCCGACGATTGCGGTGCCGGTGGTTCTGCTGGGCGCGCTGGCGATCCTCAGCGCAGCCGGCTTCACCATCAACACCCTGACCCTGTTCGGCATGGTGCTGGCGATCGGCCTGCTCGTCGACGACGCGATCGTCGTCGTCGAGAATGTCGAACGTCTGATCCAGGATGAAGGGCTCAGCCCCAAGGAAGCAGCCAAGAAGTCGATGGACGAGATCAGCGGCGCGCTGATCGGCATCGGCCTGGTGCTGTCGGCGGTGTTCCTGCCGATGGCCTTCTTCGGCGGCTCGACCGGCGTCATCTTCCGCCAGTTCTCGATCACCATCGTGTCGTCGATGATCCTGTCGGTGCTGGTCGCGTTGATCCTGACCCCGGCGCTCTGCGCCACCATCCTCAAGCCCGCCTCGCACGGGCATAGCTGGAACGGGCCGATCGGTTCGATCCTCGGCCGCTTCTTCGACTGGTTCAACCGCACCTTCGACAAGGGCGTGGTGCGCTATGGCAAGGGCGTCGAGAAGGTCGAGCGCAGCTGGGTTCGGACCATGCTGGTCTATGGCCTGGTGGTGGTCGGCATGGCCTTCATCTTCCTGCGCCTGCCCAGCGGCTTCCTGCCGGACGAGGACCAGGGCATCATCATCAACCAGGTGTCGCTGCCCGCGGGCACGACGCTGGAAGAGACCGAGCGGGCCCTCGCCCGGATGCGCGACCATTATCTGGTCGACGAGAAGAAGAATGTCTCGGCCGTGTTCACGGTCGCCGGCTTCGGCTTTGTGGGCCAGGGCCAGAATGTCGGCATCGTCTTTGCCCGCATGAAGGACTGGCATGAACGGTCGGGTGCGGACAACCGCGTCCCCGCGATCGCCCTGCGCGCCAATATGGCGTTCCAGAAGATCTCGTCGGGCATGGCCTTCGCCTTCGTGCCGCCGGCCGTGCAGGAACTGGGCAATGCGTCCGGTTTCGACTTCCAGCTGCTCGATCAGGCCAATCTTGGTCATGAGAAGCTGCTGGAAGCCCGCAACCAGTTGCTGGGCATGGCGATGGGCGACAAGCGCCTGGCGCAGGTCCGTCCCAATGGTCTGGAAGATACGCCGCAGCTGAAGCTGAATGTCGATCAGGCGGCGGCTGGTGCGCTGGGCATCGCCCAGTCGGACGTCAATGACACGATCAGCACCAATCTGGGCGGATCTTATGTCAACGACTTCATCGACCGCGACCGTGTGAAGCGCGTCTATGTCCAGGCCGATGCGCCGTTCCGCACCTCGGCCGACGCGATCAACGCCTATCATGTGCGTGGCAGCACGGGCGTGATGGCGCCGCTCTCCGCCTTCTCCACCACGGAATGGGTCCAGGGCCCGGCCCGTCTGGAACGCTATAATGGCGTGCCGTCGATGAACATCCAGGGCGCCCCGGCACCCGGCGTGTCGAGCGGTACCGCGATGCAGGCGATGGAAGAGTTCGCGGCCAAGCTGCCGGCCGGTATCGGCTATGCCTGGAACGGCATTTCCTATGAGGAACAGACTTCCGGTGGACAGGCGCCCTATGTCTATGCGCTCTCGATGCTGATCGTCTTCCTCTGCCTGGCTGCGCTGTATGAAAGCTGGTCGGTGCCGATTGCGGTCATGCTGGTCGTGCCCTTGGGCGTGCTCGGCGCGGTGATCGCGGCGACGCTGGCGGGCCTCAACAACGACATCTATCTGCAGGTGGGCCTGATCACGACCATCGGCGTGTCGGCGAAGAACGCGATCCTGATCGTGGAATTTGCCGAAGAGAAGATGCGCGAAGGGCTGCCGCCCGCCAAGGCGGCGCTGGAAGCGGGCAAGCTGCGTCTGCGGCCGATCCTGATGACCAGCTTCGCCTTCATCTTCGGCGTGCTGCCGCTGGCCGTGTCCAAGGGCGCGGGCGCGGGTGGCCAGAACGCCATCGGCTGGGCCGTGGTCGGCGGCATGCTGTCCGCCACCGTCCTCGCCATCTTCTTCGTGCCGGTCTTCTTCACCGTGGTGAAGCGGTTGTTCCGCGAACATCATGAAGGGGAAGAACAGCGTAACGCCGACGGCGAAACGCCGAACGCACCGCAGGAGGCATAAGAATGTTGCGTAATATCAAAGCAATGTCGGTCGCCTCTCTGGCGCTGACGCTGGCCGCCTGTGACATGGCGCCCAAATATGCCCGCCCCGAACTGCCGGTGCCGCAGGCCAGCCCCCAGGGGCCGGCCTATGCGGCCGCGGCGGACGGCGGCGCGGCGATCGTGCCGGCCGATACCGCCTGGCGCGATTTCTTCACCGATCCGCGCCTGGTGCGGGTGATCGAGACGAGCCTCGCCAACAATCGCGACCTGCGCATTGCGGTGGCCAATGTCGAGCAGGCACGGGCGCAATATAAGGTGCAGCGGGCCGATCTGTTGCCGACCGTCGGGGCCACCGGCACGGCGACCTATTCGGAACAGCCGCTGGTCCAGTTCGGCCAGAGCCAGCGCCTGAACACCGACGTCTATCAGGCGCAGGTCGGCATCTCTGCCTGGGAAATCGATCTGTTCGGCCGGGTGCGCAACCTGACCAAGGCGGCGCAGGAGCAATATTTCGCCTCGGTCGAAAACCGCAATGCGGCCCAGACCGCATTGGTGGCGGAAGTGGCGACGGCCTGGGTGAACATGGCCGCCGATCAGGAATTGCTGTCGATCGCGCGGACGCTGGCGACCGCGTTCAAGGAGACGCTGGACCTCAACAAGGCCCGCTTCGACAAGGGCATCGCGTCCGAACTGGAAGTGCGCGAGGCACAGACCAGCTATGACCAGGCGCGGGCCGCCATCGCCAGCGCTACCACGCTGGTCGCGCAGGACCAGAATGCACTGAACCTGCTGGCGGGCACGACGCTCGGCAGCGAGGATCTGCCCTCGGCCCTGCCGGAAGGCCATGTCACGCTCGACAATCTTCCGGCGGAACTGCCCTCGACCCTGTTGCTGCGCCGGCCCGACATCGCGTCGGCCGAGCATCAACTGATCGCGGCCAACGCCAATATCGGTGCGGCGCGGGCGGCCTTCTTCCCGCAGCTGTCGCTGACGGCGGCGCTGGGCACGGTCAGCCTTGGCCTGTCCGGCCTGTTCAAGTCGGGCAGCGATACCTGGTCGGTGGCGCCCAGTGCGACCCTGCCGATCTTCGACTTCGGCCGGAACAAGGGTAATCTGCGTTACGCCAGGGCGACCTATGACGCGATGCTGGCCACCTATGAAAAGAGCGTGCAGACCGGCTTCCGCGAAGTCGCCGATGCGCTCGCCCGGCGTGGCACGATGACCGATCAGGTCGAGGCGCAGACCTCGCAGCGGGATGCTGCGCGCAAGGCCTATGACCTGACGCAGGCCCGCTTCCGCGCGGGTGTCGACGGCTTCCTGCCGACCCTGGTGTCGCAGCGGACCCTGTCGAGCGCGGAGCAGAGCCTGGTGACGACGCGGCTGGCGCGGCTCACCAACATGATCGAACTGTATCGCGCCATGGGTGGCGGCCTGAAATGATGCGGCCTGCCGCTTGCGGACTTTGACCGCAAGCGGCAGGAAGCGGGGGCGGGGATCATCGCCTATCTCCAGCGATGACGCATGGAGGATGACGATGACCCTGGCCTGTATGACGATGCCCTCGCCGGTCGGCGACCTGACCCTGGTCGCGAGTGACGAAGGACTGATGGCGGTCCTGTGGCCCGACGATGATCCCGCCCGCGTCCGCCTGGGCGCCCGGTCCGAAGCAACCGACCATCCGGTCCTGCGCGACGCGGCTTCCCAGCTATCGGAATATTTCGCCGGCCAGCGGCGGCATTTCTCCGTCCCGCTGCATTTTCAGGGCACGGATTTCCAGCGCCAGGTCTGGGCCGCGCTGCTCGACATACCGTTCGGCGAGACGCGGAGCTATGCCGACATCGCCCGCGCCATCGGCCGCCCGACCGCGACCCGTGCCGTCGGCGCCGCCAATGGCCGCAACCCGATCTCGATCATCGCGCCCTGTCACCGGGTGGTCGGCAGCAACGGCGCGCTCACCGGCTTTGCCGGCGGGATGGAAACCAAGAAATATCTGCTCGACCTGGAGCAGGGCGGGGACAATCTTTTTTCGTTCGCGCCAATGCCGCTTGCCGATGCCGGAGCGAGATCGGTTTAGGCCGCCTCGTCATCATGCGTTGATCGCATCACGGCTCAGAAATCGACCAATCGGCGCCAGCGTTCCGTAACGCTAAAATAGGAAACTGCGCGTCAGCCAGCCGATCTATGCGAGATTTTGGTGCACCCAAGTGGATTCGAACCACTGGCCTTTGCCTTCGGAGGGCAACGCTCTATCCAGCTGAGCTATGGGTGCATGACGCTGGTCAGAAGGGGCGCTTAGCAAAGGGCTTCGAACCGCGCCAGCCACAAAATCACCTGTTCCCGAAACTTATTTCGGGGCCTTCACCATCGGCTGGAATTTGCCCAGGCCACAGCTGGCGCCCGGTTGCAGGCCCGGCCCGGCGTTGAACAGCACGGTGATGATGTCGACCGAACAGAGCTGCGAGATGCTGGTGCGATAGGAAAAGCGTCGCTCGAAGCCCAGGCTGGGGCAGCTGTTGGGCAGGCTGTTGCGGTAGATTTTCTTGCCGCTCACCTCGAAATCGATGGTGCGATCGTCGCGGACGCTGCTCGATCGGATCTGGCTTATCGAGATGCAATCGACCGGATCGCCGCTGGGCACATAGGGATCCGGTTTGTCCTTGGTCTTGGCGAAAGCAGGCGTCAGGCCACAGGCCAGCAGCAGGCCGGCGGTGAGAATGGGGCGGATGGACATTGTCTCTCTCCTTCGCGCTGAAAAGACGATTCGCGGAGCTGATTTCCGTACCGATCCTAGCACCGCTGGCCGGCGCGATCAGGCGGCTTTCGCGACGCTGCCGGGTTCCGGCGTCTTGGGCTTGAAGCGGCACAGGTCCGACACGATGCAGCGCCAGCATTCGGGCTTGCGCGCCTTGCAGACATAGCGGCCATGCAGGATCAGCCAGTGATGCGCGTCGCGGCGGAAGGGCTGGGGCACGCGCCTTTCCAGCTTGTCCTCGACAGCCAGCACCGTCTTGCCCGGCGCCAGGCCGGTGCGGTTGCCGACGCGGAAGATATGGGTGTCGACCGCGAAGGTTTCCTGCCCGAAGGCGGTGTTGAGCACGACATTGGCGGTCTTGCGGCCGACGCCGGGCAGGGTGGTCAGCGCGTCGCGATCCTGCGGCACCTCACCGCCGAAATCGCGTACCAATATCTCGGACAGGGCGATGACATTCTTCGCCTTGGTGTTGAACAGTCCGATCGTCTTGATGTGCTGCTTCAGCGCATCCTCGCCCAGATCGACCATCTGCTGGGGCGTTTCGACTTCGCGGAACAGGGCGCGGGTCGCCTTGTTGACGCCGACATCGGTGGCCTGCGCCGACAGGGTGACAGCGACCAGCAGCTGATAGGCATTGCCATATTCCAGCTCCGTCACCGGCGCCGGATTGGCCTCTGCCAGGCGGCTGAAAAAGTCGAAGATCTGCGCCTTGTTCATGGCATCAGAGCCCCAATACGCCCTTCATGTCATAGCGGCCGACCGGCTGGCCGGCGAGCCAGCTTGCGCCCTTGATCGCGCCGCGCGCGAAGATGCTGCGGTTTTCGGCGCGATGGCCAAGCTCGATCCGCTCGCCCTCGGTCGCCAGGATGACCTGATGGTCGCCCGCGACCGATCCGCCGCGCAGCGCGGCAAAGCCGATCGCGCCCTTCGCCCGTGCGCCGGTGATGCCGTCGCGGCCGCGCTCGCTATGGTCGGCCAGCGCGATGCCGCGCCCCTTCGCCGCTGCTTCGCCCAGCAGCAGCGCGGTGCCCGACGGCGCGTCCACCTTGTGGCGGTGATGCATCTCGACGATCTCGATGTCCCAATCGTCGCCCAGGCTGGCGGCGGCCTTTTCCACCAGCGCGGCGAGCAGGTTGACGCCCAGCGACGTATTGCCGGTCTGCAGCACCGGGATGCGGGCTGCCGCCTGGTCGATCAGCGCATGATGCTCAGCTTCCAGCCCCGTCGTGCCGATCAGGATCGGCTTGTTCGCGGCGATGCAGGCGTCGAGATTGGCGGAAAGCGCGGCTGGCACGGAAAAGTCGATCAGCACGTCGGCTGTCTGTGCCAGCGCCAGCGGATCGCTGGTGATCGCGACGCCCGGCGCCAACTCGCCGCTGCCGTCGCGATCGGTGCCGCCCGCCACGGTCAGCCCGGCTTCCGCCGCGGCCTGCGCGATGGCGCGGCCCATGCGCCCGGCGGCGCCGAAAATCCCGATGCTGGTCATGCCCTGATCCGTTCCTTGAAGATAAGTGAGCGCGCGATGCCAGAGCGGCGGCCCTTTGTCATCCGGCACCATGAATTTCTTGGGAAAGGCGACCGACCATGGCTAAGAGATGGCCATGCTCGATCTTCCCCGACTCTCCGTTCCGACCCTGCCGATCGACGGCAGCGCCGATCGCCTCCCCGTCCGCCGCATCTTCTGCGTCGGGCAGAATTATGCCGAACATGCGCGCGAAATGGGCGGCGATCCCGATCGCGCGCCGCCCTTCTTCTTCACCAAGCCGGCCGATGCCGTGGTCGAGAATGGCGCATTGCTGCCTTTCCCCACGCGCACGCAGGATCTGCATCATGAGGTCGAACTGGTGGTCGCGCTCGGCGCGGGCGGCACGGATGTCGCGGTCGAGGATGCGCTGGCGCTGATCTATGGCTGGGCGGTCGGCATCGACCTCACCCGCCGCGACATGCAGGCGGTTGCCAAGAAGGCGGGGCGTCCCTGGGACATGGCCAAGGGCTTTGATCGCTCCGCGCCGATCGGCCCGATCCATCCCGGCACGCCGCCGGCCAGCGGCGCCATTGCGCTCAGCATCGATGGCGACCCGCGCCAGTCGGGCGACCTGTCCGACATGATCTGGTCGGTGCCCGAAATCATCGCCACTCTCTCCACCTATGTGGAACTGGCGCCCGGCGACCTGATCTTCACCGGCACGCCTGCCGGCGTCGGCCCGATCGCGCCCGGCCAGACGGTGCAGGCGACCATCGCGGGCCTGCCGCCGCTCGACATCGCCTTTCAGAACTGACCATCAGAACAAGGACAAACAGGATGGATATCGACATTCCCCACGACCTCGGCCGTCACGAGGCGAAGCGCCGGGTCGAACAGGGCCTGCCCAAGCTGGAACAGCATATCCCCGGTGGCGGCACCATGACCGCGACCTGGCCGTCCGACTATGCGCTGGACATGGAAATCTCGGCCATGGCCCAGACCATCCCGGTCAAGCTGCTGATCGAGGAGGACAAGGTGCGCGGCACCGTGTCGATCCCGATGTTCCTCAAGATGATGTCCGGGCCGATCTCCGACTTCATCAAGACCAGCGCCCAGAAGATGCTGACCAAAGCGTAAGCCTGCTGCCGAGGTGCCCGCCATGCCGACCGACATCCGCAACATCGTCATCCTCACCGGCGCGGGCATTTCGGCCGAGAGGGGGCTTGCCACCTTTCGCGAGCCGGATGGCTTGTGGGAGGGGCATCGGGTGGAGGAGGAATGCTCTGCCCGTCTTCTCCGTTTTTGCGAGGTAGCATGAAGGATTTTCTGACGCGGCTTTTCGGAGGTGTCTCAGACGGCAGGACGGAGAAGTTAACCGTGCCTGTGAACGCCACTGGATTTGCTCCTTTCCCGAATGAGCCGGTAAGCGGGCAAATATATTCCTTCCGCACCCGGCCAGATTCGGAATTTTCCCCACCGGCGACTGATCGCTATGCCGCTATTAAAGTGGTAGGCGTTGATGATAAGCACGTCGCGGTCGCTGTGCTGGACGGCATCTGGGCTACGCCTCCGAGCATCGCTGAGGTTGGAAGTTCGTCCATTATCAATGAGCATCGCTTTGCCCATACCGGGAGGGCTGCTGTATTCGGCGTCCTCCATGATTGGTGGCGGCGGGAAGGCGATCTGGACGAATTCAGCTTCGTAGGTATGCAAGCCGTATTCCGTAGGGAGCAGCAGTTCGCCCATGAGATTGCGACTTATGCTGCGGGATCACGCTTCTCTACATTACGTGCTGCCAATCATGCAGCAGAGGGAGAATGGCGCTGGGCCAACGATCGTGAAGCCTTCGTCATCGAAAATGAGAAGAAGAATGCCAAGGACGCTGCTGACCGAGCGGCAAAGGAAGAGCGATATCGCACACGATTGAGCAAACTCACATGGGACCAGCTTCAATCCGAAACGCCCTTCGAGCGCTGGTCGCCATCACCGCCATTCCCACCGGAAGAGTTCACAACAGCCGCACGCGCAACGATCCACGATGCTTGTGCTGCCCTCAAGGAACTAGGTCCAAAACCGAAAAGGGCAGATGTTCGGGCGATCCTCAAGAAAACCGTCATCTGGTTCAATGACGCTGACGAAAAAGCTGGTGGCGTGATCGAAACCGAGGAGCGTGAAGACATCTGTGCGGTGCTGGAGGAGATGGCGCATTGCGCACGGCAGAAGGCGCTTGTGGACGAAATAGACGAATGGCGCGAATGGTGAGGCAGGATATCCAGAACATCGTCATCCTCACCGGCGCGGGCATATCGGCCGAATCCGGCATCGCGACGTTCAGAACCAAGGGAGCCGTCAGCTACTGGGAAACCGCTGACGAAAACGGAGTTCCAATTTTGCACCGGGTGGAGGATGTCTGCACGCCGCAGGCGCTGGCGCGCAATCCGGCCTTGGTGCATCGTTTCTATGACGAGCGGCGGGCGAAGCTGGCGGAGGTGGCACCCAATCCGGCGCATGAAGCCTTGGCTGCGCTCGACCGCGCCTGGCCCGGCGACCTGCTGATCGTCACCCAGAATGTCGATGACCTGCATGAGCGGGCAGGGGCGACCCGGCTGCTCCACATGCATGGGGAATTGAAGTCCGCCCTCTGTGCCGCCTGTGGCAAGGCGGTGGCCTGGGCCGATCCGCTGCCGCCCGGCAGCGCCTGCGCCGGTTGCGGCGCGCCCAGCCTGCGGCCTGACATCGTCTTCTTCGGCGAAATGCCCTATGATATGGAGCGGATCGAGGAAGCGCTGGCGCAGGCCGACCTGTTCGTGTCGATCGGCACGTCGGGCGCGGTTTATCCGGCCGCCGGTTTCGTCCAGATGGCGCGTCATTATGGCGCTCGAACGCTGGAGCTCAATCTCGATCCGTCGGCGGGCAGCAGCTATTTCGAGGAAAGCCGGCTTGGCCCGGCAAGCGAACTTGTGCCCGAACTGGTAAGCGACCTGCTCGGCTGACCGGCCTTATTCGCTGGGTGCTGCCATGATGTCGGCGCCATCGGGTTCATCGCGATAAAGCAGCATCACCGATCCATCCTCGCCATTCACCGCGCGGATCGGCAGGCTCAGTTGCAGGGCGGAGAGGAATTCCTTGCTGTCGCTGACGCGGAAGCGCCCGCCGACCCGCAGCGAGGAGACGCGGGCGTCGCCAATCAGGATCGGCGCGCGGCGATAGCGGTTGAACTCGCTCGCCGCCTGCTCGATCGTTTCCCCGTCCAGCTCGACCATCTGGTCGCGCCAGGCGGTGCGCTGGTCGATCAGCTTGGGGCTGAGATGGGTGAGGTCGATGCTGCGCGACTGGATCACGGCACCGCTGCCGGCGCTGACCTTTTCCAGCCCGCTATTGCCCGAATGGACCGTGACCGTGCCTTGCGTGACGGTCAGTTCCACCACCGACGGGCGCATGCGCACGTTGAAGGCGGTGCCGACGGCGCGGATCTGGGCCGATCGCACCTCCACGTCGAAGGGGCGGCCCTTGTCATGGGCCACGTCGAAGGAGGCTTCGCCCTTAAGCACGCGCACCTTGCGGCCGATGTCGGTGAAGCGGACTTCTGCTTCGCTGTTGCTGTTGAGGTGCAGGATGGAGCCATCGGCCAGCGCGACGTCGCGGATCTGGCCGACCGCCGTCTCATAGCGATCCACGCCGCTGAAAGTGCGGATGGTGACGATCGCGGCGACGATGAAGAAGGCGATGGCGATGCCGGCGGCAATCATGATGTTGCGCGACAGGCGGCGCTGCTGTTCCTCGCTGACGATCGCTTCGAGCGGGGGCAGGTTGACTTCGGCGGCGGCGCTCTTCAGCCGCTCGGCCGCCTCCCAGGCGGCTTCGGCGCGGGCAAAGGCCACGCCATGGCGCGGATCGGCCTCGATCCACGCACATATCTCGTCTTCGTCCTGGGGGGTAGGGTCGCTGTTAAGCCTGGCCAGCAGGCGCGCGGCTTCCAACGCGATCGCGTCCCTGTCCCCGCTGTTTGAACCTGGTCCCGACGCCTGCACGTTCGAAATCCGTTTCCTCACGTTCTGCCCAGGCCCGCATAACTATGCCGATCGCTTTGGCCAGATGTTTTTCAACAGTAGAAACGGACAGAGACATTTCCTCCGCTATTTCCAGCATCGATTTTTCGTGGATACGACGAAGAATGAAGACGCGGCGGCACTGGGTGGGCAGCGAATCGACAATCGCTTCGACCTGGCGGAGCGCCTCGCGGGCGTGGAGCTGTGCCTCGATGGTGTTTTCGCCGCCCAGCAATTCCAGATCGGCTATCGTCTCGAAGCTCACCACCTTGTTGCGGCGGGCGGTGTCGATGACGAGGTTGCGGGCGATGGTGAAGAGATAGGCGCGCCCGGTGGTGACATTTTCCCAGTTCTCCGTGGCATAGGCACGGGCAAGAACTTCGGCGACCATATCCTCCAGCTCGTGGGTGGAGGGCAAAATGCGACGCAGGCGGCCCCTCAAGGCAGCTTCCTGCGGCAAAATCACGGTCTTGAACCACTCTAGCTTGGCGCGAACCCTATGCACGTCGACCCCCTTTTATGTCAGCGCGCCTCTCCTGAATTTCTTTTTGTTGTCACATTTCAATCATGGATTCCGGGGGGTGTCCAGCACGTGATTACGCATATTCCGTAATCCGCCATAAAAAGTTCCACCCTGTTGCAAAAAAGTTTTCGGGCGCCTTCTTTTGTTGCGTGGTTACGAAATTATGTCAGGCGGAACCTCGTCCGGCGCGCTGTCGGGCTGGTCATAGTCGGGTTCTCCAGGGATGATTTCGGGCGGCTCGTTGATCGGAGTCTCGTCCGGAGTCGCGGGCGGCGGCGTTTCGGGCGGCGACTGGGGTTCGATCCGGTCGGGCGGGGGCAGGGGGTCGGGCGCTGGATCGGGCTGGGTGGCCATGCTATGCTCTCCTGCAAAGAAGAAGCTACGCGCGGGCAAGGATGCCGGTTCCATCAATGCATCCATATCCCTTGCTCTCGCCAATGCTTTTCTCTATGCCGCGCCGACCGGCGACCGATGCGGGCGTGGCGAAACTGGTAGACGCGCCAGATTTAGGTTCTGGTATCGCAAGATGTGGGGGTTCGAGTCCCTTCGCCCGCACCAGTGTCAGGCTTGGCTTGATCCGGCGCCAACGAGATTCAGCTAAGAAAGCGTTTGAGAGAAGAGATGCAGACTGTCGAGACGTTGAACGAGGGCCTGAAGCGCGCCTACACCGTGACCATCACGTCGAAGGATATCGACGCCCGCGTTGAGAAGGAAGTGCTGGCGATTGCGCCGCAGGTGCGGATGCCCGGCTTCCGCCCCGGCAAGGTGCCGGCGAACCTCGTCAAGAAGATGCATGGTGAAAGCCTGCAGCGTGACGCGCTCAACAATTCCATCCAGGAAAGCGTTCAGAAGCTGATCGCCGATCAGAAGCTGCGTCCCGCGATGCAGCCTTCGGTCGAGCTGGACGAAAGCTTCGAGTTTGGCAAGGACGCGCAGGTCAAGGTGGAACTGGAAGTTCTGCCCGTGATCGAAGCGCCGAGCATCGACGGTCTGAAGCTGGAGCGCCTGACTGCCGAAGTCAGCGACGCGCAGGTCGAGGAACAGGCCGGCCGCATCGCCACCCAGCAGGGGGCTCTGGAAGAATATGCCGCCAGCCACAAGGCGAAGGACGGCGACACGCTGGTCATCGACTTCGTCGGCAAGGTCGACGGTGAAGCGTTTGAAGGCGGTTCGGCCGAAGGCGTGAAGCTGAAGATCGGCTCGGGCCAGTTCATCCCCGGCTTCGAAGAGCAGCTCGGCGGCGTGAAGAAGGGCGAAGAAAAGACCATCGAAGTCACCTTCCCCGAAGATTATGGCGCCGCGCACCTCGCCGGCAAGGCCGCGACCTTCGACGTGACCGTGCAGTCGGTGCTGAACGCCGACAAGCCCAAGCTCGACGACGACTTCGCCAAGTCGCTGGGTCTGGAAGGTCTCGACCAGCTCAAGGATCTGCTCAAGGGCCAGATCGAGCAGGAGCATAATGGCCTGACCCGCACCTATATGAAGCGCAAGCTGCTCGACCAGCTGGCCGCTTCGCACGACTTCGACGTTCCGCCGAGCATGGTGGAAGCCGAGTTCAACCAGATCTGGCAGCAGCTTCAGCATGAAGCCAGCCACGAAGCCGATCCGGAAGCCGCTCTGGCCGAAATGGAAGCCGAGAAGGAAGATTATCGCGGCATCGCCGTGCGCCGCGTGCGCCTGGGCCTGCTGCTGTCGGAAATCGGCCAGGCCAACAATGTCGTCGTTTCGGACAATGAAATGAACCGTCTCATCATGCAGGCTGCCCAGCAGTACAGCCCGCAGGATCGTGAGCGTTTCGTGCAGTATGTCCGCCAGGATCCGATGGCCGCCGCCCAGCTGCGCGCGCCCCTCTATGAGGACAAGGTCGTCGACTTCCTGTTCGAAAAGGCGGAAGTCAGCGACCGTGCTGTCAGCCGTGAGGAACTGGAAGCCGCGATCGAAGCCGAAGATGGCGATCTGAAGCCCCACGTCCACGGTCCGGGCTGCGGCCATGACCATGACGAAAAGCCCAAGGCGAAGAAGGCTGCTGCCAAGAAGAAGGCCGAGCCCGCCGAGGCCGAAGCCGTAGCCGAGGAAGCGCCCGCCAAGAAGGCTCCGGCCAAGAAGGCTGCCGCCAAGAAGGACGAAGCCCCGGCTGAGGAAGCTGTCGCCGAGGAAAAGCCCAAGGCGAAGAAGGCTCCGGCCAAGAAGGCCGCTGCCAAGGCTGAATAAGCCTTTCCAGCCAGCAAATCGGAACGCCCGTTCTTCCCGACAGGGAAGGGCGGGCGTTTTGCATGGTGTCTCGGGTGGCGATCAGCCCTCGGCGCGAACGCCGGGATCATACGCGCTTTTCCTGATCTTTATTTTTGCGCTGCAATATATTCTGATGAAGGCCCGAAACTAGGGATCAGGCGATGAACTGATCGCGGAGGGCTTATGCAAGTCGTCAAGGGCGGTTCTGGTCGGGGTCTTGGGCAATTGCTGATGAACAGGTGGCTCCTGGTGGGCGTCTGCCTGTTCCTGTTTCTCGCCTTCTTCCTCCTGCGCTTTCCCGGTGAGCCGAACAGCGACAGCAACAGCCAATATCATCAGATCGTCACCGGCCGGTTCAACGACTGGCATCCGCCGCTGATGGCGCGGATCTGGGAAGCGCTGACCCTGTTCGGCGCGGGCACCGGGCCGATCTTTGCCTTCGACACGATCTTCTACGGCTGCGGCGTTGCGCTTCTGGCCAGCCTGCCGGCGCGACGCGGCCGGTGGCTCTGCGCCTATTGCATGATCTTCCTCGCGGCCCAGCCGATGCTGCTGATGATGAGCGTCAACATCGCCAAGGACATCATGATGGCGGTGATGCTGCTGCTGGCCGTGGCGATCATCGGGGCGGTGCAGGAAGGGCTCGTCGCCGCGCGGCCGGCCCGGACGCTGTGCTGGGTGCTGGCGCTGCTGATCGTCGTCATGGCGGCGCTGGTCCGCAACAATGCCGTGTTCCTGGTTGCGCCGATGCTGGTCTTTGCCGGCCGGCCGGCGCTGATGGCACGGCCTGTGCTGATGCTGGCGCTGTCCGCGGTCGGCGGAGTGCTGCTGGTCCCGGCCAGCAACATCGTCAATCATCGCATCCTTGGCGCATCGGATGCCGGGGCGATCCGGTCGCTGCAGATATTCGACATCGCCGGCATCATGGTGCGGGGCGGGGATGATATCCTGGCCGATCTGCCGGGCGCGCAGGCGCTGACGCAGGATGTCCATCGCTGCTACAGCCCGATCATGTGGGATACGCTGGCCTATGCCCACTGGAATTGCCATGTGCTCAAGAATGTCGAGCAGGCTATCCGGGATGGCGGGGGCGCATCGCTGTCGTCACGCTGGACTGGAGCGATCCGGCATCATCCGCTGGCCTATCTGCGCCATCGCCTGACCCATTATAATTCGACCCTCTATTTCTGGGTGCCGGTCCATCATACCGAAGCCGTGCGCAAGTTGAACACCGCCGGCAACCGGGGCGGATCGTTCAAGAACCGGTTGCTGGACCAGGTCCGCTATTCGCCGCTGACCTCGCCCGTGATGATGGTCGCCATCGCGCTGGCGCTGCTGCCTTGGATCATTGCCGCGCTGCGCGTCTCGCGCGATGCGCTGCTGCGTGTCTGCGCGATATTGATATGGCTTGCCTTGATATATACAGGCACCTTCCTGCTTGTCGGGGTGGCGACCGATCAGCGCTATTTCTTCTTTACGACATTGGCGGTTTGTCTGGCCCTGCCGCTCGCATTGTCCGATGCGACGATAAGGGCCATGATGCGGCGACATTCGGCATTGGCGGTGGCAACGGTGGGTGTGCCGTCAGCCATATTGGCGCTGACCGTCGTTGCGCGATACATGTTGCCGCCGCCGGTCTGACGGGCGACGGCCATATTTGGTCAGCATAGGTTGGGGCAATTTATGGATATGGACAATCTTTCGAACATTGGCGTCGGTCATCCGCGCGTCGCCGTTATCCTGCCCTGCTATAATGAGGCCGGGGCGATCGTGCAGACGGTGGAGGATTTCCGCCGCGCGCTGCCCCATGCCGAAATCTATGTCTTCGACAATAACAGCAGCGACGGCAGCCGCGAACTGGCGGCCGGCGCGGGCGCGATCGTTCGCCGCGTGGCCCAGCAGGGCAAGGGCCATGTCGTGCGCCGCATGTTCGCCGATGTCGATGCCGACATCTACATCATGGCCGATGGCGACGCGACCTATGAGGCCGCTGCCGCGCCGCAGATGATCGCCGCCATGCTGCAGGATAATCTCGACATGGTGGTGGGCTGCCGCCGCGACCAGGTCGAGGCAGCCTATCGGCGTGGCCATCGCTTCGGCAACTGGGCGCTCACCAGCCTGTTGAAGCAGCTTTTCGGCCGCAGCTTCACCGATATCCTGTCGGGCTATCGCGTCTTCTCGCGCCGTTTCGTCAAGAGCTTCCCGGTGTTGTCCGCCGGCTTCGAGATCGAGACCGAGATCAGCGTCCATGCCCTCGAACTGGCGATGCCGGTGTCCGAAGTGATGACCGCCTATGGCGCGCGGCCCGAAGGGTCGGTGAGCAAACTGTCCACCTATCGCGACGGCTGGCGAATCCTGCGCACGATCATCACCCTCTATCGCATCGAGCGGCCGATCCTGTTCTTCGGTATCATCGCCGCTTTCCTCGCGGCGCTCGCGCTCGGCCTGGCCGTGCCGCTGATCGTCACCTATGCGCAGACCGGACTGGTGCCCCGCTTCCCGACCGCAATCCTGGTCACCGGCCTCATGATCCTGGCGACCCTGAGCGGCATGTGTGGCCTCATCCTCGACACGGTGGTGCGCGGCCGCCGCGAAGTGCGGCGGCTCGCCTATCTCGCCTTCCGCGCGCCCAGCGACTACGCCTTGAAGGATTGAACCCGGCGGCGCAGTCGCATCGCCAGGATCAGCAGGGTGACGCCCGTCACCAGCGCATAGAAGCCGATGCCCCAGCCCAGCATGGCCACCGACACATGCGGGTTGGCAAGGGCCAGATAGAGGACGAACAGGCCTAGCAGCAGCGAGAGTAGCCCGCTCAGCGCCAGCAGCCATTCGCCCTCTATCTCCTTGCGCAGCCGGATCGCGGCGATGATTTCCAGCCCGCCGGCGATGATCGCCCAGCCCGCGATCAGGAACACGGTCAGCAGCGCATAGGTGATCGTCATCGCGATCGGAGTGACGATGAAGATGATGCCGACGGCAATGCCCAGCAGCCCGCGCAGCAGCATCGCGCCCCAGTGGCGGCCATGGCCCATCCGGCGAAAGGCGCTGATCGCCGAGAATATGCCGTCGACCAGCGCATAGACCGCGAAGATCAGCGTCAGCGCGAACAGCGCGCTGAACGGGTAGGCCAGGGCGATGATGCCCAGGATGATCGAGACCACGCCACGCAGCGCCAGCGCCTTCCAACCGAAGGAGAAGGCGGCGATCAGGCCCGGTCCGGCCCGGCCGTCATGGGGCGGAATATCGGAATGCACGTCGGAAACCATCGGCTTGTTCCCCCTGTCGCGATTTGAAACGATTGTGGAACGGTAGGGGTGACACATGGTTCCCCCTTGAACCAGTCGGGTTTTGTGCCGATGTAGGGGGTCGGGCAAAAGCACCTGACTGAAAGAGCACAATGACCAACATCATGCATGATCCCATGGCCGCGCTGGTTCCCATCGTCATCGAGCAATCGAACCGTGGCGAGCGCAGCTTCGATATTTACTCGCGTCTTCTGCGCGAGCGGATCATCTTCGTGACCGGCCAGGTCGAGGACCATATGGCCTCGCTGATCGTCGCCCAGCTTCTGTTCCTCGAATCGGAAAATCCGAAGAAGGACATCTGGATGTACATCAACTCGCCGGGCGGCGTCGTCACGGCGGGCATGGCGATCCACGACACGATGAAATATATCCGCCCCCAGGTCGGCACCGTCTGCATCGGCCAGGCCGCCTCGATGGGCAGCTTCCTGCTGGCCGCCGGCGAACCGGGCAAGCGCATCGCGCTCAGCAACGCCCGCATCATGGTCCATCAGCCGTCGGGCGGCGCTCAGGGCATGGCGTCGGATATCGAGATCCAGGCCAAGGAAATCCTTCGGATTCGCCGCCGCCTCAACGATCTCTACGTGAAATATACCGGCCAGTCGCTGGAAGCGGTGGAGCGGGCGATGGACCGCGACACCTTCCTGGAGGCTGACGAAGCCAAGGCGTTCGGTCTGGTCGACGAAGTGTTCGATCGCCGCCCGGCCGCTGCGGAATCCGCGGAAGCCTAAAGGCGATCTTTACCGGGGCGCGGTATATCACCCCTTGTGAAACCGCCGTGCCCCGGTCTAGGATGGCCTTTGGACCAGAATATCCCCGGCCAGATCCGGCATGGTGCCGACGGCGGGGAGGAAAGATTGGCGAATGACTAAGCTTACGGGCTCCGATTCAAAAAGCACGCTTTACTGCTCCTTCTGCGGCAAGTCGCAGCATGAGGTGCGCAAGCTGATCGCGGGGCCGACCGTCTTCATCTGCGATGAATGCGTGGAACTGTGCAATGACATCATCCGCGAGGAGACCAAGGGCGGTCTCGTCGGCAAGAAGGATGGCGGCGTGCCGACCCCGCAGGAAATCTGCGATGTGCTTGACGATTATGTGATCGGCCAGAAGCGCGCCAAGCGCGTCCTGTCGGTCGCGGTCCACAATCATTACAAGCGCCTCAATCACGGCTCCAAGCCGGGCGAGGTGGAACTGGCCAAGTCGAACATCCTGCTCGTCGGCCCGACCGGCTGTGGCAAGACGCTGCTGGCGCAGACGCTGGCCAAGACCTTCGACGTGCCCTTCACCATGGCGGATGCCACCACGCTGACCGAAGCCGGCTATGTCGGCGAGGACGTGGAGAACATCATCCTCAAGCTGCTCCAGGCCTCCGACTATAATGTCGAGAAGGCGCAGCGCGGCATCGTCTATATCGACGAGATCGACAAGATCAGCCGCAAGGCCGAAAACCCGTCGATCACGCGCGACGTGTCGGGGGAGGGCGTGCAGCAGGCGCTGCTCAAGCTGATGGAAGGCACGACCGCCTCGGTTCCGCCGCAGGGTGGTCGCAAGCATCCGCAGCAAGAGTTCCTGCAGGTCGACACGACCAACATCCTGTTCATCTGCGGCGGCGCGTTCGCGGGTCTGGAAAAGATCATCGGTGACCGTCTGGAAGCCAAGTCGATCGGCTTCGGCGCCCATGTTGCGGCCCCCGAAGAGCGCAAGACCGGCGAACTGCTGCGTCAGAGCGAACCCGAAGATCTGCTGAAGTTCGGCCTGATCCCCGAATTTGTCGGCCGTCTGCCGGTGATCGCGACGCTGGAGGATCTGGACGTGACCGCACTGGTCAAGATCCTGGTCGAGCCCAAGAACGCGCTGGTCAAGCAATATGGCAAGCTGTTCGACATGGAGAATGTCGAACTGAGCTTCACCGACGATGCTCTGACCGCGATCGCGAAGAAGGCGATCGAGCGCAAGACCGGCGCTCGTGGCCTGCGTTCGATCCTGGAAGCGATCCTGCTCGATACCATGTTCGACCTGCCCTCGATGGAGGGCGTTGGCGAAGTGGTGGTCGACAAGGATGTCGTCGCCGGGACCAAGGAGCCGATTCGCGTGTTCAGCGAGAAGGACAAGCGCGCGGAAGACGCTGCCTAGTTCATTCGCCGTTCAGGCTGGAACAAAAGGGGCCGGTGGACCATCCACCGGCCCCTTTTTCGTGCAAGTCTTTCGCACTGCACAAAATTTCCTGCGCCGTTGCATAATTGCACCACTGTTGGCGTGGTGTAAAATTTCGACATATTATGCAATAAAATCAATATGATAGTTTGATGTTTCGGCCTGTTTTTCAGTGCCTTGCCCAGATGTCCTTCCAATTGTGACAGTCCCGCACCTGCATTGTAACATAATTGCAATCATAGCATCACAGGGGCGTCGCCAGTGGCCGCCAGATGCGGCGCCGGCTCGAAGAGCAAAATGGTTATGGCGCCGTGGGGCGCACTCTTGAAAAAGGGACAAGGGTCAATGAAGCAGTTTCTCAAGTGCAGCGCCGCGATTCTCGCCGTCGCTGCCCCGGCTGTCGCTTTCGCGCAGTCGACCGGTTCGGACGATTTCGATTCGATCATCGTGACGGGCGCCGTCGTCAACCAGGGCGTTGGCGGCGTGAAGATCCCTGACTCGCCCAAGGCGAAGGTCGTTCTGGGCCAGGAAATCATCCAGGCGCAGCGTCCGGGTCAGTCGGTCAACGAAATCATCAACCTGGTGCCGGGCGTCAGCTTCACCAACAACGATCCCTGGGGTTCGTCGGGCGGCAGCTTCACCATCCGCGGCTTCAGCTCGGACCGTATCTCGCAGACCTTTGACGGTATCCCGCTCAATGACTCGGGCAACTATGCGATCTACACCAACCAGCAGGTTGACGCCGAACTGATCGAGAACGTCAATGTGAACCTCGGTTCGACCGACGTCGACAGCCCGACCGCCGCTGCGGTTGGCGGCACCGTCAACATCAAGACCCTTGAGCCGAGCGATGATTATGGCGTTCTGGCCAGCGTCAGCTACGGCAACATCGTCGCCGACGGTGCCGGCGATCGTCCCTATTTCCGCATGTTCGGCGTGGTGAACACCGGTGACCTCACCGGCCATGGCACCAAGGCCTGGATCTCGGCTTCGCGCATTCGCAACGATGCTGCCTTCGCCAATTATGGCAAGGTGTCGAAGCAGCAGTATAACGCCAAGATCTGGCAGGATATCGGCAGCAACGGCGACTTCATCTCGGTCGCTGCCCATTATAACCAGAACCGCAACAACTTCGGTGGTTCGCCCTTCCGCGCCAGCGCCTTCACCGGCGACAAGAGCGATCGTTTCTACGACATCGCCGGCGGCTATCCCTGCCAGGTCAGCCAGACCAGCACCCCCAACGCTTGCGGCACCGATTTCGAGCGTCGTTTCAACCCTTCGAACACCGGCAATGTCCGCGCGAATTCGAAGTTCACCCTGGCTGAACGTTTGACCCTGTCGGTCGACGGCGCCTATCAGTGGGTGAAGGCCAATGGCGGCGGCACCACCAGCGCCAACGAAACCTTCTTCACGGATTCGACCGGCTTCACCGGCACCGGCAACTATGGCGGCAGCTTCTATTTCGGTCGTGACCTGAACGGTGACGGTGTGCTGGGTCGCGTGACCCTGCTCCAGCCGAGCCAGACCAACACCCGTCGCTGGGTCGGCATCGCCAACCTGGCTTACGAGATCAGCGATGGCCAGCGCGTCCGTCTGTCGTACAGCTATGATCGCGCCCGTCACCGCCAGACCGGCTATGCTGGCTTCCTTGACAATGGTGGCACGCCGTTCGACGTGTTCCCGATCAACGATCCGGTCCTGGATGCCGCCGGCAACGCGCTGCAGAAGCGTGACCGCAAGTCGATCGCCGAACTGAACCAGATCGCCGGTGAATATCGCGGCCAGTTCTTCGAGGACAAGCTGTCGGTGCTGATCGGTGGCCGTCTGCCCTTCTTCAAGCGCGAACTGAACCAGTATTGCTTCACCACCAGCTCGGGTGGTTTCGTGAACTGCGTGCCGGAAGACCAGCAGGCCGACTATATCGCGACCCATCCTTACAGCTTCAACGAGACGACCGGCCGTGCGACCGGTTCGGCTCTGCCGCAGGCGCGCAAGCTGAAGTATGACAAGTTCCTGCCGAACGTCGGCGCGACCTTCAAGATCACGCCGGAAATCAGCATCGCGGGCAGCTATGCCAAGAACCTGTCGGTGCCCAGCACCGATGCGCTTTACAACGCGTTCATCTTCCCGGTTGATAGCGACTCCGCTTATCGTGCGCCGGAAACCTCGGACAGCTTCGACGCCAGCCTCCGCTACACCTCGTCGAAGGTGCAGGCTGCTGTCACCGGCTGGTACTCGAAGTACAAGAACCGTCTGGTCACTGCCTATGACATCGACGGTAACGGCACCGACACCAACCTGGGTCCGGTGAAGAAATATGGCGTCGACGCCAATATTTCCTACAGCCCGATCAAGGAAATCACCGCCTATCTGTTCGGTTCCTACATCAAGTCGGAAATCCAGAACGACGCCGTGACCGGCAGCTGCGCCGCGACCAGCGACATCGCTCTGGCCGGCCTGTGCTATGTGCAGGATGGCGTTGCCTATCTCCGCACCTCGGGCAAGCGTGAACGCAGCGCGCCGAAATATCTGTTCGGTGGCCGTCTGCAGGGCAATCTGGGCGACTTCACCCTGGGCGTCCAGGCGAAGAAGACCAGCTCGCGCTATCTGAACGACATCAACGGTGAAATTCAGAGCGTGACGCTCACCGATGGCACCAGCAAGATGATCTTCCCCGGTGCGAAGTTCGGTGCCTACACCGTCGTCGACCTCGACCTGCGCTACTCGCTGGCCAGCGTCGGCATGGAGAAGGGCGCGATCCAGCTGAACGTCAGCAACCTGTTCGACAAATATTATGTCGGCTCGTTCAGCGGCGGTCTGGATACGCTCGCCAGCTCGTCCTCGGCCTTCGTGAACTTCGGTTCGCCGCGCGCGATCAGCGCTTCGCTGATCATCGGCTTCTAAGCCAGACGCCGACAGGCAAAAAGGGAGGTGCGGAGCGATCCGCGCCTCCCTTTTTCATGTCCTATTCGCCGCCGCTCGATTATGATCGGGGATAGGTTAGTGCGCGCTTTCCGATAGGATCAGGACCGCGCAATAAAATGTCGAAATGTGCGGGAAATATGGGAAGTTAGGCGCCCGATTTCCTATTTTCGGGCGCCCGGCCGCTGCCTCAGTTCAGGCAGTCGTCCAGCCCGTCGCGCTGCACCACCGGGATGCGGGCGGAGATGCTGTTGCCATAGCGGCGGGTGAAGCCATGCGGGTCGATCGCCTCGCGCTTCTTGGGCAGCGGCAATACCGCCGCCAGCCGCGCCGCCTCCGCCCGGCTCAGCTTGCCCGCGCCATGGCCGAAATAGCGGATTGACCCGGCCTGCACGCCATAGGTGCCGATGCCGGTCTCCGCGACGTTCAGATAGACTTCCATGATCCGTCGCTTGCCCCAGATCGCCTCGATCAGCACGGTGAACCAGGCCTCGAAGCCCTTGCGGACGAAACCGCCACCCTGCCACAGGAAGACATTCTTCGCTGTCTGCTGGCTGATCGTGGAGCCGCCGCGAATGCGCCCGCCGCTGGCATTGTGGCGCATCGCCTGGGCAATCGCGACCGCGTCGAAGCCATGATGGCTGCAGAAGCGGCTATCCTCCGCCGCGATCGCCGCGCGCGGCATGTCCGGATCGATCGCGTCCAGGCGCTTCCATTCCTTGGTGATGCCATTGGGGTCGAGCAGCATAGTGATCGTCACCGGCGGCGGCACGAAGCGATAGATGACCACGGTGCCCACCGACAGGCCGACAAAGCCGATGGCGACCTTGAGGGGGATGCTGATCCAGCGGGAGCGACGTTTCTGGGCGGAGGCAGGCTTAGGCGCGGCTTTGGCTTTTTTCATGGGCCGCAAACTAGCGCCCCTGCGCGCCGCCGTCATCGATTCCTTCAGGCCGTGGCCAGCGTCTGCGTCCGGCCCCGGTTGATGAGCAGCACCAGCGCCGCGCCGATCAGGCACAATATGCCTGCCGCGATGAAGGCGGGCATATAGCTTTGCCAGGCGGTGCGAGACAGGCCGCCGGCCAGCGCCGCGCTCGCCGCGCCCAGCTGATGCCCGGCAAAGATCCAGCCGAACACGATATTGGCCTTTTCCGGACCGAAGCGCTGCGCGGTCAGCTTCACCGTCGGCGGCACCGTCGCCACCCAGTCGAGGCCATAGAAGATGGCGAACAGCGACAGGCTGTAGATCGAGAAATCGCTGAACGGCAGATAGAGCAGCGACAGGCCGCGCAGCCCATAATAGAAGAAGAGCAGCCAGCGATTGTCATAACGATCGCTGAGCCAGCCCGATGCCAAAGTGCCGGCAAAATCGAACAGCCCCATCATCGCCAGCATCGACGCCGCGCCGACAGCCGCCAGCCCATAATCGCCGCACAGCGAGATGAAATGGGTCTGGACCAGCCCGTTGGTGCTGGCGCCGCAGATATAGAAGGAGAAGAAGAGGATCCAGAAGGTCGGCACCTTCGCCACGTCGCGCAGCACGATAAGCGGCGTTGCCAGCAGCGCGCCCAGGCTGGCCGGCTGGGCGGGGACGGGCTGGATCGCCTGTTCGCCATAGGGGGCAAGGTTCAGGTCCGACGGCCGATCGCGCATCAACAGCATGACCGCGACGGCCGCGACCAGGATCGCGCCACACACCAGCAGCATCGCCACGCGCCAGCCATAGCTGCCGGTCATGCTCGCGAGCAGCGGCAGGAAGGCGAGCTGGCCGGTCGCGGTGCTGGCCGACAGCAGCCCCATCACCAGTCCGCGCCGCTCGCTGAACCAGCGGGTGGCGACCGTCGCGCCCAGCACCATGGCGGTGAGACCCGTGCCGACGCCGATCACCACGCCCCAGAGAAGGACGAGCTGCCACAATTGCGTCATGCCAAGCGACAGCAGCAGGCCGCCAATGACGATAGACAGCGAAATCAGCATCATCCGCCGCACGCCGAAGCGGTTCATGAAGGCGGCGGCAAAAGGCCCCATACCGCCGAACAGCAGGAAACGGATAGCCAGCGCGCCGGAAATATCCGCCGCGCTCCAGCCAAACTCCTTCTGCAGCGGCACGATGAACACGCCCGGCGCGCCGACCGCGCCGGCGACCACCAGCATGGTGAGGAAGGTCGTGCCCGCGACCGCCCAGCCATAATGGACATTGCGCGTGGCCAAGCGGCGGGCGAACATGGTGGACAGCATCGACTTCCCCTTGGACTGGCCCCAGAACTGATACTCGAGCCGGAAAACGGACTGGCGTTAAATGATAGGTATCATATATAAGATCAAGAGGCCAATTGGAGATGCAGGATCATGAAAGTCAGCCGTGAACAGGCCGAGCGCAATCGCGAGAAGGTGGTGGATGCGGCGTCGCGCCTGTTTCGTGCCCGTGGTGTGGAGGGCGTCGGCATTGGTGAGGTGATGCGCGAATGCGGCCTTACCCACGGCGGATTCTACAATCAGTTCGAATCGAAGGAGGCGTTGGCGGCAGAAGCCTGCGCCACGTCGCTCGCGCGCGGCGCGGCCAAGTGGCGTCGCCTGTCGGCCGAGGACGGGCCGGATGCGATCACTGCCGATTATCTGAGCGCCCGTAACCGCGACGCGCCCGAAACCGGCTGCGCGCTGATCGCGCTCGGCCCGGACGCTGCGCGCAAGGGCGGACCGCTCGCCGCCGCCTTTCGCGAAGGCTTCGAGGATCTGACCGCCGCGTTGCAAAATGCCGGTATCGCCGATCGCGACGCGGCGCTCGCCCGCATGGCGCAACTGGTCGGCACGATGGTGCTGGCGCGCGCGGTCGACGATCCTGCGCTGTCGGAGGAATTGCTGGCGGCCAATCGCCGTGCCCTGGGTGTCGAGGCATGAGCGGCAGCGCCCAGTGGCGACCGATGGGGCAGGAGGATGTGGACGCGGCGGCGGCCATTTCCGACCGGGTTCATGGCGCCTATACGGAGGAGCCTGCCATCTATGCCGAACGGCTGCGCCTCTATCCGGCGGGTTGCTTCCTGCTGGAGCGGGACGGGGAGGTGCTGGGCTACCTCGTCACCCATCCCTGGGCCGGCGACCGACCGCCGGCGCTCGACCAGTTGATGGGCAGGCTGCCGGACGCGGCCGACCGCTATTATCTTCATGATCTGGCGCTGCTGCCCGAAGCGCGCGGCACCGGCGCTGCTGCTGCGGCCGTGGACCTCACCATCGCGCAGGCGCGCGCCGCTGGCTTCGATCGCATCACCCTGACCGCCGTCAACGGCGCGGATGCCTTCTGGCGCCGACAGGGTTTCGTCGACGCGCCGGTTGCCGCCGACAGTTATGGCGCGGACAGCGTCTCGATGGTGCGGATGCTCTAAGGCCTGTGGGGATTTAGGATTCCCATTTACCAGCAGATGTGATTCACACTGCGGATGGATCGCTTTGTACTGACCGACGCCCAATGGGCGAAGATTGAGCCGCACTGTTTGGGGAAGATCAGCGATCCCGGACGCAGCGGTAGGAACAATCGGCTATTTATGGAGGCGGTGCTGTGGATTGTCCGAACGGGCAGTCCGTGGCGCGACCTGCCTTCCCAGTTCGGAAACTGGAATACGGTGTTCCGGCGTTTCCGTGACTGGCGCGAAGCGGACGTTTTCAAGCGGATTTTCGATGCTTTGACGCATGAGCCTGACATGGAATACGCCATGATCGATGCCACCATCGTCAAGGTTCATCGTCATGGGCAAGGCGCAAAAGGGGGACTTCGGGCCAGGCCATTGGCCGCTCTAAAGGCGGCATGACGACCAAGATACTGGCGCTCACTGATGCCTTGGGCAACCTGGTGCACTTCCGTCTGATGCCAGGCAATCGCTTCGATAGCGTCGGTGTTACGCCGTTGATCGAAGGCGTGGAGTTTGGCGCATTGCTTGCCGACAAGGCTTTCGACAACAACGACATCATTACCGATCTCAACGAACGCGGGGCCGGGATCGTTATCTCTCAGCATCCGCGCCGTGCCATACCCATCCCGCTTGACGCCGAAATGTACAAATGGCGGCACCTGATCGAGAACTTCTTCTGCAAACTCAAAGAGTTCAAACGCATCGCCATGCGCGCCTGCAAAACCGACAGCAGCTTCGAGGCCATCATCTACCTCGCCGCAGCCGTCATCAACTCTCGATGAATCCCCACAGGCCTTAAGACGAAAAAAAAGCCCCGGATCGCTCCGGGGCTTCTTCTTTTTCCTGTGTGGCCGGATCAGGCTGCGGCGAAGCGTGCCATCTTTTCCAGCTTGCCGCCCGCGATGCGCATCATCGCCTTCTGCAGCTTCTCGAAGGCGCGAACCTCGATCTGGCGGACGCGCTCGCGCGACACGCCATAGACCTGGCTCAGTTCCTCAAGGGTCTTGGGCTCCTCGGCCAAGCGACGCTCGGCTAGGATATGCTTCTCGCGGTCGTTGAGGTCGGTCATCGCCTCGACCAGCATCTCGTGACGCTGGGTGCGTTCCTGCTCCTCGGCGACGCGTTCGTCCTGCAGCGGATCGGTGTCCTGCAGCCAATCCTGCCACTGGCCATCGCCATCCTCGCGCATCGGAACGTTGAGCGAGGTATCGCCGCCCATCGCCATGCGACGGTTCATCGACACCACGTCATCTTCCGACACACCCAGATCGGTCGCGATCTTGGTCACGTCCTCGGGGCGCAGATCGCCATCCTCGAACGCCTCGATATTGTTCTTCATCCGGCGCAGGTTGAAGAACAGCTTCTTCTGCGACGCGGTGGTGCCCATCTTGACCAGGCTCCAGCTGCGCAGGATGAATTCCTGGATCGACGCGCGGATCCACCACATGGCGTAGGTCGCCAGGCGGAAGCCACGTTCAGCCTCAAACTTCTTCACGCCCTGCATCAGGCCGATATTGCCTTCGCTGATCAGTTCGCTGACCGGCAGGCCATAGCCGCGATAGCCCATGGCGATCTTCGCCACGAGGCGCAGGTGAGACGTGACGAGCTGGGCCGCCGCCTCGGGATCCTGATGTTCCTCGTAGCGCTTCGCGAGCATATATTCCTGCTCGGGGGTCAGCAGCGGAAACTTGCGAATTTCCGACAGATAGCGGTTGAGGCTGGCTTCACCGCCCAGCGCTGGAACCGCGGGGACATTGCTCCGATTGGCCATGTCACAATTCCTTCCCTTTACATGCGCGCCAGGCGAACCCGAAAGTGGCATCCGCTGGCCGCGCAAACTTGTCAGAACCTATACGTGAAGCTCGCTTAACAGTTCCTGCATATCTGCAGGCAGGGGACTGTCGAAAGCCAAGGGTTCCTCCGTCACAGGATGTATGAACCCCAGCCGTTTCGCGTGCAATGCCTGCCTTTTGAAACCCAGCGTTTCCAGTATTGATTTGAAACCTTTTCTGTCTCTACCGTAAACCGGGTCACCGATCAAGGGGTGACCCAGATGCGCCATATGCACGCGAACCTGATGGGTGCGGCCGGTTTCCAGCCGGCATTCCACCATCGCCGCGCCGCGCAGGCGCTCCATCACGCGGTAATGGGTGACGGCATGTTTGCCGCGCCCTTCCCGATGAACCGCCATCTTCTTTCGATCAGCGTCGGACCGCCCGATCCAGGCATCGACCGTGCCGGACCCCGGCGTTGGAATGCCATAGACGATCGCGGCATAGAGCCGGTCGATACTGTGATCCTTGAACTGTCGGGCGAGGCCCTCATGGGCCTTGTCCGACTTAGCAACGACCAACAGGCCAGAAGTATCCTTGTCGATGCGATGAACGATGCCGGGACGCGCCACGCCGCCAATGCCGGATAACTGACCATCGCAATGGTGCAGCAGCGCATTGACCAGCGTGCCGTCCAGATTGCCGGCCGCCGGGTGAACCACCAGGCCCGCGGGCTTGTCCACCACGATCAGGTCGGCATCCTCATGCACGATATCGAGCGGAATATCCTGCGCCACGGCGTCGAGCGCGACCGGGGCTGGCAGAGTGATGCTGTAATCCTGCCCCACCGCCACCTTCATCGACGGGTTGAGCGATCGACCGCCCGAGACGATCTGTCCCTCGACGATCAACGCCTTGATCCGCTCGCGCGACAGGTCGGGCAGCAGTTCGGCCAATGCGCGATCAAGGCGCAAACCCGCTTGGGCTTCGCCTATCGTCGTTTCAATGATGGAAACCCCCGGAATCATTGCCTAGGGATGTAGGAATGAAGGCCGAAATTTCAAGGGTGCTGCTGGAACAAATCATGGCCCTGGCCGCGGCCGAGCCGGGGGAGGTCTGTGGCCTGCTGCTGGGGCAGGGCGCGCGCATCGACGCGATCCGGCTCGCGGCCAATGTCGCGCCGGACCCGGCTCGTCATTTCGAACTGGCGCCGGCGACCTTGCTGGCCGCGCACCGGGCCGCGCGCCGGGGCGGGCCGGCGGTGCTTGGCCATTATCATTCCCACCCATCGGGCGTGCCGATTCCGTCGGAAACGGACCGGGCCTGCGCAGCGCCGGACGGCGCCTTGTGGCTGATCGTCGGCGCGGGAGCGGTGCGCGCATGGGTGGCCGGTCCGGACGGGGAGGGGGGCGTGGCCTTCGTGGAGGCGTTGCTCGATATAAGGTGATGCAAAGGGGGTGAGCCGGGCTTGCATCATCGGCTGGGGAAGCCTAGCCGGGTAGGTGTCTTTTCCCGTAAATCCGGCGGCCTCCATCTCCATGACCCATCCGATCGACAGCATCGAATTTGCCAGCCTGCTCTGCTCGCGCCTCTGCCATGACCTGCTGAGCCCCGTCGGGGCGCTCAACAATGGCCTGGAACTCATGGCCGACGAAACCGACCCGGACATGCGCCAGCGCTGCCTGGACCTGCTGGCCGACAGTGCCCGCACCTCGGCCAACAAGCTGAAATTCTTTCGCCTGGCCTTTGGTTCGGCGGGCGGCTTTGGCGATGCGGTGCCGCCGCATGAGGCGAAAGTCGCGATCGAGGGCATGTTCGCCTCGGGCCGGGTGAAGCTTGGCTGGATGGTCGAGGAACAGATGCTGGCCAAGCTCGCGGTCAAGGTGCTGCTCAATCTGGCGCTGATCGCCGGCGATGCGCTGGTGCGCGGCGGGCAGCTCGACATCGGTGCGGAGAAGCGCCCCGGCGTGACGGAGATCGTGGTGCGTGGCGAAGGGCCCAAGGTCATTCTCGATCCCGAACTGCGCGCGGCGCTGGCAGGAACCTTGCCGGCCGGTGGCCTGGCGTCGCGCACGGCGGCGGCCTGGATGGTGCGCGCGCTGGTGATGGAGGCTGGCGGCGAGATCGTGCTGTCGCCGCCGGGCGATTCGGTGCTGCTGTTTGGCGCCGCCATCCCCGACCGCGCAGAATAATTCGGGTCGGAAAAACTCAGGGCAGCAGGGCGCGCAGGGCTGCGTCGTCCTGTCCCTCCAGTTCCAGCAACGCGGCATAGGGATCGCCCGTCAGACCCAGCAGCGCGGCAAAGGCGGGCTCGGTCTTCAGGCCGCGAAGGCGCAAGGTCATGATCGCCTGCGTCAGGGTGGGGCCGCCCAGATCGAGCAGGCGGCGCTCGATTGCGAAATGGCGCCAGCCATGTTGCTGCGCGACCGGCAAGGCCTGACCGAAAATCTCGAACGGCCAGTCCCATGCGCGAAAGCGGACGATCATGGCATCAATGTCGGGCCGTGCATGGACGGAAAAATCCGGCCGATCGCCGAAATGCTCGGTCAGCAAGGTGGCAAAGGCATCGAAATCCCGCACTTCGCAGACAATATCGATGTCGCTGCCCGGCAGGTCGAGGCCAAGCGGCGGCGTGCCCGCAACATGCGGATCATAGGGCGCCAATAACGTCAGGACGCCGGTGCGTTGCAGCGCGACGTCATGCGCGACGCGGCTCATGCCTCGCGCATCTCCGCCGCGATCGCCGCGATCAGCTCTGCGGCTAGCAGGGCGCGGGCGAGGGGCGCACCCTGGCCCGCCCATTGCGCGCCATAGCCGCCTTCGCCCTGGATCTTGGCAGCCGCGTTGAGCGCCTTCCCGGCGGCATAGGCGCGCGGATAGGCGGGCACGTCGCCACCATTTTCAGTGCCCCATTGGGTGAAACGATTGGCAAGGCAGCGGGCCGGGCGGCCGGAAATGGCGCGGGTCATGACTGTGTGCTGGGCGGCCGGGCCGGCAAGGGCGGCGCGATAGGCGGCGTCGGCGCTGCTTTCCGGGCAAGCGATGAACGCCGTGCCCAGTTGCGCCGCCACCGCGCCCAGGGCGAGCGCGGCGCGGACGCCCCGTCCGTCCATGATGCCGCCGGCGGCGATCACCGGCAGGCCGGCCTTCGCCACCAGCAGGCGGGTCAGCGCAAAGGTGCCGAGCATCGCATCGGGCGCATCGGGATCGAACATGCCGCGATGGCCGCCGGCTTCAAATCCCTGCGCCACCAGAACGTCGATACCAGCGGTGCGGGCGGCGACCGCCTCGTCCAAATTGGTGACGGATGCGAGCAACAGGCAGCCCGCCTGTTTGAGCGCCGCGATCTGCTGCACACCGGGCAGCCCGAAATGGAAGCTGATCACGCGCGGCCGTGTTTCGACTAGCAGGTCGAGCATCGCCGGGTCTTCGGCAAAGCTGCGATAGATGGTCTCAAGGCCCGCGGGCGGTGCCGCATCCTGCGCGGCAAAGAGTGGCGCCAGCGCGGCCAGCCACGCCTGCTCCTCGGCCGGGCGCACACGGGGCGGCGCGTGGACGAACAGATTGACGTTGAACGGCCGGTCAGTGCGCGCGCGTGTTGCCGCAATCATGGCGCGCGCACCCGCCGCATCGGTTGCCCCCACGGCGATCGATCCCAGCGCCCCGGCATTGCTGACGGCGGCGGCCATCGCCGGCGTCGATACGCCCGCCATTGGCGCCTGGATCAGGGGAAAGGAAAGGTCTAGCGCGTCAATCGGGTTCATGCAGTTCATGTGGGCGGTGGCGATCAATCCTGCAACAGGGGGATCAGACGTCGTCGTTGCCCACCGGGCCGCCTTCGCCTTCCATGCGGTTGATCGCGCGCACGTCGCGTGCGGTGAATTTCAGTCGAACGCCAGCGCCCTGTTCGCCATCCTCCGGCAGGAAGACGGCGCCGCCCTGTTCCAGTACCAGGCGCAGCCGTGCCTTGGCATCGTCACCCGGATCGGCGCGCCCGGCTTCGAAATCGGCCAGCATCGGCGTATCGATCCCCGCAAGGCGAGCGACATGATCACGCGGCCATTCCACCAAGGCGCGAGCGGCGCGGGCAAGCTTTCCGCTGATCTGCAAGGCGAGTCTCCCTTCGTCGACGCGTGGCGCCAGAATAGAACAGCACGCCGGCCGCGCCGCAACGGAAAAGGCCCGGCCGCTTGCGCGACCGGGCCCGTCCTCCAGCAACCTGTGAAAGGATCAGGCGCTGTAATACATGTCGAATTCGACCGGCGAGGGCGCCATTTCCCAGCGATACACTTCGGGCCACTTCAGTTCGATATAGGCATCGATCTGGTCCTTGGTGAACACGTCGCCCTTGAGCAGGAACTCATAGTCGGCTTCGAGGCTGTTGAGCGCTTCGCGGAGCGAGCCGCAGACGGTCGGCACCTGGCTCAGCTCTTCGGGCGGCAGGTCATAGAGGTTCTTGTCCATCGCGGCGCCCGGATGGATCTTGTTCTCGATGCCGTCGAGGCCGGCCATCAGCAGCGCGGCGTAGCAGAGATAGGGGTTGGCCATCGCGTCGGGGAAGCGGAATTCCACGCGCTTCGCCTTGGCACCGGCGCCGTAGGGAATACGGCAGGAGGCCGAACGGTTGCGGGCCGAATAGGCCAGCAGAACCGGGGCTTCGAAGCCCGGCACCAGGCGCTTGTAGCTGTTGGTGGTCGGGTTGGTGAAGGCGTTGAGGGCCTTGGCGTGCTTGATGACGCCGCCGATGAAGTAGAGGCAGGTGTCGGACAGGCCGGCATAGCCTTCGCCCGCGAAGAGCGGCTTGCCGCCTTCCCAGATCGACATGTGGGTGTGCATGCCCGAACCATTGTCCTGCGCGATCGGCTTGGGCATGAAGGTCGCAGTCTTGCCATAGGCCTGGGCGACCATCTGCACGACATACTTGTAGATCTGCATGCGGTCGGCGGTCTGGACCAGCGTACCGAAGGTCAGGCCCAGTTCGTGCTGCGCGGCGGCGACTTCATGGTGATGCTTGTCGCAGGGCAGGCCCATTTCGAGCATGGTCGACACCATTTCGGCGCGGATGTCGGTGCAGGGATCGACCGGCGCGACGGGGAAATAGCCGCCCTTGGCGCGCGGACGGTGACCCAGGTTGCCGCCTTCATATTCCTTGCCGGTGTTGGTCGGCAGTTCGATGTCGTCGATCTTGTAGTAGCTCTGCGAGTAATCATTCTCGAAGCGCACATCGTCGAACATGAAGAATTCGGCTTCCGGGCCGACATAAATGGTGTCACCGAAACCGGCCGACTTGACGAACGCCTCGGCGCGCTTGGCGCACGAACGCGGGTCACGGGCATAGAGTTCGCCGGTGTCGGGCTCGACGATGTCGCAGAAGATGATCAGCATCGGGGTCGCGCTGAACGGATCGACATAGACGGCGTCCAGGTCGGGCTTCAGGATCATGTCCGACTCGTTGATCGCCTTCCAACCTTCGATCGACGAACCGTCGAACATCAGGCCCTGGGTCAGCTCATCTTCGCCGAGGACCGAAGACACCATGGTCAGGTGCTGCCACTTGCCCTTGGGATCGGTGAAACGGACATCGACCCACTCGATTTCCTTTTCCTCGATCATCTTCAGGATGTCTTTTGGCGTGTTGGCCATGTGCACTTGCCCTTCTCTATGGATACCCCCCCGAAGGGGTCGTTGAAGCCTGTGTCCGCCGGACCACTGTCCGCCGGCTAGAACCTGTCGAAAATCAGATGGCGTCGCTGTCGCGTTCGCCGGTGCGGATGCGCACCGCGCCCTCGATGGCGGAAATGAAGATCTTGCCGTCGCCGATGCGGCCGGTCTGGGCGGCGCTGCAGATCGCTTCGACGACCCGGTCGGCCAGCGCATCGTCGACGACGACCTCCAGCTTCACCTTGGGCAGGAAGTCGACGACATATTCGGCGCCGCGATACAGTTCGGTATGGCCCTTCTGGCGGCCGAAGCCCTTCGCCTCGGTGACGGTGATGCCGGACACGCCCACTTCGTGCAGCGCTTCCTTCACCTCGTCCAGCTTGAACGGCTTGATGATCGCCTCGATCTTCTTCATCACTTAATCCCAACCCATGACGCACGAATGGACGCGGGTTGGCCCCGCATCCTTCAACCTTCAAGCGACGATCATCATGCCCCCCGAGGCAAGCGCCGTCTCCCTTAACAATCAATTACCGTGCCAAGTGGCGAATCGCTAGGCCTGCTTTCGGCGATGCAGCAATCTTTGTCCATATTGCCCGGATTCCGGGCAATATCATGTCATTCTGCCTGTTTTTTGGGCAGTGGTTGAGCGATCCATCATGCAAAAGGCCCGCCCCGTCGACGCCGGTCAGGAATGATCCCGATAGCATGAGCGGAGCGGGCCTTTGGGACCGCCATGGGCAGGCAGAAATCAGCGCGCGTAGGGCGGGCAGTCTAGGCCGGTCGGGCTCTTGGTGAAGATCTCGCAGCCGGTTTCGGTGATGCCGATGCTGTGCTCGAACTGCGCCGACAGGGTGCGGTCGCGCGTCACCGCCGTCCAGCCATCATCCAGCATCTTCACGCCGGGCTTGCCGATGTTGATCATCGGCTCGATCGTGAAGAACATGCCGGGCTTCAGCTCCGGACCGGTGCCGGGGCGGCCGACATGGACCACTTCGGGACTGTCATGGAAGACGCGGCCCAGACCATGGCCACAGAAATCGCGGACCACGCCGTAACGATGCTTTTCGGCATGGCGCTGGATGACATGGCCGATGTCGCCCAGGTGATTGCCGGGCTTGGCCTGCTCGATGCCCAGCATCAGGCATTCATAGGTGATCTCGACCAGCCGCTTCGCCTTGATCGGGGCGTCGCCGGCGATGAACATGCGGCTGGTGTCGCCGTGCCAGCCATCGACCAGCGGGGTGACGTCGATATTGAGAATGTCGCCGTCCTTGAGCTTATAGTCGCCCGGAATGCCATGACAGATCACATTGTTGAGCGAAATGCAGCAGCTATGGGTATAGCCGCGATAGCCCAGGGTCGCCGGCACGCCGCCGCCGTCCAGCGTCATGCGGCGGACGATGTCGTCCAGTTCGCCGGTGGTCACGCCCGGCACCACATGGGGCACCAGCGCGTCAAGGATCTCGGCGGCCAGCCGGCCGGCCTTGCGCATGCCGTCGAAACCGGCCGCGTCATAGAGCTTGATCGCGGTCGAGCGGGAAACCGGCGCGTCGGCCGTCATCGTCATATATTCGGTCATGTGGTTGATATAGACCCTGCGATCCGGCATTGCGAGTGTCTTCGCTCAGCCCCTCGGTCGCTATCAGGAAAAGAGAAACGGACATGGTGATGGAAGGCGGATGCGCCTGTGGTGAGGTGCGCTATCGGGTCGATGCCGACCCCATCTTCGTCAACAACTGCCATTGCAGCTTGTGCCAGCGGCAGAGCGGTGCAGCGTCGGCCGTCAACGCCTTTGTCGAGGTCGATCATCTTCATCTCCTGTCTGGGCAGTTGAGCGAACATGTCGTGCCGACCGGCAGCGGCAAGACCCAGGTGATCGTGCGCTGTGCCAACTGCGGCACGGCGGTCTGGAGCTTCTATCCCCGTCTTGGCCGGGCGGGGGCGGCGATCCGGGTCGGCACGCTGGACGATCGCTCGGCGATCCGGCCCGATGCCGCGATCTTCGTGGCCGATCGGTCGGACTGGACTGCCTTGCCCGCCGACGTGCCGGTCTTCGAGGCCAGCTACAAGCCGGCGGACGTTCTGCCGCCCGATCGGCTGGCCCGGCTGATGGCGCTTGCCACCCGTGCGGAGCCGCTGGCATGAGCGACCGTATCTGGACCGCCGCCGTGATCGTGATCGGCGATGAAATCCTGTCGGGCCGCATCCAGGACAAGAATGTCGCGCAGATCGCCACCTGGCTCAATGTCCAGGGCATCCGCCTGCGCGAAGTGCGGGTGGTGCCCGATGTGCAGGACGCGATCGTCGAGGCGGTCAACATATTGCGCGCCCGCAACGACTATCTCTTCACCACCGGCGGCATCGGCCCGACCCATGACGATATCACGGTGGATGCGATCGCGGCGGCGCTGGGCGTCGGTGTGGAGATCCATCCCGAGGCGCGGGCGATATTGGAGCGCTATTATGTCACGCGCGGCGGCCTGACCGACGCGCGGCTGCGCATGGCGCGGGTGCCGGCGGGCGCCGACCTCATCGAAAACCGCATGTCGGGCGCGCCGGGCATCCGCCACGGCAATATCTTCATCATGGCCGGCGTGCCGCATATCACCGCCGGCATGCTCGACAGCCTGACCGGCGCGCTGGAAGGCGGCTTGCCCGTCCTGTCGGCGACGATCGGCTGCTGGGTCGCGGAAAGCGAGATCGCCGACCTGCTCGGCGCTACCGAGCGCGCCCATGACGGTGTCCAGATCGGGAGCTACCCCTTCTTCCGCGAAGGGCGCACCGGCGCCAATTTCGTCATCCGCTCGACCGACCAGGCGGTGCTGGATGCGTGCGTCACGGACCTTGGCGCCGCGCTGACCTCCGGCGGCTGGTCCCCGGTGCCGGGCGGTATCTAGCCAAGAAACATCCGTTGCGGTGACAAGAAGGCCTGGCAGCGGTACAGCGCAGTTCCACTTCTAAAAGAGAATTCTGCATGCTTACCGCGCGAACCTATAGTGTCACGATAGCGCGCAACTGGCGCGAGCTTTACGAAGCGATCTGGCAGCCGGAGATATTCCCGAAATGGGCATCGGGCCTGACCGAGGCCGATCTGCGCAGGGGCGGCACCGGATGGATTGCCGACGGTCCCGATGGGCCGATCGTGGTTCGCTTCACGCCGCACAATGAATTTGGCGTGATGGACCATTTCGTCGAGACCGGTGATGGCCGTGAGGTTCATGTCCCGCTGCGCGTCATCGAGAATGGGGATGGGGCAGAGGTGATGCTGACGCTTTTTCGCCAGCCCGGTATGAGCGACGAGGATTTCGCGCGCGACGCCAAGTGGATTACCCGCGATCTACGCGCGCTGCGCGATTATGCAAAGACGCAAGGCTAAGGGCTGATATCGATCCCGCCCAGGCGGCTCAGCTTTCCGGGCGGGTCCAGATCCAGGTGCCACCGATCAGCGCCGCGGCCAGCGGGATCAGATACCAGGGGAAGGGGGAGAAGATCAGCGCCAGGATCGCGCTGAAGGCAAAGGCGCCGAGCGCGGCCTTCTTGCCCTTGCGGCTGATCGCGCCGCGTTCGCGCCAGCGGCGGATATGCGGACCGAAATGCTTGTGATCCAGCAGCTTTGCCTCCAGTTCCGGACTGGAGCGGGCAAAGCAATAGGCGGCCAGGATCATGAAAGGGACGGTCGGCAGCAGCGGCAGGAAGGCGCCCAGCGTGCCCAATCCGATCGAGAGGAAGCCGGCAATGAGATAGAGATGGCGCCGCACCCGTCGATCCCGTCTGGAATGGGCCGATGCGGCCCGGTCTATCCTGTCTATGCTATTGATTTGCAGGAACGCAATTGCCTTTCGTCGGGCGCCCTTTGTCAGGCGGCCGGCAGGCGCAGCCGGACCAGCAACCCGCCCAGATCCTCGCTCTCCTCCAGTGCCACCGTCCCGCCATAGATTTCGGCGACGTCGCGGACGATGGCGAGGCCAAGGCCAGTGCCGGGCTTGCCCGAATCGAGCCGCACGCCGCGATCGAAGATGCGCACCCGGTCGGCTTCGGGAATGCCCATGCCATCATCCTCGACCATGATCTCGACCATCGCGCCAACCCGGCTGACCGTCGCGAACACGCTGCCGCCGCCATATTTGGCAGCATTCTCGACCAGATTGCCCAGCATTTCGTCCAGATCCTGCCGCTCGACGCGGACCGCCGCATGCTTGTCGCCGTCCATGTCGACCCGCGCATCCTGATAGAGATGGCGCACCGCGCGCTCGACCGCCTCCAGGCTAGCCCAGACCTCGGCCCGGCTCTGTGCTGCGCCGCGCCGGCCGACGGCGCGGGCGCGGGCGAGGTGATGGTCGACCTGGCGCCGCATCGTCGTCGCCTCGCGCACGACCGTTTCGCCCAGGTTCGGCGCATTGGCGGTCGCGGCGTTCATGATGACGGTCAGCGGCGTCTTGAGCGCATGGGCGAGGTTGCCGGCATGGGTGCGCGCTTCCTCTGCCTGCCGCTCATTATGGGCGAGGAGCGCGTTCAGTTCCTCGACCATCGGCAGCACTTCGGCGGGCATGGGTTCGGTCACCCGGCTCTTGTCGCCATCGCGCATCTTGATGATTTCCAGCCGCACCTTGCGCAGCGGCCGCAGGCCATAGATGGTCTGCAAGGTGGCAAGCACGATCAGGCCCAGCGCCAGCAGCGCGAAGCTCTTGAACAGGGTGGATCGCAGCGTCTTGATCTGGCCATCGAGGCCCTGGCGCGCCTGCGCCACCATGAACATCCAGCGCGCGTCGGAACCGGGCAGGATGACGCTGCGCTCCATGACGCGCAGATCCTCGCCGGGAAACTGCTTGCTGTCATAGACATGGAAATTGCGGTCGGCATGGTCGCCCGGCACCTTGAGCGCCCGGTCCCACAGCGATCGCGACCGCCAATCCTCATGCCCCTTGGCACTGATCTGGTAATAGAGGCCGCTATTGGGTTCCAGGAAGCGCTGGTCGGCCAGTTCGCGGTTGAACAGCACTTCGCCGTCCGGGCCGATCTCGGCCGCCGCAATCATCGCGGTCAGCACATAATTCATGCCGTCGTCGAAATTGCGCGTCACCGCGTCCGACAGCACCCGGTCGAGCGCGACGCCGCCGCCCAGCAGCAGCACGCTGATCCACAGCGCGGCAATGCCGATCATGCGGCGGCTGATCGACCCGGTGGACCGGACGGGGGAGGGCGACGGGCTGGCCATGCGAAATGATCCTACACCCGTTCACTGCATACGCAGTCGAGAAACATGGCCGATGGGACGGACCTGTTCGCCTGTCGACTTCGCCCGCAGCGAACGGAGGCGGATGGGGCGCGGATCAGCGCCCCGGCTCGTCCAGGCTGTAGCCAAGGCCGCGGATGGTGGTGATGACATCGGCGCCGAGTTTCTTGCGGATGCGCGTCACGAACACTTCGATCGTGTTGGAATCACGGTCGAAGTCCTGGTCGTAGATATGCTCGATCAGCTCGGTGCGGCTGACCACCTTGCCCTTGTGGTGGAGCAGATAGGACAGCAGCTTATATTCCTGCGCCGTCAGCTTCACCGGATCGCCCTTGAGCGTCACCTTGCCCGAACGGGTGTCGAGGCGGACGTCGCCGGCGATCAGTTCGCTCGACGCGTTGCCGCTGGCACGGCGGATGAGCGCGCGCAGGCGGGCGATCAGTTCCTCGCTCTGGAAGGGCTTGGCCAGATAATCGTCGGCGCCGGCATCGAGGCCCGCGACCTTGTCGGACCAGCTATCGCGCGCGGTCAGCACCAGCACCGGGAAGCTGCGGCCTTCCTTGCGCCAGCGATCAAGCACGGTCAGGCCGTCGATCGTCGGCAGGCCCAGGTCCAGGACCACGGCGTCATAATTTTCGGTCGAGCCCAGGAAATGGCCATCCTCGCCATCGGTGGCGAGGTCGACGGCATAGCCGGCACCTTCCAGCGTGTTCCTGAGCTGCTGGCCCAGACTCGGTTCATCCTCGACGATCAGCAGGCGCATAGGGTTCCGTTTCTTGTTATCGACGCAAAGAGGTTGGGCGGCGCGCGGTCAGCGCGCCCAGCCGATGATATCGCCTGTCCGGCCGTCGGCATCAACCCACATCACCTTGCCGTCCTTCACATATTTCAGGCGATAGCGATTGGTGGAGGGGTTGAACTCGCTGCCGACATAGGTGGCACCACCCACCTGGGCGTCGACCCGGCGCTTGATCATCGAAAAGGGCATGACCTGGCCGTCCAGCATCGCGCGACGCGCGGCATCCTGTTCGTCACGGCGGCCACCGGCTTCGGCGACCGGTGTCATAAGGGACAGGGCCATAATTGCGGCCAGTCCGGCAGTCAGGCTTTTGGCGATCATTGTCATGGGCATGGCATAGGCGAAGCGCATTGAACAGGTGGTGAATGACCGGTCATTCCGCGCTGGAAAGGAGCGGCCGGGCGAATTAGGCTTGCCAGCCATGCAGAATGAAGATGACAGGCCCGTAGCCGATGCGCCCTTGTGGCGCTCCGTTCCGCGCTGGTGGCGCAGCCATGTGATCCGCGGGATCGATCATCAGGCGGTGCTCGAAAGGGTCCGGGCCGATGATGGCTGGAGCCCGTCCTACGCCTTCATGATCCTGATGTCGGCGGGCATTGCGGTGCTCGGCCTGCTGCTCTCCTCGCCGGCCGTGGTGATCGGTGCGATGCTGATCTCGCCGCTGATGGGGCCGATCGTCGGGCTGGGCTTTGGCCTCGCCATGACCGATGCGCGCGAAATCCGCCGGACGATCGTCGCGCTGGCGGGCGGGGCGCTGGTGGCGATCGCGTTCACCGCCTTCATCGTCCTGCTGTCGCCGTTACAGACGGTGACCAGTGAAATCGCCGCGCGCACCCGACCCAATCTGTTTGACCTGATGGTCGCGCTCTTTTCCGCGCTAGCGGGCGCCTATGCGATGATTCGCGGCAAGGCGGGGACGATCGTCGGCGTCGCAATCGCCACCGCGCTGATGCCGCCGCTGGCAACGGTGGGCTTTGGACTGGCGACGCTTAACGCAACAGTCGCGGGCGGTGCCTTCCTGCTCTTCTTCACCAATTTCGTGACGATCGCCCTGGCTGCGGCGATCATGGCGCGCCTCTATGGTTTTGGCCGGCGGCTGTCGCCCAGCCAGAGCTGGCTGCAGATGGTTTTCATCGGTGCCATCTTCCTGGCGCTGGCAGTGCCGCTCGGCCTGTCGCTCGGCCAGATCGCTTGGGAAGCGCGGGCCGCCCGCGATGCCCGCGACGTCATCCGGCGCGAATTTCCCGATGGCGCCCGGATCGCGCAGCTCGACCTGGATTTCGCCGCTAGGCCGCTTGCCGTGACCGCCAGCGTCCTCACCAGCCATTATGAGCGCGACGCGTCCGCGCGGGCCGGCCATATTCTGGGCGACATGCTGGGCAAGCCGGTGTCGTTGGATATCGAACAGATCCGGGTGGGGGAGGGGACGGATGCCGACAATGCCCAGTTGCTCGCCGCCCAGACCGCCCGGCGTGAGGTACAGGGCCAGGTCGATCGCCTGACCGACCGGCTGGCATTGGTCGCCGGTGTCAATCCCGATGCGGTGACGGTCGATACAGCGCGCAAACGGGCGGTGGTGCGGGCGCAGCCTTTGCCGGATGCGGGCCTTGGCGCCTATTGGGCGCTGGAGCGGCGGGCGGCGGCGGCAACGCCCGGCTGGGCGATAGAGATTACGCCGCCGACCCTGCCGCTGCCGTCGCTCGCGCTGGATGATGAAGGGGCCGTGACGGACAAGGATCGGCTGGCGCTTGTGCTGTGGGCGGCGCAGCGCACCGGCCTGCCGATCGACATGTCGATCAAGGGGGAGGGGCATGAGGGGCTGCTCAAGCCCTTTGCCGATCGTGGCATCGACGCGCGGCTGGTCAAAGGCGCCAGCGCGGACCTTGCGGTGCCGCACTGGCGCGTCGAGGAATGACGGCTTAGCGTTCCAGCGCGTACTGGACCGTCAGGCTGATCGGTGCGCTGACCTGGCCGGGTTCCACCGGGGTCGGCGCGGCGTCGGCCTTGAAGCGGGCGGCCATCAGCGGCATCGGCGCATTGCCGCCGCTGCTGCTTTCCGAGATCGAGACCAGCCGGGCCGAGCGATAGCCTGCCGCCTGGGCATAGAAATCGGCCTGGGCCTTGGCCGTCTTGAGCGCGGTGGCGCGGGCCTGGGCCTGCAGCGGGCTCGGATCCTCGACCGAGAAGCTGGGGCCGTTGATGTTGGTCGCCCCGGCCTGCACCAGCGTATCGAGCAGCGCGCCAACCTTCTTCACGTCGCGTACCTTGACGCTGAGCTGGTTCGACGCCTCATAGCCCAGGAAACGCGGACCGGACGGCTGGCCGTCGCGGTTGCTGTAATCATATTGGGCGTTGAGGTTGATGCCGCTGGTCTGGATATCGGCCTTGGCGATGCCGGCCTTGGCCAGTGCCGCGATCAGCCCATCCATCTTGGCGGCATTGTCCTTCATCGCCTGGGCCGCGGTCGGGGCCTTGGTCTGGACGCCGGTGCCGATGGTCGCGACATCGGGCGCGGCCTCGACGCTTTCGGTGACGTTCAACGTCACCACCGGCGCGGTCTCGGCGATGGTGACGCTGGTCTGGGCAACAGCCGCGACAGGCAGTGCGGCGGCGCCGAGCGCCATCAGGGCGAGAGCGGATTTCATGGACATGGTCTCCTCTGTAAGTCCTGCACCCGTTTTTGGCCGGGGTGCGATGAATGGACGCTGTCCTGCGTTGAAAGCCGTCCGACAGCTTTCCGGTTCCACTCTTGCCCCGACGCCCGATAGGCCCTAGCTGCACCGCCATGGCAGCACCCATTCTCTCCTTCGAAAATCTCGGCCTCTCGCAGGGCAGCCACTGGCTGTTCCGGCATATCGACATCCATGTCGGCCAGCGCGACCGGCTGGCACTGATCGGGCGCAACGGCGCGGGCAAGACCACCCTATTGAAGCTGATCGGCGGCCAGATCGAGGCGGATGAGGGCATTCGTTCGGTGCAGCCGGGCGCGCGGGTGGTGACGCTGGAGCAGGATCCGGACGTCAGCGCCTTCAAGACGCTGCATGATTTCGCGCTGGCCGGCGCATTCGCGCCGCCCGCCCATGAGGTCGAGGCGATCGCCGACCAGCTGGGCATCGACCTGTCGCGCGAGGCCGCGACTGCGAGCGGCGGTGAGCGCCGCCGCGCCGCGATCGCCCGCGCCTTGGCGAGCGAACCCGACCTGCTGCTGCTGGACGAGCCGACCAACCATCTGGATATCGCTGCGATCGACTGGCTGGAAAGTTGGCTCGCCCGCTATACCGGTGCCTTCATCGTCATCAGCCATGACCGTGCCTTCCTGACCCGCCTGACCCGCCAGACCTTGTGGCTCGACCGTGGCCAGATGCGCCGTAACGAGATCGGCTTCGGCGGTTTCGAGGACTGGATGGAAGCGGTCTATGCCGAAGAGGCGCGCGCCGCCGAGAAGCTGGACGCCAAGCTCAAGATCGAGGCCCACTGGCTGGAGCGCGGCGTCACTGCCCGGCGCAAGCGCAACCAGGGGCGGCTGGCCAAGCTGTGGGAGATGCGCGCCCAGCGTGCCGCGATGCAGGGGCCGCAGGGCACTGCCAAGATCGCGGTGGCGAGCGATGACAGCAAGACCAAGAGCGTCATCAAGGCCGAGCATGTCACCAAGACATTTGGTGACCGCACGATCATCAACGACTTCTCGCTGCGCGTGCAGCGTGGCGACCGGATCGGCATCGTCGGCGGCAATGGTGCGGGCAAGTCGACCTTGCTGAAGCTGCTGACCGGCGAACTGGCGCCCGATAGCGGCGAGGTGACGCTGGCCAAGACGCTGGACATGATCTTCATCGACCAGCAGCGCAGCCTGATGCAGGGCGACAAGAGCGTACGCGACGTGCTGGCCGAAGGCGGCGACTGGATCGACGTGCGCGGCGTGCGTAAGCATGTCCATGGCTATCTGAAGGACTTCCTGTTCGATCCCTCGCTGGCCGAGGCGAAGGTCGGCACCCTGTCGGGTGGCGAGCGTTCGCGCTTGCTGTTCGCGCGCGAATTTGCCCGCGAATCCAACCTTCTGGTGCTGGACGAACCGACCAACGACCTTGACCTCGAAACGCTTGACCTGCTACAGGAAGTCATCGCGGATTATGACGGCACGGTGCTGATCGTCAGCCATGACCGCGACTTCCTCGATCGGACCGTTACCGTGACGCTCGGCCTCGACGGATCGGGCAAGGTCGACGTGATCGTCGGCGGCTATGCCGACTGGATCGCCAAGCGCGATCCGCGCCGCGCGCCCAAGGCGGAGAAGAAGGAGGCTGCGGCCCCGCCGCCGCCCAAGCCGGCCTCGACCAAGCTGACCTACAAGGACCAGCGCGACCTCGACCTGCTGCCCAAGAAGATCGAGGAACTGGAAGCGGCGATCGCCCGCGACGAGGAGGCGCTGGCCGACCCGGCGCTTTATACCCGCGACCCGAAGAAATTCGCGGCATTGACCGCTGCGATCGAGAAGGCTCGCGCCGAGAAGGATGCCGCCGAGGAGCGCTGGCTCGAACTGGCGGAGAAGGCCGAGGGGCTGGGCTGAGCCCCTTGCGCTGCCCCCTGCATCTGATAGCCAACGGGCTGGATGATCTGACAGGGGGCTCCATCATATGACCACGCCACGCGTCGAGCCGTCGCGACCGCATCATGCCGTCCATTATGTCAACCGGGTCGGCTGGTTGCGTGCGGCCGTGCTGGGCGCCAATGACGGCATCGTGTCGACCGCCAGCCTGATGACCGGCATCGCCGCATCGGGCGCGACGGGCGAGTCCATATTATTGTCGGGCATTGCCGCGCTGGTGGCGGGCGCCATGTCGATGGCGGCGGGCGAATATGTGTCGGTGAGCGCCCAGTCGGATACCGAGCGTGCCGATATCGCCAAGGAAAAGAAGGCTCTGGCAACGCAGCCTCATGCCGAATGGGAGGAGCTGCGCGACATTTATGTCGAGCGCGGGCTGGACTGGGACTTGGCTGGGCAGGTGGCTACCCAGTTGATGGCGACCGATCCGCTGGGCGCCCATGCCCGCGATGAGCTGGGCATTTCCGACCTCAGCACGCCGCGCCCGGTGCAGGCAGGGCTGGCCTCGGCGGCGAGCTTCGCCTGTGGCGCGGCGCCACCGGTAGTCGCCGCGGCCATCGCGCCGTCGCTGGCCGGGATCAGCGTCGTGCCGGTGTCGCTGCTCTGCCTGTTGCTGCTGGGCTATGTCGGGGCGCGGCTGGGCGGGGCGCGGCCGGGGCGGTCGATGCTGCGTACCTTCTTCTGGGGCGCGCTGGCGATGGCTGTGACGGCGGCGGCGGGGCATCTTTTCGGCGCCGCCATATGATGGCAAGGTCCGCCGCCTGATATCCAAGGGAGACGATGCATGACCGCAATTCAGCAAATACCGCTCAAGACCATCAAGGGCGCCGACGCGACCCTGGCCGATTATGCCGGCAAGGTCGTGCTCGCGGTCAATGTCGCCTCCAAATGCGGGTTGACGCCGCAATATGAGGGGCTGGAAAAGCTCTATGCCGATTATCGGGACAAGGGGCTGGTGGTCGCGGGCTTCCCGGCCAATGATTTCGGCGCCCAGGAGCCGGGCAGCAATGACGAGATCGCCACCTTCTGCACCACCAATTTCGGCGTCGATTTCCCGATGTTCGAGAAGATCGTGGTCAGCGGGCCGGACAAGCATCCGCTTTATGCCGCCCTGACGAGCGCGCAGCCCGAGGCGCAGGGCGATGGCGACAGCTTCCGCGAGCGGCTCAAGGGCTATGGCATGACGCCCAATCCGGTGCCGGAAATCCTTTGGAATTTCGAGAAGTTCGTGATCGCCAAGGATGGCAGCGTCGCGGCCCGTTTCGCACCGACGACCGCGCCCGATGATCCGGCGCTGGTTGCCGCGATCGAAGCTGAACTGGCGAAATAAGCATCCGACGGGTGGCGTGTCTGCGCGCGCCACCCGTTTTATTCTGCAGCCGTCCCAGAGCGGCCCATTTTTCCTTTGTTCCGGTGAAGTTACGAACCCATGCGACAGACTATTGTGAAGGCGGCCCTGTGCGGCGCGATGCTGCTGGCGACCACGGCGCAGGCGGCGCTGAGCCCGGCCGAACAGAAGATCGGCGCCAGCGTCGATGCCGGCCATGAGCCCGCGATCGCCCTCCTCGAAAAGATCGTGAACCAGAATAGCGGGTCGATGAATGTCGCCGGCGTCAAGGCGGTGGCCGACATGCTGCGGCCTGAGTTCGAGGCGCTGGGCTTCACCGTTAGCTGGAAGCCGATGGATCAGGTCAAGCGTGCCGGCCATTTCATCGCCGTGCATAAGGGCAAGGCGGGCACGACGAAGATGCTGCTGATCGGCCATCTCGACACGGTGTTCGAGCCGGACTCGCCGTTCCAGACCTTCAAGCGCGAGGGCGACTGGGCGGCCGGGCCGGGTGTTGGCGACGACAAGGGTGGGGTGGTGACGATGTTGCTCGCCCTGAAGGCGATGCAGGCGGCGGGCACGCTCAAGAACGCCAATATCGAGGTGGTACTGACCGGTGACGAGGAGGATTCGGGCGATCCGGTTTCGATCGCGCGCGCTGACCTGATCGCGGCCGGCAAGCGCGCCGACGTCGCGCTCGATTTCGAGGGGCTGAGCCGCGAGGACGGCAAGGATATGGGCTCGATCGCGCGCCGCTCCTCCAACAGCTGGACGCTGACCACCAGCGGCAAATCGGCGCACAGTTCGGGCATCTTCTCGGCCGCCGCCGGTGATGGCGCCGTCTATGAAATGGCGCGGATCATCACCGCTTTCCGCAAGGAATTGCCGGAGCCAAACCTGACCTTCAATGTCGGCCTGATCGGTGGCGGCCAGAGCGCGGACGTCGACAAGGACGGCGTGCGCATCGCCGTGACCGGCAAGACCAACATCATCCCGCCGATCGCCGTCGCCAAGGGCGATTTCCGCACGCTCAGCCAGGACCAGACCGAGCGGGTGCGGGCGAAGATGCAGGCAATTGTCGACAACGGCCATCTGCCCGGCACCGGTGCCAGCATCGCCTTTGATCTGGGCTATCCCTCCATGGCACCAACGGCGGGCAACCGCGCGCTGCTCGGCAGATTGAATGGCATCAACAAGGATTTGGGCCTGCCCGAAATGCCCGAGCTTGATCCGCTCAAGCGCGGCGCGGGCGATATCAGCTTCGTCGCGCAGGATGTCGACGGGCTGGTGGGGCTGGGCCTCGCCTCGACCGGCGACCATAGCCCGGCGGAAAAGGCGGACCTGTCCACCATGCCGCGCCAGGCCAAGCGGGCGGCCATATTGATGACCCGCCTGTCGGCCGAGAAGGGCCGGAAATGATCGTGCCTCGGGCGCCGGCTTCCGCTGGCGCCCGATAGCGGCTACGGAAAGCCATGCTGCCGCCGACCCCGACGATCGCCACCCATATCGGACCCGTGCTGGAGGCGTTGAGCCTGATCGGCACCTTCGTCTTCGGGGCTTCCGGCGCATTGGCTGCCGCGCGCCTGCGCCAGACATTGGTGACCTTTGCCTTCTTCGCCCTGCTGACCGGGGTGGGCGGCGGCACGGTGCGCGACCTGCTGATCGATGCGCCGGTCTTCTGGATCCATGATCCGGCGCCGTCGATTGTCTGCATGGCTGCCGCCATTACCGTCTGGATCACGCCGCGCCGCTGGTGGAGCGACCATGCGCTCGACTGGCTCGATGCGATCGGGCTGGCTGCCTTCGCGGTCTTTGGCGCGGCCAAGGCAATGAGCTTTGGCGTGCCGCCCTTTGTCGCGGGGATGATGGGCGTGGTCACAGGCTGTGTTGGCGGGATCATGCGCGACACGCTGGCGGGCGAGCCGTCGATCCTGCTGCGCCCCGAACTTTATGTCACAGCCGCAGCGTTCGCCTCCGGCCTGTTCGTGCTGTTGCGGCTGGCCGGGCTGGATGTGCCGGTCGCCGGCGTGATCGCGGCGCTGCTGGGATTTGGCCTGCGGGCGCTGGCAATCCGGCGCGGGCTGGGGTTGCCCGCCTATAAGGAGGCGGGCGAGTGATCGGCCTGCTTCGGGACCGTCACTTCCCGTTTCGATATTCCAGCGCCGGCCCCTTGTCGCCCAGCAGCGAGCGATAGACGAAATCCTTGCCGCGCCGGCGATCCAGTTCGGCCTTGGCCTCCGCCAGCGTGTCCGGGCTCTGGAACAGTTGCGCGGCGGTCAGCGCCATCGCCTTGGCGGCGACGACCGCGCCCTTGGTGCCGACGCTGGTGCCGCTGGCCGCGACTGCCTGCCAACTGTGCGGCGGGGTGCCGGGTGCCCAGGTGGCCGCGACCATGCCGACCGTCGGCGTCGTGTAGCTGACGTCGCCGACATCGGTGGAGGCGGGGGTCAGGCCGCCGCTGCTATAGGCTTCGACGCTGCCGTCGCCCATGCGCGTGCCCTTGGGGAAGCTCGACTGGATCTGGGTGATGAAGGCCTGCTCCTGCGCATTGTAGCTGGGCAGGGTCACCTGTTTCAGATTGTCATACATGACATGGCCCAGCGTGTCGTTGGGCAGCAGGTCGAAGGTGCCGCCGACCTGGTTGAACTCGACCGTGGTGCCGGTGCCCATGGCCGCGCCCTCGGCCGCCTTCTTCACCCGGTCCATGATGTCGGCGACCACCTGCTGGTTGGGGTGGCGGACATAATAATAGACCTCGGCCGTGTCTGGCACGACATTGGGCGCCTTGCCGCCATCGGTGATGACATAATGGATGCGGGTTTCCTGCGGCACATGTTCGCGCATCATGTTGACCATCGCGTCCATCGCCTCGACCCCGTCGAGCGCGGAGCGGCCGCGTTCGGGCGCGGCGGCGGCATGGGCAGCGGTGCCGTGGAAGCGGAACTTGCCGCTGATATTGGCGAGTGCCGTGTTCTGCGACGCGCTGTTGCTGTCGGCGGCATGCCAGTGGATCATCGCCGACACATCCTTGGTGAGGCCGGCGCGGACGATGAAGACCTTGCCCGATCCGCCTTCCTCCGCCGGGGTGCCATAGAGGCGCAGTTCGCCTTTGATCTTGTGCGCGACCATCCAGTCCTTGGTGGCGATGGCGGCCGCGACCGAGGCGGCGCCGAACAGATTATGGCCGCAGCCATGGCCGGCGATGCCCTCGATCGGCTTGCGCACCGGCTCGGCGGCCTGCGGCAGGCCGGGCAGCGCGTCATATTCGGCGAGCAGGCCGATGACCGGGCCGTCGCCGGTCCTGAAGCGGGCGACGAAGGCGGTCGGCATGCCGGCGATCCCGGCCTCGACCGTGAAGCCGGCGGCCTTTAGCTGCTGCTGCAACAGGGCCGAACTCTTGGTCTCCTGAAAGCCGATTTCGGCATAGTTCCAGATCTGCAGCGCGTTCTTGGCCAGCGCGTCGGCGCCGCGATCGACATCCGCCATGATCGCCATCTTGTCGCCATCGGCCAGCGGCCCGGCCAGGGCGGGCGCCGATGCGCCGAGCGCGAGGAAGGCGAGGAAGGAGCGGGCGAAGCGTGACATGGATGTATCCCCTGGCTGCATGAAGCGGGGCGGTCCGCACCATCCCCACTGGTGAAACGGCTTATCGATCAGGGCGATGGATACCACCATCACAAAAGTGAAATTTTTGATGGGGGAAATTTTCGGGCCTGCGTCTCCGACAATGAGAGGGTTTCCGGCCACGCAGCCGGACGAGGGGACAACCTCAAAAGATCAGAGCCCATCCGAAGGGATCGGATGGCGGGAGCCAGGGGAAGACATATGGGTGTGTATCGGAACAAGGGAGCCTGCGCGGCGAGCCTGATCGCCATGGGATGGGCCATGACCGCAGGCAGCGCATTGGCGCAGGACGCCGCCCCGGCGGCGGATGCGGCGGACGGCATCGTCGTCGTCGGCTCGCAGATCAAGGGCGCCAAGATCAACGAGGCGCTGCCGGTCACGGTGGTATCGACCGACGAAATCAAGAGCGCGGCTGCCGTGTCGGGCGATGAACTGTTCCGTTCGATCCCGCAATTTGGCGACGTCCAGTTCAACAGCCAATATCTGCCCGGCAGCTCCAACGGCGCGCGCGGCGACGTCGGCTCGCTCGACCTGCGCAGCCTGGGCATCGGCAACACGCTGGTGCTGCTGAACGGCCGCCGTGTTGTGGCCCACCCGACCAGCCAGGCGAACGACCAGCTGGTGCCGGTGCTGAGCTACAACACCAATGCCATCCCGGTGAACGGGCTGGAGCGGCTGGAAGTGCTGCGCGACGGCGCGGCCGCCATTTACGGCGCGGACGCGGTGGCGGGCGTGGTCAACACCGTGCTCAAGACCGACTATCAGGGCGCCGAACTGTCGCTGCAATATGGCGGCGCGGAAGGCACCGGCCTGCGCGAGTTCAACGCCAATGGCGTGATCGGCACCAACTTCGCCGAAAATCGCGGCAACATCACCCTTTTCGGCAGCTATGATCATGGCACCGGCCTGGATTCGACCGAGCAATATTATACCGAATCCTCCGACCGCCGTGGCCTGTTCGAAGGCACCGCGTTCGAAGGTTCGACCTCGCTTGACGGCCGGTCGACCACCACGCCCTTCGCCAACCTGCGCACCTATGGCAATGTGCCCGTCACCATCAATGGCACGTCCCTGACCAACGCATCGGGCCAGTTCCACCTGCAGCCGACCAGCAGTACGGGCTGCGTCGCCGCGATCGGCAATGATCGCTGCATCCAGAATGGTGCGATGGCGACGGCGGGCGCGGACCGCGACCTGCGTTATGACTCGCTGGCGCAGGGCACGTCGATCATGCCGCGCCTCAACCGCCTAAACCTGTTCATGACCGGCCATTATGACATCAGCGACGATGTCACCTTCTTCGCCGAAGCCGGCTTCTATCGCAGCAAGACCAAGGCGCAGCAGAGCCCGGTCGCTACGCTCAGCTCGATCCCCATCTATGTGCCGGCGAGCAATTACTGGAACCCGCTGGGCCAGGCCGTGTTCGCCAACGGTACCGTCAATCCCAACCGCCTGGCCGGCACCAATGCCCCGGCCGAGGGTCTGCCGCTCACCATCAACAATTATCTGTTCGAGGACTTCGGTCCTATGAACGTCACCGTGACCAACCAGCAATATCGCCTGCTGGCCGGCCTGCGCGGCGAGTTCAACGGCTTCAACTGGGAAAGCGCGATCAGCTATTCCGAAGCCTGGGCCCGCGACGTCAGCGACAATATCAGCCGCACCAAGCTGCAGGAATATCTGTCGCTGTCGACCCCGGACGCCTACAACATCTTCGGCACGTCGGTGAACAGCCAGTCGACCATCGACGCGATGCGCGAGGAACTGGTCCGCTATACCAAGTCGACCCTGGCGACCTATGACTTCCGCATTTCCAAGAGCGACCTGTTCACCCTGCCGGGTGGCAATGTCGGCTTTGCGGCCGGCATCGAGGCACGGCGCGAGACCCAGCTTGACGATCGCGATCCGCGCATCGACGGCACCATCACCTACACCGATCCGCTGACCGGCGCGGTCTCGGGCGACTTCGTCAACTCCGCGCTCAACAACGACACCAGCGGCCATCGCGAAGTGTTCGGCGCCTATGCGGAATTTGCCGTGCCGCTGGTTTCGCCGGAAATGGACATTCCGCTGGTGCGCAGCCTGGATCTCCAGCTGGCCGGCCGTTACGAACATTATAGCGATTTCGGCGATGTCGCCGTGCCCAAGATCGCCGGTGCCTGGGAAGTGGTGCGCGGCATCCGCTTCCGTGGTTCCTGGGCCAAGTCGTTCCGCGCCCCGAACCTGGAGCAGACCAACGCGACGGTCGTGACGCGCGCGAACAGCCGCACCGACTATATCATGTGCGAGGCGGACGTCCGCGCCGGCCGCATCACCGACTTCTCGCAATGTTCGCGGGCGCAGACCACCTCGGCCCGGCGCTCGGGTAACCCGGATCTCGATCCTGAACGGGCAAAGACCCTGTCCTTCGGCGTCGTGCTGGAGCCGCCGCTGCCCGACGGCATGGGCCATCTGACCTTCACCACCGACTGGTGGCGGGTGCGCCAGACCGGCCTGGTCGGCATCTTCGGCGAAGGCAATGCGCTGATCCTCGACTATCTGCTGCGCAAGCAGGGTTCGAGCAATCCGAACGTGATCCGCGCCGCGGCGACCGCTTCGGATGTCGAAGCCTTTGCCGGCACCGGCCTGACCCCGGCGGGCGAGGTTCTCTACGTCCTCGACCAATATACCAATTTGCAGCCGCAGACGGTGAAGGGCCTGGACTTCAACCTGACCTATCGCACGCCTGAAACCAGCGTCGGCAGCTTCAACTTCGCGGTCAATGCGTCGCACTTCCTGAAATATTATCAGGAACCCTCGCCGGGCATCGCCGAACTGCTGGCGGCGCAGGACGCGGGCGACATCGACGCCGCCGTCAACATCTCGGGCGGCCGCAGCCTGCTGCAGCTCGATCGCAAGCCCAAGTGGCGCGGTTCGGCCTCGCTCACCTGGTCGCTGAACAATGTGACGGTCGGCGCCTTCGCCCAATATACCGGCAAGGTCTATGACACCGGCCTGATCGACGCCGACGGCGATTACTGGACGGTCAAGGCGACCACCACGGCGAACCTCTATGGCCAGTATCGCTTCACCGAGGGATCGCTGAGCGGCACCAGCATGCGCATCGGCGTGCGCAACCTGTTCGACAAGGCACCGCCGCTGTCGTCCAGTGGCTATCAGGGCCAGCTTTATTCGCCGCTGCGTCGCTATTGGTACTTGAACGTCAGCCACAAATTCTGATGCCTCCTGGGGCACCGGCCATCCGGCCGGTGCCCATTTTTTGCTTTCGGGACATGTTATTGATGAAATCGCTGCGCGCGCTGCCGCTTGTCGCCCTGATGATCCTGAGCGTGCCGGCCGGCACCGCGCTGGCCCAGCCCGCGCCGGCGGCAAGTCCGGCCCCGGCCAGCTTGTTCACGCTGGCGGGCGGGCAGAAGATCGTCCTGCCCAAAGCGGGCGCCAATGGCGTCATCGCCCGCTATCTCTACACCCCCTCGATCGCGGGCGGCCTGGGCGCAGCCGAGATCGGCCTGGATCGCGCGCGGCTGGGCGAGACGCAGGTGCTGCTGTTCCGCAAGGTCGGCAACAAGGTGCTGGCCGAGTTCGAGAATTACCGTTTCCGCGCGCTCAACGGAGACGCCGGCGAGGAACAGGCGGTCGCGCGCTCCTTCTCCAATTCGCCGATCTGGTCGGGTGATATTGTCAGCGAAGATGACAAGGGCATCACGGTGGACCTGTCCGGCCTGCTGATGCGCGATGCCTTTGACGTCGCCGCGCGGCTGAAGGCGACCAAGGCCGGCACTTTCAAGATTGCGCCGGCGCTGTCCTATGTCGATCCGACGCAGAGCCTGGCCTTTCCCGACAATGTCGAGTTCGAGGCGTCGCTGACCTTCACCAGCGACGAGCCGGGGCGCAGCATCGAGCGGGTGCTACCCGATGCGCGCGGGCTGACGGTGCGGGTGCATCACAGCTTCATTCGTCTGCCCGACGCCAATTTCCACACCCGCGCTCATGATCCGCGCACCGGCACGTCGGTCCAGGTCATCCGCAACAATTATGCCGCCGCGCTGGACGAGCCGATCGTCACCCGGCTGGTCCGCCGGTTCCGGCTGGAAAAGACCGATCCCAATGCCGCGCGTTCGGCCGTCAGGAAGCCGATCATCTTCTATGTCGACCGTGCCGCGCCGCAGGCGATCCGCGATGCGCTGAAGGAAGGCGCCCAATGGTGGGCGCAGGCGTTCGACGCGGCCGGCTTCGTCAATGCCTTCCGGGTGGAGGAATTACCGGTCGGCGCCAATCCGATGGACGCGCGCTACAATGTCATCGCCTGGGTCCATCGCGAGACGCGCGGCTGGTCGACGGGCACCACCATCGTCGATCCGCGCAGCGGCGAAATCGTGCGCGGCGTGGTGCAGCTGGGATCGCTGCGGGCCTGGCAGGACAAACTGATCTTCGAGGGGCTGGCCGGCGCGGCGAAGGAGGGCACCGGTGCCAGCGACGACCCGATCATGCTGGTGAAGGCGCGGCTGCGCCAGCTCGCCGTGCATGAGGTCGGCCATGCGCTGGGCCTGTCCCATAATTTCGCCGGTTCGACCTTCGAGAACCGGGCGTCGGTGATGGACTATCCCGCGCCGCGCATCGCCGTGCGGGACGGTGCGCTCGACTTTTCCGACGCCTATGCCACCGGCGTCGGCGCCTGGGACAAGTTCGCGATCGACTGGCTCTATCGCCAGTTCCCGGCCGGCACCGACGAGAAGGGCGCGCTCGACGCCATGACCCGCGCGGTCCAGGCCAAGGGCTATCGCTTTGTCGCCGATGGTGACACACGCGGCGATGGCGATGCCCAGCCCTGGGGCAATATGTGGGATGATGGCACGGATGCCGCCGCGCAACTCACCCACATCATGGATGTGCGCCGGATCGCGCTCGACCGCTTCGGCCTTGACAACCTGCCCGCCGGGGCGGCTGCCGCCGACCTGCGCCGGATGATCGTGCCGATCTATCTGTTCCACCGTTACCAGGTGACGGCCGCGTCGAAGCTGATCGGCGGGGTGGATTACAGCTATGCGGTGAAGGGCGATGGCCATGAGCAGGCGCTGCCGGTCGACGCCGCGCAGCAGCGGGCGGCGCTGCGCGCCCTGCTCGCGACACTCGATCCCGCCGCGCTCGATCTGCCCGATCGCCTGTCACCTTTGCTGTCATCGATCCAGTCGGGCATGAGCGACCGCCAGACCGACATCGAACTGCTGCCCGGCCGCACCGCCGCCGCCTTCGACTGGGCGCGCGCGGCCGAAGTGGCGGCCGACGGCAGCTTCATCGCGATGCTGGCGCCCGAGCGGCTCAATCGGCTGGTGGCGCAGCATGCCGCCGATGCCGGCCAGCTGTCGCTCGACGAATATCTGGGCGCGATCGACGATCGGGTGATGGCCGCCGGGGCAATGGGCCGGCAGGCGGAAATCGCGCGACAGGTTCGTGCCCGCTATGTCCTGCGCCTCATCAGCCTGGCCGATGACAAGCAATTGTCGTCGACCGCGATCGCGATCGTGCGGGCGCATATGGAAAGCTTGGCTGGGCGCCTCGGCAAGCGCGGCGCCGCCGCCGACGCTGCGCATAATCGCTATCTTGCCACCATGCTGACGGCCTCGCCCGAGGAGCGCGCCAAGCTGGCCGAGCCGATCGCGCCGCCGCCGCCGATCCCGCCGGGTGCGCCGATCGGCAGCGATGCAGAATGCTGGTTCTGCATGCCGGCCGTGCCGGCGACCGAAGAATAATCATTGCCTTTGAGGGGGAAGTCCCATGCGTAAATCTGTTGTCACTGCTCTGCTGGCCTCGGCCATCGCCCTGCCGATCGCGCTGCATTCCGCCGCCTCCGTCTCGGCCCCGGCCGATGGTGGCACGGTCGCCATCGTCGGCGCGACCATTTTCGACGGCACCGGCGCGGCGCCCGCGCCCGGCACCGTGCTGATCCAGGATGGCCGCATCACCGCCGTCGGCGCCGATGTGAAGGTGCCGCGCGGCGCCAGGGTCATCAACGTCAAGGGCAAGGCGCTGCTGCCCGGCTTCTTCGACGTCCATACCCATTGGACCGCCGGCGGCAGCCCCAGCACTTTCCCGCAGATCGCCAATGCCTATGTCGCGGCTGGCGTGACCACGGTGAATGATTTCAATGAAGCGCCCGAGGCGTTCGCGCCGCTGCGCGCCTGGCTGGGCCAGATGAACGCCCCCATGTCCGCTTCGCCGCGCGGATCAGCACGCCCGGCGGCCATGGCGCCGACTGGGCCGATCAGGCGACCACCATCTGGGTCAACACGCCCGGCGCCGGCAAGGCCGCGATCGAGAGCCTGGTGCCCTATCAGCCCGATCTGGTGAAGATCTTCTCCGACGGCTGGCGCTATGGCGTGTCGCCCGACAATACCAGCATGGACGAATGGACGCTGAAGGCGACGGTCGAAGCGGCGCATGTCCAGAACTGGCCGGTGCTGACCCACACCGTCACCGTCGATCGCGGCCTGGTCGCGGCGCGGGCGGGCGTGGACTCGCTGGCCCATGGCCTGCAGGACCGGCCGATCACCGCCGAGGAAGTCGCCGCGATCAAGCAGAGCGGCATGGCGATGGCCCCGACGCTGGCGGTCTATGATCCCTATAAGCGCGGCGACGTGAAGGCGGACGATCCGCGCCTGAAGCAGACATTCCGCAAGTTCGGCTTTGCGCTGGGCAATGTGAAGGCGCTGTTCGATGCCGGCGTGCCGATCGCGCTGGGCACCGATGCGGGCATGCCGGGCACGCCGCATGGTCCGTCCACCCTGCACGAGATGGAATTGCTGGTGCAGGCCGGCCTGACGCCGAGCCAGGCGCTGGTCGCCGGCACCCAGACCAGTGCGAAGATCATGCGCATCGATGCCGATCGCGGCACCATTGCGGTCGGCAAGCGCGCCGACATCGTGCTGATCGACGGCACGCCCTGGACCAACATCAAGGATGTCTACAAGGTCTCGCAGGTGCTGATCGACGGCAAGCTGGCCTATGGCGCCGGCGCCCCGGCGCTTCCCGCCGCCAACAAGACCGACCGTCTGCCCTCGATCAGCGTGCCTGCGCTGATCGACGATTTCGAGCGCGACGATCGCCGCTCGTCGATCGACACGCTGCGCGTCGACACGCCCGATGGCGGCATCGACCGGTCGGTCGAGATCACCCAGACGGTGCCGCGCGACGAGGGCGGCAAGGCGCTGTCGCTGTCGGCGCGCATGGCGGTCAAGGAAGCGGCCTATGCCGGCTTCGCCATTCCGCTGAGCCGCGGGTCGATCACCCCGGCGAAGATCAGCGGCTATAAGGGCCTGCGCTTCGAGCTGAAGGGCGACGGCACCTATACCGTTCGCCTGAACGGCCTGGACGGCGTCTGGGAAGCGCAGGTGCAGGGCGGCGCCGGCTGGGCTGCGGTCGAGGTGCCGTTCAGCCAGTTCAAGCCGGTCGAGCGGCGCGGCAAGGTCGGCCCGGCCTTCACCGGTGACGGCATCACCCAGGTCGAGTTCGGCGGATCGCGCGGTCCGGGCAAGCGCATGTGGTTGCAGATCGACAATGTCCGCTTCTACTAAGGGCTGACGGCCTGTTCGAAAGGGGCGCGATGAAGCATCGCGCCCTTTCCCCTTTCTGCCCGCTTACGACCAGATATCTGGAGAGATTGCATGAAACCCCATTGGCTTTTCCTGTCGGGCGCGCTGTTGTTGCAGGCGGTTCCTGCTGCGGCTCAGACCACCGCCCAATCCGGCACGCCGACCCCGCCCGAGCGCTTCTTCAAGCAGCCGCCGGGGACCGACTATTATCTCGCCAACTACAGCGAATATGAGGCCTATCTCCAGAAGCTGGCGACCGAAAGCGACCGGATGAAGCTGGTCGACATCGGCAAGAGCGCGGAAGGGCGCAGCCAGTGGATGGCGATCGTCTCCTCGCCCGCGAACCTGGCCAAGCTGGACGAGTATCGCGCCATTGCCGAGAAGCTGGCCCGTGCCCATGGCGTGGACGAGGCGCAGGCGCGCACGCTGGCGGCGCAGGGCAAGGCGGTGGTCTGGATCGACGCGGGCATGCACGCGACCGAGACGGTGACGTCGCAGGGACAGATCCAGGTGCTTTACCGGATGCTGACCCAGTCGGACCCGGAAACGATGCGCATGCTGGACGACTGCATCATCCTGTTCGCGCATGACAATCCCGATGGCATGGAACTGGTCGCCAACTGGTATATGCGCTCGGCCGATCCCAAGAAGCGCGAGATGGCGACGCTGCCACGCCTCTACCAGAAATATATCGGCCACGATAATAATCGCGACAGCTTCATGGCGGCGATGCCCGAGACCGAGAATGTCAATCGGGTGCTGTTCCGCCAATGGTATCCCCAGATCGTCTATAACCAGCATCAGACCGGGCCGGAGGGCATGGTGGTGTTCGTGCCGCCGTTCCGCGATCCGTTCAATTTCAACTATGACCCGATCGTCATGGCGCAGCTCAACGAAGTCGGCTTCGCCATGCATTCGCGCCTGATTTCCGAAGGCAAGGCTGGTTCCGGCACGCGCAGCGCGGCGCCCTATTCGACCTGGCACAATGGCATGGAACGGTCGGTCGCCTATTTCCACAACAGCATCGGCCTGCTGACCGAGATCATCGGCGGGCCGACCCCGGCGAAAATCCCGCTGGTGCCGTCGACCCAGTTGCCCCGCGGTGACGAGATGATGCCGATCGGCCCGCGTGACTGGCATTTGCAGGATTCGCTCGACTATCAGTGGACGCTGGACCGCGCCGTCATCGACTATGCCTCGCGCAATCGCGAGCGGCTGTTGTTCAACATCTGGAAGATGGGCGCCAACAGCATCGAGAAGGGCAGCAAGGATAGCTGGACCATCACCCCGTCCAAGGTCGACCGGCTGGCCAATGCCAAGGCGCTGGACGAAGGGCGTGGCCCCAAGAAGGTCGATCCCGGCCTCTACAAGACGATGCTGCAGGCCCCGGCCGAGCGTGATCCGCGCGCCTATATCATCCCTGCCGACCAGCGCGACATGCCCACCGCGATCGCCTTCCTCAATGCGCTCATCAAGAATGGCGTCGAGGTGGAGCGGGCCGACGCGCCGTTCCAGGCGGGCGGGAAAAGCTATGCCGCCGGTTCCTATATCGTGCGCACCGACCAGGCCTATCGCCCGCATGTAATCGACATGTTCGAGCCGCAGGATCATCCGCACGATACGGATTTCCCCGGCGGCCCGCCCAAGGCGCCCTATGACATTACCGGCTATACGCTGGCCTATCAGATGGGGATCGGCTTCGACCGGCTGCTCGACGGGCTGGACCAGCATTTCACCCCGGTGCCCGACCTGCTGGCGCCGCCGCCCGGCCGGATCGTCGGCCAGGGCAAGGCTGGCTGGATCGTCGGCCATGAAAGCAATAACAGCTTCATCCTGACCAACCGACTGTTGAAGGCGGGCGTGCGTCCGGCCTGGCTGAAGCAGGCGATGAGCGCCGATGGCGAGGCGATGCAGACCGGCGCGATCTGGATCCCGGCATCGGCCGGCGCGCAGAAGATCATCGGTGACGCGGTGACGCAGTTGGGCCTGACCGCCCATGCGCTCGATGCCGCGCCGCAGGGTGATCGCATTGCGCTCAAACCCCTGCGCATCGGCCTGGTCGATCGTTATGGCGGCAATATCCCGACCGGCTGGACCCGCTTCCTGCTGGAGAAGTTCGAATTCCCGTTCGCGCCGGTCTATGCCAAGCGTCTGGATGCCGGCAATCTGGCGAAGGATTATGACGTGCTGCTGTTCGCCGACGGCGCACTGCCGCCGAGCGGCGCCTGGGGAACGGCCCGCGCTGGCAAGCAGCCGGACGTCAAGGATACGCCGGCCGAGTTCGTGCCGATGCTGGGCGATCTGACCGACGCCAAGACGGTGCCGGCGGTCGCGGACTTTGCCCGCAATGGCGGCGCGGTGGTGGCGATCGGCAATTCGGCCCGCTTCATCGACCTGTTTGGCACGCCGCTCAAGCCCGCGCTGGCACGGGAAGTGGAGGGGGCGATGAAGCCGCTCGACACCAAGAGCTTCTTCATCCCCGGATCGATCCTGCGCGCGCGCGTCGATAACCGCCAGCCGCTGGCCTATGGCCTGCCCGATCAGGTGGACATGTTCTTCAACCGTTCGCAGACCTTCGTGACGGCGAATGCCATCCCCTATGGCCAGGTGTCCTGGTTCGAGGGCCGCGACCTGCTGCGCAGCGGCTGGGCCGTGGGACAGGAGAAGCTGGCCGGCACGATCGCCGTCGCCGATGTCGATGTCGGCAAGGGCAAGCTGCTGGTGATGGGGCCGGAAGTGGCGCAGCGCGCCCAATCCTATGGCACGTTCAAATTCCTGTTCAACGCGCTGCTCTATGGCGCGGCCGATCGGAAATAAGGGAAAGACACGGGGCGTCGACAGGCGCCCCGTTCTTCCAGATCAGCCCCGGACGGCGCAGTCGCCGGGGATGATCTGGTCGCCGCGGGTCAGGACGATCCGGTCGGCGCTACGCGCTACATGCACCAGCCCCTGCTGCTCCAGCGCTTCGGCCAGGCCATCGGCATTGTCGATGTCGAACACGCCGCTGATGGCGATATGCGCGGCATCCTCCTTCACCTCCAGCCGGCCCGAGCCATAGCGGTTCATTTCCGCCGCGACGTCGGACAGGCAGCGGCCGGTGAAGACGATGCGCCCTTCGCGCCAGGCGCTTTCGCGGGTCACGTCGACCGGATCGACCGAAACGCTCTGATCCTTCTGCGTCAGCCGCATGCCGGCCGGCAACAGGGTGGCGCGGCTGCCATCGCGCGTCCTGGCGGTGGTGACGACGCGCACCAGCCCTTCGGTGGTCGTCACCTGTTCCCGGCCCGAAAGGCGCGACACGTCGAAGGCGGTGCCGACCGCCGTGGCCGTGAGCTTGCCGGCCGATACGCTGAAGGGGCGGCTCTTGTCCTTCTGAACGGCGAAATAGGCGCGGCCCGATTCCAGCGCGACCGCCCGCTTGTCGGCGGAGAAGGCAAAGCGGATCGCACTGTCGGCGTCCAGGATCACGCGCGAACCATCGGGCAGCTGGATATTGCGGCGGCGGCCGGCCGGGCTGAACAGGCGCGTGCCCGCAGCCTGCGCCACCTGTTCGCCGGACAGGGCGGGCGGCACGGGATGCTCGGCGGGGCGGCTGGTAAACCAGAGCGTCGCCGGCACCGCCAGCAGCGCGGTCAGCGAGGCTGCCAGCAAAGCCGCGCGCCACGGGCGGCGGCCGGCCGAGGGGGCGGAGGCTTCGGTCTGGCGCGCCTGCATCTGGGCGAGCATCGCCGCGATCGCATCATCCTGTTCCGCAGCGCCGGCGACGTCCCAGCCGCGCTCGACCGCGTCCATGGCCGCGCGATGCGCCGGGGCCGCGTCGCACCAGGCGGCGATCGCCGCCCGTTCGGCGGATGTCGCCGTGCCGGACTGCAACCGCGCCCAATGGGCGGCGGCGATGTCGAAGGGGTCGTCCCCGTCCTGGGTCATGAAGTGACCGCTATCCTATCGTGCCATGCGCCGGGCGATATGCGCGACGGCCTTGGCGACATGTTTCTCGATCGCGCTCACCGAAATGCCCAGCCTTTCCGCAATATCGCCATAGGCCAGCCCTTCGTAGCGCCGCATCAGGAAGATGTCGCGGGTCCGTTCCGGCAGCTCTTCCAGCGCGCGGACGACCTGGGCGATCTCTTCCCTTGCCTGTAAGACGCGGTCGGCGGTCCGTTCCTCAGCAGGATGATCCTTTTCCGTCAGTTCGTCATGCCCCTTGGCATGACGGACCTGATCGCGCCGCGCCTGATCGCGCAATACGCTGGACGCGGTGCGGAAGATATAGCCTTCCAGATTGTCGATGCCGTCGGGCGACTGGCGCACATGCATGCGCAGCATCACGTCCTGTATCAGGTCGTCGACGATATGGGCGTTGGCCACGCGACGGGCGAAATAGCGGCGCAGCGCCGGGATATAGGCGGAATAGTCGGTCGCCCTGTTTTCCGCCCCGCCCGGTTGCGGCAACGACGATCCTGATAGACGGTTCAACCCCGAAACCCCTTGTCCGCGCTTTCAAACCCCTTGCGGGCCGCCCCGGCGACCCGCATCACCAATGCCGGTCCCAGCTCAGCAGGATCGATCGCGGTCCTGAACTGAACGTTTGACCGACCCCATATCCGTTAGTCACCGCGCGCAAATTCGCGACGCGGTTGAAAATATTGCGCGCGCGCAGCGACAGGCTGGTCCGTTCCCGGCGCCAGCTCAGCCCCGCGCCGAACAGCGAGAAGCTCGACGTCTCGACGAAATCGGGATCGTCGCGGGTGAATGTGGACCAGGAACCCGACTGATATTGCCAGTCACCCTCGACCGTCAGTTGGCCATGGCCGCCAACCGGCCAGCTGCGCGCCAGGCTGGCCTGCAACCGGCGATGCGGCACGAAGGGGATGCTGTCGCCCTTGTCGGCGCCGCCGACCAGCGGCGCGGCGTCGGACACGCGGGTCAGGTCGGCGCGGATCAGGCTGGCCTCCAGTCGGGCGGTGAGACCCGGCAGCGGCCGGGCGACCAGTTCGAACTCGGTGCCCAGGATCATCGTATTGCCGACATTGACCAGATAGGCGTGCGAGCGATTTTCCGACAGCGCCCGATACTGCATGTCGCGCCAGTCGTTCATATAGGCGGTCAGCGTCATCTCGCTGTCGCGCCAGAGATGCAGGTTGAAGCCGAGTTCCGCGCCCCACAGGCTGTCGCCATCATAGGTGCGGCGATCGGGCAGCAATACCGAAGCCGTATTGACCCCGCCCGGCCGGATGCTGCGCGTCAGCTGGGTATGCCAGCTGGCGCCCGGCGCGATCGGCAGGTCGATATGGACGCGGGTGCTGAGCCCGCCCGAGCGGCTGACGGTGCGCGGCCAGGAGTCGATCGATCCGCTGAGCAGGTTGGGCACGACCACGTCATTCTGCGATGCGACGCGATAATCATCATAGCGCAGCCCGAGCGAAACCAGCAGGTCGTCCTCCCGATAGGAGAGCGTCCCGAACAGCGCCGCCTGGTCACGGCTGATTGCCAGCCGGCGCGCACCGAACAGTTCGCCGGTCACATCGGGGTCACCGCTGTAGGAGGAGAGTTCGCTGCGCAGCCGCTCGCTGCGATGATCGATCAGCACGCCCGCCACCCAGCCCAGCCCGTGAACATTGTCATGGCCTAGGCGCAGTTCCTGCAGGATGCGGGTCGACACGATCGGAATATGCAGCAGCGACGGCGCGAGGCCGGCGGCATAATCGGCGAATTGCTGCGTCTGCGCCGGATCGCAGGACGGACTGTCGAGCCCGAAATAGCGTTGGCAGGCTTCGGGATCCTGCCCCTGCAACAAGGTGGCGTTGGTCCGGTCATAACGCCGGTCGAGCGACCAGCGATAGGCGGCGGTGATGCTGGTCAGGCGGACCGGACCGCCGCCATAGCCGATCTTGAGCCGCCCCATCAGGAAGTCATGGGTGGTGGGCGCGGCGAAATAGCGATCGGTGCGATAGGGGCCGAGCGACTGGAACCAGGAGGAGGCATCGGCGATGCGGCGATGCTGCCAGGTGAGCAGCGCCGATATGTCGAGATCGGGCTGCGGCACGATCCGCGCGATCAGGCGCAGCCCCGATATGTCGTCGTCATTGACGTTGCGCGCGCCGGTGCGGACATTGTCGACATAGCCGCCGGCGCGGCTGGCATAGGCGGTCGCGCGCAGGGCCGCGCGCTGGCCCAGCGGAATATTGAGCGTGGAGGAAGCCGACAGGTCGGGCTCGCCGCCCTGCTGCATGCCCAGGCCCAGGCTGGCGCCGCCGCCCCATTGGCCCAGATGCGGTTCTTCCGGCGCGATCTCGATCTCGCCGGCAAGCGCGCCGACGCCATGTTCGGCGCTGCGTGCGGTGCGGGCGATGCGGACCTGCGCGACGTCGACCAGCGACAGGTCGCTGGTCGTGCGCGCGGCGTCGCTGCCGGTGCCGGACGGTCCGGCGATCGGCACATCACCGAAATAGACCAGGGTGGTCGATTCCCCCGCCATGCCGACGCCGCGCACGACCAGCGCCCGCTGCCCGGCATTGCCCGGTTCGCTGCTGATGCCGGGACTGGCTTCGACCAGGGTCGCGATCCCCGCCGCGCTGGGCCGTAGCCGCAGGTCGCCGGCAAAGCTGACCGGGTCGATGCGACGCTGCGCGGTGACGATCAGCGGGCGGGCGGGAGGCAGGGGGGATGGGGGGGCGGCGGCGGCAATGTCGGTCGTGCTGCGGACCGGGGAGGCCGGCTCGATCAGGATGACATGGGCGTCCGTCTCGCGGAAGGTCAGGCCGCTGCCCTTGAGCAGCCGGCGCAGCGCGCTCGAAAAGGGCATGGTGCCCGACAGCCGGTGCGACGTCGCCGAACCGGCAAGGGCGGATCGGAAGACGATCTGCCGCCCGGCCTGCAGGGCAAGCTGCTGGATCGCGGTTTCGAGCTTCTGAGGGGGTATGTCGAATGCCGTGTCGCCGCCGTTGCGGGCGAATGCCGGGGCGGGGATGAGGGGCAGGGCCAGGAATAGGGGCGCGCCGATTGTCGCGATCCGGCG